>NZ_CM185235.1:0-3617299 GCF_059695585.1 Halogranum roseipondis
TAGCGGTCGCTACCCGTCGATCTCGTCGACGGCGACGTTGACGGACTCCGGGAGGTCGTCGACGAGGACGACCGCCTCGCCCTCGATCGCCTGCGTGTCGTCTTCGGTGTAGACGTCGGTCGTCAGTCGGTAGCGGTCGCCGCCGAGGTCCTCGACGACCTCGCAGGAGGCCGTGGCCCGACTGCCGATCTCGACCGGCGCCTGGAACGCGAGGTCCTGCGAGAGATACACCGTCAGCCCCGGGAGTCGAGCGAGTGCGGCGCTGACGAGTCCCGCAGCGAGCGCGCCGTGGGCGATGCGCCGCCCGAACCGCGTCTCCGCGGCGTACTCGTCTTCCAGATGGAGACGGTTCGTGTCGCCGGTGCTGGTCGCGAACCGTTCGACGTCCTCCCGACTGAGGGTCTTCGTGAACTCGGCGACGTCGCCGACGGCGACGTGTCCCCGTTCGACGCACCGACACTCGAACTCCCAGTCGTCCTCTTCGAGCGCCGTCTCCGGACGGACGACGTACGTCGTCTCTTCGGGTGGTTTCGACGCCGGTTCGGGGCGCGCGTAGCGCGGCAGGTAGTACGAGAGGTCGGCCGTCGCGAGCATCCCGACGAGTTCGTCCCCGTCGGTGACCGGGAGATGTTCGATTCGCTCTTCGCGCAGCAGTCTCGCCGCCTCCGTGATGTCGTCGTCGTCGCCGACCGTGACTAGCGGCGCGGAGACGAACTCCGAGACGGTCGTCGTGTCGGGGTCGGTGTCGGCAGCCAAGATGTGGGTGAGGTCGGACTCGGTGACGATACCCACCGGGTCGCCGTCTCGGCACACGATGAGCGAGTCGACCGCTCCGTCGACGAGTCTGACGGCCACCTCTCGGGCCGTCGCATCGGGTGTGATCGTCCGCACGTCGGCAGTCATAACTTCTGATACGGGGATGGAGACGAGCATCGTGTGCGAAACGGAACACGTACTGGTATGCTCTTTGGGCGAACTATCGGAAAGAGCGTCGGGACGGACTGTCCCGTTCCCGTAGTGTCTCGGCTTGGAACCACCAGAGCCCGACAGTCCATATCTCCGTATGAGGTTTATCCGCCGGCACCTCCGACGGTGGTATTCGGCGGCGAGTTAGGACGAGACGAACGTCTCGATGCGGTCGAGCGCCTCTCTGAGGTCGTTCATCCCCGTCGCGTACGAGACGCGGAGGTGACCCTCGCCGCCGTCGCCGAAGATCCGGCCGGGGACGACGGCGACGTTCTGCTCTTCGAGGAGCGCCTCGGCGAACGCCTCGTCGTCGCCGCCGCAGTGGGGGAACGCGTAGAACGCGCCTTTCGCCTCGAAGCAGTCCAGCCCCATCTCGTTGAACCGCGAGAGCACGAACCGACGACGCCGGTTGTACTGCGTCCGCATCTCGACGACCTCGTCGTCGCAACTGCGCAGGGCCTCCAGCGCCGCGAACTGCGCCGTCGTCGGGGCCGAGAGCATCGAGTACTGGTGGATGCGGTTCATGGCGCCGATGGCGTCCGACGGACCGAGCGCGTAGCCGAGTCGGAGCCCGGTCATCGCGTAGGCCTTCGAGAACCCGTTGAAGACGACCGTCCGCTCGCGCATCCCGGGGAGCGTCGCGATGGAGGTGTGCTCGCCCGAGTACGTCAGCGCCGCGTAGATCTCGTCGGCGAGGACGGCGAGGTCGTGTTCCCGGACGAACTCGGCGACCTCCGTGAGGTCCTCGCGGTCCATCGTCGCGCCGGTCGGGTTGTTTGGATAGCAGAGCACGAGCACGTCGGCGTCGGCCGCGCCCGCCGCCTCGAGGTCCTCGTAGGTGAGTTTGAAGTCGTTCTCCATCCGCGTCGGCACGGCGAGCGGGTCGCCACCGGCGAAGACGACGCCCGGAGCGTAGGAGATGTACGACGGCTGGTGGACGGCGACGGTGTCGCCGGGGTCGACGAGCGCCCGCATCGCGACGTCGACTGCCTCGCTCGCACCGGAGGTGACGAGAATCTCCTCGTCGGGGTCGTACGACTGGTCGTACCGGGTGACGTGCTCGGAGATGGCCTGCCGAAGGTCACGCCGACCGCGGTTGGCGGTGTAGGAGGTCTTCCCCCGTTCCAGCGAGTCGATGGCGGCAGACCGGGCAGCCCACGGCGCGCTGAAGTCGGGCTCGCCCACGCCGAGGGAGATGACCTCGTCTTTCTCCTCTGCGAGTTCGAAGAACCGCCGGATCCCCGACGGTGGGACCTGCTGCACTCTGTCTGCGAGCTTCATGGTGAGACGGAGAGACGGTCGTCGTCGTCACGGTCGCCGAACTCGATGCCCCGCTCCTTGTAGGTCTCCATCACGAAGTGCGTCACCGTCTGGGTGACCTCCGGGATCGGCGCGATCTGCTCGGAGACGAAGTTCGAGACGTCGTGCATCGAGTCGCCCTCGACGTCGACGGCGAAGTCGTAGTCGCCGCTGATGAGTCGCAAGGAGGCAACCTGCGGGAACTTCGTGATCCGCCGAGCGATCTCCTCGTACCCCGTCTCGCGGTCGAGTTCGACGTTCAGTTCGACCTCCGCCTGCACGTGCTCCTCGTCGACGCGGTCCCAGTCGACGACGGCCTGGTAGCCGCGGACGGTGCCGTCGGCCTCCAGTTCCGCGATGAGAGACTCGACCTCCGCCGCGTCCAGTCCGATCTGACGTGCGAGGTCGTCGGTGTCTTCGCGGGCGTTCGACAACAGGAGGTCGAGGAGTTCTCGTTTCGCGTCCATATCAACCCCCTCTCCGTCACGGACAAAAGTGTTTGCCACCGCCGCAATACACGGCATGGCACGATACGAAACGCCGGTTCGGCGACCGCCGTCAGCGCTCGCGGAGACGCCAGTTCGCCTCGAGTCCGCCCCACGTCAGCGCGGCCAGCGCGCCCAGCACGACGGCGAACACCTCGGGGATGCCCATCCAGACGGGCGTGATGTACATCAGCCCGTTCAGATACTTCCCGGGGATGAAGTTCTTGACGGCGATCCAGAACTGGTCGCCGACGTTGCCGGTGCGAGAGTCGACGTCGGCGGACTGGGCGCTGGGACCGTCCGTCGACTCGTCGCCCGTCCCCAGTCGTTCGGCCTCGTAGGGGAAGGCGATGTTGACGTCCCAGACGATCTCGCCGTTCTCGTCGACCTCGAAGACGCGGTTGCCGTTCGAATCCGAGATCAGCGTGTGACCGTTGGGCAGGCGGTCGGCGTCGCGGGGCCACTGCATCCGGGCGTCGCGCCAGATCCACGTCTGTTCCCACTCACCGTCGTCGGTGCGCTGGTACTCGAGGACGCGGTTGTTCTCGCTGTCGGCGACGATCGCCGCGGGGCCGCCGTTGCTCTCGTTGACGAAGTCGGGGTTGTGCTGCTCGTAGAGGATGCTGTAGTTGTCCTCCTCGCCGAGCGTCCACTCCTCGTCGATAGACGTCGAGTTCGGTTGCAGGAACACGACGCGGTCCATGTTCCGCGGACTCACCATGATACGACCGTCGTCGAGCACCTCGACGTCGTTGATGTGCGACCAGTCTTTCGGGAATTCGCCGCCGGTGTCTTCGGTGGAGAACGACTCGGTGGCGTTCCAGCGCCACTCGACCTCGTCGGTCTCGGTGTTCACGACGAACACGCCGTCGAGGAAGATGTCGGCGACGACGAGATGCGTCTCGTTGAGGCGGTCGACGTCGTGGTAGCGGGTCGCCTCCTTCCCCGGCGTGGCGTGACCCCAGACCTGCTCGGACTCACCAGTCGAGAGATTCACTCGCTCGACGCCGTTGTACGTACAGGCACCGGCCTCGCTGTGGACGTCGTAGTACGTGTCCCACGTCTCTTGGTCGACGCCGTAGTCGCTGGGGTTCCACTCGGTGGGGCACTCCTCGGATTCGAGGTGGTCCGCGTAGGAGTACTCGACGGTCGCCTGTGTCCCCTCGACGGGGTCGACGTCCCAGTATCGGGTGTGCGAGTCGTTGTAGTAGAGGACGCTCCCGTCGGGGTTGAACGCGACCAGTTCCGCCAGCGCGCGTGGGCCTTCACTTCGTTCGCCGCGCCACGAGTTCGAGTCGGTGGCGACGACGGTGATGCCGCCGGCCTCGGGGGCGATCGGGTCGTCGGTGGCGACGTCGCCGTCGCCGGTCAGGTGCGATTCGAACGTCGTCTCGGAGGACGACTGTGCGAACCCGTAGCCGACGCCGACCACGGAGAGGACGATCACCGAGGCGAGGGCGATTCGAAGGTGGCGTTTGGAGATCCTGCTCATGTCGTCGTGTCTGCGTCGAGAACTGCTGTCGACTTGTGGGTCGTGTTCCGGTCCATCAGGCGTTGGGTACGCGACACCCGGGTTTGAGCGTTCTGTCTTAGTCGTTCGAGCGGGCCTTGTCGAACTGCTGGGCGGGGAGGCGGAGCTCTTCCAGCCCCGGCAGCGACTTCACGTTGTAGATGATCTTCAGTTCGTCCGTCTTCGGCACGCTGATACAGGAGAGTCGGAGACCGCGGTCGACCATCTCCTGTGAGAGGATGTGGTTCGAGGGCATCTCCACCTCTCCCTCGACGACGGCGATGGCGCAGTTCGCGCACGCGCCACCGCGACAGGCGTAGGGCCACGGGTAGCCGCACTTCTCGGCCGCCGAAAGCAGGTTCTTGTCCGACACGAACGAGAGTCGGCCGTAGTCCTCGGGGTCGAGGTTCGCGTCGGCCGCCTTCTCGAACAAGTCGTCGTCGCCGAGATCCCACCCGTGGTCTGCGAGCGTCTCGTAGTTGAGATACTCGATTCGGTAGCCCTCTTCGGCTTGCTCGTCGTCTCGGTCCTCGTGGTCGGCACCGTCGGCACCGTTGGTCGCCTCGTGCGAGGAACCGTGCCCGTTTCGGCTGGCGGCGTCGTCGTTCGCTCGGTCCGCACGCTCGATCTCGAGCGGTTCGTCCGCGTCGCCGTCTTGGATCTTCTCGTAGGCCGTCTGAACCAGCAGGAACTCGCGCGTCGACCCGCCCTGGTCGGGGTGTGCCTCCTTCACTCGCTTTCGGTACGCACGGACGACCTCGTCGTCGTCGGCGTCCGACTCGATGCCGAGAATCTCGAACGGAGAATCCACACGCGTGGTTAGGGGAGGCGAGCCATAAATGCTGATTCATCAGAGGCGACTGCCCGTTCTCTGTCACGCTGGCGTCGGCGCGGGTGCGAGCAGAGACGCCTCCAGAGCCACCAGAGCCTCCAGAACCGATTTGTCCGTGACGGTCCAAGAGACGGACGACCATGGTGACGATGGAGTCCGACTCCGAACTGACGCGCGGGGACGCCGCACCCGCGTTCGAACTGCCCGGAACCGACGGCGAGACGCACACGCTCGACTCGTTTGCGGACGAGGCGGCACTGCTCGTCGTGTTCACCTGCAACCACTGCCCCTACGCGCAGGCGAAGATCGACCTCCTGAACGACGTCGCCGCCGAGTACGACGACGTCGCCGTCGTCGGCATCAACCCCAACGACGCCGAGGCGTACCCCGACGACTCCTTCGAGACGATGCGCGAGTGGGTCGCGGAGGGCCGCATCCGGTACGACGCCTACCTGCGCGACGAGTCACAGGAGGTCGCTCGCGAGTACGGCGCGGTCTGTACGCCCGACCCGTTCCTGTTCGCGCGCGAGGGCGACGAGTTCGTCCTCGCGTACCACGGCCGCGTCGACGACGCGCTCAACCCCGAGGACGACCCGACGGAGTTCTACGTCCGAGAGGCGATCGACGCCGTCCTCGCGGGCGACGAGGTCCCGTTCGAGGATCTGCCCTCTCGCGGCTGTTCGATCAAGTGGAAGAACTGAGCGAGAGTCGGATCGACGGGGCTACTCGGCGGTCGACCGGACGTCTTCGAGGGCGTTCCGGGCGTTCTCGATGGCGGCTTCCCGCTTCGCCGGGTACGCTTCGACCTTCGCGCGGAGAGTGAGGCCGGCCCCGCGTCTGACCTCGTCTTTGAACGCGGCCTGTTTGTCGAGCGTCAGGAAGAACGCACAGTTGTCGTCGACGCGGTCGTCGAGTTCGTCCATGACGGTCTCGATGTCGGGGAGTTCGCTGAGTCTGGTGAGCACGTGGCGGACGTCGTCCGCGCGCTCGACGCGGGCCGAGAGGACGACGATGCGGTCGCCGTGGTGACCGGCGTTCTCGACGCGGTCGATCTCGAACTCCTCGGGGAGGAACGTCCGGAGCGCCTCGGTGACGCGTTTCTCGTCTTCGGTGGCGTAGCAGAACGTCCGGAGGTCGATATAGTGAAACGGCACGCTCGACATGACCGGTGCTACGGGAGCGGAGGGAAAAAGGCCTGCTTCTCGGACGTCGCGAGGAGAACTACGCTTCGTCGTCTTCGATGTCGGCCTCGTCTGTGGCCTCGAGCTGGTCGGCGGCGATGCCGACCTCCTGTCCGTCGTCGAAGCTGACGGTGTAGGTTGCCTCGCCGAACATCGACTCCATCACCTGCGTGATGGTGCCGGTCTCGCCGTCGAACTCACTGTGCTTGTCGTTCAGGACGACCTTGTCGTCTTTCTCGAAGCTCATACCCGACCTTCCGCCGCTCCGAATAAAAGGCCGATGATTCCCCCTGCGGACGGTGCGGACGGCGTCGAAGCCTTATTTTTCCGTCCCCCTCTAGAGGAGGGTATGTCACTCTCACGTCGTCTGCATCGCCGTCGACCGCCCGACCGTCACGAGGAATGACGACCGTCGACCAACTGTGGTTCCTCGCGGACGAAGCGAGTCAGCAGGCCGAACAGGCGTACCACACGCTCGACGACCGCCACGACGGGTTCGTCGAACACGAGCGAACGAACCGCGTGTCGCGGCCCCGGTTCCGCACGCTCGCGACGCGGATCAAACGGAGCGGCGCGCCGTTCGGAGCCCACACCATCGTCTACCGTAATTCGGGCGAACTGCTCTTGGTTCGCCACGAGGGCGTCGACAAGTGGGTGCTCCCCGGCGGCGGCGTCGGACCCGACGAGAGCTTCCGCGAGGCCGCCGAGCGCGAACTCGCCGAGGAGGCCGGCGTCGACGCCGACTACGACGGGTTGGCGATGGCGACGCGCGTCAACGTCGAGTGCGACAGCTACCGGACGTGGGGCGTCCTCCCCGTCTTCGAGGCGCGTGCGACGTCGTTCGAACCCACCGTCGCCGACCCCGACGACGAGATCTCCGCCGCCCGCTGGTTCGCCGACCTCCCGCCCGATACCCGCGACCGCGCCGACCTCGTCGCGTGGCGTCGACGGCGGTCGTGGTAGCTAAGCGGAACCGGCGTCTGCGTCCAAGTATGGGACTCATCAGCGTCTCCTGTCCAGCCTGTGGTGCATCGACCTATCTGTCGTTACCGACGGGTCGACGGTTCGTCACGGCGGAACCGGGAGAAGGAGACGACGGACGGGACGACCTGACCGAGACGACGGCGATGTGCGACAGCTGTGAGACGACGTTCCCGGTGGTTCACGGGCCGGAGCGGGATCGGTAGGCGTTCGGGTCGGTCGAACCGGCAGAGCGGAACCGGTCTCAGTCGGCCTGCGTCTGGACGCGGTGGTAGGGAGTGTGCTGGATCGACTCGCGGAGTTCACCCAGCGAGTCGTCGCTGCCGCCGGTCATCGTCGAGACGACGGCGTACACCTCCTGTCTGGAGACTTTCACCCCGCGGTCCGAGAGGGCGTCCTCCGGGTTCGCGAGCAGTTCGCGGAGCGTCCCGACCGCGAGGAGATACGGGATTCCCCACGCGGCGACGGTGTTGCCGTCGGTCAGTGGGACCGTCTCGAGGTAGGTCTGAGCGTCGTCGAGGAACGACCGGGCGTGTCGCGCCGTTCGCGCGACGACGTTCGCGGCCTGCGGTTCGTGTTCGGGAGCGACGACCTCCTCCTGTGGAACGCCCTCGTCGGCCAGCCAGTCGGCGGGGAGATAGACGTTGTTCTCCTCCTCGTAGTCGCTGTGGACGTCCTTCGCGACGTTCACCAGTTGGAGGAGGAGACCGAACTCCTCGGCGGTCTCGTAGAGGCGGTTGCGACGCTCGTCGTCGACGTCGCCCCGCGTGACGAGGTTGGTGATGAGGTTGCCGACCGTCCCCGCAGCGTAGTAACAGTACTCCTCGAGCTCTTCACGCGACTGGATGCGGAGTCCGTCGGTGTCGGCGTAGCGCTCGACGAACATCGTCATCCCTTGGACGAGTTCGCGGGCCGGCGGGGTGACAGCCTCGCGGACGTCGGCCGGGAGTGCCTCGAACGTCCGGACGACGCGCGTCGCGTTGACGACGACGTCCCAGTCCTCGGTGCGCTCCTCGGGAACGTACGGTTCGACGGCCGCGACGAACGCTTCGACGTCGGTGTCGTCGTCGGGATCGAGTGTGGCGTCGTACAGTCGGAGGAGATCCGCCTGGTCGGCCGGCGGGATGTGGCCAGCGTCTTCGACGGTGTCGGCGATCCGACAGACCAGATAGCCGACGCAGATGTACGACGACATCGGTTCGTCGAGCACGTCGACGGTCAGTGCGAAGGTGCGTGAGACGCCCTGGACTGCCTCGTGGCACCACGCGAGGTCGGCCTCGTCGCCGGGCGGTCGGTCGAGTGTGTCTCCAGACATTCAAGTGAAAGGGCATTAGAATCGGGGGATAAAAAGTGTCTTGCCCACACTGCCGCTGTCGGTCACCATGAACCATGTAGAAAGTCTAAAGCGGTGAGGCCCAAACGTGGGGTTATGGACTTCAGCCTCTCCACGGAACAGAAGCAGATCCGCGACATGGTCGCGGAGTTCGTCGACGAGGAGATCAAACCCGTCGCCGCCGACATCGACGAGACCGACGAGTTCCCCCGAGAACTGGTCGACGAGATGGCGGAACTCGGACTGATGGGGATGCCGTTCCCCGAGGAGTACGGCGGCGCGGGCCTCGACTACCACTCCTACGCCATCGGCCTCGAGGAGATCTCCCGTGGCTCCGGCGGACTGGGGACCATCGTCGCCGCCCACACCAGTCTCGCGGGCAACATGCTCTACGAGTTCGGCGACGAAGCGCAGAAACGGGAGTACCTCACGCCGCTGAACGAGGGGACCGACGTCGGCGCGTTCGCGCTCTCCGAGGCAGGTGCGGGCAGCGACGTGCCGGCGATGACGACGACGGCCGAGAAAGACGGCGACGAGTACGTCGTCGACGGCGGCAAACTCTGGATCTCGAACGGCTCTGTCGCCGACACGGTGACGCTGTTCGCGAAGACCGACTCCGACGCGGGCAACAAGGGGATCTCTTCGTTCGTCGTCCGCCCGGAGGAGGACGACGGCTTCGTCGTCGAGGGGACCGAGGACAAACTCGGCGACAAGGGCTGTCCGACGGCCGAACTCCGCTTCGACGACATGCGCATCCCCGAGGACCGCCTGCTCGGCGAAGAGGGCGACGGGTTCGTCCACGCGCTGAAGACGCTCAACGGCGGCCGCATCACCATCGCCGCCCGCTCGATCGGCATCGCCCGCGCGGCGCTCGAAGACTCGCTGCAGTACGCACAGGACCGCGAACAGTTCGACCAGCCCATCTCGGAGTTCCAGGCCATCCAGCACAAGTTGGCCGACATGGACACGAAGGTCCAGTGCGCCAAACTGCTCATGCATCAGGCGGCGGACAAGAAGATCCGCGGCGAGAAGTTCGTCAAGGAGGCCGCACAGGCGAAGCTCTACGCCTCCGAGATCTCCCGCGAGGTCGCCAACGAGGGGATCCAGATCCACGGCGGCTACGGCTACACGAAGGACTTCCCGGTCGAGCGCTACTACCGCGACGCCAAGTTGAACGAGATCTACGAGGGGACGTCGGAGATCCTGCGCAACACCATCGCCGCGCAGTTGCTGGACTGAATCAGTCGGTCACGAACTCGTCTCCGTCTCCGTTCCCTTCTCCATCGGCTTCACGCTCCAGTGGTCGAGCATCCACCGGGTGTACGCCTCGGTCCACGCGACGCGCGTCTCCACCGAGAGGTCGGCCTCCGTCACCTCGAAGATGGCCGTCGGGATGCCGAGATCCGCCCGCGCCTTGTCGGCGATCATCGCGAGGTTCTTGCTCATCGTCGTCGTGACGAACGCGTATCTCGGCTTTCGCGACTCGGGAACGTGGTTCTCGTCGAGGTACGCCGTCGCCGCCTCGGCGTCGGGGCCCATCGTCCCCTGCTGGGAGTGAAAGACGTTCTGCCCGACGTAGCCGTCGTCGTCCGCCTGGAACCCCATCGAACTGTGGAGGTCGACGAGTACGTCCGGGTCGTGGCGGACGATGGTGTACCAGATGTCGTGTGCGAGCTGCGTCTTCGGCGGCGTCCCGCGTTCGAACTGGCGGTTCAGGTCCATCCCCTCGGGGTACGTGCGGACCTCGCGCTCGACGGCCTGGACGTTCGCCTTCGGGAGCACGACCAGCGTACCGGCGTCGATCTCCCACTCGGTCGCCGCCGTCGCAGTCTGCCATCCACTCACTTCGTCGCCGTGAACGCCGCCGACGAGGAAGAACGTCGGCCCCTCGGCGGGCGCGTCGATAACGTGGACGTCCGTCGCTTGCTTCGTTCCCTTGCGGATGGTGTAGGTCGTGACCGTCTGCGTCCGGTCGTCGGAACCGTCGGCGTACTCGGTCCAGCCGTCAGGGTCGACGACTTCGACCACGCTCGGGTTCTCGCCACTCGGGTCGACGACTGCCGTCTCGCCGGGCCGGAGGTCGACTCCGGCCGTCGCAAAGAGCCCCGCGCTGGCGACGAGCGCGATGTTGGTCCCCTCCGATGGCGCCGCCGTGAGCGCCGAGGCGACGGTGTCGGCGCGGTCGGAAGCGTCGCCACCGGGCGGAATCGTCAACTCGTCGCTCGCCTCGATCTCGCCGAAGACGAGGCGGGCGGTGTCGCGGGCGCGACAGTACCGACTCGTCCGGACGTCGCCGACGGGGATGTCGAGCGTCCGGAGTGCGGCACCGACGCGCCGGGCCCGAGTTCGGCCTGCTTCGGTGAGCATCGGCTGGGTCCGGCAGGTGCCGAACTCGACGTCTGTGTCCGCCACCGCAGGCTGCGTCTCGGGGTGGGCGAGCGCGAGGACGAACCCGCCGTCGTGGAGGTAGTCGAAGCGTTCCGCTCCGCCGTTCGTGGCCGCCTCTGTGTCTGTCGCGTTCGACGTCGAGTCCGCCGGTGTCGTCTCGGGATCGCCGGAACAGCCAGCGACCAGCGTCGCGGTCGTCGCCGAACCGAGCGTCTGGAGGAGTGTCCGTCTGTTCATGATAGCGAGGGCGTTCGCTTCGAGCGTTCACGCGAGAGAAGAATAATCGGTCGGTCGACAGCGATCTACTGCGTCGCTCTGATGCTGTCGCTGGCGAGTTCGACCTGTCCGGAGAGGTCGCGCTGCGGGAACGGGATCTCGATTCCCGCGGCGTCGAACCGCTCTTTGACGCGCTGGACGTACTCGGCGCGCGTCTTCACGAAGTCCGCGCGACTGGGGTTGGAGATCCAGAAGCGCGATTGGAGACCGACGTAGGAGTCGGCGAGTTCGTTGAGTCGAACCGACGGCTCGGGCTCGGCGAGGATGTCGGGGTGTTTCTCGGCCTCCTCGACGATGATGTCGGTCGCTTTGTCGATGTCGTCGCCGTAGCCGATGCCGAAGACGAACTTGAGTCGGAGTTTGTCCTTGGCGACCGGGTTCTTGACGACGCCGTCTGTGAGTTGGGAGTTCGGCACCGTCAGCAGTTCGTTGTCGAACGTGCGGACGCGGGTGACGCGGAAGCTGATGTCCTCGACGATGCCGGAGTTGCCGTCCCACTCGATCCAGTCGCCGATGCGGAACGGTTTGTCGGTGAAGATGAACACGCCCGCGACGAAGTTGGCGATGACGTCCTGCATCGCAAAGCCGACGGCGAGCGTCGCTGCGGCAGCGACCGTCGCCAGCGCGGTCAGGAAGTCGCCGAAGCCGGCGAAGCCGAACGCGATGGCGACGGCGGCGAAGACGACGAGCACCCAGACGATCTTCCGGATCGGCTTCTTGCCGTGTTCGCCGAGGCCGCGAGAGTCGAGCACGCGGTCGACGAGCGGGATGACGATCGCTCGCCCGACGAGGAAGATGGCGACGAAGGCGGCGACGAACGCGAGCCCCGGCCCGACGAGGTTCGCGATGCCCGCACCGAGGCCGAGATCGATCAGCCACTGGGTGATCGGATCGGTTCCGTCCGCCTGCAACTGCAGCGGGATCATCGCTTGTGCAGCACCGCCGTGTTGCCGCGCGTCTCGATGACCGTCGCGTTGACGTCCTCGGCCAGCTGTTCGGTCAGTTCCTCGACCGTCCCCTCCGCGCGCGCCGCGCGGTGGAACTTCACCTTCACCAGCTTCCGGTCTTTCAGCTGGTCGAACAGTTCGTCTCGCACCGCGCTGATTCCGCTCTTGCCGACCCACACCGTCACGTCGAGGTCGTGGGCCTGCTTTCGCAGCTCGTGTTCGTCCATGGTATCTCGGCTTAGGAGTGAGGCGGTTTCAAGGTTGAGATTGCGAGACGCGTCCGCGAGGCGATGACGGGGGTGAGCGTCGGTCTCGTCAGTCTCGATACGGGTAGCGTTTCAGCTCGCCGCAGTCGCAGGCGACGACGACGTGGCCGTCCTGCGTTCGGACGCGAGCGTTGACGCCGGGTCGGAGGTAGACGTCGCAGTTCGAACAGGCGAACCGTTTGAACTCCCGCGGGAGACCACAGCGGTTGCGCTCGGCGATGCGACGGGCGAGACGGACGTACTCCCGCGAGCGGTCGAACTCCCGCTCGGCCGTCGCCTGCTTCGCCAACGCGTGCAACCGCTCGATGCGCTCCTCGGCGATGCTCATGGGTCGTCTGTCTCGATGGGGGGTACGGCGCGTGATAGGCGTTCCGAACTGGACGACGCCAGCGGGTGGACGTCCGTAGAACCAGTCGTCCATATTTCCAGATATCTCTCCATATCTCTTTCCAGAAAGCTATCTGTAGAGTCGGCCGGCCTTCCGGTCCGGTGGGGACGACGGCGAGTCGTCGGTGGAGTCGACGGCGACGGACGACCCCGTGCCGGTAGCCTAAAGAAAACCAGTCGAGAAGGCCGACCACATGCGGGTTCTCAACTATCTCGAACTGTCGTCGCAGCTCCGCGGCGGGATGGTGACGGCGACGAAGCAGCAGCGGGCGGCGCTCGCGCGGACCGACGTCGAAGTGGTCACCTCGCCGTGGCGGGGAGACGACCCAATCGCCGCGGTAGAGCACCAGCTCCGCGGACGCGGGAGCTTCCGCGAGTACGACGTCGCCCACTGCAACCTCGTCGGCCCCGGGTCGCTCGCCGTCGCCCGCCACGCGAAGCGCCACGGGATCCCGCTCGTCCTCCACGCCCACGTCACCGGCGAGGACTTCGCCGAGAGTTTCCGCGGGTCGAACTACGTCGCCGGCCCGCTCAAGCGGTATCTGAAGTGGTTCTACTCGCAGGCCGACCTCGTGCTCTGTCCGAGCGAGTACACGAAGGGCGTCCTCGAATCGTACCCCGTCGACGCGCCGATTCGACCGATCTCCAACGGCGTCGACGCCGAGTCGCTGGCGGGCTACGAGCAGTTCCGCGAGGCGACGCGCGAGCGGTTCGCCCTCGACGGCGTCGTCGTCTTCGCCGTCGGTGAAGTGTTCGAGCGCAAGGGGCTGTCGACGTTCTGCGAGTTGGCTCGGGAGACCGACTACGACTTCGCGTGGTTCGGGACGTACGAGGAGGGCCGCAGGCGTCGGCGGTCGTCAAGAAGTGGACGCAGAACCCCCCGGAGAACGTCACCTTCACCGGGTGGATGGACGACAAGCGCGCGGCGTTCGGCGCGGGCGACGTCTACCTCTTCCCGGCGAAAGTCGAGAACCAGGGGATCGCCGTGCTGGAGGCGATGGCGTGCGGAAAGGCGGTCGTGCTGCGGGACATCCCCGTGTTCCGGGAGTTCTACACCGACGGCGAGGACTGTCTCATGTGTTCGACCCGCGAGGAGTTCCGCGAGGCCGTCGACCGCCTCGCCGACGACCCCGACCTCCGCCGCCGACTCGGCGAGAACGCCCGCGAGACGGCAGCGGAACACAGCCTCGACCGGGTCGGCGAGCGACTGGTCGAAGCGTACGATGAAGTCACAAGCGATTAAGTCTCGGTCGGCGAACCCCAGAACAATGGACGCGGTGGCAGCCTTCACGGACACGTATCTGCCGACGGTCAACGGCGTCACCTACACGGTGAAGACCTGGCGAGACACGTGGCGTGCCCGTGGCGGTCGGATGGACGTCGTCTACCCCGGGTCGGACGACTACGAACCGGACCACGGCGAGTATCCGGTCCGCAGTCTCCCCTTCCCGTTCTACGAGGGGTTCAGGCTGGGAGTCCCGCGCATCCCCGACGAGGTCGAGAACGCCGACGTCGTCCACGCACACACGCCGTTCGCGCTGGGTCTCAGCGGTCTCCGACTGGCCCGACGCGAGGAGATCCCGTTCGTCGCCTCCTACCACACGCCGACCGGCGAGTACGCTGCCTACCTCACGTCGGTCGAGTCGTTCGAGGACCGTCTCGAAGGGTTGAGCGAACGGTACGAGCGGTGGTTCTTCGACCACGCCGAGACGATCATCACGCCGAGCGAGGTGACCCGGCGCTATCTGCTCGAGACGGTCGGCGTCGACGCCGACGTGACGGTCGTCTCCAACGGCGTCGACGTCGGTCAGTTCGCCCCGGTCGACACGACGGCGTTCCGCGAGAAGTACGACCTCGACGGGCCGCTCGTGGGGTACACGGGCCGTCACGGCTTCGAGAAGTGTCTCGGCGACGTCGTCGACGCCGTCGCCGAGGCCGACGTCGACGCGACGCTCGTGTTCGGCGGCGACGGGCCGGCCCGCGAGAGTCTCGAACGGCGAGCGGCGAACCGCGGCGTCGACGCGCGGTTCCTCGGCTTTCTCCCTCGAGAGGAGCTACCGGCGTTCTACTCCGCGCTCGAGGCGTTCCTCTTCCCGAGTCCGGTCGAAACGCAGGGGCTCGTCGCGCTCGAGGCCAACGCCTGCGGGACGCCGGTCGTCGGCGTCGACAGCGGCGCCCTCGCCGGCACCGTCGACGACGGCGTCACCGGCTACCACTTCCAACCTGGCGACGTCGACGGGTTCGCCGCCGCACTCCGCCGGACGCTCGCCGAACGGGGCCGACTGAGCCGGAACTGTCTGGACCGCAGAGACGACATCAGCGTCGGGCACGCGGTCGACGAACTCGCCGCCGTCTACGAGCGCGTCCGACGGTAGCGGTCGCCGTCGCGTCGCCTGTTCGGAGCTATCTACTCGATCTGCGCTGTCGATAAAAGAGGTCGTCGCGAATGCGGAGACGCCGAGCGGTCGACCGCCGGCGTCTCGTCGTCGCGTTCAGTCGTCGTCTTCGAGCGCCTGCGCGATCCGCTGCAGTTGGCGAGTGGCGTCGCGGACCTCGTCGCGGAGCTGTCGGACCTCGCGGACGAGCTCCTCGTTGCCGGCGCTGCTCTCCTCGCGACCGCCGGGACCGCGGGGGTCGCCACCCGGACCGGCGCCGGGACCGCCGCCCATCCCGCCGGGAGCGCCACCGGGACCGCCGCCGCCCATCATCCCGCTCATCATCTGTGCGAAGGGGTTGCCACCGCCGCCGCCCATCCCGCCGGGGCCGCCGCCACCCATCATCTCCTCGGGGCTCGGGCGCTCGCCTTCGCCCTCCTCTCGTTCTTGGGCACGTCGCTCACGAATCTCCTCGACGCGCTCGCGGAACGACTTCTCCTCGTCGTCGCTTCCCGACTCGGGCTCCGGTTCGGCCTCTGCGTCCGTCGGCTCGTCGTTGTGTTCGTCTTCGGCCATGCGCGCCGATTGGCTACCCAAGGGGAAAGGATTGTTGTTTGCCTCACTCGCTGGCCGCGGTCGGTCGGGGTCGGATCGACGCGACGGCGCACCTCTCGCGCAGCTCGTCGTTGGCTGGGACGTGGGACTGCGGCCGCGGCGACCGCCGACTTTATCTCGCCCCGTGAGTTCGTAGCGAGTAGATATGCTGTACTTCTGGGCGGCGAAACTCGTCCTCTGGGTCGTCTTCTGGCTCCTGCGATACACCCCCATCGTCGGTGCGAAGCTCTCGGGTGCGTACGAGGACCGGGTGTTCCGACCGATCGTCGAGGAGGTGTCGGTCACCGACGTCCGTTCGCGGCTGACGGGCGACCCGCCGAGTCTCGTCGTCGAGTACGACCTCGAGAACGACAGCTGGGTCGACCTCGGTCTCGCCGGGATGAACGTCCGCGTCGGGCTCCGAGAGGACGGCGGGACCGTCCGCAACGTCGTCTGGACGCCGAGCGTTCAGGAACGACCGCGAAACGTCGCCGCGGACCCGCTCCCGAGCGGCGACACCACCAGCGTCGGCTTCGAGTACCTCGCCGGACCGGTCATCGAGGAAGGGACGACCGTCCATCTCGACGGCAACCTCGTCTTCGAGTACTCCTTCATGCTCCGTGGTCGACGGTTTCGGTTCGGCGAGCGGACGTTCCCGCTCCCGGACCGCGCACTCACCGTCGAACACGAGTGAGCTGCCCCCTCATCCGAACGCACCGAGACTCGACTGGACGTCGCGGTCGGTCCGCCCGGCCGTGACCTCGTAGCCGACGAGCTCCCGCAGGTCGACGGCGTAGGTGCTCCCCGCGTGATCGAGCACGAGCAGGCGTCCCTTCGTCCCGCGAACCGTCCCGGTGGCGATGGTCTCAGTCACCGGCCGGTCGACGAAGTCGAGACCGTAGTCGAACGTGAACGTCTCGATGGGGTCGAAGTCGGCGAGGAAGGCGGTCCAGGCGTCGTCGTCGACGGTCCGGTGGAGACCCCGGCGCTTCGTCGGGACTCGCACTCGGTCGGAGACCGTCTCGGCGATGCCGGCCTCGATCTCCCGAGCGAGTCGTCCGTCCCCGACGGTACGGACGTGACCGGCGCGGTCGGCACCCTGTTCTCGGAGCCGCGTCTCCAGTCGCCACCGTCGCGTCACGCCCACCTTGAACACGTCGGGCGCGAAGGCGGCGAGATACACCGCGTGGTCCTCGTGACAGTCCATCTCGTCCTTGAGACAGGTGCCGGTACAGCGCGCACAGACCCACGTGTACTGGTGGTCGCGGCAGTACGGGGCGCGTTCGGCGTCGCACGCGAGGTGGCTGTCCTCGTGAACCGTCCCCGCACAGTGTCGCTCGCCGAGCGTGTACTCTAGTTCGGTTCCGGGGTCGAGGGCGACGTAGTCGAGGCTGTCGCCCTCGCTCACGAGCAGTCCCGCGTCCGAACCGGCGTCGTACCCGACGATCTGCACGGATAGACGGTGTGGACCGAACGGTAAAGGTGTGTCTCTCCGGCGAGTCGGCAGATTAGATACAGTCCGATATTATCTCGGTGAAATAGAGAACGGGAATAAAATGAATAACAATTTAGGAAGATTTAATTATGTGTGAGGGATTCTCATTTGTGCTATGGTGTACAATAACAATGGCACGTCGCGTCGTGACCTTCTCAAGGCGACGGGGACGGCCGTCGCGACGACCGGGTTGATGGGAATGGCCTCGGCCTCGAACGGAAACACCGTCGAGGTCAACGTCGGATACGCGGCGGAGAGCGGCCGTCGGGCCGCACGGAGCGAGGCGAAACGCGTCGAGCGCGAGTTCGCCTTCGACGCGTTGACGATCGAGGTCAACGAGAACGCGATCCAGGGGCTCCGAAAGCGGAGAGACGTCCGCTACGTCGAGAAGAACGGGACGATGCACGCGCTGGCACCCAAGGGAGGCAACGGTGGCGGCGGGAGCATCACGGCCGCACAGCAACTGCCGTGGGGGATCGACCGCGTCGACGCGGAGGTCGCACACGCCAACGGCGAGACGGGTGCCGGCGCGGACGTCGCCATCATCGACACCGGCATCGACTCCGACCACCCGGACCTCGTCGCCAACCTCGGTGCGGGGAAGGCGTTCGTGAAGGCGCGCGGCGGCTACGCCGAGAACTGGGACGACGACAACGACCACGGGACACACTGCGCCGGAACCGCCGGCGCGGTCGACAACAGCGAGGGCGTCGTCGGCGTCTCGACGGAGGCGACGCTCCACGCGGTGAAGGTGCTCGACAAGCGCGGCAGCGGGTCGTTCTCCGACATCGCCGCCGGCGTCGAGTACGTCGCCGACCAGGGGTGGGACGTCGGCAGCATGAGTCTCGGCGGGAGTTCGGGCACGCAGGTGCTGAAAGACGCCTGTCAGTACGCCGTCGACAACGGCGTGTTCCTCGTCGCCGCCGCCGGTAACTCCGGACCCTGTACCGACTGTGTCGGCTACCCCGCCGCGTACGACACCGTGATGGCGGTCGGGTCGACGACGAGCAGTGATGACCTCTCGTCGTTCTCTTCGACCGGTCCGGAGGTCGAGATCGCCGCACCCGGCAGCGACGTCTACTCGTCGGTACCCGGTGGCGGTTACGACACCTTCTCCGGGACGTCGATGGCCTGTCCGCACGTGGCCGGTGCGGCCGGCCAACTCGCGGCCGACGGGTCGTCGAACGACCAGATCCGGAGTCAACTCGCCTCGACGGCCGAAGATATCGGCCTCGCGAGCAACGAGAGCGGGTCGGGTCTCCTCGACGTCGCGGCTGCGCTCTCTCTCGACTCCAGCGACAACTGAGTCGCGCATCCGTCCCGTATATTTTTGAATTAAATTAGTTAAATTAATTATTCACTGCTCTGATTAACGAGTTGGATGATTCGAGATTCGGACTCACCCACTCGTCGTAACGTCCTAAAAGCGGTCGCCGGAACCACCGCAGCAGCCAGCACGACCGGTCTCGCCTCTGCCGCCAAATCGGAAAAGGTGGAAGTCAACGTCGGCTTCCGCGGTCAGCGGGGTCGCGAGGCCGTAGCCGACGCCGCGTCGGAGGTCGAACGGGAGTTCGCCTTCGAGGCGATGACTATCACCCTCCCGCGTCAGGCGCGACAGGGGCTGGAGAAGAACCCGAACGTCCGCTACGTCGAAGAGAACGGGACGATGCAGGCGCTCGCACAGGAGACTCCGTGGGGCGTCGACCGTGTCGATGCCGACGTAGCCCACGCGAACGAGGAGACTGGAGACGGGGCCGACGTCGCGATCATCGACACCGGCATCGACTCTGATCACCCCGACCTGCAGGCGAACCTCGGTAGCGGCGCGTCGTTCACCGACTGCGGGAGCGGCGGGCTCTCCTGTCTCTTGGGAGGGAACAGCAACACCTGCAACGAGAACTGGGACGACGACAACGACCACGGGACACACTGCGCGGGGACCGCAAACGCTGTCGACAACAGCGAGGGCGTCGTCGGCGTCTCGACGGAGGCGACGCTCCACGCGGTGAAGGTGCTCGACTGCGCCGGCAGCGGGTCGTTCTCCGACATCGCCGCCGGCGTCGAGCACGTCGCCGACCAGGGGTGGGACGTCGGCAGCATGAGCCTCGGCGGAAGCACGAGTTCGGAGGTGCTGAAGGACGCGTGTCAGTACGCCGTCGACAACGGCGTCTTCCTCGTCGCTGCCGCCGGCAACTCAGGTCCCTGTACCGACTGTGTCGGTTACCCCGCGGCCTACGACACCGTGATGGCGGTCAGTTCGACGAACAGTGACGACGGACTCTCGTCGTTCTCCTCGACCGGCCCGGAGGTCGAGATCGCCGCACCCGGCAGCGACATCAGATCGACCGTCCCCGGCGGCTACGACACCCTCTCTGGCACGTCGATGGCCTGCCCGCACGTCGCTGGCGCTGCTGGTCAGTTGATGGCCGACGGGTACACCAACACCGAGGTCCGCAGTCGGTTGAAGAGCACGGCCGAGGATCTCGGCCTCCCGAGCAACGAGCAGGGTGCCGGTCTGCTCGACGCCGCGGCCGCGCTCGGGCTCGATTCGAGCGACGACTAGTCGTCGCTGCTGGCGACGTTCTCGTCGGTGTCGTCGACGGCGTAGACGCCGCTCGCGCCGCAGTCGGGACACCGGATCCGCGTCATCTGCGTCTTCGGCCGCTCGAACGTCGTCTCACATCGACCGCACTGGTACGCGAACGTTTCCTCCGACTCGTAGCTGGGTTCGAGTCGCGACGCGACTGCACTGAGCAGTCCCATCTGTGGTCACCTCGGCGGCGCTTGTGGATTGATTCCCTTAGGCTTTGGGCAGTTCTGCCGCGACCCTTATGTCTCTCTCACGAGTGTGCTACGGTATGGTCACTGCGACACTCGACGCCGACCCCGAGGGCACCGTCGTCCGCTTTACGCTCACGGTCGAGAACGACGGCGACGACCCGCTGGAACTCTCCTTCCGCGACGGACAGCGCGCGGAGTTCATGGCACAGCGAGATGGCGAGACCGTCTGGCGCTGGAGTGAGGGGCAGATGTTCATGCAGATGCTCGGCTCCGAGACGATCGAACCGGGAGAGACAGTGACGTACGAAGGGGTCTGGGAGAACCCCGAGTCGGGGAGCTACGACTGTCGGGGCGAGGTCGTCGCCGAGGGCCACGGGATCGACGCCGAGACGACGGTGTCGGTCTAGTCGGTCAGTTCGTCGACGAGATCGCGAGTGGCCTTGCGGACGGCGTCGTCCGAGGAGGTGGTCGGCTCCCAGCCGAGCGCGGACAGTTTCTCGATGGAGAGACGCATCTTCGGGACGTCGCCCTTCCAGCCCCGGTCGCCCCCGGTGTATTCGTAGTCGGGGTCGAGCCCCATCTCCTCGGCGACGATGTCGGCGATCGCCGTGACGGAGGTCGTCGTCCGCGTACCGAGGTTGTAGCTGTTCATCTCCCGGTCGGCGTGCTCGACGACGTGGCACATCGCGTCGACGCAGTCCTCGACGTGGAGGTAGGACTTCTCCTGTCGGCCGTCGCCGAGGATCTCCAGCGTCTCCGGGTCGTCGAGGAGTTTCTGGATGAAGTCGGGGACGACGTTGCCGCGCTGGTGGGGGCCGACGATGTTGGCGAAGCGGAACACCCAGGCGGTGAACCCCTCGGAGTGCGCGTACGTCGAGACGAGCCCCTCGTCGGCGAGTTTCGAGGCGCCGTAGACGCTGATCGGCTCCAGCGGCGCGTAGTCCTCGGGCGTCGGCATCGGTGCCTCGCCGTAGACCGTCGACGAGGACGTGAACGCGACGTCGTCGACGCCGACCTCCGCCATCCGCTCGAGGACGTTGTACGTCATCTCGGTGTTCTCCTCGAACAGTTGGCGAGGGTTCGCGTAGTTGGTGTCCGTGTAGGCCGCGAAGTGGAAGACGACGTCGAGGTCCTCGGTGACGGCCTCGGCGACGTCGGCCTCGTCGGTCATGTCGGCCTCGACGAACTCGACGCCGTCGGGGACGCGGTCGCGGTCACCCTTCGAGAGGTCGTCGGCGACGACGACGTCGTTGTCGGCGGCGAGACGCTTCGCGAGATGCGACCCCACGAGACCCGCACCGCCCGTCACGAGTACGCGCTTGTCTGAGAGGTTCATGCTCGCGAGTGGGTCAGGCGGGAGTAAGTGTATTCTGATTCGCTGGGTCGTCCGCTCACCCCGACGACGAACGTTGATGTCTCTCGACACCATAGTTCACGCTGAGCGAGCGGGTCCGCCATCCATGTCGCTGAAAGCGTTCATCCGGGAGATGGAGGGGAGACGAAAGACGGTCACCGTCTTCGCCCACGAACCGCAGTTCGGGCTGGGGAACTACTTCGGGGCGCGACACGTCGCCGTCGAGTACGAACGGCTCCCACCCCACGAGACCGAGGAGTTCGTCACCGTCAGCGAGGGCGAGGAGTTCCTCGGCAGCATCGCCTTCGAGTCGCTGACGGCGCTCGACTCGCCCGTCGTCTGTGACCCCGGTTCATCGGACGCCGCCGAGGCGGATCTCCGTCACCTGTTGGAACTCCTCGACGACACGCTGTTCTCGTCGTTCGACCGCCGCAAGATGCTCGCGACGTCCCGCGAGATCGAGGACCGGGCGGTCCGCGTCGGTCGCGGAACGCTCTACGCGGGGTTTCAGAACCTCTCGGCGTACCGAGAGCAGACGGGCGTCTACCGAGCTATCGCCGCAGTCCCCGGCCTCGAGGTCCACGTCTACGGCCAGCCCGACTGGGACCCGCCCCTGATTCCGAGCGTCACCGTCCACCGCATCCTCGACGACGAGATCGCCGACGTGTGGTTCGTCGCCTACGACGGCGGCGGCGACGACGACTACAAGTGTGCGCTGATCGCCGAGGAACGTTCGCCGGGCGAGTTCTACGGCTTCTGGACCTACGATCCGACGCTCGTCGACGACGTCGTCGGTCGGATCGACCGCGCGTTCACCCACTCGACCGACGTGCGAAGCGTCCGCGGCGACGACGACCGAAACGAAACCCCCTAAGTCGCCGGACGTCTCGCTTCGGCCATGCAGGACGAACCCGAAGTCGCGGTGCTCCGGTACGGCCACCGACCGGGTCGCGACGATCGGATGACGACGCACGTCGGCCTGACGGCCCGCGCACTGGGTGCCGACCGCGTCATCTTCCCCGGCAACGCCGGGCAGTCACAGGAAACGGTCGAAGACATCACGGGACGCTTCGGCGGCCCCTTCGCGGTCGAACTGACCGACGAACTGAACGCCACGATCCGCGACTGGGAGGGCGTCGTCGTCCATCTGACGATGTACGGCGAGCGCGTCCAAGACGTCGAGGCGGACGTCCGCGAGGCGCACCGCGAGCGACCGATCCTCGTCGTCGTCGGCGGCGAGAAGGTCCCCTTCGAGGTGTACGACGAGGCCGACTGGAACGTCGGCGTCACCAACCAACCGCACTCGGAGGTGGCCGGACTCGCCGTCTTCCTCGATCGACTGTTCGACGGCCGCGAGTTGGAGCGCGAGTGGGAGGACGCGGACCGACAGGTGCTCCCGATGGCGAGAGGAAAGAAGGTCGTCGACCCCGACGACGCGTAGTCGACGGGGTCATCCTCGGAGCTCACGGACCGGCAACAGCAGCCGTCGACCCATCCGTCCGAGCGTCGTATCGAGAAGTGCCCAGAGGCCGACGCTGGACTCGACGAACGTCCAGCGCGTCCCGCCGTCTGCCGTCTCCCCGACCGGTTCGACCGACCCCGTCGCTTCGAGGCGATCGAGGGCGGTCTCCACGCGCGACTCGGTGAGGTCACACGCCGCGGCGAGTTCTGCGGGGGTCTGCGGCCGCTCGCGCAACTGCTCGGCGACGACCCGGAAGAGCTGCATCTCGAACAGCGCGTCGCCGGGGTCGAGTTCGTCGAACGCGTCGGAGTCCGGCGACGAAGACGGTCGATCGGTTCGGATCGCCACGACACCGTCGACGACCAGCCAACCGCCGCCGAGCACGCCGACGGCGGTGACGGCGGACGTCGACCGTTCGACGACGAACTCGGGAGCGAACACGGTGACTGCCACAACGGCGACGCCGGAAACGATGGCGAGGTGGCGACCGTCGACGGTCGGCGTCTCCCAGAGCACGCCGAACCCGGCGAGGGCGACGAACAGTGCGAGAAACCGGGCGACAGTGACCCACGACTCGCCCGCGACGAACCGGAGGAGGAACACGAGGAGGACGAACGTGGCGACGGCCTGCGTCGTCACCTGCTCGCGAAGCGTGCGAGCGAACGCTGCGAAGATGGAGGGCATACGGACGTCTCGTCACGTGACCGTCATATTCGTTGCGCTACTCGCGGTTGTCGCGTCAGTCTGTGGGTCGCCTCTGAAAAAGTGGGTCCTGCGGCGAGTTACCTACGGACAGGGGTGTCGACTGCTACGGTCGTGGCTCAGCAGCCGTCGTCGACCGTCACCTTTCCGGGGTTGACGACGGGCTTACCGTCCGTCGTGTACGGGCCGTCTTCCTGGCCCTCCGAGGTGATGAAGTCGTACGTACCGTTGTCGTTGCTGTCGAAGTGCGGCATCGCGACGAGCGTCTCGTCTCCCATCAGTCGCTCGTGGTCGAAGTCGCCGCCGGGCACCCCCTCGAACAGGTCGATCTCGAGGTCCGTGTGCGTGCCCGCGTCGAGCGCCTCGGAGACGCCGACGACGCTGTCGAACACCTTGCCGTCCTGCAGACTGCTGTCGTGGATGGTGACGAACCCGCCCTCCGAGAGCGTCGCCTCCGGCACGTGGACCGTCGTCCCGTCGGACGTCTGGTCCGGGAAGCAGACCTCGGCCGCCGGCGTCTCGCTCGCCTCGACCGTGATCTCGGCGTCGTCGAGGACGGCCTCTCCGTTCGCGGTGTACGGTCCGTCGTCCTTCCCGCCGGAGGCGACGAAGTCGTAGGTGTCGTCGTCGTCGGTGTCGAGATGCGGCATCGCGATGAGCGTCTGGTCCTCCTCCAGCATCGTCTCGGCGTCGAAGTCGGCCCCCTTCACCTCGAACAGGGTGACCGACACGTCCTCGTGCGTCCCGGCGTCGAGATACGCCGAGACGCCGACGACGCTCTCCAGCACCTCGCCGTCGAGGAGACTGGCGTCGTGGATGGCGACGAACCCGCCCTCCGAGAGCGTGGTCTTCGCGACCTCGACCGTCTTGCCACCGGTCGTCTGGTCGTCGAACGTCACCGACGCCGTCGGCTTGGCGTCGACGGTGATCGCCGCCGAGTCGACGACCGCGCCGCCGTCTCTCGTGTACGGCCCGTCGGCCTTCCCGCCGGAGGAGACGAACTCGTACGTCTCGTTGCCGTTCGTCTCGCGGTGCGGCATGGCGACGAGCGGTTGGTCTTTCTCTAGCATCTCCACGTCGAACTCCGCACCCTCGACGTCGAACAGCGTGACTTCGACCTGTTCGTGCGTCCCTGCCTCGAGATACGCCGAGACGCCGACGACGCTCTCGAGCGCCTTCCCGTCGTTCAGTCGCGCGTCGTGGATGGCGACGTAGCCGCCCGCCGGGAGCGTCGTCTCCGCGACGGTGACCGTCTCGCCGCCGGTCGTCTGGTCGTCGAAGGTGACCGTCGCGGACGACTGTTGTGCCACGGCCGTTCCGCCGAGTGCCACGGTAGCACCCGTCGCGGCGGCGACGGTCAGGAAGCGTCTCCGCGACGCCGTCTCGGGGAACGATGCTGCTGTACTGGACCGGTCGACTTCGTCGGCGCGTTCGTGTTCAGACATGGTGTGCGGTCGGGGTGACCCGACATCAGAGACGACGACAGTCCGAATGAAGTGAATTTTGGCAAATCCGTACATATTCTCACCCAAATTGGTGTTTTTGTCAACCCGGCTCCCGTAGAGTCCCAACACGTTCGGTCTCGTCTCCCGACACGACCGAAAGTTCGCGTCGGAGTCCGGTTCGAATGGAGATCCGTCGTTCTCGCGCGGTGGACCACCCGGTGGCCGTATTCGGTGCTTTTAAACTGCTTTGCGGCGGATGTAGAGGCAATGGCTTTTGAGGACCTGCTGAACGACCCTGTCATCCAGAAGTACCTCCACGAGCTGGTTGGCCCCACGGGGATGCCGGTCGCCGCCGCGCCGCCGGACGGCGAAGTGACCGACGAGGAACTGGCCGAGGAGTTGGATCTCGAACTCAACGACGTGCGTCGGGCACTGTTCATCCTGTACGAGAACGACCTCGCGACGTACCGTCGCGTCCGCGACGAGGACTCCGGTTGGCTCACCTATCTGTGGACCTTCGAGTACGAGAACATCCCGGAGAACCTCAAAGAGGAGATGCACCGCCTGCTGGAGGCGATCGAGCAGCGCGAGGAGTACGAGCGCACCCACGAGTTCTACCTCTGTGAGGTCTGTTCGATCCGCTTCGAGTTCGGTGAGGCGATGGACTTCGGCTTCGAGTGTCCCGAGTGTGGGTCGCCGCTCGAGTCGATGGAGAACAACCACCTCGTCGACGCGATGACACGACGCGTCGACGAACTGCGAGACGAACTCAACGTGGACGCCACGAGCTAATGGTCGTACTCGCAACCAAATGTTACGTCGGCGGCGACGCACGCAACCGGGCACTCGACAGCCTCACGTCGATGATCGACAACGACATCGGCGACCTCGACGTCGAGTACGACGTCGGCGTCCGCGACGACGACTTCATCAGCGTCACCGTCACGGGCGAAGACGCCAACGTCGCTCGCAACCTCCTGCGCGAGGAGTGGGGCGAGGTCGTCCCCCAGCACAGAGACGGCGAGACCTACGTCGGGACGCTCGACGGCTGGGACGACGACGGCTTCTACCTCGACGTCGGCCACGGGAATCGAGTCTTCGTCCCGACCGAGGAACTCGGCCTCGGACAGGGGACGCCGACGCAGATCCGCGAGCGGTTCGGCATCGTCCAGCACACGCCGCTGAAGTTCGTCGCCGGCGACCCGCCGCGACTGGCCGACGAGACGCGCGATATGCTCTACGAGTGGACGCGCGGTGACGGGCGTGTCAACGTCAACAGTGCGACCCGTGGCGAGGTTCGAGCGACGGTGAACCGCGCGGGCCACGCCCAGGACATCGTCACGGTCGAGCGACTCGGCCTGTTAGAACAGAGCATCGTCTGCAAGGAGAGCACCGACCCGCCGGGGCTCCTGTCCAGCATCGGTCAGTATCTGCCTGCGGAACTCCGTTGCGTCGTCGCATGAACAGACGACTGGTCCTCGGGACGGCGTCGCTCGTCGTCCTCCTCCTCTCTGCTGGCTGTCTCGGCGCGGTGATGGGACCGCAGGACGTCTCCGACGAGCGACTGAACGAACCGCCGGCGGCGGCGTACGAGTGGGACAGCGACCGCGACGCCCACATCACCGTCACCGAGAACGCGTCGTTCGCCGCCGTCTACGACGTCAACGAGACCGAGGTCCAACTGTTCCGCCGTGACGGGCTCGGCGGTCGCAACGCCATCTCCGTCAGTGCGCTCCAGTACCGGTACGACAACGGAACCGTCGTGGGTGGCACCGAGTTCCGCGAGCGCGGCGGCACCGTCCAACAGACGAACGACGCGGTGACGGTCACCCTCCCGCAGGACGCCCGCGACTCGCCCGGCGAGCTCGCGTTCACGTCGTCGTCGACGCCGAAACGGTTCGCGCTGCCGACGTTCGTGAAGGGCTCCTACGAGGTCGTCCTCCCGCCGGACCGCCGCATCGACTTCTTCCTCTTCGGACAGGTGCGGCCGACCTACACCGAGCGGACCGTCGACGACCAGAGTCGGACCCACATCCTGTGGGACGACGTCCAGACCGACTCGATACTCGTCCAGTTCTATCTCCAGCGTGATCTGACGATCTTCGGCGGCATCGCCGCCGTCGGAGTCGTCGTCGCCGTCGCCGGACTGTTCTACTACAAACGGCAGATCGAAGCGCTCGAAGACCAGCGCCGGGATATGGGGCTCAACGTCGACATCGAAGACGACGACGACGGGCCGCCACCGGGGATGCGCTGACCGCCGAACGCGCGAAACCGTCCGCAAACAGCGACCTTTTCCTCACGACGCCCGTGGTCGGCGTATGCGCGTAGCGGTGGTTACCGTCGGCGACGAACTGCTCGCCGGCGACACGGTGAACACGAACGCGACGTGGCTCTGCGATCGGCTGACGGAACGCGGCGTCCGCGTCGAGCGCGTGACGACGGTCCCCGACGAACTAGCCGACATCGCCCGCGTCGTCAACGAGTACAACGCCGAGTACGACGCGGTGATCGTCACCGGCGGGCTCGGCCCGACGCACGACGACCGGACGATGGAGGCGGTCGCCGCGGCGTTCGGTCGCGAGACGACGGAACACCCCGACGTCGTCGAGTGGTTCGAGAAACACGAGGGCTACTCCGGCGACGACCTCGCCGAAGGGACGACGCATCTCCCGGCAGGTGCGCGGATGCTCCCGAACGAGGCGGGAGTCGCCCCCGGCTGTGTCGTCGACCGCGTCTACGTCCTCCCGGGCGTCCCGAGCGAGATGAAGGCGATGTTCGAGGGGGTCGAAGCGGAGTTCGCCGGCGAGTTGACGTACACGGAGACGGTGACGACGTCGGAACCCGAGAGCGCGCTCCTCGACCGGATGCGGGGAGTCCAAGCGGCGTTCGACGTCGACCTCGGGAGCTACCCCGGCGAGAACGTCCGGCTGAAGGTGACGGGGGCCGACCCCGAGACGGTCGCCGCGGCGGCCGCGTGGCTCCGCGAGCGCGTCGACGTGGTCGACGGCGGCGAGGAACGGGCGAGTTAGCGGTACAGGTAGGCCAGCCACCCGGCCGTGACGAGCAGGCTCGCCACGAGCACGACGGCACCGGTCTCTGCGATCGGGAGCGCTTCTCCTGAGGTTGCGAGCGGAATCATATCCGGGGGTTACAGTCCGGCCCGCTTAAAGATTCGACATCCGGCCGGTCTGTCGGGTCGGCGAGACTGTCGTCTCGGTCGGCGAACCTGTCTTATGGCCGTCGGCGACGTACTGAGCGTATGACTCGTGCGCTGGCGACCGTCGCGGTCGTCCTTCTGGTCGTCCTCGCAGGCTGTTCGTCGTTCGGTGGCGGAACGCCCGCCTCCGACGCGACGCCGACACCGGAGCCGACGTCGACCCCCACGCCGGCGGCGACACCGACATCGACGTCGACGGCGGCGACCGAACCGACGACGACGTCGACCCGCTCTGCCGCCGACCCCTACGCCGACCCCGCGAACGACGTCCTCGGCTGGGAGGACGGCTACTGGTACGACGAACCGATCGACGTCGACCAGTCTGACGGACTCACCGACGCCGAGCTGGCGGCGTACGTCGGCCGAGCGAAGGCTCGCGTCGAGCAGTTACGCCGACAGGAGTTCACGCGCGACGTCCGGATCGAGGTGCTGACACGCGAGGCGTTCGCCGAGCGCGAACGCGAGCGGAGCCTCGGAGACCCCGAAGACCCCGAGTACAACCGCTGGAACAACCAGGTGTGGGAGGCGCTGTTCGTCGTCGACGAGGAGACCGACGTCTCGCAGGCGTTCACCTCCCTCGGCGAGTCGCTCATCCTCGGGCAGTACTTCCGCGGCGAGGACGCGCTGGTGGTCGTCTCCGACGACCCCGAACGTCCCGTCGTCGACAACGAGACGCTGGTCCACGAACTCGTCCACGCGCTGCAGGACCAGCAGTACAACCTGAGCGCACCGCAGTACGACCCACGGACGCAAGACGCCCAACTCGCTCGCAACGGACTCACCGAGGGCGAGGCGGAGTACGTGACGGCCCGCTACGTCGAACGGTGCCGCACCGAGTGGGACTGCGTGGCGACGCCCGCGTCGAACCGACCGACGCCGGACTACAGTCGACTCAACCTCGGCGTCGTGCTCGTCGTCGTCCAACCCTACGGCGACGGGACGGCCTACGTCCACTCGCTGGTCGAACGCGAAGGGTGGGACGCCGTCGACGCCGCCCACGCAGACGTTCCACGGTCGACAGAGCGAATCATGCACCGCCGGGCCGACGACGAGCCCCGGCCGCTCTCCGTTCCCGACACTGCTCGCAACGGCTGGGAACGCTACGACGTCGGCGACGTCGCCGACGACGGAGCCGACACGGCCGGCGAGGCGTCCATCTACGTCATGTTCTGGTACCAGGGCTACCGCTACGGCAACGAGGTGATCGACCGCTCGACGGTCCTCCCGCCGGACGCCGGCCGCTACGACAGCTACAACTTCACGAGCGCGCCCTCACAGGGGTGGGGGAACGACAAGGTCGTCCCGTACAAGAACGGCGCAGAGGACGGCTACGTCTGGCTGTCTGCGTGGGACACCGAGCGCGACGCCCGCGAGTTCCACGACGCGTATCTCCGGGTTCTCGAGGGTCACGGGGCCGAACGTCGGGCCGACTCGACGTGGGTGATCGAGGACGGCGGGTTCGCCGACGCGTTCTACGTCGTCCGCGACGGGAGGCGGGTGGTCGTCGTCAACGGGCCGACCGTCGACGACCTCGGCGACATCAGCGAGTACGCCCGGTAGCACCGGAGTACCGGAACACTGGAACCGTTCGCCCGTTCCGGACTGTTTTTGACGCTCGCTTCCCTGTCCACAGCCATGCGTATCGGCGTCGTCGTCAACCCCGTCGCGGGGATGGGCGGCCGAGTGGGGCTGAAGGGGACCGACGGCAAGGTGGCCGAGGCCCGCGAACGCGGTGCGGAGCCACGGGCACCGCAGCGAGCGCGGCGTGCGCTCGACCGGCTCGCCGAACTGGCCGCTGACGTCGAGATCCTGACCTACGCCGACCCGATGGGCGAGCGCGAGGTCCGCGCCGCTGGCTTCGACCCGACGGTCGTCGGTCGGCCGGACGCGAACGAGACGGACGCGACGGACACGCAGACGGCCGTCGAGGCGTTTCTCGACGCGGACGTCGACCTCGTCTTGTTCGTCGGCGGCGACGGCACCGCCGCGGACGTCGCCGAGGTGCTCGACGGCACCGACACGCCGATGCTGGGCGTCCCGGCCGGCGTGAAGGTCTACTCGTCGGTGTTCGGCGTCTCTCCCGAAGACGCGGGTGAGATCGCGGCGACGTTCGATCGGACGGAGCGCCGCGAGGTGATGGACATCGACGAAGACGACTATCGGGCGGGCGAGGTCAGCCCGGAGCTCCGCGGCGTGGCGTTCGTCCCCGTCGCCGACGACCTCCAGTCGTCGAAGCAGTTGGGCGGCGGCACCGTCGAGGCGCTCGCCGCGGGCGTCGCCGACAGCGTCGAACCGGGCGTCACCTACGTGCTCGGACCGGGGAGCACCGTCGGCGCAGTCAAAGAGGCGCTCGGATTCGAGGGGTCGGCGCTCGGTGTCGACGTCTGGCGCGACGGGGAACTGCTCGCCCGCGACGCGACGGAAGCGGAGATCCTCGAGAACCTCGGCGAGCGGAACGTCATCGTCGTCACGCCCATCGGGGGACAGGGGTTCGTCTTCGGCCGCGGCAACCCACAGCTCTCGCCCGCCGTCGTCCGGCAGTGCGACGTGGAGATCGTCGCCTCCCGGGCCAAGCTCGACGATCTCGGCGTGCTCCGCGTCGACACCGACGACCCCGACCTCGACGAGAAACTGCGCGGGTGGACGAAGGTCCGGGTCGGCCGGTTCGAGCGACGGATGATGGAAGTGGTGTGAGCCGCCTCCTCCCGCCGCGCTCGATTCGAATATAAGGATCTCTGTCTCTAGTCGAACATCGTACAAATATCATACGACGTATAATGGGCATATAGTCAAGATTAAGGTCGTCGGTGCGGTACGGAGTCGCATGGAAACGCGGAAGGTCCAGCGACTGGGACCGTCGACGCTGGCGATGACACTCCCGGCGGAGTGGGCGAAGGAACACGGTGTGAACAAAGGCGACGAGGTGTCGCTCCGGATGGGCGGGAAGGGGACGCTCACCGTCCTCCCCGAGTCCGCCAACACGGAGGACTCGGAGGCGGTGCTCCACGCGGACAACCTCGACGCGGACGCGCTGGAACGCGCGATCGTCGCCCAGTACGTACTCGGGCGACGCGTCATCCACGTCGAGAAGCGCGAGGGGGCGCTCGACAGCGAACACATCAACGCCGTCTACAAGGCCGAGACGCAGCTGATGGGACTCGGCGTCATCGAGGAGACGCCCGAGCGCATCGCGATCCGGTGTTCGGTCGACCCCGAGGACTTCACCCTCGACAACCTGCTCAGCCGACTGGAGAACACGGGCAGCACGATGCGGGGGGAGGCGGTCAAGGCGCTCGCGCACGGCAACCCGGATCTCGCCCAGCGCGCGCTCAACCGCGAACGACAGGCGAACAAGATCTTCGTCCTCCTCCTCCGACTGATCTTCACCGCCTACCAGAACCCGAACCTCTGTCGGGCAGTGGGGCTCGAATCGGGGTTCCCGCTCATCGGCTACCGCTCGGTGGCGAAGAACCTCGAACTGACCGCCGACAACGCCGAGGACATCGCAGAGATCGTCCTCGACACGGAGGGACACACCCTCGACGTCGAGTCGTCGACCATGCGGCGCATCCGCGAGTACACCGACCAGGTCGACGAGATCACCGTCAAGGCAGTCGAGGCGGTCGTCGAACGGAACTACGACAAGACCATCGAGGTGCGGCGACTGTTCCACGACATCAGCGACCGCGAGCAGGACATTCTCAACGACCTGCCGGAGATGTCGAACCAGGATCTCCTCCGCGTGCGTGAGGTGCTCGTGAGCCTCCAGCAGACCGCCCAGTACGCCATGCGGAACGCCGAGATCGCGGCGAACCTGGCGCTGAACGAGGAGAACGAACACGTCACGATCACCTGAGCCGTCGCGGGACCGGAGGTTGGTTCAGGACAGTCGACAGTTACTTTTCGTCGCTCTCTGTCGTCCACACGTGAACCGAGCACGCGTCGCCACGGGACTGTACGGTGTCACTGGCGTCGCGTTTCTCGTCCAGGGTCTCCTGACGCTCACCCGTGTCGGGGTGACGCTCGGGGCTGCGCTCCTCGTCCTCGGCGGCGTACTGACGATCGGAATCGCGGGAAGTCGACTCGCTCGTGGCGGGTTCGAGGAGTGGGACGACGACGCGACCTTCTGGCTCGTAGTCTTCTCCTGCGTCTGCGTCGTCTTCGGCGTCGCCCTCGACTTCGTCTGAGGGGTCGCGACCGGTCGACGCGACCGACTCAGTCGGCGGTCGCCTCCACGGGCGTCGTCGTCGCCACCTTCGTCGCTCGCAACGGGTTTCGCCGTTCGATCTCGCAATCGAACGCCGGATGCTCACAGAAGTGGCGGATCAACATGTGTCGTCGCGACCCGGTGATGCCGGTCCGGCCGACGTCGTCGGCGTCGAACTCGTCGGGCAGTCGACCGTACAACCGCCGGAGTGCCTCGAAACTCTCGAACACCTTGGCGTTGCCCGTCGAGTCCGCCCCGCGGCGCGAGACGACGTAACTGCCGTCCTCACGGTACTCGCCGGCAGTACGGAAGAACTCGCGTTTCTCGGTCAGCGCCGACCCGAGCGCGGACTGCAGCTCGGCGGCGTCGGATCTGGACAGTTCACACGTTCGGTCGTCCAACTGGACGACGACGGACTCGCCGTCGGTCGAGACGGTGACTGCGGTCTCATCGCGCGAGAAGAACTCGATCAGGAGACTGGGTACTCCGTGACATACACTGTCCGACGGGCGTCTCCGATAAAACCCTGTCGACGGCCCCGAGCGTTCACACGGTCGAGGACGCGCGGCGATCCGAGAGCAGTCCACCGTCGTCGGTCGTCGTGCCCTCGTCCGGGGGCGTCGACGTCGGCGTGGCGGTCGAGGTTGCCGACGAGTCTCCACCGTCGGTGTCCGACTCGTCGTCGGTTACGGTCGTCGTTGTCTCGTCGGCGTCCGGTGTGGTCGCCGCTGTCGACGTCGCTTCGTCAGCGCCGTCGGTCTCCGTCTCCGCTCCGGCCGCAGTCTCCCCTTTCGTCCCGAACAGGTCCGTCTCGACGGTCTCGGTGTAGGTCAGCTCGTCGAGCGGGACGCGAACGGTTTCACCGTTCACGTCGATCTTCGCGTAGAAGTCGATCTCGAGGTTGGTCCGCTGGTTCGTCTCCAAATGGCTCACCCACCACTCGTCGAGCGTCGGGTTCTCGATCGTCGTCCGCGTCTCGACGGTTCGTTCGGAACGCGCCGGGACGACGTAGCCCTGTGTCGACGTCCCGTTGCCGACGGTGACGTCGTTCATCGTGACTGTGTAGCCGACCTCCGAGATCGGAATCGGGTAGCTCTTCGGGTTGTACACCGTGAACTCCATCGCGATGGGCGTCGCCGACTCGTTGACGGTCCCCCACCGTGCGCTCGTCTCGTTGACGTAGAGCACTGGGTCGGAGATGAGGGCGGCGTCGGCGTTCACTGGACGGGTCTCCGTGGAGTTGAACTCCGAGATGACGTCGGTCTCGACGGACCGCTCGACCTGTGGTGCACCGAACGTCCGATCGACGATCGACGAGTGGATGCTCGCGTCGACGGTGAGCGTCGTCGACTCGTCGTTTCGGATGTGACTCACCCACCACACGGGAATCCGTTCGTTTCGCATCGTCGTCGTGAACGGAAGCGTCGAGTTCCCCCGCTCGATGTCGACGCCGGACTTCGCCCCGTGGGCCATCTCGACGTCGTTCATGGACACGGCGTAGTCGACCGACAGTCCGCCGAGGGTGACGCCGAGGGGGTTAGGGTTCGACACCTGCAGGTCGCTCTCGACGACCGTCGCCGTCTCGTTGACGTTCCCGAACCGGTTCTCTACGCCCGTCACCGACGGGGTGCCGACGACGCCGAGCGCGACGGTCCCACCGACGACACCGACGAGCAAGACAACTCCGACGGTGGCGAATTTCCACTTTCCGAACATAAGTGGCGGTGGTCGTTCGTCCTATATATTCGGTGCGACTCGAAGCGACAGGATCGACGCGGGGAAGCTCGTCTGCTCGGGCGGTCGGCCGTCAGGTGTGTGAGGGTGTCGAATGAACTAAGTGCTGGCCATCGAACCCAGAGATATGGACGCGCACGCGGTTCAGTCGGACAAGGGAATCGGCCTGGCGATGCTGTTTTCGCTGCTGGCGATCGGCGGTGCGGCCGTCATGCTGGGCGCACCTGGGCAGTTGACGAAGGCGTGGGGGTTCGCGCTAGCGATGCTCGCCGCCTCGTTGGCCGTCGTCGGAACCCATCTCTACTGGGCGTAGCGACAATCGTTAATATCCACAGTCCCTAGAGAGCGTCGAATGACGAAGTACACCGAAGAGGAACAGCGGATCGTCGCCTACCTCAGCGACGCCGTCGCCGGCGGGGAGCGATATTTCCGGGCGAAGAATATCGCCGAAGCCATCGGCCTCTCGGCGAAACAGGTCGGTTCGCGCCTCCCGCGGCTCGCAGAGAAGTCCGAAGACGTCGAGATCGAGAAGTGGGGTCGCGCTCGCTCGACGACCTGGCGCGTCAGCCCGAGCTAACACCCCGTTTTTTTAGCGCCTCGCCCGAAGAGGTTCCCATGACTGTCCGGGTTCAGCGGACGTTCGAGTTCGACGCAGCGCCTCGGCGCGTCTGGGAGTTCATCGCAGACCCAGCGAAGCGTGCCGAGGCCATCAGCGTCGTCGAAGAGTACGAGATCGACCCGACCGACGAGCGGAAGGCGACGTGGCACATCGAACTCCCCATCCCGCTTCTCAGCTCCACCGTCAGCGTCGAGACCGAGGACATCGAACGCGAGGAACCGCGCTACGTGAAGTTCGCCGGCAAGTCGCGCGCGCTCCGCGTGACCGGCGAACACACCATCGAAGAGACCGAGAACGGCTGTAAACTCCACAACGAGTTCGTCGTCGACGGCCGTCTTCCGGGCGTCGAGAAGTTCTTCAAGCGCAACCTCGATCGGGAACTCGACAACCTCGAAGACGCCCTACGGCGTGATCTCGGGCAGACTGCATGATACTTGCACTCGCCCAACTCGACCAGACCGCAGGCGACGTCGACGGCAACCTCCGACGGGCGGAACGCGCCGTCGCCGACGCCGCAGACCGGGGTGCAGACCTCGTCGCGCTCCCCGAACTGTTCACCGTCGGCTACTTCGCCTTCGAGTCGTACGCCCGGGACGCCGAGGGGCTGAACGGGTCGACGTTCGCCAGACTCGGTGAGATGGCCGCCGAACACGGGGTCGGTCTCCTCGCGGGCAGCCACGTCGAGGACCTCGAAGCCAGCGCCGAAGCGGGGTACGACGTCCCCGACGACAGCGGACTCGCCAACACGGCGGTGTTCTTCGACCGCGACGGCGACCAGCGAGCGGTGTACCGGAAACACCACCTGTTCGGGTACGAGTCGGCCGAGTCGCGACTGTTGACCCCCGGCAACGTCCTCGAGACCGTGTCGTTCGAGGGGTTCGAGATCGGGATGACGACGTGTTACGACCTCCGGTTCCCCGAACTCTATCGATCGCTCGCGGAGGCGGGTGCGACGCTCGTGCTCGTTCCGAGCGCCTGGCCGTACCCGCGCGTCGAGCACTGGCAGACGCTCCCGCGAGCGCGCGCGATCGAGAACCAGTGTTACGTCGCGAGCGTCAACGGGGCCACGGAGTTCGACGAGGCGCAACTGCTCGGCCGCTCGACCGTCTTCGACCCCTGGGGGACGCCGCTCTCGAGCGCGGGCGACGACCCTGCGCTCGTCACGGCCGAGATCGACCCCGAACAGGTCGAGGCGGTTCGCGAGGAGTTCCCCGCGCTCGCAGACCGACGGTAACGACGCTCCCCGGCCGACCGCTTTACCTTCGACCGGCGGTTCGCAGGTGCTCCGCCGATGCCGGTGGCTTTATCCATCACGCCCCCCAAGCACCAGTGCCGGAAGTCGACGCTTTTCTCGTCGCTGCCGGCAGCAACCGCCGCATCGTACTGCAGTGCAGGGGTCCACTGTAGTGCATCATTGAAGGCGGCTCCGCCAGCCGCCGCACGTCGCCGGTCGGTTTCATCCGCCGCCCCGGTGACACGCCATGGCCATGGCACGTTCGCCCCTGATCCCGGCAGGGGCGTACCTTCACGCACCTCAGTCTCTTCCCTTCGAGTTCACACTCACGAGCGACGGCGTTCGCTCACTGAACGGAGTGGCAGAAGAGAGAAGTTCGAGACCGAAGCGTCCCGTCTGCGCCTTTGGGACGGCCGGCTCAGATGCCGTCGAGGAACTGCGAGGGCGTCACCACGTCCATGTCCTTCTTCGCGACGTGGTTGACGACGTTCTCGAAGTCGTCCATCGAGGTCTCGTAGTCGGGACCGTCGCCGATGCCGTGCCACGCGATGGAGACCATCTGGTTGTACTCCGCTGCGATGTTGAGCACGCGACGGGTGCCGCGGGGGTCACGACCCATCACACGGGACATCGTGAGCATACTGCTCGGATGCTGGGCGTTGTTCGGACAGGCACCGAACATGAACCCCGTGTCGTGGAACTCGGAGACGATGTCGAGCGTCGTGCTGTCGACGCGGTGGTACGGCGCGACGAAGTGGCGGGCGCCCTTCGGGAACCCCTTGAGGTCGAGGTAGTTGTACGTCTGCTGGATGACCTCGCGCTGTTTCTTTTCGGAGTACGACGGCAGCGGGTTCGGCAGCTGCGGGTGTGCCATCATGTCCCAGCCCGCGTCGCGCATCTCGCGCATCTGCCCGGTCGTCAGGTTCCCCTGACTGTTGATGGCGTCCGGGATGACTGCGACCCCTCCGGCCCAGCCGTTCTCCTGGAGCATCGGGAACGCCACCTCGTACTGGGAGGTGACGGCGTCGTCGAAGGTGAACATCACCTTCCCCTTGTCGGGCTTCGGGATCTTCCGGAGGTCGTCGACGCGGAAGTCGATGGGTGTCCCGTCCTCCGAGAGAACGAGGAGACGGAGCTCCTGAACGGCCGAGAGATCCGGGTCCCCCTTCCGACCGGTGTAGCCGAGGTCGATTCGGACCCAGCCGTTCAGCTCCTGGGGGATGAACCGCTTGCTCGTGAGCATGTCGCTGCGGGCGGGGGCGATGAACTCCATCGCGATCTTCCCGCTCGCGGGTTTCTCCAGTTTGACCGCCAGCGACAGGTCGTGTTTCGAGAGGTCGAGCCCGTCCGGGAACGCCTTGTAGATCCCCGCCGCACCGCCGTCTTTGTTCCGGAGGCGGAGCGACTGACTGCCGGCGTACACGTCGTTCGTGTCGGTCGTGACGTCGCCGCGGATCGTTCCCCAGCGAGCCTCCTCGTAGTTCTCGAAGTCTTCGAGGAGCTCACCACGCGAGAACGCCGCGTCGTTCGACTGTGTCGGCGTCTCCGTCCCCTCGTCGGTCGTCGTCGCAGTCGTCTGTGCGGTCGGCGTCCCGGTCGCAGTCGCGTTGGAGGGCGCGGTACCGTCGGAGTCACCGGTACAGCCTGCGACGCCAGCCACACCGACTGCACCGATGCTTGCGAGGAACCGTCGACGGGTCGAGTTTCGCTTCGTCATTCTACTTTACTGTTGGGGCCGATGGTCTTTCCTATGGTCTGGCTAAACGATACGTTCGGCGCTAAACTCCTGGTTTTCGGATCTGATATCGCAGCTGTAGTCGGTATAGGATACACCTAAACGGGACACGACGCTTCGACGGAGAAGCGGGAACCGACTGTCGGTTCAGTCGTCTTTGGTTTTGATGTCGGCGGAGAGCCCCTGGGCCATCTGGATGTCTTTGGAGTTGTTGAGCGTCCACGCCGTGCGTTCGGTGACGGCTTCGATGATCTCGCGGGCCGAGGGGTAGCCGTTGCCGGACTTCTTGACCCCGCCGAACGGCAGGTGGACCTCCGCGCCGATACACGGGAGGTTGCCGTAAGCGAGCCCGACTTCGGCGTTGTCGCGGTAGTAGTTGATCTGGCGGTAGTTCTCCGAGATGATCGCCCCGGCGAGCCCGTAGTCGGTGTCGTTCTGGATCGCCACGCCCTCCTCGACGTCACCGGAGTACTTCAGCAAGGCGACGTGCGGACCGAACACTTCCTCGTGGGTGCAGCGCAGGTCTTCCCACGCGTCGGCCTCGTACACGAACGGCCCGACCCAGTGACCGTCCTCGTGACCGTCGGGAATCTCCTCGGCGTCCAACTCCGTGCGGTCGACCAAGACGTTCACGTCCTCGTCTTTCGCCAGTTGGTTGTACTTCGTCACCTTCTCTTTGTGGTCGGCCTCGATGAGCGGCCCCATGAACGTGTTCTCGTCGAGTGGGTCGCCGACCGAGACGTTCTCCGCGAGCTCGACGAAGCGCTCTTTGAACTCCTCGTAGACGTCCTCGTGGACCACTAACCGTTCCGAGGAGACACAGCGCTGCCCCGTCGTCTTGAACGAACTCATCAGCGCCGAGTGTACCGCGATGTCCAAGTCCGCCTCTTCGGTGATCACGACGTTGTTCTTCCCGCCCATCTCGCAGGCCGCCAGTTTTCCCGGCTGCTGGGCCACTTTCTCCGCCACCTCGTGGCCCACCTCTGCGCTCCCGGTGAAGAGCACCGTGTCGACGCGCTCGTCTTCGACGATCGACGCGCCCGCGTCGCCGAACCCCTGAACCATGTTGAACACGCCCTCGGGGATGCCCGCGTCCTCGAACATCTCGGCGATGATCTGCCCACACCACGGCGTCTGTTCGGCGGGCTTCCAGACGATCGTGTTCCCCTCGACCAACGCGACCGCCATGTGCCAAAACGGGATCGCCACCGGGAAGTTCCACGGCGTGATACAGCCCACGACACCCCGCGGTTTCCGCCGCATGTAGGCGTCCTTCGAGGGAATCTCGCTCGGCACCACGTCGCCTTTCGGGTGCCGTGCGTCGCCGGCGGCCCACTCGACCATGTGGTACGCCTCGATCACGTCCGCCCGCCCCTCCGAGATCTCTTTACCACACTCTTTGGTGACCACTTGAGCCAACTCTTCAGTCCGCTCGCGCAGTTCGTGGTAGATCTCCCAGAGATACTCCGCACGGTCGATGTGCGACAACGCCTGCCACTCCGCGGAGGCTTCCTCGGCCTCTGCGAGCGCCGCGTCGACGTCTGCTTCGGTGCCGCGGCGGAACTCTCCCAGCACCTCACCAGTCGCCGGGTTCTCGCTCTCGAACGTCTCCGACCCTTCACCGTCCGTCCACTCCCCGCCGATGTAGTGGCGGTACGTCTCGTCTGATTGGTCGCGCATGGTGTGGTAAAATTTGCGTCACCGGGCATGAAAAACCCCCTAGATTGGAAGGCAACGACACGCGCGAGAGCGGCTCACACGACTGGAATATACAACCATCACGTACATCCTTCCAGGAGACGAACGAAGAGACACGATGAACGACGTCGACCTTCCCGACGAGTCAGAGCTCTTCGACGCGGCAGGCGAGGCAGCGCTCCAGCGGTCACAGGCGCTCGCGTCACTCCTCGACGACGGGATCGAGCTGCCGGTCGTGGGTATCAAAGTCGGGCTCGACCCGCTTCTCGGGCTGCTGCCCGTCTCCGGCGACCTCGTGAGCAGCGCCCTCTCGCTGTACATCCCGCTGGAGGCGGCTCGGCTGGGCGTTCCGATGACGGCGATCGGGAAGATGCTGGCGTACATCGGACTCGACCTCGCCATCGGCTCGATCCCGGTGCTCGGGACGATCTTCGACACGTTCTGGCGGGCCAACCGACGGAACGTCAACCTGCTCGAGAAGCATCTCGACGCGAGCGCAGAGTAGAGCCCGATCCTCACGACGCGCGCTTCTCGATCTCTCCTTTCAGCCCGGCGGCGTCGAAGTCGTGGTCGGGTCGGATGTTGACGAAGTCCACGAACTCGCGAGCCGCCAGCAACTCCTCGACGGTGTACGCCGAGAGCGCGGCGTCGACGCTCGCCTGGACGCCGATGAGCGGTTCGAGCACGCCGAGCGCACACGCCAGATCGTACGACCGGGCGTCCTCGCGACCGTCCTCGCGGACGCTCGTCGCGTCGATGAAGTAGAGTTCGCCGTCGCGGATGAGCACGTTCTCCGCCCGGAGGTCACCGTGGGCCAGTCCGTTCTCGTGCATCAGATGGAGGGCGGCGAAGAGATCTGGAGCGAGTCGCCGTTCGGTCTCGCGGTCGAGTTCGCCCAGCGAGCGGAACTCCGGGAGATACTCCAACACGAGGACGCCGAGGTCGTTTATCTCGAGCGCTTCGACCGGTGCGGGCGCGTTGACGCCGATCTCGCGCATCCGCTTCGTCGCCTCCAGTTCGTGTTCGGCCATCTGAAGCGGCGTCCCGAAGTGTTCGAAGAACCCCTCCGTCCCGCTGGAGAACGCGCCGAGGTTCCGGCCGGTGGTGAACAGCGCGTGGACGACGGAGTTCTGTTTCGAGATCACCTTCACGAACCACTCGTCGTCGACGACCATCGGTGTGGAGAGCCAGTTGTCGGCGTCCAGAAACCGGACGTGGATCTCCTCGCGGTCGTACCGGACCGCGAGTTCGCGGACGACCTCCTCGAGTCGATCCCACTCGACGTGCCCCCTGACGAGGCGGCGAAAATCCATCGTCCCGTCTTTCGACGCCGTTTCGTATAATTATCACGGGCCGAGACGGGTCTATCACGGTCGTTCGCTGACTTTATCACGTCGCTCTCGCAAGCCTTGCCTATGGATTTCGAGTTACCCGCGGAACACCGGATGATTCGCGACACCGTCCGTGAGTTCTGCGAGGAGGAGATCGCCCCCGTCGCCCAGGAGCTCGAGAACGAACACCGGTTCCCCGCCGACGTCTTCGAGCAACTCGCAGACCTCGACATGATGGGCGTCCCCGTCTCCGAGGAGTACGGCGGCCTCGGCGGCGACCAGTTGATGTACGCGCTCGTCACGGAGGAACTCGGCCGCGTCTCGGGCGGTATCGGCCTCTCCTACGCCGCTCACATCTCGCTGGCGTCGAAGCCGATCGAACTGTTCGGGACGGACGAGCAGAAAGAGCGGTGGCTCACCCCGCTGGCGACGGGCGAGGAGATGGGCGCGTGGGCGCTGACCGAACCTGGCAGCGGGAGCGACGCCAGCGACATGGATACGACGGCCGTCAAGGAGGGCGACGAGTACGTCCTCGACGGGACGAAACAGTTCATCACGAACGCGAGCGTGGCAGGCAGCGTCCTCGTGAAGGCCGTCACCGACCCCGGCGAGGGGTACGACGGCATCTCCACGTTCATCGTCGACCCGAACGAGGACGACGGGTTCGAGGTCACTACCGTCTGGGACAAGATGGGACTCAACTGTTCACCCACCTGTGAGATCCGCCTCGACGACGTCCGCATCCCCGAGGACCGCCTGCTCGGCGAGGAGGGCGAAGGGTGGAAACAGACGATGAAGACGCTCGACGGCGGCCGTATCTCCATCGCCGCGCTCTCGACGGGGCTGGCACAGGGGGCGTACGACGCCGCCCACGGCTACGCGAAGGAGCGCGAGCAGTTCGGCAAGCCGATCGCGAAACACGACGCCATCCGCGACAAGATCGTCGACATGTATCGCAAGACCGAGCGCGCACGCCTCCTGACGCACAAGGCCGCCTGTCGCTACGACGCTGGGAACCGCGTCTCCACGGAGTCGGCGCTCGCGAAACTCGACGCCAGCGAGGCGGCCAGAGAAGTCGCCGAAGACGCCGTGCAGGTGCTCGGCGGCTACGGCTACACCGAGGACTTCGCGCCACAGCGGTTCTACCGCGACGCCAAACTGATGGAGATCGGCGAGGGGACGAGCGAGATCCAGCATCTCGTGCTCGGCCGTCAACTCGGTCTGTAGGAGCGGGTTACAGCTCGTCTTCGAGCAGTCCGTAGCGGAGCACGTCCCGGTACTCCCCGCCGACGAACGCCTCCTCACGGTGGACGCCCTCCTGCGTGAAGCCGACCTTCTCCAGCACGCGCTGTGACCCGCTGTTGTGGTCGTACGCCTCGGCGACGACCTTGTGGAGTCGTCGCTCCTCGAACGCGTACTTCGACATCAGTCGCACGGCTGCAGTGCAGTACCCGTTGCCCTGCGCGTCGGGTGCGACCCAGTAGCCGAGTTCGCCGACGCCCCACGTCTCGTTCAGGTGGAGTCCCATCAGACCGACCGGGTCGCCGCCGTCACAGACGAGCAGGACGACCCGCCCGTCGTCGCCGGAGAGCGATTCGAGCCACTCCTCCTCGTCGTGTCGGTTCTTCGGGGCCGACGTGCCGAGCGTCCCCCAGACGTCGGGGTCGTTGACCTGTTCTTGGACGAACGCGAGGTCCGCAGACTCGACCGTTCGGAGTTCGACGGTCTCGTTGCGGAGGAACGCTGGCCCTGGCATATCAGCGCAGAGAGCCGCGGCACTAATCAATCGTTCCGTGCTGTGAGAACGGCTGTCGAACCGGGGCGAGTCGGACGGTTTCGAAGCGGTTCGGATTCGAAGACGGCGTCAGGGTCGCGTCAGGACGATGGCGTCGTTGTCGCCGCCGTCGTCGCCGAGGACGGCGCGGAACTGCCGGTCGTGGACTGCACGGAGCGCGTTCAGTTCGGCGGTCGAGACCGAAAGCGACGTGGCGAACTCCGGCCACACGTGCCTTGGGACGGAGAGGTAGTACACCTCGGGTCGCCGCTCGACCAGCGGGTCGGTGGCGAACGCCTTGCGCCACTCGTAGACGATGTCGTCGACGCCGGGAAGCGAGCGAACGATCTCCTGCTGTCGGCGGACGAGGTCACGGAGTTCGGTCACCTCGATATCCCGCTCACGGGCGACAGTCTCGATGACTGTGTCGTCGAAGGCAGCCAGTGGGTCCCGCGTGTCAGCCATTGTCGGTCGTTTCGACCCCGTCGGTAAAAACCCCCTCGCTGACATCTCCCCAACGAGACGGCCGACGGCTCCGCCCGAACAGTTCTCGGTCGGCCGAACAGTTGTCCCCGAACTCCGACCCATCGGTCGACTCGTTCGTCTCGGGTCTATAACCCGGCGGCGGCCGCACTGTCCGTATGGACTGCCGAATCGGGTTCGTCACCCAGATGGGGATGAGCCACGAGACAGCCCTCGAAGCCGCCACCGACCACGGGTTCGACTTCTTGGAGCTGATGATGGACGGTGCGGACGAGCGGACGCGACTCGCCGCCCGCGGCGACGAGTTCCGGTCGTCGCTTGCGACACACGACCTCGATCTGCTCGTCCACCTCCCGTTCGGCGGCGTCGACCTCGGGTCGCCGTTCGAACACGTCCGAGCGGGCTCCGTGCGAGAACTCGCCGCCGCCGTCGACACAGCCGCCACCCTCGGTGCGGAGAAGGCGGTCGTCCACCCGACGACCGGGGCCTGGTCCGCAGCGTGGGACGCTGACGACCTCCGAGAGAACGTCGTCGACTCGCTACGGACGCTCGACGAGCACGCGACCGACGCCGGCGTCGAACTCTGTGCCGAGAACGTCCCGCGGAGCCTTTTCCGGACCCACGAGTTCCCGGAGCTGCTGCGAGAGACGGACGTCTCGATGACGCTCGACACGGGGCACGCGCGGATGGACGGCCGCGACTCGGCGGGGATCGCTGCCTTCGCCGAACGGTTCGACGACCGCATCGGCCACCTCCACCTCAACGACACGCGACAGGCGAAAGACGAACATCTCCCGTTCGGGGCGGGCGACATCGACTTTCCGGCGATCTTCGACGCCCTCGGCGACGACTGGTCGGGGACGCTCTCGTTGGAGGTGTTCACGCACGACGTCGACTATCTCGGCGTCAGCAAGCGCCGATTAGAGACGTTGCTGTGAGCCACCGCCGAGACGTGAGAGACGTCACTCTCGGGTGAGCGCCGTCCGGAGACGGTCGATCGACGCCGCGTCGGGTGCCTCGCCGGAGAGCGGATGACCGTTCGCCCCCTCGCCGGCGACGTCGACGACGAACCGGGTCGTCCGCGCTCGGAGTGAGAGCACGGCCAGCGTCACTCCGCCCGCGAGCGACGACAGACCGGCGACGAGAAGCGCCAGTTCGAGGAGAGCGAGACCGTTTCGGACGGCGTCGAAGAGGCCCGCCATCCCGACGACGGCGAGCGAGTCGACGGCGTCGACGTCGAGGAGACCCGCGACGCCGACCCGTCCGAACGCCGCCCGGCCACCGAGGGCGACGACCCCGTAGACGAGGAGGCGTGGGACGAACGCGAGATAGCGGCCGCCACCGCCACTGTCCAGACGGACGTCCTCGACGTTCGGTCGGTCGTAGCTGACGAAGGTAGGACCCGCAGCGTCGGGCGTGTAGACGAGGAGGCGGTGACTCGTGACGGCGATCCACCCCGTCGACGACGGTTCGACGAGGTCGAGCGACTCGCCGGCGTAGAGCCACCGTTCGGGCGACGACGTCCGGACGTGTTCGGTCACGGGACAGAGACTATCGGTGGGTGGATGCGGCTCCGTCGCTCCGTCAGTTCCCGTTCCCGACGAGGCGCTCGGCGATGCGCTGGGCGCCGGTAGCGGCGGCGAGTTCAGGTCGCTCCGGAGCGGTCGCCTCGACCTCGCGGTCGAGCTCCGCGCTCAGGCGCGTCTCGAACTCCTCGACGAGCCCGGGGATGCAGGCCATCCCGCCCGTGAGGACGATCGGTCTGTCCAGCGACTGGCGGTAGAGACGGACGTAGTCGTTCGCGAGTTCCGCGAGGAAGCGGTTGGCCACCTCGTCGACGACGTCGTCGAGGTACTCGTCGACGGCGTCCATCACCGCCCACTCGATGGTGAACTCGTGGGAGCCACCGCCGGGTTGCTGGATGACGTCGGTGAACGGTTCGAACTCGACGAAGTCGGCGTGGGTCTCCTTGTACTCGCGGGCGGTCTGCCGGTCGACGTTGACCCGACGCTGGGTCTCCTCCTCGACGTTCGCCGCGATGCGGCGGTCGACCTCGTTGCCGGTGACCGCTCCGGTGGCGAACGGCGAGAGCTGTTCGCCGCGGCGGTAGGCGCACGCCTCGAGGTTCGTCGACCCGAGGTTGACGGCGAGGAAGATCTCGTTGATCGCCTCGAGCCCGTCGCCGACGGCCGGGATGGCGCCACAGAGCGACTCGGGGTAGCTCCGGACGAACTCGCCGCCGACGTCGCTGTCCTCGATGACTGCCGCGAGGTTGTCGAGACCGGTGTCGTTGTCGATCGTCGGGATCGCGTAGACGACGCCGCTGTTCGCCGAGACGTCCTCCTCGGCGACGAGCGCCGAGAAGAACCGGCTGGTCAGTGTCGCACGGTCGTCGTCCTCGGGGAGTCCGGACCGGAGCATGTACTGGACGCGGTCGGGGTACTCCCGTGCCGCGTCTTCGCCGTAGAGAACGCGCTCCTCGCCGGTGAGCGCGTCGTCGTACGTGGCGAGACAGGTCAGCGTCTGGACGGCCTGTCGGTTTCGAGCGTGCTCGCCGTCGGTCTCGTCGTGTCCGTCCGCTTGCTCCGCATCGGGCGTCTCGGAGACGACCACCGTTCGCGTGCTACCGAGTTTGACGCCGACGGCCGCAGGGGAGGCGTCGACATCGTCGCTGTCAGTCATTCTGCGTTCGCGTTTCGTGTCACTGTATATAAGTTCGACCCCGCAAATATCGGATTTGAAAATCGTCCGCTCGGCAGGGCAGTCGGTGTCAGAGAGCGAGACCGACACTCGTCTGGAGGCAGATCGATCCTCGACGTCGGACGTTCGACGAGGTTCCTACGCCAGCGCGTTCAGTTCCGCGAGGAACACCAGGCTCTCGCGGTGGTCGTCCGCGGTCAGTTCGCCGTAACGGTCGCTCTCGCCGTCGCTGAACCCGAACAGGTACTCCTCGAGGTCGTACATCGCCGTCTCGGTGATCCACTCGATGGTTCGGTAGTAGCGGAGCGCCTCCATCGCGCCGCGGAACCCGGCGCGGTTGACGAGAAACTCCAGCCACTCGAAGACGGTCACCTCGGCGGCCTGCGAGGCGGGGATCTCCGCGAGGTACGGCTTGTCGACGTCGTCGCCGGTGGCGCTCTGGAGCATGAGTAGCGTCCGGTAACGGTCGCTGTGACGGGCCTCCTCGGCCGCACCGCGACTGCGTCGACGACCGCTCGTCCCGAGCGAACCGCTCGGCCCGTCGAAGTCGGAACGGTCGGTGTGGTCGACCTCGGCGGGAGCGACGTCGTCCCGGCCGGCGTGCCCGCTTCGGTTCTCGCGGGCGGTCGACGAGGGACGGTCGGCCGCGTCCCGCAGTTCCCCCAGGTCGTAGTCGCGCGGGTCGATAGTCATACGTCCGACATCCCGACGAAGTGATATAAACGTTCGTGCAAACCGTACCGGGACCGGCGACGCTTTTCATCCACCTGGTCCAAGAGAGAGTATGTCACGGATTCTCGTCGCAGGGGAGACGCTGATCGACTTCATCCCCGACGCACCCGGTCCACTCGCGTCGGTCGACTCGTTCGACAAACGCGCCGGCGGCGCACCCGCCAACGTCGCCGTCGGGCTCGCCCGCCTCGACGCCGACGTCGACTTCTGGACCCGCGTCGGCGACGACGCCTTCGGTGACTTCCTGGTCGACACGCTCGCCGACGAGGGGCTCTTCGGCGAACTGGTCGAACGGGACCCCGAGGCCCAGACGACGCTCGCGTTCGTCAGTCTCGGCGAGGACGCAGACCGAGAGTTCAGTTTCTACCACGATCGGACGGCCGACACACGGATGCAGCCGGGGACGATAGACGACGACGCGCTCGACGCCTACCAGTGGGTCCACGTGGACGTGCTGTCGATGGACACCGAGCCCTCTCGCGACGCCGTCGTCGACCTCGCCGAACGCGCTCGGATGACCGACTCGATCGTGTCGTTCGACCCGAACTCGCGACCCGAACGGTGGGGAGAGTTCTCCTACGTCGAGGCCGCAAAGCAGGGGTTCCGCCTCGCCGACGTGGTGAAGGCGACGCCCGAAGATCTCCGAGAGGCGGGGTTCGAGGGCGACGCGGCCGACCTCGCCCGGCAACTCTGCGAGTTCGGCCCCCACACCGTGCTCGTCACCCTCGGCGACGAAGGGTCGTACGCGTACGCGACGGCCGACGCACCGTGGGCCGACGAGGAAACCGAGGTCACGCACGACGGCTACTCGGTCGACCCGGTCGACACGACCGGTGCGGGCGACGCGTTCACGGCCGGTGCGATCGCTGCGCTCTCGGCGGGCGAACCGCTGTCCGAAGCACTGGCGTTCGGCAACGCGGTGGCCGCGACGACGACGACCGCGGGCGGCGCGATGACGGCCTTGCCGACGCGGGAGGCGGTCGGTGCGTTCCGAGAACAGTGACGAGTCACGGGCGCTCTGACGGCGTCGACACGCTGGTGTGAACGGCCGGATATCCCCTCGAACGACCAGAACGACCTGCGACACAGAACTGATAAGTGAACTGAGTGACCAGTCGTCGGAGGTGACTCGCCGGAGTCGACGGCGAGAGCCCGTAACTGCCTCCTACTCCGTCTCGCTGTGTCCGTCCCGAACGGCGTCACCGACTGCAGCGCGGTCGGCGTCGGCGTTCGACTGCCGGGACTCGTGGTCGACGTCGGACCGGATGAGAGATTCTGCGACAGACCGCCGTGAACCGCCGCCTCACCGGGTCTTGTAACCCCCATAACAACGAATTATCAACAGTCAACGAGAGCGTAATATCGGTAGTTTATTTATATGTAAGCGTGGTAATCTCCCGTTAATGACACTCTGAATGTCCTTCATTTCTGCTAACACGTTCTTTGGATATTGTATGTTTAGATGAAAATTCACGCTTGCGCGAGAGTGTCAAAATCTGACCATATTTTTATGATAGTCAGCCAATACGAATGGTATGGGGTCTGCTAACTTAGAAAGTCAGAAGGGTTCGGTGGGAACGGGACCTTCGGCCAGCGACAGACTGACCGACGAATCGAAAGACACGGTGTTCATGATCTTACGCAGCAGTCGTCGCCGGCTCTTGCTGCACTATCTCGAGCAGAGCGACGGAACGCTCTCGCGCGGCGAACTCGCCCGCTACGTTGCGGCCGCAGAAGAGGGAATCGAGATGGAACAGGTGACGACGACCGACCGAAAGCGGGTGTACGTCTCGCTGCACCAGACGCATCTGCCGACGATGGACGACGTCGGCATCATCGACTACGACGAGGACCGAGGGACGGTCGAGCTTCACGAGGAGAACGCCCGGAAGTACTACCAGTACCTTCACTTCGATCCGAACGTGGCGTCCGACGCCGACGAGAGCGACGACGGGGACGGTTCGGGGGCGGAGTCGAAGGACGGCGACCGGCCCGAGGACGGCAGCCACGCGACCGAGGACGTCGACACCGAACGAACCGTCGACCGGGCGCAGAACGGGATGGTCGACTCGCTCGTGAACCTCTTCAAAACGAACTGAGTGGGTCGACGCCGGTCGTCGGACGTACGGTTGCACTACTGTTTCTGCGACGACTGTCACTCCGCGAGCGAATCGCAGAAGAGTCGACCGTTTCGTACCCGACGTTCCGTCTCCTCGCCGAAAGTCACGGCGAGATGACTATCGTAACGAGTGCACGTCGTCACACACCCGACCGGCTGCTGTCGTGCGGTCGGGTGTGGAGACAGGTGGAGACAGTTGCACGAGCTACTATAGTGATACCCTGCCCGGTGTGACAGCTCAGTTTCGTACGAAAAAGCCCGAGAAGTACGAACGAGCCTGACCGGAGAGAACACCGCCGACGTCGGTTCCCGAACACGGCGTCGCTACTCGCGCGGGGCGCATAGACTACCGAGCGACTCCGAGAACGCCGCACTGATCGCTGAACGCCGACCGTCAGTGGAACTGCGCGACGAGTCCGTCCTCCCACGTTCGCCGGGTTTCGAGGGCACGTAGCCCCTCGTCGGTGATGCTGTAGTAGTTCGTCCGCCGGTCGAGATCGCCTTTCTGCAACAACCCCTCGTTGACGAGTGTATCGAGGTTCGGATACAGTCGAGCGTCGCTGATCTCGTTCTCGACGGAGTTTTCGTAGGCCTCCTTGACCGCCTGTCCCGAGGGTTTCTCTAGGTTGGCGATCACGTACAGGAGGTCGCGCTGGAATCCGGTCAGGTTGAAGAACACTTCTGACATCTCTCGTTTCTGCTTCGGACACGAGACGGTTAGTTAATGTCAGATTATTCGGAACTATTGGTCTGAAGAAAAGAGTTTCCGGTGGTGTCGATTGAGAGGCAGCCGAGTTACTGCTTCCCGTTGCCGAGGCCAGCGCGACCGAGCGCGACGAGGATCAGATAGCCGAGGAGCCCACAGACGAAGAGGACGACCGGGATGACGAACGGCCCGAACACGCCGATGAGGTCCGAGAGAGGCCCGAGTTGGAGCACGTCTCCAGGGAGCGTCTCCGGCGGATTAAAGCTCACGTCCGCGACTGTCGCGAGCGACAGCTCCGGCGAGAGTCGTCGCGAGCGACCACGTCGGCCGCGGCGACGTCTCGCCGGAGACCCGTGTGTTTTTGTCCGAATTGGCGCAACCTCTCTCTATGTACCGGTTCGGTCACTTCGGCGTCTCGCTTCTCGTCTTCGCACCCATCGGGTTCCTGTTGGTCACCGCCGGAGCGGTCGAGCTTGCGTTCGTCACCGGCGCGACGATGGTGTGGCTGTCGACGCTGCCGGACGTCGACCACAGACTCCCGTACGTCTCCCACCGCGGGCCGACGCACTCGCTGCTCTTCGCAGCGTTCGTCGGTGGCGTGTTCGCCGCCGTCGGCACGTTCCTCGAACGGACCCTCGGGGTCGTCGCTACCGTCGACGGAGTCGGGACGGTCGGCCTCGGCGCGTTCGGCTTCCTCCTCGGGAGCGTCACCGTCGTCGCCCACCTCCTCGGCGACGTCATCACCCCGATGGGCGTGAACTTCCTGTGGCCGCTGTCGACGAAACGCTACTCGCTGTCTCTCACGCCCGCGAAGAGTACGGTGTGGAACTACGGGCTGTTCGCCCTCGGCCTCGTCGCCGTCGCCGCCGCGGCAGTTCTTGCGATTCGCGGATTTTGACCTTGGTCGTCACTCCAGTCGAACGAGCACGCTCGTCCCCCACCGTTCGAACCCCACCTTCGTCGCGACCTGTACCGACCAGGGCCACGCCTCGAGCGTCCGATACTGCGGGACGAGTCCAGCGTCGAGTGCATCGCGGGCGATCGCCGAGACGACCGCCTGTGCGTGGCCAGCGCTCCGGTGCTCGGGGTGTGTGACGACAGCGATGTGGGCGAGTGTGTCGTCCCAGACTTCGTATCCGGCGAGTGTGACTAACTCTGACCCGACGAACCGTCCGACTGAACGGCCCGGGACGAACGACGACCCACCGTCGCTCCACTCGTCGTCCGAACACGCCGCACGGAGCGCGTCGTAGGCGTGGCCGTCGCCCTCGGTCAGCACTCGTGTCGACCGTTCGACGAACGAGAGTGACGAGTCGTCCGTGTAGCCGAGAAACGCCGGGCCGAGAACCTCGTCGAGTGCGACGTCGACGGTGGCGAACCGCTCTGTGAGCACGTCGGGGTCGACGAGATCAGCAGGGTCGAGTCCCGAGAGCGCGTCGCGGACGGAGTCCCGTCGGTCGGGGGCGACGGAGACGACAGTCGAGTCACCGCGCGCGATCACTTCGACGTGGCTCACATCGCCTACGACGAAAGAGACACCCTCACTCCGGAGTGTCTCACGAGGACAACCGAGCGCCTCGGCCCAGTAGCCGTCGACGACGTCGCGTGTCTCGGCGTTCATGCCCGAATCGACGCCCGGCAGGGTTGTCAACGGTTCGCCGACGCACGGTTAAGTGGTGTGGCACCGAAGCACGTGACATGTCCGATCCGACACTCGACGACGACGCGATGCGGCGGTTCCCCGTCCCGGACTACGACGACCTCCCGGCGGACCTCCGCGAGCGGATCGCCGACGAGACCGAACGGGCGGGGTTCACGCCGAACGTCTTCTCGGCGTTCGCGTACAAGCCCTCGCACTTCCGGGCGTTCTTCGACTACCACGACGCGCTCGTCGAGGACACCACGCTCGACCGCGAGGAGGTGGAGATGATCGTCGTCGCCGTCTCGGGCGTCAACCACTGTTACTATTGCAACGTCGCCCACGGCGCGCTCCTCCGCATCTACAGCAAAAATCCCCAGCTGGCCGACCAGCTCGTCGCCAACTACCGACAGGCCGACGTGACGGACGCGCAGCTAGTGATGCTCGACGTGGCCGTGAAACTCACCGAACGCCCCGCAGAGGTGGCCGAGCGTGACCTCGAAGACCTCCGGGCGGTCGGCTACAGCGAGGCGGAGATCTGGGACGTCGCCAGCGTGACCGCCTTCTTCAACCTCTCCAACCGGATGGCGATGTTCGCCGACATGCGCCCGAACGACGAGTTCCACGCGATGGCACGGGAGAGGCGGCAGTAGCTCAGCCCTGTGCGTCGTACCCCGCCTCGTTCACCGCAGTCACGAGGTCCAGTGGGTCGGCGTCGCCCTCGACGGTCGCCGAGTCGGCCTCGTGGTCGGCGGACGCGCACTCGACGCCGTCGACGCCCTCGAGCGCCTCTACGACGGTCGCTTCACAGCTCTCACAACTCATCCCTTCGACGGTGAGTGTCGTCATGGTCTCCCCTAGGGTCGGGGTACTTTAGCGGCTTTCTCTTTCGAGACAGCGGGTAAACGACGCATCGACTTTCGAATCAAAACCGCTCTCGGAAGCGATAAGCGAACAGAGCGAGTACGACCAGCTATGCGCGATCTCGACGACACCGATCGACAGATCCTGCGTCTGCTGGTAGCGGACGCCCGTCGGCCGTACAGCGACATCGCCGAACACGTCGACCTCTCGGCACCGGCCGTCTCCGACCGGATCGACCGTCTTCGGGAGCTGGGCGTCGTCCGCGGGTTCACCGTCGACGTCGACCGCTCGCTTCTCACCACGGGCGTCCCCGTCCTCGTCGAACTCGCCGTCCCGGTGAACCACACGAGCGACGTGGCGGCCGCACTCCGCGACCTCGAGGCGGTCGAACACACGTTCGAGACGGCCGACGGCGCCGTCGTCGTGCAGGCGACCGTCCGCGACGGTGACGTCACCGGGCTGCTCGCCGAGGCGGTCGACCTCGAACGGCTCCGCGACGTGGAGGTTCGGCTCCTACGGGGTGCCGAGTGGACGCCGTCGCTCGGCGAGGCGACGCTGTCGCTCTCCTGTGCGGAGTGCGGCAACACAGTGACCAGCGAGGGCGAGTCCACCCGTCTAGACGGAGAGCTCTATCACTTCTGCTGTGGGTCGTGTCTCGCCAACTTCGAGGAGCGGTTCGAACGCCTCCAGAGTGGGGCTTGAGCTGCGGGCTCGCTTTCGGATCGAAAGTTTCGGTCGCAAGTGGCGACGATGTCTGAGGCACAACCCGCATGAGTAAGGGGGCCGTAGTGAGAGACAAGTGAGTTCCATGGAACGAGTCAGACTCGAGATACGGGGGATGAGCTGTGCCAACTGCTCGTCCACGATCACGGAGGCGCTGACGGAGCGCGAGGGAGTCGGGGAGGTGAACGTCAACTTCGCCACCGACGAGGGGACCGTCGAGTACGACCCCGAGCAGATCTCGCTGGCGGAGATCTACGAGACCGTCGAGAAGTCGGGGTACGAACCGGTCGCCGAGACGCTGTCGGTCGGCATCACCGACATGACCTGTGCGAACTGCTCGCAGACGGTCGAGTCGGCCGTCTCGAAGGTTCCGGGGGTCGTCTCGGTCGACGCGAACTTCGCCACCGACGAGGCGCAGGTGCGGTACAACCCCGCCGTCGCCGACCGCGAAGACGTCTACGACGCTATCGAAGACGCGGGGTACTCGCCGGTCCGCGACACCGGCGGCGAGGAGAGCGAGTCCGACCGGCGGAAGGACGCCCGAAACGCCGAGGTGCGACGACAGCTCCGACTCGTGCTGTTCGGTGTGGCGCTCTCGGTTCCGCTGTCGGTACTGATGATGGGTGAGTTGGTGGGGCTGCCGGTGCCCGAGCAACCGTTCGGCGTCGGTCGAGGCTGGTGGGCGCTGGCGCTGTCGACGCCCGTACAGGCCGTCCTCGGCAAGGAGTTCTACGTCAACTCCTACAAGGCGCTCGTCAGGAACCGCACCGCCAACATGGACGTGCTCATCGCGCTGGGGTCGACGACGGCTTACGGCTACAGTCTGGCCGTCCTCTTCGGCCTCGTCGCGGGCGGACTCTACTTCGAGAGCGCCGCGCTCATCCTGACGTTCATCACGCTCGGCAACTACCTCGAGGCCCGCTCGAAGAGTCAGGCCGGCGCCGCGATCGAGCAACTGCTCGAACTCGAGGCCGACGAGGCGACCGTCGTGAGCGAACGAGACGGCGAGTTCGTCGACGAACGGCAGGTCCCGTTGAAGGAAGTGCAGGTCGGCGACGTGCTGAAGGTCCGCCCCGGGGAGAAGATCCCGACCGACGGCGAGGTCGTCGAGGGTGAGACCGCAGTCGACGAGTCGATGGTGACCGGCGAGTCGGTCCCCGTCGAGAAGGAACCGGGCGACGAGGTCGTCGGGTCGACGGTCAACGAGACCGGTCTCGTCTACGTCCGCGCGACGAAAGTCGGCTCGGAGACGGCCATCCAGCAGATCGTCCAGCTGGTGCGCGACGCCCAGAGTCGCCAGCCCGAGATCCAGACGCTGGCCGACCGCATCAGCGCCTACTTCGTCCCGGCGGTGATCGCGAACGCGCTGCTGTGGGCCGTCGTCTGGTATCTGTTCCCCGGTGCGCTGGCCGGGTTCGTCGACTCGCTGCCGCTGTGGGGGCTCGTCGCCGGCGGTCCGGCGGCCGTCTCGACAGCCGAGTTCGCCATTATCGTCTTCGCGTCGGCCGTGCTCATCGCCTGTCCCTGTGCGCTGGGGCTCGCGACGCCGGCGGCGACGATGGTCGGGACCGCCATCGGCGCGAGCCACGGGATCCTGTTCAAGGGCGGCGACGTGCTCGAACGCGTCCGCGACGTCGACACGGTGATCTTCGACAAGACCGGCACCCTCACGAAGGGTGAGATGACGCTCACCGACGTCCGGGTGCTCCGCCCCGAGACGGACGGTGCCGGGGCCGGCGTCGTCTCCGGAGACGACCCCGTCGCGGACGAGGAACTCACCGAAGAGTTCCTGTTGGACGTCGCCGCCGGTGCGGAGGCCGGCAGCGAACACCCCATCGCCGAGGCCGTCGTCGAGGGGGCGAAAGAGCGCGGTATCGACGTCTCGGACCCCGACGCCCTCCAGAACGTCGCTGGGAAGGGTATCCGCGCGCGGACCGACCGCGGCGACGTTCTCGTCGGGAAACCCGACCTGCTGCGCGAGTACGACGTCGACCCCTCGGCCGCCGAGGAGACGATGGCCGAGTTGGAGCGTGACGGGAAGACGGCGATGCTCGTCGCGCTCGACGACCGACTGCTCGGCGTGCTCGCCGTCGCCGACGAGGTGAAAGCCGAGTCGAGTACGGCCGTCTCGGCGCTTCGCGAACGTGGTCTGACGGTGATGCTCGTCACCGGCGACAACGAGCGGACGGCGCGTGCGGTCGCAGACCAGGTCGGTATCGACCCCGACAACGTCCGCGCGGGCGTGCTGCCGGAGGACAAGGCGAGCGTCGTCGAGGAGATCCAGTCCGACGGTCGCCGGACGATGATGGTCGGCGACGGCGTCAACGACGCCCCGGCGCTCGCCGCGGCGTTCGTCGGCACGGCGCTCGGCAGCGGGACGGACGTCGCCATCGAGGCGGCGGACGTGACGCTCATGCGGGACGATCCGGCGGACGTGCTCCGCGCGATCAACGTCTCGGCGGGGACGCTGGCGAAGATCAAGCAGAACCTCTTCTGGGCGCTCGGCTACAACACGGCGATGATCCCGCTGGCCTCGCTCGGACTGCTGCAACCGGTGCTCGCCGCCGGTGCGATGGCGTTCTCGAGCGTCTCGGTGCTGGCGAACAGTCTCGTCTTCCGACGGTACGATCCCGACGATCGGTACCGACTGCTCGGGGGACTGCGCGGGAAGTGACGAGCGGCCCGTCCCACGGCAATCAACGTTTTGTCACTGCAGCGAGAGTGAACCAACCATGTGGGAGGAGGTTCACCGATGCCACCGATGAGGAGACGGTCGGCGTCCCGACGGCGAGGAGCGACGGACGACCGGCGGAGACGGAGGGATCGATGACCGAAGGCGACGCGCTCATCCTCGCGGTCGCCTCGCGGAGTCGGAACCTCGAACTGATGACGAAACTCCTCGACGAGGCCGGCTACCGGGTGTTGACCGCAGACGACGCCGACGAGTTCGACGGACTGCTACAGGAAGCCGACGGGGTGTCGCTGACGGTGCTCGACATCGACGGGTTCACCGAGGAGATCTGGAATCGGTGTGAGCGACTGCAGTCGCTCGACGTCCCCGTCCTCGTGCTCTCGAAACGACTCCCGAGCGAGGTCCGACAGAAGGCGTTGTCGCTCGGTGCACGGCAGTTACTCGAGAAACCGGTTCGGAAGAGCGAACTCCGGCAGTCGGTGCAGTCGCTCGTCGCCACGCAACGACCCTCCGAGTGACGTCGTACCCTCCGAGTGACGTCGTACCCTCCGAGTGACGTCGTACGCAGCGTCGCTCCCGCTCGTAACGACAGCAGTCTCTCGAGCCGGTCGACCGGCCGGTCGTTGTGGAACGTCACCTCTCCACAATCCTTATGTTCGTAAGTGACGTTCGTTCAACCGTATGGCGAAAGGTAAAGTGGCGTTCTTCAACGACACAGGCGGCTACGGTTTCATCGAGACGGACGAGGCGGACGAGGACGTGTTCTTCCACATGGAAGACGTCGGCGGCCCCGATCTCGAAGAGGGACAGGAAGTAGAGTTCGAGATCGAACAGGCGGACAAAGGGCCGCGAGCGAAGAACGTCGAACGACTCTGAGACGACGTCAGACTGCTTCTACGCGGTCCGAGTGAGAGCGACGCCCTCCGCCCCGTCGACGGACAGTCCGTCCGGGGCGAACAGACGCGTCTGTCCGAGCGACACAGTCAAGAGGGTCTGTGTGAAACGTTGTGTCGGCGCACACTGTGCGCGGTCTGTCACCACACTGTCGTCGACAGTGGGGTATCCCACGCGGTTTTCCCCTCCCAGACGGTGAGTCGACGAGCGACGCGACGGTTGCGTCGTCCGCACGTGTTCACTCCGAGAGACTGGCCAGCACGCCTTTGCGTTCGGCGCGAGTCTCCCTTGCTGAATGACGTACGAGACGACCGTCGCCGACGTCACCCGACTCACACCCGACGTCAAGCAGTTCCGCCTCGTCGCCGCGGACCACGCCTTCGACTTCCGTCCCGGTCAGCACACGACCGTCCAGTTCGAGCAGGACGGCGAGGAGGTCGTTCGCCCCTACACTGCGACCAACCTCCCCGGCACCGACGAACTCACGCTCGCCATCCGTCGGTACGACGACGGCACCGCGTCCGTCTGGATGCACGAACGGGAGCGCGGCGACACCGTCGAAGTCGGTGACGTCGACGGCAACCTCTACGTTCGCGACTTCGATTCGGACGTCGTCTTCGTCGCCACCGGGACCGGGATCACGCCGATGGCGGCGATGCTCCGGAACTACGCCGACCGCGGGGAGGGCGACGCTCACCTGTTCGTCGGCGAGAAGACCCGAGAGGACCTCATCTACCGCGAGACGTTCGACCGGACGGCGGCCAGCAACGACAACGTCGACGTCACCTACTCGTTGTCCGAGGAGGAGTGGAACGGTCCGACCGGTCACGTGCAGAACCAACTCACCGGCGAACTCGCGTCGCTGGAAGACAAGGACTTCTACGTCTGTGGCGTCCCCCAGATGGTCGTCGAGACGACCGACCTGCTGAAAGACGAGGGCGTGTCCGAAGACCGTATCTACACCGAGGGGTGGGAGGGCGACGAGGTCGCAGACGACGAAGACGGAGACGGGGACGGGGACGAGAGCGAGTAGGCGATGGCCAGTAGACACACGTATCCGGCGTCCGCACCGTACCGTATGTCGCATCAGTTCACCGATGACGACCGCGGCAAACCGGTGGTCACACACGACGGCGAACGCGTCGGCACGGTCGCAGACGTCGCCGACGGCGCGGCGACGTTCGAGGCCGACAAGGACCTCCCCGGCCCGCTCCGGGAGGCACTCGGCGTCGAGGAAGGCGTCAAGTCGACGATGCAGAACGAACAGATCTCGAAAGTGACGGCCGACGAAGTTCGGCTGACGAAGCTCTAGCGTAGTCGTTCTTTCTCGTCCAGCGATACGCTTTCCCGTCACGGTCGTGTGGGTGGGTCATGGACAACGCTCTGACGAACTGGCTGCTCGCACTCATCGCGGCGCTCGTGGCCGTGCTCGTCCTCGCGACGACCGGGCCGGAGTTCGTCGCCCCACTGGAACCCATCGCGACCGTGCTGTCGCTCGTGACCTTCCTGACGTTCGTCATCGCCACCGGCGCGTTTCTCGTCTACACGGCGAGCTTTCGCGACTAGAGAGATCGAAGCTACTGCCCGAACTGCTCGACCTCCTGCTTGCGGAGTTCGACGCGGCGGATCTTCCCACTCGACGTCTTCGGCAGTTCGTCGACGAACTCGACGCGTCGAGGATACTTGTACGGGGCCGTCTCCTCCTTCATGAACGCCTGCAACTCATCGACCAGTTCGTCGCTCGGGTCGTACCCCTCCGCGAGGACGACGTAGGCTTTGACGACGTCGCCGCGTTCCTCGTGCGGGCTGGCGACCGCTGCTGCCTCGGCGACCGCGGAGTGCGAGATGAGCGCGTCTTCGACCTCGAACGGACCGATGCGGTAGCCCGCCGAGATGATGATGTCGTCGGCGCGACCCTCGAAGAAGAAGAACCCGTCCTCGTCGCGGGAGGCGAGGTCGCCGGTGCGGTAGTACTCTCCGGAGAACGTCTGTTCGTCGAGGTCGGGCTTCTCGTAGTAGCCGTCGAAGATGCCGGGACAGCCGACGGGGACGGCGATCTCGCCGATCTCGCCCGGCGGCAGTTCGTTCTCGTCGTCGTCGACGATGGTGGTCCCGAGACCGGGCGTCGGCTTCCCCATACTGCCGGGCTTCACGTCGATGCCGGGGTAGTTGGTGACAAGCGCGACCGTCTCGGTCTGGCCGTAGCCGTCGCGGGGGGTGACGCCGAACGCCTCTTCGACGCGCTCGATCGGTTCGCGGTTGAGCGGTTCGCCCGCCGAGAGCGCGGCCGTCAGGTCGATGTCGTACTCCGAGAGGTCGACCTGCGTGAACATCCGGTACTGCGTCGGGACCGCACAGAGACGGGTGACGCCCTCTTCGTCCATCACCTGTAAGAAGGTCTCGGGGTCGAACTCGCCCTCGTAGATGAGCTGTGACGCCCCGGTCGTCAGGCCGACGCCGACGGGGCTCCAGAACCACTTGGCCCACCCCGTCCCCGTCGTCGCCCAGAGCAGTTCGTCTTCGAGGTCCGACTCGGCGGTGACGCCCCACCAGTAGGGCGCGTTGACGAGCTCGAAACAGCGCATCCAGCGGTGTTTGTGGCGAACCGGTTTCGGGTTGCCCGTCGTCCCGGAGGTGTAGTTGATAGACATCGGGTCCTCGGCGGCGAGGTCGGGGCCGTCGTGTTCGTCCGACTGGCCGTCGAGTAAGTCCCCGAACGCCTGCCAGTCGCCCGGTGCGCCGTCCAGCGAGACGAACGTCTCGAGCGGCGAGTCGTCGGCGATCGGGTCGACCATCTCCGTCAGGTCGGCGTGGGCGACGACCGTCGTCGCCTCGCAGTCGTCGGCGCGGAACTGCAGGTCCTTCGGTTTCAGCATCTCCGAACAGGGGACGAGCAGCGCGCCGCGTTTCAGCGCTCCCAGTTGGACGGCGAACCCGTCGGGATGCCGCGGGAACAGATGCATCACGCGGTCGCCCTTCCCGACGCCCAACTCCGCGAGCGCGTTCGCGAAGCGGTTCATGTCCCGGCGGAGGTCCTCGTAGGTTCGCTCCTCCCGTGTCCCGTCGGCGTCGCGGAAGTAGACGGCGACCCGGTCGCCGAACGAGTCGGCGTGGGACTCGACGACCGACGGGAGGTTGTAGTCGGCGGGGATGTCCCACTCGAACGATGCGACGGCGTCGTCGTAGTCGATTGCCATAACCGAGAGTCGAAAAGCTCAGGGATAATCATTTGGGTGATGCGGACTCCTCACCGTCGGTCGGTGAGGCGGTGGGCGTGGACGCTCAGGCGGTCGGCCGTCCCTCGGAGTCGTCGGCAGCGACGCCCGCCGTCCGGCGGCGTTCACCGCGCGACCGTTCGTACAAGGCGAGCGCCAGCGCGCCGAGTCCGAGCAGGAGGACGACGAAGCTCACCACGCCGCCGAGACCGAACGGGAGGAGTTCCAGCGCGGCCAGCGCCAGCAGTCCGAGCAGGAGCGCACCCCAGCGCGACGACCGGTCGGCGAGGTCGAGCGCCTTCGTCCCGACGAGGTACGCGCCGAACACCTGTCCGACCCAGAGCGCGAACGCGAACACGACGACCCCGAGCAGCGACAGCGGGATGCCGACGATGGTGAGGAGGAGGATCACCAGCAGAATCGGCACGCCGACGAGCGTCAGCAGTCCGACGCCGCCGCTCCGGAGCGCCCGGTTCGTGCCGACGTCGACGACCTCTTCGGCGAACCGCGGGACGGCCAGCAGCAGCACCGCCCCGAGCAGGAGATTCGCGAGGAACCCGTAGGCGACGACGACGATGGGCGGGATCGTCGGTACCGCGAAGTCGACGCCGCCGGCGAACGGCGACCCGACGTTGAACGAGAGGTCGTCGTTCTGCGTGGTCGCCCCGGCGACGGACGCGCCGGGGGCGACGTCGAACGTCTCGGCGTCGTACTCGAGGTTGCCGCCGACCACCGCGGTCGGCCCGAGCGTCACTTCGTCGCCGCCGAGGCGAGCGTTGCCGACGACTTCGCCGTCGAGTTGGATGGCGCCGGCGGCCGCCTCGAGCGACCCGCCGATGCGTGCGCCGTCGCGTACGAGCACGCTCCCACCCAGCGCGTCAACGCTGCCGTCGACGTCGCCTTCGATGGTGACCGACCCGGCGACCGCCTGCACGTCGCCGGTGACGGTGCCCGAGACGACGACGGTGCCGCCGACCGCTTCGAGGTCACCGTCGACCGTCCCCAGTACGAGGACGGTGCCACCGGTCGCATCGAGGTCGCCGGAGACCGTCTCGTCCGGCCCGATTCTGACGATACCGCCGGCGCGCGTCTGGTCGCCCCGGTCGTCTTCCGTCGCCTGTGCCAGCGCGAGCGCCGGGACCGACCCCGCCACCACGAGGAGGACGACGAGCAGGACGCCGAGCCGGTGCCACGTCTGTCGAACGTTGTGAATCATTGAAATCACCGCGAGAGCGGAGGGCTCTCGTCGAGTGTAGATACGTGTCTCTGAGACATAAAATCCGCAGTGACGTTCGACAGCAATCGTCAGCGGAACGACGCTCGTCGCTCGGACCACAGTTCCGCGGAACTTACGTTTTTGTGAGTTGCCATCGAGTCCCGAATATGGAGTACACGACACTCGGTGACACCGGGATGGAGGTCTCTCGCATCTGTCTCGGCTGTATGAGCTTCGGAACGAGCGACTGGCGCGACTGGGTGCTCGACGAGGAGGAGGGGAAGGAACTCGTCGAGCGCGCGATCGACCTCGGGATCAACTTCTTCGACACCGCCAACATGTACTCCGAGGGCGAGTCCGAGCGCGTCCTCGGCGAGGCGCTGGAGGGTCGCCGCGAGGAGTCGGTCGTCGCCACGAAGGGGTACTTCCAGATGGACGAGAAGAACCCCAACTCGGGCGGCCTCTCGCGGAAGGCGATCGAACAGGAGTTGGAGAACTCCCTCGACAGACTGGGGATGGACACCGTCGACCTCTATCAGATCCACCGCTGGGACGACGACACGCCCATCGAGGGGACGCTGCGAGCGCTCGACGACGCCGTCCGACGCGAGAAAGTCCGGTACGTCGGCGCGTCGTCGATGTGGGCCCACCAGTTCGCCGAGTCGCTCCACACGGCCGACTCGCTGGGGGTAGAGCGGTTCGTCACGATGCAGAACCACTACAACCTGCTCTACCGCGAGGAGGAACGCGAGATGCTGCCGCTCTGTGAGAAGGAGAACGTCGGCGTCATCCCGTGGTCGCCGCTGGCGCGCGGGTGGTTAGCCCGCCCCCACGAAGAGGCACGTTCGACCACACGCGGCGAGACGGACAGTCTCGCACACGACCACCCGTATCTGGAGGGCGGCGGCCGCGAGATCAACGAGCGCGTGCAGGAACTCGCCGACGAGAAGGGCGTGAAGATGGCACAGATCGGTCTCGCGTGGCTGTTCCACAAGGAGTGGGTCGACGCCCCCATCGTCGGCACGACGAGCGTCGAGCATCTGGAGGAGGCCGTCGAGGCGCTGGATATCTCACTGTCGTCGAGCGAGATGGAGTATCTTGAGGAACCGTACCAGCCGGTTCGTGTGTCGGGACACGACTAATCGGGACGTTCCGACTCAGCACCTGCTCTCGTGAAACTGTTCGTCGACGGATAGAGATGGCGTGCTGAATGTAGAGGGTGTGTCGGTCATACCGTTTCGCGTGACTATTTTGGTAGAATTGGGTTGAGAAGGCCCGATTAACAAATGTTGCTAGTGAGCAGAATGTAATCAGGTGATACAGAGATGTCTAATTCTTGTTCATTGCATCCTTGCATTTTCAACGTATGATGCTGGGTCTTGTTTCCAGCAGAAACACTAAATTCGTACTGACCCGCTGGGAGTTCATCAGGGTCTTCGTAGAATTCGTGTTCTTCCAGCTGGTATTCTCTCCGTATCTGGTCTCCCCCATTTATACGCCTTCCCACTACTACCACATTCAACGGGGCACCAGTAGCATTCGACAGCTGGATTTGAACGGTTCCTCTGCGAAGATTACACCCCGTGAGAGGTACGACTCAGAGTAATCCAAGATATGAGAGGAGGGAACGACGGTTCATACTAGTTATTGTTATCCGTACGACAAAAAATTTCTGTGAGCGGATCGTGACCGACTTGCGCTCTGTATTCAGCATGACCTCAGAAACCTCCCCGAACGCTGTCAGAATCGGCGTGCTGAATAGAGAGGGTGAATCCATCATCACCGGTGGACCCGCATACTGACCCTAATATTTATATCTCTATTTTCATATAGTAGGTGCATGAAAGTTAGAGAGATACGTCGGCTCGTCAATAACCACGGTGTCAGTCCGATAATCCTCTCAGTAGCTGGCTTCGTGACGGTGGTTGTCGGGGTACATCAGGGGATTTTCCACGTTGCACCGGGCTACCAGGGGACGATTAACGCCGGTGGGGAAGCACTCGGTCGACGGGAGTGGTTACTCGCAGGAGTAGGGGTCGTTGGAGTTGTTGGAGCGGCTTTGTCCATCCGGAGGAAGCGTCTCTCCGTCGTGCCAGTGGTGGGAGGGGGAATCGTCCTATTCGAGGCGTTCCGGACTATCATTGTCGCCTGGAATGCGCTCCCCTATCCGCTTTTCACGGAAACGACCTACCGAACGTCTGGGGAGCCCGTCATGTTTATTCTCGGCGCAGAGCCCTTCATGCTCATCGCCGGTGGAGTTCTCCTTGTCGGCGCCGGAATCGCAGGGATACGAGGGCATACGGACCGAGAGAATGGTGATGAGATGTCGTCACCGCCATTGATCTCGGCATAGATAGGTTCCTGCTTTTCGGCGTTAGAATCGATCCAGTGCTGATGGCAATCGCCGTGGTCTCTCGCTGGTAATCAGCCAGAACAACCCCGGGGGACTGGTTCAGCGTGCCACTCGTCTGTAGATTGGTTAACTCCCGGCCGACTTGCGCCTTGAGTTCGGCACGGCCACAGCAACCTTACCGAACGCTGTCAGAAGGTGCGTGCTGACTCGATGGAAATTCTGCTACCCATAGAGCGCGTGAACAAAGTATGGGGCGCAAGAGACCGAGCTGAGTTCCGTGCCCGAGAGCACGTCGTGCTGACTGGTCCGAGTGCGCAGGAAGCCGAGACTTGGGCGAGACAGCCCGGATGCCGCTCGGCGGCATCCGGGAAAGCCCGCATAGGTGAATTTCTGTTCACGCACCGGCGTCCCATCCCGGAGGAACAAACCATGTACCTCGGAATCGACTTACACAAGCGGTACGCGCAAGTGGCAGTAATCGATCAGGCTGGTGAGCTTGTCGAAGAGGTTCGCGTCAAAAACGCGAACCTCGACGACCTCGCCCAGCGCTACGCTGGAGCCACAGCAGCGATCGAGGCAACCAGCAATTACTACCACGTCCATGATACTCTTTCAGAGTACTTGGACGTGGTTGTCGCCAACCCTGGCAAACTGAAGCTCATCGCTCACTCAGACAAGAAAACCGACCGCGTTGATGCGAAACAGCTCGCGCGGATGGTTCGGCTCAACTCCATCCCCGAGAGTTACGTCCCTACCGATGAGGTTCGGAAAGCCCGCGCACTCGTGCGCGGGCGACAGAAGTTGGTCGAAAACCGAACCAGCTACGCGAACAAAGTTCACGGGTTGCTTTCTGAGCACGGCATCACTGAAGACGTGAAACCGCTGAGTGTAGAGGGGCGAGAGTTCCTGCGGGAACTCTCGCTCCCGGCACCGTGGAACTCGTTGTTAGACTCCTACGCGACGATAATCGAGACGCTCACCGCTGAAATCGAGTCGCTCGAAATGGAGATCGAGGAACGCGCTGGGTCTCTGAAGGAGACCCAGCTGCTGATGACGATTCCTGGTGTCAGCTACTACTCAGCGTTGACGATCTACGCTGAACTCGGCGAGATCGAGCGGTTCGACGAGGACAAACAAGTCGTGAGTTACGTGGGATTGAACCCGGTGATCCGCGAGTCTGGCGACTCGCGGTTCGAGGGTGGCATCTCGAAACGAGGATCAGGACGGGTACGATGGATCCTCGTCCAGTGTACGTACGTCGCAGTTCACACCTGTAACGACGAGTACTTGCGTCGGTTCTACGACCGCTTGGCAAGTCGCAAGAGTTCCAAGAAAGCAATCGTGGCAACCGCGCGGAAGCTACTGGTATCGATTTACCACATGCTTGACCGGGAGGAAGTCTACGACCCACCGGGGGTGAGCGCCTGAGAAAGGGAACCTGAGGGACGCCGGTCCGGCGTCCCTCAGTGGCCGGGTGGAGCCAGCGTGAGCGACAGCTATAGCGGAACTCGTTCCGACCGCCTACCGGTTGTGGAGGTCTCAATCACCACGCAGCCTAGTGGTTTCGCGCCGTTGAAGAGCGAGAGACGTGAGATCGTGCGAACAACTTTATCGCCAGCGGTGGTTAGTTGAGCCAGCAGAATTTCCATAGGTGAACTCAGAGTGTGTGTTCAGCAGAAGAAATTTATCCGATTGCATGCAAGTGATATCACTGAGTTGAATTTATGTCTACGACACAAACTCGCCAAGTGATGTTCTCTGGAAGGTGGTGGATGCCAATTCTGATGATTCCAGTGCTATTCCTCCTGTGGCTCTCGATTACACTAGTTAACATCTCCTTTGCCCCCTCTCTCGGAGGGCAGTTTTCTGGATATCTCGTTGCGGTTGCATCAGCACCAATCCTCGTGAGTTTCGTTGTCTCTCTATTTGCGCCATTTGCGCTCTATCACGATCGAAAGTACGTCAGCGAACGGTCTGAGTGGACGCCAACCCTTCTCTACTTGCTCGTTTTTATCCCGCTACTGAACGTTCTCGTGTCGAGTATCTACCTCGTTCAGCGACATCGATTTGTGGGCACTCCGTAACCCGCGTCTTTGACACCGAGTGAGAGTGGACAAGAACCAAACACTCCCGGTTGTGGACTGACCGACTTGCGCTCTCTATTCAGCACGAACTCTAAGATCAGTCACTTAGCGGTCAGCTCTACAGAAGCGGCCACTCAGTCGTCGCCCGTCGTCATCGACCCCCGCGACAGGACCGTCTTCTCGGAGAGTCGCTTGACCGCCCGCGACGCCACGACGGCGATGGTGATCTCGGCCCCGCCGACGACGAGAAACGCCGGGACGTAGCCCGCGGCCTCGGTGGCAGCCCCGCCGAGGAGGAACCCGGTCAGGAAGCCCAGACTCCCGAAGACGTTGAACCCGCCGAGCGCCGCGCCTCGCTCGTCGGGGGCGGCGACGTCCGTCACGAGTGCCATCGTCGCCGGAGCGACGAGCGCACCGGCGATCCCGACGAGCACCATCGCCGCGGCCGCCAGCGGCAGCGTCGGTGCGGCGACGACGCCGACGATGGTCAGACCGTAACAGAGCGACCCGACGACGACGGGGACGAACCGGCCGACGCGGTCCGAGAGGATCCCGGCAGGATACTGAAACAGCGCGAACGGGACGAAGAACGCGGCCAGCATCGCGCCCGCGCCGGCCGCGTCGAGGCCGAACGTCTCGCGGAAGTAGTAGACGCCGACGAGCGCGAAGAAGCCGGCCGTCATGCGGTCGATGAAGCCGAACGCGAAGGGGACGAGCAGTGCCGGACGGTCGGTCAGGCGGCCGAGTGCGCCGCCGACGTCACGGTCGGTCGACCGCTCCGCACGGTCGGTGACGGTCGCGAGCAGGCCGGCGACGACGACGAGCACGCCCGCGGCGGCGACCAGCGGCGCCAACGGGTCGACGACGGTGAGTCGGCCGCCGACGACGGAGCCGAGGGCGGCCCCGAGGCCGATGGCGATGCCCGCCGCCCCCATGTTGCGGCCGTGGCCGCCGGAGAGATCCGACAGCATCGAGATGGAGAGCGAGAACGCGCCGATGGTGAACGCGCCGCCGACGGCGCGAACGGCGAGCACCCCGGCGAACGGGAGCCCCAGCTGGGGTGCGAACGCGAGCGCCAGATACGACGCCGCACCGCCGAGTGCACCGACGACGACGAGCGGGACGCGTCGACCGAGCGTGTCGCTGAGCGCACCCCAGACGGGTGCAAAGAGGACGAAGGCGACGAACTCGGCGACGAGGAAGTACATCCCGGCGTCGAGGTCGCCCGTCGCTCCGAGCGCGGTGACGAGATCCGAGACGCCGGGGTAGAGAAAGACCTGCGAGACGAGCACCGCCCAGACGGCACCCGCGAGCACGACCCGGTCTCGGCGCTGTGAGCCCATGAGTTGACTGACGGTCGGTAGCGTGAAATCCTTGGCGTCTTCCCGTCGACTCGCTCAGGCGACGGTGACGTCGCCGACGTCGAAGAAGGCGGTCTCGTACCCCTCGTGACGGGCGAGTTGCGTCGGGACGTCGACCGCGACGGTGACGCCGTCGTCGACGGTGAGTCCTTCGACCGGCGCACCGTAGTGCAACCCGGCTTCGGGGTCCAGCCCCGCCTGCAGTTCGCCGTCGAAGGCAGTCTCGCCGTCGCGGTCGACCGTCGCCGACAGCGACATGCCGGGGACGAGATAGCCGTTGTACCGCGTCCTCGCCGAGACGAGGAGGTAGGGGACGTCGCCGAACCGCTCGTCGGTGACGACCTGGGCGCTGAAGGCGAGGTCCTCGCTCTCACTTTTCCCTTCGCCGATTGCGTCGCCGGGCAGCGAGTCGGGAGCGACCCCGGTCGGCATCTCCATCTCCATCGCCGGGAGCGCGCCGCGTTCGCCCTGTCGGTCCTCGAGGAGCTGATACGGGATGTCGTTGCGCTTCCCCTCGCGGTAGTCGAACTGGAGCTCGGCGGTGGCGGCCTCGGCGAACTTCCCCTCGAAGGAGCCGAACCGCTCGAACGGGACGCCCGCGACGGTGACGTTCACCGTGTAGACGTCGTTGCCGTCGAGCGCGACGTTGTCGCCGTAGTGGACGCCCATCTGCTGGGAGAACATCGGGTAGACGACCTCCTGGTAGACGAGGCCATCGTCGTTGGTGACTTCGACCGTGACGTCGGTGGAGGGGACGACGACGCCGGTCTCGGGTTCCCAGACGATTGCCATGAGGTGGACGGTGTCGTCGGATTGAAGCGGCACCTCCGTCGAGGTCCACTCGCCGCCGTCGTTCTCGACCATCCAGAACCGGTGGGCGTAGCTGTACATTAGCCCCACTTTCAGGTCGCCGGCGTCGCCCATCCCGATCATCTCCATCCCCTCCTTGTGCGTCGGGATGTAGATCGCGTCCGGCCGGTTCTCTACGAGCGGCGGCTCGCTATTGGTCGACGTCTGAAAGAGGTTCGTGACGCTCGTACAGCCGGCGAGCGAGCCGGTGAGGCCGAGACCGGCCGCACCGAGAAACGTCCGTCGTTGCATTACGCCCAGTTTAGGAACTCAGCGGGTTACGGGTTCTGGTACAGCCGTCGAACGAGCGGCCGTCAGACGATCGACCGCCTACTCGCCGGCGAGCAGGTCGTCGACGAGGCGAGTGAAGCGATCGAGGAAGCGGTCGGGCAGCGAGGGGGACACCGACGAGAGCAGCTCCGTGGTCGCGTCGGGGCGATCGAGCACGAGCGTCACCCGGTTTCGAGCGTCGCGCTCCTTCGTCACGACCTCCTGCTCGACGAGGTGGTCGAGATGCCACTCCAGCGTGCTTCGGGCGACACCGACGCCGTCGGCGACGGTCGCCGGGTCGCTCGGCCCGTGTTCGAGCAGGTAGCCGATGACGTCGCGGGCGGTCTCCCGTCGGACGAGCGCGAGCGCGCCGCGCTCCCACTCGGAGAACGTCGGCGGGTAGTAGTGGGTCCGTCCGTACAGTTCCTCGGCGGCGACCGTCTCCGACCCGGTGAGTCGCCGGAGGTGGTACTGGACCTGTCCCGGCGCGAAGTCGGTGCCGCGGACGAGTTCGTTGAAGTGGACGCCCGGATGGTCGCGGACGTAGCTCGCGATGCTGTCTCGGGTCGCGCTCATCGGTTCACCCCCGCCGCCGACTCGACGCGGCGAGCGTAGTAAACCGCCGCGAGCACCAGCGTCACCAACACGAAGTCCAGCGCGTGCTCGGCGGTGTGGTGCGGACCGAACGGCATGACGCCGCTCATAGTGAGCACGGCGACGGCGCTCCGGGCCAGCACCGCAGACAGCGCGAGCGCGACGAGGAGGTACGACCCCGACCGACGCTGTGCGAAGGCGGCGATGCCGAGCGCGGCGACGACGGCCGAACCGAGGCCGGCGAGCGACACCGCGACGACCAGCATCGGCGTCACCGTCGTGGCGACGTGACAGGGGACGACGAGCAACCCGTTCACGAGCGACCCCCCGCAGGAGGGGCGGAACGGAGAGACGACCGGCTGTTCATTAGCCGGCCCTACTCGCCGGAGACTCAAATGCCGATTGGTGTGTCGCTCGAAACCTCGCCCGGTCCGGGGGACGGCTGAAGGGGGTCGGACTGATTCGTGAACCGGACCAGAACCCCTTAACGGCGCAGTCCCCTAGCCCGCGTATGTTCGAAGGGGCGTCCTCGCGCAGAGCGTTCATGAAGGCGGCCGTCGCCGCCGGCGGCGCCAGCGCCCTCGCGGCCTGTCTGGACCGGACCGAAGACGACGAGCCGATCCCGAGCGGGACGGACGACCCGTCGTCGCTACCGGACCGCCAACACGCCTGGAACGACGTGCTCCAGCACGACGAGGCGGGCAACGTCGAGGGGCCGCGCCACCAGCTGTTGCTGTATCTGAACCTCGACCACGACGGCCCGCCGACCGCGGACGACCGGGAGGTCGTCGAGTCGGCGCTCACGGCGCTCGACCGAGCCTACGAGCGGAGCCACGAGGGGATGATCTACTCCATCGCCTACTCGCCGACGTACTTCGATCGGTTCGACGAGTCGCTGCCGGAGGGGCTCGACCTCCCCGAACCACGGTCGCTCGCACCGTTCGAGGACCCCGAGTTCGACCGGCAGGACGCGCTGCTCCATCTGGGATCGACGCGCGCCGACGCGCTGCTGGAGGCCGAACAGGCGCTCACGGGAGAACGGGACGCCGCCAACGGCGTCACCGTCGAGTCGTCGCTCACGGACGTGCTGACGGTCGACTCGCGACGGACCGGGTTCGTCGGCCCGGGGATGCCCGCCGAGCGACAGGACGTCGAGGGAATCCCCGACTCGAAACCGGTGCCCGAGGCGTCGCCGCTGTTCATGGGGTTCAAAGCCGGCTTCGCGAAGAACCAGGCGACCGAGGACTACGTCACCCTGCAGGAAGGACCGTTCGCCGGCGGGACGACGAAACACGTCTCGAACCTTCGGCAGCGTCTCAAAGACTGGTACGTCGAACAGGACTACGACGACCGGGTCGCCGAGCTGTTCAGCCCCGTCCACGCCGCCGAGGGGATGGTCGACGGCGTCGGCGACAACCTCGGCGACGACAGCGGTCTCACACCCGAGATCATCGAGAGCATCGAAGACAACGCCACACAGTACGGCCGCGTCGGTCACGCCCAGAAGGCCACACGGGCCAACCGCGACGAGGAGGGGAACGTCCGCACCCTCCGACGGCACTTCGAGTCGACCGACGACGACGTCGCCAGCCTCCACTTCCCGTCGTTGCAGACGGGTATCTCCGTCTTCGAGGAGGTCCGCGAGGCGATGAACGGCACCGACCTCACGTCGAACCCGGCGATCCGCCAGCGAGTGAACAACGGCATCCTCGAGTACATCTTCGTCCGTCGTCGCGGCAACTTCCTCGTCCCGCCGCGCCGTCTCCGTTCGTTCCCGACCCCGACGGGCGAGAGCGAGTAGCGACGCGTCGAGCGAGCGGAGCGAGCGGCGGAGGGCGTTCCGATCAGCGCGAACGAGAGTTCAAGTGTGAGAACGAGCCCACCGACCCCGTGGTCTGACCAGCGCCACGAGTCGGTTCGCGGGAGTACGGGACGACGACTCGTGGGTTCGTTCGACTCGTCCCGTCTGTTCGCCTCTCACGACGCGTCGTTCGAGGTGTCGGTGGAGGCGGGAGCCGCGAGCAGCGAGACTCCGAGCGACGAGAGAGGACGTGGCGTCGACGTCGCATCCGCGACGTAACCGGCAGGAATGGAAGACATAATCGGCAGGAATGGAAGACGTAGTCGATTCGCGGCTTCGTGACCGTCGACCCCGATGGTCGCGGCGCGCGAGCGGCCTACAGTTCGGACTCGATCTTCGACTTCACGTTCCCCCACGAGGTGTCCTGGAGGAGCGTCCCGTTGACGAACACCGCTGGCGTCCCCGGGATGTCCCGCTGTTGGCCGCGCTGTTTGTCGGCCTCTAGCACCGGACGATAGGTTCCGTTGATAGCGTCGCCGCGGATGCCACAGCCGTCGGCGCCGACCGCCTCGGCCTCGTTCTGGACGAGGTCCATCGAGTAGCTGTCCTGGTTGGCGAACATCTGGTGGGAGAACTCGAAGAACGCCTCGTCGTCCATCGAGTCTTGGACGCCGCGGGCCGCGCTCGGAATCGCCCACGACCACTTCTCGCTCATCGGGATCGGGAAGTCGTGATGCTCGTAGCGGACGTCGCCGGACTCGACGAAGTTCGACTGGATCTTCGGCAGGACGTCGAGCGCGAACGTCGCACAGTGCGGACAGACGTAGTCCTCCCACGCTTTGACGACGACGGGCGCGTCCTCCGGACCCATGCTTGGTGCCGGGAGCTCCTGTACCGGCGACTCCTCGGCGATGTCGCAGTCGCCAGCATCACCGTTGCTGCTTCCACCGACACCGAGACAACCGGCGAGTCCGAGCGTTGCGCCCCCTCCGAGCGTCGCGAGGAGAGCACGGCGAGTCGTATCCATGTCTGAGACAGAGTGGTCGGGCTATTTAACCCTCAGGTCTTTGGACGAGACGCGCTAACAGTACACTATGCCGACCGTCGACTTCGAGGGGACCGAGATCGAGTGTGCCGAGGGAGCGATCCTCCGCGACGCACTGCTGGCCGCGGGCGAGACGCCACACAACGGCCGGGCACAGCAGTTGAACTGTCGCGGACACGGCACCTGTGGGACCTGCGCCGTCGAACTGACCGCTCCGGACGAGAGCGAAGACGCTCCGGCGGTGAACGACCTCACCGACCGCGAGCGGCGGCGACTGTCGTTCCCGCCGCACTCGCCCGACAGCGGGCTCCGACTCGCCTGTCAGACCCGCGTCTACGGCGATCTCGTCGTCACCAAACACGGCGGGTTCTGGGGACAGCACGTCCCCGAGGAGTAAGCGCGAAGGGGGTGCTCGCCGTCAGAGGAACGGCGGCTCCGTCGTCGGCAGCGAGATGAGCCACAGACTCAGTGCAGTGTACAGCATCATCACGAGGACGAACGAGTACTGGCTCCGGATCGCCTGTAGCCGACTGGGGAACAGTCCGTACGCGATGGAGTGAGCGGCCCAGATCGCGACCAGATGGCCGAGCAGGACGAAGACGATGTTGAGACTCCCGAACCACGCCGGCAGCGAGAGCACCAGCGGGTTCGATGGCGGCGTGAGCGGCGACCCGAGAACGGCGACGAGCGACGGAGAAAGCGAGACGAAGAACCCGAAGTAGTGTGCGAGATGATACCCCGCGGCGATCGCGACGAGCGGCGGGGCGAACAGAACGGCGAGTTCGCGGGTGGAGCGGTACGTTCGTAGGTAGTCTGCGGCGACCCGGGCGGCGAGCACGTAGAGGCCGAGGAACGCGGCGAACCCGCCGAGATAGGTCACGACGTAGATCAGAAGCGGCGGGAGGCCGAGTCCGGCGAGTCCTTCCACGAACGACGCGCCGGCCGTCGTCGTCACGAACCCGCTGAACGTCAGTTCCCAGACGAGCGCGACGACGAACGCGACGTCGGCTAACTCGTCGACGAAGCCGTCGTCGACGAGTCGCATCCCCGGCAGATGGAGCTGCAGACCCTCCTTCGTCCACGTGAGGGGTGCGACCCGGCCGTAGAACGCGAAGAAGACCGAGACGGGGTCGACGAAGTCGAACCAGTCGTCGGGGCCGAACAGCACCGCGCCAGCGACCGTGAGTGCGGAGTAGACGACGAGTGCCGTCGCGAGCGACGAGGGGAGTCTCGTCACCCCGGTCGCCGTCTCGACCCAGACGAGAGCGAGCAGTCCGGCGACCGCGGGCCAGCGGCCGAACCGCTCGGGGTACGCGACGAACCCGTTCGGGAGCAGCTCGGCGATCGTCCGCCAGGGGTCGAGTGCGGGCCAGACGTTGCCGAGGAGGTACGTCGCCATCGTGAGCCCTGCACGCATCCCGGCGAAGACGAGGACGATCGCGAAGTTCACCGTAGGCACCTGCGGACCGGTGAACCCTCGGAAGACGGCGAGAGAGAGCAGGAGGAGCCCCAGCGCCGAGAGCACCAGACGACCGCCCCGTTTGACGGTCCGACCGTCGCCCAGCGACCGTCGCCACGAGTGGATCGACTCGATGAACCGCCGGTCGGTGACGAAGCTCGCCAACAGACCGGACGCGCCGATGACGGCCCCGCCGGTCGCGACGTAGAGCCACCGCGGAACGCTGAGCGACTCCTGGGACGCCCCGTCGAGTCCGACGGCGGCGTTGCTCGCGGTGACCGTCCCGACGAACGCGACGGCGGCGAGCGCGACCACGACGAGTCGACTCGTCAGGTGGGCGATCGATCGCGGCGGTGTGTCGTCTCGAGAATCCATATTAGAGTGCGAAGAGGGCGTACATGAACAGGAACGCGAAGTACAGGAGGACGATGCCTCCGAGTGCGACGATACGGAACCGCCGGAGTTGCGACTCCTCTTCTTCGTACGCATCGCGGTACTGCTCTAACTCCGTCTCGCTGAGTTCGTCCGGATGACGAACGCCGCGGTGGTGGATGAGCAGCGTCTCCGTCGGATACGCTCCTCCGCAGGAGTCACAGCGGTACGGAGCGTCGGCTGCGTCGGCCGCGTCGGCGACGTTGGCTGCGTCTGGTGTCGACTCCGGCGTTGGTGTCGGGCGTGTCTCGTTCATGTGGAGTGTTCGGAACCGTTCAGCGTCATCGGCGCCATCTCGAAGAACGCGGTCTCGTAGCCGTCGTGGCGGGCAACCTGCGGCGGCACCGCGACGGTCAACTCGAGCGTGTCGTCGGACTCGACGGCGTCGACCTGTGCGCCGTAGTGGTAGCCGACCGACGGGTCGAGCGTGCGAGCCAGCGTCCCGTCGAACACGCGCTCCCCGTCGCGCGTCAGCGTCGCCTCGAGACCCATCATCGGAACGACGACCCCGTTGTGTGGTGTCCGCGCGGAGACGTAGAGATACGAGCCGTCGACGCCGAACCGACTGCCGTCGTCGACGGCGAACGCGTGAAACACGGCGTCGCCGCTCGTGGCGGAACCGAGTTTCCGTCCGGGGAGCGAGTCGACCGCGGGTGCGCGGCCGACCGGGAACCCCATCTCCATCGGTTCGATCGCGTCTCTCGTCCCCTTCCGGTCGTCGAGACGAGTGATCTCGACGTCGTAGAGGTCGTCGGTGTCGAAGGTGAAGTCGAACGCGACCGTCTCGACCTGTTCGAATCGGCCGGCGAACGACCCGGTTCGGTTCAGGCCGACGCCCCCGACTCGAACGGTCGCGGTGTAGTCGCCGCCGCCGTCGAGTTCGTAGTTCGACCCGTAGTGGAAGCCCATCTGCTGGGAGAGCATCGGATAGGCGACCTCCTGCGAGACGAGACTCCCTCCCTTCGTGATCTCGATACTCACGCCGGCGTCGAGCGGGAGGACGGTCTCCGTCTCGTCGTCCCACAGCGAGATCATCAGATGGATCGAGTCCTCGCTCTGAACGGGCGTCTTGGTCCGGTCGGTGCCTGCGACCGTCCAGAAGCGGTGGGGGTACGAGTACGTGAGTGCGACGCCGTACGGCCCCGCCGTCTGCTGGCCGTACATCTTCATCCCCTCGGTGACTGCGGGCACGTAGACCGCGTTCGGGCGGTTCTCGACGAGTGGGGGGTCACGCCACGCGGACTGTGTCTCGAATCCACCGAGACACCCTGCAACCGAGCCGAGACCGCCGACGGTCAGCCCCCGGAGGACCGACCGACGTGAGGCCGAGTACGGGTGTGTCATAGATTGATGAGTGCACCGAGCCAACGGCGGAGATTACGGCAGGACCGTATTGTCTCTTTTGACCCGGGCGTTCGTATCCAAACTGGGTCGGTCGAGTAAGAGTAGCTTGCGGAACGACCGTCGATTACGAGGATCGTACCAGTCGACGTGGCAATATATGCCGCTTTTCGGCGGCGACGCCGGGCGACGCGCTTGGGAGGATTTTTGGTAGTCCAACTGGAACCCACGCGTATGAGTACCGAAGATTCACACGACGACCACGGACACCATCTCCCCGCAGTCGAGGACTGGCCGCGCGGGTTCGGCGAGGCCAGTTGGTGGCCGTTCGTCACCGCCATCGGTGGGGCAGGCATCTACCTGGCCGCCGCGTTGTACATCATCGGCAACGGTGAGGACCCGCTCATCACCCCCGTCGCCGGACCGGCCGTCGGCATCGCCAGCGTCGGGATCTTCCTCGTCGGTATCTACGGCTGGCTGTACCACGCGTTCATCGTCAACTTCTGGGAACGCGGTGCGAGCGACGACCACGGCTCCGGACTCCGCTGGGGGATGATCGCCTTCCTCGGCTCCGAACTCGGGACGTTCGGCGCACTGTTCGGCTACTACTTCTACATCCGAGCAGGAGCGACGTGGCCGCCAGCAGGGCTCCCCGAACTGACGAGTTCGCTCGTCCTGGCCAACACCGCGCTGCTGGTCGCGTCGAGTTTCACGCTTCACTGGGCGGAGGTGTCGCTCCGTAACGAGAGCCGCCGGAGCTTCATCCTCGGACTGTTCTCGACGCTCGTGCTCGGGACCGTCTTCATCGGCGGACAGATCCTCGAGTACTACGAGTTCATCGTCCACAAGGGGTTCACCCTCACCGAGGGCATCTTCGCCTCGGCCTTCTTCGGACTGACCGGGCTGCACGGACTGCACGTGACGCTCGGTGCGGTGCTCATCGGGATCGTGTTCGTCCGCGCGCTCCGCGGACAGTACTCGGCCGAACGCCACGTCTCCGTCACGACCGCCTCCATGTACTGGCACTTCGTCGACGCCGTCTGGATCTTCCTGGTCGTCGTGCTGTACTTCGGCGCAGAACTCGGCGGCGCACTGCAGTAGACGCGCGGTCCCTTCTTTGGCCCACTTCGGCGTCGAGTGACGACGCCCGCGTCGGTCGAGAACCCACTTCAGAACTCGGAGTCGAAGCGAATCCACGGGTGCAGGCCGTGGAACCTGCAACGCGTGGACGCCGGAATGCCACGGTTCGACACCATCCGACCTTGACGGGCGGTTGCCGAACCGCATCAGACACTGCGTCCCCAACGGGATTAAGCGAAGTGGCCCAGTACTTACAACTTTTATTAGGGGGGGGGTGAGAGTGTGTCAGTCCTCGGCGTCGAACCACGTCTCCGGCCCCGGGACGACGTCCGTCAGGACGAACACGAGCAGCACGAAGTACGTCGCGAGACCGCCGCCGACGGCCGTGAACACCCATGCACCCGCCAATCTGGCGAGGAGCACGCCACCGCCGAGGACGGCGACGATGGAGAGCAGTTGCACCGACGGTCGGGCCCAGAGCCGTCGACTCCGGTCGGGAAACCGTGCCATGAGTAGTTCGAGCGCCAACGCGCCCGCGGCGCCGACGAGCAGCGGTCCGGGCCGGAGGAGATCGCCCGCTTCGACGCCCTCGACCCACGCGAGGAGGAGGACCGCGAACGCGACGACCGACGCGAGGAGTCCGTCCCGGTGTCTGGGGTTCATCGAGTAGCGTCGCCGACGCCGGGAGTTAACTCCACTCTCGGAAGCGACCGTCCTCGTCTCCGGTTCTTCGGGTCACCGCGACACCGACGACGGACTCAACCCGAGCAACCACACCGCGAAGACGACCGCACCGACGGTCTCCGGGACGGCGAGGCCGGTGCCGAACCGATAGCCTCCGACCCAGAGCAGCCATCCGGCGAGATGTGCGACGCCGAGCAGCGCCGAGAGTCTCCCTGCCCGCTGGGTTCTGCGGGCGACCCCGTCGAGGACGAGCGTCGCCGTCACGAGGAGGTAAAACGAGAGCGCCACGGGGAGATGGAGCGGATGACTGCTGACGAAGACGCCGACGAGACCCATCGTCGTCGCCGCGAGCGCGAACGCGACGGCCGTCAGGCGGCCGAACGGCCCCCGTCCGTCGACCCACAGTGCGTAGGCGAACGGGAGGGCGAGCAGTCCGCCGGCGACGAGGCCGCCGTTGAACAGCGGCGCGGTCGCGGCCGTCACGCCGAGATCCGAGAGGGCGCTGTCGGTCCACGCGAACGTGTCGGAGACAACTGTCGCGAGGAGGATCGCCCCGAGGGTGACGACAGGCGCGGCGTGGCCGGCGAGACGAGTGAAGACGGGTGCGTCCGACGACTGCTGGCGAGACATCTAGCCGTGGAGCGGTGGCCAGCGCCATAAGTTGCGTGGTGCCAATACGTCCCACCGTTCCGGTGAACCCGGGGCGTTTTAGGTGTAGACCGCCACGAGTACAGTATGGGATTTGGCAGCTACGACGAGTCCGAACAGGAGAACCAGCAGAGTAGTGCCGACCTCGACGAGAGCGAGGCGGTCGCGACTCACGAACACGACCACGACGGGGAGTCGAAGTTCGAGGCCGGCGCGTCGAACGAGGACCTCATCGGTAAACTCGACCAGATGCGTGACGACGACGACGACGGCGACGACTGAGCACGTCGCGACCGAGCCGGCCGATCCGACTGGTTCCACCGATCTGACCGCTCCGACACGCCTTTTTCCCACTCGCCGTAGAACTAAGAGCGACCCCGCCGTCTCTCGACTGTGAACCGTTCTTCACGAGCGGAGCCGCAGCGCCACCGGCGCGGGCTGTGGTGGCGAACGCTCCTTCTCGCCGTCGTCGCCGTCGTGGCGACGGTCGTCGCCGGAGGAGGTCTCACGCGGCTCGTCGGCACCGCTGCCGCCCTCCAGTGGAGGACGCTCGCAGTCGCGACGCTCGTGGGCGTGTTCGGCCGTCTCGTCGCCGGGTTCGACGACAACCGGCCGCCCGATGTCGACGCGACCCCGGCCGCCCGGTTCGGGTTTCCCAACCTCGTCACGCTCGCTCGCGGCGTGCTGCTCGCGTGGGTGGCCGGGTTCCTCCCCCTCGCGTGGACCGAGCGCGGCGTACTGCTCGCGTGGTTGCCGGCGCTGCTGTACGGACTGGCCGCCGCGCTCGACGCCGTCGACGGCGCACTCGCCCGCCGACTCGACCGCACGACCGTACTCGGCGAGCGGCTCGACGTGGCGTTCGACGCCGCCGGCCTACTCGTCGCGCCGGTCGTCGCGATGGCGGCCGGGCAGCTTCCGTGGTGGTATCTCGCCGTCGGCCTCGCGCGCTACGCGTTCGTCGCCGGCGTCCGCCTCCGCGAGTACCGGGCGCTCCCCGTCGCCGACCTCCCGCCGCGGACGAGCAGGCGGCTGCTCGCCGGCCTGCAGATGGCGTTCGTCGCCGCCGCGCTCACGCCGGCCGTCTCGCCCGCGCTGGGACGATTGGGCGCAGCGCTCTTCGGCGGCGCGCTCCTCCTCGGCTTCGGCCGCGACTGGCTCTACGTCTCCGGGCGACTCGTCGACGACGCGAGAGACGGCGACGCCGGGAGCGACTCCGGCGAACGGACCGTGGACTGAGACTCGGAAGACGACTTGGGTGAGGACGTTACCGAACGACCCGAGCGAGGACGTCGACGTTGTGCGCGAGAAAGGTCAGTTCGCCGGACGCGACGGCGTCGTGTCGGTCCGCGGCCCACGTCCGCCGGTCGGCGTCGTCGACGTCGCCGTCGACCGCGCCGGCGACGGTGTCGACGAGATGGTGGAGGAAATACGCCTCGTCGGCCGGGTACGGCGGGTGGACGACCCAGTCCGACCCACCGGCGGCGACGACCTCGCCGCCCGCCTCGGGGACGGCGGTCAGCAGTTCCCTGCCGGTCGTGCTCCCGCCGGCGCGGTCCGGTGCGTCCATCGTCGCGTGGTAGGCGTCGAGGACGCGACGTTCCAGTTCGGGGTCGGGCGTCGGCGAGAACGCCGTCACCCCGTCGAACGTGATCGGGAAGTACGCGAGTCCGCCGTCGGCGACGAGGTCGAAGAGTGCGGGGAGACCGTCCGCGAGGTTCACCAGGTCGAGGAACGCCTGCCCGACGAGAAGGTCGAACCGCCCGTCGACCCGCTCCGAGTACGCCAGCGCGTCGGCCGTCTCGAAGCGGACGACGACCGACTCGCTCCCGCGGGCGAGTTCGAGCGTCTTGTCGCACCGGGTGACGGCGTAGCCGACGTCGCCCGCCCACGACGACAGCCGTCGACGGGCGGCGTCGACGTTCGCGGCGTCGCGGTCGAGGAGCGTGTAGTCGAGTCGGTCGGGGAGACGGTCCCACGCGAGCAGTCGCTGGAGGCCGGTTCCGACGCCGGCGGCGACTTCGAGGACGGCGAGCGAGTCGCGACCGGCGACGGTCTCGGTCAGGCGGTCGAGCGTCGGGCGGTCGAGCGCCCGGTCGTCGACCGTCCGCTTGGCGGCGAGATAGCGTCGAAACGAGAACTCCTCGGGACGGGACACGGTCGAGCGTCGGACGGTGCGAGGAAAGAGCTACCGCCGAACGGGCTGTCTCCGTCGCGGGCGACCGCCGGAGCTCTCTGAAATTCATCATATCCGTGCCGGAAACTATTTAATCAGGTTGACGGGACATAGTGGCAAATGGACAGTGACATAATCGACGTCGTCGCCGAGTGGGAGTCGACGCCCGTCTCGGGTGGCTACGCCGGTCTCCACGACCTCGCCGACCGGGAGTTCACCGGTGCCGTCAGCGAGGGGTCGGTCTGGGCGTTCGTACTCAACGGGAAGGTCATCGGCGTCTTCGACGGCGGCATCGAGGCGTTCGCCGACGCGGAGGCGACCGCGTACCGCGCACCCGACCCGGCGCTCCCGCTGTTGTACGCGATGCAGGCCGGCGACAGCGAGACGCGAGCGAAGTACTACTCGAACGACACGCCGCTCTCCTCGGCGGACGCGACGCTCTCTTCGGGCAACTTCACAGGGTACGTCGAACTCTCCGAGAACGTTCTCTCGGGGGACTACTACGTCGTCTACTACGGCGGCAGGTCGATGAGCGTCGCCTTCGTCGGAAACAACCGAACGCTGCTGGCGGGCGAGGAGGCGTTCGAGCGCGCCGACGACGAGGTGGGGATCTACCGCGTCAACGAGGCGAGCGTCGACATCGTCGACATCCCCGAACCGCCACGGGACGACGAGCCGACGGAGAGCGCTGCCGTTGGCCAGGACGCCGCCGTCGACCCGGGCGCGACCGACGCGGCGAACGCCCCCGACGCACCGGGCGAGGCGAGTTCCGACGCCGACTCCCCTGCAGCCGAGTCGGAGGTCGCCGTCGAGGCAGACGAGCGAGCGTCGACCGCCGACGGCGCGCGCGACGCGCCGAGAGACGACCCCGTCCCGGACGAGACGGCCTCGGACGACGACGTTCCGACGGAGACGACCGCCGAGGGCGACGAGAGAGCGGGCGACGACGAGACGACGCCGGAGGAGCCGGCGGACGTCTCCCGAGCGGCGGCCGACCAGCCAGAACCCGCCGGTGCGGCCGACTCGGGCGCAGGGGAGGCGGCGTCGACGCCCGAACCGGTGCCGGATGCGGCCACAGAGTCGACACGCGAGGAACGGAGTGCCTCGTCCACCGACGCCGCCGTCGACGACGCGTCGACGGACACGACGGCCGCCCCGACGCCCTCGGACGCAGACGAGGACGTCTTCTCGGAGGAGGCCGAGTGGCGCGAGGCGACGTCGATTCCGGCGCTCGACCCGAAGGAGAGCGGAACGGGAGACGGAGAGAACACCGCCGCCACGTCCCGTTCGTCGGCAGCGATCAGCCAGCGGGCACGGAAGCGACGACGACAGACGCCACAGTCGTCGACGAGGCAGCGACACCGGCAGGACGAGTCGGCGGCCCGGTCGCAGCAACGATCGGACGAGAGAGAGGGCGAGTCACAGCGTGGCGACGTCGACCGACTCGAAGCGCAGTTGCAGGCGGCTACGGAGGCGAAAGCGGAACTCGAGACGGCCCGCGAGCGCGTCGCCGCCGAGCGCGACGACTACCGCGAGGAGGTCGAGCGCCTCCAGTCGCGCGTCTCGGAACTCGAAGCCGAGGTTGAACGCCTCGAGACCGAACTGGCGGCGGCCCGCTCGTCCTCGTCGGAGGCGACGGCGTCGTCGGCACCGGAGACGGCGACCGAGTCGATATCGGCCGAGGCGGCGCTCGACGGCACCAACCTGTTCGTCCGGTACGGCACGAAGAGCGGCGGCACGCTGGAGAAGGCCCACGAGGGCGAGAGCGAGCGCGCCGCGGTCAACGAGAACCTCAGACTCGAACACCACACCGGGTTCGAGACCGACGGCGTCGTCGTCGACGGCGACCCCTACGAGTCGTTCCTCCACGACAGCATCGAGTACGGGTTCGTCCGGTGGGCCGTCGAGGATCTGCTGTACGAGATCCGCGAGACGGGGAACCAGGGGCATCTCGACGAACTGTTCGACGCGATCCCGAAGGTGGACCGAGCCGAGTTACACGGTGACGTGAGCCTGAAGTACACCGAGGGCGGCGAGGAACACCGTGAGCAGCAGACGTTCGACGTGGTGCTGCGCGACCGGATGGGAAATCCGCTGGTCGTCGCCAACGTCAACGACTCGCGCGACCCGGCGACCGAGGGGATGATGACGTCGCTCGTCGAGAACACGAGTCGGCTCCGCGAGTCCAACGAGTCGCTCGGGGCGGCGTTCCTCGTCACGGCGAGTTACTTCGACCCGGCCGCGCTGGAGACCGCCGCCGACGCGACTGGCGGAGGACTGCTCAGTCGCGGGCGACGGAAGAGTTTCGTGAAACTATCCAGAAAACAGGGCTTCCATCTGTGTTTGGTAGAGACTCGGAACGGGGACTTCCACCTGAACGTGCCGGAGCTCTAAGCCCCTCCTACTTGCGAGGTTAGCTCTCGATCTCTGCGGCGTCCTCGATGCGCATCGAGCCGAGCTTGTCGACGATGTCGTCGAGTTTGTCGTCGAGTTCGTCGACGAACTCGGCGGTGCGCTCGGTCGTGATCGCACCCTGACTCGACGGCTCGATGAGGTTCTCCTCCTCGAGCACGCGCAGGCTGTAGCGCACCTTGTGGTGCGGGTAGCCGGTCTCGTTCGACATCTTGACGATGCCGATCGGTTCGCTCTCGATAACCATCTTCAGGACCTGCAAGTGGCGTTCAAGCATATCCACTTCCTTCTCAAGTCGGTCTATCATGCCATTTGTTAACTTGTCTTTTAGGGTTTTAAAAGTTGCTGTCGGAGACGACGCGACGACGACTGATTCGGATCTTTCTCATGAGTGGAGTTAACACTTCGGGTTGCTCGTGCGAACGGTGGGACGAGAGACGACCGGTGAGTGATACACGGGTCTGTGTAGTCTGTGTGGTGTCTGAACACGAAACCACACAGACGTGTATAGCTCACGGCCGAGGACCGTAACCGGTTTAGTAGGTGAGACAGAAGCAAGCGGCGGATATGACCGTAACTATCGTCGGCTCTCAGCTCGGTGACGAGGGCAAAGGTGCACTCGTCGACCTCTGGGGCGGAGACGCCGACATCGTCGTCCGGTATCAGGGCGGCGACAACGCCGGCCACACCGTCGTCGAAGGTGGCGAGGAGTACAAGCTCTCGCTCGTACCGAGCGGTGCCGTCCGCGACAAGGTGGGCGTCCTCGGCAACGGCTGTGTCGTCAACCCGCGGACGCTGTTCGACGAACTCGACCAGCTGCGCGAGCGAGGGCTGGACCCCGACGTCCGCGTCGCTCGACGCGCACACATCATCATGCCGTACCACCGCGTCCTCGACGGCATCGAGGAGGACGTCAAGAGCGACTCGAGTCTCGACGCGGGTACGACGGGCCGCGGCATCGGTCCGACCTACGAGGACAAGGCCGGTCGACGCGGCATCCGCGCCGGCGACCTGCTCGACCCCGAGGTGCTCCGCGAACGACTCGAGTACGTCGTCCCGCAGAAGAAGGCGCTCGCCGAGCAGGTGTTCGGCATCGAGACCGGCGAGGAGTTCGACGTCGACGCGCTCTACGAGGAGTACAAGGAGGTCGGCGAGCGATTCGACGAGGAAGACATGACCGTCAACGCCGGCGACTTCCTCGGCGATCGACTCGACGACGGTGCGAACCTCATGTTCGAGGGCGCACAGGGGACCTCGATCGACATCGACCACGGCATCTACCCGTACGTCACCTCCTCGAACCCGACCGCAGGCGGCGCGTCCACCGGCAGCGGCGTCGGCCCGACCGTCGTCGGGCAGGGCGAGGTCGTCGGCATCGTCAAGGCCTACCTCTCGCGCGTCGGCACCGGCCCGCTCCCGACCGAGTTGGTGGGCGACGACGAGGACCTCGCCGACTACATCCGCGAGAAGGGCGGCGAGTTCGGCACCGTCACGGGTCGGCCGCGCCGGATCGGCTGGCTCGACATGCCGATGCTCCGCCACGCCGCTCGCGTCAACGGGTTCACCGGCATCGCCGTCAACCACCTCGACGTCCTCGCCGGCCTCGACGAGATCAAGGTCGGCCACGCCTACGACCTCGACGGCGAGGAACTGCAGACGATGCCCGCGACGACCGAACGCTGGGGCGACTGCGAACCCGTCCTGAAAGAGTTCGACACGTGGCCCGAGGTCGACTGGACCGAGGTCGCCGCCGACGGCTACGACGCCATCCCGGCGGCCGCACGCGACTACCTCGACTACGTCAGCGACGAGGTGGGCGCACCCGTGTACGCCGTCGGCGTCGGCCCGGACCGCGCGGAGACGGTCGAACTGACCAACCCCTTCGACAACTGAGCAGTCGGGCGTCGTCGACGCCGGAAGGCGATCGGCGACGGCGGTCGACCGCTCGGCGCGACCTGTCGAGCTCTTCGTCCGGAACGTTCTTGTCGACTCGACGACGACTCGACGTATGTCCCTCCAGAACCGTCTTCGACCGTGGCACGCAGTGATGGTCGCGGTCTTCCTCGTCGGCACCGGCCTGTCGCTGTTCCGCACCGGCGACTACGCGTTCGCAGCCTGGTTCGAAGCGGTCGTCTCCGGGTTGCTCGCACTCCTCGTCTTCCAGTTCACCGTCGGCAACCTCTGGGGGTACGCCGTTGAGTACCACAACGCGGGTGGGGAGTGGACGGACCCGGTGTTCCTCGCGCCCTTCGCGGTCGCGACGCTCGTCGGGGTCGCCGTCGGCGTCTGGACGGAGAGTCTCACGACGGCGGCGTGGGGCGCGTTCTGGGTGTTCGTCGTCGCTGCCGGGGTCGTCGCCGCCGGCACCTGGTTCGCCGTCGGCTACCGCCGCCCCGACGCCTGAGAACGGGCGCGTCGAACGGTCATCCCCGCTCGGGGGCGACGAGACGGTGCGCCGTCGCTCGGCTGGAACCCCTACGTTTTTGACCGGTCCGTCCCTCGCTTCCGACAATGAAAGAGTCGCTGATGGACATCATCTGCTGCCCGATGGACAAACACGACCTCGACCTCGAGATCGACGAGCAGGACGACACCGAGGTGCTCGAGGGGACGCTCGTCTGTACGGAGTGCGGCGAGCGCTACCCCATCGAGGACGGAATCCCGAACCTGCTGCCGCCGGATATGCGCGACTGAGGTCCTGAACCTTTTTCGTCTCCCGCCGTGTCTCAGCAGACGTGTCTTCAGCGCTGACCGTCGACCTCAACCGCGACCGCCTGCACGACGTTGCGGCCCCAAAGACGTACACGACCGACGAGGCGTTCTACGTCGCTCTGGAGAACCACGGTGAGGCCGTCCACATCCATCTCCATCTCGACGACACGCTGTCGACGGTCGCGCAGTTGGCGGGTGGCAACCACTACGTCGACGCGGGGTCGACCGAGACCGTCCGCGTCGACGTCGACCCCGACGACGAATCGGTGACGGGAAAGCTCAAGATCGTCACCGGCTACGGAGCGGAGACGACCTACGTCGACGTCACCGTCGAACCGTTCGAGGAGAAGGACGACGGCGTCGACGTCGACGAGGAGCTCGGGAAACCACAGCGTCGCGACTCCGCCGAGCGCGAGCCGTCGCTGAGCGAGCAGTTCGCCGGGATGTCCTCGGCGTCGTCGGGCGGGGGGCTCCCGGTCGTCGCGATCGGCGGACTCCTCCTCCTCTTTGCGCTCGCCGTCGGCCTCCTCGTCGACAACGCCGTGATACTCCTCGGCGTCGGCGTCGTCGTCGGCGGCGTCCTCGTGGCGCTCGCGCTACAGTTGACCTGAGAGAGGCCGTTCTCCCGTCTCCGGTCAGTCGTCGTCGTACTCCTCGTCGTCGTGCGCGTCGCGGTCGTCGTCGCCGTCGGCTTCCTGGCTCGCTCCGTCTTCCGATTGGGTCGGCGTCCCCGAGAGGTTTCCCTCCTCGTCGAACCGCTTGGCGCGGAGGAACCGTGCACGGTAGCGGTTCGCGCCGTCGTAGACGTCCGCCTCCCGGATCTCGTCTGCACGCCCGTCGGCGACGGCGTCGATGATCTCCTCGACCTGCTCTTTCTCGCTCTCGGTGAGCTCGAACTCGTAGGTCTTCGTCTCCTCGCCCTCCAGTCGGGTCCACTTGCGGGCGGCGGCGACGACGATCGAACACGGCTCTCGACAGGGGAAGACGCCGTCGCCGCCGTCGACGTCGAGCTCCGTCTCCTCGTCGTACTGCCACTCGCGGCGCTTGAGACACTGCGAGTCGACACAGCAACTCTCGGCGACCCAGTCGACGTGTTCGTGGCCGTCGCCGCGGTTCCACGTCTGGACGACGCTGTAGATGCCGGACTGCCGACCGATCGTCTCCTCCCAGTGGTCGACGTCGAGTTCGCCGTGCCGTTCGAGGTTCCAGTTGACGACCGTCGCCGGGTAGATCACGTCGTCGACGGCCTCGAACACCTCCCGTTGGTCGAGGTCGGTCAGCACCCACCCGGTCTGGAGCGTCGGAGCGGTCTTCAGCGGGCGGTAGCGACCTCGTTCGTCGTACCTGACCAGTTCCCGCACGTCCAACGGGTCGGTGTAGCTGTCGAGGTCGGCGTCGTCGACGTTTGCGTCCTCCTCGTGGCGGATCTCGTAGCGGCGGTGACCGTCCTCGCCGAGCGTCGCGGTGATCTGGAGTTCGCCCCACTCGTGGGTCAGACCGTCGCGCAACGCCTCGTAGCGGCCGGGGACGTCGTGTTGCGTCTGGTCGGCCAGTTCGAGCCACCGGAGGAAGCTGCGGCGGTGGTGGTCGTCCTCGCCGACGTCGACGCCGCCTTTCAGTTTCGACCCGCCGACGACGTGGGTCCAGAAGTACCAGTTCGAGACGTACTCCGCGTGTTCTTCGGCGGCGGCGTGGAACGCCGACTCCGAGAGGCTCGAGCATTCGCCCTCGGGCGTGCCGAACGTGTAGCCGCCGTCGCGGTCGTAGTCCTCGTCGCCCGCGTGGACGTAGAGCCCGTCGAACTGGACGCCCGGACCGGCCGCCGCGGCCTCGCGGAGCGCCTCGAACTGGGTTCGTGCACTCCCCATCTCAGGCCTCCATCGTCGAGACGTTCCGCGTCCGTTCGCGGACGAGTTCGACGGCCTCGCCGACGTCCGCGCCGGCCTCGGCGGCGCGTTCGAGGATGACGTCCGCCAGCAGCCCCTCGGTGCCGACGGCGCCCGCGTACCAGATGCGGTGTCCCTCGACCTCGGCGGGGACGTCGTACCCCTTCCGGTAGTCGTCCGTGAGGCCCATATCCTCGGGGATGTCCTCCTGCGTGTGGAAGCCGTCGGCGATGAACAGCGGGACGACGACGATATCCGGCGACTCGAAGTGGTCAGTGACGTCGTCGACCTCCGGTTCCTCGTCCATGTAGAGCGCCTGCACCTCGTCGAACCGCCCCGACTCCTCGATGCGTTCGGCGTGGTACTCGATCGCCTTCGCGGAGTTCTCGTTGCGTTCGGTGCCGTGGCCGACCACCGCGAGGCCGAACCCCGGACCGACGTCCGGGTCGCCGGTGACCGTCTCGGCACGGCGGACGATGACGTCGGTCATCGACTCGTGGGTACCGACCGGGCCGCAGTAGGTGACCTGCTGGCCGGTGTCGGCGGCGGTGAGCGTGACGTCGTCCGCCGAGAGACCGTCGGAGTCCCACTCCGAGACGTCCCACCCCTCCAGCCGCAGTTCGCGCGGGATGACCTGCTCGGTGAAGTAGCCCTCGCTGACGAACAGCGGGACGACGTACACCTCGTCGGACTCGACGGTGCGGAGCACCTCCCGGAGGTGTGGCTCCTCCTTCCAGAAGCCGACTTTCACCTCGTCGAACGCAGTCGTCTCGCGGATGGTGTCTGCGTGCGCGTGCGTCGGCGCGGCGGAGTCCGGGTTGAGGTGCGACCCGTGGGCGACGATGACCAGCGCTTGGCTCATGTGCGAAACCAGGGACGGAACCGCCTTAGTGACTTCGCAAACGGAATGGGAGGGCCGAGAGACGGCGGTCAGCGGCGGCTGTCTGTGGGGGTCAGGCCTCGACGCAGACGCCCGTCCGGGGGACGCACAGTTCGCGCGTCCGTCCCACCTTCCGGCGGTAGTCGAGCGTCAGCGTGGTCGCGACCGTCGCGACGCCCGCCGCCACGACCGCCCCGGCCACGGCGACCGGGTTCGCGACCGCGACGAGGAGCGTCAGGATGGCAGCGAACATGACCCCCGTCGCCACGAGTATCTGTCCGGGTCTGTACACCGGGTTCGGGGTCGTCTCGTTCCGCTTCATCACAGCTAGACAGTGTACCCCCGGCACCATAATGATAATCTGAACTACATTTCTGTCCGCTGAGTTACTGAAACTCAGTTCAGTGGCTGTCGCTCTTCGCGACTCGCCGAGACACTTTTACCCCCGCCGGCGAATCGCTCGCCCATGTCACTCGCCGCCGACACGCGCGAGGCCGTCCGCGAACGGCCGTTCCTCCACGACGCCCTGCGGGCCGGAGTCGTCAACCACACCGCTGCCGCCGACTTCCTCGCACTCGACGGGGAGCGGGAGGCCGTCGCGACGGCGCTGCGGCGGTTCTCCGACGACCTCGACGACTACGCGACCGAAGAGCGTCGCGTCCGCGTGACGATGCAGAGCGGGGTCGAGGTCGACACTGCGGAGAGCGGCGACGGCGACGCAGACGACACCGAACCGCTCCTCTCGCTCGGTGGGACGTCCGTCGCCGACGGCGGGTCACAGACGGCCGTGCTGGCGACGGGCGAGGTCGACGCCGCCGGGTTGGCCGCCGTGCTCGAGCGCCTCGCCGTCGACGACGTCGCCGTCGACGTCGCCGCCGTCGCAGGCGGGACGCTGCTGGTCGTCGTCGGCCGCCGCGACGGGGCGACCGCGGTGCGAGTGGTCGAGTCTGCGCTGTCGTCGGTCCCGGCGTGACCGCCGCACCGCGGCCGCACGCGTTCAACAGGTTCAAGCGACCCGCGGCGGAACCCTCCTTCGATGACACTGTCCGTGACCAACACGCTCACGAGAGCGCGCGAGGAGTTCAGGCCCGGTGACGAAGACGACGTCCTGCTCTACGTGTGCGGGCTGACGGTCTCGGACGACGCCCATCTCGGCCACGCTCGCGTCTGGACCCACGCCGACGTGATGCACCGCTGGCTCGAACACGAGGGGTACACGGTCCACCACGTCGAGAACTTCACCGACGTCAACGAGAAGATCGCGGCCCGCGCCGGCGAGGACGACCTCGGCGAAGACGAGGCCGCCGTCGCCGAACGGTTCATGGCCTCGGTCATCCGCGACATGCGCGGCCTCAATCTCAAGCGTGCGGAGGTGTACCCCCGTGTCTCCGAACATATCCCCGAGATCGTCGACCTCGTCGAGACGCTCGTCGAGAAGGGGTACGCCTACGAGTCCAACGGGTCGGTCTACTTCGACGTGACCGAGTTCGCCGAGTACGGCAAACTCTCGAACCAGCAGGTCGACGAGATGGAGGCACAGGGCGAGGCCAGCGAGCGTTCCGAGAAGCGCCACGCCGCGGACTTCGCGCTCTGGAAGGCCGGCGCGGTCTCCCCCGACGACGTCGCCGAACACCGAAAGGACGACCGCCCCGTCGACGAAGAGGAGGAGTACGGCGAGACGTGGGATTCGCCGTGGAGCGAAGGGCGACCCGGCTGGCACATCGAGTGCTCGGCGATGTCGATGACCCATCTCGACGAGACCATCGACATCCACGTCGGCGGCCACGACCTCGTCTTCCCGCACCACGAGAACGAGATCGCCCAGAGCGAGGCCGCGACGGGCGAGCAGTTCGCCCGCTACTGGCTCCACACCGGCCTGCTGGAGACGAAAGGCGAGAAGATGTCCTCCTCGCTCGGTAACTTCTTCACCGTCTCGGGGGCGCTCGAGGAGTTCGGCGTGAACGTCGTCCGGACGTTCTATCTCTCCACCGAGTACGGATCGAAACAGACCTTCTCGGAGGCCGCGATGCAGGAGGCCGAGGAGCGCTGGTCGCGACTCGAACGCGCCTACGAGGCCGCCGTCGAGGCCTGCGACAGCGTCGACGCCCGGACGAAGGTCGAAGACGAGGGCCTCCGCGCCGCCGTCGACGAGACCCGCGAGGAGTTCGCCGCGGCGATGAACGACGACTTCAACGTCCGGGAGGCGATCTCGGCGCTGCTCGAACTCGCCTCCGCGAGCAACCGCCACCTCGAAGACGCCGCGGAGTACGACTACCAGGGGCTCCGCCGGACGATCGAGACGTTCGAGGAACTCGGCGGCGACGTCTTCGGCCTGACCTTCGGCGAGGCGTCGGCCGACGGCGACGTGTCGCTCGCGGGCGACCTCGTCGAACTCGTGCTCGACGTGCGCGAAGAAGAACGCGAGGCGGGCAACTACGAGCGGGCCGACGCGCTCCGCGACGCGCTGACCGAACTCGGCGTCGAGGTCGAAGACAGCGACGACGGGCCCAGCTACCGACTCTGAGAGCGACAAAGGAACCTTCGTCTTCTTCGACGTCACAGCTCTCTCACCTGCCGAGGTCCACGTCTGAACGGGAGCGTCGCGATCAGCTACCGTGATCGTTGGTGAGTGGTGCTGCAGATCCGTGCACGAGGCGCACTCTTCTCGACCGGAGGCTGTTTAACGACCACAGATAGTGAAGGGAAAGGTGTTTTCCGAGGGCCGATGTAGATGCTACACCAATGGGTTTCCCCGAGATAGATTCGGCCGTCTTCTTCGGTTCGATTACGATGGTAACGTGGGGTATCTGGGTGGTCTTGGGCAACGCTGCGTCGGAGTCCATCGACCCGAGGACGGCCGCCGCGATCTCTTATCTCGTTGCGGGACCCCTCGCGCTCGGGTTCATCCTCGTTTCGGACGCATCGCTCGCCATCAATGCGAGAGGGGGATTGCTCGCTGGCACGGCCGGATTGTTCACCGGAATCGGCCTCATCTCGATGTACGTCGGCCTCTCCAGAGGGTCGACGACAACCATCTCGACGCTCGGTGCGATGTACTTCGTCGTCGCGGCCGTCATCGGTATGGTCGTCCTCGGAGAGAAGGTCACGATAACGAGACTTGCCGGGATCGCGTTCGCAGTCGTCGGAGTCGTCTTGGTTTCACAGTAGCGGCGTGATTCGCTCACATCGAGCGCCGAACCGACGACCGAGACGCACTCGCTGTTCGGCACACGACTTCTGCCACCGTCCGAAGGAGACTGCTCGACAGTGTGGAGCCGTTCGTCGACCCTCCGATTCCGGGAGCCTGCATCTCCGGCGGCAAGCACGACTCTCGAGCCTCGCGGCTCTGCAGTCGAAAAACGGAGAACGGGGAGGGGGAGTTCGGTCGACCGACGGTCGACGACGCTCAGTAGTCGCCGTCCTCGCCGTCTTTGCCGTTCGAGGAGTCGTCTTTCGCATCTCGCTCGCCTTTCGTCGTCGCGTCCGAGGCGACGACGAGGTCGAACGGACAGCTCGACGGCTCGTCGTCGGGAGTGAGGTAGCCCGTCGCGAACGCCGTGTAGGCCATCCCGCCCTCGACCGTCACGTCGAACGTGGCGACGACGTCGCCGTCGTCCTTCTCGGTCGCCCCGCGGACTTCGAGCGTGTAGTCGCCCGCCGGTACTTCGACGTAGTCGGAGTGCTCGCCGAACTCGACGTCGTCGAACAGCGTCAGCTCCGCGCCCTTCACTGTCACGTCGACTGCGGGGGCGTCCGGCGAAGCGTGGACGAGACGCACCTTCGAGGTGTCGTCGGCCGGTTTCGTCGCGTCGTCGGCGAGGACGAGCGGCATCTGCGTCTTCTCGCTCAGTTCGCCGACGGCGGCGACCGTGTAGGCCGCCTTCTCGACGGTGAGCGTCTCCTCGAAGACGACCGTGTGGGGCTCTCCTGTGGCCGTGACCTTTACCGTGTATTCGCCGACCGGGAGCGCCAGATAGTCGCTGACCGCCCGGAACGGGACGTCAGAGAGGACCTTCGAGTCGTCGACGTAGACGTCGACGTTCGGCGCGTCCGGGATGGCGTGGACCGCGCGGACGGCGGCTTTCTTCTCTTTCTTCTCCTTCTTCGACTGCTCGTCTTCGCCTTGCTTCTCGTCCATCCCCGACCCGTCGGCGGCGACGAGGAGGTCGAACGCCCGGTGTTCCGGTTCGTCGTCGGGGGTGAGATAGCCCGTCGCGAACGCCGTGTAGGACATCCCCGCCTCGACCGTCACGTCGAACGTGGCGACGACGTCGCCGTCGTCTTTCTCGGTCGCCCCGCGGACTTCGAGGGTGTAGTCACCCGTCGGTACTTCGACGTAGTCGGAGTGCTCGCCGAACTCGACGTCGTCGAACAGCGTCAGCTCCGCGCCCTTCACCGTCACGTCGACCGCTGGTGCGTCCGGCGAGGCGTGGACGAGACGCACCTGCGCCTTCCCCTCGGCGGGAGCGCTCGGTGCGTCCTCGAGTACGAGCGGTGCGAACGTGTCTTCGCTCAGTTCGCCGACCGCGGCGACGGTGTAGTCGGCGTCTTCGACCGTCACGTCGCCCTCGAAGGCGACAGTCTCGGGATCGCCTGCAGCGGTGATCTTCACCCTGTAGGTGCCCGCCTCCAGCGAGAGGTAGTCGCTGACCGCCCGGAACGGGACGTCCGAGAGGACCTTCGAGTCGTCGACGTAGACGTCGACGTTCGGTGCGTCCGGCGAGGCGTGGACGACGCGAACCGCCGCACCGGCGCCGTCGTCCGACCCGTGTTCGTCGGCACCGACGACGCCGGCGCCACCGACCATCGTCGCTGCGCCTGCCACTCCGACCGTCTTGAGGAACGTTCTGCGGTTTGTCTCAGACATCTCCGTGAGAGTCGGAGGACTCTCCAAGAAAAACTATTACGGCCGAATTTATTGAAATTTTCTCCCGGATCTCACCCAAATTCCCCGGACTGTCCAGTGATTCTGGACACACTGCCGACGAGAGCGTCCGTAGTCGCCGCAAAAAGAGCTAATATCTCACGAGTGGTATCTATCTTCCGAAACATGTCATTCAAATTTAATTCGACGAGATGGGGACCGCTTCCACTCAGACTCGGTCTCGGCCTCGTGATGTTCGTCCACGGCATCGGGAAACTCGACGTCGGTCCGCTGGCGAACGGCGGCGGAGTCGCCGGCGTCGCCGGCTTCTTCGGGTCGCTCGGGATCCCCGCACCGACGCTGTTCGCGTGGCTGGTCACGCTCGTGGAGGCGGGTGGCGGGTTGCTCATCATCCTCGGTCTGCTGACGCGATACATGGCCGTGCTCGTCGCCGTCGACATGGCGGTGGCGACGCTGCTCGTCCACCTCCCGAACGGGTTCGGCGTCGCCGACGGCGGCTACGAGCTCACCCTGCTGCTCACGCTCGCGGCGGTGAGCGTCGCACTGTCGGGGCCGGGGAGACTGTCGCTGGAGTACGCGCTGTTCGGTCGCGAACTGCTCCCGGAGGCACTCAGCGAGATGGGCGAGATCGGAGAACGAGAGGAACGGCCGCCGGCGGCGTGATTGTGAGAGTCAGTCCCAGGTGATCCAGAGCAGGAAGACGAGCGCCACCGCCTCCAACATCGGCAGCATCATCAGCCCTTGCCAGGCGATGTCGGGGACGTCGCTCGCGAACCACTGGGCGAGCGTGCCGTCGATCGTGTAGATGTAGAGCGCGAAGGCGTTCTCGGCGAGGAGGAAGACGGAGAACAACAGGAGCCCGAGCGTGTGTTTCGACCGGAACTCGACGTAGTTTCGGACCCACACGTAGCCGAGTCCCACGAGAAGTAGGACGTTCAGCGCGTGGGCGGCCCGTGCGAGGTCGAACCAGAGGCTCATCTCGTACTCCTTTGCTCTGACGCAAGCATATACTCTTTCCCGAATCTCTCCATATTCAGTCCACCTTCGTGATGATCGTCTCGACTGTGTCCCAGTTGTTTCTCACACGGTCGCTGGGGAGATACACCGTGCCGTAGCCGTTGCCGCTGTTCTCGACGACGTCGTTCTCCATCAGCACGTCGAGATGATGACGAACCGTCTTGTAGTCGAGGTCGAGGTCCTCCGCCAGCTGGTTGGCGTTACGTGGACGCTCGTCGAGCGCCTGCAACAGCCGGACGCGGTTCTTTCCACCGCGCGTCCCGGTCAGGACGTACCAGAGCACCCCTTCCATCCTATCTCTCTACAGACACCGGGTCAATGTAAGCGCGTCGGGACGTATCGGCAACGAGCTGGGGGTTCGTCGCTCGTCACATCGTAAAGAGGTGGCTGTCGTCGGGAATCGTGAACAGCCCCATTCGGACACCCGCGTCGAGCCAGCCGTAGCCGTAGGAGAAGGAGGCGAGCGCGTTCACGAGGTCGTCGTCGTCGCGGAAGTGACGCCCGTCGCGGAGGTACGACTCGGCCATCTCGCGGCACTCGGCGGCCGCCTCCCCGAGCGGCGTCTCCGGTGGCACGGCGATCTCGGCCTCGTCGAGGGCGTCGGCGAACATCCGCTCGTAGCGGTCGGTCTTCTCTTCGAGGTCCGCAGCCATGTCTCGGCGGAACTCTCCGACCGTCGTAAGCGCTTCGACTCCCGAATCGCCGGGCGCGAGAACCGTCCGCGATGGCGGCACGTTCACCGGACAGCGCAAATTAAATGACGCCCGCTCACGAACAACTGTTCATGTCTGAAGACGCTTCTCGCGACACACCAGCCACCGACGGCGGGGTCGTCGAGCATCGGAAACTCATCGTCGCCGGCACGGGCATCTCCGGGCTGACCGCGGCCATCTACGCCGCCCGCTCGAACAACGAACCGCTCGTCTTCGAGGGGTCGGAACCGGGCGGCCAGCTCACTCTGACCACAGAAGTCGACAACTATCCGGGGTTCCCGGAGGGCATCTCCGGGCCGGAGTTGGTCAACAACATGAAAGAGCAGGCCAAGCGCTTCGGCGCGGAGGTCAAGAACGGCGTGCTCGAGTCGGTCGACGACTCCTCGCGGCCGTTCCGCGTCGAGCTCACCAACGGCGACGTCTACACGGCCGACGCCGTCATCGCCGCCTCCGGCGCGAGCGCCCGCACGCTCGGCATCCCCGGCGAGGACGACCTGATGGGCTACGGGCTGTCGACCTGTGCGACCTGTGACGGCGCGTTCTTCCGCGACCAGAAGATCATGGTCGTCGGCGGCGGCGACGCCGCGATGGAGGAGGCGAACTTCCTCACCAAGTTCGCCTCGAAAGTGTATCTCGTCCACCGCCGCGAGGAGTTCCGCGCCGAGGACTACTGGATCGACCGCGTCCAAGAGAAGGTCGACGCCGGCGAGATCGAACTCATGCTCAACACCGAGGTGACGGAACTCCACGGGACGCCCGAGGACGGCGTCGACCACGTCACGCTCGTCCGCAACCCCGAAGGCCACCCGACGGAGAAACTGGACGACCCCGACACCGAGGAGTTAGAGTTCGACGTCGGTGCGGTGTTCTACGCCATCGGCCACACGCCGAACACGGAGTATCTGGAGGGCACTGGCGTCGAGATGGACGCGGAGGGGTATCTCAAGACGAAAGGCGGCTTCGACGGCGGGCAAACCGCCACGGACGTCGACGGCATCTTCGGGGCCGGTGACGTCGTCGACTACCACTACCAGCAGGCCATCACGGCCGGCGGAATGGGCTGTAAGGCCGCTATCGACGCCGACGACTATCTGGAAGACCTCGAGCGCGCCGAGTCCGACGTCGGCGAACCGGCGACGGCCGAGTCCGACGACTGAGAGCCGGAGGCTCTTTCGGGTGACCTCCTCCCACGACTGAAGTCGTGGGCTTTCTCGCCTATTCTGTATAAACTGACCGTTATCCCGGTTCGTCTACGAGACGAACTGTCGCGTTCCTCGTCCGATTCCCACAGACCCTTTAGCGTCCGTCTCCGAGTCGGGGGCATGGTCGACACCGAGACCTACACCATCGAAGGACCGAACGGCGACACAGACAGCGTCGAACTCCCCGAGGGCCTCGTCGACGTGCTCTCCGAACAGGGCGAGGAGCCCGCCACCGTCGTCGCAGAGATCACGCTCCTCTCGTTCGTCCAGCGCGCCCACACCATCGTCCACCACGCCGAAGGCGAGGTGCCGGACGACCTGCTGGAGATCAACGAGAAGGCGGAGGAACTGTTCGAGGAGCGCTTCGGCGTCTCGTTCGCCGAGGCGACGGGCCACGACCACTAACTCGACGACTATCGCGTACTGTTTCTGAACCGGTCGACGCAGGGGCGAGCGTCAGATGAACGCCAGCGGCAGCATCACCGCCGCGCCGACGACGAGTCCGAACCCCAGTTCGGTTCTGCCGCCGCCGGGGACGTTCTGGCCCTGTTCGAGCGCCTCCGGGATGAACTCCGAGAGGACGAGATACACCATCGCGCCGGCGGCGAAGCCGAATCCGAACGCGAGGAACTCGCGGGCGAGACGGACGAAGTAGAAGGCGACGACCGCGCCGATCGGTTGCGGGAGACTGGAGAAGACCGCCCACCACACGAGTTTGGGGTTCGAGACGCCCATCGCACGCAGCGGAATAGAGATGGCGACGCCCTCCGGGACGTTGTGGATGGAGATGGCGACCGTCATGAACACCGCCAACACGGGGACTGCGAGTCCGAACAACTCCACCCCGCCTTCCAGTCCGAGGTCGGCGAAGGCGACGCCGACGGCGACACCCTCCGGGAAGCTGTGGACGGTCAGGATGCCGAGTATCAAGAGGAGTTTGCGGAAGTCCGCCTCCTCGTACTGTCTCGGGTCGACCTCCGCTCCCTCGATGACCTCGTGGGCGACGATGACGAGACCGACTCCCGCGAGCACGCCCCCCACGAGTTCGACGTGTTGGCCCGTAGCCAACCCCTCGGAGGCGAGTCCGAAGATCGACGCCGACACCATGATCCCGGAAGCCAGTCCCCAGAGGGCGACGTTCCAGCGGTCGCCGATGTCGTCGAAGAAGAAGAACGGGACCGCACCGAGCCCTGTCGCCAACGCGGTCACGAGTCCGGCGACGAAGACGAAAAGCAGGTTGCCGAGCTCGAGTGCCATACGAATCGTTGGACGGCGTCGGGTAAAAGTGTTGTCAGACTTGTGATGGCTTTCGGTCGGCCTAAGTTTCCGTCGTTCGGAAGCCGAGACCGTTTCGTCGAACAGTTGCAGCGAACAGACTGTTCTTAGGTGACTGGCAACTATACGGGCTGCTGTCGTACGGTGAGCCGTATGGTTCGAATAGACCGACGGGCAGGCGACACGGAGGAGACATGTACAGCGCGCTGACCACGATCCCACTCCAGTCGGGCGGTGGGTTTCTCTACTACGCACTGGTGTTCTTCGTGTTGGCACTGGTGGCCGCGCTCGTCGGCTTCCGCGGCGTCGCCGGCATCTCGATGAGTATCGCGAAGATCTTCGTACTCATCTTCCTCGTGCTGGCGGTGATCTCACTCCTGCTGTGAGGCGAGCATCAAAGATCTGACTGGTGGGCCGTTTTTTACAGTGTGATCTGCTGACGAGGCCAGTCCGAGCGACGCCGCCGTCTGCCTGTGCGGCACCGCCGGAGACGTCGGACCCGCCCGAGGAGCTGGTGGCGCACCGCGCTCCTTCGACCCGCTTTTCGATGTGGTTGGCGACGGAGTCCTTTCCGCCCCAGCCGAGTGCGACCCCGACGCCGGTGGCGATAGCGGCCGCGGAGCCCCACGCCAACGCCTGTCCGAACGTTTCGAGCAGTGAGACGTCGATCTCCATCGTGCTCAGACCGACGACGGCGACGAAGTAGAGGAGCGTTCGAGTGCCGGTCGCGAACGCTCCGGTGTATCGAGTCTGCGTCGCAGCACGGGTCCGCATGGTGGTGTCACCGAGGAAGTCGGCGACGACGACCCCGACAACGCCACCGAGTCGAGCAACGACGGCGCGACACCGGGTACGAGAGCAGACTCGAACCGACCGCGACCACCGGGTCCGGCGAGTAACGTCTCTGGCAACGAGTTTGGTTCCAGTACCGTCGAATAACCGAGTACGAACCTATAAGTTGTAGCGAGGCAAATTAAAGTTTAGATACGTCTAATTCAGAGGATCTCAAATGTCAGAGCTCGCAGATATCTTCGTTGCGTCCGTGCGTGACGGCTTCGTCCAGGTCAGTGCGTTCGTCGCCGTCACCGTTCTCGTATTCAGTTACGTCCAGTACAAGACCGACGGGAGACTCGTCCGTCGACTCGAACAGAATCGGAAGGCGGGGCCGCTCGTCGGCGCGTTGATGGGACTCACACCCGGTTGTGGGGGAGCCATCGTGATGATGCCGCTCTACGTCCGTGGGAGCGTCTCGTTCGGGACGGTCGTCGCGACGCTCATCGCGACCGCCGGCGACTCGGCGTTCGTCATCCTCGCGCTCGCGCCGGAGGCAGCGCTGTACGCCTACTCCATCGCGTTCGTCTCGGCTGTCGTCTTCGGCTACGCCGTCGACACGGTCGGGCTCGGCGTCGGCCGTATCGACCGCGCAGTCAGTCGTATCGGCCGGACAGTCACCGACGGCGGGTTCGCGTCGCCGCCGATCGGGAGTCAGGTCCACCACTACGAGGAGGCACAGGGGTGTGAGGTCCACGACCACGACCGGACCCGCGACTCGCCGATCCTGACGCCGGTGAGCAAGATCGCGCTCGGTGCGTGGTGGGTCGCGGCCGCCGTCGCGCTCGTCGCCGGTGTGCTCTATCTCCTGCGCGGTGCGCCCGAAGTGCCGATGGTGGTTGAGCCGACCTTCGCGGGTGCGTTCACCGTCTTCGGCATCACCGGGACGGCGCTGTCGTTCTACCTCTACTTCGTCGGCCGCCACTACGTCGGCCACGGACACGTCGGTCGGGCCAAGGACACGTTCGCCAACGTCCGGGAGACGCTGACCCACGCGGCGATGGAGACGTCGTTCGTCACGGTGTGGGTCATCGGTGCGTACCTCGTCTACGAGTACGGCATCGTCTTCACCGGCATCGAGATACAGGCGGTCGCCGCCGCGGCCGGGCTACTCGCCCCCGTCATGGGCGCACTCGTCGGGTTGATCCCCGGCTGTGGGCCGCAGATCGTGCTCGCGACTGCCTACTCGCAGGGTGCGATCCCGTTCTCCGCGCTGACGGCCAACGCCATCAGTCAGGACGGCGACGCGCTGTTCCCGCTGATCGCCATCGACAAGAAGGCCGCCGTCATCGCGAGTATCTACACGACGATCCCGGCGCTCGTCGTCGGCGTCGCGCTGCATCTCGCCTTCGGCCCGCTGTTCGGGTTCGGCGTCCTCGGCTGACGAGGCCGACACTCTTCTGACCCGCCGACGAACGTCGTCGGTACAGGTTCCGAAGCGTCAAGCGACGTTGCTCGTGTCCGGTCAGTGGGATACACCGACTCCGACCTCCTGGGAGGACGCCGGGCTCGTGTGTTTTGGTGGTCTGTCGACTTCTCGATGGACAAACATCCTGATCGTTCTCTCGTCTGTGGCATGATGACAGCGTCCGTGAGACGGTTCACACACAGGAATTTATGCGCGTACGGCGGGAAGACGAGACTGATGGGAGACCTATCCGAGTTGTTCGCACCGGGACGGGTTGCCGTCGTCGGCGCGACAGAGCGTGAAGGGTCGGTCGGCCGAGCCATCGTCGAGAACCTCATGGAGGACTTCGACGGTGAGGTCGTGCCGGTCAACCCCAAGTACGACGAGGTGTTCGGCCTCCCCGCCGTCGCCGACGTCGGTGAGACCGACGCCGACCTCGCGGTCGTCGTCGTTCCGCCCCACATCGCCGTGGACGCGGTCCGACAGGCCGGTGAGGCGGGTATCCAGAACGTCGTCGTCATCACCGCCGGATTCGGCGAAACCGGCAGTGAGGGCGCGGCACGAGAGCAAGAACTCACCGAGGTCGCCGAGGAGTACGGCCTCAACCTCGTCGGACCCAACAGTTTAGGAATCATGAGTACCCCGAAGGGGATGAACGCCACCTTCGGCCCCGAGAACGCCACCCCCGGCAGCATGTCCTTTATGAGCCAGTCGGGAGCCTTCATCACGGCCGTCCTCGACTGGGCGAACGACGAAGGAATCGGGTTCAAAGACGTCGTCTCGCTGGGGAACAAGGCCGTCCTCGACGAGTCGGACTTCATCGACGCGTGGGGGACAGACGAGGAGACGGACGTCGTCATCGGCTACCTCGAAGGCATCGAGGAGGGTCGCGAGTTCATCGACACCGCTCGCGAGGTCACACAGGACACGCCGATCGTCCTCGTCAAGTCCGGACGAACGGACGCCGGGGCACAGGCCGCTTCGAGCCACACCGGCACCATCGCCGGTAGCGACCAAGCCTACGAAGCCGGCCTCGAACAGGCGGGCGTCATCCGCGCGGAGTCGGTGCAGGAGCTGTTCGACTCCGCACAGATGCTCGCCAACCAGCCGCTGCCCGACAACAAGGAGATCGCCATCATCACCAACGCCGGCGGTCCCGGCGTGATGTCGACGGACGCCGTCGGCGACTCGAGTCTCTCGATGGCGAGTTTCTCCGACGAGACGCTCGAGGCGTTCGCCGAGAAACTGCCCGAGGAGGGGAACATCTACAACCCGGTCGACATCGTCGGCGACGCCGACAACGATCGGTTCCGTGAGGCGCTCGACGTCGCGCTCGCCGACGAGAACGTCGGAATGGCGCTCGTCTTGACGTGTCCGACGGCCGTGCTCGACTACGAGCAACTGGCCAAGGACACGGTCGAACTCCGCGAGGAACACGACAAGCCGGTCGCCGCCTGTTTCATGGGTGGCGAACGGGTCAAACCCGCCGCGGAGATCCTGCAGGACTCGGGGATCCCGAACTACTTCGACCCCTCGCGTGCGGTGTTCGCACTCGACTCGCTGGCCGACTTCGAGGAGATCAGTCGGCGCGCATACGACGAACCGACCGAGTTCGACGTCGACCGCGAGCGCGCCCGTGAGATCCTCGAATCCGTCGAGGGTCGAGACGACACCCGACTGGGTGTCGAGGCGATGGACCTGCTCGACGCGTACGGCATCGAGACGCCGCAGGGAGAGATCGTCGACTCGCCGGGCGACGCGCTCGACGTCGCCGAAGCGATCGACGGCGGCGTCGTGATGAAGATCGTCAGTCCCGACATCCTCCACAAGTCCGACATCGGCGGCGTGAAGGTCGGTGTCGAGAACGAGGACGTCTACGACGCCTACGAGGACCTCATCACTCGCGCACGGAACTACCAGCCCGACGCCAACATCATCGGTGTGCAGGTCCAAGAGATGGTGGACCTCGACGCCGGCGTCGAGACCATCGTCGGCATGAATCGCGACCCGCAGTTCGGGCCGCTTCTCATGTTCGGTCTCGGCGGCATCTTCGTCGAAGTGATGGAGGACACGACGTTCCGCGTCGCCCCCGTCGCCGAGAACGAGGCCCACGCGATGACCGAGGAGATCGACTCCGCGCCGCTGCTCCGCGGCGCCCGTGGTCGTGACCCCGTCGACGTCGACGAGGTCACGGAGACCATCCAACGGCTCTCACAGCTGGTCACGGACTTCCCGGCCATCCTCGAACTGGACATCAACCCGCTCGTCGCTCTGCCGGACGGTGCGCAGGCGGTCGACGTTCGACTGACCGTCGACCCCGACGAGCTATGACCCTTCCCGCCCACGATTCAGCCATGAACACGCTACTCGTCACCTCGACTCAGGACAGCACCGGAAAGACGGCCGTCACCCTCGCGCTCGGCCTCCTCGCACAGGAACGTGGCCTCGACGTCGGCTACATGAAGCCGAAGGGGACGCGCCTGCAGTCGAACGTCGGCAAGACGCTCGACCAGGATCCGATGCTCGCACGCGAACTGCTCGGTCTCGACGCCGAGATGCACCAGATGGAGCCGATCGTCTACTCGCCGACGTTCGTCCAAGGTGCCATCCGCGGACAGGAAGACGGCGACGAACTCGCCGAGATCGTCCGCGAGAACTACGACCAGCTCTCGGCCGACAAGGACCTCATGCTCGTCGAGGGTGCCGGCCGCTACACCACCGGCGGCATCATCGACCTCACCGACCCCGAGATGGCCGACCTGCTCGACGCACAGGTGCTGCTCGTCGCCGACTACACGCAGCCGGGGGACGTCGACGAGGTGCTCGCCGCCGCAGACGACATCGGCGACGACCTCGCCGGCGTCCTGTTCAATCGCGTCACCGACTCCGTCTACGACGAACTCGAGACGGAGGTCGTCCCGTTCCTCGAACAGCGCGGCATCGACGTGCTGGGCGTGCTCCCGCGGAAGCGCGAACTCGCCGGCGTCACCGTCGAAGGGCTCGCACAGGAACTCGGCGCAGACGTCGCCACGAACGTCCCGACCGACGCCTTCGTCGAGCGGTTCCTCGTCGGCGCGATGAGCGGCGACGCCGCGTTGCGCTACTTCCGTCGGACGAAGGACGCCGCGGTCATCACGGGCGGCGACCGCTCGGAGATCCACACCGCGGCGCTCGAAGCGCCCGGCGTGAAGGCACTCATCCTCACCGGTGGACACCGACCCCCGGCCGCAGTGCTCGGCAAGGCCGAAGAGAAGGGCGTCCCCGTCCTCCTGGTCAACGCCGACACGATGTCGGTCGTCGACCGCGCCGAGGACCTCATCCGCAGCGGTCGGACCCGTGACGAGGAGACCGTCGGCTTGCTCCGCGACCTGCTCTTCGAGCACGCGGACGTCGACGCGCTCGTCCCCCCCGCTGTCGACGACGAGTAACTCCGACCCGCACTCGACTTCTCGATTCTTTCGGCGTCGCGAGCGACAGCGTCGGTGGTCTCGAGGCGAACAGACGGCACGGAAACACGCGAGACGGTGTGCCGTACAGCCGCAACCCGTCACGCGGTGAGCGTCAGATCACACCGTCGGTGCCCCCGTCCTCCGGGATGAAGGTTGGGACGAACGCATCGACGGCGAGAGGAAGTTTCAACGGTGTCGGCCCCGACGACCGGAACGATGACTGCGAGGACGACGGGGCTGTGCCGGTGACAGACGCTTTCGGTCGCATGTGTCGCGACTACGCTCGCGGCGGACTCGCCGCGCCACCGACGTACCACCGCGACGACGGCGAGACGACCGAGGCCCATCTCGGACACTACTTCGACGAGTACGACGAGTGGACGGAGCTCGACCAGACCGCCGTCGACGCGGTAGAAACAGTCGACGCCGAGACGACTCACGCGGCGTCGGTCCCCCGAACGCTCGATCTCGGCTGTGGCGTCGGCCGGACGACGCTCCGCCTCCAGTCCGTCGGTCACGACGTGCTCGGCGTCGACGTGAGCCCCGGTGCCGTCGCCGTCGCCCGCGAACGTGGCGTCGAACGCGCGGTCGTGATGGACCTGTTCTCACCCGCGACGGACGGTCCGTTCGACGCGGCGCTCGTCGTCGGGCAGCAGTGGTGTGCCGCCGGCACGCGAAACCGGTTCCGCCGACTGCTCTGTGACCTCGCCGAGGTCGTCCGTCCGGGTGGGATGCTCGTCGGCGACGTCGCCGACCCGACGGAGGCACCATCGGAACAGGAGTCGTACATGTCCGACCACCGGGTCGCCCGAGGTGTCGTCACCCGACGGTTTCGGCTGGCCTACGACGGCGATTTCGATCCGTGGGTCACGCTGCTCATGCTCTCGGTCGAGCGGTTCCGGGAGGTCGCCGCCGACACCCCGTGGAGCGTCTCCGACGTCCACTGCGACGGCGAACGATACGTCACCGTCCTTCGGCGCGAACCGAAGTAGACGACGGATCGACGCTCGACGACGGATAGGGATCACCGTCCAGCCGGGGAACCGAGGCGCCGGAACCGAACGTTCATGTCCGAGAACGGGACCACCAGTCGTATGAGCTGACGACGTACGGCGAAGCGTACTGCGGGTGCGTGGCACATCGCTTCGTCGACAGACCGACCGATCGTGCCACCTGCTCGCCCTCTCTACTCGCCGTCGAGTCGAACCATCCCCTTCACCGTCTCCGGTTCCTGCGCTCGCCGGAACGCCGCGTCGACGTCGTCGAGGCCAGCCTCGAAGTCGACGATCCCCGCCACGTCGACCGCGCCGTCGGCCAGTAGATCGATCGCCGCTGGATAGGTGTTCCGGTAGCGGAACGAACCGAAGACGTCGAGTTCGTTGTCGATGATTTCGTTGGTGTCGAGCGGCGTCTCCCCGTCCGGTGCCAGTCCGACGAGGACGACCGACCCACCACGGCGAACGGCGTCGAACGCGCTCTGCACGGCCGGCGGTGCACCGGAGGCCTCGATCACGACGTCGACGCCGCGTCCGTCCGTCGCCTCGTCGACGGCGGCCACGAGGTCTGTCTCGCTCACGTCGACCGTCAGGTCCGCCCCGCGTTCCTTGGCGAGTGCGAGCTTCTCCGACACCACGTCAGAGAGGATGACGTCCGTCGCGCCGGCGGCGCGGACCGCCTCCATCGCGAGCAGCCCGATGGGGCCACAGCCAGTGACGAGCACCGAGTCGCCGACACCGACGTCTGCTCGGCGGGCGACGTGGATGCCGACCGACAGCGGTTCGACGAGCGCTCCCTCGTCCAGCGAGACGCCGTCGGGCAACGTGTACGCGAAGTCGGCGGGCCAGGCGACGTACTCGGCGAACGCGCCGTCGTCCGGCGGCGTCGCCATGAACGTCACGTCGGGACAGAGGTTGTACTCGCCGCGCGAACAGTGCTCACACCGCCGACAGGGGACACCCGGTTCGAGCGTGACCCGCTCGCCGACGCGAGCGTCGTCAACGTCCTCTCCGACAGCGACGACCTCGCCGGCGCTCTCGTGGCCCAGGACCAGCGGGCTGTCGACGACGTAGTCGCCGATCCGGCCGTGTTCGTAGTAGTGGACGTCGGAGCCACAGATGCCGATAGAGCGCATCCGAACCACCACCTCGTCGGCCGCCGGCGTCGGTCGGTCGCGTTCTTCGAGCGTCAGTTCGAGGTCGGGCGAGAGGACAGCGACGCGCATAGCAACACCGGGGGTCGGACGGATGATAAACGTATGCGCCGCGTCACCGCTGCCCGTAACTCCAAGAGCGTCGGGACCGAAGGGAGGAACATGGCTGCTGTCAAGCGCACGCTGCTCCGGTTCCGCCCCGGGAGCGACGACGACGAGGAGTACGAGAGCGACGCGGTGGCGACGGTCGTCGTCGACGCGCCGACCGACGTCGCCACCGAGCGGAACGTCGGTGAGGTCGACGGGGGAGACGAGACCGACGAGACGGACGACGGTCCAGGTCGTCCCACCGCGTGGATCGGTCTCGCCGTCGCCTCGCTCGGCGGGTTCGCTGCGGCAGTCTACAAACTCCTCCAGCACCGGAAGGCCGCGAAAGAGGCCGCGAAGGAAGAGCCGTGGCGAGTCGAGGAGGAGTCCTCCCGTCTCCCCGACGACGCGGGGACGGCGTCGCTCGTCGGCTTCGTCTTCCTCGCCGTCGTCAACGCCGTCGGTAAGCGATTCGAACGCGACCCGTGGGCCGAAGAGTGACTACTGCCACCCGCGGTCGGTGTCGTTCAGCCGCTCACAGCCGTCGTCGGTGACGACGACGAGATCCTCGATGCGCACACCGAACTCACCGGGGAGGTAGACGCCCGGTTCGACGCTGAACACCATCCCCGCTTCGAGTTCGACGTCACTGCCGGCGACGATGTACGGCTCCTCGTGGACGTCGAGACCCACGCCGTGTCCGGTCCGGTGGATGAACCGCTCGCCGTAGCCCGCCGCCTCGACGACGTCGCGCGCAGCGGCGTCGACTGCGCCCGCTGTGACACCCGGTTCGACGGCGTCGACGGCCGCCTGCTGGGCCTCGCGAACCACGTCGTGGACCTCGACGAACTCGGTCGGCGGGTCGCCGGCGAAGACGACCGTCCGCGTCTGGTCGGAGGGGTAGCCGTCGACGCGGGTGCCGAAGTCGAGGACGACCGGGTCGCCGGCTTCGATTCGACGGTCGCCGTGGCTGTGGTGCGGCTTCGCGCCGTTCGGCCCGGAGCCGACGATGACCTCGAAGGCGGTGCCGTCGCCGCCGGCGTCGACCAACCGCCGTTCGATCTCCGCGGCGAGTTCCGCCTCGGTCGTTCCGAGTACCTCGTCGCCCAGTGCGCGAACGTCGTCGACGACGCGGTCGGCGACGCGGCCCGCACGGCGGAGCGCGTCCAGCTCGGCCTCGTCCTTCCGCAGTCTGAACGGCGCGACCACCTCGCTCGCGAGTCCGAACGACGCGCCCGGCAGCACCTCGCGGAGGTCCTGCGTGAACCGTGCCCACATGGTGTCGTCGACGAGGAGCCGCCCCCCCTCGAGACCGAGATCGGTCACGACCGTCCGGAGCGACTCGCGAGGGTCCTCGTCGTCGCTCCACGTGCGCACGTCGGCGACCCACGACGTCTCACGGATCTGCTCGGCGTAGAGGTCGGGGACGAGAAAGACGGGATCGCCGTCGGCGGGGACGAACAGCAGCAGGTGACGTTCGCCGGGCGACTCGCTGAACCCCGAGAGGTAAAACAGGTTCTGACTGGGGAACAAGACGAGAGCGTCGCCAGCACCGTTCCGGAGTCGGGACTGACAGTCGCGGGTACGGCGTTCGAACGGTGTCATCTCCCGTCGCTACTCTCGGACGGACAAAAGGGCTAGCGCTCTCGACTTCTTTTTCGGATGTGAGTTCTGTCTGAGAAAATGCCGAGAAAACTAATTTCAACTAGTAATACTAGCCATAATATATTTGTCACGGTGGTGCTTTGAGACCACGTCATGTCACGACACACCCGCCGAACGTTTCTGAAAGTCAGCGGTTCACTCCTCGGAGGGGCTGCCGTCGGAACCACCGTCACTGCGGCCGCTCGAACCGACCGGTTCGTCGTCGACACGGAAGGGGTCGATACGAGCGACCTCCAGCAGGCAGGACTCGCCGTCGTACGCGACCTCTCGGCTGTCGACCTCGCGGTCGTCGAGGGGCGAGCGTCCGACCTGCGTGCCGTCACCGACGCGTTCGCGGCCGACGTCGAACTGTCGCTCTCCGACCCCGTCGTCGACGGTGCACAGAGCGCCAGCGCCGTCGACGAGCCGAACTACGACCTCCAGTGGGACAAACAGTCCCAGCGGATCGCCGACGTCCACGAGACGACACGCGGCGAAGGGACGCGCGTCGCGGTCATCGACTCCGGCGTCGCCGCAGACCACCCTGACCTCGAACACGCCGTCGACCGCGAGCTCTCGCGGGACTTCACCGGCGACGGCTACGGAGCGGGTGGTGCGTTCGGCGGCGACCACGGGACGCACGTCGCCGGCATCGTCGCCGCGAACGACCGAAACGAGGTGGGAGTCGTCGGGTCGGCCCCTGCCACCGACGTCGTCGACTGCCGCGTGTTCTCCCGAGAGGGAGGTGCCTCCTTCGCCGACATCCTCGCTGCCATCGTCTACGCCACCGACGTCGGTTGTGACGCTGCGAATCTCAGTCTCGGTGCCTACCCGATCCCACGTCAGGAACTACGGGAGTTCTACGGGAAGTCGCTCAATCGGACGATGACGTACGCCAACCGAAACGGAACGCTGCTCGTGATCGCCGCCGGCAACGACGCCGCCGACCTCCAGCACGACGCGAACCTGATCAGCCTCCCGAACGAGGGTGCACAGGCGCTGAGCGTCAGCGCGACCGGTCCGATCGGCTTCGAGTGGGGCGAAGACGGTCTCCGCGAACCGCCGGAGAGCCCCGCGTTCTACACTAACTACGGGACGAACGCCGTCGACCTCGGTGCGCCCGGCGGCGACGCCGACCTGACGGCTCCCGAGTCAGTCACCTGGTACTACGACCTCGTCTTGAACACGGTCTCGACCGTCGAGTTCGACGACGACGGCGCAGTCGTCGACACGACCCACGGCTACGGCTGGAAGGCAGGGACGAGCATGGCCGCCCCGCAGGTGACCGCTGCCGCGGCGCTCGTGCGGTCCGTCGCCCCCGACCTCGACGCGAACCAGGTGGAGGCGCGTCTGAAACGGACCGCGACGGTCCCCGACGGCTACGACAAGACCTACTACGGTGCCGGGTTCCTCGACCCACTGGCGGCAGTTCGAGAGTAGAGCGCGACCGGACGTACTCTTTTGTCCACCGCCGACGTCACACCACAGGTATGTCCTGGTACGCCCTCACGACGCTCGACGACGCCCGTCGAGCGACGACGTCGCTGCTGTTCCCCGTCGACGTCGGGCGCTGGCTTCGACTGGCGCTCGTCGCCTTCTTCGTCGGCGGAATCGGTGGCGGGAGCGGTGGCGGTGGCGGCGGCGGACAGGGGACGATCAACTACTCGTTCGACGAGCCGCTTCCGGGGTTCGCCGACGGGGTCCCGCCGGTCGACGCACTGCCGATCCGATCGCTCGTCCCCGTCGTCGCCGTCGTCCTCGTCGTGTTGGTGCTCCTCGGACTCGGCTACGTGCTCGTCGGCTCCGTGATGGAGTTCGTCTTCGTCGACGGCGTCAGTAGCCGGTCGGTCCGCATCCGCGCTCCCTTCCGAGAGCATCTCCACCTCGGGCTGCGGCTGTTCGCGTTCAGAGTGCTCGTCGGGCTGCTGATACTCGCACTCGTCGTGGTCCCGCTGGCAGGCGCCGTCCTCGGTGGGATCGGTCTCTCGCCGGCGTTGTTCCTCCTCGCACTCCCCCTCTTGCTCGTCGTCGGACTCGTGGCGCTCGTCGTCGGCGTCGTCCTCCAGCTGACGACCGACCTCGTCGTTCCGACGATGCTCGCGGAGGACCGCGGCGTGCTCGACGGGTGGCGACGCGTGTATCCGCTGCTTCGGAGTGAGTGGGAGCAGACCGCACTGTACGTGCTCGTTCGGTACGCGCTCGCCATCGGTGCGGCCATCGTCGTCGGCCTCGTCGTCGTTCTACTGGCGCTCGTCGTCGCGCTCCCGTTCGTCGTCGTCGGTGGCGTGCTCTACGTCGCGCTGCTCTCGGCGGGCGGTCCCGGAACGGTCGGCTGGGTCGCTCTCGGAATCGTCGGCGCGCTCTACGGGCTCTCGGTCGTCGTCGTCGGGCTGTTCGTCCAGGTGCCGGTGGTGACGTACTTCCGGTACTACGCGCTGTTCGTGCTCGGCGAGTTCGACCCGGCGCTCAACCTCGTGGCGTCGGTACGGGCGGACGTCGGCGACGGGAGCGACCGCACCGGTGCGACCGGGTGAGACGGGAGGGAGTCGCCGGGGTCACCGGGCGTCCCTAGCGTTCGACCTCCATCACGCGGGCCTCACACGCGTCGCAGTCGTAGGTGACGACGTCGACCGTCCGGCAGCAGGACTCGACGTGGTCCTCGCTGAACAGGAGTTCGCCGCCACAGTCCGGACACCGCTCGACGAAGAGTCGGAGCCCCGCGAGCAACTGCCCCTGTTCGGCCCGCGAGAGGTCGTCCCAGTTCGTCGCCCGGTCGCGAAGCAGTGGGATGGCCGCGACGTCGGCGACGAGCGCGGCCGTCGACGGCCAGCGGGCGACCAGTCTGTCGCCGTCGAGCACGCGACAGACGTCTGTCCCTCGTTCGACGACCGGGTCCTCCAACTCTAACAGCGATCCGACGCGACGCTCGAGATCTCCACGGACACGCGTGATCTCCTCGTCCCACGCCGTCTCGAACTCGTCGGTGATCCGCAGGTCGTCGTCGACTGGTTCGACGGCGTCGACGGCGAACAGCTGCGACTCGACGTCGAGATCCGCGTCGAGGGCGACCGTCGGCGTCTTGTCGAACCACCGGAGCACTCGATCCGGGAGATACCGCTTCGTCAGCGTCGGCGTCCCGGGGACGAGATAGCCGCGGAGGTAGATCGCGAGGACCGACGCGCCGGCGACGACGACGCCCAACGGGGTGAACGCGACGCCGACGGCGACGCTGAGGACGGCGGCGATCGCGAGGTTGACTACTGTACACGGAGTACACCTGTTTTCGCCGGTGTACTCTGGCTGTCTGTACCGATCGAGTCGACGCCGGACGGCGGTACGCATGGCGCGAAAGAGTTACGCATCCGTCAAATACGTGTCGCCGTCGTCCCACAGCCACCGGGTCGCGGCGGGATCGACGAGGACGGTCCCACCGGGTAACGACCCGTTAGTCCGACCCAGTTCCACGTTAACGGACACTTAGTCAAGATGACACGAATCTTGGTATGGCCATGGTGTTCGAGTGGGAGTCGTTCTTCGAGTGTGGGAACTGCGGCATCACCGACAGAGCGGACGCCGTCGACTACGACCGTCTCGGCTATCCAGTCTGTCCGCGCTGTGGACGGACCGACGGTCCGCTGGCCGAACGGCCGTGAGAACGACAGAGCGGATCGAGTCGTGGGCACCGCTCCACCGAGTGGGTCCGCGAGCGCCGCCCGACGCTGTCGCGTCGACGGTCGGTGGCGAGTAGTTTGTTGTCGGTGGGGGTCGAAGCCAGCCTCGTGAGTTGGACAGAGTCCACATCCGACGACGCGACGACCGAGTGGGAACGCTCCGACGGCCACGCGAACATCCGCATGCGACGTCGCCACGACGGGAGTTTCGCCGTCCGGTTCGACCGCCTGTTTCAGGCTCCCGAGGGGCAGTTCTACCAGCGAGAGACCGCCCAGACGGAGGGGGCCGCCAGAGCCATCATCGCGACCTGGCAGACCGAGTTCGACGTCGAGTGAGTGTTTCTCCCTCTCGATAGTGTCGAGAACCCGTCTCGATCGAGCGTCGGTCAGGCAGTCGACTCCGAACGGAAGAGTAGGAGGGGACGAGCGAGCTCGGCCGGGAGAGCCACGTTACCGGAACTACTGGAACCGCTTCGTCGTCTCGATGAGTGGATGTCGCGCGTAGTCGACGACGTCGATGTCGTCGATCGACTGCAACCCCTCTTTCTCGGCCGTGCGCTGCATCCCGAGTTCGACGTCGTCGTCGACGACGATGACGTAGGCGTCCATCTCGTCGACGTCGATGCGGTGAGCGCCCATCACGCGGTGGTGGCCGTCCGCCAGCAGGAGCGTCCCGTTGTTGTCGATGACGACGAGCGGTTCCGCGAGACCGCGTTCGAGTTCGTACTGCCGGCCCGCCAGTTCGTCGGCGTAGACGCGGGCCTGCGTCGGGATGAGTTTCTCCAACTCGACCCGCCGTTTCTCCTGGCTGACGTCGATTCCGTGGATCTGTTCGAGCGTCCGCATCAGTTTCCCCACCTTCTCGGGGGTCGCCCGCTCGATCTGACTCCGGACGACGTCGGTGTTCGAGATGATGCCGACGAGGTTGCTCGCGTCGTCGACGACGGGGAGTTTCTGGATCCCCGACCGAAGGATGACCCGGGCGGCGTCCGTGACGGCCATATCCGGGTGGGCGACGATCAGGTCGTCGGTCATCACGGTGAAGATCGGTGCCTCGTCGTCGGTGAGAAGCAGATCGCGAGCCGTCACGAACCCCTCGACGCGACGACCCTGACAGACGGGAAAGCCGTTGTGTCCGTCGCTCTCGACGATACGACGGGCGACGTCCGCGACCGTGTCGTCCGGAGAGACGGTCTGGACGTCTCGCGTCATATACTCCTTTACGGTTGCCTTCCCAGTCATTGCCGGGGGTACGTCACTCGATAGCAAAAGGCTGGTGCCCTCCGGCGTCACGCGTCGTTCTCGTCGTCGCCGTCGGTCGTGTCGCCGTCGGCCGGGTCGCCGACGGTCTCCTCGCCGGTCGACGGCGGTTCTGTCCCCCGGTCGTCCTCGGTCGGATACTCGAAGGCGAGACTGGGACCGATGTCGCGGTCCGGTGCGGTGGGTGCGTCGCCGAGCGTCTCGAAGAACCGTCCGGAGATGATCTCGTGGATGACCCCCTCTAACGACTGTTTCGAGTCGGCACCGACGTCGCCGAGGATACCGAGCGGGATCTGTGCGCCGGCCATGTCGGCGTGACCACCCGCGCTCCCGATCTGGTCGAACGCGTCTCTGAGCGTCTCGCCGAGGTCGAGATCCGCGCCGCGCGCGCGACCGGAGACGTAGACGGTGCCGTCCATGATCCCGTAGACGAGCGTCGTCGTGACGCCCTCCATGTTGAGCAGATGCTCTGCGGCCTGTGCCAGCGCGTCCCGGTCGCGGATCTCGCCGACCGACGAGGCCAGCGCCGACCCCCGCAGTTCGCGGTTTCGGATGGCCCGAGCGACGGTCTCGAACACCTCCGCGTTCATGCTCGGCGTCTCGACCCGTTCGAGGACGGCGGCGTCGACGAACTGCAACAGGAACGCTGCTGCCTCGAAGTCCGTCCCCGACACCTCGCGGGTGAAGTCCTTCGTGTCGACGCGAATGCCGTACAGTAGTGCCGTCGCGACCGTCCGGTCGGGCGTGAGCCCGAAGAACTCCAGATACTTCGCGAGGAGGGTGCTCGTCGCCCCGACGTCGCTTCGGAGGTCGACGAAGCGGGCTTCCACCGGCGCGCGCGGCGGGTGGTGGTCGACGACGATGTCGACGGTCGTCTCCGCCGGGAGCCCGTCGTTCACCCCGGGACGGGAGTGGTCGACGAGGGCGATACCGGCGTAGCCGTCGAGGTCCGTCTCGGAGTCGAGTCCCCGCAGCTGGATGTCGAGGAGGTTGACCAACGCGCGGTTCTCCTGGTGGGAGATCTCGCCGAAGTAACAGGCGTCGGCGTCGACGCCGACGGACTCGGCCACGCGAGTGAGTGCGAGTGCGCTGGCGATGGCGTCGGGGTCGGGGTTGTCGTGGGTGACGACGGCGAGCGGCCCCTCGAGGTCGCGGAGGACGGTCAACAGTTTCCGCATCCGTCGAGCGCCGTCGCCGGTCGAGACGTTCAGCACGCGGTCGACCACCGACCGTTCGGGGTCGACGACGCGGTCAGCGACCGCCTCGATGGCCGCCTTCGTCTCAGCGTCCGCACCGAACCCCGTCGAGACGACGAAGAGGGCGTCGGGGAACTGCTCGCGGGCGGTGGTCGCCGCAGCACGATTGCGTTCGGGGTCGTCGGCGGCGACGATGACGATGTCGGCCCGCTCGGGATATCTCGACGGGTCCGTCGGGTCGGCCACCGTCGCTCTGACGTGTTCGTCACGGAGTGCCGTCACCCGACTCTGCTCGTCGGTGATGACGTGGAGACGTCCGGTCCAGCCGATGGCCCGTTCGACGATGTCGTGACCGACGGAGCCACAGCCGAGTACCAACCGACTGACCATGTCGGATTCGTGGCACTGCCGATTCAAAACCCTACCGTCACGCGGATTCGGAGTCGTGAGTGCCGACGGACGAATCGGTCGGGCGACGCTCGAGCGGAGGACGAGAGCGGCACCGAAAAGCGGCGAACGACGAACTGCGAACGGAAGAGAACTCGGGGCGGTGTTACGCGAACAGCGCCGTGGCGACCGACTGGGCGACCTCGATGACCGGCCCGAAGCCGGGCAGGAGCAGGAGGGTGCCGAGTGCCGCGATCATCACGGCCGCGTAGAGACCGAGCGGTTTCGAGACGATCTCGAACTCCCGAGTGGCGTCTTCGATCCACATCGCCTTGACGACGCGGGAGTAGTAGAACAGCGACAGCGCGCTGTTGATCGCGCCGACGGCCGCGAGCCACCAGAAGCCGGCCCCGATGGCGCCGGCGAACAGGAAGTACTTCGAGAAGAACCCGCCGAACGGCGGCAGGCCCGCGAGACTGAACATGAACACCGTCATCGCCGCGCAGGCGACGGGTGCCTGCGATCCCAGTCCGTTGAAGTCCTCGAAGCGACGGCCGACGTTCCAGTGCTCGGTCAGGGCGATGAACAGGAACGCGCCTGTGTTCATGAAGCCGTAGACGAGCAGGTGCGCCATGCTGGCACCCATCACGTTGCCGTTCTGTGCGCTCCCCGCCGACAGCGCGGCGAGACCGATGAGCGCGTAGCCGGCGTGACCGATGCTGGAGTACGCGAGCATCCGCTTGACGTTCTCCTGGGTCGCCGCGGCGAAGTTACCGAGCGTCATCGTGACGACGGCCAGCACCTGGAACAGCAGCACCCAATCGATCCCCTGCGGGATGGCCGTCAGCGCGAACGCCTCGGTGAAGACGCGGAAGGCGACGGCGAACCCGGCGGCCTTCGACGCCGACGAGAGGAACGCACTGATGGGTGCAGGTGCGCCCTCGTAGGCCTCCGGCGCCCAGAAGTGGAACGGGACGGAGGCGGTCTTGAACGCGAACCCGCCGGCGATCATCAGCACGCCGACGCCGGCGACGCCGACGAACTCGGTACCGGAGAGCGCCTCGGCGACGTCGCCGAAGACGAGCGACCCCGTCGCGGCGTAGACGAGGCTGATACCGAACGCGAACACCGACGAGGAGACCGCGCCGATGAGGAAGTACTTCAGCCCCGCCTCGACGCTCCCGCGGTTCTTCTTGAGGAACGCGACGAGCGCGTACGACGGCAGCGAGGCGAGTTCCAGCGAGATGAACGCCGTCGCCAGCGAGTTGGCGCTGGCCATGAGTCCCATGCCGGTCGCCGCGAGTACGACCAGCGTGTAGAACTCCGCCTGATGGGCGTCAGTCCGGAGGTAGTCGTAGCTCGCGATGGTCACCATCGCCGTGACGCTGGCGAAGATGGCCATGAAGAACAGCGCCATCCCGTCGACGACGAGCGCGTCGCCGTACAGCGAGATGCCGCCGCCGGTCGACACCTGGCCGGTCCCCGCAGTGAGGAACCAGCCGGCGAGACCGAGCGACGTCAGCGACCCGACGACGGAGATGCCGGCGAGTGCCGTGCTGTTGGTCGAATCCGGGTCGATGCTGTCGACGACGAGCAGGAGCAGCGCCGTCAGCGCCAGTGCGAACACCGGTGCCAGCGCCATCCAGTTGGGCAGTTGCGACTGCAGCAACATCAGAGCCCACCTCCCGTCTCGAGGATCGGATTAACCGCGTCAGTGATCATGCTGAAGAACAGGTCCGGAGCGACGCCGAGCGCGATGACGAGCACCAGAAGCGTCGCCAGCGCGAGCGTGTCGTGGACGGGTGCGCGCCCGACCGGGTAGTCGGTCTCGAGTCGGAACGACCCGAACAGCGTCCGCTGCATCGCGAGCAGCAGGTAGCCTGCGACGATGACGATGCCGAACATCGCCGCCGCCGTGAACACGGGCGCGAAGGGAAGCGACTGCGAGCCGAACGAGCCGACGAAGATGAAGAACTCGCCGGCGAAGCCGGCCATCAGCGGCAGTCCCATGTAACCGAACGCGCCGGCGACGAAGATGCCCGCCGTGATGGGCATCCGGTCGGCCATGCCTGACATGTCGCCGACCATCCGCGTGTGCGTGGTGTTGTAGATGACGCCGACGGCCATGAACATCAGACCGGAGATGAGGCCGTGGGCGATCATCTGGAACGTCGCGCCGCCGACCCCGTACACCGTGTAGGCGACGAGGCCGAGGATGACGTACCCCATCGACGACACGGAGGAGTAGGCGACGATGCGCTTGAGGTCCTGCTGGGCCAGCGCGAGCATCGCGCCGTAGATGACGCTGAGCGCCGCGATGACGGCGATGGGAATCGCCAGCGCCGTCGCGGTCTCCGGCAGCATCGTGAAGTTGAACCGCAGCAGGGCGTACGTCCCCATCTTCAGGAGGACGCCGGCCAGCATCACCGAGGCCGGGGTCGGCGCTTCGACGTGAGCGTCCGGCAGCCACGTGTGCAGCGGGACGATGGGCACCTTGACGCCGAAGCCGAGGAACATCGCCACGAAGGCGACGGTCCGCAGCGTCGTGGCGTCGAGGCCCGCGAACCCGCCGAGTTCGTCGGCGCGGAGCGCCTGTGCGATCTCCGGCAGTCCGAGCGACGAGATGGAGTCGCCCAGCCCGAAGATCAGCGCGAAGAAGCCGATGAACATCACGAGCGACGCGATGTTCGTGTAGACGAAGAACTTGATCGCGGCGTACTTGCGGCGCGGGCCGCCCCAGACGCCGACGAGCAGGTACATCGGGATGAGCACGGCCTCCCAGAAGACGAACCACATGAAGAAGTCCAGCGCGGTGAAGACCCCGACGAGGTTCGCCTCCATGAACAGGAAGAGGCCGTAGAACTGCGACTGTCGGCTGTCGATCGGCGTCCACGCGCTGACGATCGCCAGCGACGTGAGCACCGTCGTGAGCACGATGAGCGGCATACTGATGCCGTCGACGCCGGTGTGCCACGAGAGTTCGTAGCCCGCGAGGCTGAGCCACGCGAACGATTCTTCGAACGCGAGCGACCCGCCCAAGAGGGCGTTGCCGCTCGCGTCGTACTGACTCCACATGAAGAGGCTCCCGAGGACGGGAACCAGACTGAGTCCGAACGCCAGCTTGCCGGCGACCCGGTTCGGGGCGACGAAGGTCACCAGCGCAGCGGCGAACGTGAACGCGATTAGTGCTTCGACGATCATAGGAACCACCCTCCGAGCAGACCGAAGACGACCAGAAGCACGGTCAGCCCCAGCGTGAGGAGCATCGCGTAGTTACTCACGACGCCCGTCTGGAGCTGTTTGACGCGGCTCCCGGAGAACAGACTCACGCTGGAGACGCCGTTGACGACGCCGTCGACGACGCCCTGGTCGAACTTGTCGGCCGCGCGGGCGACGGGCAACGTGAGTCCCGTCGCCAGCCAGACCTGGTACTCGTCCTGGTAGTAGTTGTTGTACAGCAGCGTCTTGATACCGCCGAGCTTGTCGGTGTGTTCGACCGGCTCGGGGACGTTGTACAGCACGTGTGCGAGCGCGACGCCCGCGAGCGCGAGCGTCAGCGAGACGCCGCCCGAGATGAGCGCCGTCCCGAGTTCGCCGCCGGCGAGCGTGCCGACGCTGTAGTGGGCGAAGTCGTGCGTGAGTTCGCCGTAGTGCTCGCTCGTCAGTCCGGCAGGACCGTGTCCGAGCCACTGGTGCAGGTACTCGATGGGCATGCCAGTCAGCTTCGCGACCGGCACCATGTTGACGAAGCCGGCGACGACCGCCAGCACGCCGAGCACGGTCAGCGGCCCCTTCACGTTCCAGCCCACGCCGTGCGGGTTACGCGCGGTGTCGGTGCGAGCCTTCCCGTGGAAGGTGAGAAACACCATCCGGAAGGTGTAGAAGCCGGTGAAGAAGACGGCGAGCAGGCCCATCGCCCACGCGCCGAACAACAGCGGACTGCCGCCTAGGCCGTGGACGAGCGCCTCGTAGAGCACCTCGTCTTTCGACCAGAAGCCCGAGAACGGGAAGATGCCGGCGAGCGCGAGCGAGCCGGCGAGGAACGTCGCGTAGGTGACGGGCATCTTCTCCTTCAGGTTGCCCATGTCCCACATGTCCTCGTTGTGGTGCATCGCGATGATGACCGACCCCGCCCCGAGGAACAGCAGCGCCTTGAAGAACGCGTGCGTCATGAGGTGGAAGGTCGCCGCGATGTACCCACCCGACCCCAGCGCGAGCATCATGTAGCCGTACTGGGAGATGGTGGAGTACGCGAGCACCTGTTTGATCTCGCGCTTGACGACGCCCATCGTCGCCGCGAACAGGGCGGTGAAGCCGCCGATGAACGCGATGATGGCGAGCCCCGTCGGCGAGAGCGCGTAGAAGCCGTACATCCGAGCGACGAGGTACACACCGGCCGCGACCATCGTCGCCGCGTGGATGAGCGCGGAGACGGGGGTCGGACCTTCCATGGCGTCCGGCAGCCACGTGTGCAGCGGGAACTGCGCGGACTTGCCGACGACGCCGCCGAGCACGAGCAGTCCGACGATGGTGAACCACGTCTGCGGCTCGAAGCCGAACGTGTTGGCGCTGGCTTCGCCGTTCAACACCTGTTCTGCGAGCGCCGGGAACGCGCCTTCGCCCGCGAACTGTGCGGTGCCGAAGGTGGCGAACACGGCGACGACGCCGATGAGGAAGAAGTAGTCACCGAAGCGGGTGACGAGGAACGCCTTCTTCGCGGCGCTCGGCGGGCCCGGTTCGCGGAACCAGAAGCCGATGAGCAGGTACGAGCAGAGCCCGACCAGCTCGAAGAACATGAACGCCATGAGCAGGTTGTCGGCGACGACGAACCCGAGCATGGAGGCGGTGAAGAGCCCGAGACCGGCGTAGTACCGGGGGAGCCCGGTCTGGCCGTCGTCGTTCATGTAGCCGAGCGAGAACACGTGCACGAGGGTCGCGATGAGCGTCACGATGACGAGCATCATCGCACTGAGCGGGTCGACGAGCAGGCCGAACGTCAGCTCGAAGCTCTGATCCGTCGTCACCCACGTGTAGATCGTTTCGTCGTAGTAGTTGCCGTTCGAGACGGTGAAGAACATCCACAGCGAGAGCAGGAGCGAGCCCGCGGTCGCTGCGATGCCCGGCAGTGCGCCACCCTTCGGGAGCAGGTCCCGACCGCTGACGGCGACGCCGACCGAGACGAGGAACGAGAGGAACGGCAGGAGAACGATCGCCGGAGCGTAGTCGAATGCAGCCATCAGTTACCACCTCATCGTCGTTGCTTTCGTCACGTCGAGGTCGTTGAAGTTGCGATACAGCACGAGGATGATGCCGATACCGATGGCGACTTCGGCGGCCGCGAGCGCCATCGTGAACAGGCTGAACGTCTGACCCGTCACGTTCCCCCACTGGTAGGAGAAGGCGACGAGGTTGATGTTCGCCGCGTTCAGCATCAGCTCGACGGACATCAGGAACAGCAGCGCGTTGCGCCGCGTCAGGATGCCGAACAGGCCGATACAGAACATCAGCCCCGAGAGGAGCAGATACCACTCTGCGGGCACCATTAGCGCTCCCCCTCCGTGTCGTCGGCACCGCCGTCGGTCCGGACGCCCTCACCCGTCACTGCGCCGCGTGCGCTGCTCGCTGCCGACTGCAGGAACGAGCCCTCGTCCTCGCGCTGTGCGAGGTAGACGGCGGCGTCGATGGCGACGTCGAGCGTGACGGCCATCACCATGAACGCGACGAGGAAGCTCTCTCCCGGCACCGCACCGAGATCGAGGTTGAACATCGCGTAGCCGATGCTAGCGACGATGCTCGCGTCGGCCGGGAACCCCTGTGGGGATCCGAACTCCGTCTGCAGGAAGACGACAGCCAGGACGACGAACAGTCCGAGGGCGGCGAGCCCCGGTAGCAGGTTCAGGTCGTCGTTCAACTGCGGTTTCGTTGTCATGTGCTACTCACCTCCGGATTCGTACGCGTCAGCATCACGGCGAACGCGATGAGGATGAGAACCCCGCCCACGTAGACGAGAATCTGCATAGCGGCGAGAAACTCCGCCTGCAACATCACGTAATGCACCGCGACGCTCAACAGCGCGCCCCCGAGCAGGAGTGCGGAATGCCACACGTCCCGAACGAGGACGACGCCGAGGCTGCAGCCCACGGTGACGAGGGCGAACAGCGCGAACGCGATGGTTTCATAAACCATTGTTTGTATCTCCTTGAGATATCCCTTTGAAGATTTCGAGACGGTGGAGGCCGATTCGAGGCCTCTCACGGTCGAAATCTCGAGGGTCACTCTACTGGTAATCCACTTCTCCCTCACCCTCGCCGATCCAGGCCCCACGGTCGGGGTTACGCGAGTTGAGGGGGTCAATGTCCTTGTACCACGGGACGTTCTTCAGCTGTTCTTTGTTGTACACGAACTCGTTTTTCGTGTCTGCCGTGAACTCGAAGTTCTGTGTCAGCAGAATGGCGTCGACGGGGCAGACCTCCTCGCACAGTCGGCAGTAGATGCACTGGCCGATGTGGAGGTTGTACTGCTCGCCGTTGCGCTTGTCGTCCTGGACGATCTGGATCGTGTCGTTCGGACAGACGTTCTCACACTGGCGACACCAGATACAGCGCTCCTGGCTGAACTTGTGGACCCCACGGAACCGGGGGCTCACCTCCGGCGCGACGTCCGGGTACTCGACCGTGAACGTCTGGCCGTCCAGTGCGTGTTTCATCGTCGTCGCCATCCCTTTCAGAATTCCAATCATGCAATCACTCCCACGATGATGGCCGTGAGCACCAGGTTGGCGAAGGACAGCACGAGCATGCCCTTCCAGCCGATCTCGATGAGTTGGTCGATACGCACGCGCGGCACTGCCGAGCGGGCCCACTGCGTGAACAGGAACACCGCCCAGATCTTGATCGTGAACCAGAGGAAGCCGAGCGCCTCCGGACCCGGACCGGCCGGGCCGCCGAGGAACAGCGTCGCGATGAGCGCCCCGCCCAGGAAGATGTGGATGAACTCCCCGAGGTAGAACAGGACGAAGTAGATGCTGGAGTACTCGGTCTGGTACCCGCCGACGATCTCGGTCGGTGCCTCCGGCGTGTCGAACGGGTTACGGCCGACTTCCGCCAGGTTCGCCGCCAGGAACAGCACGAACGCGAAGGGGTTGACGAACGCGAACCACTGCGGGATCGTGACGCCGGCGACCGTAAAGAGCGGTTCGGCCTGCACGGCGACGATCTCGCTCATCCGGAGCGTCCCGGTGAAGATGACGACGGACGCCGCCGTCACGATGAGCGGGATCTCGTAGGCGATGTTCTGTGCGACCGAGCGCAGTCCGCCGAGAAGCGAGTACTTGTTGTTCGACGAGTACCCCGCCATCACGAGTCCGAGCGAGGCGATGGAACTCACCGCGAACGCGTAGACGAGACCGGACTCGGGGTCGGCCAGGTGGATGCCGCTCCCCATCGGGATGACGGCGAACCCCATCAGCGCCGAGAACGGGACGATGATCGGTGCGATGTCCCACGCGGGACGGTCGACGCCGTCGGGAACGATGAGTTCCTTCGACATCAGCCGAACCGCGTCGGCGACGATGACGAGCAGGCCGAACGGCCCGATCCGGTTGACGGCGATGCGGTCGGTGAACGACGCGGTGATCTTCCGCTTCGCCCACGGCCCGGCGACGGCCGTCGTGATGAGCATCACGTTGGCGATGAGGAACGCGCCGAGCAGTCCGCCGACGACCGCACCGAGCAGCCCGTCCAGGCCGAGGAGGCCCGCGATGGTGTCGACGAGCGGCGTCTGCGACTGCGCCTGAAGCAGCAGCGTCTCCATCACCGGTCCACCTCGCCGAGCACGATGTCGAGGCTGCCGAGCGCGGCGATGAGGTCAGGGACGTACTCGCCCTGTGCCATCTCCGGCAGCGTCTGGAGGTTCGAGAAACACGGACTGCGGATCTTGAACCGTCCGGGTTTGTCGGTGCCGTCCGAGCGGATGTAGATCCCGAGTTCGCCCTTCGCACCTTCGACGGCGCGGTAGACCTCCGTGTCGTCGTCGGGTTTGAGCGTCCGGGGGACGTTCGCCTGGATCGTCCGATCCTCCTCGGGCCAGTCCTCCAGCAGGTCGACGCACTGTTCGATGATCTTCGCGGACTCCTCGACCTCACGGAGCCGGACGAGCAGGCGACTGTAGTTGTCACAGCCGTCCTCGACGACGACGTCCCAGTCGAGGTTCTCGTAGTAGCCGTAGGGGTCGTCGCGTCGGAGGTCGTAGTCGACGCCGGAGCCGCGGGCGACCGGACCGGTCGCACCGTAGCTCTTGGCGACGTCTCCGGGGAGAACCCCCGTACCGACGGTCCGCATCTGCAGGATCTCGTTGCCCGAGATGAGGTCGTGGTACTCCTCGAGCGCCTGCGGCAGATCGTCGAGGAAGTCCCGGATCTTCTCGAAGAACTCCTCGCGGGGTTCGGGGAGGTCCCAGACGACGCCGCCGAGGCGGAAGTAGTTGAACATCAGCCGCTGGCCGGTGAGGTCCTCGAGGATGTTCTGGGCCTTCTCCCGGTCGCGGATCGCGTACATGAAGATGGCCGTGAAGTCCCCGTAGACGTCGAGTGCGAACGTGCCGACCGCCAGCATGTGGGCGGCGATCCGACACAGCTCCGCACCCATCGTCCGGATGATCTGTGCGTACTCGGGCACCTCGATGTCCGCGAGGTCCTCGGCCGCACGCGCGTAGGCCCACTCGTTGAGCAGGCCGGCCGAGATGTAGTCCCAGCGGTCGGGGTACGGCATGATCTGGTGGCGGTAGGTCCCCTGTTGACAGATCTGCTCTTCACAGCGGTGCAGGTAGCCGATGTCGGACTCGACGTCGGCGACCTGCTCGCCGTCGAGCGTCGTCTTCAGGTGGAGCACGCCGTGAGTCGCCGGGTGGTGCGGTCCGATGTTGAGGAACATCGTGTCGCCACCCTCGCCCTTGTGGTCGTCCTGCAGCGGGTTGGCGTTCTCACGCAGTGGGACGAGCTGGGGGCGGTCCTGCTCGTAGTCCATCGAGAGCGGGTGACCCTGCCACGTCTCCGGGAGGAGGATGCGGCGCAGGTCGGGGTGTCCCTCGTACTCGATGCCGACGAGGTCGTACGCCTCCCGCTCGTGCCAGTCGGCCGTCCGGTAGACGGGTTCGGCCGTCTGACTGACCGGGTTCGTCTTGTCGGTCGGGACGACGACGCTCACTTCCTGCGTGGGGTCGTCGTACTTCTTCAGGTGGTAGATGGACTCGTAACGGTCCTCGCGCTCCTCGGCCGTGACACAGGAGAGGTGGTCGAACCCCGCCTCGTCGCGGAGCGTGAAGAGCACGTCCTGCACCTCGTCCGGTCGGATGACGAACCCCGGTGCGTTGAGGTGCTCCTCGCGGGCGAGGACGTGGTCGCCGAGCAGGTCGGCGAGTTCGTCGCCCAGCGAGCGTCCCTCGACGGCAGGCTGCTCTGCGTCCTCTGGCTCCTCCAGACTCATGGTGAATCAGCCCAGTTGTACCGCATGACGAGGTCGTCCTCGTCGATCTCTGCGGCGAGTTGGTCGACGATCTCGTCTCGGGTGAGGTCGCCGAACTGTTCGAGTTCGTACGGTTTGACCGTCACCGGACTCGACTCGCCGTTGGCGATCCGCTCCTGCAGTTTGGCGACGCCGTAGACGAGCGCCTCGGGGCGGGGCGGACAGCCGGGGACGTGGATGTCGACCGGGATGACCTCCTCTGCGCCCTTGACGACGTTGTACCCCTCCTGGAACGGGCCGCCCGAGATGGTACACGAACCCATTCCGATGACGAACTTGGGTTCGGGCATCTGGTCGTACACCCGCTTCATGCGCGGGGCGAACTTCGAGACGATGGTCCCCGGAACGATGATCACGTCGGCCTGTCGCGGCGACGCGCGGGGGACACCGGCACCGAAGCGGTCGAGGTCGTGCTTGACGGCGTAGGTGTGCATCATCTCGATGCTGCAGCAGGCGATCCCGAACTGCAGCATGAACATCGACGACCCCCGGACCCAGTTCATGAACTTGTCGAACTTCGTGAGGATGAACGGTGACGAACCGAACGCCTCACGGAGCTTCGAGTTGAACCGGTTGTCCTGTCCGGACATCCGGGCGTCCCGAGTGTCGGTCAGTACTTTCGAGTCCTCCGTGACGAATGGCTTGTCTTGGCTACTCATGTTTGTCTCTCCGTCTTCCGGCTCTCGGCAAGCGGGCTTCTGACCCACTTGACCGCGCCGTTGCGCCATGCCCAAACGAGACCGACGACGAGGATCCCGATGAAGACGAGCATCGGAAGCAGCACCTCAGCGAGGGTTGCTCCCTGCTCCAACGCGGAGCGATAGATGACCGTCCACGGGAAGATGAGGACGGTCTCGATGTCGAAGACGACGAACAGCAACGCAACCATGTAGTACTGGATGTTGAACTGGATGCGTGCCGTCCCCGTCGGGATCTCACCGCTCTCGTAGATGGCGCTTTTACCTTGTTCCGGCACACTCGGACGAAGCAACGCCGACACCGCCATCATACCGAGCGGAATGCCGACACTGACTACTCCTAATGCGCCGATAGCTATCCATGGATTCATACCGAGTTCTCCGTAACGTCCGCGGGTTAGGGGTGCTCCCCTATAAGCATTGATTCTTGCTCGTTCGGGCGATTACGGCGGTTTCAACCGTGAACCCCGCGGCGGAGACTGGGAAGCGAGAGAAACAGTCGGTTACTCCGAACGTTCGCGGAACGAGACGTGACCGAGGTCGTGCAGATCACGGGAGACGTCGGCCACGTCCTCGACGAGTCTGTCGTGGTACGCGATCAGCGCCTCGCGCACCGCCTCGTGCTGTCGCGCCAGTACCTGCGCCGCCGACAGCGCCGCGTTGAACGACTTGCCCGCGTCGACGGCGACGATCGGCGCGCCGGTCGGCATCCCGATCACCGAGTCGACGGACTTCTCCTGGACCGGCACGCCGACGACCGGTAGCGGGTACGCGATGGAGGCGGTCATGTTCGGCAGGTCGGCGGACTTCCCGCCCGCGCCGGCGACGATCACGTCCAGCCCACGGGCCTCCGCGGTCTCTCCGTAGGCGTACATCAACTCGGGCGTCCGGTGCGCCGAGACGACGTAGCTCTCGTACGTGAACCGCGCCTCGGGCGGGTTCTCGAAGTCGGTCTGCTCCTCGAAGCCGAGTTCCTCCAGCGCGTCGTACGCCCCCGACATCACGTCGAGGTCCGAGTCCGACCCCATGATGATGCCTACGTCGGGCGTCGTCTCCGGGTCGCGTTCCTGTTTCGCTTCCGATTCGAGTCGGTCGACGAGCTGTTGGACGTTCATCGGTCGAAGGTGAGCGAGTCGACGTGGTCGCGAGCCGATTCGAGCAGGTCGTCGACGGCAGTGGACGAATCGACGCCACCGTCGCCGGCGAGTCCGTCCGCGTCGCCGACGGCGGTGACGTGACCCATCTTCCGTAGGGGTCGGACCTCCTGTTTGCCGTACCAGTGGAGACTCACGCCGTCGGCGGCGAGCACGCGGTCGACGCCGTGGAGTTCGGCTGGCTGGGACTCTTTTACGTCACCGAGGATGTTCGCGCTGACCGTCGGCGCGCGCAGGTCGGTCGCGCCGAGCGGCCACCCCAGCACTGCGCGGGCGTGCTGCTCGAACTGGGAGGTCAGCGCGCCCTCGATGGTCCAGTGCCCCGAGTTGTGCGGCCGCGGGGCGATCTCGTTGACGAGGATCTCGCCAGCGCTGTCTCGCGGGCGCTGCCCGCTCGACGTCTCCGGGTCGCTTCGCGACCCGCTCGTCTCGAAGAGTTCGATCCCGTACACGCCACGGCCCTCCAACTGGTCGAGGACGTCGTGGGCGACGTCTCTCGCGCGCGCCGTCACCGCGTCGCTCGTCCGGGCGGGGACGACCGTCTCGCGGAGGATCTCCTCCTCGTGGACGTTCTCGCCGAGCGGGAACGCCCGAACTTCGTCTCTGCCCTTCACGCCGATGACCGACACCTCGCGGACGAAGTCGACGAACCGTTCGGCCATCGCGGGGGCGTGACCGATGTACTCCAGCGCCTCCTCGACCTCGTCGGGCGAGGTGACCGGGACGTTGCCGCGACCGTCGTAGCCGCCGGTCCGGGCTTTGAGCATCACGCTGCCGAACTCCTCGACGGCGGCCCGGAGGTCGTCGGCGTCGTCGACGCGGCGGAACTCGGGGATGGGGATACCTGCGTCGCCGAGCGTCCGCTTCTGGACGAGTTTGTCCTGGATCGTGCGCAACGTGTCCGGCGAGGGATGGACCGGTACGTCGTACTCGTCTTGGACGTCTTCGAGCAGGTCGGGGTCCGCAAGTTCGATCTCGAACGTCAGCGCGTCGACGCGGGCGGCGAGGTCGCGGACGGCCTCGGGGTCGTCGAAGTCGCCTTCCACCTGGTCGCGGGCGACGGTCGCCGCCGGGCAGTCGGGCGTCGGGTCGAGGACGATTACCTCGACGCCGAGGGGTGCTGCGGCCTCGGCCAACATCCGCCCGAGTTGCCCGCCGCCGACGACGCCGAGCGTCGGGCCGGGTAAGGTCACTGTCACGGTCGGCCGTTTCGTACGAACCTGCATAAGAGTTACCACCCGGAGGGATTCGATATGCGAGAACGTGGGTATCTCAACGGGGAGAGGCGAGCGTCGCGGAGTCGAGACGAGCGGTCGTGTCACGGGAACGTGAGTCGGGGTGTCGGACGTCCGCCTGTCGGGAGTCGGGGAGTTGCGACTCGTCGACGAAGACGACGATCTCCTCGCTCCAGAGTTTGAACTTGTGTTCGTACACCGTGTAGCCCGGCAGCGCCTCCTCGAGCTCCGAGCGGTTCCAGTCGTAGGCGATCACGACGGGTGGCGCGTCCTGTGCCATCTCGGTCGCCGTCACGTTCGGCGGCGTGCTCGTCACGTTCGCGCCGTACATCTCGGTGTACCACGGGAGCGGGAGGCGACTGTGCCAGTTCGAGACCTGCCAGTTCTCCAGCGGTGCCGACTCGTCTTTCACGTAGAACAGCGACTCGTCCGTCGTCGGATGTTTCGTCCCGTAGAACAGCACGTCGTGGCCCTCGTTGGTCCGCGAGATCTGCTCGATCTTCAGCAGCGTGTCCTTGAGGTCGTTGTTCGGCTGTGCCCACTGCAGCACCTGTTTGTCGTCCTCGCTCGTGCTGTCGACGTAGGTGACGTTGGCACCGGCGACGCCGACGACCGCCGAGAGGATGACCAGCGCGGCGATGGTCGTCCCGACGGCGTCCTCGATGGCGACCGACTGGCGGGCCGTCCGATAGACGTAGCCGGCGCCGACGGCCGCCGGGATCGCCAGCGGGAGGACGACGTGAATCGCCGCCCACGGCGCCTGGATGTCGGTCGCGACGGGGTAGCCGACGACGCTCGCGATCCCCCAGTAGGCGGCGAAGGCGACGAGGTCGCGCGAGCGGTCGCTGGAGTAGCCGTCGACGACGAACCCGAGGAGCGCGAACACGACGAGCACGCCCGACCCGTAAACGATGGTCTCCAGCAGGTCGAAGAGGAACGGGAGGTAGTCGTGCGCCTGGTGGGAACCCGAGGCCCACTGACCGTAGAACCGCTCCCACGCGCCGACCGTCGCCCGTTCGAGCACGTCGGGAGCCATCGTCGCGTCGCCGAACAGCTGCCAGAGCTCCGGCCGGGGTGCGTAGAAGAAGACGACGACGAGGAGGAACGCCGCGACGCCGCCGGCGGTGTGCGTCAACAGCCAGAAGACGCCCGTTCTGACGTCGCCCGCCCACGAACTGAGCCCGGTCTTCGCGTAGATCAGGTAGTCGTGAGCCGTCTCCCCGATCGGTCGGCCCGCCTGTGCGGCCCGAACGAATCGGTGGTCCAAGAGGAGGAACGCCGCGCCGAGATAGCAGACGACGTAGATGAGACCGTTCTCCTTGGCGGTCAACCCGAGTGCCAGCGCCGCGCCGGCCGGATAGAGATACTTCGGATCCTGCCGGTCGTAGCCGTAGACGAAGAAGCCGAGGGCGGCGAAGGAGAACGCCGCGACGAGGACGTCGTTGCGCATGAACCGCGAGTAGTAGACGAAGAGCGGATTGACGGCGAGAAACAGCGCGAGTGCGGCCGTCTCCGAGTCGCGGAGGCGAGTTCGGAACAGCAGCGCGGTCAGCGGGAGAAGCCCGCCGACGACGGCGACGACGAGGCGCGCGCTGAAGTCCGACGGGGGGAGGACGGTGAAGACGTAGTCGTTGACGATGGGGAGGAACGGACCGTGGATGATCGGCCGGTAGTAGAACTCGCCCGTCTCGTGGTAGCGGAGGATCCAGTAGCCGACCCGCCCCTCGTCCCAGTGCATGACTCGCGTCCCGAGACCGACGAGGCGAGCGACGAGGGCGAGAGCGGTGACGGCGAGAACCGCGAGGAGGGTGCGGTCGGCAGACCGGGGACCAACCCTGTCGTCCGTGCTCATACCAACCCTTGCTCTACCGGTCGTTACAACTCTTGTGTTCCCACACCGCGAGTCGCGTCGTCACCGGCCGTCGACGACTGCCGTCGTTCGCCTCCGACCACCTCGCCCGTCCCCGACCGTCACGACCCCACACCGGTTTTCGAGTGTTCACCGCACAAACGCTTTTGCGCCGCCGTACAGACGTCTCTCGTATGGAGTTCACCGTCGTACAGGGAGACATCGCGGCACAGGGGGCCGACGCGCTCGTCAACGCCGCCGGGACGAGTCTTCGGATGGGCTCCGGCGTCGCCGGCGCGCTCCGTCGGCGAGGGGGTGAGGAGCTCAACGAGGCTGCGATGGCCCAGGGGCCGGTCGACCTCGGTGGGGTCGCCGTCACCGACGCGTTCGGACTCGAGGCCGACTACGTCGTCCACGCGGCCGCGATGCCGCACTACGGCGACGGGAGAGCGACCGAGACGAGCATCCGCGAGGCGACGCGCAACAGCCTCGCGGCCGCCGACGAGTTGGGCTGTGCGTCGCTGGTCGTTCCGGCGCTCGGCTGTGGTGTCGCCGGCTTCCCGCTCGAAGCGGGTGCACGGGTCATCTGCGAGGAGATCGCCGCCTTCGACCCGACGTCGCTCACTGACGTCCGGTTCGTCGCCTACAGCGACGAGGAGTTCGCGACCGTCCGGCGCGTCGCAGACGAGGTCGTCGAGGGCGAGTGATGGACGTCCCCGCGGACGCACCCGAGCGCTGCCCGGTCTGTGACGTCGCCTACGACTCGGTGTCCGAACACCACGCCGGCGTCATGGTGAACCTCCTCGACAACGCCCGGTATCGCCGCGTCTGTTTCGAACCGACGGCCCGCGACGACGAACCGCGGGTCCGGTTCTACCATCACACGCACGAGCAGGTCGGTGCCGACGACTACTCCGGCGAGCGGCCGACGTCTCCGTGACCGACGTTTCGGAAAGCCGAACAATGCTTACTATTTTGATATTTCAGAGAGACAGACGGCTATGACGCGGTTGGAAGATCCGCTCGACGTCGGTGGCGTGCGCGTTCCGAACCGACTCTATCGGGCGCCGCTGTTGGAGTGTGCCGGCAACGGTCCCGACGCGGTCGATACCCTCGTCGCCGACCTCGAACCCGCCGCGCGGGCCGGTGCGGGTCTCGTCTGTCAGGGGGCAGCCATCGTCCGCGAGGAAGGCGGGTGTGCCGCGCCGAACATGACGTCGGTCGCCGACCCGTCGTTCGTCGCCGACCTCGAACGACTCACCGACGCCGTGCACGCCCACGGGAGCAAGATCGCCATCCAGTTGGAACACGGCGGACTCCGGAGCATGGAGACGTGGCACGCCGCCTATCGACGGGAGCATCCGACCCTTCAGCAACTCGCCGTCTCGCGTCCGCCGTTTCCGCTCCGGCTGCTCGACCGTGCCGGCCTGCTCTCCTACGACGCGAAAGTGCTGTCGACGGCGGAGGTGTACGACCTCGCGGCGGACTTCGGTCGCGCTGCCGCCAACGCCGTCGACGCTGGCTACGACGTCGTCCACCTCGCGGGGGCGAACATGGGCATCGTCCACCAGTTTCTCTCGCCGTTCTACAACCGCCGGAACGACGAGTTCGGCGACGGAGTCCGGTTCCTCGAGGTCGTCCACGACGAGATCCGCGACCGGGCGGGCGACGTTCCGCTCGCGACCAAAGTCCCCACGGAGACGGCGGCTCCGTCGTTCGTCCGCCCGCGACTCACGCGGGGGGAGACCGTCGGCGTCTGTCGGCGACTCGCCGAGATCGGCTACGACGCGCTCGCCCCGGTCAACGGCTCTGTCGTCTGGGATATGAGCATCATCCGCGGCGCGTTCCCCGCTCGCGCCTGGCGGGACAGCCAGTTCCGCGACGGCTACGTCGAGACGTTCGGCGGACGGACGCGGGCCCTGCTCGTCGCGCTCGGCAACTGGATCGAATCCCAGTGGTACGACTTCGAACCGGCGTGGAACGCGGGGCTCTGTCGGGACGTCCGCGACGTCGTCGACGTGCCGGTGCTCGCGGAGGGCGGCATCCGCCAGCGTGGGCAGATCGACCGCCTGCTCGGGCAGGACTGCGACATGGTCGGGATGGCTCGCCCGTTCTACGCCGAACCGGAACTGCCGGCACGATTGCTCGCCGACGGGGACGGCGAGCACGTCGCGCCGGAGACGCGCGTCGTCTGTGAGAACTGCAACAACTGTACCGTCCCGCAGGCGACCGGTGCGCCGGGCATCTGCCGGACGCCGTCCGTGTTGAAACGTGCCGGCGAGTTACGACGGCGACACGCGTACGATCTCGACCGACCGAACCACAAACGTTAGCACTGCCCAGTATCAACCCGTCGACAATGCTACGTGAGCGGTCTACGCGCGAGGAGACGGACCTCCAGTCCGTGCTCGCCGTGCTCGACGACGCTGCCTCGCGGACGATCATCAGACGACTCTCGGAGCCGATGACCGCGAGCGAACTCTCGGAGGTCTGTGACATCCCGCTGTCGACGACGTATCGCAAGCTCGAACGGCTGACCGAGGCGGGACTCTTGGTGGAGTCGACGGACGTCCGGACCGACGGCCACCATACGGCCCGCTACGACGTCGCCTTCGACTCCGTCACCATCGCGCTCGCCGAGGACCGGCGGCTCGAGGTGACGATCGCACACCGAGCACCGACGCCCGAAGGCCGTCTCGCGACGATGTGGTCCGAGGTACGGAGGGAGGCCTGATGGCGACGTCGCCGTCGGTGGCGACGGCCATCGTCGTCGCCAAGACGGGGATCCTCGTCCTCGGGGGACTCATCACCTACTTCAGCTACAGGGCGTACCGACGGACCGGGTCGCGACCGTTACGACTCCTGGCACTGGGGTTCGGTATCGTCACCTTCGGGTCGCTGCTCGGCGGCGTGCTCGATCAACTGCTCGGCATCGAACTCGCGACGAGCGTCCTCATCGACTCGCTTCTGACGCTCGTCGGGTTCGTCGTCATCTTCTACTCGCTGTACGCCGAGTGACATCCTCCTCGCCGTAAACGGCGGGATTCTCTCCTTGCAGAAAGATAGTCCCGTAGGTCCTCGTCTCGAAGTCGAGCGAACAGCCCACGCCGGTCGGCGTGCGTCGCGACGGAACGTAGACGAGTCGGGTCGCGGCGAAGCACAGAACCGAGCGACTGCTCGCTGTCGGTAGGTCACGAAAAGGGGAGGAATCGATCGAAAGCGAGGACCGGGTCGAAGCGTTCAGCCGAGGACGTAGTCGAGCGCCGGGTACTTCTCGATGAGGGGGACGCCGCCGACCTCGTACTGCTCGATGTAGGCGTCGAGGCCGAGGATGCGGCCCGCGCCGAACGCGGCGAGTGCGAGGAACAGCAGCATGTAGGTGAAATCACCGTTGATGACACCGTGTGCCACGTCCCAGTTTCCGAGGTAGAACATGAGCATCATGACGGCACCCCAGAACGCCGCAAAGCGGGTCAGGACGCCGAAGATGAGCGCCAGCCCGATGGCCAGTTCACCCCACGGCACCGCGACGTTGACGAACTGCAGGAGCAGGTCGTTGGTCGCGAACAGTTGGAGGAACCCCACCGCCGGCCCGCCGTTCTCCGGAACCGCGAACAGGAGGTAGCCGCTCGCGTTGAACGCTTCGGGACCGATAATCTTCTCGACGCCGGCGTACGCGAACGCGTAGCCCAGCATGAGACGGAGCGCGAGGACGAACCACGCGCTGAGGCTGTGGGCTTCTCCGGTGACAGTCAGACCGCCGATCTTGCTCTGGAATGTGTTAGTGCTCATCGTTGTTCACCTTGTACAGATAGTCAGACGCCCGGCGAGTGGTTATAAAGGGCGGGTGGTTCTCACCCGCCGAGAACGAGTGACTGCGTCGCAGTGTCAGAGGTCGTTCCGCCCGCGGAAGTTTATCTCTCTTGGCACACTACGTCACGCATGAAACTGACCGCTCAGGAGATCGACATCGGCTCTCGGTCGCCGACCGTCCTCCTCAACACCGCCGACGCCGCCGAACTCGGCGTCCACCAACTCGACCGCGTCCAGATCGAACACGACGGTCGCATCAGCATCGGCATCGTCGAGTTCACCGACGAACTGGTCGATCCGGGGACGCTCGCCGTCACGCGTCGCCTGGGCCACCTCTCCGGTCCCGTCGACGTCATCCCCGCCCCACAGCCGCGGGCGGTCCACTACATCAAGAAGAAACTCGACGACATCGAGTTGGACAAACCCGAACTGCACCGCATCGTCCTCGACATCAAAGAGGACCGCCTGTCGGACGTCGAACTCGGAGCCTACGTGGCGGCGACGTACACGAACGGGCTGTCGCTGGAGGAGACGATGCATCTCGCCGAGTGCATGGCGGAGGTCGGCGACGTCATCGAGTGGGAGGACACCGCCGTCGTCGCCGACAAACACTCCATCGGCGGCGTCGCCGGCAACCGCGTCACGCCCATCATCGTCCCCATCGTCGCCGCGGCGGGGGTGAAGATCCCAAAGACGTCGTCGCGGGCGGTCACCTCCCCCGCCGGCACCGCCGACACGATGGAGGTGCTCTGCGACGTCGAGTTCACGCTCGAAGAGATCAAGGAGATCGTCACCGAGACGAACGGCTGTCTCGTCTGGGGCGGGTCGGTCAACCTCTCGCCCGTCGACGACAAGATCATCCGCGCGGAGACGCCGCTCTCCATCGACCCGCCGGGGCAGATCATCGCCTCGGTGCTCTCGAAGAAGAAGAGCGCCGGGTCGACCCACATCGTCGTCGACGTCCCCTACGGCGAGGGGGCGAAAGTCGAGAGTCTCGCCGAGGCCCGGGAGTTGGCGGAGGACTTCAAGCGCGTCGGCGACCACCTCGGGATGGCCATCGAGTGTACCATCACTCGCGGGTCACAGCCCATCGGTCGGGGCATCGGTCCGGTGCTCGAGGCGCGGGACGTCCTCGAGACGCTCGCCGGGGGCGGCCCCGAGGAACTCCGGCTGAAGAGCCTTCGACTCGCCGACATCCTGCTCGACTCCTGTGGCTGTGCGGAGGACGCCGCGGAGATCCTCGACTCCGGACGAGCGATGGCGGCGTTCCGCGACATCGTCGCCGCCCAGAATGGGGACCCCGACGTCACGGTCGACGACCTCGTCCCCGGCCGCCACGAACTCCCGATCGCGGCCGACCGCGAGGGCCTCGTCACCCACATCGACAACCGACTCGTGAGCGACGTCGCTCGCCGTGCCGGCGCGCCGAAGGACAAGGGAGCGGGGATGGTGCTCCACTGTCGCGTCGGCGACGAGATCGGCCTCGGCGACCCGCTTTTCACCGTCCACGCCGAGAGCAAGGAGAAACTCGCAGACGCCGAGCGACTGGTCGAACGCAGCGAGACGATCCGCGTCCGGAGTCGGGACGAGGCGCTGGTCGAGTTGGTCTGAGTCGCGCACTCCCCGGGCGACCCTTTTATTGTTCGGTTGCCTTAGATGTGGTATGGGATCGCACGTTCACCCCGAGGTCCGCCGCGTCGCCGACGACATCGGATCGATGGAGATCCGCGGTGCGGCCAAGATCGCCGACGCGGCGGCGGCGGCACTCGCGACACAGGCGAGAGAGAGCGACGCGTCGACGCCGGAGGCGTTCCGCTCGGAGATACGGGCGGCCGCTCGAACTCTCCACGACACCCGGCCGACGGCGGTGAGCCTCCCGAACGCCCTCCGCTACGTCCTCCACGGGATGGAGGGGTCGACCGTCGAGCAACTGCGCGAGAACACCGTCGTGGCCGTCGAGCGCTTCCGCGAACGACTCGAACGGTCGCAGGCGGATCTCGGTGCCGTCGGAGCAAACCGCCTCAAGGACGGCGACCGAATCATGACGCACTGTCACTCGACGGCCGTCCTCGCCTGCGTCGAGGCCGCAGTCGCCCAGGGGAAGGAACTGACCGCCGTCGTCAAGGAGACGCGCCCGCGGAATCAGGGTCACATCACCGCCGAGCGACTGCACGAACTCGACGTCCCGGTGACGCTCATCGTCGACAGCGCCGCCCGGCGGTATCTCAACGACGTCGACCACGTGATGGTCGGTGCCGACAGCATCGCCGCCGACGGCAGCGTCATCAACAAGATCGGGACGAGCGGACTCGCGGTCAACGCTCGCGACCGGGGGACGCCGGTCGTCGTCGCCGCCCAGACGTTCAAACTGCATCCGGGGACGCTCACGGGCCACAGCGTCGACATCGAGATGCGCGAGGAGGCGGAGATCGTCTCCGCCGAGGAGCGAGCGGCGATCGGCAACCCGACCGTCGAGAACCCCGCCTTCGACGTGACGCCGCCGCGGTACGTCGACGCCATCGTCACCGAACGCGGGCAGTTCCCGCCGGAGAGCATCGTGATGCTGATGCGCGAACTGTTCGGCGAGAACACGACCGAGCCGTGGCTGCAGTCGCTGACGTAGTCGTCGACGCGGGTGACCGCTCGCGTCGACCGGCCGCGTCGACCGAGCACGGGGCAACCGTGAAATATCGCCCGCCCGACTGAGTCGTATGGTCGACATCGGCGAGACGGCACCCGACTTCACGGTGCCGAAGGCAGGCGGCGACGCGTACGACGACGTCGAGGAGTTCACGTTCGGCGACGTCGTCGACGACGGGCCGACCGTCCTCGCGTTCTACCCCGCCGCGTTCACCAGCGGCTGTACGGCGGAGATGTGTGCGCTTCGGGACTCGATGGGACTGTTCGACGACCTCGACGCCCGGGTGTACGGCGTCAGCGTCGACCTCCCGTTCTCGCAGAACGTCTGGATTCGGGAGGAGAACCTGAACTTCCCGATGCTGTCAGACTGGGACCACGACGTCATCCGGAAGTACGACGTCGTGCTCGACGACATGTACGGGATGATCGAGGTCGCCGAGCGCAGCGTCTTCGTCGTCGACGCCGACGGCGTCGTCACCTACCGGTGGGTCCGCGAGGGCGACAACCCCGACTTCGACGAGCTCGTCGCGGAGACGCGAGACGCGGTCGAAGACGCGGTCTGACCCTCACCGCGGCGTCTCGGTCCCCCACTTCTCCAGCGCAGTCGCCAGTTCGGAGTGCCCCTGGGCGTACACCTCGATCGGTACGTTCTCGGTCACAGAGTCGACCGCCTGCCGAAGCGCTGCGGCACCGGCCCGCGTCCCGTCGGGGTGGCCGTGGATGCCGCCGCCGGCCTGGATGCAGAGGTTGTCGCCCGCGGCGTCCATCAACTGCGGGACGAGTCCCGGATGCAGGCCACCAGAAGCCGTCGGCAACACGTCGTTCAGCCCGTAGAGCTCTGAGCGCAACCACTCGTTGATCCCCACCGTATCCTCGTTGGCGAGTTTGCCGAGTCCGACCGTCCCGGTGTGGAGTTGGTCGACGCCGCAGAGTCTCGCGATCTGTGCGATGACGCGCATCGAGACGCCGTGGTCGGGAATCCGATCGAAGGCGGCGTGCATCGCACGGTGGGCGTGGATGGCCAGTCCCAGTTCCTCACAGCGCTCGCGGACGGTCTGGACGGCCGCCCAGCCGCAGGTGACGACGTCGACCATGACGTACTCGTTGCCCTGCGATGCGGCCTCGTCGACGCGTTCGAGCATCTCGTTCGTCTCGGCGGTGACGTTGACGAGGTAGCTCTTCTTCTCTCCAGTTTCGTCCTCGGCCTCGTCGCGCATGGCGAGACTCGCGGTCAGACGGTCCGAGTAGGGGTTGAACGACTGGTCTGTGAGGTTCTCGTCGTCCTTCAGCAGGTCGACGCCGCCGACCCACGCCTCGTAGCCGACTTCCGCGTGACGTTCGGTCGAGAGGCCGACCTTCGGTTTGGGGACCGTCGCGAGGATGGGGCGGTCGTCGACGCCGAAGATCTCCTGGCGGACGCTCGACCCGAACTGCGGACCGGGGTAGCCCTCGACGATGGCCTCGGGCCACTCGCAGTCTTCGAGGCGGATCGTGTCGACGGCCTTCATCCCCATGATGTTGCCGGCGATACAGGAGAGCACCTGCGGCATGTTGCCCGGTTCGAACAGACCGGCGGGGTAGGCCACGCGGATGGTGTCGCCGTCGATTCCGCAAGCCGTCGCTCCCATGTCGGTGAAGCTATCGTCGGTGTGGAGCGCGGCCCACGTCCCGTTGGAACTCTCGGAGGCGACGCGACTCGCAGCGGCCTCCATACTCATCTCCTCGGCGGGGTCGAGGCGGAACGTACAGACGAGATCCGTCTCGGTCGGTGTGTACGAGAGGTCCAAGAAGTCCTCGTAGGTGATTCCGGACATGCCGTGGCATACGTTGTCGAAGGTGATAAATCGGTGGTTCGAACAGTCGCGTTGACACGATTGTCAGAGGGCGACGACACTCGGCACGTACAGCAAGAGACAGACGACCGCGAAGCGACGCGAGAGGCCGCGTCGCCAGTAGAGCAACCCGACGACGAGAAGCGAGACGGCGAGCATGTACGTGGTCGTTCGCGTCATCGAGGCGACGTCGGTGACGACGACGTCCGCGACGAGCGCCCCGACGCCGAGTGAGAACACCGGGTCGGTGATGTTGCTCCCGAGCAGCGATCCGACGGAGATGCCGCCGTGGCCGCGGCGAGCGGCGACGCTGGCGACGACGATCTCCGGTGCAGTCGTCCCGAGTCCGGTCAGGAGTCCGATGGTGTACTCCGAGATGCCGGCGACGCGGGCAAGCGCGGTCCCGTTCGTCACGAGGAGATGGCCACCGACGACGACGAGCGCGAGCCCCCCGACGACCCACGGGAGCTCTCGCCCCGGCCGGTCGAGTTCCTCGTCGACGACCTCCTCGGTGATCTCGGCACCACCCTCGTTCGTGTAGAGCGTGTAGATGAAGTTGACGTACGCGAGCATCATCAAGAACCCCTCGGAGCGCTGGATGCGGCCGTCGTCGAGCGTGAGGAGCATGACGATCATCGCGAGCGTCATCGCCCCGCCGTAGATGAGCACGTTTCGCCGCTCGGCGACGATGGGCGAGACGAGGGCGACGATGCCGACGGCGAGAGTGATCTGCGCCGTCTCGGAGCCGACGATGTTGCCGACGACGATGTCGCCCGCACCGTAGAGTGCGGCGTAGACCGACGTGGTCATCTCCGGCACCGACGTCCCGATCGAGATGACGGTGACGCCGACGAAGAACGCCGAGACGCCGTAGAAGCGGGCGATGTCGGCCGCGGCCGCGACGGCACGTTCCGCGCCGACGACGAGCGCGACGAGGCCGACGAGAAACAGCGCGAGTTCGACGGCGACGGAGCCGAGGAACATCCGTGCCCCTCAGAGGCGACTCCGCACGCGACCGATCTCGGGGACGTCGAGGTCCAAGAGCGTCGCGAGCGCGTCGGCCGCACCGAGCAGCCACTCGGTACGCTCGACGCGGGACTCGAGGTCGCCCGGGCCGATGCGGTAGTTCTCGACGATGATCTCCATGCTCTCCCCTTCGGTCCACTCGTAGAGGATGCGGGCAGTTTTGACTGTCTCCAGCCACCGCTCGAACTCCTCGGTCTCGTTCATCCCGACGGTGAACTCGTCGTCGTGGTCGCGGGCGTACTGGTACATCGCCGCCCGTTCGCGGTTTCCGAGGTAGGTGTCCTGCATGTCGGGCGTGTCGGCGACGAGTTGGAGGACGGTCAGCCCCGTCACGTTCTCTGCGCCCATCTCGACGGCCCGTCGGAGTCCCGCGACGATTCGCGCGCCGGTCTCGGGGGCGACGTACTGTTTCGACACCTGCGCGCCGAGGTCGGTCGCGGCGAGCGTCCCCGACCCGCTGTCGGTGAGCATCCCCATCTCGACCAGTTCCGCGATGACCGTGTCGACGATGCCCGACAGTTCCGCGACGGGCGTCCGGTGGGCGTAGAACGTCGCTCCGAGCACGTCGAGGACGGTCTCTCGGGAGTCGGCGAACCCCGTGGCGACGATCGAGAGGACGTGCGTCCGGAGGGCGTTACGGTCGCGGAGTTTCGACTCGACGGCCTCGGGGTCGGCGTCGACGTAGCGCTCGTCTAACTCCCCCTTCGAGGACTCGTCGCCGACCAGCACCGCCTCGCCGTAGGGGTCGAGGTGAGGGCGACCCGCCCGGCCACACATCTGCTGGACTTCGAGGACGGGGAGATACTCCATCGACGACCCGGTGTAGCGCTGTTGGTCGCGGACGACGACCCGACGGGCAGGGACGTTCACCCCCGCGGCGAGCGTCGGCGTCGCGCAGATGACCGCCAAGTCTCGGTTCCGGAAGGCGGTCTCGACGACCGCGCGGTGCGTGCTCCGGAGGCCGGCGTGGTGGAAGGCGACGCCGGCGCGGACGCAGTCGGCGAGTCGTTGGCCGGTGGTGGTGTCGTCGACAGCCGTGAGGTCGTCTGCGACGGCCGCGGCCGCCTCGGAGCCGAGTTCTTCGCGCGCGAGTCGCTGGGCGAGCGCCTCGGCCTCGCGGCGCGAGCGGACGAACGCGAGACACTGGCCGCCGACACCGTTGACGGCGTCGTCGACGAGCGCGACCGTCGCTTCGGTCTCGTCGTCCTCGCCGACGGGGATCTCGTCGTCGCCGTCGACGTCGACTGTGAGGTCGGTCCCGTCGTTGAACTCGACGCGGCCGTCGGCGTAGACGCCGGTCCGGAGGTCGACCGGCCGCCACGTCGACTCGACGAGCGTCGCGTCGAGCCAGTCAGCGATGTCCTCGGGGTTGTCGACGGTCGCCGAGAGCGCGACGATCTGGACGCCGGGCGCACGTCGCTGGAGGTTCGCGAGCGTCACTTCGAGCGTCGGTCCGCGGCCCTCCGCGCCGAGGAGGTGGACCTCGTCGACGACGACGCAGGCCAGGTCGGCCACCCAGTCTGCGCCGTTCCGGATGGCCGAGTCGACCTTCTCGCTCGTCGCGACGACGATGTCGTGGTCGGCCAGTTCGTCGGCCGGCGAGTCGTAGTCGCCGGTCGAGATGCCGACGCTCACGCCCGGCAACGCGGAGAACGACTCGTACTTCTCGCGGGCGAGCGCGCGGAGCGGACAGATGTAGAGTCCGGGGCCGTCGGCCGTGAGCATCGCGAGTTCGGCGACGAGCGTCTTCCCCGACGCGGTGGGGATGGCGGCGACGACCCGGTCGCCGTCGACGACGCCGGCCTCGACCGCCTCGGTCTGTGGCGGATAGAGCTCCTCGATCCCTAACGACTCGTAGTGGTCGAGGACCGGGGCAGGAAGTGGGAGGTCCCGGACGTGCATTACTCGTGTCTGGTAGCCCGACCGCATAAAAACCCACGCCGCCGCGGAAGCTTTCTTCGCCGGTCGCCTCTCTCCGGTCGTGAGCGTCATCGAACTCCGGAACGTCGTCAAGCGCTACGACACCGGTGGCGAGGTCGTCGAGGCGCTGAAGGGCGTCGACTTCGCCGTCGAACCCGGCGAGTTCGTCGCCGTGATGGGGCCGAGTGGGAGCGGAAAGTCGACGATGCTGAACGTGCTCGGCCTGCTCGACGTCCCTACGGAGGGGACGGTGCTGCTGGACGGGCGCGACGTGACGGATCTGACCGACGAAGAGCAGACCGAAGAGCGACGACGTTCCATCGGCTTCGTCTTCCAGAACTTCGCGCTCATCCCCACGCTCTCGGCCGTCGAGAACGTGGAGATGCCGACGCTCTTCGCCGGCGACGAAGGGGGTCGCGAGCGCGCCGAAGAACTCCTTCGGCGGGTCGAACTCGGCGACCGGCTGGACCACCGACCCGCCGAACTCTCGGGCGGGCAGAAACAGCGCGTTGCCATCGCCCGCTCGCTGGTGAACGACCCCCGAATCCTCCTGGCCGACGAGCCGACGGGGAACCTCGACCGCGCGACCGGCGAGAGCGTGCTGGATCTCTTCACGGAACTCCGCGCCGAGCGCGACGTGGCCGTCGTCGCCGTCACGCACGACCCGCAGGTGAGCACCTACGCCGACCGGACGGTGCGACTGGTCGACGGGCGCGTACAGGGGGAGTAGGCGAGTAGTCGAGGTCACGAGCAGACTCAGCGTACTTCGGCCCGCACGCGACCCCAGAGGTTCCGGAAGACGACGAGATACGCGAGCGGGAGGGTGACGACGAGCGACCCGACCGCGTAGAGCCCCTGTGTGAACGGGTCTGGTGGCGCGAGTGCCGCGGCGACGAGGAACGAGATCGTCACGGCGGCGAGGACGGTCCACGACGTGCGTTCGATCCGCGACGGCGGGTAGGCGCGCTCCCCGTAGCTCTCGCGCGTGAGGTAGTAGACGAACGCAACCGGGCCGAAGACGGCGGCGACTGCGCCCAGTACGGAGGCGAACCGAACACCACGAGCCCGTGCGTCCGCCGAGACGGCGTAGGAGACGACGAGGAGGATCGACAGCCAGACGGCGAAGAAGGGAAGAGCGGTGACGGGGACTGGGAGGGCAGACACGGGCGATTCCTCTCACTGGGTGGACAAATATGTTGAGAAAGCGACTGCGCCGACGATTTAGAAGTAGCCGTGCTGAGCCAGTCGATCGACAGCCTCACGAAGGCGCTCCTCGCTGGCGGCGTAGGAGATTCGGACGTAGCCCGGCGCGCCGAAGGCGCTCCCCGGCACTGTCGCGACGTGGGCGTCTTCGAGTGCGGCCTCGGCCCACGACTGGTCGTCGTCGTCGACGGGGAGCATCATGTAGAACGCGCCGTCGGGGACGGCGACGTCGACGTCGTGTTCAGCGAGTAACTCGACGAGCATGTCGCGGCGCTCCTCGAAGGCGGCGCGCATCTCCTCGACCGACTCGTCGGTGTTCTGCAGCGCCTCGATGCCGGCGTGCTGGACGAAGTTCACGGCCGAGGAGACCGAGTGCGAGTGGAGTTTGCCCGCCTGCGAGACGAGTCCCTCGGGGGCACAGAGGTAGCCGAGTCGCCACCCAGTCATCGAGTAGGCTTTCGAGAATCCGTTGATCGTGACCGTCCGCTCGCCCATCCCGTCGAGCGCGCCGAGGCTGGTCTGTTCGACGTCGTAGGTGATCTCGTCGTAGATCTCGTCGGCGATCACCGTGATATCGTGTTCGACGGCGAGGTCGCGGACGCCCTCGAGGGCTTCCTCGGTGTAGACCGCGCCGGTCGGGTTCGACGGGGAGTTGACGATCAGGAGCTCGGTGTCGTCGGAGACGGCCGCTTCGAGATCGTCGAGCGCGGGTTCGAGCTGGAAGTCGTACTCCGAGAGGCCGACGCGCGTCAGGTCGCCGCCGGCGAGTTTGACCATCGCCTCGTAGGAGACCCACGCGGGGTCGAGCAGCACGACCTCGTCACCGTCGTCGACGAGCGACTGGACGGTCTCGTAGAGCGCCTGCTTCGCGCCGGGCGTGACGATGAGGTTCTCCGGGCCGCAGTCGATGCCGTCGGCCGCTAGCTTCTCGACGATGGCGTCTTTCAGTTCGGGGACGCCGTTCGACGGCGCGTAGCCCGTGTGCCCCGCGTCCATCGCGTCTTTCGCGGCCTGAATGACGTTCTCGGGCGTCGGGAAGTCGGGTTCGCCGACCGAGAGGTCGACGACGTCCTTCCCCTCGTTCTCCAACTTGCTCGCGAGGTCGCTGATCGCCAGCGTCGCGCTCGGTTCGACACGGCCGACGCGGTCCGCAAACTCCATGCTCATGCTAGTACCTCCACCATCTCGATGGCGGCACTAACCGCTTCCGCTCCTTTGCCGACGCGTTCGCGAGCCTCGGCACCGCTCATCCCCGGCCCGGCGACGCCGAAGGTGACCGGCTTGTCGCGGTCGAGACTGACGTCCGTCAGCCCCTGCGCGGCCGCGTCGGCGATGACCTCGTCGTGTTTCGTGTCGCCGGTGACGATCGCGCCGAGGACGGCGACGGCGTCGACGTCGTCGCGGCGGGCGAGTCGGTCGGCGGCGAGCGGCGCGTCGTAGACGCCGGGCACTTCGTACGCTTCGGCGATGTCGGCACCCGCGTCGGCGGCCGCCTCGCGGGCAGCCTCCTCCATGGGGTGGGTGACGCTCTCGTTGAACTGCGCCACCACGAGTCCGAGTGTGACCATGAGAGTGCGGTTTGAGGGAGTAGATATAGAACTGTTCCTTGGTAGCGCTAGTTTCGGTTGGAGGTGGTGAATTGGCCGACCTCGGCGAGGGCACGAGACTGTATCCACGCTAGCGCACTGCGACTGAGAACTCCTCGAAAGCCACGCGCTCTCGACTCGTGCGAGTCGCTACGCTCCTCGTCACTCACTGCGTTCGTTCCTGCGGTGCTCGCTTCCTCGGACTTCGCCGAGAACGGGGCGAGAGCGGAGCTCTCGCGAGCAACCGGAAGCTTCGCTTCCGGTGACGCGTCCCCTTTCAGTCCCACCCGCCGCAACCACACCCTCCCCAACCGACTCCTTCGCTCACTCGCTGACGCTCGTTCGCTTAGTCGTCCCTCGCACGAGTGGCTCGCGCCGACGAGCGGCGCGAAGCCACGCGCCACGACGCTTAGTCAATCTACGGGCGCTGGCCGCGCGTCGGCGCGGCCGACATGGGGAAGGGTAGGCGCAGTGCGGTGCTGTGTGGTTCTGGCGGAATAGCAAAGGGCGAGTGCTCCTCGATTCCTCCCGTGCGACGTAAGCACCGTGGTTCGAGAGAACTTTGCTCTCGTCATGCCGAAAATCAGCGATTTTCGAGCACAGCGAGCCCCGGAGGGTCGAGAGCACGGGGGCTTTGCCGAGTAGCCTGCACCAGGTCGAACCCGCCGAAACTGCACGAGTAGCCGACACCTACCGTATTCTACTCTTCAGACTCCTCTACTGTCGGGTCGTGTCGCTCGTACCACCCGAGAATCTCCTCCAGTCGGTGAATCGCCCGGTCCGGGTCGCCGACGTTGTGGTGCTCGTCGGGATACACCACCAGTTTGGCGTCCACGCCCTGCTTCTTCGCGCTCACGTAGAGCTGTTCGGACTGGCTGGGCGGACAGCGCCAGTCCTGCCCGCCGGCCATGACCAGCAGCGGCGTGTCGAGGTTCCCGACGTCGGTGATGCTCGACGCCGCCTCGAACGTCTCGCCGTCTTCCCAGGGGAGGCCGAACTCGTTTTCCATCCCGACGTGCGTGTCGTCGGTGCCGAACGCCGACCGAATGTCGTAGAGGCCGTGTTCGGGCACCGCAGCCGCCAGGACGTCCGTCTGGGTGACGAGGTAGCCCTGTGCGATACCGCCGTAGGAGAAGCCGTAGCCGAAGACGCGCTCGGGGTCGGCCCACCCGCGGTCGACGACGTCCTCGACGCCGGCCACGATGTCGTCGACTTCGACGGTCCCCCACTGGCCGTACAGCTCCTCGGCGAACGCCCGTCCGTACGACGACCCGCCGCGGTAGTTCGGGCGGAAGACGAGATAGCCGCGGGAGGCGAGCACCGCGTGCGGGAAGTAGAAGGTCGGCTCGTCGTAGGAGATGGGACCGCCGTGGATGGCGACGACGAGCGGTCGGGACTCCTCGGGGTCCTCGGGGTCGAAGTCGGGTTGGTGATAGAGCAGGCCGTCGATCTCCCAGCCGTCGCTCTCGTAGCTGAACCGTCGACACGCCGGGAACGCGTACTCCTCGAGGAGGTCGGCGTTCAGCGCAGAGAGTCGGCGGAGCGACTCGGGGTCGTCGTCTGCGCCGGCGTCGAGATCCGCCACGTCGACGGCGAACAGGTCGACGCCCTCATCGGGGTGGGAGAACACCAGGACGGCGGTGTCGTCGGCGACCTCGAACGACTGGATCGCGCGGTCGGTTCCCTGTGCCTCGAAGGTCCGCTCGGTCTCCTCGTCACCGTCGACGGAAGTGCGAACCAACCGTGACCGAGCCTCGTCGGCGACGACAGTACAGAGCGTCTCGTCGTCGACCCACTGCGGCGTTCCGCCCCAGGCGAGCGTCCGGTCGAGGTCGGCCGTCAGCGACCCGTACTCGTCCGTCTCGTCGCCGTACACGTATATCTGCGACGGGAGATACCAGTTCTCGGGATCCTGTCCGACGAACGCGAGTCGGTCACCCTCGGGACTCCACCGCGGCGAGTGGAGCATCAGGTCCGAGTCCGTGAGCTTTCGCAGGTCCTCGCCCGCGGGGTCGACGGTGTAGAGGTCCGCGACGAAGGTGTCGTCGGGGTTCTCGGTTCGCGTCGACACGAACGCGATGCGGCCGTCCGGTCCCCAGCGTGGCTGGAGCCCCGAGAAGGCGTTCGAGGTACCACTGCTGTGTGCGTCGTCCAGTCGCGTCTCCTCGCCGGTCTCGGCGTCGACGACGAACAGGTACGTCGTCACGCTGTCGAGCCAGCCCTTTCCGTTCACCTTGTGCTGGAGGCGCTCGGTGACGATGGGGCCGCCGTCCTCGCGTTCGTCGAGATACTCCTGTTCTTCGTCGGTGGGGTCGCGGGCGGCGACGACGAGCCGGTCGCCGTCGGGTGCCCAGTCGAACTCCGAGACGCCCTGTTCGCGGTCGGTCACCTGCCGGGCGTCGCCGCCGAGTGCGAGGTCGAACAGCCACACCTGCGATTTCGGTTCGTCGCCGTTCGCGCCGTCTTCGTCCTCCGCGTCGTCGCCTTCGTCCTCGTCACCCTCGTCGGATGCCGTCTCTTCGTCTTCCTCGTCCGGTTCTTGCCGCCCCACTCGACGCTCCGGGTCCGCCTCGCGGGCGGCGAGGAAGGCGAGTCGCTCCCCGTCGGGACTCCACGCCGGACTCGACGCGCCGGCGACGCGGGTCAGTCGGTGCGGGTCGCGACTGCCGTCCGTCGGCGCGACGAACAGCGAGGCGACCTGTTCGTCCTCGTCGGGCGCGTACTCGGTCGTCGTGAACGCGACGCGGTCGCCGTCGGGCGAGAGCGCGATCGACGTCGGCCGCGTCAGATCGTAGAGGGCGTCGAGCGGCAGTTCCGATGAGTCAGACGACATGACTTCTCGGAGCGAGGGCGGATACAAAAGGTTGCGGGGAGCGTGTGTCTCGTTCTCACACAGCACTGGGCGACCGAACGCCTCTTGCCGGACGACCGACTGCCAGTCGTATGGACGAACCCCACGAGCGCCCGAGTCGGGACGCGCTCGCGGACGTCGCGACGCGAGCGGTGCGGGCCGGCGGCGACTACCTCGCCGGCGAGTTTCGGAACGGTCGCGTCGACGGCGAGTACGGCAGCGACGACGTGAAGGCGGTCGCCGACCGCGAGACCGAGTCTCGGGTGCTGGCCGTGATCCGCGAGGCGTATCCCGAGCACGCCCTCCACGGCGAGGAGTCGGGACGAGTAGGAGAGAGTCGCTACGAGTGGGTCGTCGATCCGCTCGACGGCACCAACAACTTCGCCAGCGGTCTCCCCTGCTTCGCCACCGCGGTCGCCGTCCTCCGCGACGGTGACCCCGTCGTCTCGGCCATCTACGAACCGCTCCCGGACACGCTCTACGTCGCCCGCGACGGGGCGGGCGCGACGGTCGACGGCCGCCCGTTGACGACCGGAAGCGACGTCGCTCTCGGCAACGGCACCGTCTCGTTCGTCGTCGGCCTCCCCGCCGTCCGCGACGAGGCGCTGGCCGCACGAGCGGACACGATCGAGACCGCCCTCGACGGTCGCTGCAAGCGCGTGCTGAACACGTGGTCGCCGTGTGTCGACTGGGGACTCGTCGCCCGCGGCGCGCTGGAGGGTATCGTCTGTTTCCACCCCGACGTGTACGAACAGCACGCCGGCGAACTGCTCGCACGGGAGGCGGGCGTCGTCTCGACCTCCCGCGAAGGACTGTACGTCGGTGCTGGCGACGCCGAGACCCGCGACGAACTGCTCGCCGTCGTCGACGGCGTCTGAGCTACCACAGCCGTCGGAGCCACCGCCGCCGACGGACGAACACTGCCGCACCCACGAGCGGTAGCCCGAAGACGATGACGTAGGGAGCGGCGTAGGCGGCCCCGACGAACGCTGCCCGGAGGACGACGAGCACGCCGTCGATAGAGTCGAGGAAGGCCGTGACGGCGCTCGTGTCGTACCACGCCGCGCGACGGATCTGCTCGTACTCGGGTCGTGGCTCCGAGAGTTCGACCGTGAGCGTCGAGTAGGCGATGCGGCCTTCGAGCGCACGCAGTCGCGCCTCGGTCCGTTCGATCTCCTCTTGGGTCTCCGAGAGTTCCTGCCCGACCCGGAGCACGTCCTCGGTCTCGTTGGCGCTCTCGTAGAGCGTCCGGAGGCGGTCGCGTTCGGCTCTGAGGTTCTCCAGGCGCGCCTCGAGGTCGACCACCTGTTCGGTGACGTCCTCGGTCGCCGTCTTCGACTCCTGGACCTCGCCCTCGGCTCTCACGTCTTCGAGGAGGCCGCTGAAGTTCTCCTTCGGTACGCGGAGGACGACCGTCCCGGTCGTCCACGTCTCGTTCTCCCGACCGCGAACCTGCTGTGACGTGTCGCTGACGTAGCCGCCGCGGGCCTCGACGGCCGCCGTCAGGTTCGCCTCGGCGGACGCGAAGTCGTCGACCAGCAGTCGGACCTCGCCCGTCCTGATCAGTTCCCGTCGAGCGGCGAACTGCGTGGAACTGGCGCTCTCGGTGTCGCCGGACTGTGCCGCTTCGTCGGCGCTCCCGCCGTCACCGCCGCTCCCACCGTCGCCGCCACCGCTCGACGCGGCAGGGGTCGACTGGTCGAGGTTCGTCGCCTCACCGCCGGCGTCGTTCCCGCCCGCTGCGCTGTCTCCGGCACCCGAACAGCCCGCCAAGACGACGAGGAGGGCCAGAAGCACGGTCACGAGGAGTCGTGGTCGTCGTCGCATGGCCGGAGAGAGGAGACGTCGGTCGTTAACCGTTGCCAAGAGTCAAAGAATCGTTTCACCAACCGTGTGTGCCGGCAACGACGGTCGGCGACGCAACCGTCGGGCGGTCAGTCGCGCTCACGAAGAACCGCTACGCGGCCGGCCGGTCGCGCCGTCAAGCGCAAGTGCCTACCCTGCCAATCGGACGTATGAAGCGTGAACTGGTGACGATGACGTGGGTCGACGGGCTGTTCGTCCACTGGCCGGTCGACCCCGCCGTCGTCGACGACCGACTGCCCGCCGGACTCGAGGTGGCGACGTACGACGGCGAGGCGTGGCTGGGCGTCGTCGCCTTCGAGATGACCGACATCCGTCCCCGCGGGTTCCCCGTCGGTCTCGGCTTCCCCGAGCTCAACCTCCGCACCTACGTCGAACCCGAAGGCGGCGGTCGGCGCGGGGTCTACTTCTTCAACCTCGACGCACGCGACCCGATCGGCGTCTCTCTCGCCCGCCTGTTGTTCGCACTCCCCTACTACCGCGCCGAGATGCACGTCTCTCGGCACGGCGAGGAGGTACAGTTCACCCACCAGCGACGACATCCCGGGGCGACGCCCGCTCACTTCGACGCCGTCTACCGACCGACGGGCGACGTCTTCCGGGCCGAGACCGGCTCGCTGGAGGAGTTCCTCGTCGAGAACTACCGCTTCTACACGCGGGGACGACGGCTCTACCACGGCGACATCCGCCACGACCCGTGGCCGCTGCAGGAGGCCACCGTCGACGTCCGCGCGAACACCCTGTTCGAGGCGAACGGGTTCGACCGCCCGGACGGCGAACCGCTCGTCCACTACGCCGACGAACTGCACGTGACGGCCGACCGGATCCGGCGAGTGCGCTGACAGAGGGTATCGTCGCCAACCGGAAGCTCGTAGGGATTCTGGGAGGAGTTCAGAGATCCCTCGTCCGGGAACCGATTCACACGAGGCGTGAGGCTAAACAGAGGGCCGCGGTTGGCGACGATAATCCCTCTCAGAGACGCCCGGCGACCCACAGGGAGATCCCCGTGGTGATCACGAACAGACCCGCAAACGCGAGAGCGACGTACGGGGTACTTATATCGCCGCCGACAGAACGACCGGGCATGAACCGACTGCATCCCCGTGTCCGGTGGGTGTGGATGCTCCGTGCCGTGGTCTTCGCGAGCGTCGTCGGCGCCGTCGCCTACGTACTCAACCGAGTGACGCTCGAACTCCCCGTGTACGTTCCCGTCGGAGTCTTCGTGGTCTTTCTCGTCGTCGGCGTCGGCTTCGCGATACTCCGCTATCGGCTGTGGGGGTACGAGGTCCGCGAGGACTCGCTGTATCTCGAACGTGGCGTGCTCACGCGCGTCCGGACGGTCGTCCCGTTCGTCCGCATCCAGCACGTCGACTCGGCTCGCGGCCCGGTCGAGCGACTGCTCGGACTCGCGAGTACGGTGGTCTACACCGCCGGGTCGCGCGGGGCCGACGTCCAGATACCGGGACTCACGCCCGAGGGGTCCGACGAGCTACAGGACCGGCTGAAGGGACTGGCCATCCGGGCCGAGGGTGACGACGCGGTATGAAGCTCTCGCCGCTCTCGGTGCCGTACAAGGCGGTCCAGAAGGGCGCGAGCATCGTCTTCACGGTCGCGTTCGTCCTCTTCTCGGGAGCCTCGGCCGTGCTCGGCGGTCTCGGCGGACCGCTCGTCACCGTCGGTCTCCTCGGTGGGATCGTCGTCCTACTCGTCGCCTACGAGGTGCTCTACTACCGGCGCTACGAGTACGAACTGACTGCCGACACGTTCGACATCCGGTCGGGCGTCGTCTCCCGACGCAACCGCGAGATCCCGCTCCGGCGCATCCAGAACGTCGACATCAGCCGGAACGTCGTCCAACGGGTGCTCGGCATCGCCGCGCTCAACTTCGAGACGGCCGGCGGCAGCGGGACCGAAGCGGCCATCCGCTACGTCACCTTCGCGGAGGCAAAACGCCTGCAGAACGAGATCGCCCGACTGAAGCGCGGCGACGCCGCGGACGCACCCGAAATCGAGTCCGACGAACTGTTCGCGCTCTCGGATCGCGAACTCGCCATCGTCGGCGCGCTCTCGTTCGACCCGCGCGGTCTGGGCATCCTGTTTTTCCTCCTCTCGGGGTCGATCCCGGTCGTCTCGTCGTTCTTCTCGTTCGGGGGCGAGACGCTGGTGTTGGCGCTCGGCGGCCTCGTCGTCCTCGTCGCAATCCTCCTCGTCTCGTGGCTCGCCGGGTTCGTCATCGCCGTCGTCAACTACTACGGCTTTCAGTTGTCGCGGACCGACGACGAACTGCTGTACGAGCGCGGGTTGCTCCAGCGGTACGACGGGGCGATCCCGTTCGACAAGATCCAGACGCTCACCATCGAGGACAACCCGCTGAAACGGCGGTTCGGCTACGCGACGCTGGCGATCGAGACGGCCGGCTACGCGCCCGGACAGGGCAGCGAGCGCGGATCGGAGGCGGCCGTCCCGCTCGCCACGCGGGAGCGAGTCGTCTCGCTCGCTAACGACATCGAGGCGTTCGGGACGCCGACGTTCACTCGGCCACCGAAGCGCATCCGCCGACGCTACGCCGCGCGCTACCTCATCGTCCTCGGCGTCGTCACGGGCGCGCTGTTCGCCGTCGTGACGGCGCTCGACGCCGCCATCCCTTGGTACGGGACGCTCGCGGTCCTCCCTGTCATCCCGGTCGCCGCTCACTACAAGTGGAAACACCGCGGCTACTGGCTCGGGGAGAACCACGTCGTCACTCGAAACGGCTTCTGGAAGCGCCAGACGAAGGTCGTCCCCTACTACCGCATCCAGACGGTCATCGACTCGCGGACGATCTTCCAGCGTCGCTGGCGCGTCGCCACGGTCACCGTCGACACCGCCGGGTCGCTCTCCTTGGCCGCACAGGACGCCGCCGCCGTCGACATCGAAGCCGACGACGCCGAACGCGTCCGCGCGGCGCTGGAGGACCGACTCGTCTCCGCGGTCGCCGACCGACGGTCGCGGCGACGACGCGACCGACGACCGCTCCTCGGTCCGGTCGAACCGGGGGGAGACGACTCGACCCCGAACGAGGGGTCGGACCCGAGCGACGACGCCAGTGCCGACGAGCGGAGCGACGCGCGCGATGACTCGAACCCGAGCGGTGCGTAGACGTCGGACGTCGGGTTTGCGGTTCTCCGCGGGCAGCGTCGCCGACGAAGACCGTCAGAAACAGCGTTCGACGAGAGAGCTACCGGTTCGTCGTCCGCCGGATGCGCCGCCGGACGAGGAGAGCTGCGCGGCGACCGACGATCGTTACTCGCCGCGTGCGTCGTCGACGACCTCGGAGAACTTGCGGGCCTGTTCGGTGATGGCCTCGAAGTCGCCGGCCTCGACGGCCTCGTCGTCGACGAGGGCGCTCCCCGCACCGACGACGACGGCGCCCGCTTCGATGAAGTCGGCGGCGTTGTCGACGTCGACGCCGCCGGTCGGCATGATGGGGATCTGCCCGAGCGGTCCCTTGATGCTGCTGACGTGACCGGGGCCGAGCGAGGAGGCCGGGAACACCTTCACGAAGTCCGCGCCGCGCTCGTAGCCGCGGAGCGCCTCGGTCGGCGTCATGACGCCGGGAGCGACGAGTTTACCGTAACGGTTGGCGACGTCGATGACGTCCTCCTCCAGCGTCGGGGAGACGACGAACTCCGCACCCGCCAGCAGCGCCGAGCGGGCCGTCTCGGCGTCGAGGACGGTCCCCGCGCCGATGATCGTCTCCGAGTCGTCGAAGGAGGCCGAGACCTCCGAGATCATCTCCATCACGCCGGGCGTGTCGGCGGTGAGTTCGATGGCCGTGACGCCGCCCTCGGAGAGTGCGTCGGCGACGTCGATGACGGTGTCCGCGTCCGCGCCGCGCATGACGGCGACGACGCCGCTGTCTACGAGTCGCTGCATGTCTTCGTGCTTGTCGAGTGTCGTCATTCGGGTGAGCGTCGTCGGTGGACGCACATAAACACCGGCGACGTCGCCAGCGTTCGCTGCGGATTCCCTCGACTCCCGTGCGATCATCTCCCGTGACAACTCTCGACAAGTTAATATACTACACGGCGCTTACCTCGGGTGAGCGTGGCCGGAGCAGTGTCCTCCGTGCCACCGACGCTATGACAGCACACATCGACCTCGAACGACTGTATCGCGACGTGATCCCCTCCGTCGTCTCCATCTACGTGAGTCGCGACGGGCCGGGGATGGGTTCCGGTTCGGGCTTCGTCTCCGAGGGAAACTACGTCGTCACGAACCAGCACGTCGTCGGCGCTATCGACGACGTGGAGGTTCGCTTCAGTGACGGCAGTTGGCGGACCGGCCACGTCGTCGGAACCGACGTCTACACCGACCTCGCGGTGATTCACGTCTCGAACCTTCCGGCGTCCGCGACGGCGCTCACCATCGCCACGGAGAACCCCCAACCGGGTCGGCAGGTCGCGGCGCTCGGCAACCCGCTCGGCCTCGACGGCTCGATCACGACCGGTATCGTCTCGGGTGCAAGTCGCTCGATGGCGACCTCCAACGGGTTTGCGATCCCTGACGTGGTTCAGACCGACGCCGCTATCAACCCCGGCAACAGCGGGGGGCCGCTGGTCGGCGTCGTGAACGGAACTGGAGACGAAGACGAGAGCGGTGAGCCGAAGTACGAGGTCGTCGGCGTCAACCGCGCCCGGCAGGGCGACGGTATCGGCTTCGCCGTCTCGCCGGCCATCGTCAACCGAGTCGTGCCAGCGCTCGTCGAAGACGGCGCGTACCGCCACTCCTACCTCCGGACGCGGACGCTCGACGTCACGCCAACCGTCGCCGAGGCGAACGGACTCGACCGGGCGCGTGGCGTGCTCGTCGTCGACGTCGGCGACGGTATCGAGGGCGACGACCTACGGGGGTCGCGCTCCACACGGACGGTGCGGGGAAGAGAGATCCCCGTCGGTGGTGATATCATCGTCGGCATCGACGGCAACGAGGTCCACACCCACGAGGAGCTGATGCGTATCCTCATCACCGAGACGAGTCCCGGCGAACCGGTCGACATCGACGTGCTCCGGGACGGCGACCCGACGACGCTGCGGCTGGTCCTCGGCGAGCGTCCGCAGCCGAAACGGGAACGGAGCCGGCGTCGCCGTGGTCGTGGACGGCACGACCGGCGCGACCGAGACGACAGCGGTGGACGCATCCCCATCGACTGAGTCGCCGACACCGCGAACGTTTTTCAACGAGGACGGAACCACCCCGAGCTATGCTCACCGGAATGCAGTTCAGAGCAGTCGTCACCGTCGTCGTCACGGCCGTCTCGCTCCTCGTCGTCGCTGGGATCGAATCGGTCGCACTGCTCGCGCGGTCGGCCCTCCCCGACTCGGTCGTGACGCTGTTCGTCGTGCGCTTCGGAAAACACGTCGCCGGCGGACTGCTGGCACTCGCGCTCCTCCCGCTCGTCGGCGCGTTACTCCTCGCCCCCGAGTTCACGGTGGTCGGTGTGCTTCGGTTCCTGACGTCGCCGCGGTACGTCGACCTCTTGCGCTTCGGCGCACCGGCGTTCGTTCTGTTCGGACTGTTGCTCGTCGTCGACGTCGGGAAGAAGACGCTCGGGCTCGACGGTTAGTCCGTCCGCGGGATCGTCGCCGCACCCGCCGCGAAGAAGAGGAGCGCGAGCACGCAGAGGACGGCGAGGTTCGTCGTCACGGCCGACAGCGTCTCGCCGCTGTAGGTCAACGCCCGGACGCCCCGCGAGAAGTACGTCAACGGCGACAGCCCCACCGCCGGTCGGAACCACGCGGGGAGGAGATCCGGGGTGACGAACGTCTCCGAGAGGAAGAGCAGCGGCAGCGCGATGGCGTTGCTGGCGGCGACGACGCCGTCCTGGGAGTCCGCGAAGTTGCCGAGCAGCGCGCCGATGCCGCAGAAGAGCGCGACGCCGACGGCGACGAACGGGATCAAGAGGAGCGTCGCGGGCGTGACCGGAATCGACACGCCAGTGACGAGGACGGTCAGCACCAGCAGTAGCAGCCCCGCCAGACCGATGACGACGACGTTGACGAGCGTCTGCGCCAGCAGCCACTCCCAGCGCTGTAGCGGCGTCGTCGCCAGTTTCTCGAACTGGTTGCCGTCGCGGTGACGGGCGATCTCGCTGCCGACCCGCGAGAGCGGCGTGAAGAGGACGACGACGGCGAGGTAGCCCGGGATGTAGTACGCCGGCGGTTCGGCGAAGATTCCGCCGCCGGTGGGTTGAGTCTGGACGAGACCCGCGAAGATGGCGACGATGATGACGGGGAAGAAGAACGTGAAGAAGACCGCCGTCCGGCGGCGGAGGAAGGAGTGCCAGCCCGCGCGGGTGGCGGCCGTGACCCGCTTCAGCCGACTCATCTGCTCGCCTCCGGCGTCGCGGCAGGCGTCTCAGCCGGTCGCATCCCCTCGAACGTCTCGCCCGTCAGTCGGAGATACACCTCCTCGAGTCCGGGCTGTTTCCACGTGAGCGAGTCGTAGTCGACGCCGGCCCGTTCCAGCGCCTCGACCGCGCGGCCGATGTCTCTCGGGTCGACGTCGTGGAAAGTGAGCGTCTCCGCGTCGGCTTCGACGACGAACCCGGCGTCGACGACGGCGTCGGTCCCGGCGCCGGTGCGGACGACGAGTCGCGTCTCGCCGCCGTGGTCGGCCACGAGGTCGGCCGCCGACCCGACGGCGACGAGTTCGCCGTCGTTCAGCAGTCCGACGCGGTCTGCGAGCCGTTCGACCTCGTCCATCGAGTGGCTGGTGAGGAAGACGGTCGTCCCGGTGTCGGCGAGGTCCTCGACGAGTCCCCACAGCGCCCGTCGACCGGCCGGGTCGATGCCGGTGGTCGGTTCGTCGAGGAAGAGTACGTCGGGGTCGTTGACGAGCGCCGTGGCGACGCAGACCCGCCGTCGCTGGCCGCCGGAGAGGTTCTCGTACCACGTGTCGCCCACGTCGCCGAGACCGACGTCGGCGAGGACGCTGTCGGAGTCACGTGCCTCCTCGTAGAGCCCGGCGTAGTAGTCGACGAGTTCTCGTGCCGTCAGCCGCTCGGGTGGCGTGAACGACTGCGGGAGCAGCCCGACGCGCTGGGTGTCGACCTCCCTGGGACGCTCGCCGAGGACGCGGACCGTCCCCTCGGCGTCGGTCGTCCCCGTCAGTGCGCGAACCAGCGTGGTCTTGCCCGCGCCGTTCGGACCGATGAGGCCGAACACCTCACCCTCGTCGACGGAGAGCGAGACGCCGTCGAGCGCAACCGTGTCGCCGTACGTCCGACGGACGTCGTCGGCGACGAGTGCCGCATCCATACCTCACCCTGGCGGCGTTTCGGAGGTAAGGCTTCCCTTTCGGCGGGGAGAGTTCGATCCGATTCCTCACTCACGGCTTCACCAGGATCTTCACCTGGTCGCTGTCGGGGTCGAGCAGCGACTCGAACCCGTCGTCGACGATGTCGTCGAGGCCGATGCGGTCGGTGACGAGCGGGTCGGGGTCGAGACGGCCGTCGGCCAACATGTCGATGACCATCCCGTACTCCTCGTCGGAGCGAGGACCGCCGAGGTACGCGAGCGTCCCCGTCACCGTCCGTTCGCCCAGCACGATACTGTTCGGGTGGGAGCTGACCTCCTCCTCCCAGATGCTCACGACGGTCATCGTCCCGCTGGGTCTCGTGCTCTGGAGCGCGGCGTTGTACGTCGCCTCGATGCCGGCGACTTCGAAGGCGACGTCGACGCCGCCGCCCGTCTCGCCGGTGACGAACTCGACGGCGTCGGTCTCCGTCGGGTCGATCGTCTCGTCCGCACCGCAGTCGAGCGCGCGGTCTCTCCGCGCCGCACGGGGTTCGGAGACGTAGATGTGGCCCGCGCCCGCCGCGCGGAGACACTGAACGACCGAGAGACCGATGGGGCCGCTGCCGAAGACGGCGACGTTGTCGCCCGCCTGCACGCCCGACCGTCGGACTGCGTGGAGGCCGACGGCCAGCGGTTCGACCAACGCGCCGTACTCCAGCGGCACCCCCTCGACGAGCGGTACGGCCTGTTCGGCCTTCACGACGATGTTCTCGGCGAACCCGCCGCCCCCGCCCGAGAGACCGGTGAAGCCGATGGAGTCGCAGATGTGGTAGTTGCCCTCCCTGCACTGGCGACACTCACCGCAGTACAGGATGGGGTTGATGGCGACGGGGTCGCCGACCTCGAGCGCCGTCACGTCGGCCCCGAGTTCGGTCACCGTGCCGCTGAACTCGTGGCCCATCGTGACGGGTGCGACCTCGCCCGAGACCGGGTGCGGTTCACCCTCGGGGATGAAGATCGGGCCGGCGGCGTACTCGTGGAGGTCCGATCCACAGATCCCACAGGAGTCGACTTCGACCCGAACGTCTTCCGGGCCGACGTCTCTCTCGTCGACGTCTTCGATACGGATGTCTCGCTGGCCGTGATAGGTGGCTGCCTGCATGGCGTCTACTAGTTGGTCTGAGACGGGTTAACGACTAGCGTGTGACGAGAGACGAGTTACCGACTCGCCGACGGCTACGGTCGGTCGAGTCGGTCGCCGACGTCGACGGTCCGCCCCGTCGCCGACGCCTCGTAGGCACCCTCGGTCAGCGCGGTCACCTTCAGCGCGTCCTCGGCGGGAATCTCTAACTCGACGTCTCCGCGGATGGCGTCGACGAAGTTCTCCAGTTTGCGGCGAGTGACGGCGTCGAAACCGGGATCGTCAGGCGTCGCGGTGTACGTCATCCCGCCCTCGATGACAGTGATGGTCTCGCCGTCGAAACTGATGGTGCCTTCGGTTCCGAGGAGCGTGAGCATCTCGCCGGGTGAAGGTGTGCTCTGCCCCTCGCCGGAGACGCCGATGCTCGCGGTGATCCGGCTCTCGTCGTCGCGTTCGAGCGTCGCTGCCAGCGCGCTGTTGACGTCGACGTCGTGACCGCGGTCGTCGACCGTCGCGGCGACGGAGACGGGCGTGCTCCGCGTCGACCAGAGGAGTGCGTCGAGCAGGTGCGACCCGGAGTCGTACAGTTGGCCGCCGCCGGAGAGGTCGGGGTTGCCGCGCCACTGGTCTTTCGTCCAGCGGATCCACACCTGTTCGAGGTGGCAGGTCGCCATGTGGACCTCGCCGATCCGCCCCGAGTCGACGAGACGTCTGATCTCCGAGAACCGCGGGTCGAAGTGTCGCTGGTAGCCGACCGCGAGCACGAGGTCGCGCTCGTCGGCGAGGTCGATGAGCTCGTGGGCGTGGTCGACGTCCGTCACCATCGGCTTCTCGAGGTGGACGTGGACGTCGCGTTCGAGACAGGCCTTCGCCTGCTCGTAGTGCAGCGTGTGCGGGGTGACGATACAGGCGGCGTCGACGTCCTCCTCGTCGAGCAGTTCCTCGTAGTCCTCGTAGGTGGGGACGCCGAGTTCGTGGGCGAACGCCGCACGGGCGTCGTGGGAGGGGTCCGCGCCGGCGACGACGTCGACGTCGTCGAGATCCGCGAGCAGACGGAGCTCCAGCCGACCGAGGTCGCCGACACCGATTCCTGCGACTCTGAGCATGTCGAACCCCTGTCGGGTGCGGACAAAAGTCTGCTGGAGGTCCGGCGACGAGTCCCCTGCGAGTCCGACGACGACCGCGACCGTCACGAGCACTTTTGTGTCCGCCCACAGAGAGTGGAAGCATGAACTACAGACGACTCGGATCGACGGGGACGACGGTCTCGGAACTCTGCTTCGGCACGTGGCGCTTCGGGATGGAGTCCGGCGACGTCGTCGAGACGGGGCGGAGCGAAGCGCACGACCTGCTGGACACGTTCGAGGCCGGTGGCGGGAACTTCATCGACACGGCGAACGTCTACGGCAACCCCAACGGGACCAGCGAGGAGTACATCGGTGACTGGCTGGCAGAGCGCGACCGCGAGGACTTCGTGCTCGCCTCGAAGGTCTACTTCCCGTTCGACGGCTGGGGTGAGCCCGGTCCGAACGACTCGGGACTCGGCCGGAAACACATCCGTGCGCAGATAGAGGGCACACTTGACCGTCTCGGGACGGACTACCTCGACGTCTACTACATCCATCGTTGGGACGAGGAGACGCCCATCGAAGAGACGCTCTCGACGCTCACCGGCCTCGTCGACGAGGGGAAGGTGAACCATCTCGGCGCGTCGACGATGGCCGCCTGGCAGTTGACCAAGGCGCTCTGGAAGTCGGAGGTCGAGGGGTTCGAACGGTTCGAGGTGACCCAGCCGATGTACCACGCCGCCTACGAGGAGGTCGACGACTACCTCGACGTGTGTGCCGACCAGGACCTCGCGGTCTGTCCGTACTCGCCGCTCGCGGGGGGGTTCCTCACCGGCAAGTACGAGCGGGCGGACGACGGGAGCGCCGTCGGCCCCGACGGGTCGCGGGCGGACCTCGTCGACTACTTCCAGGACGCCTACGTCTCGGAGACGAGTTGGCGCGTCCTCGACGCCGTCGAGACCGTCGCCGACGAACTCGACGCGACGCCTGCCCAGGTCGCGCTCCGGTGGCTGATGGACCAGGCGGAGTTCACCTGCATCCCCATCGTCGGCGCGCGGACGACAGACCAGCTGGAGGACAACCTCGGCGCGACGGAGCTCTCGCTCTCGGTCGACCAGTTCGAGCGCATCGCGGCGGCGCGAAACGACGGCGAGGAGACCGACGAGTAACGCCGAGTTCCGCGACTCACAGTTTTTTTGCAGCTGCCGACGACGTCCGAGTATGGACTATCGACGACTCGGGTCGACGGGGACGAAAGTCTCGGAACTCTGCTTCGGCACGTGGCGCTTCGGGCGGGAGACGGGCGGCGTCCTCGAGACCGACCGCGAGCAGGCCCACGACCTGCTGGACGCGTTCGAGGCACACGGCGGCAACTTCGTCGACACGGCGAACGTCTACGGCAACCCCAACGGGACCAGCGAGGAGTACATCGGTGACTGGCTGGCAGAGCGCGACCGCGAGGACTTCGTGCTCGCCTCGAAGGTCTACTTCCCGTTCGACGGCTGGGGCGACCCCGGCCCGAACGACTCCGGGCTGGGCCGGAAACACATCCGCGCGCAGATCGAGGGAACGCTCGATCGGTTGGGTACCGACTACCTCGACGTCTACTACATCCATCGTTGGGACGAGGAGACGCCCATCGAGGAGACGCTCTCGACGCTCACCGGCCTCGTCGACGAGGGGAAGGTGAACCATCTCGGCGCGTCGACGATGGCCGCCTGGCAGTTGACCAAGGCGCTCTGGAAGTCGGAGGCCGAGGGGTTCGAACGGTTCGAGGTGACCCAACCGCTGTTCCACGCGGCCTACCGCGACGACGTGGCGGACTACCTCGACGTGTGTGCAGACCAGAACCTCGCGGTCTGCCCGTATTCGCCGCTCGCAGGGGGGTTCCTCACCGGCAAGTACGAGCGGGCGGACCCGGACGACCCGAAACAGGTGAAGGCTCCCGACGGGTCGCGAGGGAGCTTCGACGAGCGGTTCTCGAACTTCTATCTCTCTGCCCGCGGCTGGGAGGTGCTCGACGCGATCCGCGCAGTCGCCGACGAGAACGACGCGACGCCCGCCCAGGTCGCCCTCCGCTGGCTGATGGATCAGGAGGCGTTCACCTGCATCCCCATCGTCGGCGCGCGGACGACCGACCAACTGGACGAGAACGTCGGCGCGGCCGACGTCGATCTCAGCACCGACCAGTTCGAGCGCATCTCGGAGGCGCGCTACGCCGAGGACGGGAAGCGCTGGGGTCACCGCGACTAGCGAGCGGTTCGCACACCACCCGAAGACACTTATCCCGGCTGTCGGAGAAACAACCGATGACCGACCGGAACGCCGTCCGCCGCGGTTACGACGCGCTCGCCGAGGACTACCAGCGAGCGCGAGGTGACTCTGCACGCAACGAGGAACTGCTCGCCGGCCTCACCGAGCGACTGCCGGCGATCCCACGCGTCCTCGACGCCGGCTGTGGCGACGGCCGGCCGGCGTCGACGTGGTTCGGCGACGACGAGGTCGCGAGTCTGGACTTCTCGCGGGCACAACTGGAACTGGCACGTGAGCGACTCTCGACCGGCCGGCTCGTACAGGGTGACATGACCTCGCTTCCCTTCGCGGCCGACAGCTTCGACGCGGTCTGTGCGTTCAACTCCTTCATCCACGTCCCGGACGAGGAGCACGAGACCGTCCTGCAGGAGTTCAGACGAGTGCTCCGACCGGACGGGTGGCTGCTGTTCACGACCGGCTGCAGCAACTGGGACGGGGAGAACGCCGATTGGCTGGAGAGCGGCGTCGCCATGGAGTGGGATATCCTCGGGTTGGACGAGACGCACGATCTCCTGGAGACGGTCGGATTCGGCGTCGAGGAGACGTGGGTGCTCGACGACGACCTCGACGACGGCAACGACGACGCGGAGTTCCCGCTGGTGTTGGCGTACGTCGTCTAAAGTTCGGCGCGCACTCGGCGCGTGATCTCGTCGACGTCGTAGTCGTCCTCGCTTTTGTCCCAGACGGGTTCGCCGTCGACGTCGACGCGGAGGACGCCGTGGTCGCCGGTCACGAGCGCCACCGCGTCGAGTTCGTCGCCGAACTGACTCAACAGCGCGTGCTGGATGTCTTCGGCGCGGTTCAGGAAGCCGCAGGGGACGCAGTACTCGATGTCGACGGTGGTCATGTGTGGGCGTTGGTACCGGCGGAGCAAAAGTCCGGTCCTCGGGTCGCGACTCAGCCGTCACCGGCGAGCGGCCGCCACATCAACAATCCCACCGCGCCGAGGAAGGCGACGGTGGAGATGTCGTAGGGCCACGTCGTCGCGGCGACGGCGACTGCCGACCCGCTGCCGAAGATGCTCGTCACGAGCGATCCGAGGACGGGCCACGCACAGCTGATACAGGAGAGCAGGCCGAGCGCCCCCGAGAGGCTGGCGGTGACGGCGTCGATGACCGTCGCGTAGACCAGATACGCCAGCGCGACGTAACCGACCACCTTGTACGGCATCAGGATGATCGAGAACCAGCCACCCTGATAGAGGAACGACGGCCCCCACCCCGGTGGGAGCATCCGTACGTCGAAACTCGCGCCGGCCGCGTTCGCCGTGTGACTGTGCGTGTGGCCGTCGGTGATGAGCGCGGCGAGCGGACTGGAGTGACTCGGTCCGAGGATGCCGCCGGCGACGGCGAGAAGCAGGAAGTAGCCGCCGGCGACGAGCAGCGCGAGACGCCGCGTCCGCGGGTCGGTCGGTGCGGGGTCGGTCTTCGCGACGGCGTAGAGGCCGACGTTGATCCAGAGGAAGCCGTAGGCGACGAACCGCCACGACTGGATGCGGACGGGGACGAACGCGAGATACAGCAGGACGACGAGCAACTCCGCGTTCACCACCGCCGCACCGACGAGCAGTTCCTGTCGCGTGGGGCGCCAGTCGGGTGTCGAGAGGGTGCTGAAGGACATGGGTGGAGTCAGATCGCGAGCGTGTCGACGACGATGGCGAGCAAGGTGACGCCGAGGTAGGCGTTCGAGGCGTGGAACGCGCGGAACGCGGCGGCTTCGGTCTGTTCGTAGTGGAGGCGGACGACCGCCCAGAGGAACACCGCGCTGACGGCGACGCCCGAGAGGACGTACACCCAGCCGAGCGCCTCGGAGGCGGCCAGCGCCCCGGCGGCGACGAACGTCGCGCCGAGATACCAGAGGATGTGTCGTCGGGTCGTCGTCTCGCCGCGGACGACGGGCATCATCGGGAAGCCGCCGCGCTCGTAGTCGTCTTGGTACGCCAGCGCGAGGTTGTAGAAGTGCGCGGGCGTCCACAGGAAGATGAGCGTCGCGAGCGCAAGCCCTCCCAGACCGACCTCGCCGGTGACGGCGGCCCAGCCGATGAGCGCCGGGAGCGCCCCCGCGGCGCCGCCGATGACCGTGTTCTGGACCGTGTTCGGCTTCAGGACGAGCGTGTAGACGACGCTGTAGAAGAGGATGGCCGCGAGGCCGAGCGCCGCCGCCAGCAGGTTGACCGTCGCGAACAGCGCCAGCGAGACGGCCGCCAGCAGGACGCCGAAGGCGATGGCGTTGCGAACGGGGACGAGATCGGTCGCCAGCGGACGGTCGCTGGTCCGGTTCATCCGGCGGTCGATGTCGCGTTCGAGGACGTGGTTGAACGTGCCGGAGGCGCCGATGGAGAGCGCGCCGCCGCCGAGCGTCGCGAGGACGGTCTGCGGGTTGAGACCGGGACCGCCCGCGAGCGCCATCGCCGCGGAGGCGACGAGACAGAGCAGCCACATCAGCCGCGGCTTCGTCAGTCGGAAGTAGGCGGCAGCGGTCGCCTTCGCCCGAGCGACGGGGTCGGTCGGGACGTTCGGGGTGTGGTCGTCCGCGGGCGGCAGGTCGGGTTCGAGCGTCGCGGTCGAGTCGGGGACGTCGTCGGGGTCGCCGGTCTGTGCCTCGAGCGTCCACGCGAGCGCCGCGACGAGGCCGGCGAAGATCACCATCGCGACGACGAGGTGCAGCGCCGAGAGCGTGACCGTCCCACCCGTCGTGGCGACGACGGCACCGAGTGCGGACTGGACGGGGTAGAGCAGCACCGAGACGCCGAGGGCGGCGCGGACGCGCCGCGACTCGCCGCGTCGCCAGCCGACGACGGCGGTTGCGACGACGAGCACGCCGACGACGAAGGCGACGAGACGGTGGCCGACGGCGACGTAGCCGTCGGTGGTCGTGGGGAGGGTCCAGCCGTCACCGCAGACGGGCCAGGCGGTACAGGCGGCGGTGGCGTCGGTGATGGCCGTCGTCGCGCCGACGGCGAGGAGGAGATAGACGCCCATCGCCGTGGCAGCGAGCAGGCCGGTGAACCGGTCGGGTGTCTCTGTGTCTGACACGGCTAAGTCACTTATCCGATGGTTGGGAATCGCGGTATTTAGTCGACGCGCTTCTCGCGCGAACGCGGTCGTCAACCCGCGTACGCAACCCCGAGTCAGTAGCTATTTACGCGTGTTCTCCTAACCCCCGAACAGCATGAAAGGCAAGCGTTTCGCGCTCGTTTCGGTGCTCTCGGCGGCGCTCCTCGCCTTCGCCGTCGAGCCGGTCGCGGCGCAGTCGACGACCATCGATCTCATCAACGGTCTCAACGAGCGGCTGCTGTTGATCGGGGTGCCCATCACGATCCTCGTCGAGGTCATCCTCATCTACACCGTTCTGAAGTTCAAGAACAACGACTCACCGAAGCCGACTCGTGAGAACCGACGGCTCGAGATCACGTGGACCATCGCGACGGCCATCATCCTGCTGTTCGTCGGCGTCGCCTCCTACGGCGTGCTCGCGAACCCGAACGTCACGTACATGGCCGATCAGCCTGTCGCTCCCGAAGACGACGACGTCGTCGTCCACGCCGAGGCGTTCCAGTGGGGCTGGAACATGAGCTACCCTGAGGAAGGTATCAACACCGGCACCGAGATCGTCCTGCCCGCGAACCAGGACGTCTACATCGTCGTCACCTCACAGGACGTCATACACGGCTTCGCCGTGCCGGAACTCGGCCTGAAGCAGGACGCGATGCCCGGACAGGAGAACGTCATCAAGACGGTGCCGACGGAACCGGGCACCTACCAGGGCTACTGTACGGAGTACTGTGGCGTCGCCCACTCACAGATGTACTTCACGGTCGAGGTGCTCCCGCAGGACCAGTACGACCAGTGGCTTCAGGAACAGAAGTCCGCCGGCAACGGGTCGGGTAACGAGTCCGCCTCCGGTAACGAGTCGGCATCTAACGCGACTGCCTCCGGCAACGAGTCGGGCGGTAACGCCTCCGCAAGCCTCCTCGCGCCTGCGAACTGATCGACTCTCACCTTCTCTCGACCGCTCCTTTCTCTCGCCTACTCCGTGCCGAGCTATCGCCCTCGAAGTCGCCGACACTCGCCCTCCGTGACGACGACTGTTTCCCCTCCCGTCTCGACGACGAGCGCACCCGTCTCGGTGACGTCGCGTGCGACTCCTTCGACCGACGCTCGACCGCGGCGTTCGATTCGAACCGTCCGACCGAGCGTCTCGCTCGCCGCTCGGTAGTCGTCGAGCACCGCCGCGAACCCCTCGTCCGACTCGGCCTGCCGACAGCGACGCAGCAGGTTCTCGTGGAGTCGAACCGCCAACTCGGTTCGATCGACGTCGCCGCCAGTCGTCGCGCGGAGCGACGTCACCGGTCTGTCGGCCTCGATGGCCGCCGGGTCGACGTTGGCGTTGACACCGATACCGAGTGTCACGTAGTCGAGCGGTGCGTCTCCGGCCGGAAACACCTCGTCGATCGGTTTGCCCGCGACCGGGACGCCGTCGTGGACGGACTCGGTGAGGATCCCGGCGAGCTTCGCCTCGTCGACGGGGGCGTCGTCAGCGCTTCGCACTGACTGGCTCTCGTTCGCGTTACTCACGAGAACGTCGTTCGGCCACTTCAGCCGTGCGTCGACGCCGAACGAGGCGACCGCGTCGGCGACGGCGACGCCCGCGGCGAACGTGAGCCGGCCGACGTGGTCGGCGTCGAACGACGGGCGGACGAGCGTGCTCGTCCAGAGGCCGCCCGAGGGGGCGCTCCACGCCGACCCGGTTCGACCACGGGCGGCGGTGAGTTCGTCGGCGACGACCGTCGTCCCGTGCGGGGCGTCGTCGTGGGCGAGTCGTCTGAGTTCGTCGGTGGTGTTCGGAATGCTGCCGTGAACTTCGACGGGGGCGTCCAGACGGTCCGTGAGGGTCTCTGTGTCCATGGCCGAGAGGTGGAACGCCGTCGCTCCTAAGCGTTGGTGTCCGTGAGAGCGATTGGCACTGTCGCAGTCGCTACTCCACGCGTTCGCGGATGATCCGCTCGATGATGCGCCCCGTCGACAGCAGTTCGCCCTCGTATCGGGGTTCGCGGGCCGAGGCCCGTTCGACGGCACAGTCGATGCCGCGGTCCGAGAGCGCCGCGCGGATACCGTCGTCGTCGTGGTGCTGGTCGTAGCCGAGGACGATGACGTCGGGTTGGATGCGCTCGATGGGGACGAAGATGTCCTCGGGGTGACCGAGGTGCGCCTCGTCGACGACGTCGAGTGCGGCCACCATGTCGCGGCGCTGGCGGTCCGGGAGGACGGGTTTCGCCTTGTGCGTCACGTTCTCGCGGCGGGCGACGATGACGTGTAGTTCGTCGCCGCGGGCGGCGGCGTCGGTCAGATAGTGGACGTGGCCGGGGTGGAGGAGGTCGAAGGTCCCCTGCGCGATGACGGTCGTCATTTCTCGGAGAGTTCGCTGTCGATGTCTTCCTGCGTGAAGTCGAAGAACGATTCGGGGTCCGCGAGGTCGACGGTGAGCACGTCGAGTTTACGTTCGTTGCCCTCGCGGTCGAACGCCCGCCAGTCGCTCTTACGGTAGGGGAAGCCGACGATGATGTGCACGTCGCCGTTTCCGAACGTCGCCAGGTCGGCGTCGCTGGGTTCGAGCACGCCGTTCGGGTGAGAGTGGATCGAGCCGACCGCTCGCATGTCGTTGGGGATCATGCTCGTCTGGACGGTCGCGCTCACCGGGTTCGACTCCGTCCCGGGGACGACGAGCACGTCGGTGACGACGGTCCCCTCCCGGTCGAGTCCGAGGTCGCGGGCGTCTTCGCCGCGGAGCAGTCCCATGTACTCGTGGGGGTGGGTCTCCTCGGAGGCCTCGAGCGCGAAGTCGAGGGTGTCGGCGGCGATGCCGATGATCTCGCCCGACCGGAACAGTCGCATGGGTAAACGTCCGGTTCGTCGCCATCTAAGGGTTGCGGAAGGTGGCGAGACACATGGAAAGGTTAACCCCGACCCCCACACTATCACGCCTATGAGCAGCGAGAACGCCGGGGATTCCGGCACTGGGTCAGATTCGCGACCCGTCGTCTACGACCTCGCACCAGATTGTACGGTCGACGACGTCGAAGTTGGACGCCGCTATCACGCCGTCGTCAACGGCGTCGTCGACTACGGCGTCTTCGTCGACGTCTCCGACAAGGTGTCTGGGCTAGTCCACGAATCGAACCTGAACGACTCCTACGACGTCGGTGACCGTCTCGTCGTCGAACTCACGGACGTCCGTGAGAACGGCGACCTCGCGTTCGTCGCCGCCGAACTCGACGACTACCGGACGGAGACGGTCGACCACGAACCCGAACGGACCAGCATCGAGCACCTCCGCACGGGCGAGGACGTCCACGTCGAGGGGGCGGTCGTCCAGATCAAACAGACCGGTGGGCCGACCATCTTCCACGTCAGCGATGAGAGCGGCATCGTCGCCTGCGCCGCCTTCGAGGAGGCCGGCGTCCGCGCCCACCCCGACGTCGAACTCGACGATCTCGTCCGTATCGGCGGGAGCGTCGAGGAACACGAGGGGGCGATCCAGCTCGAGGTCGACACGATGACCCGCCTGACCGACGAACAGGCCGAGTCGGCTCGGGAGCGTCGCGACGCCGCGCTCGACGAACGCGCCGAACCTCACGAGATCGAGAAACTCGTCGAGTGGCCCGCCTTCGACAAACTCCGCGACGACCTCCGCGAGGTCGCCCGTCTCCTCCGACGGACCGTCCTCGAGGGACGTCCCATCCGCGTCCGCCACCACGCCGACGGTGACGGCATGTGTGCGTCGCTGCCGGTCCAGTTGGCTCTCGAGAACTACATCGCCGAGGTCCACACCGACCCCGACGCGCCGCGACACCTGTTCAAGCGTCTCCCCTCGAAGGCTCCGTTCTACGAGATGGAGGACGTCACCCGCGACCTGAACTTCGCGCTGGAGGGACAGGCCCGCCACGGACAGAAGCTCCCCTTCCTCCTCATGCTCGACAACGGATCGACCGAGGAGGACGTCCCGGCCTACCAGAACCTCGCACACTACGACATGCCGATCGCGGTCGTCGACCACCACCACCCCGACCCGGAGGCGGTGAACCACCTGCTGGACGCCCACGTCAACCCCTACCTCTACGACGAGGACTACCGCATCACTACCGGGATGATGTGTGTCGAACTCGCGCGCATGATCGACCCGACGGTGACGGACGAACTCCGCCACGTTCCGGCGGTCGCCGGTCTCTCGGACCGCTCGAAGGCCGAAGCCATGAGCGAGTTCGTCGACCTCGCCGAAGCCGAGGGGTACGACCGCGAGAGACTGCTCGACATGGGCGAGGCGCTCGACTACGCCGCCCACTGGCTGCGCTACTCCGACGGCGAGTCGTTCGTCAACGACGTGCTCAACGTCGGCTGCGACGACGAGGAGCGCCACCGCGAACTCGTCGAGTTCCTCTCGACGCGCGCCGAGCGCGACGTCCAGCGACAGCTCGACGCCGTCGAGTCCCACGTCGACCACGAACGCCTCGAGAGCGGAGCCCACCTCTACCGCATCGACCTCGACAGCTTCGCCCACCGCTTCACCTACCCCGCACCCGGGAAAACCACGGGCAAACTCCACGACGAAAAGGTGACCGAGACGGGCGAACCCGTCATCACCATCGGCTACGGACCGGACTTCGCCGTCCTCCGCTCCGACGGCGTCCGCCTCGACATCCCGCAGATGGTCGCCGAACTGAACGAGGAGGTCGTCGGCGGCGGCGTCAACGGCGGCGGTCACCTCGTCGTCGGCTCCATCAAGTTCGTCAAGGGGATGCGCGAGGAGGTCATCGACAGCCTCGTCGAGAAGATGGCCGACGCCGACCTCGACGAGGATCTCTCGAGTACGCCGACGATCAACGACTAATCGGTCTCGAACACTCCGTCACCGACTGAGGTCCCGTCCGCGAACTCGATTCTCCGCCGTGCGACAGCGACGCCGAGGAGCACCGCGAGCGCCGCGACGGCGACGACGCCCACCGGCAGCCGTCCACTGCCGCCTCCACCGCGCCAGTCGGCCGCGAACACCTCGCGGTAGTAACTCGCCGGTTCCTCGCCCTCGAGAACCACCGCGACCTCGCGGTTCTCGCGGACGGAGTTGTTGTTCCAGTTGACGCTGCCGACGACGACGCGATCGTCGGCGACGACGCCCTTCGCGTGGATCTTCTCGAATCGGCCGTCGGGAGCGGCGACGCGAGCCTCCAGCGGCAGGCTCCGACGTTCGGCCCGCTCGTTCAGCCAGTCGACGAGTCGGCGGTTCTCCTCCGCGACGTACCACGCACTCGAGAGGAGGATCCGGACGTCGACGCCGCGCTCGGCGGCCCGAAGCGTCGCACGCAGGTACGGGTGGTGACGGCCGCCGACCGTCGGCTGGACGACGGAGACGCGGTCGGTCGCGTTGTCGACGACGCCGACGATCGCTCGCTCGGCGTTGCCGGGTGCGGTGACGAGGCGGACGCGGTCGACGGCGACCGACCGAGGGTCGAACTGCGTCCGATACGTTCCGTTCGCCGGCTGGCTCGCGGTGAACGACCGACCGCGGCGGAACCGTGACCACGAGGTGGTGTCCGGTCCGGTCGCGTCGGTGCGGAAGACGGCGGCGAGTTCGTCGGCCGTCGCCGTCGACGCGACCCGGACGCCCCACCCGCGGTTGCTCCGGCCGCCCGTCCCGCTCGGTTTCCAGTTCTCCGTGAGCACGAGCGCCCGACCGTCGACGACGGCGTACTTCGGGTGGTGATAGTCGTACCGTGCGCGTTCGCCACCGACGACGGCGACGTCGACGCCCGCCGCTTCGAGTCGGTCGAGCGCGGCCGCCTGCCGGGTCGTCGTCCCGCCGACGGGCGCGTCGTCGACGAGCACGCGGACGCGAACGCCGCGTTCGGCGGCCTCGACGAGCAGGTCGGCGACGCGGGGGGAAGCGAACGTGTAGCCGGCGAGGAGGATGCGCCGGTCCGCGCTCCGGATCGTCCGTCGCGGGACGCCGGGAGCGTCGGGAAGCACGAACGTCTCGGCCGTCGTCGACCCCGCGACGGCGACCGACCGAGGAGAGAACCCGAGCGGTCGCCACCGTGGCGTTCGATTCCGACGCCATCGCTCTCCTTCGGGTGCGTTCTCGTAGGCGACGCGGTCGACGACGACACCGTCCCGTTCGAGACGGAGTCGCTCGCCGCCGTTGGCGAGTTCGAACGCCGCCGGCGCGCGGACGACGTGCCCCGTCGTCCCGTTCGGAAGTGCCGCAGGCGTCGCGCTGACGACGAGACGAGTCGCACTGCCGTTCGAACCGGTCGCGTCGGTCGGCAGCGCCACCGTGGCTTCGCCGTCCGTGAGCGTCCAGTTTCCGGCAGACTCGGCAGGAAAGCGGACGACGACGAACTCGCCACGGTCGCCGTCGGTGAACGGGTTCGGGTACAGCGAGACGACGGACGCGTCTCGGTCGTCGTGTGGCGGGGATGTCTCGTCGTGTGGCGGGGACGTCTCGTCGTGCAGCGGCGACGACTGGAGTGGAGGCGAGTCGGCGGAGGCGACGCCGACCGCGGGGAGACTCGCCGCCGCACAGAGGACGACGAGTACACAGAGCGTAGCGCGACGAGACACGCGAAGCGGTGGTCGCCTCCTCGGACAAAAACGTTCGGCGCGGAGTGGGGGCGCGGTCGCTCTGGACGCGGCGGTGAAAGAACGAGGGAGCTCCGTTCAGGCCGTCTGCTGGACCGAGAGCGCGTCGGAGGCCTTCTCGGACTCCGACTGGACGAGGTACGAGCGGTCGTCGCCGTACTCTGCGGCCGCCTCGAGCGCCTTCTCGGTGCCGATCTGTCGGAGCGCCCACGCGGCGCTGGCGCGAACGGTGTCGTTCTCGTCGTCGGCGAGGACGTCCGTGAGCGGGTCGACGGCGCGGGTGTCGCCGAGGAGACCGAGCGCGCGGGCCGCGTAGGGACGGACGTTCTCGTTGTCCACGACGAGTTTGTTCGCCAGCGGCTGTGTGGCGCGTTCGTCGCCGATCTCGCCGAGCGCCTTGAACGTCACCTTCTGCAGTTGGGGGTCTTTGTCGGCGTCGACGTACTCGACGAGCGTCTCCACGGCGTCGGTCGCGCGCATCTTTCCGAGCGCCTTGATCGCGGGTTTGTCGCGCTTCTGTGCGCGCTGGTGCATCGCGTCGAACGCCGCCTGGTCGTTCATCCGGATGAGCGACTCCAGGCAGTTCTCCTCCATGAAGTCCGACTGGAGGCTGTCGAGCGCGAGCAGGATCATCTCGACGTTCCCCTCCTGCTCCCATCCCTTGACTGCGGCCCACTCCGGCGGATAGTCCTTGTAGTGGCCGAGTACGTCGTAGAACCCCTGTGCCTGGAGCTGCTCGCGGGTCTCGAGGTCGTCCCACTCCTGGGCGTCTTCGAGGTCGGATTCGAGTTCGTCGGCCGCCTCGACGAGCGCGGCGATCGTCTCCGCGTCGTCGTCGGCGTCGAGGTTCGCGGCTTCGATGGCCGCCGTGGCGTCGTCGAGTGCGGCGGTCAGCGCGCTCTCGTCGGTGCCGTCGACGGACACGGAGGCGTCGAGGACGTCGTTCACCGAGTCGGCGAACGATTCGACCGCCGTGACGATCTCCGTCTCCCCGCGTTCGGTCCAGCGGGTGTCGGTGATCTTCGTCTCGGCCTCCTCGACCGTCTCGACGACGTCCGCGGCGTAGGGGCCGCGCTGTGCTTCGAGTTCTTCGCGGAGCTCCGAAAGCGTACTCTCCAGTTCCTCGCGGACGTTCTCCTCGTCGTCCTCGTCTTCGTCCGGTTCCGGGAGGTCGGCGGCCTCGAGGTCCGACTCGATGTCGTCGAGTTCCGCTTCGACGGCGTCGAGGTCGTCTTCGGTCTCGGCGGCCTCCAGTTCCGCTTCGGCGGTCGACAGCCGTTCTTCGAGGCTCTCGGCCGTGATCTCGTCTTCCGCTGCGCCCGAATCGTCGGGCGCGTCGTCCCCGTCACTCATATGTTGGACGTCCGTGCGACGGTGAAAAGAGCGTTTCCCTTTGCGAACCGCTCGGTAGTGCGTTCGAAGACGGGCGACCGCACCCTACCTCCGTGGGAGACCATGACGAAACCCACGTCGTTCGCGGACGCCCTACCGGTGTCGGTAACCAACCGCGACCGGTACGGTAACATATGTCATCCAGGTATATCTCTCTAGCGGCTGTCGAGACGCTTTTCGTTCGCCCGGACGAGGACCCCGTATGCCGACCGTCGCCGTACCACAACTCGCCGTCGAGGACCTGTCGGTCGAGACGAACGTCGCCGAAATCGTCGAACGAACTGACAGACTCGCGGCCGACGTCGACGTCGCACTGTTCCCCGAGTACGCCCTGACGGGGTTCGTCGACGACGACCGACTGGCCGACGTCGCACTCGACGCCGCCGGTCCCGTCCTCGACCGCGTGCGCGAGACCGCTCGCGACAACGACCTCGCGCTCCTCGTCGGGTTCGTCGAACGCGGAGACGGACGGTACTACAACGCGACGGCGTACGTCCGACCCGACGACGAGACGACCGTCTACCGCAAGCGTCACCTCTGGGGGAGCGAACGCGACGTTCTCACGGCGGGCGACGAACGCGTGATCGTCGACACGCCGGCGGGACGCACGGGGATACTCACCTGCTACGATCTGAACTTCGTCGCCGAGAGCGCGGCGTTCACGCGCGAGCGGGTCGACGCGCTGTTCGTCACGGGCGCGTGGCCCGCTGCTCACAGCGAGAACTGGCGGCTCCTCCTCCGGGCGCGGGCGCTCGACGGCGTCCGGTGGGTCGTCGGCGCGGGACGAACCGGTCCCCATCGGACGACGGAGACGCCACCCGCAGAGTACGCCGGGCGGTCGATGGTCGTCCGACCCGACGGGGCTGTCGCCGCCGCGTTGAACCGGGACGAGCGTGACCTCGTCGCCACGCTCGACCCGGCGGTGCTCGCCGAACAGCGGGCGTTCATCCCGATCTTCGACGAGCGGATCGAGTAGTTCGAGCGCCGACGGCGACGTCGGTCGACAACTCGTCGGTAGTTGTCGGTCCGTCCGTGCGCATCGAAAACACGTGATACACTGGCACGTGACACTGCTGTCGCCAATCGAGAAGAATGGTTTAGGTAAACCAAAGATTGGTTTCCCCAGCGTCAACGTTTATGTGGCTCGCGCACCAAGGGGGGAGTGTAATGAGCACCCAGAAGAACGTCCAGCAGAAGGCGGGTACAGTCGAGGCGAGTCCGGCGCTCCGACTCGACCAGGAGAAGGCCGAACAGCTCGTCGACGCGCTGAACACGGATCTCGCGGCGACGTACGTGCTGTACCACCAGCTCAAGAAGCACCACTGGAACGTCGAGGGTGCGGAGTTCCTCGAGGTCCACGAGTTCCTCGGCGAGGCCGCCGACGAGGCAGAAGAGGCGGCAGACGAACTCGCCGAGCGCGTCCAGGCGCTCGGCGGCGTCCCCATCTCGGGGATGAAAGACCTCCAGGAGGCGGCACCCGTCTCGCCCGAGGACAACGACGTCTACGACGTCCGGACGTCGCTGTCGAACGACATGGAGATCTACGGCGACATCATCGAGACCGTCCGCGAACATATCGAACTGGCGACGAACCTCGGCGACCACGCCACCGCCGAGATGCTCCGTCTCCACCTCGTCGAACTCGAGGAGTACGCCCACCACATCGAGCACTACCTCGAAGACGACACGCTCGTGCTCGAAGAAGCGACTCACTGATCGGAGACGACCGAGAAGACGAGTCCGCGACAGCCCGCTACTCGGTTTTTGCGCTGACGCCGGAGGGGTTGCGTAGAACTACCGCTCGAGGTCGACTGCGAGATCCGTCGCGATCCATCCGTCGGTGTTGTTCTCCTCGGTGAAGACGAATCGGTCCGGAGACGACTGGTGGACGGAGATCGTTGCTCGTGAGGGGTCGATGTCGGTGTCGGCCAACTGCTCGGCGCCGTCACGGCCGTCGGTGACTTCCATGCACGAAGTTAGGCGAACCTAAAGACAAATACGTTTTGGTTGCCCTAAAACGAGTTCGGGCGTCGGTCGGAACGGCGTCGACGGTCTCAGAGCGGTATCCACGAACTCTCGAGTTCGCCGTCTCGGAGCGTCCAGCGGTGTTCGGGAAGGCCGTCGCGGACGCGCAGTTGGATGACGGCGTCGAAGAGGGGTGCGAGCGTCTCGACGGTGGGTTCGGAGCGCGACAGCGGGAGGTGGTAGTGTGCCATCCCATTCGACGCACGGACGCGGTTGCCGACGGTCTGGACGAACCGGCGTACTGCCGTGACGTCGTGCTCCGAGAGCAGCGGAGCGAGCGAGTCGAAACAGAGGCGGAGTTCGCCGCTCGACAGTCCCCCAGCGTGGCGTTCGAACGTCTCGATCTCCTCTTGGATCGCCCACGCCAGCGAACCCAGTCGTGTCGTCTCCAGTTGCCGCCGCGCGATCCGATCGGGCGTCGACGCCGACGGGGCGGCGGCAGCCGTGGTTCTCGTCTGTGTCGTTCGGTCGACGACTCGAACGGTCTCGGGACCGATGGCACCGTGTCCGATTCTGGCGTCTGCGTGGGTTGCGTCGGTGAAGACGAACAACCGACGACGCGTCTCGGTCACTCCATCCCCGAGGAGTCGACGGGTCGCTGCGTCTCGGGCCTGCTCTGCGGGCGACCCGACGACGAGGAGGTTGCTCCCGCGCCGTTTGAGTCCCTGCAGTGACCGAGCGAACGAGTCGTTCCTATCACCAGCGCTCCCCATTACTTTCTTATGATTGTCACCTTAGATAATAAGTGTTGCGGGGACGATAGTGACTCGCTTCCGAGCGAGTGGGGGTCTCCTTCTCCGGTGTCAACAGGGGTTTCAGCCGTCGCCACCAACGACCGACGATGACAGAGTCGCTTTTCAGTCCGCTGTCGCTTCGAGAGACGACTGTCCCGAATCGAGTGATGGTATCACCGATGTGTCAGTACTCGACGGCAGACGGCGTCGCCACCGACTGGCATCTCGTCCACCTCGGCAGTCGCGCGGTCGGCGGGGCGGGCGTCGTCATGACGGAGGCGACGGCGGTCGAAGCACGCGGTCGCATCTCGCCGCACGACCTCGGCATCTGGAGCCAGGAGCACGCCGACGCGCTCGCACCGGTCGCGGAGTTCGTCCGCTCGCAGGGGAGCGTTCCGGCAATCCAACTCGCTCACGCCGGTCGGAAGGCGTCGAAAAGTCGACCGTGGGAGGGGAGCAGACCGCTCGCTACGGACGACGGCGGCTGGGAGACGGTCGCGCCGTCGGCAGAGCCGTATCCCTACGACGGCGACTCACCGGCACAGCGTGCGATGACGGCAGAGGACGTCGAGGAGGTCACACAGGCGTTCGTGAAAGCGGCGCAGCGCGCCGACGACGCCGGCTTCGAGATCGCGGAAGTCCACGCCGCCCACGGCTATCTGCTCCACGAGTTCCTCTCGCCGGTCACCAACGACCGCGACGACGAGTACGGCGGCAGCTTCGAGAACCGCACTCGACTCGTCCGCGAGGTGACGGCGGCCGTCCGTGAGGTCTGGCCCGACGACAAACCCGTCTTCGTCCGCATCTCCGCGACCGACTGGCTCCCGGACCGGGAGTCGTGGGATATCGACCAGTCGGTCCGCCTCGCGCCACTGCTCGCGGAGGCGGGCGCTGATCTCGTCGACGTCAGCGCGGGCGGGATCCACCCCGACCAGCAGATACCGAACGCGGGACCGGGCTATCAGATCCCCTACGCCGAGACGATCAAGGAGAACACGGAGTTGGCCGTCGGCGCGGTCGGCGGCATCACCGAGGCCGAACAGGCCGACCAACTGATCCGCAACGGTCGCGCCGACCTCGCCGTCGTCGGCCGCGAACATCTGCGTGACCCGTACTTCACGCTCCACGCGGCACAGGAACTCGGTGCCGACGTCGACCTCCCGGTGCAGTATCGCCGCGGGTTCGAGTAAGGGCCCGAGCGCGACCAACCCTTTTGCCTGTGCCCGTCGAACGGCCGGGTATGAGTTCCCGTGACGACGACCTCGTCGACCTGCTCGACGACCTCGAACTGACGCTCGGCGACCTCCGGGACGAACTGCAGCGACGTCCCGAGGCCCGCCGGACGTTCCGACCGCCGACACCGAGCGAGATTCTCCGGTTCACAGACGAGTACACCATTCCGACGGTCATCACGATCCTCGAGGTGAACATCCGCGCGCTCGAACTGCTCCAGAAACTCCTCCGCCTGGCCAACCCCGAGGGGACGCTCCGGGAGGGGAGCGACGAGACGCGCCGCCGCGTCCGGACCGCCCGCGACGACGCCGTCGACGGTCTCGACCGTGCGCTCTCGGAACTCCAGCGCGCGCTCACCGAGGCGGACCTCCCGGACGACCCCGAGTCGCGGAACATCGTCGAAGACGCTCGGAGCCTGACCGACGAGATCGAGCGTCGCATCGAGGAGAGTCGCTCCGGGTCGCGTACGCGGTCGCGGAGTCGTTCGCGCAGTCGTTCCCGGGCGGGGAGCCGCGGCGGGTCGTCACAGCGGAGCGACCGCAGCGGACGCTCCGGCCCCGTCGAGATCGCCGTCGACGAGGAACCCGACGGCGGGCAGGACGTCGAGACGGACGAACCGGTGTCCGTCGACGACGAGATCGACGTCGAGTCCGAACTCCAGTCGATCAAAGACGAGCTGGACGACGTCGACGACGACCAACGCCGAGACGACCACTGAGCGTCACTTCGTGCCGTTTTCGACGTCGTAACACGAGCAAAGTCACTCTTCGAATCGACTCCATCGGACGAATCTGTGAGCAGGTCGGTACGGACCACCGACACGACCCCACGTCGGCGCGATGAAACGCGCCTACTGGGTCGGCTCGAACCTTCGTTCTGAACCAGTTTCCGCGCGACGGAGCGCGCTACTGGACTGGTTCAAACCTCCGACACGACCCCACGTCGGCGCGATGAAACGCGCCTACTGGGTCGGCTCGAATCGGTACCCGTCCCACTCCTGGCTCTCCGGCTCCCGGATGCCGGCACCGGGTTCGCGGAGTTCCTCGCAGTAGACGGGTTTCACTTCGTCGCCGATGTCGACCTCGTCGGTCGTCATCTGGCCGAGCGCGCGGACGGGTTCGCCGTCGACGTCGAACTCGACGATGGCGAGCGTGTTCGGCTGGCGGACGCCCGGCGGCGTCGCCGTCGACGTCGTCCACGTGACGACCTCCGCGGTGTACTCGCTGAGGTCGACGGTGCCGACGGACTCCTCGCCGTCGGGACCGATCGGGTGACCGGGGTAGGTGATGCTCCCGTCGGGGTAGCGGTACGCCTCCATGGGTGATTCGTCGCTCATCAGTTGCCCTCCAAGATAGTGGTCGTGACACAGTTCCCGAAGCCGCCGACGTTGCAGGCGAGGCCGACGTCAGCGTCGACCTGCCGTGGACCGGCGTCACCGAGCACCTGTTTGTAGATCTCGTACACCTGTGCGACGCCCGACGCACCGAGCGGGTGACCTTTCGACTTCAGCCCGCCGGAGGTGTTGATGGGGAGTTCGCCGTCGCGGTCGGTGACGCCCTCTTCGACCGCCTTCCAGCCTTCGCCTTTCTCGAAGAAGCCGAGGTCCTCCGACTGGAGGAACTCGAGGATGGTGAACATGTCGTGGAGTTCGGCGACGTCGACGTCGTCGGGGCCGAGGTCGGCCATCTCGTAGGCGATCTCGCTGGAGTTGACGACGCCGCCCATCGTCGTCGGGTCCGAGCGCTCGTGGACGACGTGGGTGTCGGTCGCGCCGCCGATGCCGGAGACGACGGCGTAGTCGTCGGTGTACTCGCGAGCGACGGACTCGGGACAGAACATGAGTGCTGCGCTCCCGTCCGTGATGGGACAGAAGTCGTAGAGGCGAAGCGGGTCGGCGACGATGGGTGAGTCGAGCACCGTCTCGAGGTCGACCTCCTTCTGGAACTGCGCGTGGGGGTTGTCGACGCCGTTCTTGTGGTTCTTGACGGCGACCTTCCCGAGGCTCTCTCGCGGGGCGTCGTAGGTGTGCAGATAGAGTCGTGCCGTGAGGCCGGCGAAACTCGGGAGCGTCACGCCCTGTTTGTACTCGACGGGGTGGGTCAGGGAGGCGATGACGTCCGTCGACTCCGCGGTCGTCCGGTGAGTCATCTTCTCGCCCCCGACGAGCATCGTCATCTCGCTGGCGCCGCTGGCGACCGACTGCCAGGCGGCGTAGACGCCCGCGCCACCCGAGGACGAGGTCTGGTCGATGCGGGCCGTGTACGCGGGCATCGCTGCGAGGTCGTGGGCGAGGGCGTTCGGCACGCCCGTCTGCCCCTCGAACTCGCCGCTGGCCATGTTCGAGACGTAGAGGTGGTCGATCGCGTCGGGCGAGACACCAGCGTCGTCGAGACACTCCTGTCCAGCCTGCGCGAGCAGTTCGCGGATCCACGCGTCGCGTTGCCCGAACTGGGTCATCGACGCGCCAATGATTGCTACGCGTTCCATACGGGACCCGCGCAACGGAACGCTTTACAGTTTTCCCCTCTGACAACCGAGACCTGTCTCGGACTCTTTATCTTCCGACCGTTCGGACTGGACACATGGACCTGGAAGACGTTGCACCGACCGTCGGGGTCGGTGCCTGCGTCGCACTGCTCGTCGCGCTCGGCGTACCGTACGTCGCAATCACCGACGCGGGGCCGACGCTCGGGGCGTACTACGCCTCGGGTCCCGTCGGCAGCGGCGGCATCGTCTTCATGTCGCTTCTCACCATCGTCGTGTTGCTCTCGGGGACGCGCGGGACGGCGGAGCCGGATCTCGTCGCCGGCATCGCGCTCGTTCTCGGCGTCGTCACCTTCGCGCTCGCGGTCCTCTGGGCGGTCTCGGTCGACCCGACCGTCCTGTTCAGCTTCCCGCCGTCGGCCGCGTGGGTCGCGAACCACCGCTGGGTCGTCGTCGCACTCGCTGCGCTCGTCCCCCTCGCCGCCGCTGGCTACGCTCGCGGCGTCCTCTGGCGGTGAGGAGCGCCCGAAGAGGTACAGAGACAGTCCCGTCGTCCCCCGACGTTCGGGGCGAAGTCGAAAGGCCCTTATGAGGCCGGCGGCTACGATGAAGTGGACTAGGTCGGGCAGTTAGGCCCTGCTCACTTCCCGCAATAGAGTCTTTAGCGGGGACCGAACGACGGGCGCGTCCGGTCTGACCGGCACGGGCCCCACAAGCCAACGTAGAAACCTCGTCCTGCGGGGACAGCGGCTCGACGAAACACGTCCGCAGGGACGTCGACTCGTCGTTCGTCGGTGGCACTGGGTCAGGCGCGGAAGCGAGCAGCCCACCGCCGGACGTGCGTCGCTCGTAGGGTCGCGGGGTGGAGGAGGCAACCGGGATTACCCGTGCTCGGAACGCCGGGCAACCCCGTCCCGTCCGCATTCATACTTCATTACAATCGATAGCTTCGACTGTCCCCGTTCCGAAGCGACTGCTATGCCCGAAGCTACCGCAGCGACCACTGCGAACGGGATTACCGCCCGCTACGACGAGAGGGACGGCGAGCGACTGCTGACGTTCGATCGCGACGGACGGACGGCAGTCGTCGCCCAGAACGTCGAGGGGTACGCCATGTTGAAAGTGCGGCCCACCGTCGACGGCGACGAACTCGAGCGCTACTACGGGTTCGAGATGGCGCTGGACCACGCCGCCGAGCTGCTCGGCGTCGACGTCCACGACCTGCCGATCCCCGACGACGCCGCCGACATGGGGATGTAAGTTACCCACGACTTCAGTCGTAGGCTTTCCCCCGCACGGGGTTTCGGCCCACGCTTCAATGAGTGTCGTCGGCGGGTTGCACGACAGAAGGTCGGTCACACGGAGGGGTTTCCTGCGTGGTTTTCCGACCCGTGGTCGCCGTCCGAATCTGCCTCACACCACTTTAATTATCGGTGGACTCCCCGAACTTCATCGTCGGGTAATCCGACGAGAGCGGTTTGGTGTCATTCGTCCCCGATTTCAGGGCGTACCTACGGACGCCCCTCCACAGTCAACACGTTTGGCTGACTGGGAGTGTATCACAGACATGGAACCATTGACACTTGGCTCCTCGGGGTAGCGAAACCAGCCGTGCAATCGGCGGTGGATTTCAAGGGACTGTCGGATTCCTCCCACGGCTAAAGCCGTGGGCTTCCTCCTTGAACTTCTGTGAGTTACTTCCGCCAGTAGAACCGCGGCCCGAGGAAGAGATACGCCAACGCCAAGAACAGCAGGCCGAAAGCGAACACTTCGCCGGGGTACCCCGTGAGGAGAATCGCCAGCGCCTGGACGACGCCCATCACGAGCGCGTCCTGCCAGTGGAGGTCCGGATAGTTGATCGTCGTCACCATCATCACCGAGAGCACGCCGACGAGCGGGACGAGGACGACCGGGTCGGCGAACCCGGCGAGCACTCCCGCCGAGAGGATCGTCGCCGCGAGCGTCGTCGGCACCCCCTCCGTCGAGTCCGACTTGCTGTCGTAGGCGGTGTAGAGGCCGAGTCGAGTGACCCCCATCGCGACGAACAGCGCACAGAGTCCGGCGGCGGCCCACGACCGGAGCGGGTCGAACCCCCAGGTCGCCTGGACGACGCTCACGACGAGCACCGCGGGAGCGACACAGAAGGAGGCGACGTCGGCCAGCGAGTCGAGATACGGTCCCGCCTCGGAGCCGCCGAACTGCCGGGCGAGGACGCCGTCGAGACCGTCGGCGACGGCACCGAGGAGGACGACGCGGGCCGCGAGCGTCGGATCCACCAGCGCGGCGACGGCGGCGAGGAAGCCGAGCGCCGCGTTGCTGACGGTGACGTAGTCGGCGACTCCGAAGTGGCCGACGAACCGCGGTTTCATGTCTCGGCAGTCGGATAGGACCGGTTTACGTGTTTATATCCCTGCCGCCGGAACGGACGCCGACAGACGGACGGGGATGAGACCGTTTCGACGGGCGAACCACGCCGCATTTATCCGTCGCGTCCCGAAGGTCCGATATGCAACGCAGGGCGTTTCTCGCGAGCGTCGGGACGGCCGGACTGACGGCCGTCGCCGGCTGTGCGAGCGTCGGCGGGTCCGAGGGCGACGTACTGATGCGCGCGACCGCCTTCGACCCCTTCGAGTTCACTGCCGAGGTCGGCGACACCGTCACCTGGTACAACGGGAGCACTCGACTCCACACTGTCACCGCCTACGGGAACGCCATCCCCGAGGAGGCGGCGTACTTCGCGAGCGGTGGCTACGAGGACGAGGCGGCCGCACGAGCGGCGTGGAAGAACGGTAACGGCGGGATCACGAGCGGCGAGAGCTACAGCTACACCTTCGAGGTCCCCGGCGAGTACGAGTATGTCTGCATCCCCCACGAGCAGGGTGGGATGGTCGGCACTATCGTCGTCGAGGAGTAGCGAAAAAGTCGGAGAGTCGGTGTCGAGAGTCGACCGCGACGGCGTTACTCTTCTGCGGCTTCGTCGACCGCGACGTCTTCCTCGTCGACGTCGACTGCGGCCTCTTCCTCGGCGGCGACCTCTTCGGGTCGGGCTTCGAGGTCGAGCTTCTGGATCTCGACGCGGCGCAGCGGGTAGATCGTCTTGGCCTCGCCGTAGATGGCCGACGAGAGTCGACCTTCGACGACGCTATCGACGAGTTCCTCGAAGGTGTGGTCCTCTGCGGCCTCTTCGACGAGGTCGATCATGACCTTGCGGATGGCCTTCTCCTGGCTGTTGTCGGCCTTCTTCGTCGTGAGGGCGACGGGCTGAACCTGCACGCGGTAGTCGTCCTTCGTCAGGACGGTGACGTTCACGTCGATCTTCGACGCGCCGCGGCGCACGAGGCTGCGCAGGTAGTCACGGGTCAGTTCGTGCTTGACGAACTCGGTGTACGCCGAGTCGCTGCCGACGTCCGTGATCTTGAACGTGAGCTTCGTGTTGTTTGCGCCGGCGTCGCCCGTGAGTTCACCGAGGGTGACCTCGATCGTGCGGCCGTTGATCTGTTCGACTTCGTCGGCGAAGGTCTCGCCGAGCTCGGCCCGGTCGAACTGCTCGGGCGCGAGAATGCTGTACCATCGCTTGCCTTTCTTCTGCTTGGATACTGATCGTTCGCTCATGAGTTGCTGTGTCGTGTTGCGTTGTCTGCGACCGTCTCTGCGACGGTCAGGTTCACCACGTAGTCGTCGACCGTGGCCTGCAGGCCGCCGGTCGTCTCCCGCTCGATGACCGTGACGACGGAGTCGCCCTCCACCGTCGTCGTCATCGAGTCGGTGTTGTCCGGAGTCACCGCCTCGGCGAGGAGACGGGCGTGCTCGTGTTCCGTCTCGAGTCGTGCCCGTCTCATCGCGCCAGCGCCTCCCGAACCGCCGTGATGAACTCGGTCGTGTCGGTCTCTGTGTCGAACCGCGCTTCGCCACGCGTGTCGGTGCCGCGTCCCGTCCCTTCGAACGACGCTGCCGCCTCGGCCATCGCGGTGCCGAGGTCCCGGTCTTCGACGCTCGCGGCGGCCGCACGACCCTCGTCGTCGACTCCGTCGGTGACGACGAGTGCGACGGGTTCCGGCGAGCGGAAGTCCCGGAGCAGTCGTGCGACCGTCGGCAACGCCGTCGCCGACTCCGCGTCGGCGTCGACGCGAGCGACGAACACGCCGTCGTACCGGCCGGTCGTCGCCTCCCGAAGGAGTCGGTGAGCGGCGACGGCGTGCGCGCGCCACGCGTCGAGTGCGGCGGCCCGCGCCACGTCGCCGTGGCCGAGTGCGAGCGCTACGCCGGTTCCGGGCTGTTCGCGCGCGACGGCGTCGAGCACGTCGGCGTAGCCACCGACCGTCTCGAACGTCCCGTCGGGTGTCGCGTACGGGCGGAGTGCCCGTTCGACTGCCTCGGCGGCCCGAGCGGTCGCCTCGTCGGCCGTCGCGTCGATGGCGACGACGGAGGCGAGTCGGCGGTGGGCCTCCTCGTCGAGTTCGGCCGGGAGGTCCATCTCCGCGAGCATCGCCCGGACGCGTTCGACCTCGCCCGAACTGGGCGTGTGAACGAGCGTCGAGTGGGCGATGCCGTCGCTGACGTCGGCGGTCGGCACCGCGAGTCCCGGTCGGCGTTCGACCGCCCCGCGGCGCTCGGCCGCGTCGAGCATCGTGCCGCTGCCGTCTGCTCCGACGGTCGATTCGGCGGCGACGACGCCCGCGAGGCCGAGAATCGGGTCGGGTTCGACGCCGAGTTCCCGGGCGACCTCGAAGGCGGTCACGCTCGCTGGACGATTCGCACCGACGAGTGCGACGTCGCCACCGGTCAGGCCGACGGCGACGGCGAGTCCGTCGGCGGCGGCGACTTCGGTGTCGGCTGCGAGAGCGGCTGTCGTTCTGACGTGGAAGGCGGTTCCGACGCTCCGACAGGCGGCGGCGAGGATGCCACTGGCTGCCAGCGAGTCACCGTCCGCGCTCGCGACGACCCGGACGAACGGGGTCTCGCGGAGCGCCGCGGCGACGTCGGCGGCGGGGGCGTCCTCGGCTGTGGAGCGCGCGGTCGACATGAACTGTGCTTACTCGAGAAGCTCGACGGCGTTCTCGTAGCTGTATTTGAAGTCGTCGTCGAGCTTGTCGCCCTGGTAGTAGTCGACGAGCCGTCGGATCTTCGACTCCGTGTTCTGGAGTGCGCGCTTGTTCTGCGCGTCCTGCTGGTTCGCCTCGACGTGTCGGCGCAGGCGGATCGCGCGCTCCATGAGGTTCCGGAGGTCCTCCGGAATCTCGGGTGCGGCGTCGTTGTCTTCGAGGATGTCGGTGACGCTCTTGTCGGTGACGAGCTTCACGTTCGGGACGGGCGTGCCCTTCACGCCTTCGTCGCGAAGCTTCAGACCGATCTGAGCGGGGTCGTGACCCTGCTCTGCCAGTTCGACGACGCGCGCTTCGACGGCGTCGGCGTCGACGTCACTCCACTCGGGGGCTTCGTCTGCCACCGGCTTGTCCGAAGCGGACGAGCCACGGCGGCGGGTGTGCATTCGTGCCATTGTTGTGAGTTGGAACGCACAGACCGCAGAAAGCGTGTCCCAGAGCCGCTACGAACGGCTCTCGGCGCACCTCCGTAATCCCAAGCCTGCAAACACAGGCGAGTCAGAGTTACGGCCGTGCTGTTCCCGTCTTTACATCCTCGCGTCTCGGATTAAACCGTTTCGACTTCAGCGAGGCGAAAACCGAAGCGGCCTTTAGGCACCTCGGGCTAAGAGACGGTGCGGGCTCGTAGATCAGGGGTAGATCACTCCCTTGGCATGGGAGAGGCCCCGGGTTCAAATCCCGGCGAGTCCACTTCACTTCGTCTCGCTGCGCTCGACTCGTTCAGTGGCCTCGCCTAACTCCCCCTCGCTCACTGCGTTCGCTCGCGGGAGTCCCGGCGAGTCCTTTTGATTCTCTGTCGCTCGTGACAGCGAGCGACTGTAACTCTGACACGAGACGGGATTTGAGTCCCACTCGCTTCGCTCGCGGAACTCCCGGCGAGTCCACACAGTGTCTGCGACGAAGATAGTCAACTACACAAGAATCATAAGACAGGTGAGAGAGCAACGAGACAACGATGCAGACGTCTCCAGCGAGTCTCGTGGTCGGTACTCGCTACACACAGGACGAGATCGAGGAGATGTTCGACACTGGGTTCGGCTACCAGATCTCGGGAATCAATCCGCGACGGAGTGACCAAGACGAACGGTACGTGCTGCTGTTCGCCAACGAGGACGGCCCGTACAACGATTCGGTCACACAGGGGCGCTTCGAGTACGTCGGCGAGGGACTCCGCGGCGATCAAAGTGAGACGTCGCCGGGGAACTCGGTTCTCGTCGACGCCGTCGACAGTGACTTTCCGATTCATTTCTTCTACCAGCAGTCAGACCTCGCTGGATGGGAGTATCAGGGACTCGTCGACGTGCTCGGGTGGGAGTCGCGACGACGAAACAGTCGAGAGATTCTCGTGTTCACGATGGAACACCGAGACCCCGAAACAGGTGTTACAGAAGACGAGGACAGCCGAGTAGAGCAAGAACGACTAGAAACCCAGCTCAATTCTCCACCGGAACTCACAGCGGAGGCGACGGAGTTCACCGACCACCAGCGGCGAGTTCGAGACAGTGCGTTTGCGGGACTCGTCAAGGAGAACTACGACGAGACGTGTGCCGTCTGTGGCGAGAGCAGAGAAACACCGGACGGTACTCCCGAAGTCGAGGCGGCGCACATCTATCCTCGGTCGGAGAACGGTGCCGACGACCCGAGGAACGGACTCGCGCTGTGCAAACTCCACCACTGGGCGTTCGACAACGGCTGGCTCGCAGTCAGCGACGACTACGAACTGCTAGTCAAAGACGTCCCCGAACGAGAGGGCTACTACGAGTTCAAACAGTTAGAGGGCGAGACACTCGTGTTTCCCGATAATCCTGATGTGCTTCCCCACCGGTTGTACTTCGAAGCACACCGGAAGCACCACGACTTCTGAACGACCACCGCTGTTACACCCAGCGCCGCCGCTCGGGAACGGCGTATCGGAGAGAACACGTCGTGACTCGATCGTTCAGACGTTGATGTGACCTTCGCGGCGGAGCTGGTCGGCCTCGGACTTCTCGTAGCGCCACGTGACGTCGGCTTTCTCGTCCTGCCAGTCCCACGGCTCGCAGAGGACGATGTCGTCCTCGCGGATCCAGATCCGTTTGCGCATCCGGCCGGGGATCCGACCCATTCGTTCTTTCCCGTCGTTGCAGCGGAGCGTGACGCGGCCGTGGCCCTGCATATTGGTTACGACGGCGAACAGCTCGTCATCGTCGGGCATGCGAAGGTTCCGGCGCCCAGATTCTTCGCTCATAGTTCGAAGTTGTCGTCGGCCCAATTAAATCGTAGCATTCTCCGGTTCGAAGATGGGTTCGACCGCAGTCGGGAGACCGACAGGTCACTCGATACGGAGAGACATCCCCTTCGAGGCGGGCGCGGTCGGTTCGAATCCGAACCGCTCGTAGAACCCGTCGACGTCGGCCAGGAGGTTCACGTACGCCGACGACGGGGCGTTCTGGTGGAGCCAGTCGACGAGGACCTGCGTGATCTCGGTACCGAGTCCTCGTCCTTGGTGGTCGGGGTGGACGGCGATGTCGGTGAGTTGGAGGACGGTCGCACCGTCGCCGACGATGCGCCCCATGCCGACGACGTCGCCGTCGTGGACGACGGTGACACCGTAGCAGCTGTTCGGGAGCCCGCGTTCGGCGGCTTCGAGCGTCCGTGGCGTCATTCCCGCAGCCTCGCGAAGGGCGACGAACTCTTTCGGTGTCGGGAGGCTCTCGCGGAGTGCGTAGGACATCGTTCGGTCGTCAGCCGGCGAATAGTTAGGTGTGTATATCGGCGTGCAGTCGGGGGTTCGATCCGTGACAGCGTTTCTCCCTCGACTCCGGAAGTCGAAGCCCTTATTAAGGGAACCACAGAAGATGTGGATGCGTTCGAGGGCTCGTAGATCAGGGGTAGATCACTCCCTTGGCATGGGAGAGGCCCCGGGTTCAAATCCCGGCGAGTCCACTTCTCTTCGTCTCGCTTCGCTTGACTCATTCAGTGATCTCGCCTGAGTTCCACTCGCTTCGCTCGCGGACTCTGGGCGGGTCTATGGTTCTCTATCGCTCGCGACGGTGGTTTCAAATTTCTCTGAAGTTTATTTTATCTATTAGATATAGGATTAAATATACTTCGTCAAACTAGCTTTGAGGGTGAACTGTCGTCGTGGTAACTGCTTATAGTTGGGCTGAATTTTTATACTTACAAGACATTCTGGTAAGCAATGAATAATACCGGGACCCGAGCGTCTCGGTCGGAGAGCCTGAAATGTGACCGACGCGGACAAGCGGAGACGATCGGTGTCGTCCTGTTGCTGGCGCTCGTCGTTATGAGCACCACCCTCGTTGTCGCATTCGGTTCGTCGGCCATCGACAGCGTCCAGACGCAGTCGCAGGACGAACGGGCAGGTCACAGTATGACGCTGTTCGATGCCAATGCCGCGACCGTCGCTCTGGGTGACTCCAACGTTCGGTCGGTCGATTTCGGCGGATATGAGGGAGCCTATCGAACTGACCCAAACGAGGGACATATCACCATCACGCATGCGGATTACACCAGTACTGACGCCGACGACAATTCCGTTGACGATGGGTCAGGGGACAACGACCACACGATCTACGAGGAACCGCTAGGAACCGTGACCTACGTCAACGGCGAGACGACTATCGCATACCAAGGCGGCGGTGTCTGGCAACGCGGCGACGGGACCGGCAGTACGATGCTGTCTCCGCCGGAGTTTCATTACCGAGGTGCGACGCTGACGCTCCCCGTGATTCGCGTCACCGACGGAACGAGTGGGAGCGGCTCTCCGACCGCGGTAATCACGCGTTCGATGAGCGGGAACAAGGTATTCCCTAACTCGGGTGACAACTATCCGGACCCAGACGGCGATTCGTTCAGCAACCCGACCGAGGAAGGTGCGATCCACATCACCGTCCAGAGTCGTTACTACCGCGCGTGGGGAGACTACTTCGAGCAACGAACCGACGGCGACGTGGAGTACGACGATGTGACCGAGACGGTCAGGGTGGAACTCGTGACAACGGGTCAAAAAGGTGGATTCGTCGTTCCTGGCGACGGGGGGTCGGTGTCGGTCCGTGGGCTGGAAGGGGACCACTCGCTCAAGGAGTTCGGTGTCACTCTCCGTCCGGACGACACCGACAGCGCCGATTTCTCGAACCTCATGTGGTCGTGGTATGCCGAGAGCGGCGACCAGCAGTTTGAGATATACCTTCGACAGAACGGAGGTAGAAAGGACTGTGACGACCCGGTCGTCGCTTCACTCAGCGTCTATTACTCCGACGACGGTGGAGACACGTACCACGGATGGTACGACGACGACGCCTACGTCGGCTCCTGTGACGCTGACGGGAACGTCAAACTCGACGCGTCGTTCGTTGACGACGAGGATGGCGACGACATCTACGACGACGTCGAAAGTGGTGATCCCGCACTCGTTTATGGATCGCTCTCCAACAGTCAACTCAACCACTTCAATCCGAACGGGAACTTGGCCGATTCTACCGATTCACCGACGTTCGACGAACACCAGAGCAACGTCGGCTGGGAGCCGAAGACGTACAGTTCGGGTGAGACAGAAACCATCGACAGACTATTAAATCACTACTTCGGACTGATGGGACCCTCGATAGACCTGACAGTCGACGACAAGAACTCCGACACCGTCAACGAGGCCGCATCCTCGGGGACGATCGACTACGATGGGTCGAGCAAGTTCGTCACTTACCTTCACGTGACCGAGAACGGCATCGAAGTGCGGTTCAACTAGCCAGGCGTCATCCGACAGGAGTTCAGTTCTCGAAGCTGACGTCGATTCGCGTAGCTGTAACGTAGAGGTGGTCCGCGACGAACTGACATTCGACGGTGCCACCGGAGACCGTACAGCTGTCGGCATCGCCCGTCATCGGTTCCAGTTGCGCGTCGAGATACTGGTCCCAAAGTTCCGCCCGTTTCGACGTCGTCTGCACGGAGAGGCGAACGTCATACTCCTTGTCACCGTCGCTGTCGAGGTCGGTGGCCGCGCCGTTGGTGTCCGCGTCCGTATCGACAGTTCCGTCACCATCGAGGTCGTCGACCAGCACCTCCGAGATGACGTGTTCTCCTCGTACGAGAACCGTCGCCGATCCGCCGACGCTCGACCCTCGTTCAATCCGGAGTTGGATGAACGGCACGATGGCCGTCGTATCTCCACCGTTCTTCCGGAACCTCATGTCCGGTTCGCGGAGCATCACTGCACCCTCCCCGTTCTCCCAGAAGACCGCGCCCGCCTCGTAGACAATGCGTGTCCCGGTGTCGGCATCGTAGACGATGGGGTCGGTGTCGACGCTGAACCGCGGACTCGGCGATTGTGCGTTTTCGATGGTCGCTCGCATGGTCGTGGTCTCGCCCCGCCTCAGCGTTGCATCAGCCAGTTTTAGCTCGGTTGAGCGAGAGGGGGCGCGGTGGGTATGGATATCGTCGAGGTTGTCCGCGAGAATGTCGAACGCCCGCTCTGCGTTGTTAACGCGTTCGAAATCACGAGTGTCCTCAAGTCCACCGAAGCCGACGACTGTGACGACGCCTACGGTCAGTGTGATCAGCGAGAAAATGAGAACGAAGCCGAGCACGTCGCTCACGGCTCGATCAGTCATCGGTAACCACCACCTCGTCGTCGTCCGGGACTTCGGTACCCTTCGAGTCGTACACGACTCGGATGCTGCCGCCGCGGACCGTCCCGACAGCAACGGGCGTCATCGTGGCTAACTCAACGCGAACCGTCACGTCGGGGTTTGTCGTCGAGAGTTCAAGATATGGGTCACCGCTGCCGTCGTCGACCGTCACCGAGTACGAGACGTCGACGACCCGCGAGGGGAGCATGCGGCGCAGCACGGTCTGGTTGTCGTCGCCGTCGGTGGACCGCCCGAGTCGGTCGACCGTCTCGATGTCGCCGGCGAGCTGCTGACCGACGACACCGAGTTCGGTCCGAATCGTTTGTTCGCGCTCGCTGTCGACGTAGCTCCCGCCCGCGAAGAGGAGGCTGGTGACGATGAGTGTCGCGATGCCCAGATTCAGCACGTAGCCGAGCGCCGTCGACACCGCACGTCGATCACGCATTCGGCTCACCCGGTGCGACCCGGAGCTCCGTTTCGTAGACGAACCGCTCGGACTCAAAGTAGAACCGAACTGTCGTGTCGTAGAGCGCGGGGTTCTTCGTCGGCGCGTCCGTCCCGTCGTACGGTTCGTTGGTGATGCTCGTCTTGTCGACGGTCAGCTCGTACGTCCCGCGCGCAGCACCACCGTTACCGTATTGGATATCGTATGATGAGTCGAACTCGTCGAAGAACGTAAGGTGAGGACAGTACGACCCGCCAACAGTCGCGCCGGTAACGTCGATGACGGCCCGGCCACTCCCGTCGTCGCCGTAGCTACAGGACCCGACCAGAGAGCCGCCATTGTGGACGGTGACGACGGTCTGGTCCCCCGAGTCCGACCGATGGACGTAGACGGTCCAGTCAGAGTCACCGTTGGTTGGACTAAATGTGACATGAAACACATTTGAGAGTGTTTCATCGTCACTCAAATCTGACTGAATCACGTCCATCCGGAACTGACGGATCGACGATATATCGCTGGCAACGTTCCAGTTGTTCGGGTCGTTGTTGTCCTCTTCACCCTCCTGAAAGTCGCCGTCGCTTTCGCGTGCGATCCGAGTGCCTCCTGTGTCCGACTGGTACGTGAGATCGACGAGCCGGCCGTTTCGAGCGGCGTACCGCCGGCTGAAGATTTGCAAATCAGCCACACCGCTCTTGGCGGCCGCCTGCTGGTCGACGTACGACTCCGAGTGGGTGTCGATGGCGTGTTCCATCACACCGCCGACACCGCGCTTGACGTCCTCTCGAGCCTGAACGACGGCGTTGGTGCTCGCGGTATCACTGCCACGTGTGGCGAGGTTTTCAGTGTAGATCGCGGAGTTGAGCGTCACCGCGAGCACGACGAGTACCACCGCCAGGGAGAGCCCCCCAACGAGGAACAGCTGTCCGCGGTCGGATGCATCCCCGCCGCCCGTTACATCCGCCACGTCACCACCTCCACCTCGACGAGGTTGTAGAGCTCGTCGTCCCCGACATTCGATGCGTAGAAGCGCGCTGAGCCAGTGACGGTTGTTCCAGTCGGTTGCTCGTCCGCGTCGTAGACCACGTCGCTCTCGTAGATGGCAACCCACCGCGAGGTAGAGACGGCGTTGTCGCTCGGCTCTCCACGATAGATGAATCGCTCGCTTCGGACACCCCCGTCCGAAAGCTGGTAGTGGATGTAGACGTTGAAGGCGACGCCTCGAGCGCTGTTCTCCTCGACCAGCAACTCGCCGAAGGTGAACTGTTCTATCTGGCCGTCGCTCACATAGAACTCTCGCAAGCCGCTGTCGTGGAACCGACCCTGTGAGTCGTCCCAGTACAGCACCGCGCGCTTGAGAGCGCCGCTCTCGGCCGCAATCTCGAGCGCTCCTTCCGACGACGCAGCCTGCTGATTCTCAATGTGTTGGCTAGATGTGCTCGCCGTCAATGGGGTCACAGCGGTCACCTGGAGGGCAAACACCAAGCTCGCGACGAGTATCAGTCCCGCGACTACCGCTTCGAGCGTGTGAGCTTGCGCGCGCGCGCTCGACAACTCCCTATGTGTAGTGGATAATTTTCCGTCCATGTCACCCCTATGTGTAGTGGATAATTTTCCGTCCATGTCACCCCTATGTGTAGTGGATAATTTTCCGTCCATGTCACCACATCCGTACGAACAGCGTCCCTCGGACACCACCAATCGCAACGGTTCGACGGGCAGTCACGACGGAGCCGTCTCCGGTCGGTGGGTCGGCGACGCGTCGGTCGAACTCGGTGTCGCAGGTGTCCAGGGTCGACTCGACGACAAAGCCATTGGAGTCGAGACAGAGCGTGTCGGCGGTGCCGTCAGCGTCAGCGTCGCCAGTGATGCTGACCGCGAGGTCGGTGTGGTCGTCGACCCCGAGCTGGGTTCGAAACGAGGCACCGTCATCGAAGCTGCAGCCGGTATCACCGTCGGAGCCATCGAAGAACGCGGCTGTACACGTCGGGTCGAGAAACGTCGGAGATGAGGACTCACTGAGCAGTCCACCGACGAGGGTATTGGCGACCCGGTCGGCACCGACCGTCTCCTCCTGCGATCCCGCTTCGAACGGCTCCATCATCGTTGGAATGAACGCGAAGACGAATACAACAACGATGAGAAACACACCGGCTCCGATACCGAAGTCGATAGTCGTCTGCCCACGGATGTCGGTCGAAGTGTTCGAACGTCGATATTGCGCGCTCATCCGACCACCATCCACACGAGCAACGCGATGGTCTGCAGGACGACGACGAACTTGACGCCCGAGACAATGTCAGCGTCCGTGAGGTAGCCCGATATGAACCCCGAGAGGATCGCCTGCAGTGTGACGGCGTGGAAGAACAACACGGAGAGGAGGTTCGGGTCGACGCCGCCGCCGAAGTCCATCCCGCTGCCGCCGCCCGCGCCCCCACCGCCACCGGAACTCGCTTGATCGGTCAACCCGGCCATCACGTCGAGGAACTGCGTCTTCAAGATGGCCATCACGGCCAGGAGCGTGAGGTAAGTCATCACGATGATCACGACCTGCATCCGTGTGCGTGACTTCCGCTCGCGGTCGATGTCGTCTTGGTTCTCGGAGGCCTGTGCGGCCGTACTGAGCACGTCCGTGATCTGGCTGGAGGCCTCCTGCGCCTTGGTGATGAGTTTGACCGTCCGGGCGAGTCGCGGGATGTGGTACTTGTTGTTGAACTCAACGAGCGCCTCCTTGAGGCTCATCCCGTAGTTGACCTTTCCGTGCATCACGGCGAACTCGTCGGCGAGTTTTCCCGAGGAGGTGTCCGAGACGGTCTTGATCGATTCGAGCAGCGTCTGCCCCGTATCGTTCGCACTCGAGAGTTTGCGGAGGTTGTCCGAGAGTTTCCCGACGATGGCGGTCCGCGAGCGGACGTTCCACGTGTGGAAGACGGCAAGCGGGATCGCGACGACGTACATGGGGACGTACACCCAGATGAACGTCCCCCAGACGGGCGCGTCGACCATCCCGTCCCAGGTGGTCGGAGCCGACCCAGTCGCGACTGCGAGACCGATTAGGACGACTGCGGCCGGGACGGTGAGAAAGAGCGTAAAGAGCGGGAAGTCGCGGAAGAAGTGATGCGGGCGACGCAACAACTCTTTCGTCTTGTAGGTTCCCTCGCGGGATTTGATGCGGTCGAACACGCCGTGGTCGCCGACGAAGCTCTCGACGAACCCGAGGTGGAGAAGCCCCTCTTTTCGGCTGTCGTCGAGACGGGCGCTGGAGTCGGCAGGGCTGAGATAGCCGTCGCCGATCTCGTCCTGTTTGACCGTCGAAACGAGGACGAGAAAGCCCGCCCCCGTGATGGGGATGAGCCCGTAAACCGTCGCATAGAGCATCACGTCGTCGGCATTGCCGAGCATACTCATGATGACGAGAATGATAATGAGAAGCAGGGGAAACAGCGAGAGCGTCATGTACATCTCGCCGAACAGCTCCAGCGTCTCCAGCGTCAGCTCCTGTTGCTGTTTGGCCGTCCGCATGTACTTGTCCTTCTTGTCGTCGAGGAACTGCTGCATGTTGCCACCGGAGTTGACGATCGAGAGCATGTCGGTGAGGAACTGCGAGAGCTCGTCACTCGGCGTCTCCATCGCCTGGTTGCGGATGGCCGTCCGGTAGTCGACACCGAAGTACTCCGTCTCCTGGACGATGCTCTGGAACTCCTTTGCGACCTCACCGTAGGTGTCTTCGGCTTTCGCCATCGACTCCAGCACCTCCAGTTGGTTGAGTCCCCCTACCGACAGCGCGTACATGAACGAGACGGAGTCCGAGAGCAGCATGTTGATCTCGCGCTTACGGGCACTGGCCTTCGAGTAGGGGATGGCGACGAGCGACCCGAACCCGAGTGCGAACCCGATCGACCCGAACACCAGTCCGGCGAGGCCGATGGCTGCCGGCACCTTCGCCGCGACGACGAGGTCGTAGAGCGTCTGGTTGGGGATGCGTGCTCCGAGCGACAGTGACTCGGCGGAGAGCAGCCCAAACGAGAAGACCGCATAGGCTAGCAGCGTCCCGACGAGCCACAGCACGCCACCGGTCAGCGTCCCGACGGCGAGCGCTCGCGAGAGGTACAGTTCGACCGTCTCGGCCATCCGCGCCTGAGCCAGTTTCTCTTCGACGTCGGCGACGAACTCGCCGTCGGCGTCGAACAGGCGACTGAAAAGCGGGTAGAACGCGTCGCTCAGCAGCCCCGAACTCACCCCGACGCCGCCCTTGGAGTCGAGGCTCATTCGTCCTCCGTCTCGTCGGCCCCGAACTGCCAGCCGCCGGACGACGCCGACTTCTCGTCGGTGGTGTCGTCGACTCCGTCGTTGTCGGTGTCGTCGACGCCCTCATCGTCGTCCACTCCCTCGCCGGATCCATCGGACTCGTCGACCTCGCCGCCGTCACCCTCGAGACCGTCCGGCTGAGAGACGTCGCCGTCGAGGGCGGCCGTCGGTTCCTCACCGTCGAGTTCGTTCGGGGGGGAGCCACCCGCTCCGAGTGTGGGGGTTCGGTCTCCGTCATCGAGTGACGGGACGTCCTCGTCGGGCCACGAGAGCGAACCGACGTCCGTGAGATCTGTCGCCGACTCCAGGTCGGCGAGTGCGTCCGCCACACTCCCTTGGCCGACACCGCGGTACTCGGGGAACAACTCCTCTTCGGCCCGACGAAGGAGCTCGTTCGCCTCGGCGAGAATCTCGTCGGTCGGCTCCGGCCGCGGCACCATCTCCTCCTTGTCGGGGTCGATGTCGATGAGCACCGACTCCATCTCGCGGAGATCCTCGAGACTCCGCTCGAGGTCGTCGGTCGCCATCAACGAGAGGATGGTGTCGGGGTCGTTGATGAACGCCTGGAACGTGGCGGCGACCTGCGTGTACGTGTTCAACCCCTCGACGATGAGATACGCGAGAACGACCTGTCGCTGGAACAGCTCCTCGTCGAGCGTCGCCCGGTTCCACCCGCGGTCGAACATGATCTCGTCGAGCGTGTTCGAGTCGCCCATGTGGAGGAACTCGTCAGTCTCGGCCTGCCACTGGTAGACGTCTTGGACGTTGATCTCGTCGTTCTCGGCGTCGTAGTGGTTGATCTCAGTGAGCGACTTGTTCCGGCGGACTTTCCGCCCGTGGACGCGCGTCGACGTCTGGATGGAGACGAGATCTAGCGCCGAGAACATCGTCTTCGAGACGTTGATCGGTTCTGTGGTGAAGCGCTTGAGTACCTCACCGACCGAATCGGCGTGGAACGTGGTGTAGGTGGTGTGGCCGGTCGACATAACCTGGAAGAGCGTCCGTCCCTCCTCACCCCGGATCTCACCCATGACGATGTAGTCGGGGCGCTGTCGGAGAGCGGCCTCCAGGAGGTCGAACTCGTCGACGTCGCCCTTGTCGTCCTCGGAGAACGACGGCCGCGTGACCGAGGCGATCCAGTTGCGCTGAGGCAACTCGACCTCGCGGGTGTCCTCGATTGAGACGATCTTCGAACTCGAGGGGATGAAAAGCGAGACGGCGTTCAGCGACGTCGTCTTCCCGGAGGCCGTCCCGCCGGCGAAGATGAGCGACTTGTTGTTCTCGATGCAGAGCCACAGGAACGCCATCTCGTCCAGCGAGAACGTCTTCCAGTTGATGAGATCAAGCGGTGTGAACGGGACGTCCTTGAACTGGCGGATGGTGTAGTTCGTCCCATGGTCCGACACCTCTCGACCCAGCGTCAACTGCGCACGAGAGCCGTCGGGGAGCGTTGCGTCGACCTGTGGCTGCCGCTTCGAGATCCCTTTTCCCGATCGCTGGGCGAGTTTGACGACGAACTCGTCGAGTTCCGTCTCGCCGTGGAGCACGTTCGAGATGATCTGTTCGTACTCGCCGTGGTAAACGAACACCGGTGAGTTGTAGCCGTCACAGGAGATGTCCTCAACGTTGATGTCGTGTTTGATGGCGTCGATCCGTTCGTAGCCGATGAAATCCCGCGTCAGGTAGTACAGCAGTTTGTTCACCTGATATTCGGTGAGCGTCCGGGCGTCCTCGGCGAGGACGGCCGGTTCGGGTCTGGCGGCGATGCCGTCGAGGTTCGCCGTCTTGTCGGGCGGGTCGCGGTAGCCGAACAGGCGGAGGGCGCGACTCACTGGACCGTCGTCGTCGACGTCGAGGTCCAGTCGGTCTGCGACAGAGTTGGCGAACCCGCCGTCGTCGTCGCGGCTGTAGAGGTCGTAGCGGTCGAGCAAACGGTACGTCTCGCGTTCGATGACGTCCCGGCGACTGTCGTCGCCCGCCGCGACGACGTCCGTCTCGGAGTACTTGATCGCCGTCCGGAGTTTCCCGGTGAGGAACTCCTTCAGGTCGACCTCGATCTCGTTGAGGTACGGTTCGACGACGTAGTACTTCTTCTCGTTCTCCTTCCTCGAGTGGAAGACGACGACGAACGCGTGGGGTTCGTTCACCCAGTAGCGTTCGACCTCTCGGAAGTGCGTCTTCTTCGGCATCGGGACGGCCTTCTCCAGGTCGTAGCGGTTGGCGACGGTCGTCGCCCCCTCTGCGGTGTGGAAGAACGCGTCCTCGTCGATGTCCTCGACGACGTCGACGGTTCGCTCGTCGACGAGTGCCGTCAACTCTTCGCCACGGTCGTGGAGTCGCGAGAGCGTCTCGTCGAGCGTCCCGTGTTCGTAGTCAAGATACTCCGAGCGGTCGAACGGGACCTTCTCGCCTTCGGCGTCCTGCGGAGCGGAGCCGTCTTCCTCGTAGTAGTAGAGGCGCTTGTGATGTTCCCACAGCCACTCGTCTTTGACGACCGGCGTCGTCTCCGGGTCGCAGAACGCCTCGAACGCCTCGTGGAGTCGGGCCGCGTTGCCCCCGCCGTCGGCGAGTCGCGGTTCGAGCTCGTCCGGATGGAACCCCAGATGAGCCGCCGGGTCGACGTCGACGCGTTCCCAGTCTTCCGCAGTCGGTGTGTGTGTCTCGTCGTCCGCGTCCCACCGATCGCTGCCCGGTGCGGGACCGACGTCGGCGTAGAGTTCGTCTGCAGACCCCTCGGGACCGTACTCCTCGAGGTAGTCTCGCCACGTGTACGAACCGACGACGGCCGTCTTCGGCGCAGTCGCTCCCTCCTCGTTCTCCCCCGACGACTGCTCTGTGTCGACGGCCCCCTCCAACTCCGTGGCGGAACCGTCGACCCCGTCTGTAGCCATTGTCAACAACAGGCTGGTAGAGTTAAAAAAGTCTTCTCCCGGAGAAAGTGTTGAAAGGAAGTCTGTTAAAATACTAGAGATGTACGTGGGTAGGCGACGAGCCACAGTACGAGAGAACGCCGGGGAGATACGAAGTCGCTCGCGACGTGCCGCCGTTACTCAGAGAACAGCGGACGTGGCGGGATTCGAAGCCGGGAGCGAACGCTAGTGAGCGACCGAGGTTCGAATCCCATACGGTACCCAACTGGTTGCTCGCTTCGCTCGCAACACAGTCTACGGGCGTGACGGGACTCCCGCGAGCGAGTGAAACGAACGAGACGGACGTGGCGGGATTCGAACCTCGGTCAGACGTGCTCGCTTCGCTGCGCGCGACCTCCCTGATCCGAATCCCGCACGGTTCGTTATCGGACTCGCTCCGCTCGTCACGATAACGGGCGTGACGGGATTCGAACCCGCGATCGAGAGGTTAGGAACCTCTCGCCCTGTCCACTAGGCCACACGCCCCGGCGGAGGTACGAAAGCGCACACAAAAAGCGTGCGCTTCTGACCGGAAAGAGTCGGCCCGACCCGGTCGGGCAGAAGGGGGTTAGTTGTTCCGCTCGGTTTCGGTCTCGCGGTCGCGCTCGGTGACGGTGTCGCGCTCGGTGACAGTGTCGCGCTCGGTGTCGGTGTCGTCGGCACCGATGTCGGGCGTCGGTTCGTCCTCGTCGTCGTCTCGCGAGCCTTTGCCCTGCCGCATCTGCTCGAGTTCGTCTTCGACCTCTTCGCGGCCCTTCTGGAACTCACCCATCGCCTGCCCCGTCGAACGGGCGAGCTTCGGAATCTTGTTCGCGCCGAACAGCAAGACGAGCACGAGGAGGATGATGAGGAGCTCCGGCCCGCCGGGGATCGGTCCGAACAGTGGAATCACGGTGTCAATCATCTCTACCCCTGCCTAACCATGTGTCGATTATAGGCTTTTTGCTCGTCGCGGTCGTCAGAAACTGAGCTGACACCCCACCGTCGTCACCCTCGTGTGAGTATCACTCCCGATCGGTGTCGAGAGCACAAACGTCATCTTCGAAGCGACTGTACGCCGAATCATGGTAGACGTAGGCGACGACGCTCCCGACTTCACCGCACCGTTCGTGACCGACGAGATCGGCCCGAAGACGCTCTCGGACGTGCTCGACGAGGAAGCACCCGTCGTGTTAGCGTTCTTCCCCGGCGCGTTCACCGCCGTCTGCACGGACGAGCTGTGCACCTTCGAGTCCGAACTCGCCGCGTTCGACGACGTCGGCGCCACCATCTACGGAATCAGCGTCGACACTCCCTTCGCGCTCCAGGAGTTCAAAGAACAGCACGACCTCTCGTTCGGTCTCGTCAGCGACACGAACAAGGAGATCGTCGCCGACTACGACGTCGAGATGGACTTCGACGACGTCGGTTACTACGGCGTCGCCAAGCGCGCCGTCTTCGTCGTGAACGGCGACGGCGAGGTGACGTACGAGTGGGTCAGCGACGATCCCGGCGTCGAACCCGACTACGACGAGGTCGAGGCGGCCGCCGCCAACGCCGCAGGACAGCGCGCGTCAACGAACTAACCGAACCCCGAGGACTTTTTCTCACCGGACCGTCAAGCCGTAGCCATGAGTAGCGACACAGAGGACGTCGGCGACGTCGAGGAGACCAACGGCGCGCGAAGCTACGACCCCGACGAGGAACACGCCTTCCCCGACGAGAAACTGAACGAGGTCCTCCCCGCCATCGAGAACGACGTCGAGATCACGACCTATCTCAAAGCCCAGAACGTCAACGCGGTGACGCGGAAAGGTTACAACGACCACGGTCCGAAACACATCGAGATCGTGCGGAACCGGGCACTGCGGCTCTACGATCTGCTCAAGGCGGGCAACGTCGAGTTCAACGGCGCACAGGATCAACATCTCGAAGAGGCGGACGAAGCGGTCATCGTCGCGCTGGCGGCGACGATCCACGACATCGGTCACGTCGTCCACCGCGACAGCCACGCCTACTACTCCATCCCGCTCGCGGCGGACCTGCTCGATCGGTTCCTCCCGCAGTTCTACGACACCGAGGAGGTCGTCCGCATGAAGGCGGAGGTGCTCCACGCGATCCTCTGTCACCACACCGAGGAGGACCCGCTGACGACGGAGGCCGGCGTCATCCGCGTCGCCGACGCCCTCGACATGGAACGAGGTCGCTCGCGCATCCCCTACGAGAAGGGCGGTCGCGGCATCAACACGCTCTCGAGTCAGGCGATCAGGAGCGTCACGCTGAAACCCGGCGAGGGAGTGCCGGTGCTCGTCGAGATCGAGATGGTCAACGCCGCCGGCGTCTACCAGGTCGACAACCTCCTGAAGGCGAAGCTCCACAAGTCGCGGCTGGAAGACGACATCCGCATTGTCGCAGTCAACACCAAGGCGGACGATCAGCTGGTCGAACGGATCGAACTCTGAGGAGGCGACCGAGTCCGGAGACGCGTCGCCAGTGACGGTTACGACTGCGGCGAACGCGTCGGTGAAAGCGCCGTTTTTCAGGCCGAAGACCGTCCCTGTAAACAACCGTGTCGTCAGGGCTGGGTCGCTCCGTAGCACTGTTTCGTGACCGCGAGTTCGCCGCACTCGCAGGGACGGCGTTCGCCCGCAGTCAGGCGTACTCGACGGTGCTCATCGCACTCGCGCTGTACGCCGAACAGTTCGGCACGACGGGGTTCGTTGAGGGGCTGTTCGGAACGTCGTTCGCACTGGCCCAGCTGCTCATCGTCCTGCCGCTCGGTCGGAAGATAGACACCGGCAACGCGAAGCGCTTCCTCCTCGCGGGACTCGTGGTGAACGTCGCCGTCTTCTGCGGCTTCGCTCTCGTCGAGAACGCGACGCACGTCGTCCTGATGCGTGTCGCACAGGGCGTCGGCGCGAGCGTCCTCTGGATCACCGGGTCGACGGTCGTCGGCGAGATCAGCCCCGACGACGAGAGCGGCCGCTGGCTCGGATCGTACAACCAGGTCGCCGCGTTCTCCAGTCTCGCTGGGGACGTCGTCGGCGGCTACCTGCTCTACGCCTACGACTTCCGGCTCACGTATCTCGTCCTCTCGCTCGTGACCCTCGGCGCGTTCGTCCTCGTCTTCACGTTCCTCCGGGACAACCCCGGCGGGAAGACGGACCCCGAGGAAGCGACGAGCGTCGAGACGTTCCGGACGCTCCTCGAACGGCCGATGGTACGAGCGCTCGTCTCCTTCCGCCTCACGTTCAGTTTCGGAAAGATGGCGGTCATCATCTTCCTCCCCATCCTCGCCCGCACCGAGTTCGGGATCAGCGCCTTCGCCATCGGCTGGATTCTGGCCGGCGGAAAGCTAACGAAGTCGGTACTCCAGGGGTACACGGGCGAGTTGACCGACCGAATCGGTCGAAAGCCGTACTTCGTCGCGGCGGGCGCACTCCTCTACGGAGTCGGGACCGCGGCGATTCCCCTCTCGTACGTCGCGGAAGGGACGCTCGATCCGGTGACGGTCGGATTCGCCGGCCGCACGGTCGAACTCGGCGGTGCGTTCTTCGCGCTGTTCGCCGCGTACGGGCTGCTCGGCGTCGCCGACAGTCTCCGGTTGCCGGCGAGTATGTCGCTGTTCGTCGACGAGGGCGAACGGTTCGACTCCGTCGCCAGCAGCATGTCGCTCCGGTCGATCTCGTGGAAGGTCGGGCAGGTGGTCGGACCGGCCGTGGTCGGGGTCATCATCGACCTCGTCTCGACGACCGCGGCGTTCCTCACCGCGGCCGGGTTCATCGTCGTCGCGACCACGGTGTTCACCGTCGTCCAAGCGCGGGCACGGCAGCCGACGGCCACCGTCTCGACGGTGGGAGACTGACCGACGGGAAGCTTCGAGTCGGTCACACGGCGTTTCGGCTCGTCGCCGTCTCGGTGTCCGCACCGTCTGCGCCGGTGGCGACGCCGTCTACACCGACGGTCCCGGCGTCGGAGCCGACAGCAGTATCGCGCTCCGCGTTCGCTGCCGCTCGGATCTCCTGTTCGATCTCCTCGCGACCGCGGCGGAACTCGCCCATCGCTCGCCCGCTCGCGTGGGCGAGTTCCGGAAGCCTGTTCGCGCCGAACAGGAGGACGATCACGGCCAAGATGACGAGCAGTTCGGGACCGCCTGGGATGGGTCCGAACAGCGGGACGCTGTCGTACATGACAGACACAGTACGCTTGCAGACGAGATGAACTTCGCTGTCGGTCGTCGGACAGGATCCGTCGTCGACGGTGTCTCCGAGGCGACGTGCGGTGACCGAGGTCTTCGACTCGCAGAGCCCGGACTGTTTTGCCGGTCGGAGACGAACGAGGAACGATGACACCCGACGACAGCGTCCGAGACACGACGCTCACCGCGCTCCGACACGGGCTGGTCGACCGTTCGGCAGACGAGTCCGTCGTCGGCGTCGTCCGCCACCCGTCGAGCGCGTTGCGCGCCGTCGTCGACGAGTGTGAACCGGTGCTCGCGCCGCCGGCCGAGGTGGTAGAGACGTTCGAGCGCCGCCGCGACGCGTTCAAACGCGGGGGGTTGTGCGACGAAGGCGCGCACAACGCCGCGTGGGAAGACGTCGGCGTCGACGACCGATACCGCGAACACCTCGAGACCGACGCGGCCGCGAGCGACGCCCTCGACCGACTCCGACACCGACTCGGGGCAGGACAGTCGCTCCTCCTCGTCACCGACGAACCCTCGGAGAACCGGCGGAGCCACCGGACGATACTCCGAGACCGACTCGAACGAGTCGAGTGAGTCTCACCGGAACGGGTTGACGCCGACGAGCGCGTCCGACAGGGCTCGCGAGACGAAGAGAGCGAACGTTCCCTCGACAGAGAAGAGCACCAGCCCGTTGGCGAGCAGGTACGCCGACAGTGCTCCCGCCGCGACGCCGAGGAGGACCGACCCGACGCGAAGCGCACGGTCGTCATCGCCGAGCAGTTCGGAACCGACGACTCAGCCGACGACGAGCCCCAAGACGAACGCTCTGAGTCCGTAGATCTGAATCGCTTCGCCCTGGACGGCGTCGAACAGCGCGAGCGCCCTGAGCTGCGCCGTTGGAAACGGCTCAATACGCTAGTACAGCGCGAAGAACAGCAGCGCCGACGGGAGACTCGGCGTCTACAGTTCTTGATCGGTCGGCCGGATGAGGATCTCGTTGACGTCGACGTGCGACGGCTGGCCCACGGCGTAGACGATCGACCGGGCGATGTCGTCGGGGGTGAGTGCGTCCATCGCCTTGAGTGCTTCTTCCGCCTGTTCTTGCTGCTCGTCGTCCGGGATGTGTTCGGCGAGTTCGGTGTCGACGAAGCCGGGTTCGATGAGCGTCACGCGGATGTCGTTCTCGCCAGTGACCTCCTCGCGGAGCGCCTCGGAGAAGCCGTTGACGCCGAACTTCGTCGCGTTGTAGCCGCTCGACCCGGCGTACGCCTTCCGACCGGCGACGGAGGAGACGTTGACGACGTGGCCCTCGCCCTGCTGTTGCATGATGGGAAGTGCAGTGTGCGTCACGTTCATCAGACCGAGGAGGTTCACCTCGACCATCTGCCGGAAGTTGTCGGTGTCGGCGTCTTCGACGCGCTCGAGCAGCATCACCCCGGCGTTGTTGACGAGGATATCGAGACTACCGAACTCCTCGTACGTCCGGTCGACCATCTCCTGTCTCTCGGCTTCGTCCGTGACGTCGGTCGGGACGACGAGCGCCTCGCCGCCGTCGGACTCGATGCGGTCGGCGAGCTGTTCGAGTTCGTCCTCGCGTCGGGCGGCGAGCGCGACGCTCGCACCCGCCTCTGCCAACGCCTCTGCGGTCGACTCGCCGATACCGGAAGATGCGCCTGTGACGAGTGCAGCCTTGCCGTCGAGGTTCTCGGTGATCGCGTTCATCGGATCTCTGCCTTGGTCGGTCGTGGGAAAGAGGGGTCCGCTGGGGGAGACACTGACCGGCACTGTCGGTCGGGGCGGATTCGGCCGGTAATCGTGTCAGACGAGACGGTTCGAGTCAGTTCAATTGTAGTGACTCGCGACAGAGCACGCTACTTGTCGCGTGGAGTTCAGAGAAATGCACCGGCCGGGAGTTGAACCCAGATCGTTGGCTTGGAAGGCCAAAGTCATGCCATTAGACCACCGGTGCGCTCGCTTGCACACCTGTCTTTCTGCTACCCCGTTAAGGATGTTACTCTTTTCAGTCGTCGCCGAGGCTGAACGCGCGGGCCGCCTCTCGCAGCGACGGCGAGATGGCGGGCGTCTCCTCGGCACCGACGGGACCCGACTCTCGGATCTCGTCGAGGCTCTTCGGGAACTCTCGGAGGTCGTAGTGGATGCCGATGCCCGCCTTTGCACCCTGTCCCATCGCGACCGGGATCTGGTTGTGGCCGGGGACGAGATCGCCGACGGCGACGACGCCGTCGACGCTGGTGCGACCGTGGTCGTCGACCGCGACGGTGCCGTCGTCGTTGATGTCACAGCCGAGTTGGTCTGCGAGGCCGTTGTTGTAGTTCGAGCCGTACATCGGGAAGCCGCCGCGGTACTCGCGGACGGTCCCGTCCTCGAACTCGAAGCTCTCCAGCCAGCCGTCTTCGCCCTTCGTCATCCCTGCGATCTCCTCCTCGACGACGTCGACGGGGTGGGCGCGGAGCTGTTCGTCAGTCTCGTCGCTCCACTCAGGCTCCTTTCCGCGGAGCAGCAGGTCGACCTCGTCGGTGAAGTTGAGCATGATCATCGCGACGTGGGCGGCGCTCTCGCCGTGACCCATCACGTAGACCGACTCATCGACGAACATGTAGGCGTCGCAGTGCAGACAGTAGTGGAGACCACGACCCGTCCGCGGGAGCGGCGGGTCCGGACGTTCGTCTGAGAACCCGGTCGCGAGGACGACGCGCTCGGTGAGGTACTCGCCGTCGTTCCCGCTCACCCGGAACCGACCGTCCTCGAGTCGCTCGACCTCGGTGACGAAGTCTCGGTGGAAGGTCGCTCCGTACTCGGCGACCTGCTCGCGTGCGGTCTCCAGGAACTCGTTGCCGGAGACGTCTTCGGTGATCCCGATGACGTTGTGCGTCTCCAGCATCATCGCCGCTCGCCCGCCACCGCGGTCGACGACCGCAGTGTCGTGCCCCAGTCGTGTCGTGTACAACGCAGTCGTCAGCCCCGCCGGGCCGCCGCCGACGACGACGACCTCGTACTCGACAGTGTCGGCTGCTTCCGTCTCGGACATTGTCTACCCCGACTTTACCGCTGACGGGAGTTAAGTGCATAGCTCCTGTGCGCAAGCTTCATCAGCCCGCTGTATGGTGACATTGGTCATATCGGTATAGTAGTAACAAGACGGACCGACGAACAGTTGTACTCAAAGACACACTTTGACGAAGTCATGACCAAAGTGAGTGCCTGTAGGTTTGACCCCAAGGTGGGTCGCTCCCGAAAAGTTTGCAGCGCTTCGTTAACCGGCGAGAGGTCGAAACAAAATTCTTGTTGTTACGGAGATTAGCCGAGAAAGCCAACGATTTCACTCGTTGGGTGCCGTCACTCTGTGGATGGCGACTGCGTATCGGCATCCGTCGAGTGGTCAGCTGTGCCAACCAGCCGGTACTCCTATCCTCACCCAAACTGGTTGATGGTCGTGTGCCAACTTTAGATGGATGCTGGCCGATTGCCGAATAGCCTCGGAAGGTATCCGAACCGATGGGATGATGTGCTGGCGGTCGTTCACAGCAGAAACCGCGTACAGAGAGGCGTTAAGAGGCTGCCTTGCTGACTGTCAGGGCGCAGAAGAGCGTTCACAGCGCCGGGTGGTGGCCGGAGTAACACCCGTGTGAGGAGGCTGTGTGGGCGTCGTCGAGAGAAGACGGGTTGAGCGCACGACAGCAGCAACATCGAAGCGATGCTCGACGACAGTGGAGATCAACCGCGTCTCAGTTACCTTCCGGGCATTATCGTAAGAGTACTTCCACGTAAGGATACAAGCTGCCTGACGACGCTGCGAGCATGTTCGGCTCGGTACGCCACGGAGACAGTCACGTGTTGCCCACAGAGACACCACCTCGAGCACGGAACGAGGGTCGAGTCGGCGACTGACTGCGTCAAGGCGACTCGACGTCCGCAATCCACCCAAGAATTTTCACAGAACCGTTCCGTCTCGCGATTTTTGGTACTGTGAATCGTCTTCGATCGGGTAGCGACGTCGACGAACAAGACACTTAGTTGATAAGATACCTAATTGTCGATTCGACGGAAATCAGGCTCGAGACGCCTGTCTAGCGGCGATTCACGGATGGAACTTACGCTCGGTAATCAACGTCGAAACCGCTTGCTCGCCCCTCTGTGCCGGTGGTCGACCGGATTTTCACAGTACCACGCAGTCATGCGATTTTTGACCGCTGAGTGGGACGATGCAGCTTCCTGTTTCAATGGTATACTGTTTACCCTGCAACCCGCACAGCGACGTCTCGACGGCTGGAACACGAGAATTTCACTCGAATTACTACTGCCGACAGCATCATCCATCGATCACCGTGCAGTGGGCAGATCAGTCATTCGTCGTCGTTGACCACAGTACGCTTCCGGACCTCTTCCGGTAATGGGCATGACCAATTACGCTGCGAGCCACGTCGATATCCACTCACGAGCATACAGATGGCCGAACGGGTGTTGTGAATACCTGGTTAGCAACTGGGTGAGAGCCATGCCGCTGCTGGCGTTGAAGCACTGACGTCTCGGTACCACCGCCAATGGCGGACATGCACGACGGTCCACTCGCGTTCGACGGCGAACGTCACTGTCTCGACGTCGCCGAAACCGTGGTCGACGAGCAACTTGTCCCACGGGTCGTCGTACTTGACGGTCGTCGGATCAACTCGGTCGGGGACGTCCTCGACGTAAGCGGTAGCGGGGTCGTAGACGCTCTCCTGCCACGCGTCGGTCCCTTGGTCAGCCACTCACGGTCGGTGACGAGTGCGACACCGCCGTCGGGTTCGGTCAGGGCGGCGAGTCGGTCGAGGTCCGCGGTTGGTCCATCCATTGGAACGACCGCCCCATCGTCGTGAGCCTGAGCGGTCCGAGCCCCTCGTGGAGGTCGGCGTCGGACTCGACGACCCACCGGACGTTCTCACGGCCGGCCTCCGACGCGATCCGGCGGGCGTGTCGGAACATCTCCGTGTTCGGATCCATCCCGACGATCTCGCCAACGTGTGGGGCCAGCGGGATGGCGAGTTGGCCCGCACCACAGCCGAGATCAGGGACGACTCGTCAAGGGCGAACCGCTCTCGGAGATAGTCGATGGCCGTGTCACCGTACCGTGGTCGGTAGTCGGCATAGTACGCTTCGATACCGTCGAACGGGTTCGAGTCGGGTGGAGGCGCCATCGGAGAAGAGTCACCGCCCGCCGACGACGGCGTAACAGTTGCCGCTGGAGACGAACGTCTCGACGACGGCGAGGTCGCTCGTCTCGAGGTCGGCGCGGAACTCCGCGAGGTCGTAGATGTGGTAGTACCGCGGCACCGTCTCGCCGCCGGGGAGCGTCCAGTCGACGGTGGTGTCGAAACCGGTGTCGGCGTCGAAGGTGTCGTGTTCGGTGCTCCAGACGCTCACGACCGCCCGGCCGTCGGGCGTCAGCACGCGGGCGAGCTCCGAGAGGCTGGCGACGCGCGTCTCGCGCGGCCGGAGGTGGTGGAGCGTCGCGACGTACACCGCGAGGTCGAACCCGTCTGCGACGAACGGCAGTCGGGCGGCGTCGCCGTGGACGAGGTCGACCGAGAACTCCCGGTCGGCGGCCCGCGTTCGAGCCTCCGCGAGCAGGCCGCGACTGACGTCGAGTCCGACGACCCGGTCGACGTGGTCGGCGAGCAGTTCCGCGTGCCGGCCGTTGCCACAGCCGAGGTCGAGCGCCCGCCGGCGGTCGCTCCCCCACTCGTCGGCGAACTGCTCGACCTCCGGCCAGGCGTACTCGCGGGTCGACGCGAAGTGCGCGGCGATGCGGTCGTACGTCGCCTGTGGGTCCGCGTCCATGCGGGGAGGTCGGGACGGTCGGATAAAGGCCCGCCGACTCGACGGGCGTCGATTCAGACGACGAGGAACACGGCGTAGGCGACGACGAGGAGGACGGCCGCGTGTTTCACGCCGTCGGCGACCGACCCCTCGCCGAGTTGGCCGGCGACGAGTCCCGAGCAGACCGCCTGGACGGCCGACGCGTGGAAGAACAGCAGTCGGTAGGCGTCGGTGTCGACGTCGTCGATGCCGCCGAAGACGCTCCCCGTGGGGAGACTGCCCGCGGCCGACCCGCCGCCGACCGTCTGGGTCGCCTCGACGGCCGGCAGGAACGACACCGACAGGGCGGCGACGATGCCCAAGAAGACGAAGAAGGAGATGTAGATGACGAGCAGGTAGGTCACCATCTCGGTGCGTCGCTCTCGGCGGAGTCGCCGACTCGCCTGCGCCTCGTCGGCGGCGATGCGGAGGACGGGAGCGACGTCGTCGGTCGCCCGCATCGCGTTCGTGACGAGCGTCACCGCGCGCGCGACCGTCGGCGACGACGTCCGGACGGCCATCCGGCGGAGCGCCGTCTCCGCGTCGGCCCCCCACTGGACGTCCCGCCACGTCCGTTCGACCTCCGGCGTCAACCCGCCGAGGTCGCTCTGAGCCACCCGCTGGAGGCTCTGAACGACGGTCACGCCCGCCTCGTTGACGCTGGCCATCCGGTCGAGGAAGTCGGGGACGGCGGCCTCCATCGTCCGGAGGCGACGCTTCCGGACCTCGTAGGCGAGGGCGAAGGTGCCGAGGACGACGATCGTCGCCTGGACGAGCGGTTCGTCGACAGCAGCGAACACCGCTGCGAGATCGAAACGAGCGAGTGGGGGTAACTGGGCCGACCAGTCGACGCGCCAGGCGACCCACAGCAGGCCGAGCGGGACGGTGAGCACGAGCGACCGCTCGGGGCGTCCGAACGCCGTCTCCCAGGGGTCGTCGAACCAGCGCCGGAGCGGGCGAAGTCTGTCGTACGCACGCAGGCGCTGGTGGTTCGCGGTCGACGCCTCGTTCGCAGTCGACGCGCCGGAGACGGCTCCGCCGTCGGCGACGAACCGGCGAGCGCCCTCCCCCGGTTCGACGAGGTGGCTGCCGTCGCCCGACCCCGGCGTCTGAGTCACGCTGTCGACGTAGACGACGAACCCGGCGGTCCCGAGCGGGATGGCGACGTAGCTGACGAACCGGACGATCCCGAGCGTGTCCTGGATGACGAGACCGACGACGACGAGGATGGTGATGAAGAAGAGCGGACCGGCGACGAGGACGGTGACGTACACCTCCGCGAACGTCGCGAGCAGTTCGAGATACTGCTCCTGTCGGGCCCGTGCCTCCTCCTGATACCGTTCGTACTGCCCGTGGAGAAACGTCGAGAGGTTCCGCCCGCTGGAGAGGACGCTCGCGAGGTTCTCAGCGAACTCACCCAGCTGCTCGCTGGGCGTCCGGCGGGCGACCCGTCGGAGCGCGGTCAGCACGTCGGTGCCGAAGGCGTCCATGTCCCGGACGGCGACGCCCACCTCGTCGGCCGCGGCCCCGTACACCGCGCGGTTGTCGACGAGCGTCGCGAGCACGGTCGGAACGGCCATCCCGCTGCGCGAGAGCGCGTAGACGAACGCGACGGTCCGAGGGAGCGTCGCCTCGATGGCGCTGGCCCGAGCGACGGCCAACTGATCGAGGTACAGCCACCGCGCCCAGTACGACCCGACCGCGAGCACCGTCCCGACGGTGGCGCTCGCGAACAGCAACAGCCCGAACAGTTCGCCGAGCGCGAGCGACGGGAGCGCCGCGAGGTCGCCGAGAAAGCCGAGGACGGCGGGGAGCGACGCGCGGATCTCGGCTGCCGAGACCGACAGCGCCGACACGACGCCCGCAGCGAGGTAGACGCCGAGGACGCTCCCGACGACGCCGAACAGCGTGCTGTACAGCAGCGTCCGCGACGCGTACACCCGGTGGGTGACGCCGACGTGTGCGGCGTGCATCCGCCGTCGCTGGCGCTGCGCGCCGTCGGCCGTCTCGACGTAGTCGCCGAAGAGCGCCAACCCGAGGCGGGTGACGGCGAGGCGGACGCGGTCGTCGGTGTGATCCAGCGCGACGACGAGACAGACCACGCCGACGAACCCGAGCGGGACCGACCAGAGCATCAGCTCCGCCCCGTGGCTTCGAGGCCGTCGGCGAGTCGAGCGGTCGCCGCCTCGGGGTCGGCGTAGTACTCGTTGATCAGCGCGGTGAACCGACGGTAGTCGCTGACGCCGCGTTCGTGCAGCGTCTCGAGGAACCGCTCCCGTCGGCGGACCTCCGCGAGCAGTTCGGACCGCGACCAGCCGCGTTCGGCCTGGATCTCCGCCAGCAGGTCGCTGTCGCTCCGGCTGAACGTGTCGGTCTGGGCGTCCCACCGGAACGCCGAGGAGTAGTCGAGTTCGCCGGTCCGCTGGTCGATGCCACCGATCTCGCCGACGACCTTCGAGCGTCGGACGCGCTCGCCCTCGAGTCGGGTGAGCGTCTGCACCGAGAGGAGATCGAGCGACTGGACCATCGCCCGCGGCACGTTGATCGGTTCGTTCTCCAACCGGTTGATCACCGTCTCGATGCTGTCGGCGTGCATCGTCGAGAACGTCGTGTGGCCGGTGTTCATCGCCTGAAACAGCGTCACCGCCTCCTCGCCGCGGACCTCGCCGACGACGATGTACTCGGGGCGGTGTCGGAGCGCCGACCGCAGCAGGTCGTACATGTCGATGTCGGTGCCGTCGTGGAGCTGTTCGCGGGTCACGCTGGCGAGCCAGTTGTCGTGGTGGAGGGAGAGTTCGCGGGTGTCCTCGATGGTGAGCACCTTCGCCCGCGGCGGGATGAACATCGACACCGCGTTCATCGCGGTGGTCTTCCCGGAGGCCGTCCCGCCGGCGAAGATGAGCGACTTGTTGTGCTCGATACAGAGCCACAGGTAGGCCATCGTCTCGACGGAGAACGTCCCGTACTCGATCAGGTCGATCGGCGTGAACGGTTCGTCGGCGTACTGTCGGATGGTGAACGCCGACCCGCGCGGCGTCACCTCCCGGCCGAGCGAGAGCTCCGCCCGCGACCCGTCGGGGAGCGTCGTGGAGACGACGGGGTCGCCGACGCTGACGTGGCGGCCCGACCGCTGGGCGAGACGGACGACGTAGTCGTCGAGCTCCTCGCCGGAGAAGACGACGTTCGTCTCGACGTCGGTGTACTCGTCGTGGTAGACGAAGATGGGGAGGTCGTAGCCGTCACACGAGACGTCCTCGATGTGGGCGTCGTGGAGGAGCGCGTCGATCTTCCCGTAGCCGACGAAGTCCCGATAGAGGTAGTAGAGGACGGTGTGATACGTCGTCGCGTCGACGTCGACGCCGTACTGCTGGAGGAGCGCCGTCAGCTCCTCGCGGAGCACCGACTCGCCGACCACGTCGTCGGCGTCGGTCTCCGGCGGGCGGTACAGAAGCGGGTCGCGGATGTCGACGACGACGCGGTCTATGAGCGTCGCCGTGAACTCGCCGACGTCGGGTTCGACGACGTGGTAGTGGTGTTCGCTGGCCTCTCCGTCGTAGGTGACGACGGCGTAGGCGAACGGCGCGTTCACCCAGTAGCGGTCGACCTCCTCGTGTCCCGCCGGCGTCGTGAACGTCGAGAGCGTGCCGTCTTCGCCCGGCCGGAACGGCCGGCCCTCGACGGTCGACCCGCGTAGCACCTCCATCGCGCGAACCACGTGTCGTCGGAGTGTCGAAAGCGACCCCTCTTCCGTCTGCGTCTGCGCCTTCGACCGGGGTTCGTCTCGTGACATGTGACTCCGACTCAACTGGACCTCTCTACTGGATGCCAGTACTTAAAACCGAGCACGGGACTGACGGACGGACTGCCAGAATAGTACAATGTAGAAATTCGTTCAATTAACAACGTAGAGGCTGTAGCGTCGCCTACGTGCGTGTCACCGACTGTCGGGGGCGTTACGTTCATACGCTGGGCTATCCAAGACCCGTGTACGGAATGAGGCGTGACTACTTCGAACTGACTGTCGAACACATCGACTGGGTCGACCGCGGTGCGGACCCGGAGAAGCCACTCGTCCGCATCGACTTCCACGGACCGGAGGAGTTGCTCCGAGAGCGCCTCACGGGTGCCGAGGACGATCTGCTCTCCGCCGGCGAGACCGACGTCGCCTTCCGTCTACAGGCGTCGCTGGACGATCCCGACGCGACGGGCGTGGTCGGCGTCACCAACCGCATCACCGGGGACTTCGTCCTCGAACTGAACGAGGACGCCGACGACGTCCTGAAGTTCATCCGCGCCGCCCGCGAGTACGGCGCGTCGACGGACGTCGACGACGGTCGATACCGGGTCGAGATCACCGTCGACGACGAACCGCTCGTCGCCTACGAGAAGCGTACCTTCCTCGTCTACGACGCCGACGGGAGTCTGCTCCGCGCGAAGAGTCTCATCCCCTCCGGCGTCGAACTCTGAACGTCCTCGTGGCCTCTCGGCGACGCAGTATCGGCCGAAACCACGTCACCTAAAACCTCACAGAGACGTACACACGCCCGTGAGAAACGTCACCGACCGCACGAGCAACCCCTTCGGAATGCGCCCGTCCTGCGAGCAGTTCGTCCCGGGGTACGGCGACGCCAACGCGGACTTCCACGTCGTCGGCGACCATCCGGGTCGTCACGGCGGCGTCGACAGCGGCGTCCCGTTCACCGGCGAGAGCGGGTTCCGACTCCAGCGGGCGCTCGCCGACGGCGGCCTGCTACGCAGCGTCGGAACCGAACCGGGGATGCGCCGCACGTTCTTCTCGTATCTGCACATGTGTCTCCCCGACGGCGAGGGCGACCCTAGCGAGTCGTCGTACGGCGACATGGAGCGCTTCTTCGACGCCGAACTCCGCGCCATCGCCGCGCACGTCCTCCTCCCGGTGGGCGAGCGGGCGACGCGGTACGTCCTCGAGAACTACACCGCACGGGCGCACAAGACGACCGTCGACATGGAGACGCTCCACGCGACCGAACTCCGCGGGAGCGGCTTCCTCGTCGTCCCGATCCGGGACCCGAGCGAGTGGGACGACGGTGACCACGAGAGGCTCGTCGACGCGCTGCAGACGCTTCGTTCGACCGACTTCCGCCGCGAGGCCGACCTCGGGCGCTTCCTCGCCGGCGACGACCCGTACTTCGTCCGGTAACTGTCGCTAACAATTGTGATTGTTCCGCGATTTCCAGCGGGATTGTGCAACCGTCCAGTAAAATCTCTGAGACATTTATGGTATTCGCATTTTGTTCGCTTCGTGGGCGTGATTGATTTCCAAGCGAGTGAAAATATTGCACCGGCTGGCCGGTATTGGTAGGAACGTAGCACTTTTTACAGCATCCGTCCAAGAGGATACTGGCGCGCGTGGTGTGGAACGACAGACCGCCGATGCGCGCCGGGTAACTGCGAGACTGGTGCTCTTCGCAGTTGGCTTGGTCAGTCACAGACCCGCGCTCTACGCGGGTCTGCTGTCACTCGAACCTCTGAGAGGGATCTCTCGTCCGGACGATAGCCTACGCCGTCGGGTCGGCCGTCCGGTCGCGGAGCTCCGTCCGTCGGATCTTTCCGGTGACCGTCTTCGGCAGGTCGTCGACGAACTCGATCTCGCGGGGGTACTCGTGGGCCGACAGCTCGTTGCGGACGTGCTGTTTGATCTCCTCGGCCAGCTCGTCGCTCTCCTCGTAGTCCTCGGTGAGGACGACGTACGCCTTGACGATGTTCCCGCGTTCGGGGTGCGGTTTGGGGACGACGGCCGCCTCGGCGACGGCCTCGTGTTCGCCGAGCGACGACTCGACCTCGAACGGACCGATTCGGTAACCCGACGAGAGGATGACGTCGTCCGCGCGGCCCTCGAACCAGATGTAGCCGTCCTCGTCCATCCGCGCGAGGTCACCCGAGAGATACCAGTCGTTCACGAAACAGTCCCGCGTCTGCTCCGGTTTCTGCCAGTACTCCGCGAAGAAACACGGGAAGTCGCCACGGTGGGCGATCTCGCCCGTCTCGCCGCGCGGCAACTCCTCGCCCGTCTCGGGGTCGACGATGGCCGACGTGACGCCCGGGAGCGGTTTGCCCATACTCCCCGGTCTGATCTCCATCGTCGGATAGTTGTTGACGACCATGTTGCCCGTCTCGGTCTGGCCGTAGGTGTCGTGGATGGTGACGCCCAGCCGCTTTTCGCCCCAGTCGACGACGCCCGCCGAGAGCGGTTCGCCGATGGACAGCGCGTGTCGTAGATCGAGATCGGTGCCGGCGAGCACCTCCTCGTTGGCCCGCAGCATCCGGTAGGCGGTCGGGACGCTGAACAGCACGGAGATGGGATACTCGTCGAGCAGGTCGGCCCACGTCGCGGGGTCGAACTCGCCCTCGTAGGTGAAGAGCGTCGTCCCCCAGAACCACGCGCCGAGCGTGTTGATGGGGCCGGTCAGCCAGCCGAGGTCGGCCGTCGACCAGTAGAGGTCGCCCTCTTGGAGGTCGGCGGCGTACCGCTGGGTGGCGGCGACGCCGGCGACCCACCGGTGTTTGTGGAGTACGCCCTTCGCCAACCCGGTCGTCCCGCTGGTGTAGTACAGTAACGCGTCGTCCTCGCCGCCGGTCTCGGCGGCCCGGTACTCGTCGCTCGCGTTCGCCATCGCCCGCTCGAAGTCGACGTCGTCGTGCCGCTCGTCGCCGCGGGCCTCGTCCGCGCCGAGGACGATCACCGTCTCGACGCTGGGGGCGTCGTCGAGCGCGCGTTCGACCGTCTCCTCGTTCTCGGCCGTGGTCACGACGAGTTTCGCGTCACAGTCGTCGAGGCGGTAGGCGATGCCGTCGGGACCGAACCGCTCGTTGACGCTCCCCCAGACGGCACCCCGCTTGAGCGCCCCGACGAGCGCGACGTAGTGTTCGGGGACGCGCGGCATGTAGGAGAACACGCGGTCGCCGCGGTCGACGTCAAGCGACTCGAGGACGTTCGCGAAGCGGTTCGACTGCCGCTTCAGTTCCGCGAACGTCAGCGAGTCGCGTTCGCCGTCGGTGCCGACGTACCGCAGCGCCACGTTCTCGCCGTCGGCGGCGTGGCGGTCGCAGACCTCGTGCGCGATGTTCAGTCGGTCGGGGGCGTCCCAGTCGGCTTCCGCGTAGAGGTCGTCCCAGTCGAACGACTCGTAGGTCTCCTCGTAGGAGTGGAGGTTGTGTTCTGACATCAACGAACATGACGGAAAGGCGGGTCATAAACTCTCGGCCGTCCGGCGGGGCAACGTTTTGCTCCTCGGGCGCCTGAGAGAGAGGATGGAACCACGGCAGTCACGGAACCCGATGGGTCGCCTCCTGCGGACCTACGGGCGTGACCACTGGCACGCGCTCGCGCTCGGACTCCTCGCGAGTCTCGTCGCGCGCGTCGCCGACCTGATGCCACCACTGCTCTTGGGACTCGCCGTCGACACGGTGTTGCTCGACGAGCGAGCGTTCGGTCTCCCGGGCGCCCCGACGGCGTGGCTTCCGGCGACGCCCGCGGCGCAGTTCCTCCTCGTCGGCGGGCTCGTCGCCCTCTCGTTTCTCACGAGTTCGGCGTTCCACCTCCTGCGCGGCCGGGCGCTCAACCGCTTCGCCCAGCGCATCCAACACGACCTCCGGGTCGACAGCTACGACCGACTGCAGCGACTCGACTCGGCGTTCTTCGACAGTCGACAGACGGGCGAACTGATGAGCATCCTCTCGAACGACGTCAACAACCTCGAACAGTTCCTCAACGGCGGCGTCGACGGCGCGTCCCGTCTCGGCGTGATGGTCGGCGGCATCGTCGTCATCCTGCTGGCGCTCGACGCGTCGCTCGCGCTCGTCGCCCTCGCGCCCGTGCCGTTCGTCGCCTACTTCACCTACCGCTACGTCGGCATCTACCAACCGACGTACGCCGCGGTGCGGGAGAGTCTCGCCGACCTCTACTCCCGTCTCGAGAACAACCTCGGCGGCGTCCGCATCATCAAGACGAGCACCGCCGAGACGTACGAACGCGACCGCGTCGCCCACGCCTCGTGGGACTACTTCGAGAAGAACTGGGCGGCCATCCGCATCAGCACGACGTTCTTCCCGTCGCTCCGCGTCATCGCCGGCGTCGGCTTCGTCCTCACCTTCCTGGCCGGTGGACTGTGGGTCCTACAGGGGTCGGTCGTCGGCGTCCCTGGATCGCTGACGGTCGGGACGTTCGTCACGTTCATCTTCCTCACGCAGACGCTCGTCTGGCCCGTCTCGGAGTTCGGCGAGATCATCAACCTCTACCAGCGGGCGAAAGCCTCCGCACGGCGCGTCTTCGACCTCGCAGACACGCAGGCGGCCGTCCGCGACGCCGACGACGCCGAACCGCTACAGGTGACGCGCGGCACGGTCGAGTACGACGACGTCTCGTTCGGGTACGGTCGCGGGACGGTGCTCCGCGACGTCGACGTCACGGTTCCCGGCGGGACGACGCTCGGCATCGTCGGCCCGACGGGGGCGGGGAAGTCGACCGTCGTCGAACTGCTCGTCCGGATGTACGACCCCGACTCCGGAGCGGTGCGCATCGACGGCCAGGACCTCCGGACGGTGACGCTCGACAGCCTCCGGTCGGCGGTCGGCTACGTCAGTCAGGACCCCTTTCTGTTCTACGGGACCGTCCGAGAGAACATCGCCTACGCCCGCCCCGACGCGAGCGAGCGGGAGGTCGAAGACGCCGCTCGGCGGGCCAACGCCCACGAGTTCGTCCGGAACCTCCCGGACGGCTACGACACGCTCGTCGGCGAACGCGGCGTGAAACTCTCCGGCGGGCAGCGCCAGCGCATCTCCATCGCGCGGGCAGTGCTCGCCGATCCCGACGTGTTCGTGTTCGACGAGGCGACGTCCGCCGTCGACACCGAGACGGAACTCCTGATCCAACAGTCGATCGCCGACCTCACCGCCGAGCGGACCACCGTCGTCATCGCTCACCGCCTCTCGACGGTTCGGCACGCGGACAGCATCGTCGTCCTCGACGACGGGCGGGTCGTCGAGCGAGGAACTCACGAGGAACTGCTCGCGCGCGACGGGCTCTACGCCAACCTCTGGGCGGTGCAGGCCGGACAGATCGACGACCTCCCGCCGGAGTTCGTCGCACGCGTCCGGGGACGGGCAGCGGAGATCCGGACCGACGGTGACGGGGACGATAGGGTCGACGAGTCGACCGACCGGTGAGGCGAGCGGGCTACCCGTCGAGCGCGACGAGGTCGGCCGACCCGTTGGAGACCGACAGCCGGAGGCGGTTGCCGCCGTCGCCCAGCCGCCCCGTGAGCCGGCGAGACGTCCGTTCGAGGTTCGCGAGGTCCAACCCCTCGACGTCGACGGTGCCGTTGCCCGCCGTGAGCTCTACCTCGGCGTCGAGTGAGGCGGGGACGGACACCTCGACGGAGCCGTTGGCGGCGGAGACGTCGACGTCCCGCCGGATGTCGAGCACCTCGACGTCGACGGTGCCGTTGGCAGTTCGGACGCCGTCGACGCCCGTACAGCCGGTCGACTCGACGGTGCCGTTGTTCGTCGTGAGCGTGACGAACCCGTCGACGTCGGTGGCGGTGACCGTCCCGTTCTGACTCGTGATCGTCGCGTCGCCGCTCGTCCCCGCCACGTCGACGGAGCCGTTCTGCGTCTCGACGCCGGAGACCGAGAGCGACGCCGGGACGCGAAGATCGAGGTCGACCGCGACGCGACGTGCCCGGTCGGTGGCGTAGTCGACGCCGACCGAGAGCGTTCCGTCGGCGACCTCCGTTTGGACGGTCGCGTCGTCGAAGGCGTCGCGTCCGACGAGACTCCGCTTGGTGGCGGTGAGTTCGACGGTCTCGCGGTCCGCCGTCTCGACGGTCACCGACCCGTTGCGGTTGGTGACGACGAGGTCGGTCGCGTCGGCGACGTCGACGGTGTCGGTCGTCTGCTCGCGCGCTTCGACCGACGCGGCGTTGCAACCGGCGAGCGCCGTGGTGGCCGCCGCACCGAGTGCGAGGAAGGCGCGTCGGGAGTGGGCCGAAAAGGTACGGGGAGAGCTGGGAAAACGGGGCATCACCAGAAGTCAGACGGGACAGCGACAAAAGTGTATCTCGACCGACTGGATGGCCGAGCGGTTCAGAGTCTATCGGCCAACTGTCGAAGCGCGATCCCGCCGTTTGCGCGGACAGGGTTGCCGTGGCCGACTGCGAGCACCTCGGTATCGGGAGCGTGGTCGGCCAACTTCCGGATGCTCCGCTTGACGTCGCGGAGGCTGTACGAGAGCACCCACGGGGAGGGGTGGAGTTCGCCGTCGATGGTGCGGACGAGGTCGCCGACGAACGCAACGTCGTACTCGTCGTGGACGTAAGCCGTGTGGCCGGGCGTGTGGCCGGGCGTGTGGTGGGCGACGAACGGGCCGATCCGCTGGCCGTCGTCGACGGTGTGGACGGGGAACGTCGGTTCCGAGAGGAGCAGTCCGGTCAACCGCTGGAACAACCCCTTGTGATTCGTCAGCGGCGGCGACTCGGTTCGACGGAAGTAGTCGGCGTCGGGGGCAGCGAGATAGACTTCGGCGTCGAGGTCGAGTTTCCCGAGCGTGCCGACGTGGTCGAGGTCGTAGTGCGTGAGCAGCACGCGGTCGATGTCCGCCACGTCGTGACCGACGTTCTCGATACGCGTCCGGATGCGCTCTGCGTCCCACGGCGTCCCGGCGTCCACGAGCGTCAGCACGTCGGCGTCGACGAGATAGGCGTTGACGCCACGCAACCGCATTCGCCAGACGTGGTTCGGCGGAAGTCCCATACGTTCATACGGTGACGCCCGGGGTGAAAGAGGTTAGCGTGTCGCCACGAGATATCGCCCGACGTCACCGAGGAAGACGAGCGCCGCGGCGACGGGGAGGAGGACGAACAGCGCGAGGTCGACGCCGGCCACCGTCGGCGACAGCGCCCCGACGGCGAGGCCGGCGAGCGGACCGAGCGCACCGAACAGATACAGCCACGCCGTCCCGCGGCCGAACTCGACGACCGTCGTCACGAGGGCGGCCGGTAGGAGGAGCGCCCCGAGCGGGAACAGCAGTACGAGCGAGGGGTCGGCCGCCAGCGACTGGACGACCGCCGTCGGCGACCCGAGCCCCCACCCGGTCGTCAGCGCTGCCGCGGGGTCGGCGGCCAGCCGGGCGAGGAACGACTCGAGAGCGGCGCCGCTGGCCAGCGCGAACTGCGCGAGGCCGGCGACGTAGACGCCGACGGCGACGAAGACGGCCACCCACCGGTTCCGCAGGCGCCGCCGCCGATCCGACGGCGTCGTCGACTCCTGTGGTTGGTACCGTCGTCCCGTCGTCTGCGACGAACGTGCGGTTCGGGTCGTCCTCGTCCCGTCGGCAGTCGAACGGTTCGCCGCCGTCGACGACGACGTCGTGGAGCGTGCGGACGACGTGGACCGAGTCGATCCGGAGGCGGTCGACCGGTCGTTCGTCGCGCTCGAAGACGCCGTCGCGGTCGAGGAGGTCTGTGACGTCGAGCCGGTCTGCGAGCCCGAAGCGGTCGTCGAGTCGCCGGAGTCCGCAGGAGAGGATGGAGACGACGGCGACGACGTGGGCAGCCCTTTCATCCGCTCTCGAACGTACGTCTCGTGACCGAGGCGGTCGTAGGCCGACCGCTCCGTCTCGTCCCGGAGCACGTCGTACGCGCGGCGAACCGTCTTGAACTGCGTTCCGGCGCGGGCGTCGGCGTTGACGTCCGGATGGTACTCGCGGGCACGCTGTCGGTACGCGCGCTTGAGTTCGTCCTCCGTCGCGTCCTCGTCGACGCCGAGCAGGTCGTAGAAGTTTTCGGGCATACCCTGTGACGAGGACGGCTACGACATGCCACGTTTTCAATGTATCGGGAAACCGAGCAAAATCAACGCTGGACGCTCGCCGAACGAGCGTCTCGCCATCGAGAGGCGAGAGCTCAGAATCGAGAGAGAACCGAGAGACGAGCGACCACGTGAGGACGTGAGCGGCTACTCCAACCGTTGACCGGCCGTCTCGCGGTTTCTGAGCCGCTGGGCCTCGTCCCAGTCCTCGAAGATGCCGTACTCCGTCATCGTCGTCATCCCGGCGAGCGCCGCGCGGAGTTTGAGGCCGACCAGCGGGATGTCGGCGACGGCGATGACGACGTCGGCCTCGATGACTGCCCCCTTCCGGAGGATGACGTCGACGAGGTCGACGAGCGCGTCGTCGTCAGACTTCGTCGGACGCATCGGGTCCCTCCTCTCCGAGTTCGGGTGTGAACGTGTACGGCGGCCACGGACCGGTGAATCGGACCTCGATGCCGGGGTCGGCGGCGACGTCGTCGAGCAGCAGTCCGACGGCCTCCTGTTCGTCGTCGGTCGCGAGGACGGCGAAGCGCGCCAGCACGTCGACCTCCTCGTCGGCCCCGCCGACGTCGAGGCCGACCGTCGAGCGCTCGCCGAGGTCGACGAGCTCCGTCACCTCGCTGCCGATGCGCTCGGCGAGGTCGGCCGCCTCCGCGCGGCGCTGTTCGCTCAGCAGTTGGTCGAGCCGCGTCTCGTACTGTTTGTTCAGGAGGAACCCCGTCCCCTCGTCGGCGGCGTCCCGGCGCTCGGCGAGCTCCTGCAGTTCGTCGTCGGCCGCCTCGAGCTCCTCGCGTGCGGCGTCCTCGTCCCAGACGACCTCGATGCGGTACTCCCAGCGCCCGGCGAGCGCGTCGAGGTGGTCGGTCAGCGTCGCCTCCTCCTCGCGGAGCCACGACCGGACCGCCTCGTCGTCACCGCGGACGATGGTGTCGAACTGGAACGGCAGCGGCGTCCCGAACGCCTCGCCCGCGTCGTCGACGACCGACTGGTGGGCGAGGATCCACCGCTGGATCTCCGTCGCGGAGTCCGAGTCGTAGAGGGAGCTGCAGTCGTGGACGACGGCGGCGAGGCCCGCCTCGCGGATCACGCGGACCGGCTCGTCCTCGAGTCCCGTCGTCGACAGCGACCCGTCGCCGTCGGTGACGACACAGTAGAGGTATCGCCCCTCGTCGAACGCGGTCTCGGGCTCACTCACGGGTCATCTCCCCCAGCACCGCGCCGCGGCGGTCGTGGTCCATCTGTTGAACGGCGTCGGAGACGAGCGAGTCGAGGTCGCCGCGCAGGCGGTCGACGTCGTCGTCGATCCCTTCTTCCTCTTTGAGCCGCTCCAGTTCGTCCTCCATCGCCGCCAGTTGCTGGCCGAGGCGCTCGATCTCCTCGTCCGTGAGCGACCCCGACTCCATCCGGCGGATCGCCTCCCGTTCGAGCGCGTCGACCAGCAGTTCGACGACGGTGACGACGAGCGTCGTCAACCCGTTTGTCGCCTCGTCGCCGTCGATGTCTATCGTCGTCATCGGTCGTCGGTGCCGTCTGTCTCCGTCGGCTGCTCGGCGGCCCGTTCGTCCGTCGCCTCGTCGTCTTCGCTCCCGTCTGTGTCGTCAGTGGGTTCTGTCTCCTCGTCTGCGTCGGTTCCGCCGTCGGGTGACTCCGCTTCGTCGCCGGCGTCGGTATCGGCGTCGGTTGTGTCGATCTCGACGGCCGTCTCGTCGTCGGTCGTCTCGTCGTCTTCCTCTTCCTCGGGGTCGACGGTACCGACGCGCGTCGACAGGCCGCGCTCGGGCGGCTTGCGGAGGTCGCGCCGCTGGGACGCCTCCTCGACGCGTTCCATGTCGGTCCCCTCGGGGAACTCCAGACCGTACTGCGAAGCCGTCTCGAACGATGCGATCGCTGCCCGGAGTTTGATGCCGAGCAGCTCCGTCTGTCCGACCGAGACGGCGATGTCGGCGTTGATGACGACGCCTTTGTCGAGGAGCATCTCCACGACGTCGGCGAGGCTGTCCTTCTGTCGGGTTGGGGCTGTTCCGTTAGTCATCGTCGTTCTCTCTCCGTTCGTTCGCGTCGTCGAACCGCTGGCCGTAGATGCGCGGGCGGTTCGGCGCGTTCGAGTAGCGCGTCTCCTCGGGTACCGTCGAGAAGCGGGTCGACCCGCCGAAGTCCGCCCGCGACGTGGGCATCGTCGACACGGCGGTCGGGTTCCGCGAGTCCGGCTGTCCCGCCGGCTCGGTTCGTTCCTGGTTCTTCTCGACGATCTTCTCGAGTCGCTCACGGGCGTCGAGGATGCTCCCGCGGAACTCTCCGACGGAGTTGCTGATCTTCTTCTGGATGGCTGCCTGCTTCGACTCGTCGGTCTCGAGCATCCCGAGTTCGGGTTTCGACAGTCCGTCGTCCTCGTCCGCGGCGTCCGCGGCGTCCGCAGCGTCGGTCGCCTCTTCCTCCTCGTCGCCGAAGAGGCCGCTCTCGCGATCGAGGAGGCCGTCGTCCTCGTCCGCGGCGTCCGCAGCGTCGTCGCTCCCGTCGTCTACGAGGTCGGCAGCGTCGTCGAGCAGTCCGTCGTCCGACTCGTCGTCGGCAGCGTCGTCTGACTCCTGCTCGAACAGGTCCTCGACGGCGTCGTCGAACTCGCGTTTGTTCCGCCAGAACTCCCGGACGTCGACCGCGTCCCAGAGGTCGGTGAGTTCGACGAGCTCGTTGAGGTTCCGCAGTTCGACCGCCTGCTTCGGGTCGCCGCTGGCGACGGCGTCCGGGAGTTCGCTCGCGTCGACGGTGTCCGGGAGTTCGCTCGCGTCGACCGCGTCGGGGAGCTCCTCGAAGTCGACCGTCCCGAGCAACTCCTCGGCCTCGTCGGCGACGACGCGGAGGTCCTCGAAGATCTCCGCGGCGCGTTGCTGCGACTCGGGGTCGTCGTCGAGGGCGAGCAGTTCGCGCAGGAGCGACTCCGTCTCCTCGACGAGGTCACTCGCGTCGCCGACGCTGTCGGCGGCGACGTCGGTGGCCTCCTCGACGGCGTCCGGGGCGTGTTCGACGGTGACGACGTCGGTGACGCCGTCTCCGTCCGTCGTCTCCTCGTCCGAGGCCTCCTCCGACTCTCCCGACTCCGCTTCGGTCGTCGCTTCTTGCTCGGTCGTCTCTTCCGCTCCAGACTCCGCCTCCGTCGTCTCTTCGGCGGTCTCTTCCTCTTCCGGCTGCGCGTCGTCGGTGGTATCTTCACTCATGGGTCTGGTCCTCCTCGGCTTCGAGGTGGAGTTCGAGTACGCCGTTTCGGTACGCGCCCGCGACGACCGTCAGTCCGCTACGCGGCACGTCGACGCGTCTGAAGACGGTGTCGTCCGTGCCGACGACGAGCGTTCGCCCGTCGACGCCGGTGACGACCGTGTTGCCTTCGGCCTCTGGCAGATCCAGATGGACGATGAACCCCTCCTCCGTCTCGCGGATGGTCGTCGGCGAGTCGGGCGACACTTCCGGGCGTGGGGTCCGCTCGTCCATCTCGTCACGACGGGCGGGACCGACGTGGATGGAGTAGTCGGCGACGCCGCGGTCGGAGCTCACGCGTCCGTGTCGGGTCGACTCGCCCTGCTGTTCCATCTCCTGAAGCGTCTCCAGGAAGCGACGGAGCGAGCCGAGGATCCCGCTTTCGCGCTCGGGGCGGTCGTCGTCCGATCTGTCGGGCGTGTCGTTCGTCATCGTTTCACCTCGACTCTCCCCTGGAGGTTCTCGTGAGCCGCTTCGGCGACCTCCAGTCGTTCCTCCAGTTCGGTTCGTCGCTCGCGGTACTCGGCCTCGGAGCGCTCGCCGAGTTCGTAGAGCAGTTGGTTCTCCTTGAGCTCGTCGCGGATCGCGTCGAGGTCGTGGATCTCTTCGACCGCCATCGAGTGGATGGTGTTGAGCAGCGAGACGAACGGCTTGAGGAGGAGGTCGTCGACGAGGAGCATCTCACTGTGTCGCCCCGATCTCGATGTCGACGAAGTTGTACGGCGCCCACGGGCCGCTGTACTGGATCGAGAGGTCCTCGTAGTCGTCGCGAATTGCCTGGACGACTTCCGAGAACGCCTCCTGTTCGTCGTAGTCGACGAGGTACGCCCGGTTCAACACGAGCCGGTCGCTGAAGAGGTCGTTCTTGACGTCACGCTCTGCGGCCGCGGTGAGTCGGTCGGCGACGCCCTGGAGGACCTCCTCGTCAACGGTCTCGCCCTCGTCGACGACGACCTTGACGCCGAGTTCGACCATCCCGTCGACGTCGAGCAGCGCCTTCCGGAACGCGCGACGGCCGCTCCGGAGGACGCTCTTGAGCGTCCGTCCGGTCTTGAACACCATCCCGAACTGCATCGGGACGACGGTGCGGCCGTCGCCGGCCTCGATGACCTCGCGGAGCACCTCGTCGTGTGCGCGGACGTTCTCGTCCGACCGTTCGGGTTCGAGGTCGTCGATGTCGCTGACGACGGCCGACAGCGTCCGGTACTGGACCGTCCGAATCGGCGTCCCGTCGTCGACGCCGGTGACGTCCAGTTCGAACTCCTCGTCGTCGACGACGCCGTAGGTGTAGAGATGATTTCCACTCATGGGGCCACGCTATCGGTGTAGCTTCTCCCAGCGCACGGGTATGGCTTTCGGCCGGCGACGGAGACAGTAGGCGGAAACGGCCGGTGTAGTTAACAGGGAGGCAGGAGACGGCCCTAGTATGCCCGCATCAGCATCACCAAACTCGTCAAGCCTCGCGGAAGTGCTCGACCGCATCCTCGACAAGGGGATCGTCATCGACGTTTGGGCACGGATCTCCGTCGTCGGTATCGAGATCCTGACGATCGAGGCGCGTGTCGTCGCCGCGTCGGTCGACACGTTCCTGACGTACGCCTCCGAAATATCGAAGATAGAGCAAGCCACCCAGACTGGCGACCTGGACGACATCCGCGACCTCGAGATCGAGACGACCTCGGCCCGGAAACACGAGCAGAAGGTCGAGAAGAGCCGAGCAGGCGTCGAAGCGTCGTCCTAACGGCGTCACCTGCTGACCACTCACCAAACCGAGGTTTAGTTTCGTGACAACGGACATGGACGAATCGGCAGATATCGAATCAATCGACGGCATCGGGCCGAAGACAGCGGAGGCACTGACAGACGCAGGCGTCGAGACGATCGGAGACCTGCGCTCGATCGACCAGAGCGAACTGTACGACATCGAGGGGATCGGCGCGGCGACGGCGTCACAGCTCCTCTCGCTCGTCGACGGGGACGTGTCGGACGGAGACGACGAGGCCCGAGAAGACGCTGCCGAGACAGCGGACGAGGACGACGCGGACGAAGACGAATCCGAAAGTGACTCGGAGACGGAGACCGACGCCGAGACCGAAGGTGACGACGAAGACGTGGCAGACGACACTACCGACGATACGACCGCCGACGGAACGTCGACGGGATCGGTCGGCTTGCTCGACATCCGCAACCAGACCGTCGAGCTGGCGCCCGACCTCATCAACCGAGACCTCGACGGGATCATCGAGGTGACGCAACGCGGCGACCAGTGGGTGTCGGTCGTCGAGATGATCGAACGGAAGTCCGTGCCGGACACGCAGGACATCCTCGGTCGGTACGAGATCGAGTTCGACGAGGCGGGGACGCTGGTTGGATATCGTCGCGTCAACCGCTACCGGCGCAACGAGTCGAACCCCGACGAGTTCTGATCCTCTCCTCCCGTCGCTCTTCCGACGTGGAATGAGGAACCCTCATAGTTCTGCGCGCCGAGCCACGAGCGTATGAAGCGCATCCAACTCGGCAACACCGTCTTCGAGGGGAAGAACGACGTCTACCTGCTCGACGGTGACCGAACTGTCCTCGTCGACGCCGGCGTCTCCCTCCCGGACGTGCGCGACCAGTTACGCGACGGGCTCGCCGTCCACGACCTGACCGTCGCCGACGTCGACGAGATCTTTCTCACGCACTGGCACCACGACCACGCCGGACTCGCAGGTGAACTCCAGCGAGAGAGCGGTGCAGTCGTCCATATACACGAGGCGGACGCACCGCTCGTCGCGGGCGACGAGACCGCGGCGAACGCCGACGACGAGCGGCTCCAGCGGGCGCTCGACGACTGGGGGATGCCCGCCGAGTCGCGCGAACAGCTGCTGTCGTTTCTCGGCTCTCACGACGAACTCGCCGGCGAGGACGTCGACGTCACTCCGTTCACCGACGGCGAGACGTTCGACGTCAACGGACGGACGTTCGAGGCGGTCCACCTCCCGGGGCACGCCGCCGGGCTCTCGGCGTTCGCCTTCGACGGCGACTCCGGTCGCGAGGCGTTCGTCGGCGACGCCATCCTCCCGAAGTACACCCCGAACGTCGGCGGCGCGGACCTCCGCGTCGACTCGCCGCTGGCGCAGTACGTCGACAGCCTGCTGCGACTCGTCGACCTCGACCTGTCTCGCGCGTGGCCCGGCCACCGCGACGTCATCGACGACCCGGCGGCCCGCGCGCTGACCATCCTCGACCACCACCGCGAACGCACCGAGAACGTCGTCGGCGTCCTCGCCGAACACGGGCCCTGCGACACCTGGACCGTCAGCGCCCACCTGTTCGGCGACCTCGAGGCGATCCACATCCTCCACGGTCCCGGCGAGGCGTACGCCCACCTCGACCATCTCGCCCGCCACGGCGTCGTCGAGCGCGACGGCCGCGAGTACGAACTGGTCGACGAGACGGTCGACGTCGACGCGCTGTTTCCGACCGTCGAGCGCTGAGCGGGGCACAGCTCCTCGTCCGACTCGCCCCAGTTCACCACTCATTGTTATTTTCGCGCCACCCCTACCTGCCCCCGTGTGCACACTCACCATCGCGTGGCAGGCCTTCGAGGACGCGCCCGTCGTCGTCGCCGCCAACCGCGACGAGGCGCTCGACCGACCGTCGGAGCCGCCCACGAGGATCGAGGACGACCCCGCGGTCGTCGCCCCGCGCGACGTCGATGCGGGCGGAACGTGGGTCGGTTACAACGAGTACGGACTGTTCGTCGGCATCACCAATCGCTGGGTGACGGGACTCACGAGCGAGCGGTCGCGCGGCCTGCTCGTCCGTGACGCGCTCAGACAGGAGAGCGCCGAGGCGGCGCTCGACCTCGTCGCGGACGCCGTCGACGCCCACGAGTACGAGGGGTTCAACCTCGTCGTCGCCGATGCCGACGCGGCGTACCTCCTGGAGTGGGACGGCCACCTGCACGTCCGCCAGTACGACCCCGGCGTCCACGTCGTCGTCAACGTCGGCACCGACGACTCCTTTTTCGTGCCGGACCGCCGGCCGGAGATCGGACGACGACAGGCGGCGAACGCCCGCGCCGTCCGCGACGCGCTCCGTCCCGAGGCGGGCGAGACGGCCGATGTGTGGCTCGACCGCGCGGCCGACGTCCTCGGAGACCACGAGTACGGCGTCTGCATCCACGCCGAGCGGTACGGGACGCGCTCGTCGTCGCTCGTCAGACTCGGGCGCGACGACGACGGGACGCTCCGGGCGAGCTATCGGTTCGCGCCCGGACCGCCCTGCGAGACGGACTATCTGCCGGTGGAAAGCCAAATATAAGGAGGGGCCACTTCCTTGTAAGAGTATGAGCGAGCACACGACGTCGGGGTGGTCCGCGTGAGCGCCTCCGAGACGGAAGCCGAGCTCTCGGCGGACGAGCGTGCCGGACTCGAACTCATCCGCCAGTCCGGCGGCATCCACCAGAGCGACTTCTGGAAGGAGTTGGACGTCTCCTCCCGGAAGGGGAGTCGGATCGCCGAGGCGCTGGCCTCGACCGGACTCATCGAGCGCGAGGAGACGGTCTACAACGGACACAACACCTTCTACCTCCAGCCGGCGGCGAAGGATCTCGACTTCTCGCTCCTGATGGCGGGCGACATGCTCTCGCCGTTCATCGGCGAGGAGGAGATCAACGCCAACAGCGACGCCTTCTCGCAGTGGCTGATGAATCTCGCGTACGACGACTACTGACGCCGCAGTTCTGTTCGAACGGCCGTCCTCCGTTTTCGTCGGGAGACCAGACGAGAGAGCGACAGCAGGTGCCGTCGCTCGTCGCGATCCTCACACGGCGGTCGCTCGGCTAGTAAACTACCCTGCCCTACTCGCTCTCGCCCGTCTTGCGACGGTCGGTCACTCCTTGAGGACAGGGCTTTTCCCACAACGACATTGTACCCTGCTCCCCATGCATGGACACGGCCCGACTTCCTATTACCGTCCACGCTTCGGGCAGGGGCTTTCAGGCCCACCTTCGACCGTCCGCATGGATTGTCCCGTCGATTTAATTCTCGGTGTTCTCGCGCTCTGCCCTCAAGTAAGGGGCGGGAGTCGAACCCGCTTGCGGTCGTCGTTCCCGAGTACAGGACGCGTTGGTATCGCGCCACAGGCGTCGGTTTACTGGCGACGCCTATCGTCCCCAACTTGTGCGAGGGCGACAGTAAAACGGAGCATATTGTCAAGTATGTTAACTGTTTTCGAACGCGCTTCCTCTCCTCCCTACTCGCGTCTTCGACGCTCGTTGAGAAAGGAGGCTCCGCGCTACCGTTTGCTGAGATACCGAAAACGAAAGAACGGGTCGGCGGGACTTACTCTTCTTCCTCGGGCTCGTCGTCGGCGTCGTCCTCGCTGGCGAGCACGTCGTGCTCGGCGAGGATCTCTTCGAGTTCCTCCTCGGAGGGCTGGCTGAACTGCTCGGTCTCGACGTCGACGGTGGCGACGCCGATGCCGGTGGGGGAGAGTCCCTCCTCGTTGACCTCACCGAGCGCCTCGACGGCGAGCCCGATTCCGGCGTCGAGGTCCATGTCCTCGCGGTAGTGCTCCTCGAGGTAGTCGCGGATCTCGGCGCGGTCCGCACCGATGGAGACGGCTTTCCACTCGTAGGGCGTGCCGGAGGGGTCCGTCTCGTAGAGCCGGGGGGTCCCCTTCTCGACGCCGGCGATGAGGAGGGCGACGCCGAACGGACGAGCGCCACCGACCTGCGTGTACTGCTGGATGTGGTCGGTGATCTCCTTGGTGAGCGTCTCGATACCGATGGCCTCACCGTAGCGGAGGCGGTTGACCTGCGCCTGCCGACGGGCGAAGTCGATGAGTTGGCGGGCGTCGGCGACGTGGCCGGCGCTCGCGACGCCGATGTGGTCGTCGGCCTTGTGGATCTTCTCGACGCTGGACGGCTCCATCAGCGGCGACCCACTGCGTTTGTCCGCCGCGAGGACGACGCCGTCCGCCGTCCGGATGCCGATGCTCGCTGTCCCTCGCTTGACCGCCTCACGCGCGTACTCGACCTGGTAGAGGCGTCCGTCGGGCGAGAAGATGGTGATGCCGCGGTCGTACGCTTGCTGTTGCGCTTGTCCCTGCATAGAGTATCACTCGAAATCGAGTTCCGTCGCTCCCACGAACCCCGACGGCAGACGCACGTCGAGGACCGTATCCCGTGCCAGGGCGGTCCGGTCGGCGTTCGCGAACACGACGCTTCTCTCCTCGGGAACTCCGGCCGGGCGTCGTAAATACCTTTCTTCACAGGCACGTACCGTGCCCGAGACGCCGCGCACCCGGAGGCCGACCGGCTGTCCGCTGACCTCGTCGATGCAGGCCAGCGCCGCGCGCGCCTCCGAGACGTGTCCGCGACGCGCTCTGACGACCGTCTCGCCGACGCAGCCCGAGAAGTGGAAATCCAGCACCGTCAGGTCGGCGTCGGCGCTTCCGGCGTCGCCGACGAGGTTCTGCGCGGCGAACCAGAGTTCGCGCTGGAACGCCCCACGGGAGAGGTCGGCGTCCGGCCACGTCTCGAGCTCGACGGCGAGATACCGCCACCGCGGTCGGATGTGTTTCGGGAGGTGCTTCATTCGGCGTCGGTCTGTGCAGTTCGTTCGGCAACGAGCACGCCCACCTGGTCGTGGACGGACTCGACCGCCGTGAGTGCGAACCCGGCGTCCGTGAGTGCGTCGGCGAGCGTTCCGACGGTCGCCGGGTCGTCGACCTCGGGGCTATAGAACGGGTCGTCGGGGTTCGGTTCGCCGAAGAACATCACGTCGCCGAGGACGAATCTGCGAGGACCGAGGTCGGCGACGACCTGGATGGCCTCGCGTTTCTCCTCGTCCGAGAGGTGGTGCATCGCGAAGTTCGAGACGACGATGTCGACGCGAGCATCGCGAGCGTCTGCTCGAGGCGTCTCCGACGACTCGTTGTCGACAGGGCCGTCGTAGTTCGGGTCGCGGAAGCGTCCCTCGCCGAACTCGACGTTCTGGATACCGTGTTCGGCTGCTTTCTTCCGAGCCTGTTCCAGCATCCCCTCGCTGATGTCGCGGCCGACGACGCGCTTCGCGTTCGGCGCGAGCGCGAGCGCGATGGCTCCCGTCCCCGTCCCGAGGTCGAGGACGACGTCCTCCGGCCCGGGGTCGGCGTAGTCGACGACGAGCGAGGCGCAGGCCTCGTACTCGTCGCTCGACTGGGAGTCGTCGTAGTCGGCGGCGATCTCCGAGAAGCGGTCGGCGTGTTCCTCAATCGTCTTCTTCATATCTGCCCCGTTCGACACCCGGGGCAATGAACGACTCGGACGTCAGTCGGCGGTTTCGCTCGGCGAGTCGGCCCCACTCGGCGAGTCCCTCGCGGAGCTGCTCGGCCGAGAAGCCGATCGTCTCGCCGACGGCGACGAGTTCCCGCGGCGCGCGGAGTTGCAGGTGCGATTCGGGCGTCGCGCTGACGACGTAGGGGGCGTCGTACTGCTCGACGAGTTCACGCAGCTTCCGGAGGTCACGGATCGCCTGGACGCGGTGGCCGCCGTCGAGCCGGAGCACGGGGCCGAGGTCGAACTCGACGCGAACGCCGTTCTCGTTGGCCGCCCGCGCGAGAACGTGGTTGAAGTCCCCGTCGTCGGCCATCGGTCGGGTGAGCACGTCGACTCGTTCCTGTTCGACGGCGAACCGGTTGAGGGCGTTCGTCCCCCCGCGGAGTAGCAAGAGCGTCGTCTTGGGTCGGTAGTTGCCGATGCCGCCGCTGGCCTGGTCGGGCGTGTCGGCGACGACTTCGACGCCGTCGACGACGTCGTAGCCGGCGTCGCGGAGCGTGGCGTAGTCGGGCGTCGCCTCGCGAGCGCGGACGACGACCCCTTCGTAGCCGTAGCGGGCGGCCGTGTCGGCGAACCGGGCTGCCGTACTCTGACCGTCGGGGTACGCGTAGACCGCCTCGTACATGGGGAGACGATGGCGACTCTGGGGTTTGGTGATTACGGTTCGAGAAGCGAACGGTCGGAACGAACGCGGTCGCTCGAAGCAGAGGGGAGTCAGAGAGTGGCACGGGTGCGGTGAGCACCGTGGTGGCTGGCTGGTACATGCGCGGACGAACGCGACTGGGGCTGGACAGCACGCGTTCGGATGCTCACCGACGTTTGATTCTTTACTCGAAAGAGAATAAATGTTTTGGTGGTGGACTTCACAGAGGGAGGTATGAAAGCCATTGCAGTTCGTGAAGGAACGAACACTCCGGTAGTCGTCGACAAGCCCGTTCCGGAGCCGCAGGAGGGAGAGGTACTCGTGCGGACGCTCCGCGTCGGCGTCGACGGCACCGACCACGAGGTCATCAGCGGCGGCCACGGTGGGTTCCCGGAGGGAGAGGATCATCTCGTCTTGGGCCACGAGGCAGTCGGCGTCGTCGAGGACCCGAACGGGACCGAGTTCCACGAGGGTGAGGTCGTCGTCCCGACGGTCCGGCGGCCGCCGAACGGGACCAACGAGTACTTCGAGCGCGGCGAACCCGACATGGCGCCCGCGGGCCAGTATCACGAACGCGGCATCGTCGGCGAACACGGGTTCATGGCGGAGTATTTCACCAGCCCCGTCGACGCGCTCGTCCGGATCCCGCCGTCGCAGGCGGAGCTGGGGTTCCTCGTCGAACCGATCTCGATCACGGAGAAGGCCGTCGAACTGGCCGAGGCGTCGCGGTCGTCGTTCACCTGGGAGCCCGAGTCGGCGCTCGTACTCGGCAACGGGAGTCTCGGCCTGCTGACGCTGGCGATGCTCGACGACGACGAGAACTACGAGCGACTCTACTGTCTCGGCCGTCGGGACCGCCCCGACCCGACGATCGACATCATCGAGGAGTTGGGCGCAACGTACGTCGACTCCCGCGAGACGCCGGTCGACGAGATTCCCGACGCACACGAGGACGTGGACTTCGTCTACGAGGCGACGGGCTACGCGAAACACGCGTTCGAGTCGGTCCACGCGCTCGCGCCGAACGGTGTGGCCGCGCTGCTCGGCGTCCCGAGTTCGTGGGAGTTCGAGGTCGACGGCGGGGAGTTCCACGAGGAGATGGTGCTGCACAACAAGGCGATGGTCGGCAGCGTCAACTCCAACGTCCGACACTTCGAGGCCGCCTCGCGGACGCTGACGACGGTTCCCGACTGGTTCCTCGACGAACTCGTCACTGGGGTGTACGGACTCGACGAGTTCGAGCGGGCGTTCGACGATGGGGACACCATTATAAAAACCGCCGTCCAATTCAGCGCGTATGAAGAACGTTGACGACCTCATCGCGAGTGCCGCCGAGTTGGCCGAGCGAGGGCTGTCGAAAGGTGAGATCGCAGACGAGTTGAACGTCTCGCGGGAGACGGCGAGTTGGCTCGTCGAACGCAGCGGCGCGTCGAGCACGCCCAACCTGTCGAACGACGAGACGACCGAGCAGTCCGGCGGCCCCTACGACATCCACGTCGACTGGAGTGCGCTCGGTCGCGACAGCACCCGACTGACGTATCTCGGTCAGGCGATGGCCGACCTGCTGTCGAAGGAGGGCGAGGAGGTCGACCTCACCGTCGGCATCGAGAAGGCTGGCGTCCCGATCGCGACGGTCGTCTCACGGGAGCTCGACACGGACCTCGGCGCGTACGCCCCGCGCAAACATCAGTGGGAGGAGGGGGACATCGAGGACCTCGGTGGGAGCTTCTCACGGAACTTCGCCCAGATCCGCAACCGCGACTGCTACATCGTCGACGACACCATCACGAGCGGGACGACGATGAGAGAGACCATCGAGGCCGTCCGCGAAGAGGGTGGCAACCCGGTCGCCTGCGCGGTCGTCGTCGACAAGCAGGGCGTCGAGCAGGTCGACGGCGTCCCGGTCCACTCGCTCATCAACGTCGTTCGCGTCGGCGACGACGAATAGCTCGTTCCTCGCGACCGACCTCGGGTCGAACGGTGACGCAACCCCTTTGTCAGTCGCTCCCCTACGGGTCCGTATGACCTTCCAACCGGGGAGCGACCTCAGCGCCGAAGAGGTACAGGAGCGCGTCGACGACGCCATCGAGAACAACCACATCGTCCTGTTCATGAAGGGCAACCGGCTGATGCCGCAGTGTGGCTACTCGATGAAGGCGGTCGAACACATCGGCCAGTACGAAGAGGAGTTCGAGACGATCGACGTGCTGCCGGCGCTCGACCACTACCGTGCCGCACTCGAAGGACACAGCGGGTGGGAGACGATCCCGCAGACCTACGTCGACGGCGAGTTCGTCGGCGGGAGCGACATCCTCGAGGAACTCGACGAGCGCGGCGAGCTAGAAGAAACGCTTGCCGGAAACTGATTCTCGTCTCCGGGGATCGAGCCGAAGCAAAGAGTAGGTCTAATAAGCCTACGGCCCCAACAGACGGGTAGGTGCAGTTGGATTAGCGTCGCGGGCGTTGCAATCAACCACTTCCAGTAACCCATGTCAGGCCGTGTATATCGACTCCACTCGACACTCGAACTGCCTCTCGAAGACGTCGAAACCTACTTCGAGAACGACCCAGACCTCCCGCCGGAGATCGCTGACATCGACATCACGAGGCGGAACAACACACTCATCATCAAGGCGGTTGCAGCCGACGAGAGCCTGAGCAAGTACACCCCGACGGCGCAGTTGAAGGCGAGCGTCACCGAGACGCGTGTCTACGAGGAGGAGCCCCCACGTCCGGGCGGCCCACAGTGGGGACAGGAAGAAGAAGAGGAGATCCCCTCGGAACTCGTCGAGTTCGCCTGTTTCAAGGGCGACCGCGAGACGGTGCTCCAGAACACGGCGCTGCAGTACCCGATGTTTCTCGTCCTCCGCGACATCGCACGGCAGGCCGAGAAGGGGACGTTGACGGCGATCACCGAACTTGACGGCGAGCTGCAGGCGACTCGCATCGTCGAAGGCGACGAACGGCCGGCGAGCATCGAAGTCGTCGAGACTCCCTCGAAAGACTCCAGCAGCGGAAACGGTGTCAACTGGCGCGACAACAAGTTCATCAGCTAGCGCTCCGACACGAGCGACGCCCGTGTTCTTCACGTCCATCCGGTTCAGTCCGTTGCGACGTCCGACCACAACGACCCGCTGAGCCGTGTGTGGCGGTATCATTCGTCAATCAGCTCGTTGGGCAAAAAGCACTTTAGGCTGCTAATTATATCTCATTACACGATGGCAGCGAACTTCCCGGACTACCTCGACGTCGACTACAGCGACGGCGAGGGCGAGACGCCCGAGGACTATCCGAGCATCAACCACAAACTCGAGAAGGCCATCGAGGTCACGAAGCAGGGTCTCGAACAGTACGAGAACCCGGCCGTGATGTGGACCGGTGGCAAGGACTCGACGCTCACGCTCTACTTCGTGAAGGAGGTCGCGGAGCGCTACGACCTCGAACTGCCGCCGACGGTGTTCATCGACCACTTCCAGCACTTCGACGAGCTGATGGACTTCGTCGAGCACTGGGCTGACGAGTGGGACCTCGAAGTCGTCTACGCGCGGAACACGGACATCGGCGACTACGTCGAGGAGAACGGCCTCACGCCCGGCGACGACATCCCGATCGAGGACCTCTCGGAGCACAACCAGCACCACGTCCGCAACATCCTCGAGTACGAGGAGGACACCTTCCCGTTCCTGCTCGACACCTACGTCGGCAACCACCTGCTGAAGACGGTCGCGCTCAACGACGCGCTCGAGACGCACGACATCGACGGCATCATCTCCGGCATCCGCTGGGACGAGCAGGAGGCTCGTGCCGACGAGACGTTCTTCAGTCCGCGTCACGACCCCGAGATCTACCCGCCGCACGACCGCATCCAGCCGATCCTGCAGTTCGACGAGGCCGACGTCTGGGAGGCCTTCTGGCACTTCGTGGTGCCGGAGACGGTCGAGGAGTTCCCGGACGACGGCTACGTCCCGCAGGACTACGACGACCTGCCGAACGGTCTCACCCACGAGGACATCCCGGTCTCCCCGAAGTACTTCGAGGGATTCCGCTCGCTCGGCAGCGAGATCTCGACGGACAAAGCCGACTCCGAGCCCGCCTGGCTGCAGGACCTCGACAACACGACCGAACGCGCCGGCCGCGCCCAGGACAAAGAGGACCTGATGGAGCGCCTGCGCGACCTCGGTTACATGTGAAGTCGGCCGCGTAACACGGCGACAGCTGTCTCCTCCCGTTTTCACCACCGACGAGCCGTGGCACTGCTACGCAGTGGCGACGCAAACGTGATGCTCTCTGCGAACGATTCGTAGTGTGATATGACCACCTTCCCCGAGTATCTCGACCTTGACTACACGGCCGGCACCAGCCAGACGGCCGCGGACTACCCCTCCCTCCTCGACAAGATGGCGAAGGCCACCGAGGTGACGCTCGCCGCGCTCCAGCAGTACCGCAAGCCCGCGGTGATGTGGACTGGCGGGAAGGACTCGACGCTCGTCCTCTACGTCGTCCGCGAAGTCGCCCGCGAGCACGGTTTCGAGGTGCCGCCCGTCGTCTTCCTCGATCACTTCGAACACTTCGACGAGGTCGAGCAGTTCGTCCGCGACTGGGCCGACGAGTGGGATCTCGATCTCGTCTGGGCCGCAAACGAGGACTTCCGCCGACTCGGCGTCGCGCCCGGCGAGTCCGTCCCCGTCGCCGACCTCAACGAGACGAACCGCCGCGAGCTCGCCCGCCTCGGCTACGAAGGCGACGAGTTCACGCTCGACGCCGACTCCTTCGAGGGGAACCACCTGCTGAAGACGGTCGCGCTCAACGACGTCGTCACGGAACACGGCTTCGACGGCATCTTCTCGGGCGTCCGCTGGGACGAACAGGAGTCCCGCGCCACGGAGACGTTCTTCTCGCCCCGCCACGACTCCGAGAAGTACCCGCCGCACGACCGCGTCCACTCCATCCTCCAGTTCGACGAGGGCGACGTCTGGGACGCCTTCTGGCACTTCGTGGTCCCCGACACCGTCGAGGGCTACCCGACCGGCCACGTCCCTGAGAGCGCCGACGACCTCCCGAACGGCCTCACCGCACGCGACGTGCCAGTGAGTCCGAAGTATTTCGAGGGGTTTCGCTCGCTCGGGACGGAGTCGGGGTCGGGCAAGAGCGACGACCGCCCCGCGTGGCTGCAGGACCTCGACAACACGACCGAGCGCGAGGGCCGTGCTCAGGACAAGGAAAATCTGATGGCACAACTGCGCGATCTGGGCTACATGTAGACCCCACCTTCGACCTTTTTCAACGCCGGGCGTCGCACGTCTCCGGCAGAGCAAAGCTCTGCCGTGCTCCCGCTCGCCTACGGCTCGCGGGAACTCCGGTGTGCTCAACCCGGCTAAAAAAGCTCTCTTCGCGGTTTTACCGCGAAGGCTTGGAAGACGCGAAGCGTCTTCCCATGGAGCAAAAAACCCGCTCCGCACCTCACTCGCTTACGCTCGTTCGGCGCGGTACAACGAACTGACTACGACCGCCTCCGCGGCTACTCAGTACCGACAACCACACACCGGTTTGCAAGTGTTCACGTCGCTGCCGACGTAATCGCAGACTGTTTAACGGGATCGCCGCCTACTCCGACCCAATGACCGACGACTGGGTGAGTCTCTTCTCCGGCGGCAAGGACTCCGCGTGGGCGCTGTACCGGGCACTCGAAGCGGGGCTGAACGTCTCGCGACTCTTGACCGTCCACCCCGACGGCGACTCGTACATGTACCACGTCCCGGAGACGCGCCTCGCGCGCCTCGTCGCCGAGAGCGTCGGCATCGGCCTCGTCGAAGTCGAACCCGAGGACTTCGAGGCCGAGTCCGCCGAGGACTCCGGCGCTCAGGGCGACGCCGAACTCGAACCGCTCGAAGCCGCGCTGACCGAGTTGGCCGAGGAACTCGACCTCGCGGGCGTCACCGCCGGTGCCGTCGAGAGCGAGTTCCAGACCAACCGGATTCAGGGGATGTGTGACCGACTCGGTATCGACCTCTTCGCGCCGCTGTGGCAGGAAGACCCGCGCGAACTCGCCGACGCGATGCTCGACGCCGGCTTCGAGATCGTGATCGTCCAGGTCGCCGCGGGTGGGCTAGACGAGTCCTGGCTCGGTCGGACGCTGGACGAGGCGGCGCTGGCCGAGTTGGAGGAACTGAACGAGAAGTACGGCGTGCACATCCTCGGCGAGGGCGGCGAGTTCGAGACGTTCGTCGTGGACGGCCCGCATATGGAGCAGCGGATCGAACTAGAGTACGACACCGAGTGGGACGGGACTCGCGGGCGGATTCGGATCACGGACGCACGGTTGGAGTGACCCTCGTCAGGACGTTGTACCGCGACTGAAACCGCGAAAAGACAGCATTTGCCGAGTGGCTCGGAGAGCCACGAGCGCAGCGTAAAAGGTGCTAGACGACGTCGTCGGTGATCTTCGTGTGCGCACCGATGAGCGCGCCGGCGAACTCCAGCCCCTCGATGCGGGTGCCTTCGTCGATGATGGAGCGTTTGATGTCGGAGTCGACGATGGTCGTATCGGAGAAGACGATAGTGTCGTCGAGTGCGGAGTCGGTGACGGACGCGCCGGCCATCACGTGGACGTTCTCGCCGAGTTCGGAGTTCTCGACGGTCGCGGTCTCGTCGACGAAGTTCTCGCCGCCGAGTTTCCACGCGACCGCGTCGAGATAGCTGTCCGGTGTCCCGATGTCGAACCACGCGCCGTCGAACGTGAAGGCGTGGACGTCCTCTTGTGACTGGAGCCACTGGATGAACCAGCCGGGTTCGTCGGGGTTGTTGCCGTCTTCGAGATAGTCGGAGAACTTCGGGAGGTCCTCACGGCGGAACGCGTAGCAGGCGATGGAGACGAGCGTGCTCTTGGGGTCCTCGGGTTTCTCCTGGAAGTCGACGACGCGCTCGCCGTCGAGTTCGACGAGGCCGTACGACTTCGCCTTGTCGTAGGAACCGACGTCGTACGCGGCGAGTGCGGGCGTCCCCTTGGACTCGAAGTAGTCGATGAACTCCGACATCTCGAAGCTCAGGAGGTTGTCGCCGGCGACGACCAACAGGTCGTCGTCGACGCCCTCGCGTTCGATGAGCTCCTCGATGGCGCCGACGACGCCGAACTTCTCGTCTTCCGCGCGCGTCTCTTCGACCGAGAGCGTGGGTTTCTCGTACTCGCTGTCGGCGAGGTACTCCTCGAACTCCTCGGCGAACGCCTCGTTGGTGCTGACGAACACCTCGTCGACGCGGTCGTCCTCCTCGAGGTCCTCGAAGATGATGTCGATGACCGTATCCTCACCGACCGGCAGCAGCATCTTCGGGCGGTGCTTCGTGATGGGCCACAGCCGGGTCGCGTACCCGCCGGCTAGCACTACGGCTTTCATGTCTGTCCACTTTCGCCCCGGTGGTATGGTTCTTTCCCCCGCGACGAATAGCGCAATCGCACAACAGGAAACGGTTTGTCCCACCGGCCACTACTGTCTCCCGATGGACGCGACGACGACGCGACAGCGAATCGCCGAGACGCTCCGCGAGAACCCCGCGACGGCGAGTGACCTCTCCCAGACGGTCGGCGTCCCCCGGTCGTCGGTGTACGAGCATCTCCCCCACGTCGCCCAGTCGCTCGACGGCACCGACGAGCAGTTTCTGGTCGCACCGCCGGAGTGCCGCAACTGCGGGTTCAGCGCCTTCGACGACCCGGTGAACTACCCCTCGCGGTGTCCGGACTGTCGCAGCGAGAGCATCGAAGAGGCCGTGTTCAAGATCGAGTAGCCTCTCGGTCCACCTGTCCGTCGGTCCCGGCGCGCTCGAAGGCGTGGACACCACGCTATCGACAAGTTGAAACACGCGACGAGAGAAACCAGAGGCATGGAACTGCGGGTCATCGAGAAGACCGACGAGGAACTCCGCATCGAGATCGCCGGCGAGGATCACACGTTCATGAACGTGCTCAAGGGCGCACTGTTGGAGACGGAGGGCGTCGCCGCCGCGACGTACGACGTGAACCCCGAACAGTCCGGTGGACAGACCGACCCCATCCTCTCCGTCAAGACCGAGTCGGGCGTCGACCCGCTCGACGCCGTCGCCGACGGCGCACGGAGCGTCCGGGACATGACCGACTCCTTCCGCGATGCGTTCACCGCCGCGTAGTCCGAGCGGCCGATAGACACAACCCTCTCCCGCTGTTCGTCTCTCTTAGAAGCGGGACCTCACCGCCTTTCGTCGCCGGTGAGCGACTGCCAACGAGGAACGCCTTCAGGATGTCTCAGGTTGCACGTACGACGGTCGATCGAGAAACCGGTGTAAAAGTCTTCGCGAGTTTCGCTGCTGCCAGCGTCTTGCTGTACTTCTTCGGCACCGTCGTCGGGTGGGGCGAGATCCTCGCGACGCTCAGGGGAGCGAAACTCGAGTGGCTGGTGGTTGCCTGTCTGTCGTCGACGCTCTGTCTCGTCATCTGGGCGAAGTCGTGGGACGTCATCTTCGGGGCCGTCGACGTCGACATCCCCCTCAGTGCGCTCGTGCCGACCTACTTCGCGGGGACGTTCGCCGACTACGTGACGCCGTTCGGGAAGGCGGGCGGCGGACCGTTCATCGCCTACATCCTCTCGACTGACGGTCGTGTCTCCTACCAGGAGAGCCTCGCCGGCGTCGTCATCGCGGATCTGCTCAACATGCTGCCGTTCTTCACGTTCGCCGGGTTCGGCTTCGTCGCGCTGTTCGTCCAGGGGTCCGTCCCGCCGCGAGCGGAACCGCTCGTCGGTGGACTCGCCCTCCTGGCGTTCGGCATCCCGGTGGCCGTCTACCTCGGCTGGCGACACCGCCAGGTGGTCGAGCGACTCGTCGTCGGCCTCTCGCGACCGGTCGCCGCCCGCACCAGCCGTGTCGACGTGGACTCGCTCAAAGACCGCGTCGACGAGTTCTACGACCGTCTCGACCGCATCGCCGCCCACCCGAAGGAACTCGCCATCACGCTCGCGTACTCCTACGTCGGCTGGCTGTTCTTCGCTGCGCCGCTGTTCCTGGCGGGCCAGACGATCGGCGTCGACATCGACCCGACGCTCGTCCTGTTCATCGTCCCGGCCAGCACGCTCGCCGGCGTCGCGCCAACGCCCGGCGGCCTCGGCGGCGTCGAAGTCGCCATCGTCGGCCTGTTGGTCGCGCTCACGCCGGTCAACACGGCGACCGCCGCCGCCATCGCGCTCGTCTATCGCGTCGCGAGTTACTGGTACGTGCTCGGTCTCAGCGGGATCGCCGCGCTCTACGAGATCTACACCCACTGAACGCCGCACACGGAACGACCGAGGAGCGCCCTCGGGCTCGTTCGTCGGCGGTTCGTGGGGTCAGTTCGTCGGCGGTTCGTACGTCTTCTCGCCCGCGCGGATCTCGACGTCGAGCCAGTTGGCCATCGGAACGAGTGGACACTCGTAGGCCTCGTTGTAGGCGCAGAAGGGGCTGTACGCGCGGTTGAAGTCGACGATCCACCGACCGTCGTCGGTGCGGTCCTCGGCGTCGAGTTCGAGATAGCGACCCGCCCCGTACGTCTCCTCGCCGCTCGTCTCGTCGCGGAACGGAAGCCAGAACCCGTCGTCGCCTGCGTCGCGGCTGTAGACCTGCAGCGTGCAGTCGTCGCCGTCGACGGTGAAGTCGAACTCGCCCCACTCGACGTACTCGCGTTCGCCCTCGGTCGTCGTCGCGACGGTGATCGACTCTTTCGTCTCGTGTTCTCGGAGTTCGACCGCGAAGCGATAGTCGGGGTCCGGGTCGAAGTACGACAGGCCCTCGAACCCCTCGCGCTGGTCGGCCGGGAGCGGCGAGTGTGGATGGTCGCGGAAGAACTCGTCTTTGTCGGCGCGGTGCTGTTTCAACGCGTCCAGCCAGCCGTCGGGTGCGCTCATGGTGGACGAGTCGTACGGGAGCAGGCGGCTTGAACGTTCGGCGCGGAAGTGGACGCTCCCAGCGTCGACGATTCCCTACAGTCTGACCGGCACGTCGCGCTCGTCCAAGTACTCCTTGACGTCCTGGATCGAGTACTCGTCGAAGTGGAAGATGGAGGCCGCGAGACCGGCGTCCGCGCCAGCTTCGGTGAACACTTCGTACATGTCCTCGGGGCCACCACAGCCCGAGGAGGCGATGACGGGCGTCGAAACGTTGTCGCAGACGGCCTTGGTGAGCGGGATGTCGTAGCCGTCTTTCGTCCCGTCGGCGTCGATGGAGTTGACGAACAGTTCGCCCGCACCGCGGGACTCGGCCTCGCGGGCCCACTCGACGACGTCGACGCCGGTTCCCTCGCGGCCACCCTTGACCGTACACTCGAACCAGCAGGACTCGCCGTCGACGTCGGCGTAGAACTCGCCCTCCTCGTCGAAGCGGCGGCGGGCGTCGACGGAGATGACGATACACTGGTTGCCGAACGCCTTCGCGCCCTCCTCGACGAGTTCGGGACGCTGGAGCGCGGCGGTGTTGATGGAGACCTTGTCCGCGCCGGCACGGAGCGTCTCCTTGATGTCCTCCTTCGTGCGGATGCCGCCGCCGACGGTCAGCGGGATGAACACCTCGTCTGCGACCTGTGAGACCGTATCCAGCATCGTCGCTCGCCCCTCTGCAGAGGCGGTGATGTCGAGGAAGACGAACTCGTCGGCCCCGGCCTCGTTGTACCGCTTGGCCATCTCGACGGGGTCGCCGGTGTACTGCAGGTCCTCGAAGTTGACACCGGTGTAGACCGCGGGGTTGCCGTCCTCGTCTAAGTCGACGTCGATACAGGGGATGATGCGCTTCGTCAGCATTTGAGTGCGTGAGGCTTCGTCAGTTGCGGGTTTGACGGTTTCGACTACGGCAGGTCGGCACCCCACCCGACGGACGGAGCCACGTCTCGGCGGTCGAGAGAACGGGAGTGTCAGGCAGCCGTACGTCTCCGCTTGCCCGGAGGTGACGTTTCGAGGGTGATGCGTGCACTGCCTGACGAGGTGTCGGGAACGCCGTCCGTCGGGATCACGGCCGACGACGACCGCTCACCGACAGGCTGCGTATCTGCCCCGCATCACCCGTTCGTGGGATGGATGAGCACCTCTGACGTGCGACCCGCCGTTCGTGTACGTCAGTGGGTCGCATCAGAACGATCGACCTCGACAGGTATAACCTAGTTGGCCGTCTCGGAACCGGCAGACCACGATCATGGCACTTTGTCCCACGAGGCGTGCGAGTGATATAGCATACGACCCACACAGTCGTTCGTCTCGAACCGTTCGACCTCGTCGGCAGTAGCGAGCGATCTCCGCGGGAACGAGGGCCGAGCGGAGACGTTCAGGCCACCTTGTACACCCGCGCCTCCCACGGCTGGAGGTCGGTCGGGTCGACGCTGTCGACGTCGTCGATGTCGTCGTAGTTCGCAGCGAGGAGGTCGGCGTCGGCACCGGCGACCGAGGCCGGCGGTTCGAACTGCGTCGACGTGTCCGACATGTTGAGCACGACGAGCGCCTGTTCGTCGCCGAGCGTGCGCGTGAACACCCACAGATCCTCGTGTTCCGGGAGGTACAGGTCGTAGTCGCCGTAGACGAGCACCTCGCTGTCGTGTCGGAGATCGACCAGCCCTCGGTAGTAGTGCCACACCGAGTCGTAGTCGTCGCGTTCGGTCTCGACGTTGACCGCCTCGTAGTTCGGGTTGGCCGGCATCCACGGCTCGCCGTCGGTGAAGCCGGCGTACTCCTCGGTGTTCCACTGCATCGGCGTCCGCGCGTTGTCGCGACTGCGACGCCGGACGACGTCCAGCAGTTCGGCTTCGTCCGAGAACCGACCGTTCTCGCGGGCCAGCCGAACGTTCTTCAGCGTGTCGACGTCGCGCACCTGGTCGAGACTGTCGAAGGGGTAGTTGGTCATTCCGAGTTCGTCGCCCTGGAAGACGTACGGCGTCCCCTGCAGCGTCATGAGTAGCGTCGCCAGCAGCTTCGCCGACTCGGCGCGGTAGACGCCGTCGTTGCCGAACCGCGAGAGGATGCGCGGCTCGTCGTGGTTGCCGAAGAAGATCGCGTTCCACCCCTGGTCGCCGAGCCCCTGCTGCCAGTAGCTCATCGCCTGCTTCAGTTCCGGGAGGCTAAACGTTCCGTGGCTCCACCGGCCGTTCGGGCCGAAGTCGAGCCGCAGGTGGTCGAAGGTGAACGCCATCGACATCCCGTCGTCGGCGTACGCCTGCGCCTGTTCGGCGTCGATCGCCGCCATCTCGCCGACCGTCATCGCGTCGTACTTCTCGATGACCTCCTCGTGCATCTCCGAGAGGTAGTCGTGGATGCGCGGGCCGTTCATGAAGTGGTCGGCGCCGACGACGAGCGCGTCCTCGTCCTCGCTGTCCGGCAGCCCCTCGGGTTTCGACAGGAGGTTGATGACGTCCATCCGGAAGCCGTCGATCCCCTTCTCCAACCACCACTCCATCATGTCGTAGATCTCTTCGCGGACCGCCGGATTCTCCCAGTTGAGATCCGGCTGTTTCCGGTCGAAGATGTGGAGATACCACTCGCCGGTCTCCTCGTCGTAGCTCCACGCGGGACCGCCGAAGAACGACTCCCAGTTGTTCGGCGGTGCCTCGCCGCTCGGCCCGCGAGGACCGCCCTCGCCGTCGACCTGTCGGCCTTCGCGCCAGATGTAGTAGTCGCGGTACTCGTTGTCCTTCGACTTCCGGGACTCCTGGAACCACGCGTGTTCGTCGGAGGTGTGGTTGACCACGAGGTCCATGATGAGTTTGATGTCGCGGTCGTGCAGTCCCTCCAGCAGATCCTCCCAGTCGCTCATCGACCCGAACTCGTCGTCGATGGCGCGGTAGTCGGCGATGTCGTAGCCGTTGTCGGCACCGGGAGACTCGTAGACAGGGTTGAGCCAGACGACGTCGACCCCGAGGTCGTCGAGATAGTCCATCTTCTCGACGACGCCGGGGAGATCCCCGACGCCGTTCCCGTCCGTATCGTTGAAGCTCCGCGGATAGATCTGATAGACGACAGCCTCCTTCCACCACTGGCGGTCGATATCTGTGTCTGGCCCGGTCATTAGCGACACTCGCCGCTACGTTTCCTTTGATTCATCGGTTCTCTAAACGTATGACAGTGAGAAACAGAGTCGCGAGGACGGCGGTCTCAGGAGAGCCGGTAGACCCGTGCCTCCCACGGTCGGAGGTCGAACGCCGTCGGGTCCGTGCCGACGTCGTCGTAGTTGGCGATGAGCAGTTCGGTCTCGAGGGTGTCGACCTCACCGGCGTGCAACGGCAGCTCGTCGGCGTAGTCGGCCGTCGCGTGCGCCTCGTCCTCGCGCGGGAGTCGGAACTGCTGTTCCTCGCTCGTGAAGTTCAACACGACGAGCAGCCGTTCGTCGTCGAGCGTCCGGGTGTACGCCCACAGGTCGGTGTGACTCGGCCAGAGGTCGTCGTAGCTGCCGTAGACGAGCACGTCGTAGTCGCCGCGGAGATCGATGAGCTCGCGGTAGTAGTGGAACACCGAGTTCTCGTCCTCGCGGGCGGCCTCGACGTTGATCTCCTCGTGGTTGGGGTTCACCGCCAGCCACGGCTCGCCGTCGGTGAAGCCGGCGTGCTCCCCGTCGGTCCACTGCATCGGCGTCCGCGCGTTGTCGCGGCTCAGCATGGCGACCGAGTCGCAGACGGACTCGAAGCTGTCGACGACGCCTTCCTCCAAGGCGTTCCGGACCGGGTTGAGCGTGTCGACGTCCTCGAAGTCGTCGAGGCTCTCGAAGGGGTAGTTCGTCATCCCGAGTTCCTCGCCCTGATAGACGTACGGCGTCCCGTGGAGCGTGTGCAGCAGCGTCCCGAGCAGTTTCGCCGACTCGACGCGGTACTCCCCGTCGTCACCGTACCGGGAGACCATCCGCGGTTGGTCGTGGTTGTTGAGGTAGTTGCTGTTCCACCCCTCGCCCTCCAGCCCCTTCTGCCAGTGGCGGAAGACGTCCTTCAGGTCGGTCAGGTCGTAGCCGTGGTACTCCCAGATGTCGCCACCGCGGTCGAGCAGGACGTGATCGAAGTGAAAGAGCATGCTGAGGCCGTCGCCGTCGCGGCCGACGTACTGCCGAGCGTCGTCCATCGACACGTCGCCGACCATCTCGCCGACCGAGAGCAGGTCCTCCGAGAGGACGCGGTCGCCCATCTCGCCGACGTACTCGTGGATCTTCGGTCCGTCGAACGTCGCGTCGAACCCGTCGGGAGTCGGCGGGTCGTTGTCGGTGACGCTCGGCGGCTTCGAGATGAGGTTGATGACGTCCATCCGGAAGCCGTCGATCCCCTTCTCCAACCACCACTCCATCATGTCGAACACTTCCTCCCGAACCGCCTCGTTCTCCCAGTTGAGGTCGGGCTGTTTCGTGTCGAACAGATGCATGTACCACTCGCCGACCTCCTCGTCGTAGCTCCAGGCGGGACCGCCGAAGAACGACCCCCACTCGTTCGGTGGGGCCTCACCGTCGGGTCCGTGGTGACCGGTCCAGCCGTCGACGTCGGTCCGCCCGTGTCGCCAGAAGTAGTAGTCGCGGTAGTCCTCGTCGCCCGCACGGGACTTCACGAACCACTCGTGTTCGTCGGAGGTGTGGTTGACGACGAGGTCCATGATGAGCTTGATCCCTCTGTCGTGGAGTCCGTCCAGCAGCTCCTCCCAGTCGGCCATCGTGCCGAACTCGTCCATGATCGAGCGGTAGTCGGCGATGTCGTAGCCGTTGTCCGCGTTCGGCGACTCGTAGACGGGGTTGAGCCAGACGACGTCGACGCCGAGTTCCTCGAGATAGTCGAGGCGTTCGACGATACCGGGGATGTCGCCGACGCCGTCACCGTCGGTGTCGTTGAAACTGCGCGGATAGATCTGATAGACGACCGCCTCTTTCCACCACTGGCGGTCGATGTCTGCGCTGTCCATGGCTGGTGCTCACGCGCCGGTGGTATAGTTGTATTTTAGTAGCGGCGAAACTCACGGAGAGACATGGACGACTCACACACCGGCGAACACGACAGCCTCGACCACGGCGGAAACGAAGCGGGCCGCGTCACGTCCCCGATGCAGGCGTTCACGATGAGCCAGGTCGGCACGGGCGTCGCCGTCACGCTCGTCGGTCTCGTGCTGGTGTTCGGCGTTCCGCTACTTCTGGGCTGAAACACTCCTTCGTTCGATTCTCTCAGCCTCGCACTCGACACACGAGCGACTGTGACGAAGAAGCGAACTCGTCGTGGCCTTACTCCAATTCGCGCTCGATGACGTCCCGCAGGTCGGCGATCGCGTCGACGTCGTAGGCGAGTTCCGCTTCTCCGACCGAGAGCGAGAGCGTCCCGTCGGTCGTCGCCGACCCGAGTTCGGTGACGGGTGCGACGCCCTCGAACGCCTCGAAGACGGCCTCGGGGTTCGTCGTCTCGACGACTGCGCGACCGGGCGTCTCGTCGAACAGCGCGACGGCGTCCGCCAGTTCGACGTCGGCACCGGCGGTGTCGGTGACCATCTCGGCCAGTGACACGGCGAGGCCGCCGTGGCTCACGTCGTGGACGGCGAGCGTCGACTCGTCGTCGGCGACGGTCGCGAGCGCCGAGACGAGTTCTCCGGGGTTCGCCGGGAGCGCCGGGAAGCGGTCGGTGCCGCCCATCCGAGCGAGATACTCCGACCCGCCGAGCGCACCGCCCGACTCGCCGACGAGCAGCAACGTTCCCTCGCCCGCGAATGCGGCGGGCGGGGCGCCGTAGCCGGCCTTCGTGCCGAGCATCGCCAGCGTCGGCGTGGGCGGAATCGGCCCGGAGACGGAGTCGTTGTAGAGCGAGACGTTGCCGCCGACGACGGGAGTCGAGAGGGTCCGGCACATGTCGGCCAGTCCGTCGACGATCCCTTTGAACCCGCCGTAGACGTCGGGTTTCTCGGGGTTTCCGCCGTTGAGACAGTCGACGGCGGCGAGCGGCGTCGCCCCTTTCGCCGCGAGATTGGTGGCGTTCTCCAGTGCGACCGCGCGGGCGCCCTCGTAGGGGTTCGCGCTCGTCCAGTTGGGGTTCGCCCCGGAGGAGAGGGCGAGACCCGTCCCCGCCTCGCGGAGGGCGACGATCGCCGCGTCGTCGCCCGGACCGACGCTCGTCCGGACGCCGACCTCGTGGTCGTACTGGCGGTAGACCCAGCGCTTGCTCGCCGTGGTCGGACTGCCGACGACGGCCTCGAACGCTGCCGCGAGATCCGCCTCCGGGAGGTCGCGCTCCTGCGGTTCGGGTGCGACGGCGTCGAGGTCGTTCATCGGCGCGCCGTCGGCGAGAAAGTGGGGAGGAACGTCGACGACGACCTCGCCGTCGAACGTGCAGACGTAGTTGCCCTCGGCGACCTCGCCGATGACCGAACAGCCGAGGTCGTACGTCTCGGCGATCTCGGCGACGCGGTCGACGTCCTCCGGCCTGACCTCGTAGCACATCCGCTCTTGGGACTCCGCGAGCAGGATCTCGAGCGCCGACATCTCGGGTTCGCGCTGGTGGACGCGGTCGAGGTCGATCTCGGCGCCGAAGCCGCCCTTGGCGACGAGTTCGCTGGAGGCACCGCCCAGTCCCGCCGCGCCGAGGTCGCGCGCGGAGAGAATCAGCCCCTCGTCGACGAGGTCCTCGTTGGCTTCGATGAGCAGTTTCTCCGTGTACGGGTCGCCGACCTGGACCGCCGGGCGGTCTTCGGTCTCGGCGTCCTCGGCGAGGTCCTCGCTCGCGAAGGAGGCACCGCCGAGCCCGTCGCGGCCGGTGGCGTTGCCGACGAGGACGAGTTTGTTCCCGGCCTCCTGTGCTTCGGCGGTGACGAGGCGGTCGGGTGTCGTCAGGCCGACGCAGGCGACGTTGACGAGCGGGTTGCCGACGTACCCCTCGTGGAAGTCGACGCTGCCGGCGACCGTGGGCACACCGATACAGTTGCCGTAGTGGCTGATCCCCTCGACGACGCCCTCGAAGAGATAGCGCGAGTGTTCGCGATCGAAGTCGCCGAAGTACAGCGAATCTGCGAGCGCGATGGGGTACGCACCCATCGAGAGCGTGTCGCGGACGATGCCGCCGACGCCCGTCGCCGCGCCGTCGAACGGGTCGACGTAGGAGGGGTGGTTGTGGCTCTCGATGCCGAACGTGACGTAGGTCTCGTCGTCGCCCTCGTGGAGCGGGACGGCGACGACCGCGGCGTCGTCTCCCGGACCGACGACGACCTGGTCGCTCTCGGAGTCGAACGCCGAGAGCAGCGGACGCGAGGAGCGATACGCGCAGTGTTCGCTCCAGAGGTTCTCGAACAGCGCACCCTCGGCGGGCGTCGGGTCCCGACCGAGTTCGTCCCGGATGAGGTCGTGGTCCGTGTCGGGTAAGCTCATTCACCTTCCTGTTGAAAGAGGGGCCGTTAATGCTTTTCTATATGCACACCCATGCATATAGTTCCCGGTGTGAGGCGCACATACCACGAGTACGGTGGCGTCTTCACCGGAGATCTACGGGTCGTCGCGTCTCATCAATCCGGTACACATAACACGGTCGGTCGTTTCAGAGTTCACCAATGAACGAATCAGTCATCTGGGGTGGACTCGGCGTCCTGTTGGCCGTCGTGGGACTCGGAATTATCGCACCGGAGTTGCTCACGGAACTCCAGCACGGTGGGTTCGGTAGTCCGATGGTGCTCTACGGGATCGGCGTCGCCGCCGCAGTCGTCCTGACGATCCTCATCGTCGTCCCGAGCGTCGTCGCCGAGAAGTAAGCCGCTCGGCGCGTCGCTGCCCTCGTCGCCGAGGGAATCGAGTCGACGACTCTCGCCAGTCGACTGACGTGAGAGACGGTCGGACCGCGGAGCTTTTTTACGGGTAGTGCCAACGCACGTCCGTGTTATCGGTCGAGCTGCACACGCACTCGTCGCTGTCGTACGACGGGCGTGACCCGGTCGATCTACTGCTTGAACAGGCGGCCGCAGTGGATCTCGACGCCATCGCCATCACCGACCACGACGAACTCGACGCCAGCCTCGAAGCCGTCGAGCGAGCGCCCGACTACGGGCTCGTCGGCATCTCCGGGATGGAGGTCACGAGCGCCGCGGGACACGTCCTCGCGTTCGGCATCGACGACCCCGTTCCGGCCGGTCTGTCGTTCGACGAGACGCTCGACCGAATCCGCGAGCAGGGCGGCGTCGCGGTCGTCCCTCACCCCTTCCAGAAGTCCCGTCACGGCGTCGCCCCGCACGTCACTCGCGAGCAGTTAGCGAGCGCCGACGCCATCGAAGTGTACAACTCCCGTCTCCTGACCGGACTCGCGAACCGGAAAGCCGAGCGGTTCGCCGCCGACCGAGGGCTGCCGATGACCGCCGGCAGCGACGCGCACATCAGCGAGATGGTCGGACAGGCGATTACCGAAGTCGCCGTGGACGAACGTAACCAAGAGGCGATCCTCGACGCCATCGTCGAGGGACGCACCAGCTACGTCGGATCGCGAACGCCGTGGCACATCAGTTTCCGACAGGCCGCGGGCGGCGCGAAGCGACGGATGAAACACGGCATCTCCGACCTGCTGTGATGCGCGGCCCAGACGAGTCGGTCGTTCGCGACGCGCTCGACACCGGCGACCCGCTACCGGGGACGGCGGGGTTCGCGGGCGAGGTCGACGGCCGTCTCGTCCGCGACGTGCTCGGCCGACAACCGCTCTTCTCCGAACGCGGCGACCACCGTCGGTGGAGCGGCGACCGGACGGACCTTGACGACCCACGGCGCGTTCCGGCGGGTGTCGCCCGCGACGACGACGGCGACGAAGTGGTGTGGAGGCTCCCCGATCCACCCGTCGTCGACGCCGACGACGCGGTCGACGCGGTCCGCGACGCGGTGTTGGCGAGCGTCCGCGACGTCGACGACGACGGCCTCGCGGTCGCGTTCTCCGGTGGGCTCGACTCCGGACTCGTCGCCACGGGCGTCCCCGACGCACCGCTCTACGTCGCCGGCTTCGAGGGAAGCCACGACGTCGACGCCGCGACCGCAGCGGCCGACGCGATGGACCGCGAACTCCGCGTCGTCGAGTTCACACACGCGGATCTGAAGCGTGCGGTGCCGAAGCTGGTCTCGGCTATCGGGCGAGATAACCCGATGGATATCCAGATAGCTCTCCCGCTGTATCTCACTGCGGAGCGGGCGGCGGCCGACGGCTACGACCGACTCGCCGTCGGGCAGGGTGCCGACGAGCTGTTCGGCGGCTACTCGAAGGTAGTCGACCCCGCCGCCGACCACCGCGTCGACGCCGACACGGTTCGCGGAGCGACGCGCGAGGTGATCGCGACGCTCCCGGACCAGTTGGAGCGTGACGTCCTCGCGTTGCGGGCGGCCGGCGTCGAACCGGTCGCACCGCTGTTGCACGACCACGTCGTCGACGCTGCGCTTCGACTGCCGGCGGAGTTGCTGGCCACGGAGGACGAACGGAAAGTCGCGCTCCGACGAGCCGCAGCGGACGTCCTTCCGGAGTCGGTTCGGACGGCCGAGAAGAAGGCGGTCCAGTACGGAACCTACGCCGCACGGGAACTGGATCGGCTCGCGCGACAGGACGGGTTCAAGCGACGGATGGACGACCACGTCGGCCAGTACGTCCGCTCGCTCTGCGAAGAGTGAGCGGATGGCGAGCAGGCGACACGCGGCGGGCCTCGAAGACGCGTGGCGGTGTGTCGCACGGTCGCGGCGTCGCCACGCGGTCGCTCGTCAGCGCACGGCGGCTCTGGCTTCGTTCTCGTAGTTAAAGCTACGCGGAGAAGAGCCCGCTAACCGTATCGTTCACCGACCGCTTCGATGGCCTCGATGCCGATCTGCACCGTGTCGGGGTCGACGTCGCCGGTGCGGAGTTCGTCGACGCCGTACCAGTTCCAGCTCTCCGACGCGACCTCGTCGTCGCCGTCGGGGTCGATATCGCGACTGTCGACGCGGGCGAAGTAGACGTGGTCGACGTGTTGGTGACCGACCGTCCCGTCTCCGTGGACGTTGATGTCGTAGAGCATCATGTGTGCCGGTTGGGGGAGCGGGTCGCCGGCGGGGGCGTCGACGTCGGCGACGTCGGCGACCAGCGTCGCGTCGAGACCGGTCTCCTCGCGGACCTCCCGGAGGCCGGCCTCGTGGGGCAGTTCGTCGCGGTCGACGTGGCCGCCGGGAGGGACGCGGATTCCGAGTCGGCGGTGGTGGTGGAGGGCGGTCGCACCGTCGTTGACGATGTATACGGTCGCGGTGAAGTGGCGCGTCGTCTCCATACCGCCCTCTGTCAGGCGGGAGACTTGCCGATTCCGACTCGTGACGAAGAACTCACCCGATCGGGCGGTGACAGCGACAGAAAGACAGTGCCCGAAAGGCGTCGCGTGGAGAAGAGACCCAGTTACCCGTCAGGGCATCTGAACCTGCTCTTCGGCTTCGAGCAGTTCGTGATACCGGTTGCGGATGGTGACTTCGCTGATGTTGGCGACGTCCGATACCTCGCTCTGTGTGACTTTCTCGTTGGTCAACAGCGAGGCGGCGTAGACGGCGGCCGCGGCGAGGCCGACCGGCGACTTCCCGCTGTGGACGCCCTCCTCTTTGGCGTTCTTCAGCAGCTGGCGGGCGCGCCGTTCGGACTCGTCGGAGAGTTCGAGGTCGCTGGCGAACCGCGGCACGTAGCTGCCGGGGTCTGCGGGCTGGATCTCCAGTTTCAGCTCGCGGACGACGTAGCGGTACGTTCGGGCGATCTCGTCTTTGTCGACGCGGGAGACGCTCGCGATCTCGTCGAGCGAGCGGGGCGTCCCCGCCTGTCGTGCGGCCGCGTAGAGGGAACTCGTCGCGACGCCTTCGATCGAGCGACCGGGCAGCAGGTCGTCGCTCAGCGCGCGGCGGTAGATGACCGACGCCGTCTCGCGGACGTTCTCCGGCAGACCGAGCGCGGAGGCCATGCGGTCGATCTCGCCGAGCGCCTGCTTGAGGTTGCGCTCCTTGGAGTCGCGGGTGCGGAACCGCTCGTTCCACGTCCGCAGTCGCTGCATCTTCTCGCGCTGGCGGCTGGACAGCGAGTTGCCGTAGGCGTCTTTGTCCTGCCAGCCGATGTTCGTCGACAGCCCCTTGTCGTGCATCATGTTGGTCGTCGGGGCACCGACGCGGGACTTCTGGTCTTTCTCTTTGGAGTCGAACGCCCGCCACTCGGGGCCGTGGTCGATCTCGTCCTCGTCGACGACGAGGCCACAGTCCTGACAGACCGTCTCACCGTGCGACGTGTCTGCGTTCAACTGTCCTCCGCACTCCGGGCAGCGTAGTTCTTCCGAGGGGTCGGACTCGGACTCTGTCTCTTCCTCACGCGAACGGGCACGCTCGCCCGTGTAACTTCGGACACTTTCAGTCATTGTGGGATGGGGTGGGAGAGAAGGGTCTCTCTGGTTCGATGCACTCATCTGTTGGGTCCTGAGCAACTTAAGTCTGGTGACCAATCGTGTGAAACAATCCCGTGGCGGGCAGTGGAGGACCGCGCCGTCTTCCGATCTCGGCCTCAGAGCGGCGGCCGACTCACACGAGAGCGACGTGGAACCGAGCGGGGAGAGAGCGACCGGAGAGCGAGCGTCGGCAGCGTCGCACCGAAACCCTTACTCCCGGCCCGTGGCACCCTCGAAGTATGAGCCAATCCCGCGTTGACGCAGCCGAAGTGCGTCACGTCGCCGAGCTGGCGCGGGTGAACCTCGACGACGAGGAAGTCGAGGAGTTCGCCACGCAGTTCGCCGACATTCTGGAGTATTTCGACGCGCTCGACGAGGTACCGGCGGTCGACCGCGAGTCCGACCTCGTGAACGTGATGCGTCCCGACGAGGTCCGCGAGGGGCTCTCACAGGAGGAGGCCCTCGCGAACGCGGCCGAGACGGAGGACGGCTTCTTCAAGGGGCCGCGGGTGTCATGAGCGGTCTGAACGCCTTCATCACCGAGGAGACGATCGACGGCGAGGGCGACGGACCGCTCGCCGGCAAGTCGGTCGCCGTCAAGGACAACATCAGCACGAAGGGGCTCCGGACGACCTGTGGCTCTGCGATGCTGGAGGACTACGTCCCGCCTTACGACGCGACGGTCGTCGAACGCCTGAAGGAGGCCGGCGCCGCCATCGCCGGCAAGGCCAACATGGACGAGTTCGGGATGGGGACGACGACGGAGACGTCGGCCTACGGCCCGACGAAGAACCCGGTCGACGAGTCGCGCGTCCCCGGCGGCTCCTCCGGCGGCAGTGCGGCGGCCGTCGCCGCCGGCGAGGCCGACCTCGCACTCGGCTCCGACACGGGCGGTTCCGTCCGCTGTCCGGCCGCGTTCTGCGGCGTCGTCGGCATCAAGCCGACCTACGGACTCGTCTCCCGGTACGGCCTCGTCGCGTACGCCAACTCGCTCGAACAGATCGGCCCGATCGCGCCCACCGTCGAGGAGGCCGCCCAACTGCTCGACGTCATCGCCGGGCCGGACGGTCGAGACGGGACGACCCGCGAGGAGGGGGCCGACTCGGACTACGCCGCTGCCGCCGACGGCGACGTCGACGGTCTGACCGTCGGCGTCCCGACCGAACTGCTCGACGGGGCCGACGAGGGCGTCGTCGAGACGTTCTGGGACGCCGTCGACGACCTCGAGACGCAGGGCGCAGAGTACGAGGAGGTCTCGCTCCCCTCTGTGGAGCACGCGGTGCAGGCGTACTACGTCGTCGCGATGTCCGAGGCCTCCTCGAACCTCGCTCGCTTCGACGGCGTACGCTACGGCAAGTCCGGCGGCTACGAGGGCAACTGGAACGAGTCGTTCGCCGACGCCCGCGAGGAAGGGTTCGGCGCGGAGGTCAAGCGACGCGTCCTCCTCGGTACTTACGCACTCTCGGCGGGGTACCACGACAAGTACTACGCGAAGGCACAGGACGCACGCGCATGGGTGAAACAGGACTTCGACGAGGCGTTCGCCGACGTCGACGTGCTCGCCTCGCCGACGATGCCGGTACCGCCGTTCGAACTCGGCGAGAGTCTCGACGATCCGCTGCAGATGTATCTCGCCGACGCGAACACCGTCCCGGTGAACCTCGCGAACCTCCCCGCCATCTCGGTCCCCGCGGGCGAAACCGAGGGGCTCCCCGTCGGACTGCAGCTCATCGGACCGAAGTTCGGCGAGGAACGGATCGTCCGCGCGGCAAGTGCCGTCGAACGGTAAGGTCGAACGATCCGGAACGTCTCCTGCAGTGTTGTTTACTTCTGTGCAACACGTTCGGCGAGAGAGCCGTCGCCGTCGCTCGCCGATGAGTGAGAGTCGGTGAGAGAATGGCGACGATGGCTGAAAACTCAGCCGGTCGCCCTGGTCCCCGCTGACGCTTCGGCCCTCCAAGAACGAAGCGTCGTATTGGGCAAGCAGCGCAATATACATAAGGCTGACGGCCCCCGACACGGCCGACGCCGGTCGGCGGGACGGTGCGACGACCGTGGAGCGTCGAACCGTCCTCGACGATGCCGAACGGGACGGTTTGGCGCACGTGGAAACAGGAGGTCGGACGGAGGACGTCGGACGCTACCGTCTCCGTCGTTCGTCTGCTGACCTTCGTGTATCTAAGGAGTCTTATGTCTGCTGGGTTTTCTTGCTCGTACCGAACAGATGAACGCGAATCTATCGAGATACGTAGACTACCGGGCGAGTCTCGGATTTCTGGGGTCCGTCATCAAGTACATGGCGGTCCCGCTGGCGGTTCCCATCGCCGTCGCGCTCTACTACGGCGAGAGCCTCGTTCCCTTCGTCGTGACGCTGGGGGTGATGCTCGGAGTCGGCGTCGGTCTGGAACGGCTTCGCTCCGAACCCGACCTCGGTCACCGCGAGGGGTTCTTGCTGGTGAGTCTGACCTGGTTGGTTATCCCCATCGTCGGGGCGGTTCCGTACCTCGTCGCGGGAGAGGGAACCGTCGCCCATCCGGTGAACGCGCTCTTCGAGAGCATGTCGGGGTTCACGACCACCGGCGCGACCGTCCTCGGCGAGATCTCGTTCGAGCGTCACTCGCGGTCGATACTGATGTGGCGGCAGTTGACCCAGTGGCTCGGCGGGATGGGGATCATCGTCCTGATGGTCGCCGTCCTCCCCGAACTCTCCGTCGGTGGCGCACAGGTGATGGACGCGGAGGCGCCGGGGCCGTCCCTCGAGAAACTGACGCCGCGAATCCGGGACACCGCACAGGCACTCTGGCGGATCTACATCGGCTTCACCGTCGCGGCACTCGCGGTCTACTACGGTCTGCATCTCGCCGGGGTGGCTCCGAACATGGACTTCTACAACGCGGTCGCCCACGCGTTGACGACGCTGCCGACCGGCGGGTTCTCCCCCGAGGCGCGGAGTGCCGAGGCGTTCTCACCGGCGATCCAGTGGGCGATCACCGTCTTCATGATCGTCGCCGGGACCAACTTCGCACTGTTCTGGTACGTCCTGAAGGGCGAACCAAGTCGACTGACGGGGAACACGGAGTTCCGCTCGTACCTCCTGGCGATGGGTGTCGTCGGGACGGTGCTGACGACGCTGCTGTTCGTCGGGATCGGTCTCCAGACGACGCCGACGAACGTCGGGCAGATTCCGGGGAACCTCGAACACTCGCTCCGACAGGCTGCGTTCCAGACGGCCGCAATCGTGACGACGACGGGGTACGCCAGCATGGACTTCAACACGTGGGACCAGTCGACGCAGTTGATCCTCCTCTTCGCGATGTTTCTCGGCGGGTCCGCCGGGTCGGCGGCGGGGTCCATCAAGATCATCCGCTGGTATCTGATCCAGAAGACGATCGTCCGTGAGCTGTTCACGACGGTCCACCCCGACGCCGTCCGCCCGCTCAGGCTCTCGGACGACGTGGTCGACGAGGGCACCGTCCGCGGCCTGTTCGTCTTCACGATGACGTTCCTCCTCATCTTCGCCGCCTCCGCGGTCGTCCTCTACCTCGACGGACTCCGAACCGGGGTCGAACTGTCGGCCATCGAGGCGGTGAGCGCCGCCATCGCGACGCTCGGCAACATCGGACCCGGTGTCGGGATCGTCGGCCCGATGAACAACTTCCTGCCGTTCTCCAACGCGGCGAAGCTCTACATGGTGTTTCTGATGTGGATCGGCCGACTAGAGATCCTCTCGGTGCTCGTCATCTTCACGCCGTCGTACTGGCGACCGTGAGCGCGACTCCCGAACCGAGCCACGCTCTCTTTGCGTCTGTGGGTCGGTAGCCTCTCCAGCACGAGGAGACCCCGCAGTTTACAGCAGAGAGGACGTCACCGGCGCCAGTACTCCGGTGTGAGGAGGACCAAGACGGGGAGAATCTCCAGCCGACCGATCCACATTAGGAAGGTCATGAACACCATCGAGGCGTTCGAGAAGGGGAGGTAGCTCCCCATTGGACCGACCACGCCGAACCCCGGACCGACGTTCCCGAGCGTCGCTGCGGTCGCGCTCATCGTTTCGAGCACCGAGAGCCCGAGGTCGACGCGAGCGGCGTCGAGAAACAGCACGCCGACCGAGAGGAAGAACAACACCAGATACAGCAGCGTGAACGCGTAAATGCCGCGAACGGCGCGCTCGTCGAGTGCCCGACCGCCGAGTCGGACAGGGCGCACTGCGTCGGGGTGAGCGGTCGTGAACAGCTCTCGACGGACGGATTTCAAGATGACGTACCAGCGGACGACCTTCACTGCGCCACCGGTGGACCCGGCCGACCCACCGACGAACATCGCAAACAGGAGCAGGTACTGCGCCGGCGCGCTCCAGGCGTTGAAGTCCATGCTGGCGTACCCCGTCGTCGTCACGATGGAGACGACCTGGAAGGCGGCCTGCCGAACCGACGGTTCGAACTGCATGACGACACGGTCGGTGTACTCCGCGAGGTAGGCTGCGTCGTACGTCTCGCCGGCGGGCACCTGCCCGACGAAGCCGGCACCGACGAACAGCAGCCCCGCGAGTACCGCCGTCAGCGACGCCATCACGCCGAGGTAGAACCGAAACTCCGTGTCTTCGAACAGGCGGTCGAGGTCGCCGGTGAGCGCGTGCCAGAACAGCGCGAAGTTGGTCCCCGCGGCGATCATGAACGGGATGATGATCCACTGGGCGGCCGCCGAGAACGCCTCGATGCTCCGTGCCTCGGGCGAGAACCCGCCGGTCGGCATCGTCGTCAAGCCGTGAGCGACGGCGTTGTAGGCGGTCATCGCCGGGTCGATGCCGGCGAGGTTGAGCCCGTAGAGCAGCAGGATCTCGAGGACCGTGAAGCCGAGATACGCTCCCCAGAGCGCACGCGCCGTCTCGGCGATTCGCGGGGTGAGCTTCTCGATGCCGGGGCCGGGTGCCTCGGCGTCCATCAGCTGCGCCCCGCCGACGGAGAGTTCGGGGAGGATCGCGACCGCGAGGACGACGATCCCCATCCCGCCGAGCCACTGGGTCAACTGCCGCCACATCATGATTCCGCGCGTGTGTGAGTCGTAGGAGATGTCGCCCAGGACGGTCGCGCCGGTGGTCGTGAACCCCGACATGCTCTCGAAGAGCGCGTTCGCCGGGTTCGCGAGCGTCGACTCGGGGTGAATCGGGTCGAAGACGAGCGGGATGCCGTGGGCCTCGACGAGGTAGGGGACGGCACCGACCATCGCCACCGCGAGCCAGGTGACGCCGACCATCAGGAACCCCTCGCGGGCGCGGATGTCCGGGTCTGGTCGGAGTCGCTCGAGTCCGAACCCGAGTGCGGCGGTGACGACCATCGTCACGAGGAACGGGACGATCGTCTCGCCGTATATCAGGGCGACGAACACCGGAAACGCCAGTGGCGCGATCAGATACTTCAACACGGTGCCGACGAGGCTGAGACTGGCACGGTAGTCGACACGCAGTCTCACGGCCCGACACGCTCCTTCGTTCGGAACACAGACGTGCGTCGAACTTCGCAGATATGAAGATACTGTTCCGGAGCGACCCGGTGAGTCAGTGACGTGGAAGGTTCGGCGACGCTCAGAGCTTCGCGGTGACCTCGTCGACGACGGCCGCGTCGGCGAAGACGACGACGTGGTCGCCGGACTCGACGACGGTGTCACCACGCGGGACGATGAACTCGCGGTCACGTGTGATCGCGCCGATGACGACGCCGGTCGGCAGTTCGCCGACGGCGTCGCGGATGGCCCGTCCGGAGAGGACGCTGGCGTCGTCGATCTCGATCTCCAGCACCTCGGCTTTGTTCGACTCGATGAGCGCGATGTTCTCCGCACCGCCCTCGCGAGTGAACCGGGTGATCTCCTCTGCGACCACCTCGCGGGGGCTGATCGCGACGTCGACGCCGACCGTCTCGAACAGTTCGAGGTAGGAGGTGGTGTCGATCACTGCAACCGTCCGCTCGGTGCCGAGTCGCTGCGCGAGCAGCGTCACGAGCAGGTTCTTCTCGTCGGAGTCGAGGGCGGCGACGACCATGTCGGCGTCGCCGATGTGTTCGCGTTCGAGAAACGCCATGTCGGTCGCGTCGGACTCCATCACGACCGTATCGGGAAGATCCTCGGCGAGCTGGCGCGCCCGGTCGTGATCCTGCTCGACGAGGCGTGGGCGGAACCCCCGCTCTTCGAGCAGTCGGGCGACGTGGTAGCCGATCTCGCTGCCGCCGACGACGACGACCTCCTCTGCCGCTCCGGGCGACTCGTCGGGGGCGATCGTCTGTGCGAACTCCTGGACGCTCTTCGGGCTGCCGATGACGACCACGCGGTCGTCCGGACGGATCACCGTCTCCCCGCGGGGGATCTCGATGGTCCCGTCGCGGAGGATCGCCGCGAACGTCAGCGAGTCGAAGCGGTCGGCCTCCTGGACCGTCTGGTTGGAGATCGGGCTGCCGTCGGGGATTTCGAACTCGGCCATCTGGACCTGTCCCCCCGCGAAGGGGTCGACGTCGAGCGCCGCGGGCAGGCCGACGATGCGGACGATCGCCTCCGCGGTCAGGAGGTTCGTACAGACCATGAAGTCGATGCCGAACGCCTTCTCCGAGCGCTCCCACGTCCGCAGATACTCGGTGTTCTTGATGCGGGCGATGGTGAACCCGTCGCTGATCGCCTTCACCGTCGAGCAGGCGACGATGTTGGTCTCGTCGTCGTCGGTCGACGCGATGACCATCCCGGCGCTGTCGACGCCGGCCTCCTCGAGCGTCGCGACGGCGGTTCCGTCGCCCTGAATCGCCAGCACGTCCAGCGAGTAGTTCAACTCCTCGACCCGTGCAGGGTCGCGTTCGATGACGATGACCTCGTGGGTGTCTTCGAGGTCGGCCGCGATGCTCGACCCGACCTGTCCGGCCCCGATGATGATCACGCGCACGGTCCGATCGCCCCTCTGTTCATGGCCCGCCGTACTCTCGCGGGTCGTATCACTATTTCCCTTGCGGTTCGACGGGAGAACGGTGTGCTGCAGCCTCTTCGCGTCTGCTCGAGCGGGTAAACGACCACGGGTCGGGTGACCCGTGGCCTTTCTTGTTCCCTCAGCCTATGTCGTAAGCACTCCACGCGAAGCGATTTCGCGGGATGAGGATGGGCGGTTTACAGAGCGCCCCGACCCAGACAGGCTCACCTTCCGAACACTCGGTTGTGTTTTGCGAGTCTGGTAATTAACCGATTCAACATCTACGCCAGCGTGTTTCGCCCACGCTCGCCACGCCACATTCACACTCGCGTTCCGGTCAGCATGGTCTTGCTGAACCTCACACGAATCATTCGTACACCGGAACCGTCGTCCCTGACGGTAGCCACGGTGTCCACAGCACGAACACGACTTCGAGTTGTACGGCGACTCGACCGTCTCACACGGAATCTGATCCCACGTCGCCTTGTAACGAACCTGTTGCTCGAACTTGTGGAACGGCAGTTTGTGCAGACGCCGATTCATGTACGTGCCGTACTTGATGGTGTCACGAATCCCACTCAAGTCCTCGAACACGATGACCGGGTTCGGGAACTGTTGGGCGAACTCCACCACGACTCGAGACATACGGTGAAGAATCCACTCGGTGTAGCGTTCTTCTTTCTCTCCGAGTTGGTGGTGGATGGAATGTTGGCCGTGTTCCTGACAGCGTTTCGTGATAGTGTGGTAGCGTTGGCGTTCGGCTTTCACGGAGCCGTAATCAAGCACGAGTGTTCCGAGCGTGTCCATCGTCTCACGGTTAAGAGCTGTGAGAGCGACGTTGCGCTCGTTAATATCGACGCCGACGAGTGTGTCGGCGTCTTCGGATTCAGGCACTTCGAGTTCTGTTTTGACCGTGACGTGTAGGTAGTACACGCCATCTCGGTACAGAAGTTCAGCCTGTCCCAACGACCACTCATCTTCTGTCAAGGCTGACTCTATGAGGTTGAGGTCTTCCGGTCGTCCTCGAAGGTGTCCTTTCACCTTCTTGTACGGCTTCGGACTCACACGGAACGCTACGCGGTCATCCTTGTCGCTGTATGTAAGTCGGTAGCCTTCGGTGTGCGCCATGACGAGTGGGTAGGCTCCTTTCTTATCTGTGGCTGGTGGCGACGGCTTTCCGACGTTGGTGTCGTCTTGGTCGTACCACCAGTTGAGGAGTTCTTGGTAGGAATCCCACGCTTGCAGGGCTTTCCCGACAACCGCGCACTTGTTGTTCCGCAGGAAGTCATCGCGGTCAACTTTCTTCTGAATCTCGGTGCGTGAGTAGCCGTTTTGTTTGAGTCGGAGTGTGTCGTTGGAGATGTCTCGTGCGGTGAAGCGGGCATCTTTGAGCCACGACCGCTCACCAGACTCTATGCAGAGTCGAGTGCGTGCGGTCTTCGTGACTTCTTCGATACCCATACATTGACTATCGAACCAAGTGATAATAAAAGTAGGTATTAGGATGGAAGAGTACCGGAGTCATGCATATTCAATTAGTTCGTGTGAGTGTTATTTCGTGTGAGTGTTATTTCGTGTGGTGCCCGAAGTACCGACATGAGATGTTGGAGTTAGTTCGAGACGAACTTGCGGAGTTGTTCCGAGGGACTGCTGAACGGTTCGGTCACGAGATTGTGTCGATGGAGATTGCTACTGACCACGTTCACTTGTTCGTAGAGACCGACCCGAAGTGGAGTCCTGCCGAGATTGCCAAGCAATTCAAGGGCTATTCAGGTCGAACAATCCTGAAACGCCACCCAGAAATCAAACAGCAGTACTTCTGGGGAAGTGGTCTGTGGAAGCACGGCTACTACGTCGGGACGACTGGTGCGGTGTCCGAGGATGTGGTTCGCCGGTACATTGAGGATACTGAACATTAGGCGAGCGTACGCGATTCACCCACGGGTCAGGTGACCCGTGGAATTCTCGCTGTTTTCTTTAGAGTTCGCTCGGTCGGTTCTCGATGGTCAACTCGACCCGACGACGGTTCCCTTCGAGATCGGCGACGATGCGCTCGACGATGCGTTCGGCCTCCTTGACGACGACCGGTTTCACCTTGTCGAGCACGCGGTCGAACGAGATGAACCGGGGGAGATCGAGCGCGTTCGAGTTCGCGGAGTCGGCGTCGAAGCGGATCTCGAACCAGACCCGACAGGCGCTATCGAGCAGGCGGCGTCGGCTGGGGCGTCCGCCGGGAGGTCGCCGAGTTCCTCGATCCGCCAACAGCCGTGGGCGTGGATGTCCTTGACGATCTTCCAATCGATGCGATCGGGGGGCGTCAACTCCGTCACCTCCGACCGTGCCGTGTAGGTGAGCTTCCACCACGCGAGTCGGAACTCGTACTCCGTGCCCGGCCCGCCGTCGCCGTGGCTGCGGACCTCCTTCAGGTGCTTCGAGTAGCCCGGATACCGCGAGAAGTCCAAGAGGAAATCGTACACCTCCTCGGGTGGTACGTAGACGACAGTGGTAACGACGATTTCGTCCACGCCTCCCGGTTCGGCGCGTGTCACCTAAGGTTTGTGGGCTCACGGCGTACCGTCCGTTCCGCTTTCGTGCACCTCTCTCGGAGGGACACAGCTCCGGGTGAGCCCGTGGAACTCACGCTGTTTTCTCTGACCCGGCGGCAAAGACATCGAGACGAGCATGCAGTACAGCTTTCACCTGTATTTTGGCGAACCTAAAAACCGGTGTCTTTTTGTGTTTTAGGTGTGCCGAAACCAGTATGCAACGACGCGAACTTCTCGGAATCGGTGCCGGTGCACTGACGACGGCACTGGCAGGGTGTGCGAGCGGGTCTGGCGACTCCGGCGGCTCCGGAAACACCAGCACGTCCACAGGCGCGACGAACGAGACGACGAACGGCTCGGAGACGACGTCGGAGTCGAGTTCCGGGTCGTACACGGTCTCGATGAAACCGGTCGGCGAGGTCTCCTTCGAGAGCGTCCCGGAGAGCTGGGTCGCCAACAACGGCAGTTGGGCCGACATGGGTGTCGCTCTCGGCGCGGAACCGCCGAAAGGGGTCTGGCTGACCGAGCGGTACCACACGCAGTATTACGACGAGATTCCCGGGTTCTCCGTCGACAAGAGCGACATGGTCTCGCTCTCTCAGAACGGCAGTGTGAGTAAGGAGACACTCTACGAACTTGACGCCGACGTCCACGTGATGGACCCGAACTTCCTGATGAACCGATTCAAAGGGTGGGAGCAGCAAGACATCGACGAGATCGCAGAGCAGGTCGGTCCGTTCTTCGGAAACAGCATCTTTTCCCGAGGCTACTCGTGGCACGAGGACTACCCCTACTACACGCTCTACGAGGCCTTCGAGAAGATGGCACAGCTTTACCAGCAGACCGAACGCTACGAGGCGTTCAACAGTCTCCACGACGAGTTCCAGTCGAAGGTGAGCAACGTCGTCCCGTCTTCGAAGTCCGAGCGACCGACCGTCGCTATCATGTGGGCCGCCAGCAACAACCCCGAGAAGTTCTCACCGTATCTCATCAGCGAAGGGACCAGCTTCAAACAGTGGCGGGACCTGAAGGTCCGCGACGCCTTCGCCGAGACGGACGTGCGCGACTTCCACGCCAACCGTGGAGAGATCGACTACGAGACCCTACTCGAGATCGATCCCGACGTCCTCCTCTGTCGTGGCCACGAGAACCAGACCGCCAAAGAGTTCCAGAACACCGTCGTCTCGTTCATGAAGAACCACAAGACTGCGAGTGCGCTCACCGCAGTCGAAAACGGCGACGTCTACCGTGGCGGTCCGCTCTACCAGGGGCCGATTACGAACTTCGTCGTCACGCAGCGCGCCGCAGAGCAGATCTACGACGTCGAAGAGCAGCTGTACGACCCACAGCGCGTCGCAGACATCGTCAACGGCAACAACTAACGCCGGTGCGAACGAAAAGAGGAGGGGGTTTAGGCAATCCTAAAAATCGAAGTGTTTTTCGGTCACAACTGCGGGGTACACGATATGGACGTTCTACGCCGAGAGTCGATCAGACAGGTACTCGACCCGAGAGGACACGATGGCGAGTGACACCAGCCAGTCCCGCGTCAACTCGGAGACGCGACGATGGCTGTCGTGGTTCGACGGGTCGCTTCTCACCCTCGCGGTCGGCAGCTGCCTCGTCGTCCTCTGCTCGACACTCGTCCAGGTGAGTTTCGGCGCGTTCACCATGTCCATCGAGCAGGCGTGGCGTGCGGTGTTCGACCCCGTCGTGTGGTCGAACCCCTACGTCCTCCTGCAGTTCTTCTTCGGCGAGGGCGTCGCGACGGTCATCGCGAACCTCGCCGGACTGTCGACGGCGAGCGTCGACCTCTCGAAGGAGACGCTCATCGTCTGGAACATCCGACTCCCGCGCGTCGTGGTCGGTGCCCTCGTTGGGATGAACCTCGCCGTCTCGGGAGCGATCTTTCAGGCAGTGACCCGAAACGAACTCGCCAGCCCGTACATCCTCGGCGTGAGCTCCGGTGCCGGCCTCGCCATCCTGCTCACGCTCGTCGTGTTCACCGGCTTCGCGTCGTTCCTCCCCGTCTTCGCCGCGCTCGGCGGCACGGTGGCGTTCATCATCGTCTACGCCATCGCGTGGAAGAACGGGACGAGTCCGGTCCGACTCGTCCTCGCGGGCGTCATCGTGTCGACGATCTTCGGGTCGCTGCAGACGGCGATGTACCTGCTGGCGAGCGACATCAGCGTCGTCCAGAGCGCGATCGCGTGGACGACCGGGTCGCTCACCGGCACCGACTGGGAGCAGGTTCGGATGATCCTCCCGTGGACGCTGTTCGCGACGGTACCGCTGTCGCTCGTCGCCTCCCGACAGCTGAACGTGCTCCTGCTCGGCGAGAAGACGGCGAAGGCGCTGGGGATGTCCGTCGAGCGCGTCCGATTCGCGCTCTCGGGCGTCGCCATCCTCGCCGCGAGCGCCGCCATCTCGGTGGCCGGAATCGTCGGTTTCGTCGGTCTCATCGTCCCGCACGTCGTCCGTAACATCGTCGGCAGCGACTACAAGCGACTCGTCGTCGGCTGTCTGTTCGCCGGCCCGGCGCTGATGGTCGCCGCCGACGTCGGCGCACGACTGGCGCTGAGCCCGACACAGATCCCCGTCGGCATCGTCACCGGACTCGTCGGCGGGCCGTACTTCCTGTATCTCATGCGCAAGAAAGAACGGTTGGGTGAACTATGAGCGACGAATCGCTGGAGTCGTCGGTCGGTCGCGAGCGGTCGAACGGCGAGCCGGACGAACCGACCGAGCGCGGCACCGCCGCGACGCATCTCCGCGGCGAGGGGCTCGCCATCAGCTATCCGACTACCGAGAACCCCGTCGTCGAGTGCGAGCGCGTCGACATTCCCGCCGGAGAGGTGACGGCGCTCGTCGGGCCGAACGGGTCGGGCAAGAGTACGCTCCTGAAGACGATGGCGAAGCAGTTAGACGCCGACCGAGGCCACGTTCTCCTCGACGGGGCGGAGGTCCGCGACCTCGGGACGAAGGAGCTCGCTCGTCGACTCGGGCTCCTGTCGCAGGAGAACGAGGCTCCGGGGAGCCTCACGGTCGAGGACCTCGTCTACCACGGCCGCTACCCGCACCGTGGCTTCTTCGAGTCGGTCGGTGAGGACGACGAACAGGCCGTCGAGCGAGCGCTCGACCTGGCGGGCGTCGACCACCTCCGCGATGACGAGGTCGGCAACCTGAGCGGCGGGCAGAAGCAGCTGGCGTGGATCGCGATGGTGCTCGCCCAGGAGACCGACGTCCTCCTCTTGGACGAACCGACGACGTATCTCGACTTGCACCACCAACTGCGCGTGATGGAGGTGATCCGGACGCTGAACCGCGAACGCGACGTCACCGTCGCCGTCGTCCTCCACGACATCGGACAGGCCGCCCGGTTCGCGGACAACCTCATCGCCATGAAGGACGGCGGACTGTACGACTGGGGGCCGCCGCGGAAGGTCGTCTCCGAAGAGTTACTGCGGGACGTGTTCCGCGTCGACGCCGACGTGGACGCCGACCATCCGACCGGCCCACACATCTCGCCGCACCGCGCGCTCGACGAGTAGGGCGACGACCGGACGTCGTCAATGGCTGTGGGGTCGAGGGTCAGAATGCGGTGGTGGTCACGCCGGCGTCGAGGATCGGATTGCGGTGGTGATCGTACTCGGGACGGCGGTCGTAGGGAGTCAAACTCCGAACAGTCATCTGTTCCTCCGGAGAGTACTGAGGTATGACGATGCAGACAGACGAAGGAACGACCGAATCGTCTACGGACGCGGAATCCACCTTGACGGCCGACCGGACCGAGAGCGCAGACGAACCGTACGACGTCCTCGTCGTCGGGGGCGGGGTCGCCGGGTCGACGGCCAGCGTGTTCACCGCTCGCGCCGGACTCGGAACCGTCGTCGTCGACGACGGCGAGTCGATCCTCCGGCGGAACGCCCACCTCGAGAACTTTCCCGGCTTTCCGGCGGGTGTGAACTCGAACCTCTTCACCGACATGCTCGAGGCGCAGTCGACGCGGAGCGGTGCAGACCACCGTGACGGTCGAGTGACGGCGGTTCGGCGTGTCGAAGACGGCGCAGGAGATGAGACGCTCGAAGGCGACGCGCGGTTCGTCGCTACCGTCGCTACCGACGAGTCGGACGACACGGAGCTCGCCGCGCGGTTCGTCGTCGCCGCCTCGTGGGCCGACGCCGACTACCTCGACGGACTCGACGTCGACGTCCGCGACGCGGGAAGCAAACGCTACGTCGACGACGACGGCCTCGGCCGGACGAACGTCGACGGCGTCTACGTCGCCGGACGACTCGCCGAACGCTACCACCAGGCGATCGTCGCCGCCGGTCACGGCGCGGAGGTCGCCATCACCCTGATCCACGACTCCGAGACGCCCTACTACCACGACTGGGTCGCTCCGGAGGGTTACTTCACCGACCGCGGCCGCGAGGTACCGCCCGGCTGCGAGGAGATATCGGAGACCGAACGGCAGGCCCGCGAACGGGAGTCGATCGCGGCGATGCAGGAGTACTTCGCGGAGCCGCATCCGGAACCCCAACGAACCCATCCCAGCCTCGTCGACGACGAACTCGGTCGCCTCCCCGACGAGTGACGGAGTCGTAGTCGGTGACTCTCCCACACCAGTTTGCAAATGCTCCAGTCGTGGAGAGAGGGGTGGGGTAGGTCGCAGTCGTAGACTGAGTATATAAAAGAATGCGCGCTCCCGAGCAGACACACCAGTTTTCAAGTGTTACAATCGGCTCTAGTCGGTTGATTCTCACTCTATACCTAATCGGTAATAATATCTCATACAGTAAAGTATATATTAGTATAACAAACTAGGCAGAGCAGAGACGAGACGAAGAACAGTGAAGTACCTCGGGGTCAAGCCCCGAGGCACTCGCCTTGCTTATCTGTAGATGCGAGTGAAGAGAGGAGACGGGAGCACCGACAGAGAGAAGGCTCGAAGAGTGACATAGCCGACACGGGAATCACCCGACACGAAGACGTCGGACTCGGGAATATCGAACACGATCTCACACGAAGATATCTGATTCGAGGACATCTGATTCGAGATTGCCGATCCGGAGGGATCGACGTCGACGACGAGACGTGACAGAAGGACGTCCGACCTCCCCCACTCCCTCGTCACACACAGAGCATTTGCAAACTGGTGTGGGAGGGTGGTCCCTCCCCCTCCCCCGCTCTCGCGCTCGGAACATTTGCAAACTGCTGTGAGAGGGTCACCGGGCTCGGGAAGAGCATTTGAAACACGTGAAGCACTTGAAAAAAGATAAGTAGGGCGCACGGGAGCGTCGAAGTACATGGCACCGGATTCTATTTTCGAGGACGAGGCCGAGGTCTTCAGGAACATCGAGGTCCTCGAGGAGGACTACACCCCCGAGACCATCCTCTGCCGCGACGAGGCCATGAGCGAGTACATCAACGTCCTCAAACCGATCTACAAGGGGCGACCGCCGCAGAACGCGTTTCTCTACGGCGATACGGGAGTCGGGAAGACGGCGGTCACCAACCACCTCACGAACCAGCTCGAACGCGACATCGTCCAGAAGAACGAGGAGGCCGACGAGCCGATCAACCTCACCATCGTCAAGGTGAACTGTCAGAACCTCACTTCCACTGGCGAAGAAACCTCCTCGTATCAGGTCGCCATCGCCCTCGTCAACGAACTCCGGTCGCCGAAAGACATGATCGCCTCGACGGGGTACGCCCCGCAGGCGGTCTACTCGATGCTGTACGACGAGATCGACGAACTCGGCGGGACCGTCCTCATCATCTTGGACGAGGTCGACCGCATCGGCGGCGACGACACAATCCTCTACGAACTGCCGCGTGCCCGTGCCAACGAGAAGATCGAGAACGCCCGTATCGGTCTCGTGGGCATCTCGAACGACTACACGTTCCGCACCAACCTCTCGCCGAAGGTGAAAGACACGCTCTGTGAGACCGAGTTGAAGTTCCCCGCCTACAACGCGAACCAGCTCCGGGAGATCCTCCACGACCGCGCCTCGCGCGCGCTCCACGACGGCACCTACACCGAGGACGTCATCGCGCTCTGTGCGGCGCTCGCGACCCGCGAATCCTCCGGCAGTGCACGGAAGGCGATCAACCTCCTCCGGCGGGCCGGCGAGATCGCCGAGAACACCGGCACGACCAGCATCACGGAGCGACACGTCCACCAGGCGAAAGACGACCTCGAGTACGGCGACATGGTCGACTCCATCACCGATCAGGACGCACACAAGCAGTACATCCTCGCGGCCGTCGCCCATCTCTCGCAGGCCGACCGGACGCCGGCGCGCGTCAAGGAGGTCCATCGGACCTACGAACACGTCGCCAGCGCCTACGGCGCAGACCCGCTGAGCCAGCGGGGGATGTACAACCACCTCACGAAACTGGCAATGCTCGGCTTCCTCACCTCCCACGACAACAACGAGGGCATCAAAGGCGGCCAGTACTACGAGTTCGAGTTCAGCGACGAGGTCGACTCGAAGAAGGTCAGCGAGGCGTTCGAACAGATGGGGCTCTCGTGGCAGTCCTTCCAGATTCAGCAGCGTCTGTAGCTCTCCGCCGGGAGCATTTGAAAGCCGCTGTCTGGGTCGAGGTCTCACGCCGTCACAGGCGTTCTCTCCGGATAGCACTTGCAGATCGGTGTCCTGGCCGGGTCAGACCGACGTCGCCCCCGCCGACCCCCCGGATCAGTCGATCGCGCGACCCCTCGGAGAGACACCGTTAAACCACACCGAACAGAACCACGAACGAATGCTGGAAGGAGTGAACGTCGCCCTCGGGGTGTCGGGCAGCATCGCCGCCGTAAAGGTGGTCGAACTGGCCCACGAACTCCGGCGACACGGGGCTTCGGTCCGCGGAGTGATGACCCAGAGCGCACAGGGTATCGTTCACCCGTGGGCCGTCGAGTTCGCCACCGAACACGACGTGGTGACGGAGTTGACGGGTCGCGTCGAGCACGTCGAACTCTGCGGTCGCGACGGCTGGGCCGACGTCCTGTTGCTCGCACCGGCGACGGCGAACACGGTCGGGAAGATCGCCGCCGCCGTCGACGACACGCCCGTGACGACCTGCGCGACCACCGCCCTCGGTGCCGACGTGCCGGTCGTCGTCGCCCCCGCGATGCACGAACCGATGTACGACCATCCGGGCGTGCTGGACGCCATCGCCCGCCTGGAGGAGTGGGGTGTCGACTTCGTCGACCCGCGCGTCGAGGAAGGAAAGGCCAAGATCGCCACCGAGGCGGCTATCGTCACCGGCGTCGCGAGCGCGACCACCGAGAAGCCACTGGCGGGGACGAAGGTGGTCGTCACCGCTGGCGCGACGAGCGAGCCGATCGACCCGGTTCGCGTCCTCACCAACCGCTCTTCGGGGAAGACGGGGCGTGCCGTCGCCCGTGCCTGTCACGTCTACGGGGCGGACGTGACGCTCGTCCACGACGGACCCGACGTCCACTACGCCGACGTCCGGCGAGCAGAGACGAGCGCGGAGATGCTCGCCGCGGTCGAGGCCGCCTGCCGCGACGCCGACGCGCTGGTCTCGGCCGCCGCCATCAGCGACTTTACCGTCGACGCGAGCGACGAGAAGATCCGTTCGGGCGAACCCCGGACGCTCGAGCTCGTCCCGACCCCGAAACTGATCGATACGGTCCGCGAGGAGTATCCGAACCTCTCGATCGTCGGCTTCAAAGCCGAAACCACCGGCGACGACGAGGCGATGGTCGAGGAGGCCCGACGCATCCTCGACCGCGTCGGACTGGCGTTCGTCGTCGCCAACGACGCCTCCGTGATGGGTGGCGACGAGACGCGTACGCTGTTCGTCCGTGGTGACTCGACTGAGGAGTTCGCCGGGAGCAAAGCCGCACTCGGCGAACGCGTCGCGGCCGAACTGGGCCGCGAACTCGACGAGGCGTAGGGTCCGCGGCGTTCTCCTCCGGCGACCGACACGGTGCCGTTCGGCGTCGGGCGACCGCGGTTCCGTTCCCACGCCGGCCGTGGTTCCGTTCGTCCCTCGAGCGTCCGCACTTCCGTTCGTTCCTCAAGCGTCCGTGCTTTTGGCTGTTCGTTCGGGAATCGTTTCCGCTTCTGTCCGTCTGATACTGTACCCACAACCACCGGCGAGAGATGAGAATAGTTTTGCGTCAATAGCTACTCGCTCCAAACGATTAGTTACTATGTGGAGTCGAACAGAGCCGAGGGACTGTCGACCCCCGGACAGTCACCAAACGAGGTGGAAACCCCGTGGCGGATGAAGCGAGCGCACACGTACTCGTCCCGGTCGGCGAGTCACCGACGCTCCGTAACACCGTCGCCTACGCCGTCCAGACCGCCCGCGAACGCGCCGAGGAGACGGGCGAAGCAGCGACCGTCCACTTCGTCTACCCCGCGGTGTGGCGGGCGGTAGAGCCGACCCGCGCAGAGAAGTTCGAACGCGCCGAAGAGCTGTTGGAGCGCGTCGAACTGTGGGCCGAGGAGGACCTCGGCGACGACGAAGAGACGGAGGACCGGGACGTCGAACCGGCCGTCGACGTCGAGACGGCGGTCGTCGGCAGCGACGAGTACCTGTTCAGTCCGGCCGACTTCGCCCGTGTCATCGTCGCCTACGCGAACGAACACGGACTCGACCGCGTCGTCGTCGACCCGGAGTACCAGCCCGGCGGCAACGCACCGATGCTCCGTCCGCTGGAGTTCGAACTGTCTCGGAGCGACCTCTTCGTCGAAGAGGCGCCGGTCGAACGGCCGGCGCGGCGAGGCGTGCTCGTCGGTCGCGAGAGTCTCAGCCAGTATCTCATCGTGTTCGGGACGTCCTACCTGTTCTACCTCACGCTGGGTGGGTTCAGCGGGACGTTCGATCTCGTGACCGGTGCGATAAGCGCCGGCATCGTCACGCTCGTCCTCGGGCAGATCTCGCTGAAGGGGCGCCCCGACCTGAAAGGGATCCCCGGCGAACTCGGTCGTTTCCTGCTCTACATTCCCTATCTCGTCTGGGAGATCGCGAAGGCGAACGTCACGCTGGCGTACGTCATCCTCCACCCGCGACTCCCGATCGACCCGAAGATGGTCCAGTTCAGAGCGGCCGTCTGGAACGACCTCCCGGCGACGACGCTCGCGAACAGTATCACGCTCACGCCCGGGACGCTCACCGTCGAGGTCAGCCAGCGGGAGTTCTTCATCCACTCGCTGACCCGCTCGGCCCGCCGCGACCTCCTCGACGGTGCGCTCGAACGAGCCGTCCGGTTCGTCTTCTACGGTCGCGCGGCCGCGCGCATCCCGAGTCCGCGAGAGCGGGAAGCCGAGCGCGAAGACCCGCAGTCGGCACAGCCACACCCCGACTCGGCGACGCCCGCCGCAGGCGAGGAGGGTGAGGAATGAGCGCCGCGTCGACGTCGCCGCTCGTCGCGGACGCGCTGCTCGGCGCCGCGGGTGCGTTCGTCGCGCTCGCCGTCGTGGTCCTCTACCGCGTGGTCAAGGGGCCGACGATGCAGGACCGCGTCATCGCGGTCAACGTCATCGGGTCGAACACGGTGGTGATCCTCGCGCTGATCGCCGCCGCGTTCGGTGAACCCGGCTACCTCGACGTGGCGCTCGTCTACGCGCTGTTGAACTTCCTGATGAGCATCGCCATCTCGAAGTTCACGGTCGAGCGAGGTGGAGTCATATGACGCCCGTCGAGCTACTGATAATCGCGCTCGCCGCCGGCGGCGTCTTCTTCGGCTTCGTCGCGGCGGTCGGTGTGCTCCGGCTTCCGGACCTCTACACGCGTGCGCACGCGGCCTCGAAGAGCGACACGCTCGGAGCGGTGTTGAGTCTCGCCGCGGTCGCACTCGTGTTCGGGGCCGACACCGCGACGGTGAAGGCGGTGTTCCTCGTCGTGTTCATGTTCGTGACGAACCCGACGGCCGCCCACGCCATCGCGCGGGCCGCCTACGACCAGGGGATCGAACCGTGGACCGAGGAGGATGCCGACCGGGACGCGACGGCGACCTCGGAAGCCTCGCGGCCCGACGAGACGGACGAGACCGGTTCCGTCGCCACCGACGGCGCCGGCGTCGCCACGGGAGGTGACCGATGACGCCGATCGAGGCGACCATCCTCGTGTTCGTCATTGGCTGTGCGCTGGCGACGGCCGTGTTGCGCGACATCCTCGCAGTCATCATCGCGTCGGCCGCCTACAGCCTCGGTATCGCCATCCTCTGGGTGCTGCTGCAGGCGCCCGACGTGGCGCTCACGGAGGCCGCCGTCGGTGCCGGTATCATGACACTGCTGTTCCTGTTGACCGTCGCGAAGACGGTGAACCCCTCGACCGACAAACTGTTCGAGCGGATCCGACCACGGACGTTCGTGGTGCTCGCCTGTTTCTTCGGGGTGATGCTGGTGACGGTGCCGGCGCTCCCCGCCGTCGGCGACGCCGGGTCGCCGGTCGTCGACGGCGAGGTGACGAACTACTACCTCGACAACGCGTACGAGGAGACCGAGGTCGGGAACGCCGTGACGGCGGTGCTCGCCGCCTACCGTGGGTTCGACACCCTCGGCGAGGCGGCAGTCGTCTTCACCGCCGGCGTCGCGGTACTGCTCGCCCTTCGACGGGAGGCGTTCGTATGAGCCACGACGAACAGACGGACGGCGGGACGGTCCGCACGCCGTCGAACAACCGCGTCTTCCGCACGGAGGACCAGACGCCGTACGTCGAGAGTACCATCATCATGACCACCGTCCGGGTAGTCGTCCCGTTCATCCTCACGCTCGGACTGTTCGTGATGTTCCACGGGGCTGACTCGGCGGGTGGCGGGTTCCAGGGCGGTGTCATCGCCGGCACCGTCGTGTTGCTGTTGGCGTTCGCGTTCGGGATCGAACCGGTTCGCGACTGGCTCGACGCCGCCCGGTTGCTCGGACTCGTCACCGTGGGTCTGCTGACGTTCCTCCTCGTCGGGTTCGGGGGACTGCTGTTCGGCGGGTCGTTCCTCCAGTACACCGCCTACCCCATCTCGCACGCCAGCAAGTACGGCATCGAACTGGTCGAACTCGGCATCGGCGCGGTCGTCGCCGGCATCATCACCGGGCTGTTCTTCCTCCTCGCCGCCGGGTTCGACACGAACGACCCGATGGAGGACGACCAATGAACGCGAACATCCTCTTTACCCACTACAACTACATCGTCGTCGCGTTGCTGTTGACCACCGGTGCGTACATGCTCGTCGAGACGCCGAACCTCGTCAAGAAGGTCATCGGAATGAACATCTTCCAGTCCGGTATCTTCCTGTTCTTCATCACCTCGGCGTACCGAACCGGGGGGTCGCCGCCGCTCGTCGGCCACGGCGGCGAAGGGACGACGTACGTCAGCCCGCTACCACACGTGCTCATCCTGACGGCCATCGTCGTCGGGGTGAGTCTCACGGCGGTGGCGCTGGCGCTCGTCGTCCGCATCTACTCCGAGTACGGGACGCTCGACGAGCACGTCCTCCGGGAGGTGCGTGCCGATGAATGAGCTGCTTCCGCTCTTGGTCGCCATCCCCCTCCTCGGAGCCGCGCTCACGCTCGCGGCCGGGTTCGCCTTCGAGCGAATCGGGTGGCCGCTCTGCTTCCTGACGTCGCTCGCCCACGCGGGGCTGGCGACGGCGATCGCGGCGACCGTCTACGCCGGTGGGTCGCCGCTCGACCACGGCGTCGGCGGCTTCGCACCACCGTTCGGCATCGAACTCGTCGTCGACGGGTTCAACGCGGCCGTCATCGTGCTCGTCTCGGCGGTCGCCGTCGGCGTGCTCGTCTACGCGCGCCGCGCCGGCCCGCACTCGGTGCCGTTCTACACCGGCTACCTGCTGCTGCTGGCGGGGCTCTCGGGGATGACCATCACGGGCGACATGTTCAACCTCTACGTCTTCCTCGAGATTACCGGACTGGCTGCCTACGCACTCGTCGCGACCGGCGACGACGGCCGCGCGGCGGTCGGCGCGCTGAAGTACCTCCTCGTCGGCACCGTCGGCGCGTCGCTGTTCCTCCTCGGGATCGGCTACGCGTTCATCGCGACGGGGACGCTCAACATGGCGGACCTGGCGACGAAGCTCGCCACGGCCGACCCGACGCTCGTCGGCGCGTCGTTCGCGCTCGTCGCGACGGGGCTGGCCGTGAAGACGGCGCTGTTCCCGCTGCACACGTGGCAGCCGGAGGCGTACGCCAGTGCACCGGACAGCGTCAGCGGGCTCGTCGCGGCGCTCGTCTCGACGGTCTCCGCGTACGCGCTCGCGCGCGTCACCTTCAGCGTCTACACCGTCGACTTCCTCCGCTCCTCGGCGTTCGCCCAGGAGTTCCTGCTCGCGCTCGCCGCGCTCAGCATCGTCGCCGGCAGCGTCCTCGCGGTGATGCAGACCGAAATCAAGCGGATGCTCGCCTACTCGTCGGTGTCGCAGTTCGGCCTCGTCGTCGCCGGCGTCGCCATCGCCAACGAGGCGGCGTTCACGGGGAGTATCGTCCACCTCGTCGGCCACGCGGTGATGAAGGGTGGGCTGTTCCTCGCCGCGGGCGCGCTGGCGACCGTCGCTGGCGCGCGTACCGTCGACGAGTACGACGGCCTCGGCGCGCGCGCGCCGCTTCTCAGCGCCGCCTTCGCCGTCCTGTCGCTGTCGATGGTCGGCGTCCCGCCGGCGGTCGGCTTCGTCGGCAAGTGGTACATCGCGCTCGGCGCGATACAAGCCGAATCGTGGCCGATCGCCGTCGTCATCCTCGTGAGCACGCTGCTGACGCTCGCGTACTTCCTGCGTCTCGTCGAGCGGATGTACTTCCGCACGTCGACGACGACGGAGACCACCTCGTCGTCGGCGACGGAGACGGGGACGGCCGCCGTCGCGGACGGCGGTGACGACGCGACCACCGACGACCCGGCCGACGACGGGCTCGCCCGCCCCTCGCCGGGGATGATCGCCGTCGTCGTCGTCGCGGCGCTGCTCGCGGTGACGCTCGGTCCGCTCGTCTCGACCTTCGAACCGCTGCTCGAACCGACCCTCGAACTCCTACTCCAGCAATGACAGAGATTCAATCACTCAGACCGCTCGCGGCGGTCGCCGTCCCGGCGCTCGCCGCCGTCGCCATCCTCGCGTCGGGCCGCCGCCCGAACGTCCGTGAAGGGTGGACGATCCTGGCCGCCGCATCGACGCTCGCCCTCGTCGCGAGCATGGTTCCCGGCGTCCTCGCCGGCGACACGTACGTCACCGACCTCGGGGCGTTCGTCCCGCTCGGAAACGGGAGCGTCGACTTCGTCGTGCAGGCCGACGCGCTCGGCCTGCTGTTCGGCCTGCTGGCGAGTCTCCTCTGGCTCGTCACCAGCTTCTACAGCATCGGCTACATGCGCGGCCTCGACGAACACGCACAGACACGCTACTTCGCCTCGTTCGCCGCCAGCGTCGCCAGCGCCGTCGGCGTCGCGCTCGCGTCGAACCTCCTCGTCCTGTTCGTCTTCTACGAACTGCTGACGGTGGCGACCTACCCGCTCGTCTCGCACGACGAGACGGCGGAGGCGCGCGCCGCCGGCCGGAAGTACCTCGCGTACACGTTCGGCGGCGGCGTCGCCGTCCTCGCGGGGACCGTCCTCGTCTACGTGCTCGCCGGGAGCGTCTCGTTCACGCCCGGCGGTATCGAAGGGCTCGCCACGGCCGACCCGACGCTCGGTCGTGCGGCGTTCGCGCTCCTGGCCACCGGGTTCGGCGTCAAGGCGGCGCTGATGCCAGTCCACTCGTGGCTGCCGGACGCGATGGTCGCGCCGACGCCCGTCTCGGGGCTGCTGCACGCCGTCGCCGTCGTCAAGTCCGGCGTCTTCGGCATCGCGCGGGTCGTCCTCGAGGTGTTCGGGCCGGACACCGTCTCGAACCTCGGCGTCGGCGTCCCGCTGGCCGCCGTCGCGGCGTTCACGCTCCTGGCGGCGAGCGTCATCGCGCTCCGACAGGACAACCTCAAGCGCCGACTCGCCTACTCGACGGTGAGCCAACTGTCGTACATCGTGCTCGGACTGGGGATCGGCGCGTCGATGGGTGGCGACGCCGCGAGATACGCACTTATCGGCGGATTACTCCACATCCCCGCCCACGCGTTCATGAAGCTCACGCTGTTCTTCTGTGCGGGGGCGATCCACGTCGAGACCCACACCGACGACATCAGCGACATGGCGGGTATCGGCAAGCGGATGCCGCTGACGATGGCCGCCTTCGGCGTCGCGGCGGCCGGCATGGCCGGCATCCCGCTCGTCGCCGGCTTCGTCAGCAAGTTCTACCTGCTCATCGGCACCGCCTCCGGCGGCGCAGTCGCGTTCGCCGCCGCGCTGTTGGTCTCCGGCGTGCTCAACATCGCGTACTTCTGGCCCGTCGTCTACCAGGCGTTCTTCGAGAGCGAGACGCCCGACGGCCACGACCGCAAACCGCTCATCGAGAACCCGCTCGGCGGCCGCTCGGCCGTCGCCGCCGACGGCGGCGAGCGTAACGGTGGGTCGAACCGACAGGGTGCGACCAGCGGCACGTCGACCGCCGACTCCGAGGGCGAGTACGCCGTCGACCGGAACCCGAGCGACCACACCCGTCCCGGCGAGTTCGAGACGGACGCCGGCGAGACGCTCGACCGCGAGCACGAGGAACGCGCCGACGGCCACCACGACGACCACGCCGACCACACCGACCACGACTACCACCATCACGGCGGGCCACCCGCCGGTGGGTGGGAGCGTCGCAGTTGGCTCGGTGGTGAGGGGTCGTGGTTCGTCGTCGCACCCATCCTGACCGCGGCGACCGGATCGGTCGTCCTGGGTCTCGTCCCCGGGCGGGCGGTCTTCCTGCAACTCGTCGAGTACGTCGTCTCGGCGGCGACGGTCGTGGGGGTGTTCGCCTGATGGAGGCGTTGACCGCGATCCCGCCGTTCGTCTACGTGCTCGTCGCAGCACTGCTGTTGCCGTTCGTGCCGCGCCGAGTCGGCCACGCCCTCGGCGCACTCGCCACCGCCGCCGTCGTCCCCATCGCGTTCCTCGCGCCCGCAGGGACCCACTGGGCGGTGCAGCTGTTCAGCTTCGACGTCGTGCTGTTCAACGTCGACGAGTTCTCCCGGCTGATGGGGATCATCTTCGGCTTCATCGGGGCCGTCGCCGTCCTCTACTCCTCCGCGACGGAGGCGTCGAACGAGCAGACCGCCTACGCGCTCACCTACGTCGGCACCAGCGTCGGTGCCGTGTTCGCGGGTGACTGGCTGACGCTCGTGTTCTTTTGGGAGCTGATGGCCGTCACGAGCACGCTCCTCGTCTGGGACTACGGCGGGAAGGCCGTCCGCGCAGGCTTCCGCTACGCCGTGCTACACGGTATCGGCGGCAGTCTCGTGCTCGCGGCGATCGTCTGGCACTACGCCGAAGTGGGGTCGTTCCTCTTCAGCGCCTCGACGGGCATCGTCGGCGGCGGCCCCGCGGTGCTCGCGCTGGCCGCCGTCGGCATCGGCGTCAACGTCGGCTTCGTCGGGCTGCACGCGTGGCTGCCGGACACCTACCCGCGGCCGCACGTCGCCGCCAGCGTCTTCCTCTGCGTCTACACCACGAAGACCGGCGTCTACGCGATGTACCGGGCGTTCCCGGAGGGTCACCTCTGGATCGCCTACATGGGCGGGGCGATGGCCGTCTTCGGCGCGACGATGGCCGTCCTCCAGAAGGACATGCGCCGACTGCTCTCGTATCACATCCAGTCGCAGGTCGGCTACATGATCGCCGGCGTCGGCATCGGGTCGACGATCGCGACCGCCGGCGCGTTCGGTCACGTGTTCAACCACATCCTCTACAAGAGCCTCCTGTTCATGACCGTCGGCGTCGTCATCTACCGCACCGGCGAGGAGAGCCTGAAGTACGTCGGCGGCCTCGCCCGTGACATGCCGGTCACGACGGGGGCGTTCGTCGTCGCGGCGCTCTCTATCGCCGGCTTCCCCGGCTTCAACGGGTTCGTCAGCAAGGGGATGATCATCGCCGAAGCCCACTACAAACATCTCGACGTGCTCTGGTATCTCCTCTTGGCCGGCGGGGTCGGCACGTTCCTCTCGTTCATCAAACTCGGCTGGTACGCCTTCTACGAGGGGAGCTACGACGGGGAGGTGTCCGACGCCAACCGCCTCCAGCAGGTCGCGATGGTCAGCGTCGCGGTGCTCTGTATCGTCTACGGACTGTTCCCCGACGCGCTGTTCGCCCTCCTCCCCGGCAACGAGGGTGGGTTCGACTACACCACGTACACGGTCGGTCACGTTCAAGAGGGGCTGATCCTGGCCGCCCTGGGTGTCGTCGGCTTTGCGATCCTGAAGAAGCCGCTGGACCGCATTGGGCGCGTCCCGGACGTCGACGCCGTCTACAACCCGCTCGCGTTCTACGGGACGCGAGCGCTGGTTCGCGGCGTCACCGAGACGTACGCGGCCGTCGACCGCGCGGCGGTCGCCTCCGCGGCCGGCGTCACCCAGACGCTCCAAAACCCCAAGGCGGTCGTCCGGCAGGTCGCCGGTCGAACGGAGACTGACGCGACCAACGACGAGTCCGCGTGGCCCGTCTCGCTGCAGGCGGGTATCGGGACGAGCATCCTCCTGTTGGTCGCGGTCACGACGGTCGGCATCGCGCTGTTGGTCGTCGCGTAGACGCGTCTGTCCCGTCTCAGTGGGTCGCTTTCGTGACGTCCCGCCGTGAGACAGCAGCACGAACGGCCCCCGAATCACAACCATTTATCCCTGCCGGCAGAAATTGTCGTCATGGACCAACTGCGGCAGTCGCTGCTTGACGCTCCGATCATCGAGAAAGGAGAGTACGAGTACTTCGTCCATCCGATCAGTGACGGCGTTCCGATGCTCGAACCGGGCCTGCTCCGCGAGATCGTCATCAAGATCATCCGCAAGGCCGAGTTGGAGAACGTCGACAAGATCGTCACGCCCGCGGCGATGGGGATCCACATCTCGACGGCCGTCTCGCTGATGACGGACATCCCGCTGGTCGTCATCCGCAAGCGCCAGTACGGACTGGAGGGCGAGGTACCGCTCTTCCAGCAGACGGGCTACTCCGAGTCGGAGATGTACATCAACGACGTCGAGGAGGGCGACCGCGTGCTCGTCCTCGACGACGTGCTCTCGACCGGCGGGACGATGAAGGCGATCCTCGGCGCACTGAAGAACGACGTCGGCGCGGACGTCGTCGACGTCGTCGCCGTCATCAAGAAGGCCGGCCCGAACGAGCTCGACGACACCGACTACGACGTGAAGACGCTCATCAACGTCACCGTCGAGGACGGCGAGGTCGTCATCGTCGACGAGTACGGCGACGGGTAGCCGACGCGACGCCGACCGCCCGCTCTTCCCGACGAACCTTCGCCACGAGCGACGCGTACGAGTGCCCTCTCGGTTCGCACACCGGTCGACGAACTGACTGGCCCACGTTCGCACACCGGTCGCGGCCGGACGTTCCGCGGCCGGACGCCTTTTTCAGCCCGAGCGCGAACTAGGCGTGTATGCCATCCGCACTGTTTATCGTCAGCGAGGAGGGGTACTGGGCCGAGGAGTGCATCGAACCGCTCACCACGCTCGATTCGGCCGGCGTCGACGTCACCGTCGCCACGCCGTCCGGCAACCCGCCAGTCGTCGACGAGCGCTCGCTCGACCCCGACGACGTCGGCGAGGAGGAGGCCGAACGCCTCCGCGACGTCCACGAGTCCGACGACCGCCTGAACGACCCGGAACCCATCGCCACGGTCGACGCCGACGACTACGACGCAGTCGTCTTCCCCGGCGGTCACGGGACCGAGTGGGACGTCAACCAGGACCGTCACGCGCGACAGGCGCTGCTCACGGCCGTCGCCGGCGACGAGGGGAAGGCGCTCGTCGTCTGTCACGCTGTCGGCATCCTCGGGTTCACCCGTGAGGCCGACGGGTCGCCGCTCGTCCAGGACCGCGACGTCACCGGCTTCCCGAACGAGTGGGAGGAGGGGATCGTCGACGAGCACGACAACATCGACGGGCGCAAACTCCCCTACTGGGTCGAAGACGAGGTGAAGGCCGCGGGCGGCAACTGGGACGCCGAACTCGACGCGGACACCAGCGTCACCGTCGACGGCGACCTGCTCACGGCGCGCGGTCCCGAGTCCAGTTCCGCGGCGGCGCAGACGCTGCTGGACGAACTCGGTATCGACGCCTAAGAGCGACAGCGACCGCTTTCGGTTACTCTTCTGAGAACTGCGCCGGCGAGCGCGCCGCCTGCGCGACGCGTACTGCGGCGACGTTCTCTTCGACGTCGTGGACGCGGACGATGTCCGCACCGCGGTCGACGGCGACGGCCGTCGCCGCGACCGTCGCATCGAGGTTGTCGCCTCCCTTCTGGCCGACGAGTTCGAACATCGACTTGTGGGAGTGACCGACGAGGATCGGACAGCCGAGCGCGTCGAACTCGTCGAGTCGGCCGAGCAGTTCGAAGTTCTCGGCCTTCGACTTGGCGAAGCCGAGACCCGGGTCGACGACGACGTTCTCGCGCGGGATGCCCGCTTTCTCGGCCAAGAGGACGCGCTCTGCCAACTCGTCGACGACGTCCTCGACGACGTCGTCGTACTCGACCTCCCGGTCGGGGTCGACCGGGGCGTCGAGACTGTGCATCACGATGACGGGGACGTCACGCTCGGCCGCCAGGAAACGCATCTCCGGGTCCTCGAGGCCGGTGACGTCGTTGAGGATGTCGGCACCGGCGTCGAGCGCGGCACGGCCGACGGCGGCTTTCCGCGTGTCGATAGAGAGGTGGACGTCGAGGTCGGCGAGCGCCTCGACGACCGGGACGACGCGGTCGATCTCGTCTTCGACGGGGACCTCCTCGGCGCCGGGTCGCGTGCTCTCGCCGCCGACGTCGATGATGTCGACGCCGGCGTCGATCATCGCCTGCGCCTGCGCGACGGCGGCGTCCCGATCGAAGAACTCCCCGCCGTCGTGGAAGCTGTCGGGCGTCACGTTCAGGATACCCATCACCGCGGTGCCGTCCTCCCACGGATAGCCGCGAGCGGGCTTCTCGACGCGGATGCCGAGTCGCCGACGGATGTCCTCTCCGAGCGCCTCGAGACCGAACGGCTGGCCCTCGAGTTTGTCGACGAGGCGGTTGAACTGCGAGAGCGTCCCCAGCAACACGACAGCGGAGAGTTCACCGTCGGTCAGATGACCGGAGGTGGCACACTCGCCGCCGAGACTCAGCATCTCCTCTTTGAGATACTGCGCCTGTCGGCGCTCGACGCGGAGCTTCAGCGACCGGTGGACCGCCTTCCCGCGCATCCGCCAGACGCCCGGTTCGGTGACGTGGGCGTCGCGGAGCACCGTCTCGGCGTCGTCGAGATCCCGAACCCGCTTCGGAACCTCCAGTCGGGTCCACGTCGTCCGCGCCTCCGCGACGCAGAACAGCGACCCGGTGACGAGGATGCAGTCGCTCGGTTCGGCGCGTTCGCGAACCTTCGCCAGCGACCCGGCGACCGAGAACCCCGCGTGGACGTCGTCGACGCCGACGTTCTCGAACACGCGGGCGAGCACCTCGGGGTCCTCGGCACGCGAGAGGTTCGGCTTGCAGGTGACGACCGAGTCCGGCGTCGGGAGCGCCCCGGCCATCTCGCGGTGGTCCTTGTCGTGCATCGCGGCGAAGACGAGGTGGAGGTCGTCGTACTCGTCGGCGAACTCGTCGAGCGTCGTCGCGAGTTGGGCGCAGGCGTCGGGGTTGTGTGCGCCGTCGAGGACGACCATCGGGTCGCGCTCCATCACCTCGAACCGGCCGGGCCAGTGGGCGTTCCGTAGGCCGCGGGCCAGCGTCGGTTCGTCGACGTCGGCGACCAGTCGGGCGAGCGTACAGGCGACGCCCGCGTTCGTCGCCTGATACGCACCGAGCAGCGGCAGTCGGGACTCGACGTGCCAGTCGGCGCCGTCGACGGTGACCGTCGACTCGGTGTGGTTCACCGGGCCGCCCGAGCGGGCCGTCACGTCCACGCCGTCGTCTGCGTCGCCGACGGTGACGACGTCGCCCGCCTCGCGACGGATCACCGCGAGCGCCTCGCCGGTCGCGGCCGTCACGAGCGGTGCGTCCGCCGGGGCGACGGCCGCCTTCTTCGTCGCGATCTCCTCGACGGTGTCGCCGAGCACGGACGTGTGCTCCAGCGAGACGTTCGTCACCGCGCTGGCGACGGGGTCGACGACGCTCGTCGCGTCGAGTCGCCCGCCCATGCCGACTTCGAGCACACTGACGTCGACGTCGCTGCGTCCGAACTGCCAGATGCCCATCGCCGTCACGACCTCGAAGAACGTCAGCGGCTCGCCCTCGGCCGCCCGTTCGACGAGGTAGGGCTTCGCCTCGTCGACGAACGTACAGAGTGCCTTCTCGGGGATCTTTCGCCCGTCGACGCGGATCCGTTCGCGGACGTCGTCGAAGTGGGGTGAGGTGTAGAGTCCGACGCGGAGGCCGGCCTCGCGGAGGATCGACTCGACCATCTTCGCCGTACTCCCCTTTCCGTTCGACCCCGCGACCTGAACGAACTGAACGTCCTCGTGGGGGTCGCCGAGGTGCGCGAGCAGCTCCCGAACCGACTCCGTGCCGGGTTTCACCTGAAACCGGCGGAGATCGAACAGGAAGTTCGCTGCCTCGTGGTAGTCCATATCCGCATCTCAGTCGGCGGCCGCTTTAGATTGTCGAAGGCTCGGGGGGCCGGGTCATCCGGTCCAGCGGCCGACGAGTTCCTCGACTGTCTCCACCGGCACGTGCAACGCCGAGGAGTTCGACGCGAACGACTCGCGGACCCGGTCGTCGCTCGGTTCGGGCGTCGACCCGGGGAACCGGCCCTGTCCCATCGTGCTCGCGTAGGTGAGTCCGACGACGTCGCCGTCGAGGGTGACGAGCGGCGACCCACTGTTGCCCTGTGCGCTCGGGACGGACGAGCGAAGCGTGTCGCCCGACCCGAGGACGCCCGTTCGTCCGCCGAACCGGCCGAGCGAGATGATCCAGTTGCCGACGCTCCCCGGGTGGCCGACCTGCACGAGCGGTTGGTCACGGTCGAGACGCTCCGCAGCCCCCGTCGAGAGCGTCGCCGGCACCTCGTCGTCGGTTCGGAGCACGGCGACGTCGGGGTCGCGGGAGGCTTCGACCAGTTCGAGGTCGAGGGTGTCGCCGTCGACGGTGTAACACGTCACCTCGCCGCCCTGCGAGACGACGTGCCCGTTGGTCACGACGTGTTCGTCGTCCAGTATCCACCCCGTTCCGACCGAGAACCGGTTTCCGGCCCGGAGTTCGAGGTAGACGACCGCCTCGCGCGTCGCGAGTCCGACCTCGCGGGCGCGCTCGCTGGTCTCTTCGTCGAACGCGGAGTCCTCCGGCCGCGTCACCGACGACGGCCGGGGGTCCGTCTCCGTCGCACTCGGACGGACGGCTGGAGGGAGCTGTTCGCGGGGCGGGAGATACCGGTCGGGGATCGACGTGTACGTCGCCAGTGCGGTTCCCCCGGCGAACCCGGTGAGCATGCCGAGGAACCCGCGTCGTGTCGCCATATCCGGTCTCAGGACTCGACAGGTATGTACGTGGCGGCCGACAGTCGGCGTGTCAGTCGCTGTCGAGACGGTCGTCGTGACAGACGAGCTCGACCCGGTTGCCCTCGGGGTCGGTGACGTACAGCGATCGCCACCCGACCCACTCGTGGACGGCGGTGTCGACGTCGAGCCCGTGCGACTGAAGTCGCTGCCGCTCGCTCTCGTAGGCGTCACGTGGGATGCCGAAGGCGACGTGGTCGACGGTCGAGCGCGCGGCGTCCGGCGGCGTGTAGTCGTCGCTCCCCGAGCGGTCGAACAGCGCGAGAATCTGCGTGTGACCGTCGACGCCGGGGGCGATATCGAAGAACGTGCTCGTCTCGAACTCGCCGAGGAGGGGGAGGCCGACGACGTCGGCGTAGAAGGCGGTCATCCGTTCGAGGTCGTCGACGCGGAGGGCGATCTCGCCGAGGCCAGCGATAGGTGTCTGATCCGAGCAACGGGGCGATTCGTCGGAGCTCATGGACCGTCGACGTCGCCGGTGGTGATGAAACCACCGCCGCCGTCCGCCCCCACAAGAACCCGCTGTGTATACAGGCAGGCGAGGGTTCCGTGGTCGGCCCGTCGGTAGAGACACGATGTTCGGTGCATTCTCCATCGGTAAGAAGGCGGCAAAGTACGGGTACAAGAAGTTCGGCGTTCCGGGCGCGGTAGTCGCCGGCGCAGGCGGTGCAGCCGGATACGCCGCGTTCAAGAAGAAGACGAAATCCGCGGTGAAAGAGGAGATCGACGACGACGACGAGAACGCCGGTGGCGGTCGACCCGGCGACGAACACCTCAGCAAGTCGCCCTGAGTGTGTCGACGCCGGGTCGAGAGGGGTTCGTGAGGTACAGTCGGCAACAACGACTTTCAGTCGTCCGCGCGTCTGTCGGGACGTAATGTCGGACTACACGCTGCACGTGCCGTCGATCCGCGGTGTGACGACCAACTCGCCTGATCTGCCGTACGAGGAGGAAGACTTCCCGATGGACGACATCGCGGACCTCGACGACTACTTCCTGCTGTCGACCTCCGGCATCCCACCGGAGGACTTCGACGATCTGCTCATCCCGGTCGCCCACGTCGACCAGCGACTGAGTCTCCCGCTCCTGCGACGTGCGATCGACGAACTCGAGACGATCGACGACATCGATCCGGAGACGAAAGCCGAGACGATCGAGATGATCCACGACCTCGCGGAGTGCTTCCCGAACGATAACCTCGGCGACTGAGCGAGCGTTCGCACGCTCTTCTCTCTATATTCGGCTCGAATATAGAGAGACGTCTCAACCTATTCGCAGAGATATCTGCCGACATATCTGTGAACATCTCTGCAAATATTCGCATAAATATGAATGGACAGGTGGAGAGAGCAGTGTTCTCTCGGAGGTCAGTGTACCGGACATCGGCGTTTCACTCGGTCGCGTCGGAAACCCAGCAAACTCGCTTCAGTTCGTTTGCTGGCTTTCGGCGTTCTCCCGCTTCACTCAGTCGTGCCGGAAACACCGACGCCCGGTGAACGCCATCGCGATGTCGTGTTCGTCTGCGGCTTCGATGACGTCCTCGTCGTTGACCGATCCGCCGGGCTGGACGACCGCCGTGATGCCTGCGTTCGCAGCCTCTTCGATGCCGTCCGGGAACGGGAAGAAGGCGTCCGAGGCCATCACGGCACCCTCGGCGTCTTTCCCCTCGGCGTGTTCGTCTGCCTTCATCGCGGCGAGTCGGACTGCGTCGACACGGGAGACCTGTCCCATCCCGACGCCGACAGTTTCGGTCCCCTTCGCGAAGAGGATGCCGTTGGACTTCACGTGTTTCAACACCTTCCACGAGAACAGCATCGTCTCCAGCTCCTCCTCGCTGGGTTCGCGCTCGGTGACGACCTCCAGGTCGTCGACCGTCGGCGACCACGTGTCGCGTTCCTGCACCAGTCGGCCGCCGACGATCGGCTTCTCGGTGAACCGCTCGCTGATCTCGCCGAGGTCGTCGGCGTCACCGACGTCGAGCACGCGGAGGTTCTTCTTCTCGGTGAGGACGTCGAGTGCGGCGTCTGTGTAGTCGGGTGCGACGACGACCTCCTTGAACGAATCGACGATCTGCTCGGCGGTGGCGGCGTCACACTCGCGGTTGAGCGCGACAATCCCTCCAAATGCGCTCATCGGGTCCGTCGAGAGCGCGGCCTCGTAGGCGTCGGCGAGAGTGTCGGCCGTCGCACAGCCGGCGGGGTTGGTGTGTTTGATGACTGCGGCGGCGGGTTCGTCGAACTCCTTTATCAGGTTGAGTGCGCCGTCGGCGTCGTTGTAGTTGTTGTACGAGAGCGCCTTCGCCCCCTCGTTCAACTGGTCGGCGTGGACGACGCTCGCCTCGTCGCAGGCGGCGTCGACGTAGACGGCCGCGTCCTGATGCGGGTTCTCGCCGTAGCGGAGCGACGCTTCGAGGTCGTTCGAGACGAGTCGTCGCTCGGGGAACTCGCCGCCCTCGTCGCCGTCGACCTGGACCGTCTCGTCCTCGACGGTCACGCGGTCCTCGGCGAACCAGCGAACTGCGCGGGGGTACGCCGTGAACTCCGCCTCGTGGAGCACGCGCTCTTTGAGACTCGCCTCGTCGTCGTCCTCGTAGACCGGGACGGCCTCCTGCGTGACGATGGGGCCGCCGTCGACCTCCTCGTCGACGACGTGGACCGTGCAGCCGGTCATCCGGACGCCAGCGTCGAGCACCTGCTCGTGGGCGTCCATCCCCGGGAACGACGGGAGCAGGGAGGGGTGGACGTTGAGCGTCGTCGGCGCATGGTCGACGAACTCGTCGGTGAGCACGCGCATGTAGCCGTCGAGACAGACGATGTCGAAGTCGTAGCCGTCGAGACGGTCGAGCACGCGTCGCTCGTGGTCCTCGCGGGACTCGTCGTCGTCGCGGGCGACGACCTCCGTCGGGATGCCGCGCTCGGAGGCCCCTTCGAGTACGGGTGCGCCCTCCTCGTTGGTGAGGACGACGCCGAGTTCTGCCCCGCCAGGGGCCTGATCGGCGATGTGCAGTAGGTTCCGTCCACGGTTGCTCGCGAGACCGGCGATCTTGAGCATACGTGAGTGACCCGCGCCCGGAAGAAAAACAGTTGCGGTTGCGACAGCGGAATTATACACGAATGTGTTATAGCGCGAGGCCACTTCCGGATCTATCGCCCGCGTATGGGCACATTCGTGTCTACTCGTCTCGCTCTAACAGTTGCTGGAGATAGTGCTGTGTTGAATAGGGGTACGGCGTAGGGATCAGAGCGGATCACAGAGTTGTTCGATGTTGATGATGGCGAACATCAGGACGATTTCACGGAACTCTCGATACCAGGTTTGCGCTCGCACGGCATCGCCGAGCGAGCGCTTCACGGACGAATACGACGTTTCAGCCATCCAACGCTGGGTGTAGCCACGCTCTCGAATGAGCGCGTTGTTGCTGAGCGCGTTCGCAGACGATCCACGGTAGTGAATCAACGGTTCCACGCTGAGGCTGTAGAACTCGTATTCAGAGTGCCAATCCTGGAAGCCGTTATCAGCAGCGACTGTATGCAGGTCGTCCGCGTTCCGGCGGACGACCTGCGGCCCTGATTTCGTATCATGTGGCCACTGCGCGTGGCACTGCACGTCAAGAACAGCGAGTGACGCTGTATCGGTCAATGTCGTCACTTTCATCGTCTCAACCGTCTGGTTCGACCGATCGAGATAATGCGCAGAGGCGTGGCCTCGATCAAAAAACGTGCTGTCGAGAGCGGCGAATCCAGACTGCGGGTGTTGCTGCGCTGAAACGCGCAGCAACGCCCGCCACACCCACATCTTGAACCGATCGAACGACTTGTTCAGCGTCGTGTAATCTGGGACGTCGCTCCTGTTCAACTCAAGGACGTCCCGTATGTCACCCATGTACTTCAGCCGATTTGCGGTTTCTCGGAAGCTGTGCTCCTCTTCGAGCCGAAACCCGTGAATAACGACGTGCTTCCAGCGGGCGAACCCGCCGGTGGCGGGCTCGCCCGCGTGCTTTCCCAAGGCTTGTTTGGCTAGACGCTTGAACCACTCAACGAAGTCGAGGAGATCGACTTCCACCATACCCGACCTCCTCGGCTTCATCCTTACTGATTTGACGGTCTATCCCGACGCCGTCTGTCTATTCAACACAGCAGGAGATAGACCCATCGCCGCGACCAGAGCTGGATGGCGACGGAGACCGCGAGGAGGAAGAGAAAGAGACTCGTCCAGAGCGTCGGCGGGACGGTGGCGAAGAGGAACACGTCGCGTTGTGCCGCCAGGACGACGAGCAGCGCCAACAGCATGAGTCGTTGGTAGAACTGCGCCCACGTGATCCCGTATCGGGTGACGACCTCCATGTAGAGGTCGACCTGTCGTGCCTCCCGCTGGAGTGCAACGGTCTTGCGGTCCTGGTCGTAGTCGATGACGCCGTAGGCGTCGAGCTTCGGCAGATGTGTCTGATGAAGCGAGTTGTAGACGCTGTCACGGATGTTCCGTGGTGGCGGCGATTCGCCGGTCTCCATCTCGGCGATCACCTCCGAGAGCCCGCGAACTGTCACCGCGCCGACGCACTCTTGGAGATGCTTCAGCACGCGTCGCCGTCGCGAGTTCCGCAGAATCTCGTGAATCTCTCCCTCCGAAATCTCCGAACGCCGAGTGATCTGCTGCTGCATTGTGAATCTCCCCGCCGACCGATCTCGTCTCGGCCAGCGGCCGATTGTGTGGGGGAAAGCAACATAAGAAATGGGAGGTTTCCCCGTCCGAGCAGCTGATTCGGCCGGAATCGGCACCTCGAACGGCTGCATCGCTCACTGAACGTGTTTCTGAGATCATATATTGGCTCGTTCAACCTGTCAAACGGACGGTTCGATTCGTTCGAATCCCACGTTTGTCGTGTCTCTCCGCTGTTAGCTAAGGGGGTATCCCCCCATGGACGAATCACGTCCGACCCACCCCCGACGGGTGGACATCGGATGGGAGCACGACCAATGTCCGACAAGAAACTCGAACTGTCTCGGCGCAACATGCTCGCCGGGCTCGGCACGATCGGTATCGCATCGGCAGGCGCAGGTATGGGTACGAGCGCGTACTTCAGCGACAACGAATACATCAACAAGAACACCGTCACGGCCGGCAAGCTCGACCTGAAGCTCGACTGGTGGCAGCGGTACTACCAGGGGAAGGAGAAGGGCTGGAAGCCACCCAAGGGGAAGCGAAAAGGCAGCCACGGTCCGATGTTCGAGATCAAAGACGCCAAGCCGGGTGACTACGGCTGTGGTCTGATCTGTATTCAGATCAAAGGCAACCCTGCGTACGTGTGGGCTGGCTGTGACCTCAAAGAGTGGGAAGGGAAGAAAACGACCGACCCCGAGAAGAAGGCTGACAAGGACAAGTACCCCGATCTCGCGGAGAACATCAAGGTCGCACTCCTCCGATATCCCATCGTCAAGAGAGCCAATGCGCAGGCATCCGGGAGTGACACCTCCAGTTACCGAGGGGGTATGATGTCCTCGCTCGAAGGAGACCGGACCTTCGGTTCGGCTGACAAGATCTTCGTGACGACTCTCAAAGACCTCTGCGAGAAGAAGCTTCACAATGGGCACCTCCTCGACGGAAAATCGAAGAACAAGAAGAAGAGCAAGTGCTTCAAGGGAGACACTACCTACTGCTACGGCTTCGCCTGGTGGATCCCCTATGAGACCGGTAACGAGATTCAGACGGACAAACTCGAGTTCAACCTCAAGTTCGGTGCCGTCCAGTGCCGCCACACGAATCCGAGGGGGATGAACCCCTTCAAGAAGGACAATAGCGCCGAGTCTTCCGAGGAGATAAGCGCTGAGTCCTCTGAGGAGACGACGGCCTCCTAAACCACCGAACGCAGGCTCTCTAGCACTGTAGCCCTCCCCGACCCCTTCATTCCCGACCCACGCTGGCACACGGGGGTTCGACTCCTCCGGTGGGTTCTTCACAACAGGAGACATCAAATGTCAAACCACTACGCATTGTCGCGACGGAAACGCCTCGACGTATTCAGGGAGGTCCACCTCGCATTCCTCGGTTCGGGGCCGGGGACGGGCGTCTACCAGAACGACATCGACATCGAGCCTGACAGCGAGGGCCTCACGAACGAACTCGACCTCAGTTTTGCCTGTCGGAGGTGGACGACGTGAACGTTCCAGAGATCGGCATGCGTGCGGCACACGTCGTCGGTCTGCTCGTGCTCGTCGCCGCCGTCTCGCCGTTCGTCGTCTACGCGGTCCCGCAGACCATCGGTGCCGACCAGAGCTTCGTCGTCGTCTCGGGAAGCATGGAACCGACGATCGCGCCGGGCGACGTCGTCCTCGTGGACGAGACTCCCAGTTCGGAGATCGAAGAGGGTGACGTCATCACGTTCACGCAGGAGGCGGATCAACGACCGATCACTCATCGCGTCGTCGAGGTCAGAGAAACCGACGGCGAGCGGGCGTTCGTCACGAAGGGTGACGCCAACGAGGACAGAGACGGGGGCGTCGTCCGTTCGAGCAACGTCCTCGGCGTCGTGAACCACGACATCCCGTTCGTCGGCCACGTCGTCATGTTCGGTAACGACCCACTCGGTGCACTGCTTCTCGTCGGAGTCCCGATCCTGTTGCTCCTCGTCTCGGAGGCGCTCGCGTTCGCCCGCTCCAGCGGTGAGTCCGAGGAGGGGAGCGACGTCGATCCGTCGACCGTCGCTACCCCCGCTCCGTCCGCCGACCGGGGGGCGGAGTCCGACGACGACACGATCACGATCACCAAGACGGACCTCCGGGGGACGCTCAGCGTCCTGTTCGTCTCGACCGTGTACGCCGGTTTCGTCCTCTACCTCGTCCAGTCGGCGTGGGCGGTCACCGGGTTCGTCGCAGGGCTCGGACTGCTGTTGCTCGGCGCGGCGGCCGCACACGCCGCTCCGGAGGCGGGCGTCGACGCTCCGGCTCCGAACGAAGAACCCACCCACGTCCGTTCGGACGGTGCGCTCGACGTCAGCGAGACGGCACCGCCGACGGCGCTGACGGAGAGAGAGTACACCGTCGCGGTCGACTCGCTCGACTCGTTTCTGGAGTTGGCGCGGGCGTCGGACCGGCCGGTCTACTGGACCCACGGGTCGTACGTCCTCCCGCTGGACGAGACGGTGTTCGTCCACGACGCCGACCACGACACCACCGAGACGGGCGACGGAGGTGACGTCGAATGAGCGAGAAGATCTCGGTGACGCGACCGGTGGTCGTCCTCTCGGTCGTCGTCGTGATACTCGCCGGCGCCGGCGGTGGCTACTACACCGCCGCGTCGCTCACCGACACCGAAGCGGTCGGCATTGGAATGACCGCAGCGAGCAACTTCCCGACGACGGGGACGACCGAGACGCCGACCCCGACCGAGACCGTCACCGGGAGCGACGTCACGTCGACGTCGACCACGACCGCACAGACGACAGACTCGGGTTCGACACCGCCGTCGCCGACCACGACGACGTCCACCCCCAGCGGTGCCGACGACGGCTCCACCGAGAGCGACGACACGGATCGGAGTGACAAGCGGACGTCGACTGAGGGACCGACGAGCAGCGCGTCGACTGTATCCGGACCGACGATCACCACCGGATCGACGTCGACGCCGCCAGCAACGGAGACCCCGACGTCACCCACGACAGCGACAGTGACGCCGACCGCGACACCGACGCCTACTGTGACGTCGACAACGACGTCGGCTCCGACGTCGCACGCCACCTCTCTGTCCGTACCGGCATCGACGTCGACGCCGACTGCGACATCTACAGCGACACCGACCCCAACGCCGACTGCGACACCCACGGCGACCCCAACGCCGACTGCGACAGCGACTCCAACGTCGACCGCGACCGCAACACCGACGCCGACACCAACACCGACACCGACGCCGACACCAACACCGACACCGACGCCGACACCAACACCGACACCAACATCGACACCCACGCCGACACCAACACCGACACCCACGCCGACGCCGACTGCGACATCTACGCCAACGGAGACGCCGACAGCGACTGCAACACCGACGCCCACGCCGACAGCGACAGCGACACCGACAGCGACAGCGACACCGACTGCGACAGCGACACCGACTGCGACTGCAACACCGACGCCGACTGCAACACCGACGCCCACGCCGACGCCAACATCGACAGAGACACCGATCGACGGCTCCACGGCGTCGACGAACAGTTCCGCTTCGACGACTTCGATGGGAGGTGAGTGAGTCGATGCAGCGCGTGACGTTCAGTGATCGAGTGTTCTCGGTCGCTAGAAGCTTCGTCTCTCACGTTCCCGGGATGACGGTCCGCTCGCCAAAGCGCAACACGCTCGTCGTGCTCGCCTACCTCTTCCTGCTGAGTATCGCCGTCACCCTCCTCGTCTGACACGCCAGGAGTGAATCTTCCTCTCGGCATCGACCTTTTCGGTGAGTAATACACACACGTGCGTCGAATCGCGCTGAGAGACACACCGTCTCAGCTATACTGTACATGTACTTGAGTATCTGCCATCGACACGCTTTTGCGCTCACCACCGACACCACAGGGTATGACCGACCTGCCGCGGAGCGACCCCCTCGCCGCCGTCTCGCCGCTCGACGGCCGATACGCCCGCCGAACAGCGCCGCTCAGTCCCTACGCCAGCGAGTCGGCGCTCGTGCGCGCTCGCGTCCGCGTCGAAGTCGAGTATCTCCTCGCGCTCGCGGACCTCGATGCGACGCCGCTCGCACTCGACGACGGCGAACGCGCCGACCTGCGCGCGCTGTACGAGGAGTTCGACGCCGACGACGCCCGTCTCGTCAAGCAGATCGAGGTGGAGGGGACCGAGGAGTTCTCAGCGACCAACCACGACGTGAAGGCCGTCGAGTACTTCATCCGGACGGCGACCGACGAGTCGGTCTACCCGTGGATCCACTTCGGGCTGACCAGCGAGGACGTGAACAACCTCGCTCAGCGTCTGCTCGTGAAACCCGCCGTCGAGGAGGTGCTCGTCCCCGCCGTCGAAGAGGTGCGCGACGAACTCACCGAGTTGGCACAGGACAACCGCGGCCTGCCGATGCTCGCACGCACGCACGGCCAACCCGCGACGCCGACGACGTTCGGCAAGGAGATGGCCGTCTACGCCGCCCGCCTCGGGAAAGGGCTGGGCCGACTGAAGGGGGCGACCGACGGCCTCGCCGGCAAACTCGCGGGTGCGTCGGGGACCTACGCCGCCCACGTCGCCGCCTACCCCGACGTCGACTGGCGAGCGTTCTCCGAAGCGTTCGTCGCCTCGCTCGGGCTCCGACACACGGCGCTTTCGACGCAGGTCAACCCGTGTGACGACCTCGCCGAACTCTTCGACGCGCTCCGCGGCGTCAACAACGTGCTCGTCGACCTCGACCGGGACATGTGGCTCTACATCTCCGACCGCTATCTCGGCCAGCGGACGGTCGACGGCGAGACCGGGAGTTCGACGATGCCGCACAAGGTCAATCCCATCGACTTCGAGAACAGCGAGGGGAACCTCTCGAAGGCCAACTCCGACCTGACGTTCCTCGCCGACTACGTCACCACCTCGCGCCTCCAGCGTGACCTCTCGGACTCGACGGTCAAGCGCAACATCGGCGCGGCGTTCGCCCACTGTCTCGTCGGCTACGGCAAGACGGCGACGGGACTCGACAAGGTCGTCCCGAACGAGCAGGTGATGCGCGAGGAACTCGAGTCGACGCCGGAGATCATCGGAGAGGCCGTCCAGACCATCCTCCGACGCGAGGGCGACACCGACGCCTACGAGCGCGTGAAGGAGCTGACCCGCGGCCAGCGCGTCACGCTCGAGGACTTCCACGACCTCTTCGCCGACCTCGACGTCGACGAGGGCGTCCGCGAGGAACTGCTCGCCCTGACGCCGAGCGGCTACACCGGCGTCGCCGACGATCTGGTCGACGAACTGGAGTGACGACCGCTCTGTCGACCTATCGTAACGAGCGCACGTCATCACACGCCCGCCCGGCCGCTGTCGTGCGGTCGGGTGTGTAGACAGGTGCACGAGCGACTATAGCTGGCGCGTGCTACCACGCGGCAGCCGACGTTTCTCACCGCCCGAGAACGGGGTTCAGGTTATATCGAAAGCTGGGGCATCCGGTGTAGTATGAACGCCGACAGAATCGGTGCACCCGGAACCGGCATCTCACGACGCGACTTCCTGAAGGCGACCGGCGCGGGCGGCGCCGTCGCGGTCGCCGGCTGTGCGCAGGCTCCGATGGCACAGCAGGTCTCCTCCTCCGCTGGCGGGCCGCTCTCGACGACGCAGACCGACCTCCCGCTCACCGGTCGCCCGGAGGTCGTCGACCTCGACGAGCGCGGCGGTGAGGTGACGCTTCGCTCCGTCACCGCTCGTCACGACGTCCACCCCGGCGAGAGCATGAACGGTCCGGTCGTCCTCCCGCAGGTCTGGGCGTTCCAGGCCGACGACGGCACCCCCTCCGTCCCCGGCCCCATCCTCCGCTGTACCGAGGGGACCGAACTGAAGATCACGCTCGACAACTCGGACAACATGCACCCGCACACGCTGCACTTCCACGGCGTGCGCAAGACGTGGATGAACGACGGCGTGCCGACGACGACGGGTATCACCGTCATGCCGGGCGAGACACACACGTACACCATCCCCGCGAACGTCGCCGGGACGCATCTCTACCACTGTCACTTCAACACCCCGTTCCACATGGACATGGGGATGTACGGCATCCTCCGCGTCGATCCCGAGGGGTACGAGGAGGCCGACAAGGAGTACTTCATGACCGTCAAGGAGTGGGACTCCCGCCTGTCGCGGCAGTACGGCGGCGAGAACGTGAAGTACTCGCTCACCGACCGGATGGGCGACGTCTTCACGATCAACGGCCGGTCGGCCCCCTACACGCTCCACCCCGAGATGGGGTCGCCCGTCATCGTCGACGCGGGCGACACCGTCCGCATCCACTTCGTCAACGCGGGGTTCATGAGCCACCCGATGCACGTCCACAACCACCGGTTCAAGGTCGTCGAGAAGGACGGCAGCCCGATGCCCGAACCGCTCCAGTATCTCCAGGACGTCGTCAACGTCGCCCCCGCCGAACGCTACACCATCGAGTACGTCGCCGACGCCGACCCCGGCATCTACCCGATCCACTGCCACAAGGTCGACCACGTCCGCAACGGCAACTCCTACCCCGGCGGGATGCTCACCGCGACGGTCTACACCGAGGCGATGGACACCGAGATCTTCCGTCAGGTGATGGACAAGGCGGGGTACGAGCTATGAACGACGTCAGTCGACGCAACTTCCTCCGTGCGGGCGCGGCCGTCGGTCTCGCGGCCGCGGCGACGCCGGCGGTCGGCACGGTCGCCGCCCAGGAGAGTCCAACGCAGACGTTCGACGGCTGGCTCGACGGCGTCGACAACTACGACGGCGTCGTCGACGCTCGCGGCGAGTCGACCGTCACGGTCGAGGTCGGCACCCAGGCCAACGGCGGCGCGTTCGGGTTCGGTCCGGCCGCCGTGCAGGTCGACCCCGGGACGACGGTCCGCTGGGTGTGGACCGGCGAGGGCGGCGTCCACAACGTCGCCGCCGACGACGGGTCGTTCGCCAGCGAGTTCCTGAGTGACGAGGGTGAGACGTTCGAGCACGTCGCCGACGCCGAGGGCGTCGTCAGGTACGCCTGCGAACCCCACGCCGCGATGGGGATGAAGGGGGTCGTGGTCGTCGGCGAGGTGCCCGGCGTCGAGGCCAGCGCCGCCGCCGGAGACGACGAGGGCGACCCGGCGGCCGTCTACGGCGACTGGTTCGCCGACGTCGACAACTTCGCGGGCACCGTCGACGCCCGCGGCGAGGACGTCGTCACGGTCGAGGTCGGCGCAGCAGGCAACGGCGGCGCGTTCGGCTTCGAACCGGCCGCAGTCCAGGTCGATCCGGGAACGACGGTGCGCTGGGTGTGGTCCGGCGAGGGCGGGTTCCACAACGTCGTCGCGAGCGACGACTCCTTCGCCAGCGAGATGAGCGGCGACGACGGCCACGTCTTCGAGCACGTCGTCGAGGGTCGCGGCGTCACCACCTACGCCTGCGAACCGCACGCCGCGATGGGGATGAAGGGTGCGCTCCTCGTCGGCGACGCGGCGGCCGCCGGCGGCCCGGCGTCGGGGCAGTTGACCGGCACCCACCTCCTCGGTGGCGGACTGGTGGCGGCGGCGTTCTCGCCGCTGGCCCTGTTCGCGTTCCTCCTGCTCCGAGGGACGGGCGACGACGAGCGGGGCGGCGGCCGCGTCTACTACCCGACGGAGAAGGTAGACGTCGGCTTAGACGACGCCTCGGGCGAGCGGTCGCGGTCGGTCTGACCATCTCCGCCCCGGCCGCCGTCGCGGTCGCTGGTGGATTTATACTACCGCACATCTAACTTAGACAACAGAACAGTGCCCACTGCGCTCGACGACGTCGCCTTTCTCGCCCGGTCTGCGAACCGCGTCGACGTCCTCGCGGCGCTGGCCGAGGCTCCGCACGAGCGTGCGGAGTTGGAGGCGGCGACGGGTATCTCTCGGGTCACGGCGAAGCGCATCCTCGACGACTTCACGGACCGTGGCTGGGTGACGCGGTCGGGACGGCGCTACGAGACGACAGCACTCGGGGACTTCGTCGAACGGGAGTTCGCCTCGTTCTTCGAGGCGATGCGGGCGGCCAACCGGCTGCAGGACGTCGTCCGGTGGCTTCCGGACGACGGGCTCGACGTCGACCTGCTGCGACTCGTCGACGCCGACGTCACGCTGCCGACGCGGAACAACCCCTACGCTCCGTTCCGTCGCGCACTGGCGACGGTGACCGCCGCCGACCGAGTGCGCGAACTCACTCATTCACTGCCGCCGGAGCTCCTGACGGCCCACTGCGAGGCTGTGACGCGCGACGGGCAGACGCTCTCCGTCGTCCTCGAGGCGGAGACGCTCGACGAGGTCGTCGCGGACGCCGAATCGGTCGCCACTCTCGAGACACTGCTGGACCGCGGCGCCGAACTCACGGTCTACGACGGTCAGATCCCCTACGCCCTCGGCGTCGCCGACGACGCGGTCGGACTGCTGCTCACCGACGACGCTGGACTGCCGCGAGCGTTCGTCGAGACGAGCGACGACGCCGTCGTCTCGTGGGCGGTGACGACGATCGAGGAGTTCGCTCGGGAGTCCCGGCGGGTCGACCGCTCGACGCTTTCGGAGTGACCACGTAGAGACCGACGTTCACACCCTGTCGCTCGAACATCGCGTGAGTTGATAACTCACGTGACGATACATGAAGACAGTCAGGCGCTCGGCGGACACGGGACAGACGCCTTCGAGAGAGGGTGCGAGGGAACGTCACTCCCCGGTCCGTTGCGAGTGGCCGACTACGAGAGGACGAGATGGCTCCCAACAAGCGCACTCAGCGGAGACAGGGAAGGACCGATGCAGCGATGTAACGCCTGTGGCGCCGACGTCACACGGCAGTTCGCACGTGTGTTCGGAGACAACGACGACCGGGTCTTCGGCTGTATGCAGTGCCGAAGCATGGCCGAACTCCAACAGGGGGACGGCAGCGTCCCAGTCTGACCAGCGATAGCTTTTTCGACGTGTCGCGTCTCTCGGCGAGCGCATGAGCCCTCCAACCGACACCAACACCGACACCGACGCACACGACTTCGGCGACGAGCGCGGCTGTCCGAAGTGTGGTCACACCGACACCGAGATCGACTCCATCGCGACGACCGGCGGCGGTCTCTCGAAGATGTTCGACATCCAGAACCGGAAGTTCACGGTCGTCTCGTGTACCAACTGCGGCTACTCGGAACTCTACCGCGGACAGTCGACGAACGACGTCGTCGACGTCTTCCTCGGCTGAGCGCCGTCGTCCACTTTCACGCTTTTTCAGGCTCGAGCAACTTGCGGAGCGACGTCTCCACCGCCTCGGCGGCCGTCCGGACCTCCTCGAGTCGGACGTACTCGCGTTCGGAGTGTGCCACCGCGCCCTCGTCGTCGGCGAGGTCGCCCGGTCCGAAGACGACCGTCGGCGCGGGCGCGAAGTACGACGCCTCGGTCGCGGCGGTGAACGGACGCACCGCACCGCCCGTTCCGCCGCTCGCGTCGCTCGCGGCCGCGGCGAGCGTCGCCACGAGCGGGTGGTCGGGGTCGGTCGCGAACGCCTCGAGAAACGGCGTCGGCCGCTCGGTCAACTCGAAGGCGACGTCGACGTCGTCCGGCACCGCCGTGCGGAGTCGCGCCGCGAGCGACTCGCGGAACCCCGCGGCCGTCTCCGGCGGGATGGTTCGGCGGTCGACGACGAGTCGACAGTCGGCGGGGATCTGGTTCGTCGCCGACCCCCCGTCGACGGTCGTCGGCGTCAACGTCGCCGTCCCGAGCGAGGGGTGGACCTCGCGGTCGGCGTCGAACGTGCGAAGGACGTTCAACACCTGTTCGAGCGCGAAGACGGCGTTCGCGCCGGAGTCGGGTTCGGCGGCGTGCGCGCTGACGCCCGAGAGCGTAACTGTCCCCTGGAACCGCCCCTTAGCGGCGTTGCAGACGTCGAGCCCGGTCGGTTCGCCGACGACGTAGCAGTCGCCGTCGAGGTCGAGAGCGGCCGCCCCGGTCGACAGCACCTCCTCGTCCGGCGTCACCGCGAGCGTCAGCGTTCCCGACTCGCCGGGATCGACGGCGAGGAAGCCCGAGAGCAGTGCGGCGAGCGGCCCCTTCGCGTCACAAGAACCGCGACCGTGGACGACGCCCGCCTCGTCGTCGCGCTCGTAGGGGACGTGCGGCGTGACGGTGTCGACGTGCGTGTTGAGGACGACGTGTGGCGACCCCGTCCCCCTGCTGGCGACGGTGTTGCCCGCGTCGTCGACGGTCGCCGCGACGCCGTGGTTCGCCAGCGTCTCGACGAGGAACGCCCGCATCGCCGAGACGTCTTCGTGTGACTCGATACGGACGGCGGCGTCGAGGAAGTCGACGGGGTCGAAGCTCACGACTGTGCCGGCGGTTCGCGGGCGAGTTCGCCCGCGTACTCGTGGGCGACGTCCCCGCGCAGCGTCGCCGGGGCGTCGTCCGGCACCGAAATCTCGAGGTCGCCGCCCGGCGGGCTGACGGTGACCGACTCGGCGTCGTCGACGAGGCCGAGTCGCTTCGCCGCGGCGACGACGGCGACCGCGCCGGTGCCGCAAGACTGCGTCTCGCCCTCGACGCCGCGTTCGTAGGTTCGCTGGTCGAACCCGTCGCCGTGCTCCTTCTCGGCTGCGAACGTCACGTTCGCTCCCTCGGGGAAGACGTCGGCGTAGCGGAGCGTCGGGCCGACCGACTCGAGGTCGACCGCGTCGAGATCGTCGACGAAGACGACGACGTGGGGGACGCCGGTGTTGACGGCCGTGACGGGATGCCCCTCTAACTCCTCCTCGACGAGCGGGTCGTCCCGGGCCAGCGGGACGTCGCGCGGGTCGAACGCCGGGACGCCCATTTCGATCGTGACGCTGCCGTCGTCGTTGACGGTGGCGTGGCGGGTGCCCGCCTGCGTGTCGACCATCACCTCGTCGCTGCCGGTGCGCTCGGCGGCCCACGCGGCGGCACAGCGCGCGCCGTTGCCGCACATCGCGGCCGTCGAGCCGTCGGGCTGGACGAGCGTCATGATGACGCGCGGCGGCGAGTACTTCGCTTCGAGAGCGAGAAAGAGCACGCCGTCCGCGCCGACGTGGTCCTCGACGTCGAGATCGAGGTCGACGCCGACGCCGGTCTCGCGGTCGCAGTACGCCGTCGCGAAGGAGTAGCGGTTCGGGATGAAGTCGGCGGCGTCGATGATGATGAAGTCGTTGCTGGTTCCGTGGTACTTCTCGTAAGATACGGTTCGGTTTGCTTGTAGGCTCATGCTTCGTCCTCCAGCTTGGTCAGATCGTGTAGCTGCTCACGTCGGCGGACGAGTCGCGCGTCGTCGTCGTCCAGCGCGACTTCCGCAGGCCGCGGCCGCGAGTTGTAGGTGCTTGCCATCTCGTAGCCGTAGGCACCTGCGTTGCCGATCGCGAGCAGGTCGCCGCGTTCGGGACGCGGCAGTGGTCGGTCTTCACACAGTACGTCTGCACTCTCACAGATAGGGCCGGTGACGGTGACAGATGTTGCCACCCGGTCGCTTCCAGTCAGGTTCGAGAGCGCGTGGTAGGAGTCGTACATCGCCGGCCGGAGCAGGGTCGTCATCCCCGCGTCGACGCCGACGACGGTGGTGTCGGGGGTCTCCTTGACGGTGTTCACCCGCGTCAGCAACACGCCGGCGTCGGCGACGACGTAGCGGCCGGGTTCGACGGCGAGCGTCGCGTCGACGTCGCCGATGGCCTCCCGCGTCGCCTCCGCGACGGCCTCGAGGTCGAGCGGCGGTTCGTCCTCGTGGTACGGGACGCCGAACCCGCCGCCGACGTCGACGAACTCTAACTCGCCGACTTCGCGGGCCAGTTCGCCCATCCGCCGGACGAGTTCGCGGTGGTTCTCCAGGTCGTCGCCGGAGATGCCGCTCCCGGCGTGGGCGTGGATGCCGACGACGTCGAACTCCTCGCGTGCGGACGCCAGGAGCTCCGGCACCCGGTCGTAGGGGACGCCGAACTTGGCGTTCGCGCCGGTCTGGACCTTCTCGTGGTGGCCCGCTCCGACGCCCGGATTGACCCGAACACAGAGTCGGCCGTCGAAGCCGCGTTCGCGCAGGCGGTCGACCGTGTCGGCCGCGCCGACGGTGACGGTCAGCTCGGGGTGTTCGTCCCGCCACGCGTCGACCACGTAGTCGAGATCCTCGGCTGGCGGGTTGACGGCGGTGTACTGGACGTCTGAACCGTCGTAGCCGGCGTCGAACGCGCGCATCACCTCGCCCGCGGAGGCACACTCGGCGGCGAGGCCCGCCTCGCGGACGGTCTCGAGCACCGCACGGCCGGTGTGAGCCTTCACAGCGTAGCGCACCTCTCCGTCGGGGAACGCCGCCCGGAGACGTTCACAGTTCTCGCGGACGCGATCGAGGTCGATCACGTACAGCGGCGTCCCGTGGTCGTCGGCGAGCGAGTCCAGCGTCTCGGCGTCCCAGTCGGCCAGCCGTCGGATGTCGGGGTTGGCGGTCATCTCCGATCAGTCGCGGAGGGCTTCCTCGCGGCGGGTCGCGTCGATGGTCTCCTCCTCGACGTCGAGGGCGACGACGGCGGGCTTGTACGCGCCGCCGGCGAACAGGTCGTGGTCGCCGAGCGAGGACTCGACGAACCGGGTGAACGCGCGGCGCTCGGCCGGGAGTTCGCCGTAGAGCACCTCCTCCTCGACGAGGTCGTAGACGGGGATGCGCGGCGTGAGCAGCGTGTTCTCGCCGACGATGGAGTTCTCGCCGACGACGAACCCCGACGTCACGCGACAGCCGGCACCGAGCGAGACGCCGTCCTCGACGATGACCGGCGCGTCCTCGACGGGTTCGAGCACGCCGCCGACGAGCGTGTTCGCACCCAACTTCACGCCTTCGCCGATCTGCGCACACGAGCCGACGGTGTCACAGGAGTCGACGAGCGTCCCGTCGCCGACGTACGCGCCGACGTTGACGAACGAGGGGCTCATCATGATGCAGTCCTCGCCGAGGTAGGCCCCGCGGCGAATCGTAGTCCCGTCGGGAGTGTTGCGCGTTCCACGCTCCGCGAGGTCGTCGGTGTCGCGCAGCGGTAGCACGTCGTGGTAGCGGACGTCGCCGTACTCGCGCGGTTCGGTGTGTCGCAGACCGAAGTTCAGGAGGATCCCCTGCTTGACCCACTCGTTGACCGACCACGCGTCGGGGCCGGTGCCGCCGTCGTTCTCGGCGGCGCGGATCTCGCCCGCCTCGAGGGCGGCGAGGAACTCCTCGAGCACGTCGAGGTCGGCCGTCTCGGCACTGTCGGCGTCGACGTCGTTCGTCCGGTACTGCTGCCACAGGTCGTCGATGTCAGATTGTAAACTCATGTGTCGGGTAGTGATTAGCGGTTAGCTGTTGATTACGTCGAAGAAGTCGTAGCGACCGGCGTCGCGGCCGGTCGTCCACACTGCTGCGTCGAGTGCGCCCTCGGCGAAGACGCCTCGCGACTCCGCGCGGTGCGTGAGTTCGAGGAGTTCGTGGTTGCCCGCGACGAGCACCTCGTGCTCGCCGGTGACGTCACCCGCACGGCGGGCGTGGACGCCGATCTCCCCGTCCTCGCGTGGTTGCTCGCCCTCGCGGCCGTGCGTCCGGTGGGTGAGATCCGAGCGAACCTCCTCGACGTCGTCGAGGATGCTGTTTGCGGTCCCGGAGGGGGCGTCGCGCTTCCCGTTGTGGTGGGTCTCGGTCACCTCGACGTCGTACCCCGGGAGCGCGCCGACCGCCTCGCGGACGGCCTGTCGGAGCGCCGCGACGCCGCGAGCGAAGTTCGCGGCCTTCAGCAGCGGGATCTCCTCGGCCGCGTCGTCGAGTGCGGCCTCACCCTCGGGGTCGAACCCGGTGGTGCCGACGACGGCGGCGACGTCCGCCTCCGCGCAGGCGGCGACGTACTCGACGCTCGACTCGGGTCCAGTGAAGTCGACGACGACGTCCGGGTCGCGGTCGGTCAGGAGCGTCGGGAAGTCGGCCGCGTCGTCGACGTCGACGCCGGCGACGGGGTCACAGTCGCTGCGGTTGACCGCGAGGACGACCTCGACGTCGTCGCGTCCGTCGGCCGCCTCGACGACCTCGCGGCCCATGCGCCCGCCGGCGCCGGTGACCGCGAGGCGGATCATCGGTCGGCCTCCAGTCCGACCCGCTCGCCGTCGAGGTCCGCGAGCAGTTCGCGGAGTCGGTCACGGTGCTGTTCGGAGAGTCGCGACAGCGGCGGCCGCATGCGTGCGGTGCCGTGGCCGCGCATCTCCATCGCCTCCTTCACCGGGATGGGGTTGGTCTCGACGAACAGCTGTCGGGTCAGCGGGCCGAGTTCGTGGTGGAGTTCGCGCGCGCGCTCGAAGTCGCCGTCGAGCGCCGCGTGGACGAGCGCGGTGGTGCGCTCCGGTTCGACGTTGGCGACGACGCTGATCGTTCCCGCCCCGCCGACCGAGAGGACGGGGAGCGTCATGCCGTCGTCGCCCGAGAGCACGTCGAACGCCTCGTCTCGCGTGCGCTCGACGACCTCGGAGATGCGGTTGAGGTCGCCGCTAGCGGCCTTGTAGCCCGCGACGTTCTCGTGGTTCGCGAGTTCGACGACGGTGTCGACGTCGACGTTCCGGCCCGTCCGCGAGGGGACGTTGTAGACGATCTGCGGGACGTCGACCGCGTCGGCGATGGTGCGGTAGTGTTCGAGCATCCCGGCCGGTTCGGGCTTGTTGTAGTACGGGGAGATGAGCAGGAGGCCATCTGCGCCGGCGTCCGCCGAGCGCTGCGAGAGTTCCAGCGCCTCGTGCGTCGAGTTCGACCCGGAGCCGGCGACGATCGGGACCTCGTCGACCTCGTCGACGACGGTCTCGACCACCTCGACGTGTTCGTCGTGGGTGAGCGTCGCGCTCTCGCCGGTCGAACCGACGGGGACGAGTCCGTCGACGCCGGCGTCGACGAGTCGTCGTGCGTCCGTCCGCAGCTGTTCGAAGTCGATGTCGCCCTCGGGGGTGAACGGCGTCGTCATCGCGGGGTAGACCCCGCTGAAGTGTGTACCTGTCATGTGTGCTGTGTCTGTCGTGAACTGTCGGTCGTCGTCCGTACCTCGGTCGGGGGTTCACCCGAGACAGGATCGCCACTCCTGCAACGAGCGAGGTTACGGACGTTTTTTCAGAAAAGCGAACGCCGCCGCTGTCGTGGCGGGCGTACCCGTTGCAACAGCAGCGTGTGTCACGTTTAGTGTACTGTCGTTCTGAATCATATAGCTTACGTCGATAGCGAGTTCTGCCAGACGAGCAGCGAACGGAGCGGGGACAGACGCGAGGAGGGCGGATGGGATGTCAGACTGGGTGGGGAGAGGGCAGAGTGGGCCGACGTCTCCGAGCCGACGCGACTACTCGCCCTCCGTCGAGACGGTGAGTCCGGTCGTCTGTGTCGCGCCCTCGTCGTCGGTGACGCGGAGCGTGACCGGGTAGTCACCGCAGGCGTTCAGCGTCAGCTCGGCGGTGTCGCCCGTCTGCTCGAACCGGCCGTCGCCGTCGAGGTCCCACTCGTAGCTGTCGATCTCGCCGTCCGTGTCCGTCGAGGCCGACGCCGTGAACGTCACCGTGTCGCCGCGAGCGAGGTCGAGCGTCTCGGCCTTCGACGGCGTCGTCTCGATGACGGGCGTCGGCTTCTCGTTCGGGGGCTCCTCGGACGGGTCGTCCTCGTCCTCGTCGTCGGTGGGCACGTCTTCGTTCTCGTCTTCGGGTGGCTGTTGGTCGTCCTCCGCCGGCGGCTGTTCGCCCTCGTCGTCTTCGGGTGCGTCGGCGTCACCGTCGAACAGTTCCTCCTCGGTGAGTTTGCGGACGACCACCTCGTGCCACTCGATTCGCGTCTCGAGTGCTGGCCCGCTCGAGAGCGTCTCGACGAGGAACCCGAGGCTGTCGAGGTCGCGAGCGACCTTGTGTGCGAGGAGTCCGTCGGGTTTCACCTCCGGAGCCGAGAAGTAGCCGATCTCGAAGTCGTTCGTGTCGTTGTCGACGTAGTTTCCGTTCACGTGTCTGACGGCCTCGCCGGCCTTGGCTGCTGCCTCCACGTCCAGAGAGCGGAAGATCGCCTGGCCGACGCCGTCGCTCGCGTCGCCGTCGTAGAGTCGGAACGACTCCTGCAGATCGACGAAGACGTCCGGGTCGTACTCGGTGATGACGCTCCAGATGGCCTGTGCCAGTTCGTACGTCGGGTCACGACCGGTCGGGAACTCGCGGTTCAGGTCGACGCCGTCGGCGGCGGTTCGCGTCCCTCGCTCGATGGCGCGAGCGTTCGCTCGCGGAATCACGACGAGCTGTCCCGACTCGATCTCCCACTCGGCGATGTTGGCGGCGGCCCGGTAGCCGCCCTCCTCGTCGCCGTGCAGTCCACCGACCACCACCACGGTCGGGCCGTCGGCGTCGACCGTCGTGACGTGGACGGCCGTCTCCGCGGCCGTCCCCTCCAAGATCGAGAACGAGCCGTTCGTGACGGAGCCCGAGTCGCCGGCGACGGTCGACGCGCCGAGTCCTGCAAACGCTACACCCGTCGTGGCGAGGAACGCTCGCCGCGTCGGTTCGTGTTCAACCATTTCGACCTTCACTTCTCGAATGTCGGTGTTTGCTATACGTACCGTAATATTGCCGTTTCGACCCGTCTGAAACAGTGACACGGTTCGAAACAGATGGAGTTATATGGGTGATGGCAGTAGAGAAATGGCACACGCCCCGATTCAACAGATAAACAGACGTTCATATTTTACGACTAATCGGCGGCGAATCGCCGTCGAGGGCGACGGATGCGGTGGTCGTCGGCGGGGACGTCGTCGGGAACGCTGGTCGTTCGGGGGCCGCGGTCGTCGACCGACGTCGACGACGCGCCGGTCGCGCGGCCGGACGAAGCTTCTATGCCGCTCCAGGCGGTCTCCCCGGTAATGGCCGACATCCACCCGAACCAGCGCGTCGCCGTGCTGGCGGACGCGCAGAACCTCTATCACACCTCTCAGAGTCTCTACTCGCGGAACATCGACTACTCGTCGCTCTTGGAGAAGTCGGTGCAGGGACGCGAGTTGACGCGAGCGATCGCCTACGTCATCCGTGCGGACTCGCCGGACGAAGAGCGGTTCTTCGACGCGCTCGTCGACATCGGGTTCGAGACGAAGATCAAGGACATCAAGACGTTCGGCGACGGGTCGAAGAAGGCCGACTGGGACCTCGGTATCGCCCTCGACGCGGTGACGCTCGCGAACCACGTCGACACGGTCGTCCTCTGTTCCGGCGACGGCGACTTCGCGCGGCTCTGCTCGCATCTCCGTCACGAGGGCGTCCGCATCGAGGTGCTCGCGTTCGGCAACTCGACGGCCGACGAACTCGTCGAGGCCGCAGACTCCTTCGTCGACATGACCGAACGTGAAGAGACGTTCCTGCTGTAGTCGCTTCCCTCGGCGTCGGCGTCGTCGAACGCCATCACGCCCGTCAGACGCCATCCGAAGCCGCTTTCCCGGCGCGTCGGCAACGCCAAGCTATGAGTGACGCGGAGGAGCTGGCGGATCTGCGGATCGTTGCGGACTACCAGTTCGGGGCGAGCGCCGGCGACGCGCTGTTCCCGACGGACGAAGAGCTTCGGATCTCGCGGTCGACGAGCGGTCGCCCACGACAGATCCACGCGGACGACGGGCGACTCGTCTCCTACGGCACCGACGGCCGGTTCACGCTCGGCGTCGCCGGCGGCCGTCGACTCGTCGAGGCCCGAGAAACTCCCGCGAACCGCGTCGTCGTCGGCGACGAGAGCGAACCGTTCGTCCGCGACGGGAAGAACGTCTTCGCGAAGTTCGTCGACGGCGTCGACCCGGCGATCCGCCCCGGCGACGAGGTGGCGGTCGTCCACGTCGACGGCGACCTGCTCGGCGTCGGTCGCGCAGAACTCTCGGCGGACGCCATCCTCGACTTCCAGACGGGGATGGCCGTGAAGGTCCGCGAGGGCGCAGACGAGAAGTAGCGTTCGCAGTTCGCTCTCTGCGGTGGCGACCGAGCTGAACTCCTCTCACCAGCGGGGTTCTTCAGGAGACGGAGCGATACTCATACATGAGTCGACCTCTCGTCGCCGGTGTCGGCCGCGCGTGCAAACGGTTCGGTCCCGGTCGGTTACCGGGAGCCGACCGACACGCCGTCGGTGCGGGTTACACGTGCGCGTCGGCGGCGTTCCTCGCGACGTCGGCGTTCGTCCTCCTCACGCTCGTCGTCAGCGCGATACCGGGGATGGGTACGAGCGACGTGATCGGATTCGGCATCCTCGCCCTCGCCGCGTACCCGCTCGTCGTCCCGGTCGCGTTCGGCTTGGGGTGGCTCACGTGGCGGTCCGTCCCGGTCGGGTCACCGCTCGCCGGTGCCGTTGCCGGGTTACTCGTCGCGCTCTTGACCTACCCCGTTGCGACGCTCGGCGTGATCCTCGTGCTGCTCCGGCCGCAGAGTTATATCGCTGGAACGCCGCTCGAGGGTCAGCTGACAGGTGCCGTCGGTGGTGGCGTTCTTTTCGGCGTCGTCGCTCTCCTCTTGACCTTCTGGTTGACGCTCCCTCTCGGCGCAGTGGGTGGCTACGTCTACGAAGCAGTCCGGGCAGAGAGAGTGACCGCTCAGCGGGATTCTCGTCGCCAGCCGGAGGACCGGGGACCGCCGGGCAACCACGTAGGCTGATTCTCCCCCCTCCGAATCGCTGAACTCCGACGAGAACCCCTATCAGAGGTACGGGCCGAGTCCGAGCGCCTCTATCAGCGAGACGCCCGAGAGCACCGCCCCGAGCAGGTAGCCGCCGATGGCTCCGCCGTTCAACAGCGGCAGACCGGCGTGGGCGCGACCCTTCATCACCAGCCACAGCAGGACGCCGAGACCGACGAACGTCCCGACCATCGCGAGCAACGCGGCGAGGTTCAGCGCCGGGAGGACCGCGAGGCCGAGGTTGCCGGCGTCGAGGAAGAACGCCGCGCTGGCGACCATCACGGTCGGCATCACCGCGTCGCCGAGGCCGATGAAGAAGGCGTCGCGGTCGGCGGCGTCGGGCGAGACTGCCTCGCCGCGGGACTCGTCGGTCTCGGTCGTCTCGGCGTCCGTTTCCGCCACCTCGGCGTCTGTCTCCGCCACCTCGGTCGTCCCGACTGCGTCGTCAGTTTGCTCCGTCGACGCGCCCTTCCCGCCGCCGTCGGTGGCGGTGCCGCTCTCGGAACCGCTCGTCTCGGCCGCACCGTCGTCGAGCAGCGAGTACGACAGCGTCAGCGGGACGACGAGCACGACCGGGATGTTGAGATCCATCACGCCCTCCGCGAGATCGAGCATGTGTTCGGTGCCGTAGACGCTGATGGCGTCGTAGACGGCCAACAGCGTCAGGAGGACCACCGCGGGCAGGAGACCGAAGCTGATACCGAACAGCCCCGCCGCACCCGCGCCCATCAGGACGCCCGCCGTGTCGATGACGTACCACTCGGGGTAGACGAGCAGCGCCAGCGACACGAGCGCCGCGAGGCCGACGGCGACGACCGGGGGGACGACGACGCTGAAGACGTACCACGCGAGCATCCCGCTCGTCAGGACGATGATGCCGCGGATGACCTGATCGAGGTTGTACTTGAACGCCGCGAGCATCAGCGCCGTCATCACGAGGATGGCACCGATGTAGAGCAGGCTGTTCGTCGGGTCGGAGGGGTCTTCGATGGTCTGGTAGCCGGCGGCGTCGAACGTCGGGATGAGCGCCAGCGCACCCAGTTGGACGAGGAGGAAGATGAGCGCCGCGAGCGCGGCACCCCAGTAGGCGCGGGAGTTCATGCTCGCCTCTCGGCGGTGGTGATGCTTTGCAGTTGTGGATGTCGCGTAGGGAGTCGACTCACAGCGACGTCGGCTCACGTCGGCGGCGCAGGTCGGCGACTACTCGCCGCTCGGGCGCTCCTCACTCCCGGTCAGCGTGCCGTCCCGCACCAGCCCCGTCTCCTCGATGACTGTCGCCAACCCGCGTCGCAGCCGCTCGGAGACCGACTGCGAGCTGATTCCGAGTTTCTCGGCGACGTCGGTACAGGTGGTCTGTCGGGGGACCTGGAAGTAGCCGTCACGAAAACAGTGGCGGATCGCCTCCAGTTGGGCGTCGGTGAGTCCGTACGGCGTCCCCGTCTCCGCCGGTTCGGCGTTGTAGATCTTCTCGACCCGGAACAACCGGTCGCGCTCCCGCGACCACTCTCGGATCCGTCTGAGCGAGTTCCGGTCGGGAAACCAGATGCGGTACCAGACGCCGTCGTCGGTGACGACCGCATCGGAGAGTGTGGCGTCCTCGTCGGTGATGACCGACGTGATGCTCTGTCGGATCCCCTGCGTCGTGTAACTGACGCGGAACAGTCGTCCACCGTCCGCGCCGTCGAGTCGCCGGACTGTCGCGATCGTCGGGTCGACGTCGAGTCCGTCCTCGAAGCTGTCGAGCACCGGTCCCTCGGCTCTGAAGATGAGCTTCATCGCGCCGTCGGGCGGCATCCGGTCGTCGATGACCGTCACGGTCGTCGACGGGGCTTCTTCGAGCGCCCGGCGGAAGATGGGCGTCTCGGACGTAAACTCGACGATTGGCATCGGTATACGTACTCACTCTAGCGGGGCTAGAAAGACCTGATGGCTCGCGAGTAAGACAGTGTCGCCGTCGACAACGTAACGCAGAGGCGAACGTCGGGGATCGGAGGGGCGTGTCGACCGTGGTGTGCTCGTTCACCGAGTGTACAGCTTCTGGCCGACGAGGTCGGTCAGTCGGACGCCGCTGTCGGTCGCGATAGCGACGTAGGGACGGTCGACCGGACCGAAGACGTCGACGACGCGGCCGACCCGCGAGAGCGACTCGTCGACGACGGCCGTCCCGATGTCGGGGTGGCCCTCGTCCTCGCAGTGGACGATCGCGAGGTTCTGTGCCGTCCGCGAGACGCTGCCGACGCGCTGCATCAGTCCCGGAGGATGCCGACGTAGGCTGCGACGGCGGCCACGAGGTCGTTCTTGCTCGAGTCGTCGGCACCCTGGACCAACACCCGACCGCGCTGTTCGAACTCGCGGGAGTAGGACTTGTCCCGTTCGACGACGGCGTCGTAGCCCACCTGCTGGACGGCCTTCGCGATCTCCTCGACGGTCGGTTCCTCGACGGCGTCCTTCAGGGGGACCCGTCGCCCCTCCGACCGCGTCTTCCCGGCGTCGATGTACGCGGGGTAGATGACGTTCTCGACCATACCGGAAGGGCGCGGTCCGGCCGTAATACGGTTGTGGTCCTCGGGTGTCGCGATCGCGTCCGGCGAGACGGAGGACGCAGACGACGTCGAAGAGAACGAAGCGAGTGCCGTCGTTACCGGCGGCGACGGGCGAGCAGCGTCGTCGCGGCGAGGGCGACGACGGCCGCAGTGAGACCGAAGCCGGGACTGTCGGCGCTCGTCTCGGTGGTCTCCGTCACGTCGGCGGTCTCGCCACCGTCGGCGGCGACATCGGCCGTCTCGTTCGCTGCCGTCCCCTCACCCGCCGTGGCAGTGTCGTTCGACTGCGCCGACACCTCGGACTTCGTCACGAACTGCTCCTCGCCGTAGGCGTCGGGGTGGAAGCCGGCGGTCATGTTGCTGACCGTGTAGGCGACGCTCCGGGGCGCGGGCTGGTTGAGGTAGTTCACTTCGAGCATCACTGTGCTGTCGTTCTCGGCCGCGGGCGTGCTGGCGTACGGCTCGGAGTCGAGGATCGCCGCGCCCTCGGGCGACGTGATCAGGACGACCTCCGGCGCGAGTTCGATCACCTTCTCGTCGCTCAGCTGCGGGTAGCCGCTCAGCCCCTCCTCGGCGACGACGTTGGTGCCGCCGGAGGCCGTGATCATCGCGTCGATGAACGTCTCCTCGCCGGCGACGTAGCCGCCACCGAGCGGGTAGACGACTCGCGGGCCGTCCGCACTCTCGCTGGCCGACTGGGCGGCCTCGACGTTCTGGTTCATCCACGCGTTCGCCGTCGCCGCGCCCTCACAGTTGCCGGTGAGCTGGCCGATGAGCGTCGTCTTCGCCTCGATGTCCTCGATAGACGTCGCCGCCTCGAAGCGGTAGACGGTCAGCCCGGCGTCGCGGAGCGCCGTCACCGTCTCGTTGCCGATGGTGTTCGGCGCGAGCACGAGATCCGGCTCCGTGCCGACGACCTTCTCGACGTCGACGCCGAACCCGGCCGCAGAGACGTTCGTCCGGGAGTCCGCCCCGTCGAGATAGCTGGCGAACTGCGAGACGCCGACGACCTGGTCGCGACCGCCGATCTCCCACATCGTCTGAGCGGCGCTCGGCGCGAGCGTCGTCACGCGCTCGGGGCGCTCCTCGACGGTCACTTCGGTCCCCGTCGCGTCGGTCGCGCTGAAGGGGAAGCTACACTGCGTCTGCGTCTGTGCCACTGTTCCTCCGCTCCCGGCCGCCGCGACCGGAGTCACACCGGCACCGACGACGGTGAGCGTCACGAGAAACACGAGAACTGTCGAACGGATCGACCGAGTGGTTCGCATCGTCCGACCGGACTCACTAACCCAATAAGTATTTGCCTAATGAAAGTGGGGTTTACTTCATGCAGACGACGACGAAGACCGCCGCCTGGTCCGCCGGGCTGGTCATCCTCCTAGTGCTCGTTGTCCTCGTCAGCGCCGGCGTCGGCCCCGTCTCGATCCCGGCGTCGACGGTCGCGAAGACGATGCTGAACGCCGTCGCCGTCCCGACGTCGGTCGGGTTCTCGCCGACCGGCGTCCCCGTCGCCGGGACGACGCTGCCGCTCCCGTCGCCGGAGGTCGGCACCGTCCACCCCTTCGCGTTCGACGTGAAGGACAGCCACACGACCATCGTGACGAAGATCCGACTCCCGCGCATCGCGCTCGGTGCCGTCGTCGGCTTCGCGCTGGCCGCCGCGGGGGTCGTGATGCAGGGGTTCTTCCGCAACCCGATGGCCGACCCCTCTATCATCGGCGTCTCCTCGGGAGCGGCCGCCGGCGCGGTGCTCTCGATCGTCGCCCCGTTCGCGCTCCCGTTCGGCCTCGAACTGCAGGGCGCGGCGTTCCTCGGCGCGGTGCTCACGGCGTTCGGCGTCTACCTCGTCGCCACCGAGGGCGGCAAGACGCCCGTCGCGACGCTGTTGCTCGCGGGAGTCGCCGTCCAGACGCTGCTCGGCGCGGTCACCTCGTTCATGCTGCTGCACAGCGGCGAGAGTCTCCGCCAGGTGGTCTACTGGCTGATGGGACATCTCGACAACACGTCGTGGAACGAGGTGCTCGTCGCCGCCGCCGTCGTCTCGCCGCTGTTCGTCGTCCTGCTCGTCTACACGCGGGATCTGAACGTCCTCCTCCTGGGCGAGGAGGACGCCCACAGCCTCGGCATCGAGGTCGCCCGCACGAAGAAACTGCTGCTGGCGGTGGCGAGCGTCGTCACCGCCGCGGCCGTCTCCGTCTCCGGCGTCATCGGGTTCGTCGGCCTCATCGTCCCGCACATGCTCCGACTGGTCGTCGGTCCGGACCACCGCATCCTCCTCCCGACGTCGGCGCTGGCGGGGGCGTCGTTCCTCGTCGCCACCGACACCATCGCCCGGTCGGGGACGGCCGAACTCCCCGTCGGCATCGTCACGGCCGCACTCGGTGCACCGTTCTTCCTCTATCTGCTGCGGCGACAGGAGGTCCACCAGCTATGAGCGGCGAGACTCCGGCCGACGCCCCGCTGCTCTCCGTCGACGACGTCGCCGTCTCGCTCGGCGGCGTCCGCGTCCTCGACGGCGTGAACGCGTCGGCCGACGCGGGGACCTTCGTCGGGCTTGTCGGACCGAACGGCGCGGGGAAGACGACGCTGCTCCGCACGCTGAACGCCGCACTCACTCCCGAGCGGGGGACCGTCCGGATCGACGGCGCGGACGTCTCCGGCCTGTCGGCGAAGGAGGTGGGCCGACTCGTGGCGACGGTGCCGCAGGACACCAGTCTCTCGTTCGACTTCAGCGTCCGCCAAACCGTCGAAATGGGGCGGACGCCGTACCTCTCGCGGTTCGGCGGGATGCGCCCCCGAGACCAGGAGACGGTCGAGCGAGCGATGGCCCGGACGACGGTCGAACAGTTCGCCGATCGCTCGATCACCGAGATCTCCGGCGGCGAGCGCCAGCGCGTGTTGCTCGCACGGGCGCTCGCACAGGACACGCCGCTGTTGCTCTTGGACGAACCGACGGCGAGTCTCGACATCAACCACCAGGTGCGGACGCTCGAACTCGTCCGTGATCTCGTCGACGACGGCAAGACGGTCGTCGCCGCCATCCACGATCTCAACCTCGCGGCGCACTACTGCGACGACCTCCTGTTGCTCGGCGACGGGCGCATCCTCGCCTCGGGCGCACCCGAGTCGGTGTTGACGGAGGCGACGCTCGAACGCGCCTTCGGGGCGAACGCCGTAGTCTCCAGACACCCCGTGACGGGGTCGGTGTACGTCACTGCACTCCCCGACCGACCGACCGGCGGCGACGCGGAGGGGCGCGTCCACGTCGTCGGCGGCGGTGGGAGCGCGGCGCGTTCCCTCTATCTCCTCTCGGCGGCGGGTTACGAGGTCTCTGTGGGCGCGCTCAACGAGGGGGACTCCGACACCGAGACGGCGCGGCAGCTCGGGCTCGACGCGGTGACGGTCGACCCCTTTGCGCCGGTCGACCCGGCGACCCGCGAGACGGTGAGAGAGCGCATCGAACGGGCGGACGTCACGCTCGTCGCCGACGTCGAGGTCGGCGAGGGCAACCTCGCGAATCTGGAGGCCGTCCGGGCGGCCGACGAGGTGGTGCTCGTCGAGACGCGACCGTTCGCCGAGCGGAACTACGCCGGCGAGACGGCCGCCCGGATGTACGACGGGATCCGCTCGCGGGCGACGGTCGCCACGCCCGACGAGGTGGTGGGTGCAGTCACCGACGCCGTCGCCCGCGTACGTTCTCGGTCGCCGAGCGATCCGGCCCGATAGCCGACGCGTAACTCGGGGTAGTCGCCGCCAACAGCGCCGTGTCGACCGCCTCCTCGCTCGTACGCTCGGTTCGGACGCTGCCACCGGTTTCGATTCCGGCTCTCCCCGGCACGCGCTGTAACACACCGATAAACGAGTGGTTCTCCGGGTAGGTGGCGAGTACTCATCGCCGTCTCTCGCTTTCTCTCTATCGAGGGGACCCGATTGCAACTCGCGCTCATCGGCGTCGGGCGGGTTGGCGGTGCCGTCGTCGACAGTCTCGCGGCGTACGACCGACTGTTCGACGGCGGCGTCGTCGCCGGCACCGTCGCGGTCGACACGGCACCTGCGGACCTGGCGAGCCTCCGCGCCGTCTCCCGTTCGACCCGAGTCGTCGTCGGGGCGGCCTACCCCTGTCGCGACGGCGTCGACGGCGACAGCGAACTCGGGGCGAGCATCGTCGCCGAGGACATCGACCGGGTGCTCGCCGGCGTCGACTACCTCCCCTCTCACCACGTCGACGCCTTCCTGATCGTCGCGGCGCTCGGCGGCGGGATCGGCGGCGGTGGTGCACCGGTGGTCGCCCGCGAGCTCCGTCGGCTCTTCGCGCGGCCGGTGTACGGACTCGGCGTCCTCCCGGGCGTCGACGCGGACGACGCGACCGCACGACGGAGCGTCCGCTCGCTGGTCACGTTCGTCCGCGAGGTCGACAACCTCCTGCTCGTCGCGGGCGACGACCGACGGGGGCGGACCGACGTGACCGAACTCGCTCGACGGCTCGTGGCGGTCTTCGGGACCGACTGGAGCGTCAACGCAGTGTTCGGCGGTCGTCCGCCGGAACCGTCGCGGGCGTCCACCGGGACAGACGAGCGAGCGGACGCGAACGCGGCGCACGACGAACGTGACGACGTCGTTCCCGCGTCGGACGCCGACGCCGCGCTCGGAGCGGACACCGACACCGCTCCCGCGTCGGACGCCGCCGACGTCACGCTGGAGACCGTCCTCGGAGCGGGGACGCTCTCGACGCTCGGATACGCCGTGGCACCGCCGAGACAGCCTCGCCTCGTCGATCGAATCCGGCAGCTTTCGAGGCAACCGACGGCAGTCGAGGCGAGCGACGACTTCGTCCGAACCGTCCGGGCGGCCGCCACCGGCGGGACGGGAGGTGACGTCTCCCGAGCAGCGGGGGCGTGGGTCGTCGTCGCGGGGTCGCGGCGGACGCTCTCGCGGTCGGAACGCGGCGTCCACCGCGCTCGCGAGTGGCTCCGTAGTGCGACCGGTGCGGACGTGGTCGGTGGTCGGACGGTGGTCACGGACGACGGCCCGCTGACGGTGACGGTGGTGCTCTCGGGCGTCCGGACGGTCCGGCAGTTGACGAGACTGTGGGAACGGGCAGTCGCGTCCCCTGAGAGTCGCGGCAGACGCGACCGGCGCTCGAGCGACCCGCCGGAGTGGCGGGACCGAACGTTCGACCCGCTTTTCTGAGTGATTATCGACGCGCGAGCCCGAAACCGGAAGACGCCGCTCCGACGGTACACGCGACCTAACGGGCTGGTAATCGCCACGTACCAGCGTTCAGCATCCCCATACATACTGTACCACAGACAGAATGTATGACGTATGAGCACGTCAACCACGGTGAATATTCACACGGAACAGAACAGCGAACTCTCTCGAGACGTGAAGTTCACCGTTCTCTCGAACGCGCGCCGTAGGGACGTCCTACGGCTCCTCCGTGCGTCCGACGAGCCGGCCGGTATCCGCGAGCTCGCCGAGCGGATCGCCGCCTGGGAGAACGACACGACACCCGAAGCGGTCACCTACAAACAACGCAAGCGGGTGTACACGTCGCTGCACCAGACGCATCTGCCGGCGCTCGAAGACGCGGGGCTCATCGAGGCCGCCCGCACGTGGGAGGGGATCACGCTCACCCCGCGGGCCCGGGAACTGGACGCCTACCTCGACGGCGAGCGCTCGACGTCGGAGTGGTCGAACTACTACTTCGGCTTCGCGAGCGTCGGACTCGCGGTGACCGGGGTCGCGTGGATCGGGCTCTACCCCTTCTCGCTCCTCCCGGGGCTGGCGTACGCGACGATCCTCTCTCTCGTCTTGTTCGTCACGGCGCTCGTCCACGCCCGGACCGTCCGGCACTGAGCGGGCGAAAACGTCACCCTTACTCGGGGTCGTAGCGTGGCTGAGATATGAACGTGCCCTGTGTGCGCGTTCCGCGCGAGGAGGGGGAGGCGACTCGGCAGGCGCTCGCCGACGCCGACCTCCTCGATCACGGCTACGACATCGTGGTCGACGCGGACGTGCTCTACATCCCGGTCGTCGACGTCGCGCGGGTTCCCGACGGCTACGACGTCGTCGACCACGACGTGCCCGCGCGCGAGGAACGTCGACTCCCCGCGGACGTCCTCGGCTTCGAGCCCAGCTACGAACGGCTCGGCGACATCGTCATCGTCGACGAGGACGACCCCGAGCGCGCCCGGGCTATCGCCGAGGCGCTCGTCGAGTCGGACATCCGCGCCGAGACGGTGGTCAACCGCGCCTCGAAGATCAAAGGCGAACTCCGCGTCCGCGACTGGGACGTGCTCGTCGGCGACGACACCGAGACGGTCCACCGCGAGTACGGCTTCGAGTTCCTCCTCGACATCTCGACGGTCTACTTCTCGCCGCGACTCGCCACCGAACGCCACCGCGTCGTCGAGCAGGTCCAGCCAGGAGAACGCGTCTTCGACATGTTCGCCGGCGTGGGCCCGTTCGCCGTCCCGTGTGCCGCCCGCGGCGCGGAGGTCGTCGGCGTCGATCTCAACGAGGCGGCGGTCGACTATCTGCGGGCGAACGCCGAGCGCAACGGCGTCGCGGACCGCGTGACGGCGATCCACGGCGACGTCCGCGACGTCGCCGCCGACTACACCGACTGGGCCGACCGCGTCGTGATGAACCTCCCCCACAGCGCCGACGAGTTCCTCGACACCGCCGTCGCCGTCGCCGGCGACGACTGCGTGCTCCACCTCTACGACATCCAACACGAGGACGACCCGTTCGGCCCCGGACTGGCGGCCGTCCGCGCCGCGGCCGACCCCGAGTACGACGTGGAGGTGCTGGAAGAACGGGTCGTCCGTTCCTACGCGCCACACGAGTACAACGTCTGTCTCGACGTCCGGTTGACGCGTCGTGAGTGACATGGCGCACCGACGCACGGTGGCGTGATTCCGGAACCCTTATTGAGGTATTGGCGGTAGGTAGGAGTGCGTTGGAACGGCCGACGCGATGCACGCGCCGGTGTAGCTCAGCTGGCAGAGCGATTCCTTCGTAAGGAATAGGCCGAGGGTTCAAATCCCTCCACCGGCTTTCTGCTGTGAACAACGTGAACAGCAAGGGCTACCGGTTGATTTGAACTAAACCGGGCGAGCGAAGCGAGTCCGAGCGTAGTTCACAATTCCTCCACCGCTCTTTTGACACAATAACGACGAGGAGCGACGCGGCGGTCCACGCCGCCAGCGCCGCGAGGGAGTCACCCCGGGAGATCAGAGAGCGACCGTACGTCGACTCCCCTCACTCCCCTTCGGTCGAACTGACACCGCGAGTGCAGGAGTCGTCACCCGACTCCGAAGGTGGTGTTCCGAAGTCTCCCACGCTATAGTGACCCGTTGCACCGGCCACTATAGAGGAGCGCTCCGGAACGCGATCCACCCGTCGACTCGGGATAGGCAGTGAGCGTGCCCACACCCGAGCGCGGCATTCCGGCATCTACCCACGCCAACTGGTGGCGCGGGCATCTCGAACGAGCACATCGGGCACAATATTCCGACTGGGCGTTATCACACCCATTTATATCAGGATTCGTCAGGGCACATCTGCTCTTCGTCACTCACGACGAGCGTGTTCTCTATCAGACTCGCGTAGGATCGTCGGAACTGTTTCGAGAGGCTCTGTTGTGTCGTCTCGAGGTCGTCTGCGAGGTCAGTCATGTTGACCGCTCGGGGCACGTCGTAGTAGCCGCGTTTGTACGCTTCGACGAGCGTCTCTCGCTGGGTGGGCGTGAGGCCGTACTGTCCGCCACCCTTCGGTTGTGAGGGGCGATACAGGCGGTCGAGGACGAAGGGGATCTCCTCTCTCTGGCAGTAGCTGTGGAACTCCGACACCGACTCGTCGTCGTCGAACCGGATCCGGAGCGTCCACGTGTCGTCCTGGCCGGTCGCTTCGAGGATCGCACCTCCCTGTTCGATGTACGCGTACGCCACTCCCTCCGCGTGTTTCGTCCACACGCCACGGTACGACGTGCCTCGGTCGAACTCGTCCAACTGGACGATGTCGTCGAGCGTGGGGTCGTCTCGAAGCAACGCGTCGAATCGCTCTTTGTCACCGTAGTGCACCCAGAAGAACGGGACGAGTCGGTTGTGGGAGTGTGCTACGACGCGTTGGAGTTCGACGACCATCTCGGGAACCTCTGCCAGCGTCTGGCCGAGCAGGAACGACTCCGAGGGAACCGTGAACTCGCCGATGACGCTCATGGGGGCGTTTGGCTCTCGCACGCAAAGTGTGTTACTTCAGTAATGAACAACGTTCCGAGTACACAGATCTTCGGTCTCGATCGTCTCGATCGTGGTGCCTCCGAGTCGACGAGGGCGACGGACCGAATCCGACCGACCCGCATCAGCCGAGGAGTCGGACGAGTCCCCACGCGAGGCCGAGTGCGACGCCCGCACCGACGAGGTTGGCTCCGGCGTTCGCCACCGCCCGCGCCGGTTCGCCCGTCTCCCAGAGGCGGACCGTCTCGACCGAGAACGACGAGAACGTGGTGAACGACCCGCAGACACCGGTTCCAAAGAGCAACAGAAGCGTCTCGTCGACGCCGAGGAACGTGACGACTCCGAGGAGGAAACTGCCGAGGACGTTCACGGCGAACGTCCCGGCCGGGTACGCCTCGACGTCGACCAGTCGGCTCACGTAGTGTCTGAGCAGCGCGCCGAGCGCGCCGCCCGTGCCGACGACGTGCGCTGGGTCGAGTTGGACCACTACGACCACCTCCGGTCGAGCGCCCGAGCGAGCGACCGCCCGAGCAACACGCCCGCGAATCCGAGCGCGTAGTTCGCGACGACGTTCGCGACCAGCCACGGCGGCGACGACTGAGCCGACTGCAGCGCGAACGTGCTGTAGGTGGTGAACGACGAGAGGAAGCCGGTGGCGACGACGGCCCGCGTCTCGTCCGCGAGGACGCCCGAGTAGAGCGTCGCGTAGAAGATGCAGCCGAGCGCGAAGCTCCCGAGTGCGTTCACCGCCACCGTCGCGTACAGTCCCGGGAGGAAGAGATCGACGAAGTATCGGAGGTTCGAGCCGGCGAACCCGCCGATCGCGATCAGGGCGAGCGACTCTACTCGAACGAACGGATGTGTTCTCGTCTCTGACATGGTCTGCGTCCAGCAGGAGTCGTCGGCCGACGAGTCGGCGATCGAGTGGACAGACTCCGTTACCCGGTCGGCCGGGAGGACGACGGCGGCCGGTAAAGTCCCTCTGGAGTGCGCCGTCGAGGCGCACCCGTTCGTCCGTGGTATTCTTATACCCTCGTTACCACTCCACACAGGATGAAATCCTGTTCGGAGTGCGGGACGACGGTTCGACGCACGGAACCTGCCGAGTCGGAGTTCGGACTGCCCGCGTTCGACGGCCGGAAGTATCCCGACGACTGTCCGAAGTGCGGCTCGCAGTTCGCCTGACGGAATCCGTCGCCGCGAGACGGACGGATTCAGAAGCGTTTTACACGTCAGTCGCCTCCGCCCAGCGCACAGAGTATGAAACAGTGTTCACGGTCTGGGTGTGGGTGGCAGACGTTCGCCCCGTCGCCACGACTCGCCAGAGAGCAGTATCTCTCGCATCTCGTCGAGGCCCACACACGAGAGGTCGACGCAGACGTCCCGGAGGGGATGGTGCAGGTCCACGTCGGCGACGACGAGTGGGTGACCGTCCCGCCCGACGAGGCGACCGATCTCCATCGGTATCGGAGCAGACACCACTGACTTCCTCCCACGACTGAAGTTGTGGGGTTCCACGGTCACAGACCGTGCCCCGACTTCGAGAGGTTCCCAACTCGTCCGAGAGGGTTGGGTTATGGGTCGAGTCAGTACGACCCCCGACCGAGATAGTGGGCTTCATTTACCCGCTCAACCGATGAACGGTGCATATCCTCACCTCGGACTCGGTAGCATGACCCACGAAGCGACCCGACATGGCTGTTTTGGTCAGTGTCGGATTCATCCCACGACTACAGTCATGGGCTTTCTCCTTGATTATGTGTAACGCACGGTCGGCGACGGCGTCAGTATCGTCGGCGTCGCTGTTGCTGTTACGTCGTTGGCCGTCGCTCGTCGGTCGTTCGGGGGTCGACGGCCCCGCGACGCAATCAGTTGGCACCCCGATGCGTCGCGGGACCGCACTTCCGGCAGGGTGGAATGGGGATGACAGACAGCCCGTCGGAAGCGTCTCCAACAACACCTCCTTAGTTGAATACCGTTTGTCCCGTGTCAGATATTGCGTGGCACGGGTCGTTTTATCCGGCTGCTCGTCTTCGTTTCACTAGTCTCGAACGAGCGTCGGCCGTCGCCGGTCCCGATCGGCTCCGCTCGTCGACTACACTCGCTGGATCGCCCGTTCGATGCGGTCGACGCGTCCGGCCAGTCGTTCGACGTCCTGTCGGTTCCGAACGAGCGTCTGGGCCGGATGCATCACCTTGTGTCGGAGGTCGACGAGACCGCGGAGCTGCTGTTGGAACTGGTTGCCGGAGTCGAACGACGACTGGGCGACGAGGCGATCGGAGTTCCGGTACACCTGCTTCATCTCGTTGAGATACATCCGGTCGACGATGTGGATCTCGAGGCCGTCCTCGCGGTCGGACTCCCAGTAGTCGACCGTGTCGTCGCTCACCACGTCGAGGAGGTCCGTCGACTCGTGGACCCGACGGATGCGTCGGGCGAGTCGGCTCTCCAGTTCGGCGACGAGCGTGTAGAGCATGCTCTTGACCTCCCGGCGGTTCAGATCGGCGAGCGTGATTATCCGGTAGCGTCGGGCGTCCTCGTCGGTCCCGTCGTCTCCGTCGGGGTCGTCCGGACTCGGTTCGATCAGGAGAAAGGGACGTCGCTGGAGACGGTGGAGTGCCTCGGTGATGGTAGCCGTCGGGTCGAGATACTGCTCGGCGGCGAGTTCGCGCAGTTCGCCCTCTGTACGGTCGTAGTATCGGTCGGCCGTCGGAATCGGCACGTAGCTGATACCGAGCGACTCGTATCGCGGGAGCTGTTCCTCGTAGGTGTCTAACGTCTCGACCTCTGCGTGGGAGGCGATCGTCTTCGCGAGATACAGGTCGTGATCGACGTCCACGGGTGGGTCACCTGATGTGCAGTTACCGACTGGACTACTTATCGTTGTCTCGTTGGATCGGCGAACGTCGCTCGAACGCGCTCCTTATACAGTCGCCCCGACGACTCCCGGGTATGCTCACGTTCATCGGACTCGGGCTCTACGACGAACGCTCGATCACCGTCGAAGGCCGCGACGCACTCCGGGCGGCGGACCGCGCCTTCGCGGAGTTCTACACCAGCAAGCTCATCGGGACAACCGTCGAGGAACTCTCCGAGCACCACGGCGTCGACGTCGAAGTCCGCGACCGCGCCGGCACCGAACAGGATCCGACGCCCATCCTCGACGCCGCCGAGGAGGAGGACGTCGTCTTCCTCACTGCCGGCGACACGATGATCTCGACCACCCACGTCGACCTGCGGCTTCGGGCGGTCGAGCGCGGCATCGAGACGCGCGTCGTCCACGGCGTCACCGCCCAGTCGGCGGCGTCCGGACTGACGGGACTGCAGAACTACCGCTTCGGGAAGGCGGTCACGCTCCCGTTCCCCTACGCGCACGGCGGCGACGACGTCCCGCAGAGCGTCGTCGACAGCGTCGAGGCGAACCTCGAACGCGGCCTCCACACGCTGGTCTATCTCGACATCAAGGCTCATCGCGAGGAGTACATGACCGCCTCGACCGCGGCCGGGATGCTCGCCGACGGCTGGGAGGACCGACTCGCGGTCGTCGTCGCCCGCGCGGGGAGCCCCGACCCGCTCGTCGCCGCCGACCGACTCTCCGCGCTCGCCGACCGCGAGTTCGGCGACCCGCTGCACATGCTCGTGATTCCGGGCGACCTCCACCACGTCGAGGCGGAGGCGCTGGAGACGCTCGGCGACTGTCCCGCCGAACTGCTCGACCCGCTGTAGAACGTCTTTCGGGGCGCAAAAGTGTAAAAGTGCAGAAGTACGCAGCACTGTCGAACGGGACGAGAACGGAACTGACTGCGACTGGTTCTCTCGGTCGCTCGTCGACTCGTGCGCTGTCGACAGCGACGACGACGGAGATGCCGACGCCGACGCCGATGTCGACGGCGACACCGACGCGTCGGCGACCTACCGCTCGAACCGTTCGACGCGCTCGCCGCCGTCGGCTCGCGGCACGCGCAGGTCGAGTGCGTCCTGCAGGTCGTATTCCTTCTTCGTCGCCATGTAGAGGACGTCCTCGATCACCGTCAGCAGTTCGGGGAGTTCGCGGACGACGACGTAGGTCAACCCGACGAGGACGAACACGGCCAGCACCTGGCTGATGATGCGGTCGGAGATGAACCACGACACCATGTAGGGGTCCGAGGAGCCGAACATGAACAGCACCTCGTCGACGAAGAACTGCAGCGACTGGTTGCCGAAGGTGATGCCGATGAACGTCGTCCGCGCGAGGTTCAGCGCGTAGATGACCGGCACGGCGATGGCCAGCGCGCGGAGTTTGCGCTCCAGCGGCGCTTTCACCGCGCCGATGAGCCCCGCGAAGATGGCGATGCTGCCGAGGCCGGTACACGCCAGCACGATCTCGAAGTGCAGACGGTGGCCCTCGGGCGTCTCAAACAGGAACGCACTGGGGTAGCCGCTCTCGGTGCCCATCACCACCTCGGGGTGGTAGCCGAACAGCCCCATCAGGAACCCCGTCTGGTCGGCGACGGCTTGGATGAGGAACTGCCGCGGCGCGGGGATGGTGAGCCCGCCGATCACGATGGCCGGGATGGTCTCGAACGGCAGGTAGATCAACCCCATCACGGCGACGGCTCGCGAGAGCACCAACAGCGTCTCGCGGCCGCGGTAGAGCAGCCACCCGGCGTAGACGCTGGCCGGGACGGCCACGATGGTCAGAAAGCCCTCGACGTAGCTCTTGTGCTCGAAGACGAAGTGCGGGATCAGCTGTAACCAAAAGAGGGCGAACAGCACCCACGCGCCGGCGGTCGTGGTGCGTGCGACCCGCTCGTCGTAGCGGTCGAGCAGGACGCCCGCACCGAACAGCAGGATGACCGCCCACGCGAGGGCGTCGGAGAGGGGACCGGGCATAGGAGACGTAACGGTTCGATAGAATAAATCCCTTGTCGTTGAAATTGTTCTCAATCCGATTTCTTCATTTAGCCTTCCTCACGGTCAGCCACGGACCACCTCATGTTTGCCTGTTGTTCACCCAAAGTAGCCTCCTCTTTCATACTGCTTGCTGACACTGAGATTCGACTGGTTTCACTCGGAGTTCTCCGAAGCCGTATCGCGAGTGGGATCCAACTCGTAGAAGGCCGTTCCTCGCCGTTTCCACTGGGCGGTCACCACAATACTTCACAACCTGTCCATGATCAACCGTTTGAAGATGAAAGACTTCACGCTGTTCGAGTATCTTCTCCTCCCGAAGTCGGAGATCATGGCGGTTCTCAGCCCACCACCACGGGATAGCGCAATTGTTCGCCGCTGGATACTCAGACTCGAGGACGAACGGAGTCATCACCTCGATGATGAACATCTCGGAGTCTTCCAGCCGAGAGTAGTCGAGTCCATCTAGGTCAACTAGCTGGGTGTCTTTGAGCGAAACCACTCCGTATCCGTAGTTTCGCTTCCCACCGAACTGGATGTCATCCAGTACGTTTTCACCGACTGGAAGCGTCGTCGGATCGTCAGCGTGTAAATACGCATGAACGTACCACTTCGTTGTTTTGCGGTTGTTCCGTTGGTCGATTCGCCGTCCCATGATGGTTTCATGAGAAAGCGTTGGGTGGCCGCCGTGAACACGGAGGTCGTGAGTGTTTAATGCGTCTCGAGCACGGGAGTCGAGAAGCCACGAGTGCGATGCCTGCCGTTGGATGAACAGGTCGTCGTAGGCTTCGACATCGTGGAGGCCGCTCCCGAGATACGGATGAACGCCTGACAGACTGTGTTCTTCAGGATAGGTTCCAAATTGACCAGGGACGAATACCCCGTGGCTGGACGCTAGTGACTGGTGTGTGTTTCGCTCAAGGTGCTGGCCGAGCGCGTGGAGAATCGCATTCCCTGAAACGTAGTATGGATGACCAATGTAGTCCATCTGTAGCTCCCAGAGAACTTGCTGGATACGGGTCATCGGTCGGGCCTCCAGGCAGCGTAGTCTTCGATGTACTGGAGCGCAGTACTCCACGACCAAATACGCCGCAGATTGGCATCTAGCGTCATATCGTATTTATTCTCGTCAACATCGAGTGGATGTGCCGTCAACCGGTTCCACACTGATGACCACGATCGCCAGGGATGGCTTCCAAGCCGAGCAGATGGACGACCTCCATCATCGGTGTCGAGACGGAGTCCAAACCCTTCCCCTAAGAATACGGTTCTGAATGGGACAATCTCGGCTCCCGAATCAACTACCAGTCGAATTTCAGAGAACTCATTGCCAGTGCGGTAGTTGTCCAACAGCGCCGCTACGAGGAGAGTGTGATATTTCAGCGATGTGTATGGATGATACCCCGACTCGTTGAACGCGGTGGCCACGTCGGATCTCAGCCACCGTTCGTGGGCCGTCTGTGCATCCTCTGTGACGATGAGTTCTGACACCTCACGGTTCATTGTCTGCTGAGAGTAGCTATCTGGATTGTAGGCGGTCTCTCCAGTGAGAAGAGACAACCGATAGTGAGTAGTGTGAGTCGGGACGGTTGGTCGCTGTTCACCCATTGGCCGCGAGAGTGCTGCCGCATCACCATCCGCTCCTTCAGGGACGGGCTGATTTACTGAAACTCCAGCGAACGTCTCGCTGGCGTTGCCATGGCTCTCTCCGATGAACTTGTGTACGTCGTGGCGGTAGGCCCTGAGTAATGTCTCGCTCATTTCACGTCTCCAACCCGCTCATCGAGAGCAGATTTGAACTCTGACAAGTACTCGGATTGCCAGTCTTCGTCTTTCTGCTCCATCGTCTGTGTTCGCGACCGACTTCGGTTGAACACAGTCCGGAATTCAGTGTCATTGTAGAGGGGGTTCACGAGTTCACAGTCTACGATTCCCCCTCCGAAATTGCGAGCACCGCCGAGCTGATGCATGAAGTCGGTTTGGTGGCTATCCAGATACTCGATAGCTTCCGCAAGCAAAGCAAGAAACTCCGGCTTAACCTCACGGAACGACAGATGCCACGCTCCGTCGAGGTTCGCTACTGCGTCGACCTCTGTGTTGCGGAGCGGTTCACGATTGTCCTCACGGCTTCGAGAGACGATATTCCGGTTCAGCCGTCGATAGTGGCCTTCAGCCTGTCCTCGAGTGTAGTCCACGCTGGAACGGACAGGTGAGAACTTGATCGGCCGGCGCATCACCTTGCCAGGGTGATTCGCAAAGCCACCGAAGAGGTCGTGAATCACGCACCCATCGCTCTCTTTACCTTCGAGACAGTCCCCTTTCGGGTGATACCCGGCGTCGAGGTCGCGGGAGTACACGTCTTCCTTGCGGAAGTTGGCATTGGCCTCTCCGGGGTGGCAGGCAGTACCATCGCGTTCCTGAACGACTTTTTCCATCCCATGGCGAAGCCATCCCGAGAGGGTGAATGACGGAATGATGCCACTGATCTGGTTCTGTGGGTCGGTATCTTCGTAGTTCCCGTTCGAGGCGTGGTGGCGGTCTGTCATGATGCTATCGTCGATGACAAGCAAATCAGACTGGATTCGGACAAACACGTCACGGAACTTAGACACCATCATGCAATTCCGTTCCAGCGCGTTTCGAACGTCGCTTCCAGTGCCATGGGAGATCCGGAGGCGAGTGTATTCACTCGATATTCTGTGCCGATATTGACTGCTGCTGACAGATCAGTACCACTGTCGTTTTCACTGTTGAGTTCGCCGTTCGTCATGCTGGTTCACTCCAGCACAGTCGAGGGGTGTTCCAGCACCCCCGACGCTTCTTGCGCCGTCCTGTGCGTACTCCTACTACAGTCTACACTATCTTATAGGTTAGCACCAAAGCAAACATTAGCATATGTACTAACTATGTTGTGGGCATAGGTGCTAACGTAGAAGTGTCTCCCACCCAGTACTCTGTGCGTGGGAAAATACCGTGCTATCATGACAACAACCGACCGGAAGCGAATTAGTGGCGAGGTCAAAGTTTCCGACTCGAAGCGATATCAGGCCATCTCTCGTGTTAGAAGCCGAATTGAGGAGTTAGAAACCGATGTAGAAGTCTTGGAGCAGCATCATCCTGATCTGCTCGAAGAACTCCGCGACGTAGTGTGCGAAGACTGAGCTGCTGTCTTCTGCCTCGTATTCTCTACTACCCGTGTGCAGTCTCAAACTGAGCGACAATCGTGAGATTTGCGATTTTCTGTCCACCTGACCCACGTTGCTCTGTGGCCAGTGATTTGGATTCCAATTGTGAAAATAGCTGTCGCTGGCCGGTGTAGCGTCGCAAAGAAAAATTACTGCAAGGGGCCGGCGTGAGCCGGTGGTTCAGTCGTTAGTCGCGGCGGACTGCGAGGAGCGCAGCGCCGGCGAGTGCGATGAGAGCGACGGCGACACCGAAGCCGGGCGAGGTGGTCTCGGTGGTCGTCGTGTCGTCACCGGGCGTCTGGTCGGTCGGCGTCTCGTCCGTACCAGGCGTCTCGTCCGTACCAGGCGTCTCGTCCGTACCAGGCGTCTCGTCGGTGCCGGGCGTCTCTGCCGTACCAGTCGTCGTCTCGTTGGTGGTCGTCGTCTCGTCGCCACCTTCGACGATGGTCGCGTCGTACTCGTAGTCTTCCGCGTCACCGCTCAGGCCGGGGCTGGCCGAGACGGAGGCAGTGAAGTTCGTGCCTGCTTCGAGCTCGGACGTGTCGAACTGAGCCTCGAACGTACCGTCGTCAGAGACGTTGACCGTCTGGCGGTTGACGAACGGGTTGTCAGCGCCGGACTCGGACTGGATGCGGACCGAGATCTCCGAGCCAGGTGCGATGGAGGTCTCGCCCGTGATGGACGCGTTCTCCTCTGCCGTCACTTCGACGACACCGTCGTCGTTCGTGTCGAGCGAAGCGTCACGTTCGACGACTTCGAATTCGGTGGATGCGGTCTCGTCGTCCTCAGCGAGGTCGCCCTCGTTCACGGTGAGCGTCGCGTTCCACTCGCCTTCGAGTTCTTCACTGGTCTGGAAGATGATGAACAGGTTGTTGGTCTCGTCCGAGGGGACAACCTGAATACCCTCAGTGTTCAGGAGATCAATCTCTTCAGCTTCCTGATTCTGTCCGGGGTTGACTTCAGTTAGCGTGACGTCAACGTCGTCCGTACCAGCTTCGAGTGCTCCGTAGATACCGGAGGTCTCCGTGAACTGGATGACTGCGTAGTCGGAGCTCGCGATCGAGCTGTCCTGCGTGATGACGCCGTCCTCGACTGCGGCAAGGACGTCCTCGTCACTCATGTCGCTGTCGATGTCGTCAGCGTTAGCCGCTGCGGTCCACGACTGAGCGCTACCGGTGTTGCGTTCGACAACGGAGAGCGTACCGATGTCGTCCGGGTTCTCGAGTTCACTCTCGCCGCCAGTTGCCACGTAGAAGTCGTAGCTACCGGTGTCGAGCGGACCCTCGATGCCAGACGGGTCGGACAGAACGTCGATGCTGTCTTCGGTGTCGTCTGCGTCAGCGATGCTCAGACCGGCGCTGCTGTTGTTCGTGTTATACGTGTCGACGGTGACGTTGACGACGCCGTCGTCGTTACCGTCGGTGATCTGCGCGACAGCCTCGTAGCCGTCGTCATCCTGGTCGCCGACCTGGATGTAGGCCGACTCAGCGTTCTGGAGGTTGACCTGAATCTCGCCTGCGTCACCCTGCTCGACTGCAACGCTGCTGTCCGCGAAGGAAGCAGACTCGTCACCAGCGTCGGAGACGGTGATCGAGTCGGATGCAGTCGCCGTGGTGTCCGTAACGGAGAAGTTCAGCTCGTAGTCGCCGTCACTGACGTCGGTGAAGACGACGTTGTTGGTCGTACCCTTGTTGAGCGTGACCGTGATGACGTCGTCTTCCTCGTCGACGTTCGTGACGTCGTAGTTCTGGAAGATGGTTTCGAGGTCGTCCGAGTCGAGACCGTCTGCGGAGACTTCAGCTGTGAAGTTGCCCGCGCGGTTCGACGAGATGACGTCGAGTTCGGTCTCGGCGTCGCTCGTGTCACCGTTCGTGACGGTGCTGTCGTCGAAGTCGACGTCGAAGTTCTGCTCAACGACGGTGAACGTACTGTAGGAGTCACCGCTCGGGTCCTCGATCTGGTACGTCTCACCAGCTTCGAGGTCGCCTGTGTCGACGACTGCGTCGCCGTCGGCGTCAGCACTCACCTGCGTGGCGAGGACCGTACGTTGGTCGTCATCGTTCGTAGCATATACGTCAACGGAATCGCCTTCGGAGTAGCCGCCGAACGCAACGACCTGACCTGCGTAGAAGGCAGTCTGGCTGCCAGCACGCACGTCAGCGTCGCCGTCGTCGACGTTAGCCGCTGCAGCCGTTCCAGCGAACGCGATGGTGCCTGCGAAAACAGACGTAACCATCAGCGCAGCCAGAAGCAGGCCGCGGATCTTTTTGTTAGTGTTTGTCATGGTTTTGGTTGGTTGTCGGGTCGGCGGATGCACCTTTTTCCCACCCTAGAGACCGAAGGCGCCCAGCGACGCCACGTCGGCGCGCCGGACTTGGGCTGGGGTACTCGCTACGTCCACCATGGGTAGGGGTACAACGAATACGTAAGCCTCTCGTTATAAATGCTTTGTGGTAAATAGGGTATTGTGACATCCTCTCTCACGCCCAAATTCGGGCGGTAGAAGCTCTCTCGCCGAATTCGACACGTAAATACTTTGTGCAAAAAGAGGTTCGCTGTCGGACCTGTGTCAGACAGTGGTACGACAGACTCTCTGATATCTCTGTCTGAAGCTACTGTTCATTTCGCTCGGAATAACGGACTGTTTGTGCAGAGTGGCTGCTGTAGTGGACTGCCTGCGCGAGCGAACGTTCACAGTCAAAGCGACAAATTGTACGGTATCGAGAGAGTCTCTCTCGCCCAACTGAGCCGTCGTGGGCTACTCACAATACCGCTGTGAGTCCGGAAGGACGGAAGGGTGTGATGAGATGAGACAGGTGCTCGCGCGCTTCGGGGGTGACGCTAAGTTGCGGTGGTGATGATCTCTTTCGCAGATTCGCGTCTTCTAACAGTGTCTTCTCAGCGTTTGTCGGATCACGCTGGGCTGTCTTCGCGCGTAGTCAAGTCCCTACTTTTCGACGTCAGGCTGGAACGACCACTTTCACAGTACCGTCTCGTCTCTCGATTTTCGGTAGTGTGAATCAAACTGCGACTATTCGTCGCACCCCGTTCTCTTGCTGCGAATGTGTATTCGGCTGGAGACAGCCTTCGAGCGTGCGACTTCGGGCAATATCGTTCGAATTGCCGAGTGGTCGTTGAAAGACTCACAACCCCCGCTTCGATTTCACAACACCGATTTGAGACACTGTCTTTCGGACGATAACGGGTATTGTGAATTGCCGATTATGGATGGAGAAGCCCTAACACGCGCTTTCGAGTCTTTTACAGCGCAGATCGGTACTGTGAATCCACCCGCAGCACGAACCGATATGCAACCGCCGCTTGAAGCGGAACAACTCGTCAGTGTGAGCTAAGCGATGATAGTCTCAACTGGACCGAACAAAGAAGTCGTATTACCGAAAATTATCAGTTCGGGAACAGCGACCCCTCGAACTCCCGCTCCAGCACTTCGATCTCGTGGCCGTCCTGGTCCTTCGTGAACGCGTACTTGTCGTCGCACTCCTCGGGCGTGCGGTACTGTTCGACTTCACGCTCGGAGAGCGTCTCCCAGTAGTCGTTCAGGTCGTCGGCGCGTACGGCCAGGTGCCCCCAGGCGTCGCCCAGCTCGTAGCTCCGCCCGTCGTAGTTGTACGTCAGCTCGACGGCCATCGCCTCGTCGGCCGCCCCCTCGGGCTTCATGAAGTAGTTCGCGAAGGAGTCGGACTCCCAGCGACCCGTGTGCTCGTACTCGAACTTGCGGGTCCAGAAGCCCAGCGCCTCGTCGGCGTCCTCGACGCGGATCATCGTGTGGTCGATGCTCCACTTCGCGCCCTGCTCGGGGTCGCGCTTGACGATCTCGACCTCGTGGCCGTCGGGGTCCTTCACGAACGCGTAGTTGTAGTCACACGACTCGGGGTCCCGGTAGTCCTCGACGCCGGCGTCCATCAGCTCCTGATAGGACTCTTCGAGTTCACCTTCGGGCACGCGCACGGCGATGTGCCCCCAGGCGTCGCCCAGCTCGTAGCTGTTGTCGCCGTGGTTGTAGGTGAGTTCGAGCATCGCACCCTCCTCGTGCATCTCCTCGGGCCCGAGATAGACGTTGGTGAACGTGTCGGCCTCCCAACGGTCTTTCTCCTCGTAGTTCAGGTGGGTCGTGTACCAGTCGAGGGACTCCTCTAAATCTTCGACGCGCATCATCACGTGGTCGAGCGTACCGGACATACCCGAACTGTCGGCCGCTGCGTCAAAAAGCGTGCCGGAGGCGGCACCGCTGGGGACCGTTCACACCCGCCGCAGCGACGACGTGACGACGCCCGTAAGTAGGGCGCGACCGAACTTCCGACACCGTGTCCTCGCTGCCGAACCCGTTTCGACTGCTGATCGTCTCCATCGGTCTCGCGCTCTCCCGACTCGGCCTCCTCGACCGCGCCCGTGCGATCCGGACGGCCGACCTCGCGTGGCCCCGCATCGTCACCGGTATCGCTCGCATGTCGAAGAACGCCGTCGACGTGGCGATGGTCGGGGTCGCCGCCGGCACCGCGGCCATCACCGGCGTCGGCATCGCCGGCCCCTACTGGGGGCTCGCCTTCTCGCTCGGCGGCGGGATCGCCGCCGGCACCATCGCGCTCGTCTCCCAACGCTTCGGCGCGGACGACGGCGAGGGCATCGACCTTGCGGTCCGCGCCAGCACTGCGCTCGTCGTCGTCGCGACCGTCCCCGTCACGCTCGCCTTCGCGTTTTTCGCGACCGACCTCGTCTCGCTCATCAACGGCGACCCGCAGGTCGTCGAGTACGGCGCGACCTACCTCCGCATCGTCGGCTTCGGCGTCCCCTTCGCGGGGCTGAACCTCGTCGGCAGTCGCGTGCTCGTCGGCAGCGACGACGCCTACGTCGCGATGGTGCTCCGCGGGAGCGGGGCCGTGATCAACGTCGCCGTCAACGCCGTGCTCATCTTCGGCCTCGGACTGGACGTCGCCGGGGCCGCACTCGGCACCGTCCTCTCGAACGTCGTCGTCACCGCCGCCTTCGCCCTCGGGCTGACGCGCGGCCACCTCCCCGGCATCGGCGCGTTCCCGGTCCGCATCGACCCGGTCGGCACGTACTTCGACCTCGACACGCTGCGCGACCTCGTCTCCATCGGCCTCCCCGTGATGGGGCGGAACCTCGTCTGGACCGTCGCGGAGTTCCCGATGCTCGCCATCCTCAGTAGTATGGGCCAGCCGGTCGTCGCGGCGTTCGTCGTCGCCCGCCGCATCTGGGGCATCATGAACACGCCCGGCTGGGGGTTCGGTCTGGCCTCCTCCAGCCTCGTCGGGCAGGCGCTCGGCACGGGCGACGAGGACACCGCAGAGACCTACGGCCGCGAGGTGATCCGCTTCGCCGTGGCGACCTACCTCGTCTCGGCCGTCCTCGTCGGCCTGTTCGCCGAGCCCATCGTCTCGCTGTTCAACCCCTCGGCGGAGGCCTACCCGATCACGGTCTCGCTCGTCTACGTCGCCTGCGTCGCCGTCGTCCTACAGGGCGTCTCCGGCGGCGCGGCGGGGCCGCTCGACGCCAGCGGCGACACGCGCTGGGCGTTCGGCAGCCAGTTCCTCGGGATGGCCGGGTCGATACTGCTGGCCGGTCTCGGCGCGGCGGTGCCGGCGATCGGCCTCACCGGGCTCTACCTCGCGTTCCTGGCGGAGACGACGATACCGGCAGTGCTCAACTACTACCGGTTCGACACGGGAACGTGGAAGAAGGTCAGTCGGAGCTACCGCCCCAGCGCCCCGGCCGACGACTGACGTCTTCGGTCGCTCGATGCGACTGGGCCCGACTCGGCAGCCGTGTCGACGAACGCTCGACCCGACGGCTCACGATCCACCGTCGCCATCGCCGGACGCTGGACTCACTCGATAGACGTACCACGCGACGCCCCACAGCAGCAGCGTCCCGAGCGGCCACGCGACCCGTCCCGGCTGCGCCGAGAACCCACGGGCGAGTTCGAGCTGTGTGACCCCGGCCAACGCGAGCGCGACGGCGGTGAGTCGCCGATCCTCGCGATCCGTCACCACGCCGCCGACGACGCTGCCGACGGCGACGAGATAGCAGGCCACGCCGAGCGGCCACGCGAGAATGTAGTCCGGCAACCCCTGCGTGAACAGCAGGAAGTCCGCGAGCGTCGTCACGTGCAGCGGGTCGACGGTGAGCAACCCCCACGGGAAGACGAACGTCGCGCCGCCGCCGACGAACGTCTGAACCGACCACGGGACGACGGCGAGAACGAGGACGGCGAGCAGTCGGCGCCGTGTCGCGGACGAGCGTCGAGACGCCGAGTCCGGTGTGACGGGCGCGTCGGGCGAGTCAGGTGAGGCCGGTGCGGGCCCGCTCACCGCTGGGCGACGATGCGGAGGACGTCCTCGTCGGCGAGTTCGTGGTCCTTGCCGACCTGCTGGTCGTCGTGTTTCGCGCTCGGGCCGGACACCCGAGCGAAGCGGAAGCGGTCTTCGAACTTCTTGCCGAGTTTCTTGCAGGCAGTGCCGACGGTGTCACCCTCCATGAGTACGAGCGGTTCCTCGTAGTCGACGCCGCGGCCCGGCTTGTCCATGTAGATGCGGATGAGTCCGAGCGCGTTCCAGATCTTCTCTTTGAGCGCGTCGAGTCCCTTCTCCTCGACGGCGCTGATGAACACGACCTCCTCGGGGTCGAGACCGATATCCCGGAGTTCCTCCTCGACGGTCGGCAGGTAGTCGCGGTCGATGAGGTCGGCCTTGTTGGCGGCGACGATCGAGGGGAGGTAGATGCGGTTGTCCATGATACCGTCGATCAGTTCGTCGACGGTGATGTCGCCGCGGACAGTCACCTCGGCGTTGACGTAGCCGTGTTCGCGGAGGATCCCCTTGATCGTCTCCTCGTCGAGTCGGACGTCGTCGGTCTTCGTCACACGGATGCCGCCGCGACCCTTCTTCGTGATGAAGACGCTCGGTCGCTCGGTGTCGAGGCGGATCTTGTTGTTGTACAGTTCCTCTCGCAGCCGCTCGTACTTCTCGATCTCGAACACCGAGAGCATGAAGACGACGAGGTCGGCCGTGCGGACGACCGAGAGCACCTCCTTGCCGCCGCCGCGACCGCCCGCCGCGCCCTCGATGAGCCCCGGTACGTCGAGCACCTGGATGTTGGCACCGCGGTACTGCAGCATTCCGGGGTTGACGTCGAGCGTCGTGAACTCGTACTCGCCGGTCTCGCTGTCGGCGTTGGTGATGGCGTTGATGAGCGTCGACTTGCCGACGCTCGGGAAGCCGACGAGCGCGATCGTTGCGTCGCCGGTCTTCTCGACGGCGTAGCCGACGCCGCCGCCGGCGGAGGACTGGTTCTCCAGTTTCTCTTTCTTCTCCGCGAGCTTCGCCTTCAGGCGCCCGATGTGTGCCTCCGTGGACTTGTTGTAGGGCGTGTTGGCGATCTCCTCGCGGAGTTCGTCTATCTCCTCCTCGAGACCCATTACCTACAGTTCCGCCGCGTCACTCGAAAAACCCTTTCCTTCACGTCTCTCTGCACCCGCGTACGCACGCTACGCACGTAGTAGGTATAGAGCGTCACTTCGACACGATTATCCGTCGACCAACTGTGTGGAAAAATACCCCATGCCCGATCCCGCCCACCTCCGCGACAGCACGGAGATCGTCCTCCCCTGTGGTTCGCTCGACGGGCTTCGAGACGAACTCGAAGCCGAGTTCACGGTGTCGGTGTTCTCCCGGAGCGAAGCGCAGTGTCGCATCGTCGGGAGTCCCGTCGAGATCAAAGCCGTCAACGACTATCTGGCGCGCCACGGCGTCAGCCTCCCGTAGCCGAGCCGGCGTCCCTTCCGAAGCGCTTTGTAGGCTCCGGTCTCTACGGGGCGTATGGACGAGAACCCCGGATTGAGCGACCAATACCGGATGGCGAGCCCGTGGCCACTGTTCATCGCACTCGGGATCCCGATCGCGGAGATCGGTATCCTCTTCGACCTCGCCGCCCTCTCGGTCGGCGGCCTGCTGTTGCTCTGTGGGAGCGTCGCCGGGATGGCCAAGGAGGCGGGCTACGCGAAGACGCCGTGGCGAGCGCTCGCCGTCTGTTCGGTGCTGCTGTTCGCGTTCGGCGGTCTGCTACTGTACGCCGACACGGTGTCGACGGCCGAAGGGATCCGGTTCGTCGCCCGCGGCTACGCGGTCATCGTCGCCGGCGGACTGCTGCTGCTCGGGAGTATCGTCGGGACGACGTTCGTCCAGAAGTCCAGTCCGGCCTGAGCCCCCGCCGTACCCGCTCACGACACGTCCTTCGGCCGAACCGGCGGGAACGAACGTGAACCAACAATCTATTTGATGGGCGTCTGTAACAGCCAACCATGGCAGCCAAAATCTTCGACAAGGAGACCATCCTCGACCTGACGGTGAACATCATCCCGCTGGGGATCATCGTGTTCTTCATGGTCCTCTTCGCTCTCCTCAACCCCTTCGGGTTCGACTTCCTGGCGACGACCATCTCGTACGGTCTGCTCATCGTCCCACTGCTCGCACTGGGTGTGCTGACCTACCTTTCGGGGAAGGCCATCGCCGGCGACGAGAAGCGCTCGGAAGTGTTCCTCGCCGGGCAGGCGACCGTTCCCGGATCGAAGACGCTCGAAGAGTACGAGGAGGAGGCCGAACTCTCCGACGAAGAGCGAGCCCAGCTCGCCGAACAGGAGTCCAGCGCCACCGAACAGGAATCTACCGCCGAGAACGACGACTGACGGCTGTCACCCGAATCTTTCTTTACCTTCCACTCCTCAGTGGCTCCCATGGAGATTAACGGACAGTTAGCACTGACGGTGCTCATGGGGGTTTTCCTCGTGGCCGTCGCCGCCTGGCTCACCCGGGTGGAGAACTGGCGCTCCTACACACCGCTCGCCAGTGGTGGAGGCGCGTACGGACAGGAGAGTGGGCACGCACACGAGAAACCGGGCGGACTCATCCGCTGGCTGACGACCGTCGACCACAAGGACATCGGGATGCTGTACGGACTGTACGGCGTCATCGCCTTCGTCGTCGGTGGGCTGATGGTCGTCGTCATGCGACTGGAACTCGCCGACCCCGGGATGACGCTCATCTCGAACTCGTTCTACAACTCGCTGCTGACGAGTCACGGGATCACGATGCTGTTTCTCTTCGGGACGCCGATCCTCGCGGCGTTCTCGAACTACTTCATCCCGCTCGTCATCGGTGCAGACGACATGGCGTTCCCCCGCATCAACGCCATCGCCTTCTGGCTGCTGCCGCCCGCCGCGCTCCTCATCTGGGCCGGCTTCCTCATCCCGACGAGCGACATCATCCCGGCGCAGACCGCCTGGACGATGTACACGCCGCTGTCGGCCGGCGTCGGACAGGGCAACCAGGCCAACGCCGGCGTCGACTTGATGCTCCTCGGCCTGCATCTCTCCGGCGTCTCGGCGACGATGGGGTCGATCAACTTCATCGCGACCATCTTCACCGAACGCGCCGAGGAGGTCACCTGGGCGAACCTCGACATCTTCTCGTGGACGATCCTCACCCAGTCGGGACTCATCCTCTTCGCGTTCCCGCTTCTGGGCAGCGCGATGGTCATGCTGCTGCTCGACCGCAACCTCGGGACTGTCTTCTTCGCGGGCGAGGGCGGTAACATCCTCTGGCAACACCTGTTTTGGTTCTTCGGTCACCCCGAAGTGTACATCCTCGTGCTGCCGCCGATGGGGATCGTCAGCTACGTGCTGCCGCGGTTCTCCGGGCGGCGGCTGTTCGGGTTCAAGTTCGTCGTCTACTCGACGCTCGCCATCGGCGTGCTCTCGTTCGGCGTCTGGGCACACCACATGTTCGCGACCGGCATCGACCCGCGACTCCGTGCGTCGTTCATGGCGGTGTCGTTGGCGATCGCGATCCCCTCCGCAGTGAAGACGTTCAACTGGATCACGACGATGTGGAACGGCCGCATCCGACTCACCACGCCGATGCTGTTCTGTATCGGCTTCGTCTCGAACTTCATCATCGGCGGCGTCACCGGCGTCTTCCTCGCGTCGATCCCGATCGACCTCGTGCTTCACGACACCTACTACGTCGTCGGTCACTTCCACTACATCGTCATGGGGGCCATCGCCTTCGCCGGATTCGCCGGGCTCTACTACTGGTACCCCATCTTCACCGGGCGGATGTACCAGCGGAAACTCGGCAAGTGGCACTTCTGGCTCTGGATGATCGGGACGAACGTGACGTTCTTCGCGATGATCCTGCTGGGCTACGGCGGCATGCCCCGTCGCTACGCGACCTACCTGCCGGAGTTCATGACGCTCCACCAGGTCGCGACGGTCGGCGCACTGCTGTTGCTCGTCGGCGGGTTCATCTGGACGTACAACTTCGTCATCTCGTGGCTCGAAGGGCCGGTCATCGAGGACGGCGACCCGTGGAACCTGAAAGAGGACGGTCTCTACACCGCCGAGTGGGACTGGTTCGACCGCAAACTGCAGACGAAGATCACGGACGGCGGTCACGAATCGGACGAAGACGATTCGTGAGCAAACCAGAACTCGAAGAGTTCTGGTGATGGGGAAGAGCAGGAAGTCGCCACCGACGGCGGTCAGGAAACGGACGACACGACGCCTAAACGCTCCGGAACGCGTTCCGCTTCGGTGACGTCTGGGTTTGTCTTCTCATCTCTCTGTGTTCACACGCCCGAGCCCGAGCGACGGCGCTCTCGCTTCCGGTGTCGTCTACGGGCGATGCTCGTCGCCAGTGTCGCGAGCGACGGAGGACTGCGAGCGCTCTCGCTGTCGACGCGTCAGAAAAACGGAGACGAGTTGGGACCGAGCGCGCTGCTCAGACTGCGAGGATGACGCCCGTCGCGAACATCAGCAGTGCGACGCCCGCGAGCACGATGCCGAGGAGGTCCTTGTCGGTCATACCTGCACTCGGGACTGCGTCGACAAAGACCCGTCGATACTCGTGGTCCGCGGTTCTCCCGTCGACCCCCGACACGTTCCCGAAAGGGCTAATCGGAATCAGCCCCGCGTTTCGAACGTGCCACAACGAGGCTTCCGCGGCCGACGGTTCGTCTTGGGGCTCTATCTCGCGCTCGTCAGCGTCGGCGGTGCCGCAGGCTACCTGACGGCGACGTTCGTCGACGACCTCCGACCGCCAGCGTATCTGTTCCTCGTCGAGTTCCCACCGACCCAACTCGGCTTCGCCGCCTACGGCGCGCTCACGCTCGCGACCGTGCTCGGCGTTCCGCTGTTGCTCGTCGTCTACGTCTCCCAGTACGTCGACGACCCCGACGCCGTCTCCCCGAAAAACTAAGCCGTCTGACCGGGTGTCTGTGCGTATGTATCACGTGGTACTCGGTGTCGACGACGACGAGGTACACGCCCGTCAGTGTGCACAGGAGATCGTCGACCTCCCGGGAGCGGGAACGGAGAAACGAGTGACGATCATCCACAGTTTCAGCGACAACCCCAGCGGCGCGTCGGCGACACAGGTCGCTTCGGTCCGCGAGGCGAGCGACGTCTTCGAGGCCGCCGGCGTCGAGTACGACGTCGAAGAGTCCAGCGGCGATCCGGCGGAGGGAATTATCGACGTCGCCGGCGACGTCGACGCCGACCTCGTCGTCGTCGGCGGACGCAAACGCTCGCCGGCCGGGAAGGCACTGTTCGGCAGCGTCACGCAGACGGTGATCCTCAACGCCGAGCGGCCGGTGATGGTGACCGGCGTGACGAAGGAAGCCTGAGAGCGCCGCCGGTTCGAACGGTCCCGACGTGGCAGCGACCGCTTCGTCGCGGTCGAGCACGCCCGGCCGCGTCTCGGAACCTCTCCACGCCGAGAGTATTTTATGTGACGCAGTCGCACGGAGTGGTATGGAGATCCGTGAGGCGACGACCGACGATATCGACAGTATCCGACAAGTTGCGCACGATTCGCTGATGGAGTCGTACAGCCACGCACTGGACGAGTCGGTCATCGACGAGTCGGTCGACGAGTGGTACGGCGAAACGCTCGCCGACGAGTTCGCCCGTGACGACGCAGTGTACCTCGTCGCCGACGACGACGGAACCGTCGTCGGGTTCTCACAGAGCTACCTGCGGGGGAAAGAGGGGACGACCGGCGAGATCAACTGGCTCCACGTCTCGCCGACCGCCCGCGGCGAGGGTCTCGGGGCGCGACTCCTCACTCGGACCGAGGAGGAGCTCGTCGACCGGGGTGCGACCCGACTCACGGGGAAGGTGCTCACCGTCAACAAAGGCGGGGCGGAGTTCTACGAGGGACACGGCTACGAGGAGGGAGACACCCGGAAGATCGACCTCGGGGCGGAGTCGTTCAAGGAGCGGACCTATCTGAAGTTCCCCGGCGCCGAGGGCGAACCGCAGGCACCGCTGGACCCCCGGCAGATCGACGATACCACGGTCTACGTCGCCTTCGACGAGAGCGACCGCGGGTCGGTCGCGCCGCTCTACGTCGCCTACCTCGACGAGAACCGCGCGGAGCGCTACGGCTACTTCTGTGGGCACTGTGAGAGCTTCGAGGTGTCGATGGACGCGATGGGTCGCGTCGTCTGCAACGACTGCGGCAACAAGCGACGGCCGTCGCGGTGGGACGCGTCGTACCTCTAGCCCGGCGGCCTCTCTCGGAGAGCCGATTCGACCGCTCTCTGGTGGCCCCCCGTTGGCGTCGTCCGCCCGCGAGACTGCCACACTTTTTTCGACGCGGTCACATCCTCCGGTATGACCCACGCGCTCGTCATCGGCGGAACGCGCTTCATCGGTCGGCACACCGTCGACGAACTGCTCGCACACGACTACGACGTCACCATCTTCAACCGCGGGAACCACGACGATCCCTTCGCCGACGACGACCGCGTCGACCACATTCAGGGAGACCGCACCGACGACACGGATCTCCAGACTGCCTCGCTCGCCGCCCGTCCCGACGTCGTGATCGACTGCGTCGCGTACAAACCGGGTGAAGTCGAGCGCGCCGTCGAGGTGTTCGCCGACGTCGACGCCTACGTCTACGTCTCCAGCGGCGACGCCTACGGTCGCGAGGAGATTCCCAAGCGCGAAGGCGAGACGCCGCTGCGACCGTGTAGCGCCGAGCAGGCCGACGACGAGTCGAACGAGACGTATGGACACCGGAAGGCCGAGGGTGACCGCGTCGTCGCCGCAGCGGCCGAGAACGGCGTCGCTGCGATGAGCGTTCGCCCGTGTATCGTCTACGGTCCGCACGACTACACCGAGCGGCTGGACTACTGGCTCGGCCGCGTCGACAACTACGACCGAGTCGTCGTCCCGGGCGACGGCCAGAACCTCTGGCACCGCGCCTACGTCGAGGACGTCGCCAGCGCGCTCCGCGTCGTCGCCGAGGAGGGGACTCCGGGCGAGGCCTACAACGTCGGCGACCGTCGACTCGTCACGCTCGAAGAGCTGTTGACCCTCGCCGCCGACACGATGGACACCGAGATCGAGGTGGTCCACGCGGGCCAGCGCGAACTCGCCGCTGGCGGTCTCGAACCGTCGGAGTTCGTCCTCTATCGGGAGTATCCGCACGTCTTCGATACGAACAAACTCGCGAGTCTCGGCTGGGAGTCGACGCCGCTCGCGGAGGCGATGACACGGACAGTCGCGGAACACCGACGGAGCGACCGGGACGGCGCGGAGCACGACCCCGGACGCGACGCCGAAGAGCGGGTGCTCGGCGTGCTGGAGACGTTCTGAGGGAGACGATCTACCCGTCGACCGATCCGAGCGAATCGAGCTCTCTCAGACGTCGTCTCCGTACCGGTTCATCTCGGCGACCTCCTCTTCGAGCCACTCGCGGAACCACTTGACGCGTTTGAGCCGCTGGTGGGCGATGCTCTCGGCGGTGTCGCTGACGATCCGCGTGGAGTGGTCTTTCCCACGTTCGAGGACGCGCTGGACCATCTCGGCGGCGTCCATGTGGGTCCGGGCCTCGTAGCCCATCCGGAGGAGCATCAGCGCCGTCCCGTTGGCACCGACCTTGTCGAGGATGTCGGCCTCGATGAGACACTGCGTCTCCAGGGAGACGTCCGAGAGCGGCCCCTGATAGGAGTGGTCGGTGATCGACTGACACACCTGATCGATGAACGACTCCGGGAACCCGCCGCGTGCCGACAGATACTCGCGGGCGACGCGAGCGCCCTCCTCGGCGTGGACGTCCTGGTCGGCGTCGAGTTTGGCGATGTCGTGGAACAGCGCGGCCACTCTGACGACGTCGACGTCCGCACCTTCGCGCTTCGCGATGTGAGTCGCGATGTCGACCACGTTGAGGATGTGGTTGAACCGGTAGTCGGCGCTGTGCCACGGGTACCACCGCATCCTGCCGCCGTCCTCTTCGTTCTCGACGCTCGCAGCGAGATAATCGTAGACAAACCGCTTCATCTCCGCGAACTCGTCGTCGGAGACGGAGGACTCCTTGATCTCAACGCCCACGAGGCCACCCCCGGAGGCAACGTTCCTTACTCATTGTTATCGAAGAAGAGGGTCGTTCCGGTCTTAGGCGTTACGACAGGTTTTTGTTCTCTGGCCGAATCTTGGTTCGAAGCTCCGATCGATCGGCGACTCGTGGATTCGACGGGCGAGCAGAGCGTTCTCGCCGAAGACGCGTCGTCCTCGACCGTTTCCGCTCCGACAGCTGAGGCGACGCTGAAGGCGTCTCGAACTACACCCCTGCGGCGGTTCACGCCCCCGAGCGGTCCGCGTCGGGGTCACACACCCACGCGTCGTCTCGGATCCGGATCCGATAGCCGAGCGAACGGAGAAACGTCGCCACGGCGTCGGCGTCGCGGTCGCCGTCGGCGACGGCGTGTGGTTCGAAGTAGACGACCGGCCGGTGACGGCGTAGCGTCGTCTCGGCCCCACGAAGGACGTCGTAGCCGAACCCTTCGACGTCGACCTTCAGGTGATCCGGCGGCGGGACGTCGCCGTCGGCGACGAGGTCGTCCAGTCGGACGACGGGGACTCTCACTTCGTCGCGGATGCGCGCCTCCCAGGCGCTCGCGTTGTCGGCGTCGAACGACCCCAGCTCGTCGTACGTCGACCGGTAGAACGACCGGACGCCGGCGTCGTCGCCCGCGCCGACCGCTCGGACGTCGATTCGGTCTCCGAACCCGTTGCGTGCGACGTTCGCCCGCAACTGCTCGCAGACGACCGGGTTCGGTTCGAAGGCGACCACCCGCGCGGTCGGTTCGGCCGCGGCGACGGCGAGTGCGTAGACGCCGGTGTTCGCCCCCACGTCGAACACCGTCTCACCGGGGCCACAGCGGGCGAGCAACCGTCGCAGGAGGACGTCTCGGCCGTGTTTGTTGACGAGTTCGTAGCTCCGGAAGCGCGCGCCGTCGACGCGTTTCGGCGGAGCGAACAGTTCGTGACGGTGGTTCGCGGCGACCGCCGCGTAGTACGCCGAGAAGACGAGATACCGACCGGCGCGAAAGATCGCTCTCGCGACCCGGCGTGGAGACACCATACCGGTCACTCGACCAGCAGCCTCTTCGTCGTTTCGGGGGTCGAACCCCGATTCCGTGGGGTGGTTATTTAGTGATTGGCCGAGTGACGATAGTCGAGGGCAGACCAATGGTACGACAAGACGGCAAACGAAACTTCGTGCTCCGGGAAGAGAACGGCACCGAGGACAGCGTCTTCAGCGGGAGCACCCCGCGGCAGGCGGCACTGAAAGCAGCGCGTCGACTCCCACCGGCCCCGAGCGAGGAGGAGGTCGACGGTCGTGCGGAACTTCGCCTCCGGGAGAAAGGCACCGACAAGGTCCACATCTACAACGGATGGGCGTGGAAGGAAGAGAAACCGAGTGACGGCCCCGACTGGATGCCGGACGTCGTCACGCGAGCGAACGTCTCGAAAGAGGGAATCGAACACCTCGACTGAGACGTCGCGGTTTTTCGGCGTTCTCTCGACGGTGCAGAGCGGTAGGTGTCGCCGACTGAGCGTCGGCGGGGAACGGTTGTCGCTCACGACGTGGTTCGGCAGTCGTTCCGATCGGCTCCGAAAGCGGATTCGAACCGCGAAGACTCACATTCGCTCGTCTTCTGGGCGTCGAATCCGCCGTCAGACGACTACTGCTCGCTTTCGCTCCCAGAACATAGTCCCGAGCGGATTCGAACCGCTGTCCTGGGCTCCAAAGGCCCAGATGATTGGCCACTACACCACGGGACTCTGCACCTACTGCTCCGTCGGTTACCGTAGAAAAACTTCGGGTTTCGGTTCGTCTCGGCGACGACGCTCCAGCGTCCGTCGGTGGTCTCGTTCCCCGAAAGAACAGTCTGCTCTTCGCACGCCCGGTCAGGGTTGGACCGCACGTACGTCCACCTGGTCCATCGGCGACCGACACGCCGGGCAGTACAGCGCCGCGGAACTACCCTCTCGCTTCGCCGTCAACCCCCGGACGACGGGCCAGCTGAGCTTTGCCCCGCACGATTCACACGTGAGGCACGAGTTTGTCTCCCCCATGGCTGTGATAGTAACTACCACGGCATCCACAATATATTTTTTCGACCGTGGAGCGTCGAGACACAACCGGGAGAACTGACCGACCTCGCGTGCTACTCGCGGACGGGTTCGACGGAGTAGCCCCCGCAGTCGGGGCACACGTGATACTGGAGTTCGAACGCGGTACCGCAGCCGTGACAACGGTACGCCGGCAGTTCGTCGTGGGAGAGCCCCATGAATCGTCTGAGACGGCTGAATCGCTGTTTCGTCCCACTCATAGACAGTGCCTCACAGTCCACTCATATAATCATGCGGGGATTCGACCGAACGCGTCAGTCCGCGGGTTTCTCGCTCTCCAGTTCCAGATACTCACAGGCGTCGGTTTCGGGGTCGAAGCAGTCCGGACACTCGGCGTTGCGGTCGATGATCGTGTCGAGTCGCTCGGCGACCGTGTCGTCGATGACGCTCTCGAGCTCGCGCGCCTCCGCACGGAACTCCTCGACGTCCAGCACGTTCGCGAGGAACCGTTCGATGATGCAGTACGTCTGGAGCGCGTCACGCGCACGGACGATCCCCTCGTCGCTCAGGGTGACGCCCTTGTACTTCTCGTGCTCGGCGAGTCCGCGCGATTCGAGTTTACCGATCATTTCGTTGGCGCTCGCCGGACTCACGTCGAGCATATCCGCGAGCGCACCTGTCGATGCCGGTCCGTCCTCCATCTGCTGGAGGAGGTAGATCGCCTTGACGTACTGATCTGCCGTGTTCATTGGTTCACCTCGCTCATTCCCGCGTCTCCATGATCTTCGTCACCTCTTCGACGCCCTGCGCCTCCTCCTCTCGAATCTCACGGAGGACGGTGAGCAGCTGCTCGCGGTCGATGGAGAACTCAGCCTCGCTCGACTCGATCCCGTCGATGAGGTCGTCGTAGAACTTGTAGGCCGTCTCCTCGTTGCACAGTTGGTCGTAGAGGACGCCGTCGAAGTCCTCCGGTTTGGTCTTTCCGTACTTCGCTTCGACCAGCGTCTCGATGTCCTCGAACGGGATGCTCTCGGCGTCGAGGTCATCGATGACCCGCTCCAGGCGCTTGCGGTGGTCGGCGGACTCCTCGGCGGCGTGTTCGAGCAGACCCTCTAACTCCTCGTCGAGGTGGCGGTCCTCCTCGGCGAGCGACTGGTAGTGGTGGTAGGCGCGCGCCTCGACGACCTCCTCCAGCACGATGCCGATCTGGAGCAGGCGAGCGAGTTGGTGGTCGGAGGTGACCTGGTTGCCGACGCTCACGCGAGACACCTCTGGTTCGAGCGCGATACCTCGTTCATACACCATCGTCTGGGTGGCACCGACTTAACACCTCCACCTTTTGCCGAACGAGCGTAGCGAGCGCAGAGCAAAAGATGGATCAAACGCACTCCTCGTTCACTTCGCTTCGCTCCGTTCAGTCGTCGGCCCGCTCGTTCCCTTCGGTCGCTCGCGGGGCAGTGTCGGGTCAGGAACACACAGCCACCAGCCACCGGCTCCTGGACAAAGCATTTGCGACTCCGCTGTCCAGGTTCGGCTATGGGTTCCCGCAGTACGATCACCTTCCTCGCTCTCCTCGTCGTCACGAGCGGCTGTCTCGGCGGTGCACCTGCCGGCGACGGCCCCACGCCGACGACAACGTCGACACCAGCTCAGACGACGTCGACACCAACTCAGACGACGACCGGCGCGACAACCTCGTACGCCGACTGCCCGTACTACCTCTCGGTCGACACCGTCACCGAGACAGACGTCGAGCAGTCCGACCGCGTCGTCACCTACGAGAATCTCACCGACGCACGCCGAGACGAGTTCGACCGACTGCTGGCGAACGGGAGAGTAGAACTCGAGACGCTCCCCGACCGGTGGAGTGCGCCGACGGTCGTCGAACACGACGGCGCGTACTCCGAAGTCGTGGCTGCGACCTGCTGACGCGTGACTCGGTTTGGACCGAGCAGTCGCTCCCGACGACCGAAAGAGAGAGAAACCGAACCGCAGAGCGCGCGTCTCAGTGCAGACGCGCAGCGATGAGTTCCTGTAGATCCTCGCGGAACTCGTCGACCTCGATCTCCTCGAGGACGGGGACGAAGAAGCCCTCCACGAGCATGTTACGCGCCTGCTCCTGTGGGATGGAGCGCGACTTCATGTAGAACAGGTCCTCCTCGTCGACCTGTCCGACCGTCGCCGCGTGGGAGGCTTCGGTGTCGTGGTTGTTGATGATGAGCTTCGGGGAGGCGTCTGCCTCAGACTGGTCGGAGAGCATCAGCGTGTTCTCGCGCTGGTAGGAGTTCGTGTCCCAGGCGTCGCGACCGACGTCCTGGACACCCTCGTACACCGAGCGTGCCTCGTCGTCGAGGACGCCGCGGGTGACGAGGTCGGCCGTCGTGTGCTCGGCCTTGTGCCAGACGCGCGCGTTGACGTCGAGATGCTGGTCGTCGTGACCGAAGAACGCCCCGACGATCTTCGTCTCCGAGGAGTCGCCGTTGAGTTCCGTCTCGATGTCGCTGCGGGTGAGCCGCGAACCGAGGTTCCCCTCGATCCAGTTGATCGTCGAGTAGACGCCGGCGTCGCCACGCTTTAGCGTGTACGTGTACGTGTCCTCGTCCAGATTCTGCAGCGATCCGTACTGGACGTAGGAGTTCTCGCCCGCGACGATCTCGACGAGGTTCGAGAAGTACCGCTCGCCCTCGACGTCGCTCTCGCCGCTCTCGATCGCTTCGAGGATCGTCACCGACGACGACTCCTCGGTGACGACGAGCGTGTGGCTGAACAGCGACTTCGAGTTCATCTCGGCGCGGATCTTCACGTCCTCGGCGTCGACGTCCTCGGGGACGTAGATCAGCGTACCGGTGGTGAACAACGCTGCCGACAGCGCAGTCAGGTAGTTCGTGTCGGGGGCGATGGTCGAACCGAACGCCTCCTCGACGACCTCCTCGTGGCTGTCGAGCGCCTCGGTGAACGAGAGCACCTCGATACCCTCGGCGGTGACACGCTCCGTGGTGTCGGCCGCGTTCAGCGGGTCGACGAGCTCCTCGAAGTCGAGCGCTTCGAGGTTCGTCCATCGACGACCGGGCGTCTGGATGACGTCCGGCAGCTCGAGGTCGTCGAGTGAGTCGAGCGCCTCGAGTCGAGCCTCGAGGAGCCACTCGGGTTCGTCTCGCTCCTCGGAGATCGTGCGGACGGTCTCCTCGGAAAGGTCCGCGGGAAGTGCCTTGCTCGACATGTTACCCGAGGCTCCCCTCCATCTCGAGTTCGACGAGGCGGTTGAGTTCGACCGCGTACTCGATCGGCAGCTCTTCCGTGATCGGCTCGATGAAGCCAGAGACGATCATCTGCTTGGCGTCGTCGTCGTCGAGGCCCCGGCTCTGGAGGTAGAAGACGTCCTCGTCGCCGATCTTACCCACAGTTGCCTCGTGGGCGACGTCGACGGTGGACTCGTTGATCTCCATGTACGGCATCGTGTCCGACGTGGACTCGTTGTCGAACATGAGCGCGTCACACTCGACGGAGGTCGAGGAGTTCTTCGCGCCGTTGGCGATGTGGACGAGCCCGCGGTAGTTCGTCCGACCGCCGTCCTTGCTGATACTCTTGGACTCGATGGTCGACTTCGTCTCCGGCGCGTTGTGGTAGACCTTCGCGCCGGTGTCGATGTTCTGGCCCTCGCCCGCGAAGGCGATGGTGATGTGGTTGTCCGAGGCACCGCGGCCCTTCAGGATCGAGGCCGGGTAGAGCATGGTCGCTTTCGAGCCCATGCTGCCGGAGATCCACTCCATGCGGCCGCCCTTCTCGACGATGGCGCGCTTGGTGTTGAGGTTGTAGGTGTTCTTCGACCAGTTTTGCACCGTGGAGTACTGGACGTGAGCGTCCTCACCCACGAAGACCTCGACACCGCCGGAGTGCAGGTTGAACGCCGAGTACTTCGGCGCGCTGCAGCCCTCGATGTAGTGGACTTCGCTGCCCTTCTCGGCGACGATGAGCGTGTGCTCGAACTGGCCCATCCCCTCGGAGTTCATCCGGAAGTACGCCTGGACGGGCATGTCGACCGTCGTGTCTTCGGGGACGTAGACGAACGACCCGCCGGACCAGATGGCGCCGTGAAGCGCGGCGAACTTGTTGTCGCTCGGGGGGACGCACTTCGTCATGAAGTACTCCTTGACGATGTCTTCGTGCTCCTGGACCGCCTGGTCCATGTTCATGAAGACGACGCCCTTCTCCTCCCAGCGCTCCTGCATGTTCTGGTAGACGACTTCCGACTCGTACTGCGCGCCGACACCAGAGAGCGCGTTCTTCTCGGCTTCCGGGATGCCGAGTTTGTCGAACGTGTCCTTGATGTCGTCCGGCAGGTCGGTCCAGTCGTCGACGCCGCCGCGGGTCTCGACGTCGGGTCGGATGTACGGGACGATCTCGTTGACGTCGACCTCCGACAGGTCCGGCTGGCCGGGCCAGTCGGTCGGCATCGGCATCTTCTGGAACTGCTTCAGCGCGCGCAGGCGACGCTGGAGCATCCACTCGGGTTCGTCCTTGTCCTCGGAGATGACCCGAATGGTCTCTTCGGTGAGGCCTTTGTCGGCCTGGAACGACGACTTCTGCTCCTTCTTGAACTCGAAGCGAGCTTCCGTGTCGGTCTCTTTGAGGTGGTCTTGATCTGAGCTCATATGTTGTGTTCGTGGTTGCAGACGTATTACGCTGTCTCGTAAACTTCCTGACGGACCCAGTCGTACCCCTTGTCCTCGAGCTCCTCGGCGAGGCTGGCGTCACCGCTCTTGACGACCTTGCCGTCGAGCATGATGTGGACGTGGTCGGGTTCGACGTAGTCGAGGATCCGCTGGTAGTGGGTGATCTGGAGGATACCCGTTCCCTGTTCGTCGCGCAGCGCGTTGATCCCGTTCGAGACGTCCTGCAGCCGGTCGATGTCCAGCCCGGAGTCGATCTCGTCGAGCACCGCGATGGACGGTTCGAGGATGGCTGCCTGCAGCACCTCGTTCTGCTTCTTCTCCCCGCCGGAGAAGCCAGCGTTCAGGTAGCGCTGAGCGAACTTCTCGTCCATGTCGAGCAGCTCCATCTTCTCCTTGAGGATCTGCTGGAACTCGGCGACGCCGACTTCGCCCTCGTCGACGTTGCCCTCCATCGGGGAGGTGTCGTACCCCGACTCCTCTTCTTCCTCGGTCTCGTCGCCCTCGTCGTCCTCGAAGAGCTCTTCGCGCTCCTCGAGTTTGGCGTTGAGCGCCGTCCGCAGGAAGTTGGTCATGGTGACGCCCTCGATCTCGGCGGGGTACTGGAAGGCGAGGAAGATACCCAGTGCGGCCCGCTCGTTGGGTTCGAGTTCGAGGAGGTCCCACGTCAGTTTGTCCTCGGGGATGTCGAAGTCGTCGCCGAAGTCGCCGTCTTCGAGCCGGAGAAGAACCTCTCCCTCGGTAACTCTGTACGCCGGGTGGCCGGCGATGACCTTCGACGTCGTCGACTTTCCGGACCCGTTGGGACCCATGAGAGCGTGGATCTCGCCGGAACGAACCGTCAGATCGACGCCCCGGAGAATCTGTTCACCGTCCTCCTCTGCGACCTCTGCGTGGAGGTTTTTGATTTCGAGTGTTGCCATTGTTGGTTCGTTTCCTCGTGTGCGAAAGGTGGGGAGTGCCACCCATAATGCTTACGCATTCACCCCCTCCGAGTTTTTTGGTGGGGAAATTTATTTTCTGAATGTGAAAAGCGTCTGTCGGCGTCGGTCAGATTCTCCACTCGTCGTACTCGGCGTGAACGACCTCCGGTCACTCGCCGACCGCTACATGAAGCTCCCGAGTCCCGTCTGCTCCTGTCCGGACTTCACCTCGTCCCACGACACGCCCAACGCCTCGATGACGCGTTCGATGGGGCCTTTCAGCGTCTTGTCGAGCATCTTGTCCCAGTCGACCTCGAACTCGTCGGGGATCTGATCTGCGTACTCGAAACAGATGACGTCCGGGTTCCGCTTGAACTCGGCGTACAGATAGTCGTGCTGGGGGTCGAGCCCCGCTTCGGACTCCATCCGACGGAAGAAGGAGGGGTGGACCTTCTTCAGGTACAGTCGCTTCGGCTTCGACCCGCGTTGGAAGTTGGTGCCGAGCATGAGGTTCGCGTACTTCGCGCCGCGGACCTGCGCCGTGTCGGTGTCGTAGTTCTCCAACCGCTTGCCGATGCCACCGGGGATACCGATGCGGTCGTACGCCATGTTCCCCTCGAGGAAGTCGGTGATGACGTCGTGGACGTAGTCTTTCACGACGTCGGTGTCCTCCCCGTGGACGATCATCTCCAGGACGTCTTTCTGAACCTCCTTCGTGATTGGGGCGATGTCCGAGCGTTTGTACTCGAACCCGGTGATGTCGACGTCGTCGACCTCTTTTCCTTCCTTCCAGACGATGTGGCCGGCGTAGCGCTTCTTCTTGCCCGCTTGGAAGAACCGCCGGTAGAGCTTCTCGAACTCGATCTGGAAGCGGTGCTCGTCGGCCCCGAGCTCCTCGCGCGCGAAGTCGTCGTACGCGGCGTTGATGTGTTCCTCAATCTCGAACGACTGCTCGATAGCCTGCTCCTTGGACACTTCTTGTCCAAGTTCCAACATGACTGAATCCGTATCTCCGTAGGCTACCTCGTACCCGATCTCGTTGGCCGCCTTCTCGGTGAAATTGATCACCTCTCTCCCTGTGGCGGTTACGGCCGCTCCCATCTCCTTGTCGTAGAGGCGGAACCGGTCCCAGCCCAAGACCCCGTATAGCGAGTTCATGATAACCTTGACAGCTCCCTGCTGTCGGTCGAACTGCTCGTACGCGGAGCTACCGGGGTCGTGTTCGTTCCGGAGCGCCTTCTTCTCCTCGCGTTCGGTGAGCAGCTCGTCGACCATCGACCGGATGATGCCGTCCGGTTCCTTCCGGAAGTGCGTCCCGTTGGGTGCACGGAACGTCTCGCCGTCGTACGTCTCGGGGTCGACCTTCGTCTCCGGACTCGCGTTCGTCGTCACCATACACATCGGGTACAGCGACTTCAGGTCGAGGACGGTGACGTTCTCCTTGACGCCCGTGATGGGGTCGAAGACGGCCCCACCTTCGTAGTCCTCGGACTCCGCCTGTCCCTTCGAGGGGAGCGCGAAGTTCCCGTGGACCTTGTGCAGGACGTAGATGTCGACGGCGTCGCCCGGCGTCGGCGCGTCTTCGAGCAGACAGCCGACGAACGTCCGCACCTCGTCCCAGAAGGGGACGACCTCCTGCTTCCGGTCGATCTCGACGCAGAGTTCGACGTCGCGGAGGTTGTACTCCAGCAACCGCTCGGGGTTCTGCTCCCAGAGGTCGCCGATGTCGCCCGAGTAGCGCTCCTTGCCGACGTCGAGTTCGAGTTCGCCGACGGCGTCGAGGCGGTACGACTCCAGTTCGGTGAACTGCGTCCGCTTGTAGGCGTACAGCAGGTCGAAGACGACGCGGCCCTTGATGTCGGGACCGCCCCACCCGCTGCGCCACACTTCGTCGACGCGTGAGAGCCGGTCGGCCGAGAGGTCGTAGTCGCTCGTCGGGTTCAGCACGTCGAGCCGGTCGAGGAAGTACGGCGCGTCGAAGTCCTCGAAGTTCCAGCCGCTCAGGACGTCCGGGTCGGTCTCCTCGACGTACGCGACGAACGCGTCGAGCATCTCGTCTTCGGCGTCGAATGTCCGCACGTCGACGTCGGGGCCCTCGCGGAGCGGGTCGTAGTCGGGCAGCGCGTCGGGACGCTTCCCCTCGCCGTCGGGAGCGACGTAGTGCCACGCGACGTACTCGTCGCGGTAGGAGTCGTAGCTGGTGAGACAGACGATCGGCTCCTCGCCCTCCTCGGGGAACCCGTTTCGGTCGTCGACCTCGATGTCGAAGACGTTGACCCGGAGGTCGGCGTCGACGTCGACCGGTTCGACCTCGGTGTGGGGGACCTGTAGCGTCCCGTCGTCGAGCCGGCGTTCGGCGACGCGGACGCCGCTGCCGATGTCCTTGTCGATGAGAAAGCGGTTGGGAAAGAGGATGTCGGCCTCGTAGTGGTCGAACTCGTCTCGCATCTGCCCGACGTCCCGGGGCGTCCGGCCGAAGATCTTCGTCAACTCGTCGCCGCGGATACTCTCGAACCCCTCCTCGGTGCCGGTGATCGTGTCGCGGTCGAGTTTCTCGTCGGTCAGCGAGTCGGTCGGCGCGTAGAAGTACGGTCGAAAGCCGAGCACGCGGACGTGTTCGGTCTCGTTGTCCGTGGTCCGTCCGAAGAGGTGGACGACGGGGTACTCGTCGGCACCCGACCCTTCGATGGTGTAGTCCACCTGGGTGACGGAGATGTCGACGCTCCCCTCGGCGTCGGGGAACTTCATGTCGGCGGTGTCGACGACGTCGCTGACGGCCTGTCCGCCGTTGCCCGCGACGGCAGCAGCCTCCGCGCTGGGTCGGTCCTCGTCGTCGTCACCCCCCTCGAAGTCCACGAGTCCGCTCTGTTTCATGTTGCTGGTGGTTCGCCTGCGTACCTAAAAACCCCCGCGGTGTCGGTGGCGACGGGGCGAGCGCGAACGATAACAACGGTTGCTGCACGACGGGTGGGTCGCCACAGCGGCTATACCCGTGGACGCAGTTTCCCCGGGTAGGAGATGAGTACGATAGCCGAACTGCAGATACCCGCCGCAGAGTTCGCGCTCTCGGCGACGTTCGACGCCGTCCCCGACGCGGAGTTCGAGGTCGAGCGGGTCGCTGCCTACGACCGCGACCGACTGCTCCCGTTCACGTGGGTCACCGCCGACGAGAGCGGCCGCGACGCACTCGACGAGGCGCTCCGAGACGACCCGAGCGTCGATCAGGTCGAACTGCTGACCGACCTCGACGGCGAGTGGCTCTACCGGATGGACTGGATCGAAGCGATCGACTTCCTCGTGCACGTCCTCAGCGAGGAGCACGCGACCGTGTTGACGGCGTTCGGCGAAAGCGACAGATGGCTTCTCAGAGTGCTGTTTCCCGACCGCGACTCGCTGTCGCGCTCGTACGACTTCTGCGAGCAGACGGGGGTCTCGGTGGAGGTGACGAGTATCTACGAACTGGACCAGCGCCGGAGCGGACAGTTCGGACTCACGGCCAACCAACTCGAGTCGTTGATCACGGCGTCCGAACAGGGCTACTACGAGGTGCCGCGAGGCGCGACGCTCACGGAGGTCGCCGACGAACTCGGTATCTCCCACCAGGCGCTCTCGGAACGACTGCGGCGAGGCCACGGTCGACTCGTCGAGAACGCGCTCGTCATCGGCACGCAGGACAACGGCGTCTTGCGGTAGTGCGCAGGTTGACCGCATCCACAAGACCTATACCATGATATGGCATACCACAGTCCACACCATGTCCGACCACGCCAACGACGAGCAGTGGGACAGTCCGGATGCCTCGCATCCAGAAGTAGAGACTGACGGGGTCGAGACAATCGAGACGTACGACACCGACAACGGCGTCGTCTTCTACGACTCGGAGAACCCGCTCGCGTGGCTCCAGGCGTCGGCGACGGTCCTCCTCGAAGAGGTCGCCTGAGCGGCGAGAAGCCGAATTCTTTTCCTCACCTGTCGCGTCCGACTAGCCGTGCCGACCGACCCGTGGCCCGACGAACCCGACGAGTTCGACCCGGAGGATCGGTGGGGGGACCCCGAAGCCGATCCGGAAGCCCGGTGGGGGGATCCGGAGACGGAACTCGTCGAGCGGATCACCATCCCGGAACCCTCGGAGCCGGAACTCTCGGCCGCCGCCGTCGACAGCGCCGTCTCCGGCCCGTTCTGGGCGAGCGTCGTGCTCGTCAACCTCGCCGTCTTCGCACTGAGTCTCGGGCCGATGCTCATCTTCTTCCGCGGCGAGTGGCTGATCGGCCTCGGACTCGTCGCCGGGGGGACGCTCGCACTCGGCCGGACGTACCACCTCTACCGGCAGTTCAAACGCTCCGCCGAACGGGGAGAGAACGACGGCAGCGACGAGGGTGACGACGGTGAGGCCGACCGCGACGACGGCGGCTCCGACCGTGACAGCGACGGAGACGGCCCCGCCGCCGACGCATCTCGCGACGGCGAACGCGTCGACACCGAGACGGCGACGGAGTCGGACGTCGCCCCCGAACGCAACCCCTAACCCGCCGACGACCCTCGACCCGTCTATGCGCACCGTCCGCGACGCCGCCGGCAGACGGCTCCTCCTCGTCAAGCAGTCGAGCGACGCCAGTCGCGTCCGAGACCCCGAGACGGGCGAGGAACGGTACGTCGACAACGACGAACTCGACCTCGTCGACGGCGAGTCGCCGCTCGTCACCGCCGCCGCGGGCGTCGACCCGGCCGTCCGTCGCCTGCTCACCGCCGTCCCGAACGAACGAGCGCTCGGGCTCCTCGTCGAACTCGCCGACCGCGGGCCGGTCCCCATCGTCGACCTGTTGGACAGCTACGACCTCTGTGAGTCGGATCTCCACGGACTGCTAACCGAGTTCCGCGCCGCCGGTCTCGTCGAGGAGGCGACCGTCTTCGGCGAACGGGGATACGACGCGACCAACCTCGCCAGAGACGGCGTCGGCGCGCTTCGGGACTGACGCCGACGTCCGGTCAGGGCAGTCTCAGTCGTCGGGACTCGCCAGCGACTCGACTGCCGCCAGCGATGTCGCGTCCTCCCGCTCGACGGTCGAACGGTTGGTGGTGCTGTTCTTCTCGACGGTCACCAGATCGTCGGCCGCGCCGACGAGTTCGTCGTCGTGGCTGACGATGATGATCTGTCGGACGCCGAGCGAGCGCATCTCCTCGACGAGGTCGACGAGTCGGGAGACGTGCCCCGAGTCGAGAAACACGGTCGGTTCGTCGAGGATGAGCGGGGGAAGCGGTGCGGTCCCCTCGATCCCCTCCGCCAGCAACCGGTAGATGGCACAGCGGAGGCTCAGGTTGAACAGCGCCCGCTCGCCGCCCGAGAGCTGTTCGGGGTCGAGCGCCTGCCCGTCCTTCTGGAAGACGGTGAGTTCGTACTCGCCGTCGAGTCGGATGGTCGAGTAGGCGTCGTTGCCGTAGACGAGGTCGAACGTCTCGTTGAGCATCCGTTCGAGGCTCTCGACGTTGCGCTGCCGCAGGTCCGCGCGCAGGTCGCCGTACAGCCCCTCCAACTCCTCGGTCTCTTCGTGCAGCGATTCGAGCGCAGTCACGCGCTCGGCGACCGCCGCGCGCTGCTCGCGGAGTTGCTCTAACTGCTCGATAGCGTTGCTCACGCTCCCGATAGCGTTCTGAAGTTCGTCGCGCCGCTCGGTCAGGCGCTCGAGTTCGGCTTCGACTTTCTCGAGGTAGTCGACCGCGTTCTGCTTCTGCGAGCGGGCCTGTTCGAGCTGGTCGTCGTCGACCGCCGCTTGCAGCTCGTCGCGCTGTGAGCGCTTGTCGGCGAGATGCTCCCGACGCTCGTCGTTCAGATCGGCGAGGTCGGTCCGCTTCTCACGGAGGCGTTCGGCCGTCGACTCGGCGTCTTCGATCTGTTCGCCGAGATCTGCGAGGCGTTCGACGTTCTCGCGTTTCGTCTCGACGGTTTCGAGTCGCGATTCGAGTTCTGCGACCGTCTCACGGGCGTCTTCTGCCTCCGTCGCTTTCTGTTCGGCGACGTCGCGGGTGTTCTCTGCCTGCGTCGCCAACTCCTCGGCCTCCTCGCGGAGCGTCTCGGCCTCTGTGCGCTTCTCCTCGAGCGTCTCGGCCTTCTGTTCGAGGAGTTGCTCGACGTTCGTTCGGTTCGTTCGGAGCGACTCGATCTCTGATTCGGTGTCGACGAGCTCCTCCGCGCGGTCGATCGCCGTCGCCAGCGACTCGCGCTCCTCCTGTAGATCGGCGAGCTCGGCTTCCAGCTCTGCGACGCGGGCGCGGTCCTCGTCGATCGTGTCGACGTGGGGCGACTCGTCGACTGGCTGGCCACACTCGGGACATTTCCCCTCCTCGAGGAGGCGTTCGGCCTCCTCGACGCGGTTCCGGACGGTTCGAAGCTCCGTCCGCACCTCCTCGACGTCGTCGCGCAGCGACGACCGTTCCTCGCGTAGCTCCGCGAGATGCGTCGACGCGTCGCCGACGGCGACGTCCACCTCGGCCTCGTCGAACCGCTCTTCGAGCGACTCGATCTCGTCGTCCATCCCGTCGAGTTTCGCGCGGAGGTCGTCGAGGTCCTCGGTCGCGCGTTCGACTTCGGCGTCGAGTTCGTCGGCCCGTTCCCGCTTGTCGTCTGCGCGCGACTGGCGGTCGTCGGCCTTGTCGCCGAGGTTCGTCGACTGGTTGTCGAGCGCCTGTGCCTGCATCTGCGCCTCGTTCAGTTCGTCGGAGAGCCCAGACTCGCGCTCGTCGAGGTCGTCGAGTCGGGTCTCGATGGCCGTCTCCGTTGCCGTCTCCAGCGTCGTCTGCGCGAGCACCGCCGAGACCGTCGATTCGAGTTCGTCTTTCCGGTCGCGCGTCTCGCGAATCTGGTCACGGAGACTGTCGCGTTCGCGCTCCGTCTCGGAGATCTTCGACTCCAACGCGTCGATCTCCTCGGCCAACGCCTCGAGTCGCTCGCGCTTCTCCTCGTAGCTGTCGAGCGTCTCCTGTGCGTCGTCGCGACTCTGTCGGGCTCGGTCTCTGTTCTCGCGGTAGCGTTCGAGGTCGTCGTCGACGTTCTTGAGCTCGCTCTCCAACTCGTTGAGCCGTTCGTGGAGGTTCTGGTCCTCCCGCTCCTGAATCTGGGCGTCGAGTTCGCCGAGCGCACCGCGTTTGTTCTCTAAGACGTCTTCGACGCCGAGTCGGGCCTTTCCCGCCCGTTCGCGGTACTCCTCTAACTTGCCCAACTGGAGGAGGTCGTCGATCATATCCTGTCGCTGCCGAGGCGTCGCGTTGATGAGCTTGTTCACCTCGCCCTGTCGGACGTACGCGCAGTTGACGAACGCTTCCGCATCCATCCGCAGGAGGTCGGTGACGAACCGTCGAACGTCTCGAGAGCCGTCGACCGTGACGTCGGGACCGTCGAGGACGCATTTGGCCGTCAGGGTCCGTTCGCCGGACGACCGGAGTCGCCGCTCGACGTGATAGGAGACACCGTCGTGGGTGAACCAGAGTTCGATCTCGGCGTCTTCCTCACCGTTAGTGACGACGTCGTCGAGCGTCTCGTCGAGCGCCTTCGCGCCGTAGAGGGCGAAGAAACAGGCGTCCAGGAGCGAGGACTTCCCGCTCCCGTTCAACCCGTGGATGACCGTCACGCCGTCGTCGAGTCGGAGGTCGGCGTCGGCGTACGGTTTGAAGTTCTCGAGGCGGATGCGGTCGAACCTCACAGATAGTCCTCCATTGAGATCTGGCCGTCGCTCGTCGTCTCGCCTGTGCCGTCGTTCGGTCCGTCTTCGGGGTCGTCGTCGACGCCGCTGGCCCCGTCCTCGTCGTCGGTGACAGACTCGACAGTGTCGTCGTCGCTGTCGACGTCTGCGTCGTCGGGGTCGGAACTGCTGTCGACGTCGGCGTCGTCGCTGTCGGCGTCGTCGACGATGGAGTCGTCGGGGGCGGAACTGCTGTCGTCGGCGTCGGACGTCCGTGTGAACGCGCCTTCGTCCTCGACGAGCGCCTCTACGCGGGATCTCACTTCCTCCCGAACCTTGCTGTCGGGGGTCTTGCTCGCACGGATGGTCTCGTCGACGTCGAGTGCGGCCTGCGAGAGACCGAGCTCGGAGATCCGCTCGCGGACGGCGTCGTCGGGGTCGGCGAAACTCACCGACAGCTCCGTCTCGCTCCCTTCGAGTTCGCGGCGGTCCTTCACGCGGGCGACGAGCGCCCCCCGGTCGGTGGCGAACTCCTCGACGCTCGCGGGCGTCACCGGGTCACCCTCACCGGCGATTTCGACGATCGCCACGGCGTCGGTCAAATCGTGTTGACGGAGCTGTTCGCGCACGCGTTCGATCCCTTCCCCTTCGGCGAGGTCGACGTTCACGAAGGCGAACGGACGCGTCTCCAGCGCCCGCCGTCGGATGTCTACGTCGGGGCCGAACTCGACGACGTTGTAGCCGCGTCCCAGTTCTTCGCTCGCGCTCGCGCGCTCGGTCGACCCGCAGTAGGTGACCCACGTTCCGTCGACCTGCGCCTCGTCGGCCTCGTGGTTGTCGCCGAGGAGGACGGCGTCGAAGTCGACGTTCGACTCGGTCAGCACCGTCTCGGTGTCCCAGTTCGCGTGCGCGAAAGGAGTAAAGAGTCCGTGACTGACGAGCGCCGCGAAGTCGGCGTCGTGGGAGGCAAACTGGTACTCCAACTCGTCGCGGCGCGACTCGGGGACGTGGTCCAACCCGTAGAACGCCGTGTCGCCGAGGACGTACGGTTCCGCTCCGAGACGGACGGCCAACCCGAGGTTCTCGAAGAGGTCGAGCCACTGGCCGCCGCGAGTCGACTCGTGGTTGCCGACCACGGCGAGGAAGGGGATGTCCGCATCGGCGAGCGTTCGGAGCACCGAGAGCGTGCCGAGGAGGTCCTGCAGGTCGGGACGACGGTCGTGGAAGAGGTCGCCCGCGTGGACGACGGCGTCGACGTCGGCCGCGACGGCGTCCTCCACCACCTGCTCGAACGCGTCGAGGAAGTCTCGGCGCCGCTCCGGCGAGTGGTACTGCTGATACCCGACGTGGGTGTCGCCGGTGTGTATCACCCGTGTCATCTGTCACCTCCTTGGCCAGCACCCGGTAAAGGCGTTCCGCGACCGGAGTGAAAGTGGTGTTCGTCGTCCGGTCGCTCTCCCGCGGCAGCGCGTCGGTACGCCTCTAGCGTCGCCACCGCCTCGTGGCCGCGCTCGGCGACTCTCGTCTCTCCCCGTTCGTCGGCCTGTCGAACCGCCGCCCGAAGCCGACTCACGCCGGTCGACGTACAGAACGCTGCCGCGTCGTCGACGGACGCGAGTGCGTCCGCGGCACGGTCGATACAGCGGCGGTGCGACGACGGCTCCGTCTCGGAACCGTACGCGAGGGCTCGGAGGGCGCGCTTGACCGCGGTCGGGTCGGCCATCGGTGACAGTGGCTGGTCGCGGATCCGATGATAAACGTTCGGCTCGACGGCCTTGCGAGGTCTCGACGGGTACCTGACGAACTGTCCGGCACGAACGACGCGGCGCGGACGCCGGCCCGTCGCTTAGAGCGACAGGCGGTAGAGTCGCTTACGAGCGTCCGAAAAGGAGAAGCGTGACTCGACGACGTCCTCTTCCTCGAGCCGAGTGAGCGCGTACCGGACCGTCCGCGACGGGAGGAGCGTCTCCTCGCTCAACTGACTCTGCGTCAACGTGTCGTTGTAGTCGAGTACCTTCGCGACCAGTTTCGCACTCGGTGGGAGATCGCGCACCGGTTCCCAGCGATCCGCTACCTCGTCCGCAGCGACTGCCTCGGAACTACTCATTCTTGGCTCACTCTGAGGCATACAGCATAATAATAATTTCTATCGCTCTCTATTACTGTTGAGCATACTCCAGTGACGACGACCGGCGAGCTGGGCCCCGACCCGAAGCCTCTTATCCGGCAGTGCCTTAGAAAGCGTGATGAGCGATACTGTGGACGACGTCGATATGCCCTACGAGGAAGAGTCGACGTCGCAGCAGGAGAAGATCGAGGCCCTTCAGGAACGTCTGGAGATCCTGGAATCCCAAAACGAGGAGATGCGCGACAAACTCCTCGACGCTAACGCGGAGAACAACAAGTTCCAACAGAAGCTTGAGCGGCTCACCCACGAGAACAAGAAGCTCAAGCAGTCGCCGTTGTTCGTCGCGACCGTCCAGGAGATCTCGGACGATGGGGTCATCATCAAACAGCACGGTAACAACCAGGAGGCCCTCACGGAGGTCACGGACGAGATGCGGGAGGAACTCGAGCCCGACTGCCGCGTCGCGGTGAACAACTCTCTGTCTATCGTCAAGAAGCTCGACAACGAGACCGACGTCCGCGCCCGCGTGATGCAGGTCGACCACAGCCCCGACGTCACGTACGAGGACATCGGTGGCCTGGAAGAACAGATGCAGGAGATCCGCGAGACGGTCGAGATGCCGCTCGACCGCCCCGAGATGTTCTCCGAGGTCGGCATCGACCCGCCGTCGGGCGTCCTCCTCTACGGCCCGCCGGGCACCGGGAAGACGATGCTCGCGAAGGCCGTCGCCAACCAGACCGACGCCACCTTCATCAAGATGGCCGGCTCGGAGCTGGTCCACAAGTTCATCGGTGAAGGGGCGAAGCTCGTCCGCGACCTCTTCGAGGTCGCCCGCGAGAACGAGCCGGCAGTGCTCTTCATCGACGAGATCGACGCCATCGCGTCGAAGCGCACCGACTCGAAGACCTCCGGCGACGCCGAGGTCCAGCGGACGATGATGCAGCTGCTCGCCGAGATGGACGGCTTCGACGAGCGTGGCGAGATCCGCATCATCGCCGCGACCAACCGCTTCGACATGCTCGACGAGGCGATCCTCCGGCCGGGACGCTTCGACCGCCTCATCGAGGTGCCCAAGCCGAACGAGGAGGGCCGTGAGATCATCTTCCAGATCCACACCCGCAACATGAACGTCGCCGACGACGTCGACTTCGCGGAACTCGCCGCACTCGCCGACGACGCGTCGGGTGCGGAGATCAAGGCGATCTGTACGGAAGCCGGGATGTTCGCCATCCGCGACGACCGGACGGAGATCTACATGCAGGACTTCGTCGACGCCTGGGAGAAGATCCAGGCCGAGTCCGACGAGGACCCCGACGCCTCCCGCGCGTTCGCGTAAGCGACGTCAACCGTTCTTTCCGTTTTCACGCTCCGAGAGCGACCGCGCTATCTCTCCTCAGCCCAGTGCGACGAAGACGAGGTACGGCAGGACGAACAGTGCGACGAACAACACGAGGAGAACCAGTCCGTAGCCGACTCCGGTTCCGGCGACGGTGCGCCACGAGTCGTGGTCGATAGTCTCTCGAAGGCTCATACTCGATGCGTCCGTCGGAGGCGCGTTAACTGTTTTCACCACAAACGACCCCGGGACGCCGACCAGTGCGACGCCTCGGGCAACTCAGAGAGGTTATCGTCGCCAACCGGAAGACCAGCAATCATCGGCGACCCACAGGGTTCGATTCTCCTGGAGAACGTCTACGTGATCCTCCGATAACCCCTATCAGAGACCGTTCTCGAGAGCGACGACCCAAATCGAACGGCGTCGAGCACGTTCTCGTGCCGACTCCGAACCACTCAACACACCAACCCCCGACCACGTAGTCATGGGAACCCCACTCGATACACGAGGAGAACAGGTGGTCGAAGTCCTCGACCGGCTCTACGACGCCTATCCGGATACGACCATCTCGCTGAACTTCTCGTCCCGACTCGAACTCCTCGTCGCGGTGATGCTCTCCGCGCAGTGCACCGACGAGCGCGTGAACAAGGTGACTGCCGACCTCTTCGAGAAGTACCACTCGCCGGAGGACTACGTGAACGTCCCGCAGGAAGAACTGGCCGAGGACATCTCCTCGATCACCTACTACAACAACAAATCGAAGTGGATCCAGTCGGCGTGTCGGACTATCATCGACGAACACGACGGCGAGGTTCCCGACACGATGGAAGCGTTGACCGACCTGACCGGCGTCGGTCGGAAGACGGCGAACGTCGTCCTCCAGCACGCCCACGACGTCGTCGAGGGGATCGTCGTCGACACGCACGTCCAGCGCATCTCCCGTCGACTCGGCATCACCGAGGAGGAGTATCCGGAGAAGATCGAACAGGACCTGATGACCGTCGTCCCCGAGGCCGACTGGCAGCAGTTCACCCACCTCTTCATCAGCCACGGACGAGCGACCTGTACCGCGATCAACCCCGACTGTCCGGACTGCGTGCTCGAGGACCTCTGTCCGTCGTCGAAGCTCGACCACGAGGTCGACCTCGCCAGCGGCGACTCGTGGACCTGACGACCGCTGGAGAGCGTCACCGGGAGGAACGGCCGGAACCCCTTTTTGGCTGAGCGCCCAACGTGGCAGTATGCCCAAAGACGAGCACGGTATCGACCTCGAAGAGGACACCGACCTCGACGTGCAGGGCGACGACGCCGAGGGCAAAGAAGAGGCCGACGAAGAGCGCGAGGAGGAGATCGAAGAGGCCGAAGAGGAGCGTCGCGAGCAGGAGGTCGAAGAGCGCTCGGAGGAACGCGAGTGGGAGGCGGAGAAACAGGAGAACCCCGACAACCACCGCGACGACGAACCGTTCCAGAGCTAGCTTCCCCTCGTGACGTCGGGCGATCACCTTTTTCAGAGCACGTAACCGGTGAGATAGCGGTAGAGACCCAGCAGGTAGGCGCCGATCCAGAACAGGACGTAGCCGACGACGCCGAGACGGAGGCGACCCCGCCACGCACCCATATGTTCGTGGAGGTCGTCGAGGTCGACGTCCTGACCGGGGTCTCGATAGAGGTTGGCCGCGCGTTTGGCCTGGAAGATGCGGACGATCCCCGTGAGTGCGAAGACGAGCATCGCGTACGCCTGCAACCCGAGCACCGCGTGAAGCGCCGAGAGCCCACTGAACTGTTCGAGTAGCCGCGGTACCATCCACGTCACCACCGGGATCGTGTTGAGCGTCAGGCCGACGACGATGAACTTGAGGTGGTAGACGAGGACGTCCCAGGTCACCGTCTCGGCGTCGATCATGACCCACGCTCCGTAGAGATAGAAGGGGAAACTCGCCGTCACCATCAGCGTCGCCACCGTCGCGATGGCTGTGTCGCTTACCATCGGTCGTCCTAGGGAGGGGGTTGGGGTAAAGGACCCGACTCTGTCCGGACCAGCGGGCGACGCGGTCGGAAAGCGTTTACTGTCGTCGTCACCAAGGAGAGCCAATGGCAGACCCGTCATCCGCACCGACCGAGTCGGGCGACGAGGAGCGGTCGCCGGACGGTGCGAGCGAAGACGCCGAGTTGGCGGCGCTGCGCGCGCAGGTCGAAGAGAAGTACGACTTCGACGATTTCGGACCGGACGACATGGCGGAGATGTCTCTCGAGGAGTGGGAGGCCGTCTTCGACGCCGACTCGTGGGTCGTCGGCGAGGAGCTGCTCGAACGGGTCGAGAAGGACCTCGAGAATCAGATCGCCCGTCGCGACGTCTTCGCGGTCGTCGAGCGTCACACCCGCGACGGAGAGAACGTGCTCGTCGCCTACTCCGACGAGGGGTACGCCGTCGTCTACCCCGACGGGAGCGTCGAGGGACGCGGAACTGTCCTCCGGGACGTGAAGCCGACGGTAGCGCTCTGTTCGATGGAGGAGTACGAGGTCCAAGAGCCGCCGGAGGACGTCTCGTTGCCGGATCCGGAGGACGTCCCGGAAGGGACCGGGCAACTCGGCAACAACATGCTGCAGGCCGTCGCAGCCATCCAGATCCTCGCTGGGGTGGGGTTGATCGGCGCGTGGTTATTCCAGCTCATCACCTCCATCATCGCGCCGACCGTGGGGTTCGTGTTCGTCCTCGTCGGCCTGTTCCTCTTCGCGACAGTCGCGAACGCACGACTCTCCGACCGGTTCCGCGCCGAGGAGTATCGGAACCGGTTGCGCGCGGTCCGACTCGAGGGCGAGGAGCGACCGGACTTTTTACCGCTCGACGACGAGTCGGAGTCGACTCCGCGAGACGACCGATAACCCGGCGTAGAAGAGTCCTGAGCCGTGTCGCGGACGACGGATAGTCGGTGGGTTTAAGCGCACTCCATCCTGAGTCCAACCTGTATGAATAGGCGGGAATTTCTGAGAGCGGCAGGTGGTTCTGCCGCAGCCGCAGCCGCTACGGCTCAGTCCGCCGCCGCACAGGAAGGCGGAGGGAACGAGAGTAGCGGTGGCGGTGGCGGCGGGGGTGGCGGTTCGAAGACCGTCGCTGTCGGTCCGGGTAACTCGCTCGTGTTCGAACCCGCGGAGCTGTCGATCGCTCCCGGCACGACTGTCGAGTTCGTCTGGGAGTCAGACACGCACAACGTCGTTCCGGAGTCAGTCCCCGAGGGTGCATCCTGGGAGGGCACCGGCCCGGAGAGCGAGACCTACGACACCGGCCACACCTACTCGCACACGTTCGAGACGCTCGGCACGTACGAATACTTCTGCGCACCTCACAAGTCGGCTGGGATGGAGGGAGCCATCACGGTGACCGAGAACCCCGGCAGCGGCGGCGGGGAGAAGGAGCTCCACGAACTCGGTGTGCCCATCCAGGCTCACTGGGTCGGCGCATCGACGATCCTCGGGATCATCGTCACCATCGTGTACACCTTCTACATCCTGAAGTACGGCGAGTCGGCCAACACCGGCAACACCGGAGGTGGGGAATAGATGAGTTCCACAGGCAGTACGTACGGTGACATCCACCGCTACGAACCGGCGCGTGAGAGCACGGCGGCGGCCATCGCGATCGTCCTCCTGACGATCATCGAAGTCGTCTTCGTGTTCCTGTTCACCTACGGGTTCGTCTCCGGATGGGCGCTGACCGACACCGGGAACATGTTCCTCGGGACCGTCCTCGCGGTGATCTTCATCGACCTCGCGTTCATCCTCGCGCTGTACCGCAAGGAGTTCCTCCCCGACGTGATGATCGTCAAGAAACGTCGGCGCAAGTGGGAGGACCTCTACGTCCGGAGCGATCAGGCCGGCGGCGTCGAACTCGGCGGATCCGACGCGTGGGACACCGTCAAGCGCGCGGTTTACCCCTACTACAAGAGGTAATCAATGAGTTTAGAGAAGAAAGACGACTACGACCACAAGGGCTGGATGAAGACGAAGGATCTGTCGCCCGTCGAGAAGACGTTCCTGACGACGCTCATCTGGCTCGACAAGCGGCTTCGCATCGTCGACTATCTGGAGATCCTCGAGACGCTCTACTACCGAGTCAACCTCCAGATGCCGAAGAGCCACACCGAACAGTACAACCTCGACAACAAGTTCTGGTACTGGTACCCGCTGTACACACTCGGGTTGTTCTCGACGTTGGCCTACATCGTCGCCGCCGTCAGCGGCGCGTTGCTCGGGTTCTACTACTCGCCCGCACAGGGGAACCCCGAGGAGGCGACCGTCGCGTACAACAGTATCGCGTTCATCATGCAGGACCTCCAGTTCGGGTTCATGCTCCGTTCCGTCCACCGGTGGTCGGCACAGGTGATGGTCGCGGCGGTGTTCCTCCACATGCTCCGGGTCTACTTCACCGGCTCGTACAAGGAACCGCGCGAACTGAACTGGATCCTCGGCATCGTCCTCATCAGCCTGACGATGGTGTTCGGGTACACCGGCTACCTGCTGCCGTGGGACCAGCTGGCCTTCTGGGCCGGACAGATCGGCGTCGAGATGTCGCTCTCCATCCCGCTCGCCGGCGAGTGGGTCGCACAGCTCCTGTTCGGGGGCTTCACGTTGAGTCAAGCGACGCTTCAGCGGATGTACATCATCCACGTGTTCCTGTTACCCTTCGTGGTGACGACGCTCATCGCGATTCACATCGGTATCGTGTGGGTGCAGGGCATCGCAGAACCCCACTAAGATCATGACCGACAACGAACACACCGACGACGAAGAGATTCGCACCGACGGCACCGGCATCGTCGCACCGGACGACGAGACGCCGACGTGGCGCGAGCGCAAAGAACGCAAGACCGGTCTCTCGCGACTGACCTACGAGTACTTCGAACGGTCCCGTCGCGAGGACCAGGACCTCCGGATGGAGTCCGACTACGTCGAACGCGACGTGCTCGGCTTTCCGACGTGGCCCCACGAGACGGTTCGGAACCTCTCTATCGCCGCGTTCTTCGTCGGGATGATCTTCTTCCTCTCGGCGACGATGCCGCCGCACATCGGCGAACCGGCGAACCCCAGCAGTACGCCGGCGATCATCCTGCCCGACTGGTATCTCTACTGGTCGTTCGGCCTGCTGAAGCTCAACCCCCTGAACCCCGAGCTGGCCATCCTCGGCGGGCAGAAGCTGATGGCCGACCGCACGTACGGCGTGCTCGCGAACGGCGTCGTCGTCGGCGCGATCGCCATCGTCCCCTTCCTCAACAAGGGGAGCGCACGACGTCCCGTCGAGCAGCCGTTCTGGGCCGCCATCGGGGCCGGCGGCGTCGTCTTCGCACTGACGCTCAGCCTGCTGGCAGTGAAGAACCTGATGCCGATGAACGTCGACCTGCTGTTCGACCTGACGTTCCTCCTGCCGCTCGCCATCGGCTTCGTCACCTACGCGGTGCTGAAGACGATGCGCGAAGGGTACATGTACGACCTCAACCGCCGCTACTACCGGCTCCGACCGCCGAAGTAACGGCTCTCTCTTTCTCTCTATGTCTGATCCCGACACAGCAGAGCGTCCGTCCGACAGCGGTGGGAACGGTCCAGACCCGGCCGTCGACGACAGCGGTGCGAACGATCCGGCCGACAGCCCGATCGACGACAGCGGCGGTGGTCGGGACATCGTCGTCCCGATGCGGCTCTACAAGACGATCACCGTCTTCTCGACGCTCATCGCAGTCGTCTCGGTCGTCGTGGGGTTCGTCCTGCTGGACGCGGCAACGCTGTCGATCAGCTTCCTCCGTCGAGCTCTCGTCGGCCTCCTCGGCGCGCTGGGCGTCGGCGTCGCCGACGACGTGCTGACCGCGGTGCTCGCGCTGCTCGGCCTGAGCGTCATCGCCTTCGGCGCTGGCGTCTACATCGTCGGTACGCGCTTCCGTGCCCGCGGAATGGGAAAGTCTCAAGAGGACTCCGACGAAGACTCAGACAATGGCTGACGAGTTCATCAAGGGGCTCGGTATCTTGACGGGCGCCGGTCTCGCGTGGATGGTGCTGGCGTCGTGGTTCCAGACCCCCTCGTTCGGGAGTACCCGCCAACTCATCGCTGCACCGCCCGAGCCGTCGAACCTGTTCGACGCGCTCGCCATCGGGATGATCGACGTGTTCCTGTGGTTCGCACTGCTCGGTGCACTCACCTTCTGGGTGCTCATCCCGGCGGGCCGACAGGCACGGACGGCGTACCGCGACCGACGCTCGAACTGACCGCAGACCCGCTTTTCACTCTCTCCGTCGCCGTCGAGCGACGCCCTCGTCTCGAAGCCGAGTCGCCGAAGCGTCGCCGCGAGCCGCTCGTCGTCACGTTGTCCTCGACGTGCCCAATCCGCAGACACAGCTGTCGGCCCGGGCCGCCACAGGGTCGTCGGTCACGACCCGCCAGTCCCGTCAGTCGTGGTCACGACCGCGAGTCGTTCTCCACCCCCCGCCACGGCGGCACGCGTACGACGTCATGCTCTCGACGGGCTCCCGCGACGTCCGTGCGGTTCTGGGGTTCTGTCCGGGCGCTACTGCGACCCGGCGCACACCCGAATGCGTACCGCGAGACGAACCAAGAACGGGACAGTGGGGACTCGCACGTCGCGGAGACCGCAGCGCCGACGCCGTCGACTCGAACCACCGAAACGGGTCGCTCGGCGCTCCGGGCGGACGACGCCCGATGGTGCGTGAAAGAACCGTGCTCCGTCTCCAGGATCGGTCTCGAACGGGACGTCTCTCGGGCAGTGCCGTCAGTCGGTGTGAGAAAGAGTGTAGCTGTCGTCAGACGACGAGGTTCCAGTAGTCGCTCACGAGGAAGAAGACACTCTGGAACGCCGCGTAGAGCAGCACGACGACCGACGCGACGATGGCGGATTTGGGTCGTTCGAACTCGAGTCCGTTGCGGGCTTCGACCTTCCGAGCCTCGAACTCGAAGAAGTCGGCGAGGAACATCCCGAGGACGAGCACCGACATCACCATCCCGCCGTGCGGTTCGACGATCAGGAACGCGAACGACGCCAAGACCAGCAGGATCGACGTCACCGAGTGCGGTAGCCATCGCGAGAGGTCGCTGTCGTCGCCGCCGTCGGCCTGCTTCTGGTGTTTGTTGTGCGCGACGATCCGGGTGACCATGTTGGCGAGCACCAGCACCAGGATGGCGGCCTTCAGCAGACCCTCGACCGCCGCGAGCGCGTCGATGGGGACGAGGAACTGTAACGGTTGCATAGTAGAGTCTTCGGACGAGGACTCATTAGAGTTTTTCCAATCACTCCCACCGCATCGACGGCAGTCGCCACAGGTCGACGTGGTCGACGGCGGTCAGCTGCACCGGCTGGTGGGGGTCGATCGACCGGACGGTCTCGCCGTCGACGACCAACTCGACCGGACCGTCGTCGCGGGCGACGGTCAGCGTGACGTCGCCGCCGGCGACCCAGGTGTCCGACTGCGTCGAGAACGGCGAGATCGGGACGACAGAGAGGCCGGTCCCCGGTTCGAGTATTGGTCCGCCGGCGGCACGTGCGTAGCCGCGGCTCCCGAGCGGCGTCGCGGCGACGACGCCGTCGGAGCGGAACCGGTTCACGCGCTCGCCGTCGAAGGCGACCTCGTACTCGGAGATACGCGCCGGTTCGCTCGTGACCAGCATCGCGTCGAGGACGCCGCGGGCGACCGTCGTCTCGCCAGTGGTCGCCGCGAAGATTGGATGGGTGCTCGACGACCCGTCGCCCGCGACGACCGAGTCGACGCCAGTCTCGAGAGCTTCGCGGGGCAGCGAGTACGGACCGAGCGCGGCGTCGACGGGGAGAATCGGCGCGTCTGGCCCCTCGCGAGCGACGTCGGCGAACCGCGCTTCGCCGACCGGGAGGACGAGGTCGGCCGTCTCGACGTCGACGAGCGTCGCTCCCGCGGCGTCGACCGTCCGGGCGACTCCGACGTCACCCACCACGGCGACCTTCACGGTGCCTCCTCCCGTCTCTCGTTCATCATCGGACGTACCGGCCGCGGGGGTAAAAGACTGCGTGATTCGGTCGTCAGTACGGCCAGTCTCCGGTGACCTTCATCCCCTCGGCGAGGTCCTCTGCTTCGAGCGTCGACGCCATCTCCTCGGGCGACTTGTGCGTCGGCTCGACGTCGTCGCCGGCGAGTTCGACCACCAGTTCGGTCAGCAGGATCGCCTGCTCGCGGAACGTCCGCTTCTCGAGTTTGTCGAGCGTGTCGGCGGCCGTGTGCGCCCACCCGCGACCCTTCGTCTCCTTCTCGGCGGAGACCATGTACCCCGGCACGCCCCACCGGACGAACGGCCAGTGGTCGCTGTGCGGGACGAGTTTCGGGTTCGTGCTGACCGGATGGCCGAACCGGTCGGCGACGGTCTCGGCGGCGTCTTCGAGCACGTCGAACCCGTGTGTGTCGAACTGCAGCGTCCGTCCGCGGACCGTACAGTCGACGTTGACGACGGCCTCGATCCGCTCGCGGTCGCACCGCTCGGCTTCGTGGCTCGACCCGACGAGGCCGACCTCCTCCGATCCGAAGCAGACGAGACGAACCTTCGTCTCCAGTTCGTCCTCGCGGGCGGCGAGCGTGCGAGCGAGTTCGACGACGGTGGCCGTCCCGGTGCCGTTGTCGGTCGCACCCTCGGAGATGTCGTGGGCGTCGACGTGACCCGTGACGAGCAGCTCGTCGTCGGTGTCGGGGCCGAGTTCGGCGTGGACGTTCCCGCTCGTCGCCTGCGACGTCTCACAGTCGACTTCGACGGTGACCGTCTGGCCCGCGAAGCGCCGCGTGAGGCGGTCACCGACCTCCTTGCTCACGCCGACCGCCGGGACATCGCCGATGGGGGCGTCGGCCGTGCCGACGCTGCCGGTGATCGGGAGGCCGCCCGCGGCGTTGTTGGCGAAGACGAACCCCGTCGCGCCGTTCTCGACGGCGTAGTAGTACTTCTCGCGGCGGTGGACGTCACGGTGGTAGTGGTCGGGGACGCTGGAGGAGACGACGACGATCCGGTCTCCGACGTCCGTCTCCTCGAAGTCCTCGGGGAGGCCGTAGCCGAGGTCGACGAGGTCGCCCTCGACGCTCGCCGCCGGACTACGCGGGAGCGCGATGCAGTCTTGGGTCGTCTCGCCGGCACGGACGGCGCTGTCGCCGCGCTCCCACCCCTGAATCTCGAAGGAGTCGATGGTGGCGTCGCGCGCGCCGGCGGCGGCGAGCGCGTCGCGCGTCGCTTCGAGCGCCTCGCGTTCGCCCGGCGACCCCGCCATCCGATCGCCGATGTCGACGAGTCGTTCGAGATGGTTCCAGCCGACGTCGCTCGTGAAGCTGTCGCCGATCCAGTCGGTCATGACCCCCTCTGGGAGGGGTCGTCGGGTAACGATTTCGGTCACCCGCCTCGTGGTCGACCGTCGCGGCGGTCACTCGGCGACGCTGTCGATCATTCGACGACGCCGCTCGCCAGTCTGGCGGTGGCGTCGTCCTCCGCGTCTTCGTCCGCCTCCTCCAGTCGGTCGAGAAGCGGCATCTGGAGGAACGTGACGAGCGTGTAGAGGTCCTTCATCCGGTCTTCGCCCCGTTCGTGCGCCCGGTAGCACTGCTGGACGCCCTCCCAACTGAGGAACGGTAACGACTTGATGCGTTCCTCGTTGTCGTCGATGACCTCGCGGACGAACGGATGCTGTCGGACGAGCTCGCCGTGGTTGGTCCACGGTCCGTCCGACCAGTGGGACTGGCCGTCGTCGCCGCCGAGATGGCGGCCGACGAAGTCGCGCCCGAGTTCGGTCGCCCACTGGAGCACGAACGGGTAGTGGACGGGGACGAGACTCCGACCGTGCGGAAGGTCGGCGAGCTCCGGACACAGCAGTTTCGTCGCGCGGTTGATGAGGTTGCCGCGGACCAGATGCTTCGGCGGAATCTTCAGGAACAGGTCGATGAGGCGGTTGTCGATGAACGGCGTCCCCGCGGGGAGCATCTGCGTGGTCGCGTGGTAGAAGAACCCCGACGTGCTGTTCGAGAGCGGATACCGACTGCAGACGGTCGCCTCCCGCAGCGAGGGGTACTCGACGCCGTGGTCGACGACGGTTCGGCCCCGCTGGACGACGTTGTCGTAGTAGATGTCCTCGGGGCTCCGCGACGACGTCAGATACTCTGGTGCGGGTTCGACTCGATCCGCGACGTACTCGTCGAGCCCGCGGATGGGGCGTTCGATCGGGAGTTCGAACGACCCCAGTCCGCCGAGGTCGACGGTGGGCGTCCGGAGGTGGGTCGCCTTGAACAGCGTGTCGCCGTAGTGGCCCGTGAACAGGAAGTCACACTCCGCTCTGAGTTTCTCGGTGAACCCGCCAGCGTGATGTTGGTTGAAGTAGCCGTCGAAGTTCGCCAGCTTCGGCGACGACTCGAGCGACCGAGCCTGGTACGTCTCGTCGCGCTGGAGGAACTCGTACTCCGCGTCGACGACCTCCGCCGCACGGCGAGCGATCTTCGCCTCGCGGTTCTCCCACTCGTTGAGGTGGTAGGTCCGAACCGGTTGGTCGAGGGCGTCGAAGGCGGCCAACACGAGCCGCGAGTCGCTCCCGCCGCTGAGCAACAGCCCGGTCGTCTCCTCGGGGTCCGTCCGCTCGTCGACGACGGTCTTCATCGTCTCGGCCAGTTTCGCGGCGAACTGCTCGCGTGGGGCGTCGACGGGGTCGTACTGTGGCGTCCAGTAGCGCTCGGTGGTCGACGTCCCGTCGTCGACATCGACGGTCAGCACGCTTCCCGGGTGGAGCGCCTCGACGTCTTCCAGCGGCGTCTTGACGCCGTAGGGTCGTTTGAGCGCGAAGTACTCGGTGAGATAGTCGAGGTCGAGGTCGGTCGACACCGCCGGATGCAGCGGTAACGACTGCAGACTCGTCGAGAACACCAGCGTGTCGCCGTCGTAGAGATAGATCGGTCGGGTCGACAGCCGGTCGGTGAAGAGTGAGAACGTCCCTGCCTCGGCGTCGTAGAGCGCGCCGGCGAAGTTCCCGTTCAGTCCCTCGAGGAACTCCAGTCCGACCGCTCGGTAGCGTTCGGCGCAGTACGCCGCCGCGCCGTCGTCGACGGTCACGTAGCCGTCGTCGGTGTCGTCGCCCCAGACGGACCCCCACAGCCGCACGACGACGTCGCCGTCTACTGTCGCTGCCGCCTCTTCGTTCGCCACTCCCGGATGGCGAACGCTGGCGACTCCGAGGCGACGATCGGTGAACGAGTCAGCACGCTCGTCGCCGTTGTGTTGTAGATCGTCTACGAGAGCGTCGAGATGCGATGCGGTGGCCCCCACCGCACCACAGAGTCCGGTCATACTGATGTCGAAGTGCCGGAAGCAGATAGTAAAACAGGTGCTAAGCTCTCTTGCACATCGAAAAACGGTCACTCATCGGATACTTAGAGGGGGCATACACACCGAATCTCCGCTCGACGGCAGCGTCACCGACTCACACGGTACAGCGGCACGTACGCCCGCCGGAGTCGGCCGTCCCGGTCAGTCGTTCGCGAGTCGACTGCTCGAACTCGCCCCGGGAATCGCGTCTCCCGAGACGAAGGACCTGCCCCGTGACGTCCGTTCGTGTCCGTCGGCGTCGTATCCCAATCGATCGAGCAGCGGCATCTGGAGGAAGGTGACGAGCGTGTAGAGCTCTTTCATCCGGTTCTCGCCCGTCTGGTGGGCACGGAGACACCGCTGGACGCCCTCCCAACTGAGGAACGGTAGTGACTTGATTCGCGCTTCGTTGGCGTCGACGACGTCGTGGACGAACGAGTGCTCGCGGATGAGGGTGTGGTGGTCGCTCCACGGCCCGTCCGAGCGCTGTGTCGACTCGTCGGGTCGGAACCGGGTGACGAGGCCGCGGGCGAGTTCGCTCGTCCACTGGGCGGCGAACGGGTAGCTGATCGGGACGAGCCCGCTTCCGTGCGGGATCGCCGCCAGTTCCGGCGAGAGTCGCTCGGTCGCCCGGTTGATGAGGTCGCCTCGCAGGAGTTGCTTCGGCGGGATCCTCAGGAACAGGTCGACGAGGCGGTTGTCGAGGAACGGTGTTCCCGCGGGGAGCATCTGGGCGGTCGCGTAGTAGAAGAACTGCGAGGTGCCGTTCGTGATCGGATATCGGCTACAGACGGTCGCCTCGCGGATGGAGGGGTACTCGACGCCGTGGTCGACGACGGTTCGGCCCCGCTGGACGACGTTGTCGTAGTAGACGTCCTCGGGACTTCGTGACGTCGTCAGGTACGTCGGTTTGGGGGCGACCCGTTCGCTCACGAAGTCGTCGAGCCCCCGGACGGGCCGTCCCGTCGGGAGATCGAACGATCCCAGCGGGCCGAGATCGACTGACGGCGTTCGGAGGTGGTTCCCCTTGAACAGCATATCGCCGTAGTGACCCGTGAACAGGTAGTCACACTCCGCGCGGAACGTCTCGGCGAACCCGCCGGCGTGGTGCTGGTTGAAGTAGCCGACGAAGTTCGAGAGCTGGGGTGCCGTGGCGAGCGAGCGGGACTGGTACCCCTCGTCACGTTCCAGCAGCGTGTGTTCCGCGCCGACGACGTCGGCGGCACGCTCTGCGACCCGCGCCTCGCGGTTCTCCCACTCGTTGAGGTGGTAGGTTCGGACCGGTTCGTCGAGAGCGTCGAAGGCGGCCAACACGAGCCGCGAGTCGCTCCCGCCGCTGAGCAGCAGGCCGTGGGTCGCGTCCTCGCGGGTTCGGTCGGCGACGACGCGCTTCATCGTCTCGGCGAGTCGTTCGACGAACTGCTCGCGTGGGGCGTCGACGGGGTCGTAGTGCGGCGTCCAGTAGCGCTCGGTGGTCGTCGACCCGTCTTCGAGGTCGACGGTCAACACGCTCCCCGGGTGGAGTTTCTCGACACCCGTCAGCGGCGTCTCGAGTCCGAACGGGCGCTTGAGGGCGAAATATTCGGTGAGGTAGTCCTCGTCGAAGTCCGTCGAGACGGCCGGATGCAGCGGCAGCGACTGGATGCTCGTCGAGAACACGAACGGGGAGTCTTCCGGGGTCGTGACGTCGGTGGCGTCCGACTCCGCAGAGTCGCCGCGGTAGTAGTGGATGGGTCGCGTCCCCATCCGGTCGGTGAAGAGCGAGAGCGTCCCCGCCTCGGCGTCGTAGAGCGCGCCGGCGAAGTTCCCGTTCAGTCCCTCGAGGAAGTCGAGCCCGACTGCTCGGTAGCGGCGTGCACAGTAGATCTCGGCGTCCTCGTCGACGACGGTGTACCCCTCGTCGGTGTCGTCGCCCCAGATGGATCCCCACACGCGGACGACGACGTCTCCGTCCCTCTCCGGCCGTCGACTCCGCGTCCCGGGGTGGCTGATGCTCGCGAGACCGACGTCGTTCGTGCGGAACGTGTCGATCTGCTCGTCGCCGTTGTAGGCCAAGTCCTCTGCGAGCACGTCGAGGGAGGGCGTGTCACCGACGGCACCACAGATTCCAGTCATAGAGACAGAGTGTATCTAGAGTAACATAGTAAACGGTAGATTACCATTGTGTAACATTCACGTGGGGTCGAAGCACGCTCGAGAGTTACGTCGAGCGCGCTGTCGATCGAGAGTTGCTCAGTCGTTCACGAGCGGGTCGCTCGAGACCGGAGCAGTGAGGCGAGTCTCCGAACTGCGTTCGGTGTCGTCTCCGTCGTCTAATCGGTCGAGCAGTGGCATCTGGAGGAACGTGACGAGCGTGTAGAGCTCTCTCATCCGGTTCTCGCCGGACTCGTGTGCACGGAGACTCCGCTGGACGCCCTCCCAACTGAGGAACGGCAGCGACTCGATGCGCTCCTCCGCGAGGTCGCCGAGCGACGAGACGTCACCGACGACGCCACAGATTCCGGTCATGAAACCAGAATGTATTATCAACCATATTGTAAATTGTAGATTGATAGCTTTTTCCACTATCTGCCACCGACAGAACGGTCGGAGCGTCGGTATTCGGTGTCTCGGTGTCGACCCGACGGAGCGATGTCCCGCTTGCCACGACGTCTCCGACCGACGGGCGGGTCGACGGTTCGGCAGAACGTCGCTGAGGCTCACCCCAGCGTCACGTCCAGATATAGCATCACGACGACGCCGAGCATCGTCCCCAGCGTCGCCGCTCGCTCGTGGCCCCGGGCGTGTGTCTCGGGCATGATCTCGTCGCTGATGACGAACAGCATCGCGCCGGCGGCGAACCCCATCGCGTACGGCAGCAGCGGCGTCGCAACCGTCACCGCGACGGCCCCGAAGACGGCGAGCGGAATCTCGACCAGCCCAGCGCGGATACCGGCCAGCGCCGCGTAGAACAGTCGGTCGAACCCCGCGTTGATGGCGGCGATGGAGACGGCGAGCCCCTCCGGGATGTTCTGGATGCCGATGGCGAGCATCAACGCGAGCGCGTCGCCGACGTTGCCGGAGCCGAAGCCGACGCCGACGGCGAGCCCCTCGGGCATGTTGTGGATGGTGATGGCGACGATGAACAGCATCACGGACGCGGTCCGTCCCTCCGTCGCGGGCGTGTCGGGCCTCGTCCGGCCGGTGACGAGCACGTGGACGTGCGGTACCCAGCGGTCCGCACGGTCGAGGATGAGAACGCCGACGACGATGCCGACGATCACCGGGAGGACGCCGCCCGCGTCGATGCCGGGGATGATGAGACTCGTGAAACTCGCCGCCAGCATCACGCCCGCGGCGAATCCGAGCATCGTGTCGAGCGCCCTGTCGGAGGGGTCACGCCAGACGAGGACGAGCATCGCTCCGAGGAGGTTCAAGAAGGCGATGACGACACCACCCAACAACCCCTGCATCACGGGGTTCGGGCCGGCGAGTCCGAGGAAAAGCTCCGAGAACAGGCTCATGGCTGTTGTGTGTGTGTGGACCACAGATGTATCTATCTCTGACTGTTCGACCCGGTAATGGGTGGTTACTCGCTCGACGGGCGGTGTTCGACTCGCACGTGACGAGACGCGCACTAGTCAGGTGCCGCGGAGTAGTCGTCACAAATCCGCGGCTTCTCCGTCGTGCGCGACGAGACGCGCACTAGTCAGGTGCCGCGGATTAGTCATCGCCCGACGCGACTTCACCCTTCAACCGTGCGCTCGTCACGGCGCTGGCCGCCTCGGGCAGCGTGTCGCGGACGTCCTCGCGGTCCTCCTCGGCGATGACTTCGGCGTAGGCGTCGGGCATCACCTTCACGAAGTTGACGACCTCGCCCGCCCAGTCGTCGAGCAGGTCGGTCGCACGGTCGCTGTCGGCGTACTCGGCGTGGTTCTGGACCAGCCGATGGAGCATCGCCTCGTCCTTCTCCGAGAGCTCTTCGTGGAGCGTCACCATCCCGGTGTTGAGGCGCTCGTCGAAGTCGCCGTCGGGGTCGTGGACGTAGGCGACGCCGCCGGACATCCCGGCGGCGAAGTTCCGCCCCGTGTCGCCGAGGACGGCGACGACGCCACCGGTCATGTACTCACAGCCGTGATCGCCGACGCCCTCGACGACGGCCTTCACGCCGGAGTTGCGAACGGCGAAACGCTCGCCCGCGACGCCGTTGATGTAGGCCTCGCCCTGCGTCGCGCCGTAGAGCGCGACGTTGCCGATGAGGATGTTCTCGTCGGCCGCGTAGTTCGCCGTCTCGGGGGTCTTGACGACGACCTTGCCGCCGGAGAGTCCCTTCCCCACGTAGTCGTTGGAGGCTCCCGTGAGCTCCATCGTGACGCCGCGGGCGAGGAACGCGCCGAACGACTGGCCGGCGACGCCGTCGAACTCGCAGGTGATAGTGTCGTCCGCGAGCCCCTCACCGCCGTAAGCCTTCGAGATGCGGTTCGAGAGCATCGCGCCGACCGCGCGGTCGACGTTCGAGATCTCCTCGGAGACGTGGACCGACTCCCCGCCTTCGAGTGCGGGTTCGGCCGCCTCGATGAGGTCGTGGTCCAACTGAGTCTCCAGGTCGCTGTGGGCTTGCTCCTGCGTCTTGGTGCGCTGGTCGCCCGCCGGCTGGGCGACGACGTCCGAGAGGTCGAGATGCTTCGCCTTCGGATGGTCCGTCTCGCGCTGACGCAGATGCTCGGGCCGACCGATCATCTCCTCGACGGAGGTGTAGCCGAGCTCGGCCATGATCTCGCGTAGCTCCTGGGCCATGAACGTCATGTAGTTGATGACGTGATCCGGTTGGCCGGGGAACCGCTGGCGGAGGTTCTCGTCCTGCGTCGCGACGCCGACCGGACAGGTGTTCTCGTGGCACTGCCGGGCCATCACACAGCCCGACGTGACCAACGAGGCCGTCCCGAAGACGTACTCCTCGGCACCGAGCAGGGCAGCGACGGCGACGTCGCGGCCGGTCTTCATCCCACCGTCGGTAGTGACGCGGATGCGGTCTCTGAGGTTCGTCGCACGGAGCATCTGGTTCGCCTCGGCGAGTCCGAGTTCCCACGGGAGCCCCGCGTTCTTGATCGAGGTCTTCGGCGACGCACCCGTCCCGCCGTCGTAGCCCGAGATGTGGACCACGTCGGCGTTGGCCTTCGCGACGCCGGCGGCGATGGTGCCGATGCCGGCCTCCGAGACGAGCTTCACGTTGACGTCGGCGTCGGGGTTCGCCGTCTTCAGGTCGTGGATGAGCTGTTTCAGGTCCTCGATGGAGTAGATGTCGTGCAGCGGCGGCGGCGAGATGAGGCCGACGCCCGGCGTGGAGTAGCGGACGTGTGCGATCATCTCGTTGACCTTCTTGCCGGGCAGGTGGCCGCCCTCGCCGGGCTTCGACCCCTGTGCCATCTTGATCTGGATCTCGTCGGCCGAGGTGAGATACTCGGAGGTGACGCCGAAGCGGCCGGAGGCGACCTGCTTGACGGTACACTCCTTCTCCGTGCCGAACCGTTCGGGCGGTTCGCCACCCTCTCCGGAGTTGGACTTACCGCCGATGCGGTTCATCGCGATTGAGTTGTTCTCGTGGGCCTCCGGCGAGAGGCTCCCGAGACTCATCGCGGCCGTCGAGAAGCGTTGGACGATCTCCGAGACGGGCTCGACCTCGTCGAGGTCGACCGGGTCGCGGTCGCTCTGGAACTCGAGCAGGCCGCGGAGCGACTGCAGCTCCTCGGTCTGGTCGTTGACGATGTCGGCGAACTCTTGGTACTTCTCGTAGCTGCCCGAACGGACCGCCTGCTGGAGCGTCCCGACCGTCTGGGGGTTCCACCCGTGGTGGATGCCGTCCGAGCGGTTCTCGAACTCGCCGTGACGTTCGAGCGTCGGGTCCTCGGCGCTGCCGAAGGCGACCACGTGTCGCGTGAGCAGATCGTCTTCGATCTGCGGCAGCCCGATCCCCTCGGTGCGAATCTCGGTCCCCTCGAAGTACTCGCGGACGAGTCCCGAGTCGAGGCCGACCGCCTCGAAGATCTGGGCGCCCTGGTAGCTCTCGACCGTCGAGATGCCCATCTTCGCCATCGTCTTCAGCAGGCCGTCTTCGAGCGCCTTCTTGTAGGCTGCGATGGCCTCCTCCTCGTCTGCGCCGTCGGGACCGGCGACGATGTCTTCGATGGTCTGGTAGGCGAGGTAGGGGTTGACCGCGTCCGCGCCGTAGCCGACGAGCGTCGCGACGTGGTGGACCTCCCGTGGGTCGCCCGACTCGAGGACGAGTCCGGCGTGGTTTCGCAGCCCGTTTCGGACGAGACTGTGGTGAACGCCGCCCGTCGCGAGCAAACTCGGAATCGCGACGCGGTCTCCGCCCACGTTGCGGTCCGAGAGCACGACGACGTCCGCACCATCTTCGATGGCGTCGCGTGCGTCCTCGCGGAGAGTCTCGATGGCGGCTTCGAGCGACGTCCCCTTCTCGTAGGTCGTGTCGACGACGGTCGCCGAGATATCGCCGTCCATCCCTTTGATCGCCTCCGCCTGCGCGTCGGTCAGGACGGGCGAGTCGAGGACGAGTTGGCGGGCGTGTTCGGGCGTCTCGTCGAGCAGGTTGCGCTGGTAGCCGAGTCGCGACTCCAGCGACGTGACGAGCTCCTCGCGGATGTAGTCCAGTGGCGGGTTCGTCACCTGCGCGAACAGCTGCTTGAAGTAGGTGAAGAGCGACCGGTTGAAGTCCGAGAGGACGGAGAGCGGCGTGTCGTCGCCCATCGACCCGACGGGGTCTTTCCCCTGCTTCGCCATCGGTTCGATGAGGTGGTTGAGCTGGTCGTGCGTGTAGCCGAACGCCGCCTGGTGGGCGCGGAGGGTCTCGACGCGGCCGCGGGTCGCGTAGTCGTCGCCGTCGGCGAGCTCCGAGAGTTGCTGCTGTTCCTCCTGCACCCACTCGGTGTACTTGGTGTCGACGAGGTCGTCGAACACCTCTTCGTCGGGGATGACGCGCCCCTCCTCGGGGTCGGCCATGAAGATCTCACCCGGTTGGAGACGGCCGCGCGCCTCGATGTCCGCGGGGTCGGTGTCGAGCGCGCCGACCTCGCTGGCCATGACGAGTCGGTTGTCGGTCGTCACGTCGTACCGACACGGACGGAGTCCGTTCCGGTCGAGGACGGCGGCGACGCGGTCGCCGTCGGTCGCGGCGACGAGTGCGGGCCCGTCCCACGGCTCGACGAGGCTGGCGTGGTAGTCGTACCAGTCTTTCCGCTGAGCGTCCATCCGGTCGTCGCCCTCGAACGCCTCGGGGACGAGCATCCGGAGGACGTGCGGCAGTTCGCGTCCCGACTGCAACAGCAGTTCGACCGCGTTGTCGACGGAGGCCGTGTCCGACTGGTCGGCGACCGTGACGGGTTTGATCGTCTCGACGTCCGCCTCGGTCAGCGGCGACTCCTCGGTGGGTTCGAGGTCGGTCTGACGGGCGCGCATCCAGTTGACGTTGCCCCGGATGGTGTTGATCTCGCCGTTGTGGACGATGTTGCGGTACGGGTGAGCGAGATGCCACGCCCCGAGCGTGTTCGTCGAGAAGCGCTCGTGGACGAGCGTCAGCGTCGACTTCAGCCGCTCGTCGGTCAGGTCGGGGTAGTACGACGGGACCTGTTCGCCCTTCAGTAGCCCCTTGTAGACGAGCGTCTTGCGGTGCAGCGAGCAGACGTAGAACCGACCGGAGCCGGGGACGTCGGCGTCGCCGACGGCGTTCTCGGCGGCGCGACGAGCGACGTAGAGCGCGCGGTCGAACTCGTCGGTCGAAGCGTCGGAGTCGGCGGGCGCGACGAACACCTGAACGACGTCCGGTTCGGATTCGAGTGCGGTCGCCCCGAGGTCGGTGTTGTCCGTCGGGACGTCCCGCCAGTGGAAGACGTCGAGGTCGTGGTCGGCGAGCGCCGCCTCGAAGAGGTCGGTGACGGTCTCGCGGGCGTCGTCGTCGGTCGGCATGAAGACCGAACCGACGGCGTACGTCTCCGGGAGTTCGACGTCGAGGACGGCGTCGAAGAAGTCGTCGGGACGCTGGACGAGCACGCCCGCGCCGTCTCCGGTGTTGCTCTCCGCCCCGGTCGTCCCGCGGTGTTCGAGGTTCTTCAGCAGCGAGAGTCCGTCCGCGACGGTCTCGTGACTCGCGTCACCGTCGAGGTCGATTACGGCACCGACCCCGCAGTTGGCCCGTTCGTCAGTCGGGTCGGCGAGCCCGACATGGGTGTCTGAATGTGGCTTGGTCATAGGGGAATGCTAGAACTTCCCACTTATCAGCGTACCCCTGATAGGATAAGGGTGTAATAATGCCATATTAATATGTATTAAGGAATTGTATCGGAATGGAAGAACATTACAGTCTGCGGTAGAATATCTACAATACCTGACATCATCGCGTCCGGGATAGCTCGACGTAACCGGAAGTCGGAACGTCGACCGGACCGCGATCGCGTTCAGTACGACTTCGCGAAGAAGGCCGTCTCGGTGGCCTCGTCGTCACAGATGGCACACTCACAGCCGTCGGCGACGGCGTCGAGTTTCCGCTCGTCGTCGTCCTCGAACGGCACCATCACGATCTCGGCGGCGATGGTCTCTTTGATCTCGGTCTCACACTCCTCCTTCCCACACCACGGCGCGCGGACGTAGCCGCCGTGCTGACCGATGGTGCCGAGGATGCCGGCGCGGTCCTCCGCGTCGCGGACGTTCTCGTCGAGGTTCTCCTCCGCACGGGCGTACAGCTTCGCGTACACTTCGTCGAAGTGGTCCTCGACGGCGTCGACGATCCCGCTCCGCTCTTCGACGACCTGCTCGCCGTCGGGGCGGTGGACGACGGTGACCTCCTCGTCGTCGACCTCGTTCGGCCCGATCTCGAAGCGGACGGGGACGCCCTTCAGCTCCCACTCGTTGAACTTGAAGCCGGGGTTGCGCTCGTCGCGGTCGTCGAGTTCGACGCGGACGCCAGCCGCCGCCAGCTCGTCGCGGAGCTCCCGCGCGTAGTCGAGCACCTTCTCCTCGGTGTCCTCCTGCCAGATGGGGACGATAACGACCTGTTCGGGCGCGACGGTCGGCGGGACGACGAGCCCCTGGTCGTCGCTGTGGGTCATGATGAGCGCGCCGAGCGAGCGCCACGACAGCCCCCACGACGTCGTGTGGGCGGGCCGCTCCTCCTCGTCTTCGTCCGAGAACGTGATGTCGAACGCGGCGGCGAAGGAGGTGCCGAGGTAGTGGCTGGTGCCGGCCTGGACGGACTTGCCGTCGGGCATCAGCGCCTCGACGGTCGTCGTCGTGTGCGCGCCGGGGAACTTGTCGTGTTCGGGCTTCTTCCCCTCCATCACCGGGATCGCGAGGTCGTCCTCGTACAGCGAGCGGTACTGGCCGAGCCGGGTCATCGTCTCGTCGTACGCCTCCGCCTCCGTCTCGTGAGCCGTGTGCCCCTCCTGCCAGAGGAACTCCTTCGTGCGGAAGAACGGCTTCGTGTCCGTCGCCTCCCAGCGCACGACGGAACACCACTGGTTGACCCGAAGCGGCAGGTCGCGGTGACTCCGGATCCACTGGGCCATGTACGGGGCGATGATCGACTCGCTGGTCGGGCGGACCGCGAGGCGCTCTTCCAACTCGTTGTGGCCGCCGTGGGTGACCCACGCGACCTCGGGGTCGAACCCCTCGACGATGTCTTTCTCCCGTTCGAGATAGCTCTCGGGGATGAACATCGGGAAGTAGGCGTTCTGGACGCCCGTCGCCTTGAACGCACTGTCGAGGCTGTTCTGGATGGCCTCCCACAGCGCGTAGCCGCGGGGACGGGTGACGATGAACCCGCTCATCCCCTCGGGTCCGTAGTTCGCGAGGCCGGCCTTCTGAACCACCTCGGCGTACCACTCGCCGGTGTTGTACTCCTTCGACTCGGTTATCCCGAGTGCCTGGTCGTCGCTCATTGTCGGTCTCTTTCCACACTGAACTCTTAAAGCACCCGAAGGTGTGCGAACGGTCGTCCCGACGGTCGTCGCGGGCGGACAGTCCCACGGCGTGAGAACTATCACGAGAGTAGATGAGCGTGGGGCGCGTCTCTTCACTCGGTGGAGAGTGATGACACACACGACGGACGAACGACGGGCTGAACTGTGGGTGAACGCCCCCGCCGACTCCGGCTACGAGCTGCTGGTCGACCATCTCGACCGACTGGAGGCGGCGGGGACCATCGACGACTACGTCGTCTACCACTGGGGCCACGACCTCGACGTCTCGAGCGACCGACTCCGCTCCGCGGAGGACCAACTCGCCCGCGAGCGCATCGCGGCGTTCAAACAGTGGGCACAGGAGAACGACTGCAGCGTCGCCGGTCTCGGTGACCGCGTCACGGCCGGCGTCGGACGGATGGGACCGGAGTACACCGCGGAGCATCTCCCGCCCGTCCTCCTCGCCGAGTACGTCGACGACGACCTCGAACAGGTCACACCCTGTTCGGGCGGTGCCGAGCACGTCGTCGAACGACTCGAGACGCTCGAATCGACGGCGGACGACGCGACACTGACCGATTCGCCGCCGTCGACAGCGACGACGACGGAACCGGACGCAGCTACCGGTCCCGTCCCGGCGCTGACTCGTCCGTCTCGCTGGACGCGGTTGGTCCGTCGCCTACGCTGAACGGACTTCGCTCTTCTTTCCACGACCACCCCGGAAGCCGCGTCTGAAACCCCGCCGCGAGCGCCGCGTCGAGGTCGTCGACGCCGGCCGGCTCGTCGTCGTCGCCGTGGGTGTGGACGTCGGCGACGTGGAACGTCGCCTGCGCGAGCAGCGCGAGCGGTTGCCCGCCCGCGATGGTCGCCGCGAGCTCGCGGCCGAGCGTCTCGTCGACGACGAACCCGGGGTAGTCGCCGTCGACGTCGAGCTCTCGGAGGAGTCCGACGTAGCCCGCGACGTTGACCGCGACGTCGCCGTCGGCGAACACGACGTCGACCTCGCGCCGGAGCTGCGTCTCGGTGACTGCGTCGACCTCGGTCTCGAACAGTTCGCCCAGATGTGCGCGCGTCTCGTTGACGACGTCGACGACGACCGGTGTCCGGTCGAGAACCCACTGCCGCTCGGCCGCGACGGTGTCGGGAGTGACCTTCATACCTTGACGACGGGGCGACGCGCCTTGCGTTTTGCGAAGGCTTTTATAATAATGGGGTTATACTGCCGACTAAGCGGGTTTTCACTGCCTCTTCCCGCAGTTGAGCGCCTATCCAAGCGTATTGGAACAGTATGCTCTCTCAGACGGCCGGTCACGAACTCGCTGCGACCGTTCGAGGGTCCCCGTCCGACCCGAACTGTTTCGAGGGGGCAGAACCCCGACCTATCACACGACGAACCGGACGGGAAGTTTCGACATATGAGTTCAGTAGACAAGCAACTTGAACAACTGAAAGCAGAGATCGAGAGCGAACTACCGAGCGACATCACGGTGTCCGACGTCAAGTACGAAGGACCCGAACTGGTCGTCTACACGCGCCACCCGAAGGAGTTCGCCCGGAACGGCGACCTCATCCGGAAACTGGCGAGCAAACTTCGCAAGCGAATCACGGTCCGCCCCGACCCCGACGTTCTCTCCGACCCCCGAAAGGCCGAGGAGCGCATCATGGACGTCATCCCCGAGGAGGCTGGCGTCACCGACCTCGACTTCCACGCCGACACCGGCGAGGTCGTCATCGAGGCCGCGAAACCCGGCATGGTCATCGGCCGCCACGGGTCGACGCTCCGGCAGATCACCCAGGAGGTCGGCTGGACGCCCGAGGTCGTCCGCACGCCGCCCATCGAGTCGTCGACGGTCTCGAACGTCCGGAACTTCCTCAAACAGGAGCGCGAGGAACGTCGGGACATCCTCGAGCGCGTCGGTCGGCAGATCCACCGCGAGGAGATGTCGCAAGACGAGTGGGTCCGCATCACCACCCTCGGCTGCTGTCGCGAGGTCGGGCGGGCGAGCTTCATCCTCTCGACGCCCGAGACGCGCGTCCTCATCGACTGTGGGGACAAGCCGGGTGCCGAGGGCGAGGTGCCGTATCTCCACGTCCCCGAGGCGCTGGGTGGCGGCGCGAACACCATCGACGCCGTCGTCCTGACGCACGCTCACCTCGACCACTCCGCGCTCATCCCGCTGCTGTTCAAGTACGGCTACGACGGTCCCATCTACTGTACGGAGCCGACCCGCGACCTGATGGGACTGCTGACGCTCGACTATCTCGACGTCGCGGCCAAAGAGGGCCGCACGCCGCCGTACGAGTCGGAGATGGTGCGCGAGGCGATCAAACACTGTATCCCGCTGGAGTACGGCGACGTTACCGACATCGCCCCCGACGTGAAGCTCACCTTCCACAACGCGGGCCACATCCTCGGATCGGCCGTCTCGCACTTCCACATCGGCGACGGCCTCTACAACGTCGCGTTCTCGGGTGACATCCACTACAAGGACACTCGCCTGTTCAACGGCGCGGTCAACGACTTCCCGCGCGTCGAGACGCTCGTCCTCGAGTCGACCTACGGCGGTCGAAACGACTACCAGACCGACCAGGAGGACTCCGAGCAGAGTCTCGTCGACATCATCAACCAGACTCACGATGAGGGCGGGAAGGTACTCATTCCGGCGTTCGCCGTCGGCCGCTCACAGGAGATCATGCTCGTCCTCGAGGAGGCGATGCGCTCCGGGAAGATCCCCAGCATGCCGGTCCACCTCGACGGGATGATCTGGGAGGCCACGGCCATCCACACTACCTACCCCGAGTACCTCCGCGACGACCTCCGAGACCGCATCTTCCACGAGGACGAGAACCCCTTCCTCGCCGAGGAGTTCAACCACATCGACGGCGGCGAGGAGGAGCGCCAGGAGGTCACCGACGACGGCCCGGCGATCATCCTCTCGACCTCCGGGATGGTCACCGGCGGTCCCATCATGTCGTGGCTCCGCCACCTCGGCACCGACCCCGACTCGACGCTCGTCTTCGTCGGCTACCAGGCACAGGGGACGCTCGGCCGTCGCATCCAGAACGGCTGGGACGAGATCCCCGTCTCGGACCCCAACGACCCCGGTCGGTCGAGCACGCTCACGCTCAAGATGGGCGTCGAGACGGTCGACGGCTTCTCCGGTCACGCCGACCGCAACGGACTCGTGAACTTCGTGAAGACGATGAACCCCCGACCCGAGAAGGTGCTCTGTGTCCACGGCGACGAACGCTCCGTACAGGACCTGAGCTCGTCGCTCTACCACGACTTCAACATGCGCACGTTCGCCCCCAAGAACCTCGAGACGTTCCGATTCAAGTAGTCGATCGTCGTCGAAGCGCGCCGAACGCGCGTCCGTCTCTCCTCTACTCCTCGCCGACGTAGGCCAACTGCAGGTCCGAGTCGGTCAGTCGCTCGCGAAGCAGCTCCTCGCGGTCGCCGAGGAGACGGAACTCGAACTCGTCGTTCCCGCGAGACACCTGCACGTCAAGCGTCGTCACGTCGGCGGTGAGTTCCCGTTCGACGACGTCCGGTTCCCAGTCGTCGCGGACGGCGGCCACGCCGTAGTCGGCGTAGGCGACGTGGGTGGACTCCACGACCAACCCGTCGTCGTCGTACACGTCGGCGGAGATTCCCTCGTTGCTCTCGGTCTCTGCGATCTCGACGGTGTACGTCTCCATCGACATGTCCCGGCGTTCGCCCGCCTGCCGCTTCAGTCTGCGGGCCGGTCGTCGCTGCTGTCCCCGAGTCGCGAACGGGAACTCGGTCGGCTGACACTCCGGTACGGGAACTGAACCACGAGACCTTTCTACGTGACCCCCGAACGGACAGACCGAACCGCCGCGTCTCGGACGCGTCGAACCCCCCACCATGACCAGACGTCTCGAACTCGCCGCCGTCGTGAGCGTGACTCTTCTCGTCCTCGGCTCCTGCCCGTTGCTGTTCGCGCTCGAACCGCACGCCGCCTCCGCGTCTCCGGACGTCGACCACGACGTCGACACGGAGGTAGTCGACCTACAGGCGGCCGGCGACTGGACCGGGTCGATGCTCGCCACGACGCCGCTGATGTCGACGACGTCCGACGTCGTCGCCCCGGTTCGGCACGCGCTGAGGCCGGTCGCCGTGTCCGTCCAGCAGGGTGCCGTCCAGTCGAGCGAGGCCGACCCGCTCGCGAACGACACGCGACGACGCATCTACGAGACCGTCGAACGGGCACCCGGGACGTACGTCGCGCGACTCGTCGAGCGGACGTCGATCCCACGTTCGACGGTGCGCTACCACCTGCGCGTGCTCGAAGACGCCGGACTCGTGACGAGCGAGGCGGTGCACGGCAAGCAACGGTACGTCGCGTCGGGAGACGACGCCGACACCACGCTCGCGGCTGCGTACACCGACGAGGCGACGGCGACCGTCCTCGACGCGCTCCGCCGGACGATGCCAGTGACCGTGTCCGACCTCGCCGACGAGATCGACCGGACGCCCGGGACGGTGTCGCACCACCTCGACCGACTGGAGTCGGAAGGGCTGGTCGAGCGCGAGCGGGTCGGTAACACAGTGATGAACACGCTCGCCGGTCCCGCCCGCGACTGACGTTCACCGTCGGTCACCTGTTTTGACGAACCGGTCAGAACCGACTTTGTCCTCTCGCCGAACCGTTCACCTGGGGAGGGCGACTCCGACGACCCTCTCGACCGGTGAGAGAACTGCACGAGCTAGACAACACCGCTGTGACCCCACAACACGACACAGATGACAAGCCCAACGACGCGCCGAACCAGCATTCGACACCGTCGCGCCAGTTTCGTCGCCGAACCGACGCACACCGCGCGCGAAGCCGACGAACACGTCTTCACCGCCTACCGAGCGGTGTCGACGCCGAACCACCGGCCACTGTGGTTGGAACACACGATCCGCGTCGACCCGACGGCCGGGGCGGACGACGAGCTCGTCCTCTCGGTCAGCGAGCGGTACTACGACCCCGAGGCGAACGCCGCCGGCAGCGGCATCGGCTACGAGGTGTCCCGTCCCGTCCGCGGCTACCGGAAACCGCTGTCGCGTCACGAACTGGGTCGCCTCGTCCGGACCTGGTACGAGGACGCTCACCCCTCTTCCGCCGAGGAGACGACCGGACGGGACCACGGTCGAACCGACGCCTCCGACCACCGAACCGACACGTCCGACCGTCGGGTGGTGGTGTGAATGCGCTCGTGTCGAAACTGCGGTTCGGACGTCTCGGTGCGGTACGTACGCGTGTTCGCGCCCGAGGGGTTCGAGAACCCCCGCGTGTGTCCTCACTGTGAAGACAAACTCCGCGACGGGGGGACCATCCGCGAGGCCCGCTCGTCCCGGTCGGACTGAGTGAAACCGTCGGACGCCGCCGAGGCGTTCGACCACACGGGGTTTCAATACGACGCACCGCGAGTCACTTCCCATGAAACTCGCGCTCATCGCTCACGACGAGAAGAAGCCGGAACTCATGGAGTTCGCGCAGGAACACAGCCACCTCCTCGAGGCGTTCGACATCATCGCGACCGGGACGACGGGGAAGAAACTGATGGAGGCGACCGGACTCGACGTCGAACGCAAGGCGTCGGGGCCGCTGGGCGGCGACATGCAGATCGGCGCGGAGATCGCCGACGGCGAGTGCGAGGCCGTCATCTTCCTGCGCGACCCGCTGACGGCCCAGCCACACGAACCCGACATCTCCGCGCTGCTGCGCATCTGCGACGTCCACGACGTCCCGCTGGCGACGAACCTGACGAGCGCCGACGCGGTGCTGGCGAAGATCTCCGACTGAGGTCGGTCAGTCGGCTTTCGCGGGGTCGACGACGGTCTCGTCGACCTCGTCGACGCCGACCCGATCACAGTAGTCGTACAGCGGACAGGCCTCCGGCCCGTCGAGGCAGGCCGGCTTCCGTGCCGAACAGTACTCCCGTCCGAACTGGATCATCGCCGTGTGGCCGAAGCCGCATTTCTCCGGTGGGACGTCGCGTTCGAGACGTTCCCGCACTTCCTCGTGGTCGGCGTCCGCCGGAGCCAACCCCATCCGTCGGGCGATGCGGTGGACGTGAGTGTCGACGGGGAAGACGCCGCCGCGCCCCCCCGAGAACAGCAACACGCAGTCGGCCGTCTTCGGGCCGACGCCGTGGATCTCGAGGAGGCGGTCCCGGACCGTCTCGGGGTCTTCCTCCCGGACGAACGCGTCGAACCCCTCGGCTCCGCCGAACTCCGCGACGATCTCCTCGGCCGCGCCGACGATCATCTCGGACTTCTGGTTGTACAACCCCGCAGACTGGATGGTCTCGGCCAACTCGGACTGCTCGGCGTCCGCGAGCGTCGCCGCGAAGTCGCCGCCGCCGTAGCGGTTCAGCAGGCTGTCGTGGGCGGGCTGGCTGGCCTTGTCGCTCGTGTTCTGGCTGAGGATCGTCCGCACGAGACAGGTGAACGCGTCCTGTCCGCCGTAGGCTTTCTGCCAGTACAGTTCACCGAGCGCGTCGACGACGGCCGCCGCGCGGCTGTCGGCGTCTTCGGGTGCGAACTCGGTGTCGACGCCGCCACTACCGACGCCGCCGCTGATGTTCTCGGCGGGTTCTTCGGACATAGCCGTGTGTGCGGTCGGCGACCGCAAAAGTGCGCTGGCGAGGGATCGTCAGCGGACGTTACTCGACCGAGACGGTCAGCGTCAGCGCCGCACCGTCGGCGAGCGCGGCGACGAGTTCGCGGTCGAACCCTTCGGCGGCGGCGTCGGCCCGGATCATGAACGTCCGGTCGTCGGTGTGGTCGCTCGTGCGGCCGACCATGCTGCGGTCGTTCTCGAATGAGAGCTCCGGGTGGCCGCGGCCGACGACGGTCTCCGTCAGATCGGCGACCTCGAACGTGGCAGTGATCGTCGCCTCCTCGTCTCGACAGGCGTCGACGAACGCGTCGTCGAAGTCTGCGGGAGTGCGGTCGGCGTCGACGGCGAGGATACAGTCGCCGGCCGGCGTGAGCCAGTCGTCGCTCGTTACCTCGAACGTACTCGCGTGCTGTGCGGAGACGTGTTCGTGTCCGCGCGCGTGGACGACTTCTTCCATGTTCGAAGGAGGGAGGGTCGTGGGCAAAGGGGTGACGTTCCGTGTTGGTGGGGGGGGGGGGACGGACGCTCGGGAGTTTATATACCACACCGACATAGTGTCAACGTCCCACATGGCCGTGTCGAGCGGCGTGGTAGCCATTTTCACCCACCGCTCTCACCGAAGTATTTATATGTCGGTCGTGTATATGTACGGGTACCAGAGCGCCTCCGGCGTTCCGGCGGCATCGCACGCAGAATGATCGGGAATTCTTATAATCGGCCGGTCGCACTCCGACGAGTAGCCGCCGCCACCGGAGCGGTGATGGTATCGAGGTTTGATTAAGCATGGCAGTAGTAGAAGAATTCGACATCGAGGAACTCGACGAGTCGAAAAACGTCGAACTCACAGACGAACAGCTCGAAAGCGGTTCTAAAGGAAAACTCATCAAGCTCGCCGGTCAGCTCCGCGACCGACGAAACGAGCTCAACCAGATGGCCTCCGAGCGCGCCTCCAAGCGCGACGACCTGAACGCCAAGACGCGCGAAAAGGTCGACGAGGCCCAGGAGCACCGCGAGAAGCGCGACGAGCTCAACGAGCAGGTCCAGGAACACAAAGAGAGCCGCAACGAGCTCAACGCGAAGGCCAACGAACTCTTCGACCAGGTCGAGGAGATGAAAGGCGACCTCGAGCTCGACGACGGGAAGGGGCTCGAAGAGCTCAAAGAGGAGATCGAGCAGCTCGAGTTCCGCCAGCAGACCGAGGTTCTCTCGACCGAAGACGAGCGCGAACTCATCGAGAAGATCGAGAACAAGCGCGAGCAGTACCAGCAGAAGAAGGAGAAGGTCGACGACAGCGGTGAACTCGAGGAGCTCGTCGAGGAGGCCGAGGAGGTCCGTTCGGAGGCGTCCCAGCACCACCAGAAGGTGACGGAGCTCGCCGACAAGGCCCAGGAACACCACAACCAGATGATCGAGGCCTACCGCGAGGCCGACGACATCCGTGACAAGGCCGACGAGATGCACGAGCTGTTCGTGCAGGCACAGGAAGCCGCCGACCGCCACCACGAGGACTTCGTCCGCGTCCAGAAGCGCCTCCGCGAACTCGACAAGCAGGAGGAAGAAGAGCGGAAGGACGAGCGCGCCGAGAAGCGCGAAGAGGCCAAGGCCGAGGCCGAAGAGATCTACCAGAAGTTCAAGGAAGGCGAAACCCTCGACACCGAGGACCTGATGAAGCTCCAGAAGACGGGGCTGCTCTAAGTTCGACGTTTTCGTCTCTCGCTTTTAGTTTTATACCGCCCGCGCCCCGAGCGGTAGCCATGAGTACACAGGTGAGCTGTCGTGGCTGACGGAGCGACGCGCGTCGGGAGAGTGCTGGTCGTCCTCGCGGCGGCGGTCGTCGCGGGCGTCGTCGGCTGGGTGCTGTTCGTCGGCTTCCCGACCGATCTGGCCGAGCTGTTCGGCGTCCTCTTGGTCGTCGGGACCGTCCTCTACGGCGTCAGACTCGGGAGTCGGATCGCCAGCCAGCGATTCCCGGACTACAACGTCGCCGAAGTCGCCGTCGAGGGGCCGATCTCCCGCGACGGGAGTCCCGGGTCGTTCCCGACGCGTCCTGGCGGCGCGAGCGCGGACGAGGTCGTCGACCTCGTCGAGTCGGCCGACGACGACCCTCACGCGGAGGCGCTACTCGTCAAACTCGACACGCCGGGTGGGGCGGTCGTCCCGAGCGACGACATCCGACACGCCGCGGCGGCGTTCGACGGCCCGACGATCGCGTACACGACGGACGTCTGTGCGAGCGGCGGCTACTGGATCGCCAGCGGCTGTGACGAACTGTGGGCGCGCGACGCGAGCATCGTCGGCAGTATCGGCGTCATCGGCTCGCGCCCGAACGTCTCGGAGCTCGCAGACCAACTGGGCGTGTCCTACGAACGGTTCGCCGCCGGGAAGTACAAGGATGCGGGTCAGCCGCTGAAGGAACTCTCCGAGGACGAACGGGCGTATCTCCAGGGGATCATCGACGACTACTACGAGAACTTCGTCGAGCGCGTCGCGGAGGGACGCGACATGGACCCCGCGGCGATCCGCGATACGGAGGCGCGCGTCTACCTCGGTGAGGAGGCGCTCGAACTCGGACTGGTCGACCAGCTCGGAACGCGCGACGACGTCGAGCGGCGAGTCGAGGAGCTGCTCGGCGAGGAGGTGTCGGTCTCGGCGTTCGAACCACAGCGGGGGTTGACCGATCGGCTCCGCGGCGGCGCTGCGACCGTCGCCTTCGCGCTCGGTGCCGGCGTCGCGAGCGCCGTGCGCCCGGACGACGGGTTCGACTTCCGCCTGTGAACCGACCGGGAGGGTTTTCACACGTGCCGACCACGCCACAGACGTGACCACGCTGGTCGTCTGTGTCGACCGATCGAACGACATCAGTCAGAAGACCGGCCTCGAACTGCCGGTCGCGGGGTGGGAGGCGGTCCACGCACTGGTGACGGACGTCGGGCTAGCAGATCCGGAGGATTCGAGCGTCAACTGTCTGCTCGAGTCGCTCCGCGTCGCACGCGACCTCCGAGACGAACAGGAGGACGCCGTCGTCGCCGTCGTCGGCGGGGTCGGTGACTCGCTCGTCGGCACGGACCGATCAGTCGCCGGCCAGCTGGACCAGCTCGTCGAGACGTACGATCTCGACTCGGCGATCGTCGTCATCGACAGCGCACAGGACGAACGGGTGGTCCCCATCGTGGAGAGTCGACTCACCGTCGACTCGGTCGACCGCGTCGTCGTCCGGCAGGCGCACGACATCGAGTCGACCTACTACTTGCTGAAGCAGTTTCTCGGCGACGAAGAGCTCCGCTCGACCGTACTGGTCCCGCTCGGCATCGGTCTCTTACTCCTGCCGCTGCTCCTCCTACAGTTCGGCCCGGAGGTCGCGCTCGCGGCGCTCGCGTCGCTGCTCGGGGCCGTCCTCCTCTACAAGGGACTGGCGATCGACGACCGGCTCGCGACGGCCGTCGAACGCGGCCGAGACGCGCTCTACTCGGGTCAGGTGTCGATCGTCACCTACGTCGTCGCGGCGGGGCTGGCGCTCGTCGGCGTCTTCCTCGGCGCGCTCGCCGCCCAGGGGGTAGGGATCGACGCCGAGTACGTTCAGGTGCTCCTGTTCGCGTACCGGAGCGTCCCGTGGCTAGCGCTCGCCGCCCTCACTGCGAGCACGGGACGACTGCTCGACGAGTTCATCCAGTCGGAGGGCGCGAGAGCTCCCTACCTCAATCTCCCGTTCGGCGTCGTCGCGGTCGGCCTGGTCGTCCGCGGGTTCTCGGGGTACTTCCTCGAACAGGAGTCGGTCCTGGCACAGCTCCGACTGCCGAACGGACTCGTCCTCTCGCCGACCGAACGGCTCGCCGTCTTCGTCGTCTCCGGGCTCGTCGTCAGTCTGATCGGCGTCAGCGTCACCGCGCGGATGAGCGACGAGACGCTCGACGACGTCGTCGACCAGTGAGCGGCCGACTGTACGTCCGCGCGGCTTTTGCCGGTCGGTGACCTCTGTTAACACGTGACGTCGGAGACGGTGTACCGGGAAGTGCAGCGGTTCCGCCAGCCGTCGCTCTGGCTTCTCGTCGTCGCGACGGCGTCCGTCTTTCTCGCGTTCGGCGTGAGCGAGGCACAGACGCTCGCCACACGACTACTCTGTGTCGCCGTCGCAGTCGTACTCGTCGCCGGTTTCGGAGCGACGCGGTTGACGACCGAGGTGACCGACGAGGAAGTGACCGTCAGTTTCCCCCCGTTCACGCGCCGGAAGCGGATCTCTCTCGACGAGATCCGACACGTCGAGCGTCACGTCTACCGTCCGGCGACGCCGCTCGGTCGCTGGGGAGTCCACGTCGGACTCGGTTCGCCCCGGTCGTACAACGTCGGCGGCGAGGAAGGCGTCGAACTCGTCTACGGTGAGACCCGACGGCTCGTCGTCGGGTCGAGGCGGCCGGAGGAACTCGTCGACGCCGTCCGTCGGCTGCAGCGACGGCGTCGGTGACACCGTCGATGTGTCGTCGACGAGGCAGTTCAGCGAGTCGCGCGGTACTCGCCGTGTTTGATGCCGACGACGAGCGCGAGCACGCCGAACAGCGCAATGCCGACGCTGACGCCGATGCTTACGCCCTGTGGCATCGGCTGGTGACAGTTCCGCCGACGATGACGAGCAACGAGAGTAAGCCTTGTGCGGGCAGAGCCTGTCGCTCCCGTCAGAGCCGGCCGGTTCGCGGGCGAACCACGTCTGCGAGCGTGACGACGACGCCGAACAGCCACCCCAGCGGGACGGCGAGCCCGAACCACATCGCGACGTAGGCGACGCCCCGGAGATCGAACCGCTGGCGGAGCAGGACGTCGAACCCGCCGACGGAGAGCACGGTGTCGAGGAGCCAGACAGCCAGCGACTGGCTGTTCGGGAAGATCACACTCGCCACCGACGGGGAGTAGAGTGCGGCGACTACTGGTGGGAGGAACAGTGCTGTCGTCCCGGTCGGATACGCGAGGAGCACGCTCGTGGCTCGACCGCCGACCCGGCCGAAGACGACGGCGAGTGCGGCCGCCACCGTGGCGACGACGCTCGCGGCGAACACCGCCAGAAAGCCGCTCTGTGAGAACCGCAGGTGAGCGATCACGGTGAGTCCACCCCAGACGACCAGCGAGAGGAGCCCGACGCCGAGGACGCCGAGACGCGCGCCGGCGCTGTCGAGGCGGCGCGCGTGGAACCGTATCAGCATCCCCGCGAGGAGCAGCGGATAACCGAAGACGACGAGCGGGAGGCCGATCGTCGCCCAGCCGACGTAGCCCGTCTTCTCCGCTGTCGTCTCGGGGTGCCACTTCCCCAGCACGCGACTCGGATCGAGCTGTCGCGGGAAGAGTAGCTCCATCCACGTCGCGTGGAGACGTGCGAGATCGATCCGGATCGCACCGAGGATGCCCGGCCGTGTCGACTCCATCGACCAGGAGTGTCTGGTCGGATAACGTAAATGTATGCTTTTCCGAAACGAAAGAGCGGTCGTGTTCGTCGGCGCGTCGCGCTACCAGGGAGCGAAGTCGGGGTCGACGCGACGGTTGGTCTCGTCGATCGCGTCGATCTTCTCGATGTCTTCGTCGTCGAGGTCGACCGCGAGCGACTCCCAGTTGTTGTGGATGTGGTCCTCGCTCGTCGCCTTCGGGATGGCGGTGACGCCCTTCTCACGGAGCCACGCCAGACTCACCTGTGCGGCGCTGGCGTCGTGTTTCTCGGCGACCTCATGGATGGTCTCGTTCTCGAAGATCTCTCCGCGGGCGAGCGGCGAGTACGCGACGACCTCGATGTCGAGCTCGTCGGCCTTCGCGCGGATCTCATCCTGCGGAAGCAGCGGGTGGAGTTCGACCTGGTTGGCGAAGATCGGTTCCTCGGAGACGTCGACGGCCTCTTCCATCTGTTCGGGCTGGAAGTTGCTGATACCGATCCGGTCGACGAGCCCCTCGTCGACGAGTTCGTTGAACGCGCCGAGCGTCTCCTCGGGGTCGTACGTCCGCGACGGCCAGTGGACGTAGAGGAGGTCGACCTTGTCGACGCCGAGTTTGTCGAGACTCTCCTTCGTCGTCTCGACGACGCCGTCGTGGTCGAGATGGTCGATCCAGACCTTCGTCGCGAGGAAGATCTCCTCCCGGTCGACGTCGGCGGCGGCGATCCCCTCGCCGACCTGCTCCTCGTTGCCATACGCCTGCGCGGTGTCGATGTGACGGTAACCCATCTCTAGTGCGGTCTGTACGGACTCCGCACACTGGCCGTCCTCGGTGTTCTCCCACGTTCCGAGGCCGAGCATCGGCATCCCGTTCGCGCGCTCGACGGTGTCGGCCGAGAGTTCTCGTTGCGACATACACGACAGGAGGGACGTAAGCCGAAAAGGGGTTGCGACCGGGTAGTATCCTGCCGCTTCCGGCGTGGTACCACGAAACAGGTACCACGAGACAGGTAACACCCGATAAACCAATAGCTGCGATAGCAAATAGGGTTGTACGTCCTCTCGGAGCAGCGGTGTAGGCGTCCTCGAGTGTGGTTCGTCCGATCTGACGGTACACTGATTTTCTCCCTCCTCGATTCGACTGTCTGCCAATCGAAGACGCCGACGGACTCCGTCGGATTCTGGGGTACGACCGGGTCGCAGTGGTCGGCGCGTCGACGTCGTACGAGAAAGCGTCTCACATCGTGCCGGCGTATCTCCAGCGTCACGGGTACGAGCTTCGACCGGTCAACCCGAACGCAGACGAGATACTCGGCGAGTCGGCGGCCGACTCGCTCGCCGCCGTCTCGGAGGCCGTCGACGTCGTCGAGATCTTTCGGCCGAGCGAGGAGGCCCCGGAGATCGTCGAGCAGGCGCTCGCCCGTAACGACGTCGAGGCGGTCTGGATGCAGCCCGGAACTCGGAACGACGAGGCAGCACGCGAGGCGGAGGCGGCGGGTCTCGACGTCGTCTACGACCGGTGTATGAAGGTAGAACACGGCCAGCTGATTCGCAACCCGATGGACTGAGCCGCCGCGTACCGACACCGATCGGAACCAGAGAACCGCCGCCGGAACGACTGGAGCTGTCGACGGTTACGCTCCGGGCGAAAACGGGAACCGACACGGGAGAGTGGTCGCTGTCGCTCGCCGGATCGGTTGGAGAAAGACGGAGTATCGGTGACCGTCGGTCGCGAGCCCGAAAGTAGTGGGTTACGCCGACTGGACGGCGTCGACGAGTTCGTCGTAGTCCGGTTCGTTCTCCGGGCTGTCGGCGACCCACTCGTAGGTGACGGTGCCGTCGTCGTCGAGGACGTAGACGGCGCGGTTGGCGACGCCGTACAGTCCCAGGTCCGCGATGTCGGTCTCCAGTTCGTACGCTCCGATGGTCTCGCGGCTCATGTCGCTGACGAGCGGGAACGAGAGGTCGTGTTCGTCGCGGAACGCGTTGAGACTGAACGGCGAGTCGGCGCTCACCCCGTACACCGACGCGCCGGCGTCTTCGAACTCGTCGAGATGATCCTCGAGGGCGACCATCTCGTTCGAGCACGGCGGCGTGAACGCACCGGGGAAGAACGCCAGGACGACCGGCCCGTCACCGGTGTGCTCCGAGAGGGTGAACTCCTCGACGTCTCCGTTCGCGACCTTGTTCGTGAAGTCAGGTGCGCTGTCGCCTGTCGCTGGCATACCCCTATCTTGGTGTCGAAGCCGTCTAAAAGGGTGGTTGACAGACGAGTTCTCCGGAGGCGTGGGCCTTTTGTTGCTGAACGAAACCCGTGAGATTCACCCGCTCTTCGCCTCGGGATCGCCGGCGAGGTGACCTTTTTGTCTCGTCCGTCCCGAGAGACGGTATGACCGAGATCGACGTCGACAGCCTGCTCCCGAACGCACGCGTGAAACAGTCCGTACTGGAGGGCGATATCACGCAACTCACCCGCGGTGCGAGCAACCGCTACGCCGAGGAGGGAGACGTCTTCACTATCGAAGGCGAGACGTTCGAGGTGGCGAGCGTCGAACGGCGAACGCTCGGTGAGTTCACCGACGAGGACGCACGGAGAGAGGGGTCAGAGTCGCTGGCGGCGTACAAAGAGCGGATGGAGCGCGTCCACCGAGGCGATTTCGAGTGGGACGACAGCGACGAGGTGCTGACGTACCGGTTCGAGCGACAGCGCTGAGTCCGGCACCGGCTGGACACTCGACCACCGCGTCACGTCCGTCGCAGTCGAACTCAGTAGTAGATTCATTCTTACTCGGGGCAGTTTCCTCCTAACGAGTCCGGTGTGCCAACGGTCACATAGGGATGACTTTCATCTGGGAACCCTATGGTGATAACCGCAACAGTACAGTCGTGGCCCTTGGTTTGTTTGTCATCTGCTGTTAACATTTGCGTGCGAATGTCGGGCTCCTCGTTTGGTCCAAAAACAACATACTGGAGCGTATATACAGCAGGTGTAGAGGGCCACGATACTCCAATTCGCTCTACTCCACCATCGCCGCCGACCGTGACTGTCGTTTCATGGATAATTTCACTATCACGCTTGAGTTCAACTCTGACCGTATGCTCATTCGGGTGAGCGTTCCGAATAGAAATGTCGCCTACTACAAGACCGCTGTCTTCGCCAATCTCAAGTGTGGAGCATCCCGCTAAACCCGCAACTGAAATAGTACTGAGGCTTCGTAGGAAGTTCCGTCTGGAAGGGCTAAGGGTCATTACACTTCCTTAGATTATCACTTGGAAGTACTTTCTGGAGTTCAAGGTATAATTCTGAGGCTTATCCAACCGATTATTTCTGACGTGCCTAACTTCAGCTGTTCTATTTTGATATCGCACTATTCGATTTACGCACGTTGGGTGGTCCGTTCCGCCTTTCAGTTCTGACGACACGCCGACTGCGATACCGAGAGTCGAGAGCCGATGGCTAGTGGTATAAGGTAACACGGATCGTATTGCCGGTATGCCGATCTCCGGTTACGATCCCGACGACCTCGAACAGACGCTCGCTGAACGTCTCGCCGAACACGGTCACGAGGAGTTTCTGACCGACGACGAGCAGAAACGAGTGAAGGAGGGAGAGAGTCTCGTCGACGTCCTCGACAGCGAAGACATCGAGCGACTCCTCGCCCTCGAAGACCGAGAGTCGACACAGCCGACGGACTGAACCAGTTCGCCCAGACCGTTCACCGAACGATCGTGAACACCCCCCAAACGAGGAGCACACATGGAAACCCTGACTCCCGAGAACACGAACGCGCTGGCACACCGCATCGCTGGTGACTCGCTCACCTACGACTGTCCGAACTGCGAGTACGGCGAAGTACTCGTCACCGCACTCATCGAGCAGCCCGAGGCGAGGTGTCTCGACTGCGAGACGCAGTATCGGTTGACGGTCGAACCGGTCGGCGACGACGACGGGTGACCGGCGTCGCGGCTTCCCGTCGACTGGTCGGACGTCGGACGGGCCGAACACGGGGAGCCGTGACCGAAGACGTGGAGAGCGGCGTCCGACGACGGATCAGAGACTGTCGAGTGCGCCCGCGGCGTCGAGCACACCCGCACCGACTTCGGTACTTCCCCGTCCGTTCGCACCGGTCGCACCCTGCTGGATCGCCTGTTCGACCTGGTCGACGTTCGCGTCGGGGGCCGCCTCACGAACAAGCGCCGCGACGCCAGTCACCTGCGGTGCCGCCATCGACGTCCCGGCGAAGTAGGCGTACGCATCTCCCCCGTAGAGTTCGGGCGGCACCGACGAGAGGACGAGGTTGGTCGGATACGGCCACGCGGGGTCGCCGTCGCTGTCGGCGTCCGTGTCAAGCGTCTTCTCTAGCGTCTCGTAGCCGCCACCCGGCGCACCCACGGCGATCTCGTTCGTGCCGTAGTTCGAATAGAAGACGAGCTCGTCGTTCGGGCCGGTGGCGCTGACGCTCAGCGCCCCGCTGACGCTGTTCGGCGTCGTGAACGTCCCCCCGTGCTGTAGATCGGCACTGGAGTTACCGGCGCTGACGACGACCACGCTCCCCTGGTTGTTGGCTTCGCTGATGACCGTCCGGTAGGCGACGCGATACCCTTCACTGTTGTTCTGTGGGGGTTGCGGTGGCGTCCCGATGCTCATGTTCATCGCGTCGACGCCGAGGTTCGCGGCGTAGTCGATGGCGGCGAGGATGTCGGCGGTCGTCGTCACCATCCCGAACACCTCCTCGCCGTCCGCGTTCTCGTACGTCGCGTAGTAGAACACGCGCAGACCGACGAGTTCGGCGTCGGGGGCGGTGCCGACGATACCGGTCGTCCCGTCGTTGCTGCCCGCGGCGATCCCGGAGACGTGCGAGCCGTGACCCGCGACGTCGTCGACGACGTGCCGAGTCGTCCGCTCGCCGCTCGGGAGGACGATCTCGTCCTCGCCGTCGAGCACTTTCCCTTCGCGGAACAGGCGACTGGCAGCCAGGTTCAGGTTCGGTTCGAGGTCGGGATGGTCGACGTCGACGCCGGTGTCGATGACGGCGACGGACGACCCCGAACCGGTCGCCGTCTCGTGTGCCTCGGGGACGTTCGTCGTCTGCTTGTCCCACTGGAGGTCGTACAACTCCTCGTCTGTCGTCTCGGCGGCCGCCTGTCGGACCGGGCCGTCGAGTGCGAGTTTCAGGTCCGGTACTGCCGACTTCACGCCGTCGACGGCGGCGACGCCCTCGTCGCCGTCGACGACGACGACCCGACCGCCGGCGAGTTCGGTGACGACGTCGTAACCCGCACGCTCGATCTTCTGTGCGACGTTGCTTCCACCGGTGGCGACGTACCGCGCCCGCGACTCGGCGGAGGCAGTCCCGACGACCGAGAGCGACAGTCCGGCGCCTGCGACAGCTTTCACGAAGTTTCGTCTGTTGAGATTCATGTGGAATCATCACCCACGTTCGGTGTGAGCGAGTACCACGAGACAACTGTCTCACAGGTAAAAGAGTTACTATTAATAGTAATGGAAAGAAGAACAATATCTACAGACGATGAGTGAAGTCGTTCCGTTCGCTGGTTGAAGAGCGCTATCGTCGAAATCAGAACTCGAAACGAGGTGTTCGCTGCATCGAGACAGCGGGAGTCGGCAGCATGACAGACAAGAGATACATAAAGGATTCGAGCGCAATCGTCGTATGACGACGCCACCCTCCCTCGTGATACACGTGGCTCTCGCGAGTCTCTGTCTCACGTTGGCCCTCCCGTGGTACGTCCGAATCCGACGCCGGAAGTGGAGATACAGCCGGCGTCGACTCGTGGTGAGTCTCGCCGGACTGGTCGCTGTGAGTCTAATTCTGGGACACGGACTGCTCCTCTACGGCTTCCTCTCTGGGTTCGGATGGTCGAACACCTTCGGCGACGGCTACGGTCCCGCACTCCCCCTCGTCACCGTCGAGTTCGCGAGCGTCGTCCTCTTCGTGTCGACGCTGCAGTCGGTCGTAACGCGCTCACCGTGGTGGCAGAAAACCTACAACTGACGCCACGTAACCTCGACCGATGAGTACTCCACCCGGTCCCGGTCTCGGCCTCCTCTTGACCCTGTTTTCACTTCCGCTGGCCCTCTGGCTACTCTTCCGTCTCCGTGGAGCAGGGATTTCGGATCTGCAACGCCGACGGTCGACGGGGTGGACGTTGGCCGCCGGATCAGTGACGTCGGTGGTTGCGTTCGGTTCCACCGCGCTCACCTTCGGCTTCATCTTCGGCAAAGGGTTTGGCGACGGGTTCGGAGACGGCTACGTGCGCGCGCTGCCGCTGCTCGGCGTCGAGTTCGCGCTGATTCTCCTCTTTGTCGGAATGGCGGTGACAGTTGTTCCGAGGAGATGAATACCGACGTCAGACTGTGCGCCGCTCTGCGGTTTGCCGTCGCTCTCCAGCGTGTTGTACCGCGAGGCGAGTGAAGCGAGCCTCGCGGCCTTTTTGCTCCACGGGAAGACACGAAGTGTCTTCCAAGCCTTCGCGGTGAAACCGCAAAGAGAGCTTTTTACCGGGGGTTGAGGCCGTCACCAGAACGCGGAGCGTTCTGGTTGGCTCGCGAGACGCGAAGCGTCTCGTGACCGCCGAAGGCGGCTGATGTCGTTCGAGACGGCTCTGCCGTCTCGTGATCCCAGAAACGCCTGGCGTTTCTGAGGACCCCCGGAGAAAAAGGTCGGTTAGTAGAACTCGCGGACGAGATCCATCGCGTCCTCGGGCGCGCCGTCCGGGATCTCCGACATGTTCTCGGTCACGCCGTGCTGCTGTTCGTAGGAGACCGAGTCCTCCTCTTGGTAGATGACGCCCATGTACTCCTTCGAGGAGTCCAGAATCTTGTCCTTGGCGGCGTCGAAGTCCGAGGAGTCGTGGTCCGTCTCCTGCAGATCCACGAGCGAGTCGCGGAAGTAGTCGTAGGTGTCGACATCGTTGAACGTCACACACGGACTGAACGTGTTGACGAAGCCGAACCCGTCGTGTTCGATCGCCTTCTGGATGATCTCCTGGTGACGCAGGGCGTCCGAGGAGAACGACTGGGCGATGAACGTCGCGCCGGCGGCCAGCGCGAGCGCCATCGGGTTGACCGGCGGCTGTTTGGGGCCTTCCGGCGTCGTCGACGTCTGGAAGTCCTCGCGCGAGGTCGGCGAGGCCTGCCCCTTCGTGAGGCCGTAGATCCGGTTGTCCATGACGACGTAGGTCATGTCGACGTTGCGGCGAACGGCGTGGACGAAGTGTCCGGCACCGATGGAGTAGCCGTCACCGTCGCCACCGGCGACCATCACTTCGAGGTCGGGGTTGGCGAGTTTGACGCCCGTACCGACCGGGAGCGCACGCCCGTGGACGCCGTGAAGCGCGTAGGAGTGCATGTAGGTCCCGATCTTGCCGGAACAGCCGATCCCGGCCACGACAAACGTGTTGTCGGGGTCGTTGCCGGTCTCGGCGAGCGCCTTCATCATCCCGTTCATCGTGCCGAAGTCCCCACATCCGGGGCACCACGTCGGCTGCTTGTCCGATTTGAAATCGGTGAATCTGACTTCCGAGCTCATGCTTGGAGCGTCTCCTTGATGTTCTCTGCGAGTTCGTCGGCCTTGAACTGCACGCCGTTGTACTTGTTCACGCGCTTGACGCGACGCAGGGCGTCGTGTTCGAGGACGTCCGCGAACTGTCCGCTCTCGTTACACTCGACGACGACGACGTCGTCGGCGTCGTTGATCTCCTCGGAGAGGTCGGGACGCGGGAAGAGATACGGTACCGAGAGGAGACGGATGTCGACGCCCTCCTCCTCTAAGAACCCCATCGCCTCCACGATGGTCCCCTCGTTGGACCCCCACGTGATGACGAGCTGGTCGGAGTCGGGGTTGCCGAACTCGCGCGGGCTCCAGTCCTCACGTTCCTTCGCCGTCTCGACCTTCTTGTTGCGCTTGTCGACCTGTTTGACGCGCATCTCGGTGTCTTCGGTCCGACGACCGAGTTCGTCGTGTTCGAGACCCGTACTCATGTGGGCCCCGCCCGACGTGCCGGGGAAGGCACGCGGGCTGATACCGTCCTCTGCGAGCGCGTGCGGTTGGAACTGCCCCTTCTCGTTCTGCCACTCGTCGATGGTGTCGTCGTCGACGACGTTGCCGCGTTCGATCTCGACTGCGTCCATGTCGAACGCCTCCGGCGGGAACGTCTGCTCGGTGACCGCCATCGCGAGGTCCGAGAGGATGTAGACCGGCGTCTGGTACTTCTCGGCGAGGTTGAACGCCTCGACGGTCTTCCAGAAGCACTCCGAGACCGAGGTCGGCGCGAGGACGAACCGCGGAATCTCGCCGTGGCCGCCGAACAGCGCCATGTTGAGGTCGCCCTGCTCCTGTTTCGTCGGCATCCCCGTCGAGGGGCCCGAGCGCATGACGTCACAGATGACGAGCGGGGTCTCCGACGTCGCGATGAGGCCGAACGTCTCGGCCATGAGGTCGATCCCCGGGCCGGACGTCGCCGTCATCGACCGCGCACCGGCGCGTGCGGCACCGAGCGCGATGTTGATGGCGGAGAGTTCGTCCTCGGCCTGGATGACGTGACCGCCGTACTGCTCGATCCGACCCGTCAGGTACTCCATCACGTTCGTCGCGGGCGTGATCGGGTAGCCGGCGTAGAACCGACAGCCGGCGGCGATGGCGCCCATCCCGATGGCCTCGTCGCCGTTCAGGAGGACGTAGTCGTTGTCGGTCGTCTCGAGGTCGTAGTCGAACTCGTGGTCGAACTCGTCGGCGACGTAGTTCTGCCCCGCGCGAGCAGCCTCTTTGTTGTTGTCGACGAGTTTCTGTCCCTTGCTCCCGAAGCGCTTCTCGAGTGCGCTGTCGAGGTTCTCGATGGGGAAGTCTGTCACCTCACAGGCCGCACCGAGGGCGACGACGTTGCGCATGATGGCACCACCGGCCTCCTCGGCAAGGCTCTTGAGGGGGACGTCCAGCCCGATCATCCCCTCGGGGATCTCGACGTTCTGCATCGAAGTGCGCTCACCGTCGTAGATGATGACGCTACCCTCGTGCAGCTCGTCGAGGTTCTCTTCGATGGTACGCGGTGTCAGCGCGATGAGAACGTCGAGTCGGTCCACGACACTTTGGACCTGGTCGACGGACGTGCGGACTTTGTACGCCGTGTATCCGCCGCGGATACGGGAGGCGAAGTCCTTCGACGTGAACACGTGCCGGCCAGCCCTCGAAAGTGCCTGAGCGAAGATCTTCCCTGTGGAGTCGATTCCATCGCCGGCTTCCCCGCCGATGGCCCAGTTGAAGTCCGCAGGCATGTGTCTCGGAGGTACCCCTTGTCGGATGAAAAGCCTTCTGAAAAAGCCGGTCGCCTGCCGGTGGACGAACGGTCAGTTCTGTGACGTGCCTGCCAGACCGTGACGTGCCACGCCGACACGCGATGAGAAGGCCCTTTGGTCACCCGCGAGAAGGTCGGCGTATGGACGCTACCGTCACTGTCACTGCCGCCAACCCCGTCGGGCCCGACACCGTCGCCATCGAGTTCGAGTCGCCCCAGGGGTTCGACGCCGAACCCGGTCAGTTCGTCAAACTCTCCGCCACCATCGACGGCGAAGGGTACGCTCGCTTCTACACGCTCTCATCGCCGGACGTCTCGGACACCTTCGAGGTCACCGTCGGCATCGACTCCGAGGAAGGCGGACCGTTCAGCGAGTTCCTCGCCGACCTCGGCGAGGGCGACGAGGTGGCGATGTCCGGTCCCTACGGGTCGGACCACTACGAGGGCGAGTCCCGCGTCGTCGTCCTCGCGGGCGGCCCGGGCGTCGGTCCCGCCGTCGCCATCGCAGAGCGTGCGCTCGCCGACGGTCACGAGGCGGCCGTCGTCTACAAAGACGGCGACCCGGCCCACGAGGAGCGACTCACGGCGCTCGAAGCCGCCGACGCCGACGTCGTCGTCACCGACGGCGACATCACCGACGCCGTCGCCGAGGCGGTCACGGGTGCAGAGGGTGAGCAGGTGTTCGTCTACGGCTTCGCCGCCTTCGTCGACGAGGCGCTAGAGGCGCTGGAGGCCGCCGGCGGCGACGTCGACGGCACGAAAGTCGAGAACTTCGGCTGACCCTCAGACCCACGACGCCGTGGCGATGCGGGTCTGTACTCGCACCGGAACCGTGAACGTCTCTTCTCGCTCGGCCAGTTCCTCGTTACCGCCAGCGAACCGTACCGGAACTCGTACCGCGCTCGGCGTCACGTCCAGCACGTCCTGCACCTCGTGCGCCGGTTCCGAGACGACGGTTCCGTTTCGGTCGACTCCCCGGACGAGTTCGACCTGGATACCCGCTGCAGTCGTGCCCCAGACGACGCCGTCGGTCCCCCCGAGTCGCTGGCCGACCACCGCTCGCGCGGCGTCGAGGGCGACGTCGACGCACTCGTCTTCGGCCCACGACCGGAGCGTCGTCTCGCCGCCGTCGAAACTGACTGCCGAACGGTGCACCACGGTCGGGTTCTCGGCGGTGACGACTGGTGCGCGCCCTCGAACTGTCTGTGCAGACGACTCCGAACCACCCGCTCGCTCCGTCTCGTTCTCCGATGCGACCTCGATCTCTCGCTGTTCGAGGTCGAGGTCGAACTCCTGTCCCTCCGGCGTCCGTACCCCGATGACCTGCACCGGAACCGTGTGCGTCGCCGTCTCGCCGTCGAGTGAGACGGTCGCCGTCACCGACCTCGGAGTGAGATCGAGGAGTTGGTCGAAGGTGACGGGCGGCGCGGAGACGACGGCTCCCTCGTCGTCGACGGTCGTCGTGTGTGAGAACTCGACGACCATTCCCGGAAAGCTCGAAGTGACACCCCGGCCGAGTCGTTCGGGGTCGCTGTCGAGACGTCCCTCGACGACGCGCCACGCCGGATCGAGGGCTGCCTCGGCGCACTGGAGCTGTGACCACCGGTCGAACGGCATCGTGTCGGTCGCGACGACGCCCGACTCGTTCACCAGCGACGGGAACCGGACGGCGTTCCTCTCGGGGAGATAGTCGAGCTCCGGGTCGTCGACGACGACCGTCTCTTCGAGCGTCAGCGGGTCGGCCCGGCCCTGTCGCGGACCGCGTTCGTAGGGGCCCGTCGTCCGGTCGTAGGCGCGAGCGCCGGTGCTGGCAGCACGGGAGACGCAGCCGGAGAGGGCGAACGACAGACCGCCGGCGACGGCGAGGAGGGCGTCCCGTCGAGTGTGTGGCATGTCGCCACGGAGTCGAGAACGCACCAAGTACTTTCTGTTCTCCTGACCACTCTGTCTCGCAGATTACTCAGTCAGAATACCAGATTGAGACTAGATTCGGCGTGGAGAATGAAAAGACTATACCGCGCGCTGGAGGTGGTCGACCCATGAACCGACCGCCGACACGAGTCGCCGTCTTCGTGCTGACGCTGTGTACCCTGACGGCCCTCTCGCTGGGCGTCGTCCTCGCCGACGGCGACGGACAGTCGATCGTCGTCGACGACGCCGTCGAGACGGAGACGCGGACAGTCACGCTCTTCGAGGAGAACTACACCGTCTCGGAGACCGCGCGCGTGAGCGCCGGCGACGAACTCTCCGTCGACGTCAGAAACGCTTCGGCCACTTACGTCCACCTCTACGACACCGACGGGACGCTCCTCGTTGAGTACCCGGTCGGCGTCGGCGAACCGGCGACGTTCGCGACGGCGAACCGCTCGCCCGGGGAGTACGTCCTCGCGACGCACGACGCCGAGGGGAACTTCGACGCCGCCAAGCCGTTGGTCGTCACCGCCTACGACACCTCGCTCTCCGCGAGCACCGCGTCCGCGGACGCCGGGGCCGAGAACGGAACCGCGACCACCTTCACGGTGAACGCGACCCAGCGTGCGGACGCGCCCGCCGCGGACGACGTCGTGGTCGTCGTCCGCGGCGACGACGGCGTCACGCGGGTGAACGCCTCCGCGTCGGAAGGGGGGAACTACACCGCGACGACCGGCCTCGAACCCGGCGACTACCGCGCCTACGCCGAACTCCGCGCCGACGGCGAACGCGTGGGACTGAGCGACGCGACGACGGTGACCGTCTCGGAGGGATCGGTGCAGGCGAACGAGACCACCGAGACGGATGGCACAACCGACACCACGACGAGCGAGCGCTCGCCGACCGCCTCGGGTGACGACGCGACGGGCGGATCGGCCGACCTGCTCCCGTCGAGTCTCACCGACGGCCGACTGGCCCAACTGCTGAACACGCCGGCGCTCCTCGCGGGCGTGTTCCTCGGCGGACTCGTCCTCTCGACCGTCGTCTACCAACTCGTCTACTCGCTGCGCCGATAGCTCCGTTCTCCACCGCTCTTCTCCTCTTCTCCCTGCTCGTGATGCGACTCTCGACGGCGTCGTCCGCGGACCCGAATCCTTAATCAATAGTCCGGCAAAACTTACACGTCATGTACGACGAGGACGACCTCGCGGCGATCCGTGAGTCCCGAGACGAGTGGGAGTCGGAGACCCGCGACCCGCTTCTCGACCGCCACGGCGAGCGAAAAGAGCGATTCGCCACTGTCTCGAACCTCCAGATAGACGACCTCTACACCCCGAACGACGTCGCCGACCTCGACTACGAGGACGACCTCGGCTTCCCCGGCGAGTTCCCCTACACCCGCGGCGTCTACCCGACGATGTACCGCGGGCGGACGTGGACGATGCGGCAGTTCGCCGGGTTCGGGACGGCCGAGGAGACGAACGAACGCTTCCACTTCCTCGTCGAAAACGGACAAACAGGGCTGTCGACGGCGTTCGACATGCCCTCGCTGATGGGGAAAGACTCCGACGACCCGCTCTCGGACGGCGAAGTGGGGAAGGAGGGCGTCGCCGTCGACACGCTCCGCGACATGGAGATCCTCTTCGACGGCATCGACATCGGCGAGGTTACTACTTCTTTTACCATCAACCCCTCCGCGCCCGTCGTCTACGCGATGTACGTCGCGCTCGCCGACCAGCGCGGCGTCTCGCGCGAGCAGATCGGCGGCACCTTCCAGAACGACATGCTGAAGGAGTTCATCGCTCAGAAGGAGTGGGTCATCCCGCCGGAGCCATCTCTGAAGTTAGTCACCGACACCGTCGAGTTCGCCGCCGCGGAGACACCGCGCATCCGACCGATCTCCGTCTCCGGCTACCACATCCGCGAGGCCGGGTCGACGGCGGTACAGGAGCTCGCCTTTACCCTTTCTGATAGCTTTGCCTACGTCGAGGACGCGGTCGAGCGGGGGATGGACGTCGACGAGTTCGCCCCGCAGCTCTCCTTCTTCTTCAACTCGCACAACTCCATCTTCGAGGAGGTCGCGAAGTTCCGCGCGGCCCGACGCATCTACGCCCGCGTGATGGACGAGTGGTACGGAGCCGAAGACGAGCGCTCGAAGCAGCTGAAGTTCCACACCCAGACGGCGGGACAGTCGCTGACGGCCCAGCAACCGCTGAACAACGTCGTCCGGGTGACGATCCAGGCGCTGGCGGGCGTCCTCGGCGGCACCCAGTCGCTGCACACCAACTCCTTCGACGAGGCGATGGCGCTCCCCAGCGAGGAGGCGGTCCGCGTCGCCCTGCGCACCCAACAGATCATCGCCGAGGAGTCGGGGGCGGCCGACAGCGTCGACCCGCTGGCGGGCAGTTTCATGGTCGAGTCGCTCACCGACGAGGTGGAGGCCGAGACGATGGCCTACATCGAGGAGATCAAGGAGATGGGCGACGGCTCCGTCCGCGACGGCGTGCTCGCCGGCATCGAGGAGGGGTACTTCCACCGCGAGATCCAGGAGGCCTCCTACGAGTACCAAGAGCGCGTCGAGGAGGGCGAGGAGGTCGTCGTCGGCGTCAACAAGTACAGTAGCGACGAGGACACGGAGACCGACCTGCTGCACGTCTCCGACGAAGTACAGGAGCGCCAACTCGCTCGTCTCGACGAGGTCAAAGCCGAACGCGACGACGAGGCCGTCGAAGCCGCGCTCGACGAGCTCCGCGAGACCATCGAGAACGAGGAGAACGTCATGCCCGTCCTCGTCGACGCCGTGAAGGCCTACGCCACGATGGGCGAGATTATGGACGTCTTCGAGGCGAAGTACGGCGCGTACCGCGAGAAGATCGGACTGGCCTGAACGCCGTATCGCGTTTCGGGTCGGCGGGCGAACGAGGTCCGGACCGGCGGCGGGCGGACTAGGTTTATCGTGTAGTGTTCGGTAGCATACCACATGACAGACGGTGACGGAGAACTCGAAGCACGACTCGCAGAGCAGGAGGCGTTCGACCCCTCCGAGGAGTTCGTCGCGCAGGCGAACGTCACCGACGAGGGGATCTACGAGGAGTTCGAAGAGAACTGGCCCGACTGTTGGGACCGCGCCGGAAAACTCCTCGATTGGGACACCCGGTACGAGGAGATCCTCGACGACTCGAACCCGCCGTTCTACGAGTGGTTCGCCGACGGGACGCTGAACGCGGCGTACAACTGCGTCGACCGCCACGTCGAGAACGGCGACAAGAACCGCGTGGCGATCAAGTGGGAGGGCGAACTCGGCGACACGCGCACGTACACGTATCAAGACCTCTATCGCGAGGTGAACGAGTTCGCGGCGGCGCTCCGCGACCTGGGCGTCGAGGAGGACGACGTCGTCACGCTGTACATGCCGATGGTGCCGGAACTGCCCGTCGCCATGTTGGCGTGTGCCCGCATCGGCGCACCGCACTCGGTGGTGTTCGCGGGGTTCTCCGCGGAGGCGCTGGCGACTCGGATGCGGTCTGCGGACTCGGCGTATCTCGTCACCTGTGACGGCTACTACCGCCGCGGCGACGCGCTCGACCACCTCGCGAAGGCCAACGAGGGGCTGGAGAGTCTCGACCGCGACGTCGAAACGGTCGTCGTCGACCGCCTCGGCGACGCGGGTCACGGCCACGGACTGGGCGAGAACCAACACGACTACGCCGAACTCGTCGCCGAGCAGAGCGGCAACCGCGTCGACCCCGTCGAGCGCGGTGCCGAGGACATGCTCTTCTTGATGTACACCTCGGGGACGACCGGCCAGCCGAAGGGGGTCAAACACACCACCGGCGGCTATCTCGCCTACGCGGCGTGGACCGCCCACGCCGTCCTCGACGTGAAACCGCGAGACACCTACTGGTGTGCGGCCGACATCGGGTGGATCACGGGCCACTCCTACATCGTCTACGGCCCGTTGGCGCTCGGGACGACGACGCTGATGTACGAAGGGACGCCGGACTACCCGGAGCGCGACCGCCTCTGGGAACTCGTCGAGAAGTACAGCGTCGACATCTTCTACACCGCGCCGACGGCGATCCGCGCGTTCATGAAGTGGGGGAGCAAGTTCCCCGAGCGACGTGACCTCTCCAGCCTGCGCCTGCTCGGTACTGTGGGCGAACCGATCAACCCGCGGGCGTGGAAGTGGTACTACAAGCACGTCGGCGAGGAGGAGTGCCCCGTCGTCGACACGTGGTGGCAGACCGAGACCGGCGGCATGATGATCACGACGCTCCCGGGCGTCGGCACGATGAAGCCGGGCTCTGCGGGGCCGCCGCTCCCCGGTGTCGACGCGACGGTCGTCGACACGAAGGGCGAACCCGTCGAGGCGGGCCGAGCGGGCTATCTCACGGTGAACAAGCCGTGGCCGGGGATGCTCCGGACGCTGTACAACAACGACGAACGGTTCATCGACGAGTACTGGCGAGAGTACTCGGACGTCGACAGCGACGACCCCGACGACTGGGTGTACTTCCCCGAGGACGGCGCGAAGATCGACGAGGACGGTTACATCACCATCCTCGGTCGCGTCGACGACGTGATCAACGTCTCCGGTCACCGACTGGGGACGATGGAGATCGAGTCGGCGATCGTCGGCGTCGAGGGCGTCGCCGAGGCCGCCGTCGTCGGCGGTGAGCACGACGTGAAGGGCGAGGCCGTCTACGCCTACGTCATCCTCGAGGACGGCTACGACGGCGACGACGAGATGCGCGAGCGCATCGTCGAGGGCGTCGAAGGCGGGATCGGCCCGATCGCCCGTCCCGAACAGGTCGTCTTCACCCCCGAACTCCCCAAGACGCGCTCGGGGAAGATCATGCGTCGCCTGCTCGAGGAGATCGCCAACGGCGAGGAGGAACTCGGCGACACCACGACGCTGCGGAACCCCGAGATCGTCGAGGAGATTCAGAAGCAGGTCCAGCAGTAGGCGAGCGCCGACGAGTTATCTACCTTCCGTCGTCGACGTCGGTCGACTGCGACCCGTCGACCCCTCCACCGTCGGTGACCGTCCGTGACGTGTCGTCGAACCGGCGGACGGTTCGGGCGAGTCGGTCGAGGTCGTATCTGTCGTCGCCGACGCGCGTCGAGAGCGCCGCGAGGCCGCAGGAGACGCCCGCCGCGGCGACGAACGAGACGAAGAAGGAGGGGGCGGGGAGTCCCACCGTCGGCAGCGCGGCCCGTGCAGGCGGGAAGAAAGCCAGCCCGACGGCGAGTCCCAGCGCACTCGCGGCGAGGACGCCGCGACTCCCGGCCCGCTCCGAGTAGAGGCCGAGCAGCAGCGGGCCAAACGTCGCCGCCGCCAGGAGGTCGGCGAGGAGGAACAGCGTCAGCACGCTGTACCCCTGCGCGCCGACGAAGATGGCGACGGCGGCGACGACGCCGGTGAACAGACGGGCGACCGCAGTCAGTCGGTCGGTCGGGACGTCGACCAGCCGGGGGAGATCGGCGGTGACGACGCTCGCGATGGCGTTGAACAGCGTGTCCGCGCTGCTGATCACGAGCAACAGCGCCAGCAGGGCGAACACCAGCGTCGCCCACGCGGGCAGGGCGCGCTCGACGACCAGGAAGAGTGCCACGCTGGCGTCGGCGGGGTCGGCGACGAGCCCCCGACCCGCCGCGACCGGCCCGAACAGGCCGACGAGAAGCACCATCGGGACGACGCAGACGGCGGCCAGTCGGAACGACCGGGCCACCGTCCGGTCGTCGCGGCCTGCGTAGACGCGCTGCCACCACGCCTGGTTCAGCAGTTCCGCACCGAGGATCGCGACGGCGACGTACGCCCCGAACTCCAGCCCCGGGAGATAGCCGAGCGAGAGCAGTTCGGGTCGGGTGGTCGCGACCGACGTCGCCGCCGCGGTCGGTCCGCCGAGTGCGTCGAGCGCGACGGCGACGCCCACGAACAGCAGCGGGAGGACGACGAGCGTCTGCAGTCGGTCGGTCATCATGCTCGCTCGGAGGCCGCCGTAGGCCGTGTACGAAAGCACCGTCACGCCGACCAGCGTCGCGGTCTGCCACCCCGGGACGCCGGCGAGCCGTTCCATCACGAGTGCGATGCCGGTGAACTCGGCGGCGAGAAACACGCTCATGTAGGCGACGGAGACGACGAGGACGTAGACGTACATCACGGGGCCGTAGCGGGCGTGGGCGTACTCCGTCAGCGAGTGACCCTCGGGAATGAGTCGTCTGATGCGCGGGCCGAGCCACGAGTAGCAGGCCAGGGGGAGCGCCGACCCGACCGCGTAGCCGACGACGGCCGTGACGCCACCGAAGGCGGCCCCGGCCTCCGCGGGACTGAACAGGATCCACGCGCCCATGCTGGAGGCGACGACGGTCGCCGTCAGCGTCGGAGTCCCCGCGGAGTCCCGCGCCGAGATGAAGTCCTCGACGGAGCCGATTCGTCCGCGAGCGTGCCACGCGCCCAGTGCTGCGAAGCCGAAGAGCGTGACGAGCACGACGCCGAAGACGGCGGACTGCTCGTTCACGGTCGGATCCTCCTGTCGGTCATCTCTACCCGTGGACAACGTCCCTACCGAGATATATCTTTGTAATACTACCCGGTGGTTTAACTGTCGAACCACTCGTCGAGACACGACTGGCCACACAGGTAGTGGCGTTCGCCGTCGTTCCCGGACCGTCCCGTCAACGTCACGAGGAGGTGTCGCTCCCGGAGCTCCAACTCTGCTCCGCAGTGACTGCAGTCGCCGCGTCGTTCGACGTCGACGTCCCAGCGGCGATGTGAGGCGACGCGTTCGACGGTCTTCTCTCCCTCGTAGTCCCGTGGCGTCCGTCCGACGTACTTCGAGAGCCCCATACGCGACGATTCGGACGGAACACCATGTCGTTTCCTGGGGAGCGGTATATAGAGATATTTTCCCAGTCCGGAACACCACGAGCGCCGGGAGCACTCCAGAGTGGGATGTCGTCTACCGATTGACGTGTACTTTGCCACCATCCCGCAATCTATATCACGAACCTTCATTGAGAAATGCGTATGGAGAAACCGCTCCTCACGACGGAGTTCCTCGACAGGGCTCGACGACACTACGGTGACGAAGAGGCGGTGCTCGCGACGACGGGCGAACGGTACACGTACGACGAACTCGGCGAGCGAGTCGACGGCTTCTCGGCGGCCCTCCAGGCACGTGGTATCGAGAAGGGCGACCGCGTGGCCGTGTTGGACCCGAACACGCACTACCACCTCGAGGCGGCGTACGGGTCGATGCAGATCGGGGCCATCCACACGCCGCTGAACTATCGACTGGTGGCCAGCGACTTCGAGTACATGCTGAACGACGCCAGAGTGAAGGCGATCTACGCCGACGCCAAGTTCGCCGACAAGATACAGGAGATCCGTGACGACGTGCCGACGGAGGTGTTCATCACGGACGACGTCGACGCCGTCGAGGGCGAGTGGGAGTCGTTCGACGACCTCGTCGCCGAGTCGACCGACTACGACCGTCCCGAGATGGCCGAGGACGAGGTCATCACCATCAACTACACCTCGGGGACGACCGGCGACCCGAAGGGCGTCTGTCGGACCCACCGGACGGAGTCGCTGCACGCCTACCTCATCAGCATCCACCAGGAGATCGGGGACGACGACGTCTACCTGTGGACGCTCCCGATGTTCCACGTCAACGGTTGGGGTCACATCTACGCCGTCACGGGAGCAGGTGCGCGACACATCTGCACCCGCGGCATCGACGCGGGAGAGATCTTCGACCGCGTCCAGAGCGAGGGCGTCTCGTACTTCTGTGCCGCGCCGACCGTGCTCAACATGCTCAAGGAGTACTACGAGGAACACGACCCGGCGACGACGGGCGAGAACCCCGTGCGGGTCGCGACGGCCGGTGCCGCCCCGCCGGAGGCGAGCATCAGAGCCGTCGAGGACGAGTTCGGGTGGTATCTCAAACACGTCTACGGCGCGACCGAGACGGGACCGCTCATCACCACCTCCGACGCGCGGCGGTTCTTCGACCAGGAGTCCGACGACCGCTTCGCCGTGAAGAAACAGCAGGGGATCGGCTACCTCGGGACGGAGGTGCGCGTCGTCGACGAGGACGGCGACGACGTCGAACCGGACGGGAAGACCATCGGTGAGATCGTCGTCCGCGGGAATCAGGTGATGGACGGCTACTGGGAGAAACCCGAGGAGACCGAGGAGGCGTTCAACGACCGGCTGGAGGGTTACTACCACATGGGTGATCTGGCCACCGTCGACGAGAAGGGGTTCGTCACCATTCAAGACCGCAAGAAAGACATCATCATCTCCGGGGGTGAGAACATCTCCAGCATCGAACTCGAGGACACGCTGTTCGAACACGACGCCGTCGCCGACGTCGCCGTCATCCCGGCTCCTTCCGACGAGTGGGGCGAGACGCCGAAGGCGTTCCTCGTCCCGGCCAACGGCGACCCGGACGACCCCGGTGTGACGAGCGAGGAGATCAGGGCGTTCTGCCGCGAGCGCATCGCCTCCTACAAGGTGCCCGGCGAGGTGGAGTTCGTCGCCGAACTGCCGAAGACGGCGACCGGAAAGATCCAGAAGTACGAACTGCGCGAACAGGAGTGGGAGGACGAAGACCGGATGGTCGGCGAAGGCTAACTCAGAACGGTCCGCGAACCGCCCGGACGACCGCGCCGAGTCGTCCGCGGATCCCCTCCTCGTTCTCGTCTTCACCGCCGATCCGGTCGCCACGGTCGCGTGCGGTCGGGTCGGTCGGTGACGTCGATCGACCCTCCTCGCCGCTGGCGTCCGCGGTGTCGTCCTGTCTCGACACCTCGGCCGTCGACGGCGCTTCGACTGCGGTCGATTCGTCTTCGTCGCTCTCGTCCTCGTCGCTCTCGTCGACGTCACTAGACCCGTCTTCGTCGCTCTCGCCGTTGGTCGGCTCTGCTTCGCTTCGAGCGGTCGCTTCGGTCGACTCTGTCGCGTCCGTCTCGTCTATTGCGTCTGACTCGTCACCTTCTGCCGTCGAGTCGTCGTCCGACTCGTCGCGTCCGGGGAACACGAACCCACCACGGTGTTTCGCCGTCTCCGCGCGTGCGCGAACGGCGTTCGAGGCGACTTGCGTCTCGTCGGGGACAGCGACGTCGCGGTCGTCGAGGCGACGCGCGATCGACCGATACGCCTCGGCGGCGGGACTGTCCGGCGACTGTGCGACGACGGGGCGACCGACGTCCTGCGAGGCGGGGACGGCGTCGTCCTCCGGCACGTGGCCGAGCAACGGGACGTCGAGGAACGTCGCGATGCGGTCGACGGGCGGGGAGGTCCCCGTCCCCGAACGGACGAACACCGCACCGGCGACGGTGCCGCCGACGCGCTCGGTCAACTGTTTGGTCTTCTCGACGTCGCGGACGGAGGCGACCCGCGGCGAGGAGACGAGCACCGTCTCGGCGGCCAGCGCCAGCGGCAGCAGCGTCTCGTGGCTCAGTCCGGCGCCCGTGTCGAGCAACAGCACGTCGTACCGTCCGCGGAGCGTCGCGAGGACGTCGCCGACGCGGTCGACGTCGACGCCCGCGAACCCGTCGAGCGTGGTCCCGCTGGGGACGACGGCGAACCCGTCGTCGGCCTCGTAGACCGCTTCGGAGACCGGCGCGTCGCCCGCGAGCACGTCGTGGAGCGTCGTGTCGGTCTCCGGGTCGACGTCGAGCGCGAGGAAGTCCGCGACGTTCGCCATCGCGAGATCGAGTTCGACGACGACCACCGAGCGTCCGGCGGCCGCCAGCGCCGCCCCGAGGTTGAGACTCGTCGTCGTCTTGCCGACGCCACCCTTCGCCCCTGCGACAGCGTAGACCGCTCCCCTGGCCATGACGACACTGTGACAGCGTCCATATTAAAAATATCTGTAATATCGACGTGTTCGCGAGCAGGGAGGAGGTGGTGCAGCCGTCGCCGTATCCGGCAAGTCTTTCACGCTCACCCTCATTGACGTTCGTGTATGACTGGCGTACGAGTCGCCGGAGTCGGCCTCACGCACTTCGGGAGTCACCCCGACCGGACCGGTCGGGACCTCTTCGCCGAGGCCGCCCTCGCGGCGCGTGAAGATGCAGACGTCCCCCGCGACCACATCGAACATCTGAACTACGGCAACTTCATGGGTGCCCTCGCCGAGCGGCAGGGTCACCAGGGTCCCCTCATGGCCGAGGCGGCCGGACTCGCTTGTCCTGCCACCCGCTACGAAGAGGCGTGTGCCTCCGCGGGCGTCGCCGTCCGCGAGGCCGTCAAGAGCATCCGCTCGGGCGAGAACGACGTGATGCTCGCCGGCGGGATGGAGCGGATGACGAACATGGACACCGACGGCGCGACGGAGGCGCTCGCCGTCGCCGCCGACGAACTCCACGAGGTCCGCTCGGGGATGACGTTCCCCGGTGCCTACGCGCTGATGGCACAGGCCTACTTCGAGGCGTTCGGTGGGTCGCGCGAGGACCTCGCGCACGTCGCCGTCAAGAACCACCGCCACGCTCTCGACAACGAGTACGCGCAGTACCAGAAGGAGATCACCCTCGAGGACGCGCTGGACGCACCGCCGGTCGCTTCGCCGCTCCACCTGTACGACGCCTGTCCCATCACCGACGGCGCGAGCGCGCTCGTCCTCGTCAGCGACGAGTACGCCGAGGAGCACGACGTCGACGCTCCCGTCTCGATCACCGGGACGGGACAAGGGGCGGACAAGATGGCGCTGCAGGACCGCGAGCATCTCGCGCGGACGCCCGCCGCGACGGAGGCGGCCGAGGAAGCCTACGACGACGCCGGCGTGGGTCCCCAGGACGTGGAAGTCGCAGAGGTCCACGACTGTTTCACCATCGCCGAGGTGATGGCGCTCGAGTCGCTCGGCTTCTACGAACCGGGCGAAGCGGTCGGCGCCGCCCGCCGCGGCGAGACGACCGTCGACGGCGACCGACCGATCAACCTCTCGGGGGGGCTGAAGGCGAAAGGTCACCCCGTCGGCGCGACCGGCGGCAGCCAACTGGTCGAGATGACGCGCCTCCTCCGCGGCGACCACCCCAACAGCGACGCCGTCGCGGACGCGGAAGTCGGTCTCACCCACAACGCGGGTGGCACCGTCGCGAGTGCGGTCGTCCACGTTCTGGAGGTTCACCGATGACCGACGCCGGCTACGACGAGTGGCTGGACGCGCTGGGCGACGGCGAGGGTTACTACCTCGCCTGCGAGAAGGGACACGGATCGCTCCCGCCGCGGCGCGTCTGTCCGCACTGCGGGTCGCCCGAGCTCTCGGAGGAACCGCTCCCCGAGACGGGGACCGTCGAGACGTTCACCGTCGTCCACGTCCCCGCGCCGAGTTTCGCCGACCAGGCACCCTACGCGACGGTCGTCGCCGACTTCGGGGACGTCCGCCTGACGGGCGTCGTCGGTGGCGACGTCGTCGACGACGTGGAAGTCGGGTCGACGGTCGAACCCGGCGCCGCCGTCAACCCGACGAGCGAGAACCGGATGGTTCGGTTCCGCCTCCGCTGAGCGACGGCGGTATCGGACGGCGAGTTCTTTTGAACAGTGGTGACGAACCCCGGCGTAGCGATGGTCCTCGATACGGTTTTCCGGCGCGAACCGCGATTGGTCGCGCTCGACGTCGCAGAGAGTCTCGCTCTCCTCGTCCTCCCTGCTCTCCTGTTCGGTCTCAGTGCGGCACTCCTCGGTGGCTTCGAGGCGTTCACAGACGGGGCGAGAGCGGGTGGATGGATCGGACTCGTGCTCGCTCTCGTCAGAGTCCGTCTTCCACGCCGTCCGAACAGACGACGGGATCTGACGCAGACTGCCGACGTACGACGACGACCCCGAGACGAACACGTGGGCGCGAGTCGCCCACTGGGAGTACGACGAGAAGTACGACAGACTGCTGGTCCTCCTTCTCGTCGCGGTCGGTGCCGGCGCGTTCGCCGCCGTCGCGGTCGGGGGGAGGCTCGACGAGTCGACGCTCTGGCTGGTCGTGGTCGGGTCGCTGTCGTGGACCGCCGCGTCGATGACGATCGGCGTCCGGTCCGCCTGACCGCTCGAGACGTTCGAAGGCTACGACGTGTCGGTCGTCAGTTCCTGTCGGAGCGTCTCGACGAACGCCTCGGCGTGTTCGACGTGCGGGAGGAGTTTCGCGTCGTCGAAGACGACCAGGCGGGCGTCGGCCTCGTCGGCCAGGTCGCGTCCGTCCGAGAGCGGCGTGATGTCGGCTTCACGCCCCCAGACGAGCGTGACCGGGACGTCCAGTTCGCCGAGCGTCGCCGCGAGGTCGACCTCGGAGTTGAGATAGCCGCTGACGAACGACGCCGGGGCGAACCGCGCGTTCCGCTGGTGGCTCGTCCGCCACTCGTAGTCGGTCCACTCGTCGCTCGCCGCGGCGGGGTCGTAGTAGCCGTGGTCGGCGTTGAAGTACCGGATCGCCGGTTTCGACGTCAGCGCGTTGAACGCCGTCTCGCCGACGAGCGGCGCACGCAGCAGCTCTCGGATCGCCTGTTTCTGTTCGGGACCGGCCTTCGCCGTCGGGCAGACGAACACGAGCCGCGAGACGTCGACGGCGTCGGCGACGGCGGCGACGTAGGCCGCGGTCAGCGACGACGCGACGACCATCGGGTCGTCGAACTCGCCGACGAAGTCGGCGACGAAGTCCTCGTAGAGCGCCGCCGAGTACCGCAGCGGCGGGCGGTCCGACCGCCCGAACCCGGGGAGGTCGGGCGCGACGACGTGGTAGTCCTCGGCGAGATCCGAGAAGATCTCGCGGAACTCGCCGCTGGAGCCGGCGGCGTTGATGCCGTGCAGGAGAACCAAATCTGGGTTCTCCGGACTCCCCGCCTCCGTGTAGGCGACGTCCATCCCGCGCCAGCGGTAGGTCCGTTGGTCTCCGGGCAGTGCGGGGTCGAGTTCCCCGGCCCGCTTTCTGAGCGTCCGGTTGACTACGGCGGTGGCCCCGACGCCGACGGCGGCGACGCCGAGTGCGCGACTGAGCTTCATACCCTCTCTGTCGCTCGGGCCGAACTTATACCCTGACCTCGCGGTCGTCGCCGTCCGGCGAAAAGAGTTATATCGGCCTACTCCCGCCGCTCGTCGACGCAGTCGGCGATAGGTTGGATGAGCTCGTCGGCGACAGTGTAGGGGTCCGTCTCGCGGTCGTAGACGGCCGCGGCGTACGCCTCGATCCCCCCTCGTCGGTCGAGTTCCTCCTCCAGCAGGTGGGCGGTGTCCTCGCGCAGGAGTTGGCGAATCTCCTCGGCGTAGCGCATCCGCGCCTTCGCCGCCAGCCGACCCGTCTCTTCGAGGTACGTCCGGTGTTCGGCCAGCAGGTCGACGAGTCCGTCGATCCCCTCGCCGTCCTTGGCGACGGTCTTGACCACCTCTGGGGTCCAACTGTCGTCTTCGTCTTCGTCGTCTCCGGCGGACGGCTGCTCCGGTTCCTCGAACCCGTGGTGGCCGAGGTCGAGGTTCGCAGTCGGATCGTTTCGCATGTGGATCATCTCCTCCAGTTCGGCGACGGTGCGGTCGGCGCTCGGCATGTCGGCCTTGTTGACGACGAAGACGTCGCCGATCTCCAGGATGCCCGCCTTCAGCATCTGGACGTCGTCGCCGCTGCCGGGTTGGACGAGCACGGTCACCGTGTCGGCCGTGCGGACGATGTCGACCTCGTTCTGTCCGGCACCGACCGTCTCGATGATGATCTTGTCCTTCCCGAAGGCGTCGAGCGCCTTCACCGCGTCCGACGTCGCCGTCGACAACCCCCCGAGTTGGCCGCGGGCGCTCATCGACCGGAAGAACACCTCCATGTCGCCGACGTTCGACGCCATCCGGATGCGGTCGCCGAGGACGGCCCCACCGGTAAAGGGCGAAGACGGGTCGACCGCGATGACGCCGACCGTCAGTCCCTCGTCGCGGTAGGTCCGGGCGAGTTTGTCGACCAGCGTCGACTTGCCGGCTCCCGGACTGCCGGTGATGCCGATCACGTCGGCGTGGCCGGTGTGCTCGTGGAGCGCCGAGACGACGTCGCGGTAGCCCGGCGAGCGGTTCTCGATCTTCGTGATGACCCGTGCGAGCGCACGGTGTTTCCCGTCGAGGAGGTCGTCGACGAGGTCGCTCTGTGCGGCGTGACTCATGTGGATACCTCTCTACTGCCACGGCTGGCGACGTGCCGTGGCATCGTTCTCGTACTGCCACGGCTGGCGACGTGCCGTGGCATCATTCTCGTACTGCCACGGCTGGCGACGTGCCGTGGCATCATTCTCGTACTGCCACGGCTGGCGACGTGCCGTGGCATCATTCTCGTTCGCGAACGTTCTCTCGCACGAACTCGATGGTCTCTTTCATCGGCGTCCCCGGCCCGAAGATCTCGGCGACGCCGAGTTCTCGCAGTTTCTCCTTGTCGTCGTCGGGGATGATGCCGCCGACGATGATGAGCGTGTCCTCGAAGGCGTCGTACTCTTTCAGGCCGTCGATGACTTTCGGGACGAGCGTGTTGTGCGCGCCCGAGAGGATGGAGATGCCGAGGACGTCGACGTCCTCTTGCACCGTCGCCTGGACGATCTCGTCGGGCGCACGGTGGAGTCCCGAGTAGATGACCTCGAACCCCGCATCGCGGAAGGCCCGAGCGATGACGTGTGCCCCGCGGTCGTGACCGTCTAACCCTACCTTCGCGACGAGACACCGGATCGCTCGCTGTTCCTGGTCTGCACTCATACCTCGGTGGTTCGCCGTCGGTCGCTTTGATTCTAACGGATGTTCCTGAACGACCGTCCGGTGACGTCGGCCGCCGTGGAGACACCAGTGACTCCACGGATTCTCCACTCTCGAGGTTCTGTGGTTTCAGATCGGTTACCTGTCTGGATTACTTCACTGTTAGCGAGCCATCATATATTGGATTGACAGACTCTCTGCTGTAATATCATGACTCGATACACAGATTCGGCGGCAGACGGTGTGGACTCGGTCGGACGGCGGTCGTTCCTCCGCGGTGCGGCGGCGCTCGGCGTCGGACTCGCGGCGCTGCCCGGTCTCTCCTCGTCGGCCGCGGCGGCCACGGACCGCTCCAGCTACCGGATGATGACCGGAACCGAGTACGAGACGACGGTCTACGTCTACGACTCGGGGCAGAGTGGACCGACGACGATGGTCGTCGGAGGGATCCACGGCGACGAGCGGGCCGGCTATCTCGCCGCCGACGAGATCGCCGAGTGGACCGTCGACTGCGGGAAGCTCGTCGTCCTCCCCCGCAGCAACGTGGTCGCCATCGCGAACGACAGCCGATACGTCGACGGGACGGACCTGAACCGCGAGTTCCCGCCGCTCGGCGGCGACTGCACCCATCCGCTCGCGGAGGGGATCTGGAACGAGGTCGTCCGACACGACCCCGACTGGGTGTTCGACCTGCACTCGGCGCGCGGCATCTACAAATCCGGCGACGGCAGCGTCGGACAGGCGCTGTTCCCGACGTGGACGTCACCCTCTCGTAGTTACGGGGAGAACGTCGTCGCCGACCTCAACGACGAGTTCGGCCTCACGGGCGACATGGCCTACCTGATGGGCAACACCGTCGACGCCGACCGCGACATGCTCATGCACCGCGTCGCCGGTATGCTCGACCGCCCGGGCTACATCTGCGAGGTGACCGAGAAGGCGCCGCTCGAAGACGGAGTCCAGTGGCATCTCTACACGGTCGAACACGTGATGCGTCAGTACGGCCAGCACCGAGTCTCCGCCTCGTCGTCGCTCTCGACGGACCCGGCGTTCAGCGCGACGAACCTCACGCTCGACGACCCGTGGCAGCAGTACAGCCTCGGCGACCGCTACGACGACCCGATCGTCATCGCCAAACCGCTCTCGATCGTCGGCGACGACCCGTGTCACCCGCGGCTCCGCCGCGTCGGCCACACGGAGTTCGAGGCGCGCGTCGAGGAGTGGGCCAGCGAGAACGGCAGACACTACGCCGAACAGACCGGCGCGTTCGCCATCGATCCCGGTAGCTATACGCTCGGCGACGGGACCCGCATGGAGGTCGGGACGGTGATGGCCGACACCGAGAAGACGGTCGTCCGGTTCGACGAGCGGTTCGAGTACCAGCCGATCGTGCTCGCACAGACGCAGACGTGCAACGACTCGACGCCGGTCGTCACCCGCATCCGCGGGCCGTGGACAGACGGGTTCGAGGTGTACCTTCAGATGGAAGAGTCGAAGACGGGACAGTCCCACGGCGAGGAACTCGTGGGCTGGATCGCCATCGAGCGCGGCACGGGCGTCATGAACGGGACGAACTTCGAGGCGAACGTCGAACGCGACGTCCGCAGTTCGTGGCACCACATCGACTTCGAACGGAGCTACGACGACCCCGTGTTCGTCGCCGGCATCCAGACGCTCAACGACAGTGAGCCCTGCGGGCTCCGCTACAAGAACCTCACCTCGTCGGGCGTCGACGTGTTCGTCGAGGAGGAGGACAGCGCGGACCTCGACCGAACCCACGGCGAGGAGGAAGTGGGCTACCTCGTCTTCGAGGCGTGAGGCGGTCTCGGACTACTCGACGCCTCAGACCGCGTGAACCGGGACGTCCGTCCGCTTGAGGACGCGATCGGTCGTACTGCCGAGGAAGTGGCGATCCGGGTCGAGCAGCCCGCGTTTCCCCATGACGACGAGGTCGATCCCGTGTTCGTCGACGTACTCCAGTATCACCTCGTCGGGGATCCCCGACGCGATGTCGGTGACGCAGTCGACGCCGGCGGCCTCGGCGTCGACGACGACGCGCTCGATCACCTCCTCGCCTCGCTTCCGGAGTCGCTGTTTGGTCTCGCCGATGTCGTCTGGCGTCGCGACGAACCCCATCTGGCCGGTGTCGACGACGTACAGTACGTGGAGCGTCGCCCCGTGCGTCGCGGCGAGTTCGACCGCGTGGTCGGCGGCGCGCTCGGTTCCCCTCGTCCCGTCCGTCGGAAGCAGGATGTTCGTGTACATCCCCGAAACGTACGTGCCGTGACAAAATGACGTTTGCCACGGGGGAGGGGGAGGTCGGGAGACGCTCAGACGTGTTCTTCGAGGAAGTCGACGATCTCGGTGTACGCCTGCACGCGGTTCTCGAGCTTCGAGAAGCCGTGGCCCTCGTCGTCGAAGATCAGTTTGCGGACCGGCACCCCCTGCTCGCGGGCCTCCTCGACGATCTGTTCGGCCTCGCCGACCGGGACGCGCGGGTCGTTCTCGCCGTGGAGCACGAAAAGCGGCGCCTCGATGGCGTCGATGTTGTTGATCGGTGAGATCGACTCGAGGAACTCGCGGTCGTCCGCCAGACTCCCGTACTCCGCCTCGCGGAGTTCGCGCCGCCAGTCGCCGGTGTTCTCGAGGAACGTGACGAAGTTGGCGATGCCGACGATGTCGACGCCGGCGGCCCACAGTTCCGGATACTCCGTGAGCGCGGCGAGCACCATGAACCCGCCGTAGGAACCGCCCATCGCGACGATGCGGTCGGGGTCGACGGCGGGGTGGTCGTGGAGCCACTCGACGCCCGCCTGGATATCTCTCACTGAATCCATCCGCTTCTCGACGTCGTCGAGGTGGCCGTAGGCCTTCCCGTAGCCCGCCGACCCGCGGACGTTCGGTTCGAAGACGGCGTAGCCGTTCTGGACGAGATACTGCTTGACACCGCTGAAGGAGGGACGACGCTGCGATTCGGGACCACCGTGGATGTCGACGATGACGGGCGTCTCACCGTGGCCGGTGTCGGTCGCCGGCAGCGTGAAGAACGCCGGGATCTGTCGGCCGTCGAACGTCGGATAGTGGACGAGCTCCGGTTCGACGAACGTCTCGCGGGGGATGCCCGCCGTCGCCGCCCGCGTCCACCGCTGGACCTCGCCGGTCTCCATCTCGATCACGTAGACGTTGGTGTTGTCGGCGCTCCCCGTCACCGTGAGCGCGAACCGCTCGGCGTCGGGGCCGAAACTGACGCTGCCGGCGACGCCCTCGGGGAGCGCCGGCTGTGGGAACGTGTCGACGGTGTCGGGGTCCGTGAGCGTCCCCGTCGTCAGCTCGGTGTAGCCGTCGACGTTCTGCGAGTAGACGAGTCGGCCGGTGTCGTGGTCGATGGCGACGCCGTCGAGTTCCCAGTCGCCGCCCTCCTCGACGGTCGTGAGCTCCCGCGTCTCGACGTGCAGCCGAGCGAGATAGAGCGTGTCCGCACCGTCGTCGGTGACGAGATACAGGTTCTCTCCCTTCGGCCCCCACGTGACGCTCTGATAGCGGATCGTGTCTTCGTGGGGCGTGAGGTGGGTCAACTCTCCGGAGTCGATGTCGAGGACGTAGACGTCCTGATCGAAGTTCGAGTAGGCCTCGGTGACGACGAGGCGGCTGTCGTCCGGGCTCCAGCCGCCGACGTTGAGCCAGCCGTCGCCCTCGTAGACGAGTTCGGCGTCGTTGCCGACGGCGTCGCGGGCCTGCACGTAGACGTCGAACACCGAGTTGTCGCGGCGGTTGGAGGTGAACGCGAACCGTTCGCCTTCGTGACTCCACCCGCCCCACCAGTGTTTGGCGTCCGGGCGCTGCGTCAGGTTCGTGATCTCGCCCGAATCGGGACCGAGCAGGTAGAGCTGGTCACGCTCGTTGCCGCCCTCGTCCATCCCGAAGGCGAGTTCGCGTCGTTCGGGCGACCACGACCCGAAGGTGACTCGCTCGTCGTAGAACGTGTGTTGGTCGGGCCACTCGCCGGGGCCGTCGACGCTCCACACCTGGGCGGTGCCCGTCGTGTCCATCAGGAACGAGAGCGTCTCGCCGCTCGGCGAGAAGGAGGCGCCGTAGGCGCTGCGGATGTTGAGATAGCGTTCGATGTCGTACATGTCCCGGAGTTCCACCGCAGGGGACAAACGGTTTTGGGTGCCGTACCGTCCCCTGCGACGCCGATCTCCCGCTCCGTCGACGTCGTGCGGTGAGGTCGAAGACCTGTCGGGAGGCGAGTCAGTTCGGAAAGACGTGGATTTTTATCGTGCGACACGAACGGCGGACTATGCGAGTCGCGTTCGTTGCGATGGTCACGGCGTATCACGAGGAGACGCCGGCGACGCTGCGGACGCGACGGATCGCCCGCCACCTCGCCGCGCGAGGCCACGACGTCACCGTACTCTGTGCGCGCTGGTGGGACGGCGACGTCCGAGAGTTCGAACACGAGGACGTCTCGTACCGCGCGGTCACCGCCGACCCGTCGGCGAAGGCGTTCGCCTCGAAACTCCCGCTCGCGCTGCGACGCCGCTCGCCCGACGTCGTCCACGCGGCCGTCACGCCACCGTCGGCCGTCGTCGCCACGACGACCACTGCTCGCCTGCTCCGGGTCCCGGTCGTCGTCGACTGGTGGGGCGAGGGCGTCGGGTCGGCGTCGAACTACCGCCGCGCCGCCACGAAGGCCGACGCGGTCGTCACCCCTTCCGAGACCGTCCGGACGCAGGTCCGCGAGTACGGGGCCGCCGCGGACGACGTCCGGGTGATCCCCGAGAGCGTCGACCTCTCGCTGGTCCGGGAGGCGCCGGTCGACGACCGCGCCGACGTCGTCTACGCGCGAGCACTCGACGAGGCGGCCAACGTCGAGGGGTTCCTGCTCGCGCTGGCCGAGTTGCGGGACCGCGACTGGCGCGCGGCCGTCGTCGGCGACGGCCCCGAGCGCGACCGGGCGGAGCGGACCGCTCGCGACCTCCGCATCGACGACCGCGTCGACTTCCTCGGTCACCTGCCGCTCGAGGAGCGCGTCTCGGTGTTGAAGGGCGCCCACGTGTTCGCCCAGACTGCGACCCGCGAGGCGTTCCCGACGAACCTCCTGTGGGGACTCGCCGCCGGTTGTGTCGGCATCGTCGAGTACCAGGCGGGGTCGAGCGCCCACGAACTCGTCGAGGGGCGCGAGCGCGGCACGCTCGTGACGAACCCACAGGAGCTGGCCGACGAGATCGTCGCCGCCGGCGAGTTGGAACGGCAGACGTACGACGAGTCGTTCGCCGCGTTCGACCACCGCGAGGTGCTCGAACGCTATCTGGACTGTTATCGCGACGTCGTCGACGACCACGGCTTCTTCTAGGACCGACCGACGAGACGGCGAGCGTGGCACTCGACGTTCGACGAGAGAACCGAGAGGAAAGAGAGAGCGAGGGTTGCCGACTCCTGCGTACTACTGTTCGGTCCCGTAGTCGCCGCCGTACTTCATGAAGAAGTACGCCAGCCCGAGCGTCGCGACCATCGAGAACGACGTCGCGACGCCGAGGGACTTCGCGCTGTCGGGGACGGTCGGGACGCTCGACCCGCCGCCGCCACCGCCGCCACCGCCGCCGGCGTCCGGGGTGACGCTGATCGTCCCGGTCATCCCGGCGCTCTCGTGCGGCGAACAGTAGTACTCGTAGGTCCCCTCCGTCTCGAAGGTGTAGGAGTACTCGTGACCCGTGTCGTAGGTCTTGCTGTCGCCGCCTTCGCTTCCCTTCCAGGAAGCACCCTCCGGAACCGACGAGGGGACGACGTTGTGGTTGTCCGACTCCCAGACCCACGTGATCGTCGAACCGGGCGTGATCTCGACCTCTGCAGGGTCGAAGACGAGTTCGCCCTCCGGCCCGACGGTGACCGTCTTCGACATCCCGCCGCCGCCACCGCCACCACCGGACTCGTTGCCCGACGACTCGTTACCCGACGATTCGTTGCCAGAGGACTCGTTGCCGGCAGACGCGTTCCCCGACGATTCGTTGCCGGACGATTCGTTGCCGGCCGCCGTCGTGGTCGCGTTTCCGCCGCTCGCAGTCGTCGTCTCGTTCCCCGTCGCGGTCCCGTTGCCCTCTTGCTGGGCGGCCGCAGTGCCGGCCGCCGCCACTGCGGTCCCCGCTGCCGTCAGGAAGGCACGCCGCGAGAGATCTGCGTTGCCGTCGGTCATTGTCGGCCGTTGGGAGTCGTCCATAGTGAATACTTTGGTTCCGCCCGCGCTCACGTCTCAACGGTGTGAGTCGTCGCCGACGCCGAGAGTCTGCGACGGACGATAGTCGGCGATCAGAGCGTGTAGTCGTGTTCGCCGCTCTCGCTGTCGAGGAAGGCAGTCAGGAGGTCGACGACAGCGGCGACGTCGTCGCGGTGGACGCTCTCGGTCGGCGTGTGGAGATAGCGCGTCGGCACCGAGATCGCACCGGCGGGTTTCGCGCCGTGGGATCGCTGGAGTCCGCCCGTATCCGTCCCACCGGCGGGGAGAATCTCGAGTTGGTAGTCGATCTCCTCGGCCTCGGCGACGTCGCGCAGCCGACGGTGGACCTTCCGGTTCGTGATGACGCTCGAGTCTTTGAGTTTGATCGCCGCACCGTCGCCGAGTTCCGTCACGTACTCCGCCGCGTCGAACGACGGGACGTCGTTGGCGACGGTCGTGTCCAGCGCGAGAGCGAGCTCCGGGTCGAGGTCGACGCCGATCGCCTCCGCCCCGCGGAGTCCGACCTCCTCCTGGACGGTCGCGACGAAGTGGACGGTCGCGTCGGGATCGTCGAGTCGCCGAGCGGCCTCGAGCATCGCGAACACCGACACGCGGTTGTCCAGCGCCTTCCCGGTGAGATGGTCGCCCATCTCGACGGTCGTCTGGGCGGTGGTCACGAGGTCGCCGACGGAGACGCGCTCCTCGACAGTCTCGCTCGGCAACCCGAGGTCGACGTAGACGTCCTCGACTTTCGGTTCCTTCTCCTTCTGCTCCTCGGTGAGCGTGTGCGGGGGTACCGACCCGATGACGCCCGGGAGGTCGCCCTCCTCGGTGAGGACGGTCACGCGCTGGGCCTTCAGGATTCGCGGGTCCCACCCGCCGAGCGCGTCCAGTTGGAGGAACCCCTCGTCGGTGACGTGTTTGACCATGAACCCGATCTCGTCCATGTGGGCGGCGACGACGACCTCGTAGTCGCTCGCCCCCTCGACGGTGCCGACGAGGTTCCCCATCGCGTCCGAGCGCATCTCGTCGACGACGCCGTCGAACTCGCGGCGGACGACGTCGCGGAGGCGGTCCTCGTAGCCCGGGACGCCGCTCGTCTCGGTCAACTCCTTCAGCAGGTCGAAGTCGAGAGCCATGTCCACGCTTGGCGGAGTCGCCGCAAAAGTCCTCCCAGTCGTCGCCGACAAAACTTCAAATACGTTTAGTGTGGTTCCGGAACGCTTTTGCGCCCGTTGTGTGCATGAACGGGTATGTCGAACGACGAGACCGCAGCCGAGATCCGCTCACAGCTCCTGGAGGCGTTCAGCGATGCCGACTACCCCGTCAGCAACCAGATGGACCTCGTCCCCGCGCTCCCGAACGGGCCGGGGACGCGCTTCGAGGCCGGCGACACCAGTTTCACCGCGATGGAGATGGCCGCGAAGCTCGGCAGTCACCAGGAGTTCCCGTACGACTCCGCCGAGGAGCTCGTCGACGACGTGATGGAAGGGCTCCGTGCGGAAGGGATTCTGTAGACGGTCGACTCGCACACCGTTCTCGCCTCGCTGCCGACGGCCGGTCGACCGCCGACCACCGATCGCAGACGACCGTCGGCGGCGAGAGGTTCTTTAGCTCCCGCGCCCAAGCAGCCTGTAGTGCTGCCCGAGTGGCTCTCGATCTTCCCGCCGTGGCTCCTCACGGGGCTCGGCGTCGGTGTCGCCACCTCCGTCGTCGTCGCCGGTATCTTCGTCGCCGCCGACCGGCTCTACCCGACGGCACCCATCGATCCCTCACAGCGGTTCGACGGGACGACGCGACGGCGCACCGAGATCCGCGACTACCTCCGCACGATCGGCGAACCGTTCGCCGAAGACCACCCGGTCCACGGTCACACGGTCGCGTTCTACCTCCCCAGTCGCGGGGTCGCCATCACCTTCGACGCACAGGCGTACTTCCACATCGAGCGTGCCGGAACGTACGCCGTCCTCTGTGAACACGAGATGCCGGGGTCACAGCTCGGTCGACGGCTCCCCTTCGAAGTGCCCGAGTTCGAGTCTCCGGAAGCGGAGCTCGACGACCCCGTGGTGGCCGCGTTCGACCGGCTCGGACTGCCAGCGACGGCGAGTCGCGACGAGGTCAAGACGGCGTACCGCTCACAGGTGAAAGAGACGCATCCGGACCACGGCGGCGACCAGTCGGAGTTCAAGCGACTGCGCGAGGCGTACACGACGGCGAAGGGACACGCCGAGGAGCGTTAGGCGTCGGCGACCTCGTAGGAGACGTCGCCGTCGCGGAGTTCGTCGGTGACGCGGCCGACGGCGTCGGTGGTCGCGACGACGACGACGTCCTCGCCCCGAGCGGCGGCCTCGGCGGCGACGGCCCCGGCGGCGACGACGACGGCGGGGTCGCGGCCCAGCGACCGGAGTGCGACGACCGCTTCGACGCCCGCCGCGACGACCAGTTCGGCGTCTGCGACGGCGGCGGCGAGCGCCTCCCGGTCGACGCTCCGACTCCCGCCGTCGCGGACCGGCGGCACCTGGTAGACGGTGACGCTGCCGGGCGTGAAGTCGATGACGCCCTCGAACCCGGTGACGCTGACGTCCGTCCCCGCCTCGGCGTCCGTCGTCGCGACGCCGATCGCCGGCCCGTCGTCGCCCGGCGTGGCGTGGAGTAGCCCCTCTCGGAGCGTCAGCGTCACCGTCTCGCCGGTCTTGATGTCGGCGGTGGCGACGGCGGCGTCCTCCTGGACGCTCTCTAAGACGTCCTCGGTGACGTGGTCGGCGAACCGCCGGATAGCGGCGGCCTCCTTGAACAGCCAGTCCACGCCCTCCTTCGTGACGCGGTAGCGGGAGCGACCCTCCTTCTCGACGAGGCCCTCGTCGACGAGGTCGCGGATGTACTCGCTGACGGCCTGACTCGTGACGCCGACGGCGTCGGCGATCTCGCCCTGACTCACCGCTGGCTGTCGGTCGGCGATCTCGACGAGGATGCGAAAGCGCGTCGCGGTGCGTTTGTCCTCCAGGGCTCCGCTCATAGGACGGAGTTGGACGGCCAGCGTATAAACCCACGTGGGACGGTAGCGATTTATCGCTCGGCACACACTGCTCTACCGTGCACGACCTGTCGTTTCGCGACCGCGCCGTGTTCCTCCCGGGACCGGACGCGCTCGTCGTCGCGGACCTCCACGTCGGCCGCGACGAGGCCTCAGGCGTGGAGTTCCCGCTCGGCGAGCGGTCTGATCTCCACGAGCGACTCGACAGGCTACTCGCGCACTACGAGCCTGCGGAGGTCGTCGTCGCCGGCGACGTACTCCACAGTTTCTCTCACGTCGCCCCCTCGATCGAGGCGAGTCTGTACGAACTAGCCGGTTGCTGTCACGACGCGGACGCACGACTGGTGCTCGTCGCCGGCAACCACGACACGCTCCTCTCGGCGGTGTGGGACGGCCCCGTCCACGACAGCTACCGACTCGGTGACGGGACGGTGGTCTGTCACGGTCACGAGGCAGTCGACGACCCGGCGACGCGCTACGTCGTCGGCCACGACCACCCCGCCATCGAGATCGAGGGACAGCGTCGCCCCTGCTATCTGTTCGGCGAGGGCGTCTACCGCGAGACGGACGTGTTGATGCTCCCGGCGTTCAACCGTCTCGCGGCGGGCGTCCCGGTCAACGGGATGCAGACGAGCGACTTCCAGTCGCCGTTCGTCACCGACGCCGACGCCTTTCGGCCCGTCGTCTACGACGAGGACAGCCACGAGACGCTTCGGTTCCCGCCGCTCGGGGAGTTCCGGCGGCTGTTGTAGGTCGCGTCCGAAAACCCCGAGAGTAACATCAGTGCGAACTTACAATTAATTCGAACTCGATGTTCTTGGTGGATGATCTCATGAACCATGGGTCTCGTGAACACGATACTCGACGACGCGAGTGGAACCGATCGACTGGAATCCGCCGCTGCACGTCTCAAAAACGGAAGGGAGTTCGTCGCCACCGCCTCGACACAGGTTCGTCGGGTCGCCGGCGAGCAGGTCGCCGCCGCCGTCGACGAGGGGAGAGACGAACTCTCCGATCGGTCGAACTCCGGTGACGAACTTCGTGACCGAATCCTCGGTCGTGTGGCCGACGAAGCGTGCAGACGCGTCGTCGGTCGCTCCACCGACGACCTCCGCACACGACGCGAGGCGGATCGCGACGCGACCTCGGACCGGGGGCTCGAGACGTTCCTGCGTCGGTACCGACTCGACGCGACGCGGCTGGACGAGGAGACGCTGGCAGCGATCCGCGGTCGGGCCGCTTCCGAGGCCGACCTCACGGCCGAAGCGTTGCTCGAACACGTCGCCGGCGACGCCGAGGAGTCCGCGTCGAAACCGGGTTCGCAGACACGTTCGAGCGACACGGCGACTGCCGTCGCCGACGCGTCTGCGGACGCGTACGCGGAGTTCTGTGCGACGCTGGATCTCGAGACGGACCGATCGCCGAATCGAGTCCTCGAGGACGTGCTGAGTCGAGACGCCGTCGCCGTCGCCCGGGCGCTCGAACGGGCAGTCGACGAGTTCTCGCCAGTGCTCGAGGAGTCACGGGCCGGGTCGGGATCGACGGCTGGGCGCACTCAGAGCGCGGACGTCGACCCGACGGTCCTACCGGAACCGGGTCTCGCTGCGGGTTCCAGCGGTACCGACCCGGACGCGACTGCGGGGTCCGCCTCGGTGGCGACTGCAGCGGCACTGGCGGCGACGCTCGTCTCGGACGGCGTCGGAGACGGGCGGGCACTCGCCCGGTTGCTCCCGCTCCTGGTCTCGGGGGTGGGAGAGAGCGGGGACAGTCTCGGTGACGGTGCCCTCGGGTGGCGACTCCTCGAACTACTCTCGAGTTCGCTGACAGCTGCCGACGCGGGCGGCGTCGAACTCCCGTCGCTTCGGTCGAGGTCGACGGGAGCGAAGGCACTCGTCGCGCTGTTCGTCGCCAACCTCGTCGCGATGAGCGTCGGCGCGTGGCTCTCCCGGGAGAAGGCGCCGCCGATCCCCGAAGAGATACGCGACCCTGACGGGGAGACAGTCGTCACGGCCGACCAGATACGACTGGGGAAGAAGGCGTTCCAGGCCAACGGCCTGATGAACCACGGTTCGATCCTGGGCAACGGCTCGTACTTCGGCGTCGATCTGACTGCGGACGCGCTGGAGCTGAAAGCCGAGTACATCCGCGAGTACTACGCTCACGAGCGGGGCGTCGACTCCGTAGAAGATCTCGATGCGGACGAGCGAGCGGCCGTCGCGGATCGGGTCGAACAGGAGTTCGACACCGACGCCCCCGAGGGACCGTTCGCTCGCTACTCGGCGGCCGAGGCGTACGCACACCGACGGATCCGCGAGGAGTACGTCGACCGCTACCACGGTGGCGACCCAGACCGCGGCGTTCCGGAGGGGTTCGTCGACTCGGCCGAGCAAGCCGAACGGATCGCCGACTTCGCGTGCTGGACGGCGTGGATGGCTCACACCGACCGTCCCGACTCGGATCACTCTTACACGAACGACTGGCCCTACGTCCCGGGGACCGGGAACCGACCGACTGGACAGGTGCTCGTCTGGAGCACGATCAGCATGGTCCTGCTCATCGCCGGCGGCGGCGCGGGCGCATGGGCCTACCACGCGTTCGACTTCGCCGAACCGGCGACCGAGGTCGTCGACGTCCCCTCACCGGATTCGGTGTCGGTCACGCCGACCCAGTACGCCGCGGCGTGGTACGTCCCCGTCGCCGGTGCGCTGTTCGTCGCCCAGACCCTCGTCGGCGCGTTGCTGGCTCACTACTACGTCGAGCGGACCGGGTTCTACGGCGTCGGCGACGTGTTGGGGGTCGACGTCGTCTCGCTGCTGCCGTTCTCGGTGGGCCGCGCCTGGCACATCAACCTCGCCATCCTCTGGATCACGGCGCTGTGGCTCGCCGGTGGGCTCTTCCTTCCCGGGTTGTTCACCGACCGCGACCCGCCCCTGCAGGCCGCGGCCGCGACCGGACTGCTCGCCGTCCTCGTCGCGACGACCGTCGGTGCGTTCGCGGGCGTCTGGCTCAGTTCGCAGGGAGCGTTCGACTCGCCCGCCGAGAGCGAACTCTGGTGGCTGCTCGGCTCCGAGGGACTGGAGTATCTCGAGGTCGGCCGACTGTGGAAAGTGCTGTTGCTCGTCGGCTTCGTCGGCTGGACGGGACTCGTGTTACGGAGCGTTCGCCTGATGGACGAACCGCCGACCGGCCTCGGCCACTTCATGACCTACGCGGGTGGCTCGATCGCACTGATGTTCGCCGCGAGCATGCTCTACACCCCCGACACCAACATCGCCGTCACGGAGTTCTGGCGGTGGTGGGTCGTCCACATGTGGGTCGAGGGCGTCTTCGAGTTCTTCGTCACCGCCGTCGTCTCGGTCGCACTGGTCTCGATGGAGCTTCTCGAGCAGGGAGACGCCGAGAAGGCGATCCTCTTCGAGGTGTTCGCCATCATGGGGGCCGGGATCGTCGGCGTCTCCCACCACTACTGGTGGGTCGGTCTCCCCGACGTCTGGGTGCCGATCGGAACGACGTTCTCGACGCTCGAGTTCGTCCCACTGCTGTTCATCCTCTATCAGAGCTTCGGCGAGTACCGCACGCTGCAAGCGCAAGGCGAGTCGTTCCCCTACACCCTCCCGCTGTTGTTCATCGTCGGGTCGAGCGTCTGGAACTTCGTCGGCGGCGGCGTGCTCGGCTTCTTCATCAACTTGCCCGTGATCAACTACTACGAACACGGGACCTACCTGACCGTCGCGCACGGCCACGCGGCCACCTTCGGCGCGTTCGGCCTGCTCGCGCTCGGGCTCGGTACGTACGTTCTCCGGGTCGTCACCCCCGAGGCGGCGTGGGAACCCGGCTGGTTCCGCGGTGCGTTCTGGCTGACGAACGTCGGACTGGCAGTGATGACCTTCGTGTCGCTGTTACCGCTCGGCTTCCTCCAGCTACAGACTGCCTTCCAGGACGGCTACGCTGCGGCGCGGAGTCTCGAGTTCTACGAACAGGACCACGTCCAGACGCTGTTGTGGGCTCGGACGCTGGGTGACACTCCGATGATCCTCGGTGCTCTGGCCTTCACCGTCGGGGCGGTCCGTCACCTCCTCGCCGCGCGACGAGAGCAGCGAGTGACCGGGTAACCGTCCTCCAGTCCGTTTTTTTCGACGTGAGCGGGTCGAGCCTCCGTGGCTCGGGCAGACGAGAACGTCAGGAGGGGAACTCCGCCTCGACCGGGTCGGCGTCGCCGTCTCGCCCCTGCCGTGCCTCGTGGAGGTACGCACAGATGCCGCCCTGTCCGTCCATGTTCGTCGCCGTCAGTCGCGTCCGGTGGTGGACGCGCTCGAAGTTCTCCGTCGTGAGCAGGTCGCCATCGGGCGACCGGAACAGCGGCTCCTCGGAGTCGGTGACGACGCCGAGCGGGCGGGCCTTGGCGAGATACGAGCGGACCGGGTCCAGCGGGACGGTGACGCCGACGGCGCCCTCGCGGACGAACACGGTCGCCGTGTCGGGTGCGTCGGATGCGTCGTCTGCGGCCGCCTTCGGATCGTCCGCCGCCGAGTCGAGTCCCAGTCGGGCGGGCGTCAGCCGGGTGACCTGTTCGGGCGTCAGCCCGGCGTCGAGCAGCGTCGAGACGGCGTCGTACTGTCGCGACAGCAGCGCCTTCTCGTCGAGTTCCCGCCGGACGTCGTCGACCTCGCCGTCCGCGTCGGGGAAGCTCGCCTCGAACGACAGTCCCTCGTTGACGCCGCGGTTGATCTCCGCGTCGTGCATGTGGTCGCGGAGTTCGACGACGGCGCGGTCGACGCCCGCGAGCGTCTCGACCTCGCGGCGAGCGTCGGTCGCCATCATCCACGCGAAGGCGGGCGAACACCACGCGGTCGGCAGGCTGAACGTCACGTGAACCTCGGGAAGGTCGATAGCGACCGACTCGACGTAGCCGAGCGCGACGATAGATCGGTCGAGTTCGGGGTCGGTGACGCGGTCGAGACGAGACCGGACGGCCTCCTCCGTGACGGGCGTGACGGCTCCGTCCATCAGTCTGCAGCCCCCTCCTCGGGGCCGATGTCGCCCCCAGTGAGGCCGAACTGCTGGCTGATGGCGTCGTCCTGCAGCGTGTCCGCGCGCTCCGGGATGTCGATGTCGTACAGTTCGGCCGCGTTCTGCCCCATCACCTTCTTCTTCGTCTCGAGGTCGAACTCGACGCCGTACTCCTGCCGTTGTTCGGGTGTGAGTTCGGCGTTCATCACCGCCTCGACGAGCCACTCGGGTTCCCAGATGGCGTAGTCGCTGCCGAAGAGGATGCGGTCCTCGCCGAGCCAGAACAGCAGTTCGCCCATGATCTCGCCGAACTTCTTCGGGCGCACCTCCGCGAACGGGGCCGCGACGGCGAGACCGCCGTAGACGTTCGGCTCCTGAGCGGCGATCCAGCAGAAGTCGTCCAGTCGGGGGAGTCCGATGTGCTCGACGACGAAGTTGAGTTCGGGGAAGGAGGTGGCCGCGTCGTCGACGTCGGCGACATCGAAGGCGTCTTTGTTCAGCGGGCGGATCGTCGGCCCCTTGTGGGGGTGGACGTTCTCGATGCCGAGGTCGACGCACTTCTGGAGGAACTCGAAGGACTCCTCGGAGTCCAGTCGCCACCCCTTCGAGTCGCCGCGCCACTCGGCGGTGTAGAGCTTCACCCCCGTGACGTCGTACTCCTCCTTCTGCCGTTCGAGTTCCTTCAGCCCGGCCTCCCCCTCACGGGGGTCGAACCGCCCGTTGGCGATGAACCGGTCGGGATACTGCTCGGCGAGCTCGGCGTTGGTGTCGACGGTGTTGAACCCCTCGTGGTAGAACTCGTGGAGGTGCGTCGGTTGCGTGATCGCGACGTCGACGTAGCCGCTACCGAACAGATCCTCCACCATCCGGTCGGTGTCGTACTTCCGGTACTCCTCCAGCGTCCACTGTCTCTCTTCGGGCGTGAACCCGGTGTGGTAGTCGTAGAAACACTGGATGAACTGCTCGCCGCCCTCGCTCTTGACGTTCTCTTTGCTCGCGTCCCAGTGGTGGACGTGTCCGTCGACGACGAACACGTCTTCGCCCTTGTGTCGGTACATGGTAGATCTGTGGTAGCCCGTATCATTAATGATTTTTCGTAATCCTTCATCAATTTTCCTGTTTCCTAACCGTTTAGTCGTGCTTTGCTGACTAGTAGCACACCATGCAAGCTGCGAGACTCCACGAGTACACCGAGGATATGTCACACGCACTGTCGATCGACGACGTCGACCGCCCGGAGATCACACGCTCGGACGGCGTCGTCGTCGAGGTAGAGGGTGCGGGCTGGTGCCAGACGGACAACCACATCGTCGAGGGGATGTGGACCGACTACGTCGAGCAGACGCTCCCGATGACGCTCGGCCACGAGAACGCCGGCACCGTCGTCGAGACGGGCGAGGAGGTGACGCTCGTCGAGGAAGGTGACAAGGTCATCTGCCACCCAGTGATGACCTGCGGGAAGTGTCGTCCCTGCCGACTCGGCGAGGACATGCACTGTGAGAACCTCTCGTTCCCCGGCCTCACGACGGACGGCGGGTTCGCCGAGGAACTCCTGACCGCCGAGCGGTCGGTGATCAAACTCCCCGACGGCGTCGATACGACCGACATCGCGCCGCACGCCGACGCCGGCATCACGGCCTACCACGCGGTGAAGAAGGCGACGAGACAGCTCAACCCCGGCGACCACGCCGTCGTCATCGGCGTCGGCGGGCTGGGCCACATCGGCCTGCAGTGTCTCGACGCGACGAGCGCGACGACCATCACCGCCCTCGACATCAAGGAGGAGGCTCGGGAGCTCGCCGAGGAACTCGGCGCACACCACACGGTCGACCCCTCCTCGGAGGACGTCGCCAGCGTGGTCGACGATATCACCGACGGCACGGGTGCCCAGCAGGTAATCGACTTCGTCGGGCGCGACGAGACGACGGCGCTCGCGCCGGACATCGTCGCCGGCGGCGGCGACCACCACATCGTCGGCTACGGCGGTCACGTCCACGAACCCTCCCAGTCGCTCGTCAACGGCGAGTTCGCCTACAAGGGGACGCTCGTCGGGCGCTATCCCGAACTGCAGGAACTCGTCGCGCTCGTCGACCGGGGCGACGTCGAACTGCGGACGAGCCGCTACGACTTAGACGACATCAACACCGTCGCCGAACGACTCGAACACGGCGAGATCGAAGGTCGCGCCGTCATCACGCCGTAGACAGCGACGACGACACCCTCTTCCCGTTTTTTCAATCGATCTGCAGCGGTTGCTCCGACGCGTGGAACTTTGGGGACGTGCGTGAGAGTCTGGTGCATGGACATGGACGACGGTCTCGTCCGGGTGCTCGACGCCGACGGCCACCTCGTCGACGGCCGGGAGGACCCGGCGCTGTCGGACGAGCAGTTGGTCGGGATGTATCGGGATATGCGACTCTCGCGGCACTTCGACGAACGGGCGGTCAGCCTCCAACGACAGGGCCGAATCGGCACGTACGCCCCGCTCGCTGGACAGGAAGGGTCACAGATCGGGTCGACGTACGCGCTCGAGGAGCGAGACTGGATCCTGTATCAGTACCGCGAGCACGGCGCGGTCGTCGTCCGCGACGCGCTGGAGGCGTACCTCCCCTACTGGGTCGGGTACGAGCAGGGCAACGCCGACATCGCCGACGCCAACGTCTTCCCGCTCAACATCACCATCGCCGACCACATTCCTCACGCAGTCGGGATGGCGTGGGCGTCGAAACTGAAAGGCGAGTCGAAGGCGTTCCTCTGTCACTTCGGCGACGGCGCGACGAGCGAGGGCGACTTCCACGAGGGGTTGAACTTCGCGGGCGTCTTCGACACGCCGAGCGTCTTCCTCTGTCACAACAACCAGTGGGCCATCTCGGTTCCGACCGAGAAGCAGACCGCGAGCGCGACGTTCGCCGAGAAGGCGACCGCCTACGGCTTCGAGGGGGTCCGCGTCGACGGGATGGACCCGCTGGCGACGTACCAAGTGACGAGGGAGGCGGTCGACCGAGCGCGGGACGGCGAGAGCGACGCGCCGCGGCCGACGCTCGTCGAGGCCGTCCAGTACCGCTACGGCGCGCACACCACCGCAGACGACCCGACCGCCTACCGCGACGACGCCGAGATCGACGAGTGGAGACGGTGGGACCCGATTCGGCGACTGGAGAGGTTCCTCCGCGAGACGGGTCGTCTCGACGACGACCGTGTCGACGCTATCGAGACGGAGGTTCGCGAGCACGTCGCCGACGTCCTCGCCACTATCGAGGACCTCGAACCGGACCCCGACGACATGTTCGAGTACACCTACGCGGAGTTGCCTGCGCATCTCGAAGCACAGCGCGACGAACTGCGCCGGTTGCGCGAGCGACACGGCGACGAGGCGTTCCTGCGGGAGTAGGTCGGTCAGTCGGTCGTGTCGACTGTGTCGTCTCTCGGTCGGCCCGCTTCGAGTTCGCGGGCACGTTCGAGAATCAGATCGTCGTCCAGGTGGTCGAGCAGTCGCCGCTGGCCCCGTCGCTCCCGCCGCTCGACCTGCTCCTCGGTGAGTTTCGTCTCGAACGCGCGGTCGATGTACCGTTCTCGCAGTTCGGCCACCCGCTCGTCGCTGGCGGCGTACTCGTCGGGGATGCGGCCGTGAAACCACTCGCGCCAGCGGTCGCGGTCGCCCCACTCGCCCGCGAACTCCGCGTCCGGTCGGATCCAGTCGTAGTAGCTGTCGACCCCGTCGGGATACCCCTGGGCGTGTCGGTGGTCTTCGAGCAGACACCGAGCGACGTAGGCACCCTGCCCGGCGGCGACGATCGCCTGTGCGTTGCGCTCGCCGGCCGGGGCGACGACGTAGAGGCCGTCGATCGGCGTCCGGCCGTCGTCGGCGGCGTAGTCGGGGTCGAACTGTTCGCGTTCCCCCTCCCCGTGGTCGTGTCTCTCGAACATCGCGTCGCCGCCGAGCGGTCGGAGATACTCGCCGTCGTACCACGACGCCGCGACGACGTACTGCGTCGTCACGGTTCGGCCCTCCTGCGTCTCGACGACGAACCCGCGAGTCTCCTCGTTCTCGTCACCAGTCACACGCCGTTCGACCGACTCGACGAGGTCGGCGACGTACTCACCCCCCGCCTCGGCGACGTGGTCGTGCATCAGCCCGTAGAGCGTGTCGGTGCCGACGCCCGCGGGGAAGCCGAGGTAGTTCTCGACGTACGCGGCGCGCTCGAGGGCGGCCTTCCCGCGGTCGAAGACGACGGTGTCGAGTCCGTAGCGCCCGGTGAACACGGCCGCAGAACAGCCCGAGGGACCGCCGCCGACGACGACGACGTCGTAGTCGGTGTCGCCGTCGCGGCCGGAGTCAGTACCGACCTCGTCGGTCGGTTCGACCTCGTCGTTCTCGGACGCCATCTCAGAACTCCCCGGCGACGACGTCGGCGACGCGCTGGCCGTCGTAGAGCGGTTCCTCGACGTCGTAGAGCCGTTCCGCGGTGCGCTGGGTGAGCACGAGATTCGTGATCGGTCCCTGGTAGAGACCGCCAGCGCGGTAGACGTCGCCGTTCTCGACGGCGGTGAGCGCGCTCGCCGTCTCGTGGTTCTCCAGGGATGCGACCACCGTCCGCCGGAACTCCTCGCGGGACATCGACTCGTAGCCGCGAAGCATGAGTACCCCGGGGTCGACTTCGAGCACCGTCTCCAGGTCGATAGCCGCGCGACTGCCGTGGAAGTCCTCGACGTCGGAGTTCGCCAGCGCGTCGGTGACGCCGAGGTCGGTCAGATGCTTGAACCCGGTGCCGTCGCCGACGACGTAGGGGTAGAACTCCTCCGGCTGGTCGCCGACGCCCCAGAGGACGGCGACGGCGGGACGTTCGTCCTCGGCGGGGACGACCGACTCGACGTTCGACTGGAACTCCTCGTGAAGTGTCGAGAACGCCTCGTAGCGGTCGGTACGCTGGAAGACCTGTGCGAGTTTCTCGAACCCCTCGTAGAGACTGTAGTACCGATAGCTCTCGTGCCACGGATAGTGTTGAGCGTAGATGCAGTTGCCGAACAGCGGTCCGACCCGTTCCGCGATCTCGTCGACGTCGGCCCGCTTCCACCCCTCGAACCGGTTCAACAGGAAGTTCGGGTCCATCACGTGGACGTCGGCGTCGAGTTCGTAGAACAGTTCCTTGCTGACGCCGTCCTGATACAGCGAGACCATGTCGCTCTTGTCGACCGAGACGCCGTCGATCTCGTCGTAGTACTGGGTGTGGTATCGGTCGGTGAGCCAGACGGCCTTCGGCGGTTCGAGCCCCAGCGCGACGCCCATGTCCGCCCAACTGCCGTTGTTCGCGACCCACGTCTCCGGAACCTCCTCGAAGGTGACCTCGCCGACCGGTTCCATCGAGACGGTGTACGTCCCGTCTTCGCTGTCGCCGCTCCCGGTCTGCGTGGTCGACGTCGTCGAGGACGTCCCCGTCTCGGACGCCTCCGAACCGGTCGAACTGCTCCCGGTACAACCAGCGAGCAGCCCGCCGCAGACGACTGCTCCGTACCTCAGATACGCTCGTCTACCCGCCGTCGCGGTCTCCCGCTCGTCGTGCTCCATGAGATTTTGGCTCGCCTAAAACACTAAAGCGGTTTCGGTTTTTTGGCTGGCCTAAATTCCATCGTCGTGGAAAGGGGGACTGCCCGAAAGCTCCGTCGACTGGACTATCTGGGATATTTCAGCCACGAGGACGAAGCGCCGGCATGACCAGATTCGCCGGGGGCGTCAGCGTTCTCGCGGCCGTCGCCCGGACCGCCATCGAGAAGAAGATACGGTATCCGGCGGCCGCGCTCGCCTACTACGCGTTCGTCTCGTTCGTCCCGCTCTTGATGCTCGTGTTCGCCGTCGTCGGCGAACGACTCGCGGTGGAACTGTCGCGGACTGCACCGCAGTTTCTGACGCCGCCGGTGCGGGAGTTGGTCTACCAGTCGGTGACGACGGCGAACGGTCGAACCGGGGCGGGACTGCTGGCCGTCCTCGTCATCGGGTGGAGCAGTGCGAACTTCGTCGGCGACGTCCGGACGGTCGTCGACCGGATCGAGGGGGACGAGGAGAGAGGTCTGAGAGGGTGGCTCCGCGACGCCGTCGTCATCCTCGGGAGCACCGGGCTGGCGGCGGTCGCGATCGTCGCGACGAGCATCCTCTTTACTCTGCCGCCTGCCGGCCTCGCCGTCGAAGTCGCGGCGTTCCTCGGGCTGTGGCTCACGCTCGCGGTCACGTTCGTCCCGCTGTACTACGTCCCGTCGCGAGCGGTGACGTCGCCGACGGCGGCGCTCCCCGGTGCGGTCGTCACCGCGTTGGCCTGGACCGTGCTTCACACCTTCCTCCACTTCTACTCCGTCAACGCCGGGCAGTACGCGATCTACGGTGTGCTGAGTGGGATCGTCATCGTGCTCACGAGCCTCTATCTGGCGACGTCGGCCCTCCTCACCGGCATCGTCGTCAACGCCGAACTCGTCGCGTTCAGAACAGGTCGGTGACGAGCGCCTCGGCGGCGTCGCGACCGCTCCGCATCGCTCCCTGAATCGACGACCACCGGACGTAGTCGCCCGCGAGGTAGACGCGGCCACCGGCGGCGCGGGTGTCCGGGAGGTCGTCGAAGACGCCCGGCGGTTGGGCAAACTGCGCGAACGGGATACGGTGGGTCTCGACTCGTTCCAACGCCTCGAACGTTCGCTCGGGGTACCACGACTCGAGTGCGTTACGAGTCCGGGCTTCGAGCTCCTCGGCGGGGACGTCCTGCGGCTCCTCCCCGAGGAACGTCGCGTTCAGGAGGTCGGTGTCGCCGGGCGCGTACTCGGGGGCGACCGCGGTCACGTTGACCACGGTGTTCGGCGACTCGTCGCCGGCGTTGAGCAGGAGCCGTTTCCCCGTGTCGGGTGCTTCTCTCGCCGGGAGCCGATAGTGCTGCGTGACACAGCTTCGCGCTTCGGTCGGGATGGCGTCGACGCCGGTCAACTCCCGCGCTCGCTTCGGGTCGGCCGCGACGACGACGGCGTCCGCCTCGATGACTTCCTCGCTGGTCGTCACCGTCACGCCGTCGCCGTCGTCGTCGACCGCCTCGACCGGTTCGCCCAGTCGGAGCGCTGCACCCGCCTCGCGGGCGGTGTCGGCCAACTGCTCGGGGATGGCCTGCATCCCCTCGGCCGGAACAGCGATCTCTCCCTCCGAGAGTGCACCGAACGTGTACTCGAAGACGTGCTTCGACGTCGACAGCGACCGATCGAGCGTGATCCCGCCGTAGAAGGGGGCGACGAAGTGCTCGACGTAGTCGCGGGAGAACCCCCACTCCTTGAGGTACTCGCGGATGGTCGCGTCGCGTCCAGTGAAGAACTCGTCTTCCCGCTTCGCGGTGACGTGCTGCCGAAGCGCGAGCGTCCGCAGTTTGTCGCTCGTCGTCACCTCGTCGGTCCGGAGCGACGAGAGGAGCGCCCCCGGGTCCCGAAGCGGGTCCGAGAGGACGGACCGTTCGCCGGGTCGAGCGATGATCGCGCCGGGTTTGAACCGCCGGAGGTTGAGCGCCTCGAGGTCCAACTCGGCCCGTACCATCGGGTAGGCGGTGAACAGCACCTGGAACCCGCGGTCGAGACGGTAGCCGTCGCGACGCTCCGTCCGCACCCGACCGCCGACCTCGTCGCGGCGCTCACACACCGTCACGTCGACGTCGGCGGCCGCGAGTCGTCGAGCGGCGACGAGCCCTGCGAGTCCGGCACCGACCACGACGACGGATTCGTCCTGCATAGCCACCCCTTCGGACGCGGCCTACTAAACTCGGCGGGAAACGGCAGACTCGCGGGTCACGCGCGGCCGCGACCGACGGTCGAACGCACAGAAAGACTACAACGGGACGGTCGGTATCCACCGGACGATGCTCCTCGCCGCAGTCGAGACGTTCCTCCGAGACTGGCCGTACCTCACGGCGCTCATCGTCCTCGGCGTGGTCGGCGTCGTCGCCGGCCCGTCGCTTCTCACGGCGTCGGTCGGCGTCCGCCGACTCTCGCCGTCCGAGCGGCGGGCGCTCGCCGCCTGCGGCGTCCCCGTCGACTGCGTCCGCGTCGTCGCCCGCCCCGAGGGAGTGCCGACCGCCTTCGCCGTCGGTGTCGTCCCCGGCCACCGGTACGTCTGCGTGACCGAGCAACTCCTCGATCTGCTCACCCCGGTCGAACTCGCGGGCGTCGTCGCGCACGAAGTCGGCCACCTCCGTCGCTACCACGTCTTCCCACGCCTCGGGCTGCCGACCGCGTTCGTCGTCGCCTGGGCCGCGGCGGTCAGCGCTGACGTCGCCGGCGCGTTCCTCGGCGGCCTCCTCCTGGTCGTCCCACTCACGCTCGCCTCCTTCGCTACCTCGCGCTGGACCGAGTTCGACGCTGACGACTACGTCGCCCACCACGCCGACGGCGCGGCGCTCGCGGACGCGCTCGACCGACTGGATGGGGCGGGCTACCTCCGACGGGACGAGTCGAGAGTGCGACGACTGCTCGCCCGCCATCCGACGCTCCGCGTACGTGTCGACCGACTGCGCTCGGCGATGTCGACGCGACGAGGTAGTACCGACTCTCCGTACCCGGAGCCCTAAGTGACCGACACGAGAGCGTCCGGTATGACACTCACCCGGCGTACCCGCCGTGCTGTCGACGACGAACTCGCTCGACTCCGTGGGGAGTACGGCGAGTTCGAACTCGTCGAGAAGACGTGGACCGTCGACGTCGACGCCTACGAGGCCACTCGCGAGCGGTTCGAGGCCGGAACCGTCGGCGGCGCGGGCGCGTGGGTCCGAGACGACGAGGGTCGAGCGGTGATGGTTCGCCACGAGGGCGAGCGGTCGTGGTCCGACCCCGGTGGGAAGCACGAACCGGGCGAGAGTCTGGAGGAGACGGCACGGCGAGAGACCCGCGAGGAGGCGGGCGTCGACTGTACTCTCGACGGCGTCGTGCAGGCGCACGTCGTCGAGACCGTCTGCGAAACAGACAGCGACGAGTGGGGGAGCGGCGACGAGTACGACCCACTCTACCGCCTCATCGTCGTCTTCGAAGCGACGTACGAGGGCGGTGAGCTCCGTCCGCGCGACGGGGAGATCGCGGCGGCGAAGTGGGTGACCGAACTGCCCGAGGTGCTCCTGTATCCGGAGCTCGCTGCGTTCCCGCTCTGAGCGGCCGCCTCAGATGACGCCCGTCCGCGTCGCCACTTCGACGGCCGCCTCCTCAGTGATGCCGTCGCCGAGGATGGTGTAGCGGTCGCGGATCGCGTGTGCCGTCGTCAGCGCCTCGACGACCACCTCGTCCGCGATCCCCAACTCCGCGGCCGTCGTCGGCGCGTCGATGCGCGCCAGCGCGTCGCGGATGTCCGCCCACTGCCCCTTCGCGCCGGTGTGGAGGTACTCCGTCATGATCGAGCCGACGCCGACCTGGTGGCCGTGGATGGCCTCGCCGGGAGCGATGCGATCGAGCTGGTGCGAGAAGAGATGTTCGGCCCCGCTGGCCGGCCGCGAGGACCCCGCGATGGACATCGCGACGCCCGAGGAGACGAGCGCCTTGACGACGATCCACGCCGACTCCTCGTGGCCCTTCTTGATGGAGTCGGCGCTGTCGACGAGCATCTCCGCCGTGAGTTCAGACAGCGCGCCGGCGTACTCGGAGTACTCGACGTTCTTCAGGCGGTTGGCGAGTCGCCAGTCCTTGACGGCGGTGTAGTTCGAGATGATGTCCGCACAGCCGGCGGTGGTCAGCTCCCACGGGGCCTTCGCGAGGATCTCGGTGTCGGCGACGACGGCCAGCGGCGGGTCGGCGGCGACGCTGTGGCGGCTGTCACCCTCCGGAATCGACGACCGCCCGGAGACGATGCCGTCGTGGCTCGCGGCCGTCGGTACTGCGACGAACCCGAGGTTCAGATGGTCGGAGGCCATCTTCGCGATGTCGATCGGTTTGCCGCCGCCGAGCGCGACGAGGAAGCCGGCGTCCTCGCGTTCCGCGGTGTCGATGACGCGCTCGATGGACTCGAAACTCGCCGTCTCGACGACGACGGTTGCGGGGTCGGCGTCCGCGAACTGCTCTCTCACGTGGTCGCCCGCCAGGTCGTTCGGCGTCGGACTGGTGACGACCAGCGGCCGCCCGGTGAGATACAACTCGTCGACCGCCTCGCCCAACTGGTCGAGGACGCCGTGGCCCACGAGGACGTTCCGCGGGAGTTTGATCCACGTCGTTTTGTCGAACATAGTCGGAACTCTCGTGCGGGCGTTGAAACCCTTTCCCGTCGTCGCCGTCGGCTCGTCGGTCCCGCGTGCGAACGGGCCGGAGACGGTCGCCCGGACGATCACAGACGACCGCCCGGACGATCCGATCCGGCGATCCAGCTACAGCGTCGGCCGCCCGAGCTTCCGGATCGCCTTCCGCAGCAGTTTGAACGCACGCAGGATGCTCCTGATGTCGTCGGCGATGCGGATGACTCTGAACAGTCGTCGGAACAGCGAGCTCATAGATGACACTCGGTATCACACCACAAGAGCGTGTCGGTCGGTCAGACGAACGTCGTCACCGCGTCCCAGAGGAACAGCACGCCGAACCCGCCGAGCACCAGTGCGCTCAGGGCAGCGACGGCGGGAGCGAACGACTCCACGCGCCGTTCGGCGGTGACGAGTGCCGCCGGGAAGCCGCTCGCCCAGAGCAGGATGCCGGCGAAGAAGCCGGCGATGAGCGCCGGACTCCCCGTCTGGACGACGAGTAGTCCCGCGAGTTCCGAACCGACGTAGGGCGTCTCCGCGAGTACGTCGACGCGGCCGGGTTCGAGCAGTCCCACGCCGATGGTGAGCCAGAACAGGATCTGGTAGGGGTTCGTCAGCGCGAGCACGAACGCCTTCCGAAAGCCCGTACTGTCGTCGACGCCGCCGTCGCTCCGTCCGTCGGGTCGGCCGCCGTCGGGGCGGAACGACCCTTCGACTTCCTGTGCGGCCCCGTAGGCGAAGTACAGCATGAGCAGGCCGCCGACGCCCACCATGACGGCCTGCAACGTCGGGAACTGCTCGACGAAGGCGACGACGCCGAGGAAGGCGAGGACGAAGAACGTCGCGTCGGCGGTGAACGCACCGAGTCCCGCGCGGAACCCGGCGTTCCAGCCACGGACGACGCTCTCCTCGGCGATGACGGCGTTCATCGGTCCGGGCGGAGCCGCCAGCGCGAGTCCGAAGACGACGCCGGCCACCGCCGACCCGAGTAGTCCGACCATGTACGTGTTCGGAACGACAGGAACCGTGAAAAACGACTCGGTACTGTGTCTCGCCGCCTCACATCACCGCGAGTACCGCATCGGAGACGGTACCCACGACTGTCTCCCACACGGAGAACCCGGTGAGGATGGCGAGCAGCGTGTCGACGGCGAAGAAGGCGAACAGCCCCGCCGCGAACTGGTGGGCCCGCCGGACGTCGAACCGATGGGAGAACCGGTGAAAGAGGTACGCGTTCGCGAGGCTCACCGGGACGATGGCGAGCATCTCGCCGACCCAGATGGCCGGGGTCGCACCGTACTGGACGGCGAGTCCGATGGTGACGAGTTGGGTCTTGTCGCCGAACTCGCCGACCGCCATCATGACGAAGATGGGCAGGAAGCCGCCGAACGCCGACGACAGGTCGTACCCCGCCACCGTCGGCAGGTCGACGTCGGGCGACGCCGCCAACCCGCCGTCGGTCTCCGTGGCGACGTCCTCGGGCGTGGCGTGCTGGTTGGGAGCGGAACGCCAGAGCAGGACGGCGAACACGCTGAACAGGACGACGGAGATGCCGTCGAGGACGAGAGGCGGGAGTGCGGACTTCAGCGCCTGTCCGAACCAGATCTCGAGGGCGGTCCATCCGGCGAAGGCGGCACCGGCGGCGCTGACGACGACGAGCGGGTTGTACCGCGTCGACAGGCCAGCGATGATGAACTGGACTTTCTCGCCCGGGAGGACGGCGAGTTGCGCGACGAAGGCGACGACGACGATCTCGGCGAAGCCGGTCACGCGCCGTTAGCACCCGTCTGTGCCGTCTCGTCGGCCCGTGGCGATCTGACACGGATCGATTGAGCGACCGCCTCGGGGAGGCTCTGTTCGCGCGTCGTCTCGCCGACGTGGACGGTCACCATCCCGAACGGCGCGATATCGACGATTTCGAGCGTCGTCCCCGGGGTGACACCGGCGGCTTCGAGATACTCCAACTCCTCCTCGTCGCGGTCGCTGACACGAGCGACGACGACCCGCTCGCCGACGTCGTGGTCGCTGAGACGCGTCGTATCGTCCTGTTCCAGCGGTTCGAGGTCGGCACCCGGAATCGGGTCGCCGTGCGGATCGACCGTCGGGTTGTCGAGCAGGTCGGCGACGCGGCGCTCGAACTCCTCGCTGATGTGGTGTTCGAGCGTGTCCGCCTCGTCGTGGACCTCGCTCCACGAGTAGTCGAGATGCTCCGTGAGATACGCCTCCAGGAGCCGGTGGTGGCGAAGCACCTCGAGTGCGACCGTCTCCCCCTCGGGGGTCAGTTCGACGCCCTTGTACTTCTCGCGGTCGACCAGCCCTCGCTCCTCGAGCTTTCCGAGCATGCTGGTCACGGTCGGCGGCGTCTTGTCGAGATAGTCGGCGATGTCCGACGTCGAGACGGGCGGTCCGTGTTCGCCCTGCAAAGTGTAGATCGCCTTCAGGTAGTCCTCCATCACGTCGCTCAGCATGTCTCGAATTAGACGCGTCGAACGCAAATAGTTGATGGGTCGAAGTGCCGTGCGGCGGCCGTCTCTCCCGTCGCTGTGTCGCCGCGCGACCACCGTTCGTCAGGGTCGACAAGAGGGTTCAGACAGTCACCAGGTATCATCTCGGCGGATTGTCAGGATGGGGGCTGAATAGAGAGGGTGAGTCCAGCACGGAGAGTGCATCCGATTCCGATAGAACTGATTGAAACAGGCGATAGGTGGCCTGCATGTGACACGACCGTCGGAGAGAGGAGTCGATCGAGGTGCCGACAACTGCGTAACTGTGTGCGTCAGTCGAACACCTCCTCTTCGTTTTCGACGAGTCGAGAGAGATGTCCGAGATTCGGGGTGGGGACTTCTGAAGCGAGAGTTGTATCGAGCAGGTTCTCCTTCCTTTCGACCGGGCTACTCTGCTTCCCCACCGGAATGAGAGACACTGATGCCTCCGGTAACGCATTCGGTTTGGACTTCCTCAGGCAACGAACTGCGGGAGATCGGGACAAGAACGAGTAACTCTCCTCGGTGTGTCTCTACCCACTCCTCCATGGAGTTCGTATCCCACCAACAGGGTTTCCAAACGCCTGATTCGAAGCGACTCCACAAGTCGACGCCTCCATAATAGTTCCCATCACTACATCTATAAATCGTGTCAGATACCATGTCTCTCGGTTCGACTATCCCCCTCTTGTTCTGTCTCCATCGGAGGTTGGTCGAAGTGCTGATAACAGGCGCTCCGAGGAGAGTGTGTGATTCTCTGACACGGCGTCTCGTCCTCGCACTCCCGATAACAGAGGTAGTGTCCGTCCTCAGTTTGAGGAGGGGGTAATTCGTCACTCCAAGATTGTGCTCTCTCGCCATTCTGTGTCGTATCTCTAGGGGTCATGTTCTCTCTGAGAAGTCGTCCATGTTTGGTCGTGATTTTTCGGCGCTGCCACATGTGGGCTTGCGAACAGTCCGTCCAACCCGCTCCGCTCTTTCGGTAAGTAGAGTCTCCTCTCCGGCGGATAACCGTGTTGGCCACACTATCTGACCAATTCGTGTTTTCACAGATAAGGGCCCCTATCACTCCGGATTTCGGAAAAGCTAATGTGGGTATGCCAATTCTACCCCTCTATTCCTGTGGATTCCGGAACCAAACGACTCTCTCACACGTCACGAGGGGTCTTTATCCACTTGGTCATCCTCGGACGCACTTACCTTGTCAGTCCCTTGTAAGAAGAAGTGATTGAACGGCTGGACGTGGTGCTGTCTCACCATCTCTGAACTCTCGATCTCCACACCAGCGTCGTGGATCGCATCGGTGATTCGAGTGATGTCACCCGTGCTCGTCCCCACGACATCTACATGGAGATTGCGACGTCCCGTGAGCATCTCGCGGACGTCGATAACACCCTGAACCGACCGAATCTTCTCGGAGTGTGTTTTGATCTCTTTAGGTGGGACAGTGACAATAAATGTCAGTTGCAAGGGGAGATTGGCCGCTTCGTAGTCGATCTCCGGATGGTAGCCTTTGATGATGCCGTCCGCTTCAAGTTGGTCAATTCGATTGCGAACGGTACTAGCTGAGACACCAGCCTTGTCGGCGATCTCCTGTGCTGTCGTGTTACGCGCGTCCTTCTGGAGCAAGTAGAGGATACTCCGGTCCACGTCGTCCAACTCTCGTCCCATAATGTGAATGACGTCGTGAGAGGTACTAAACGTGTTTCTCACCGGACGAATCTCTCGTGACCCCACGTTTGCGGAACGTGACCGAGGATTCTCTCGTAGGAACCTCAACAAATCAAACAATCTCGCTCTTCGTCAGCCGCCAGGAGAGTAGTGACCGACTCGCGCCCGCTATTCAGCACGCCGATTTCAGCAGGGAGGAAGCGTGTGACCTCGAAGTGTACGAAGACTTCCGCCAATCGCTATCAGATCCCCTGTCCCATCAGGTGACTCCGCAGCAGGTCCGAACTCTTGCCGCCCGCCTCGGTGTTGAGGAGCACGACCGTCGCGTCCGGGGCGAACTCGCCCTCGTCGGCGAGCTTCCACGCACCCGCGGCGGCGACGCCGGCGTTGGCTCCCATCTCGACGCCCTCGTAACGGGCGGCCGAGTACGCGCTCTCCAGCGCGTCGTCGTCGGCGACGGTGACGGCGGTGCCGTCGGTCTCGGCGAGCGCCCGGAGCGCGAGTTCGCCGCCGGCGGGGTCGGTGATCTCCAGTTCGCCGCAGATGGTGTCCGGGCCGGACCACGGTTCGGGCGCGTCGAGACCGCGCTCCCACGCCGTCGCAATGGGGGCGCAGCCCTCCGGTTGGGCGGCGACGAGTCGCGGCACGTCGTCGACGAGTCCCAGTCGCTGGAGTTCGCGAAAGCCCTTCTCGACGCCGACGAGCACCTCACCGGTCCCCGTCGGGACGACGACGGCGTCGGGGACCTCCCAGTCGAGCCCCGCCGCGACCTCGTAGGCGAGCGTCTTCACGCCCTCGTGGCGGTACGGCGTCGTGAACTCTTGGAGGTCGAGCCAGCCGTCGAGCACGTCTTCGGTCTTCTCTTCGACGGCGTCCGGGTACCGGCCGCCGACGACCCGCATGTCGCCGCCGTGGACGTTCGTCATCGCCTTGTTGTGGAACGTCGACCGCGACGGGACGAAGGAGTGGTGGCGCACGTTCGCCCGTCCGGCGTACGCCGCCAGCGACTGTGCCCCGTTGCCCGGCGAGGCGATAGTGACGTCCTCGGCGTTCGACTGTGCGGCTGCGGTCATCGCCACGGAGAAGCCGCGGTCGAGCGTCGTCCCGGTCGGGTTCCGTCCGTCGTCCTTGACGACGACGCGCCCGACGGCGAGTTCGTCGGTGAACCGCGGGGCCTCGACGAGCGGCGTCGCCCCTTCGGCGGTCGAGATCGCCGTCGACGCCGGGAACGGGAGCAGCGCGTCGAACCGCCACAGCCCCTCGTGGGGTCGCGCCGAGAGCGCCTCTCGGTCGACCTCGACGGCGTCGTAGTCGTAGGTCGCATCGAGCGGCCCACCGCAGTCGGGACAGCGCCCGGGTTCGGTCGCGTCGAACGTCGCCCCGCAGTCCGTACAGTCGAGTCCGGCGAACGCCTCCGTCGTGTTCATACGTGAGGCTTCGACGCGAACGACTAATCGCTTCCCGTCTCCGTTCCGCGTTCGCGAGCGACCCTCGAAACCCGGCCCGGAATCCGAAACGACATATCGGGTCGTTCCCAACTTCGAGCTATGGCTACAGCCAGCGTCAGCGGTCCGATGAGGGAGCATCCGGCAGCGGCGACGGCGGTGCTCTCGGTCGTCGGTTACGGACTCGTGCTCGGCACGTTCGCCGGTCTCGTCCCCCAGTCGGTGTTCCCGGACCTCTCGCTCCAGCAGGTGAACCTCCTCTCGCACGCCATCGCCGGCGTCAACACCGTCGCGACGGTGCTCCTGATTCTGGGGTGGCGGTGGATCCGGAACGACGAGGTGGAGAAACACGCCGCCGCGATGGCGTCGGCGTTCGGCCTCATCCTCGTGTTTCTCGTGCTCTACCTCACGAAGATCGGCGGCGGCGGGACGAAGGAGATGGTCGGCGCACCACAGCTGGTGTACTACGCCTATCTGGCGATGCTCGCGATCCACATCGTCCTCTCGATCGTCGCCGTCCCTGTGGTGCTCTACGCCCTCATCCTCGGTATCACTCACACGCCGGCGGAGCTCCGAACCGAGACGCCGCACAAGCGGATCGGTCGCATCGCGGCGGGGTCGTGGATCCTGTCGCTCTCGCTCGGCGTCGTCACCTACGTCATGCTCAACTGGATGTACAGCTACGAGTTCGCCGCCTGAGACAGACAGAGACGTCATCGCCCGGACTCGAACGCCGGAGACTCGGTCGCCCTCGGATGCTCGCGTCTTCCGACAGCGGTTTTCAAGTGTTCTCGCGAGCGCAGAACCATCCTCCGGCGAGTCGCCGCTCACGGCGCCGCTGGCGTCACTCCCCCCGCACGTCGACGTCGGCGTCGGTCGTCTCGACGTCGATCCGACCCTCCAGGTCGCGCTTCGAGGCCGGGCTGATGGTGAGCCCGGCCGCTTCGAAGCGGGCCTTCGCCGACTGCAGGTAGGCCGACCGGACCCCGAGCACGTCGCGCCGGATCGGGTTGTCGATCCAGTAGTGGACGCGGGCGACGACGGCGTCGCTCCCAAACTCCTCGACGTAGGCGCTCGGGTCCGGGGCGTCGAGGACGTGTTCCGTCTCGACGGCAGCCTGTGTGAGATGATGCAACGCCGCCGCCTCGTCGTCGTCGTAGGCGAACTGGACCCGTTCGACGACCTGATGGCGGCCGTGTCGGTAGGGGCGAGTGATGTGCTGTCCCGTCAACACCGTGTTCGGCACCGTCACCAGCGCGCCACTCGGCGTCTGGACGCGCGTGACCCGGAGCGTGATGGACCGAACCGTCCCTTCGCCGTCGGTCCACTGGACGTAGTCGCCGACGTTGAACTCCGGGTCGGCGACGAGCACCAACCCGCTGATGAGCGACCCGATGACCGTCTGCGCCGCGACGCCGACCGCGAGGGTGGCGGCGGCGACGACGAGCGCGGAGTTCGTCAGAAAACTGCTGTAGCCGGCGACGCCGGCACCGACGTAGACGGCGATGACGAGGACGACCAGTTGAAAGTATCGCGAGACGGCCTCCTGGAGCGTAGGGTTGTTGCGGTTCCGGTTGCGGACGGCCCGAGCGAGGAGCGGCTCGACGACGTACAACCCGAGCAACAGTACGACGAGGAGACCCGCGGCGAACCACGCCGCGCGAACGACAGTCGGCCAGTAGTCTGCGAGGGCCTCCGGACCGGGAGTGACGACGGCAGCCCCCGCTCGAGGGAGGGTCCCGAGGTAGTGACGCATGTACCCTACGCACGTCCAGCAGTCACAAAAGTCCGGTCGCCGAGACGGAGACGGCGGGCGACACCGCCGAGTGGGCTACCCGATGTACCGCAGATCGTCGCCGGTCGGCATCCCCTGCTGTTGGTTCTGCATCTCCTGGATCTTCCCGACGACCTCCTCCATCTCCTCGGCGCGCTCCTCCAGTCCGGCGTAGTCGACCTCGAAGCCGACGACCGCCTCGAGCACCTCCAGCACGGCGCGGGCGCTCTTGGGGTCGACGAGGTAGCCGCTGGTCTCGCCCATCAGACAGGCCGCCTCGAAGCCGCGACGGCCGCCGAGTCCGAGTACGAGACCGCTGACGCCGACGATGCCGCCCGCGGGTTCGTCCTCGCGGAACTCGACGTCGGCCTCCTCGAGGTCGTCGACGAGCGACGCCTCGGTCACCGCGCCGAGGACGGTGTACTCCTCGATGAGTTCGCCGGTCGGGACGCCCCCGAGGGCGAACGCGCGGGTCGCACCGAACTCCTCGGCGACGTCGAGGAAGACGTCGGTGAGGTGGTAGTGTCCCTCGTTCGACTGTGCCTGGTGGTCGCCCGTGAGCACGAGCAGGTCGGTGCCGTCGACGTCCACGGCGTGAAACTCCGCGCAGGTGAGTTCGGCGACGCCGTCCTCGTCGATGTTGACCTGCGGCGGGAACTCGTCGGCGTAGACGCGGCGGACGAGTTCGGCGTCGAACTCCTCAAGCAGATACTCCGCAGCGAGTTTTCCCACGTGGCCGACGCCCGGCAACCCCTCGATGAAGACCGGGTCGTCGAGTTCCGGATCGGCGAGTTCGTCGATCTCGATGTCTTCCATGTTCGTACCCTCGGGACCTGCTGTCTTAATAAGTTTGAAGACTGGCCTCCGCGAGAGCGCCGTCGCTCATCGGTCTGACGGACGAGAGAACGCGTCCCACCGACGGTGAGTGCCTTCGAGTGCGCTACTCAGATTCGCGTCGGCGTTTCGCCGCACGTCGGTACTCGCCGTAGGGATCCTCCGGGTTGAACGGTGCGGGCGCACTGTTGACGGCGTCGGCACCGCACTCCGGGCAACTGTCCGAGAGCGTGTACACCGGCCGTGGGTGACTGTCGCGCCACGCCGAACAGACCCGGATGTCCGAGTGCATCTACTCGTCGTCTTCCGTCCGCTCGCGGTGGTACTCGGCGGAGCCACCGACGGCCTCGATAGCCTCGCGAGCGCGTGCGGCGCTCGCCTCCAGCTCCGACTCGGCCGTCTTGTAGTCGGGTGCCTTCACCTTGATGCGGTACTCGGGCGACCCCACGTAGGCGACGGTCAGTTCGACCTCCTCGGGAATCTCGCCGTTGCCCTCGGCGGCCTGCAGCGCCTCCTTGATGTCGTCGACGCCGTCAGCCGTCGGACATCGGAGGTCGATGTAGCCGGTGACGTTGACGTAGGGGACCGAGACGTTCTCGCGGGCCGTCTGGACGATGGCCTGCTTCTCCTCCTCCTCGAGGTCGACGTCCTCGAGCGCCTCCATCCCGTGGATGGCGGACTGCTCGAAGCTGTCGTACAGCGAGTCGTACTCGGCGAGCAGTGCGTTGGCGACGGCGCCGTACTGCTCGTCGGAGACGTCCTCGCCGAACGCGATGGCCATCCACTTGTCGGCCTTCTGCTCGTTCTTCCAGTCTTGGATCTTGTCCTTGCGCTGGTGCTCGTTGACGTCCTTGATCGAGAGGTCGATCTGCTGTGAGCTCTCGTCGATGTCGAGCACCTTGGCGACGACCGTCTGTCCCTCGCGGACGTGGTCGCGGACGTTCTTGATCCAGCCGCTGGCGACTTCGCTGATGTGGACGAGGCCGCGTTTGTTCTCGTACTCTTCGAGGTCGATGAAGACGCCGAAGTCGGTGATCTCGTCGACCTTGCCGACGACGAGGTCACCTTTGTCGGGCCAACCACTGTACTTCATGTTGGGTCCTCCAGGGGGTTACCGTGCCTCGACGGTCTCGGTAACCTCACCCTCGAAGGCGGCGTTGCCGCCGGTCGGGCGGGCGAGGACGGTGCCACAGACGGCGCAGTTGACGACCGTCGAGGCTTTGCCGAAGACGACCTGTTCGTTCTCACAGTCCGGACACGTGACCTTGTAGAAGCTTCCTGCCATCTGTTTACTCCTGGAACTCCAGTCGGCCTGCGCGCCAGCCTTCGCGCATGTGGGCCTTGCCACAGTCGCTGCAGCGGTACTTCAGGTGGGTCTTCTTCGTCGGCTTGTCGCCACCGGGCACCTTCGAGAACTTCCCGGCGTTCCCGATGACCTTCTTCCCGCGCTTCTGCTGACGCGCGTTCCACTTCATTCCCGTCGGACGGCCCGTACGGACCTTCTCGACTTCGTGTTCGTGGTGTGCCTTACAGTGCGGACAGTACGTGTTGAATCGGCGAGGCATCTGCATAGATATCTACCTTACGCGAAGTTTGACGTCGGACGTTAAAACGAGTTTGGTTTCCGAGAGCCGTTCGCCGGCGAATCGTCGGCGAACCGTCGGTGTCGGACGGGGCGACCGCGGGAGGTGCTGAGAGGGGTTATCGTCGCAGTTCGTCGATTCTCTCCGTGAGAATTGCACCCTGTGGCTCGCTGCGGATGGCTGGTCTGCCGGCCGGCGACGATAGCCACTCTGACACTCCGTTCCGAAGCCGTTAAGCGGCGACTGTGCCAACCGTCGGTCATGAAGCACCTCATCGTGCAAGGGGATCCCGGTATCCGCAAGGACGCCATCATCAACTACGACGACACCGAGCAGATCTGCTTCTCCATCCAGCGCCAGGGCGACTACCACGGACCCGAGGAGGTCCAGCTGTGGTGCGTCATCGGCACCGAAGACGAGCGCGAAGCGTTCGAGAAACGCGAGTACGTCCCCCACTGGCTCGACGTCGACACCATCGACGCCGACGCGCTCGACGTCGTCAAGGGCAAAGGCGACATGGCGGTCTGAATCCGAAGAACCAGACCCTGAAGCGGCTTTTCTCCTCTCAGTCGGACAGCTCTGCAGGCTGCACTCGGTAGACTGTCACGGCGTCGGTTTCGTAGGCGACTTCCACACCCGACAGCTCCTGCGCCCGTTGTTCGACAGTTATCTCGTCCCCGTAGCGAGCGCGCTCCGCCGGTCCGACCCAGACGTACTCGACGTCGTACGTGTCGACGACCGAACGGAACTCCTCGGGCGACCCGGTGTACGCCGCGTCGACGGCGCGGACCCGTTCGTAGTAGGCGTCGTAGCCGCGATACCCGACCTCGTGGTGCCAGCCGGCGACCGTCGGGACGCCGGTCAGGCTGGCCGCCGGGCTGGAGTCCCAGCTGTACATCCCCGGCGGGTACGGGTACGACCCGCTCGTCGCGTCCGGGTAGATGCTCGTCGCGGGCGCGGAGATGATCGTCGTCTCCGACGTCGCCCGCTCGTCGAGCCACCGGATGGCCTCGGCCTCCGCCGGATGTCGCTCCGTCGCGAACGCCGTCGCGTCCAGCGTCGAGGCCGAGTTCTGCTCGAAGTGCTGCGAGAGCGCGAGACCGCCGTATACGGACGTCGAAGCGACGAGGAACACCACGAGGACGACGCCGCCGACCGACCGGCCCGTCTGCGGGCTGAACGTCGGGGTCGACGCGGTGACCCCCGACCCCGAGAGCAGGCTCGTCAGCACCGCACCCATCGCCGTCGCCCACAGCACCCACACCTGCATGTAGGTCTTGAAGACGGTGTTCATCCGCCCCGGACCGGCCTGCTCTTTCACGTAGATGAACTCCACGAGGAGCACGAGTCCGGTTCCGGCGACGATCAGCACCGTCTCGTAGCCGACGTCGCGGTCCATCCGAAGTGCGAGCCAGCCGAAGACGAGCAGCGGCCCCACCAGAAACAGGACGGCGAACTGTTGGAGCGTGCTGACGACGCCGACGGCCGCCAGCGCGACGACGAGGAGCAGTCGGCTGTCGACGCCCAGTCGGCGATAGAGGTAGACGGCGAACGCGACGACGAACGCTCCGTGGACGAGAAACAGCGGACCGAGCGTGCTGCGCATCTCCAGCGTCAGGAACGCGACCTCGCGGCTGGCACCGGCCGAGAGCAGGAAGGGGAGACTGAGCAGCACGGCCAACCCGCCCGCGCTGGCGGTGACGACGAACGCACTCGCCGTCCGCAGGAGTTCTCCGCCGAGCCACGACCGCTCGGCCCACCCGCCGACCCGCGTCGCGAGGTCGTCGGAGACGGCCGAGAGCGGGTGGGTCGGTGCGAACGTCAGCGTGAGAAAGAGCAGCCCGAAGATCGAGGGGAAGCTCCACGTGTCGGTGTACACCTGGAAGCTCCCGAGGACCGGGAGAACGACGAAGACGAGCGTCCAGCGCCGACGTCGGTTCGCCGCCGGAGTCCGAAAGTAGCTGTAGCAGATGGCCGCCGCGAGGAGGAGAAACACCGTCCCCATCATGTGAGCGTGGAGGTCGCCGTTGAGCCACGCGAACAGCGGGAACTCGTTTATCGTCCCCGGGATGACGCGGCTCGCCGACCAGTAGCTGAACGACGAGACGCCCGCGAGCAACTCGCTCGCAGAGTAGCGCGACTGCTCGGCGACGGCCGTCGCCACCTGCGTCCGAAGCGGGTCCGGGAGGAGTGGAAGTACCAGCCGACCGGCCGTGACGAGATTGCTGGCGAAGCCGACGAAGAAGGCGGCGAGGAGGCCGGCGAGCCGTCGCGGACCGCCGCGGCCGGCGCTGATCGAACCCGCGAGGTCGAACGCGGCAGTGACGAGCATCGCGTAGAAGCCCGCGAGCGAGAGGTTGTACGCGTACGCGGGGGCGACGCCGGAGAGTTTCGCGACGAGTGCGGTCGTCAGGTGGCCGCCGTAGTAGTAACGGACGGGTTCGCCCGCGAACCACATATCCTCCGGCGGCAGCGTCGGCGACAGCATCAGCGACTGCAGGAGACCGAAGTCGAGGAACTTCTCGCCGCCGCCCGCGTGGACCGCGGGGTCGGCCGCCCGAACGAGGACGAGCAGTCCGAAGGCGACGAGGAAGACCGCCGCGCTGTCGACGGCGGCCGATCGGTCGAATCCGAGGTCGTCGGCGAGTTCGAGACGGCGCTCTCGGAGCGCGTCACGGTCGAGGCCGGCCACTGCGGAGAGCGCGAGCAGAACGAGTAGTCCGGCGACGGGTGCGACGACACCGAACGAGAGGTGGCCGACCCAGTAGCCGACGGTGGTGAGGACGACCACCGCGACCGGCAGTGCGAACCCGACGCCACGAGTCGGCAGCGGCGCGAACAGGCGCAGGGCGAGCGGGACCCCCGCCCCGGCGAGCAGCGCGTAGAGCAAGAGCCACAGAACGAGCGGGACGAGTTCCATCTACCGAAACTGACGGCGGGGTGGCGGTAAACGCTTTTTGGGTTCGGATACGCAGGCGGCGCGGACGTTCCCGGTCTGGAGTCAAACGCTTTTTTAACACGTGTGTGGAACGCGAGGATATGACGCGCACCGTCGGGGTGGTGATCCCCGCCTATCGCCCGGACGTCGCTCTCCTCGAGGATTACGTCCGAGCGCTGACCGACCGCCTCTCCCCCGACGTCGTCCGTATCGAACTCGACGCGGCCACCGCCGACGTGGTCGAGGCGCTCGCCGACCTCCCCGCGGAGGTCAACGCCGTCCGGTACCGTCGCGGGAAGGGGACCGCCGTCACGGCGGGGTTCGAGGCGCTCGACACCGACGTGCTCGCCTTCGCCGACGCCGACGGCAGCACGCCCGCCGACTCCATCGCCGACGTGCTCGCGCCCGTGCACGACGGCGAGGCGGACCTCTCGGTCGGCTCTCGCCGGCATCCAGACGCGACGGTCGCCTCCCACCAGACGTTCGCCCGCCGCTACCTCGGCGACGGCTTCGCGTGGCTGGCCCGACAGCTCCTCGACGCGAAGCTCTACGACTACCAGTGCGGCGCGAAGGCGATGACCCGCGAGACGTGGCGGGCGGTCCGTCACCATCTGTACGAACCCGGCTTCGCCTGGGACATCGAACTCGTCGCCGTCGCCGCCGCGCTCGGCGCACGCATCGCCGAGGTGCCCGTCGTCTGGGAGGACCAACCGGGGTCGACCGTCTCGCCCGTCCGGACGACGCTTCGACTCGGTCGCGGCCTCCTCGTCGCCCGCCACCGAGCGAAACTGCTCGCGGACGACGACCTCCACACGCTCCTCGAGTCGCGCCGGAACGGCCCGCAGTCGCTCGTCGACCGCCTCGCGGCGGAGGCGTTCGATGAGTAGCAGCGTCGACGAACTCGTCTCGGGAGTTCGGTTCGGCAAGTTCGCCTCCGTCGGGGCCGTCGGTGCGGTGTTCGACCTCACGGTGAGCACGGTGCTGACGGTGTTCTTCGACGTCCTCCCCGAGTACGCGAAACTCGTCGGCGCCGAGGTCGCCATCGTCGTGATGTTCTTCATCAACGACAACTGGACGTTCGCCGACCACGGCACCCGCGGACGGTTCAACGCTCTCAAACGACTCGTGAAGTCGAACCTCGTCAGGAGCGGCGGCCTGGTCGTCCAGTTTCTCATCGTCCGCGGGCTGCGGACGGTCGACGTCTCGGTGGTCGTCGCCGGGTTCGACCTCTGGACGATCATCCCCTTCCCCATCGCCATCGCGGCGTCGATGTTCTTCAACTACGTCGCCGAGAGCCTGTTCACCTGGCGCGTCGCCGACGACTGAGCGGCGTGCGAACGAGTCGAAAACTCACATACGGCGGTGGAAACACAACCCTTAACAGTCAGCCGCGAGTTGTGACTGATAGCGGGATGGGATAGCCAGGAGATTCCGCCGGGCTCATAACCCGGAGACCGGTAGTTCAAATCTACCTCCCGCTATTTTCCAGAAATCGACTCCCAAGCGACGCGTGTCATCGCGTCGCATACGGTAGATTTCTGTGAAAATAGCTAGTAGTAGATTTGAACCAGGGAGTGACCGAAGGGAACGACTGCGGTTCAAATCTACCTCCCACTACTTCTCTGCGACAGTTACCCACCGAGGGAAGCGTTTCATCGCCGAGCGACTCCGTGACTGTCGCTGCAAGTCAGACGAGGAGATTTGAACCAGGGAACGGAACGAAGTGGAGTGACCGCGGTTCAAATCTACCTCCCGCTATTTTCCAGAGATCGACTCCCAAGCGACGCGTCTCATCGCGTCGCATACGGCGGATTTCTGTGAAAATAGCTAGTAGCTACCTCCCACTATTCTCCAAGAGCCGACTCCCGAACGACTGCGTGACTGTCGTCGCGAGTCGACGAGGAGCCTCGGCGATCTGTGCGCTCAGGACCACTGGACCGGGAAACAGCACCGCTGGATGCCGAAAGCCGCGAGAGCAGCGACCCACGGTAACGAGTACATCCAGTACGTCGTGTACGGGCGAACGAGCAGCAACGACCCGAAGACGAACGTCGCACCGAGCGTGAACCGTTCCTCGTAGCTCGCTTCCCCGCGAGCGAGACGTGAGCCGAGAACGACCGCTCCGACGGCGGCGACGACGAGGAGCGGCCACGTCCGTCCGAGCATCGACGACGTGTAGGTGACCCACGCCCGTTCACCGATCCAGACCGAGGGGCCGTACGCGGTGAAGTACTCGCCGGCGACGCCGGCACTCCAGTAGAGACTCTCACGGAGCGACGGCCAGCCCCACACAGCGAGCAGTGCCCCGTACGTGACGGCGACGACGGCCGAACCGGCGGCGACGACACCGCGCAGACTCGTTCGGAGCGACCGACCCGAGTGGAGGCTGTCGTAGACGACGAAGGGGACGCCGAAGACGAGGTACTGTGAACACAGCGTGCCTGCCGCGAGTGCGCCACCGCGGTGCGACGGACGGGGGAGACAGAGCGCGGCGAGGAACCCACAGACTGCGAACGATCTCACGTTGATGCTGTGGCCCCGCACGACTGGGACGGCGACGAGGAAGACGGCGGCGGCGACGGCACCGACCGCCTGACGGTCCTTCTGGGCGAAGAATCGGAACAACAGCACCGCGGATAGTCCGTTGAGAAGCGAGACGAGGACGAGAAAGACGAACACGTACGACCCCGTCCCCATCACGAGGACGTTGACGAACTCGAACAGTGGCGGTTTGTTGTCTGTAGCCGGCGGGAGGTAGAGAGGGACGCCGTCGAGGACGGCGGTCGCGAGCGGCCGCCACGAGAGTCGGGCGTCGGGATGTATCTCGGTTCTGCCGACGAGGAGGCGGAAGTATCGGATGCTGGCAGTGATTAGCGACACTGCAAGCAACCCGACGGCGAAGGTGACTTCGACCCAGTTCGTCGCTGACTCGTGGCGCAGTGCGTCGACGAGACGAGACCGAGAGGAGGGCATGGGCTGATCTCTCGGTCAGACGACCTAATAGTGTCGTTTCGGCAACTGGTCTTGGAGATCAGTCGTCGACGACTTCCAGAACCGCGTGCGGAAACAGCGTCTCGTGTGGGGTGCAGTAGAATTCGTACCGGCCGGGAACAGTGAACGTGTGCTCGTGGCGGTGGCCGGCATCGTACGTCGTCCCAGCGCCACCTCTCGTCCCCTGCCAGTCTGCCGACTCGGGTTGAGCGGCGACGACGATGTTGTGAGTGTCGGTCCGCCAGACGAAGACGACGGTCGTTCCGGAGCGGACTCGAACCGTTGTCTCAGAGCCCGGTCGGAAGCCGAGTCCGTCGTCGCTCGACCCGACTGCGACGGTCACGGAGTCGGTGTCTCGAACCGTCGGCCCCGCGGACGTCTCGGTGTCAGTCTCCTCTGCGACCCGCCGTATCGACGATTGGAGGCAGCCTGCGAGCGTCGTCGTCGCTCCGACAGACACGAGCATCTGTCGTCTCGTGTATCGCACTATCGGACCGTTCTGGGTGGATCCCAATAGTGGTATGGGTCTGTCCGAATACGGGGGCGGAACGGTACTCTCAGAGGGTGTGATACAGTAGTTCTCGGCCACAGCTATTCAGGGGTTTGACCGTGGATACGACAGACAACTCGTGGAATCGGATCGAACACACCCCCTCTACTCGGCACCCAGATTTCGGTCGGCGGCGAATCTACGACGTCGAAACCACGAAGCGTTCCACCACCTCCGACGAGAGACGTCCCCTCACTCATCGCTGCTCTCCCCGTCCGTCGACCGACTCGGTCTCGGTCGCCGCGTCACACACCGCCCCGACGCCGACCGGCGGTTTCTCGACCCCGGCACGCTCGAACTCCCGGAGCACGCGGGTCGTGACGTCGGATTTGAACGCGAACTCGTGTCTGATGTCGCCGACGTAGGCCTTCCCGCGGACCGTGAGATAGTAGGGGCCGTCCTCGACGAGGACGGTGTACTGGCGGTCCGGAGTGACGTAGGCGTAACGCGAGGTGACGAGCGCCTCCTCGACGATCGTCGTCGCGCGATCCAGGTCGGCGTCGACGGCGACGGCGAACTCGACGACGACGAGCATCTCCGGGTGGCCCGCGTTCGCGTTCGCGAGCGAGTCGGTGAAGAGCACGTAGTTCGGCACCGACACCAGCGAGTCGTCGGGCGTCTGGAGGCGCGTCGCTCGGAGCCCGATGTCGGTCACCTCGCCGTAGTAGTCGCCGATCTCGACCTTGTCGCCCACCTGGTACGGTCGTTCGACGATCATCACGAGACCGCCGACGACGTCGGCGAAGAGGTCCTTGAGGCCGAAGCCGAGTGCGGCCCCCAGCAGCCCCGAGACCGCCAGTAGCTGCGCCGACGTGAGGGCGAACAGAGGACCGAGAACGTAGTACAGCGCCCCGGCGTAGACGAGCGTCTTCACCACCGGGATGAGCATCTTGATGGCGATGCGGTGCTCGATGGAGCGCTCCGAGAGCTGGGACAGGGTGTAGCCCAGCACACGGACGAACACGTAGGCGACGACGAAGACGACGAGCGCACCCACAACGTCGGCGACGCCGAACGTCAGTTGGAGCGTCACCACAGCAGTCGCCTCCGCTGGAGGTACTCGACGCCGGGTTGCAGGCCGATCGGTGTGAGCGCCACCGCCGTCCCGTCGACGTCGACGACGCCCGCGTCGGCGAGTTCGCCGAGACTCCGGTCGAGCAGCGGGTCGTCGACGACTGCGTCGAGTTCCGCCCGGTCGAGTCGCTCCTTGGTGACGACGAGCGCCAGCACGTAGCCCGTCAGGCCGTCGACGTCGAGCGTCTCGATCGGCGCTTCGAGGTCGTCCAGTCGGAGTTCGTCGCCGTCGACGGTGCGGTCCCAGAGGTCGCGTGCGACGCCCGGATTCCCGTCCGAGAGTTGCGTCAGACGGTCGAACACCACGTCCTCCAGTACCTCCAGCTCTCGCCGCCCCAACCGGTGGTGGACGTACTCCGCGTTCGGGGTCGGCAGCGAGAGCGTGACCGTCCGGTCGCCCCACAGTCCGACGGTGCGGGACGTCCACCGGAACGGCCGTTCCCGGTTCTCCCGCGCCGTGGGGACGAACCGCGGAAGCGACCCCGACCGCTCGTCCGTGAGCGACGACCGCAGGTCCGCCTCCGAGAGCGGCGAGACGTCGATCCGGTTCGGGAACGAGCGGCCGACCCCCTTCACGGCGTCGAGATACTTCCAGGCGAACCGGTTCCACGACGAGACGACGAGTCCGTCGAAGGCGACCACCTCGTCGAGAAACTGGTCGAGTCTATCGAACCCGCCGATCTGCCGCGTGAAGAGGTGGTGGCAGTCGTCGAGGACGACGACGGCCGACGATCCGTCGAGGGTCACGCTGTCGGTCGTCGGCGACAGAGAGCGTCGGTCGACGTCGGCGGCCCACGTCGCCGCGTGGTCGAGCACCGTCTCGCGGCCCCCGAACGGGTCCGAGACGACGGCGACGTGGCCGACGCGAGCGACGTCGGCGTCGTCACTCGTCTCGAAGCGATCCAACACGTCGTCGAGCGCCGCGAGTTCGTCGCCGAACCCGGTGGCGTCGACTGCGGCGGTCGTCTCGGTCACGGGAGTCGCGTCGTGAATGGTGACCGGATGACATAACGATACTCACTGTTCGCTCTCTCCGACGGCACTCCCGTTTTGTCGTCGGAGCGCCTCTACCAGGATATGCCCAGAGAGCGAACGGAAGATGCGACGCGCCTGCCGGTCGAGTGTCCGCTCTGTCACCACCCGGTCGACGCGGAGGCGACGCTCGTCGACCACCTTCGGGGTGACCACACGAAACACGAACTCGCGGCGTTCATCGAGCGGTACTACGAGGAGTTCGCGTAGCCGCTCGCCTCAGAACTCCACGTTCGACTTCGAGGACAGATCGACGGGGTCGGACTCTATCGCGCCCGACGCCACGAACTCGTATCGCTCGTCGGCGAGATAGACGTCGCCCTCTTCGATCGTGACGTCGAGGCCGTTGAGATACGCACCCTCGCAGGGACCGAACGTACACAGCCCCGACTCCGACGCGAAGTACGCGCCGTGGTTCGCACAGACGACCTCGCCGTTGCGCATCGGCGCGCCCGACCCCTTGTCGAGTTTGATGTGCGTGAAGTGCTGACAGTAGTTGAGCCACGCGGCGACGTCGCCGTCGCCGTTGGCCTCGACGAGGATCGCCTCCCGCTCTTCGTCGCTCTCGACGTCGCGGACGGTGAAGAGAAACGTACTCTCGTCGGGGACCTCCTCGACCGTCGTGATGCGGCGGTCTGCATCCATCAGTGGCCGGTAGTGGGTGACGACATTTAGCTGTGCAGTTTCTCGCTCGTCAGTAGAACCGCTCGACCCGCTCGTCGTACAGTTTCGAGAGAAGCGTCGTCACCGGTCCGCCTGCGACGTCGAGGCCGTCGACCGTCTCGACCGGGCGAATCTCCCACGTCGTGTTGGTGAGAAACACCTCGTCGGCGTTGCGGACGTCGTCGAGCGTGTACGTCCCCTCCTCGACCGGGATCTCCTCCGAACGGGCGAGGTCGACGACGACCGATCGAGTGACACCGGGCAACACCGGGCCGTCGAGACTCGGCGTCTTCAGCGCCTGCCCGTCAGCGAAGAAGAGGTTGCTCGTCGCCCCCTCTGCGAGGTGACCGTCGGCGTCGAGCATCAGCGCCTCGTCGGCACCCGTCGCCCGCAGTTCGAGTCGCGCGAGGATACCGTTCAGATAGTTGTGCGTCTTCGCCTTCGCGGGGATCGCCCGATCCGCCACGCGCTGGGTCCGGACGGTCTGGAGCGTCGCCGGCCCGTCCCAGACGGGCGTCCCCTCGCGACCGCCTCGCGGGAGGTCTTTGACGATGACGACGACCGTCGGATCGACGTCCTCGCTCGGGGTGAGTTTGCCGGGTTGGACGCCACGGGTCACCGACAGTCGGACGTAGGCGTCCGCGAGGTCGTTCGCGGCCAGCGTCTCGTCGATACGTCTGCGGAGGTCGTCGTCCGTCAGGTCGTGGTCGAGTTCGAGAATCTCGCAGGTCTCTCGTAACCGCTGGGCGTGGGCCTCCCACTCGAATATCTCACCGCCGTAGGCCCGCAGGGTCTCGAAGGCGGCGTCGCCGTAGAGAAACCCCCGGTCGCGGACGTTCACGGTCGCCTCGTCGGCGTCGTGGAGTTCGCCGTCGACGTGGTACTGCATCGGCTTGTTCGAGGTGGGCGACGACAAAGTAGTGTCCCCTTCGAGCCTACCTCTCCAGAGCAGGTGCGCTCTCGACTACGCCTCGGGGTCGGGGCATCCCGCCCACGCGACGAAGTTCCGTATCATCGCCTTGCCACCCTCGGTGAGGATGCTCTCGGGGTGGAACTGGACGCCGACGTGTGGCTTCGTCCGGTGGCGGACGCCCATCACGACGCGCCGCTCGTCGTCGGTCCAGGCCGTCTCGACCAGTGAGTCGGGAAGGTCGTCGCGTTCGACGGCCAGCGAGTGGTAGCGACCCACCTCGAACCGCTCTGGAAGGCCACGAAAGAGCCCCTCGCCGTCGTGGACGACGGTGGAGGGTTTGCCGTGGACGACGTCCGGGGCGTGGCCGACGGGTGCGCCGAGAGCGGCACAGAGCGCCTGGTGACCGAGACAGACGCCGAGCGTCGGATACTCGAGCTCCGCGAACGCCGGAATCGAGACTCCGGCTTCGTCGGGCGTGCCGGGACCGGGCGAGACGACGACGCCGTCGGGGGCCAGTTCCCTGACCCCGGCGACGTCGACGGCGTCGTTGCGGCGGACGACCACCTCGTCTGCGAACTCGCCGACGTACTGCACGAGGTTGTAGGCGAACGAGTCGTAGTTGTCGACGACGAGGATCACTGCTCGGCCTCCTCGACCCGGAGGTCGCCGCGCTCGCCGAGCGCCTCGTCGATAGCGTTGACGAGGGCTCTGCCCTTCGCCAGCGTCTCGTCGTACTCGCTGTCGGGGTCGGAGTCGTGGACGATGCCCGCGCCGACCCGGAGGTGGTACTCCTCGCGCCAGCGGACGAGCGTCCGGATGACGATGTTGAGCGTCGCTCGGCCGTCGAAGCCGAAGACGGCCATACTCCCGGTGTAGGGGCCGCGACGTGTGGCTTCGAGTTCGTCGATTATCTCCATCGTCCGCGGCTTGGGTGCGCCGGTGATGGTCCCACCGGGGAACGTCGCGGCGACGGCGTCCGCGAGGGTTGCGTCCTCGCGGAGTCGGCCCTCGACGAGCGAGACGAGATGCATCACCTCCGAGTAGCGGTCGACCCGGCGGTAGTCGGTCACCTCGACGCTGCCGTACGCCGAAACCTTCCCGAGGTCGTTGCGTTCGAGGTCGACCAACATCGCGTGTTCGGCCCGCTCCTTCTCGTCGCCGAGGAGGTCGGCTTCGAGAGCGTCGTCTTCCTCGGACGTCGATCCCCGGGGACGCGTCCCGGCGATCGGTTCGGTGACGAGTCGGTCGCCGTCGCGCTCCAACAGGAGTTCGGGGCTCGCGCTCACGAGGTCGACGCCACCGACCCAGCCGGGACCCGAGAACTCGACCAGTCCCGAGTACGGCGCGGGGTTGACGCGACGCAACGCCGCGTAGGCGTCGACCGGGTGGACCGCAGCGGGCGCGACGAGTCGCTGGGCGACGTTCGCCTGGAAGGTGTCGCCGTCGCGGATGTACTCCTTCACCCGCCGGACGCGGTCGGCGTACGCCTCGCGGCCGCAGTCGCTAACGAACTCGGCCTCGGCGGCGTCGACTGGCGGGGCACCGACCGCTGAATCGCCCTCGGTCGTCGCTTCGGCGAGCGCAGTTGCCCGTTCGAGCGCGTCGTCGTAGACGGCGTCGAGCGCGTCGCGGTCGGCGTCGTCCGGGATGCGTGGACAGCAGGTGATTCGCAGCGTCGTCTCGCCGTCGCTCGGTTCCCGCCACGCGGCGACACAGTCGTAGACGCCGATCTGCAGTCGGGGGAGCAGTCGGTCGTCGACGGTGTGGTCCGGGAGCGACTCGAGTTCGCGGGCGACGTCGTAGGAGAGCCACCCGAACGCGCCGCAGGGGTACGGGACGTCGCAGTCGCCGCGGACCAGCGTCTCGCCGGCGAGCAGTCCGTCGAGTGCCGCCAGCGACGGCGACGGACGAGCGAAGTCGTCGTGGCCCGGCGCGTCACGGTCCGCGAGGACGGCGTCGGCGCTCACCTGCAGCCGTTCGACCGGGTCGACCGCGAAGTAGCCCCATCCGTCCCGACCGCCGGTTGTCTCGAGATACACCCCACCGGGACCGTCGCGCACCCGTCGGTAGGCCACGAAGGGGTCGGCCACCGCCGTCCGGACCTCCACGGGGACGCGGCCGCCGACCGGCGCCTCGGCGGCGAGCGCACGGAAGGTCGAACGGTCGGTGACGACGGTGGGGACAGCCATACCTGTGGGGTGGCGGTGGGGACAAGTAACGGTTTCGTGACGCCCGACGGAGACGACAGGACGGTTCGACGACTGTCTGGGGCGACTACTCCTCTTTCACGCGGTCGATCCAGCGACCGACGCGCTTCTCGGAGACCGAAATCTGCTCTGCGAGCTCTGCGGCGTCGGCGGTCGCGAGGTCGTGGACCGTGTGGATCCCCGCCTCCTCGAGTCGGTCGGCGTAGGCCGGACCGATCCCCTTCACCGTGTCGACTGAGGGCGAGTCGTCTTCACTCTCGGGTGACTCCGCGGCCGTCTCCGGCTCCTCTGCCGTCTCCGGTTCGCGTTCTTCGGCCGCCTCCGTCTCCATGTCGACGTCCTCCTCCGCTTCGTCGAGTTCGACCTCGTCGACGTCGGTCGTGACGTCTTCGGACTCCGGCCCGGCCGCTTCACCGGGCTCGGCGGCCTCCTCGTCTTCGGCCGCCTCGTCGACCATCGACTCGGTCGAGGCCGTCGCGTCCGTCTCCTCGGCGGCGGTCGCTTCGTCCGCTTCGCCTTCGGTCGCGGTCGCGTCGCTCTCGGCTTCGGTGTCGGCCGACAGCTCCCGCTCCTCGGACTCCGGACCCGCGGCCTCGGAGGGTTCAGCCGCTTCCTCGTCTTCGGCCTCTTCGTCGACCATCGACCCCGTCGACGCCGTCGCGTCCGTGTCTTCGGCGGCCGGTTCTCCCTCTACGTCGGCGTCCTCGTCGGCCGGTTCGGCCGCTTCGACGTCCTCGGCCGCCTCCGCGGCCTCCGTCTCGACGTCTTCGGACTCCGGACCCGCAGCCTCCGCGGGTTCGGCCGCCTCCTCGTCTTCGACGTCCTCGTCGACCATCGACTCGGTCGAGGCCGTCGCGTCCGTCTCCTCCGCGACCGGTTCCTCGTCCGCGTCCGTCTCCTCCGCCTCGTCGGGCGTCGGTTCCTCTGTGCCCTTGGCTGCCGCCTCGCTCTCGGCGTCGGCGTCCGCCCGGTCCGCTCGCGTGTCGCGTTCGACCGTAACGCTGGAATCTCGACGCTCTCGCTCCGAGGACGACCCGCCCATCCCGAGCACCGACTTTAGCTTGTCGAGTAGTGACATTGAGCGACTGTAAGAGTGCCCGGTATTTAAAGGCCAACGACAGACTCAGAGCCGCGACCGAAGCGCCGTGTTCATCTCTTCGACCGGTGCCTCCCGTCCGGTCCACCGCTCGAACGCCTCGACCCCCTGATACAGCAGCATCCACGCCCCGTCGACGGTGGTCGCCCCTGCCCGCCGCGCGTCTTCGAGGAGACGCGTCTCCAGCGGGCTGTACACCGCGTCCATGACGGCGAGGTCGGCGTGGAGCAGTTCCGCGGGCACCGGCGTCTCCTCGGAGTCCATCCCGACGCTCGTGGCGTTGACGAGCACGTCGGCCCCAGGGACGGTGGGGGCCAACGAGTCGAGGCCGCCCGCGGTCACCGCGTCGGCAGCGACGTCCGTCGAGTCGGCGACGGCCGCCGCGAGCTCGTCGGCGGTCGCCTCCGTCCGGTTTGCGACGTGGACCGACGCACCCGCCTCGGCGAGCACGAACGCGATCGCCCGGCCGGCGCCACCCGCGCCGACGACGACGGCGTCCGCGCCGTCGAGGGCGACGTCGTGGCGTTCGAGCGCGCGACGCGCGCCCGCGGCGTCCGTGTTGTACCCACGGGGAGTGTCGCCGTCGTCGGAGAAGTCGACCGTGTTGACGGCGCCGATGCGAGCGGCCAGCGGGTCGGGGTCGACGAGCCCCTGCTCGAGGAGGTCCTGTTTGAACGGGATGGTGACGTTCAGCCCGGCGATACCGAGCGCGTCCGCGCCACGGATCGCGTCAGCCAGCGACTCGTGGGTCGGTTCGAAGGTGACGTAGCGGGCGTCCATCTCGAGCGACTCGTAGGCCGCCTCGTGCATCGGCGGCGACAGCGAGTGCCCGACGGGGTTGCCGACGAGACCGAAGACCTGCATACCGCGGTGCAAGAGGGCGGCGAGTATAAACGACCCGTCTGCCGCACGCGACGTCTCAGGCTACTGCCGTTCCACGGCCCATCGGGGTCATGAGTCTGTCGGCCGTCGCCGACCGCTCGAAGCGGAAAAGATACCTGTCTCGCTGGAGTCGGCAAGGCTATGAGTTCCGTGCTTCGACATCCGCTCTCGGCGTTGGCTGGAGCGGCCGTCTTGACCCTCCCGTGGCTAGTGTTCTACGTCACTGGGAGACACCACGCCCCGTCGACCAGCACCCTCGCCGTCGTCGGCGTCAGCGGACTGGCGGTGCTCGGCGCGTCGTTCCTGCTCGCGTGGGGGGCCGAGACGGCCGAGAAGGACGTCCCGCGGGCGTTCGCACTCGCCGTGTTGGCGGTGCTCGCCGTCGCACCCGAGTACGCCGTCGACGCGCTGTTCGCCTGGCAAGCGGGCGCGCAGCACGGGACACCCGCTGGACGGGAGGCCGCGAACCTCGCGGTCGCCAACATGACCGGCGCGAACCGCATCCTCATCGGCCTCGGCTGGTCGGGTATCGCCCTGTTCTCCATCTGGCGCGCACAGACGACCAACGACATGGCCGTCGAGAAGAACCCCGGCTTCCTCGCCGACGCGGTGAAACTGGATCGGAGCATCGCGACCGAGATCCTGTTTCTCACCGCCGCGACGCTCTACGCCTTTCTCGTCCCGCTCGGTAACGGCATCGACGGGGTGGACATGCTGGTGCTCGTCGGCATCTACGTCACCTACATCGCCATCATCATCCGCGGCGACGTCGACGAGACGGAGGCGCACGTCGGCGTCCCCGGCTACCTCCAGCAGCTCTCGAAGCTTCCCCGGATCGCAACCGTGCTGACGCTCTTTGCGTTCTCCGGCTTCCTCATCTTCACCGCAGTCGAACCGTTCGCCCACGGGCTCGAAGAGTTAGGACAGGGGATCGGCATCCCACCGTTCTTCATGATCCAGTGGATCGCCCCGCTGGCGAGTGAGAGTCCGGAACTCATCGTCGTCGCCTACCTCGTCAACAAGGCGCGGTCGACGGCGGCGTTCAACGCGCTCATCTCCTCGAAGCTCAACCAGTGGACGCTGCTCATCGGGACGCTCGTCGTCGTCTACAGCATCGCGCTCGGCCGGTACGGCGTCCTCCCGTTCGACCAGAAGCAGGCGGGCGAGATCTGGATCACCGCCGCACAGAGCTTCTTCGCGCTCGCGGTGCTCATCAACTTCCGCATCAGCGTCCGCGAGTCGATCGCCATCCTCGTGCTGTTCGCCTCGCAGGTGCTCGTCGAGTTCTACTTCATCCGGACGATGCCGGGGTTCGACACGTACCAGATACTGATCGCCTACACGGTCGTCTACGTCGTCCTCGGACTGGCGATGTTCCTCACCCGACTCGACGATGTCCGGGAGGTGACGCGGCTGACGGCCACGACGATCCGCCAGGCCCGTACCGGGACGCCGGAGGCCGAACAGAGCGACGACTGAGGGGGTCCACTCCCGTCTCGCGCGAGAGACCGGGCGACATCGACTCGTTTTAGCGCCTCGACGCCCCTACTCTCGGACGTGATCGCCATCGTCGTCAGTCGCGCCGACGTCGCATCGGAACACATCGGCGAGCAGTTGCTCGAACTCGCCGACTGGACCGAACACAGAGACGACAGCCGTCCCGACGCCGACGGCGGCGGCACGGTCTACCGCACCGGAGACGACGGCACAGGCGCACCCGCCTTCGAACTGCGGACGTTCGAGCGCATCCACGTCGAACTCGACGGCGTCGACGCGGCGTTCGACGACCCCGACCTGCTCTTTTTCGCCTCGCGCCACTCCGGCGACACCGGGCCGCTCCTGACCGCTCACTTCACCGGCAACTTCGGCGAAGCGAAGTACGGCGGTGAGAACGGCCGACTCGCCCGCGCCTGTCCCGGTGCGCAGAAGGCCGTCGTCTCGGCGTTCGAGGAGTACGCCCCCGACCGTTACGACGTCGGTATCGAGTGTACCCACCACGGCCCGAGTGAGGTCGGCGTCCCGTCGATGTTCGTCGAGTTGGGCAGTAGCGAGGCCGAGTGGGAGGACCCCGAGGGTGCCCGCGCCGTCGCTCGTGCCGTCCTCGCCGTCGACGGAGTCGACGCCGACCTCGCAGGGGGCGACCGCCACCTCGCCGGCTTCGGCGGCGGCCACTACGTCCCCCGGCCGACCCGACTCGTCCGCGAGACGGCGTGGGGCGTCGGCCACATCGCCGCCGACTGGCAGCTGGCCGAACTCGGCGACGTCGAGGCGGGCCGCGACGTCGTCGCACAGGTGTTCGAGCAGAGCGCGGCCGAGTTCGCCGTCGTCGACGGCGACAAGCCGGAGCTCGAAGCGGTCGTCGAGGAACTCGGCTACCGCGTCGTCAGCGAGACGTGGGTCCGGGAGGTCGACGACAGACCGCTGGCGCTCGTCTCGGAACTGGAGGCGGCGCTGTCGACGGTCGACGACGGGCTCCGGTTCGGAGCGGGGAGCTTCGAGACTGCGGAGTTCACCGTCGCCGACCTCCCGAGCGAACTGCTCGGAGAAGCGCAGGGCGTCGACCCCGAGAGGACGCGCGACGCCGTCGAAGCCCACACCGTCGCGTTCGAGACCGACCAGAACGGCGCGCGCGCCGCGGGCCGGGCGGCCATCCGCGACGACGCGTACGAGTCGCTGGTCGCGTCGCTCGCCGACCTGCTCGCCGAGAAGTACGACCGGGTCAAACGCGACGGCGACGTCGTCGTCGCCCACGAGACCGCCTTCGACCCTGGGAAGGCCGCGACGCTCGGCGTACCGGAGGGGCCCGCGTTCGGCAAACTCGCCGCCGGCGAACCGGTCGAGGTCGGCGGCGACCGCATCCCGCCCGAGTCGGTCCGGACCGAACGCACCCACCGGTTCCCCGTCTGAACGCGTCCGCCGGTTCAGACGCTCTCTCGATCGTCGATACTAGAGCTCTGAATAGCTATCCAGATAGCTCTCCAGATATCTGCACACCGATCCCTTCAGGAACGATCGTCATACATCCGTCTGACGAGAGGGAGAAAGATAATTAGGGTGCCTCGACAAACCCTGCGCATAAATATGGACTCTCTCGTCGAGGATGCGATCAGTGAGGCCGAGGAAACAGAGGATGGGCCGGCTCAGAACGGGGCCGGGTCGTCCGAGACGAACGTCGACACCCAACCGGGGCAGACGGGGAAGATGACCGACGACGAACTGCAGGACATCCTGCAGGACCTGCAGACGAACATCACCGTCGTCGGCTGTGGCGGCGCGGGCGGGAACACGGTCAACCGGATGGCCGAGGAGGGCATCCACGGCGCGAAACTGGTCGCGGCCAACACGGACGTCCAACATCTCGTCAACATCGAGGCCGACACGAAGATCCTGATGGGCCAGCAGAAGACCCAGGGTCGGGGGGCCGGGTCGCTGCCGCAGGTCGGCGAGGAGGCCGCCATCGAGAGCCAAGAGGAGATCCACGACTCGATCGAGGGCTCCGACATGGTGTTCGTCACCGCCGGTCTCGGCGGCGGGACGGGGACGGGGTCCGCTCCCGTCGTCGCCAAGGCCGCCCGCGAGTCGGGTGCACTCACCATCGCCATCGTCACGACGCCCTTTACTGCCGAAGGTGAGGTCCGCCGGACGAACGCCGAGGCCGGACTCGAACGCCTCCGCGACGTCGCCGACACCGTCATCGTCGTGCCGAACGACCGTCTCTTGGACGCGGTCGGCAAACTCCCCGTCCGCCAAGCGTTCAAGGTCTCCGACGAGGTGCTGATGCGCTCGGTGAAGGGGATCACCGAACTCATCACCAAGCCCGGGCTGGTCAACCTCGACTTCGCCGACGTCCGCACCGTCATGGAGAAGGGCGGCGTCGCGATGATCGGCCTGGGCGAGTCCGACTCCGAGTCGAAGGCCCAAGACTCCGTGAAGTCTGCGCTCCGCTCGCCGCTGCTGGACGTCGACATCTCCAGCGCCAACTCCGCGCTGGTCAACGTCACCGGCGGGTCGGACATGAGCATCGAGGAGGCCGAGGGCGTCGTCGAGGAGATCTACGACCGTATCGACCCCGACGCACGCATCATCTGGGGCACCTCCGTCGACGAGGAACTGGAAGGCGAGATGCGGACGATGATCGTCGTCACGGGCGTCGAGTCGCCGCAGATCTACGGCCGCAACGAGACCGTCGAGGCACAGACGGACGGCCGCGGCGAGGACATCGACTTCATCGACTGAGCTCGACAGGGTCGCCACGGCGACGTCCCCTTCTCGACTCCCGTCTCCGCCCAGCGCCCGCCGTCGCTCCCGCTCCGACTCCGGTTCGCGTGTGACGCTTCGTATTCAATAGATAGAAATGGTGGGACGTGCTAAGAGAGGGTAACTATGGACGTTAAATACGACCTCACGAGCTACGTGCGAGTGCTGAAGCTCGCCAGCACGCCCTCGTGGGACGAGTTCTCTCAGATCGCCATGATCGCCGGTGTCGGCATCTTCCTCGTCGGACTGCTCGGCTTTCTCATCTTCGCGGTCATGAGCTTCATCCCGCCGGGAGGCGTCTGAACAGATGCCCATCTTCGCCGTCAAGACCACCGCGAGCCAGGAGCGGACGGTCGCCGACATGCTCGCGAGCAAGGAGGAGCCGGAGATCCACGCCGTGCTCGCTCCCGACCAGCTCACGAGCTACGTGATGGTCGAATCCGACGGGACGGCCGTCCTCGAACGGCTGCTCGAGGAGATCCCTCACGCCCGCAGCATCGTCCCCGGTACGTCGTCGATGGCGGAAGTCGAACACTTCCTGTCGCCGACGCCCGACGTGGAGGGGATCGCGGAGGGGGACATCGTCGAACTCATCGCCGGGCCGTTCAAAGGCGAGAAAGCACGCGTCCAGCGGATCGACGAAGGCAAAGACCAGGTGACGGTCGAACTGTACGAGGCGACCGTCCCAATTCCGGTGACGGTGCGCGGCGACCAGATCCGCGTCCTCGACAGCGACGAGCGCTAACGCCTCCGCTCTCTCCTCTGCCCTCTCGCCGTTCGTGAGAGCCCCGCCGCTCGGTGGGGACTTCTCTCCAAGACGGATCTCCGCCGGACTACTCGTCCGGCTTCGACGACTCCATCTCGATTCGCGCACTCGACGTGAGCGACGCCGTCACGGCGGTCTGCAGTCCCCAGAGGAGACAGGCGGCCCCGAACACCGGGTAGACCACCGACCGGTCGCCCGTCGTGAGAACGAGGAGCACCGCGACGGCCGTCGCGACACCGAGGAGGTTGCGGGCGCTGAGTAAACTCGCGAGACGACTCCACGACGTCTCTCGGACCGACTGCACGGGTCGAAAGCTAGCGTCTCCTCTCATGTCATCACCTCAACAAACCGTTGAACCGGCACCGTTGTAAACGTATTCCTCGGATAACATGTCATACCAGTACGACGAGAAGACGACGGCGGGCTGTCGGAGGTCGAGTTCGGCGACCGTCCGGCACCGGGTCGAAAACGACGGTCAGACGGGGCGTTCGAGATCTAGTCGGTCGACGACGGACTGGAGGTCGACGGTCGACTCGACGGCCTCTTTGACCGCTTCACGTTCGCGGACGGCCGAGGAGTCCGCGTCGTAGGCCCGGACGTACTCCGCGCGTGTGTGTTCGTCGAACGCGTGACGGATCGCGAAGTAGCCCTCGGGGACGACGGTCCCACACACCCGACACTCGTGACGCTCGTGTTCGTTCGTCTGGTGGACGATGGCCGCTTCGACGTCTCGGAACCTTGCGTCACAGTCGCCGATTCCGCACCTCCAGAGGGACATGTGGCGTCGATTACACCGTGAGGACAAAACCGTTTTCACTCCGGGGGCGGCGACGCGAGGATAGCAATCACTAATTGTCCCGTCCGTCGACACACCTGTGTGACCGAGGCCGACGCGACGCGGGTCGACATGCACGTAAAGACGCTCGACGAGCACGTGGTCCGCCGAGCGAAGCGACGTGGACTGGACGTTCTCGTCTACGCACCTCACTTCGTGCGACTGCCGGAGATCAGAGCGACCGCGGCGCGTTTCTCCGACGACGAGTTGCTCGTCGTCCCGGCCCGCGAGGTGTTCACCGGGTCGTGGCGGAATCGACGACATCTGCTCGCGGTCGGCCTCACCGACCCCGTCCCGGACTTCATCACGCTCGACGGCGCACTCCGCGAGTTCGACCGACAGGACGCGGCGGTCGTCGTCCCCCACCCGGAGCTGATGAACGTCAGTATGGGCCACGAGGACGTCGCGAAGAACCGGACGGCCATCGACGCGATCGAGACCTACAACGCGAAGTGTCGGCCGTACCAGAACCGTCGCGGGCAACGGATCGCGGCCGCGCTCGACGTCCCGAACTTCGGGTCGTCGTACGCCCACCTCCGGGGGACCGTCGGCGAAGCGTGGACGCAGTTCGACACCGTCGTCGACGACGCGTCCGACCTCGTCGACGCGCTCAGAGACGGGGTCTCCCGACGCGTGCTCCACCGCCCCGGTCTCTCACATCGCGTGCGCAGTCTGGTCGAGTTCTCCCACCTCGGTTTCGAGAACTCGTGGGGGAAGTTCGACCGCCTGCTGCTGTCGGGGATGGAACCGACGCATCCGCGACAGGTCGCCTACGACGGACGGTTCGACGACGTCAGCGTCTACTGACCCTCAGAGCCCGACGCCGAACGCCGCCGCCAACGCGGCGACGTCGATGTCCAGGGAGACGACGTAGAAGTGGACCGCCGCGAACGCCGCGACTTCGAAGCCAGTGATGAGTACCGTCACGAGGTCGGCGTACTTCGAGTGGGTGGCGACGCCGACGGGGAGCGCGAACTCCTCGTCCCACGGGTAGAACAGCGCGATGCCGCGTTTGCTCCCGACCATGTCGAGGACGTAGTGCGTCAGGACGCCGACCCAGACGAAGTGGAGGTTGTCGAAGACGAGCGGGTAGGCGGCGACGATTCCGAGGACGGCGAGGTTGTGGAGCGTCTTCCGGTGGCGGCCGAAGGCGGTGTCGACGTCCGGGAAGAGCGCACCGAGGACGATCGGAACGGAGATCTGGGCGATCTTGACGAACGTCTCGACGTCGCCGGAGGGTTCGAGGACGTAGCCGAGGCCGATACTCAGGAGGACGGCGTTCAGCACGTGCCCTTTCTTGTTCATCTACGGAGAGATGCCGCGGCCGACGATACAAACGTTTCCAAGGCGGTGTGCGTCGGACGATCGCTCGGACGGTCACTTCCGTCGCGCATCGACTGCCTCCAGCACGTCCTCCAGCGCCTGCTTCGCGATCTTCGCTTTGATCTCGGTCCGCGACCCGTCGAACTGGTGACGATCCACCGTCGAGAACGACTCGCCGGACCCCCACTCGCCGGCGTAGGCGACGCCGACGAAGACGGTCCCGACCGGCTTCTCGGGCGTTCCGCCGGTCGGCCCGGCGATGCCCGTCGTCGCCACGCCCCACGTCGTGTCGGCGACGTCTCTGATTCCCTGTGCCATCTCGCGGGCGACGGGTTCGCTGACCGCGCCGTGGTCGTCCAGCGCCTCGCGAGAGACGGCGAGTTGGGCGCGTTTGGCGTCGTAGGAGTAGGTGACCAGCGAGCGGTCGAAGTAGTCGGAGGAGCCGGCGACGTCGGTCAGAAGCGACCCGATCAGCCCGCCCGTGCAGGATTCGGCGGCGGCGACGGTCGCGCCGGTTTCGCGGAGCGTCTTACCGAGTCGGTCGGAGACGGCTCTGCCGTCGTCGAGGAGTGTCATGGTCGGAGTTTGGGGAGAGGGGTCAAGAAGGTGCGTGAGTTCCACGCACGCGACTCGTGTGACTCGTGCGGCTCGGTGACACGAGGACGAAAGACACACGTTACCCCGGCAAAAGCACACGAGCATGGAGTACGACGAGCCACTGTTCTTCCGGGTGATGCAGTACGCAGCCGACGCCGACCGCGACGTCGTCGACATGGTGAGCGGCAACCCCGACTGGGAACCGCCCGCGGCGCTTCGCGAGGGGCTCCGGGAGTACGCCGACGCCTCCCCCGACGAGTTCCAGTACCCGCCCAGCGAGGGGCTGTGGGAACTCCGCGAGGAGATTGCCCAGCGCCGCAACGTCGACGTCAAGCAGGTGGTCGTCACCAACGGGGCGGGCGAGGCGAACTATCTCGCGATGGCCCGTGCGTTGGAGCGGGACGCCGGCGACGAGGTGATCCTCACCGACCCGGTCTACCCCTACTACCCCGGCAAGACGACGATGCTCGGCGGTCGATCGAAACTCGTCCCGACGGAGCGAGACGGCTCGCTCGACCCGGCGAAGGTGCGCGACGCCGCCGGCGACGACACGGCCTGCATCGTCGTCAACACGCCGAACAACCCGACCGGGGCCGTCTACGACCGCGAGACGATGGAGGAACTGGTCGGGATCGCCGAGGAACACGACGCGCTGCTCGTCGCCGACGAGGTGTACGACCACTTCGACTTCTCCGGCCGCTTCGAGAGCGCGCTCACCATCGACAGCGACCACCGGATCGTCACCACCGCCTACTCGAAGTCGATGGCGATTACGGGCTACCGCGTCGGCTACGCCGTCTTCCCGGAGTCGCTCGTCCAGGCAGCCAAGACCCGCCACATGCTCGTCAACGTCGCCACCAGTCGACCCTCCCAGCAAGCCGTCCTCCACGCGCTACGGAACACGGATGCAGACTACTACGCGGAGACCCGCGAGATGCTCAGCGGGCGCATCGACGCGTTCACCGACGCGCTCGACGCGGCAGGTGCGGAGTACTCCCGCCCCGACGGCGCGTTCTACGTGATGGCGCGGTTCGAGGACTTTCCCGGCACGCTCGACAACGTCTACACGCTCATCGACGAGGCGGGCGTCGCGGGGATGCCCGGTGAGGCGTTCGGCGAGTCCCGCGAGGAGTGGATCCGGTTCGCGCTCGTGACGCCGCGGGCGGAGGAGGCGGCGGCGCGACTGGCCGACTACTTCTAACTCGTCGGACAGTTCCCGGACCGAGAAGTACACAAGTCGTCGGCGTCCACCTCCCGGTATGTCAAACATCGACGTCGAAGCCGTCGATTCGGTCGAAGACGAGTCCGACGAGTCGACCGGGTCCGAGACGCACGAACGCGACGGATCCACCGAGGTCGAGGTGCAGGCGACGGAGGGCGAACGACTGCCGGAGGGCGTCGACGCGCCGGAGTACGTCCTCTACGGTGGGAAGGGCGGCGTCGGCAAGACGACGATGGCCGCGGCGACGGCGCTGGCGAGCGCGGCCGGCGGCGTCTCGACGCTCGTCGTCTCGACGGACCCCGCCCACTCGCTTTCGGACACGCTGGAGGCGATGGTGCCGCCGCGTCCGACTCAGATCCGGGAGGACATGCCGCTGTACGCCGCCGAGATCGACCCCGACGAGGCGATGAACGACGGACTGTTCGGGCAGGGTGGCGAGGAGATGGGCGGCGAGAACCCCCTCGGCGGGATGGGGCAGATGGGCGAGATGTTCGGCGAGGAGGTCGGAATGAACCCGATGATGGGCGGGACGATGCCCGGTGCCGACGAGGCCGCCGCGATGCGCCAACTGCTCGAGTACCTCGACGACCCGCGGTTCGACCGCGTCGTCGTCGACACCGCGCCGACGGGTCACACGCTGCGACTGCTCCAGCTGCCGGAGATGATGGACTCGATGGTCGGCCGGATGATGAAGCTCCGCCAGCAGTTCAGCGGGATGATGGAGGGCGTCAAGGGGATATTCGGCGGCGGCTCCGACGACGCGCCCGGCATGGGCGACCTCGACGAGTTACAGGAGCGCATCGAGCGCCTCCGAAGCGTGCTGCAGGACCCCGAGAAGACGGACTTCCGGGTCGTGATGATCCCCGAGGAGATGAGCGTCGTCGAGTCCGAACGCCTCGTCTCCCGCCTCGGCGAGTTCGAGATCCCGGTGCAGACGCTCGTCGTCAACCGCGTGATGGAGAACCTCGGCGACGTAGCCGACGTCGACCCCGAGTGGATGGTCTCACCCAACCTCGAGGAGTGTGAGTTCTGTCAGCGTCGGTGGCAGGTCCAACAGGACGCGCTGCAGCAGTCGACGGAGCTGTTCCGCGGCCGCGACGTCAAGCGCGTCCCGCTGCTCGCCGACGAGGTACAGGGAGAGGCGGCGCTTCGCGTGGTCGCCGCCTGTCTCGACTGACGACTACGACTAGGCCAGCCTGTCCATCAGGCCGACGAGTTTGTCGCGGACGCCGTCCGGGAGGAACCGGGCGAGCACGCCGATCTGTGCGAGCGTCCCGACCGGGTAGCGCGCCGCCGGTTTCGTCGCGCTCGCCGCGTTGACGATGTCCTCGGCGACGCGCTCCGGTGCGACGGCACCGGGACCGCCGCCGCCGAGCGCCTGCGTGTCCGAGAACGCCTTGTAGAACGACTCGTAGGCCCCGGAGCGTTCGACACCCTGGATCTCCTTCTCGTCGTCGCCGTTAACCTCGTCGTCGACGCGGTCCTGAAACCGCGTGTCGACCGGGCCGGGTTCGACGAGCACCGCGTCGACACCGTACTCTTCGACCTCGCCGCGGAGCGCGTCGGTCATCGCCTCGACGGCGAACTTCGAGCCCGCGTAGACGCCCATCCCCGGAATGGAGACCCGACCGATGACGCTGGAGACGTTGACGATCGTGCCGTCGCCCTGCTCGCGCATGTGCGGGAGCACGGCGCGGGTGAGTCGGTGCGGACCGTAGACGTTGACGTCGAACTGGCGGTGGACCTGTTCGGTCGGGACGTCCTCGATCGGACCGAGTTGGCCGAAGCCGGCGTTGTTGACCAGACACTGGATGTGGCCCTCCTCGTCGAGGATACGGTCGACGACGCGGTCGACGTCCCCCTGGTCTGTGACGTCGAGCGTCGCGAGTTCACAGCCCTCGTCGCCGAGCGTCTCGATGTCGGCAGGGTTGCGCGCAGTTGCGTAGACCTTCCAGTCTTCGGCGAGGAAGGCACGAGCCGTCGCGCGGCCGATACCGGACGAACAGCCGGTGATGAGTACGGTGTCGGGTTTCACATCGGCGAGACGAACGGCGGGCAGTTAATACTCCCTCTTGCAGTCGTCTGCGTAGGCGTCGGCGAGGCGCGTCGGCTCCGGAAGTTTGTACTCGCCGCCGAGTCGCGCGACGAGGTCGACCGTCGTCTCCGCAGAGACGCGGTGGCCGGGGCTGACGTAGAGCGGGTTGATCTTCTTGGCGTTGGGGTACTGCCGTGACTGGTAGGCGTAGCCGACGACGGTGTCGGCGAACCCCTCGGGGTCGTCGACGTCACGTGGTTCGACGCCGTCGGCCGCCTCGATGGGCGTCCGCCACCCCTCGGGCCGTTCGTCGACGGACTCGCGGGGACGACCACAGAGGAGGCTCTTGGCGACGCCGACGGCGGGCACGTCGAGCGTGACGCCCATGTGGGTCGCCAGTCCGGCCTGCCGGAAGTGGATGCGGCCGCTCCCGTCGAAGACGACGAGGTCGGGGTCACACGCCAACTCGGCGAAGGCGTCGAGGATGGGACCGCCCTCGCGAAAGGAGAGCAGTCCGGGAACGTACGGGATGGACAGCTCCGTCACCGCGTGTGTGCGCTCGACCACCTCACCGCCACGGAGGACGACGATGGCGCTCACGGCGTGGTCGTCGAGGAACGCCTGGTCGACGCCGGCGACGAGCGGCCGTTTCTCGTCGGGGACGAGCGACGAGGACGCAAGCGAGACGTTCGCGGGGTCGAACGAGAGGTCGTCGTCGAACGTCGCGGCGGCGGCGACCTCGCGCTGGAGCGTCTCCATCTCCTCGCGGGAGAGCGAGGCGTCGGGGACGAACTCCGGGCGGGCCGGCCGCATCAGAACCGACCGCGCCCCGGACCGCCGCCACCGCCGCCGAAGCGCAGCGACTGCGGCGCCTGTTGGCTCCCCTTGATCTGCGAGCCGTAGACGAGTCCGATCACCAGTCCCGCGAGATGTGCGATGTGGGCGACGTTGCCGCCGAGGAAGCCGCCACCGCCGTTCAGCGTCCCGAAGCCGGCGACGAGGCTCAGCGCCGCGAAGCCGAAGGTGAGCACCCAAAGCGGCATCGGGATGACGAAGTACAGATACACCTTCAGGTTCGGATTCAGGACGGTGAGCACGCCCATGATCGCCATGATGGCTCCGCTGGCACCGACGACGCCGGTGATTGGGTCACCGAGGGCGAAGCTGAACCCGATCTGGGCGAGGCCAGCGAGGATGCCGCCGCCGAGGAACAGCGCCGCGTACTTCTTCGAGCGGAGTCGCTGTTCGACCGGCGGACCGAAGAAGTACAGCGCGATGGAGTTGAACGCGATGTGCTGGAACCCGCCGTGAGCGAAGACGGACGTGACCCACGTCCAGACGTACTCGACGTGCGTCGACCGGAGGATGAACAGCGACGCCGACAGCTGGGCCAGCCCGATCGATTCCAGGACCACCTGTGCGAGGAACGTCACCCACATCAGTCCGAGGAAGAGGTAGGTCAGGTTTCCGCGGAAGTAGCCGAAGAACCCGCCCGTACTCGTCGCACGCTCGATGATACCGCTCGACTGCCCGCCTCTGTTGTCCACGCTGTCGTCGAACCCGCTGTCGAAGACGCCGCTCGGGTCGTCCCACTCCGACAAGCCGGGACAGGAGTGGTTCTCCGGGAGTCGATGCTCCGCACAGAACGTCTGCCCACAACGTCGACACTGGTACGGCAGGTTCTCGTACCTGCCGCACTCGTCGCATTCGGCCATTACCGCAGGGTAGTAGCCAGTCGGTAAAAGGGGTTTGGCTCCGGTGTGTCCAGAACACGCAAACGGCTGGCCGTTTCCACGGTCGAGACGGGGTGACGACTGGTAGGACCGATTGCCGCTCCCCCCGGTCCCGCGTGGCGAAGACTACTCGTCGGCGGACGAACGGACTACTCGTCGACCGTCTCGTCCGTGACGTCGGCGTCTTCGGTCCCTTTCTCGAAGTTCGCCGGGACGACCGTCAGGTGGTTCAGACCGAGCCGCGGGTGTTTCGCTGCCATCGAGTAGTCGTTGCGGTCTCATCCCCAAATAATTACCCATGCGCATAAATTATCGGCGGGGCGGTCGCTGATACGTGGGAGGTATACGTGCACCTGTCTCCACACCCGACCGCACGACAGCGGCCGGTCGGGTGTGTGACGACGTGCACCCGTTACTATATGAACGCCGCCGCTGTCGGCCGATCGGCGTCGAGAGAAGATCCGCGAGGTCGCGTGAGGTTCAGTCGAACTGCTCGTCGTAGAGTTCCTGGGCGTGCTCGATGGCGTCCATCGCCGCCTGCTTGTCCTCCCATCCGAGCGTCTCGACCTCTTTGCCCTTCTCGAGGTTCTTGTAGGTCTTGAAGAACTCGTCGATCTCGTTGAGTCGCTGCTGGGGGATGTCTTCGAGGTCGCCGATGTGGGCGAACCGGGGGTCCTCGGTCGGGACGGCGATGACCTTGTCGTCCTGCTCGCCGTCGTCGTCCATCTTCATGAGCGCGACCGGACGGGCTTCGATGACACAGCCGGGGAAGGTCTGGTCCTCGACGAGCACGAGCACGTCGAAGGGGTCTCCGTCGTCGTAGTACGACTGCGGGATGAACCCGTAGTCGGAGGGGTAGTGAACGTTGCTGTGAAGAACCCGATCGAGAACGACGCCGGGGATGTCCTTGTCGTACTCGTACTTGTTCCGTTCGCCTTTGAGACATTCGACGACCGCGTAGATGGTCTCCGGCGGGTTCGGGCCGGTTTCCAGGTCTTCCCAGAGGTTCGTCATGCGTTCGTAGTTCTCCGAAACGGTGCAAAGGGTTTTCGGCATCGCCTGCGATCACCCCAATGCCAAAAAGTTCATTTGTTAGGGGGGAGACTATTCGCGTGCGAATCTCAACAGCATCTGCGACCGGCACGTGAAGAATACCGCGACGGTACGTCGGCCACGCCGGCGACTCGGAGGGCCGGAATCGACCGGTGGAAACGGGCAGTTTTCGTCGCGTCGGCAGATGTCTCACAGGTTGAGACACGCCGGAATACCCGTGCAAAACCCGGAAACAAATAGAAAGTTGAGAAGGGTTAAATAGCACGGTGACATTTCAATAACTATGTCAGAGGCACAAACAATTGACGACGAAGCAGGCATTGCACGCGACCTGACCGCGTTCCAACAGAACATCCTCGTGATCCTCTCGGAGGAACCGATGTACGGGCTCGCGATCAAGCGAAACCTCGAGAGCTACTACGGGACCGAGGTCAACCACGGGCGACTGTACCCCAACCTCGACGACCTCGTCGAGATGGGACTCGTCGAGAAGAGTGAACTCGACAAGCGAACGAACCAGTACGAGCTGACCGAAGAGGGCCACGACGCCGTCCTCGACCGGCTCAACTGGATGCTGTCGAAGTTCGTCACGGACGAGACGCGCGGTGAAGAGGTCCGCGAACTCGTCGACACACGCCTGTAAGGGTAGAACCGCCGATCACTTTTTGCGCGGACGACCGGGCACGTCCGCGTCCACTGCTCCGAACAGTAGCTCTAGCGACTGCTCTATCACGTCGCGCTGGTCGTCGCTCGGCCACGCGTTCCGCGGATAGTACTCGGAAAGAAACACGTCGATCTCGGCAGCGGTCGCGTCCTCGACGCGGCGGACGTAGTGGTTCCCCAGAAAGTCCACGAACGCCCGACAGTTTGCGGCGTGAACCGGACCGTGTGCGTCGGCGACCGACTCGACGAGGGCGGCGTTGTGTGCCTCCACCGCCTCCCAGTCGTCTTCGTCGCCCGGTGCGGAGAGCGGGATCTCGACCGCACGGTCCGTGTCGTCGATGCGTTCGACGCGGATCGTCCCGTCTTCGACCCACTCGTCGGGGTGGAGGACGAGCACGTCGTCCTCCTCGCGGATCCGCGCGGTGAACTCGTGCTCCGAGAGCAGGTCCTCGCGGTGGCTCTCATAGGCGGTCGTCTCGTCGTCGTCGACTGCGTTACGTGCGAGTCGCGTCAGTCGCTCCGCTTCGTCGGTGACGTCGTCGGGAAGTTCGCGCTCACTCATTGTCGAGTGCCTCGTTCGCTAGGGTGTCGGCGCGCTCGTTTATCTCTCGCGGAACGTGGGCGATGGACCAGCGGTCGAACTCGGTCAGCAGTTCGCGAACCCTCACTCGTCGCTCCCGGAGGTCGGGGTCGTTCGTGTTCCACTCGCCGCGGACCTGTTTGACCACGAGCTGGGAGTCGCCGCGGAGGTCGACCTCCCGAAGCCCGTACTCGCTGGCCGCCTCCAGCGCCCGGACGAGCGCCGCGTACTCGGCGCGGTTGTTCGTCGTCCGGCCGATGCGCTCGGACCCCTCGGCGACGATGCCGTCGCTCGTGACGATCGCCCACCCGATGGCCGCCGGCCCCGGGTTACCACGACTGGCCCCGTCGAAGTAGACGTGTCCCCGCGTGGCCGACCCCTCCTGCAACAACAGCGTGATGTCGGTGGGGTTGCCCCCCTGTACCACGACCTTTCCGTCGTAAGCGACGGCGATCGCGTCTCCGCGTTCGGCACGCCACTCCTCGTGGTCGGTGTTTCCGGGCCGAATCTCCACCCCGGCGGCACGGAGCGCCTCGCGCGCCTCGTCCGTGTCGCACTCGATAGTCGGCATATCGGAACCGACCGACGGGAGACGTAAAGCCGGTTCGTTCCGTCGAACCAGCGACCGGCCCGCAGAGTTATATTCTCTCGTCGTGAGACTATAAAAATGCGATGACACGGCCCACCCGCCAACGGGAGCACACCGACCGGCAGCGGACGTGGCAGGGCGACGAAACCACCGCGGACGAGACGGCCGACCTCGACCCCGACGACCTCGACCCCGAAGACCTGGTTCGGACGGCCGACGGGGAGCTGATCCACGAGGAGACCGGGCTCGTCGTCGAGGAAGATCAGATCGACCGAGGACCGGAGTGGCGCGCGTTCAACCACTCCGAACGGCAGTCGAAGTCCCGGGTCGGCGCGCCGACGACGCAGACGATGCACGACAAGGGGTTGACCACCCAGATCGACTGGAAGGACAAAGACGCCTACGGGCGGTCGCTCTCCTCGGAGAAGCGAAGTCAGATGCACCGGTTGCGCAAGTGGCAGGAGCGCATCCGGACGAAGGACGCCGGCGAACGCAACCTGCAGTTCGCGCTGTCGGAGATCGATCGGATGGCCTCCGCGCTGGGCGTCCCACGCTCTGTACGGGAAGTCGCCTCCGTCATCTACCGCCGCGCACTGAGCGAAGATCTCATCCGGGGGCGCTCCATCGAGGGCGTCGCCACGAGCGCGCTCTACGCCGCCTGCCGTCAGGAGGGGCTGCCGCGTTCGCTGGAGGAGATCTCGGAGGTCTCGCGGGTCGAGCGAAAGGAGATCGGCCGGACGTATCGGTACGTCTCCCAGGAACTCGGTCTCGAACTCGAACCCGTCGACCCGACGAAGTACGTGCCGCGGTTCACGAGCGAGCTCGACCTCAGCAAGGAGGTGCAGTCGAAGGCGACGGAGATCATCGAGACGACAGCCGAGAAGGGGCTGCTGTCGGGGAAGTCGCCGACGGGGTTCGCCGCCGCCGCCATCTACGCCGCTTCGTTGCTCTGCAACGAGAAGAAGACTCAACGGGAGGTCGCCGAGGTGTCGCAGGTGACCGAAGTCACCATCCGCAACCGCTATCAGGAACAGATCGAAGCGATGGGCATCCACGGCTGAGCGGGTCGACCACGCGCTCGCCGGGCCTCACGCCCGTCGTGCCGCCGAACCTTTTTCTCCGGGAGGGTGACCACCACGGTCCATGCACTGACTCCGACCCACGGGCCGGCAGCGATCGTGCGACACACCGGCCCGTGGTCCCGACGGCGTGTCGCCTGTTCGCCGAACTCCCGTCTCCGAAGCTTCATGCCGCCAGAGCCGTTAGTGCGGTCGAATGCGGCTCGACGACTACATCGAGATGGAGGCCGACGAGGCGGCCGACCGACGACGCTTAGCGAAGGAGAAATCCTACGCGATCCTCGACGAACTCGAAGCGTTCCAGCACCGCTTCGACGACGCCGTGCAGGGCGACGCCGTCGTCGGCAGCGTCTCGCCCTCCATCTTCGTCGGACGGTCGAACTACCCCAACGTCTCGACGGGCATCCTCTCGCCGGTGGGCCACGAGGACGACGCCGCCCGCTTCGAGACCAGCGCCGCCTGGTACGAGGAGGGCGTCAGCATCGACGACGTGTTCCAGCGGCGGACGAGCCTGCTCAACTCCAACCGGTCGGCCAGCGTCGACCTCGGCCACGAGGCGAACGTCCACGACGCGTGGGACGGGTTCGTCGGCACCCAGCGGGAGGTCGCCATCGCCGACCGTCCGGTGAGCGTCGAAATCGGTCTCGAGGGCAGCCCGGAGCTCGACTTCGACGTCTCGCGGGCGGACGTCGCCACGCCGACCGGTCCACGAGCGCGGGCGCGCTCTGCGGACTTGGGCGAGAACCCACACGTCCCCAAGCCGGTGAAGAAGACGCTCGAAGACGACGACTGGCAGGCACAGGGGGCGATGAACTACCTCTACCGTCGTGGGTTCGACGTATACGACATCAACACGATCCTCTCGGCGGGCGCGCTGGGGCAGGCCGAACATCGACGACTCGTGCCGACGCGGTGGTCGATCACCGCCGTCGACGACACCGTCGGCCAGTACCTCCGCGGAACGATCAGGGACGCACCGAGCGTCGACACCGTGCAGGTCTGGCGCAACGAGTATCTCGGCAACGCCTTCTGGGTCGTCCTCGCTCCCGGTCGCTGGGAGTTCGAGCTCACCGAGATGAAAGCGCCGGGGAGCATCTGGAACCCCGACGGAGAGAGGCTGTGGCTCGCAAGCGACCGCGAAGGGTTCGAGGGCCGGACGAGCTACGTCGAAGAGACCGCCGGCGCCTACTACGCCGCCCGGTTGGCCGTGCTCGAACAGCTCTCCGAGATGGGTCGACAGGCGAAGGTGCTCGTGTTGCGACACGTCTCCGACGACTACTGGGGGCCGGTCGGCGTCTGGCAGATCCGCGAGGCGATCCGTCACGCGTTCGACGGCGACCACGGCGAGGCGGAGACGTTCGGCGACGCCGTCCGCGAGGTGACGACGCAGCTACCCGTGTCGCTGGCGGATCTGCGCCGGAAGTCGACGATGGTGTCCGGGCTCCAGGCGAACCTGACGGACTTCGTCTGAGCGCACAGAACTGAACCGTCGAATCGCGCCGTCGTCTTCGTGTTCCTACTCGTCAGTGTCGAGGTTCGCGAACGCCTCGTCGACGAGTTCGCCAGTCTGGGCGATGATCTCGGCCATCTCGTCGTCGTCGGGCGCGAGACCGACGAGGCGACCGATGCGCATGATGCTCACGTGGTAGACGGTCTGGACGCCCGGCTCCTCCTCCCAGATGACGACGTTACAGGGGAACAGCGCGCCCATCTTGTTGTCCGAGACGGTGAGCACCTCGTCGGCAATCTCGGGGTTGCACGCGCCGAGGACGTAGTAGGGGTCGCGACCGGCGTCGACCTTCTCGTTGAGCAGTTCCGAGGGAGAGAACTCGGTGGCGACGCCGAACCCGGCGTCGGTGAACGCCTCGCGGACGTGTTCGATGGCCTCCTCGTGCTCCATCTGCAGCGTCGCACGCTCCTCGCCGATGTCTCCACTTTCGAGTACCGTCGGATCGATAGGCAGCGCCATAGCTGTCCGTTCGCCTGCAGAGGCGGAAAAGCTACCGGGGACGGATAGGCGCAGAAGGGTGTCGGGAGACCTGCCGCAGAGAACGGATCGTCGCTAGCTCTCGGTCTCGACGGGGCCGGTGCCGACGACGCCGTGGACGGCCTCGACGAACGACTGTCGGGTGTCGAAGTAGGTCACGTCGATCTCCGTGAGGACGTCCGAGAGCGTCTGTGGGCCGTCGGGGGTCCGAACGACTGCGTCGCCCTCCTTCCGTTCGATCAAGCTCTTCTCCTGGGGCCACGTGAGTCGAGAGGCGACCTGCGCGAGCGGCGCGCCCTCGACGGTCTCGCCTTCACCGAGTTCGACCGCAGGAGCCTCGTCTTCCGCTTCCTCGTCAGCCATATCCGTCGATTTGCGAGCGCCGACATTAATCCCTTCGGACCGACGTCGGTACCGAGAGACAGTCGCGACCCGTCATGCGTGTGTCTGACGCATCGTTTTTGTGGTGTGGTTACATACTCGCCGCCATGACTAGTCTCTCCGAGGCGTACACCAGCGCGGCGGGGCAGAGTACCCCCCGGCGGCTCTACCTCGGCGTGACGCTGTTTCTCGTCGGTGCGCTCCTGGTCATCGCGGGCATCGTCGTCACGACGACGAACGTTCTCCGCCCGGAGAACGGCGGGTTCGTCACCGCCCGCCTGTACGGCGGTGTTCTCGCGGGCGTCGGCGTCCCGGCGGTGTTTCTGGGCGTGTTCACCGTCCTCCCGGCGGCACGAAAGACGCGCGCTGCGGCCGTCGTCGGCGCGAGCATCTCTCTTCTCGGCGTCGCGCTCTTCTGGCACGCCTACCCCTGCGGCTGGATCGGGGCCGTCTGTCGCGGGACTCACACGGACCTCACCCTCCCGACGGTCGGCGTCTACTTCCTTGGCACGATCACCACGTTCTGGTGTCTGTTCGCCGGCGTCGCGAACTTCAAGACGCGAAACGACCCCGGCGGTACGGTGAAGATGGAGGTGACTCGGCAGGGCGAGACGCGAGTCATCGAGGTGCCCGCCGCACAGGCCCGCTCGTTCGGCGGCGTCGGCCTCCTCGGCGATACGCCCGACGGGAACGTCGAGACGCAGACGAACGGACGGAACACGACCGTCAGCGACGGCGGCGCGGCGGACACCGACGTCCGTTCGCCGACGGACGCGTCGTCGCCGGCGGGAGAGACGACGCCGAACCCCTCGGACACCGACGGTGCCGAGGTGCTGACCGACTCGTCCGCCGCATCCCCGAACGCGCCGAGTCGCGGCGACGCCTACTGCGGTAGCTGTGCACACTTCCAGTACGTCCGCACCGACGACGGGATGGTCCCCTACTGCGGCTACCACAGTGAGGCGATGGACGACATGACCGCCTGTCGGGAGTGGACTCCGCAGAACTGACGGTCGCTCACAACTCGTTCAACCGCGCGTCGACGTCGTCCCAGTGGCTCCCTCGCCAGAAGTACTGCCCGCACTGACGACACCGCCAGAGCGGTGTATCGTCGGGAACGTAGTCGGGGCGCGGTTCGTCGGCGTCGCCGTCGTCCGCGTCGTCGACCGGAGCGACTCGGCCGTTGCACCGTCCGCAGAACCTCGGTTCGTCGTCCAGCGAGAGCGCGAACCCCTCGGACCGGAGTTCGCGTAGTTGCTCTTTCACGTCGCGTTCGGTCAGGAGCACCGACTCGGTCGCCCGGCTCGCCAACTGGCGGTCGCGGGTGAGGAGCACTCGCCCTTCCTCGCGCGCGACGTCGAGTAGCCGGTCGTCGTCCTCGACTCCGTCGTCGAGTGCGTACGCCGCGTCGTAACCACACATCCGAAGGTACGTCGCGAGTTTACCGAGCATCACGTCGAGGAGGAGCCGCGGTCGGTCGTCGTCCGGACGCGCCATCAGTGGAGGAACTCGCGGAGCCCCTCGACGTCCCGCGTGTTCAACACGTCCGTCTCTTCGGCCCAGCCGCGACGAGCGGTGTGGACGCCGTACCGCATGTAGTCGAGCGTAGCGGGTGAGTGGGCGTCGGTGTCGACGGCGATGGTCGCACCCGCCTCGACGGCGGCACGGACGCCGGCGTCGTTCAGGTCGAGTCGGTGCGGGTTGGCGTTGACCTCCAGCGCCGTTCCGTGTTCGACGGCCGCCCGGGCGACGCGTTCGTAGTCGAGTTCGAGTCCGGGTCGGGTGTGAATGAGTCGTCCCGTCGGGTGGCCGAGCACGTCGACCGACGGATGTTCGATGGCGCGGACGAGGCGTTCGGTCGCCGTCTCGCGGTCCTGTCCGAGCGCGCTGTGCGGCGAGGCGACGACGACGTCCAGTTCGTCGAGCAGGTCGTCGGCGACGGAGATGCCACCCTCGGCGTCGACGTTGGCTTCGACCCCGTGGAGGACAGCGATGTCGGCCTCGGCGGCGACCTCGGCGACGGCGTCCATCTGTTCCCGTAACTCGTCGTCGTCGAGGCCGACGCCGCCGACCATCCCCGGTCCGGTCGCGTGGTCCGAGACGACGTGATACTCGTAGCCGCGTTCCGCCGCCCCGGCGACCATCTCCGCGATGGTGTTGTCGCCGTCGGACCAGTCGGTGTGGGTGTGGAGGTCGCCGCGGATGGCGTCGAGTTCCAGCAGGTCGGGGAGTTCGTCGTCCGCGGCGGCCTCGATCTCGCCCGTGTCCTCCCGCAACTCCGGCGGGATGAGGGGGAGGTCGAGTGCAGCGTACATCTCCGCCTCGGTCTCGCCGCCGACGCGCCGTCCGGCGCGTTGGTCGCTCGCGTCCTCGACGTCCGAGACGTCGAAGATGCCGTACTCGTTCATCTTCAGGTCGCGCTCGATGGCGACGTTCCGAAGGTGGACGTTGTGCTCTTTACTCCCCGTGAAGTACTGGAGCGCCGATCCGAACTCCGCGGGGACGACGACCCGGAGGTCGACTCTGATCCCGTCGGCGCGGACACTCGCCTTCCCGGTGCCGGCTTCGACGACCGAGTCGGCCGCGGGCCAGTCGGTGAAAGCGTCGACGACGGACTCGCCCGCCTCGCTGGCGACGAGCACGTCCACGTCGCCGATCGTCTCTTTCCACCTGCGGATCGACCCCGCGACGTCGGCGCGTTCGACGGCGTCGACACCGCCGAGGTAGTCGAGCACCGAGTCGGCGAGCGGGCGGGCGTCGCCGAGCAGTTCGCGTTCCTGTGACTCGCGGGCGAAGGGGATGTTCTCGAGGATGTTCTCCTCGGTCTTCGGGCCGTACCCCTTGATCTCCTGTATCTCGCCCGCTTCGGCGGCCGCTTCGAGCTCGTCGAGCGTCGTGATGCCGAGCGCCTCGTAGAGGTCGCCGACCGTCTTCGGGCCGACGCCCTCGACGTTCGTCAACTCTCGCATGTCGACGGGGAGGTCCTCGCGGAGTTCGTCCAACTCCCCTATCTCGCCGGTCTCGAAGTACTCGAGGACCTTGCTGGAGATGGCGTCGCCGACGCCCTGGATCTCCTCGACGGCGTCCTGTCCCTCGGCGGCGAGGTCCTCGATGGGCTGGGGGAACTCGCGGATGTTCTCCGCCGCTCGGCGGTACGACCGGGGTTTGTACTCGACGCGTTTCGCATCGAGGAGGTCGGCGAACTCCTCGAGCAGCGTCGCGATCTCGTCGTTTCGGCTCCGACTCATCGGCGGATCCCCTTGTTGTCGCTGTCGCGGCCGAGCACCTTGTTCAGGAAGCTCATCCACCGTTTCTTGTCGGCGGCCTCCTGGACCTGCGCCTCCTGTTCGAGGTCGACGGGTTCGAGCTGTTCGAGCGCGTTCAGCGCCCGGTCGATGCCGACGATGCTCTCGACCAGCCGCTCGCCCTCCTCGTAGCTCACTTCGTTCTCCTCGATCTTCTCGAGGCGTTCGATGCGTTCCCGGCGGAGGTTCCGCTTCGCCCGGTCGACGCGGTCGCGCTCGCCCGACGGGATGGTGTCGCGGCGTTTGATCTCGAAGACGAACTCCTGGAGGTCGAGGGTCTCTCCCTGAACCTCGATCTCGTCGGGGATGGTCGCCCCGATGGTCGCGCCCTCCCGGTTGACGCGCTCCAGGAGCTGCTTCCGCTGGAACTCTTTCACGGGACGCTGTTGGCGTGGTTCGCACTTTGCTCCTTCGCCGCTAGTAACGTGAGTTGGAACCGGGTGTTGACTCACAGACCACGATGCAGTGACTCTTGCTCCGCAAAGCCCTCGCGCTCTCAGGTCGCGCGTCTCGTTGCGCTCCTCGCTTCGCTGCGGTGCTTACATCGCCGTGCTTCCCTGAGAGCACTCGCCCTTTGCAAGTCGCTCACTGAGCGAAGCTCAGTGGCGCCGCGAGGGAACCGAGCGGAGGCCAGCAAGAGCCGCAGGCTCTTGCGTTGTCGCGAACCACGCACGCGAGGAACGAACACCGAAGCAGAACGAAGTGACGCGAGGAGCGCAGTCGATTGGGGAGGGTGTGGCGTCTCGTCGCGCAAGCAGTCGCGGGCCGTGTCACTACTGGCTTCTGACTCCCTCTGCAACTGCCGATGTAGAATCCACCTGAGAGCGGGTAAACCGTCGCGAAGTCGCTGGACGCCCGTTCGCAGAGAGACCCTTCACAAACCCAAACAGAGCACTCCACCGTCACAGACACCGACAGAACCGGCATCTATGGAAGGTTCTTTATGGCCTTCGAGGGTAAGCGGTCCTATGGGATTGTTCGACCGACTGCGCGGCAACGACAACCCGCGCGTCGCCTTCATCGGCATCGACGGGGTGCCGTTTAGCCTCCTCAACGAGCACCGCGACGAGTTCCCCAACTTCGCCGCCCTCGCCGAGGAAGGCAGCGCCGGCGCCATCGACAGCATCGTCCCGCCGGAGTCCAGCGCCTGCTGGCCCGCGCTCACCACGGGCGTCAACCCCGGTGAGACCGGCGTCTACGGCTTCCAGGACCGAGAGGTCGGCAGCTACGACACGTACGTTCCGATGGGGCGGGACGTCCAGGCCAAACGGCTCTGGGACCGCGTCGGCGAGGCCGGCATGAACGCGACGGTGATGAACGTCCCCGTCACGTTCCCGCCGCAGCGCAACGTCCAGCGGATGGTCTCGGGGTTCCTCTCGCCGGGCGTCGACAAAGCCGCCTACCCCGACGAGTTCCGCGACTACCTCCAGGACATCGACTACAAGATCGACGTCAACGCCAAGCTCGGCCACAAAGACGACAAGTCCGACTTCGTCGAGGACGCCCACGACACGCTCGACAAGCGGTTCGAGGCGTTCGAACACTACATCCAGGAGGACGACTGGGACCTCTTCTTCGGTGTCTTCATGACGACCGACCGGGTCAACCACTTCCTGTTCAAGGACTACGAGCGCGACGGCGAGAACAAGGAGGCGTTCATGGAGTTCTATCGCAAGGTCGACGAGTACATCGGGAAGATCCGCGAGATGCTCCCGGAGGACGTCACCCTCGTCGTCGCCTCCGACCACGGGTTCACCTCGCTGGACTACGAGGTCCACTTCAACACCTGGCTCGAACAGGAGGGGTGGCTCTCCTACGAGAGCGACGACCACTCGGAACTCGGCGACATCGCCGACGACACCGAGGCCTACTCGCTCATCCCCGGCCGGTTCTACCTCAACCTCGAAGGCCGCGAACCGCGCGGTTCGGTCCCCGAAGACGAGTACGAGACGAAGCGCGCAGAGTTGAAACAAGCGCTCGAGAACCTCGAAGGCCCCGACGGCAACAAGGTGGCCGCCCGCGTCGTCGAGAAGGAGGAGGCGTTCCGCGGCGAGCACGACGACATCGCCCCGGACCTCGTCGTCGTCCCGAACCACGGCTTCGACCTGAAGGCCGGCTTCAAGGGCCACGAGGACGTCTTCGGTACCGGCCCGCGCAACGGGATGCACAGTTTCGACAACGCCTCGCTCTACGTCGACGACCCCGAGGCGAGCATCGAAGACGCCGACCTGTTCGACATCGCGCCGACCATCCTCGACCTGATGGAGGTCGAGTACCAGCGCTCCGAGTTCGACGGCGGTTGTCTGCTGTCGCGGTAAGCGAGTACCGATTCGACGGACGAACGGTCTTTCAGCTTTTCAGAAGGAGTCACGAACTGAACAGCGACGCCTCAGAGCAACGAGTCTATCTCGTCGTTGTCGAAGGCGCTGACCGGGTCCGGTCGTTCGTCCTTCGCTTCTTCTGCCTCCTGTGCCTCCTTCGCGCGCTTCATGAACCGTTGAACGCGGTCCGACCGTTCGACGCCGCCGAGGAGGACCAGCGTCGCGATGCGCTCGCTGCCGAGCGGGAAGTCGCCGCCGCGGACCTGCAGACTGCCGGTCTCCTCTTCGACCCAGTGGCGGGCGCGTTCGACGCCCTTCCGGGGGATACGGTCGGCGTCGGCGGCGACGACGACGAGCGCGGAGTCGGCCGTCGTCGCGTCCGGGAGACTCGTCCCCGTCAGGAGCGCCTGCCGTGTCGTGCTCATCACCGTGTTGATGTTCTCCTCGGGGTCGGGGGCCGCCTCGGCGCTGGCGTAGCCGAGCGCGGAGATCCCGCCCGAGCGGAGCGTGTTGATGATCTCGCTGGAGTCGACGACGCTCTCCGCGACGCCCTCGACTGCTTCACCCGAAGCGAGCAGCAACCCGACGCGCTTGGCGATGGCCTCGTTGATGGCGTCGTACCCCTCCTCCATGCTCTCGCCGGTGGAACGCCAGGCGTCGTTGTCGACGAGGAGCACCGAGTCGGCCTCACGTGCGGCCGTCTTCAGCGAACGACCCGCGTTGACCTGGTACATCGCTCCCTCACCCTCGCCGGGGAGAACGCCGAGGACGTAGACGGGGACGTCGTAGACGCGCTTGAGCTCCTTCGCGAGGACGGGTGCGCCGCCGGAGCCGGTGCCACCACCGAGTCCCGCCACGACCACGATCGACTCCGCTTCGGCGGTGATACTGCCGTCGAGCGCCGACATGACCTCGCGGGCGTCCGACTGCATCAGTTCCGCACCGAGTTCGTTGTCGCCGCCGACGCCGTGGCCGTTCACGCGGTCCTGGCCGACCAGCACCGTCTCGAGTGGGAGCGGTTGGAGGTCCGCCTTCGCACTGTTGACGGCCAGCGCGCCGGTGACTGCGCCGAACCCCATCCGGTCGTCGAACTCGACGAGTTCGGTCGCGAGCTTGCCGCCGGCCTGGCCGACACCGATCAGGACGGTCTTCATAGCTGACACCATGACTGGCCCCCTCTTGAACGTTCCCCTGCGAAGATTTATGAAAGAAAGAACGACCACGACGCCGTATGACCGACGACCTCTCGGAGCGTCTCGACGCGGTCGAGCGCAGTCTGACCGACGGCGACACGGACGTCGCGTCGCTGTCGGACGCAGCCGACGCCGAGGAGCGACTCGCCGCACTCGAGACGCGGGCCGCAGAGCTCGACGACCGGGTGACCGAACTCGAAGCGGCGACGCAGGCGCTCCGCGGCTACGTCGGCGGCGTCCGGGCGGTGAACCGGGACGTCGAACGTCGCGCGGACGCCGCACTCGCCGGCGTGGAGTCGCTCGCCGAGACGCTGGACGAAACTCCCGACGACGCAGCGTTCGAGGCGGTGTGTGCCGAAACGGGTGACGGAGCTGTCTCCGGCGACAGGGCTGGAGAGGACACGGAGAGCGGCGACGCCGACCTCGTCGACCGTCTGCGCGACGCCCTGTGATCCGGGTCGTCCTCGCCGTCGCGCTCGCGACCGCCCTCTTGTCGGCGTCGCTCCCGGCGGTCGAGAGCGCCCGCGCCGACCGAACGGCTGCCGGACTCGACGCCGACGTCGCGCGCCTCACTGCGGCGGCGACGACGCTCGTCGACCGGGACGCGCCGACACGCCGCGACGTCGCCGGTGCTCGTCGCGTCGTCGCTGTCGCCGTTCCCCGGCCGTCGTGGACGACGACCGCCGTCGACAGCGTCACCGTGGCCGGTCAGCCAGACGGTGCCGACGAGTCGACGACGTCGGCGGCGGTGAGCTACACCCTACAGAACGGCCGCCAGCGACGCGTTCGACTCGACGTGCCGCTTCGCACCCCGGACGGGCCCGTCGTCTTGCGGGGCAGTGGGACGCACCGACTGGTGCTATCGCTCGTGCGCGACGGCGACGAGTCGGCCGTCGTCGTTCGTCGCCGGTGACGAACCGGAGACAGATGGCGGTGAGACGGCACGAGCCGAGCGTTCAAGTACCGGGAGGCGACCACCGCGGCCCATGCGACTCGTAGACCGACTGACCGACCTCCGCGCCAACGAGCGAGCCGACGGCTGTCGGTGCTCGGTCTCGTTCGACGAACCGACCGGCACCGGCGTCGACGACCGCGTCGAGTGCGTCGTCGACAGCGACGACTGTTCGGGCGGCGGCGATCTCGCCGTCGCCGCCGCCTGTCGAGCCACCGTCGTCGACGCGCTCGCCGACCGCGACGCCGACGTCGTCCGGACCCGCAGCGACGGGCGGGAACGCATCTACGCCGACGGTGCAGCGGCGCTCCTGCTCGCGGCGGGGAAGTTCGTCGAGCGCGCGTCGTTTCACGACGACCGACTGGCAGACCGCGCCCGCCGCGACCCGCTCGGTGCCGCACACGAGGCGACGGGACGGGCCGACGCCACGGCGACGGTCGCCGCCGAGACCGGGTTGGCGGCCGTGGTCGACGGGCTCGCCGTCCCCTCCGAAGCCGACGGGTGCGGCGACAGCGGCTCCGGCCGCGGTGCGTACCGTCGCATCCTCGACCCGTTCGTCGGCCCGACCGTCGCCCGCTCTCGCGTCCGACTCACGCCCCCGCCGGACGCTCGACTCGTCGACCGCTGGTCCTTGGAGACGGGCGCGACGGTCCGAATCTACGACACTGACGGCGACCTCCCGTGGTACCAGCTCGAACCGATCGCACACACGCTCGACGTCGACGCGACGTCGACGCTGGCGGCCGCGGAGGAGCGACTCGCCACGGGCGGCGTCGACGGCGGCCGACGTGCTCCGGGCAGAGCGGTCCGGCAGGTCGCCGACGGCGACGACCCGGTCGAACTGCTCACGCGTGAACTGACGAAGTACACGCGCGGCCACGGCGTCCTCGACGACTGCTTCGCCGACCCGCGCGTCTCCGACGCCTTCGTGTCCGCACCCGTGACGGCGAACCCCGTGCGCGTCTCGGTCGACGGCGAGCGGATGCGGACGAACGTCCGACTCACGCCGGGCGGTGCCGCCGCCCTCGCCTCGCGGTTCCGGCGGACGAGCGGCCGCCCGTTCTCGCGGGCGTCGCCGACCATCGACGCCATCGTCGAGGCCGGCGTCGACGGGAGCGTCCGCGTCGCGGGCGTGAGCGACCCCGCGAGCGACGGCGTCGGGTTCGCCTTCCGCCGTCACGACGGCGACGCGTGGACGCTCCCCGGACTCGTCGCCAACGACACTCTCCCGGCAGACGCCGCCGCGCTCCTCTCGGTCGCCGTCGAGCGGTCGGCGGCGGGACTCGTCGCCGGGACGCGCGGCGCGGGGAAGACGACGCTGCTCGGGGCGCTGCTGTGGGAGTTGCCCGCGGCGACGCGGACGGTCACCATCGAAGACACGCCGGAACTCCCGGTCGAGACGCTCCAGCGTCACGGTCGGGACGTCCAACCGCTCTACGCCGGTACCGACGCGAGCGACGCGCTCTCCCCGACGGAGGCGCTCCGGACGGCGCTCCGACTCGGGGAGGGCGCACTCGTCGTCGGCGAGGTGCGCGGCGAGGAGACCGCGACGCTGTACGAGGCGATGCGCGTCGGTGCCAGCGGGAGCGCCGTCCTCGGGACCATCCACGGCGACGGCGGCGCGGCGGTCCGCGAACGCGTCGTCTCGGACCTCGGCGTTCCGGAGTCGTCGTTCGGCGCGACCGATCTCGTCGTCACGCTCGCCGCCGGCGACTCCAGACACGTCGCAAGCGTCGAGGAGGTGCGGTCGACCGACGACGGCGTCCGGTTCGAACCGCTGTTCGCACGGACCGGCGAGGGGGACGACGGACTCGCCCCGACCGGCACGCTCGCTCGCGGTAACAGCACGCTCCTCGCAGACCTCACGCGCCCGGACGAGAGCTACGCGGACCTCCGGGCGGTGCTCGGCGAGCGCGAGCGACGGCTGGCCGAACTGGCGACGACAGACCGGACCCGCCCGGCCGACGTCGTCCGAGCGTATCGGGAACGACGGCGGGGACGGAGCGCGGACTGATGGTCGACTCCGACCCTCAACCCGACCGCGCTGCGACACTCGCGACGTCGCTCGCTCGACTCTATCCGTGGGCCGTCGACTCGAGCGTCGAACTGGATCGGGCGCTCGCTTACCTCGGCAGCGACGTCGACGCGGACACCGTCGTCCGTGCCGGGTACGGCGCGGCGGTCGTCGCCGCGGCTGGCTGTCTCGTCGCCGTGGTCGTCCTCACGGGGTCTCTCGCGGTCGCCGTTCCCGGCGCACTCGCCGTCGCGCTCGGGACTGCCCACGGCGTCCATCGACTGCCGGTCGTCCGCTCGGACGCCAGACGGACGCGAGCGCTCGGTGCCACGACGGGACTCGTCGGACGGGCGGTGCTGCGGATGCGCATCGAACCGACGGTCGAACGGGCCGCACGGTTCGCCGCCCGAACCGGCGACGGACCGCTCGCCGACAGTCTCGGCGAGCACGTCCGTCGCGCCACTGGGACGCCCGAGAGCGGGTTCGACGGGTTCGCCACGGAGTGGCGCGAGTGGTTCCCCGAACTCGACCGCGCCGTCTCCCTGCTCGCGGCGAGCGCCGTCGCGACCGACGACGAACGGGGACGGTCGCTCGATCGGGCGCTCGCGGCGGTGCTCGAGGGGACTCGGAGTCGGATGGCGACGTTCGCGGCGTCGATCCGCGGACCGGCGACCGCGCTCTACGCCTTCGGTGTGCTGCTCCCGCTCGCCCTCGTCGGCGTCCTCCCCGCGGCGCGTGTCGCCGGCTTGCCGGTGTCGCTTCCGGCGTTCGTCCTGCTCTACGACGTGCTCCTCCCGACCGGACTCCTGGTCGCCTGCGGCTGGCTCCTCCTGCGTCGGCCGGTCGCCTTCCCGCCGCCGCGCGTCGGGAGCGACCACCCCGACGTCCCGACGACGCCCCGGCGCGAAGTCGCTGCAGGGGGCGTCGCGGCCGCCGGAGGCTGGCTCGTCGCGTCGACGCTCGTCCCCTGGGCCGGGCCGCTCGCCGCGGTCGGGTTCGGGTCGGGCGTGGCGCTGGTGGTTCGCTACCGACCCGTGAAGGCGGTCCGCGACCGGGTGCGGGCGATCGAGGACGGACTCCCCGACGCGCTCTACCTCGTCGGTCGCCGCGTCGCCGAGGGGACGGCCGTCGAGACGGCGCTCGCTCGCGCGAGCGAGGAGACGACGGGCGCGACCGGTGCGTTGCTCGCCGACGCCGTCCGCGTCCAGCGCAACCTCCGCGTCGGCGTGCGGGCGGCCTTCTTCGGACGCTACGGGGTGCTCTCGGACGTCCCGAGCGACCGAGTCCGGGGGACGGCCGGTCTCCTCGCGCTCGCGGCGACACAGGGAGCACCCGCCGGGAGCGCCATCGTCGCGATGGCCGATCAGCTCGACTCGCTGCGCGAGGTCGAACGGGAGGCCCGTCGAGAGCTGGCGACGGTGACGGAGACGCTCGCGAACACGGCCGCGCTGTTCGCGCCGCTGGTCGGTGGGGCGACAGTGGCGCTGGCCGACCGGATGGCGACCGCAGAGGGGGTGAGCGGGTCCGAGTCGACGCACGCAGCGACGGCCGTCGCGTCTAGCGGTAACAGCCTCGGCGGTGGCGACGCACTCGCCACGGCGTCGCTCGGCCCGGCCGTCGGCGTCTACGTCTTGCTCCTCGCGGCGCTGTTGACGACGCTCGCCGTCGGCCTCGAACACGGGCTGGACCGCGCGCTGGTGGGCTACCGCGTCGGGCTCGCGCTGCTGTCGGCGACGGCGACCTACCTCGCCGCCGTCGTGGCGGCGGGACTGCTCGTCTGACTCCGTCGGTCGTCGCGAGCGTTTAAGTACGGAGAGGCGACCACCCCGGCCCATGTTCGACGTTCCGCTCGAAGCGTGGTACAGTTGGATCGGCCTCTCGTTCGCGAGTCTCGCGCTGCTCGGCGTCGTCACCGCCGTACCGACGACGGCCCCCCCGGACGCGACGGCCGTCGCGAACACGGTCGACCGCGTCGCCGCGAGCGACCACCCGACGACCGCCGAACAGCCACTCGAGGCGACGGCGGTCAGACTCGGCCCGCACCGCGTGAGCCTCCGGAACGACGGCGGCACCACCCACGCGTCGTACGCCTTCGGGCCAGTGACGCCGGTCTCGGAGGGGTCGAAGCTCCAACAGGTGCTCTACGGCCGTCCGCCGACAGACGTGTTCGACTCCCGGCGCGCCTTCCAGCAGGCGCTCGTCGAGGCCCGGACGGCCGAACCGACGTGGCGGCCGGTCGACCGGACGCTCGTGGTCCGACGCGTCTCGTGGGAGGGGGTCGATGCCGTCCTCGTCGATGCGTAGCGACCACGACGGCGGTGGGCGCGACGGGATCGCCCGACGCGACGGACGAGCGCGGAGCGACTTCCCCGACGGCCAGCGCGGACAGACCGACCCGCTCGTCGCGCTCGTCGCGCTGTTCGCCGTCTCGCTCGGCGTGAGCCTCTACGCGGGCGTCCTCGACGACGTCTCGGCGACTGTCGGCGTCGACCGGGACGTCGCCACCCCGACGCTCGAACGCGTCCACGAGGCGACGACCACCGCCGGCGTCCTCGACCCGAGTTCGCTGGAGGACGCTCGCTCCGTCGCTCCCGACGGCTACGAGGCGAATCTCAGCGTGCGGGCGGCAGCGAGGGAGTGGGAGGCGGGACCACCGACTCCCACCGCGACGTCCGCCGAGGGGACGGTCGACAGCGCCGCCCGGTCGGTCGGCGTCCGTCTCGGTCCGGGTCGCGTTCGTCACGGCCGCCTTCGGGCGGTGGTCTGGTCGTGACGAGCGCCGTCCTCGACGTGGCGCTCTGTCTGCTCCTCGTCAGCGCGGCGGCGGTGACGCTGGTGACGGTCCCCGACGCGGTCGACGGCGACGTCGACGGCGACCGTGCCGACGCGGTCGCGACGACGCTCACGACGAGCACCGCGACGGTGAACTACAGCCTCGCGGCCGGTGCGAGACGCGCGGACGACGACCTCGTCGCGTTTCCGACGACGTCGGGTCCCGAGTTCGAGCGGTCGACGCACGGGACGCTCGCCGGACTGCTGGCCGACGCCGCCGTCGGCACTGTCACCGTCGCAAACGAACCGCTGACACACACCGACGACGGGTTCCGGGAGGCCGTCCGCGAACGGGTCGAACGGGACGTCGCAGACGACGGCACCCAACTGATCGTCCGGTGGGAACCGTATCGCGGCTCGCACCTCGACAGCCGGCTGACCGCCGGGTCGTCGCCGCCGCCGTCGGCGACGGTCCACGCGGCGACCGTCTCGGTGCCGAGCGGACTGCCTGCTGCACGGGACGACGCGCGTTCGGCGGCAGCGGAGTCCGGTTACGAAGGCGTCGCCCGCGTCGTCGCCGACCGCGTCGTCTCGGGGCTGTTCCCGCCGGACGACCTCCGGTTCGCGCTCCGCGGCGACTACCCCGTCTCCCGGTTCGCCGAGTACCGATACCGCCGCGCCGGTGAGGCGTACGGCGTCGCCGTCGACGGTGGAGAGAGCGGCAGCGACGACGGCGACGACGGCGACGACGGCGAGGTTCGACCGACCGACGCGAACGATCGACTGACCGGCGCGGTCGCAGACGCCGTCGAGCGTGACCTCCGAACGGCGTTCGACAGCCCCGAGGAGGCCGCCACGAGCGTCCGCGTCGCCGAGGTTCGGATCGTCGTCAGGACGTGGTCCGCGTGAGACTCGCGAACGACAGACGGGCGCGAGTGCCGTTCGCCCTCCTCGGGGTGCTGCTACTCGTCGGTAGCGCGACCTACGCGACGACGCTCTCGGCGGGCGGACCAGTTCGACACGACGACAGCGTCGACACCGCGATGGACCGCGTCGAGGCGAACGTCGGTCCCGCACTCCGCTCGGCAGCGAAGGAGGCCGCCCGGGACGCCGCTCGCGACCCGGTGACGGTCGCCGCCGACACGCCCGCCGGTCGGGTGCTCGACGACTCGACGCCGTTCCGCGACGCGCTGCGGCTTCGCATCTATCTCGTCGCACGGGACCGGTTCGAGAGGGTCGACCACCGTCGGAACGACGTCGTCGCAGACGTCTCGCTTCCACCGGTGACGAACGTCTCGGAGCTCGCAGACGCCAAACGGCGCGTCGCCGTCGAACGGGCAGCGAACGGGACGGCGATTCGGGTGACCGTCCGCGACGTGACCACGACTGCTCGCCGAGACGGTCGCGTCGTCGCCCGCGACACCGAGGCGGTGACGCTGACCGTCTCGACGCCGGTGTTGCTCGCTCACGACCGGACGAGGGTGTACGAGCGGCGGCTGAACCGCGGTCCGCTTGAGGGGCGGGGGCTCGGCCAGCGGTTGACCGGTCGACTCGCCCCCGTCGTCTGGGCGCGGAGCGCCGGCCAGTACAGCGGGATGCCGATCTCGAACGTCCTCGGGAACCGCCACGTCGAACTCGCCGCGAACGGAGGTGTGCTCGGGACTCAGCGGGCCACCTTCGGTCGCGACGACCCGCGTGCGCGACGTGGCCTCCACCGAGCCACGACACACGTCAGGTTACAGGACCTCCACGCCGGGTCGGCGAGTGCGCTCAGAGGTCGACTGAACCGGACGTATCCGCCCTCGCCGATCAGCCTCACGGGGGACGGTGCGCCGCCGCGACTCGCCGAGCGAGGTCAGACGGGACCCGAGCGAGCGAACCGGACGCTGTCGGTCGGCGTCGACCGTACCGCGGACGTCGCGTTCGCGACGCTGCTCTCCGACCGCGATTCGGAATCGCTCGAACGGACGCTACGGGGGTCGTACCGGACGACGGCACGCCTCGCCACCGACGTCGACCACGTCGTCGACGAGGAGCGTCCCGAGCGACGGCCGCCGGGCGAGAACTGGTCGCTCGTCGACGAGCGAACGCGCGACTCCGTCGAGGTCGACCCGGCGACGCCGGAGTCCCTCGACGTCGGCGACGAGCGGTTCACCACGTTCGGACGACACGTCACTCGTCACAGCCGCGTCGTCCGTCTCTGGCGACGGGGCAACGAGACGCGCCGTCGAGTCCATCGGTGGCGAGACGAGTACCGCGTGAGCGTCGCCGTCGGCGGCGAGTACGACCCGGTCGGAGCGGCACCCGCTCGGTCAGTTCGACCAACCTACGAACGAGGCGGCGCGCTCGACGGGCCGAACCTCGCCGACGTCCCCGCGCGAGCGACCGACCGCCTGCTCGAGACGAACCGCGACACCGTCGCCGTCCGGGCCGTCGACGGCGACGTCGACGACTCGACCGTCGTCTCCGGGCGACGACCCGACGGACTCGCGAAGTGGGTCTACCACGACCTGGCTCGACTCCGCGAGCGCGTCCGGAACATCTCGGTCAACGTCGACGCCCGCGCCGTCGCGACCGGGAGAGTGAACCCGCCGGCACGTCTCGCCGACCGACTCCGCGACCGGCGTGCGCGACTCGTCGACGCACCGCCGACGTACGACGGCGTCGCCGACAGGGCACGCGTCGCCGCACGGCGGGCCTACCTCGATCGCGTCGTCGCTCGGCTCGACGAACGTGCGGCGGCGCGACACGAGTCGACGGACGTGCTCGACGAGGCGCTCTCGGAGGCGGGCGTCGGATCGACCGACCGTCTCGCGGCGGCCGTCGCCGCCGGTTCGGAGACGAGCGAGCCACGGTACCGCCGTCTCGGAACCGACGAGTCGGCTCCGGGTGGGGACGTCGCACTCGTCCCCGACGGGTCGCCGGGCTATCTGACGCTGTCGACCGTCTCCGAGGAGCACGTCGAGGCGGTCCCCGAGAACCGGCGCTACCGACCGCTGACCGCCCGAAACCTCAACGTGTTCGCCGTCCCGTACGGCGACGCCACCGACGGCGTGCTGTCGCTGTTCGCGACCGACCGGACGGTCGACCTCCGGACCGCCGGGAGTACGCTCGTCGCCGCCAACCGGACGCTCGCCCGCACCGACAACCGGAGCCTCCGCCAGCGACGGGACGTCCTTCGGCGGTCGGTCGGCGAGTCGCTCTCGACCGTCGGACGGGAGACGCGACGCCCGGTCGTCCGGGAGACCTCGCTCACTCGGCGCGAACATCGCGCGGCCGTCGACGCGGCGTTCGCCCGGTGGGACGGTGCCGGTCACCGCGCGCTGGCGGCGGCGAACGGGTCGTTCGCGCGTGCGCTCACTGCCGAGGTCCGCGCTCGCGCCGACCTCGACGCGCGGGCGGCGGACCGACTCGGGACCCGTCTCCGCGTCGACGTCGGTCGGGCGACGCAGGGGAGCGAGACGAAGGTGCCACAGGAGGAGACGAACGCGACCGCCCGGGTCGTCCGCGAGTACGCCGACGCGACGGTGAAGAAGTACGTCACCGACGGCGCCGCGCGTCTCTCGGAGCGTGCAGGCAAGCGGGCCGCCCGGCGCGTGCTCAACGAGACGGTCGAGGGCGTCCCCGCTGGCGTCCCCGTCGCGCCTGCCCCCGGCTACTGGTACGCGACGGCCAACGTCTGGCACGTGACGGTCCGTGGCGAATACCTGCGCTTCACGGTCCGAGCGTACAGTGGCCCCTCCGACGGGAGCGGGGCGACGCTCCAGTACGTCCGCGACGGGTCGTCCGTCGCGCTCGACGTCGATGGAGACGGCGAGACGGAACGGCTGGGCCGGAGCGAACGCCTCTCGTTCGAGACGACGGCCGTCGCCGTCACTGCGGTTCCGGGCGGGCGGTGGGTCGGCGACGTCGACGGCGACGCCGACGAGCGGTCGGCGGGGTGGGCCGACGGACCGGGTTGCGTCGGGAGTGGTGCGTCAGCAACGTCGGCAACGTCGGCAACGTCGCCGACGTCGACGCCGGTGGCCGCCGACGACTGTCGGACTGACTGACGATGGTCGGACACGCCGTCGACGAGGGCGACAGCAGGTGACAACCGTTTTGCCCGCAGGGACGCGAGGGAGAAACGATGCTCTACGACGCAGCCGACGAACCCGAGACGCTCTCGACCGACGAGCTGTTGACGACGTACGCGAGCGAACTGCAGGCCGTCGTCGACGACGTCGGGGCCGACACGGTCGTCGCGGAGACCGACCTCGCCCGCGAGACGGTCGACGCCGTCGTCGCCGGCGACGTCGCCGACCTCACGCTCGAGGAGGCGGCCGCCGTCCTCGCCGTCTCGCCGGACTACCCCGACCAGCGCGGTATCGTCCTCGAGGTGCGCGACCACCTCCTGATGGGGATGACGACCGCCGTCCTCGACGTCGATACCATCGCCGCCAACGTCGACGTCGACCTCACCGGCCAGGAGGTCCAGCAGGCCATCGAGGGACGGACGCCGATGACGCTCGCGGAGTTCGCCGCGATCCATCGGCTGATCGCCGAGCGCAAGGACCGCTAATGCGCGTCGCGATCCTCGGCTGTGGCTACGTCGGGCTCGAACTCGGTCGCCAACTGACGGCGGCGGGCCACGACGTCGTCGGCGTCCGTCGCTCCGACGAGGGGTTCGCGGCCGTCGAAGACGCCGGCTTCGACGCGGTGCGCGCCGACGTCACAGACGCCGCGTCGCTGTCGGCGGTGCCGGACGTCGACTGGCTCGTCTTCGCCGCGAGTTCGGGCGGTCGCGGCGCAGACGCCGCCGAGCGCGTGTTCGTCGACGGGCTTCGGACGGCAATCGAACAGTTCGCCGCGCGCGAAGATGCGCCCGATCGACTGGCGTACACGTCGAGTACGGGCGTCTACGGCGACCACGACGGCGGCTTCGTCGACGAGTCGACGCCGCTGGACCCCACGACGGAGAAGACGCGCGTCCTCGCGGAGGCCGAGCGCGTCGCCCGCGAGGTCGCCGCCGACCACGGAATCGACGGGACGGTCGCCCGCTTCGCCGGGCTGTACGGTCCCGGTCGGTACCGCCTCGACCGATATCTGGAGGGGCCCGTCACCGAGGGGTATCTGAACATGATCCACCGCGACGACGCCGCCGGGGCGGTCGCGTACCTCCTCGAATCGGACCTCGCGCGCGACGAGGTGGTGCTCGTCGCCGACGACGAACCCGCCGACAAGTGGACGTTCGCCGACTGGCTGGCCGAGCAGTGCGGGCGTTCCTCTCCGCCGAAACAGACCAAAGAAGAGCGCCTGAGCGAGGGCGACCTCTCGGAGGCCGCCCGGCGGCGGATCCTGACGAGCAAACGGTGCTCGAACGCTCATCTCCGCGAACTCGGCTACGACCTCCGGTATCCGACCTACCGGGAGGGGTACCGCGTCGCCGTCGAGGCGTATCGAGACGGACGCTCCGCGTGAACGGCGCGTCCTCCTCGTTTCCTGCTTCGAACGCCACGATAAAATATGGGGAACATTCTTGCCAGTCGGCCCAAACAGGGGGAGTATGCCTGTACCCGTCGACCCAGGGCTACTCGAGCAGATCGAGTCGGCCGTGCTCGCGAACTCGACGGTAGTCGTCGCGCTGGTCGTCGGCGTGCTGACGCTCACGTTCGGTCTCCACGCCCTCCACCGCCTCCGGCGGCCGATGGGGTCGCGGTTCCGCGAGACGCTGGCGAACCGAGAGGAGCTCGCCGTCCTGATGCATCCGAACCCCGACCCCGACGCGATGGCGGCGGCCGTCGGCGTCGCCTGCCTCGCCGAGCAGGTCGGCACCGAGAGCAGCCTCCAGTTCACCGGACAGATCCGCCACCAAGAGAACCGGGCGTTCCGAACCGTCCTCGACCTCGATCTGGACTGCATCGACCACGTCTCGGATCTCGCCGCCGAGCACGTCGCCCTCGTCGATCACAACACGCCTCGCGGGTTCGCCGGGGCGAGCGCCGTCCTCCCCTTCGCCGTCGTCGACCACCACCCCGGCGAGGGAGCGGGCGAGGAGTACACGGACGTCCGAACCGACTACGGAGCGTGTTCGAGCATCGTCGCGGAGTACTTCCAGGACATCGGCGCCAAACCCGTCCCGCCGGACCAGCACGCGAGCGAGATCGACGCCGACTACACCCTGCCGTCGACGGTCGCGACAGGGTTGCTCTACGGTATCCTCGCGGATACCAAACATCTGACTGCGGGCAGTTCGGCGGCTGATTTTCGCGCGTGTTCCTATCTCTCGACCGGCGTCGACGAGGACCTGCTCGACCGGATCGCCAACCCGCAAGTGAGCGCCGAGGTGCTCGAGATCAAGGCCCGCGCCATCGCCGGCCGCCAGATCAAGGGGTCGTTCGCCGTGAGCGACGTCGGCCAGCTCTCGAACGTCGACGCCATCCCGCAGGCCGCCGACGAGCTCATCCAGCTGGAGGGCGTCACCGCCGTCGTCGTCTGCGGCGAGCGCGAGGGGACGATCTACCTCTCGGGACGCTCGCGGGACGACCGGGTCCACATGGGACGGGCGCTGGAGGCCGCCGTCGAGAACGTCCCGAACTCGTCGGCCGGTGGACACGCTCGGATGGGCGGCGGCCAGATTCGCGAGCGCGTCGCCCTCCCGAACGGCGGTGAGGAACTGCCCGAGTCGGTGGCGCGACCGGAACTGATCGACCGCCTGTTCCGCTCGATGTCCGGCGACATCTGAGCGCGAGTCGTCGCGGCTATCTCTCGGCTCCCAGAACGAGGAGCATTTCAACGGACCGCCCGTACGTCGCCCATGGCGACTCACCAGGGCACCTGGGGCTACCGCGACCGCTTCGGCGACAGCTTCGGGCGCACCTACTTCCGGCGGTTCGGCCCCGGCGTGGTCTCCAGCGTCGGCGTCGGCACCTACCTCGGCGACCCGACCGCCGCCGTCGACGACCGCTACCACGACGCGCTCGTGACGGCGTTCGAGAGCGGCGTCAACGTCGTCGACACGGCGATCAACTACCGCTGTCAGCGCAGCGAACGCGTCGTCGGCCGCGCGCTGCGCGACGCCGACGTCGAGCGTTCGGAGGTCGTCGTCGCCACGAAAGGGGGGTTCCTCCCGTTCGACGGCTCACGGCCCGAGAACCCCGGTCGATACGTTCAGGAGCGGTTCGTCGACACCGGCCTCGTCGACACCGACGACCTCGCACGCGGGAGCCACTGCATCGCACCCGACGTGCTCGACGAACTGCTCGACCGGTCGCTCGACAACCTCGATCTCGACGCGGTCGACTGCTACTACGTCCACAACCCCGAGACGCAACTGGCGGTTCGGTCGCGCGAGGCCGTCTACGACCAGTTGGAGGCGGCGTTCACCCGGCTGGAGAAGCGACGGACGGAGGGCGATATCGGCGGCTACGGCGTCGCCTCGTGGAACGCCTTCCGCGTCCCCGAGGACCACGAGCAGTATCTCTCGCTCCCCGAGGTCGTCGCCCGCGCAGAGGCGGCGGCCGCGACGGCCGGCAACGAGGAGTCGGGGCTGACGGCGATCCAGCTCCCCTTCAACGTCGTGATGGCCGACGCGTTCACCGTTCGGTCGCATCCGACCGACGACGGTCCGGCGAGCGCACTGGAGTACGCCCACGAACAGGGGTTGTCGGTGTTCACGAGCGCGAGCATCGCACAGGGCGAGCTCGCTCGGGAGCTGCCGGAGGCGATCGCCGCAGAGCTCGCGGGCGACTCGACAGTCCAACGAGCGATCAACTTCGCACGGAGCGCCCCAGGGGTAACCTGTGCGCTGGTCGGGACCAGTCGTCAGAGCCATCTGGCCGAGAACGTCGCGGCCGGCACGTTCGACCCGCTCGGGGCGCAGGCGTTCGACGCCGTCTTCGAGTGAACTAGCGGAGCTCCTTCCACTCGGCCCCACAGTCCGGGCAGGTCCGCACCGAGAACACTTCGTCGGGGTCGTTGCGCTTCTTGAGCGTCTCCTCGCAGTCCGCACAGCTCAGTCGGTCGTAGGTGTCCTTGGCGAGTTCGCCCTCTCGAAGCCCCTTGCGAGTCGATTTCATCGTGCCCCGCGTTTCGGAGCCGGGAGCAAAAGCTCTCCGGTGGTGAATGTCGGTGTATCCGATACATCTTCGACGAGCGTGTCGGTTCCGGAACGTTTGACACGGGGGACGTGGAACCGCTCTCCGTGTCCCGTGGTCGGCTGTTCGGTACGCTCTGCTCGCTCGTCCTCTTGGTGAACCTCGGGCGCGTCGTCTTCGCACCGTTGCTGAAGGAGCTCATCTCGGTCTTCTCGATGGGTGAAGGGACGGCGGGGCTCATCGCGACGCTCGTCTGGGTCGGCAGCGCGGCGCTCCGCGTGCCGACAGGGTGGCTGCTCACCCGCGTCGCCCGCCACAGAGTCGTTCTCGGGACGGGCGTCGTGCTCACGGCTGCGGCCGCCTTCACGGCGGGGGCGAACTCGGTACCGATGCTCGCCGTCGGCGCGCTGCTCATGGGGCTGGCGTCGGGCGCGTACTTCGTCGCCGCCAACCCGCTCGTGAGCGAACTGTACCCCGAGCGCGTCGGTCGCGCACTCGGCATCCACGGGACGGCCAGCCAGATCGCCGCCGTCGTCGCCGCCCCGTTCGTCACGCTCGCGCTGCTCTACGACTGGCGACTCGCGTTCGTCGCCATCGGCGTCGCCGCGGCGCTCGTCACGCTCGCGCTCTACGTGACCGCACGTCGGACCGACCTCCCGGCGGCCGGCACCGCGGACCGCGACGTCGTCGGTGCGGCACGGCAGCAGTGGCGGATCATCCTGCTCGGCGTCGCCGTCCTCGGGTTCACCGGGTTCGTCTGGCAGGGGTTGTTCAACTTCTACGAGCTCTACATGGTACAGAAGGGGCTCGACGAGACGACGGCGAAGAATCTCCTGACCGTCGTCTTCGCCGCGGGCGTTCCGGCGTTCGTCGTCAGCGGTCGGCTCGCCGACCGCCTCCCGCACGTCCCCTACCTGCTCGGCATCGTCGCCGCGTTCGTCGGCTGCCTGTTCGTTCTAACCCGCATCGAGGGGGTCCTCCCGGTCGTCGCCGTCACCGCGGTTCTCGGCTACGTCATCCACAGTCTCTTCCCCGCGCTCGACACCTACCTGCTCGACACGCTGCCGGACGAGAACCGCGCGAGCGCCTACGCCGTCTACAGCGGCGGGATGATGGTCATCCAGGCGATGGGGTCGGTCGCCGTCGGGACGCTCGCCGAGGGTGGACTCGCCTACGACACGATCTTCGGCGGCTTCGCGACCGGGCTCGGCGTGCTGGTCGTCGTGCTCACCGGACTTCGGCTGGCGGGTCGGCTCCCGACGTGAGCGCTCTGCCCCCGCGTTCGCCGCTACCCGGTGCCCTCCCGCGACGCAACCGGCCGGCTTTTGCCGTCGGAGTCCACAGTCTCGTCCGATGGAGTACGTACAGGAGCGGGTGACGACGCTCCACGACCTCCGGAACCCGACGCCCGACGCGCCGACCGACCGGACCGCCGTCGTCGTCCCGATGACGGAGCGAGAGTACGACGGTCTCGCGGTCGAGCGGGTGCTCTCGGAACTCGAAGCCGTCGACCCCGCCCGAGTCGTCGTGCCGCTCCGCGCCTCCACCGAGCAGGTCGGCCCCTTCGCCGACTGGCTCACCTCGTTCGAGCTGCCGGTAGAGGTGCTGTGGTGCGGTGGCCCTCGGCTCGCCGACCTGCTCGCCGACCACGGACTGGACGGCGAGCACGGGAAGGGACGGGACGTCTGGTTGGCGCTCGGCCGCGCCGCCTCCGAGGAGTTCGTCGTCGTCCACGACGCCGACACGAAGACCTACTCGCGGTCGTACGTCCCGCGTCTGCTCTTCCCGTTGACGCACGGCCACGGGTTCTCGAAGGGCTACTACGCCCGCGTCGAGGACAACAGACTCTACGGGCGGCTGTTCCGACTCTTCTACGCCCCGTTGGTGCGGACGCTCAGCGACGGGCACGACGCGCCGCTGCTCCGGTATCTCGACGCCTTCCGGTACGCGCTGGCCGGCGAGTTCGCGGCGACGAGCGACGTCGCCCGACAGCTGCGTGTCGCTCGGACGTGGGGGGTGGAGGTGAGCACGCTCTGCGACGCGTTCGACGCCGTCGGCTTCGAGGGGAGCGCACAGGTCGACCTCGGCGCATACGAACACGACCACCGCTCCGTCGGCGGCCCGACCGGCCTCTCGGAGATGAGCGGCGCCGTCGGCGCGACGCTGTTCCGGGCGCTCGAAGAGCACGGCGTCGACGTCGACTACGCGACGCTCCCCGAGCAGTACCGCGAGGTCGCCGAGCGGTTCGTCGGGCAGTACGCCGTCGACGCGGCGTTCAACGGCCTCGACTACGACCGTGAGGCGGAGACCGAACAGATCGAGTCGTACGCGACGGCGCTCCGCGAACCCGGTACGGACACGCGACTCCCCGCGTGGGATGCCGTATCACTTACCCCGGAGGCCGTCTTCGATGCGGCAACGGAGGATCTGAAAGAGACGAGATGAGCGAACGTGAGACGTACGACGAACTGGCGGGCGTGGTCGACCTCTTCGGAGCGCTGACCCGCGAGGAACTGCGACGCGCACTCGTGGAGTTGGCGTACAAACAGGGACGAGAGACCGACGAGACGGCGCTGTCGGCGGCCGTCGAGGACGCCGTCGCGGAGTACTACCTCGTCGAGTGCGGCGGCGAGGCGGTCGACGGCGACGGCACCGCCGACGCGACGTTCCTGACGGTCGGTCCCGTCGCCTTTCCGACCCTGCCACCGAACGCCGAGGACCTCCCGCACATCCTCGACGTCGAGCGCCGCGTGGTCGACCGCGAGACGCTCGGCGAGCAGGTTCACGAACGACTGCTCGGCGACGCCGCGCGGGCCGTGAATGCCGGCGACGGCGAGCGCGTCGACCATCTGCTCGACGTCAGCTACGACCTCGAGGCGTGGGCCCCGGTCGAGGTCGCCGACGCGCGAGCGCGGCTGGACGAAGCCCTGCAAGATAAGAGCGCCGGGCGTCAGTGATGGGTATGGACCTCTCGGGGGTGACCCGCCACGAACCCACCGCCGTCGAGGGTGCGACGCGGCGCGCGGCCGTCCTCGCGCCCGTCCTCGACCGTGGCGGGGAGCCACACCTGCTGTTCACGAAGCGCGCGGACCACCTCGGCGAACACGCCGGCCAGATGAGCTTCCCCGGCGGCGGCGAGGAACCGAGCGACGCGGACCTGCAGGCGACGGCGCTCCGCGAGGCCGAAGAGGAGATCGGTCTCCCGCCCACCCAGGCACAGGTCGTCGGCCGCCTCGACGACATCGAGACGATCACCGACTACTCGGTGCGCCCGTTCGTCGGTCGCGTGCCCGACATGGCGTTCACGCCCGACGAGCGAGAGGTAGCCGAGATCGCGGTCCTCTCGGTCGCTGACCTGACCGACCTCGACAACTACGAGTCCGAGCGCCGCGACCACCCCCACTACGGCGACATCCGCCTGCACTTCTTCCACGTCGACGGCTACACCGTCTGGGGTGCAACGGGGAGAATACTCGTGCAACTGTTGGAACTGACCACCGACTGGCGGATGCCGCCGGAGGCCGACCGGGTCGTCGACCCCGATGCTGACTACCCGGTGTAGGAGCGACACGACTTTTTTGGCGGTGATGGCGATCGCGTAGCCTCTGATGTGATGCGTGGCTTCACGCCGTCTTGTCGGCACGTACACTCGTATGAGGCTCTCGTAAACGAGAGCAAGATAGAGCGTGCTCTGTCGGGGGATGAGCGAACGAACGCAGAGAGAGAACACGCTCCCTGCGCGCGAAGTACAGGTGTCTCGACGAAGAGGTAGAGCACAGCCTCGACGAAGAGATACAACGGGATGACCCACAGGAGGGAAACTGCGACGAGCGCTGCCACGGTGAAGAACGCTCCCGAACCACCAGAACCCGTCTGCAGGAAGATCAACACCGCGAACCACAGCGTCAACAGTTGGACGACGTCGGACCGAGACAGGGACATATCGACGACTGAAACCGGCGTGAACAAAAGGCTACGCACTCACTCCGTGTCGATGTGATGCACCGCCGCGGGCGACAGCAGCCGCCCGCTCGGCAGTTCGACCCACCCCGTCGCGAGCACCCGGACCGGCCCCTCGTGGAGCACCGTCTCTCGGTCGGCGTCGGCGTAGACGACGGCCTCCCGGTACTCCTGTTCGAACAGTTCGGTGAGGTACTCCCACAGCGAGTCGGTGGAGACGACCACGACCTCGGAAACCGCCCGTCCGTACAAAAAGATTCGGCCGGAGCGAGCGCCGTCGCAAAACACCGTCGTCAACGACAGGCTTATTGCCGAAACCACGGAACGAGCAGGTACATGGTCGCACAGACGATGGGTCGCGTTCCGCGACGCCACTGACCACCTTCTCTCTATGAGTAGTGATTCCACATGTTGACCGGTGAGCGCACAGTCTCGAAGACGGGTCTCGACGTCGCGGCGCTGAAGCCCGCCGAGTGCGACGTCCGGCGGGCGTTAGAGCTCCCGTTCGACACCGTCGCCATCGACTACGAGGGTCGCGAGCGGCTTCCGTCGACGGAGCTACTGTCCGAACTCGCCGCCGAGAAGCGCGTGTTCGTGACGACGCCCGTCCGTGCCGACGGGTTCGACCCGCTCGGCGACGACAGCCTCTACGACACCCTGCCGGCGGAGGTCGACCCCGTGTTCGTCGCCGGTCACCCGGCGTACCTCACCGACGCCGAGCGCTCGCGGGCCATCGCGCCGCGACTGGGGGCGGCCCGCGAACGGAACGCCGACGCGTGGGTCGGCACCGAGGGCGTCGAACGCGTCGCGCTCGCCGCCGGCGGCCCGCAGTACGAACTGCTCTCCCGGACCACCGACCGCGACGTGCGGGCGCTCCGCGCCGCCGGGTTCGAGGAGACGATCGCGCTCTACGCGCCGACCGTCTGCTCGGACGACGAGGACGAGATCCTCGACGCCGTCGGCGGCTACGTCTCGCGACGTGGCCCCGTCCGGCGGGCGCTCCCCGAGGACGCACCGACCGACAGCAGCGCGACGGGCCGTGCGCGCGAGGTCCTCTCGAAGGCCAGCCGGGACTACACGCTCGTCGGCACGCCCGAGGAGGTCGGCCGTCGTGTCCGAGAGCTGAAAGCGCTCGGCGTCGACGTCGTCGCCGGCTACCCCGCCCGCGGCGTCGACGAGTTCCTCGACTGACTCCGACACATCGGGGTGAGTTCTGACGCCTCGGACGCCCCGACCTCGACGTCGACCGACTCGACGACGAGAAGAACTTTCGCCCCCAAGCTAAGTGCCTCGAGAGCGACGCCTGGGTATGCACGTCGCAGTCGTCGGAGCGGGTGCGGTCGGCGTCACCGCCGCGACGGAGCTCGCCGTCGCGGGTGCCGACGTCACCCTCTTCGACCGAGGCGAACCCGGTAACGGCAGCTCCGGCCGCGCCGCGGGGATCGTCTACGACGCCTACGCCGAGGATATCGACGCCGAACTCGCCGCACGGTCGGTCGAACGCTTCCGTCGCCTCTCCGGCACCGGCGACTTCGCGTTCGTCGACTGCCCGTACGTCTTTCTCGCCCGGGAAGGCGACGAGAAGGTCGCCGAAGCCATCGTCGGCAGCGTCGACCGGATGCGCCACCACGGGCGGGACGTCGAGGTGCTCTCCCCCGAGGAACTGGCCGCGCGGTTCGGCGACCACCTCGTCGTCGACGACGTCGCCGTGGCCGCCGTCGCCGCGGACGCCGGGCGGGCCGACCCCGCGAGCTACGTGGCGACGATGGCCGACCGCGCACGGGCCGCGGGCGTCGAGTTCCGCACCGGCCGCGCAGTCGGTCTCCACACCGATCCGCCGGGCGTCGTCGTCGGCGCGGCGGTCGAACGGTTCGACGCGGTGCTCGTCGCCGTCGGCGCACACACGAAGCGACTGTTCGCCGAGGCGGGCGTCCCCATCGCGCTCAAACCGTACCGCGTGCAGGCGCTCACGTCTCGGACAGCCTACGACGGGCCGATGTGTTTCGACGCCTCCGCGGACGTCTACTTCCGCCCGCATCCGACGGGGCTGCTCGGCGGCGACGGCACCGAACCCGTCGAGGCAGACCCCGACGAGTGGAACCGCGAGGCCGACGAGTGGTTCGTCGACGAGTTGACGGCGGAACTCCGCACTCGCGCCGACCACGCAGTCGACGTCGAGCGAGCGTGGGCGGGACTCTGTACGGCGACACCCGACGGCGACCCGCTGCTCGGCGAGGTCGCCGAGGACGTCTACGTCGCCGCCGGCTGGCAGGGCCACGGGTTCATGCGCGCGCCGGCGACGGCGGAGGCTATCGCCGCACAGATCCGCGGCGAGGCGGGTATCGAACCCTTCGAGCCGACCCGGTTCGACGGCGACGAGGAGTTCGCCATCTTCCAGGGGATGACCGTCGAGGAGTAAGCGCGGCAAGAAAGAGCGGAGTCGAGAGACGCAGCGGAGTCGAGAGACGCGTCAGTCGTCCCGTCTCTCGTCGTCGCTGTCGTCGGACGGTTCGGCGTCGAAGTCGACCGGCTCCTCGTTCTCGGCGTCCTCGAGCTCGATCTCGCCCTCGTCTTCGTCGTCGAAACCGATCCGTTCGCCGTCGTCGCCCTCTTCCCGTACCTGGACGTCGCGTGCCGTCTCGCTCTTGGGGATGCGGACCTGCAGCGTGCCGGTCTTCGTCAGCGTCGCCGAGGAGCGGCCGGGGTCGACGTCGGCGTCGTCGGGGAGCTGTGCCGAGCCGTCGAGCGACAGGCCACGCCCCGGGAAGCGCATCTCGAACCCCTCGTAGAAGTCGCGGAAGCGGTCGATGCGGACCTGGACCTCGCCGTCGAGGAAGCGGACCTGCAGGTCGCTCTGCGTCGCGCCGGGGGCGTCGAAGACGACGAGGTAGGCGTCGTCGCTCTCCAGCAGGTCGTAGGAGAGCGGTTTTCGTTCCTGTACCTTGCTCATCCCCCGTCCGGCCCGGTCGAGGACGGCGTTGAACGCGCTCTTGCCGAACTCCCGCAACCCGCTCATAGTTCGATGGCCTCCAGCGTCTCGCTCTCCCGGCAGTACGGACAGACGAAGTCTGCGACCCCCACGTCGTCCGGCATGTCGTACGTGTAGTGCAGTTCGAACATGTCGAGTTCGCAGTCAGCGCTCGTGCACTTGACTTCGAGGGTGGCAGGCATGCGAGAGGATAGTGGTCCCACCCTGATAAGTGGCGCGGGGGCGGCCGTTCCCGCCGGAGCCCTTATCTGTCGAACCGGCGAGAGGACGGTATGAACGGCTTCGAACCACCGTCTCGGGTGTACGGCGTAGACTTCCGCGGGGCCGACGACGCCGACGACGCGGTCTGGGTCGCCGAGGGAGTGGTCGACCCCGCCTGCGACGGTGGAGAGGGGTTCGACGGGGCCGGCCTCCGCCTCGTCGACTGCCGCCCGGCCACGGAGCGGTTCGACTGTCCGTCCGACCGCGAGGCGCTCCTCCCGGCGCTCGCGGCGTTCCTCGGCGGACTCGACGGCGACGCAGTCGTCGGCGTCGACTTCCCGTTCGGCGTCCCCGCGTCGCTCGTCGGTGCCGACGACTGGGAGACGTTCGTCCACCGCTTCCCGAGTCGGTTCACCTCGCCGGAGCAGTTCAGTCGACGCTGCGTCGAACTGGCGAAACTGGTCGACGGCGGGGTGGAGACGAGACTGGTTCGAGAGACGGACGAACCGCTGAGCGCGCTGTCGCCGTACGACCCTCACCTCGCCGCTCGGACCTTCTACGGCGTCCGGGACGTTCTCCGTCCGCTCGTCACCGCCGACCTGATTCGGGTCCACCCGATGCAGTCGCCCGACTCGACGAAGCCGTCGCTGCTCGAGGTGTATCCGGCCGGGACGCTCGCGGATCTGGGACTCGACGGCGTGCCTGCCGGGACCGACGCCGAGGCGGACCGGGAGCGACGCGAGTCGGTCCTCGACGGACTGGTCGAGTACGGCGTCGCCGTCGACGAAACGGTCCGAAGCCGGGTGGTCGGCAACACCGGCGGCATCCTCGACACCCGCGACGCCGACGACGCGCTCGACGCAGTCGTCGCCGCCGTCGCCGCCTACCGCAACACGCGGGACGCCGGGACGCTCTGTGCGACCGACGAGCGACGGGCAGTCGAGGGCTACATCTACGTGTGAACGGGCGTCGGGCCGTCGCATCGTGACGCCGACGCACCGACGCGACGCCGGAACCGCACCGTTTTACCGCTCGGTCGCAAAACCGGGCACATGACTGACCCGGCCGAGTTGTCCGTGACGCTCGTCGACGGGTACGTCGACGAACCGGCACACTTCGGCGTGCCGCCGTACATCTCGACGTACCCCCGCTTTACGGCCGGCGCGCTCGTCGACGCCGGCGTCCCCGAATCGCAGATCACCTACCACACCATCGACGAACTCCGCGACGACCGTCAGAACTGGGCCGACGTCGCCGACGCCGACCTCATGATCTACATCGGCGGGATGACCGTCCCCGGCAAGTACGTCGGCGGCACGCCCGCCGAACCGGACGAGGTGCGCGAACTGGCGTGGGTCGCCGAGGGGACGTCGCTGATGGGCGGCCCCATCCGCTTCGGCGTCGGGGACGAGAACGCCGGCGGGATGGAGATGGAGCGGAAGGACCTCGACTACGACTTCGTCGCGAAGGGCGACGTCGAGGCGGCCGTCTACGACCTCGTCGACTCTGGACTCGAGGGGTTCGGCAATCGGATGCGCGACAACGACGAACTCGACCGCTGGGCCGCCGAGGGGGCGTTCGTCGTCGAACAACACCCGAATCACCCGGAGTACCTCATCTGTGAGATGGAGACCTCTCGGGGGTGCGCTTACCGCTGTTCGTTCTGTACGGAACCGCTGTACGGCAACCCCGCGTTCCGCACCGCCGACTCCGTCGTGAAGGAGGTCGAGCGCCTCTACGAGCGCGGCGCGCGACACTTCCGTCTCGGCCGACAGGCCGACATCCTCGCGTTCGGCGGCGACGGCGAGGCACCGAACCCCGACGCCCTGCGGCGACTGTACGGCGGTATCCGCGAGGTGGCCCCCGACCTCGGGACGCTCCACCTCGACAACATGAACCCCATCACCATCGCGAAGTGGCCCGAGAAGTCCAGAGAGGGGATCCGCATCATCGCCGAACACAACACGCCCGGCGACACCGCCGCCTTCGGTCTCGAATCCGCCGACCCGCTGGTGCAGGAGGAGAACAACCTCAACGTCAGCGCCGAGGAGTGTTTCGAGGCGGTCCGCATCGTCAACGAGGCCGGCGGGTGGCGTCCCGGCGAGGACCCCGAGGACGCGCCGACGTTCGACGAGGAGGCGCCCGACAGACTCCCCAAACTCCTCCCCGGTATCAACCTCCTGCACGGGTTGAAGGGCGAACGCGAGGAGACGTTCGAGCACAACAAGCAGTTCCTCCAGCGCGTCTACGACGAGGGGCTGATGGTCCGCCGCATCAACATCCGGCAGGTGATGGCGTTCGACGGAACCGACATGTCCGACACCGGCGCGCAGATCGCCGAGGACCACAAGAAGCTGTTCAAGAAGTACAAACGGGAGGTCCGCGAGGAGATCGACCGGCCGATGCTGCGACGGGTCGCCCCGCCCGGAACCGTCCTCGAAGACGTCCACCTGGAGTACCACCAGGACGGGAAGACGTTCGGCCGCCAACTCGGCACCTACCCGCTCCTGGTGGGCATCCCGGGCGAGCGAGAGCTCGGTCGGACCGTCGACGTCTCCGTCGTCGACTATGGCTTCCGGTCGGTGACGGGCGTTCCGTTCCCGCTGGACCTGAACGCGGCCAGCATGGACGAGCTGACGTCGATTCCGGGCGTCGGCAAGCAGACGGCGGGCAACATCATCGTCAACCGACCGTACGAGTCGGTCGGAGAGGTCGCCGGCGACGTCGACCTCTCGAAGTTCACCGGCGTCTCCTCGGACTGACCCGTCAGACTGAGGCAGTTTTTTCTTCCGCCGCCGTCACCGAGTGGGTATGGATATCGCTCGCGTGTCTGTCTCCGTCGATACACGCGCTCCTACCGGGCAGACGTACGCCTATCTTCTCGGGAGCACCGACGCGCTCCTGGTCGACCCCGCCGGCCGGAGCGAGCGGTTGGACGCGCTCGTCGCCGAGCGAGACGTCGCACACGTCGCCGTCACGCACGCCCACCCCGACCACGTCGGCGCGGTGGCACACTACGCCGACGTGACGGGAGCGACCGTCTGGGCGCACGAGGACCACGTCGAGCGATTCGAGGACGCGACGGGCCGCACGCCGGACCGGACGCTCGGCGAAGGGACGCGTCTCCCCGTCGACGGCCGCGAGGTGGCCGTCCTCGACACGCCCGGCCACGCGCCGGACCACGTCGCCTTCGCCGTCGACGACGACGTCGTCAGCGGCGACCTCGCGGTCGCGGAGGGCAGCGTCGTCGTCGGCGCGCCGGAGGGGGACATGATCGCCTACGTCCTCGCGCTCCTCCGCCTGCAGGCCCGCGCTCCCGACCGGCTCCTCCCGGGACACGGCCCCGCCATCAGAGAGCCGAACGCCGTGCTCGCTCGCCTCGTCGACCACCGACTCGCCCGCGAACAACGCGTGTTCGACGCCGTCGCGGACGGTGCACGCGACGTCGACGCCGTCCTCGACGCCGCCTACGACAAGGATCTGTCGGGCGTGCGCGACCTCGCGCGAGCGACGGTCGTCGCACACGTCGAGAAGTTGGCCGAGGAGGGGCGCGTCGAGTGGGACGCTGCGAGCGAGCGAGTCGCTCCCGCCGAACGGACCGACCAGTTCGACGGAACCGACCAGTCCGACCGGCCCGACCGTCCCGAACGGACCGAGTAGCGCCCCGTCCCGACGGGGTTTTGTGTCGCCACCGCCGACGACCAGCCATGGAGACGCTCGAAGCCGAACTCCGCAGGGCGCGAGCGCTCGACGTCTCGGCGTTGGCAGACGCCATCGAGACGATCGGCTTCGAGTGCACGCGCTGTGGAGCCTGCTGTAAGGGATACGACGGCGAGGACGGCGAGCGAGAGCCGCACACGGCGACCGTCTTTCCCGACGAGGTGCGGGAGTTGGAGGAGGCGACGGGTCGGGAGTGGCGGGACGTCGCCCGTCCGATGCCCTACGGTCTCGTCGACGGTGAGGACGGCCCCGAGGGGGAGACGTTCGAGTGGGCGCTCCAGACGGGCGCCTGCGGCGACTGTACCTTCTACACCGAAGACGACGAGGGGAAGGGGGCGTGTCAGGTCCACGACGACCGCCCGCTCATCTGTGAGACCTACCCGTTCAGCGTCGCCCTCGGCGGGACGAGCCAACCGATGGGCGAGGCGGTGGAGAGCGTTGCGCTGCCAGCGCAACGGGTAGCCGGTGAAACCGGCGACGAGGAGGGGATGCTCCACGCCCACGAGTGTGAGGGGCTCGGCCGCGACATCTCCCGCGAAGCGGCCGAGGAGCTCGCAGGAGCCTTGAAAGAGCGTGCCGTCCGCGAGTTGGAGGAGGCCATCGGCGTTCGCGACAGCTACCGGCCGGTCGAGGCCGACGGCGAGGTCGTCGTCCACGACTCCGAGGGGGCGAAGCGGCGCGACGGGACGCCGCGGTAGCCGGGCGACGACGCGGCCAGAACCGACCCACGAGAGCGTCGAACGGGCCGGCGGTACCTCTTTAACGCCGGCGACCCACTGCACAGTCGAACTGGAGGTCTACACCTTGGAAATCTCAGATAAGCTCCTGTGTCTGTTCAATGCCGAAGTTCGCGAGGAAGACGACAAATACATCGTCGAGGTCCCCCGCCGCGAGATCGAGACCGGTTCCGTCGACGTCGACGAGATCTACCGGGTCGCGCTCATCTCCCGCGAGGAGACGGTCGAGTCCGAGGGTGGTGAGACCCGGACGTCCAGCGAACCGCAGCCGCCGGTCGAGACTGGCGAACTCCGGTACGTCGAGATCGAGGACATCGGCAAACAGGGCGACGGCATCGCACGCGTCGAGCGTGGCTACGTCATCATCGTCCCCGACGCGGAGATCGGCGAGCGGGTGAAAGTCGAGATCACGGAAGTGAAGTCGAACTTCGCGGTCGGCGAGATCATCGAAGACGACTTCTGAGGGGGTTGTCGTCGTCCGCCGGGGGACCAGTGATCCCCGACGAGCGACAGTCGATTCTCACACGGAGAAGAGTCTCCGAACGAGACGAGAACCCCGGTGAGCGGGTGACTCGCGCTCCCGCTCACCGAACCTGGGCGTTCCAGTACGACACCGAGGCGAGTTTCTCGCCGAGACCGCTGCCACGGAGCTTCGTGTCCAGCTCTCGGACCCGGCCGGCGACCTCGTTGGGGATCTCCCGGTAGAAGCCGAACGGGAGGACGAAGTCGTGGGCGTCCGAGACGAGTTCCAGCCCCGCACCGTAGAGCAGGTTCTCGACTTCGACCCGCGAGTAGAGTCGCGACCCCATCGGGAGGAGCCACGTGTAGACGCTCCGCGTGCTGTACCGGTTGAACGTGTCGAAGAACACCTGGTCCTTCGAGACGCGACACATCTCCGCGAGGAACTTCGCCGGCGTGTCCGCCAGATGGAAGAACCGCATGGCGAACACCGCGTCGAAGTGGTCGTCCGGAAACGGCAAGCGGGCGGCGTCGCCGCGCATGAACTCGACGAGTCCGTCGACGCCGGCGCTCTTGGCTTTCTGACGACCCTGTGCCATCATGGCCGAAGAGATGTCGAGTCCGACGATGTTCGCACCGCGCTCTGCGAGCATGACGGTGAACCGACCGGTGCCGCAGGCGATCTCGAGAACGTCCTTCCCCTCGACGGGACCGAGCGCCTCCAGCACCGCCTCCTTCTCGCGCCGGTCGATGAGTCGGCCGCCGTCGGAGAACCGCTTGGCGTCGTACTCCTGGGCCACTTCGTCGGCCTGGTACCACTCCTTCCCTTTCACACTACTCGTGACTGCTCACCCGAACTGTAAAGTCGTATTGGATGCGGTCGTCGCTCGGTGGAAGAGCTTTGTCACTCGATACCATAGTCCCCGTATGCCAGTCTGTCATCGCTGCGAGAGCGACCACGAGGTCGACGAACTCGTCCGTCACGACCACCGAGGCGTCCTGCTCGTCCACTGTCCGACGTGCGAGTGTCTGATGGGACGGTACCGCCGTCACGGCGACCGCCCCGAGGTCGACCGCCTGCGGGACGCGTAGTTGCACCCATCGGTATCTCACTGGAACGAACCCTCCGCGAGACCGGGCGAGAACCCGAACGAACAATCGCTCGGGACCGGAAAAACCGCGAGACTGCGATACGACTACCCCATAGATATTAGGACCTTAAGGTGTGTCAAGGCTTTTGTTCTATATGTAGCCAACCTTTACCACTGGCGACGTCCGACCGTGTAGTATGAGCACCAGTACCGCAGAAGCCAGCAGCGAAGACCTGCTCTCGGAGACCGAGTTCCGCGACCGTCTCCGCGAACTGCCGCCCAGTGCGAAACTCGTCGCCAAAGTCCTCGAGAGCGACGCACCGCTCTCGCAGGGCCAGCTCGCCGAGGAGTCGCTCCTCCCCGACCGGACGGTCCGCTACGCGCTGAACCGGCTCGAGGACTCGGACCTCGTCGGGTCGCGTTACAGCTTCAAGGACGCACGCAAGCAGGTGTACTACCTGAACTGCTGACGACCCGAACGGACAGCTGACGGGTCGACACGACCCACGACAGGCCGGAGACACCTGACCAAGCCGTCTCCGGCTGCACCCACTTCCTTCCGACCTCGTCTCCGCGAGATGCGTCACTTTAAGTGTCGTGTCGTACTGATGGCTGGTATGGACGTCTCGGTCGTCGTCCCGACCTTGAACGGGCGGGACCAGCTGGCCGCCAGCCTCGACTCGCTGGCAGCGCACGCACCGGACGCGGAGGTGATCGTCGTCAACGGTCCCTCCGCGGACGGGACGACCGGGATGGTTCGCGAACGCGACGACGTCGACGTGCTCGTCGAGATCTCGGCGCGGACACTCAACGTCGCTCGGAACGCGGGCATCGAAGTAGCCGACGGGGACGGCGTCGCCTTCCTCGGGCAGGATCTCGTCGTCGAGGAGTCCTGGTTCGACGCGCTCCGTAGGGGCCTGGAGGACGCCCACGTCGTCACCGGCCCGACGCACCAGACGCTGCAGGGGGGGATGACGACCGAGGAGGCCGAAGAGCGTGACATCGCGAACCGTCACGTCACCTACTTCAACGGCCGGAACGTCGCTTTTCGCCGCCGGACGCTCCACGACCTCGACGGCTTCGACGAGTATCTCGAGACCGGCGGCGCACGCGACACTGCCCACCGACTCGGTGGACTCGACGCCGACGTCAGTTGGACGCCGGAGATGTGCGTCCGCCGGGAGTACGAGGCCGACGGCGGCGTCGAGCAGCGCGACTGGCGGTGGAAGTACCGCGCACTCGCCTACCGACTGGTGAAGAACTACGGACTCCGTCCGACGGTCGTCCGTCGGACGCTCGCTCACGCCGTCGGCGACGCCGCCTCGGCCGCCCGCGACGTCGTCGGCGGCGAGGGGACACCGACGGGGTGGTTCGGTAACGGCCGCGACGTCGTCGGCGGTATCTCGACGGGCACCTCCGACGGACTGGTCGCCCGCGCACGCGACCGGGACCGGTCACGCAACCCTCACGGGCTGTCGAAGCGCGCCGACCGGGCGGTCGCACGGTACGACTGGCGGTGAGGGTTCAGTCGCCGCCGGGACCGAGTTCGGGAACGACGCGTGAGGGGTTCTTCGAGAAGGCACGTCGCATCGCGTCCTCCGAGACGTCGAGCGTCAACAGCTCCATCACGCCGACGTCCGGGTGTGTCTCGGGTGCGCCGCTGCCGAACAGCACGCGGTCGGGATGTTCTCTGAGTGCGCGTTCCAGCACGGCACGGTAGCGCACGAAACTCGTCTCCAGATAGAGACCGTCCTCGTCGTCGAGCAGGTCGATCGCCGCGCCCATCAACTCGCGGTTGAGGGGGAAGCCGCCGAAACTCGTCAGGACGACCGGGAAGGAGCGGTCCAGCAGGTGGTCGGCGACGGCGCTCGGAGGGAACGCCTCGCCCGCGTAGACGAGGACGGGGAGGTCGACGTCGTCGAGTCGGTCGAGCACCGCGTCGTCGGGGAGTCCGTCGCGGGCGGGGTCGAGCACGAACCCGTGGAACCGGCCGTCGTAGGCGTACTGTTCGACGTCTTCCGGCGAGACGTGGTGCTCCTTCCGGGCGGCCGTGAGGTTGCGGAGACGGGAGGCCGCGCCGCTGGCGACGTCGCGAACCCCGTTGAGGCGAGCGAACGCGAGGAACGGCCGGTCGACGCTCAGTCGCGCGACGGCGTTGTTCGCGCGGAGATACCCCTCCGAACGGGGGCGTACGCTGGGTGCGACGACCGACCGGACGACGCCCGCCTGGTGCATCTCGCGTTCGAGGCGCTCGGGGGTGATCTCGCGTCCTCGGGTGGCGACCGCACCCGAGTCCGGATCGAGCCGTGCGTTCACGTCCACGACTCGAAAGCCGTGTTCCAACTCCAGCATCGTCCACATCTCCGTATCGTCCGTTATGTTCCTGTCGATACCGATGTGGGAGGTGTGCCAGCAGCTCGCAGTGTACCCCGACGCTGTCGTGCGATTCCTTCGGTCCGGATAGAAACGTATATATAGAACCGCTAACCATGGGACTGCTGAGGTTTACTCATCATGGCAAGTCGCATGCAGCAACCGATGTTCATTCTCTCGGAAGGGAGCCAGCGGACCCGCGGGCAGGCCGCCCAAGACTCCAACATCCGCGCCGGAAAGGCCGTCGCCAACGCGGTACGGACCACACTCGGTCCGCGAGGGATGGACAAGATGCTCGTCGACTCCTCGGGCACCGTCGTCATCACGAACGACGGCGCGACCATCCTCGAGGAGATGGACATCGAGCACCCCGCCGCACAGATGATCGTCGAAGTCGCCCAGACGCAGGAGGAGGAGGTCGGTGACGGGACGACGACGGCCGCCGTCCTCACGGGCGAGTTGCTCGCGCAGGCGGAGGATCTCTTGGACGCCGATCTCCACCCGACGGTCGTCGTCGAGGGGTACCACGAGGGTGCCCGTCTCGCACAGGAGGCCATCGACGGGATGGTGCTCGATCTCGACCTCGGCGACGACGAGACGCTCCAGCAGGTCGCCGAATCCTCGATGACCGGCAAGGGGACCGGCGACGTCACCGCCGACGCCCTCGCGAAGCTCGTCGTCGAGGCGGTCCGCCACGTCGCCGACGGCGAGAAGATCGACCGCGACAACATCCGCGTGCTCACCCGCACGGGGGCCTCCTCGTCGGCGACGGAGTTCGTCGAGGGCGTCGTCATCGACAAGGAGCGCGCGAACGACAACATGCCCAAGCGCGTCGAAGACGCGACCGTCGCCGTCCTCGACATGAAGCTCGAAGTTCGTAAGGGAGAGTCGAAGGCGGAGTACAACATCACCTCCGTCGACCAGCTCAACGCCGCCATCGAGGCCGAAGACCGAGAGCTCCGCGGCTACGCGAAGACGCTCTCCGAGGCCGGCGTCGACGTCGTCTTCTGCACGAAGAAGATCGACGACCGCGTCGCGGGCTACCTCGCGGACGCGGGCATCCTCGCGTTCAAGAACGTCAAGTCGAAGGACGCGAAGGCGCTGGCCCGCGCGACCGGCGCGAAGCGTCTCGGCTCGCTCGGCGACGTCGACGAGTCGGACTTCGGCCACGTCGACACGGTTCACGTCGAGAAGTTCGGCGACGACGAACTCACCTTCATCGAGGGCGGCGACGCGGCGAAGTCCGTGACGCTGTTCCTCCGCGGCGGCACCGAACACGTCGTCGACGAACTCGAACGCGCGATGAACGACGCCGTCGACGTCGTCATCGCCGCGCTCGACAAGGGTGGCGTCGTCCCCGGTGCCGGCTGCACCGAGGTCGCCATCTCGGACCACATCCGCGCCGAGGCCGCGGGTATCGAGGGGCGCAAGCAGCTCGCCGTCGAGGCGTTCGCCGACGCGGTCGACTCGCTGCCCCGCACGCTCGCCGAGAACTGCGGGATGGACCCCATCGACGCCATCGTCGACCTCCGCGCCATGTTCGACAAGGAGGGCCGCGCCGGCATCATCTCGACGGGTCGCACCGGCGAGATCGCCGACCCCGTGGAGTACGGCATCATCGACCCCGCCGCAGTGAAGCGTGAGGCGGTCGAGTCTGCGACCGAAGCCGCGACGATGATCGTCCGCATCGACGACGTCATCGCGGCGGAGTAAGGTCGAAGTCGAGTCGAATCGAGCTCTTTGGGTTTTTTGAGGTTTCTGTTCCGTCAGTTCGGCGAACAGGGACGACAGTCCGACGCCGCGCGCAACCGTTCAGAGTTCGACCGACGCGACGCGCTCGAACTGACTCGCCTCGTCACTCAAGTACTCGACCTCCACGTTGTCGATGGTGAACTCCCACGCGAAGTCGTAGTCGAGGAGGAACGACACGACCTCGCCAACCTGCTCGTCGTCGACGCCGAGAGCGAGTCCGACGTGCGGAAACCAGCTCCCGGGTTCGTAGAACGGCATCAGCGGCTCACCGAGCGCACGGAGTTCGGCGACCATCTCGTGGTGGAGCTCGCCCAACGCCCGGGAGTGAGTCACCGGGACGTAGACGTGGTTGCCCGGAAAGACGCCGAGGCCGTCGGTACGGACGGAGAACGGCTCGTGGTTCGCAGCGACGGCCGCGACGACTCGTTCGACGGCGTCGAGGTCGGCGTCGTCGAGGCCGTAGAGCGTGAAGTGCGGAAACGGGTTGACCATGCTGCCGAAGCCGAACTCGGCGTCGAGCTTCGCCCAGACCTCCTTCACGGTGCTGTAGTGCGGTTCGGGGAGCGTGGGGCCGACGATGATGCTCACGGTCGGAACTCACGGGCGTCTGTCAAATCTGTTGTGAACGCTCAGACGCGCGGCAGCTCCCACTCGTAGCGGAGCGCGAGCACGCGAACCGAGAACACGAGTCCGGCACAGACGAGTGCGGCCGTGTCGCCCGTCACGCCCAGCCGAAGCAGTAGCCAGAAGACGACACCGCCGACGAGCGCCGGCGTCGCGTAGAAGTCCTCGCGCAGGACGACGGGGACGCGCGTGAGCAGCAGATCGGCGAGACTTCCGCCACCGACGGCGGTCAACGTGGCGAGGATGACGACGCCGTAGGGTGAGAGTCCGGCCTGCGACCCCACGAGCGCCCCCGTCGCGGCGAAGGCGGCGAGTCCGACCGCGTCGGGGAGGAGGACGGCCGGGTGGTCGCGCAGTCGGTCGGGGATCGCCCGCGTGAGGACGACGGCGAGTCCGACGCCGACGAACGCGACGCTCATCTCGCCGACGGACTGCAGCGAGGCGGGCGTCCGACCGACGAGCACGTCGCGCATCGTTCCGCCGCCGAGAGCGGTGAGGACACCCAGAACTGTGACGCCGAAGAGATCGAGGTCGGCGTCGGCGGCCTTCAGCGATCCGACCATCGCGAACGCGACGAGACCGACGACGTTCATCAACTCGAAGGCGTCCATCAGAACTCGAGGTGGACCGGGTCGCCAGTGGCGAGTCCGAACGCCTCGTCGCCGCGTCCCTGGTTCACGTCGCACTCGACGTAGCCGTGGCTGCCGACGGTGAGCAGTCGGTCACCCTCGGGGACGGCGGCGAAGGAGTCGCCGACGGGGACGCGCTCGCCGCTCACGGTCGCCTCGTCGCAGTCGGCGAGGACGTCGCCGGGGACGTTGGTGATGGCGTTGCCGAAGTCGTCGACGACGAGCACCTCGCCGGTGGCGACGGTCGCTCTGCCGTCGCTTCCGGATCGCTCGACCGTCGCCTCGGGGAACGTGAGATCGACGTAGTCGCCGTCGCCGAGGGGTGTGAGGCGGTCGATCCCGTCGAGCGCGTCGACGCCGACCGCGTGGACGTCGGCCGCGGCGGGGGCGAAGACGTCGCGCCCGTGGAAGGTGCGTGAGTCGGGGTCGTCGTAGGCGACGTCGAACACCTCGAGTGTCGCTTCCTGCCGCGCTGCGAGTCGTCTCGCCGGCGGCAGGAGCAGCCCGTTGTCGGGGCCGACGAGCGCGTGGTCACCGACGCGGACGGCGAGCGCCGCGCGGTCGGTGCCGACGCCGGGGTCGACGACGGCGAGGTGGACGGCGGGCGGGAAGTAGGGGAGCGTCTCTCGGAGCCAGAAGGCGGCGGCGCGGACGTCCTGTCGCGGGAAGTCGTGGGCGACGTCGACCAGCGTCACGTCGCCGAGGCGGTCGAGGAGGACACCTTTCATCGCGGCCGGGTAGGGACTCCCGAAGTCGGAGGCGAGCGTGAGCATCGTCGGTTACTCGGAGTGGGCGTTGGGGGTGCCGTTGGAGTCGCTGTCGCTGACCTTCTGGATGCGCTCGATGCCGTCGATCTCGTCGACGACGTCGACCGCGGGGTCGGGGACGAGATGCCGCCAGTCCTCGTCGTCGATCATCCGCTGGCGGAGTTCGGTGCCTTCGAGCACCTCGCGGCGGAACATCGGCGACTGGCGGACCTCGACGCCGGCCTCGTTGAACAGTTGGATGACGAGCGGGTTGTTCGAGTAGGCGACGTCGAACTTCGGCGACATGCTCTGGACGTGGCTCACCCAGACGGAGTTCCGGTCGAGGTCCTCGATGGGGACCACGTAGGTGGTGAGGTCGAACTCGGCGACCGACTTAGTGATCATCATGACGCGCTCGCCGGCGGTAAAGGGGTTGCGCGTCGAGTGCGAGTCGCCCGCGCTCCCGATGCCGAGAACGAGTTCGTCGACCTCCGTTGCGATCTCTTTCACCATGTGGTGGTGGCCGTTGTGATACGGCTGGAAGCGACCGATGTAGAACCCCCGCATGCCCCTCAGTTTCGACCGAACATTTATAAACCCGACGAGTCGGCGATTACGACCGAAACGGGGCGTAACGGGCGTCAAAACCCGGATACGGTGATGCGTCGCGCCGACCCGCGGGGAGAAAGTATATCAATCGCGCACCCTACGGTCTATACAGCGACATAGTTCTATGAGCAACGACATGGACAACGACGACAGGCACCCGGAGCAAGGGGCCCACGACTCCGAGCGGTCCGAGCAGTCGGACCCCGAGCAGGAGCAGGTCCCGACGTCCGGGGGCCAGCCGACGGACGGCAGCCGTGAGCGGGGTCACCACCCCGACCCCGAGGGGACGGAGAGCGGGTCGATAGACGACCTCGGCAGCAGCGTCGAGGTCAACGCCGACATCGCGGAGAACGTCGACGAGGACGACCTCCTCGGCGGACTCCTCATCGACTCGACGGACGAGATCGAGGTTCCCGACCGACTCGTCGACCAGGTCATCGGACAGGAGCACGCTCGCGACGTCGTCATGAAGGCGGCGAAGCAGCGCCGTCACGTGATGATGATCGGCTCCCCGGGGACGGGGAAGTCGATGCTCGCGAAGGCGATGGCCGAACTCCTGCCGAAGGAGGAACTGCAGGACGTTCTCGTCTACCACAACCCCGACGACGGTAACCAGCCGAAGGTGCGAACGGTGCCGGCCGGCAAGGGTGAACAGATCGTCGAGGCCCACAAAGAGGAGGCGCGCAAGCGCAACCAGATGCGCTCGTTCCTCATGTGGATCATCATCGCCGTCGTCCTCGGCTACTCGCTCATCATCGCCGGGCAGATCCTGCTCGGCATCCTCGCGGCGGGTATCATCTATCTGGCGTTCCGCTACGGCTCTCGCAGCGGCGACGCGATGATTCCGAACCTGCTGGTCAACAACGCCGACACGAAGACGGCGCCGTTCGAGGACGCGACGGGCGCACACGCCGGGGCACTGCTCGGCGACGTCCGCCACGACCCGTTCCAGTCCGGCGGGATGGAGACGCCGAGCCACGACCGCGTCGAACCCGGCGCGATCCACAAGGCGAACAAGGGCGTGCTGTTCGTCGACGAGATCAACACGCTCGACATCCGCTCCCAGCAGCATCTCATGACCGCCATTCAGGAGGGCGCGTTCGGCATTACCGGGCAGTCCGAGCGCTCCTCGGGTGCGATGGTCCAGACGGAACCGGTCCCGACGGACTTCGTCATGGTGGCTGCGGGGAACCTCGACGCGATGGAGAACATGCACCCCGCGCTCCGCTCCCGTATCAAGGGGTACGGGTACGAGGTGTACATGGACGACACCATCGAGGACACGCCGGAGATGCGGCGTAAGTACGCGCGGTTCGTCGCCCAAGAGGTCGCCAAGGACGGTCGCCTCCCGAGCTACGACCGTGAAGCCATGGAAGAGGTCATCCTCGAAGCCCGCCGCCGTGCGGGCCGGAAGGGACACCTCACGCTGGAGTTCCGGAACCTCGGTGGACTGGTGCGCGTCGCCGGCGACATCGCTCGTGCGGAGGGCGCAGAGATGGTCACGCGGGACCACGTCCTGCAGGCCAAGCGCCGCTCGCGCAGCATCGAACAGCAGATCGCCGACGACTACATCCAGCGCCGCAAGGACTACGAGCTCTCCGTCAACGACGGCTTCGTCACGGGGCGGGTCAACGGCCTCGCCGTCATGGGCGAAGACTCCGGTATCGTGATGCCCGTGATGGCCGAGGTGGCTCCCTCGCAGGGGCCCGGACAGGTCATCGCCACCGGGAAGCTCCAGGAGATCGCCGAGGAGTCGGTGCAGAACGTCTCGGCCATCATCAAGAAGTTCTCCGACGAGGACCTCAGCGAGAAAGACGTCCACATCCAGTTCGTCCAGGCCTACGAGGGCGTCGACGGCGACTCCGCCTCCGTCACGGTGGCGACCGCCGTCATCAGCGCGCTGGAGAACGTCGGGGTCGCACAGAACATCGCCATGACCGGGTCGCTGTCCGTTCGTGGCGACGTGCTCCCGGTCGGTGGGGTCACCCACAAGATCGAGGCGGCCGCGAAGGCCGGCATGGACACCGTCATCATCCCGGCGGCGAACATGCAGGACGTCATGATCGAAGACGAGTACAAGGAGATGGTCGACATCATCCCCGTCTCGCACATCAGCGAGGTGCTCGACGTGGCGCTCGAGGGCGAACCCGAGAAGGACTCGCTCATCGACCGCCTCAAGAGCATCACCGGATCGACGCTCGACAAGCAGCAGGGCAAGAGCGTCAACAAGGGTCCGAGCAGCCCCAGTCCGCAGTAGATGACCAACTGGGCGGCGTTCGCGGGGTTCGCGGGCGTCGTCCTCGGCTTGCTTCTCTTGCTCGCACACGCCTCGAAGGCGGTTTTTACTGACGGTTCTAACGACGAGCGACGGCTCGCGTTCGACCCGGAGCGGCCGTTGAAGCGCCGTCGTCGCGACCGACCCGACGGGACGACGCCGGACGGTGGCGTCACGAGGGACGTCGACGCCCTTACCGGCGACTCTGACGGTGGCTGGGAGGCGCTCGACGTCGACCGCCACTACCGACACGGGCCGCACGCAGGAGGCGGCTACGAGCTGTCGACGGCGTCGCTGCTCGTCAACGTCGCGCTCTCACAGGGGCTGTTCGGCGCGTTCCTCGTCGTCGGTGCGTGGTACACCGAGATCCCGCTCGACGCGCTCGGACTCGGCGACGACGGCGTGAGCCTCCTCGCGTTGGCGCTCGGCGTCGGACTCGGCGTCGGACTCTACGCGGTCAACGAAGTCGGCGCGGCCTTCGGCGAACGACTCGGCGTCGGCAACTCCGAGGAGTTGCGCGAGGCGCTCGCACCCGACTCTGCGGGCGGATGGGCGGTGCTCCTGTTTCTCGTGCTTCCGGTGATCGCTGGCTTCGAGGAACTGCTGTTCCGGGCGGCGCTCGTCGGCGTCGTCGCCGCGGGGTTCGGCGTCTCGCCGTGGCTGCTCGCGGCGCTCTCCTCGGTCGCCTTCGCGCTCGGCCACGGTGCGCAGGGGCCGGGCGGAATCCTCGTCACGGGGATGCTGGGGTTCGTGCTCGCGGCGGCGTTCGTGCTGACCGAGAGTCTGCTGGTCGTCGTCGTCGCGCACTACCTCGTCAACGCCCTGGAGTTCGTAGTCCACGAGGGGCTCGGTATCGACTGGGTGTAGCGCTTATCACGACCCCAGCTGAATCGGACGTATGGTCCCCTCCCCGTTCGACGGCCGGCGTGACCTTGACGCGACGGACGTCGTCGCCGCCGTCGGGCTCGGCTGTTGTGTGCTCTTCGGGAGCCTCGCCATCCTCGACCGAATCGTCGGTACTGACTTCTGGCCTACTGACTTCGGGTTCGGTGTCAACCTCTTCGTGTTCGGGTCGTTGTACGGGGTGTTCCTCCGACGCCTCGCACTCCGCGAGCGGCGTCTCACGGTCGGATTCCTGACGGTCGCGGTGTGTGCGATGGTCGCCGCCGCGTACACGAACCCGGAGGGACCACTGATGCCCGTCGCCGTTGTCTCACTACTCGTCGCGGGCGTCGTGGGCGGGAAAGGAGTCGTCGAGTCGCTCGGGACGTCGCGCAGTACGGGTCATTGAGGGAGCGACGCCGGAGTGAAGTACCCCACGCACCCAGAATGCGTATGGCCGCCTCCGAGATCACCCAACGACAGCAGAACCTGCTGCGCGCGTTCCTCCTCGGCTACGTGTTGCTCGTGCTCGTCTCCATCGCCACGGGCGACCCGCTCGTCTCGCTGGTCGTCGACGTCGTCTTCAGCGTCGCCATCGTCGTCGTCGGCTATCTCGTGCTCGTCAACAGCGGCGGACAGACGCTGGGCGTGACGACCGGCGTCGCGTTCGTCGGCTCCGGCGTCGCGCAGGCGATCGCGCTCGTCACTGGGTGGCCGACGGCGGAGACGACGTCGAACCTGCTGTTGCTCGCCGGCCTCCTCCTGTATCTGTACGGACGGCTGAAGAGTCGGTGAAGTGAGAGAGGGAGAACCCGCTCAGCGTTCGACCGCTCGCAGTCGCTTTCCGACGTCTGGCGGCGTCGCTCCCCGTGCGCCCTCGACGCGGTGGTCCGGGACGAAGATCGGTGTCGGGTTCTCGCGGAGCGCGTTCCGCACCGTCGCCATCTCCTCGTCGTCCCCGTCGTCGAACCCCGCCAGTCGCGCGACGCGGTCGACGGAGACCGTCTCGCCGTAGGGGAGCTTTCTGAGCGCGTCGAGCACTCGGCGCTGCTCCGTCGGCACCGTCAGCGCCACGGGGACGTCGTCGAAGTGGTCCTCTGCGCCGGCGAGGTAGTCGTCGATGCGGTCGAGCAACGGATGGTCGCCCTCGGCGTCGTCGGCGACGTGCGCGGGGAACGAGACGTCGATGACGTTCCCGCCTGCCACACCCAACTGGATCACGGTGTCCAGCGCGTCGAACTCGCGTGCGTAGATTCCGGCGTCCTCCATACCACCTCGGAGGACCGACCCGGACTTGAAAGTTGAGCCAGTGGCGCAAGCCTTTTGTACAAATGAGTGCGCTAGTGTACAATGATGAACGCTAATGAGGACGAGATCGCGCCGGCGGTGCGCTCTATTCTCGCCGCGGCGCGGGAACGCGAGGGCGGGACGGAGCGACTCGCCGTCGACGCGCGGTCGCTCCCGGACGCCTTCGCGGCAGTCGAGGCCGACGGTCGCGTGCCGATCGTCGCGGAGGTCAAGCCGACGAGTCCGACGACGGAGGGGACGCGCGACGACGACCCGGTCGAACTGGCCGAGCAGATGGTCGAAGGCGGGGCCGCCGCCCTGTCGGTGCTCACCGAACCGGAACATTTCGGCGGGTCGCCGGCGAACCTCCGCCGGATCCGCGAGGCGGTCGACGTCCCCGTCCTGCGGAAGGACTTCGTCGTGCGCGAGGACCAACTCGACGTCGTCGCGTCGGACGTCGTCTTGCTCATCGCCCGGTTCGTCGACGACCTCGCCGGACTCGTCGAGGCGGCCGAGTCACGCGGGTTCCAGGCGCTGGTGGAGGTCCACGACGCCGCCGAGTTGGAGGCGGCGCTCGCGGCAGACGCGTCCCTCATCGGAATCAATAACCGCGACCTCGCCAAGTTGGAGGTAGACCTCGCGACGTTCGAGGAGGTCGCGACGGGCGTCCCCGACGACGTGACACTCATCGCAGAGAGCGGCGTGTCGACCGTCGACGACGTGCGGCGGATGCGCGCGGCCGGTGCGGACGCGCTACTCGTCGGGACGGCGATCATGGACGGCGACGTGACCGAGAACGTCCGACGCCTGACCACCGCGACACAGGAGACGACATGAGCACGAACACAGACGGCAAATTCGGCGACTACGGCGGACAGTACGTACCCGAGGCGTTGATGCCGGCCATCGAGGAACTGGACGACGCCTACGAACGGTACGTTCTGAACAACGAGGACGGCTTTATGGACGAGTTCCGACGGCGGCTGCGTGACTTCGGCGGCCGACCGACGCCGCTGCAGCGCGCGGACCGCCTCTCGGAACGCTACGGTCGGGAGATCTACCTGAAGCGCGAGGATCTCGTCCACGGCGGCGCGCACAAACTGAACAACGCGCTCGGACAGGTGCTGCTCGCGAAGTACATGGGCAAAGAGCGCATCGTCGCCGAGACCGGCGCGGGCCAGCACGGTACCGCGACGGCGATGGCGGCCGCCCACCTCGACGTGCCCTGCGAGATCTACATGGGCACGCGCGACATCAACCGCCAGCGACCCAACGTGTTCCGGATGCGCATCAACGGGGCCGACGTGAACCCCGTCACGGTCGGCCGCGGAACGCTCAAGGAGGCCATCTCCGAGACGATGCGCGACTGGGCGACGACGGTCGAGACGACCCACTACGTCATCGGGAGCGTCGTCGGACCCCACCCGTTCCCGAGTATGGTGCGGGACTTCCAGGCGGTCATCTCCGAAGAGGCGCGCCGACAGTCCGAGAAGCAGTTCGGCGGTCTGCCGGACTCGGTGCTCGCCTGCGCGGGCGGCGGGTCGAACACGATGGGCGCGTTCGCGAACTTCGTCGACGACGAGGGGGTCGACCTCTACGCCGTCGAGGCGGGCGGCAGCAGCCTCGAAGTCGACGAGGAGGCCGGCGTCGCCCCCAACTCCGCGTCGCTGTCGACCGGCGACGAGGGCGTGCTCCACGGCGCTCGCACGAAACTCCTGCAGGACCGCGACGGGCAGATCATGGAGTCCCACAGCGTCTCCTCGGGACTCGACTACGCGGGCGTCGGCCCCGAGCTCGCCCACCTCGTCGACGAGGGACGCGTCACGCCCGTCAACGTCGACGACGACGCGGCGCTGGCGGCGTTCCACCGACTCTCCCAGGAGGAGGGCGTCATCCCGGCGTTGGAGACGGCCCACGCCTTCGCGTATCTCCACGAGGAGTCCGAGCAGTTGGGCGAGAGGGTCGTCGTCAACGTCTCCGGCCGCGGCGACAAGGACCTCGAGTCGGTCATCGAAGAGACCAGCAAGCGCGACATCCCGAACGCCCCCGACATGGACGCCTTCCAGGGAGGGCTCTGAATGAGCCGAATTTCGGAGGCGTTCGCGGACGGCCCCGCGTTCGTCCCCTATCTCGCCGTCGGCGACCCGGACTACGAGTCCTCGCTGGCGTACGTCGAGGCGCTCGAACGCGGCGGTGCCGACCTGATCGAACTCGGCCTGCCGTTCTCCGAACCGATCGCGGAGGGGCCGACCATCCAGTCGGCGGTCGTCCGGTCGCTGGAGGGCGGGATGACGCCGACGCGGTTCTTCGAGTTCGTCGAGGAGTCGGACGTCGACGTGCCGCTGGTCTGCATGACGTACTACAACCTCATCTACCAGTTCGGTGAGGAACCCGGGCCACGTCCTTTCGTCGAGAAGGCCGCCGAAGTCGGCATCGACGGCTTCGTCGTCCCGGATCTCCCCGCCGAGGAGGCCGACCCGCTCCGTGAGGCGTGTGACGAGTTCGACCGCGACCTCGTGTTCATCGTCGCGCCGACGACGCGCGGGGAGCGCCTCGAACGCATCATGGACCGGGTGTCGGGGTACGTCTACGTACAGGCGCGTCTCGGCGTCACCGGCGCACAGGACGACGTCTCCGACCAGACCGGCCAGAGTCTCGATCGACTCTCGCAGTGGGACGTCCCGAAGGCAGTCGGCTTCGGTATCAAGATGGGCGAACACGCGGCGAACATCGTCGCCGGCGGCGCGGACGGCATCATCGTCGGCAGCGCGCTCGTGGACATCGTCGCTGAAGGCTACGAGAACGGCGACAGCGCCGCCGAGGTGGCCGACCGTCTCGAAACGAAGGCGCGCGAACTGAAAGAGGGCGCACTGCGGGGCGCCGAGCAACGTGTACCGCATCCGGAACGGCAATAAGGGCGGATTGACACAGATTCACATAACTGACTATGGACGCAGGCTTACAGTCTCGACTCGAACGCATCGGTACAGACGGACGATACCTCATCGTCCCGATGGACCACGGAGTGACGCTCGGCCCGGTGAAGGGGCTGAAGGACATCGAATCGACCGTCGACGCCATCACCCGCGGTGGCGCCGACGCGGTACTGACGCAGAAGGGGGTCGCGCCGCGCGTCCACCCGAACAAGAACGCGAAGGGGTTCATCGTCCACCTCAACGGGTCGACGGTCATCGGCCCCGACGAGGACGACAAGCGACTCACCAGTAGCGTCGAGGAGGCCATCCGCGTCGGTGCCGACGCCGTCTCCTTCCACATCAACGTCGGCAGCAACTACGAACCGACGCAGATGACCCAACTCGGCGAGGTGACCGAGAAGGCACACCGCTTCGGCATCCCGGTGCTCGCGATGGCGTACGCCCGCGGCCCGGACGTCGCCGGCGACGACCCCGAGGCGATCGGCCACGCCGTCCGACTCGCCGAAGAACTCGGTGCGGACGTCGTCAAGACGGGCTACAGCGGCGACGCCGACAGTTTCCGTCACGTGGTGGAATCGACGCGCCTGCCGGTCGTCATCGCCGGCGGAAGTAGGGGGACGAACCGCCAGACCGTCGAGATGGTCCGCGGGACGATGGACGCCGGTGCGGCCGGCGTCTCGATGGGTCGCAGCATCTTCCAGCACGACGACCCCGAGGCCATCGCGCGCGCCGTCTCCGCCATCATCCACGACGACCGCAGCGCCGAGGAGGCGCTCGAACTGGCGGCGCTCGCCCCCGACGAGTAGCCCGCGGTCCGTCGAAATAGCTGCTTCTTTCGGCAACAACGCATACAGGAGCGGCCGCTGTACCGAGAGCCATGAATCGGATCGCCACTCAGAGCGTCGTCGGGGCGGTCGTCTTCGGGTTCGGACTCAGTGGACTCGTCGACGTCCTCTTCCTCCATCACGTCCTGCAGTTGCACCACCTCGTCTCGAACGTCTACGACCCCTCGACGATGTCGGGGCTTCGGATGAACATCTTCGCGGACGGACTGTTCTCGCTCACCATGCTCGCGGTGGCCGGCGTCGGGGGCGGTCTGGTGTGGGCCGCAGAGCGACGTGCGGCCGCGCCGCTCCGGTTGAAGCCGTTGGCGGGAGCGACGGTGCTCGGCGTCGGACTGTTCGACCTGCTCGACGTCGTCGTCGACCACATGCTGCTCGGGCTCCACCACGCGACTCACAGCGGGGCGGGGATCTACGACCCCCACTGGGTCGTCGTCAGCCTGCTCATCGTCGGCGCGGGCGCGTATCTGTACCGACACGCCGGAGGGGACCCCGTCCGGTCGGAGGCGGAGGCGTAGCCGATGCTGCACGTCGGTCCCGCCGGTGTCGGCGTCGAGACGGCGCTGCCACACTGGCTGTTGCTGTTCCTCGGCGTGGCGCTGTTCGGCGCGGTCGTCGTCGCCGGCGTCGTCGCCAGCGACAGACTGTTCGGCCTCGTGTTGGCCGACTGACCGACCGCACTCGACGACCGCCCGCCGTTCGGTGAGCGTCCCCCGTCCGCGGCGGCGGACCCCGACAAGGGCTGTGGTATCCGCCACGTTCAAGCCACCGTCCCGGGAAGAGTCCGGTAATGACACGCAGCGTCTGGCTGAAGGCCGACGACACCGTCGGCGACTGGGAGACACGGAAGAAACGGATCACGGCCGGTCTCGAGTCCGGCGTCGACTGGGTGCTCGTCGACGAGAGCGACGTCGCTCGCGTCCGCGAGCTCGGCGACGTGAAGATCGCGGCGTTCCTGCAGGACACCGAGGCGTACGTCCTCGACGCCGAGGACGCCGAGAACGACGGCGGCCACGAAGGCCGCGCCGACGCCTACGTCGTCGGCAAGGACGGCGAGGGCGACGGCACCGTCGATCTCCCCTCCGACTTCTCCGGCTCTGCGGATCTGACGACGCTCCGTCGCGACGACGACCGCGCACAGGGTGCGTACGTCCGCATCTTCGATCAGGACTACGAGTCGTTCGCCGAGGAGGCCGCCCACGACGCGGAGTTCACGCTCGTCGTCGGCGAGAACTGGCAGATCATCCCACTGGAGAATCTCATCGCCCGCATCGGCGACGAGACCGAACTCGTCACCGGCGTGACCACGGCCGAGGAGGCCAAGACGGCCTTCGAGACGCTCGAACTCGGTGCCGACGGCGTCCTCCTCGACACCGACAGCCCCGACGAGATCCGAAAGACCGTCGAGGTGCGTGACGCCGCCGAGCGCGAGTCGCTCGACCTCACCTGGGCCGAGGTGACCGCTGTCGAGCGAACCGGGATGGCCGACCGCGTCTGCGTCGACACGGGGAGCCTGCTCGAACACGACGAGGGGATGCTCGTCGGCAGCATGGGCCGCGGGCTGTTCTTCGTCCACGCCGAGACCGCCGAGTCGCCGTACGTCGCCTCCCGGCCGTTCCGCGTGAACGCCGGAGCCGTCCACGCCTACGTCCGCACGCCCGGCGGCGAGACGAAGTACCTCTCGGAGCTCAAGAGCGGCGACGAGGTGCAGGTCGTCGACACCCAGGGCAACACCCGCGAGGCCATCGTCGGCCGCGTGAAGATCGAGAAGCGCCCGATGTTCCGCGTCGAGGCTCGCATTCAGACCGAGTCGGGCGAGGACCGCATCGAGACGCTGCTGCAGAACGCGGAGACGATCAAGGTGCCGACGAGCGAGGGCCGGACGGCCGTCACCGACCTGCAGGTCGGCGACGAGATGCTCGTCTACTACGAGGACACCGCCCGCCACTTCGGCGAGGCTGTCGAAGAGAGCATCATCGAGAAGTAGCGTCGCGCTCGCGCGGCGGCGTTTACGTCGTCGTCGCGTCCGGTCGTTCGCGCGTTCCCTGGCCTGGTCTTGTTCTCGTAGCGGTTAGCGAAAGTCCCCGTACCCTTCGACGTCGCACGACTCTCACCTCCTGAAATCCGCGTGCCGAAGAGAGAGAACGGATTCAGCAAACTAGTTTCGTTCGTTCCGAACAGTCGTCGCTGAATGACTGTCCGGTAGATACGCGTCCCGAGTAGCTCTCTGGTCTGATTTCCGACACGGAAAGTTCGGACGGTTTCGGTGGAAGCGACCAACAGTCCCACGTTTTATCTCTCTGTGCGGCGTTTCCCCGCTCGAATGGTGAGTCTCGAACCATCCGTCCCACCAAAGTCGTTCCTGTCTCCAGAATATAATGGATCGTGAACGATCCCTCAAGGACTGGTTTCTGTTCAGTGGGAATCGATTAACCGTTACAGGTATACTGGCGCTCACTTGCTTCGGTTGCCTCACGGTCTTCGGCACGCTCGATGTTCCTTATCTGTCGATACTGAGCCAGGGGGACACGATCGAGACGCTGTTTCAAACCCTCGTCGGTGTCCTTATCACTGGGATGACGCTCGTCGTGTCGATCAATCAGCTCGTGCTCTCCGAAGAGTTCGGGTCACTGGGCCGACAACGCGAGCGGATGGAGAAGTCGATGGCGTTCAGGAAGGACTCTGAGCGAGAGTTTCAATGGACTGGTCCTCCAGAACCGGAGCGGTTCCTCAGTACGCTCATCAGTACGAGCGTCGATCGGGCTGAGACGGTTCAGGAGGCCGTGAAAGGGAGTTCTGACCGACTCCTTCGGGACCGAGTCGATCAGCTGGTCGACCGGATTGCCACGAGTGCCGACGGGATTACCGATGAATTAGAAGACGCATCATTCGGAGAGTTCACAATCATGCGGGCCGCTCTTTCGTACAATTACTCCTGGAAGATCTACCTCGTTCGTCGACTGTACTGGGTGCACCAAGAGAGTTTGAGCGAAGATGCACAGGAGGCGATCGGTGATCTCGTAGATGTCTTGGAGTTGTTTGGCCCGGCAGAGGAGTTTTTCAAGGCACACTATCTCCAGTGGGAGCTGGTTAATTTGTCTCGACGGATCCTCTTTACGGGGATCCCGGCGCTCATCTTCTCGGTATCTGCCGCGCTTTATCTGAAACCGGAGACCGTGTCGGGAACGGTACTCAGCGTCCCCGTCCTCGTCTGGCTCATCAACGTCGGAGTAACGCTTGCGTTGATTCCGTTCTTTATCTTCACTGCGCACGTCCTTCGGACGGCCTCGATCGCGAAAGAGTCGGGGGCTATCGGCCCGTTCATCCTCCACGAATCAGAGCGAGCGCCTCTCTTCGACTGGGAGGAATGACTCTTCGCAACGTCACGTTTCATTCCCGCTCGGTCCACGGTCCTTGGTTGGTCGAACCACGTCAGCTTGCTGCTGTCCTGAACGTTCGATCCGTTCGTTGATCACGCTCTGCTGTGTTACATTCGCGCCCGCTATCTACCTCCGGCGGCACTCGGAGAGCGTCTCGATCGGAAGTTCTGGGTTCGTCTACCGCTCTCTATCGGCTCTGCGTCCGTCGGTCCGACGACTGGTGCGTCGAGAGCGGTTCGGAGCACCAGTGACAGAACTGGAGGTCGGGGTCGACTTCACCGCCGCAGTGAGGACAGACGACCGCGTTCGGACCCGAGTGGCCGATCGGGCCGCGACGGGCGAGATAGTAGGCGTCGAAGGTGCTCAGCGAGAGCAAGAGGAGAATCGGGGCGACGACCGTCAGCGGGAGCGAGTCGACGTCCGCCGTCACTCTCGACGGGTCGGAGAACACCGACACCAAGACGAGCATCGATCCGAGGACGAACGTGAACCACGCGACGGCGCGTCGCCACTCTCGCAGGTAGGCGTGGCCGACACCGGCGATGCCGAGCGAGGCGCCGAGTGCGCCCAGCAGCGCCGCGACGAGTGCGCGCCGTCCCGTATCTCCCATGATTACTCCGAATGTCTTGTTCGATTACCATTAAGCCTCGGATGTGTCGAGTCGCGCGACCAGGTGGGCGAGCGTCGCGAGATCGTACTGTCCCGGCGCGGTCGCGTCGGCCGGGTCGACCGGCGCGTAGCCGATCCGAGAGCCGTAGAGCGGCGCGACCGCCCGCGTGTGGCGGCCCGCCTCTCCCATCGCCATCGTCGCCACCGTCTCGCCGGCCGCCGTCGCCTCGTACGTCGCCGACAGGAGCGCGAGCGTGTCGGCGCGGTCGGTCGCCGTCACCGCGAGCTTGCCGACGTCCCCCTCGCGGGTCGCGTCGGTGAGCAGCTCCCGGAGTTCGGACGCGGGCGGCGTCGTCTCGAAGTCGTGGACGGAGACGACGACGGCGGCGTCGTGGTCGCGGGCGTGCTCGCGGAGCGCGGCCGCGTCGCGAGCGGCCGTCTCCGCCGTCCCGGTGAGCGCCCGGAGTTCGACGTCGACGGCTTCGACGGCGTCGTGTTCGACGGCCGTCGCCAGCGTGGCGAGTCGGTCCTCCTCGGGTGCCTCTCCTCCTTCCCAGACGGCACGGTTGGTGACCAGAAGCGGGAGTTCGCCGTCGTACGCGTCGAGTGCCGCCAGTGGGTCGTCCGCGAGATCCATCCGAAACTCGACGGCGTCGGCGTGGTCGCGTGCCGCCGGCTCCGCAGAGAGATCCGCAGTGCTTGCTGTGAGCACGAAGCGGTCGAAGTCCATACCGAGTGCTCTGACGCGACGGAGTAAACGTTGCCCGTTCGGCGCCACGTCAGCCGTGGTCGACGTCGGACTCGTCGAGTTCGTCTAGTGGCGCGTGAGAGAGACGGTAGCGGACGGTGTGACAGTCGGCCGGCGTCTCGTCGTACGGGCGTTCGTCGCCGTGAGAACCCTCGCCGCCCTGCCCGTCCGGCACGGCGCGCTCGGCGGTGACGTCGTCGCCTCCGTCTGCGCCGACGGTCGCTCTCGAGACGTCCGTGACGGCGTAGAGCCGTATCTGACGCTCCTGGCGTGTCACGACCGGAACGTCGTAGTGGACCGCCTCGTAGTCCGGGTCGCGGTCGGCGACGAACGTCCGGTGACGCTCGAGTCGCTCGTGGGCCTGCCGCCGTGACCGCGCCGGGAGGTCCGTCGTTCGCTCGTCGAACCCTTCGACGAGGTCGACGTCGAGTTCGTAGCCGACGGAGTCGCGACCGGCGTGCATCGCCGCGAGCGTCGTCGTCCCCGTCCCGGCAAAGGGATCGAGGACGGTGTCGCCGTAGGTGGAGTACATCCGGACGAGTCGAAGCGGGAGTTCGAGCGGGAACGCCGCCGACCGCTCTCGGTCGTCGGTCGCCGTCGCCTCCATCGTCTGGTCGGTCCCCGTGAACGACCAGAGGTCGGAGAACCACTCGTTGCGCTCCTCCCAGAAGAAGGCGCTCGCGTAGCGCTCGGGGTCGCTCGGCGGGAACTCCCGCGCCTCCCCCTTGCGGAAGACGAGCACGTACTCGTGTTCGAGCGTGACGTAGGCGCTGGGCGGGAGCATCCCCGACCCCATGAACTTCGTGAGCCGGTTCGTCGGCTTGCGCCAGAGGATGTCCGGTAGCGACCGGAGGCCGCGGTCGTCGAACGCCTCGATGACCCGCGCGTGGTTCGGGAACTGTCGGAACCCGTCGTCGAACGACCGGACGGCGTCGCCGACGTTCACACAGACGATGCCGCCGGGTGCGACGACGCGAGCGACCTCGTCCCAGACGGCGTCCAGTTGGGCGTGCATCCGCTCGAAGGCGGCGTCGCCGTCACCGTCGGCGAGGGCGTCGGCGATCGCCGGGTCCCGCGCGGTGAACAGCTCGTCCCACATCTCGATCATCGGGTAGGGAGGCGAGGTGACCACCAGGTCGACCGACTCGTCGGCGACGTGGCTCATGTCTGTCGCGTCGGCCGCGCGGAGGACGTGGTTGGTGTGCACTCGGTACATGTGCACAGGTCTGAAAGTTGTAGTTTGGGGTCTCGCGGTTGCCGACGCCGGTCCAGTCACGCTGGAAACGAGAGTTCGTGCGTCAGCCTCAGACGACGCCGAGGCCTTCCTCCGCTTCCAGCAGTTCGTGATAGCGGTTGCGGATGGTGACCTCGCTGATGTCGGCCACCTCGCTGACGGCCGCCTGCGTCGTCTTCTCGTTGGTCAGGAGGGCGGCGGCGTAGACGGCGGCCGCGGCGAGGCCCACCGGCGACTTCCCGCTGTGGACGCCCTGTTCCTTGGCGTTCTTCAGCAGTTGGCGGGCGCGTCGTTCGGTCTCCTCGGAGAGGTCGAGCGACGAGGCGAAGCGGGGGACGTAGCTCTCGGGGTCTGCGGGACGTACCTCGAGTTTGAGTTCGCGGACGACGTAGCGGTACGTCCGGGCGACCTCGCTCTTCTCGACGCGGGAGACGTCGGTGATCTCGTCGAGGCTCCGGGGGACGCCGGCCATCCGGGCGGCGGCGTAGACGCAAGCGGTCGAGACGCCCTCGATGGAGCGTCCCGGGAGGAGGTTGTCGTCGAGCGCGCGACGGTAGATCACCGACGCCGTCTCGCGGACGTTCGTCGGAAGTCCCAGGGCACTCGCCATGCGGTCGATCTCGCCGAGCGCCTGCTTGAGGTTGCGCTCCTTGGAGTCGCGGGTGCGGAACCGCTCGTTCCACTTTCGGAGCCGTTGCATCTTCTGTCGCTGGCGGGACCCGAGCGAGTTGCCGTAGGCGTCTTTGTTCCGCCAGTCGATGTTCGTCGACAGCCCCTTGTCGTGCATCGTGTTGGTCGTCGGTGCCCCGACGCGGGACTTCTGGTCCTTCTCGCTGGCGTTGAACGCGCGCCACTCCGGGCCGCGGTCGACCGAGTCCTCCGAGACGACGAGCCCACAGTCCGCACAGACTGTCTCACCGTGCCCCTCGTCGGAGACGACGTTTCCGTCGCACTCTGGACACCGAAGCGTCTCGCCGTTCGATGTCGTCTGCTCGCTCGTCTGCGTTCGGGTGTGCGTCTTTTCACTCATGTATGGGACGGCGGGCGCTCCCGGGGGCGAACTGCCTGAAAAAACCCGGTGCGGTCCTTATGCCACAAAAGGACACCAAACATATAAATGCTGCGGTTACGAGTCAAAAAACCGCCGAATTTGGACGATATAACGGACCTGATTCTAATTCGTAGCAAGGGTTAAATATCGAGACTGTCGCGCCGGATATTTGTCGCTGCCAGTCCGACAAGTCGACGTGACAGACGAACCGCGAGTCGTCTCGCTCGCCCCGAGCGCGACGGCGACGCTCGCTGCGATGGACGCCGCCGACCTCCTCGTCGGGGTCACGACGCACTGTGAACTCGATCGACCGGCAGTCGGCGGCTGGCTCAACCCGGAGTTCGACCGCCTCGCGGACCTCGATCCCGACGTAGTCTGCACCTGCGACGACCTGCAGACGGAGATCCGAGACGACCTCCGCGACCGGGGGTACGAGGTGGTCCACACCGCCCCGACCACGCTGACAGAGACGCTCAAAACGTTCGAGACGCTCGGTCGTGCGGTCGGTCGACCGGAGGCGGGGAGACGCCTCGAGGCGGACGCCCGCCGGCGGCTCGACCGGATCGCCACCCACGTCGACGGCCGCGAACGACCCGTCGTCTACTGCGAGGAGTGGTCGGACCCGCCGATGGCCGCCGGCAACTGGGTGCCCGACGCTGTCGCGGCCGCCGGTGGGACGTGCCCCTTCGTCGACGCCGGCGACCGCTCCCGGGAGGTCTCGGAGGCGACCGTGACCGCCGCCGACCCGGACCACGTCGTCCTCCACGTCTGCGGTCGCGGCGACCGGGTCGACCCTGGCGTCGTCGCCGACCGCGGCTGGGAGCTCGACGCCGCGGTCCACGTCGTCGACGACGCGCTCCTCAACCAGCCGAGTCCGCGACTCCTCGACGGGGTCGAGACGCTCGCCGAACTGTTCCACGGCCCGCTTCCGACAGGCCGATAGGTTCCGACGCGACAGAGGTCGTATGCACATCGGTGTCGGGAGCGGAAACCCCGTGAAGCGGCGAGCGGTCGAGCGGACGGTGCCGGAGGCGACGGTGACGGCAGTCAGCGTCGACTCCGGCGTGAGCGAACAGCCGACGGGTCACGCGGAGACGGTTCGAGGAGCGGAGAACCGCGCCCGCAACGTCCTCGCGGCCGACGCGTTCGACTACGGCGTCGGCCTCGAGGGTGGCGTCGCGACGTTCGACGGGACGGAGGGACTGTTCTTGATCATGTGGGCGGCCGTCACCGACGGCGAGACCGTCGGACGCGGGGCCGGGCCGAGTCTCGAACTTCCGGCCGACGTCGCCGCCCGAGTGAGAGACGGCGAGGAGCTCGGCCCCGTCATGGACGACGTCCTCGGGACGACCGACGTCGCGAAGAAGGCGGGTGCGGCGGGCGTGCTTTCCGGCGGGCGCGTCGACCGCACGGAGGCGCTCGGTGCGGCGCTCGCGGGCGCGTTCGGCCCGTTCGAGACGGCGCTGTACGGAGCAGACGGCTGAAAGAGAGAGACGAAGCGTGCCGGAACGCGACGAGGCGAGGGGGAAAGACAGACGAGAAGAGACGTGTTCTGCGGTCAGTCCTGCGTCGGTTCGGCCGCGTCGTGGATGTCGGAAGACTCCTCGACAGCGGTCGTCAGCGAGACGTTGAGCGACGCCATCGAGACGACGCCGCCGGCGGCGGTGACGAGGTTCTTCACCGCGTGGTCGAGGAACGCCGCGCCGAGCGCGACGGGTGCGGCGATGGGCGTCAGCGCCACCACGAGCACCGTGAACGCCGCCTCGTAGAGGCCGATCCCGCCCGGCGAGAGCGGGAGCACCTTCGCGAGGTTACCGACGCTCACCGCGAAGAACGACACGGCGACGAGCGACACGAACGAGACGCCGCTGCCGCCGACGTTCGCGCCGAGCGCGAGCAACACGAGCAGCGCCGTGACGACGTCGAGTACCCAGATGGCGAGACTGGAGAGACCGACGCGGGCGAACGCCCGGCGTGTCCCTGCGGCCCGCTGGAGGTCGCCGACGAACCGTTCGACGATACTCGCGACTGAGTCGGCGTACGAGTCGGTGCTGACCCGCGCGATGCTGCGGCGGATGAGCTGCGAGTCCGAGCGCGCGCTGGCGACGATCGCGGCGACGGCGACGATCGCGGCGACGCCGACACCCGCCGCGACACCGGTCGCGACCCGAGCGGCACCGCGGTCGACCGTGCCGACCGTGCCGCTGGCGAAGATGCCTTCGACGAGGTCGGCCGCCCCGCCCGTCAGGGTGAGCCCCACGAGGACGGTCCCCGCGAGCGCGACCAGCGACAGCAGGTCGAAGACGCGCTCTGCGGCGAGCGACGCGAACCCGGATGGGTACGGGATGCCGCGTCGCGCCTTCACGACGTACGCGCGGACCGCGTCACCTGCCCGTGCCGGGAAGACGAGGTTCCCGGTCTGACTGATGAAGATGGCCCCAGTCAGGAACTTCGGACTGCTCGGATACCCCAGCTCTGCGAGGATGTCACGGTAGCGAAGCCCGCGCAGCGGCCACGAGAGCAGGTAGACGAGCGCCGCCCCGCCGACGAGCGTTGGGTCGGCATCGGCCATCCGGGCCAGCACCTGCTCGAAGTCGATGTAGACGGTCATCAGGGCGAGCGCGACGAGCGTCATCAGCACGCCGGCGGCCATCGACACCTTGCGGTCGATTCGGGGCTCGACCGACAGCTCCCACCAGGTCCGGAGGATCTGACTCCCCATCCCGAAGACGTCGCGGACGAGGTCGACCTTCGTGTCGCCCTTCGGCTCCCAGTCGACGGGGAACTCGGCGACGCGGAGCCCCGAACGCTGCGCCCGGACCAGCATCTCGGTGTCCCAGAACCAGTGGTTGTCCTTGACGTCGTAGCGCAGGAGGTTGAACGCCTCGCGGCTGAACGCCTTGAACCCACACTGGTGGTCGCGAAGCTCCGACCGGAGGAAGAAGCGGACGAAGAGGTTGTAGAACCGACTCGGGACGCCGCGTTTCGCGGGTCGGTCGGCGACGTTCTCGCTCATCCACCGCGACCCGGTGGCGACGTCGTACTCTCCCGAGCGGACGCGCTCGACGAGCTCTTCGAGATGGCTCATGTCGGTCGCGAGGTCCGTGTCGAAGTAGACGAGCACGTCGCCGTCTGCGGCCTCGAACGCACGCTCGAGCGCACCGCCGCGCCCGAGTCGTTCGTCGCTGTGGAAGTGGCGTACCCGCGGATCTTCGGCCGCGAGTCGGTCTGCGATCTCTGGTGTCCGGTCGTCACAGCCGTCCTCGGCGACGAGAACCTCGTAGGCGCCCTCCGGGAGGAACCCCGAGAGCGTCTCGAGCGTCGTTCGGACGGTCTCCTCGATGGTCTTCTCCTCGTTGTACGCAGGAAGGACCACACTCACCTCGGGGGTGCGTGTAGAGGTGACGACAGGACTCGCCTGGCGCGAGCTACTCATTAGATACTGGTGCGATATCCGGCCGTATGAACTTTCTGACCACCTCTCTCTTCGGTGATAGCTAGCAGCACTCGTTGCCACGCCAACGTCTCACACGGGATCTGAGCGGGTGGGACTGTCTGCGGGGCCGATCGAGGGGCCGGCTGTTAGGTAACTGTACCCGGGCGGCGTCGCGAGACGAGTTCCACACGGCACTCGATGCCGAAAATCGCACGACAGCGGCGTGTTAACCGGCTGTACCAAATCCCCTATTAGTCGAACCGACTATCTGTGAGATATGAGCGCCACCGCCGCCGGCACCGACCTCACCGACAAACAACAGCGCATCCTGCAGTACCTCCGTGAGGAGGGACAGACGAAGACCTACTTCAAGTCGCGGCTCATCGCCGACGATCTCGGTCTCACCGCCAAGGAGGTCGGAGCCAACATGCGCGCCATCCTCTCGGGCGAGTACGACGTCGCCGTCGAGAAGTGGGGCTACTCCTCGGGGACGACCTGGAAGGTCTGCGTCTAAGCGTCCACCGTCGCGGTCGTCGCCGTCGGCCCCTCCGCCGGGAGATACCCCTCGTCGCGGAACCACGCGACCTCGTCGCGCAGCGTCTCCGAGAGCGGCCGGAACGTCACCCCCAGTTCGCGTTCCGCCTTGCTCGAGTCGACGAACTGTCTCGCAGCGAGCGTCGAGACGCCCCGCCGTGTCGTCGTCGTCTCCCGCCCTCGCAGCCTCGCGATCACCTCTGATATCGTCGCGAACGCCAGCACCGCCCGGTACGGCAGTCGCCGGGGAACGCGACTCCCCGTCAGTGCCGAGAGCGTGGCGGCGACCTCGGCCAACTCCGTGTACGCTCCACCGACGATGTACCGCTCGCCCGGCCGACCGCGTTCGGCCGCGGCGAGCATGGCGTCTGCGACGTCCCGGACGTCGACGGCGACGCTCCCACCGTCGAACACGGCCGGCAACGACCCCGTGACGAGGTCGATCACGACCCGACCCGCGTCGGTCGGTGCGGCGTCTCCCGGACCGAACATCCAGCCGGGGAGGACGGTGACGACCGGCACGTCGTGGCTTCGACAGAACCGCTCGACCGCGCGGTCGGCCTCGACCTTGCTCCGGAAGTAGCCGTTCGTCCGTGTGATCTCGCCCGGCGGCGTCGACTCGTCGCCCGGAGAACCGTCGGGTTTCGTCCCGACGACGCCCGCAGAACTGACGTAGACGACTCGCCCGACGTCGGCGGCGTCCGCCGCCTCCAGAAGGTCGACCGTCCCGTCGACGTTGATCGCTCGAAGCGAGTCGGCGTGGACGTCGTGGTCGCCGTGTCGGTAGTACTCCCTGAAGTACGCCGCCGTGTGGAAGAGTACGTCACATCCGACGAGGTGGTCGGCGAACCCGTCGACGTCACGCAGATCCCCCTCGACGACCCTCACGTCGAGGTCGCCGAGGAGTCGCTCCGCCTTCTCCGTCGAGCGGACGAGTGCGGTCACCTCGTGGCCGTCGGCGACGAGTCGCCGGACGAGGTTGTTGCCGAGGAAGCCAGTGCCGCCGGTCACGAACGTCTGCATACCTACTCGGTCGTCGCCAGCGGAGATAACCTGTCGCTCGCTCGGCGTGGCTCAGGGGTCGAACCGGATGAGCGAGTCGGCTTCGGAGGCGAAGGCGGCGGCGTCCTCGTCGAACGAGTCGGCGTACCGCAGTAGCAACGTGATGACCGTCTCCGGCGACTCGACGGCGTAGCCGTCTTCGCGGGAGAGCAGGTCGGCCGCCTCCAGTTCCTTCGCGTAGTTGCTCACGGTGGCACGCGAGACGTCGAGCGTCTTCGCGAGGTCGCTGCCCGTCGCGTCGGGGTTCCGAAGCAGTTCGACGAGCATCCCCCGCGGCGTCCGCCGTCGGAGGTAGCCGAGTGCGACCTGCTCGAACTCGGAGAAGCGACCCGCCGGGAAGAGGCGACGGTAGTCGCCGTCGCGACGCGACTCGACGACGCCGTCGGCGAGCAGGCGCTTGAGGTGGTGTTGCGTCTCGCCCGTCCCGAGTTTGAGGTCGTCACGGAGCTTCGAGAAGTGCGCGCCGGGCGTCGCACCCAGGTAGCCGACGATGGCGTCGCGGGCGTCGCTGCGGGTGTCCTCCTCGCTGTCTCGACGGCCGCCCACGAAAGGCGTGGCCGCGCCGAGTGCGGCGAAGCGACGGAGCGTCGCCCGCTTCTCCTCGTCGACTCTGTCGGACATCTGTTATGTGTTACGGGGTTAGGGAAAGAAAAGGCTTCGCTTGGTCCGGCGAGCTACTTGTCGAGTTCCATCTCCTCGTCGTCGGGGCGCTGACCGTCCTTCTGCGACGTCGACGACGAATCGGTGTCAGTCTGGTCGGCGGCCGTCGACGACTCCTCCTCGTTCGCCTCCGAGATGACCTCTTCGGCGCTCTTCATGTCGACACCTTCGCCGGCCTTGATCGCTTCGGCCTCCTGTTCGAGCTGTTGGACGTCCATCTCGGCGGCGTCGTCGATCTGTCCGAGGATCTCCTCGATGTCGTCGAGACCGATGAGTTCGCGGGTCTCCTCGTCGAACTCCATCGAGCTGAGCCCCTCTTTGTCCTGGACGTCGCTACCGGACAACTGCTTGCCGTAGCGACCGACCAGCGAGGTCAGCTCCTGGGGGAGGACGAACGTCGTCGACTCGCCCTGCCCGATCTTCTCCAGCGTCTCCATCCCCTTGTCGATAATGGCGCGCTCGCCCATCGACTCGGCGGACTTCGCACGGAGCACGGTCGAGATGGCGTCACCCTGCGCTTCGAGGATCTGCGACTGCTTCTCACCCTGGGCGCGGATGATGTTCGACTGCTTCTCACCTTCGGCCTGTTCGACGGCGCTGCGGCGTTCACCCTGCGCTTCGAGGATCATCGCACGGCGACGACGCTCGGCGGAGGTCTGCTGTTCCATCGCCTGTTGGACGTCGGCGCTCGGGTTGACCTCCCGGACCTCGACGCTCTCGACGCGGATCCCCCACTCGTCGGTGGGTTCGTCGAGTTCGCGACGGATGCGAGCGTTGATCTCCTGGCGCTTGTTGAGCGTGTCGTCGAGCTCCATGTCGCCGAGAACGGCCCGCAGCGTCGTCTGGGCGAGGTTGGAGACGGCGGTCTTGTAGTCCTCGACCTCGAGGAACGCCTTCTTCGCGTCCATCACCTTGATGTAGACGACGGCGTCGGCGGTGACCGGCGAGTTGTCTTTCGTGATCGCTTCCTGTCGGGGGACGTCCAGCGTCTGCGTCCGCATGTCGAACGGATACGTCCGAGACACGAACGGCGGGACGAAGTTGATACCTGGTTCGAGCAGTTTGCGGTACTCGCCGAAGACCGTCAGCGCACGCTTCTCGTACGCGTTGACGATCTCCACCATCGAGTAGACGACGACGATGGCGAGTAGCAACAGGAGGAGGCCGACGAACACGGCGGCTCCACCTAGGATGTTCACCTGGAGCAACACGGGGTCCATACCCGACGCTTCGGATGTTGGTTAAATAAGGCTTTGCACAAATCGGGCAACGGAACGACAGTATCGGTGTGGACGATCGGTCGGATCGGCGGTCAGGCTCGCTCGGTCTCCTCTTCGATCTCACTTTCGCGTTGCCGTCGTCTCCGGGCCTCTCGACCCTTCCGGAGTTCGCGGTCGATCTCGTCTTCCTCGATGGAGTCGATCGCCTCGACCGTCACGACGTTGCCGCCGCCGGGGTCGACGACCATCACCTCTGCCCCCTCGGGGATCTCGCCGTGGACCGACCGCGCGGCGTAGTAGGGGTTGAATCCGCCGCTGTCGAGTTTGATCTCACCGTCCGAGGGAGTGACGCGCTGGATGACACGGCCGGTCTTCCCCGTCAGCGACTCGGAGTCGGAGGTCTGTTGCGTTCCCTTCCCGCCGTAGATGTCGAGCTCGCGGTAGCCGTACAGCGCGAGGCCGCCGAACAGGAACACCATCAGGGCGAGGACGATCGGACTGGCCAGCGGGCCGAGGAGCAACCCGACCACCCCGGCCGCGAGCAGTGCGACGCCGAGGACGACGAAGTGCGCACCCGGCGCTAACGCCTCCGCGAGCGACAGTCCGATCCCTGCGACGACCAAGAGCAGCGGCAGCACCGCTGGGTCGATGGGGTCCAACTGGAGGGCGACGAGCGGCAGTCCCGCGGCGAACCCGAGCGGCCGGTCCGAGACGAGCGAGCTCACAGCGACACGAAGATGAGGAGCGTCCCCACGACGCCGAGGAGGACGAACATCGCGTTCTCGAGCGAGGGATCGCCGGGTTCGAGCGGTGGTAACTCCGGTTCGTCGGTCGTCTCGGCGTCCTCACCGACCTCGTCGAGCCCGAACTGCCACTCCGTGTCGTCGTCGGCCGATGGGTCGTCGGAGGGGGAGTGCATACGTACTGCTAGGGGGCGGGGATTCAAAGGGCTACCGCCGTTCGAGAACGGTCCGAGAGAGCGGTCGTGACCGACGGTTCAGCGCTGCTTCTGGTGTCTGATGATGTCGCCCTCGTAGACGACGCCGCGCTCGGCGTGGAGGGTGATCGTCTCGCCGTCCGGGAGCGCGTCGGGCAACGGCGCGCCCGATATCATCGGGATGTCGAGTTCGCGGGCGACGAGCGCCGGGTAGCCGGTCATCCCGGCGCGAGCGTCGACGATCCCCGCGACTCGCTGGACGTCGCCGGTGAACTCGCCCTCGAACGACGCGGGGACGACGAGTATCGCCCCGTCGGGAGCGTCGTCGAGGTCGCCGTCGCCGACCCGGAACAGCGGTCCGGCGGCGCGACCGCCGACGACCTTCCGGCCCGTGGCCACCGCCTCGGCGGCGACGTGGACCTTCAGCATGTTCGTCGTGTTCGTCCCCTCCAGTTCGGTCATCATCCCCGAGAGGACGACCACCGTGTCGCCGCTCTCGGCGACGCCGGCGTCGAGGGCGGCCGAGACCCCGTTCTCGATGATGGAGTCGACGCCCTCGCTGTACTCGGCGTACTCGGCGTTGACGCCCCACGAGAGCGCGAGCTGGCGACGGACACGGTCGTTCGGTGTCGTCGCGACGACCGGGACGCCGGAGCGGAACTTCGCGGTCTTGCGGGCGGTGTAGCCGGACTCGGAGGCCGCGACGATGGCGGCGGCGTCGATGTCGCGGGCGAGATACCGAGCCGACCGCGCCAGCGCCTCCGTCCGGGAGTCCTCGTCGGCCGTCGGCACGCGCTGTTCCTGACTCTCGCCGTACTCCGCGCTGGACTCGACCTGTCGGACGATACGGTCCATCGTCTCGACGACGCGCACCGGGTTGTCACCGATGGCAGTCTCGCCCGACAGCATCACCGCGTCGGTACCGTCGAGGACGGCGTTTGCGACGTCGGAGGCCTCCGCGCGCGTCGGACGGCGCGAGTGAACCATCGAGTCGAGCATCTCCGTCGCCGTGATGACGGGGACGCCCGCGTCGATACACTTGCGGATGATTCGCTTCTGGATCATCGGCACGTCCTCCAGCGGACACTCGACGCCGAGGTCGCCGCGGGCGACCATCACGCCGTAGGCGGCCTCGATGATCTCGTCGAGGTTGTCGACCGCGCCGGCGCGCTCGATCTTGGCGACGATGGGGATGTCCGCGCCGAGTTCGTCGAGCGCGTCGCTGATGGCGTAGACGTCGCCCGCCGACCGGACGAAACTCGCCGCGACGAAGTCGGCGTTCTTCTCGGCGGCGACTTCCAACTCTCGACGGTCGCCGTCGGTGATGAGGTCGATGTCGAGGTCGACGCCGGGGAGGTTGACCCCTTTCCGCCCACTGAGTTCGCCGCCGGAGTCGACGTGTGCGACGACGGTGTCGTCGTCGACGTCGACGACGGTCGCCTCGATCCGGCCGTCGTCGAGCAGGATGGTGTCACCCGGCTCGGCTGCGGTGATGGAGTACGACAGGCCGACCTCCTCGGGCGTCGCCTCCTCGCCCTCGACGAAGCGGACCTCCGAGCCGGTTTCGAGGAAGATCGGTTCGTCGAGCGGTGCGGTACGGACTTCTGGACCCTGCAGGTCGACCATCGCGGCGACCGGTTTCTCCGTGGCTTCGTCGACGGCGCGGACGCGGTCGATGACCTCCGCGCGGTGGTCGGGCGTCCCGTGGCTGGCGTTGAGCCGCGCCACCGACATCCCGGCGTCGACGAGCTCGCGGATCGTCGTCCGGTCGTCCGATGCCGGACCGAGAGTGCAGACGATCTTCGCGTTTCTCATGCGCCTCGATACGGGAGTCGTGTTGAAAAACCCCGCCGATACAACTCCTCTCCGAGTAACGATCTCTGCGGAGCCCTCCGGACCGGTATATAGTGGCCGCTCCGGCTTTCGTCTGACTGATATCTCGGTCGGTCGGCAATAAGCCCTAACCAACGGCCGGGCGAACCGCCGGGATGCAATGGAGCACATCACCGACGAACTGGTCGGCAAGCACGTCGTCGGCCCGAGCGGCGAGGACATCGGCAAGGTGACTGCCGTCGAGGACGACAAAGCGGTCCTCAAGGGACAGACCGGTCTCTCCGCGACCATCGAGGCGGCGCTCACCGACGAGAACGACCGACTCGCGCTCGACGCCGAACAGATCGAGTCGGTGTCGGACAACACGATCAGAGTGGACGCCGACGTCTGACCGTCGAACCTGAACCGACAACCCAGTCGAACACCCTCTATCCGTGACTACTACGAAGACACCGATGAACCACGACGAGTTCGTCCGAACGGTGCAGGCACAGAGCGATCTCAGCGACGAAGCGCGCGTCTCGGCCGCCGCCGAGTCGGTACTGGCGGTGCTGAGCGAGCGACTGAGCGAGGGACAGACGCAGGAGCTCGCGGAGGCGCTTCCGGCCAACCTCGCCGACGCGGTGACGCAGGCCGACGGCGACGCCGAGGCGTTCGACGCCGACGAGTTCGTCCAGCGGGTCCGACGGCGCGAGGACGAACGGGAGGAACTCGACGGCAACGACGCCCCGACGCACGTCCGGTCGGTACTGGTGGGTCTCATGGAGGCCACCGACGACCAGTGGGACGACGCGCTCGCGCAGTTGCCCGAAGACTACCGACGGCTGTACGAAGCTTAGAAGACGGAGAGAAAGCGCCGTCTGCGACGGGGTCGGTTACTGAACTTTCGTCCCGGGTTCGGCGTCGTCGTGGGTGGTCAGGAGATCTGCCTGGTCGCCCGCGGCCAGCAGCATCCCGTTGGACTCGACACCGAACAGCTCCGCCTTCTCGAGGTTGGCGACGACGACGATCCGTTCGCCGACGAGCCCCTCGAGGTCGTGGAGCTGTTTGATACCGGCGACGATCTGCCGTTCTTCGAGGCCGATGTCGACCGTGAGCTTCGCGAGTTTGTCGGCTCCCTCGATGCCTTCGGCGGCGAGAATCTCGCCGACGCGGATGTCGAGCGCCTGGAAGTCGTCGAAACTGATCCGCTCGTCCGCGAGCGGTTCGAGTTCTGTAGTCACGTCCTCGTCACTCGACTCGGCGGAGTCGTCAGTTTCGGTTTCTTCCTCGGTTTCGTCCTCGTCGTCGGCGGTCGCCTCGGCGACGCGCGATTCGAGCTTCTCGTTGAGCTCCTCGACGCGCTCGTCTTCGATCTTCTCGAACAGCTCCGTCGGTTCGTCGAAGGAGGCGGCGGGCGCTTCGAGCGCGGCACCGAGTTCGGCGGCCGCGACGTCGCCCGTCTCGTTCAGCCCGTCCCAGAGCCGCTGGCACTTCTCGGGGGCGATCGGTTCGAAGAGGACGGCGATGGCCTTCGCGATCTGGACGCAGTCGCGGATGACCCGTGCGGCCTCCTCGGGGCTCTCGTCGGTGAGCTTCCAGGGTTCGTTGCGCTGGATGTACTCGTTGCCGAACTGCGCCAGTCGGACGGCGGCGTTGCCCGCCTCGCGGACGTTGTAGTCGTTGACGGCCTCGCCGAACTCCGACTGGGCCTGTTCGATGCGCTGGCGCACCTCGTCCGACAGGGGAGCGTCCGGCGTCCCCTCGTAGTTCCGGTACGCGAAGAGCAGCGACCGGTAGAGGAAGTTGCCGACGGTGCCGACGAGTTCGCTGTTCACGCGGTCGCGGAACTTCTCCCACGAGAAGTCGACGTCCTGCTGGAAGCCGCCGTTGGTGGCGATGTAGTAGCGCAGCAGGTCGGGGTGGAACCCCTCGTCGAGATACTCGTCGGCCCAGACAGCGCGGTTCCGACTCGTCGAGAACCCCTTGCCGCCGAGCGTGACGAACCCGCTGGCCATGACGGCGCGCGGTTCGTTGTAGCCCGCGCCCTTCAGCATCGCCGGCCAGAAGACGGTGTGGTGCTGGATGATGTCGCGGCCGATGATGTGGACGATCTCGCCCTCGTCCTTCCACGGCTGTTCCCAGTCGTAGACGTCGGCACCGACGCGCTCGGTGTACTGCTTCGTCGAGGAGACGTACTCGATAGGGGCGTCGACCCAGACGTAGAGCACCAGGTCTTCGCCCTCCTCACCGGGGTAGTCGATCCCCCAGTCCATGTCGCGGGTGATACACCAGTCCTGCAGGTCGCCCTCGATCCACTCCCGCGGCTGGTTCTTCGCGTTCGACGTCCCCTCCAGTCGGTCGATGAACTCCTGGAGGTACTCCTGGAACTCGGAGACGCGGAAGAACTTGTGCGTCCGCTCGCGGTACTCGGCGGGGTTTCCGGTGAGCGTCGACACCGGGTCTTCGATCTCGCCGGGTTCGAGGTGGCGCTGACAGCCCTCGTCGCACTCGTCGCCACGGGCGTGGGCACCGCAGTAGGGACACGTCCCCTCGACGTAGCGGTCGGGGAGCCACTGGTCGGCCTCGGGGTCGTAGCCGACCATCACCTCGTCCTCGTAGACGTGGCCGTTGTCGTCCAGCGTGCGGACGATCTCTTGCGTTAGCTGGGTGTTGGTCTCGTCGTGGGTGTGGCCGTAGTTGTCGAACTCGACGTTGAACTTCGGGAACGTCGCCTCGTACGTCTCGTGCCACTCGAGGGCGAACTCCTCGGGGGTGACGCCCTCCTTCGCGGCGTTGACCGCGACCGGGGTGCCGTGCATGTCCGAGCCGGAGACGAACGCGGTCTGTTGGCCCAGCTTGCGGAGCGACCGGGCGAACACGTCGCCGCCGACGTAGGTTCGGAGGTGGCCGACGTGGAGGTCGCCGTTGGCGTACGGCAACCCACAGGTGACCACCGCCGGGTTCTCGGTGGGGAAGTCCTCGTGACTCATCTTGGTTCTTGTATCTCGGAAACGGGCCTAAAGCCCGCTGGTTTCGGTCGGTCGTGCGTCGATACGTCCCGGTCGACGTCCGCGGGGTTCGCCGCCCGCGGTGGCCGCGTCGCGTTACCGACCGGCCGCCGCAGGAGGGGTCCACCCGTGGCTAGAAGAGTCGCGTGCGCATCCGCATCGGCGTCGGGTGGACCGAGTTCACAGACGAGCAGAGACGTCGCCGACGGTTAAAGGTCACGGCGTAGAGGCACAGCGGTCAGTTCTTCACGCTCACGCCGCCGAACGCGCAGAACCCGGTGACGACGAGGTCGACCTCGTCGTGTTCGGACTCCCGGCGCGGGCGGTCGTCTTCGGCCGCACCGAGGATCGGGATCACGTCGAGTCGGACGTTCCAGTCACGGGGGACGACGACGTCGACGCCGCCGAACAGCGAGACGACGTTCAACCGGGCGGGGGGCGCGGCTACGTCGACGTCCCGGAGGTCGAGTTCACCACCACCGAACACGACGGTGACGGTGCCGCCGGTGAACGTCTTGGACGTCGCCCGCCGGTCGAGACCGCCGAAGGCGGCGACGAGGTCGAGTCGGTCGTCGTCGACGGCGGCGGCCGAGGGACGAACCCGGCCGAGCGCGATCGAGAGACCGAAGAGGACGAGCAGCAGCGGCCAGAAACTCAGCGCCCGCTCGACCGACAGGAGGTCGAGGGCGACGAGTTGCCACGCACTCGCGAGGGTGACGAGGACGAGCGGTCCGCCGACGTTCCGAAAGTCGCTACTCACGATGGCGTAGAGTCCGACCAGGACGAACAGCGACGGAACGTAGGTGAGGAGCGGTCGAGTGTCGTAGAGCCCTGTCGTGTTCACGAGGAGGACGACGCCGACGAGGGCGACGAGGACACCGACGAGCGACTGGTTCGAGATGCGTCTGTAGGCCATGTGTGAGGAGACGCGTGCCGAGGAGATAACCCGGATCCGTGACTCCCGATCGATGAGAATCGGAGGTCAGACCACCGAGAGCACGGCCTCCGCGCCCGCCAGCCAGACGACGAGTCGACCGGCGCTGCCGACGAACGTCGCCAGCGCGAACTTCGCGTAGTCCTCCTCGAGGACGGAGAACGCGTAGATGGAGATCGTGTCGGGGAACCCCGGCACGCAGAGCGCGAGCGCGAGGCCCGCGTACCCCCACTTCTGGGCGATCTTCACCGTCTGCCGCTCCGACCACTCGACGATGTCGAACCGCGAGCGGCGGAGGAACCCGATGATGCGACCGGACTCCTTGGCCTCCTGGCCGATGTGGAAGGCGAAGACGCTGCCGGCGGCCTTGCCGAAGGCGCTGACGAAGATGATGAGCGTCGTCGTCGCCGCGCCGCTGAGTCCGAGGTTCAGCGGTGCGGCGAGGACGACCTCGCTCACGCCCGGGAGCGCGAAGGCGATGAGAAACGAGTAGATCCAGATGATGACGAGTCCGCCCCACCCCGTCGCCCGCTCGACGAGATGTTCGAGCCACGCGAAGTCGACGCCGCCGACGGCGGCGAAATCGAGGAGGGACAGACCGAGTGACACGTTGGACACTCGCCGGTACGTGGACGTAAGTGTTGAGGTTTCCGAGCAATCAGGAGCTGTCGCCCGAGCGTCAGGACGGGCTGCGTCAGGCCAGCGCGTCGACGTCGGCGACGAACGCGCGGAGCGTCTCGCGGGTCACGTGCGGCATACACACCACGCGGAGTTCGCCCGACGCGGTCCGCGAGATGCGCCAGTCTGCCGCCCGCAGTGCCGCGAACAGGTCGTCCGGCAGTCGGGCGGCGACGAGCGGGAGCTCCGGGTCGACGACGTCGAATCCGCGCTCTGTGAGCGCCGCGGCCAGCCACTCGGCGTCCGCCATCGATCTCTCGAACTGCTCGCGGTAGCCACCGGGCCACAGTTCCTCGAGGACGGCCGCCGCACCCGCCACGCCCGCACCGCTCCGCGTCCCCGTCAGCGTCGCCTGCGACGTCGATTCCAAGTAAGGAGTGTCGACGGCGAGCGCGTCGAGCGTCGCGGCGTCGCGAGCGAGCAGTCCACCGGCGGGGACGACCGCCCGACCCATCTTGTGGGGGTCGATGGTCATCGTGTCGACGTCGGCGTGGGCGAAGTTCCAGTCGTGGTCGGTGAAGGGGAGACAGAACCCGCCCCACGCGGCGTCGACGTGGAGCAGTGCGCCGTTGTCGTGGGCGACGTCGGCGAGGGCGGGGATCGGGTCGACCCGACCGTACTCGGTCGTACCGGCGACGCCGACGACGAGCACCGTGTCGTCGTCGACGGCGGCCTCGACGGCCTCGACGTCCGCCCGAAAGTCGTCGTCGACGGGAACCGTCCGAAGTTCGACGCCGAGAACGTCGGCGGCCTTCTGGAAACTGAAGTGGACGCTCTCGGGGGCGACCACCGCTGGGGAGTCGGTCTTCCCGGGGGGGCCGCCCTCCTCGCGGGCGAGGTTGCGTGCGGCCCGGACCGCCTGGACGTTCGCCTCCGTGCCGCCGCTGGCGACGTAGCCGTGGGGGTCGGCTAGCCCGGCGACGTCGCCGAGCGCGTCGACGGCCCGCGTTTCGAGGGTCGCGACCTCCTGGTACGTCGCCGGGTCGCCGGGGTTCGTCGCGAGAAATCGCATGGCGGCCTCCCGGGCGGCGGGGTGTGGCTCCGTACACATCGACGAGAGGACGCGGTCGAACTGCTGCGGTTCCCGGGCGAGACGCTGCATGTCGGCCACGTTACCCCTGACCGGGTTTATCCGTTCCGCTCTGGTCCGGACTGTCACGGGCGTCGGACCGTCCGTGGCGTCGTCGACGGGACTCGCCGCCGACCTCAGAGACCGGCGAGCGAGACGTAGGTGAGCGCGAACAGCGTCGTGTTGTAGACGCCGTGGACGAGCACCGGCACGAGGAGGTTGTCGGTGCGTTCGTAGGCGACGCCCAGCACCGCACCGACGACGAAGATGACGGCGACCATCACGACCGCGCCGACGCCGACCGTCACGAGGTTCAGCAGGTGGATCGAGGCGAAGAGGAGACTCGCGACGGCGACGGCGACGGGCGCGCCGAACGTCCGGCGGAGTCGCCCCTGGACGACGCCGCGAAAGAGTAGCTCCTCGACGGGTGCGACGAGGACGAGAGAGAGGCCGGCGAGCACCAAGAGGAGCGTGGGGTCCGCGAGGACGGGCGCTTCGACGACGCTCTCGACCGGTTCGACGCCGAGCCGTTCCGAGAGGGCGAGCAGCCCCAGCGCCGCGGTGACGGTGACGACGACGCCGCCGCCGACCCACAGGAGGTCGCGACCGGTCGGCACGCTCCACGCGACGCCCCACTCGCGCCGCCACAGATAGAGGGCGGCGACGACGGCGAACGAGAGCTGCGTGGCCAGAAGCGAGGCGACGAGGACGACGCCGGAGGTGGGGTCGAACCCACCCAGAAGCAGGGGGAGCGCGACCGCGACGCCGACGACGAGACTGAGGAGGACGGCGGCGGCGACGAGACCGGCGGCGACGAGCACCGCCCGGACGCGAGACGGAAGTCGGCCGGACTGGTCGGTCGGCGAGGTGGAGACTGTCTGCGACATGGTGTGTTCCCACAGACAGGTACGCGCCGAGAGCGTATCAATGCGGGGCTGAGACGGTGACGCAGGGAAGAAGACGCGGCTGGTCGACTACCGGACGGAGTCGAGGACGAGTTTCTGCTCGACGCGTTTGACCTCGTGTTGGACGTCGCGGACGGCGTCGATGTTCGCCGAGATGGAGGTGACGCCCTCGTTGACGAGGAACTGCACCATCTTCGGCTTCGAGCCGGCCTGGCCGCAGATGCTCGTCTTCACGCCGAGTTCGCGGCAGGTCTCGATCGTCGAGCCGATGAGCTCCAACACGGCGGGATGGAGTTCGTCGAAGCGGTCGGCGACGTTCTCGTTGTTGCGGTCCACGGCGAGGGTGTACTGGGTGAGGTCGTTCGTGCCGAAGGAGGCGAAGTCGATGCCCGCCTCGGCGAGTTCGCGGATGCCGAGCGCGCTCGCGGGCGTCTCGATCATCACGCCCCAGTCCTGTTTGTCGGGGTCGATGCCGGCCTCGCGCATCAGCTTCTTCACGCGGTAGACGTCCTCGGCGTCGTTGACCAGCGGGAACATGATCTCGACGTTGTCGTAGCCCATGTCGAACAGACGGCGGAACGCCTCCAGTTCGTGGGCGAACACGTCGGGTTTGTCGAGGCTCCGGCGGATGCCGCGGTAGCCGAGCATCGGGTTGTGCTCTTTGGGTTCGTCCTCACCGCCGGGCAGTTGGCGGAACTCGTCGGTCGGTGCGTCGAGCGTCCGGACGCGGACCGGCCGCGGGTAGAACTCCTCGGCGACCGTGCGGACGCCCTCGACGATCTCGTCGACGTAGGCGCGCTCGCCGTTCTCTTGGATGTATCGCTCGGGGGTCATCCCCAGGGAGAGCACCATATGTTCGATGCGCAGCAGGCCGACGCCGTCGGCACCGGTCGCGGCGGCGCGCTCGGCGGCCTCGGGGATGGAGACGTTGACCTTGACCTCGGTGGCGGTCATCGGTTTGACCGGCGTCTTCGGTCGTACCTCCTCGACCGGTTCGCGCTCCTCGACGTCTTTCGTCTCTCTGCCCTCGCGGATGGTCCCCTTGTCGCCGTCGATGGTGACGATCTGGTCGTCGGTGAGTTCGCGCGTGGCGCTGCTACAGCCGACGACGGCCGGCACGCCGAGTTCGCGAGAGACGATGGCGGCGTGGGAGGTCATCCCGCCCTCGTCGGTGACGATGCCAGCCGCGCGCTTCATCGCGGGCACCATGTCGGGCATCGTCATCTCGGTGACGATGATGTCTCCGTCCGAGACCTTGTCGAGTTGATCGAGCTTCGTGACGATGCGCACGCTCCCGGAGACGACTCCGGGGCTGGCACCCAGCCCGCGCAGGAGGACGTCGCCGCTGCCCGCCTCTTCGAGGGACTGGCCGCCGTTGGCGACGGCTTCGCCTGCGGCCTCCTCGACGCCGGTGTCGTCGTCGCTGATCGTCGTGATCGGTCGCGACTGGAGCATGTAGATCTCTCCGTCGACGATGGCCCACTCGACGTCCTGCGGCGTCTCGTAGTGGTCTTCGACCTGCTCGCCGACCTCGACGAGCGCGGCGATCTCCTCGTCGGAGAGCACGCGCTCCTCGCGTTTCTCGTCGGGGACGTCGACCTCGACGGTCTCGCCCGTCTCTTCGTCTTTGACGTGCATCACCTTCTTGTCGGCGACGGTGACGTCGACGACCTCGCCCGTCCTGCGGTCGACGACGTAGTTGTCGGGGGAGACCGACCCCGAGACGACCGCCTCGCCGAGTCCCCACGCCGACTCGATGATGGCGCGGGGTTCGCCCGTCGAGGGGTGGGAGGTGAACATCACGCCGGACTTCTCGGCGTCGACCATCTGCTGGACGACGACGGCGATGTCGACCTCGTGGTGCGGGAACCCCTTCTGGTTGCGGTAGTAGATGGCGCGCTGGGAGAACAGCGAGGCCCAACACTCCTTGACGCGTTCGAGGAGGTCCTTCTCGGTGACGTTGAGGAACGTCTCCTGTTGCCCCGCGAAGGAGGCGTCGGGGAGGTCCTCGGCGGTCGCCGACGAGCGGACGGCGACGAACGCCTCCTCGTCGCCGCCGATCGAGCGGTACGCCTCGATGATCTCCTCGCGCACCTCCTCGGGCATCGGCGTCCCCATGATGAGTTCGTGTGCGCGCTCCTGCGCTCCGGCGAGCGCCTTGGAGTCCTCGGAGTCGATCTCCATCGCAGCGAACAGGTCGTCGTCGATACCGGACTCCTCGATGAACTCGCGGTACGTACCCGCCGTCACGACGAATCCCGGTGGGACGGGAAGCCCCGCGGCGGTGAGTTCCCCCAGCGAGGCGCCTTTGCCACCGACTGTCTCGAGGTCCGCAGCCCTCACGTCGTCCAGCCAAAGTAGAGCCATTTCGCGTTTGGAACGACACCACTCGCGCTAAAGAAGTTTCCGACCCGCGCAACGGCGTAAATTACTGACTCGGAGCCGAGTTAGCCTTTTCGTGAACAGTCCGGGGCGACGAAATCAGGCCTCGACGATGTCGTCGTCCTCGTCTTCGGGGACGTGGAGGGTTCCGTCGAACGACGCCGTCGCGCGTCCGCCGACCTGCACCGTGTCACCGACGCGCACGCGGACGAGTCCCGGCCGGTCGACGAAGTGCCCCTGCTCGAACCGCATCTCCTCGGGGAGTGCTCGCGAGTCGCTACGCTCCTCGCTCGCTCCTTCCGAGACGCGTTGCGTCTCGCTGTCCTCGAAGGCGCCGACCTCCCGCAGGTACGCCCCACACGCCCCGCTCGCCATGCCGGTCACGGGGTCTTCGGGGATCCCTGCACCGGGAGCGAACATCCGTCCGTGAAGCGTCGAGTCGCCGTCGAGCGCGTCGAAGGTGAACGCGTAGACGCCGGTGACCTCGTACTCGGCGGTGAGCGACTCGACGGCCTCCATGTCGGGGGCGGCGTTGCCGAGGTGTTCCAGGAAGTTGATCGGGACGACGAGAAACGACAGTCCGGTCGAGGCGACGGCCATCGGGAGGTCCGCACCGACGTCGCGCAGGGTTGCGACGTCGACGCCGAGCGCGTCGGCGACACGTTCCTCGTCGACGTCGACTGTCTCGACCGTCGGTTCGGCCTGCGTCATCCAGACGACGCCGTCATCGTCGACGTCGACGTCGAGCGTCCCGACGTTCGTCTCCATCGCGTGGGTCCCGGCGTCGACCGCGCCGTCCGCGAACAGGTGCGCGTGCAGGGCGACGGTGGCGTGCCCGCAGAGGTCGATCTCCTGCGTCGGCGTGAAGTACCGGACGCGGTAGTCGCCGTCGTCCTCGGGCGCGCGGACGAACACCGTCTCGCTGACCGAGAGTTCGCGGGCGATCGCCTGCATCTGCGTCTCCGAGAGCCCGTCGGCGTCCGGGACGACGCCGGCGGCGTTTCCTGCCAGCGGGTCGGTCGTGAAGGCGTCGACGAGCAGGGCGCGTCGGGAGTCCATGGCGGCGTCGTCGGCGTGCGGGTTGATAAATCCGGGAGAAGCCGAGACGCTACCAGAACGACTCGTGGATCTCGCGGCCCTCGTCCTCCAGCACCGGGCCGACGACCGCGACGGACTCCGCGCCGCGGGCGAACACCTCGCTGGAGGGCATCACCAGCCCCGCGCCGGCGACCTCGCCGACCGTCGCTGCGGGCGTGCTGAACACGACGCGCCGGAGGCCGGCGTGGTACATCGCGCCCGCACACATCGGACACGGTTCGGTGCTCGTGTACATCGTCGTCTCCGCGAGTGCTGACTCGTCGAGTTCGCGGGCGGCCCACCGCGCGAGTTTCAGTTCGGGGTGGGCGGTCACGTCGTCGTCGGTGTGAACGGTGTTGCGCGACTCGGCGACGATCTCGTCGTCCCGGACGAGGATCGAGCCGAACGGTTCGTCGCCCGCGGCGGCGGCCTCGCGGGCGAGGTCGAGAGCGTGTCGGAGGTGGTCGTGGTCGACGTCGTCCGAGACGGTGGTGTCGGTCATGGGTGGTGTGTTCGGGAGCGACGGTGCAGAGGCTTCGGGTCGCGGCGAGCGACGAGACGTCGACGACCGGATGCGGGAGGACAGGGGTCCGCGCCGACGTGTCACACCGTCGCCAGAACTATACATCAGCCCCCCGACAGTCGGGGTGAAGCGTCCTATGACTCGCCGGCTCGCGTGTCGTCCGGTGTTCGATCCGCTCGCGCCCCCCGCCGCGAGACGGGCCCGATAGCCGCAGCACTCGGGTTCGTCTCGCTACGTTCCGTAGCCGCAGCGTCTCCATCGAACACACACGCATATGCCGATCTCTCCCGAGTCGCCGGCACAGAGCCGGGACTCGTCCGACCACGCATCGCCGCTCGAACGACAGTCGTCTCGCCCGCACTCGCACCGACCGCTCGGCCCGCGGTCATCTCACCTACTCGGACGGCCACCCACCACCGGAGGTAGTCGCCGATGACCGCGACCGACGCGGCGAGGACGGAGCCGTCGCTGTGGCGGAACCGTGACTTCCGGCGGTTCTTCGCCGGTCAGTTCGTAACGAACGCCGGCGACAGCCTCTACACCGTCGCCGTCCTGTGGCTCGTCTTCGAACTCAGCGGCTCGACCGTCCTCACGGGAGTCGCGAACGCGACGTTGCTCCTCCCGTGGCTCCTGCAGATACTCGCCGGCCCGGTCGTGGACCGCCTCCCGCTCAGACCCGTCCTCGTCGGGTCGCAACTCCTCCAGGGCGTCGTCGTTCTCGTGCTGCCGCTCGCCGCGGCGACGGGACGGCTGAGCGTCGTCGTCCTGCTCGCGGTCGTTCCGGTACTGACGCTCGCGACGCTGCTGATGTCGCCGATGCAGGCGACGCTCGTCCCCCGAATCGTCCCCGACGAGCGGCTGTCGCGGGCCAACTCCGCGCTCGCGACCGTCACGCTCGGATTGGACATGGTGTTCGACGCGCTCGGTGGCGCGTTCATCGCCGTCTTCGGCGCGACGACGCTGTTCCTGTTCGACTCGGTCACCTTCGCAGTCGCGGGGCTGTTGTTCGCCGGTATCGCCGTCCCGCCGTCCAGCGCCGTCGATAGAGGGAAAGACGGCGATGGCGAGAGCGAGGAGACGCCGGAGGGCGGCGACGAGTCGGTGCTCGGATCGTACGTCGCCGACCTGCGGGACGGGATCGACGTGCTCCGCGGGACCGTCTTCGTCGAACTGGTGCTCACGACGGCGGTAGCCAACTTCGCGACCGGCGTGACGCTCGCGATCCTCCCGGCGTTCGGCGACGGCGTCGGCGGCCCCGCCGTCTACGGACTGTTGCTCGGTGCGCTCGGCGTCGGTCGCCTGGTCGGTTCGCTCGTCGCGCCGTATCTCGAAGACGTCGCGTACGGACGAGTGCTGCTCGTCGGCAACTCGGTGGCCGCGTGTTGCTGGGTCGCCGCGGTGTACGCGCCGTCGACGACGCTCACCGTCGTCCTGTTCGGGGTCGCGTGGGTACCTGCAGGCGCCAGTGGGGTGCTCACGTCGACGCTGAACCAGACCGTGTTCCCCGCCGACCTCCTCGGTCGCGTGTCGTCGATCAAGGGGACCGCTTCGGGAGCCACGCTGCCCGTGGGGTCGCTGATCGGCGGCGTCGTCGCCGAACTGCTCGGACCGACGACGACGATGGGGTTGGCCGCGTTCGGCTTCGGCTTCACGGGGCTGTACGTCCTCGCACGTCCGCGACTCCGCCGTCTCCCCGCCGTCGGGGACGCCGACCCGGCGGCGTTCGACGTGACCCCGTCGGCGAGTCGCGACGAGTGACCGCCCGACCGTCGTGAGACGCTAACGCCTCAGCGAGTCGACTCCGCGAGACAGCCTGTAAACCCTTATGTGTCGAGCCACTCCACTCACAGGACGGAATGAGCGACCTCCCGGACGAGTTCAAATGCACGATCACCAACTGGGACTACATCTACGATCTCTGTCGGGGTGTCAGCAACCAGGTCAAACGCGACGACTTCGAGCCGGACGTCGTCGTCGCGTTGGCCCGCGGTGGCTGGTTCGCCGGGCGTTGTATCTGCGACTTCCTCGGGATGGACGACCTGACGAGTCTGAAGATGGAACACTACGTGGGGACGGCCCAGAAGTCCGACGAGCCCGAAGTTCGCTACCCGATGCCGGAAGGGAGCGTCGAGGGGAAGGACGTGCTCATCATCGACGACATCGCCGACACCGGCGGATCGATCAGGCACGCCGACGAGTACGTCAACGAGCGTGAGGCGGGCGAGGTTCGCACCGCGACGCTCCAACTGCTCCAGACGAGCGAGTTCGAACCCGACTACGTCGGCGAGCGCCTCGAGGAGTGGGCGTGGGTCGTCTACCCGTGGAACTTCATCGAGGACATGATCGACCTCATCACGGGCGTGATGGAGAAGGCCGACGAGGAGACGTTCGAGCGCGCCGACGTCCGCCACTACCTCAGCGAGTTCCACGACGTCGACCGCATCGAGATGGAGATCGCCCAGCCCGGCCGACTGATGGAGGTCATGACCGAGATGGAGCGACGCGGCTACGTGGAGTCGACCGGCGACGGCGCGTGGCGACTCCTCGAGAACGACGGGGTCGGTGCCTAAGCCGACAGTGTCCGACGCTGTCGCGGCCGTGACACTCAGCGAGCGGTGACGTCGTGAGTCTGCTCTCTATCTTCGCGACGGCCATCCTCCCGATCGTCGCGCTCGCGGGTATCGGCTTCCTGCTCGGCCGGGTGAAGACCGTCGACCCCGGCCCGCTGAACACGATCGTCGTCTACGTGCTCGCACCGGCGCTCGTCTTCCACAGCCTCGCGACCACGACGCTCGGCGGCGGGACGCTCGTCCGCGTCGTCGGCGGCGTCGCCGTCTACACGATCGCGATGGTGCTCGTCGCGGAGACCGTCGGCCGACTGTTCGGCACCGGCGACCCGTTGCTCTCGGCGCTCGTCCTCGTGAGTGCGTTCCCCAACACGGGCAACTACGGGCTGCCCGTCTCGGAGTTCGCGTTCGGCGAGACGGGGCGGAGTACGGCCGTCCTCTTTCTCACGGCTCAGAGTGTCCTCATCTACACCGTCGGCGTCTACATCGCCTCGCGGAGCGGCGGCTCCGGCGGACTCGCCGGTCTCAAGCGCGCCGTGAAGATCCCGCTCGTGTACGCCGTCATCGCGGCGCTCGCGGTTCGCTACCTCGGTCTCGTCCCGCCGGAGGGGTCGGCCGCGCTGTCGACGCTGAAACTCGTCGGCGACTCCTCGATCCCGGTGATGCTGCTCATCCTCGGGCTCCAACTCGCACAGACCGACTACGGGGCGGCGCTCCGGCGTGCGGGGACGGCGAACGTGCTGAAGATGGTCGTCGCGCCCGTCGTCGGCATCGGCGTCGCGCTGGCGATGGGGTTCGAGAACCCGACCGTCGCGAAGACGTTCGCCCTCGAGTCTGCGATGCCCGCGGCCGTCACGCCGCTCATCCTCGTCGCCGAGTTCGCCGGCGGCGAACGGGTCGGCGGCGTCGAAGTCGCCGAGTACGTCAGCACCGTCGTCCTGACGACGACGCTCGTGAGCGTACCGCTCCTGACGGTGTTCATCGCACTCCTCGACGCCGGGATGATCTTCTAGGCAGAGGCGCTGTCGTCGAACCCGCTGTCGAACCGGTCGCCACGCCGGTCCCACCCCTCGACGCCGGCACAGTCGTGTCGCTCCGGCAGCCGATGGTCGGCACAGAACTGCGCCCCACAGTAGGCACAGGGACGCGCGTCGAGGAGTGTCTCTCCACACCGGTTACACGAGACCATACCTAGTGTCGAGGCGCATCCCACATAATTGTTCATTATAAATAAGAACTGATTGACAGGAGCGAGGACGACGCTGGCGTCGAAGACGGCTCTCAACGGTTCGCGGCGTCAGTCGTCGGCCGGCGGATGGGCGCAGCCGTCGTCGGCCTCACAGTCGGCGTCGGTGTCGTCGTCGACGATGGACTCCTTCCACGTCCCTCGCGAGAGCCACGCGACGGCGGCGAGACAGCCGACGACGTCGCCGACCGCGACGGCGATCCAGATCCCGGTCGGCCCCCACCCCTCGACGAAGACGAGGTAGTACGTCGCCGGGAGGCGGCCCACCCAGAGCGTGACGAGCGAGAACGCCAGCGCCGTCCGGGTGTTGCCGGCCCCACGGAACGTCCCCAGCGCGACCTGCAGCACGCCCATGAAGGCGAACATCACGGCGACGGTTCGGAGGTAGTCGCTGGCGTGGGCGATGGTGGCTGCGGCCTGCGCCGTGTTCGTGCTGATGAACACGCCGACGATCGGTTCGGGGAAGAGCCACGCGACGACGGCGACGCCGACCATCACGCCCGCGACGAGTTTCATCGCCAGATACGACGCCCGCTGTGCGCGGTCGGGTCGCCCGGCACCGAGATTTTGACCGACGACGGTGTCGATCGCCTGACTCATCCCCATCGCCGGCAGGAACGCCAGCGAGATGAGGCGGTTGCCGAGGCCGTACGCCGCGACGACGGCGGGCGGGAACGTCGCCACCATCCCCGTCAGCAGGATCATCGCCATCGAACTCGTCGACTGCTCCAGCGCGCTCGGGACGCCCAGTCGGACGATGTCGCGGACGTCGTCGAGTCGCGGGACGAGGTCCGGCGCGGCGATCGTCGGCCCCGCCGTCGTCCCGAACAGGACGTAGACGCCGATGAGCGTCGCGACGACTCGCGAGAACACCGTCGCGACGGCCGCACCCTCGATCCCCATCGCCGGGAACGGCCCCCAGCCGAAGATGAGGAAGGGGTCGAGGCCGACGTTGACGACGACGCTGACGAGCATGACGACGAGCGGCGTCCGCGTGTTGCCGTAACCGCGCATGAGGGACGTGAAGATGAAGAAGCCGAACAGCGCGGGCATCCCGAGGAAGAACAGCCGCATGTAGTCGGCCGCCAGCGGGACGATCTGTCTCGCCGTCGCTGCGTCGGCGGGGAGCAGACCGAGCATCGAGTCCGTCAGCAGGAAGCCGGCGACTGCGATGCCGACGGCGACGACGGTGACGAACGAGAGCGTCTGCCCGGCGATGTGGCCCGCCGCTCGCTCGCTGTCCGCACCCATGTGCTGTGCGACGAGGATCGTCCCCGCCGTCGTGAACCCGCCGCCGACCGAGATGAGGAGGAAGATGAGCGGGAACGCGAGGCTCAGCGCGCCCACCGCGTCCGCCGAGAGCGCACCCAGCCAGAAGGTGTCGGCGACGTTGTAGGCGACCTGCAGCAGTTGGATGGCGACCATCGGCCACGCGAGGTTCAACATCGGGCGAACGAGGTCGCCCTCCGTGAGCGTCGAAGTGGAGGACGAGGCGGTCACTACAGACGGGACACGCTGGGGGTACTTCAACGCTCCCGACGTGTGGTATCAGCTGACACGAAGGCGAGGAGGGGGACGCGGAGTGTCGCCGAGGACGCGCCGTGAGCGCCGCCAGAAGCGGACGATTTAGGTGGCTGCTGGCCACATCTGCTCGCATGACGATCGGCTTCATCGGCGGCAGCGGCATCTACGAGGCGCTCCCGCTGGAGAACACTCGCGAAGAGGAGATCGACACCCCGTACGGCGACCCGAGCGCACCGGTCACGATCGGCGAGTTCGGTGACACAGGCAAAGAGGTCGCCTTCCTCCCCCGACACGGGTCGGAACACGGGCGCTCGCCGACGAACCTCCCGTACCGCGCGAACATCTACGCGTTCAAGAAGCTCGGCGTCACCCACATCCTCGCCAGCAACGCCGTCGGCAGCCTCAAAGAGGAGCTGTCGCCGGGGACGCTCGTCGTCCCGGACCAGATCTTCGACCGGACCAAACACCGGACGTCGACGTTCTTCGGCGACGGTATCGTCGTCCATCAGCCGATCACGGAACCGTACGCGCCCGAACTCGTCGACCACCTCACCGAAGCGGCCGGAGAGGCGACCGACGCGGACGTCCAGCGGGGCGGCACCTACGTCTGCATCGAGGGGCCGCAGTACTCCACGCGCGCCGAGAGCGAGTTCTACCGCGAGCAGGGGTGGGACGTCGTCGGCATGACCGCCGTCCCCGAGGCGAAACTCGCCCGCGAGGCCGAGATCGCCTACGCGACCGTGGCGGGCGTCACCGACTACGACGTCTGGAAACAGGACCACGAGGTGACGCTCGAAGAGGTGCTGGAGAACGCCGAGCGGAACCAGGAGGCGATCAAACGGACCGTCGAGGAGGCGATCCGGACGCTCCCCGAGGACCACGAGTGCGCCGCACACTCGTCGCTCGAAGGCACCGTCAACACTCCCGCCGACGCCATCCCCGAGGAGACCCGCGAGCGCGTCGACCTGCTGGTCGGCGACTACCTCGACGACTGATTGGGGTTATCGGAGCCAATCGCAGTCCTCCGTTTAGCCTCACGACTCGTGTGGATCGGTTCCCGGACGAGGAGTCTCTGAACTCCGACGATACTCCCTCTGAGTATCCGGTCGTCTCCACGGACCTCGGAGCCGACGACGCCCGACACGACATTATTTCGGACGCTCCGAAGTTCTATATAGTCGGCCGCAGAACCATCTGCCGATGGAGGGAGACGTCGAGCGACTCGATGCACATCTGCAGTCGCTCAAGCGACGCGGTGCGAACGTCCTCGTGCTCACAGACCCCTCTGAGACGACCGTCTGCAGCCAGCTGCTGGGGTCGGAGTCGATGCTCCGCCGCCGACTCCTCGTCAGAACGTACGGAGACGAACGGGTGGAACCCGACGCCGACCCGACCCGATTCGGACTGCTCGAGGTTCCCGGTACCGAGACGCGGACGGCGCTCGCCGACACCGCTCTCGGGGACGACCGGCCGGCGGACGCGCGGGCCGTCGAACCGCAGACGCCGCACGGGACGGCGTCGGCCGTCGACGCGCCCGACTGGTTCAGTCGCCTGGAGCCACGACCGGAGCCGTCGCTGTCGACGCTCGCTCGACACCTCCACGACCACCTGACGCGGTTCGAGGCGGCTGACCCCGACCCCGGCGAGATCCGCGTCTGTTTCGACTCGCTTGATCCGCTCGTCGACGACGTCGCCTATCCGCGGCTACACCGGTTCCTCCACGTCGTGACCACGCGCGTCCGTGCCGCCCACGGCATCGGCCACTACCACCTCTCGGCGTCGGTCGGTCGGCAGATCGACGCCGACTTCGAACGGCTGTTCGACGCGAGGGTCGAGACGCGCCCGGCGGTGTCCGGTCCGCAACAGCGCTGGACGTTACACGAACCGGGAATACAGACCGACTGGTTACAGCTGGGCTGACCAGGAGCGCCGTCTCGAAACGGTCGCTCAGTCGGCGATCGCTTCGAGCTCGTCTCGTTCGGCGGCAGTCGGATCCTGTATCCAGAGGTCGCCGAACAGTTCGTCCTGTTCGAGTCGGACCGCTCCGCGGTGAGCGAGAAACAAGAGCGCGAGAAACGTCTGGAACGCTCGCCCGCCGGCGTCGCGGATCTCGGCGAACAGCACCTCGTCGCGGTCCTCGTCGTACTGCGTCGCCAGCGCCGCCTCGACGTCGTCGATGGTCGCCTCGATGTCCTCCTCGTGGGCGGTCCCCGTCACGTCTGCCTCGTCGGGTTCGCCCTCTCGGCGGAAGTCGTCGGCCGCGTGGTAGTCGAGCGTCTGCGTCCCCCGCCCGAACCCGCTCGGGGAGTCGGAGGTGTCGTACTCGCGGGACTCCTTCCACCACGACCCGCGTTCGGCCTCGCGGAGTTCGCGGACGAGTTCGTCCAGCGTCTCCGGCGACCCGCGGGCGCGTTTCCGTTCGAGCCGGCGGTCCATCTCCGCCTCCAGCGCGTCGACCGGATCGACCCCGTCGCCGTTCGTCGCAGGGCCGTCGTCGACGGGGTCGCCGCCCTGCATCGCCATCTCCCAGGGTTCCAACTCCGGTTCGTCCGGTTCGGGGTCGTCCGGCGAGAGCAGTTCGTCGCTCTTCATCCGCAGGAGGACGCTCGCGTAGAACAGCGCGCGACCGGAGGTCCGCAGATCAGTCGCGTCCAGCCGTTCGAGGAAGGCGTCGGTGACGGCGACGATGTCGATGTCCCACGGTTCGATCTCGCCCTCCTCGGCCAGTTGGACGAGGAGTTCGACCGGTTCGACCTCGTCGTCGTCGGCGTCGGCGTCGCCCTCACCCTCGGTCGCGAGGTCGTCGGTGACGTCGTCGGGGAGGAGACCGTTCGCCCCGTTCGTCCGCTCGTCGCCGTTCTCGCGGGGATCAGTCATCCGCGCTGACCTCCGTACTCTCGAGGTCGCTCAACTGGATACCCGTGACGGCGCTGACGTTGTCCTCCTGCATCGTCACGCCGATGGCGCGCTCGGAGCGTTCGAGCAGCGCCGAGCGGTGGGAGACGACGACGAACTGCGCCTCGCCCGCGAGGTCGTCGACCATCTGGCCGACGCGTTCGGCGTTGACCGCGTCGAGGAAGGCGTCGACCTCGTCGAGCGCGTAGAACGGCGCCGGGTTGTGCCGCTGGATGGCGAAGATGAACGCCAGCGCCGTCAGCGACTTCTCGCCGCCGGACATCGCGTCGAGCCGCTGGACCGGTTTGTCGCCGGGTTGGGCCTTCATCGTCAACCCGTCCTCGAACGGGTCCTCGGGGTTCTCGAGGACGAGTTCGCCCGTCCCCGCCGAGAGTCGCTCGAAGATGTCCTGGAAGTGGTCGTTGATGGCGTCGAACGCCGTCATGAACGTCTGTTTCTTCTGGGACTCGTAGGACTCGATGCGCTCTCGGATGCCGTCTCGCTCCTCGACGAGCGTGTCGCGACCCTCCTGGAGCGTCTCGAGGTCGTCTCTGACCTCGTCGTACTCGTCGATGGCGAGCATGTTGACCGGTTCGAGCGCCTCCATCTGCTCGGTGAGCCGCTCGATGGTCGACTGCACCTCGTCGTGGTCGGGGACGTTCTCGGGGTCGTAGTCGCCGACCTCGGTCTCGAGTTCGTCGATCTCCCACTCCAGCCGTTCGACGGCGCTCTCGAGACTGGAGCGTCGCGACTCGACGGTGGAGACCTTCTCCTTCTGGGCGTCGCGTTCGCTCTTGGCCTCGCGCAGTTCCTCCTTCAGCTCGCTGCGTTCCCCTTTGAGCTCCGCGAGTTCGTCTTCGAGGTCGGAGACCGCCTCGCGTTTCTCCTCGAGGACGGCCTCCTGCTCCTCGATCGCCGCCTCGTACCCCTCGATGTCCTCTTCGGCGGCCGCCTTGCGGTTCTGGGCGGACTCGACCGTGTCGTGGAGGTCGTCGACGGCGTCCTCGGCGTACTGTTTCTCCAACTGGAGTTCGTTGAGTCGGCCGTCGAGGTCGTCCATCCGCTCTTCCAACTCGTCGACCGTGTCGCGGATCTCGTCGGCCTGCTGGGTGAGTTCCGGGATCTTCGAGTCTTTCAGCTCGGTCTCCAACTCCTCGACGTCGCTCTCGACGTCGGCGATGGTCTCGGCCTTCGCCGAGATCTGCTCGTCGAGCGACTGCATCTCGGCGTCGACGTCCTCGCGTTCGTCCTGTAGCTCCGCGAGGCGGTCCTCGAGCGACTCGATCTCCGCCTCCGCCTCCTCGACGTCCGACTCGACGCGGTCGATGTCGCCTTGAATCGAGCGGACCTTCTCGGTGGCGTCGGCCTGTCGGTCGCGGACGTCGTCGATGCGTCCCTCGACGTCCTCTACTTCCGACTGCAGCGTCTGTCGACGGTCCTCGAGGTCGGAGATCTCCGTGGCGAGGCGTTCGAGCTGGCCCTCGCCGGACTTCGAGAAGGAGTAGCGCGACCCGCCGCCGGAGCCGCCGGTCATCGCGCCGGAGCGCTCGACGAGGTCGCCGTCGAGCGTCACCATCCGGTAGTCGCCCATCAGGTCGCGGGCGGTGTCCATGTCCTCGACGACGAGCGTCGACCCGAGGACGTAAGAGAAGACGCTCGCGTACCGACCGTCGAAGTCGACGAGGTTGTACGCGAAGTCGACGACGCCCGGTCTGTTGGGTTTCCGCGGGAGACTCCGGTTGTCCATCTTCGTGATGGGGAGGAACGTCGCCCGACCCGCGTTGCGACGCTTCAGGTAGTCGATACAGTTCGAGCCGACGCCGTCGTCGTCGACGACGACGTTCGCCAGTCGGCCGCCGGCGGCCGTCTCACAGGCGGTGGCGTACTCGCCCGGGACGCTTCCCAGTTGACCGACCGCGCCGTGGACGCCGCTCATCTCGGCGTTGATGATCGTCGTCACCGCACGCGGCCAGGAGTTGCCACCGTCGTCCGAACGCGACTCCAACTCGGCGTACTGGCTCTGCTTGCGCCGGATCGTCTCTTCGACGTCGGAGAGTTCGTCTTTGAGCTCCTTGCGCTCGTCGCGGAGGTCGTTGACGATCCCCTGGACCTTCGATTTGTTCTTCTCGGCCTTGTCGAGTTCGCTGTGGAGCTCCGACAGTTTGGCCTTCAGTTCGGGGATGCGTTCGCGGGCGGTCTCGATCTCCTCGCGCGTCTCGCTGATCTCGTTGGAGCGCCGCCGCGCGTCGTCCAGCAGGCGGTCTTTCTCGCGCTGGAGGTCGTTCTTCTCGGTCTTCAGCTCCTCCAGCGTCGCTTTTCGGTCGGCGAGTTCGTCTTTGAGTTCGTCGAACTCGGTGTCGACGCTCTCGATCTCGGCTTGGACCTCGGCGAGTTCGACCTGTTTCGACTGGACGTCGCTCTTGACGGAGGCCTTCTCGACTTTGACGGAGCGGATCTCGTCTTCGTACTCCTCGACCTGCTCCTCCTTGCGGTCGATGCCGACGAACGCCTGTCGGCGCTCGCTCTCGGCCTCCTCGATGCGCTCTTCGGCCGTCTCGATCTTGCCCTCGAGACGGCTGATCTCGCCTTTGACCTCCTCGATCTCCGATTTGATGCGGAGCTGTTCGTCCTCGCCCTTCCGCTCGATCTCGCGGTTGAGCTCCTCGAGCTCGTCGTCGAGGCGGGTGACGCGACCCTGTTTCTCGTCGAGCACCGACTGCAGCTCGTCGAGCTCCGACTCCTTCGTCTCGAGTTTCGTCGTCGTCCGTTCGAGGTCCGCGCGCTTGTCTTCGAGTTCGGCGGCCTTGAGATAGCCCTCGTACTCCTCTCGCTCCTCGCGGAGCGACTTGTACTCCAGGGCCGTCTCACGTTCGTCCTGCAACTGGTCGAGCCGCTCTTCCTTCTCGGCGATGCGGAGGTCGGCCTCGCCGATGCGCTCTTCGACGGTCTCGAGTTCGCCGAAGGCGTCCTCCTTCTTCGCGTCGAACTCGGCGACGCCGGCGATCTCGTCGATGATGCCCCGTCGCTGGTAGGGCGTCATGTTGATGATCTCGGTGACGTCGCCCTGCATGACGACGTTGTACCCCTCGGGCGTGACGCCGGCCTGCGCCAGCAGGTCCTGGATGTCCGAGAGGTTGACCGAGCGTTCGTTCAGATAGTAGTACGAGTAGTAGTTGTCCTCCGTCTCCTTCACCCGGCGCTTGATGGTGATCTCGTCGACGTCGCCAACGTTGTCCGTGCCGGCGGCGTTGACCACCTGCGACCGCTCGAGCGTCCGGTCGCCGTTGTCGAGGACGACGGTGACGCTGGCCTCCTTCGTCCCCGGCGGCTCCTCGCCGTCGTCGTAGCCCGGGTTGTAGATGAGGTCGGTCAGCTTCTCTGCGCGAATCCCGCGGGTACGGGCGAGTCCGAGCGCGAAGAGGACCCCGTCGATGATGTTAGACTTTCCCGAACCGTTCGGTCCGGTAACTACCGTGAAGTCCTCGTAGAACGGGATTCGGGTCTTCCGCCCGAAGCTCTTGAAGTCGTCGAGGACGAGCTCTTTGATGTGCATTGGTTGCTCGCGAGGGGAGAAGTCGCGAGCTTACGCGACGATGATGTCGCTTCCGCTGGACTCCTCCTCGTCGTCTCCTTCCTTGGCGTCGTCGGCTTTATCCTCTTCGACCTCTCTGTCGTCGGCCGTCTGTTCGAGCTGCTCGCGTCGACTCGGCGCGACGTCGACGCCGACCTCCTCTTCGAGCTGCCGAACGCGCTCTTTCGTCTCGACGAGCTCTTCGGTCAGCCCGTTGACTGCTGCCTGTAGCTCCTTCACCGTCGATTCGAGTTCCTCCACCCGGTTGCTCATGGGGCTACTGCCTGTCGCCGGCCGTATAAAGGTACGTCAGACGTTAAGTAGGGATGTATGATACGTCGTCACACGACCGGCCACGGAGCCGTCTCTGCAGTCGGCTCACCCCGGCAACAGGTAGTTGACGGCCGCGACGACGAGTCCCGCCAGCCCCATCCGCGCGCCCGCGACGTACCACCGTTGTCGGGAGATCGTACTCAGATAGGCGCCGAACGTGAACAGGACGGCGACGCCGACTGCGACGCCGACGACGGTCGCCTGCAGCATCGTCAGCCCTCGTCCCTCGAAGAGGAACGGAAGAAGCGGCAAGAGGACGCCGACGACGGGGCCGAGACCGCTCATCACGGCGTGGACCAACCGAGCGCTGGCCTTCCGCCGCTGGATAGCCGTGTCGTCGAGGTCGGTCAACATCGCCCGCTCCAGACGGAGGATCGCCGCCTGCGTCTCGGCGCGTTCGATCTCCCAGACGCTCCAGACGCCCGACGTGGCCAGGCCGACGGCGGCCCCGAGGCCGACGGCGACGACCGTCGCCCCGTCGGGGACGCCCGAGAGCAGCGACCCGACGACGACGCCGATGCTCGTCAGCGTCCCGTCGAACCCGTTGGAGATGAAGTAGCGCCGGGAGATCGACCGGACCTCCTCGTCCTGCAGGAGCGACCGGAACTGGGAGACGAGACGACGCATCGGCGCGTCAGTCCTGCGGCGTCGCGCTCTCTTCGACGACGACGTCCCCGCAGACGACCTGGTCGACGGAGTGGACCGTCGCGCCGCTCTCCTCGATGGTTCCGAAGACAGCGGTCTCGTTGACGTCGTCGCCCGCGACGGTGAGTTTCAGGTTCTGGACCTCGCGGTCGGTCTCGACGAGCGCCGCGTTCACGCCCGAGACGCCGTCGCAGGCGGCGACGTGGCGAGTGAGCGTGACGATGTCGGGGTCGTGGGGCTTCAGGAGGTCGACGACGAGTCGCCTGACGGGTTCCATGGGGAGAACGTGGACGGACGGAAGCAAAAGGATACGGGGCCGTCAGTTCTCTCGACCGCAGTCCCGTTAGCCTTTAGCCATCGGCACGCAAACCCCGGACAATGACTGCTCAGGCGCTCGAACAGCGAGACCTCGCCTCCGTCATCGGGCTGGAAGTCCACGTCCAACTCGAGACGGCGACGAAGATCTTCTGCGGTTGTTCCACCGCGGCGGTGGCCGACGAAGAGCCCAACAGCCGGACCTGTCCCGTCTGTCTCGGACTCCCCGGTGCGCTGCCCGTGCTCAACGAGGGGGCGGTCGAGGCGGCCGTCAAGATCGGCAAAGCCCTCGACGCCGACATCCCCGAAGAGACGACGTTCCACCGGAAGAACTACTACTACCCCGACCTGCCGAAGAACTTCCAGATCACCCAGTACGACGCCCCCATCTGTCAGGACGGCCGACTGGCGGTCGACATCCGCGACGAGCGGCGCGTCATCAATATCCGACGCGCTCACCTCGAAGAGGACCCCGGCAGCCTCCAGCACAAGGGTGGCAGCATCGACACCGCCGACTACACGCTCGTCAACTACAACCGCGCGGGGACGCCGCTGATGGAGATCGTCACCGACCCCGACTTCCGGAGCCCCAAGGAGGTGCGGAACTTCCTCGCGAAACTCGAAGAGGTGCTCGAGTATCTCGGCGTCTTCGACTCCACCCGCGACGGGTCGCTCCGTATCGACGCCAACATCTCGATGGTGCCGGCCGACGAGGTCGACGACGACGGCGACGTCGCCGTCGAGACGCTCGAGTCGGCGAACCGCACCGAGGTCAAGAACATCTCCAGTCACAAGGGTGCGGAGAAGGCGCTGGCCTACGAGGTCACCCGCCAGAAGAACGCCATCCAACGCGGCCGTGCCGTCGAACAGGAGACGCGCCACTGGGACGAGTCTCGCGGCATCACCGTCTCGATGCGCTCGAAGGAGGAGGAGAAAGACTACCGCTACTTCCGCGAGGCCGACCTGCCGCCGCTGCAGGTTTCGGACTGGAAAGAGCAGATCCCGATCCCCGAGCTCCCCGACGCCCGCCGCGAGCGGTTCCGCGAGGAGTACGGCCTCGACGAGGAGTCCGCCTCGAAACTCACGTCGACGAAGGAGGTGGCGGACTTCTACGAGGACGTCGCCGAGTCGTTCGACCCCGATCTGGCGGCGACGTGGGTCGCCGACAATCTCCTGGGAGAACTCAACTACCGCGACATGGAGATCACGGAGATCACCCACCGTCTCGACGAGTTCAAGCGACTCGTCGCACTCGTCGCCGAAGACGACATCACGACGAAGAACGCCGAGGAGGTCGTCCTCCGGCGGATGCTCGACGACGACGTCGACCCCGACAGCGTCATCGAGGAAGAAGGGTTAGGAAAGGCCGACGACGACGAGATCGGCGGCTTCGTCGACGAAGCTATCGAGGAGAACCCCGACGCCGTCGACGACTACCACGCCGGCGAGGGCGGCGCGCTCAACTTCCTCGTCGGACAGGTGATGCAGAAGTCCCGCGGCTCTGCCGACCCGGGGACGGTCAACGAACTGCTCCGCGAGCGACTGGACGAGTAACGCTCGCTCGGCCGCCTGCTCGGACGACTACTGGTTCGTCTCTGACTCGTAGTGCGGCCACTGCTCGATGGCGACGAACTCCTCGCCGTCGCATCCTGAGCACACGTCGGGTGCTTCGTAGCTGTGACCAGTCTCCGTCTTCACGGGCGAGCCTGCGTAGGCTGACTGACAGCTCGCACAGACGAACAGTTCAACGCGTTCGGGAACGTGAGACATGTGTCGACATACGCCGAGCGTGTGTATCACTGTTGGCGTGTCGTTGCGAGCGGCTATGTTCGAACGCGACACGTTTTTCGGTTCACTGTTCGACTCCAGTCACGTGTCTACGATGCCCGAGAACGAGTCCCCGCTCCCGCTGTTTCTCGCCTTCGCGTTCGTCCTCCTCCTCGCCGCCGCCGTCGCCTTCACACAGGGTGACACCGAGATCTTCGAACACGTGTCGGGTACCGACCTCGTCGTCCTCGCGCTCTGTTTCCTCGCCGGCGTGCTCGTCGTCGTGACGTGGATGGTCCACGCGCTTCGACAGTGGTTCGAGGAGACGATCGACCGTCGTGTCGCCGCTCGGTTGGCGGACGAGCGGTCGTCGACCCTCGAAGACGACTAGCTGGACCGGACCCGAGCACGTCGACGTCTACCGTCCGCTCACTCGTCGCTCGGGTCGGGGTCGTAGTCGGGCCCGACGCAGACCGAGAGCGTCTTCGGCCGGTCGTGCAACACGAGTCGGTCATGTCGACTCGGTTCGCCGTCGACGCTGAAGTTGATAGGGTCGTCGTCGAGCGCATCGAGCGTCAGCTGACTCGCCTGAAAGTGGTGGACGTGCTCCGTGTCCTGGCCGAACACGCGGTGGGCGGCGGCCTCCGCGACCGCGCGACTCGGCGGCATCTGCTCGATGACGACCACCTCGAACAGACCGTCTTCGACGTTCGCCTGGCCGCCCTCTCTCGCGAACCGACGGACGTTGCCGACGAGCGCACCCAGCGCCTCCCCCTCCCACGTCCGTTCCTCGCCGTTCGAGACGGCCGTGAGGTCGATGTGGAGGCCGTCGAAGTCCGTCGCCTCCTGGACGCCAGTGATGGCGAACGCCAGCGACCCGAACCGCTCTTTCAACTCGCTGGACGTCGAGATGCTCGCCTCCGCGGTCAGCCCGGCGACACAGGAGATGAGGAACGGTGTGTCGTCGGCGACGCCGAGGTCGATTCGCCGCTGCTCGCCCCCGTCGAGCACGTCGAACGCTTGCTCGACGTCGGTGACGCCGACGTTTCGCGCGAACAGGTTCTCGGTGCCCGTCGGGACGACGCCGACCGTCACGTCGTCGAGGCCGTCGCCGGCGACGAGACCGCGAACGACCTCGTTGAGCGTTCCGTCGCCGCCGGCGACGCCGAGGACGTCGACGTCGTGGTCGGCGGCCATCGCCGCGAGTTCGACCGCGTGTCCCTCCGCCTCCGTCTCCTCGACGCGGTAGCCTCGCTCGGCGGCGAGCGAACGGACGCGGTCGACGTGGTCGGCGGTCCCACTCGTCGGGTTGAGGACGAGCCAGCGGTCGTACACGTACGGAGTGGCGTCCGCCGAGGTCATTGGTGTACCGGCCGCCGTGGAGGAGACGACGGGACGACACACACGGCGGGACGACATCTACGACACCTGTTGCACCCGCACACGTCCGTACGCATAATGCACGCTCGCTCGCGCACGTTGGGTCGCCGCTGTCTTGCGGTTTTCTCGCTCGTAGCACGAAAGATTTAGGCCGTCGCTTCGCCTATCGCTGGCCAATGAGTCGAGGTCCCGAACTGATCATCACGGAGAAAGACAACGCGGCGAGACGCATCGCCGACATCCTCAGCGGCGAGTCCGCCGAAGCCGAGCGGATGAACGGCGTCAACGTCTACAAGTGGGGTGGAAAGCGCTGTATCGGCCTGTCCGGCCACGTCGTCGGCGTCGACTTCCCGCCGGAGTACAACGACTGGCGGGACGTCGAACCGGTCGAACTCATCGACGCCCCCATCGACAAACAGCCGACGCAGGAGAACATCGTCGCCGCGCTCCGACGACTCGCACGGAAGGCGGGACGGGTCGTCATCGCGACCGACTACGACCGCGAGGGCGAGTTGATCGGCAAGGAGGCGTACGAACTCGTCCGCGAGGTCAACGAGGAGGTCCCCGTCGACCGCGTACGGTTCTCCTCGATCACGAAGCGCGAGGTGACCGAGGCGTTCGAGAACCCCGACGACCTCGACTTCGATCTGGCCGCTGCTGGCGAGGCACGACAGGTGATCGACCTCGTGTGGGGGGCGGCGCTCACGCGCTTCCTCTCGCTGTCGGCCCGGCAGCTCGGCAACGACTTCATCTCGGTCGGACGGGTACAGGGACCGACGCTGAAGCTCATCGTCGACCGCGAGCGGGAGATCGACGCGTTCGACCCAGAGGACTACTGGGAACTGTTCGCCGACCTGCAGAAGGACCAAGAATCGTTCGAGGCGCAGTACTTCTATCTCGACGAGGACGGCAACGAGGCCGAACGCGTCTGGGACGAAGACGCCGCACAGGAGGCCTACGAGACGCTCCAGAGCGAGTCGACTGCGACGGTCACCTCCGTCCGTCGACGGACGCGGACGGACGAACCGCCCGCGCCGTTCAACACGACGCAGTTCATCCGCGCCGCCGGCTCTATCGGCTACTCCGCCCAGCGGGCGATGAGCATCGCCGAAGACCTCTACACGGCCGGCTACGTCACCTACCCGCGGACGGACAACACGCACTACCCCGAGGACCTCGACCCGCGGGAACTGCTCGACGCGTTCACCGGGAGTCGGCAGTTCGGTGAGGACGCCGAGTCGCTGCTCGAACAGGAGGAGATCGAACCGACCACGGGCGAGAAGGAGACCACCGACCACCCCCCGATCCACCCGACCGGCGAACTTCCCTCGGCCTCCGACCTCTCGGAGGACGAACGCGAAGTGTACGAACTCGTCGTCCGGCGCTTCTTCGCGACGGTCGCGGAGGCCGCGAAGTGGGAACATCTGCGCGTCGTCGGCGACGTCGCCGGTCTCTCGTTGAAGGCGAACGGGAAACGCCTCATCGAGGAGGGCTACCACGCCGTCTACCCGTACTTCAACAACACCGAGAGCTTCGTGCCGGACGTCGAGGAGGGAGAGGAGCTCGCGGTCACCGACACCCGCATCGAGGCCAAGCAGACCCAGCCGCCGCGGCGTTACGGTCAGTCGCGACTCATCGAGACGATGGAACAGATGGGGATCGGGACGAAGGCGACCCGTCACGACGTCATCCAGAAGCTCTACGACCGCGGCTACATCGAGTCGGATCCGCCGAAGCCGACGCGGTTGGCGCGGGCCGTCGTCGAGGCCGGCGAGGACTTCGCCGACCTCATCGTCAGCGAGGAGATGACCGCCCAACTCGAAGAGGACATGCTCGCCATCGCCGACGGCGAGGCCGACTACGAGGACGTCACCGACGAGTCCCGCGAGATGCTCCAGCAGGTGTTCGAGGGACTGATGGAGAACAGCGAGGAGCTGGGGTCGCAGCTCAAGGAGTCGCTGAAGGCGGACAAGACGCTCGGGCCGTGTCCGGAGTGTGGCGAGGACCTCCTCATTCGGAAGTCCCGACACGGCTCGTACTTCGTCGGCTGTGACGGCTACCCCGACTGCACCTACACCCTCCCGCTGCCGTCGACCGGCAAGCCGCTCATCCTCGACGACGTCTGTGAGGAGCACGACCTCCACGAGGTGAAGATGCTCGCCGGGCGGAAGACGTTCACTCACGGCTGTCCGCAGTGCAAGGCCGACGAGGCCGACGAACAGGAGGACGAGGTGATCGGCGTCTGTCCCGAGTGTGGCGAAGAACACGGCGGCGAGTTGGCGATCAAGCAACTTCGTTCGGGGTCGCGGCTCGTGGGCTGTACGCGCTACCCCGACTGCGACTACTCGCTGCCGCTGCCCCGGCGCGGCGAGATCGAAGTCACCGACGAGGAGTGTGAGGAACACGGGCTGCCGCATCTCGTCGTCCACTCGGGTGACGAGCCGTGGGAGCTCGGCTGTCCCATCTGCAACTACCGCGAGTATCAGGCCCGTCAAGCGGGTGGGTCGGAGCTGGAGTCGATCCAGGGGATCGGCGAGAAGACCGCCGAGAAACTGAAGGCGGCCGGCGTCGAGGACGTCGCCGGTCTGAAGGAGACCGACGCCGACGACCTCGCGGCGAAGGTCGACGGCGTGGGGGCGGACACGGTGCGGAAGTGGCAGGCGAGTGCGGATTGAGGAGACGAATCTGAGTCGGTAGCCTGCTTCGCCATTGTTGGCTTATCGTACACCTTTTGTAACACTTCTGTGCAACTGCCAGAGCATACACGAAAGTTCCACCACAGCCACATTCTCTCCAACCGATTCGCTCACTCGCTACGTTCGGTCGCTCATCCCCACGCATACGCAGTTCGCGCCAAGACGAAATCGGCCACCAACGCTGGTGGAACATGCTTCTCTAACATAAGAATTAACAATACTCTGAGTATCAATCGTACCATTGATGAGTGACGTGGGAAACGTGTTCTTGGCTCCGTGTAGCAACACACACGCACAGAAACATCTCCGGGACACGGTCATCGACGGTGTTGACCAGTCGCTCTATCGGCCGTTCACCGAGAAGGACTTCGGCGACCGCGTTGCTATCTGGGGAGTATCGCCCGGTGGCGAAAAATACGTCTCACAGATGCGCCACGGTGACGTAATTCTCTTCTACACTGGCGACCACCGGTACCAGTATGCTGCGACGGTTCTGACGACCGAGCGCAACCCGAACCTCGCGGCAGCCCTGTGGACCGACTACGACCTTTCGCTCCGCAACAACATGGACGACCTGTGGCCGTACGTGATGTATCTCTCGGATGTACGGGAGGTCGACATCGACAGCACGAATCTCCATCACGAACATGCCGGTCACAGTCGTGGGCATCCGCAGAACTTCATGCGGTTGAACGACACTGGAAAGCGGAGCATCAAACACGAGTACGGGAGCGTGCTGGAGTACGTCGACACTACGAGATCGACGGACAGTCGACCGGCTACGACGACGCCGAGAGCCACCTCTACCAGCGAGCGCACGAGACACCAGAGTTGAGAGAGGACAACACCCAATACACCGAGACGTATCGACGGGCGCGCTCGTCGGCGTTCCGGAAGGGAGTCAAGCAAGCCTACGATTACCACTGCGCGATCTGTGGGGCCGAGCGTCGGTCACCGACGGGCTACCCGGAGGTCGAGGCGGCGCACATCTACCCCCGAAGCGAGAACGGCCGCGAAGACATCAGAAACGGGCTCGCTCTCTGCAAACTCCACCACTGGGCGTTCGACAACGGGTGGCTGTCGATCCGTGACCAGTACGAGGTACTTGTCCGTGACGAACCTGACCAACCCGGCTACGAGGAGTTCGTCCAGCTCCAAGACCGCGACCTGTACCTCCCGAACCGTGAGACGTTACACCCGGCTCGGCTGTTCCTGCGAGAACACCGCGCACTCCACGGCTTCTCTGCCGACTGAGCGTCGCTACCGCACCACTCACCGATTCGCACCCTTTTTCATCCCCTCACGGAGTATAGCCCCCAATGACTACTCCCTGGACAGACTGGGACCACATCACCAAGATCGACCCGGACAAGTCGCTCGTGGAGGGCGAGACGTTCGAGGACGTCTGTGCGACCGGCACCGACGCCCTCGAGATCGGCGGCACGCTCGACATGACCGAAGAGAAGATGGAACGCGTCGTCGACGCCTGCGCGAAGTACGACGTCCCCATCTATCAGGAGCCGTCGAACCCCGGCGTCGTCATCGACGACGACGCCCTCGACGGCTATCTCATCCCGACGGTGTTCAACGCCAAGGACTCCTTCTGGGTCACCGGCGCGCACAAAGAGTGGGTCCGTATCGAGGACGGTCTCGACTGGGACCGCACCCACACCGAGGCGTACATCGTGCTCAACCCCGACTCCTCGGTCGCCGAGTACACCGAGGCCGACTGCGACCAGAACGCCGACGACGTCGCCTCCTTCGCCCGCGTCGCCGAGAAGATGTTCGGTCAGGAGATCGTCTACGTCGAGTACTCCGGTACCTACGGCGACCCCGAGAAGGTCGGGGCCGCCCACGACGCGCTGGAGGAGTCGACGCTGTTCTACGGCGGCGGCATCCACGACTACGAGACGGCCTACGAGATGGGAAGCAACGCGGACGTCGTCGTCGTCGGCAACCTCCTGCACGACGAGGGCGTCGACGCGGTCCGAGAGACGGTCGAGGGCGTCACCGACGCCCACGCGGAACTGGCCGAACCCTGAGCGGCGGTCGATCGTCGGCCACGTCGCCGACTCCCGAGAGGAGTCCCGAGCCAGGGTCAGTTCGCGTTCGCTACGCGCCGTTCGAGTCCGGACCCGACTCCGGTTGCTCTCCGGGCGACGTCGAGTCCTCGTCCTGTCCGAACCAGTAGAACGGACAGGTGTACTCGTTGTGGACCAACTCCTCTTCGACGATCTCGAGGCCGAGTTTCGAGAGGTCGCGTCCGATGCGGCTGAGGTCGTCGCTGTCGCGGCCGACGGCGACGACGTGGAGGTTCTCCTCGCCGGTCATCAGTTCGCGGACGGAGACGACGCCGGGGACGTCCATCGCCTCGCGTGCGAGCTGCTCGCGCTTCGGGATCGGCGCGGTACAGAAGATGATCGTGAACAGCTGGTAGCCGACGAGTTCGTAGTCGATGTCGAGATGCGTCCCCTGGATGACGCCGTCGCTCTCGAGGCGGCCGATCCGGTTCCGAACCGTGCTCGGCGACACGCCGTAGTCCTCTGCGATCTCTGCGGCCGACGTACTCCGTGCGTCCTGCTGGAGGCGGTACACGATGTACCGGTCGAGTTCGTCCAACTCGCGGTTCGGCATACCCTGTCAGGTGGCCCGGTCGCTGAAAGCGTTTGCGTTCCCTAGAGCAGCTTTCGTTCGAGTCTGCGGCCGAGCCACCCCGGCGTCGTCTCCTCGCGGGGACGGACGAGCACCGAGGGGCAGTCGACGGCGACGGAGACGGAGTCGCTTCCCGTGACCAAGAGGTCGGTCTCGCCGGTCTCGAGATCGGAGGCGCCACCGTCGGGGCGGAGGAACCCGGTCCGGACGGGCGACGAACAGAGACTCGCGATCTCCGCGTGGTAGTCGTCGATGGCCCGTCGCTGCCCGTCTGAGCCGAACTCGTCGACGACGTACTCGAAGCGGACCTCCGCGTCGTGTGCGGTCGCGATCGCGTCCGCGATCGCCACCTTCGCCGAGTCGTACGGCCCCTCGTCGGTGACGACCGAGACGACGTCGACCCGACCGAGACCGACGTCGTCGACGTCGAGTTCGCCGTTCGTCGACAGGTCGCTGGCGTCGGTCGAGCCAGCGGCGTCGACGATCACCGCGTCGCAGTCGGTGTGTGCGAGCACCCACTCGACGTCGGAGCCGAACAGTCGCTCCCGGAGCCCGTCGGGTTCGGTCTCCATCACCAGCACGTCGACGTCGGTCGACTCGACGTGGTGGGCCAGCGCGTGTCGGGTGTCGTGGCTGACGACCTCGCTCACGCGAACGGGGACGTCGAAGTCGTCCGTCATCGCGTCGGTCCGTTCCTCGAACTCGACGTCCTCGGGCGACTGCGCCGTCGCGGCGTCGAGCGGCACCTGGTCTGCGACGTGGTCGAACCGAACCACGGAGACGCTCCCGTGTTGCGGGCGAGCGAGGTCCGCCGCGACCTCGACGAGCGTCCGCTCGTTCGAGCGGGTCATCTCTTCGGGGACGGCGACCAGCACCTCGTAGCCGCCGGTCGCGGGCGTGACCGCCTCACGAGTGCGTTCGACGGCCTGACTGCCGAGTTCGCGCCGGATGGCGTCGACGGCGGCCCCCTCGCGGTCGACGCGACTCCGCCCGTACGCGAGATACCACGCGACGCCGACGACGGTGATGACGAGGGCACCGACGAGCGGGACCGTCCCCATCTGCGTGAGCAGGATGAGGCCGCTGCCGACGCCGAACAGTTGGACCCACGGGTACAGCGGCGCGTGGAACTCGGGTTCGTACTTCATCGCGCCGCGGCGGAACGCGATAAGTGCGACGTTGACGAGGACGAACACGAGGATCTGGAACGCGCTCGCCAACTTCGCGATGTCCGCGATGGGGACGAACGCGATGAGCAGGAGGAGCACCACACCGGTGACGGTGATGGAGGCACTGGGGGTGCCGAACCGGTCGCTGATCTCACCGAGCGACGGCGGTGCGAGGTTGTCCCGACTCATCGCGAAGGGGTACCGCGAGGAGGAGAGCACGCCCGCGTTGGCCGTGCTCACGAGTGCGAGCAGCGCGGCGACGACGACGGCGAGGACGCCGACCGTCCCGAGGGCCGCGTCGGCCGCCACCGCCATCGGTGCGCTGGAGTCGCTGAGCGACCCCGGTTCGGTGACGCCCAGCATCACGAACACGATGAGCACGTACAGCACCGTCGTGAAGGCGAGCGACCCGAGGATGCCGAGCGGGATGTTTTTGCCGGGGTCTTCGATCTCTTCGGCGACGCTCGCCACCTTCGTGACGCCCGCGTAGGAGACGAACACCAGCCCCGTCGCCTCGAGGATGCCGCCGACACCGCTGTCGAAGAAGCCGTCGTAGTACGCCGTCTCGACGCTCGGGACGCCGCCGACCGCGAACCACCCCAGCGCGACGAGCATCACGGCGACGATGGCGACCTGCAACTGGCCGGTCTGCTTCGCGCCGAAGACGTTGACGACGACGAGCAGCGCTGCGAGCGCCAACGCCAGCGGCGTCGTGATGCTCTGTGGGACGTCGAACAGATAGATGAGATACGGGACGCCGCCGACGAGCGCCAACGCGCCCTTGAACGACAGCGCGAACCACGTCCCCGCACCGGCGACCGTTCCCAGCAACGGTCCCATCCCACGTTCGATGAACAGGTACGTGCCGCCCGACTCGGGCATGGCGGTCGCCATCTCGGCCTTCGAGAGCGCCGCCGGCACCACCAGCAGTCCGGCGATGAGATACGCGAGCACCACCGCCGGCCCGGCGATGTCGGCGGCGAGCGCCGGGAGGATGAAGATGCCGCTGCCGATCATCGCACCGATGCTGATCGCGAGCACCGAGAACAGCCCCAGGTCGCGTTCGAGGCTCTTCGGCACTACGTCTCACCTCCCCGCTCTGGCGGCTCTCCGAACGCCGGGGCGAGTGATGTGGTGACTGTCCTCCCGTCGTCGAGGGCTCTGTCGTGATTCATAACGAATCGACTCTCTACTGGATTTTATCTGCTGAATCAAGATAAAGTAGCCGGTCTCGTTGCGTAATTGTCCTCTCCGTAACGAACGTTGATGAATGAGTCCGGAGAGCGCAACGCCGTCGAATCGACCGTTTTTAAGCCCCGTACGATGAAACGAGCACACATGCAGGACCGAACGTACACCGCAGACGCCGAACCCGGTGACCACGTCAAAGTCGCCGGCTGGGTCCACGAGATCCGCGACCTCGGCGGCATCGCCTTCTTGATCCTCCGAGACAAGTCGGGGAAGATCCAGGTCAAGTTCGAGAAAGACGAGATGGACGAGGAACTCGTCGAGACGGGACTCGGCGTCCACCGCGAGAGCGTCGTCGTCGTCGAGGGCGGCGTCGAAGAGGAGCCTCGCGCGCCGACGGGCGTCGAGGTCACGCCCGAGTCGGTCGAGGTGCTCGCCGACGCCGACCCCGAACTCCCGCTCGACCCCTCCGGGAAGGTCGACGCCGAACTCTCGACGCGACTCGACAACCGGACGCTCGACCTCCGGAAGGACGAGGTGAAGGCGATCTTCGAGATCCGCGCGGAGGTGCTCCGCGCCGCCCGCGAGGAGTTCCGCAGCCAGTACGCGACCGAGATCAACACGCCGAAGATCGTCGCCACGGGGACCGAGGGCGGCACCGAGCTGTTCCCCATCACCTACTTCGGCAAGGAAGCGTTCATGAACCAGTCGCCGCAGCTGTTCAAGCAGCTGATGGTCGGCTCCGGGCTCGAACGCGTCTTCGAGATCGGTCCGATCTTCCGCGCCGAGGAGCACAACACGCCGCGACATCTCAACGAGGCGACCTCCATCGACTTCGAGTCGGCGTTCGCCGACCACCAGGAAGCGATGGACGTCTGTGAGGCCGTCGTCAAGGCGGCCTACGAGGCAGTCGCCGAGAACTGCGAGGAAGAGCTGGAGGCGCTCGACCTGCAAGACGAGTTCGAGGTTCCCGAGGGCGAGTTCCCGCGTCTCAGCTACGAGGAGGCCATCGAGCGCATCAACGCGACGGGCGAGCTCGACGAACAGCTCGTCTGGGGCGACGACCTCCCGACCGAGGGCGAGAAGGCGCTCGGTGACGACGTCGGCAGTCACTACTTCATCACCGACTGGCCCAGCGAGATCAAGCCGTTCTACATCAAGGACCACGACGACGACGAGCAGCTCTCGACGGGGTTCGACATGATGCACCCGACGATGGAGCTCGTCTCGGGCGGTCAGCGTGAGCACCGCTACGAACAGCTCGTCGAAGGCTTCGAGCAGCAGGGGCTCGACCCCGAGTCGTTCGACTACTACACGAAGATGTTCAAGTACGGGATGCCCCCGCACGCCGGCTTCGGCCTCGGTGGCGAGCGGCTCATCATGACGATGCTCGGCCTCGGCAACATCCGCGAGGCCGTGTTGTTCCCGCGAGACCGTCAGCGGCTCTCGCCGTAAGGCGAGGCCGCTGTACTCGAGTGGGAACAGGGAGCAAATCGCCGATTTGCGACCGAGTTCCCGCGGGACCATCAGCGCCTGTCGCCGTGAGGCGACAGACCGACGAACGGTCGCACCGCCGCGGTGCGTTTATGCTTCTCACGGCCGACACTACGCGTATGCATCGAGGACCGTCCCCCCTCCGTGCCGACGGCGGACCGGACGACGACACGCCGCTGCAGGAACTCGTCGCCGGCGTCGTCGTCGCCCTCGTCTTCCTCGTCGGCTTCGGCCTGTTGGCGGTCGGCTACCCGTGGTTCTGGATCGCCTTCCCCGTCGGGTTCGCCGGCGTGCTCCCCGCGGCGCTCGCGCTCACGAAACTGTACGAACGCAGGCGGGAGACGAGCGACGCCGACGCGGTCGACGTCCCCGACGAGCGTTCCGACGCGCTGGCGACGCTCCGCGCTCGGTACGCCCGCGGCGAGCTCGACGAGGCGGAGTTCGAGCGGCGACTGGAGCGACTGCTCGAGACCGAGAGCGTCGCCGACGCGAGCGAACACGTCGCTCGCGAGCGCGAACGAGAGCGAGAGCAGGTCTAAAAGCGCCGACGGCCCGTCGACTCCGCCGTTTCGACGGCCACGTCGCTTTTTCCGTCTTGGTCCCTACGTCGGGTATGTCCGAGTTCAACGACCACGTGCTCGCGGAGGCGGGAGACCGCGGAGAGAAACTGCTCGTCGACGATCTCGTCCTCCTCATCGAGCGCCACGACGCCGACGTCGGTCGCGGCGTCGCCGTCGACCGGGTCGAGGCGTACGCCGAGAAACTGGCCGCGCAGGACGCCCCCGTGAAACCGGAGAAGATCCGACCCGCCATCGAAGAGCGGCTGACCGACAGCTACCGCTGGGCGGCCGACGCGACGACGAGCGGGACCTGGTTCGGCTCCGGCACGCTCTACGACGTCGGCGACGGGCGCGTGAGCGTCCTCCCGGCGTACTGGCACGACGAACTCGCCGGGGAGACCGATCTGACGCGCTATCTCGAACTGATCGCCGCCGACCTCGACGATAACCGGGAGTTCGACAGCGGCGGTCCCGACACCGGCGTCCCCGAGACGCTGCTGGTGAACGCGGCGAGCGTCCTGAGCGACCTCCGGTGGCGCGAGGCACGGGCGCGACTGGCCGACCTCCGCGAGGAGGGGGTCGTCGCCGAATCGGCCGACCAACACCCCAACGCCCGCGTCCATCTCGTCGGCGAGTGACCCTCTACGACGCGACAGCAGACGACCGAGGAGCCTCGGCGACCCACGAACGCTGCCCTCTGCTCGGGCGGAGATAACAACCGTTAATCGGTCCCCTCTACTCCTTGTCGACGATGACCGACGAAGCCACGGCGTTCGTCCCCGGCCACGTCACCGGCTTCTTCAGCGCCCATCCGGCCGACGAACCGGTGAAGGCGGGTTCCCGTGGCGCGGGCGTGACGCTCTCACACGGCGTCGAGGTGACTGTCCGGCCGAGCGACGGGGCGACCGCACTGGAACTCGACGGCGACGCCGTCTCGATGCCGCCCGTCGAACGCGTCCTCGACGCACTCGGCGTCGACGCCGCCGTCCGCGCCGAGACGTCGCTCCCGCTCGGCGCGGGGTTCGGCGTCTCGGGCGCGATGGCGCTCGGGACGGCGCTGGCCGCCAACGTCGTCTTCGACTGCGGCCGCTCGGAGAACGAACTTACGGCGCTCGCACACGTCGCGGAGGTGCAGTCGGGGACGGGGCTCGGCGACGTCGTCGCACAGGCCCGCGGGGGCGTCCCCATCCGGCTCGACCCCGGCGCACCCGGCTACGGGCGACTCGACGGCGTCCCCGCCCGACCCGCCGTCGAGTACGTCACGTTCGGCGAACTCTCGACCGAAGACGTGCTCTCGGGTGACACCGATCGACTGTCGGCCGCCGGAGAGGACGCGCTCGCCCGGCTCGTCCGCGAACCGACTCTCACGCAGTTCATGTACGCCTCCCGACGGTTCGCCCGCGAGGCCGGTCTCCTGACCGACGAGGTGACCGAGGCGATCCGCGCGGTCAGCGACACCGGCGGCGAGGCGTCGATGGCGATGCTCGGCCGAACCGTGTTCGCGTTCGGGTCGGGCCTCTCGGATGCGGGTTACGACGCGGTCTCCTGTCGAGCCCACCCGGCGGGTGCGACGCTCCGGTGACGACGGGAAGCGAGGGTTCCTGCGGCTTTTTCAGTCCCGGCGTCTCACTCGGGGTATGAGCGACATCGACGTCCCCGAAGACCACCCGCGATACGAGTCGTTGCTCACCCGACACCGTATCGAAGACGGCGTGGAGAAGGGCATCACCAGTCGACAGGGACTCATCGCGCAGGGTCGCGGCGAGGCGTTCGACTACCTGCTCGGCGAGCGAACCATCCCGAGCGCCGACGCCGCCGAACGGGCGGCCGCCGCCCAACTGCTGCTGGCCGAGCACGCAGTGCTCTCGGTGAACGGCAACGTCGCCGCGCTCGTCCCCGGCGAGCTGGTCGAACTGGCCGAGGCGACCGGCGCGGCGCTCGAGGTGAACCTCTTCAACCGGACCGACGAACGGATGCAGGCCATCGTCGACCACCTGCGCGAGCACGGTGCCGACGAGGTGAAGGGGCTCACCGCCGACGGTCGCATCCCGAACCTCTCGCACGAGCGCGCGAAGGTCGACAGCGACGGCATCGGCGACGCCGACGTCGTCCTCGTCCCGCTGGAGGACGGCGACCGCGCGGAGGCGCTGGCGGCGATGGGGAAAGTCGAGATCGTCGTCGACCTCAACCCGATGTCGCGGTCGGCGCAGGCCGCCGACGTCCCCATCGTCGACAACATCGTCCGTGCCGTGCCGAACGTGACCCGGCACGCCCGCGAACTCGCCGACGCGTCCCGCGAGGAGTTACAGCGGATCGTCGACGAGTTCGACCGCGAGGCGGCGCTCGCGGCCGCCGAGCGTGCGATTCGTGACGGTGGGGGACGAGACGGGTGAGGAACCTCAGTCGAAGCCAGAGATCAGCGTCACGACCCACTGTGCCGGGTCGCGTCGGTCTCTGACCTCGACGGCCTCGACCCACTTGACCCACTGGAACCCCCGTCGGCCCGGGGCGACGAGTCGCAGCGGCGCGCCGTGACCGTGGCTCAGTCGCTCGCCCGCGACGTGAGTCGCGAGCAGGGCGTCGCGGGCCTCCGCGAGCGGGAGACTCCACCGATAGCCCGTCACCGATCGGAACCGCACCCACCGCCCCGTCTCGTCGACACCGGCCTCGTCCAGTAGGTCGCCGACGCGGACGCCACGCCAGTCTTGGACGGTGTACCACCCGCTCGTACAGTCCAACAGCGCCCGGCGTTCGCTCCCGCCGTCGAGTTCTTCCATCCGTAGTTCGAGCGGGTCGGCGACGAGACCGTCGACGCGGAGTCGCCACGCCTCGCGGTCGACCGGGTCGGGGTCGTCGGCGACCCAACTCGTGACCGGGAACGTCGGTCCCTCGACCGGTTTCGACCCGGTGAACCGCCGCGTCGCACCCGTGGTCTCGAACGCCTGGTTGACGACCTGTTGGCCACGCCAGAGCAGCGCGCCGCCGACGAACAGGCCGGTGTACCGGAGCGCGTCGCGGCGGCCGTCGACGTCGGTCCGCCGCGGGCGGCGAAAGCCGGGGAGCGTCCGACGCGTCCAGAGATGCGCGAGGAGCGACGGGACGACGAGCAGTCCGAACAGGATGTGGACGTTCAGCGCGCCCCAGTACAGCAGTCGGAAGTCGCCGCCGAACACCCAGAACAGCCCCGTCGCCAGCGCGCCGACGGTGACGACGGTGAGTCCGACCGACAGCCACGTCGCGCTCGTTCGCAGTCGGCGGTCGGTGAGTCGATCACGGACGCGCCAGAGTTTGAGACCGACCACGGCGACGAGCGCCACGCCGGCGACGCCGTGCGCCCAGAAGACGACCGCACCCGACGGGTCGCCGACCGTGAGACTCAGCAGTCCCGACCCGACCAGGAAGCCGACGAGGACGAGGAGCGTCCAGTCGACGAGGCGGGCCGACGGCGTCGCTCCGGCGAACCACCGTCGCAGTCGGTTCGTCACAGTCGAACTAGTGGCTCGACGCCTATGACTGCATCGCGAAGAAAGAGACGTTCGGCGGCTGCAGTTGGGTTACTGCTCGTCTTCGTCGTCGTCTTCGTCGGTCTCGGTCTCCGTGTCGTCCTCGTCCGTGTCCGTATCCGTATCGTCGGCGTCGGCGTCGAGACCGGCCTCGTTTCCGCCGGCGTCGCTCTCGTCGCTCTCACTGCTCTCGTCTGTCTTACTGCTCTCGTCGGTCTCGTCGTCGACGTCCGCCTCGTGGCCACCGGCGTCGGTCTCCTCGTCGACGTCGTCGGTCACGTCCTCGAAGGTCGCCTGGCTCGTGTCGGACTGGCTGCGACGGCGGTACTTCATCGCGGCGTACGCGCCACCGGCGGCGACGCCGACGAGTGCCAAGCGGGGGAGCGTCACCAGTCTGGACCCCGAGTCGGCGTCCTCCTCGTCCGCCGAGTCGGGGCTGGCGTCGGTGTCGGCCGACTCGCCTTCGACCGCCTCGACGTCGACGGCCGTCGACCGGTCGGCGTTCGCGGTTGCGTCGGCGGCCCCGCTCTCGCTCTCGTCGTCCGAGGAGCTCCGTCGGCGTTCGAGCAGGGTGGCCCCGCCGACGATAGCTGCCGAGAGCAGTTCGCGTTTGAGCTCCGCGTCGGTCATCTCGCCGAGCGCCTCGACGGCGCTCGCGACGTCCATCTCCTCGTTCAGCACTGCCGTCGCGATGTTGTCGTCGTCTGTCGTGTTCATCGATATACGCCACCCTTCGAGTGTCACCCTCCCAAACGTTTCGGCCGTCCGCCGTTCTCCCGGCCCGTGGTTCGGCCGTTCGGCCGACTCGTTATACCGCCTGCCGTCGTACTCTCTGTCATGGTGAGCACTGACACACCCGGGCCGGACGTCGTCGACGACGCCGTTCTCGCCGAGTTGCGGACGCACGAGACGTGGCACGGGCCGCATCTGATCCGTGGAATCGAACGCCACCATCCGGAGACGCATCCGGGCATCCCGCTGACGCTGTTCGACGCCTACGCCGAACGGCTGGGGTACGACGTCGAGCGGTCGCACGCCGACGTCGAGGCGAAACTGGTCGACGACGCCGACTGGCGGTCCGCCGACGTCTACTACCGTGTCGGTGACCACGTCAGCGCCTACCCGGCGAGTTGGCACGACCAGTACGAGGCGGGCGGACTCCGAGGGCTGGTCGGCACGATGCGGCGGCAACTCGGTCACGACGTCAGCCGCGACGAACTCCTGCGAGCGCTGGGGGCGATCGCGGGCGTCGACCGGCGGACGGCCGACGCGTTGCTGACGGACGCACGGAAGAGAAAGCGGGTCGTCGTCCGACCGCGGACGAACCCCGAGGCGTTCGTCTATCCGGCGAAACTCACCGAGTGAGCGTCCGGGCTACACGTCGGACTATTCGAACAGCGCGTCTGGCGGTCCGCCCGGCAGTCGGTCGCGGTCGTGTTCGGCGCTGAAGTCGATCTCCGGGCCGACCGGAACCAGTCGTTTGGGGTTGACGTCGCCGTGGCTCCGGTAGTAGTGCTCGACGATGTGCTCTACGTTGACGGTCTGGGCGATACCGGGGAGCTGATAGAGCTCCTTCGTGTAGTTCCAGAGGTTCGGATACTCGTGGATTGCTCGCCGATTGCACTTGAAGTGGGTGTGGTAGACGTGGTCGAACCTGACGAGCGTCGCGAACATCGCGAGGTCGGCCTCCGTGAGTACGTCGCCGGCGAGGTAACGCTGCTCCGAGAGGACGTTCTCGTAGTGGTCCAACGCGTCGAAGAGTTCGCCGACCGCTTGGTCGTAGGCGTCCTGTGACTCGGCGAACCCCGCCCGGTAGACGCCGTTGTTGATGGGGTCGTAGATGTCGTCGATCAGTCGGTCGACCTCGTCGCGGTGGCCCTCCGGGTACAGGTCGACGTCGTGTTCGGCGAGGTCGTCGAACTCGGTGTCGAGCATCCGCATGATCTCCTCGGACTCGTTGTTGACGATGGTCTCGCGCTCCTCGTCCCAGAGCACCGGCACGGTGACGCGGCCGGTGAACTCCTCGTCGGCCTTCACGTAGATATCGCGGAGGTACTCCTTCCCGTAGAGGGGGTCGGGATACTGCTCGGAGAACTCCCAGCCGTCGTCGATGCGGACGGGTTCGACGAGCGACAGCGAGACGGCGTGTTCGAGCCCCTTCAGCGTCCGCATCATCGCCGTCCGGTGGGCCCACGGACACGCACGGCAGATGTAGAGGTGGTAGCGACCGGCCTCGGCGGGGAAGCCGTCCTCGTCGATCCAGTTGCGGAACGAGGTCTCCTGTCGGTCGAACTCGCCGTCCTCGTCGGTGGTCTCGTAGGCGTCGGTCCGCCACTCGCCGTCGACGAGCATGTTCATGCGCTCCCCTCCCAGTAGACGAATCGGTCGTTCACGGCGGAGATAGCGGCCGCCGCTCGAAAAGAGTTCGGGGGTCGTGCGTGGGTTGCTGCAGCCGACGTCCGCTCCGGACGTACTGTGTCATCTTCGTGAGGTTTCCCGAAACAATGATGCTTGATAATCGTGATAGACACACGAGTCATGGTAGCAATAGACATAGAGTCACCCGAAGGGCAGCGCGAGGCGCTCCGCCGGATGTTGACGATCCGAGCGTTCGACACGAAGGCGGGCGAGTTGTTCGGCGACGGCGAACTGCCGGGGTTCGTTCACCTCTACATCGGCGAGGAGGCCGTCGCGGTCGGTGCGTGTGCGGCGTTGGAGGAGGACGACTACATCACGAGCACCCACCGGGGGCACGGCCACTGTATCGCGAAGGGGCTCGACCCCGACGAGATGATGGCCGAACTGTACGGGAAGCGAGACGGTTACTGCAACGGCAAAGGTGGGTCCATGCACATCGCAGACGTCGACGCCGGGATGCTCGGCGCCAACGGCATCGTCGGCGCGGGGCCGCCGCTGGCGACGGGCGCGGCGCTCACTGCCCACCTGAAGGGAGACGACGGCGTCTCGCTGGCGTTCTTCGGCGACGGTGCGGTGGCACAGGGACAGATCCACGAGGCGATCAACCTCGCGGCGACGTGGGACCTGCCGGCGGTGTTCCTCGTCGAGAACAACCAGTTCGGGGAGGGAACGCCGGTCGAGAAACAGCACAACGTCCAGAACCTCAGCGAGACCGCAGAGGCGTACAACATCCCCGGGTTCACCGTCGACGGGATGGACGTGACGGCCGTCTTCGAGGCGGTTCGCGAGGCCAGAAAACGCGCCCGCGACGGCGAGGGGCCGACGTTCATCGAGGCCGACACGTACCGGTACCGCGGTCACTTCGAGGGCGACCAACAGCCCTACCGGACGGAGGAGGACGTCGCCGTCTGGCAGGACCGCGACGCCATCGAGTCGTTCAAGCAGCGACTGATCGAGGCGGGCACCATCACCGAAGAGGAGTTCGACGAGCTGGAGTCGGAGATCGACGACCAGATCGAGCAGGCGGCCGCTGAGGCCAAAGAGGCCTCCTACCCCGACCCGAGCGAAGCGTACGAGGACATGTTCAGCGCGACAGTCCCGGAGATCAACCAGTTCGCGGCGCAGATGCGGACCGACGGAGGTGACCGACAATGAGCACCGAAAGCAGAGCAGGTTCCAGCCCGGCACAGACAGAGGAGATGACGGTACGCGAGGCGATCCGTCTCGCACTCCGCGAGGAGCTCGAACGCGACGAGGACGTCTTCGTCATGGGCGAAGACGTCGGCGAGTTCGGCGGCGTCTTCGAGGTCACCGGCGGCCTCGTCGAGGAGTTCGGCGAGAAGCGCGTCCGCGACACCCCCATCAGCGAGGCGGGGTTCATGGGTGCGGCCGTCGGTGCCGCAGCGACGGGGACGCGCCCGGTCGTCGAGATCATGTTCTCGGACTTCATGGGCGTCTGTTCGGAGCAGATCATCAACCAGATGGCGAAGAACCGCTACATGTTCGGGGGCAAGACCGAGATGCCCGTCACCGTCCGGACGACGGAGGGCGGCGGGATGGGCGCGGCCAGCCAGCACTCGGGGACGCTCCACACCTGGTTCGCCCACTTCCCCGGCGTGATGGCCGTCGCGCCCGGCACGCCCCGAGCGGCCAAGGGACTCCTGAAGTCCGCCATCCGCTCGAACGACCCGGTGTTCGTCTTCGAGAACAAGATGATCTACGAGCAGACGGGCGAGGTGCCGCTCGACGAGGACTACACCATCCCGCTCGGCCAGGCGAAGGTCGAACGCGAGGGGTCAGACGTCACCGTCGTCGCCACCCAGCGGATGGTCGGCGAGTCGCTCGACCTGGCCGAGGAGCTCGAAGGCGACGTCAGCGCCGAGGTCATCGACCTCCGGTCGCTCTACCCGCTGGACACGGACACGCTCGTCGAGAGCGTGAAGAAGACCGGACGGCTGGTGATCGCCGACGAGAGTCCGCTCTCGTACGGGACGCACGCCGAGGTCGCGACGCGCGTGATGGAGAACGCGTTCTTCAGCCTCGACGCGCCGATCCAACGGGTCGGCGTCGCCGACGTCCACATCCCGTTCAGTCCGGAACTGGAGAACGAGGTGCTGCCGCACGGGAGTGACGTCGAGGCGGCCATCCGGCGGATCGTGTGACCGGGAGCGCACAGACCACGGTCGGACTCGTCGTCAACCCGGCCGCCGGCCGCGACATCCGCCGACTGACCGGCGGTGCGAGCGTCAGCGACAACTACGCCAAGCGCCGGACGGCCGAGTGCGTCCTCGAAGGACTCACCGTCGTCGACGACGTCCGCGTGTCGCTGATGCCCGACACCACCGGACTGGCGAACGCGCTCGTCGACGACGCGCCCGCCGACCTCGACGTCGAACTCCTCGACATGACGGTGACGGCGTCCGGACGCGACACCCAGCGGGCGGCCGAACGCTTCGCCGACGAGGCCGACGTCGCGGTCGTCCTCGGCGGCGACGGCACCAACCGCGATCTCGCCGGCGGCATCGGCGACGTCCCCGTCGTCAGCGTCTCGACCGGGACGAACAACGTCGTCCCCACGCCCGTCGACGGAACCGTCGCGGGCACGGCGGCGGCGCTCGTCGGGTCGGGCGCGGTACCGGTCGACGAGGTGACGTACCGCCACGGGACGGTCGAGGCCCGAGTCGAGCGCGAGGACGCGAGCGACGGTGACGGCGTCGAGTCGATCCGCGGGCTGGCGACGCTCGGAATCCTCGACCGCCCGTTCGTCGGTACCAGAGCGATCCTCGACCCCGACGACGTGGTCGGCGGGGTGGTCTCGCGGGCCTCGTCGACCGAGATCGGTCTCTCGGGTATCCCCGGCGGGTTCCTCACCCACCGTCCGGACGACCCGGGCGGGGTCGGCTTCCGGCTGGTCCCGCCGCGGGAGGCGACCCGATGCGTCCGCTCGATCACCGTCCCGGGCGTGCTCTCGACGGTCGGCGTCGACGACTACCGCGTCCTCGACGACGAGGAGGCGTACGTCTTCGAGGTCGACCGCGGCGTCGTCAGCGTCGACGGCGAACGCGAACTGGCGGTGCGGGACGCGACGGTCCACGTCCGCCCCGTCGCCGACGGCCCGCGGTTCGTCCGCATCGAGGAGGTCGTCGAACGGGGTGCGGAGACGGGGCTGTTCCGCGTCGAGCGCCCGACCCCCGAGTGACTCCGTCCGGAGCCCGCCGTTCTCCGACGGCCAGGGGGCCGTCTCCCGCTTCTACAGTAGCTCGTGCACCTGTCTCCACACCCGACGCACGACAGCGGCCGGTCGGGTGTGTGATGACGTGCACGCGTTACTATAGCGATCCTCCAGCAGAGCTATCTGTGTGAGGACTGAACCGACGCTCCGATGGACTCGCTTCCCCCGTTCGTCGATAGCGAGACGAGATCGCTGGACACCGGTCGCATCTGGCAGGAGGCGGCCCCGCTCGCGGGACTGGTCGTGTTGTTCGGCGCACTGGCGCTCGTCCCCTACCTCCTCGTGTTGCTGTTCGCCGGCAACTCGCTGGTCGGGGCGCTGTTCACGCTGGTGGCACAGTTCGTCCTCGCCGTCGGAGGCGGCGTCGTCCTGCTGTACGTCGTCGCACGTGGGATCCAACTGGCCGACGAGTGAGTCGCCGACGAGGGAGTCGCCGGCTCTTCGCCGAGCGAATCGGCGCCGAGCGGGTCGCCTCTGTCACCCTCTGTCCCACGTCACCTCCACCGGGAGGTCCTCGCGCAGCAGTTCGGCGACGTGGCAGGTGCGCTCGCCGTTGGTGACGATGCGGTCGACGATGGCGTCGTCGGCGTCGGTGGCGACGCCGACGTGGACCGCGAGCGACTCGACGGAGCCCTCCGGTGGCGTCGCCTCGACGTCGACGGTGATGTCGTCGAACTCGACGTCGCGCATGTTCGCCTGCACGCCGATGCTGGAGGAGAGACACGCCGCCAGCGACCCGAGGAAGAAGTCGACCGGCGTCGGCGCGCCGCCGCTGCCGCCGAACTGCTCGGTGACGCCGAACTCGTAGTCGAACGACCCCGCAGAGATCGAGCCGTCGAAGTCGGCGTCGACCGACGCCGAGACGTGTCCCTCGGGGAGTTCGACCGGCGTCGCCTCTCGTCGGTCGACGCCTTCGAGTAGCGGCCAGGGGTCCTCGAGGTTGCCGACGAGCGTGTCGAGGAACCGCGCCGCGTCCGCGCCGTCGACGATGCGGTGGTCGAACGAGAGGTCCAGCGGGAGCGTACGCCGGAAGACGACGCTGCCGTCGTCGCCCTTGGTCGGCCGCTCGCTGATGGCGTTGACGCCGAGGATGGCGACCTGCGGCGGGTTGATCACCGGGTCGAACGACTCGACGCCGAGCACGCCGAGGTTGGTGACGGTGAACGTGCCGCCCGAGAGGTCGTCCATGGTGTAGTCGCCCGAGAGCGCCCGCTCGGTCACCTCGGCGCGCTTCTCGGCGACGTCGACGACGTGGTCCGACCCGACGTCCCGGACGACCGGCGCGATGAGTCCCGCCTCGACGTCGACGGCGACACAGAGGTTGTGGTCCTCGTGGAGACGGTGGACGTCGTCCTCGAACGTCGCGTTGAACTCGGGGTGGTCGGTGAGCGCCGCCGAGAGCGCGCGGAGGAGGACGTCGGTGACGGAGACGTCGGCGGAGAACGTCTCGCTCGCGGCGTCGGCCGCCGCGAGCAGCGCCTCCGCGTCGGCCGTCCGGTGTTCGGTGACGTGGACGGCCTCGCGGTAGCTCTGCCCGAGGCGGTCGGCGATAGTCCGACGCATCCCCGACAGCGGGCGCTCGGTCGTCCGTCCGGCGGGAGCACTCGGCGCCCCCGACTCGGCCGCCGTCTCGACGTCATCCTCGGTGATCGACCCCTGCGGCCCGGTCCCCTCGACGCCCGTCAGGTCGACGCCGAGGTCCTCGGCGCGCTTCTTCGCCCGCGGCGAGGCGCGGACGTCGCTCGTCGAGACGGAGTCGCCGACACCCTCGGCGGCCGCGACGACGTCCTGTTCGGTGATCGACCCCTGCGGTCCGGTTCCCTCGACGGTCACGAGGTCGACATCGAGGTCGTCGGCCCGCCGCCTCGCCCGCGGCGACGCCTTCACGTCACCCGACGACCTGCTGTCGCTCCGGCGTGTGACGGACGACGACCGTTCGGACGACGCGGCCTGCGCACTCGCCTCGGCGGGTTCTCCGGCCTCGGCCTCGGTCTCGACCGCTCCCGACTCGCCGGCCTCCGCTTCGAGCGTCGCGATGTCCTCGTCGGCCGCGGCGACGATGCCGAGGACGCCACCCGGTGCCGTCGCGTCCCCCTCGTCCAGATATCGCCGTCGGAGTACGCCGTCCTCGCGTGCCTCGATCTCGGCGGCCGTCTTCTCGGACTCGATCTCCGCCAACACGTCTCCCTCCTCGACCGACTCTCCCTCGTCGACGACCCACTGCGTGATGGTCCCCGACTTCATCTCCATCCCGAGTTTCGGCATCTTGACGATGTATCCCATGACATAACACCACACGGTCGTCCGTGATAAATCGCTACGGTAGAGGTGACGTGACCCAAGGTTTAACTACCCAGTAATATCACTAGGTAGTATGTCGGCATTCACCGGCTTCAGCGACGCGGACGAGGCACAGGTCACACGCGCCATCGCCAACGAGTGGGGCGACGAGTTCCTCGACTTCACCGAGAGCGACGTCATCGTCGTCGGCGGCGGCCCGTCGGGGCTCGTCGCGGCCAAGGAGCTCGCCGAGCGCGGCGTGAAGACGATGGTCGTCGAGAAGAACAACTACCTCGGCGGCGGCTTCTGGCTCGGCGGGTTCCTGATGAACACGGTGACGGTTCGCGACCCCGCCCAGGAGGTGCTCGACGAGCTCGGCGTCCCGTACCGGAAGAGCGAGGAGGTCGACGGGCTCTACACCGCGACAGGGCCGCACGCCTGTTCGGCGCTCGTCGCCGCCGCCTGCGACGCCGGCGTGAAGGTACAGAACATGACCGAGTTCACCGACGTCGTCGTCCGCGAGAACCACCGCGTCTCGGGCGTCGTGATGAACTGGACGCCGGTCCACGCGCTCCCCCGCGAGCTGACCTGCGTCGACCCCATCGCCGTCGAGTCCGACCTCGTCGTCGACGCGACGGGTCACGACGCCGTCGTCGTCTCCAAGTTGCAGGAGCGCGGCGTCCTCGACGCGCCCGGCATCGAACACGCCCGCGAACACAACACCGGGATGGACCAGACCGAGGACGGCCAGTACGGCGCCCCCGGCCACGACTCGCCGGGTCACGACTCGATGTGGGTCACAGAGAGCGAGGACAAGGTCGTCGACTACACCGGGAAGGTCCACGACGGACTCGTCGCGACGGGGCTGGCGACGGCGACGACCCACGGGCTACCCCGGATGGGACCGACGTTCGGCGCGATGCTGCTCTCCGGGAAGCGCGCCGCGCAGGTCGCCCTCGACGAACTCGAGATCGACGCCGACCCCGTCGACCTGACCCGGCCGGTTCCCGCTGACGACTGACGTTCGAACCCTCTGTCCCCCGGCTTTCCTGCTCCCTACCGCTCGACGTTCCAGTCGGGCGAGACGCCGACGAGACCCGCGCTCACGTCCCACAGTCGTCGTTCTGTCTCGGCGTCGTCCGCCTCGACGGCCGCCTCCCCGACCTCGCCGTCGGCGAGATACGCCCCCGTCACGTCGGCGAACGCCGGATCCGCAGCCGCACGGATCAACGTCTCCGCGCCCGCCTCGACGTCCTTCGTGAACGGCAGCGGGAGTCGTTCGAACGCGCCGAACAACAGTCGGGTCCGGAGCGACACCTCGCGCGTGAGTCCCGTACTCGGGACGAACCCCGGGTCGACGGCGTTGGCGACGACGCCCGTCCCGTCGAGGCGGTCGGCGAGCATCCGCGTGAAGAGCACGTTCGCCAACTTCGAACGGCCGTAGGCCTCCATCCCGTCGTACCCGCGTTCGCCCTGCAGGTTCGCGAAGTCCATCGACACTCGTCTGTGGAGCCCCGAGGAGACGGTGACGACCCGCGCGGGGGAACTCTCGACCAGCAGGTCGACGAGGTCGTGCGTCAGGAGGTACGGCGCGAGGTGGTTGACGGCGAGCGTCGACTCGACGTCGTCGTCGGTCTCGGTTCGTCGACTCCGGTGGATTCCCGCGTTGTTGACGAGCACGTCGAGTCGGTCGTGTCGCTCGCGGAAGCGGTCGGCGAGTCGGCGGACGCTCGCCTGTGAGGCGAGGTCCGCGCGGTAGAACTCGACCCAGCCGTCGCCGTTGCGCGCGGCGAGGTCGTCGGCCACGGCCTCGCCGCGAGCCCGGTCGCGGCCGACGACGGCCAGGGAGGCACCGCGGTCGGCGAGCGTGCGGGCGGTCTCGGCACCGAGACCACTGGTGCCGCCGGTGAGGAGGACGACCGTTCCGTCGAGACTGCCGGAGGAGGTCATGTCCGCGGACTACTCGCGGCGAGGGGATAAACCCGAGTGCGCTCTGAGAGCGCTACTCGACCGTCCCGGCGGCCATCCGCGCGAACCCCAGCGCGTGCGTCGAGTAGTGGGCGTCCTCGCAGCGGTCGCGCAGCGCCCGCTGGGCCGCGGCCACCCGGTCGTCGAGGAGGCGGGGCGCGTCGGCGACGTCGCGCCGGCGCTTCGAGGGGAGGCCGGCGAACACCAGCCCCGAGAAGAGCGAGTTGAGCGGTCGTCCCGTCGGTTCCGTACTCCGCGCGAGGTCGAGCAGACCGAGTCGCCCGCCCTCGCCGACGAGGTCGGCCCAGTCGTCGACCGCGGCGGCGGGGTCGGTGAGCATCCCCGAGACGAACGAGGCGAAGACGGCGTCGGCGTCGGCGACGGGCGGGCGGGCGGCGTCGCCGGCGACGACGTGGACGTTCTCCCAGCCCGCGCGCTCGATGCGGTTCCGTGCCTCGGCGAGCATCCCGCCAGTGAGGTCGACGCCGACGACGGCGCCCTCGTCGCCGACGCGGTCGCGGAGGTAGGGGAAGTTCGCGCCCGTCCCACAGCCCATCTCGACCACCGTGTCGCCGGGGTTCGGCGCGAGGCGGGTGATGGCCCGTTCGCGGAGACCGCCGAGCCCGGGCGTGTGACTCGCGAGTGTGTCGTACAACCCCGCCCAGCGGGTGTAGAACTGCTGTGTCTCGGCGACGCCGGAGGTGCCCTCGGTCATGCCTCCCTAGAGGAGGACCTCACGGACGACGCTTGCGGCCGTCGCCGCGTCGGGAGCCAGCACGTACGTGATGGCTTCGATGCCGTAGCCGCCGGTCTGATAGAGCACGAACGTCTCGTCGTGGTCCGCTCCCTCCAGCGCCGCGACGATGGGGTCGGTCGGCGCTTCGGGGTCGAACTCGACGGTCTCGTAGCCGGCGTCGGCGAACCGCTGGACGAGGTCGGCGTCGTAGCGGAGGTTGATCGCGGCGCGGACGTCGGTGTCGGCCTCGCGCGCCGACAGCAGGACGCCCGCGACGTGCTCGCTGACGCCGAACTCGGGGTCGCTCGGCACCGTCGCTCGGCCCTTGACGTCGAAGATGCGGCCGGGGATGGCCGCGACGTCCTCGATCCCCTGGGCGTCGGGGAGACACTCCGCGAGGTTCGACCCGACGTTCGGGATGAGGTTCGCGAAGCCGCTGGCGCTCGTGAGCGTCCGGACGCCGCGACGGACCGACGAGAGCACCCGTTCGGTCGTCCTGAGACTGCTCTCGGGGTCGTGGATGTTGAAGTCGCCCTCGTAGTCGGCGAGTTCGGGCATCGACTCCTCGTGGAGCGTCGCCAGCAGGTCGCCGTCCTCCAACTGCCGGATGAGCACCTCGGCTTCGACGAGCGCCTGCACGCTCGACACGTCGCCGGCGGCGAGGCCGTCGGCGACGCGCTCGACGAGGTCCAACACCCGCTCGTCGTCGAGCACCTCCTGTCGCTGGGCGACGCTGCCGTGAGCGTACTTCGAGACGGCGCTCTGACTGATGCCGAGCGCCTCGGCGACCTCGTGTTGGGTGAACCCGCGCTCGCGGAGTTCGCTCGCGAGCATCGACCGGAACGTCGGCAGGAACTCCTCGACGACGACCTCTTCGATGAACTTCATTTGCTGAACTCGGGGTCGTTGCCGATCCGGGACGCCTGCGGTCCCGCCTGGTCCTGGTACTTCGACCCGCGCTCCTCGCCGTACGGGCGGGCAGCGGGCGACGTGAGTTTCGTGAACGTCAACTGCGAGATGCGCATCCCCGGCGTGAGCGCGACGGGTGCGGAACCGAGGTTCGACAGTTCGAGCGTGATCTGCCCCTGGTACCCCGGATCGCACAGGCCGGCCGTGGCGTGGACCACGACCGCGAGTCGGCCGAGCGACGAGCGACCCTCGACGTGGGCGACGAGGTCCGGCGGAATCTCGACGCGTTCGGCGGTGGTGCCGAGCACGAAGTCGCCGGGGTGGAGGATGAACTCGTCGCCCTCCGCGACGGTCGTCTCGCGGATGTACGTCGACACCTCGTCCTCGCGGTTCGGGTGGATACAGGAGATGTTGGTCCGCTGGAACTCCAGGAACTCCGAGCCGAGTCGGAGGTCGATGCTGGCCGGCTGGACCTGCATGTCGATGTCCTCGAGCGGGTCGACGACGAGGTCGCCCTCCTCGAGCCGTTTCAGCAGGTCGGCGTCCGAGAGTATCATATGCGGAGGGTACGCCGGAGGGGGTAAAAACTCCCCGTCAGCGACCTCGACCGTGGAACGGCGTCGGATCGGCGGAGTGTCTCTCCCGAGCGACTGACTGTCGGCCTGAGTGCTCAGGGGGGCAGATTATCTGTAACGAGCGTATATCGTCTCACGGGTGAACGACACCCGCAGAACAGGCCGGGTGTGTCTGCACGTACACACCGCCGACCGGCAGACAGTCGGCGATCGGTCACCGTCTGGCAGTTCCACCCCCGTCACGTCAGTTCCCCAGACGTGACGTTTCCCTTGCTCCGACCGCCGCCGACGACTCCCTAGCGGCGGTGCTGGACGGACGGCGATGGCAGGTGATTTACCGACGGCCCGGCGACGACAGGTATGAAACAGGCAATCGTCGCCCGCACGGACATCGGGATGGGTCGTGGAAAGCTCGCCGCGCAGGTCGCTCACGCGTCGCTGTCGGCCTACGAGGACGCCGACGACCGCACGCGCAAGAAGTGGAAGGGAGAGGGACAGAAGAAGGTCGTCCTGAAGGCCAGCGGCGAGAAGGCGCTGTTCGAGCTAGCCGACCTCGCCGAACGCGAGGGGCTGCCGAACGCCATCATCCGTGACGCCGGCCACACCCAGTTAGAGCCCGGCACGGTGACCGCCCTCGCGGTCGGCCCCGGACCGGACAACCTCGTCGACAAGGTGACCGGCGACCTCTCGCTGTACTGAGCCCGCTCAGACCATCTCTTCTGCGGTGTCGACGCCGACGACGACGCCGACCGTCCCCTCGTCGAACTGCACGCTCTCGACGGCCGAGTCGAACAGCAGTTTCGCCTGTCGGGTGTGTGCCTCGCGTGCGGCAGCCACGAGCGGCTCTCTGACGTCGACCGTCTCCGTCGCTGCGGTCCAGTCGTCCGTCGACACGGCGTACGCCCGGCGGCCGTCGACGGTGACGTAGTCACCGCGCTCGAAGTCGGAGTGGTGGCCGCGGAGTTCGGCGTCGATCACGACGAGCGCGTCGGCGACGTCGTCGGTCTCGAGGTCGCGTTCTGCTGCCGCTTCTTCGACGACGCGTTCGTCGATCGGCGCTTCACGGAGCGCTTCGGTGGACTCGTCTGACATGGCTCTCGTCTCCAGAGAGGGGCACGGGTCGTTTCAGGGCTGTGGCCGCCGCCGGACCCGCGAACCGAGAGTGGAGCGTTTATCCGCGTCCTCGCGAAAGGACGACCGATGACGAGAGTTCCCGCGACGGAGGACGTCGACGATGCGTGAGGCCCACCCCATCGAACGACAGGTCGGAATCGCCCGCTACGTGAGCGACGCCGACGGAATCGGCGGGCGACTCCGCGTCGCCCCCGAGGACTTCCAGGTACGGGAACTCGAGCGATTCGACACCCACCCGGTCGACGCCGACCCCGGCGACTTCGGTCACCTCGTGCTACGAGTGACCCTGCGCGGGTGGGACACCAACGACTTCGTCCGCCAACTCACGAACCAGCTGGGTATCAGTCGCGAGCGCGTCTCCTGGGCCGGGACGAAGGACAAACACGCCGTGACGACCCAGCTGTTCACCGTCAAGCAGGCCGACCCCGAGGACGTGCCCGAGGTCAACAACGCCGACATCGACGTCGTCGGCCGTGCGGGCCGCGGGCTGCAGTTCGGCGACCTCGCGGGCAACGCGTTCACCATCCGCGTCCGCGACCCCGAGCGTCCGGAGCACGTCGACGCCATCACCGACCAACTCCGCGAGTTCGCCGGCTCCGACGGACACGTCGGCGTCCCGAACTACTTCGGTCAACAGCGGTTCGGCAGCCGACGGCCGGTGACGCATACGGTCGGTCTCCACGTCGTCCGCGAGGAGTGGCGCGAGGCCGTCCTCGCCTACGTCGGCAACCCGGGCGAGACCGAACCCGACGACACGCAGGCGGCGCGCCGGTTCGTCGACGAGGAGGCGGCGAGCGACGACCCCGACTGGCAAGCGGCGTTAGCGCGGATGCCGAACCGCCTGCGCTACGAGCGGTCGATGCTCCACCGACTGCACCAGGACGGCGACCAGACTCCGGAGAACTGGCGACACGCGCTCGAGGCCGTCCCCTCGAACCTCCAGCGACTGTTCGTCAACGCCGCGCAGTCCTACGCCTTCAACCGCATCCTGAGCGAGCGTCTAGAACGGGGGCTCCCCTTCGACAGACCCGTCGAGGGCGACGTGGTCTGTTTCGCCGACCGCGACGCGCCCGACGAACTCGTGATGCCCGACGTCGACCGACTGCAGGAGGCGACGGGTCGCCGCGTCGACGTGATGGCTCGCCACTGCGAGCGCGGCCGAGCGTTCGTCACCGCGCCGCTCGTCGGCACGGAGACGGAGTTGGCGGGTGGAAGACAGGGCGACGTCGAACGTGACGTGCTCGACGAGTTGGACCTCGAACCGGCCGACTTCTCGCTGCCGGGGAACTTCGACTCGTCGGGGACGCGCCGAGCGATCCTCCTGCGGACCGGGATGGAGGTCGAGCGCGACCCGCTGTCGTTCTCCTTCGCGCTCCCGTCGGGGTCCTACGCGACGGTGGTGATGCGGGAGTATCTGAAGTCGGGGCCGCTGGAGCTCTGACTCTCGCCCGGCGCTCAGTCGGCGGTCCGCGTCGTCTCCGCCGTCTCCGTCGTCTCCGCCGAGCAGGTCGAGGAGTCGGCCGCGAGCGACGCACCGACGACGAGCAGCGGGCTGCCGACGAGGGCGACGGCGGTGCCCCCGACGAGCGCCAGCAGAACGACGAGCAGCCCGTTGCCGAGTGCCGGCGTCGTGAGGGGGACGAGCGGCAGTATCGTGACGAGGAACCCGGAGACCGCCGTCGCGAGGGCGAGACGGCGGTCCCCCCGGCCGGCCGCGTAGCCCGTCGGGAGGAGCGCGAAGAGGGCGACGAGGAACCACAGACTCGAGAGTAGCGACCGCGTCACGCCGTTCTGTCGCAGTGCGACGGCTGCGGCGACCGCCACGGCCGCCGCGAGGAGCACCGCGGTCGCCGCGACGACGAGCAGCGTCCGGTAGCGCAGGCGGTCTCGGACGGCGGACTGCGAGAGCGCGACGCCGACGAGCGTCGTCGCCACGCCCGCTCCGACCGCCGGTGCGGCGGAACTGCCGAGCAGCGAGACCCCCCCGGCGAGCAGCGACCCGAGCGTGACGAGGACGCCGACGACCGTGAGTACCCCACCCGCGCGCTCGCCGAGGCGGGAGAGCGGTCGGGTCGACCGTGCTCTCGCCCACGAGAGCCCACCCAGGAGTGTCGCGACGAGGAGCGCGAACGCGGCCGTCGGGAGCGCGAGGAACACGACGGCGTTCACGGCGGCGACCAGCCAGACGGCGCTGCCGACGGCGACGAGGCTCAAGAGCGGCCCGGCCGCCGAGTCGCGCGGGACGAACGTGACGAACTCCCCCTCCTGCTTCTCGGTGAACTCGGTGAGCGTCATTCGGGCTCCGTCGTCCGAACGCGTCGACCCGGACACCGTCGCGGCGACGCGCATCCCGTCGGGGGCGACGACGGTGAGTTCGTCCGCGCCGAGACCGGCGAGGTTGCGGAGGCTGTAGCTCTCGGTGAACGCGTCCGAGCGGAGCGCGCCGCCCGGCGTCCGCTCGGCGAAGTCGTCGTCGCGGTAGCGGGCGACGACGCCGTCGTCGGTCGCCGCCGTCGACAGCAGGTCCGCGTTCCACATCGCGCGGTCCGCGACGGCAGTGCGGAGACCGGCGTCCGAGCGGAGTCGGTCCGCCCCGGCGTCGTCGGCGAGACGGTTGCGGACGACCCACGTCGCGCTGCCGTTCTCGTGGACGCGAACCGTGGCGGTGCTGTGCTGGACGGTGACGTCGACGTCGCGTTCGGCGGCGGCCTCGGCGAAGGAGTCGCCACAGCCGTCACAGAGGGGTCGTGGCGGCGGGGCGGCGAGAGCGGGTGCAGCGGCAGACGCGACGACGCTCGCGAGCAGCGCGAGGAGGACGATGCCGACGGTCGAGTCGCGTCGGCGACGCGGAGGGACCATGCCTCCACCTCTCGGTGTCCCGGAATGTATCTTTCGACGGACAGGACGGCCGCGGAACCCGCCGTCCGCCGCGCGGAATAAACGGACTTATCCACGGCGACGGCCAGGTTCGGATATGAACTGTGGGCGGTGTGAGTCTCCGTTAGAGAAACCAGGTGACTACTGTCTCACCTGCAACACCGCCAACTGCGACGCCGTCGTCGTCGAGTTCCAGCGCGACCGTGCGACGCTGACGATGCTCGACGGCGAGGAGCTGATCGGGGAGACCGTCGTGACGACGCTCCCCGAACCCGACGAGGAGCGCGGTGGCGTCGAACTGCGGAACTTCGCGGGGCGCGTCGCCGACGAGATACAGCGCAAGCGTCCCGAGACGGTGTACGCGGCCGCCAGTCGCGGCGACGACGCCGGGACGCGGTACGACGCTCGCGACGCCCTCCGCGAGACGAAAGCCCAGTTACACTACGAGTTCTACCGGGTGACCGGCGACGACGTCGTCGGGAGCGTCCTCGACCGTCGCGGCGAGCGCTCGCTCGAAGTCGTCGAGACGCCACCGCGTGAGAAGATCGGCGGCACCCACAGCACGCTCATCGGCGGTCGGAAGGGACGGAAGGCGATCGCGCTCGTCGCCGACCACCCGCACGTGAAGAAGATCATCCCCGGTCCCATCGACGCCGGGGGGACGGGGTCGCGGACGGGGTTGCGCGCGAAGGTGACCCGCGCCGACGACAACGGCAACGTCCGTCTGTTGCTCCGCGACGGGTCGAGCGTCCAGGAGAACCGCGTGGTGACGACGGCGATGGACCGCGAGACCGGTGAGTGGGTGCGCGACGACCTGAACGAGGCGCTCGCGGAGGCGGAGCTGCAGGAGTAGGCGCTTAGCCTTCGGCCGCCGCCGCGGTACCGTCGACCGGTCGGTCCTCGTCGAGCGACGTCTCGAGCAGCGACTTCAACGCCCGGCGGAGTCGTTCCGAGGCCGCCTGTCCCGTGATCCCCAGCGACTCGCCGAGTTCCGCCAGCGACGCGCTCCGGGGGATGTCGAAGTAACCGAGGTCGATCGCCTGCAGGAGGATGTCGCGCTGTGGTTCGGTGAGTCCGAACTGGTTCTCCTCGTTCATCGCGTCGTACGAGGAGAGTCCGCGGAGGTCCATCCCGAGGTCGTGTTCGGCACAGTAGTCGCGGAACGAGCAGAGCGCCTCGCGAGAGGGGAGCGCCAGCCGGAACGTCCACTCCTCGTCGCTTCGGCGGGCGTCGAGGAGCATCCCGTCACATCCGACCCATCCCCAGTACGTCGACGTGTGGGCGGCGGCGGGGACGAGACTGATCCGGTAGCGGCGGCTGTCGGAGTCGGTCGTGAGAGCGGCGAACGCCGAGACGTCGTCGGCCTCGGTCAGCGCCCGCTCGAACCGCTCGAACGCGTCGGCGGTGACGCGACAGTGCAGTAGGACGGACTCGCCGTCCGTCGCGTACATCCGGTCGACAGCGACTACGACGTCCGGGACAGTCTCGAAGACCGTCGCGAGAAGCGGGGTGTCGAGACGCAGGTCGGCGGTGATCACGGTTGGTTCGGAACCTCGGTTGGCTCGAATAAAACCCTGCGGGCCACCCATCAGAGAGGCAGTAACTACGACCGTCGAAACCGTCGGGACCGTGGGAACGACCGGCAGGACCGGGGGCGACTCGTAGCCTTTTTGTGTCCGCTGGCGGTAACTCGCAGTACTATGGCCGACAAGAAGGCACGAAAGACCGGGAGCTCCGGCCGGTTCGGCGCCCGCTACGGGCGTGTCGCACGGAAACGCGTCTCCGACATCGAATCGAACATGCGTAACGCCACGGTCGACGGCGACGACGTCAAGCGCCTCGGCGCAGGCATCTGGGTGAACGAGAAGACCGGCGAGAAGTTCACCGGCGGCGCCTACCGCCCCGAGACCCCCGGTGGCCGCACCGTCAAGCGCTCGATCCGCGCAGCGCTCTCGACCGACGAGGAATAATGAGTTACAAGTGCTCCCGGTGCAAGCGCGACGTAGAACTTGACGAGTACGGCGGCGTCCGCTGTCCGTACTGTGGTCACCGCGTCCTCCTGAAAGAGCGCGGCGGCGACATCAAGGAAGTCGACGTCCAGTAGCCGCGTGGAGCACCACGACGCACAGTCGGGCCGCGACGGGTCGCGTGCCCACACTGCTTCTCTCTCTTTCGACTACGCCGACGAGCGGCGCGCACGGGTCGTCGAACGGAGCGTCGCCGTCGAGGTCGGCGACATCGACGACGCTCGCTCGGGGGCGACGGTCGCCCGCGAGGACGACACCGTCACGGTGACGGTTCGGGCGAGCGACCTCGTCGCACTCCGCGCCGGCGTCAACTCCTGGACGCGGATGGTCGGCGTCGCCGAGGACGTCGCCGTCGCCGCCGAATCGAAAGGCACGTCTCGGTCGACTCGCTAGCGCACGTATGCAACGACGCGCCTTCCTCACGACGCTCACCGTCGGAACCGTCGGCGTCGCCGGCTGTCTCGGCGGCGGCAGTGCTCAGTCTTCGTCGGGGAGTTCCGGCGACTCGGGCGGTTCGGGCGAGTACGACGGCTGGTTCGACAACGTATCGAACTACGACGGGACCGTCGACCGGACGGGGCAGGACGAGGTGACCGTGAAGGTCGGGACGCGGGCCAACGGTGGCGGCAACGGGTTCGGCCCGGCCGCAGTCGAGGTGTCCACGGGGACGACCGTCGTCTGGGAGTGGACCGGTGCGGGCGGGACGCACAACGTCGTCGCCGACGACGGGAGTTTCCAGAGCGACTACGCCACGAAGGAGGGGGCGACGTTCGAACACACGTTCGCGGAGACGGGCACCTACACCTACTACTGCAAACCCCACCTCGGGATGGGGATGAAGGGCGCGGTTCGGGTCGTCGAGTAGTCAGGACTGTTCGCGTCACCGAATCGCCGCGACAGCGAGTCGCCGTGACTCCGAGTAGTCTGCTCGCCTCGCGACGCCGAAAACGGCCGTCGCGTCCCCGTCACCGGCGGCTCGTCGGCGGATCGCCCTTCGGTCGACACGACGACGCCGGGGGGTGCGCTCACGAGACGGAATACGGGGCTTTTTCACTCCGGGACACATCCGTCAGACCATGCAGGGTAACCTACCGCCGGACGCACAGGAGAAGATCGAGGAACTGCAGGACCTTCAGGAGACGGCTCAGCAGCTGTCCGCCCAGAAGCAGCAGGCCGAGACGACGCTCTCGGAGTCCCAGAGCGCCCTCGAGGCACTCGACGACATCGACGAGGACACGACCATGTACCGCGAGGTCGGCGAACTGTTCGTCGAGACGGACTACGAGCAGGCACACGACTCCCTCGAGGAGAAGGTCGACAGCCTCGAGATCCGCGTCGAGCAGCTCGACAAACAGGAAGAGCGCATCCAGAGTCAGTTCGAGGAGCTCCAAGAGGAGCTTCAGCAGATGCTCCAGGGCGGTGCAGGCGGCGGCCCGATGGGCCCCGGCGGCGCCGGCGGCGCGTAAGCGCACCCAGTCGATGAGCGAGCCAACGGACGAAGAGGTCGTCCAGACCGCGGCTGAAGCCGCGGAGGGCGTCATCTTCAAGCACTACAAACAGTCCGACGTCAAGGACTTCGACGTCACCGTCTCGTTCGAAGACGGCGTGTTAGACGTCGACGTCTATCTGAACGCGCCGGGTGACGAGGTCGACCCCGACGCGGTGGCCGACGAGGCCGCACGGACGGCACAGGACGCCGTCGACGACCTGTTTACCGAGGCGGAGTAGCGTTTTCCCGTCTCGTTTCTCGCCCCCTTCGAGGCAAGGTTTAACCACCCCGAGTGTGAACTGTTATCACATGGCAGCCGAACGAGGAGCGGGAACGACGCCGCTGGACCGGCTCAGAACGCACTACGACAACGTCGACATGACCTGTCCGAAGTGCGGGTACGAGGACACAGACGGGAGCTGGCGCAGCGAGATGAGCGGCAACCGGGTCGACTACCAGCATCTGTGTCCGAGCTGTGGGGCGATCCGTCGGCGGTCGATCAAACTCGACTGACTGCCACTATTCTCGACGTCGTCGAGAGCGATCGTCCCCGTCACGAACAGTGACGCGGTGGTGCGCTCAGGCGAGGAAGAAGATGAGCACGCTGACGACCATCGCCGAGAGGATCACCGCAGCGGCGAACGCCCCACCCATCGAGACGGCGACGTTCGCGTGACTGGCGAGCGTCTCGGTGCGGTCGTTGCCGAAGATGGTGACGGTGACCTCCTCGACGGCCATCCCCGCGGTGACCGGTTCGCAGTCGGCACGCGCCTCGGCGACGAGGTCGGCGATGCGGTCGAGCAGTTCCTCCTGGTCGAGTGCGGCACCCACCTGGTTGTCCGCCTCGACCGTGTTGACGATGTGCGTGTCGGTGGTCATCACCTCGACCGCGTCGACGGTTCGGGGGGCCGCGCCGTCGGCGGCGACGGCTCGTCCCGTGGCCGTCGGTGCGGCCGACTCGTCGGTGAGCGCAGTGACGATACGGTCTCGGAGCCCCGGCTCCATGTTGTTGCCGTCGACGAGCACGTACGCCGTCGTCTGGCCGGCGACCTCGGTGACGGCGACGCGGAGGCCGAGCGGCCCGATCCCCTCCCGCGGCGTCCACTCGGTCCGGTCCCAGGCGGTGCCGAGCGAGAGGTCTCCGCGTCGAGCGTCGTCGATCGCCTCCCCGGCGAGTCCCGCAGCGCGAATCATGTCGAACGAGCGTCTGCTTCCGGGGGTGACGTGACCCAGGTCCGGGCCGTCCAGCCCGTTGTTCGAGTTGTGGGCGTCGACGAGCAGCACGTCGTCCAGCCCGTGCGTCCGGGCCTCCGTCGCAGCGGTGAGTCCGACCCCGTACTCGACGTCGTCGGCGAACGCCGGCGCGTAACTGGAGACGAGCACCGCGTCGTCGCCGAACCCCTGTCCGAGCATCTTCGCCTCGCCCGACTCGGTTCGGACGCTCGCGGTCGCCTCGCTCGTGTACTCGATGCGTTCGGCGGCGTCGTCGACGGCGTCGAGGATGGTGTCGACCTCGCGTTCGGTGACGAGGTTGAAGTCGTGGCCGGCGGTCGCGTGCGGCGGAAACGCCAGTCCCTCCGAGCGGCGTGCGGCCCGTTCGGGGAAGTTGCCACCGCCGATCTCGCCCATCGGCCCGGGGTGGATCATCGGGAGGACGAACCGCGCCTTCTCCTCGACGTCGGTGTCGGCGTCGACGTCGGTGTCGGCGCGACGGAACGAGAGGACGGTGACAGGGACGACCGCCTCCTGTCCCAACTGTTCGAAGAAGTCCTCCAGTTCGCGCGACCCCTCGGCGATGTGGCCGATGAACCCTCGGATGAAGTCGAGGACGGAGACGCCGAGGCTGTTACGCCACGGCCGGTCGACGACGTAGAGGAAGACGTAGACTGCGATGGCGTAGATCACACACATGATGCCGAGCAGTCCGAAGTGGCTCGGCTGAACCGCAGAGAGCGCGGCGGGTGCCTGATCGGAGCGAGCGAGGTACTGTCCGACGTAGGGAATGAGATACGCGTCGATGATCGACCCGCCGAACTCGAAGAGGCGGAGCGTGCCGCTGTAGATGAACAGTAGGGCGGCCGAGGCGACCGTCTGGATGCTCGCCGGGACCGACGCGACCAGCATCGACGACCGCGAGACGGCCATGATGACCAGCAGGCGAAGCGCGAACACCGACGCGAGCGCGACGACGAGGGCGTTGAAGACGAACCCCTGACCGAGCGGGAGGAACACCGACGCGATGGCCGCGACTGTGACGACGGCGACGATGATGACCTCACACGCGAGCGCGAGCAACGACGAGCGGTTCGGTGTGAGTCGGCCGCCGACGAACCGGTCGACGCCGGTCGTTCCGAAGGCGGCGATCACCGTCGGCACGCCGATGAAGAAGATCCCCTCCCAGGCGTCCCGCCCGAGCAAGAAGAGCCCCGACCACGTCCGCTCTGGGACGCCCGACTCGAAGGCTGCGACGCCGGCCATCGCGGCGACGAGGAGGGCGAACGCGAGACTGGAGTACCATCTCGGCGCACGGAAGATGAACCGCGACAGCCCAGCGAGATTGCTCTGCGTCGCTGTCATTGGCGCGTCTTTTCTCGGCCTCCGTCTAAAACTCTCGCACTTTCTCGAAGCCAGTACCGTCGGCCACTACCGAACGCGAAGCGACGCGACCGAACGCGAAGCGACGCGACCGAACGCGAAGCGACGCGACCGAACGCGAAGCGACGCTACTGCGAACAGACGTCGACGAAGTTCTCGAACAGTTCCTCACCCTCGGCGGTGTGGGCGACCTCCGGATGCCACTGGACGCCGTAGAGATCCTCCTCGGCGTTGCTCATCGCCTCGATCCCGCAGACGTCGCTCGTCGCGGTGTGCGTGAACCCCTCGGGGAGCTCTTTCACCTCGTCGGCGTGACTCGCCCAGACGCGAGTCTCCGGTGCCAGCGACCCGATGAGCGGGTCCGTCTCGTCGAGTATCTCGACGGTCACGTCGGCGTAGCCGCCGTAGTCGCCGGAGCCGACGGTCCCGCCGAGCTCCGTCGCGATGACCTGCAGCCCGAGACAGATTCCGAGCACCGGGACGTCCATGTCGATGTACTCCGCACAGCGGCCGATACGGTCCATGTCCGGACCGCCGGAGAGCACGATCCCGTCGGCTTCGATCTCCGCGGGCGGCGTGGTGTTGTCGACGATCTCGGTGTCGACCCCCAGATCGCGCAGCGCGCGCCCCTCCAGATGCGTGAACTGTCCGTGGTTGTCGATGACGACGATTCTGGTCATACAACGGGTTGGACGGACGCGCCTAAAAGTCAATCGAACTCGGGACGTTTTACGCATCCCCGTGCATCACTCCCGCGTCAGTCGGGAGCGTCGTCGTCGACAGGTCGGAGCGTTTACGCTGCTCATTCGTCGTCGAACCGGTCACGCGCCGACTGGAAGCCGAACTCCTGGATCTCCTTACTGCGACGCTCCTCGCGGGCGGCGATCGCTTCCGGGTCCGGGCTGGCGTCGTCGTCGATGCGAGCGAACGAATCGTGGACCTTCGCGTGACACCACCGGCAGAGCGCGACGGTGATCTCGTGGCTCACCGCCTCGTCGTCGGACGCACTGCTCCCGTACGAGAGGTGGTGTTCCTCGAGGAGCGGTCGGGTCGACTCGTGTGCCATCCGGACCTCTTCGAGCCCGCATCTGACACACGACTCGCCGTCGGTGGTCGCCCGGTAGTGCGGACAGTCCCGCCAGTCACAGCCCTCCTCGCCGACCAGACAGGCGTAGTCGTCGGCGCGACGGGCGGCGGCGAACTCGGGGTCGTTACCGGCGTACTGGAGCGCGTAGCGACACCGGCCGTCGTCCGTCAGGTGGTCGCAGCGTCCAGCCACCTCGTAGGGGTCGTCTACGCCGACCGGCGTTCCAGTGGGCGTCTTCTCCATGCGGTCGGTTGCGTCCGTGCGCGTTTCAATCCTCCTCTGACGGGCGAACGGTTATGCCGTCTCCCGAGAACGAGAGGGCGTATGAAACCCACTTCTGTGGGGACGCGACGTCGCACGCAGTTGCGGATGGCGGTCGACGGGGTCCGCCGCGGACGCACGACGCCCACTCGTCGACGACGAGATCCCGAACTGCGCTCGCTGGTGTGTGACCCGTATACGAGTGTCGACGAGACGCACCGGCGACTGACGGAACTTCGTACGACCTTCGAAGCACGGGACGACCGCCGAGCGGTGTTTCTCTCGGTGTACGCACGCATGACCGAAGCGGTCGCCGACCGCCTCGACCGTGGCGACTTCGACGACCCCGAGTGGGTCGGAGCGTATCTGGTCACGTTCGCGAACCTCTATCGGGAGGCGGTCTACGCGTACGAGACTGGGGATCACGACCTGCTCGCCGAACCCTGGCGACTCGCGTTCGAGGCGGCCGAACGCGGCGACTCGCTCGTCGTCCAGGACGCGGCGTTGGGCGTGAACGCCCACATCAACTACGACCTGGCCGTCGCGTTGGAGCGTGTCGGCATCGACCCGGACCGGCGACGGCGATACGCCGACCACGAGCGCGTCACCGACGTCGTCAGAGCCGTCGTCGACGAAGCGCAAGACACCCTCGCCGCACGCGACGCCCCCGGACTGGAGACGCTGGACGACTCGCTCGGCCGGGTCGACGAGTGGCTGATCGTGTTCTCCATCGACGAGTGCCGCGACAGCGCCTGGCGGACGGCCGTCGCGACGCAGTCCCGGTTCGCCGTCCGACGGCGACTGGCGCGATGGGTCAACGGCGTCACGTCGACAGGCGTCGCACACGCGATTCTCGCCTCGCACGCCGACGCGACGGTCCACGAGTCGGTGTCGGCGCTCGAATCGTCGCCCCCGTCGCGCGAGGGGACGTAGTCGTGCGACAGGATGCAGTCACGCCTCGGATCCGACAGCCCGAGAGGTCGCAGTAACGGACTTGTAGCTGGGGCGTCAGTATCCGGCGTCCCTCGCGTTCGTTCGTCTGTCGGGCGGCGGACGCGAAGGCGGGGCTCTCTCCCGATGAACTCACACACAGAATCGGACGACGTTCGGTGGCTCGACGCGGTCGGAGGCGCGGACCGCCCGCTGGTCGGCGGGAAGGGGGCGAACCTCGGTGAACTGCTCCGGGCCGGACTTCCGGTGCCACGGGGGGTCGTGGTCACGACCGACGTCTACCGGTCGCTGGTCGACGCTCCGGCCGTCCGCGAGGCACTCGCCCGACTGGAACGGCTCGGCGCCGCCGAGAGTGACGCGCTCGCGACTGCGGCGGCGGAGCTCCGGTCGGCCATCCGAGCACAGGAGTTCGCCGCGTCGACGCGAGCCGAGATCTCGGCTGCACTGGACGCCGTCGGTCCGGCGGAGGCGTACGCCGTCCGGTCGAGTGCGACGGCCGAGGACTCGTCGACCGCGTCGTTCGCCGGGCAGCACGAGACGTTTTTGGGCGTCGACGCGGCGGACGTCCCCGACCGCGTCCGCGAGTGCATGGCGAGTCTCTTCACCGACCGCGCCGTCTCGTATCGAGCGCACGACGACGTCTCCCACGGCGACGTCGCGATGGCAGTCGTCGTCCAGCCGATGGTCGAGGCAGCGGCCGCCGGTGTGCTCTTCACCGCCGACCCGGAGACGGGGAACCGAGGCGTGAGCACCGTCGACGCGAGCTTCGGTCTCGGCGAGGCGGTCGTCGCCGGCGACGTCACCCCGGACCACGCGCGGGTCGACACGGAGACCGGAGAGGTCCTCGCGTACGACGTCGCCACCAAGGACGTCGCCGTTCGTCCCCGCGGAGTCGACGGGGGCGAGAGCGCCACGACGGACGACACGCCCGGCGTCGACACGACCGGCGTCGAGACGGTCGAGCTATCGTCGAAGGAGCGCGAGCGACGCGTCCTCTCGGACGAACGGCTCCGAACGCTCGTCGGACTCGGCGAGCGCGTCCAGACGCTGTTCGGCACGCCGCAGGACGTCGAGTGGGCACTGGTAGACGGGGCGTTCGTCCTCCTGCAGTCGCGACCGATCACCGCGCTGTTCCCGCTGCCGTCGCCGCTGCCCGACGACGACAGCCTCCACGTCTATCTCAGCATGGGCCACATGCAGGCGATGCCGGAGGCGCTGCCGCCGCTCGTCTGCGACTTCTGGCGAGACTGGGTCGACTCGGCGATGACCGCATTCGGTCTCGCCGCCTTCGTGCCCGCACCGGCAGTCGAGGCCGGAAGCCGCGTCTACGTCGACGTGACGCCGTTCGTCCGGAGCGACGCGTTCCGCGACGACCTGATCGACGGACTCGGGGCCATCAGCGAACCGGCGTCCACCGGTCTGGACGACCTGACGACGCGGCGGGCCGGCGCGTTCGAGGGGACGGGTGTCACGCTCTCCTCGCTCCCGAAGTTCGCGAAGCCGGCGTGGCGGGTGTCGACGCTCGCCGTCGCAGTCGTCCCCGGTATCGCCAGCGGTGTCGTCCGCGCGTTCACCGACGCGCCGACGAGAGCGGACCTCGAGGAGACGTGGGGCGATCTGGGCGAGCAGTTCACCGCGGAGGTCGCCCGTGCGGAGACGCCCACCGAGCGCGCTCGCGCAGTGTTCTCCGGCATCGACGTCACGGGCATCGTCGCCGAGATGTACTCGGAGGTCGCCCCGCTGTACGTCGCCTTCGGTATCGGTGGCTGGCTCAAGCGGGCGTTTCCGGAGGCACAGGCGGACGTCAACGCCGTCGGGAGCGGCTTCGAGCGCGATGTCGTCACCCGGATCAATCTCGGACTCGGCGACCTCGCGGACGTCGCCCGCGAGCAGCCGGACGTCGCCGACGCACTCCGCGAACGGCGCTCGCTCGACGAGATCAGAGCCGTCGACGGCGGCGACGTCTTCGTCGACGCCTTCGAGTCGTTTCTCGCGGAGTTCGGCCACCGCGCGACCGGCGAACTCGACCTCAGTCGGCCGCGCTGGCGCGAGGACCCCTCGGGGCTGCTCGCGATCGTCCGCGCGAACCTCGCACACGAGGAGGCGGGCGACCACCGCGACCGTATCCGGCGACTCGCGGCGGAGGCCGAGGCGGCGGCGACCCGTCTCGAACGACGGGCCGACCACGGACCGCTCGGACCGCTGCGAAGGCGGTTCGTCCGTCTACTCGTCCAGACGTACCGCAACACCGTCTACACGCGGGAGTATCCCAAACACGAGGCCGCCCGCGCGTTCACGACGTGGCGGGAGGCACTGCTCGACGCCGGGCGCCATCTCGTCGACGCGGGACGACTCGACGATCCGGACGACGTCTGGTTCCTCCGCGCGGACGAACTGTTCGCCGCGCTCGACGGCGAGGCGGTCGACGTGGACGTCGCCGCTCGGAGACGGGAGTTCGGCCGACACGCCGCGCTGGACGCGCCGCCGGTACTGACGAGCGAGGGCGAGACGATCCGCGGGCGGTTCGACCGGACCGACGTCCCCGACGGGGCACTCGTCGGCACGGGCGTCTCCGCGGGCGTCGTCGAGGGGCGCGCCCGCGTCGTCCGCGATCCGACCGAGGCGACGGTCGAACCGGGCGAGATACTCGTCGCTCCCTCCTCGGACCCGGGGTGGACGCCGCTGTTTCTGAACGCCGCGGGCATGGTCGTCGAAGTCGGGGGGCCGGTCAGCCACGGAGCGCTCGTCGCTCGCGAGTACGGCCTCCCAGCCGTCGTCTCCGTCCACGGTGCCACCAGGCGGATCCAGACGGGACAACGGCTCCGCATCGACGGCTCGCGGGGCACCGTCGAGATACTGGAGGACTCCTGACGTCGGAGAGGTCGCTTCGTCCGGATAGTTTTTGCCGCGGTGACGACAGGGTAGACCCGTGCAGCTCATCCACGAGTCGAAGGAGGGTGCCCGAGTGCTCGCCAGCGACGTCGACGTCGCCGACGGATTTCTCGCCCAGGCGCGAGGATTGATGTTCCGACGCTCGATTCCCGACGACTACGCGCTGGCGTTCCCGTTCGATAATCCGGGGACGCGCAGCCTCCACATGCTGTTCGTCCCGTTTCCCATCGACGCGCTCTGGGTCGTCGACGACGAGGTGGTGAAGACGAAACGACTCGCGGCGTGGACCGGACTGGGGTGGGGCACCGCAGACGTCGTCTACGAACTCCCCGCGGGAGCCGCAGCAGGCGTCACAGTCGGCGACACCGTCGTCCTCGAGTCGGACGAACAGATCTGACCCGCGATGGACGACTGTGGAGGTTGACACCAAATGCTGTTCGAACCCGCTCCTTTATGCCACCCGAACGCATGGTGGCGAGTACAATGTCGGAACACACCCCGACAGACGAGGATAGAGTAAGTCGCCGCGAGGCGGCTGGCCGTGAAATTCTCCGAGTCGACTAACGCTTCAGACCACACCGTGACCGAGTTATTCCGGGGTTCTCCCGAGGTTCCCCTCACTTCTGACAGACATGTACAGCTTCTCGACACCACACTCCGCGACGGCGAGCAGGCACCGGGGGTCTCGCTGACGCCGGCGGAGAAAGCCGACATCGCGCGTGCGCTCGACCGCGCGAACGTCTCCGTCATCGAGGCCGGCAGCGCCTGCACGGGCGCGGGCGAGCGCGAGACGATCCGTCGCGTGACGGAGCTCGGTCTCGACGCGAAGGTGACGAGTTTCGCCCGCGGCGTGCAGAACGACATCGACCTCGCGCTCGACTGCGACGTCGACGGCGTCACGATCGTGGTGCCCGCCAGCGACCGCCACGTCGAGACGAAGGTCGGGACGACCCGCGACGACGTCGTCGCGAAGACCGAAGAGCTCGTCTCTTACGCGAAGGACCACGGGCTCTGGGTCGAGATCCTCGGCGAGGACGGCTCGCGAGCAGATCTGGACTTCCTCGAACGGCTCGCCGCCGCCGGCCTCGACGCCGGTGCCGACCGCTCGTGCTTCGCCGACACGGTCGGCCACACCAGCCCCGAGCACACCTACGAGGCGGTCTCTCGCCTCGCCGCACTCGGCCCGACGAGCACGCACACGCACGACGACCTCGGCCTGGCGATGACGAACGTCTACGCCAGTCTCGCGGCCGGCGCCGACATGGTCCACACGACCGTCAACGGCATCGGCGAGCGCGCGGGCAACGTCGCGCTCGAGGAGGTCGCCATCGCGCTCGATCACTGTTACGACGTCGAGACGGTGAAACTCGACGAGGTGTACGACCTCGCGCAGTTGGTCGCCCGGTCGACCGGCGTCGATCTCGCGCCAAACAAGGCAGTCGTCGGTCAAAACGCGTTCACCCACGAGAGCGGCATCCACACCGACGGGACGCTCAAGGACGACTCGATGTACGAACCGTACCCGCCGGAGACGGTCGGCCGCGAGCGGCGTCTCGTCCTCGGCAAACACGCCGGGCGCGCCGGCGTCCGCGCCGCACTCGAAGAACACGGCGTCGACGTCGACGGCGACGATCTGTCGACAGTCGTCGAGCGCGTCAAGACGCTCGGCGACCGCGGCAAGCGCGTGACGGACGCCGACCTGCTCACCATCGCCGAGGAGGTCCAGGGTCGCGAGCGCGAGCGTCGGGTCGAACTCAAAGACCTCACCGCCGCCAGCGGCGGCGGGACGCCGACCGCGAGCGTCCGCCTCCTCGTCGACGGCGAGGAACGCGTGGCCTCGGGCACCGGCAGCGGTCCCGTCGACGCCGCCGTCGAGGCCGTCCGCTCGGCGCTCGGTGCGAGCGCGAACGCACAGTTGGACTCCTACCACGTCGACGCCATCACCGGCGGCACCGACGCGATGGTGACCGTCGAGGTACAGATGACCCGCGACGACCGGACGGTGACCGTCGCCGCCTCCGACTCCGACATCACCCGCGCGAGCGTGGTCTCGATGGTCGACGCGCTCGACCGCCTGCTCGCCGCGGACCCGGCACCGACACCCGCCGACGACTGACCGACTGACGGCCGGGACGTAGCCGTCTTCGCGCTTTACCACGACACGCACGTAGTCGAGTCTGTCGCGTTGCTGTGGACTCGCGTCACAGACACCGGCACGCGGCCCGAGGTGTGCGAGAAAGGCGTGGCCGCGTGCGGTGCGATTCCGTCGCGTCGCAGCGGTAGCCTCACGCAGCGGCATGTCGACCGGTTCATGTGCCTCGGTCGACTACGACAGCGCGTGAGCGACTACGTCGTCGACGTGAAACCGTCCGCCAGGCGAACGAACGGTGCCGTCGGCGTCGCCGTCTGTCGGACGGGGTCGCGCCGACGGTTCGACGGTCGGACGGACGCCGAGGCGTGGGCGAGCGACCTCTCGGAACGCGGCGACGGACGCGTCTGGATCCGTCGGGCCGACCCCGACGACCGGTCGGCCGCGGACGCCTACCTCGTCGGTCGGTATCCCCGACCGGCGCTCGACGGCGCGTACGACAAACGCCGCCGCCGACTGCGCGCTCCGTCGGTCGACCAGACCGACCTCGGCACGTACGACGCCCGATAGTCCCGAACGGGTCAGTTGACGCCGTCCGCCACGAGATACGTCCGGTTCGCCCGTCGTTCGAGGCGGACGGTCGCGTCGGCGAGTTCGTCGTCGACGTACTCGGCGAGCGTCGCGGCGTCCATCTCGGTGACGTCGATGCGCCGGTGGCCCGTCGTCGCGGCCGCGGTCGGACTGGTGGTGTGCAGGATGTCCATATCCGAGGATGCGGGGGAACGGACTTGTAGCTCATCCTAGTAGGGTGAAAGTGAAACTGTCGGACGGCGGAGTTCTGTGGCTGTGAGTGACACGATGCAGCGAGACGAGTTCGCACAGCGAGCGACGCGGCCGTCGCTCGTGGAGTGGTGTCCGTGAGAAGCGCCGAGAGTGAGATTTGAACTCACGTGTCCGAAATGGACAGTAGATTTCGAATCTACCGCCTTGGCCGGGCTAGGCTATCTCGGCTTCCACCAACAACTGTGCCGTGGTCCGTTTAATCGGTTTCGGTTTTCGGGAGCTATGAGAGTGACAGGTGTGTGACGTGGGACCGGACGACATAAGTGCGGGGGTCATCTCCGTTCGCGCATGGACATCGCAGAGGCAAGTAACGCCTGCGAAGACGTGTTCGAGACCGTCCGCGGCGCCGTCATCGCCGAAGACGAGTTCCTCGAACGCGTCATGCTCGGCGTCCTGTCGCGCGGTCACGTCCTCTTGGAGGACGTCCCCGGTACGGGGAAGACGCTGACTGCCCGCAGCATCGCGAAAGCGCTCGGGTTGTCGTTCTCCCGCATCCAGTTCACGCCCGACCTCCTCCCCTCCGACGTCACCGGGACGAACGTCTTCAACGAACAGGAGAGTAGCTTCGAGTTCTCACACGGCCCCATCTTCGCGAACGTCGTGTTGGCCGACGAGATCAACCGCGCGCCGCCGAAGACGCAGGCGGCGCTGCTCGAGGCGATGGAGGAAGCGCAGGTGACCGTCGACGGCGACACCTACCAACTGCCGAAACCGTTCTTCGTCATCGCGACGCAGAACCCCGTCGAACAGGAGGGGACGTTCCCCCTCCCCGAGGCGCAGGTCGACCGCTTCATCGTCAAGACGGCCATCGGCTACCCCGACCTCGACGGCGAGGTCGAACTCCTCCGCCGCCGAGTGAGCCGCGAGGCCCGCAGCCCGTCGGTCGAACAGGTGCTCTCGGAGGACGCCGTGTTGGACATCCGGCGCGCCCCCGAGACGGTCCGCGTCGACGACGATCTGCTCACCTACATGGCCGAGATCGCCCAGGCGACGCGACGCGACCGCCGAGTCGCCATCGGCGTCTCCCCCCGCGGGACCCAGCGACTGCTCGAGTCCGTCCGGTCGCAGGCGGTGCTCCGCGGTCGTGAGTTCGTCACCCCCGACGACGTCAAACGGATCTGCCAGCCGGTGCTCGCCCACAGACTGGTGTTGACGCCGGACGCGAAGGTCAACGACGTCTCGAAAACCGACGTCGTCGAGGACGTCCTCTCGGAGGTCGCCGTTCCGACCGTCGAGTGAAAACTACGGCGACGCCGTCTCGTTGGTGGACTCGGCGAACGACGATCCGACGACGACACCGCAGCAGTCGAGTACCGATTCGCCGGGACCGACAGTGACGACGACACCGGGGGGTCGAGTGCAGTCCGTGTTGTATTCACACATGGTAGGCGGAGCGGGAGTGTAACTCCATCCACGCCTTAGTTCATCGCCTCCCGCCATAAAACTATCCTCAGATAGATATAATGTATCGAGTTCCTGAAGGAGAGGGGATCTGCTCGGTCATCGGCCGAGCGCGGAGACGAGGACGACTGCGCCGACGAGGAGGAAGACGAGCGCCGTCAACGGTTGGCCGCCGGTCGCACCGCGGTAGACGCCGTAGCCGAGTCCGGCGGTGACCGCGCCGACGACGAGACTCGACGCCGCGTGGACGAGTTCCGCACGCCGCGTGTCGGCCGCACGCCCCAACTGCGCGCCGATGCCGATCCCGTTCTCGCCGACGTCCCAGGCGACGACGGCGCCGGTCGTCCCGACCAAGAGCGGTTCGGGACCGGCGCCGGAGGCTCCCGCGAACAGGACGCCGGCGAACAGCAGCCCCGCCCCCGCGGTGACCGCCGCACGAGACGCCCGGACCACGCCGAGACCGAGGACGGCGAGTCCGACCGCCGCCGGGATCGCACCGCCGACCGATCCGACCGCCGACCCGACCAGACTCGTCACACCGGCCCCGACCGCGATCGCCGTACTCACGACGGCGGGCGACCGGTCGATCTCGGTCACGTCGACCACCTCGTGGCCGCCCGTGTGAGCGCCGGCGCCAGCGACCCCTCCCGCCAGTCGACGACCCGGAGACCGGCCTGTCGGAGTCGGCTCGCGCGGTTCCGTCGCTCGATGCGAGCGAGACGGTGGCCGGGCGTGTCGTCGGCCGTCGGGTCGGGACTGACGACCGTCACCGGGTGGCCGGTCGCGTCGAGTCGCCGCGCGATCGAGGCCGGGTAGTCGTCGGCTAGCGGCGAGAACAGCAGTATCTGCGCGTCACTCGGCAGCCGTCTGAGCAGTCGCCGCAGTCGGATCGAGGGGAAGAACTTCCCGTCGCTCGGCGTCGACGACAGCGCGGGATGCGTCGCCAACAGCTCTCGCGCCCGAGCACGGTGGTCGTTTCCCGCGCCGGGCGCGAGCCAACACTCCTCGGGGCCGAAGGCGGCGATGCCGACGCGGTCGCCGCTGTCGAGCAGCGAGGTGAACGCCTGACTCGCCGCGTCGACGCTCCGCTCGACCGCGTTCTCCTCCTCGTCGCCTGCGAGGTACGCCTCCGTCCGGGCGTCGACGACGAGCACCACCGTCGCCGCCCGCTCCTCGCGGAACTCCAGCGTGGCGAGGTCGCCGCTGCGGGCCAACCGCCGCCAGTCGACGCGCTTCAGCGGGTCGCCGTGGCGGTACTCGCGCGTCGAGTGGAACTCCAGCCCCGACCCACCGACGTCGGTCGCGATGCGACCGGTGTACTGCGTCGTCAACCCGCGCAGCGGGAGGTCGGCCGTCGCGTCCAGCGTCGGCAGACAGCGAAGCGACGTCTCGCAGTCCACCTCCGAACGGCGCTCGCGCGACCCGCTGGCGTCGCGCGTGACGACCGTCGCCGGCTCCCACTCGTGGTCGCCACGGACGGCCGTGACGACGTAGCCGAACGTGGCCCGCTTGCCGGGACGGAGCGCCGTGGCGTGTCGCGGCGAGCCGTCGCTGACGGACAGTGCCGGCGGAACGCCGTCGACCAGCCGCAGGTCCGGCAGCGTCGACTCGCCGACGTTCGTCACGCGGACGGTCACCCGGACCTCGTCGTCCACGGCGGGCGTCGTCGTGCTCAGCTCGCGCTCGATCCGGAGCTCGGGGACGGGTGCCTCACCGCCGCGAGCGTAGGCCGCGTAGGCGATGCCGACGACCGCCGTCAACAGGAGTCCCTCCCGACGACCGAAGACGACGGCGACGCCCACCGCGAGCAGGGCGACGGTGCCGACGCCGACCCAGCGGTTCGTGTCGAAGGCGCGTCCGGCCGTCGTCGGCGTCGTGTCTGTCGTGTCGGCCGCCTCCGTGGTGTCGGCCACCGCCGTCGTCCCCGTGGCGTCCCTCGTCGGCCGGTCCGACGACGCCGACGACGACTTCGACGACGCCGACGGTTCCGACGCCGTCATCGACCACCCTCCTGGAGTCGCGCGAGGGCGGCGACGGTGCGCCGTACCTGACTGCGGAACCGCGACTCGCGTCGGAACAGCGCCCGCACTCGCGTCCGCAACGGGAGCGCCGGTGCAGCGTCAGAGAGGAACCGCGCGGCGACGGCGTCGTCGGTCCACGTCCCGGCCGCCACGCGCTCTTCCGCCTCACCGACCGAGCAGTTCTCGTGGACGACGAGCGTATCGACGGTCGTCTGCTGGAGTCGGTCGCGCACGTCGCGCTGCGCCGAGACGTTCCGGAGCGACCACCCGACGCCGCTCGCGACCTGTTCGTCGAACTCGTCGCCCGGCGTCGGAACCCGAAACCGCCGTTCGGGGTCGTCCGTCTCCGTCTCCGCGTACTCGACCTGTCGGCGGCCGCCGACGGCGCGGACACCCTGTGCGATCGCCAGCGCGCCGACGAGCGTGACGAACGTGTAGCTCAGCGAGAAACCGAACGTCTCCCGCAGGGCGACGCTCGCGAGGCCGAGCCCGACCGCCCCGAGGCCGACGGCCGCGACGACCGCTCTCGTCCGACTCATCGGTCACTCCCTGTCGCGCTCGCGTCGGTGTCCTCGGCGTCCACTCCGTCGTCGCCGTCGCCGACGCTCGCGTAGGCCGACTCGATACGACGTAACGCGTCCACCGCACGTCGCTCGCGTTCGGGCGTCGCCTCGGCCCCGCCGTACCGGACGTCCTCGAAGAGCGCCGTGAGTTCCTCGACGTCCTCGCGGGCCATCCCGGCGTCGACGGCGGCCGCCGCGAACTCGCCGGCGGTACTCGACTGCGGCCGCGGCACGTCGAGCAGTCGCGTCATCTCGCCCCACGCACGGTACACCTCGTTCTCCAGGTCGGCGTCGCCCTCGATGCGGTCTGCGGCGTCGCCGGCGGCGCGGCCGATGGCGGCGACGTCCGGGCGCGACTCGTCGACCTCGGCGTCCGGGTCGGGGACCTCCTCCGCCGAGTCACCCGTCGACAGAAACAACAGGAGGACGCTGCCGACGACGGCGACGACGAGCACCACGCCGAGGAGGGCGGAGGGCGTCGACAGCACCTGTCCGGACTGGTTCAGCCCGGTCGCGCCGCTCGCCGCCGGGACGAGACTCGACCCGTTCGTCGGCAGCGGGAGCGGTGACGACTCGCCCGACTCTGGGGGAACGAGACACGTCGTGAAGAGGGCGTGGAGGAGGAGCAGCGGCGGACCGACGCTGAACAGCACGCCGCCGGAGACGATCGGCGAACGGGTCCGACGGTAGACCTCACCGACGAGGAGCGCCACACCCAAGACCGCCGCCGTGATCACCAGTGGGTCGTTCAGGAACGGAAAACACGGCAGCGAGATGTCGGTCGACCCGCCGAGCATCGACCCTTCGTTTCCGAGGTCGCCGTCGCTGGACGCGTCGTCGCCGATGCCCGACTCCTCGTTCGGGCCGGCACCGAGACTCCCCCCTCCCTCCGACGTCGTCGCCGTGTCCAGCGTCGCGGCGGCGACCGAGAGGGCGACGACGGCGAGGAGGGCGAGGACAACTGTCAGGGCAGTGTTTCGATTCACGACACAGGGTAGCATGAAACGAGGTAAAGGCGTTTCGAGGTGGAACGTACGTTTAGGTCGCTCGTCACCGTCTCTCTACCGTGGAGGCTAGCCCATGCCGAACAACTTCCTCGTCACCGGCCAGCCACGGAGCGGAAAGACCACCGTCGTCCAGAAGACGGTCGAACTGCTGCGCTCGAACGGGCTCGTCGTCGGCGGCGTCTTCTGCCCCGAGGTCCGTCTCCACGGGGAGCGCGTGGGGTTCGAGATCGAAGACGTACTGAACGGCGAGACGCGGACGCTCGCACACGTCGACCGCGACTGGGGGCCGTCGGTCGGCAAGTACCGCGTCGCCGTCCAGGAGGTCGACGAACTCTGCGAACGGGCGTTCTCGCGTGCGTCCGCCGAGGCGGACGTGCTCGTCGTCGACGAGATCGCACCGATGGAGGTCCACAGCGACGTGTTCGTCCGTCGCGTCGAGGCGGCGCTCGACGACGAGAAACCGCTCGTCGCGGCGATCCACGAGCGCTCCACCGACGGGTTCGTCGGCGAGGTGAAACGCCGCGACGACGTCGAACTGTTCGCGGTGAGCGCACAGACGCGGGAGGCGCTTCCGGGTCGAATCGCCGCGCTCGTACGCGAGTGTCTGGAGTGAGAGACGGCACGCCGCTGCGAGCCTCGCTCGACGTCGCGACCTGATCCACCGTCGAACCGACACGTCTCCGTCGAGAGAGGAGCGTCGTCGTCTGGACCCCGTCGGCCGCTCGTTCGCCTGCTTCCGGTGGAACCTCGCCGTCTCACGCTCCACCAGACATATCATTTTTCACAAAATTTAAATTCCAAAAGGCGACGAAACGCAGTCATGTTCAGCGACGGACCGTTGGAGGTCGCCAGTCGATGACGGGAGACGTCCCCGCGCCGCTCCCGCCGGACGACCCCGACGCGTGGTACGCCCCGGACGTCCGGGCACAGTACGAGGTACACGCTGACGTCGTAGCGACGATACGCGAGACGGAGACTGGTTTCGACTACGAGATCCGAGAGCCGGTTCTCGGCGCGAGCGGCGAGGCGGCGATGGCGCGGGTTCGGGACCACTTCGACGCGGCGGGTCGGCGCCGACCCCTGACACGAGAGGGCGCGGTCGAACGCGCCGAGGGCGGGGTCGAACCGAAGTACGAGCGGGTGCTCGACCGACTGCTCGACGTCTCGACGGCGACTCGACGACGAGTAGACTATCACGCGCTCTGTGAACTCCGCGTCTTAGAGGAGTTGACGCCGCTCGCGCTCGACGACCGGATCGACGTCGTCGACGCTGGTGACGATGCCGGCGACGACGCCGGCGCGGTCGATGGGACGCCGCTCGTCGTTCACACCGAGAACTTCGCGCCCGCGACGACCGACTTCGCCGCCGACGCCGACTTCGTCGGCCGGGTCGCCGGCGAACGACTCACCAGCTACACTGTCCCGTTCTGCGGGTTCGGCGTCGACGTCGTCGTCTACCGCGAGCATCTCCTCGGGAGCGACCGGTTCACGACGAAGTACGCCGTCCTCGAACCCGACCTCCTCCCCGGCGACGAGGCGCTCATCGAGGAGTGCAAATCGCGTATCTGGGAGACCAACGTCGAGCGCGTCGTCGAGGACCCGCGGGCGTTCGTCGGCGACCGCGCCCAGCAGTTCCTCTCGCGGCGACTCACCGCCCGCAACACCCGCGCCTGGGTCGACGCGGTGACCTACCGACTGAAGCGCGCGCTGGCCGAGTACGACCTTGCGGTGCCACCCGTCGACAGCCGGTTCGCCGAGGATCGACTGGACGACCTGGTCTACTACGTTCTCAGAGATTACGTCGGCGAACACATCCTCACCGTCCCCATCCGCGACCCCCACCTCGAAGACGTCGAGGCCAACCGCGTCGGCGAACGGGTGAAGGTCGTCCCCCGGACCGACGTCGTCGGCGACGGCGGCGACGGTCGCGTCCCGACGAATCTCTCGTTCGAGACGGAGACGACGTTCGTCAACGTCGTCACCCAACTGGCCGCCAGCGACGGCACCGAACTGAACGCGAGTACGCCGAGCGCGAAGGTGAACCTCGACCCACCGGCGGTCGACGAGACGATCCGATGTGCGGTCGCGCTGCCGGTCATCAGCGAGGACGGACCGCACGTCTCCATCCGTAAGCAGTCGGCCGACGCGATGACGCCCGTCGACCTCGTCGAGGGCGGCGCGCTCTCGACGGAGCTCGTGACGCTCCTCTGGTTGCTCTACGAGTACCACGGCATCGTGCTGTTCTCCGGACGGACCGGCGTGGGGAAGACGACGCTGATGAACGCACACATGCCCTTCATCCCGTACGACGACCGTCCGATCAGCATCGACGAGGGGTCCCGAGAGGTCAAACTCCCCCACGAGACGGGCGTCTCGCTCACGACGCGCGACCACGAGAACGAGTACAAGCGCGTCACGATGGCCGACCTGATGACCGAGACCAACTACCTCAACCCCGACGTCGAGGTGATCGCCGAGATCAACACGCCCGCGAGCTTCGAGACGTTCGCCGAGACGCTCAACACGGGTCACGGCGTCGTCGGGACGACCCACGCCGAGGACGTCGAGACGCTGGTCAACCGGGTCGTCGAACAGGGACTCCCGCCGTATCTCCTCCGAGAGCTCGACCTCGTCGTGTTCCCCCGTCGCGTCGACGGCGAGCGCTACGTCGGCGAGGTGGTCGAACTGCTCTCGGCAGCGGCTTACGAAGACGTCACGGGTCGGTGTGGCGTCGTCGAGAAACACGGGGCGGAGATCCACTGGAACACCGTCGCCTGGCGCGACACGAGCGGAGAGTTCCACCTCGACTACGACCACCCACAGCTCGGAGACGACCGTCGCCGGGTCGGCCTGCAGACGTTCGACCGACTCGCCAGCCGGACCGACCGCGACGTCGAGGCCGTCGAGGCCGAGTTCCACCGGAAGCATCGGTACGTCCAGTATCTGGTCCGTGAGGGCGTCTCGGACGTGTCGGCGCTCTTCGACTTCCTCGCGGATCTCCGGACCGACGAGGCGGCGACGGTCGAACGCGTCAGTCGCCGCCTCGAACGCGCCGACCGGGACGACCAGGCCGGAGGGACCGAACGGACCGATCCGATCGGGCAGACCGAGTCGGCGTCGGACGGCCGGACGGTCACCGACGGAGGGACGGGATGAGTCTCGGGACCACCTCGAGTTCGGAGGCGACCGCCACCGGTTCGACCGCGCGGTCGCTCTCCGTCCCCGACCGCGCGCTCTACGCGCTGTTCGCTCGTCACGCCGACGCGGAGCGCCACGCGAGCGACCGCCGCCACTACCGCGGGACGGATCTGCGGACGAGTTTCGACGTCTACCTGGCTCGGGTGTACGGGGTCTCGTGGCTGACGTTCGCCCTCCTCGTCGTCCCGACGTTCCTCGTCGCCGTCGCAGTCCCGGCGTCGACGCTCGCCGCCGTCGCCGCGTTCCTCGAAGCGGGCGTCCCCGTCGTCGAACAGGTCGGCGTCCCGGCGATGCCGCGGCTGTACGTCGCCGTCGGCGTCTCGCTGCTCGTCGCCGCCGCGGGCAAGTGGGCCGTCGTCCGTCTGGGTGGCCTCCAACTCCGCTGGCTCGCCGCCGCCCGACGGTCGGACATCGAGCGGACGCTCCCCGGCGCGGTGCGGTATCTGCACGCGCTCTCCTCGGGGAGCGACGACCAGCGGGCGATGTTACGGAAGGTCGCCGACAGCGACGCCTACGGCGAGACGGCCGTCTCGCTCCGGAAGGCGCTGAACACGGCCGCACTGACCGGGAGCGTCAACGAGGGGCTTCGACGCGTCGCTCGCGACACGCCCTCTCGGGACGCGCTCGCACCGTTCCTGCTCAAGTTCCGCGAACACGCCGATCAGGGCTCCGACGAACTCGCGAACTATCTGCAGATGGAGAGTCGGATGCTCGGTCATCGACAGGCGCGGGCGCGCGAACGTGCAGAGGGGTTCCTCGAACTCCTCGCCGAACTGTTCATCGTGTTGCTCGTGATGCCGTCGCTGCTCGTCATCGTGCTGACGGTGATGAGCGTCCTCGCGCCCGGCCTCTCGGCGCCGATCCGGACGCCGCTCGGGTCGCTGTCCGTGCGTGCGGCCATCGTCTACGGGAGCGCCGCGTTCGTGCTCCTCGTCGGCGTCGCCGCGAGCGCCCTCGTCGGCAACATCCGCCCGACAGACCAGTCGACGACGTACACCCGGCCGGCGAGCGTGGGAGCGACGCTCCGGACCGCGGGGACGAACCCCGCCAGCGCCGCAGTCGTCGTGGCGGTTCCCGCGACGCTCGTCGCGGCGCTCCTCTCGAACGCGGGCTATCACCCGGTCGACGTCGCGCTGCTCGGCTACGTCGCCTACGCGGTGCCGGTCGGCGTCGTCTCGGTTCGACGCGCGCGACTCGACGACGCGAAGGACCGCGAGATCGAGGACTTCGTCCACGCCGTCTCCGGCCACGTCAGTCTCGGCCGGCCGTTCCCCGGGGCCGTCGCGGTGGTCGCCCGCGACGTCGAACTCGGCGCGCTGGACCCCGACGTCTCGGATCTCGCGTTCAACCTGACGCTGACGACGCCCGGCGAGGTCGACGGGGCCTCGGCGTCGGAGCGGTCGGCCGACGACGGGCTTCGGTCGGCCGCCCTCGATCGGTTCGTCGACCGGGTCGGGACGCCGCTGGCGGCTCAGTCGATGGGGCTCGTCACCGGCGCGCTCGACGCCGGCAGCGACACCGAGGCGGTGTTCGAGACGCTCCAGACGGAGATCGGGCGGCTCTACCACGAGAAGAAGGCACTCCGCTCGAACCTGTTGGTGTACGTCGCCGTCGGGTGGACCACCGCGCTGCTCGTCGTCGGCATCACCGTCGCAGTCAACAGTTACGTCCTCGACGGGTTCGCCCAGTTGTCGTCGCTGTCCGGCGGGTCGGGGTTCACCTTCGATCCGAATGCGGTCGACCCGGCACGCGACCGCTTCCGGTTCTACGTCGTCACGCAGGCGACGATGCTCGCCTCGGGGTGGTTCGCCGGGACGGCCAGCAGAGGCCGGTACGAGGCGCTGCTGCACTCGGGTGCGCTGGTCGTCGTCTGTCACGTCGTCTTCGCGGGGGCGGGGCTGGTATGAGCGCCGAGCGAGACGACGGCCGACGCGCACAGTCCACCGTCGTCGGCGTCGCACTCCTGCTCGGCGTGACGATGCTCAGTCTCGGCGTGTTGACCGCCAGCATCGGTACGGTCGTCCAGAGCAACGCCGCGACCGCCGACGCCGGACGGGTCGCAACCGACCTCGACGCGGCACTCGACCCCGTCTCCGCGACGGGGCCGGGCCGCGGGTCGGTCGCCTTCACCGACGGGAACCTCCGTCGCGTCGACCGGACCGTCAGACTGCTGAACGACTCGGGCGTCGTCGAGCGACAGTCGGTCGGCGGGTTGGTCTACACCAACGACCACCACCGCGTCGCGTTCGTCGCGGGCGCGGTCGTCCGCAACACGGGGGAGAACGCACGCCTCGTCACCGACCCGCCGTTCTCGACGTCCGCGAACGTCCTGCTCGTCGGCGTCGCGCGGTTGAACGCCTCGGGGGCAGACGCCGTCGGGGGGTCGAATCGTCACGTCACGCTGCGGACGAACGTCACCCACCGCCGACAGGCGCTGGGGAACGACTCCTACCGCGTCGCCGTCGAGACCGAGACGCCCGTCGCGTGGGAGCGACGCTTCTCGCGAGTGGAGGCGACGACGACGAGACGCGACTTCGACGACGACGGCGTGACGAGCGTCGTCGCCGACTATCCGGGTGAGCGGACCACCTACCTCGTCGTCCACGACCTCCGACTGGAGGTGACGCATGGGTGACGGGAGCGCCGGTCGCGACCGCGCCGTCTCGGCGGTCGTCGGTAAGACGCTCGAACTCGGTCTCGTCGTGATGTTCGTCGGCCTCCTGACGACCACGCTGTACGGCGGCGTCGTCCCCGACTACCGGACGACTGCGGGTGCCGAGGTCGGCGACCGGACGCTCGCTGCCGCCGCCGAGCGCATCGAGACGGCCGTCCCGCCGAACGCGACGGCCGTCCACAGCGAGCGTCGTGTCGATCTCCCGCGGACCATCCGTGGCGACCAGTACGCACTCCGGACGTCGAACGGGACGCTCGTGCTCGCCCATCCCCGCGTCGAGATCGCCGGTCGGACACCGCTCGCGCTCCCGGACGCCGTGGTCGACGTCTCGGGGTCGTGGCGGAGCGGCGGCGACCTGCTCGTCGTCGTCGAGTCGACCGACCGCGGACTCGCCGTCGAACTGGAGGGGTCGCCGTGACCGGAACTCAGAACGGCAGGACGGCCCGCGGACAGGCGAACCTCCCCGTGCTCGCGGTCGCACTCGTACTCCTGACGACTGTCACTGCGGTGAGCGTCGCCTTCGCGGACGGGGCGCTCGGCTCCGCCGACCGCGACCCCGGCGACCGGCGGGTGGCGAACGCCGTCGCGGACCGACTCGTCGCCGCCGACTCCACCGTGGCAGTCCGCGCGAACGTGTTGAACGAGACCAGCGTCGAGTCGCTGAACGCGACGGCGCTGGAGCGACTCGCCCCGCCCGCTCGGGACGCGTCACTCCGCGTCCGACTCGGCGACGAGACGCTCGTCGACCACGGGACGCCGTCGGACGGCGTGACCGTCCGCCGCGTCGTCCTCGTCTCGACCCGAGCGACCGAGCGTCGGTCCGTCGACTTCTCGACGGCGACGACGGTGACGCTCCCTCGCCGGACGAGTCGGGTCCGACTCGACCTCGACACCGGTGGCGACACCACGATTCGAACTGTCCGGGCGAACGACCGAGTCGTCCTCCACGACGACGAGGGACTCACCAGTGGCGGGCCGACGACCGTCCGGACCTCGCGATACGAGACGACTACGTTGGCGTTCGAGACGTCGGGGGGTCGCAACGGAACGGTGTCGGTGACCTACTACCCCGCCGAGACGACGAAGGCGGTACTGGCGGTGACGGCGGATGCGTGAGGCGCGCGCACAGCTGTCGCTGTCGGCTATCGAGGCCGGCGTCGGCGTCGTGTTCGTCCTCGCCGTCGCCGCCGGGTTCGGACTCGGTCTCCCGCAACCCGAGACGCAGGAGGCACAACTCGACGCGTACGCAACCGACGCGACGACGGTTCTCTCGCGAGAGGCGCCTCGCCACGCGGGGGCGACGCGTCTCTCGGAGGTGGCGCGCTCGGCGGAGAGTTTCGCCCGCGAGAGCGACGCGCTGGAACGCCGGGTCGACCGCATCCTTCCGGCGAACCTCATGTTTCGACTCCGGACGCCACACGGGAGCGTCGGCTACCATCGTCCGACCGGCGTCCCCGTCGGGCAGTCGACCGTGACCACGCTCCACGGAGAGGTCACGATCTGGGTGTGGTACGCGTGAGAGCGCGAGAGAGCGACGAACGCGGCCGTGGACAGCTCGTGCTCGTCGCGGCCGGTATCGTCGCCATCGCGCTGGTCCCGATGGTCGTCGCCTACCTCCAGTTGGGGTACCACGCCGACGTCGCCGCGAGCGCCGAGTACCACCAGCCCGCCTCGAACGCCGAGCGGGTCCTCGACCGAGCCGTCCACAACGCGACGGCCGACGCTCGCGGCGAGTACACTTGGTCCCAGCGGACGTTCGCCGCCGACGGCGTCAACCGGTCGCTGGAACCGTTCGTCCGACAGATCGAGCAGTCGCGGCTGGAGGCGGGCGTCGTCTACGAAGTCGCCCAGAACGGGTCGGCGGCGACGACGTGGGCCGGACGGAACTGCCCCAGCGGACCGAACCGGGAGTTCGGCCCGTGTGAGACTCGTGGCGGTGTCGTCGTTCAGGAGCGGGCCGGCGAAACAGACGTACTCGCGGTGGCGTTCGACGTCCGCGTGACGAGCGACGACGGGACGACGGACGTGACGTTCGTGTTCCGGGGCGTGGGTGGTCGCTGAAGAGGAACGGACGCGAAGAGGACGACCCGAGTTGCGGATCGAACCGCATCGTCGTCGGGACCGGCTGCGTCTCAGTCGTCGCCGGTCGTCCCCCGGACCGACGTCTGCGTCGCCGCCGGTTTCGCCGGGACGTCCTTCCGTCGGGCGTCGAGTTCCGAGAGGCCGTAGACGAGTCCGACCAGCGTCAGGACGCCCACCGGTAGCAACACCAGCGGCGAGAGGTTCGTCACGCCGTACAGGAGGTAGACGACGATCGTCGCGAGCAGAACGGTGAACGCGTAGTACATCTGCGTTCTGACGTGGTCGATGTGGTCCGACCCCGCGAACGTCGAGGCGAGGACGGTGGTGTCGGAGATGGGCGAGCAGTTGTCGCCGAAGATCGCGCCGCTGAACATCGCGCCGATGGCGACCGCGACGAACTGGGGTGAGCTACCGCCGATCTCCCACGCCAGCGGGATCACGATGGGCGTCATGATCGACATCGTCCCCCAGGAGGTGCCGATGGCGAACGCGATGAACGCCGACGTGACGAAGACGACCACTGGGACGAGAAGCGGCGAGACGACGCCGGTCGCGAACTGCGTGACGTAGGCGCCGGTGCCGAGCGCGGTCGCGACGGCACCGATCGACCAGGCGAGGACGAGGATGCTGAGTGCCGGCAGCATCGTCGCGAAGCCGTCGAGGACCGTCTCCATCGCCTCGCCGAGCGAGAGCAGCCCCTCGGCGAGTCCCACCACGACGCCCGCCGCGACCATCGCGAACGACCCCCAGACGAGCGCGGTCGCGACCTCGGTGTTGTTTATCATCTCGACGAACGTCCGGCCGGGAGCGTACCCCATCGTGGCCGCACCGCCGACCACCACGGCGACGAGCGCGACGACGGGGACGACGAACACGCGAAGCGGTGCGTCGTCGGTGACCGGTTCGCCCAACTCGCCTTTGATCTCCTGGAGCGGTTGGGCGTCCTCGCGGATGACCGCACCCGTTCGCTGGGCGCGCTCTTCGGCGTCGAGCATCTCGCCGAAGTCCCGTTGCGTGACGACGACGATCCCGACCATCGCGATGGCCAGGATCGAGTACACGTTGTACGGAATGCTCTGGATGAACGTCGCGGCCGCGGACGGCGTCTGTCCGACGATCCCGAGCTCTTGGTACTGGTTGGCGATGAGTCCGATCTCGAAGGCGACCCAACTCGAGAGACCGATCGTCGCCACGGGTGCGGCCGTCGAGTCGAGGAGGTACGCGAGCTTCTCGCGGGACATCCGCATCTCGTCGGCGAGCGTCTTCATCGAACTGCCGACGATCGCGTTGTTGGCGTAGTCGTCGAAGTTCCAGAGGAGGCCGAGCAGCCACGTCGAGATCCCGATCTTCCGGTGGGAGTCGATCCGTTCGGTCGCGAACCGAGTGATCGCGATCGCCCCGCCCAGCCGCCAGACGAGGGCGATACCGGCCCCGATCTGGAGCGTGAAGACGAGGATCTTCGCGTTGAAGGTACTCTCCCCGATGGAGGAGACGACCCACTGGTACAGCTGGCCGACGCCGAGCCCGCCGGAGTAGATGACTCCGCCGACCCAGACGCCGAGGAAGAGCGACAGCATCGCCCGACGCGTCACGATCGCCAGTGCGATCGCCAACAGCGGCGGGACCAGTGACAGCGCGCCGAACTCGGATGGCATGTTACACGAGTACACACATCATGGGTCAAAGCGCTTTTTGCCGTTCTGTTGTCACTCGTCGCGGAACCGAACAGCCGCTCGCCGGGAAGAGAGCAGAAAGAAAGCGGGAAGAGAACATCACCAGATCGTTCGACGGCCCTCCGTCGGACGACGCTCACGACGGCGGGCGGGCGTCTGTCGGACTCCGTCTCACGGCTGGCGACGGCGAACGTGGTCGCGGCGTTCAGGTCACTCGGACGACGCCGTCGACCTCGTAGAGATAGCCCTTCAGGAGCAACCGTTCGAGGAGGTGAGCCGCGTCGTCGGTGTCTCCTTCGTCGATGACACCGAGCACCTCCGTGCGCGTCAACTCACCGTCCGTTCGGGTCGCACGGCGACGGATGCGCTCGAACGCGTCGGTTTCGAGTCCCGTGAGTGGCGTGTCGGTGGCTCGCATCACGTACTACTGTGACGTCATCCACCATGAATATACGGCCTGAGTAGTGGCCCCGAGTGGTCGCGTTCCGGGGGCGTCGGTCAGCGGGCGACACACGGTCTAGCGTTCGACGGGGACCGAGTACGTCGAGAGGAGCCACGCGTTCGCTCGCGTCGGGTCCTCGAGCAGGACGACAGTGCCGTAGCGATCCTCGTACTCGGTGAGTCTCGTCGAACCGTCGGCGTGAGAGTGGGTGTTGGGGTGGTCCATCGAGGGGTGTCTCTGGGAGCCTCGTTCGGCGGTGCCATCGACGGGCGGCCGGAATCAGGGGGCGTTCGCGGAGGCGACGGTGGGGTTCGAACGCTCCTCGGAGACCGTCGAGTGGGGGTCGACGCGGACCTCTGCGGTTCCGTCGGTCTCGACCGAGATCGTTACCTGAAACGTCTCGACGGGGAAGGAGATCGTCCCCTGTCGACAGATACCCGGCGTCGACGAGTCGAACAGCCCGTCCAGTGCACTCGGGTCGACGTAGTGATAGACACACAGATCCAGATCGCTCGGCTCGACGCCGCGGGCCTCCGCGAGGGCATCAAAGAGGACGGTGCTCAGAGACTCCCTCGACGTCTCGTTTTCGAGTCGAAAACAGACCGTGTCACTCATAGGTAGTACAGCCATACTGTTCGCCCTACTAAAATGTTCACATTCCGTGGATAATGTTACAGAGACGTCGAGACGTACTATCGGAGGCCGTACTGGAGATCGACCGCGGCAGGAGATCGACCGACGCGTCGCCGGACAGGATGTCGACGCCTACAGCTGTTCGGGGTCGAGCGGCGTCGCCGTCTCCCAGTACCGGCCGAACGTCTCGTCGGCCCACGCGAGGACGGCGGGGTCGTCGACGTCGAGCGAGGCTTGCAACAGTCCCCGGTCGTCGCGCAAGAACAGGTGGACGACCGAGTCTGCGACCGTCGCCGCGATCGGGATCTCCTCGTCCGTGATGCGGATCGAGGCGTGGTCGGCGGTGAGCAGTTCGTGGAGCTGCTGTCGCAGTCGCGAGTCGTCGGCGATGGCGTCGATGGCCGACGACGAGAAGACGCCTTCGAACCGCTGGCGGCCGTCGGCCGTCCGGTCGGTGATGACGTCGAGACTCTGTTCGTTGAACGCGTAGGAGAAGATGCGGACCTCCTCGGCGTCGCCCAGGAGGTCGAGTGCCCGCTTGACCGGCGCGTTCGGCCGCACCTGACTCGGGGTGGTGATCGTCGCGTCGGCCAGCCGTTCGAGGTCGAACCCGATGGCGTCGGTCGGAAGCCACCGGACGACCGGCCGGAGTTTCTCCTCGGTGTCGACGATCGAGAGCAGGTCGTCGAACCCCCGGGCGACCAGCGTCCCAGTCGCCGTCGCCCGATACTCGCCGCCGTCGCGGACGACCCACGACCGCTCCTCGAAGTCGCTGAGAATCCGCCCCACCGTCGGCTGTGACGCGCCGGTCTCCGCGACCAGTTCGCGCCGCGTGTGCGGCCGGTCGGCCAGTAACCGCAACGTCTCGACCCGGTTCGGCGAGAGCGCGAGAAACTCGATCTCCGCGAGCGCAGACTCCATACCGAAGCTGTCGAGCCGCACCGGGATACGGTTTTCGTGTCGTGAAATAGTTTCACAGAGTGAATTACGGGCAGGCGATGGCCACATTTCTTACCGTGAATTTATTTCTGAATAAATGTTTAACCCCGGCGTGCGTACCGAAGAGTAATGAGACCACACTCGCAGACTGACGACGGATCGGTCCTCGCGGTCGACGCCGTCGGCGGAGGTGGACAGTGAACGGAACGCGCCGTCGACTCGTGCTGTTCCTGCTGACGAGCGTCTTCTTCGGCGGGACGTTCGTGGCGGCGAAGGCGGGGCTCGACTACTTCCCGCCGCTGCTGTTCGTCGCCTTCCGGTTCGACATCGCCGCCGTCGTCCTCCTCGGATACGCCGTCGCGACGACGCCGCGCGAGGAGTTGCTCCCCCGGACGGCCCGCGACGTCGTCGGGGTGCTGGCGACCGGCGTGTTCGTCATCGGACTCGCCAACGCCTTCCTCTTCGTCGGTCAGCAGTACGTCTCGAGCGCCGTGGGATCGATCATCTTCAGCCTCAACCCCATCCTGACGCCGGTGTTCGCGGCGGTGCTGCTCGCGGACGAACGACTCTCGCGCCGGGGGGCGGTCGGGATGGTCGTCGGACTGCTCGGCGTCGCCCTCGTCGTCCAACCCGACCCGGCGACGCTGCTCGGCGGCGGCGCGCTCGGGAAGGGGATCGTGTTCCTGGGGGCGGTCAGCGGCGCGCTCGGGAGCGTCCTCGTCCGGTGGGCCGACACCGACCTGTCGAGCACCGCACGGACGGCGTGGGCGCTTCCGGTCAGCGCGGGCCTCACACACACACTCAGCGGCGTCAGCGGCGAGTCGCTGGCGGCGGTGACGTGGACGCCGACGGCGCTCCTCGCGCTCGGCTACGTCGGCGTCTTCGCCGGGGCAGCGGCCTACATCACCTACTTCGGCCTCCTCGACGACGTCGGGGCGATTCAGGGGAACCTCGTCTTCTACGTGGTCCCCATCGTCGCCACGCTCGGCGGGTCGGTGCTGCTCGGCGAGTCCATCTCGGCGCTCACGCTGGTCGGCTTCGCGACCATCTTCGCCGGCTTCGCCGTCCTCGGCGGGGAGTCGCTGGTGAGCGAACTCCGGCGCGCCTACGCCGCCGCCTCGACGCGGTGGCAGGCGAACGACGTCGTCTGATTGCAGCTCGAACTGGTCGAAAATATTCAGTAATGTTCAGTTAGAACCGCGTGCATCCTACCGGATGGAATCGAGGTGACGAGCGATGGCCCTACCGAGAGGTCCCGCTACCTCGTGGCTTCAGCGAACAGGGTTCCCCGAACAGTTCGACGAGCAGCGTCTCTGTGAGTCGGTGTCTGCGCACCACGTCGAGTGCGGCGGCGCGTCCTTCGTCTGTGAGGCGAACGGGACGGTGTTTCTCTCGGTCGACGGGTCCACGCGCGGCGAGTGCGTCGAACGTGCTCGTCGCGGTCGCCCGCGTGACGCCGAGTCGGTCGGCGACGGCCGCGTTCGACACCCAGCCGTCACCGTCCCTGGCCAGCCGGTAGATGTGGCGGAGCGCGTCTTCCATCGCGGGTGTGACGGACGCTCGTGGCGGCGACGACGTTTCGGTGTCCGGCGACGTCATCAATCCGAGTGTGCCTCGGCCTCCTCTGCGGTGATGCTCCCGACCTCCAGCGGGGTGTCCTCGCCGAGCGACCCGAGCACCTTCCCGAGGGCGACGGTGACGACGTAGATGGCCACGGCGACGAGGACGATGACGCCGCCAGCGGTCGCCTCACCGTAGTAGGCCACGCCGATGCCGAGCAGCACGGCGAGTTCCGCGAGGACGACCGAGACGAGAAGCGACTCGGAGAAGCTCCGCGACACCTGCGCCGCGCCCGCGACGGGGACGACGAGCATCGCCGCGACGAGGATGACTCCCATGATCTGCATCGCACCCACGACGACCAGCGCGGTCAACATCACCATGATTCGGTTGTACCAACTCACCGAGAGACCGGACACCGCAGCGGCCGTCTCGTCGAACGTCACGTAGAGCAGTTGGTTCCGGGTGAGCGCGACCGTCCCGACGATGATGCCGAACAACACGAGGAGGATGGCCGCGTTCTCCGCCGAGACTGTCGAGAGATTGCCGAACAGGAACTGGTTGACGCCGACCGCCAGTCCGCCGGCGTTGATGCTGATGAGCGTCGATCCGAGTGCGAACCCGGTCGAGAGCACGATGGCCATCGAGACGTCGTTGTAGGCGTCGGTCGCCTCCGAGATGAGTTCGATGAGCAACGCCGCAATCATCGCGACGACGACCGCCGTCAGATACGGCGAGACGTTCAGATCGAGGACGGCGTTGATGAACAGACCGACCGCGACCCCCGCGAAGGCGGTGTGTGCGAGCGCGTCGCCGATGAGCGCGAGTTGGCGATGGACGAGGAACGTCCCGATGAGTGGGGCCATCACCCCGATACAGAGTCCAACCAGGATAGCCCGGTGCATGAACTGGTATCCGAGCAGTTCGAGTCCGGTCACGCCGGCGAGCCAGAACAGCAGCTCCGACCAGATGCCGAGCAGCCAGTACAGCGGAGCGAAGACGGGGTCCAGCGGACTGCCCTGCAGCGCCACCGCGAGCAGTCCCGTCATCGGTTCTCACCTACGAAGTTCGCCGCCGTGCCGAAGGCCCGAGCGAGCGCGTCGCTCTCGACGAACTCCGCGGTCGGGCCGTCGAAGTAGACCTCGCGGTTGAGACAGACGACCCGCTCGGCCTGTTGGGTGACGGCGCTCAGGTCGTGTTCGATGAGCAGAATCGTGATCCCCGCCGCGTTGAGCGCGTCGAGCAGGTCGTAGAACGCCTCGACGGACTCGGCGTCGACACCGACCGTCGGTTCGTCGAGGACGAGCAGGTCGGCCTCGCCGGCGAGCGCCCGAGCGATGAACGCCCGCTGTCGCTGCCCGCCGGAGAGCTGTGTCACGCGACGGTCCGCGAACGAACTCATTCCGACCGTGTCGAGTGCGCGGTCGACGATCGCGCGATCCTCTGCGGAGAGTCGCCCGAAGCCGACGTGCGGGAACCGGCCCATCTTCACGACCTCGCGGACGGTGATGGGCATCTCCTTCGACGCGCTGGCGTGCTGAGCGACGTAGCCGATGCGGGCACCGTCGTCGAACCGGTGCGACGCGTCGCCGAACAGCCGGGCCGTCCCTTCGTCGGGCGTGAGGAGACCGAGCATGAGCTTCATCAGCGTCGACTTCCCGGAGCCGTTCGGACCGACGACGGCGACGTACTCGCCGGGAGTGATGCGGAGCGAGACGTCTTCGACGACCGGCGTGGCGGTGTAGCCGAACGTCACGTCGGTGAGCGAGACGACCGGTGCGTCGGTAGTGGCACCGTTGCGGCGCGCTCGTTCGCCGGTGAGGCTCATTCGAAGTTCCTCCACTGCTCGGCCCACCCGTCGGGACCGACTTCTTCGGGTGTCTCGTTGCCGAGGACGACCTCGAAGGTAGGCATGTTGATGTTGTCGGCGATCTCTTCGTACCCCCACTCGTTCTCGACCCACTCCTTCCGGACGCCGGCGTACGGCGTCACAGGGAAGTAGCCCTCGACGGACGTCTCGGCGAGCAGCTGTTTCGCCGGCTTCCGTGTCTCGAAGACGCCGGCACCGATGTATCTGATGTCGTTCGTCTGGATGGTCTCTTTCGCCTTCGTGATGTCGGACGGTTTGACGTCGCCGCTCGCCGCGAGATTGAACACGAGCGGTCGCATCTCGACGCCGTACCGTGCACCGATGTACTGGAACGCGTTGTGTGCGGCCAGTTGGACGACGCTCTTCGACGCCTCGTCGAAGATCCGCTGGTAGTCGCGGTCGATGCGGTCGAGGACGTCCGTCTTGTATGCCGAGGCGTTCGCTCGGAACGTCTCCTCGTGGTCTGGGGCGAGTTCGACGAACCCCTCGGTGATGTTGTCGACCGACGTCTTCGCTCGTCGGGGGTCGAGCCAGAAGTGGGGGTCTTTCCCTCTCCCCTCGCCGACGCCCTCCTCGTCTCTGTCGAGACTGGCGGCGAGGTCGACGAGTTCGACCCCCTCGCGGACGTTTATGAGTTGCGTCCCCACCTCGTCGTCTTTCAGTGTCTGAATCGCGCGGTCGGCCCACGGCTGGAAGTCCTCTCCGACGTGGACGAACGCGTCCGCCTCGATGATGTCTCTCGTGACGCTCGCGTTCGGTTCCCAACCGTGACCGTGGAGACCGGTCGGAACGAGGTTTCTGACCCGAACCGGGGTGTCGCGTGCGATCTTTCGTCCGAAGTCGTAGAAACTGAAGAACGACGCGACGGCGACTGGTCCGTCGCGGGACTCGTCGCTCTGCGTGCGCTCGGTACTTCCACTGTTCTCGTCACCGCTGGCGAGACACCCCGCCAGGCCGGTCGTCAGAAGGCCGGAACCGGCGACCAACGCCTGTCGTCGCGAGATCCTCTCGCTCACCGCTGGACCGGACGTGTCGTTCATGTTCGACCGAAGATGCTGACTCTAATGTAATAGTACTACTGGTCGAATCTGTAGATTAGACGTGTCTAATTCATGGCGCGATACTCGGCGGTCGCTCGGGAGACGCGGAGTGAGAGAGAAGGCGGAAGGGGACGGGCGGGTTCAGTTCTGCGGCTGTTCGTTCGGGACGGCTTCGAGCGTGACCGTGTACTTCTTGACCTTCGCAGGGTCGACGTCCGGGAACTGCGCCACGAGGTCGTAGCTCTGGCCGGACTCGTACTCGCTGAGGATGTCGACGTCGTTGCCGACGGTGATCTGGCTGTAGCTCACGTCGCTGCGGAGATAGATGTCGCCGTCGACCGCGTCGGCGTCGGTCACCTTCACCGAAGCCCGGACGACGAGACTGCCGTCGTCGATGGCGGCCTCGTGTGAGACGAGTTCGACTGCGCCCTGCAGCGTGTTCTCCACCTCGCTCTCGTAGGAACTGGTGTCGACGTCGCTGCCGCCGGACTCGGTGGACGTGCTGGAGGCCGAAGTGGTGTTACCGGCCGCGCTGTCGCCGCCGTCGTCGCTGTCGTCACCGGAAAGTCCGGAACAGCCGGCGAGGGCGACAGCGCCACTGGTTGCGAGTCCGATGCGAGTCAAGAGCGTACGTCGAGTCGAAGTCATGAATCGGGTGCCTCTAAACTGACTGTCGGTCGTGACGACCAGTCAGATGGGAAGGACGTGAAACGCCGATAAGTGTCTTCGGGCCGTTGTCTGACGCGCGTCTGTGGGTCTCCGTAGCAGATTCTGGTGTCTCGACACGTAGTCGTCGAGTGCTCGTGACCCGCCGATCACGACCAGTTGCGACGACAGCGAGGAGGATAGCGCTATCTCCTCGCCCGACCAACCGTCGGTCGGACACACGACGATGCACTACGGCGCGTCACTCGATCTGCGGTTCGAGGAGTCGGTCGAGGAGTTCGTCCTGTTTCTCCGCACGCTGGGACTCTCGCACGTCGAGATCAGGCGTGGCTATCTCGACGTCGCTCCGGACGCGCCGACGCCGGCCGACCTCCGTGACCTCGCCGACGCCTACGACGTGACGTACACGTTTCACGCGCCTCACCTCGACAGCAACCTCGGGAACCTCAACGAGCAACTGCGGCGTGGGAGCGTCGCCTCGGTCGTCGAGACGCTGAACGACGCCGCCGCGGCCGGCGCGGGAGCGGTCGTCGTCCACGGCGGCGACGTGCCGAAGCGGTACCCCCGGCGAGTGCGGGCGTACGCTCGCGAGCAGGCCGTCCGGTCACTCCGCGAGTGTGCGGCTCACGCCGCCGACGTCGGCGTCCCCCTGTGTCTCGAGAACCAACGCGAGACGACGCGTCGACGGCGACACACGTCGACGCCGGAGCGACTCGCCGCCCTCCTCGACGACGTCGGTGCCGACGCCACCGCGCTCGGCGTCACGCTCGACGTCGGCCACGCGAAGGCGACCGGAGTCGACTCCCAGGCGTTCGTCGACCGCTTCGGCGACCGTATCCGCGTCGCCCACCTCCACGACAACGACGGCACCGGCGACGCCCACGACCCCCTACCGACGTTTCGGGAGGTGGCCGCGACGATCGGCGCCGAGTACAACGTCCTCGAGATGAAGTCGCTCGCCGACGTCGAACGCTGCGTCCGCAGCGAGTGACCGAAGGAGATCGGACGGAACGGCACACCGACGGAGCAGTCGTTTACATATCAACCGCCCGTTTTTCGCCGCTCGCTACCCTGTTCCAAGTAGGCATGGTGGAAACACGTGACACACGAAACACGCTGATGGGCGTCCTCGCCCTGCTCGCCGCGGCGTTGCTGGTCGCCGCTGCGGTACAGGCGTATCGAATCTTCTCGTATCTGGCGGTCGGACTGCTGGTCGGGTCGATCGCAGTCGCCTCGATCGAACGCAACGCGAGCGAACTGAACGTCGCCCCGTACAACGGGTTGGTCGTCGGGTGGGCGATCGTGTTCGCGGTTGGTTTCACGGGCATCTGGCTGCTGTGGAACCCCTCGGTGACGTCGTACAGCTACGTGCTGGGACTGCCGACGGCGACGCTCGTCTACGTCGTCTGTATCTGGCTGCTCCCCATCCTCGGAGCGTTCTACTACGCGTTCGTCTTCGCCCGGATCGGCGACGACGACGTCGTCGACGGCATCATGGACGACGCACGCGAGGCACAGCGGGGACGGAGCCTCCCGCTTTCGACCCGCGTCGAGGCGGACGGAGGTGACGACCAGTGACGTCGACCGTCCTGCAGGCGATCCCCATCGCCGACAGCCCGTTCGTCCTCATCTTCGGCGGCCTCTACATGCTTCTCGTCCTCGGCATCGGCGTCTGGGGCTACATGCAGACCGAGTCCACGAGCGACTTCCTCATCACCGGCAAGTCGATCGGGACGTGGGTGCTCGCGCTCACGGCGTTCTCGGTCATCCAGTCGGGGTTCGGCTTCGTCGGCGGCCCCGAACTCGTCTACTCGTTCGGGACGACGGCGCTGTGGATCTTCTTCACCGCGCCGCTGGGGTTCGTCGTCACGTGGGTGCTGCTGGCCAAGCGGATGCGCATCCTCGCGGACATCAGGAACGTGATGACGCTCGCCGACGGAATGTACGTCCGCTACGAGAGCGACGCGGTCCGAGGGCTGACGGGCGTCGCGGTCGTCGTCGGCGTCGTCGCCTACCTCGCGACCAACCTCGCGGCGCTGCAGTACGTGATGCGTGCCATCTTCGGTCTCCCCGTCATCTGGGGACTGTTCATCGGCGCGGCGATCCTCTTGCTCTACAGTATGCTCGGCGGGATGATCGCCGGCGTCTGGACCGACTTCGTGCAGGCGATCACGATGATCGTCGGCTCGGTGCTCGTGTTCGCGTTCGCGCTCGGGTTCGGCGGCGGGATGGAGACCATCTCGCGGAACCTCGCCAGCGCCGACCCGGCGCTCATCTCGCCGTTCGGCGCGCTCGGCGAACCCGTCGCGGCCGTGTTCGTCGGCCTCGGCTGGTGGATCCTGTTCTCGCTCGGTGCGGCGGGACAGCCCCACCTCATCACGAAGTTCTACATGAGTAAGAACCTCAAAATCCTCCGCTGGGGCGCGCCCATCGCGGCGGTCACCTACGCCGTCTCCAGTCTGCTGGCGTTCTCGACCGGCCTGTCGATGCGGGCGATGGTCGAGGCGGGCCAGACCGCCGCACCGAAGAGCGCGTCCGTCGTCGGCCCGGTGTTCGTCCTCGAACACACTCCCGGCGTCGTCGCGGGGCTCATCCTCGCCGCACTGCTGGCGGCGATCATGAGCACCAGCGACTCCTTCCTCAACATCGGGGCGGCGGCCATCTCCCGAGACATCCCGCGGGCGCTCGGCCGCCCCATCGAGGACGACCGGACCGAACTCCGCGTGACGCAGGGAGCGCTCGCCGGGCTGACGGTGATGTCGACGCTCATCGTCTTCTACTCGGAGACGCTCGTCGGCATCCTCGGTACCATCGGCTGGGGGTTCTTCGCGGCCGCCTTCGTCGCCATCGCGGCGCTCGGGCTGAACTGGAAAGGAGCGACGAAAGAGGGTGCGGTCGTCGCCATCGTCGGCGGACTCGCCATCAACCTCCTGTTCAGCGCGGTGCCGCGCATCGCCGACGTCGCCGGGCTCCCGGGCGTCGCCGAGAGCGTCATGGCGTTCTACCCGTTCACCTCCGGCTTCCCGGTCGGAACGGTCGCACTGCTCGTCACTATCGTCCTCTTCGTCGGCGTGTCGCTGGCGACGCAGGAGGGCCAGACAGTGCCGAAGGACATCGCCGTCCTCCTCGAACGCTGATGCCCGAGGAACGACTCGCCCGGTTCACGCAGTGGTTCAGACAGCGGCCGACCTCCCTGGAGTTCTGGGAGGTGGTCGTCACCGACGAGCGACTCGTCTGGTGTTTCGTGGGCGAGTCGTTCTCCTCGCTGCTGCTTCGGGCGGACGTCGGCGAGACCGGCCGCCGCGAGATCGACCGGCGGGAGTCGGGCGAGTTGCTCGCGCTGAACGAGGAGAACTTCGCGGTTCCGCTGGCAGACGTTCGTAGTATCGAACTCGACGAGGGGTCGCGCTTCCGACGAGCGTCGCTGACGCTGACGTGGGAAGGCGACGGCGGAGAGCAGTCGTGGACGCTCTCGAACACGAGCGACGGCGACAGCCAGCGCGACGTCGTCGAGTCGCTGGCGGCCGACGAGCGGGTGGCGCACGTCGACGTCGACGTCGAAGAGCAGCGCAGCCTGTTCTGAGCACCGGTTCCGTCTCGTCGCGTCTCCGAGAGCGGACGTTCGGTGCGAGTGACACTACTTTGATTACGTCTCGACGACAGCGTCCTCAGAAGGGGAGTGATCGATACATGGCCGACTCTTCCGAGGTCGTCAGCCTTCTGGTCGTACTCGAGTTCGTCGTCGTCGCCGTCGTCGTGCTGCTCCTGGTCCCGTTCGAAGCTGCAGCACCGTTCGTTCCACTGCTGTTGTTCTTACTTGTCGTTCTCTATCTGTACCGTTCTTGAGTCGTCCAGTACGTTCTTCGTCGCTACTGACCGTCGGTCTCTCAGCACCCGACGTCTCACAGAACTGGTCGGTTCCAGCGGCTGCGGGGAGAGCTGTTTCGGAAGTAGCTCGTTTCTGGTCCCGCCCTCACGGAGTTCCGGCAGGATTCGACTGCTGGGTATCCGGAACTCTTTACCAGCCAGTTATCCGACACGCAGTCGAACCCCCACCCAACGTGCTACTAGTATGATTCGCCCTCCACTCCGATTCGACCGACGCACACTCGTCGCGCTCGTGCTTCTCGGCGTCGCACTCCCCGCAGTCCTCTGGGCGTCGGGGGGTGCGATAGGGGGAGACACCAGCCCCTCGGTCGACGCGAACGTGACAGAGCGTTACCGCTCCGTCGACGCGCTCACTGGAACACGGACGGTCGTGGTGCGAACGAACGGCACCGTCACGTCCCGGAACGTCGCCGACGTCACGCTCGTCCCGGGCACCGACCGAAAACGGGTCCGTTTCCGGGACGCATCAGACCGGCAGTACGAACTGCAGGTCTCGAACGGGTCGACGCTCTGGCTCCACGACACCGACCGAGACGCCGTGACCGCCATCGAGTTGACCGGACCGCCGACCGATTCGCGAACGGCTACCCGACTCCAACAGCTCGTCGCGGCTGCGGGGCTGGCCGACGACGCGGGCCGACCGCAATCGGTCGGTGTGTCGCCGCTGCCCACCTTGCCGCGACACACCGGCGTCGCCCCCCAAGCCGACGCGAACGGTAGTTATGCCGTCGAGTTCGTCGAAACCGATACCGTCGGCGGGCGAGACGCGTACGTGCTCGACGTCTCCACTGCGACCAACCGGAGCGAGGCTCGCTACCGACAGCGGCTGTGGGTCGACGCCGAACGGTTCTACCCACTGCGTCAGCAGACGGCGTGGACCGACGACGGCACCCGACGGTCGGTGATGACCACGTACACGAACGTCACGTTCGACGCCCAGGTGTCGGCGGACGCGTTCCGCCCCGAGGTAGACGCCGACACGACGGTACGGCGACCGGACACTCCCGACACGGAGTGGTACCGGAGCAGCGCCGACCTGGAGGCGAAGAGTTCGATCTCGGTGCCGGACCCGACTGTACCGCCCGCGTTCGAACTGGTCTACGCCACACGAACGACCGGCCGCATCGACGGGGTCGGACTGCGATACGCCGCCGACGGACGCTATCTCACGGTCGCGAAGTTCAGCTACACGCTCGACATCGACCCCGACGAGCGCGACGTGACGATCGATGGTCGGCCGGCGACCTTCGACTACGGGCCAACCACCTCGCTCTCGTGGAACTGTGACGGCTACGGCTACACCGTCCGGGGAACCGGCGTCGAGTCGGAGCGCTTGACCGAAGTCGCCCGATCGGTGGGTTGTCGAGCCTGAGACCCCGCGAACTTCTGGGTCAGAAACTCGCCCCCTTTTTATATCATCCGTCGGTCCGTCGGTCGAGCTGCAATGGGGCCTCGCCGAGCCGAAGACGCGCTGCCCATCCCGGTAGTAGCGTAACGTGCACTCTGACAACACACTGTGCCCCATTGTGGTCACTGCTGACGCATCAGCCCCTCCAGGGTATCGCCGCATCGCTCCGACCGCCCGCCGTACTCCCGTCCCGAACCGGTCGCCGCGACCGTTCGTGTTCGGAATCCGTGGGCATATTAACCCGACAGGCAGTCGTTCGACCGAACCGTGAGTGAGGATCCGGCGCTGGGTGAGATGCTCGACGTCCTCAGCGACGAGTACGCCCGGGACATCCTCGCAGCGACGAGTATCAAACCAATGTCCGCACAACAGCTCGCCGACGAATGTGAGATGTCCAAACCGACGGTCTACCGTCGGGTGGAACAGCTACGAGCGTACGGGCTCCTCGACGAACAGACCAAGGTTCGGACCAGCAACAACCACTACAGCGTATACACGGCGACGCTCTCGGAGTTCTCTATCGAGTTGGACACTGGGTCCTTCGAGGCGGCCGTGACGCGCACCGACGGCGACGCGTTCCCCGGAGAGGAGGAGAGCGACACCGCCGACCGCTTCACGAAGATGTGGGAGGACCTCTGAGATGGCTCCCGTTCCCGTGGCCGCCGTCGTCGACTGGGTCATCGTCGCGCTCGCCCTCGGTTCGACGCTCGTCGGTAGCTACGTCGGATACCAGGCCTATCGCGGATATCGTCGCCACGACAGCCGACCGATGCAGGCGCTCTCCGCGGGGCTGTTTCTCCTCACGGCCGTCGCGTTCGGCATCGCCTTCCTCGGCTCGCTACTCCTCCGTCAGGGGTATCTCGGCCTCCAGTACCAGCAACTGCTCACGCTCGTCACGAGACTGTTCCAGTTCCTCGGCGTCCTGCTGATCGCCTACTCGTTACACTCGCGAGGATAGTCCGCTCATTCCCGTTCGGTCACCGCCGTCTCGTCGAGACTCGCCGTCGCCGAGACGACCCGCTCCAACACCTTCTGTTCGCTCCGGCGCAGGTTCTTCGAGGCGGCGGTCTTCGAGACGTCGAACTCCTCGGCGAGCGTGCCGAGCGTCGCGTCTCGCGGCGTCTGGAAGTAACCCCCCTCGACGGCGCGTTCGAGCGTCCGCCGTTCCACCTCCGAGAGCGCCCGACAGCCGTCGAGCAGCTCCTTCGCCGGGTCGACGTTCTGGACGATGTCGAGATAGTCGTCCAGCGAGGTCGCGTTGCGCGCCTCGACGGAGAAGTCGTTCTCGCGTTCGAGTTCCGCAAGTGCGTCGTCGGCAGCCTCGCCCGTGTCGAAGCCGACGTTCCACAACTCGCTCCCCTCGCGGATGCGGAACGGCCCGGTGATGTAGCCGTCGTTCTCGCGGATGACCTTCATCGCGTTCGTCTGCTCGATGTCGGATTTGATGACCGCCGACTCCCCCTGTCGGGAGAGGAGGTCGAACTCGCGCATCCCTCTCTGGTCGCCCAGCGCGCCCAGTCCGTTCGTCAGCGCGCCCCGGTCGTCTCCCTCGACGAGGATGCGCGTCTCCAACGTCTCCCGAGCGGCGTTGAAGTCCCAGTGCATCGTGTAGAAGGAGACGTCGACGTCGTCGGTGACGGCGATGTACGGGCAGTCGTACTGCACCATATCCATCGTCAGAGAGATCATAGCTACGTGCTACTCACTCACAATGCGTAATTAATCGTGTGGTACGTGCCACGGGGCTTAACATATCAACCCCCCGTTTTTCGCCCGTTCGTCACCTCTCTCGAGTATGGCCGACGACACCGACTCCGAGCACCTCACCGCACCGACGTTCGACCCCGACGACGTCCTCGTCGTTGACGACGACCACTTCACGGCCGACACCGTCGCCGTCGTCACGGGCGGCGGCTCCGGCATCGGCCGCGCGACCGCGCTCGCGCTGGCGACGAACGGGCTGACGGTCGTCGCCACCGACGTCGACGACGGGGGACTCGACGGCACCGTCGAGACGGCCGCCGAGTTCGACCTCGCCGGGACGGTCGAGACGGTCACCGCCGACCTGACCGACGACGAGGAGGTCGAGGGGATCGTCGAGGAGGCGGCCACGTTCGGCGACGTCCGCTATCTGGCGAACGTCGCCGGCATCCAGCATATCGACCCCATCGACGAGTTCCCGATGGAGCAGTACGATCTGATGCACGACGTGATGGTCCGAGCGCCGCTGAAGCTCTCACAGCTCGTCGTCCCGCACGTCCGCGAGACCGACGACGGCGTCGGCGCGATCGGCAACATGGCGTCGGTCCACGGCCACTACGTCACCGCCGACAAGGTCGCCTACAACGTCTCGAAGTTCGGGCTGCGCGGGCTCACGCAGTCCATCGCCGCCGAGGGCGACGGCGACCTCCGGGCGTTCTCCGTCAGCACGGGCTACGTGAAGACGCCGCTCGTCACGAACCAGATCCCCGACACCGCAGAGCAGCGAGGCATCAGCGTCGACGAGGTCGTCGAGGACGTGATGCTCGGTCAGTCGCGCACGAAGGAGATGATGACGCCAGTCGAGGTCGGCAACCTGTTCGTCTTCGGCTTCTCGAAGCACGGGAAACACCTGAACGGCGGCGACCTGACGTTCGACGGCGGGATGACGTTCACCTACGAGTAGTCACATCGGTAGGAACGTCACGCCGACGAGGACGATGCCGCCGACGCCCAACAGCACCAACACGCAGTAACCCATGATGTCGCGGACGGAGAGCCCGCTGATCGCCAACAGGGGGATCGCCCAGAACGGCTGAATCATGTTCGTCCAGGCGTCGCCCCACGCTGCGGCCATCGCGACGCGGGGGACGCTGGTGTCGCTGGCTTTCGCGGCCGTCACGAGCGTCTCGCCGATGACGGCCCACTCGCCGCCGCCGCTGGGGACGAACACGTTAACGACGCCGGCCGTGAGGAAGGCGATGGCGGGGAGGAAGAAGCCCTCCGGCGACAGCTGGACTATCCCCTCTGCGATCTGCGTCGCGAGACTCGTCGACCCCTCGGGCGCGTAGGCCATGATTCCCATGATCCCCGCGTAGAACGGGAACTGGAGGATGATCCCCCAGACGTTCTCGACGGCCTCCTTGACGGCCTCGATGTAGGCGGCGGCCGACCCGTGGAGCAGGAGACCGAGGAAGAGCAGTGTGAAGTTGACGATGTTCAGATCGAGGTTGTTCCACGGCATGACGCCGTCGGCGACACCGGTGAGGAAGTAGAGGACGACCGCCGTCAGTCCCACGAGCCCGACGACGACGCCGAGGGCAGTCGACCGTTCGATGCGGTCGGCGACCGTCGCGTCTGCCGTCGACGCGGGCGGCGGGGTCGCCGTCTCGCCGCCGTCGGCGGCGGTGTCGAGGTCGGCGGGGTCGATCGGCGTCTTCTCGTCGTCGCGCGTGGGGTACATCAGCGCGAACAGCGCCGGCAGAAACAGAAACGAGACAACCGCGAAGAGCACGAGGTTCAGCGGCGTGAAGATCGTCGCGGCGGTGCCGATCGTCGACTCCAAGACCCCCGCTTCCAGCAGGAAGTTACCGTCGTCGGGACTGGAGTTCAAGACGAGCGGGATCGACCCAGCGAGTCCGCCGTGCCAGACGACGAACCCGGAGTACGCGCCGGCGACGACGATGGGGAAGTCGATGCCACGCAGTTCGTTGGCGACCTTCTGTGCGAAGAGCCCGCCGACCACGAGGCCGAGTCCCCAGTGGACGAACGAGGCGGTCGCGGCGACGACCGGGACGAACGCGGCGGCGCTCCGCTCGCTCGACGGGAGCGTCGCGAGCCGAGCGAGAAGACCGTCGACGACGCTCGTCTGCGCGAGGGCGTACCCGGTCGTCAGGACGAGCGTCATCTGCATCGCGAAGGAGAGCAGGTTCCAGAACCCGCCGTACCAGCCGGTCGTGAGGATCGACCGGGCGTGCCCGAGCGTCGACCCCTGTGGCTCGACGAACGCGAACGCCATCCCGTAGGTGACGAACGTCAACAGGATCGCGAACAGGAACGCTTCGGGGAGGAACCGTTCGACCAGCCGCGAACTCCCCTCCGCCATCCGTCGGACGATGTTTGCCATGGATGCGGATAGCTGTCGCGCACTCGTTCATAAAAATACGGGATGGTGTCGCGTGAACGACGCCAAAACCGCACGACGTCGCCGACGGGATGGACGAAGACAGATGGCTCTGGTGACGACGACCCGTTGCCCGGTTCGCGTCCGCCGACGTCGTCACTCGCTGGTGTGGATGGCCGGAGAAGTCGTGGTGCGGGTTATGCGAGAGCCTCGAATGCGGCTGCGTTTCCGGTCACGTGCACGCCGTTGGTCTGCGTGACCGAGACGATGCTCGCGTCGGCCAGCTTCGGCAGGTGGGTGTGGTGCAGCGAGACGAGAACGCGCTCGAAGCGGTCTTCGGGCACTTCCTCGCGGCTCGTGCCGAACTCCTCGGCGGCGACGGCTTCGGCCAGCTCGTCCAGCTCCACTGCCGAGTCACGGCGGCGCAGACACGTCAGCACGGCGCGGCGGCGGGCGTCGGCGAACACGTCGCTTGCGGTCTCGGCGGGGATGTCCGCGTCGGGGTCGTCGTCGGTCGTTGCGATGGTGAACGTGCTTCCTCTGTCTTCAACGCTCATACATGGTGGCATACGCGGAGTAGGTATAGCGTGTTTGCCAAAACAGATAGGTGCGAAATCGGAGGCGGTCGAATCACGGCTGTAGAACGCTGTTCGGTGGGTTTCGGTGACTCGTTTTAAATACTCCTCCCTCTCACTCACCTCCCGCAGGACGACGAACTCACTCCCGCGGGCAGTCGTACGTGTCGCGGACGGTCTCCGCGAGGATCCCCTCTGCCCGGAAGACGATGTAGACGAGCACGAACGGCTCGTCGGCGGGGCGCATCACGAACACCTCGCGGGGGCCTTCGTCGTCGCGGTTCTCGTTCACGCGCTGGACGAGGGGTTCCAGCGGACGGGTGCCGCTGCGGAACTCCTCGAACAGGTCGCGTGCGCCGGACTGCTTCGCGAAGACGTAGAGGACGCCGTTGGCCGCGCCGTCGGTGTCGTAGGTGACGCGGGAGTTCATCCCTTCACCCTCGGCTTCGGCGGTCTGCCACGTCTCGCGGGCGGCCTCGAAGACGCCGGTGACGTCGTCGACGAACTCGATGCGGCTCCGACTGTCGACGTCGACCGACGCGAACCGGGCCGTTCCGTCGTCCCAGGCGAGCGACGCGTCGACGACGTAGCCGGGGCGGAGGTCGTCGACGGTGGTGTCGTCGCCGCCCGCGAGGTCGCCGTCGCCGTCGGTGCGGACGTACGTCGGCTCGAACGTCTCGAGGTCGATGAGCAGCAGCTCCGGTCGCTCGCGGGGGCTGTCGAGGACGCGGAACCGGCCGCTCGTGGTCAGTTCCATAGCTGCCGGTAACCGTCGCGGCCGCTTAAGCCGGGCGGTCCAGCCTCGACCGTTAGGCAAGGAACTATGTCACGCTCTCCGAATGAGGTGGCATGGTGCAGGTCTTCGACGTGACGACGATAGTCGGCGTCGCGACAGTCGCAGTACTTCTGGTCTGTAGTGCGTTCTTCTCCGGAAGCGAGATCGCCGTGTTCTCGCTCGAACGCCACCGGCTGAGCGCGCTCTTCCAGCGCGAGACCGACAGTCGCGTCGCCCCGCTGCGACGACTCCGCGACGACCCACACCGCCTGCTCGTCACCATCCTCGTCGGCAACACCGTCGTCAACGTCGCGATGGCCAGCATCGCCACCGCCGTCGTCGCTCGTATCTTCGACCCGACGACGGGTGCGGTCGTCTCGACGGTCGTCGTCAGCGGCCTCGTCCTCGTCTTCGGCGAGATCTCGCCCAAGTCCTACGGCGTCGCCAACGCCGAGTCGGTGGCACTGTCGGTGGCCCGCCCGCTCGAACTGGTCCAGAAGGCGCTGTATCCGGTCGTCCTCTTCTTCGATCTGGTCACGAGCGGCATCAACCGCGTCACCGGCGGCGGACAGGACATCGAACGCCCGTACGTCACCCGCGAGGAGATCGAGGCGCTGCTGACGACGGGCGAACGGATCGGGGCCATCGAGGAGGCGGAACACGAGATGGTTCAGGGCGTCTTCGACCTCAGTTCGACCAGCGCCCGCGAGGTGATGGTGCCGCGGGTGAACGTCGTCGGCGTCGACGTCGAGACGCCGCTGGAGGAGGTGCTCGAGATCTGCTCGACGAACCGTCTCACTCGACTCCCCGTCTACGAGGGGACGCTCGAACAGATGGTCGGCATCGCCGACATCCGCGACGTCGAACGCGCCGCCCGCGAGGGGCTGAGCCTTCGAGACGTGCTGCTGCCGACGCTGCAGGTGCCCGACAGCCGTGAGATCGACAACCTCCTCACCGAGATGCAGGAGAAGCGCGTCCCGATGGTGGTCGTCCGCGACGAGTTCGGCGAGATGGAGGGGATCCTCACCGTCGAAGACATCTTAGAGGAGATCGTCGGCGAGATCTTCGAGGTGGGCGAAGAACGGTTCATCCGCCCGACCGCCGACGGCTTGCTGGTGAAAGGTGAGGTGACCGTCGGCGAGGTCAACGACTTCCTCGACGTCTCGCTCCCCCGCGAAGGCGACTTCGAGACGGTCGCGGGACTCATCAACACCGAACTGGGTCGCATCGGCGACGTCGGCGACACCGTCGAGGTGGCGGACGTCTCGCTGACGGTCGAGCGCGTCGACGGCAACCGCATCAGTCGAGTGCGCGTCGAGCGACTCGAAGACGTGACGTCGGACGAGGAGGGAGACGTGGACACAGATGCGAACACGGACGCGGAGACGGGAGAGTAGCGCCGCCGCTCGCTCGTCGGATGCGCGGCGAGAGAGGACGAGACGAACTGTGTGACGAGAGCGACGAAGAACTGCGAAACGAACGGAGCGCGTCGTCGCCGACGTGTGAGGCGTCAGTCGTCGTCGTCGGCGATGGACTTGACCGCGCCCTTGATGCCCGCCTGCGTCTCCGCTTCCTGCGCCGTGATGCGCCACCCGGTGACGCCCATCAGGACGAGGATGGCCGGCGAGAGGAACCCGAGGAAGTAGTACGGCGCGTAGCCCGCGAGTCCCCAGTCACCGGCCCAGACCGGGACGCCGAGCACGCCGGCCATGTAGACGCCGCCCGCGTTCCACGGGATGAGCGCGCTCGTCGTCGTCCCGGCGGCCTCGACGCCGCGCGAGAGGTTCCGCGAGTCGAGGTCGTACTCGTCGTAGAGCCCGCGGAGGCTCATCCCGGGGACGACGATAGACATGTACTGTTCGGCCGCGAGGACGTTCATCCCGATGGCGGAGGCGGCGGTGCCGACCGTGAGACCCGCGACCGACGAGATGAGTTTGCCGACCGCGTGTGCGATCACCGCGAGCACGCCCGTCCGTTCGAGCAGACCGCCGAGCGAGAGCGCGGCGACGACGATGGTGATGGTCCACGCCGACCCGATGAGACCGCCCGTGTTCAGGAGGCTGTTGACGAGTTCGACGTTCGTCTCGGGGGCGGTGCCGTTCTGGGCGACCTCCCAGGCGGTGACGAACCCCTCGACGCTGGCGGGGCCCTGGACGAAGATCTGCGTGAACGCACCGACGAAGATCCCCGCCGCGAGCGCCGGGAGCGCCGGGTAGCCGCGCAGCGCGAGTCCGAACGTGACGACGAGCGGGATGAACACCAGCGGCGACACGCTGTACGCGCCGGCGATGGCGCTCTGGATCTCGTTGACGCGACCGGCGGGCGTCCCGCCCGTCGCGGATAGCCCGAGCACCGCGTAGCCGACGACCGAGATGGCGAGCGCCAGCCCCGTCCCGACCCGCATCGTCCGGATGTGGGTCATGAGGTCGGTGTTGGTCACCGCTGCCGCGAGGTTCGTCGTGTCCGAGAGCGGTGAGATCTTGTCACCGGTGTAGGCACCGGTCAGTACCGCACCGGCCGTCATCGGTTCGGGGATGCCGAGTCCGGCCCCGATGCCGATGAACGCGACGCCGAGCGTCCCCGCCGTGGTCCACGACGACCCGACGGCGAACGCGACGAGCGTCGCGAGCAGGGCCGCCGCCGGCAGGAAGATCTGCGGCGAGAGGACGTCGAGTCCGTAGTAGATGAGCGCCGGAATCGTCCCCGCGCCGGTCCAGACGGCGATGAGGATGTAGATGACGAAGATGATGAGTATCGCCTGCATCCCCATTCGCAGGCCGTCGACGATGCCCTCGTACATCCGCTGCCAGGAGACGCCGATCCAGTAGCGACCGACCAGCCCCGTGAGCACCATCCCCCACACGAGCGGGAAGTGCGCGTCGAGCCCTAACCCGATGGCCCCGACGCTCAGGAACAACAGCATCCCGACGACGGGCACCAGCGCCTGCAGCAGCGTGGGCCGCTCGTCGGCCGGGATGTCGTCGTATGTCAGCGGTTCGAACGATAGTGTCGCCATGTGGGCGACGGTATTCCGTTAGCGCATATGTATCTGCGGTTTGTATGCGCCCTAGGCATCTCTTGGCATGGCTGTGTCTCTCTCGCAATTATTGCCTGCGTTAGGTGACGGACGCAGGCGACGCACGAACCGTCAGAACCGGTCGTTCGGCCGCTCGAAGGACGCGCTCGGTCGTGCTGCCGAGCAGCGTCAGTTCCAGACCGGTCGTCCCCTGTGTACCCATCGCCACGAGGTCGGCGTCGACCTCTGCCGCGTAGTCGAGGATCGTCCGCGCCGGACGTCCCCGCCGAACCGCCGTCTCCACGTCGACGCCGGCCTTCGTCAGTCGTGCGCCGACCTCGGCGGTGACGCGCGATCCGAGTCGGTCGAACCCGCCGATGAGGTCGACCACCAGGTCGGGATCGTAGAGAGTGACGTCGACCACGTAGAGGACGTGGACGGTCGCGTCGAACGCCGTCGCCACCTGCTGGGCGTGGGCGACGACCGCGTCCGCCCCCGTACTGCCGTCGGTCGTCAACACGATCGACTCGTAGCTCGGATGCTTGATGTGGCGTCCGCCCGCGACGAACACCGGTATCGACGCACTCGAGACGAGTCGGGAGGCCGTGCTGCCGAACAGCGTCTCCGCGAGCCCCCCGCGGCCGTGACTGCCAACGACGAGGAGGTCGACGGCGTTGCGGTCGGCGTAGTCGAGCAGCGTCCGGTGGACGACCCCGGACTCGACGCTGCTCACGACGTCGACGCCGCGTCCCCGTGCGCGGTTGGCGACCGTCTCGACGAACGCCTCGGCGCGGCGGCGTACGGAGCTCTGGACGTGTTCTCTCGTCTCCTCGTCGTCGGGACCCTCGTACGGCGGGACGACCGCGACGACGTGGAGCGTCGCGTCGAAGACGGCGGCGAGCGAGAGCGCGTGGTCGGCGGCCGCGGTCGCTCCGTCGCTCCCGTCGGTCGCGAGGAGAACCGTCTCGAAGTCGGTCATACGACTACTACGCGGCCGAGTGCGATGCAGTTTGTGGCGTCGTAGCGAGCGAGGCGATCAGGCGACGCCTTTCAGCAGCGTGCCGACGACGAACGCCACCGCCGCCGCGAGCATCCCGACGGCGAACATCTCACCGCCGTTGACGAACCAGTGCCGTGCGGTGACGAAGCTCCGACCCGCGCCGACGACGAAGAAGGCGACGCCGGTGAACAGGATCGACGTCGGGAACAGCGGCGTGAGTACGAACACGTAGGGCACCAGCGGGAGCGCGCCGGCGACGACGAACGCGAGAAAGGTGACGGCCGCCGTCCGGGCTGGACTCTTCCCGTCGTCGTCGACGTGGTTCCCCTGTGCGGCCTCGTAGTCGGCCTCCGAGCGACGACTGAGAAAGTTGCTCATCCCCATCGAGAACCCGTCTGCGAACAGGTTCGCCGCGCCGAGGACGAGCACGATCGTCGGGTCCAGCGCCGCCCCGGCGACGCCGGCGACGACCGCGAACGTCGTGACGATCCCGTCGTTCGCGCCGTAGATGACCTCGGCGATGTACTTGCCCGAGGGGTGAACCTCGTCGCCGAGTAACGTCTCCAGCATGGCGTCTCCTACGTCGGCGAGGCACTACGAGTTTAGTGGTTGCGGAACCGCGACGGCGACGGCGATCGCTGCACGACTACCGCTGCTCCAGTTTCTCCGTCGCCGCCCGAAACAGGCCGTCGAGTATCTCGGGCGTCGTCGGGTGGTACGCGCGGTCCGGCAGGTCGCGGACGTCCAACCCCATCTCGACGGCGACCTGCATCGTCTTGGCCATCACGTCGGCGTGGTAGTGGAGCCCCTGATAGCCCAACACGGTGCCGTCGTCGGCGTCGACGACGAGTTCCGCCCGGCCGCGAGGCACGGCCTTCGTCTTGAACACGCCGTCGTCGCTCGCCTCGCGGATGACGGCGTGGTAGTCCAGTCCGGCCTCGTCGGCGGCGAACCGCGAGTAGCCGACGCGAGCGTAGGGATAGACCGCCGCTCCCGAGAAGACGACGTGGTGGTGGACGTTCTCGTACGTTTCTAGTTCCTCGTCGCGGGCGTGCGCGAGGATGTTGTCGCCGGCGACGTACCCCTGCTCTTTGGCGACGTGGAGGATCTGCTCCTTCCCGTTGACGTCGCCGACGACGAACACCCGGTCGTCGTCGCGGCTCTGCATCGTGTCGTCGACCCATCCCTCGTCGACCGAGAGCGACGTGTTCTCCAGTCCGAGCCCGTCGAGCGACGGCCGACGACCCGTGAACAGAAAGAGCTGCTCGGCCTCGACGACGTCCGACTCGCCGTCTCGCTCGACGTGGAGACGGACGCCGCCGTCCGCGGTTCGCTCGACGGACTGCTCGGAGGTGTTCGTCAGCACGTCGACGCCGAACTCCTCGCGATAGAGCTCCAGCAGTTCGTCGCCGAACTCGGGATCAGCCTCGTCGAGCGGCCGGTCGTCGTGCTCGATCACGGTGAGGTCGGAGACGCCCGCCTCTGTGAGATACGGGACGAGCTCCAGCCCGACGTAGCCGAACCCCATCACGACGCCCGAGTCCGGGAGTTCGGTGGCGTCGAGCACGTCGGCGGAGGTCATGTAGTCGACCTCGTCGATGCCGTCGAGGTCGGGGACGTTGACCGACGACCCGGTGGCGACGACGACGTAGTCGGCGTCGATCCGACGGTCGTCGGGTTCGCCGTCGACGTCGGAGACGCGTACCGTGTGGTCGTCGACGAACGCGGCGGTGCCGTGGAGGAATTCGACGTTCTCGCGACCGGCCAGCCGGTGGACCGCCGCGCGGCGGTGTTCGGCGAACCCGAGGACGTGGTCGTCCTTCGTGGCGACCGTCTCCTCGAGGTCGAGCGTCGGCGGTTCCCCGTCGAGACGGTCGTCGTGACGCGCCTGATACCGATGGGCCGCCGCCGACAGCACCTCCTTCGAGGGCATACAGCCGCGCAGGATACAGAGCCCTCCGCCCGGGTTCCCGTTGTCGACGAGCGTCAGGCGGTCGACGGTCTCGCCGACGTGCTCCGAGAGCGTCTCGGCGACGGCGACGCCCGCGCTTCCGTAGGCACCGATGATGACGACGTGCATACTCGGCCATCAGAGCGGAGCGGATTAGGTGTTGTGTCGAGCGAACTGCCCGACGACGACGTAGATGACGGCGAGAGAGGGTCGCCGACCCCAGTCGACGTTCAGTCGCGTCGACGGGAGCGGACGACCGAGGCGACGACGAGGGCAGCGAGCGCGCCGACGGCGGCGACGAGACCGAAGCCGGGACTCGACGTCTCGGTCTGCGTGGTCGTCTCCGTCTCGGCGTCTGCGTCACTCCCGGCGGTCGACGCCGAGTCGCCGGCGGTGGTCGTCTCGTTCGTGGTGTTCGCCGCAGCGCCGTTGGACTGCCCGCCCTGCAGCGCCACCGTTCGCTCTGAGAAGTGGTTGACTGCGACGGCGACTTCGGTCGTCGAGTCGACGGAACTGCTCGGTTGCACCAGATACTTCGAGCGCTGCCCGCCGTCGGCGGCCATCGGCAGTTCGCTGTACGCCGTCGCCCTCGCGGCCGTCTCGCCGTCGACGGTCACGGAGATGTCGTTCGCGCCGTCGAGCGCCTCGTGCGAGACGCTCGCGAGGAGGACCGTCCCGTCTTGAGTCGGGCGATCGACCGCCAGTTCGACGCGGTCTGCGCTCCGTTCGGTCGCTCGCAGCGACGTCGTCTCGCCGTACGTGACGGTGTCGACGACGCGCTCGCCGTCCTGCTGCATCACGTACGCCTCCGCGGTGGCGACGCCGTCGGCGATGAGACTCTCCTGGTTCCTGTCGTCGGTGCCCCGCCGGCGGTCGTACGTGCGGACGACGAGATAGCCGTCCTCGCCGACCTCCGCGACGACGTCGCCGTCGTCGTTGACGCCGACTGTCCCGTTCCCGACGACGAACGCGGCGGCCTCGGGGCCTCCGTCGGTCTCGATGACCGCCGTCGCGTCACCCCAGTAGCCCGCCTCCCCCTTCTCGCTGACGTTCAACTGGACGTACTGCGTCGCGTTCGTGCTCTCGACGACCATGATCCCGTGAGGGTTGTCGTGGACGTCGATGGTCGCGCCGCTGCCGGCGGTGACCGTCGCGTTCGTCGTCGTCCGCGAGTCGACCGTCAGCCCGCTCCCCGAGAGCGAGGCGACGGAGCCGACGTCGCCACCGACCTCGAGGAGTCCCTCGGTCTCGGCGGTCTCCTTCGACTGGACACGCACGGAGTCGAAGAAGGTCGTCCCGTCGACCCGGTAGTCCGTCAGCGCGTCGGACTGCGTTCCGAACGTGACGTGCGCCCCCTCGTACGCTGGGGCGTTCTGTGCACCGGCGACCGAGGCGACCCCGGCCGTCGCCGACGTGACGAGCAGTACCGTCGCTACCACCGCGAGAATACGCATGAGTACGCGAACGCTACTCCGGGTCCGGTCTATAATCTTGTGGCCTCGAGGGTCGGGAACCGGCGTTCGGCCGCCGTCCATCGTTCGCCGTCCAGCGATTATCTGCCGGTCGTCGGTTTCACCGCGAGATGGCGTCGCCCTCGTCGGCGACGACCCGCTCGACCTCCTCGCGCGTGACGAGCGCGACGTCGCCGCTGATCGTCCGCTTCAGGGACGCGGTCGCCGCCCCGTACGCCAGCGACTCGTCCATGGTTCCGCCCTCGATGCGCTTCGAGAGGAAGCCGCCGACGAAGGCGTCGCCGGTGCCGATGGCGTCGTAGGTGTCGGCCGAGAACACCGCCTGCTCGTAGATCTCGTCGTCGTGCAGCGCCACCGCGCCCTCGTCGCCGCACGTGACCACGACCGTCTCGAAGTCGTGGGTCGACGCGAGGTGGCGAGCCGTCTCGACGGCCGACCCGTCGAGATCGAGACACGTCCGCGCGTCGCTCTCGGGGGCGACGAGCACGTCGACGTGAGGGAAGAGCTCGCGGTATCCCGCGGCGGCCTCGGCAGGCGACCAGAGTTTCGTCCGGTAGTTCAGGTCGAACGCCGTCTCCGTCCCCGCCGCTCGGGCACGCTTCAGCAGCGCCTTCGTCGTCTCCGCGGCCGTCTCCGAGAGCGCGGGCGTGATGCCGCTCGTGTAGAACACCTCGGCTTCGTCGACGGCGTCGGCCGGGAGCTCCTCGACGGTCGCCGTCGTGATGGCGGCGTCCGTCCGGTCGTAGATGACGTTCGTCCCGCGGGGTTCGCCGCCGTACTCGAGATAGTAGGTGCCGACTCGGGCGTCGTCGCCGTCGTCCCACGCGACCCCCGTCTCGACGCCGTAGCTCTCCAGTTCGGCGACGATGCGGCGACCGAGCGGCGACGCCGGAAGCTTCGAGAGCCACGTCGCCTCACAGCCGAGCTTCGCCGCAGCGGTTGCGACGTTGCTCTCTGCGCCCCCGGCCTGCACGTCGAGTTCGCGAGTCCGTTCCAATCGGTCGCCTCGGGGGGGAGAGAGTCGAAGCATCGTCTCCCCGAAGGTGACGATATCTGGCATACCGAGAGAGTCTGACGTCGGCGCACATAAGTTCCGGTCGTTCCGTCGGAACTCGCCGGGCGTCACAGAGCAGTCAGTCGTTCGATAGATGGCCGCCACTCTTAACCGCAGACTGGTCATATCAGGCAGCGAGAACGGTCCGACGACGTCGTCGGACCGTCGGCGCGTGACGACTGCACGACCACGCGACCGCTCACGGACGGCCCAGCAAACACACACTGCGGCGGCCACCTCCACCCTGACTCACATCCATGTCTCGTCTCATTCGGCGTATCACACTGCTCGTAGTCGTCGGCATCCTCGTCAGCACCCCGACTGCCGTGGCTACGACCGCTGCACAGCCCACGAACACACCGTCCGACGTGACGGCGAAACACGCGGCTGCACAGGCGACGGCGACTGCCGAGGCGACGTCGTTCTCGGAGACGCCGTTCGGGTCCGACCGCTCTGGAACGACCGTCGGCGGCGAACTGCCGGGGAGTCTCGCGCAGTTCGTCGAGGAGTCGCCGCTCGAGATCGTCGTCCCCGAACTGCTGGTGGCTGCCGGCGTGAATCGCCGCTCGGAGTCGACGGCGCCGGAGAACGACACTCGCAAGGCACTCTACGAGGCCGTCTGCGAGTCGCCGGGGACGTACCTCAGCGAACTCGCCTCGGAGTTCGGGCTCTCCGTGTCGACCGTCCGGTATCACGCGCGGATCCTGGAGAACGACCACGCCGTGACGGTCGTCGAGTCGAGCGGGAAACACCGGCTGTATCCGGTCGACGGGACCGATCCGACGCTGTCGGCCGCGCTCGACGAGGAGTCGACCGCACGCATCATCTACGGCGTCGACCGATTGGGCCCGGTGACCGTCTCGAAGCTGGCCGCCGAACTCGGGCTCGCCGACAGCACCGTCTCGCACCACCTCAAACGACTCGACGACGCCGGGTTGGTGACTCGCGAACGTCGCGGTCGCGAGGTGCTCACCGCGCTGACGCCGACGGTCGAGGCGGTCGTCGAGACCGACGGTGACGTGCCCGAATCGGTCGACTGATCCCTCCGAGCGCCAACCATTCGACGCGTTTGAGAGAAAAATTATGTAGCTGTATTTGTGTAGCTCGCGTAGTGGATCACAGTTCGGGCGTCTACGTCGACGTGGCCGTCCCGCTCGTCCCACTTCGCTCACCTCTCCAGCCATGACTGAGACGATCCCCAGACTCTCGACCGGTATCGACGGCCTCGACGACGTGCTCAACGGCGGCTACCTCGAGGGCGACGCCTACCTGATACGCGGCGAACCCGGAACCGGAAAGACGCTGCTCGGCCTTCACTTTCTCCGAGCGGGCGTCGACGCCGACGAACCGGTGTTGTTCGTCAACCTCGAGGAGTCCGAGGCGAAGATCCGCCGGCACGCCCGGTCGGTCGGTTTCGACCTCGACGGCGTCGAGTTTCTGGACCTCTCGCCGAGTTCGGACGTGTTCACGACGAACGACTACGACGTCTTCGGACCCGAGGAGGTCGAACAGGAGACGGTCAAGGAGGTCATCGCGGCCCGTATCGCCGACCTCGAACCGACGCGCGTACTCGTCGACCCGATCACTCGGCTCCGCCACCTGTTCGCCGGCGACTACCAGTTCCGGAAGAACGTCGTCGGCCTCGTCGACTACCTCGAACAGCAGGGCGGGACGGTACTCTTCACGACGCAGGACCTCTCGAAGGAACCCGACGACGACCTCAGATATCTCGGCGACGGAACCCTCGACCTCTCACACGGACTCCGCGGACGGACGCTGACCGTCCCGAAGTTCCGCGGGTCGGCCGTCGAATCCGGGCGACACGGCGTCGTGATCCGGGAGGGCGGGATGACGGTGTTTCCCGAACTCCGCCCGGAGACGCACGTCCGAGAGTTCACGTCGGAGGCCATCTCCTCGGGGGTGCCCGAGATCGACACGTTGCTCGACGGTGGCATCGAACGCGGGACGATCACCGTCATCAGCGGGCCGACCGGCGTCGGCAAGACGACCCTCGGCACACAGTTCGCGAAGGCCGCCGCCGGCCGCGGCGAACGGTCGGTCATCTACCTGTTCGAGGAGGGCCGCGAGACGTTCTACGAACGGTCGGAGGCGGTCAACATCCCCATCACCGAGATGGTCGACGGGGGTCAGTTGAACGCCGAGGAGATCGAGGCGCTGAACCAGTCGGCCGAGGCGTTTGCGACGCAAGTGCGACGGGAGGTCGAGGAGCGCGACGCGAGCATCGTGATGATCGACGGCATCGACGGCTACCGCCTCTCGCTCCGCGAGACCGACGACGTGCTCACGCAGAAACTGCACGCGCTGTGTCGCTACCTCAAGAACATGGGCGTGACGGTGATCCTCGCCGACGAGGTCGACCAGATCACCGGCGAGTTCCGGGCGACGAACGCGGGCATCAGCTATCTCGCCGACAACATCGTCTTCCTCCGACATCTCGAACGTCGCGGCGAGATGCGGAAGGCGATCGGCGTGCTGAAGAAGCGGACGAGCGACTACGAACGCCAACTGCGGGAGTTCCGCATCACCGAACACGGCATCGCGGTCGGCGAGTCGCTCTCCGGCCTCCGCGGCGTGCTCACGGGGACGCCCGAGGAGGTCGTCGCTCACGGCCGCGGCACCATCGAGAGCGCGTATCGAGGAGCGACGGACGGTGAGTGACCACCGGACGGTGGTCATTCTCGCTGCGAACCCCCGGAACCGGGAGCTGCTCGCGGCGGCGCTGGACGACGGCTACACCGTCGAGGGGTTCTCCGACCTCTCGTGCGTCGAGAGACGACTCGACGACGGGATCGGACTGGCCGTCGTCGACGTCGACGGGTTCGATCGCTCGGTGCTCTCGGTGGTCGAGTCGTTCCACACGCTGGGGACGCCCGTGGTCGTCGTCTCGCGACGGGTCTCCTCCGTCCTCCGTCGGCGAGCGATGGACGCCGGTGCGCTCGTCGTCCTCGAGAAACCGGTCTCCAGAGGCGAACTCACCCACCGCGTGCGGCTGCTGCTCCCGCCGACTCCTCGACCGTAGGTGTCACTCCTCGACCGTAGGTGTCACTCCTCGCGTCGCCGTCCGGCGTGTCCCGGATAGTCCCGCTCGAACCGGTCTTCGATCTCGCCGCGGTCGAACTCGATGACGACGGGGCGGCCGTGCGGACAGGCGTAGGGGTTGTCACAGTCGTCAAGCGCCTCCAGCAGTTCCACTACCGACCCCTCGGTCAGCGACGTGTTGCCCGTGATCGACGGGTAGCAGGCGAGGTCGGCGAGCAACGAGTCGACGACGGCGTCGACCGTCTCTCGGCCGCCGTCGTCGGACTCGGCGACGAACGCCGTCAGCGCGTCGCGCAGCAGTTCCGGGTCGAGCGCCGCGTCGAAGACGGCGGGGACGGAGCGCACTTCGACGGTTCGCTCGTCGGTCCGCTCGGCGTCGAACCCGAGATCGGCGAGCGCGTCGGCGTACTCCGCGAACAGCGCCGCCTCACGGGCGGTGAGTTCCAGCTCGACCGGTTCGGCGAGCCCCTGGGTCGGCGTGTCGCCGCGAAGCTCCCGGCGGAGTCGCTCGTAGTTCACCCGTTCGTCGGCGGCGTGCTGGTCGACGAGCACCAACCCGTCGGCCGTCTCGGCGACGAGGTAGGTGTCGAACAGCTGTCCGAGCACCCGCAGCGAGGGCAGCGAGTCGAACTCGCCGCCGGCGGTCGCCGCCTCGCCGTCGAGCGTCCGCTGGCTCGTCGGGCCGGCGACGGTGAACGCGGCCGACTGCTCGGTCTCCCCGGGGCCGTCTCCGTCTCGACCCTCGCCGAGCGACGACTGTTGCCACGACCGGGGTGACGGACGGCTGTCGGCGTCGTGGTCGCCGGCGTCGACGTCGGGGCGCTCCGGCTCTGGGGGGTCCGTCCGCGCTCGCTCTCGCTGCTCGGGGAACTCCCACTCGGCGGTGGCGGCCTCGAAGTCCGGCGTCGCGTCGTCTGCGGTCGGGTCGACCGTCTCGGAGCCCGACTGCGACGACCGCGCGTTGTCGACGACCCACGCCTCGTCGTCCGTCCCTGCGTCGTCCGTCCCTGCGTCGTCGGACCCCCCGGACGGCGGCGACTCGGAGTCGGTATCCGTAGTCGGGTCGGCGGGGTTCGCAGTCGCGTCGGCGGGACCCGTCGCCACGTCGTCCGCGGAGTCGACCGTCGTCGCCGACGACGACTCGGCCGTCGCTCCGTCTCCGTCCGGGTTCGACGAGGTCGCCGCCGTCGGTTCCTCGGCGGCGCCGTCTCTGCCGTCTCCGTCGTCTCCACCTGCGACGTCCCCCGACGGGCCGTCGTCCGGTCGCTCCGGGGCGACCTGCGTCTCGTCGGGTGCCGAGCGACCTCGCGGCGCGGACGACCGGATCAACCCCTCGTCCAGCAGCGCCGACTCGACGGCCGCCTCGACGGCCGACTTCACGCCCGACTCGTCGTCGAAGCGGACCTCCATCTTTCGCGGGTGGACGTTGACGTCGACGGAGTTCGCCGGCACGTCGAGAAAGAGGACGGCGAAGGGGTAGCGGTCGGGGGCGAGTTGGCCGCCGTAGGCGTCGAGCACCGCCTCGCGGAGGGTGCCGGCAGTGACGTACCGGCCGTTGACGAACGTCGAGAGATACTCTCGCCCGGCGCGGGTCGTCTCGGGGTGGCTGACGAGTCCCGACACCGAGTCGACCGTGTCGCCGTCGGGGTCCGCGTCGACGCGCGTCATCGCCTCGGCGACCTCCCGGCCGTACACCGAGAGAATCGTCGACTCGAGGCTTCCTCGCCCTTCGGTGGCGAACACCTCACGGTCGTTGTGCTCCAAGGAGACGGCGACGTCGGGGTTCGCCAGCGCGTACTGCGTGACGACGGTGTTCACGTGGTCGAACTCCGTCGCGTCGGTCTTGAGGAACTTCTTCCGCGCGGGGGTGTTGAAGAAGAGGTCGTCGACCTCGATGGTCGTCCCGGCCGGACAGCCGGCGGGTCGGACCTCGCCGACGTCGCCGCCCTCGACGGTCAGCTCCGCGCCGGCACCGGCCGCGCCGCGGGGTTTCGACCGGACGGTCGTCCGCGAGACGGCACCGATGGTGTGCAGCGCCTCGCCGCGGAACCCGAGCGTGGCGACGCCGGTCTCGAGGTCGTCGATGTCCGAGATCTTGCTCGTCGTGTGCTCCTCGACGGCGACGGCGAGTTCCTCCTCGGTCATGCCGACGCCGTCGTCACGGACGCGCACGCCGTCCTTCCCGCCGTTCCAGACGGCGACGGAGACCCGCGAGGCGTCGGCGTCGAGGCTGTTCTCGACGAGTTCCTTCACGACGCTGGCGGGGCGTTCGACCACCTCGCCGGCGGCGATTCGCTGGACGGTCGTCTGATCGAGCGCCCGAATGGTCGGTCGCTCGTCGGTTGTCTCACCTGCTCCACTCGTCTCGTCTCTCTCATCCGGCTCCTCGCTCATCGGTCGTGGACCTCCCGCGTGCGGTCGACCGCCTCGCCCTGCGTGTCGCTCAGGCGACTCACCGCGGCCGACGGCGACAACCACTCGTAGTCGGTGTGTTCGGGGCTGAGCGAGATCGAGCGACGTCCGGTCGTGCAGTAGTAGTAGACCGCGAACCGACCGTTGTCGCGGTCGTTGCGCCACGTCGCGGTGTGTATCGGTCGGCGAACCGTCGCGTCGAGACCGGTCTCCTCGCGGATCTCACGGCAGACACCCTCGACTGCCGACTCGCCGACGTCGAGTCGCCCGCCGGGGAGTTCCCACCCGCCGTCGGCCGTCCGGCGCACGACGAGCACGTCGCCGTCGGGGCCGAACAGGACGGCTCGTTGGCTCACCGTCGCCCGGAGCGGTTCGTCGGTCACCGGCTCACCGCCCGGTGTTCCACCGCTCGCTCGAGAGCAGTACAGAGCGCCGAGGGAGAGAGAACGTCGTCGACTGCCACGTCGGGGTCGATCCACTGCCAGTCGTCGTGTTCGTCGCTCAGCGAGACCGCACGCTCGTCGGTCCTACAGCGGTAGACGACCGCGTAGCGACCCTCACCGTCCTCGGTCGTCCACGCGTCCGTGTAGACTGGGTCCTCGACGGCGACGTCCAGACCGGTCTCCTCGCGGACCTCGCGGCGAAGTCCAGGGACGACGCCCTCGGTCGTCCCGATGCGGCCGCCGGGGAGTTCCCATCCGTCGGTCGCCGCCCGAGAGAGCAGAAGCACGTCGCCGTCCGGCCCGAACAGCGCCGCCTTCTGGCTGATCGTCGCCCGCAGATGTTCGTCGCTCATGGTTCGTTTGCAAGTGGGGCTTGGTGGTGTTGAACGTTCGTACCGCACGACGCGAGTGACGTCGACGGCGCTGGACGTGGCTGACTACCGTCGAAGAGAACGCGGCGTCCGCAGAGAGAGTCGCTCGGAGGCATTACTCACCACGACACGGGAGACACGTATCAATCCAATGTTGTCGTGGGAACGACTGACAGTGGGTCGGAGAGACGGAACGGCCGCCACGACGCCAGCGTCGGCCTCACCGTCCGGTGGCTCTGCTTACTCGGCGACGACGTCCAGCGACGCGTCGAGCGAGTCGCACTCGACGGTCACTGTCCCCGGTTCGACGAGGCGACTGCCGTCCGGTCGGAAGACGGCGAACGCCGACGCAGAGAGGTCGAACTCGACGGTGGCGGACTCACCCGCCTCGAGGCCGACCCGCTCGAAGCCGACGAGTTCGCACACCGGCGTGACGGTCGAACTGTACTCTCGACGGCCGAACAGCTGGACGGCCTCGTCGCCGGCGCGGTCGCCGACGTTCGCCACCTCGACGGCGACGGTGACGCTCCCGTCGGGGGCGACCGACTCCGCCGACAGCGACAGCTCGCGGTACTCGAAGTCGGTGTAGGAGAGACCGTGGCCGAACGCCCACAGCGGATCGTAGCTCGGTTCGTGTTCGTCCGCACCGATGGGGGCCGGGTTCGGGAGGTAGTTGTGCCGAACCGGGAGGTGGCCGGTCGACTTCGGGACGGAGATGGGGAGCGTCCCGCTGGGGTTGATCTCGCCGAACAGGGCTTCGGCGACCGCCTGCCCACCGTCGGCACCGGGGTAGTACGCCTGCAGGATGGCCGGGACGTTCTCTTTCGCCCACGGCGTCGCCAGCGGCCGCCCGGTGACGAAGACGAGCGCGGTCGGCGTGTCGGTGGCGACGACCGCTTCGAGGAGTTCCCGCTGTGCGTCGGGCAGCGAGAGCTGCGTCCGCTTGGGGAAGCGGTCGGTCGGCCCGGTAATCTCCTGCATTCCGAACTCGTGGATGTACCAGTTCTCGCCGAGGACGACGACGGCGGCGTCTGCGGACTCGGCGGCGTCGACGGCCGCCTCGACGTCGGCCGGGTCGTCGATTTCGGCCCCCTGCTCGTAGGTGACGCGGGTGTCGTCGCCGACGACGGACTCGACGCCGTCGCGGACGCTGATCCCGGTGAGGTCGTCGTCCTCGCTCACGCTCCACCCGCCGACCTGATGCGAGAGCGCGTCAGCGTTCGGCCCGGTGACGAACACCTCGCCGACGTCGGGGTCGAGCGGGAGCAGGTCGTCGTCGTTCTGGAGGAGCGTCACCGACTCGCGGGCCGCCTCGATGGCGACCTCGCGGCTGTCGTCGGTGCCGAGGACGTCTCCAACCGCGTCGGCGTCGACGTAGGGGTCCTCGAACAGCCCGAGTTCCTCCTTCAGTTCGAGCACGCGACGGACCGACTCGTCGACGACGGACTCGTCTAAGTCGCCCGCCTCGACGAGGTCGACGACGTGGTCGACGTGGTCGGCGCCGCCGAGCGAGTGGACGTCGACGCCCGCGGCCATCGACCGCCGGACCGCCTCGCGCATCGAGTCGGCGACGCGGTGGTCCTCGTGGAGCATCCGGACGCCGCCCCAGTCGGAGGCGACGTAGCCGTCGAACCCCAGTTCGTCGCGGAGCACGTCCGTCAGCCAGTAGGCAGAGCCGTGGGACGGCTCGCCGTTGATGGAGTTGTAGCTGGGCATGATCCCCTCGAGGCCCTCGTCCAGAATCGGCTCGAACGCGCGGACGAAGTCGCGGCGGAGCGAGGAGAGCGAGCGATCGACGGGGGCGGTGTCCTCGCCGCGTTCGGGTTCGCCGTACGCCGGGAAGTGTTTGGCCATCGTCGCGACGTCGACGTCGGCGTCGTGGACGCCGCGGGACTTCGCGGCGGCGAGTTCGCCGCAGAGCAGCGGCGACTCGCCGAACGTCTCGAACGTCCGGCCCCACCGCGGGTCGCGGGCGACGTCGCAGGTCGGGCCGTAGGCGAGTCGTGCGCCGGTCGCGGCGACCTCCCGCGCCGTCGTCCGCCCGACTCGTTCGAGCAGGTCGCGGTCGCGGGTCGCCGCCAGACCGAGATTGTGGGGGAACACCGTCGCGTCCTGCACGTAGGCGTGGCCGTGGATGGTGTCGACGGGGATCAAGAGCGGGATTCCGAGTCGCGTCTCCTCGACGGCGGCCCGTTGGAGTCGGTTGGCGATGTCGGCGACCTCCCGCGACCCGGTGTGCGGCGACCCGCCGAAGCCGAACGGGGTGGCGAAGCCGATGCCAGGGTCGCAGACGAGTTCCTCTACGTCGTCGAGCGTCTGCGTCCGGTCGACCTTGCCGACGAACGTGCCGGCGAGTTGGGCTGCCTTCTCGCGGAGCGTCATCTCCGCGAGCAGGTCGTCGACGCGCGAGTCGGCGTCGTCTGTGTTCATACGTATGGCGATACCACGACGCCGTATTGAGTGTGGGGGATGGGGCGAGCGACGGGAGGCGCGGTGGACGTGCCGCTCTCGTGGCCCGAGGCGTACGACGCACGCGCGGATCACTCGGTAGCGGTCGCCGCTGTGAGGCAGTCCCGTGGGTGGTAAACCGCGACAGACTGTTCGCCCGGAACTCGTATCTCGGCCTCCGAGAGGCGAAAGCTGGTTTCACCGAAGGGGTCCGTGATTCGACCGTCGAGCGGTCCTGCGATGAACCGATACCGAGTGTCGGTCGACGTGTCCAGATAGCGCAGTGCGAGATAGTAGTCGACGTCGGCCGGGTCGACCTGGATCGAGAACTCCGTACACGTGAAACAGACGGTGGCGATACACCGACGAAACGTGAACCGCTGTAGCTCGTTTCGACACGGCTGCGTCGGGATCGGTGGGGGTGTCGGTGTCGACGAGGCTGTCGGGGTCGGAGTGGGTGATGGAGTTCTAGTCGGTGAGGGGGTCGAGGTCGGTGCGGAGGTCGTAGTCGGTGCGGAGGTCGTAGTCGGTGCGGAGGTCGACGAACGAGGCGGGCGGGGTGGAGTGGCGGATGGTGACAACCCGGAACGGTCCGTCCCGGTGTCGGTCGTTCGCAGGGCGCCACCGGGTTCGTCGGCCGACACGGTGGCGAGACAACCCGTCAGGCCACCCGTCGCAGCGAGCCCCAGCAGTCGAAGATACCGCCGTCGGCCGCTCGTGTTCCGCTCACCCTCCGCGTGGCTCTCCGTCTGTCGAGGTGCAGCCATACTCGACAGTTCGTCGCCCGGGAGTAAGTGTTACCATGTATACAAGAACGGACTGTCGGTTTCAGCCGTGTCGGATCGCTCGTCTCACTCGTCGTGAAGTGTCTCCTGCCACTGCTGGACTTTCGCCATCAACTCGACCGGCGACGTCTCGTTGACGTCCGTCGAACGGAGTTCGTCGAGCACTGCCTCGGTCTCGGCGTCGAGTTGGGACGCGTCGGCGTCGGCACGACCGTTCGTCGCGGCGACGGCCGCAGTACCTTCGTCGCCGGACGCTCCCGACGACTCGCTTGCGTCTGCCGACCCGCTCTCACCCGAGAACTGCCCCGACCCGAGGTCGAAGACGGCCTGGACGGGTTCGCCGCCGCCGTCGCCACCCTTGGCCTCGATCGCCTTCTCGTCGCGCAGGCGGTCGAGCACGTCCGTCGCGCGGTCGACGACCGGGCGCGGCACGCCCGCGAGGTCGGCGACGTGAATCCCGTAGGAGCGGTCGGTCGGCCCGTCGACGACGGTTCGGAGGAAGGTCACGTCACCATCGCGCTCATCGGCCGCGACGTGGACGTTCTCGACACGTGGGAGGTGGTCGGCGAGACTCGTCAGTTCGTGGTAGTGGGTCGCAAAGAGCGTCTTCGCGCGCACCTCGTTGTGGAGATACTCCGTGGCGGCCCACGCGATGGAGATGCCGTCGTAGGTGGCGGTTCCGCGGCCGACTTCGTCGAGGATGACGAGCGAGTCCTCGGTGGCGCTGTGGAGGATGTTCGACAACTCCTGCATCTCGACCATGAACGTCGAGCGTCCCTGCGCCAACTCGTCGAGCGCCCCCACGCGGGTGTAGATGCCGTCGACGACGCCGACCGTCGCGCTGCGGGCGGGGACGAAACTGCCGACCTGCGCCAGGAGGGTAATCAGCGCGGCCTGTCGCATGTAGGTCGACTTCCCGGACATGTTCGGGCCGGTGACGACGAGAAAGCCGCGCTCGCGGTCGAGTCGGAGGTCGTTCGGGACGAAGTCGGTGGTCTGCTCGACGACGGGGTGGCGACCGGCCTCGATCTCGAGCGCGTCGCCCTCGTCCAACTCGGGGCTGACCCAGTCGTTGCCGGCGGCGTGCGTCGCCAGCGACGACAACGTGTCCACCTCGGCGAGCGCGCGGCCGACGTCCTGCAGCAGTTCGGCCCGCTCGGCGACGCGGTCGCGCAGCTCTTCGAACAGTTCGTACTCGAGGTCGCCGCGGACCTCCTCGAGGCGGAGGACCTCGCGTTCCTTCTCCTCTAACTCCTCGGTGACGTAGCGTTTGGAGTTCTTGAGCGTCTTGATCTGGCGGTAGTGGTCGGGGACGCGGTCGGTGTTGGACTTGCCGACCTGGATGTAGTAGCCGTCGGTCTTGTTGCGGTCGACCTGGAGGTGCTGGATTCCGTGTTCGCGCTTCTCGCGGGGGGCGAGTTCGTCGAGCCACTGCTCTGCGGCCTCGTGACGCTCGATGAGGTCGTCCAGTTCGGCGTCGTAGCCGCGCTGGAACAACCCTCCTTGCGTCACTGTCTTCGGCGGGTCGTCGGCGAGTGCGTCGGCCAGTTCGCCGTGGAGCGCCGCCGCCGCCTCGCGGTCCGGTCGGTCGACGACGTCGCCGAGCGGCGAGTCGGCCAACCGACTGCCGTCGATGGCGTCGACGAGGTCAGGGAGAACGGCGAGCGTGTCGCGGACCGACAGCAGTTCTCGCGCGCCCGCGCTCCCGCTGGCCGAGCGACTGGCGAGGCGTTCGAGGTCGTACGCGCCGTCGAGGACGTCGCGGACCTGCTCGCGGGCGAGCGCCTCCGAGGCGAGCGCCGAGACGCAGGCCTGGCGGCGTTCCAACTCGTCGGGGTCGCGGCGCGGGCGGGTCAGCCACTCGCGGAGCAGTCGTCCGCCCGGACTCGTCACGGTGTGATCGAGCGTGTCGAGCAACGACCCGTCGCGTCGCCCCTGCATCGTCTCGGTGAGTTCGAGGTTCCGCTGGGTCGTCGCGTCGAGTTCGAGATGGTCGCGGGCGTGGTACGCCTGCAGGCGCGTCATCGACTGGAGGACGCCCGCGCCCGTCTCGTCGACGTAGGCGAGGACGGCCCCCGCAGCCCGGACGGCGCGTTCGGAGTCGAGACCGACGCTCGCGAGCGCCGCCTCGCCGAACTGCTCGCGGACGCGGTGGCGGGCGCGCCCCGGTGCGAACGCTTCGGCCTCGTGTAACGACAGCGAGGCGTCGGTGCCGTCCCGCAGACTCGCGAGGAAGTCGTCGTCGCTCCGAAGGTCCGGCCCCGGCAGCACCTCGGCGGGGGCGAAGCGATAGAGTTCGGCGTGGGCGTCGGCCGCGTCGTCGACCTCGGTGACGAGAAAGCGCCCCGTGGTGACGTCGGCGAAGGCGAGGCCGAACCCCTCGTCGTCGCGGACGAGCGCCGCGAGGTACTGCGCGTCGGCGTCCGTCGTCTCCAGTAGGGTGCCGGGCGTGACGAGACGACGGATCTCGCGGGCGTGGCCGGACTCCGTCTCGTACTGGTCGGCGACGGCGACCCGGTAGCCGCGTTCGACCAGCGCCTTGAGGTAGGGTGTGAGGTCGTCGAGCGGGACGCCCGCCATCGGGTAGGAAGAACCGTGCGAGGACTTCTGTGACACCTTCAGGTCGAGTTCCTTCGCGACCAACTCGGCGTCGTCGGCGAAGAACTCGTAGAAGTCGCCGCACTGCATCGCCAGAATATCGGCGTCCGTCTCCTCCTTGAGGGCGAGAAACTCCCCGACGATACCCGTTGCAGTCATAGACAGTGCTGGGGGAGACAGCGGCTAAAGCGCTGTGGGTTTCCGGTGTGTCGCAGGTCGCTCCACACGGGCCGTCCCTACCCTGTCCGTGCGGTGCGACCGACGCGACGTGTGAGTGGTTCGGCGGGGGAAAAGTGTAGGTTTCGGCCTGTCAGACGACCGTCAGACACGATCGAACTCGTCGTTCACTGGGAGCGGCGAGCGAGGAGCGCCACCGCGAGCGTCGCCACGAGCGCCGCGACCACGGCGGGGACGACGCCGAATCCGGGACTTAACACGCCGGTCGGTGCGTCGCTCTCGACGTAGACGCGGGTGGTCGTGAACGCGCTTCGGCCGCTGGCCTCGTAGGTCACCGTCGACCCGTTCACCGAGGAGGCTCCCTCGGCGCGCTGGACGTCGCCCGGCATGTTCACCACGTAGCGGAGTTCGAAGTCGGTGACGTCGACGCCGCCGCCCGCGTCGCCGACCGAGGCGTTGTAGAACGTGGTGTCCTCGTAGACGACCGTCCCGTCGGTGCGAGTGACGTTCAGGCGTTCGGCGTCGGCGGGGTCCCAGCCGGTGACGACGAGCGTCACCGAGGCGCGGTCGCCGTCGAGCGACTGGCTGACGCTGACGTTGTCGGCGTTCGAGGTGTTGATGTTCGCCCGGAGTTGGCCGGCCAGCGACTCGTACCCCTCGTCGACGGCGGCCTGATTCAGGAGGTCGTAGACGGTCGTCGACGTGTTCAGGTCCAGTTCGTAGCGGTCGATTGTGCCGTCGGCGGCGACGTCAGACTCGACAGTCACGGTCGCACACCCCGACAGGAGCAGGAGGACGGCGAGCGCCGCGGTCGCGGAGAGGCGGGTGTCCATGGTCGGCAGACGGGCCCGGCGGCGAAATCGTTTGCGCCGGACCGGTGGGCCGTTCGCCTTCTCGGGCTACTGTTCGGCCTCGACCGCCTCCTGGAGCGTCAGCGTCCGCTCGACCACCGTCTCGGCGTCGGCCGCGAGCAGTTTCACGATCGGTTCCTTCCCGTGGGCGCCGCGGTCGACGACGGCGACGGGCGTCTCGCCGGCCGACTCGAAGGCGCGGCGCGCACCCCACTGCATCGTGTTCCCCTCGACCGCCGCGGAGTCGTCCGGTTCGGCCGCGCGGTCGAACTCGGCGACGGCGCCGTCGAGCGTCGCCAACGCGGCCTCCACGTCGTCGGCGAACCGGCAGTTCACGGCGAATCGGAGGGTCGGGTCGACCTCGCGGGCGGCCAGCAGGAAGCGCGCGACGTGGCTCGACGCGCCGAGTCGGACCCCTCGATTGGGGTGAACCCCCGAGAGCGTCCGGGTGATGCGACCCTCGACGGCCGCCGTCTCGTCCGGCGACTCGGCGTACGGCGTCGCGCCGACGACGTTCATCCCGACCTCGGGGACGAGCAGCGAGACGTCGCGGTCGACGAACCGTTCGACGACGGCGGCCACCTCCTCGACCGTCACCTGCTGGTCGGCCCGTTCGCGGAGGCCGACGAGGTGGTGAACCGACCCGGGCCCCTCGCCGACGTCGAGTCCGTATCTGACCGCTCGCTGGAGGAAGTCGGTGGCTCCCCTCATCGACTCGACCAGCGAGTCGCCGCGAGCGAGGGTGGCGGCGACGGCGCTCGACAGCGCACACCCCGACCCGTGGGTCGCCTCGGTGTCGACGCGGGGGTGTTCGAACCGATGGGTGCCGAGACCGCCCGGTGCGCCGTCGGTGTGACCTTCGCGGATTCGGTCCGAGACGACCAGCGTGTCGACGACGGTGTCGCCGTCGAGATGGCCGCCCTTCACGAGCGCCGCCTTTGCCCCCATCTCGATCAGCCCCTCGGCCGCTTCGCGTGCGCTCTCGTCGTCGGTGACGTCGACGCCGGTGAGCACTTCGGCCTCGTCGACGTTCGGCGTGACGAGCGTGGCGGCGGCGACGAGCGCCTCGTAGGCCGACTCGGCGTCCGACGAGAGCAGACGGTCGCCGCTCGTCGCGACCATCACCGGGTCGACGACGACCGGCGCGTCGACGGCGGCGAGTCGCTCGGTCACCGTCTCGACGACGTCGGCGGTGGCGAGCATCCCCGTCTTCACCGCCCCGAGCTCGAAGTCGTCGACGACGGCGTCGAACTGGGCCTCGATCTCGCTCGTCGGCAACACGTGCGAGGACGACACGCCGCGGGTGTTCTGTGCGGTCACGGCGGTCACCACGGACGTCCCGAACACGCCGTGGGCCTCCATCGTCTTCAGGTCGGCCTGGATTCCCGCGCCGCCGCCGGAGTCGCTGCCGGCGACGGTGAGCGCGACGGGCGGCGAGGCAGGTGCGGGTCGGCGCATCACTCTTCGCCCTCCCGTGCCTGCAGCTCGGCCATGTACTCCTCGAACGCCCCCCAGAACGGGTCGACCTCCGGATGGGGGACCTCCTCGCCGTCGACGCGGAGTCCGGACCCCTCGACCACCTCGCCGACGGCGGCCGCCGGGATGCCCTCCCGGTCGAGCGCGCCGAGGACGGCGTCGGCCTCGTCCGGTGGGACCGTCACGAGGAGCGTCCCCTCGCTGATGGCGTGCCACGGGTCGATGCCGAAGAACTCGCAGGCCTCGCGGACGCCCGGGAGGACGGGGATCGCGTCGCGGTCGACGTCGATGCCGACGCCCGCCGCGCGGGCCAGTTCGTAGAGGCCGCCGTAGACGCCGCACTCGGTCGCGTCGTGCATCGCGGTGACGTCGCCCGCCGCCGCAGCGACCATCGCGTCTCTGACCGGGCTCATGTCGTCGAAGCGGTCCTGTGCCGCGTCGACGGTCGCGTCGTCGAGGCCGCCCTCCCGCATGAGCGGGTCGAACTGGAGGCTCAGGAGGCCGGTCGCCTCGACGGCCGGTCCCTTGGTGACGACGACGGCGTCGCCGACGCGCGCGCCGTCGGGCCGCACGAGGTCGGCGGGGTCACCGACGGCGACGCTCGTCGCGCCGCCGACCATCGGGTAGTTACAGCCGGCGTAGCGGGCGGTGTGACCCGTGACGATGCCGACGTCCAACTCGCGGGCCTCGGCGTCGAACGTCTCCAGCAGCGTCCGGAGCTGGTCGTCGGTGATCTCCGGCGGGAGGTTGAAGTCGACCGCCAGATGCGTCGGCGGCAACCCGGAGACCGCGACGTCGCTGACGAGGATGTGGAAGGCGAACCACGCCGCGCGCTCGAAGCCGAGCGAGGGCATCACGAAGACGGGGTCGGTCGCCAGCGCGACCGCACGGTCGCCGACGTCGACGACGCCGAAGTCGACGCCGTGCTGCGGTGGCAGGCGGACGTCGTCGCGGTCGGCACCCAGGTTCGGGTACACGTACTCGTCGAAGAACGCCCTGTCTATCTTGCCGAGTTCGGACATAGGTGGTGGTATTATTTGGTTGTACTAAGTTGTGTGCCCCGGAGCGAGCGCCTGGAGGGTCGCTCCGGCCGACGACCGGGGGTTGCACGGGATGGACGCTCGGAATGTGATAGCCGGAGTCTTATTCAGGGAAGGCCGTGTAGCGTGGCCCATGCAGACGCCGCGGACCGACGGAGGCAGCGACGAGGGGTATCTGGAGTACGCGCTACGGAACCTTCGCCACCCGGTGAGCGCCGTCGCCGGCGGCGTCGCCGGGATGGCGGTGATGAGTCTCCTGTTGCTCCTCTTGGAGGTCGAGACACGCGAACGGATCGGCGTCTTCGAAGCGGTCGCCCGCTTCGCCGGCCAGCCGGGGAACGTCTCGCTCGGGTTCGTCCTGTTCCTCGTGGCCGGCGGGCTCGCGTGGCCGCTGCTGTTCTTGGCGCTCGAAGAGTACATTCCGACGGGGCCGGACCCGGCCACCCGCGGGGCGGTGTTCGCGACGGCGCTCTGGGTCGCCTTCCTCATCCTCGGGCGCGGCGACCTCGGCGGCCCGCTGCTCGTCATCTACGCCGTCTTCACGCTCCTCTCGCATCTCGCCTACGGGTTCGTCCTCGGCGCGGTGTACGGACGGCTCACCGGGACGACGGCTGACCGAATCGACGAGACGCCCTCGGTCGAAACATCACGGTAGTTCCTGCGGCGGGTAGCTATTTGGCCTCCCCGTCCTAAGGGGGGATATGCTCGTCGGGACCCCCTGTACTGGGACGTGGTACCCGTGGTAGCGTTCGCATCCGGGCTGGTTCTCGTGACACTCGTTCTCACGACCCTCGCCGTCGGAGCGGTCGTCCACCGAATTCGTCGAGACGGTGGAAGCGACACCGCCGCCGACACCGCCGCCGCCGACGGAGGGTTCTTGCGCGGGACGCGCGTCCGAACCGAGAAGCCGCTCGGCGTGTTCCGCTGGTTGACGACCGTCGATCACAAGGACATCGGCATCCTGTATCTCCTGTTCGGGACCGTCGCCGCCCTCTGGGGCGGGACCGACGGGATGATGATCCGTACCGAACTGTTCACCGCGACGACCGACGTCTGGACCGCCGAGACGTACAACGCGCTGTTCACCACCCACGGGTTCACGATGCTGTTCTTCTTCGTGACGCCCGTGTTCACCGGGTTCGCCAACTACTTCCTCCCCATCCTGCTCGACGCCGACGACATGGCGTTCCCCCGCATCAACGCCATCGCCTTCTGGCTGCTGCCGCCGGCGTTCTTCATGGTGCGAGCGGGACTCATCACCGAAATCATGGCGAAGATGCTGCTCACTGTCGGCGTCCGCAGCGAGGTCCTCTTCGCACTCGAACCGCCGACGACGGGGTGGACGCTCTACACACCGTTGGCGACGCAGCTGGCGAACCCGCAGGTCGACATCCTCCTGCTCGGACTCCATCTGAGCGGGCTCGCGACGATCATGGGCGCGATCAACATCCTCGTCACGGTGTTCACCGAACGCGGCGAGGGCGTCGGCTGGAGCAACCTCGACATCTTCACGTGGACGATGCTGACCACGAGCGGCATCATCATCTTCGCGTTCCCGATGCTCGGGAGCGCGGTTCTGATGCTGCTGCTCGACCGGAACTTCGGGACGACGTTCTTCGTCGTCGAGGGCGGTGGGCCCATCCTCTGGCAACATCTGTTCTGGTTCTTCGGCCACCCCGAAGTGTACATCCTCGTGTTGCCGGCGTTCGGCCTCGTCAGCCTCATCCTCCCGAAGTTCTCCGGGCGGCGGCTGTTCGGGTTCAAGTTCGTCGTCTACTCGACGCTCGCCATCGGCGTGCTCTCGTTCGGCGTCTGGGCACACCACATGTTCGCGACCGGCATCGACCCGCGCCTGCGGGCGTCGTTCATGGTCGTCACGCTCGCCATCGCCATCCCCTCTGCGGTGAAGACGTTCAACTGGATGACGACGATGTGGACGGGACGGATCCGCCTCACCGCACCGATGATCTTCTGCGTCGGCGGCATCGGGCTGTTCGTCATCGGCGGGGTGACCGGCATCTTCCTCGCGTCGATCCCGGTCGACGTCCTCCTGCACGACACCTACTACGTCGTCGGTCACTTCCACTTCATCGTGATGGGGATCATCGCCTTCGCCGGGTTCGCCGCGAGCTACTACTGGTTCCCCATCCTCACGGGGCGGATGTACAACAAGACGCTCGCGCGGACACAGGCGTATCTGAGCATCGTCGGCGTCATCGTGACGTTCACGCCGATGATGATCATGGGACAGATGGGGCTGCCGCGCCGGTCGGCGCAGTACCCCGTCCAGTTCGAACTGCTCCAGCAGGTCGCCACCGCCGGCGCGTTCCTCCTCGGCTTCGCGGCGATCCTCTGGGTGGTCAACATGCTCCAGTCGTACCGACTGGGCTCGATCGTCACCGACCCCGACCCGTGGAACCTCAAGGAGTCGGGGCAGTTCACCCGCGAGTGGCAGTGGTTCGAAGAGCGGATCGAAGAGCGGACGAAGACGCGCTGAGCGTCGCTGACCGCGACGGCCGAGCGCCGCTCACTCTTCTCGCGGGTCGGTCGGTCCGTTCTCGGCCGACGGCGACCCGTCGACCGCCGACGCCACGTTCTGCTCCGGCAGTTCGTCGACGAGGACGACCGCCTCGCCGTCGATCAGTTCGGTCCCCTCCTCGTCGGTGACGACGGTCGTCAGTCGGTACTGCCAGTCGCCGAGGTCTTCGACGACCTCGCACTCGGCGGTAAACCGCCCGCCCATCGTCGCCGGCGCGTGAAACGACGTCTCCTGCGACAGATAGACCGTCACGCCCGGGAGGCGAGCGAGCGCCGCGCTGACGAGTCCCGAGACGAGCGTCCCGTGGGCGATGCGCCCGCCGAACCGCGTCTCGCCCGCGAACTCGCCGTCGAGGTGGAGCCGGTTGGTGTCGCCGCTGGTGCGGGCGAACGTGTCGACGTCGTCCGCGGAGACGGACTTCTCGAAGACGACCGAGTCGCCGACGGCGAGGTTCTCCCGTCGTTCGACCGTCCGCGTCGCGGTCCACGCCTCGTCGTCGTAGGCGACACCGGGGTCGCGTCCGCCCGCCGACTGCTCGTCTACGTTCGTCGCTCTCGTCGCGTCCGCCTGGGCGTCTGGAGTTCGACTGGCCATCTCGTCGCTCGCTACTCCCGTCTTCTGCATTATTATTCAGGGGATAAGCGTCGCTGACGGCGGTGCTTAGAGACGTGTTAACGTCAAGCGCGAAAAGTCACGACAGTCGTCGGACGGCGGACTCGCCCGCCCGCGGGGGTCGCACACCCGACCAACGCTCTTCTCCCTCCCGGCCGACCGTCGAGACACGATGAGTCAGGAGCATCCCGAACGGATCACCGTGTACTCGGACTACGTCTGTCCGTTCTGCTACCTCGGTCGGCACTCGCTGCAGCAGTATCAGGAAACCCGCGAGGAGGAACTCGCCGTCGACTGGCGTCCGTTCGACCTGCGGAGCGGAAAGCGCAACTCCGACGGTACCATCGACCACTCGGTCGACGACGGGAAGGACGACGACTACTACGAACAGGCGGCTGTGTTGAATCACTAGACAGCGTCGAGATGGGTCGCTAAATCAAAGGAGTTGAAGCGGAGAGATTCGGTTGCCTATGACACAAATCTCCCGCTTCACTGGTGAGATTGTGCCGCTTGCTCAAAGGGTTACTGGCGATGGAGACGAATCCGCCGCCCCGGAAGGTGGCGGCGGATTCGCTGACTATGCCCTCGTTTCCCTCCATTGTCTGCGGATTTACCTCGATACGTCCTACCGCATGACGATCGACCTGCTCAAAGAGATGCCGCAAATAATCGGGGAGATCGGCCTCGAAGCGGCCGATCTCCCCTCACCATCTACGTTGTGTAAGGCGTTCGACCGATTCAGCATGAGCGTCTGTCGAGTGCTGCTGCGCCACTCGGCGCAGCTGCACGACCCTTCGAAGCACGGAGCGGTCGATGCCACGTTCTACGAACGAGATACAGCAAGCCGCCACTACTGCAATCGAACGAACTACCGCGTGCAGAAGCTCAAAGTCACGAAACTCGTCGATACAGACAGCCAGGCGATCCTTGACGTACACTGTTCGACGACCCGAAAAGGAAGTGATGCTGACCTCTGTGAGCAGATCGCCCGCCGGAACGCGGGCGATCTGCAGTCACTCGCCGCAGACAAAGGCTACGACAAGAAGGCGCTCAGAGAAGCGTTGCGGGAACTCGGGATTCGCCCGCTCATCAAACATCGCGTCTTCGCACCGTACGACCATGCACACAACGCTCGAATTGACTAAGATCGCTACGCACAGCGCTCAATGACTGAAACTGTGAATTCGGCTGTGAAGCGCTCGCTCGGCTACGCCGTGCGAGCGCGTGACTGGTATCGAGAGTTCCGTGAAATCACGCTGATGTGTGTCGTCTACAACATCAAGCGACTCATTAAACAGTAAAATCGTACGCTGTATGGCGATTCAACAGAGCCGAACAGGCCAAAGAGAACGTCCGCCGACTGCAGGAGAAGTACGACGTCGAGATGGAGCTCGACATCGCCACGGACGTCGACTCGCTGCCCGCGCAGATCGCCTCCTACTACGTCAAGGGACACTACGACCACGAGACGTGGCTCGACTTCGACGTCGCCGTCTTCGAGGCACTGTGGCAAGAGGGGAGAGACATCGGCGACGAGGAGTTACTCGTCGACCTCGCCGAAGACGTCGGAGTCGACGGCGACGAGATCCGCGCGGCGCTCGACGACGAGACGCTCCGCGAGGAGGTCCGCGAGCAGTTCACGGAGGCCCAGCAACAGGGTGTGACAGGTGTGCCGACGTTCGCTTACGAGGGTTACGCGGCCCGGGGTGCCGTCCCACCGGAGCAGTTGAAGCGCCTCGTCGAGGGGACCTGAGCGAGCGAACGTCGGTCGCTCGACCGAGAGAAGGGGGCTCGTGTGAGTCGACCCTTACTGGTCTATCGCGTCCATCGCTTCGTGAATCTCGGCTTCGACCCGGGATTCGAGATCGTCGAGTTCGTCGGGACGCCAGTCGAATCGGGAGGGTTCACCGGGTGTCGTGAAGTACAGCGTCGCAGTCACCCGCCGGTCGGGTGCCTGTTGGTGGAGGGCGATCGCGTACGCTTCCATCTGCGTCCGGTAGTAGTCTGCCTTCTCCGGAATCTCGTCGGCGTCGACGTCGTTCGTCTTGTAGTCGACGAGATGGTACGCGTCGGGCGTCACGACCAGATGGTCGACGAACCCCGAAATCTCGCCACGCGCGAACTCCGCAGCGACGGCCAGTTCGTCGTACGTGTGCTCGACGTCACACCGTTCGTGGAGTTCGTCGACGTAGGCCAGCGAGCGTTCGACGTGGTCGACGATACGGTCCCGCTGGGAGGGCGTGAGCGGTTCCGCTCGCCGCCCGGTCTCCGCATCGTACACTTGGTCGACGACGTCCTGCCAGCGGTCGACCGGTGGTCGGAGTTCACAGAGTCGGTGGACGATCTCTCCGAACGTGGTCCCCGCGAGACCCTTCGTCTCTCGTCCGTCGCTCGCGTCGTCACTCTTGTCGTCGGTCCCCTCTCGGCTCTCGTCCTCGAAGCGCACGGTGTTGGTTCGTTCGTCGAGAGCGAGCGACCCCTGGCCGTCGACCAGCGACGCGAGGGCCGTCGGCGAGAGACTGAACCGCCGGTCGGGCCGTGGCGGTGCTGCCAACCGTTCGAGTCCGGGGTCGGGCACGGTCGTGTCGTCGACCCAGTCGACGGCTGGTGTCGGCAGCGACACGGTGAACGAGGCGTCCCCGAGCGTCCCGGTGACGCGGTCGTGCTCCTCGAGAGCGGCGAGCGTGTCGTCGGTGAGGACGTGTGGCTGGACCCAGTCGCGCCAACTCGCCGCCTCCTCCGGGTCGGCCCCCTCCACGTCGCTCATCGTGGGGTCGCCGTCGCTGTCGAGATCGTGGAGGCCCGTGAGGAGCAGACGATCACGCGCCCGAGTGCAGGCGACGTAGAGAACCCGCTTCTCTTCGGCGCGTTCCTCTGCTTTTCGACGGCGCTTGAGTGCTTCACGGGCGACAGTCGTCGACGTCTCGAACGGGTCGTCCGGGTCCGGTGCGTCGAGTCCGACCGCGTACGCCCCGTCGATCTGTTCGAACTCCACGCGACCGTTGCCGACGGCGGCTTGCATGTTGAACCCGCGACCGACACCCGGGACGACGACGACCGGGAACTCCATCCCCTTGGCGTCGTGGACCGTGAGAATCCGGACACCGTCGCCACCGCCCTGAATCGTCGCTTCACCCTCGCGGTCACTGAGCGACCGCCGTCGCTCGATGCGGCGCACGAGTGTCGAAAGACTGGTCACCCCCTCGTCGCTGTAACCGCGTAACTGCTCGCGGAATTTCTCGACGTTCGCGACGGCCTGTCGCGGCCGCTCGTCCGCACTGACGCTCGCGAGATACCCCGTGTCGTCGACGACGCGTGTGAGGAAGTCGGCCCACGATCCGTCGAGACGCGGCGTCGACTCGGGGGCGACACCGAGGTGGTCGCGCCACGTCTGTAGCAGGTCGGCGGCGTCTCGGAGTGCGTCGTGGTCGGACTCGGTGAGCGCGTGCCACAGCGACTCGTCGTCCCGTTTCAGCATTGCGAGCGTGTCGTCGGTGAGTCCGAACAAGGGCGACCGAAGTGCACCGTACAGCGCTCGCTCGTCGCTCGGGTCTGCGAGCGCCCGAAAGAGGTTCAGCAGCGCCGTCACCTCGGGCGTCTCGTAGAAACCGAGCCCCGAGGCGACGGTGAACGGGACGTCGGCGTCTTCGAGTGCACGCTCGTACGTCTTGAGGTGGGTCCGACTCCGGAGGAGGACGGCCACGTCTTCGGGAGCGACGTCACGCGCCTCCGAGTCGTCGACGTCACCGTCCTCCTCGTACACCTGCGTGGCGTCGTCGAACAACTGGGTGAGTCGCGCGGCGAGCGCCGTCGTCTCGAGTTCGGCGTCGTGCTGTGGGGTGGCGGTGGCGAACGGGTCGTCGTCGGGGAACCGACGTGCACGGTACTCGGCGTCGGTCGGAACCGCGAGATACTCGACGCTGGCGAGACCCTCGGGGTCGTCGCGATACGGGTCGAGCGGCTGTGGTCCCGCCTCGTACGGTTCGCCGTCGGGGTCGAACACCTCGTCGAACAGGGCGTTGACGAACGCGAGCACGTCCGGGAGCGTCCGGAAGTTGGTCGAGAGCCGGTCACTCTCGTCGACCGTCGACTCGGAGGGGTTCGCCCTCGCCAGTTCGCGTGCGGTCTCGGCGAACTGCGTCACGTCGGCGTTTCGGAACCGGTAGATGCTCTGTTTGACGTCGCCGACGACGAACACGTTTCGGGCGTCGAACGCCTCGGGGTTCTCGGCAGTGAGGTGTGCGATGAGCTCCCACTGACGCGGGTCGGTGTCCTGAAACTCGTCGACCATCACGTACGCGAACCGGTCGCGGAGCGCTGCCCGTCGTGCGTCGGACGTGTGTTTCAGAAAGTCGAGAGCGAACTCGATCTGGTCGGTGAAGTCGACGACGTTCCGGCGTCGTTTCCGGTCGGTGTACTCCTCGTGGGCCAACTGCGTCAGACGGGCGAGCGCCTGGACGAACGGGAAACTGTTCTCGTCGGCCGCGATCGACGCCGAGAAGAGGTGTTCTTCGGGTTCGAGCACGTCGACGAGCGCCAGTATCGCCTCGTCGAACCGCTCTTTTTCGGCTTCGGCTCCCTTCCAGCGTGTCTTGGCCGCGGTGTAACTCGACTCGGCGTACCGACTCCCGTCCGTCGTGAGCTGCGTACACAGTGCGACGAACCGCTCCCGTTTCTCGATCGACGGAGCGGGGTCGTCGTACGGCACGTCCCGCAGCTGGTCGACCACCCCTTTCGCGAGGTTCCACGCCCGGCCGCCGGTGTCGACGGCGGTCGGTGGCGACTCGATAATCTCGCGGAGTGTCTCGGCGGCGGCGACGAACGTCGGGTCGGCGAGTCGCTCGGCGGCGAGCTCCGGGGACACCGGATGCAGTTCGGTCGTGACGTAGTCGAGATACTCCGCCCGGGTGGCGTCGGCCCATCTGTCGGCCCACTCGACACCGCCGGGGCGTTCGGTCAACAGGTCGGTGACGACGTCCTGGAGCGCGGCGCGGTCGTATCTCCGAGCGAGCGCCTGGACGGTCTCGTGGTCGTCGTGCGTCTCCAGCAGTGTCGCGACCGTCTCGTCGAGCAACGCGGCCGTCTCGCCCTCGTCGAGCGTGTCGAACCCGGGGTCGATCTCGTCGATACGCAGGGCGTGTTCGCGAAGGAGGCGCGAGCAGAACCCGTGGAGCGTGTGGATGTACCCCTCTTCGAGGCCGTCGGCTACCTCGCGCCACGCGGCGTAGGTTTCGGCGTCCGTCTCCGCGACCCGTTCCGTGATGGCCTCGCGGACGCTCTTCTCGAGTTCGTTGGCTGCCCGTTCGGTGAACGTCGTCGTGACGATCTCTTCGGGGAGCAGCGGCGACTCGCCGTCGGCCGGAGCGTCGTTCTCGAGACCGCGTTCGAGCATCCGCATGTAGCGAACCGTCAGCGTCGTCGTCTTCCCCGTCCCCGCACCGGCAGTGAGCGATACGTTCCGGTCGAGAGCGTCGGCGGCCGCCTGCTGCTCGTCGGTCAGGTCTTCGAAGTCGACCATCTCAGTTCACCTCCAGTGCGTCCTCGGGGTCGACGTCTCTCGCCGCGAGCGGGACGTACGGCCCATCGCCCGTCTCGTCGATCTCGTCGACGACCGCCCCCCGTCGGTGGGGTCTGACGTCACAGACGTCGCTGTACCCACAGTACCGACAGCCGGCGTCGTTCGGGTCCACCACTGCTGGCTGGTAGTGCCCCGAAGCGATTCCGTCGGCGAGTCGGCCCAGTCGGGCCGGAATCTCGCGCTCGACGAACTGCCGGAAGGCGTCGTGGGTCTCGAACGTCGGATACCGAGCACGGAGGAGCGGCGTTCCGCCGGACCGGTAGTAACTCGCGTGCTCCTGTGACGCAACGACTCCCTTCCGGTTGTGCACGCTCGTCGGCGGTTTGACCTGGTAGTACGACCCGCCGACGGTCTCGACGTCGTCGAGGACACCCTCCGCGAGCAGCGCGTACAGCGGAAGTTGGAACGCTAGCCCGGAGAGCGTATCCGCCTCGCTCGGCGTGCCGCCCGTCTTGTAGTCGCGGACGACGAGTTGGGTCGGGTCGGTGTCCGGAACCGCGTCGACGCGGTCTATCATCCCCGTGAGCGGGACCGGGCCAGTCGGCGTGTCGACCTGAACGGGGTCCTCGCGAAGGACTGTCTCGTCGCCGTAGGGGTCGCCGACCCGCGCTTCGAACCAGGCGGGGAGCGCGGTCGCGTTCGACACTTCGTCGAACTCGTGGTCGAGGAACCGGACGAACAGCCCTCGCTCCGGCGACCCGAAGCCGTCCCCGCCGTGGTAGGGGTTGTCGTCCGGGCTGCCGAGTCCGGCGAACAGCTTCGTGAGCCACTCGCGCTGGAACGCTGTCGGGTCGTCGTCGAATCGCTCGTCGAGACTCCGGAGCGCGACGGCGAGCAGGTGTGCCTCACGAACGTCGCGGTCGCCGCGGATGTCGACGGGGTCGCCCGGCCGCTCCTGGAGGTCGGCGTAGTAGTGTTCAAGGACGTCGTGGACGAACCCGCCACGCTCGCGAGCGTCGGGTTCGAGGCCGATCTCGTCGGGGTCGTCGAGGTCGAGCACGCGGTCGGCGTAGTACGCGAACCCGCAGGTCGCGTACCGCTCCAGCCGACTGGGGCTGTACGGCTCGCGATCGGCCGGGCCGTGGAGCGTCGAGACGGTCTCGCGGCTCAGCTGACCGTCGTAGGCCGTCAGTTCGGGGCTCGCGCGGGCTGCCGCACACGCGACCCCCCGTTGGAGGCGCTCGCGCCGCGACTCGTCGAACGTACCGACGGCGGCCGCCGCGTCGACGAGCGATTCGTACTCCTCGACGTCGTCGTGGGCGAACGTCCGAGCGAGCGACCGCTGGACGTCCTCGCGCGACCCGGGTGGTGCGTCCTCGGGGGCGACGACCTCGGGGTCGAGACCGGTTACCCGGCGCAGTTCGGTGAGCACGTCGGCCTCGACGTACGGGTCACCTTCGAGGTCGCGTTCGGGAACCGAGAGCGTGAGCGAGGCGTCGCTGGCGAGCAAGAGTCCGAAGTCGTACCGCGCACCCTGCTGGATGTCGGCCTGGGCGAAGTCCTCGTGGGCTTCGTTGATGGGACGAGTGAAGGAGAGACGCTCCGGGTTCGACGGGAACTGTGCCATCGTCAGCCCGAGCACGTACACGTGGTCGAACTCGCGCGGAGCGGCCTCGTCGAGTCCACAGACGAGCACGTGGTCGTCCTCGCGAGCGGTTCCTGCGTCGAGTGTGACGCCGGATAGAGCCCGCTCCAAGCGGTCCACTGGGTCAGCTTTGTCGAGGTTAGCGACTGACTCGGTCTGTGCCAACGTCTCGAGCGTCCGCTCCAGTCGGTCTGCTGCCGTCCGCTCGGTTCGGCCACGGGGTGTGTTCGGTACCGTCTCGATGGCCTCCGAGACGCCGAGTCGCTCGAGTATCGTCTCGACTCGTTCCGGAAGGTCGGCGAGCGAACCGTCAGACAGCGCTTCGGCGTCGTCGACGAGCGAGCGAATCGCAGTCGCGTCACCGTCGTCGAGGTGGTCGTACGCCGTTTCGAGCCGTCGTGACGTCAGTCGACTGGCCACCCGTCCGAGTTCCGCAGGGTCGATGCTCCGCTCATCGTCGATGCGCCTCACCAGTGGGTTGGCGACCAGTGCCGTGATGGATTCGAGCGCCGGGTCGTCGCGAGCGAGCGTCGTGAGTTCGGTGACGACTTCACCGAGCGCGGTGTCGCCGAACGGGCGTTCGACTGTCAGCGTCGCCGGGACGTCGTACTGGTCGAACGTCTCGACGAGGCGTTCGTGATACGCTTGCGGGTCGGTGAGCACGACGCCGATCTCGTCTGCTGGCGTTCCCTCCGCGAGACGATCTCGGACGTCGCGGGCAACGTACCGGAGTTCCTGTGGCACGGTCTCGGGCGAACGGCTGGCGAGTCGTTCGTCCAGTGTCTCGGAGTCGACGTCGGAGGCCGTCGCGGCAGGACGATACAACTGTCGAGCGACGTCGAGGCCGGGTGTCTCGGCGTCGACGTACTCGCGGTCGAAGCCGAGGTCGCGGTAGGCTCGCAACGCTCGCTCGGCCCCACGGTCGACGCCGACGGGAGTGGTCGAGTCTGTGAGTTGGGGGAGGAGTGCAACCGTCGGCCACGTCTCTGCGAGTCGTTCGACGAGGCGACGCTCGAGCGGAGAGAACAGCGTAAATCCGCCGAGGACGACGGCGTCGACAGAGGGGAACGACGCTTCGAGCGGTGTGTCGGAGGCCAAAACGTGACGGTAGCGTTCAGCGCGGAGCGTCCGCCGGTCCGACAGTCCCACGTCGTCACGTACTGACTCGAACGCTGCAGTGACCGCACTCACGACCTCGGCCTGCAGGTCGAGTCCGAGCGACTCGAACCGCTCGCGGATCGCTTCTGGCGAGTGGAGGTCGGCGAACTCCACGAGCGAGAGCAGGTCTTCGACCTGCTGACAGAGCCCTGCGGACGGCTTCCGATCCGAGACGACGAGTGGATTCTGCGGGTCGTCGAGTCGCTCGACGGCCGACTCGACGAGTCGGTCCCGGAGCGGTTGGTCGACGTACGTGTTCGGCCCCGCGAACTGCTCTCGTTCGTAGCAGTCGCCGACGATGCCGTCGAACGTCTCCACAGAGAGCGAGAGCGGAGCGCCGTGGTCACACCAGCGGTCGCGTGTCCGTCGCTCGGTGTGGTCGCTTCGGGCGACGTAGAGGAGACTCCGCGGCGCGTCGTCCACGGTCGAGGAGAGACGGTCGAAGGCCACAGTCTCGAGGGCGGGATACTGAGGCCCGGCGTACAGCTGCCGGAGTGTCATGGGCGGAAGTCGGCGGAGACGATCAAGAAGGTTGGGAAGATGTAGCGGAGTCGAACTGATTGGAAGGTCGAATAATCGACGGTGGCGAGCGGATCAGAGCCACGCCAGCGACGAGTTGTGTCGTCGGAGGTAGTCGGGGTCGAGGCTTCCTTCGAGGAGAGCGACCTGCTCTCCGTCTCGGTCGACGAGCGTTCGTGCGAGCAGGTCGCTCTGCGTCTCGAACGAGGGGTTCACCCGGAGTCGGTACTCGCGGTCGATGGTGAACAGCCCCCGGTCGAAGGCGGCGTGGTGGAGTTTGTCGAGCGGGAGGACGTTCGAGAGGTCGGTCCGGTGGTCGGGATACGACCGCCACGGGAGGACGTGCGCGACGTCGAGGAGGCCGGGGTGGTCGACGCCGGAGACCGGACACGTACTGTCGTATCGACGTAGCACCGTCTCGCGGAACTCCGGGTCGACGGATCGGGCGACCGTCGTCGTCTCGTACGTGTCTGCCGAGAACTCGTCTTCGGTAGAGTCGGGCGATTGTGCTCCCGTGTCCGTCGCGAGTAGCGACTCCCCGAGTCGGTACTCGCCGTCGACGACGAACGCGAGTTCGTCCTCCGCCCGTAACGTCTGGAGCACCTGCCGGACCTTCGCGTTCGGGTGGTCGTTGTTCGGGAACTCCGCTCTCGCGCGTTCGACGGTGTAGTTGTACACTTCCTCCAGTGTGACGTCTGTTCGTCCCGTCTGTTCGTGGTATCGAATCAGTCCGGTCCGGACGAGCTGTTTCCAGGTGGTCATCGTGATCGTCGTCTCCGAGCGAGAGGGTGTGCCGCGTTCGTCGTGTGTGGTTCCTCGAGTAGCGACTTCGACGGTGAGTTCCGCACCATTCTCTCAGAACGGCTGTATATTCAAGAGGACTGATGTACCTTCGGGTCGAGAGACGTCGGTGCGACGGGGAACATCCGAAAAGAGACTACAACGGCAGTTCACACCGCGGACAGTCGTGCCGATCCTCGGTCACGATGGGTCTGAACCCGCAGTGGGGGCACTCGTACCACGCCACCATCCCGTCGAACGCCTCGTGTTTCTCCATAACGATTGATCGTCGTCGACGGAGTTAACCGTTGGCTCGGGTCTCACGCGCCGAGAACGAGCGACGGCCGCGCTACTTCTCGATAGACGGCTACGACTGCGCGGCGACCGACTCGCCCAGCCACTCCTCGGCCCACGCTTCGATCTCCTCGAAGACGGGACAGAGCGACGCTCCCTTCTCGGTGAGACTGTAGTACGTCGCGACCGGCGCGTCCTCCTCGAGGCGGCGGCTCACGAGCCCGGTCTCCTGGAGGTCGTCCAGCACGCGCGACAGCGTCCGCGAGCTCGCGTCGGTCGACCGCTTGAGTTCGTTGAACCGCTTCTCGCCGTCCTGCAGGTCGTGGAGGACGATGAGTCGCCACTGCGAGCCGATCTGTTTCAGCGAGTCGATGACGAAGCAGGGGCCGTCGAGTTGCTCTCCCTCGGTGTCGGTGTTCGCGACCATCTCTGGGTCGGACTCACGTCGCCCGCGTATATACCGGTTCGGAATCGAACCTGGTTCCGCTCTGCACTCACTCGCCGTCCCGACCGGGGAGACTCCCACGCTCGCCGTTTCCCCACGCGGTCTCCTCGGCCGCGCCGCTCGTCTTGTACGTCCCCCGGGCGGTCGCGACGCTCGTCCCGTCGGTGTCGGAGACGCTGACGTCGGCGACGGCGACGCTCCCGCCGTCGCGGACCACCTCCGCCTCGGCGACGAGGTCGGTCGTCGCCGGTGCGAGATAGTCCATCCGCATGTCGATCGTCGGCGTCGCCGTGTAGTGCAGCGAGATGACGGCCGCACCGCCGACGGTGTCGGCAAGCGCGTAGGCGACGCCGCCGTGCGCGACCGACCGACCGGGGACCGACGAGTGGTAGTCCGAGAGGGCGAGCGTCGCCCGCGCGCGGCCGTCCGCCGCCTCGGTCACCTCGATGTCGAGGTGGTCGGCGAACGGCATCCGCGTCAGAATCTCCTCTAAACTCATTGCCGTCCGTACAGGCGGCGGTGTGAAAACGGTTGCCGCAACCCGCCGGGTCGGTCCGTCGACGAGTGATCCGTCGCGTCGACTCCGTAGCAGTCGAGTAGTTCCACTAGAGAGTTCACGTTGCGGCAACCGTTTCTGCTAGTAATATTTGTGAAAGACGGCACCCTCTTTTAAGTGACTCGTAGAGACTGACTCGCATGTTAGATGGTTTCGCACTGATCGGACTGCTCGCCGTGGCGGTGGGGTTCATCATCGTCGCGACGGCGAAGGTGAACCTCCACGCGTTCCTGACGCTCCTGCTCGCGGCCTACGGCACCGGCGTGCTCGCCGGCGTCGACCCCCAGCGGGTCGCGACGCTCGTCACCGACGGGTTCGGGAGCGTGCTCGGCTACATCGGCATCGTCATCCTCGCGGGGACGATCATCGGCATCGTCCTCGAACGGTCGGGGGCCGCGATCGTCATCGCCGAGACGATCCTCGATCTCATCGGCGAGGAACACACGCCGGAGGTGATGGCGATCACGGGGAGTCTCGTCAGCATCCCCGTCTTCTGTGACTCGGGATACGTCATCCTCTCGGGGCTGAGTCGGTCGCTGGCCGAGCGCTCGAAACTCTCGCTCGCGACCTTGAGCGTCGCGCTGGCTGGCGGTCTCTACGTGACGCACGTCTTCGTCCCGCCGACGCCCGGCCCCATCGCCGCGGCGGGCATCCTCGGCGCCGACGTCGGCCTCGTCATGCTCGCAGGCATCGTGGTGAGCGTCCCGGTGACGCTCGTCGCCGCCAAGTGGGCGAGTTACGTCGCCTCGCGGTTCCACATCGACCCCGACCCGGAGGTGACGATGGCGGACATCAAAGCCGAGTACGGGAGTCTCCCCTCCCGCGGGCAGGCGTTCGCGCCGCTTCTCGTCCCCATCGTCCTCATCTCGATCGGGAGCGTCGCCGCCTACCCCAGCGCCGACGACCCGGCGTTCGTCGAGGGGACGCTGCAGAGTTGGCTGCTGTTCGTCGGCGACCCGGCCGTGGCGCTGCTCGGCGGCGCGTTCCTCAGTTTCACCATCGTCCCGTCGTTCTCCGAGGACGTCATCGACGAGTGGGTCAGCGACGGACTCACCGACGCCGCCGTCATCCTCGCGGTAACGGGCGCGGGCGGCGCGTTCGGCAGCGTGCTCGGAGCGCTCCCACTCGAGGAGTTCATCGGAAACACGTTCAGCGGACTCGGTCTCGGTCTGTTCGCCGCGTTCGTCGTCGCGGCGGCACTCAAGACCGCCCTCGGCTCGTCGACGGTCGCCATCCTCACCACGTCGAGTCTCGTCGCCCCGCTCTTGGGGTCGCTCGGCCTCGCCTCCCAGTGGGGGTCGGTGTTCGCCGTCCTCGCCATCGGCGCGGGGAGCATGACGGTCAGCCACGCCAACGACTCGTACTTCTGGATCATCACCGAGTTCTCCGACATGGAGACGGCGACCGCCTACCAGGCGTGGACGCTCGCGACGCTGGCGCTCGGCGTCGTCAGCATCGTCTGGATCTTCATCCTGCGGAACGCCGTCCGACTGGTGGCGTAGTCGGCTCCGTCCGTCTCGGAGAACACGCCGCAGTCGACTCCTCGACTACGACGGCTTGCCGGGGAAGTTCACGAACCGGTCGAGTTTCACCCTCCCGTCCTCCAGCACCGACGAGCCGTGGAAGACGAGGACGGCGTCGAACTCGAAGTCGAGCAGCCGTTCGAGGTTCTCCTCCGCCTCGTTCAGGTCGTCGGAGTAGACCGCCGGCGGCAACAGGAGATAACCCGCGGGCAACCCGCGCTGGTCGGACCCGGAGACGGCGTCGCCCGCGACGACGACGCTCCGAGATTCGTCGACGAGCGCGTGGTTGTCCCGCTCGTGACCGGGGACGTGGACCGCCTCGAAGTCGCCGACTGCGTCGCCGTCGCCGTAGCGGACGTCCGGGTCGACGCCGCCGAGCGCGTCGGCGGCCGTCTGTTCGGGGACGTACACCTCGGGGTCGTACCGGTCGACGACGGCGGGAAGCCCACCCGTGTGGTCGCCGTCGTTGTGCGTGACGACGACGCGCTCGGGGTCGACGCCGATCCGGTCGAGCCCGTCGAACAGCGCCTCGGTCGTCGCTTCGAGACCGGTGTCGACGAGCGTCGGGACGGGAGCTTCGAACAGGTACGCGCGGAGTCGTCGGCCCTCGCCCTCCAGCACGGTGACGTCGTGGACGCCGGGGAGTATCTCGTCGGGCATAGCTGAGCAAACGGAGCGAAGTGAGATAAGCGACAGGCTCGCGGCCAGCGTGCGGTTCGGTGCGGTGAGTCGAGCAGCGACGGGGCGAACGAGACTGACGGCTCAGTCGGCGATGGTGCAGCCGCCGCTGTACTCGACGCCCTCGACGGAGTCGATCGGGTTCTCGCCGCAGGCCGGACAGTCGGGGTTCCGACGGTACGGCACCGTCTCGAACGTCATGTCCATCGCGTCATAGAACAGCAGCCGTCCCTCCAGCACCTCGCCCTTCTCCAAGAGGAGTTTCACGGCCTCGGTCGCCTGGATACAGCCCACCGTCCCGGGGAGGACGCCGAGCACGCCCGTCGTCGCACAGTCGGGGACGGTGCCCGGTTCGGGTGCCTCCGGGAACAGACAGCGGTAACACGGCCCCTCGGGCGTGAGCGTCGTCACCTGGCCCTCGAACTTGTAGATCGCGCCGTGTGCCACCGGGACGTCGTGGATGCGGGCGGCGTCGTTGACCATGTAGCGCGTCGGGAAGTTGTCGGAGGCGTCGACGACGACGTCGTAGTCGGCGACGAGCTCCTCCACGTTGTCGGTGTCGAGCCGCGTCTCGTACGTCTCGACGGTCACGTCTGGGTTCAGTCGTTCGACGAACTTCCGCGCGCTCTCGACCTTCGGGACGCCGACGTCGGCGTCGGCGTGGATCACCTGCCGCTGGAGGTTCGACCGCTCGACGACGTCGTCGTCGACGACGCCGAGTCGGCCGACGCCGGCGGCGGCGAGATACTGGACGACGGGCGCGCCGAGACCGCCCGCGCCGACGACGAGGGCGCTCCCCTCGAGCAGTCGCTGTTGGCCTTCGGGGCCGACCTCGTCCATGATGATGTGCCGGGAGTACCTGTCTAACTGGGTCGCGTCGAGTGCGAGGCTCATTGCCGGAAGTTGGCGACGACGACCCATAAACCCGGCTCCGGCGGTCGCGGCAACGCTCTCTGGCTCCTGTGACGCACGGCGACCCCCGGACGGCAGACGGTTCGAACGCGAACGGCCCGTACGCGGTCACTCGTCGCCGATACGTCCGTTCACCGCGTCGAACCGGCGTCGTCGCCGACGGCAGCACCTCCCCCGAGAGCGTCGCTTTTCCCTCCGACTCGACAAGCGAGGACGCGAATGGTATCGAACGCACTGGTCGCCGTCGTCGTCGGGCTCGGGATCGGCGTGTTCCTGCAGAAGGGTCGCTTCTGCTTCGTCCACGCCTTCCGCGACTTCTTCGCGATGAAGGACTCGCGGACGACGAAAGCCGTCCTGTTGGCGACGACGTTGACGATGGTGTTCTGGAGCATCGCCTACGCCCTCGGCTTCTACCAGGGCTTCTGGACGCCGGGGTGGGGGCTGACCGGACTCGTCGGCGGCTTCGTCTTCGGTGTCGGGATGACCTACGCGGGTGGGTGCGCGTCGGGGACGCTCTACCGCGCCGGACAGGGCTACCTGCACTTCTGGCTCACCCTGCTGTTCATGGGCGTCGGCTACGTCGCGTTCACGCTGGCGTTCCCGACGCTGGAGTCGGCGTACTTCGAACCGCTGACGTTCGGCGCTGGGACGACGCTGTTCCGACTGTCGCCGGTGCCGGCACCCGCGTTGGCGCTCGCCGTCGCCGTCGCCGTCGTCCTCGTCTACGCCACCGTGGTCGGCCGCGCGGTCGGCCGCGAGGAGAACCCCGAAGGGCAAGCCGTCGCAACCGACGGCGGACGGACGAACCCCCTCTCGGCGACGATGGTCGGTCTCCGACGGTTCGCCGCCGGGAGCAGAGCCTACGTCCGTGGCCTCGCCGACGTCGACGACTGGAGGGCCGCCTCGAAGCGACCCTGGGACCCGAGGACCGCCGCCCTCGGCATCACCGCGCTCGCGGTGCTGTGGTTCACGCAGGTCTCCATCGTCGGCGTCACCGGTCCCGAGGCGCGCTGGACGGGGTTCCTCCTCGAACAGGTCGGCGTCGACGCCGGGAGCTACGAGTACTGGGGGTCGGTGCTCTTTCAGGGGCAGGGCGTCGGCGTCACCGTCGACATGCTGATGATCGGTGCCGTCGTCGGCGGTGCGTTCCTCGCTGCGGTGTGGAGCGGCGACTTCTCGATCCGCGTGCCGAAGCGTCGTCGCCTCCCGAACGCCGTCTTCGGCGGCCTCCTGATGGGTGCCGGGTCGCGGCTGGCACCGGGATGCAACATCGGCAACATCTACTCCGGACTCGCCGAACTGTCGGTCCACTCGTTCGTCGCCACCGTCGGCATCGTCGCCGGCGTCTACGCGATGACCCACTGGCAGTACCGCGACGTCGGCTGTGCCATCTGAGCGACACACGCGACGCAGCGAACTCGTATCGCCCGCGAACCACCCACGCAGCGAGAAGACACACTCACTACGCACACCATGACCGGACCTTCACTCGACGACTTCGTCGACATGCCCGACGAGGTCGACGACGAGACCGCAGCAGAGCTCGCAGACCAGGCCGTCGAGACGCAGGACATGACCGGCGAGGTCTGTCCGTACCCGCAGTTGGAGGCGAAGAAGGCCGTCCAACGGCTCGATTCGGGCGACCTCCTCCTGCAGGAGACCGACCACGTCCCCTCGACGGAGAACGTCCCCGAGGCCGTCTCCGACCTCGCGGACGCGACCGTCTGGCGGAGCGGCGACGGCCGCTATCGCGTCTTCCTCCGGAAGCGATAGCCATGGTCGAGGAAGTCACACCCGAGACCGTCGCCGCCGACCTCGACGCCCCGAATCTGGAGGTCGTCGACATCCGCGACCCCGACGACTACCGCGAGGGACACATCTCCGAGTCGGTCAACGTCCCGTTCGACGACCTCGAAGCCGTCGTCGAAGAGCGAGAGTGGGGCGACGAGGTGGTCGTCACCTGCTACGTCGGCGAGACGTCGAAGCAGGCCGCCCGGTTCCTCGACCACTACACCGACGCCGAGGTGACCAGCATGACCGGCGGGTTCGAGGCGTGGACCGGGGTCGTCGAGACGACCGCGACGCCGCCGACCGACTGACCGGCCGGGTCAGTTCGCCGAGTCGGTAGTGTCGGTCGCATCGGTGGTGTCGGTCGCATCGACCGCCTCGGCCCACTCCTCCCGCAACAGCCCGTACTGCACCATGTCGCGGTGCGCGCCGTCGACGAACGTGAACTTGCGGCGACGTCCCTCCTCGACGAAGCCGAGCGACTCCAGCAGCCCCCGAGAGGCGTCGTTGTGGTCGAACGCACCCGCGCCCACGGCGGGCGTGTCGTACTGTCGGAAGACGTAGTCGACGGCGAGTGCGACCGACTCCGTCCCGTAGCCCTCTCCGTGGACTTCGGGGACGAGCCAGTAGCCGAGTTCCGGACGTTTGTAGTGGGCGTCTGCGACGCTCACCTGGCCGATTCGACGCAGGTCGTGGTCTTCGAAGTCGTCGCCCAGCAGTTCCGGCGTCCCCTCGGGTTCGAGACAGACGAGAAACCGGTCGGGAGCGTTTCGCTCCTCGGAGACCTCGTACTGCTCGCGGTTCCGCAGCGGGTTGCCGAGCGGATACCGGATCTCGGGGTTCGCGCCCGCCCGCTGGAGGAACGGGACGTCCTCGGTCTCGACCGTCCGGAGCGTGACCCGGTCGCCGCTCGCGACGCGTGCACCTGGCATGCACACGGGAACTGTCGCCGTTCGTATCTCTGTTCGGGTTCGTCGTCACCGCGGGGCACCCGACTCGCACTGTCGTCCCGGACCGACGAGCATTTCCACGGCTCGCGACAACCCCGGCTATGGTCACGGAGCTGTCGCCGACGGAGCTACAGGAGAGATTGGACGCCGACGCCGACGTCGCCCTGCTCGACATCCGCGACCCGGAGTCGTTCGCCGACGGCCACATCCCCGGATCGGAGAACCGCCCTGCCCGGGGGCTCGACGCTTCGGTGTTCGAGGAGGAGTGGCCCGACGAGGTGGTCGTCTCCTGTTACGTCGGCAAGAGCTCCAAGCGCGTCGCGCAGGTGCTCGACGCCAACCTCGAGGCCGACGTGGCGAGCCTCCGTGGCGGGTTCGACGGCTGGGAGGGTGCGGTCGACCGCGGCCGACCGGCGTCGCGGTAGCCCGACGTACTGCCGGAACCCTCTGCCGTCTCTGTTAGAGCTAAACACGTTGCGACCGTTACTGAGAGTAGACGCTCGCACGAGCGCGATCGATTTCATGAGCGAAGATACCGTCACCATCGACATCGAAGACGAACAGACGAGTGATTCGACCACTCCGAGCGACGACAGCGGGGGCGTGCTGTTCTTGCTCGCCCGACTGCTCTTCGCCGTCCCGCTCGGCTACACGGCGTGGACCCACTGGCAGGACATGGAGGGGACGATCGGCTACGCCGAGGCGATGGGCGTCCCGAACGCCGAGAAGTTGGTCCCCTTCTCCGTCGGCATGCTGTCGTTCGGCAGCCTCGGCATCGCCCTCTGGCGACTCCCGACGCTCGCCGCGGGTGCGGTCGCGGCGTTCCTCGCGGGTGTCACGCCCCAGATGCACCGCTTCTGGGAGGCCGACGAAGACCAGAAGCAGGCCGAGCGGACCCACTTCGTGAAGAACGTCTCCCTGCTCGGCGGCGCGATCGCGTTCCTCATCAAGGCGCGACGGGACTGAACGACAGATCGACTCGCCGTCCGTTCCGACTCTCTCTTATCGGCGACTCACCGCTCCGAGCGACGGCGTCGTCGCTCGGCGAGCGAAAAAGACAGAAGTTCGGGTGGAACGCGTCGGTTCCGTAGCTACTTGCCGCGACCCTGACCGCTCGAGACGCTCGGGCGGACGTGCTCCGACCCCTTGCCGCGGTTGTTGAGCCCACGGTTGTCGGTGCCGGCGTTCGTGAGACCGCGGAACGCACGGCCCTTGTGCTTGTCCGAGCAGATCCAGTTGAGGTCGTCGTCGTTCTCGATGGCCGGATGCTCCGGGTCCACGAGAATCACTTCGAACCACTTCTGCGATCCGTCCTCGCCGACCCAGTAGGAGTTGAGGACGCGCAGGTTGGGGTACTTCCGGGAGACGCGCTCTTCGCCGATCCGGTGGATGCTCTTGCGCCGCGAGATGCGGTTGACACCCTGTCGCTTCGAGCGTCGACCCGCCTTGTGGCGCTGCTTGCGCGCGGTCCCCTTGCGGACGGAGACGCGTGCGACGACGATACCCTGCTTGGCCTTGTAGCCGAGCTCGCGGGCCTTGTCGAGACGCGTCGGACGCTCGATGCGCTCGATCGCGCCCTGTCGGCGCCACTCCTGTTTGCGCTGCCACTGCAGCTCGGCGAGTTTCCCGTCACCGGGACTCCGCCAGGCTTCCTTGATGTGAGAGTAGAAGCTTCGTGCCATTGTAATCACCACGGACGCTTGCGATTCAGTTCCGCCAGCGACCGACGACACGTCGTCGCCGTCGCCGCGCAACCACATTTCGTCCCGTTCCCTGACGGGTCACGGGTGCCCGCTGGCGGCCCGTCGTCCAGCGAGTTACTCTCTCCTTCCCCGTCTCGACCTTTAACCACTTCGATAGGCTGGGCGGTGTGTCAGGCGCTCGCGTGACTTTCGGAGACCGTGACGGCGATCACCGCTGGGAGTCCCGCAGGATGAGCGGGCCGATGGCGAGCGTTCGCTTCGCGATGGTCGCGATCCGGGCGATGTAGGCGACCAAGAGGAGGAACGGGAGCAGGGAGATCGTGAACGCTGCGTCGACGATCCACAGGATGTTCTCGATGCCGAGCGTGACCCCCGTGAAGGTACTGTCGCCGACGAAGGCGAGCATCCCGCCGGTGACGACGAGCGCCGGGAGGGAGACGTAGAGGATGAGCTGCGAGAGGTCGATCAGCGCCCACTGGAAGTAGAGCGTCTTGATGTGCTCGCGGGCGGGGCCGAACATCGACAGCGTCGTCTTCAGCTCCTCTAAGAGCTGTCGCTCTTCGTCGGAGAGGTCGTCGTCGTGCTCGTGGACGAGCCGTTCGACCTGGAAGATCTTCCACCCGTAGTTGAAGTTGAGCGCGGCGAACAGCACGTCGAAGCTCCCGAACCGCGCCCCTTCGAGTTGGTCCCGAACTTCGTCGGCGTTGCCAGTCAGACTGCCGGTGAACTCGTCGACCTCGTGACGGAGGTCGTCGTCTTCGCTCTCGGAGACGGCGTCGCGGAGCGCGCTGGCCCGTCGCTGTGTCGCCTTGACGAGCGCACGGAGGAACGCCGAGGGATCGACCGGGACGGGTTGGCCGAGGAGCTCCGACGCGTACGTCCGGAAGTCCATCGCGCTGCTCATCCGCTCGTGTTGGTCACCGAGCGGGCCGTTCTCCTGAGAGATGACCAGCTGACTGATGGTGACGATGAGCGTCGTCCCGGTGATGATCGCGCCGAGCATCGTCGAGAACAACGTCTCGATGGTGTCGCCCGTCTGGAGGTCGGTCTGCAACGACGGGTAGTAGAGCTGTCCAAGTATCATGAACGCGATGAAAAACAGGAGCGCCAGCACGCCAGTGATCAACAGCCGGTTGGCGCTGAGGAGGATCTTGAGCTTCAGCCGACTCTCGTCGGCCCGCTCGCGCATCGTGTTGGCGGTGCTGATGTCCTCGTCACCCTTCGTGTCCAACTCGGTCTCCGATTCGGCGTCGGCCTCGATGTCGTCGTCCATCCCCGACGTCATTCGCTCGACTCACCGCGCTTCGGCCGTTTGAAGACGAGAAGCTTCGTCCCGCCGCCGACGTACTCGATGGTGTCGACGAACTCCCAGCCCGCGTCGCCGAGTTCGTTCAACTCCGCCGCCGGGTCGGCCGCCTCTTTGTGCGTCGGTCCCTTCGGCGGTTGCAGCGTGCGATACTCCCAGCGGGTGTCCTCTGTCATGTACGCAGGATAGGAGCGACCGGGGGGTAAAGTTACTCGCCGTCTCGACGCCGAGAAGCGGCAGACTCGCTCCGTGACACGTCAGCGTTATCTCCGACCACCGAGACAGGGAGACGATGACCGCAGCCACCGACTGGCGACCGTACGCGCCCGGCGACGACCACACCGTCGTCGGCGACGTGCGCGTCTCCGAGACCCTCGACGCACCGGCCCTCAACGCCGACCGCCGTCTCCTCGCGTATCTGCCTCCCTCCTACGCCGAGTCCGAGTCCTCCTACCCCGTCGTCTACATGCACGACGGGCAGAACCTCTTCGACGAGGGCGAGAGCTACTCCGGCGAGTGGCGCGTCGACGAGACGATGCAGCGACTGAGCGCGGAGGGCATCGAGGCCATCGTCGTCGGCGTCCCGAACGCCGGCGACGCACGCGGCGACGAGTACACGCCGCACCCCCACCCCGACCACGGCGGCGGCGACGCCGATACGTACCTCGAGTTCCTGTTCGAGACGGTCAAACCGCTCGTCGACGAGACGTTCCGGACGCGTCCCGGCCGCGACCACACCGGGCTCGCCGGATCGTCGCTCGGTGGCGTCGTCAGCCTCTACGGCTTCTTCGAGTATCCCGAGCAGGTCGGCTTCGCGGGCGTGTTGAGTCCGGCGTTCTGGTGGCCGGGCGAACCGCTGTTCGAGGACGTCGCCGCCCAGCCACGGACGGACGGCCGACTCTACGTCGACGTCGGCGGTAACGAGTCGCCCGACGATCCCGAACTGAACGAGGCGTATCTCCGGGACGCAGAACGGATGGTCGATCAACTGCGAGAACAGGGCTACGGCGACGAGCGGCTCCGGTTCGTCGTCGACGAGGACGCGAGACACCGCGAGTCGGCGTGGGCCGAGCGGTTCCCCGACGCGATGCGGTTCCTGCTCGGTTAACGGGGTCGGAGCACGACCACGTCGTCGACGACGACAGCGTCGTCGTCACCGCTCACGTCCGCATCGGTGAGCAGGTCGTGCGCGTCGACCGACCGATCGAGTTCGACCGTCGCCGGCGACTGCTCGAAGTTGAGGACGACGACCACGGCGTCGTCTCCGTCCGCACCCGCTTCGGCCGACCGCTCGTAGGCCACGACGCTGTCGTCCGCTCCGTCGTGCACCTCGCAGACGACCCGGTCGACGCCCGGCGCGCGGAGCGCGGGCAGGTCGTCACGGAGCGCGACGAGGTCGCGGTGGAACGTCGTCAACGCGGCGTCGCCGTCGTGCCACCGCATCGGCCCGCGCTGTTCGGGGACGCCGCGCTCCTGCCCGTAGTAGACCAGCGGCGCGCCGGGGAGGGTGAACGTCGCCGCGACGGCCGGACGCAACGTCCCCTCGTCGCACTCGGTCGCGTAGCGTTCCTCGTCGTGGTTCTCGACGTAGCGCATGTGGACCGCCTCGTCGGGGAACCCCAGCCGCGCCGAGTCGACCAGCGCGTCGAGGAGTTTCGAGGCGGGCGCGTCGCCGGTGCCGACGTCGCGAAGCGCGTAGTAGAGGTCGGTGTCGTAGTGGAGGTCGAACTCGTTCTCGCGGAAGCCGACGCGACGGGGGACGGTCTCGTCGAGGAGGAGAAACTCGGGGTCCTCGGCCTTCACGCGCTCGCGGACCTCCTTCCAGAAGCCGTGGGGGACGCCCCACGCGACGTCACAGCGGAACCCGTCGACGACCGGTGCCCACGAGTCGACCACGTCGAGCATCCACCGCCGGACGGCCAGCGAGTCGTAGTTCACGTTCGGAATCGACGCCCAGTTGAAGTAGTGGCCGGGCGAGTCGTCACCGGCCCAGTCGACGCCGGTCGTGTCCTGCTCACGCGGGATGCGCTCGTAGTGGTCCTCGTACTCGGGGACGCCCGCTCGGTGCAGCTGAAACGCCGGGTGGTCCCGCGAGGTGTGGTTGATCACGAGGTCGAACAGCACTCTGATCCCTGCCTCCTGGAGCCGGTCGACGAGCGCCTCGAACTCCTCCCGTGTACCGAGGTCCGTGGCCGTATCGAACAGGTCGGTGATGTGGTAGCCGTGGCGGGTGGGACTCGCACAGACGGGCGTGAACCAGACGGCGTCGACCCCGAGCGACTCGAGGTACGAGACGCGACGCTCGATCTCCGCGAACGTCGACTCCAGTTTCTCGCCGGCGAACTGCCGGACGAAGATCTGATAGACGGTCGCGTCGCGAACCCACGCCGGCGCGTCGGCCGGGCGGTCGAAGGTGACGGTCTCTCCCGCCCGTTCGTCCTCCCCCTCGTCTACCCGAACGGTCAGCGTGTCGGCGATGCTCGGGCGTTCGGCGACGGCGACGGCGTGCACTCGGGAGAGAACCGGGAGGGAGTCGACCGGCACGCGGAGTTCGTCGCCGTCGACGGTGACGTCGGACTCGTCGAGGTCGTCGCGGTCGTCGAGGTGGAACTCCACCTCGGGGTCGTCGCCCGCGGGTGCCGGGTTCGCGGTGGCGGTGACGACGACCGCCTCGGCCTCGCGTCGGCCGTCGAGTCGGATGCGGGGGCGGCCCGCCCCCTCGACCGTGACCTCGTCGTTCGCGTAGGGGTCGAACCCGTCCTCGAAGGCGAAGATCGCGTCGTGGTCGCCCGGCGGGAGTTCGACGTCGAGGCCCCACTCGTCGCCGTCGCGTTCGACGCGGTGGCTCCCCATCACGAAGTCGTTGAACGGGCCGATGACGGAGGCCGACTCGACGCCGTCGAGGTCGCCGTCGACCTCGTCGGCAGAGACGGAGAACCGTGCCGACCGCCGGGAGACGGGGAACGCACGGACGGTCTGGGCGTGAGTCCCGTCGGGCGCGTCGAGTTCGGCGGTGTACGTCCCCTCGACGTCCGGTTCGAGGTGGACGACCGGGCCGTCGCCGAGTTCGACGTCGCTGTCGGCCGGTGCGGAGCGCAGTCGCCAGCGGTAGTGGCCGTCGGGGTCGGGGTCTCGGGGTGCCAGCTCGACCGACTCGCCGACGCCCGTGAAGCGGGGCGGACCTGGATGGTGCATCGTGGCTATCGGAGTGCCGCGAGGCGGATAAAGCTCCTCAGAAGGGATCTTCTGTTCGCGAACGTGGACGTCGCCGGTCGACGGTCGGTCGTCCGCTCGCGGGGCCGGCACCGTTCGCATCCGAGCGGTCGGCCGCGCGGACACGACCCCACGTGTGAAGATTTCTTCGGTCGTGAGGAGACAGTTTTTCCCGCACTCGGCGCTCGTGGTCGGGTATGGACGAGGACGACGCCGACCCGCTCGACGAGGTCGACACGACCGACCCGTCTGATGGGGTCGAGATGGCCGACACGGCCGACGTCGACACCGAACGAGCGGCGTCGGCGCTGGGGTCGCTGGCCGACGAGGACCGAATCGCCATCCTGCTGGCGCTTCGAGAGGACGGTCCGCGGTCGTTCGTCGACCTGCAGGCCGCCGCGGGGTTCAAGGACAGCGGTCGGTTCAACTACCACCTCGACAAACTGGTCGGCCGGTTCGTCCAGAAGAGCGACCGGGGGTACGACCTCCGGGCGGCCGGCGCGAAGGCAGTCGACGTCGTCACCGACGAGCGGTTCGGCGAGTCGCCCGCCCCCGTCGACCGGCCGACCGACGCCGACTGCCCGGAGTGCGGGGCCGGACTGCGTGCCCGGTACGAGGACGAGAACGTCGAGATCGCCTGTTCCGACTGCTCGGTGCTCGTCCACTACGGCTACTTCCCGCCGCGCGGGCGGACGACCCGCGACGCCGACGACCTGTTCGAGGCGTACGGCAAACGCCTCTGGCGGGAGTTCACGCTCGCCGACCGGGGCGTCTGTCCCTACTGCAGCGGCCGGACGGAGACCCGCGTCGAACGCGACTCCGATCACCACCTCCACTACCCCGCCGTCAGCGACTGCCGCGACTGCGGGGCGGAGATCGCGACGGCGGTCGGACTGCGACTCCTCGCGGACCCCGCAGTCGTCGCGTTCCTCTCCGACCACGGCGTCGGCGTCGACGACCGGCCGTTCTGGGAGTTCGAGTTCTGCATCGACGACGGGCCGGTGTCGGTCGTCGCCGACGACCCGCTCCGCGTCGTCGTCCCCATCGAGCGAGGCGACGAGACGCTCCGCGTCACCGTCGACGACACTGGTGCAGTCGTCGAGACGACGCGGACGACGCGTCGCTAAAAAGAGCCGCAGAACCGGAGTGTCGGTTAGCCCTCGACGCCGCCGAAGGAGAGTCCGCCCTCGATGTACCGCTGGGCGAACAGGTAGACGATCATGATCGGCGAGGCGAACGTGAGCGCGAACGCCGAGAAGCGCGCCCACGGGATGGAGTACTCGCTGATGAGCGAGTACAGCCCCACCGGCAGCGTGTAGTTGTCGGTGCCGAGTAGCGTCTGGGCGACGACGAACTCCGTCCACCCCGTCAGGAAGGTGAAGATGAACACCGTCGCGAGTCCCGCCGCCGACAGCGGCAGGATGACCTCGGTGACGACGCGCCACGGCGGCGCGCCGTCGACGACGGCCGCCTCCTCGTAGGAGACGGGGATGCCGTCCATGTAGGTCTTCAACAGCCAGGTGTTGAACGGCACCGCCGTCGCCGCGTAGTAGACGGCGAGCGCGAGTTTGTTGTCGTTGATGCCGAGTTGGACGTAGACGGTGTACAGCCCGATCAGCAGCGCGATGCCGAGGCCGCCGCCGACCTGCGTCAACAGCACGTAGACGAACAGGATCTTCCGCCGGAAGATGAACTCGCGGCGCGACAGCGCGTACGCCGCCGGGACGATGAGGGACATCGCGATGATCACCGTCGGGATCGCCACGGTGAGGCTGTTAGCGAAGAACTGCTTGAACGTCGAGGGGTTCTCGACCGGGCCGACCTCGAACCCCGGGAACAGTTCGACCGATCCGAGCGCGATGCGGCCGACAGTCCCCGGTTGGATCGCGCTCACGTCGAGGAACGTGAGCTGTGGCGTGCTGAACACGACGGCGAGTTCCGTCAACGGCACGTTGACGCTGATGTCGTACGCCGGGAGAATCAGGTCGCCGACGACCCACAGGAACGGGACGAACGACGGCTGTTCGGGAAACAGTCGCAGCCCGCTCGACGAGTAGATCGACCCGCCGGTGCCCGACAGCGCCGCGATGAGAATCCAGTAGATGGGAAAGAGCAGCAGCGAGACGAGCACCAGCGCACCGAGCGTCGAACCCAGCGTCTTCAGCGGTTTCACCGGCGACAGTTCGCCGCGACGGACCGCGCTTGCGGTGTAGCGGACGTCGCGAGCGGTCTCGATGGGTGCGGTGACGACGTTACGCGTGTCCTCTTTCAGTTTGGCACCGACGCCGTCGAAGAGGCTCACGCGTCGTTCACCCCGTCTGCGAGTCGTCCGCGCTTGACGTTCAGCCACATGAACGCGCCGATGAACAGCAGCGCGATGATGCTGATCGCCGCTCCACGGCCGTACTCGGAGAACGACAGCGCCTCACGGTAGCCGTAGACGACGATGAGTTCGTTCTGCCGGGCTGGGCCGCCCTCGTTGAAGACGAACGGGATGAGGAACTGCTGGAACGACGCCGCCGCGGTCAGGATGGTGGCGAACAGCACCGGACGCTTGATCGAGGGGAGCGTGACGTGGAAGAACCGCGAGACGTAGCTCGCGCCGTCGACCATCGCCGCCTCGTGCAGTTCGTCCGGGACGTCCTGGAGCGCGCTCACGGTGATGATGACCATGAACGGGTACGCCAGCCACATCTCCGTCACGTTGTAGGCGAGAAACGCCATCCAGCGTTCGCTCAGCCAGGAGACGGTCTCGAAGCCGAGCGAGCTCAGTATCTGGTTCGCCAGACCGAACTGCGCCGAGCTGAAGATGCCGCGCCACACCGTGATGGTGAAGATGGCGGGCAGCCCCATCGGGAGGATGATCAGCGAGCGCATGAAGCGCTTGCCGCGGACGCGCTCTGCGGTGACGACGAGCGCGATACCGATGCTGAACGCGATCTTCAGCGTCACGCTCGTCGCGACGAACAGCCACGTGACCCCGAAGGAGTTCCAGAACTGCCCGTTGATGGGAAGCGTGACCAGCGTCTCGCCGAACAGTACGACGTCGAACGTGCCGCCGAACAGCACGTCCGTGTAGTTCTGCAGGCCGATGAACGTCGCCTCGCCGAAGGTCAGCACCGACAGCGCGCCCTCACCGGCGAACAGGTTCGCCGGGGCGGCGTCGGTGAAAGAGATGCCGACCAGGTAGATGACCGGAAAGAGCATGAACGCCGAGAAGACGAACAGCCCCGGCAGGACGAAGAGGAGCGAAGCGTCTCGCTCGTCGAGGAACGGGATCTCCTCGACCCGGCGGGCGACACGTGATGCGGTACTCATTGGTGGACGTCCTTACTCCCAGTTGCTGCGGATCTCGTCGGCGGCGGTCTGCATCGCCGACTCGACGTCTTTGCCGTTGAACGCCTTGCTGAGCGCCGCCTTCACGGGGTCCCACACCTGGTTCACCTTCGGGTTCGCCGGCATCGGAGAGCCCTGCTCGACGGCGTTGGCGAACCCCTGGATGTCGCCCGAGAGTTCGTCGCCCTCGGCGAGACTCTTGAGGACGGGGATGCTCCCCGTCTCCTCGGCGGCCGTCCGCTGAATCTCCTCGTTGGTGACGTACCACTCGATGAACGACTGCGCGGCCGCCGTGGCGGCGTCGTCCTTTTCCATCGCCTTCGAGAAGTACCAGAGCGTGATGCCCGAGTACGGCTTCGGCGACCCCCCCTCGGGCTTCGGCAGTTTGACGACGCCGTAGTCGACGCCCTTCTCGTTGAGCGTGTTGAGGTACCACGGACCGTTGATGGCGAAGGCGGCGTTGCCCTCGGCGAACGCCGACGCCTGCGGTTCGTACGCGGGGTCGTTCGGCATGTAGGGGACGAAGTTGTCGACGGTGAACTGGATCCCCTCGACGGTCTCGGCCTTGGCGACGCCGAGTTGGTCGTCCTTCTCGGCGTCGAAGTAGTAGCCGCCGAAGGCGTGCGCCCACGCGCTCAGGAAGTACGGGTCGGCGTAGGGCATGCCGAGGCCGTACGTGTTGTTGCCGGGGTCGTGGACCTCCTCCATCACCGACTTCATGTCGGCGACGGTCTCCGGGGGTTCGTCGACGTACTCCTTGTTGTAGATGAGCGCGACGGTCTCTGCGGTGTGCGGGAGACCGACGACGTTGCCGTCGAACTGCGCGGCCGCCGCCGCGTTGTCGGTGAACTCGTCGAGGCTGACGTTCAGCGAGTCGCCCTTGCCGACGATGAACCCGCGGTCGAGATAGTCGCCCGCGAGGTCGTGCGCCCACTCGAACGTCTTCGGTCCCTGACCCGCCGGGATGGCGCTGGTCGTCTTCTTGCGCATGTCCGAGATGTCCGCACCCTCGATGGTGTGCTTCGACTCGTCGTTGAACGCCTGGATGTTCTCCTTCCGGGTCGGCAGCTCCGTATCCGAGAGCGCGTACCACGCCTTCGCCGTCCCGGCCGGACCGCCGGACCCCGTCCCGTCCGATCCGCCGTCGCTGCCGTCGCCGCCGTCACCGCCGTCACCGCCGTCGCCACCGCCCGACGAATCCTGTTCCTGGACGCCGACACAGCCGGCCAGCGCACCGATCGTTCCTGCGACACCGAGGTTCTTGAGTACCGTTCTGCGGTCCATTGCCATGGATGAATATTGGATGAATAAGTCGTTCACACCTTAAATCATTCGGATACGACACTATTGTTCATCGGAGTATATCCTCACACGGACCGACTGATTCGCCCAACTACTGGCTCGAACAGGCATGAATCTGGATGTCGGACAGTTCGACGACTGGTGCGAGTCGTCGGTCGCCGACCGCCGTTAAAATACTACGAAATTGTGCATCACATATTCCACTCAGAGGGCAAGAACTATACCCTGTGACCACTACGCATGGCGATAATGGCAACTGTAACGCTCGATAATCTCAGAAAGGAGTTCGACAACGGTCGCATCGTGGCCGTCGACGACGTCTCGATGCAGGTCGACGACGGAGAGTTCATCACGGTCGTCGGTCCCTCGGGCTGTGGGAAGTCGACGACGCTGCGGATGCTCGCCGGGCTGGAGACGCCGACGAGCGGGAGCATCCACATCGGCGACGAGGACGTGACGGACGTCCACGCGCGCAAGCGCGACGTCGCGATGGTGTTCCAGAACTACGCGCTCTACCCGCACAAGACGGTCGAACAGAACATGGCGTTCGGACTGCGGATGAGCACGGATCTCTCGAAGGAGGCGCGTCGCGAGCGCGTCCGCGAGACGGCCGAGATGATGGGGATCGAGGAGCTGCTGGACGACAAACCCGACGAGCTCTCCGGCGGCCAGAAACAGCGCGTCGCGCTCGGCCGCGCCATCGTGCGCGAACCCGACGTGTTCCTGTTCGACGAGCCGCTCTCCAACCTGGACGCCAAACTCCGAACGACGATGCGGACGGAGATCCAGCGGCTCCAGAACGAACTCGGCATCACCGCCATCTACGTCACGCACGACCAGGAAGAGGCGATGACGATGGGCGACCGCATCGCCATCCTCGACGGCGGCGAACTCCAGCAGCTCGGCGCACCAAAGGACGTCTACAACGCCCCGACCAACGAGTTCGTCGGCGGCTTCGTCGGCAGCCCGAGCATGAACTTCCTCGACGTCGCCGTCGAGCACACCGGAGACGCCGTCCGACTCACGCAGGCCGAGGGACCGCTCGACTACCGGCTCTCCGGCGACGTCGCCGCCCGCGTCCGCGACGCCGACGTCTCCGAGTTCACGCTCGGCGTCCGACCCGAGGACGTCGAGGTCGTCGACGGCGGGCCGAACGCCGTCGAGACGACCGTCGGCGTCGTCGAACCGATCGGCAGCGACAACTATCTCCACCTCGACGTCGCCCCCGACTTCATCGCCCGCGTCGACTCGGACGTCGAACCCGCGACCGGCGACGTCGTCAGAGTCTCGTTCGACCAGTCGGACCTCCACCTGTTCGACGGCGCGACCGGCGAGTCGCTCCTCGCGCGCACGCATGAAGAAGTTTCGCCGACGCCGTAGCGGAGGCTCTCTCCCCGCCGCCGTCACAGAACCGCACCGCTCACTGCGTTCCGCTCACCTCTCACTCCCGAGTGCAGACAGGAGCGTCGAACCGGACCGAATCACCTCGAACCGGAGCCGACGAGCCGAACGCCGTGCCGCTCAGTCGTCGGCGACGACGGTCTCCTCGCGGAGCATCCCGTACTCGTCCATCAGGGCGACGGTCGCCAGCCGGAGCGCGTGTGGCCACCCGAGCGGCGTCGCGCTGTCGGGCGTGCCGTCGTCGAACAGCTGTTCGGGGAGGTAGCCGCTCTCCAGACAGAGCGCGCCTCCCGGGAGACACAGCGAGAGGAGCTCTCGTGCCAACGCGGCGAACTCGGCGGCGCGGTCGTCGTCGCGGTCGACCAAGAGAGCGGCGAGGTTCGCGGCCGCGTGAGCACCCCACGCCGTCGACACCGACCAGATCTTCTCGTCGGTCTGTTCGCGCACGCGCCAACTGTCACCCTCGTAGCGGTACAACCCGTCGACGCCCTCGGCGGGCGTCCGTCGGAGCGTCTCGACGACCGTCTCGACGTGTGAGACGAGGCGGTTCAGACGCTCTTCGTCGACGCCGTCGAGACGGTCGTAGGCGCGGTGGGCGGCGACGAGGCCGAGGGTGGCCGAGTCACAGCGGTCGTCGAGGTCGCCCGCCTCGTAGTCGGTGGGCTCTTTCGCCTCGACGATCGCCTTCGGGTCGGCTCCGATCGCCGACTTCGGTTCCGAGTTCTCTGTCTTCTGCTCCGCCGTCTCCTCGGGGTCGGCGTCCTCGCTGAACTCCCGCAACGCGTAGATCCCTCGCTCTGCGACCCAGAGATCGTCGACGGCGTCGTAGACGCGAGTCGCCTGGGCAGCGGCGTGGTCGCTTCCCTCGACGTCGGCCGCACCGAGCGTCGCGTACGCCTCGAGGAACGTCGCCGTCGTGTGCGCGAACCGGCCGGTCATGTCCTCCCAGGCGTTCTGGCAGGCGACGGGACGGTCGTCGGCGGCGAGCGTCTCGTCGAGTCCGGCCAGCGCCCGGTCGAGCGTCTCGTCGACCCGTGCGACGAGCGCCTCGTCGTCGAGGCTGTCGCGGACGCTCGCGAGGAAGGCGATGACGCTCCCCGTCTGGTCGGCCTGGTAGTCGACGTCCGTGCCCGCTTCGAGTCGACCGTTCGCCCAGCCGGGGGCGAGACTCCCGTTGCGCGGCCAGACGCGGTGGGGCCACGACCCGTCCGCGCGCTGCGTCTCGCAGTAGGCGCGCGCGCTCCGAGCGTGCCACGCGTCGAGCTCGAGGTCGAACCGTTCGGCGGCCTCCAGACAGAACAGCGAGATCTCGGCGTCGTCGCGGAACCAGGTGTAGCCGTACCCGCCGGAGTAGGCGTAGTACGGGTCGAAGTCCGGGCCCGCGATGCGGAGCCCCGTCTCCGACGAGAGCACCGAGAGGACGCGGAGGTCCGCGGCCATCGCTTCAGCGTGCGGCACGTCGGCCGCGACCGAGACGTCGACCTGCGCTCCGGCGGCGCGTTCGAGCGCCTCGACGTCAGTGTAGGTCGTCGCGAGTTCGACGAGTCGGGCACGCGCCTCGTCGCGCGGCGTCTCCGTCCGGTCGGTCAGGAGCGTCGCGAGCGTCGTCGCACCGTCCTCGAAGGGGAGGAAGCAGACGAGGTTCCCAGAGAGTCGTTCCTCCTCGTACCGTTCGTCGGAGACGGCACGAGGGAGGTCGACGGGGTCGGCGTCGAGAACCTCCGCGAACTTTGCAGGCACCTGTCCACGGAACTCCGCGATCCCGGTCGAACTCGTGACGAAGTCGTGTTCGGCGGCGTGGTACACTTCGATGGCGTCGTCGTGGTGGAGTTGGCCGATGCGAGTGTCCTGTCCGTCGGGGGCGAACCCGACGAACGCGACGAGCTCCGCGTCTGGATCGTCGGTCGCCGACGTGGTCCGTCCCGTCCCGTCGACGTCGAGCGTCACGTGCGTCAGGTGGGCGTCGCCGAGCGTCAGGTCGTACTGGGTCGCGACGCCGTCGGAGAGTGCGTGTTCCGTCACGACGAGTGCCGTCTCGTCGTGGTACGACTGCGAGCGCGTCTCGCAGTCGTCGAACCACGTGACCTCGCCGTCGCGACGAATCCCGAGACGGGAGCGCTCGATACCGGTCTGTCCAGTCAGCGGGTAGCCGTAGTCGCGGAGGACGCCGTTCGGAGTGACGTGGACGAGTCGCCCGTCCCGGCCTGAGAACAGCCCCTCGGTCGAACGCCGTTCGCCCGGGAACCGCGTCCTGTGGTCGCTGTGATGCTTGTAGTCGTCGAGCGCGTCGCGGAGTTGCATTGGCGAATGCGACGTGAGCACGTGTTAAGAAGTTTTGGTGTAATTGTCGTTCATAGATTCACAGATCGGGTCGTTCAGAGGGGACGACGGGCACAGAGCGGGCGAACGGGTGTGAGACGGCGCCACGAGCGCTATCCGGGGGATGTAAGTAGGGGCCGTGACCATCAGTAGCAACATGGACGACCCCACGCTCGCGGAGCTGCTTCGGCAGTTCGGCCTCTCGGACAAGGAGGTCGACACGTATCTCACACTTCTCGAACACGGCGAGGCGAAAGCCAGCACCATCGCCGAGGCCGCCGGCGTCTCCAAGCGCTACGTCTACAGCATCAGCGAGAAGCTCGAAGAGCGCGGGTTCGTCTCCGTCAACGACCACGTCGTCCCGACGACGATCCGGGCGAACCCCCCCGAGTCGGTCATCGAGACGCTCTCGGGGAACCTCGACCGGATGCGTCCCGAGCTGGAGGCGCGGTACTCGCAGGCGGCCCCGCAGGCCGACCAGTTCGAGGTCGTCAAATCCCGCGTGACGGTGATAAAGCGAATCAAGTCGTTGATCAGAGAGGCCGAGAACGAACTCAGCCTCTCGCTGCCGTACGAACAGCTGCCGGAGGTCGCCGACGAACTCCGCGGGGCGGTCGACCGCGGCGTGTTCGTCCTGCTCGTCGTCACGGGCGTCGACCCGGAGGTCGAGTTCGACCTCGACGGCGTCGCCAGCGTCGCCCGCGCGTGGCGCGAACTGATGCCGACGATGGTGACGGCCGACCGCGTCTCCAGTCTCATCGCCCCGACCGAGATGATCTCTCGGTCGAACAGCGGCAAGCAGGCGATCTCGTTCACGCAGGAACAGCTCTCGCCTGTCATGGTCGGGTCGTTCTTCGGCAACTACTGGCCCAGCGCCACCGAGGTGTACGTCACGGAACCCGACGAACTACCGGGGACCTACCGGGACTTCCGCAACGCCGTCCTGCAGGCGACGCTCCACCTCCGCGCCGGTACCCCGCTTCGCGCCCGCGTGCGGGGGCGACCCGTTCACAGCGACGACGGTTCGACGGAACTCGACGGGCGCGTCGTCGAGGTGCGACAGGGGATGATCGCACCCGTCAACAACGACTTCCCGGTCCAGAACGCGCTCGTCGTCGAGACCGACGACGACAGCTACATGGTCGGCGGCAGCGGCGCTTTCGTCGAGGATTTCGAGGCAGACGAGGTGGAGCTCTCTGTCGCCGCCGAGACGGACGAAGATGGGGGCAACGAGCACGAACAGGAACACGAGGACGAGGACGGGACACGCGAGACGTAGTCACTCGACGTCTGGGAAGCCGGGTCGCAAGAGTCGAGAGTCGAAGCGCCGGAAAACGAACATCGAGAGCCGAAGCGTCGGGGACGGTGTTCGTCGAACGGAACCGGGAGCCCGCGACCGATAGCTCGGGTCGCGGGCCCGCCTCCGCCGACGGCGTGTATGGAGTGTCAGACTGTGCGGGTGACGTGACGCCCGTGTCCGGCGTGCCTGAGAACGCCGGGTCGGAACGCACGTCGACTGCTGCGTCGGGTCGAGACGCAAGTGGCTCGTCCCCTTGCCAGGGAGTCATCGCCGGTCCGTCTCGTGGGGACCGGATCGTCGGAGCGTCGCCTACGCGACGCTGATCTCCTCGCCGTCGACGACGACGACGACATCGTCGGCGTCGCCCTCGGTGACCGTGAAGTACTCCAGTTTACCCGTGTACCGGAAGGCGTCGTCGAGCGTCGAGACCTGTCCTTCCACCCGACTGTCGTACACCGTGTCGGTGCTCTCGAGGGTGCCCGCGTTCTCGAGGCTCCCCGAGACGGCGAACTCGAAGCGCGTCACCGGACCGGTGCCGCGGATCTCGATGAGGTGGCTCTCCTCTTGCACCGAGATTCGGTCGCCGTCGACGGTGACGACGACGTCGTCTTTGCTCCCCTCGATGACGGTGAAGTGCTCTAACTCGCCGGTGTAGGCGAACTCGTCATCCTGGGTGGACACCTGGCCGACGACGCGGTCGTCGTACACCGTGTCGGTGCTCTCGAGCGTCCCCGTGTTCCGCAGCGAACCGCTCACTTCGAACTCGAAGCGGGTGACCGGGCCGGTGCCGCCGATGTGGATGATCTTCTCGGGGTTCTCCTCCTGCACCGAGATTCGGTCGCCGTCGACGGTGACGACGACGTCCTCTTTCTCGCCGTCGATGACCGTGAAGTGCTCTAACTCGCCGGTGTAGGCGAACTCGTCGTCCTGCGTGGACACCTGACCGACGACGCGGTCGTCGTACACCGTATCGGTGCTCTCGAGCGTCCCCGTGTTCCGCAGCGACCCCGTCACCTCGAACTCGAAGCGGGTGACCGGACCGGTGCCGCCGATGTGGATGATCTTCTCGGGGTTCTCCTCTTGGACCGAAATCTCCTCGCCGTCGACAGTGACGACGACGTCCTCCTTCTCGCCGTCGGTGACCGTGAAGTGCTCTAACTCGCCGGTGTAGGCGAACTCGTCGTCCTGCGAGGACACCTGTCCCTCGACACGACTGTCGTACACCGTGTCGGTGTCTTCGAGCGTGCCGGTGTTTCGCAGCGACCCCGTCACCTCGAACTCGAAGCGCGTCACCGGACCGGTGCCGCCGATGTGGATGATCTTCTCGGGGTTCTCCTCATCGACGCTGATCTGCTGGCCGTCGACGTAGACGTTGACGTCGTCTTTGTCCCCCTCGGTGACGACGAACTGTTCGAGGTCGCCGGTGAACGCGAAGCGGTCGTCCTGCGAAGAGACCTGCCCCTCCACGCGGTCGCTGTAGACAGTGTCGCTGTCTTCCAGCGTCCCGGCGTTCTCGACGGTTCCGGAGACGGAGAACTCGAAGCGCGTCACCGGGCCGGTCCCCTCGATGTGGATCTCGCGTTCGTCGGTCTGTTCGCCGACGCTGATCTCCTCTCCGTCGACGTAGACGTTGATGTCCGCGGCGCTGCCCTCGGTGACGACGAACTGTTCGAGGTCGCCGGTGAACGCGAAGCGGTCGTCCTGCGAAGAGACCTGGCCGAGGACGCGACTGTCGTACACCGTGTCGGTGTCTTCGAGCGTGCCCGCGTTCTCGACGGTTCCGGAGACGGAGAACTCGAAGCGCGTCACCGGGCCGGTTCCCTCAATGTGGATCTCTTGGGTGTCGGATCCGCCGGAGCTGCTGGAACTGCTGCCGTCGACGTTCGGCGACTGACCGTACTGGTCCATCAGATGCTCGACCGTGTAGAGGTGCCACTGGATCTGCTCGTCCAGCGAGTCGGCCTTCTCGGTCGTCTCACAGAGGAAGCCGGGAACGTCGAGGAAGCCGGCGACGCGGTGCATGAGCATGTCCCGGTCGGCGTCGAGAGTGTTGCCCATCAGGTAGGCCATGTCGCCCGTGAGGCCGAACTCGTCGTTGAGGTCGGCGACCGTGTTCTCCCCGTAGTCGCGGGCGGGCGAGGTCCACGTCGGGAACAGCGCCTGCCCGACGCTGCCGTCGCCGGACTTGTAGATGCCGCGCGCCGAGTGCAGGTCGAACGCCCAGTCGGGGTCGTGTCGGACCACTTCGTCCCAGATCGCGCGGGCGGCCTCGGTCTCACAGATACCGCTTCGGGGCGGGAACTGTCGGTTCATGTCGCCGTGCGGGCCGTTGCGCGTGTCGTCTTCGATGGCGGGGACGTTCGCCCGAGGGAGGACGACGAGCTTCCCGTGGTCGACGGTCCACTCGGTGATCTCCTCGGCGGCGAGATAGCCGCTACGTTCGTCACCGTGGAGGCCGCCGGTGATGAACGTCGTCGGGCCGTCGACGCCAGAGTCGTAGACGTAGACCGTCGTCTCGTAGATCGTATTTTCGAGGATCTGATAGCTGTCGCGGCTCGCCGCGGCGACGGGCTCGCTGGTGGCTGCTACCGCACTGCCGGCGAGTCCGAGGCTCGCCGTCGCTTTGAGGAATCCGCGTCGGGAGGTGGTTGTCGCGTCGTCGAGGGCTGCGTTCTCAGGCATGGAGTCTACTACAGACTCTCTTTCTTTCCGTACTTAACAACAATCTAACATTGGGGTAACTGGGGTCGGTTACCGCCTGGAAACCTCGCTCACCCGCAGGTAAGTGGCAGCACGAAACCTCCGAGATCGGCCGATTCGACCCCAATTATCACCGTATTCCATTCGACCCGCGACTGGGCCCGACGGGCGAGAGCGCCGACTGTGACGGCGTCACCCAGGGTTCCGAGCGAGACGCTCGGGGGGAAGAGAGCAGGCAAGAAAGCGAGCGATTCGGTATCCCGGTATGGCGTTTATCGCGCTGTGAACGCGTGGACCGAGTCGAACTCGTCGGCGGCGAGTGCGGCAGCGAGCCCCTCGACGTCGACCGACTCCGGCGTCTCGGCGGGGTACTTCCGTCGGAAGTAGCCGACGATGTTCTTCACGTCGCGTTCGAGGAGTTCGCGGGCGTTGTCGTGGTCCGTCGGCACCGCCTGCGGCCAGTCGAACACCGTGATCCCGTTCTCGCTGATGGCGACGTTGTACTCGCTCATGTCGGCGTGGACGTAGCCCTCGGCGTAGGCGGTCGCCATCTCCCGGAGGACGAGATCGAGGACGCCGACCACCTGTTCGGACTCGAGCCTCGCGCGAGCGAGTTCGACGCCGTCGAACTTCGCCATTACGAGGGCGTGGCGGTTGTGGTCGACCGGGCGCGGAACCGAGACGTCAGGATACAGCGTCTCCAAGGCCTCGTACTCGCGTTCGGCCGCCTTCCGGGCGGTGTAGAGCCACGAGACGTGGTTCTTGTCGGAGGTGTAGTCTCGCTCGCGGTCGACCTTCCGGAAGTTGGTGTACCCCTCGCGGTGGAACTTCAGTGCCATCGGCTTGAACGACTGTACCTCGTAGACGTCGCTCTCCTTGCCGACACCGAGCGGCGCACCGACACCCTCCACGGTGTCTCGCTGGGAGAACGTCCGCAGCGCCAGCGCGTCGTACCCTTCGAACTCCAACTGGTAGCCCTCGTACTGGATCGTCTTGCGGGTGACGAGATCCCGCTTCATACAGCGGTCGATGCGGTAGTCGACCTCCTCGCTGGTCAAGTTGGCGTAGTCCGGGAGCTTCTCCCGGTTGACCCACTTGCTGAAGCGCATGCCGTGTTCGACCCCGGAGAGCAGATAGAAGTCCTCGGGTTCGAGCTCGGCCATCACGCTCGCGATGTTCCGAACCATACCGGACTGTCGCGGCGTGCGGGTAAAAGGGCCGCGAGTCCGTATCCACCGTGAATGTATCACATCGTGCTATACGAAATCCCTGCTTCGCCGTATCGCCGGGGTACAGTCTCCCGGTCGGGGCTACGCTCGGGAGTCACTCGGCGGTTGGCACTAAGCGAGGAGGAGTCGGAGTCCACGTCGAGCCACTCCCGATCGCTTCACCGTCGCAGGGGAGCTACAGTCGAACCGACGACTCGCCGGCGTGCAGCGCGTCTTCCCACCCATCGAACTCTCGTGCCGCCGACAGCGATGACGGTGGATCCGGGTCGTCGGGGTGGTCACGGAGCGTGTGCGACCACCATCCGACGTCGTGCCACTCGCCGCCTTTGTAGCCCATCTTCTCGAAGGCGGCGTCCTGCTCGAAGCCGAACGACTGGTGGAACGCGACGCTCGCCGGGTTCGGGAGCGTCGCCACCGCGTAGACGGTGACGTAGCCCTGCAGTTCGAGCAATGCGAGGAGCGACTCGTACAGACCCCGGGCGACGCCGTTTCGGTGGTACGCCGAGTCGACGTACACCGAACTCTCGACGGCCCACTGGTAGGCCTCGCGCTTCCGGACCGGACCGGCGTAGGCGTAGCCGACGACGTCGCCCTCGACCTCGCAGACGACCCACGGGTAGTCGGCGAGCGTGTCGCGGATGCGGTCACGAAGCTCGGCCGTCGACGGCGGTTCCAACTCGAAGGTGACGGCGGTGTCTTCGACGTACGATGCGTAGATACGCTGGACGGCCGCTGCGTCGGTCTCGGTGGCGAGTCTGAGCGTCACACGGGTCACAGTCGACCGTTCGACTCGCACGGCAAGGATGCTTCTGTTGGCGTCCGACGATCAACGGAACAGGAGACGAGCGTCCCGAACGACGGAGCCGAAGAAGTCGTTCGCCCAGTCGAGACTGGCCGAGATCGGGTCGGTCGGGTCAGAGACGCGCGAGGCTCGCGCCGGCTTCGACCCGGACTCCGGCACGGCCGTCGGCGTCTGGACGGCCGTCGGCGTCGACCCCTCCGCGGAGGCACCGGCTGGCGTCGGATCGGGGGTCGCCGTCGGAGTGGGTTCAGGCGTCGCCGTCGGGGTCGGATCGGGCGTCGCCGTCGGGGTCGGATCGGGCGTCGCCGTCGGGGTCGGATCGGGCGTCGCCGTCGGGGTCGGATCGGGCGTCGCCGTCGGAGTTGGTTCGGGCGTCGCCGTCGGAGTGGACTCCGGCGTCGACTCGACAGACTCGTCGAGGACGTCGTGGTCGGAGAGCGCCTCGTCGAGCGTCTTCACCGTGAGTCCCTCCGCACGGACGGCCCGGATGATCATCCGGATCTGCGACTGCGTGAGTCGCTCGTTCCACGAGTGCGACCCGAGGAGTAACAGTCCGTCGTCCTCGGCCGCGCGGCGGGCGAGGCGTCGGACGCTCGACTTCGACTGCTCGGCCATCGTCCCCCGGTCGAGCCAGTACGGGTCGGGGTCGTCGTTCAGTCCCGACCCGAGTACGCCGTTGCCGACGGCGTCGTAGTGGTCGGCCACGACGGTCGCCGCGTGCTCGTCGTAGATCTGGTACGGAGCGATGAAGTGATCGACGTCGACGTCGTACCCCTCCAGAACCTCCTTCGACTCGGCCAGCGACTCGTGGAGGAAGTCGTCTGCCAGCCTCACGCGGGCGTTCTCGTCCACTCGGACGGTCGCCTCGGCCGGCGTGTCGAGGCGGACGACGCTCCCCTCTTGGTCGTCGGCGCGCGGGGCGACGGTCGCAGTGAACGACGTCCCGGTGTCGTCGCTGACGCGGAGCGGTGCGCCCGCGAACCGCGCGTGGACGCCGAAGCTCGCCTCCAGTTCCGTGTCGCCCGCGTCGACGTCGGCCGCGAGACCGACCGAGCCGACCGGATGGTGGTGAGCCGTATGCGAGAGGATCTCGAACCCCTCGTCGGCCATCTCGACGAGCTGGTCGGGGTCGAGACCGCCCGGCGTCCGGACGTAGTCGGAGACACAGCCGAGACAGCCGGGCGCGTCTTCCTCCCGGTGGACCGGGAACGTCTTCGTGTAGTCGTGACCCGGGCTGTCGTCGTAGATGAGAACACAACTCGCGTCGGTGCTCGCAGAGACGGTTCCGGCGAACCCGGAGGCGGCGAGAGCCCCGACACCGGCCTTCAGTGCCTGTCGCCGGGTCGCCCGGAATCGGTGAGTCGACATACGATCGGCTACGAACTGTCAGGTAATTCCTATTTCAATGCTAAGAGAATGTTAGCGATGTGGATAGCTACGATAACCGGCAGTTACTAGCTTCAGCGGCCAGACGACGGAAAGCGGGGAGCTGAATCAGAGAGAGACGCGTCGAACGACTGATCGGTCGTAGAAACGTATCACGAAGAGATTAATTCGTCGTTACACGACTGTTGTGGCATTCGATACGTCCGTAACGGGTGGTTACCGTCCGGTCACTCCTCGCGGAGTTCGCGGACGCGCTGGATGTTCCAGGCGAACCCCTTGCCGTCCTCGGTCGGCGTCTCGAGCGCCATCGGGACGTCCGCGAGCTCCGGATGGTTGACGAACGCGCGCATCCCCTCCTCGCCGATGAGCCCCTCGCCGATGAGCGCGTGTTCGTCCTTGTTCGTCCCGCACTCGTGTTTCGAGTCGTTGAGGTGGACGTACGCGAGGTTCTCGAGACCGACCACGTCGTCGAGTTCGGCGACGGTCTCCTCGACACCCTCCGCGGTCGAGAGGTCGTAGCCCGCCGCGAAGGCGTGAGCGGTGTCGAGACAGATCTCGAGGTCCTGCTCGGACGCCTCGAGGACGGTCGCGAGATGCTCGAAGTCGCCGCCGAGTTTGGTGCCGCTGCCGGCGTCGCTCTCGACGAGCACCGTCACGCCCTCGGGGACGTCGAGTTCGTCGAGCGCGCTCGCCGCGTTCTCCAGCCCGCCCTCGACGCCGGCCCCCGTGTGCGCGCCGAGGTGGACGTTGACGTACGGGATGTCGAGTTTCGCCGCCGTGTCGACCTCGGTCTGCATCGACGCGATCGACTTCTCGCGGAGGTCGTCTTTGGGCGTACAGAGATTGACGAGGTAGGAGGCGTGGATGACCCACGGGCCGTCGAGTTTCGCCTCGGTCTCGGCTCTGAACAGCTCGGCCGCCTCGTCGCTGATGTCGGGGTCGCGCCACACCTGCGGCGAGGTGGTGAAGATCTGCCCGCAGTTGCCGCCGAAGGCGACCTGCCGGTGGACCGCGTTGGCGATGTTGCCGTGCGGCGGCGTCTCGTCGTCGCTGGAGACCTTCGAACTGGAGATGGATACGTGTGCTCCGACCTGCATGCCCGTGGGGAAGCGACGGGTCGTAAAAGGGACTTCGGAGTCGGTGTCACGGCGTGGGCGTCGGTCTGGATCCGGTCTTACCGCTCGTCCGGCCGCCGTCGGACCCACTCGTCGGCCGCGTACTTCTCGTCGGCCCGTTCGCGCGCCCGTTCGAGTTCGTCGTCCGTCCACGACCCCTCCGCTGCCGCGGCCCACTCCGTCAGAGCGGACTCGACGGCGGCAACAGCCTCGCTGCGACTCGTCTCGCTCTCCTCGTCGACACCGGTGACGCGCTCACGGAACGTCTCGGCTGTGGTCTCGGGGTTCGCGAACGTCGAGAGGTGGCGGTCGGCCTGCACCGAGTACGTCAACGAGCCGTGTTGAATGACGGCGTCCTTGCGCCGATACTGGGCGTTGCCGCTGATCTTCCGACCGGTGGCGACGACGTCGTGGGCGGGGTGGAGCTCACGGAGGTAGCAGGCGGGGTGGTAGATCTCGGGCAGTTCCTCCGCGGCGAAGTCGGCGTCGACGTCCATCCGGTCGAACGCGTCGAGCACCGGCGTACAGAGCAGATGATAGCAGTCCATGAGACTCGACGGCAGTTCGGCCTTCGGCGCGACGATGGAGTAGGAGACGTCGCCGTAGTTGTCGTGGTAGATGCCGCCGCCACCGGTCTGTCGACGGGTGACGTCGATCCCCTCGCGCTCGCAGAACGCCCAGTCGACGGTGTCGGGGTCCTGCCGGTAGCCCAGCGAGAGCGTGCTCGGTTCCCAGCGGTAGACGCGAACCGTCCGCGGTCCGCCGTCGGCGGCGGTCTCGGCGGCGATCTCGTCGAGCGCCATGTTCATGGCCCCCGACCACGACTCTTCGCGGATCAAGCGCCACTCCATGTCGTGTACGTCGGTGTCGTCCATGCCACCGAGTTGTCACGGGGCGGCAAAGCGGTTGCGACGTCGCTCCCGTTAGCAAGAGACGCCAGAGAGATAGCAGTAGTTATTAATATTCTCGACCATGTTGTTAACCCATGCTACAGCCACGTACGCGGCGCACGTTTCTCGCCTCCAGTCTCGGTGCGGCGCTCGTCGGAAGTGCCGGTTGTCTCGGAGAAGCCTCGCCGTCGGACGGCGGCCAGTCGGACGGCGACCGCACCGTCCAGTCCTCGTTCTTCGTCGGCGGCGACATCGCCCGGAGCGTCGCCGGTGACACGGCCGTTGTCGAAGACCTCGTCCCGTTCGGGCAGCACGGTCACGGCTGGGAACCCGGACCGGACGTCCAGCGGAAGGCCGCCGACGCCGACAGTTTCGTCTACGTCGGCGAAGGGTTCCAGCCGTGGGCCGACGACGTCGTCGCCAACCTCCGGACGGACGCACCCGACGTCGCCGTGATCGCGATTCGATCGGGCGTCGACCTGCTGCCCGCCCCGGGGGCGGAGAGCGAACGCGACCACGGGGGAGACGAGACGCACCAGAGCGACGACGGTCACGACAGCGCCGACGACCACGAGGACGAGACGCACCAGAGCGACCAGTCCGACGATCACGACCACGGTACGGCGGACCCGCACTTCTGGCTCGATCCGACGCGGACGAAGACCGCAGTCGAGAACGTCCGGGCCGGGTTCGCCGAGGTCGATCCGGACAACGCCGACCACTACGACGCGAACGCCGAGTCGCTCGTGGCCGACCTCGACGCGCTCGACGCCGAGTTCGAGGAGGCGCTCGCCGACCGAAGTCGCGACGTCGTGCTCGTCGCCGGCCACAACGCGTTCCAGTATCTCGGCCATCGATACGAGTTCGAGGTCCACGCGCTGAGCGGCCTCGCGCCGGACGCGACCCCCTCGCCGAAGGCGGTCCGCGAGGCCCAGCAGGTCGTCGAGGAACACGGCATCGAGCACGTGCTCGCGCCGGTGTTCGAGTCGGACCGGGCCGCGCGGCAACTGGTCGCGGAGACGGGCGCGAAGGAGGTGCTCCCCGTCACCCCCATCCCGACGATCAAACCCGAGTGGGACGACCGCGGGTGGGGGTATCTCGACGTGATGCGCGAGGTGAACCTCGACTCGCTGTCGACGGCGCTGGGGGCACAGTGAGCGAGCTCGGAAACGGGAGCGAGAACGAGGACGGGAACGAAAGCAGGAACGACGCTCACGACCCCGTCGCCGAGTTCGACGGCGTCACCTTCGGCTACGGCGGAACGCCCGTCGTCGAAGACGTCTCCTTCGCCATCGAAGGCGGCGAGTTCTTGGGTCTCGTCGGCCCCAACGGGTCGGGCAAGAGCACGCTCGTCCGCCTCCTGCTCGGACTGGTTCGGCCGGACGCGGGCGAGGTCCGACTGTTCGGCGAGTCCGCCCACGCCGCGGAGACGGGGACGCGGGTCGGCTACGTCGCCCAGACTGCCGCGTCGTCCGGTCGGAAGATGCCCGTCACCGTCCGCGAGGTGGTCCGGATGGGTCGGTATCCGCACGTCCCGCACGGTCGGTTCCGGAGCGAGGACCGGGCGGCGGTCGACGACGCACTCGCGACAGTCGGCGTGGCCGACCTCGAGCACCGTCGACTCGGCGAACTCTCCGGCGGCCAGCGCCAGCGGGTGTTCATCGCGCGGGCGCTGGCGACTGAGGCCGAGCTACTCGTCCTCGACGAACCGACCGTCGGCGTCGACGCCAACTCCCGAGAGGCGTTCTTCGACCTGCTGGCGTCGCTCAACCGCGAGGGGATGACGGTCGTCCTCGTCGAACACGACATCGGCGTCGTCACGACCTACGCGACGCGGGTGGCGTGTCTGAACCGGAAGCTGTACTTCCACGGCGACGCCGACCGGTTCACCGAGAGCGACGCACTCACGCGGGCGTACGGTGCCAACCAGCGCGTCGTCTACCACGACCATGATTGACGGAGTGCTCGCGGCGTTCACCGCCGCGCTGACGTTCGTCGGCGGCCTGCTCTGCCGGCTGTTGGCCCCGCTCGGCGTCGACCTCGTCTGCTACCCGTTCATGCAGCGGGCGCTGCTCGCGGGCGTCTGCGTCGGCGTCGTCGCGCCGCTCGTCGGCTCGTTTCTCGTCCATCGGGAACTCGCACTCATCGGCGACACCTTGGCGCACGCGGCGTTCGCCGGCGTCGCAGTCGGGCTGTTTCTCGGCTCGGCGGTCGCCCTACCGGTGTCGCCGACGGTGACGGCACTCGTCGTCGCCGTCCTCGCGGCGCTGCTCGTCCAACTCATCGCCGAGCGGACCGACGCCTACGGCGACGTCTCCATGGCGATCGTCCTCTCCGGCGGGTTCGCGCTGGGAACGGTGCTCGTCAGTCTGACCGACGGCGGGATCGCGGTGAGCATCAACCAGTATCTGTTCGGCAGCCTCTCGACCGTCCGCCGGGAAGACGCGCTCGTCCTCACCCTCTTGAGTCTCGTCGTGGTCGGCGTCGTCTGGCGGTACTACCGGCAGTTCCTCGCCGTCACGTTCGATGAGACGGCCGCGCAGGTGGCCGGCGTCGACGTGACGCAGACGACGCGTCTCCTCGTCGTTCTCACCGCGTTCGTCGTCGTCGCGGCGATGCAGATCATGGGCGTCATCCTCGTCGCGGCGATGCTCGTCGTCCCGGTGGCGACGGCCGCACAACTCGGGCGGAGCTTCCGGGAGTCGGTGCTCGTCTCGGTCGTCGCCGCCGAACTCGCGGTCGTCGTCGGTGTCGTGCTCTCGTACACGTACGGACTGGCCGCCGGCGGGACCATCGTCCTCGTCGCCATCGGCGGCTACGGTCTCGCGGTGGCGACGCAGTACGCGACAGCGGAACAGTGAGCGTGCGAGACGGAGGAACAGTGAGCGTGCGAGACGGAGGAACCGTGAAGTCGTTCTCGACGCGTCCGTAGCGCGGAGATGCCACGGTTCCGCTGTGGACAGGCTTTTGTCGCTATGGACGTTGAATACGGTGAAGCGGTCAATCCGGGTCAAAATTAGATGGAGAAGACAACCGAGGGACCGCCGGGGACGAACGGCCCCGACGGTCCGCCGACTGCAGAAGAGTTCGAGACGCACCCGTTCGCCAAGGCGAGTCTCGACGCATTACCGACGCAGGTGGCGATCGTCAACGGCGAGGGTGAGATCGTCTACACCAACCAGGCGTGGCACCAGTTCGCCCGCGACAACGACTTCGAGGGGGCGCCGGAGATGCTGGGCACCAACTACCTGTCGGTGTGCGATTCGAGTATGGGAGCCGACGCCGTCGAGGCAGGGCGAGGGATCCGGTCGGTGCTCGACGGCGAGCGCCACGAGTTCTCTCTGGAGTACCCGTGTCACAGCCCCGACGAACGCCGCTGGTTCGTCATGCGTGCCATCCGGTTCCGTCACGACGACCACCGGTTCGCGCTCCTCCTCCACCTCGACGTCACCGAGCGGAAGCTGTCGGAGCTGGACGCCGAACGACAGAACACACAGCTTCGGACGGTCAACAGCATCAACGTCCTCATCCGCGAGATCATCCAGTCGTTGCTCGAAGTCGAGACGCGCGGCGAACTGGAGGCGATCGTCTGCCAGCGCCTCGCCGAGTCGACGCACTACGAGGCGGCGTGGATCGCAGACGTCGACAACCAGGCGCAGACCGTGTCGGTTCGGACCGACGCCGGGATGCCGCCGGAGTTCTCCGAGGCGATCGACGGACTCCCCGCCGACGCGGTGGACCGAACGGGGCTCCAGTCGGCGCGGAACGCCGAGCGCTCGGACGTCGTGCGTGCGACCGGCGACGCCGCCGGGGCGATACAGTCGCTGGCGCTCGACCACGGCTTTCGGTCGTACGTCGCCGTCCCGCTCCGCCATCGCGACGCTCGGTACGGCGTGCTGGTCGTCCACTCGAAGGCCGAGAAGACGTTCAGCGAGTGGGAGTGCGCCGCCTTCGAGGTGCTCGGTGAGACGCTCGGTCACGCGAGCAGCGCCATCGAGAACCGCCGACTCCTGTACGCCGACTTCGTCACCGAACTGGAGTTCGTCGTCAGCGATCCCGACTCGTTCCTGACGTCGCTCTCGGCCCGCGCCGACTGTACGGTCGAACTGACCGGGTTCGTCCCGCTCACGGACGACGCAGTGCTGCAGTACGCGACCGTCGAAGGCACCGACCCGGCGACCATCGAGGCCGTCGCGGCGGACGTCGACAGCGTCGAGAACGTCAGCATCATCTCGAGACACGACGGCGGGGTCCGTCTCGAGTACGCCGTCAGCGACACCTCGCTCGTCTCGTTGCTCGCCGAGTACGGCGTCAACGTCCACACCGCGACGGCGACTGGGGGCGACGTCGACGTCCTCGCCGAGGCGGTGTCGAACGCGGACGTTCGGGAGATCATCGAGGCCGTCCAGTCGGAGTTCGCGAACGCCGAACTGATCGCGAAACGCGAGGTCGAACGCGAGGCGCAGACGCTCAGTGAGTATTGGGACGAGTTGACGGAGCGACTCACCGACCGCCAACTGTCGATGCTCCAAGCGGCGTACCACGCCGGCTTCTTCGAGTGGCCGCGCGAGAGTTCGGGCGAGGAGGTCGCCGCCTCCTTCGATCTCTCGGCTGCGACCTTCCACGAACACACCCGGATCGGTCTCGGGAAGCTGCTCACGATGCTGTTCGAGCGCGAGAGCTGAGACGACGGCGCTCCGCTAGAAAGTTCATTAGGATTGCCGTCGACTAGTCTGTAACAGGCGACCGCACCGACGGGAGCAGCGCCAGCGGCCAGACGGTGTCGCCGTTGTGCGTCCGTCGTCCTCTAGTACCGAATGCACGTCATCACACACCCGACCGACCGTTGTCGTGCGGTCGGGTGTGGAGACAGGTGCACGAGCGACTATAGCGCGGCGGGGGCGGTCCCGCGAGCCACCACCTACGGGGGAACCACCGACGTGAACGAACAGACTGAACAGCCGATCTCTCGACGCGACGTCCTCCAGGGAGTAGCCGGCGGGTTACTGGTCGTACCGGGTCTGAGTGAGGCGTCACGAACGGCGACTGTACGCGTCGAGAACGGCGCGGACGCAGAGTCGATCGACGGCAACGTCGACACCGAGTCGGTCGACGCAGAGGCCGAGTCGACGCTGACCGTGATGACGTGGAACCTCTACGTCGGCACGGACCTGCGGAAGTTGCTCGCGGGGTCCGACGAGGAACTATCGACGGCGGTCGCGACGCTCCTCGCCGACATCGAGGCCAGTCGGTTCGACGCGAGGGTAGAGGCGATCGCCGACGCCATCGCGACGGTCCGTCCCGACCTCGTCGGTCTCCAGGAGGTGACGCTGCTCAGACTCCAACTCCCCGGCGACTACGCCGCCGACCCCGGTCGGACGAACGCCGGCGAGTACCACCTCGACTTCCTGTCGCTCCTCCAGGAGCGCCTGGCCGAGAGAGGGGTCGCCTACGACGCCGTCAGTTCGATCAGCAACACGGACGTCGAACTACCGGCGGCGCTCGACGCCGGATCGGTCGACGTCCGGTTCACCGACCGGGACGTGATTCTCGCCCGCAGCGAGCTGAAGACGGGAGAGACCACCCGTCGAACGTACGACGCGACGCTCACGGTCCCGTTGCCGGACGGCGTCGAGTTCCCACTCACGCGCGGCTACTGTGCGGTCGACGTCGAACGCGACGGGACGCCGTTTACCTTCGTCAACACCCACCTCGACAGCGTCTCGGCGGCGACACAGTTGGATCAGGCGCGGGAACTCGTCGTCGACCTCGCGGCGCTCGACCGGCCGATCGTCCTCGTCGGCGACTTCAACAGTCCGGCCGACGGCAGCGAGACGGTGACGTACGACCTGTTGACGCAGTTCTTCACCGACGCGTACGCGGAGGCGGTTCCCGGCAACCCTGGCTACACCTGTTGTCGACAGCCCCGACTACAGCGCCGACGGTCGGAGCTCAGCAAGCGGCTCGATCTGGTGCTCCTCCGTGGCGTCGGGCCGGTGACGGCCGCCGACCGCGTCGGTACCGATCGGAGCGACCGCGTCTCGGCCGTCGTCGACGGCGAACACCGGCGGCTGTGGCCCTCGGACCACGCGGGCGTCGTCGCGACGCTGCAGTTGGAACCGGACGGGGCGAGTGACGAAACGACGTCGCAGTCGGGAACACGGCGGGAGTCGAGAGTCGACTCGGCCGGCGACGACGCGGCCGGTGACGATGGGGTGACGGCCGACGATGGGGTGACGGCCGACGATGGGGTGACGGCCGACGCCACCAGGTCGTCGGACGTCGACGCGCCGGGGTTCGGCCTCGTCGCCGGACTGTTCGCACTCGGGGCCGTCGCCGTCGGACTGCTGCGGCGACGCCGAGCGTCCGAGTCGACTCGCTTTTCACGACCACCCGAGAAGTGAGCGGCGTGCGCAGGTTCTCAGCCGAGTATCTCCGGCGGACGCGCGAGGGGATGTGGGACGACTCCCGCGCGGCACTCGTCGACCTCGAACTCGACTCGCGGCGTCGCGTCCTCGACGTCGGCTGTGGGACGGGTGAACTCTCACGGGTGCTCGCCGCCGAGAGCGACGCCGACGTGGTCTGTGTCGACGCCGACGTCGTCCTCCTCGACGTCGCCCGCGAGGAGACCGGCCTCCCGACCGTCGCCGGCGATGCGACGCGTCTCCCGTTCGACGACGACACCTTCGACCTGGTTGTCTGTCAGGCGCTGTTGGTGAACCTCCCCGACCCTGCGGCCGCCGTCGCGGAGTTCGCCCGCGTCTCCTCGGAGCTCGTCGCGGCCGTCGAACCCGACAACGCCGACGTGAGCGTCGACTCGACCGTCGACGACGAGGTCTCGCTCGAACGGCGAGTGCGAGAGGCGTATCTCGCGGGCGTCGAGACCGACGTCGCCCCCGGCGACCGGGTGACAGAGACGTTCCACGAGTGTGGGCTGACGGACATCCGCTCGCGTCGCTACTACCACCAGAAGACCGTCGAACAGCCGTACGATGAGGCCGACCTTCGGGACGCCGCTCGGAAGGCCAGCGGTGCCGGTCTCGCAGACCACGAGACCGAACTCCGTCGAGCGCTGTCGACGACGGCCTACGACGACCTCCGGCGGGCGTGGCGCGAGATGGGCCGAACGGTCGTCGATCAGATACGGGACGGAGCGTACCGACGGGCCGAAGTCGTCCCGTTCGACGTGACCGTCGGTCGGGTGTAATCACCTCGGCGAGACGTCTCCCCTCTCGACGGGGGGCACACCCCGTGTTTCGAGCGTAAACCATCGTAGGGGAGGTGGAGAGACGCCGAACTGGCCGCTCTCGAGAACCCGTCGGTCGAGTATCCGCCTCCTGCTCCCGGATCGTGTTCTGACGGCTACCGGGCGTTTTTTTATACTATACGTCGGTAAGGTTCCGTAGGCTCGATTCGTCGAATTAGAGGGAGAACGTCGTCGTTCTCCCGTGTTCGACGCGAACTGTTCTCTCGCGCCAGTAAGAATCGACTTCGCGAACCCAGCGAGCGGGTCGCTGATCGGGACGCATTCGACCTCGACTGTCTCGATCTCGGCCACTCCGAGAGGACGGGTCGTCTCGGAACCACCGGTTCGACTCCGCTCCTACACGGTCTCTCCCGTTTACGCTCGAAACCCGGGGTGTGTGTGTCGTTCGACCGCCGGTCGACGCCCGACGGCTCCCGTCGGACGACGACCGCCGGACAGATGTCGGCGAATTGTGGACTCGGTCATCGACGCGAGGAGGGCGGGGCGGCGACGATTTACGCTCGAAACGTGGGGTAGTGTGGTTAACTGTATCACACCCGTATAAAACGATTTACCCGACGTTTTCGGACGTTTACGCTCGAAACGTGGGGTCGTCTCGACCGCGCGTCTGACGGCTGTCGTGCGGACACCGAGAAGCTCGGTTACGCTCGAAACTCGGTTGGTGGTCGAAAACCCGACACGGAGACACGAACGGCTGCGCTCGCCGATTTACCGGCCTTACGCTCGAAACGCGGGGTGACCAGGATATACACGGTTAAGGAAGACCCCTCTGAAGCCGGTGGTATGCCAGACGACGGGAACGACGCCAACGGGGGGACGGACCCGCTGTTCCGCGTCGACAGCCCCATCTTCACCCGGAAAGAGCTGCTCGAGATCGAGCACATCCCGAACGAGGAGCGGATCGTCGGCCGCGACGAGCAGATCAAGAAGGTCGCCAACGCGCTGAACCCCGCCATCGCCGGCGGGTCGCCCCGGAACATGATCGTCTACGGGAAGACCGGGACGGGGAAGTCGCTGGTCGCCAAGCACGTCACTCAGCGTGCCAAACGCGCCGCCGAGAACCACGGGACGACCGTCGGCACGGCGTACATCGACTGTGCGCAGTCGAACACCGAGACGCGCGCCATCTCCACGCTGGCGACGCAGCTCAACGACGTCGCCGAGACGGAGGTGAAGATTCCGCCGACAGGTATCGCCACCGACGACTACTACGCGCGGTTCTGGCGCATCCTCGACGCACGCTTCGACGTCGCCATCATCATCCTCGACGAGATCGACAAGCTCGGCAACGACGAGATCCTGATGCAGCTCTCGCGGGCCGGCGAGGCCGGAAAGCTCGGCTCCTGTAAGATCGGCATCATCGCCATCTCGAACAAGATCAGCTACCAGGACAAACTCGAACAGCGAGTCAAGAGTAGCCTGCAGGAACGGGAGTTCATCTTCCCGCCGTACGACGCCGAGCAGCTGCGACTCATCATGGAGAACCGCGAGGACGCGTTCAAACCCGACGTGCTGACGAGCGACGTCATCCCGCTGTCGGCCGCCTTCGCGGCGAGCGAACACGGCGACGCGCGGAAGGCGCTGGACATCCTCCGTCACGCCGGCGAGATCGCGGAGGAACGCGACGACGAGCGCGTCCGCGAGGAGCACGTCCGCGACGCCCGTAGCCTCGCCGACGTCAACCGGTTCCGCGACCTCCTGCAGGGGCAACCGACACAGGCGAAGCTCACCGTCCTCGCCGTCGCCGAACTCACCGCCGCTCGGCGGGAGTCGAAGATCGAGTCGAACGACATCTACGACAAGTACTGCGAACTCACGACCGCGCTCGACGTCAACCAACTGTCGCAGCGTCGGGTGTACGATCTCCTGCGCGAGCAGGCGTTCCTCGACATCCTCGGCCAGGAGTTCGAAGGGCGAGGGCGCGCTCGCGGGAGCGTGATGAAGTTCTATCTACTCGAAGAACCCGAGACCGTCCGACAGGCGATCCAGCGCGATGCGGTGTTCGACCAAGTGAACTAACCGACGACAACGCGCGAAACCCCCGTCAGACGACGTCGCCACGGACGGTCGACCCGGTCTGTTCGGCGCGATGCTGCTCCACCGCGCTGGCGGCCTCGTGGGCGGTCTCCTCGTCGAGACCGAGCATCTCCAGCGACCCCGAGAGCGTCGGGAACGGCAGCTCCCCGCCGCGAAGCTTCGCCATCGTCTCCTCGGCGTAGGTTCCGTCGACCCACAGACAGACGCCGCGCGGGTCGAGGATCTGTTCGTAGGCGTCGCGGGCCATCGCGCCGCGCAGTCGCTGGGTGACGTTGTCGTCGAAACTCGCGTTGCAGACTTCGAGGTGGATCGGGTCCTCGCCGTCGACGAGGTGGGCGGCGAGACACTTCTCGGGGGCGGCGTGACCGCTGTCGTTGGCGCGCAGCCGTTCGGGGTACTGTTCGGCCCACTCGGCGGAGACGCTCTTGCCGACGCCCTTCACGCCGTACTCCTCTTCGAAGTAGCGTTCCTGTTCGTCGCTCCCGTCACCGCGAAGGAGCATGTCCTTGGTCAGATAGACGTCCAACCGGTCGATCGGGTCGAGGCCGAGCGCGACGTCGCCGTACACCCACACTTCGCGGACAGGGACGGGCATCGTCTCGGAGTCGACGGCGTCGACGATGGTCTCGACGCGGTCGAGGGCGGCGGTTCGGTCCATTGCCGCCCTCTTGCCGCTCGTCGCGCAAAACGGTTTCCTCACGAGATGCACCGAGACGACATCCTCCCCGACGGAGCGGCCGAGGTAGCCGAGACGAAACGGTCATGGCCGCCGGTCGGTAAGGGGCCGGTAATGGAGTGCGACAAGTGCGACCGCGACGCGGTGATGCACGCGGGCTACTCCGGGGCACATCTCTGTGAGAACCACTTCTGCGCCTCGGTCGACAAACGCGTCCGCCGCCGCATCCGCGAGGACAGTATGCTTCCGTCCGACGCGACACCCGAGGACCCCGAGACGTGGGTCATCGGCCTCTCGGGCGGGAAAGACAGCGTCGTGCTCACCCACATCCTCGACGAAACCTTTGGAAAGGACCCCCGCATCGAGATGATCGCCCTCACGATCCACGAGGGGATCGAGGGGTACCGCGACGAGAGCGTCGACGCCTGCGTCGAGTTGGCCACCGACCTCGAGATGCGCCACGAACTCGTCACCTACGAGGAGGAGTTGGGCGTCCGGATGGACGACGTCGCCGAGAAGGACCCGATGGAGATGGCCCCCTGTGCCTACTGTGGGGTGTTCCGCCGCGACCTGCTCGAACGCTTCGCCGACGAGTACGGCGCAGACAAACTGCTGACCGGCCACAACCTCGACGACGAGGCGGAGACGGCGCTGATGAACTTCCTCGAAGGCGACGTCAAGCAGATCGCGAAGCACTTCGACGCCAGCATCGGTGGCTTCGACGACCGCAACGAACAGGAGGAGTTCGTCCCGCGGGCGAAACCGCTGCGGGACGTCCCCGAGAAGGAGGTCGCGCTCTACGCGCACCTGAAAGAGCTCCCCGCACACATCACCGAGTGTCCCCACGCCAGCGAGGCGTTCCGCGGCGAGATCCAGGAACTGATGCTCGAGTTGGAGGAGGACCACCCCGGGACGCGTCACTCTATCATGGCCGGCTACGAGGAACTGGCACAGCTGGCCGCCGAGCGGTATCGCGGCGACGAGGAAGGCGTCGAACTCAACGAGTGCGAACGCTGCGGGTCGACGACGGCGCGGGACGTCTGTCGAAAGTGCAAGCTCGTCGAGGCGATCGAGGCGGTGTGACGTACCTCGGAGAGAAGCGCCGAGACGCTCGCCCCGCTCGGCGGTAGAGCGGTCACGCCCGCGCCACCAGTCGAACCCACCGCTCGTCGTCGACGGCGAGTGACTGAACCTCGAAGCCGACAGTCTCGATCAGTTCCCGCAGTTCGGCGGGCCGATACAGCGTGAACCGGCGCGTATCGCCGTCGTACAGGCCGCCGACCCGTTCGCCCGTGCCGACCTGCACCGAGAGTAGGAGCACGCCTCCTGCCCGGAGCACGCGATGGAACTCCGCCAGCGTCTCCGGTGCGTCCTCGCGGGGAACGTGGATGAACGAGGCGCACACCCACAGTCCGTCGAATCGGTCGCTCGCGAGGCCGAGCGTCCGCATGTCCATCCGGGCGACGTCGGCGTCGGGGGCCTCCTCCCGAGCGAGTCGGAGGAAGGCGGGCGTCAGATCGACGGCGACGACGTCGTGGCCGGCCGCAGCGAACGTGGCCGACTCCCACCCGGGTCCACAGCCGACGTCGGCGACGCGAGCAGGTCGCTCGTCGGTCACCTCTTCGAGTGCAGTGAGAAATCGCTCGACCAGATGCTCGACGACCGACCGGTCGCGGTTCTGGTGACGATACTCCTCGGCGACCGCCTGGTAGGTGTCGACGGTGTCGGGGTCGGTCATACGAGAGACGACGTCCGAATGACGGATAAACTCGCGTCCGGCGACGGTGACGGCTGTCGCTGGTCGTCGATCGGAGAGCGAAGAAAACGAGGCGAGATAGTAGCTCGTGCAACTGGTCACTTGCCCGCACGCTGTTGTGCGGTCGGGTAAGTGAGGACTGGCACTCGTTACTATCGTTCGAGAGGTGGGTGTCGGGTGGTTAGCGGATGACGTCGAGGCCGTTGTTCTTCTCGACCTCGTCGCGACCGCCGTCAGACTGCCACGCCTCGCCCGTTCGCTGTTTCGAGTCGAACTCCGAAGCCTGTCCGTTGATACTCGCACGCGACTTGTCGGCCTGCTTCTGCGTCGTCGGGCCGAGCACCTGCGCGCTCTGGACGCCGGTCATGATGGCCATGACGCGGACCTTCCCCTTGTACTCCTCGTGGATACGCGCGCCCCAGATGACGTTCGCGCTCGCTTCGAGGCGTTCGGTGATGTTGTCCGCGATGCCCTCGGCCTCCTTGAGCGTGAGGTCCGGGCCACCCGTGATGTGGACGAGCCCACCGGAAGCACCCCGGTAGTCGACGTCGAGAAGCGGGTGGTTCATCGCGTCGTTGACCACTTCCTGGGTCTTGTTCTTGTCCTGTGTCTCGCCGACGAGCATCACCGCGACGCCACCCTGGTTCATGATGGTGGACATGTCGGCGTAGTCGAGGTTGATGAGCGAGGGCTGGGTGATCGTCTCGGAGATCCCCTTGACCGTCTCGGCGATGATCTGGTCCATCACGGAGAACGCCTTGCCGATCGGGAGGTTCGGGACGTAGTCGAGAAGCCGGTTGTTGTCGAGGACGATGATGGAGTCCGCTTCGTTGCGGAGCTTCTCCAGTCCCTCCTCGGCTTTGACCGTCCGGGCACGCTCGACGTTGAACGGCGTCGAGACCATCCCGACGACGATCGCACCCTGCTCCTTGGCGATCTTCGCGACGACGGGTGCGGCGCCGGTGCCGGTGCCGCCACCCATTCCCGCGGTGACGAACACGAGGTCGGCGTTGCCGAGAACCTCCTTGATCGTTCCCTGCGCCATCTCCGTCGCACGCTCCCCCATCGAAGGGTCGCCACCGGCACCCAGCCCCTGCGTCAGCGACTTGCCGACGAGGATCTTCGTGTCGGCTTCGATCATCTTCAGGTGCTGCTTGTCGGTGTTGATCGCGACGGTGTCGGCGCCGTCGACGCCGATGTTGTACAGCCGGTTGATCGTGTTGTTACCGGCGCCACCACAGCCGACGATGACGATACGCGGCTCGCCGAACTCGTCGTCGTCGTCGGCCGACGCCATCTCACGCTGTTCCGCTTCCGCGTTATCCAGTGCATCCTGGACGATGTCTTGCATCGTTACACCCTCGCCCAGCTGCGCTTGGTGGTCTTCTTCTTGCCCGAGTCACGGCTCTCGCCCTGCTCGTTGAGCATCTCGCGAACCGCCGACCGGATCGCTTCGCTTCGATTCGGGAACTGACCCGTTTCGACCATCTGTTCGACCTCTTCTATCTGCTGCTTCGGAATTCGTAGTGTCACACGCTCCATGCTTGTATTCCCCCGGTAAGACGGTGGGCGCGCGGCCCGTGCGGACGTCATACACACCAAAACCGCACGACGGGAGTACGCATCCCATCCCGCGGCAGGCGGTGTAAGACAACCGTCTTACGCGACAGTATGCACAGAGGCACAGTTTATAAAAGTACCGACGCTTTGTAAGACATACCGAGCAGCTCGCCGTATACGGACCGCTCAGCGCGTCTACGACCGATCGAGTACGTCGGCAGCTGGCGTCCGACGACCACAGTTCGGACAGAACGCCCAGTCGGACCGGATCTCGTCGCCACACTCACAGAACGCGCGGTGGGAGGATTTCTCACCACAGTTCGGACAGTAGACGTGGTCGGCGTCGATCGACTCGCCGCACTGCCCACAGTTCGTCGTTCGGGCCGTGGCGTCGTCCGGAGTCTCGTCGGTCGGTGTCTTACGGACGCCGTCTGTCGATTTCGCCGCTCGAACTGTCGTCGTGTCGCTCGACGCGACGTCGTCGACGGTGACGGTGACGGAGAGGCCGTCCGTCCGACGCGTCCGTCGGTCGAGTGCGTCGTCGAGTCGCGCTGCGATCAGGTCGTCGACTCGCGCCGCGAGTGCGTCGTCCACCGACTGGTCGGTGGCCGATGTGGACTCGCGTCGTCCCGCGCCGTCGAGATACGCACGAAGCGCCTCGCGCATGACCTCGCTCTTCGAGGCGTCGAGCGTCTCCAGTCGCTCGACGAGGTCGTCGTCCGCGCGGAACGTTATCTTGCTCATCGTTCGTCAGGCCAATTCGAGCGGGGCTATTTCAATCTTGCTTCATGTCGAGCGGTCACGTAGTGCACGAGCGTCTCGAACAGTAATGGTTAAACTGCAGTGTCCGGAAGGTGGCAGTGACCGCTCTTAGCTCAGCCTGGCAGAGCAGCCGACTGTAGATCGGCTTGCCCCCCGTTCAAATCGGGGAGAGCGGACTGCACTTCTCTTCAACATCCGTGAGCGTAGCGAGCGGTGTTGAATGTGAGGGAGTTCTCGACTCGATTTGAATAGGGAGCGGGAGGTGAGCGAGCACCGCGAGCGAACGGGAGCGAGTGGATTCAAATCGGGGAGAGCGGACTCGATTCTCTCGGCGTAACGTGAACGAGCGGAGCGACTAGACGCAGCGCGACCGACCGGTTCACGGAGACTTACACGTACCCGTCCCGAACGAAGCGCATGGACAGACGGACACTCGGCACGACGGGCTACCGCGTCACCGAAGTCGGCCTCGGAACCTGGAACATCGGCAGCGACTGGGGCGACGTGAGCGACGAGGAGGGACGCGAGGCCGTTCGGACCGCACTCGACGCCGGCGTCGACTTCCTCGACACCGCCGACGTCTACGGCGACGGCAAGAGCGAGCGCAACATCGGAGAGGTGCTCGAGGAGCGCGACGCGTACGCCGACGTGACGGTCGCCACGAAGGCCGGTCGGCGACTCGATTCACACGAATCCGCGGGCTACGACCGCGAGCACCTCGAGCGGTTCGTCGACCGGAGTCGAGAGAACCTCGGCGTCGACGCGCTCGATCTCCTCCAGTTGCACTGTCCGCCGACCGAGGTGTACTACCAGCCGGAGACGTTCGAGGCACTCGACGACCTGAAGGCGGCCGGCAAACTCGACGCCTACGGCGTCAGCGTCGAGAAGGTCGAGGAGGGGTTGAAAGCTATCGAGTTCCCCGGCGTCGAGACGGTGCAGCTCATCTTCAACCCGTTCCGACAGCGACCGGCCGAACTGTTCTTCCGCGAAGCGAAACGCCGCGACGTCGGCGTCGTCGTCCGCGTGCCGCTGGCCTCGGGACTCTTGACCGGCCAGATCGACCGCGACACGGAGTTCCCGGAGGACGACCATCGCAACTACAACCGCGAGGGCGAAGCGTTCGACGTCGGCGAGACGTTCGCGGGCGTCCCCCTCGAGGCTGGACTCGACGCCGTCGACGCCCTCCGTCCGGCCGTTCCCGAGGGGACGTCGCTGGCGCAGTTCACGCTCCGATGGATCCTCTCGTTCGACGCCGTGAGCACCGTCATCCCGGGGTCGACGTCGCCCGAACACATCGAAGCGAACGTCGCGGCCGCCGATCTCCCGCCGCTATCGGCCGATCAGTACCAGCGGGTCGCCGACGTCTACGACGACTACGTTCGAGAACACGTCCACCAGCGCTGGTAACGGGACTAACTTCGATTCTCTCGCACTTCGGATCTCTCGCCTCTTCTTCTACGCGTGGGTGCGCGAACGCGGGACGGCCCCGCGCGACTCGATCAGAGCGACAACAGCTTGGCGAGCCAGTCGAACAGGTCGCTGAGGAGGGGGATCCGACCGGACGAGTTGGGCCGCCGAGAGGTCGTCGTGGGTTTCGGCGTGCCAGCCGGCGTGGCCTCGGAGCCAGCGTCCGACGGGTCTTCCGTCGCCGTCGCGGTCGGCGTCGCCGTCTCGGGTGGCGGCGTCTCCGCCGACGAGGGTGTCGGGGACGGTGTCGGCGTCGAGGTGACTGTCGTCGTCGGAGTGGGCGTCGCCGTCTCTTCGGGTTCCGGTGCGTCCGGCGGCTCCGACCGCTCGGAGGAGTCCGGTGGCGGAGACGAGTCGTCCGCATCGGGCGGTGCTGGCGGCGCCGTCGACGGCGGCTCCGGCGTCTCAGCGGGCGTCTCTTCGGGTTCGTCGTTCTCGCCGGACTCGTCCTCGTCGGGCGTCTCTTCGGGAGTTTCCGTCGGTGTCTCTTCAGGCGTCTCGGTCGGCGTCTCTTCGGGAGTTTCCGTCGGCGTCTCTTCAGGCGTCTCGGTCGGTGTTTCCTCGGGGGTCTCAGTCGGCGTCTCTTCAGGCGTCTCGGTCGGTGTTTCCTCGGGGGTCTCAGTCGGTGTCTGTTCGGGAGTTTCCGTCGGCGTCTCTTCGGGCGTCTCGGTCGGCGTCTCCTCAGATTCGTCGTCCTCTTCCGACGAGTCTTCGATGGCACCGGCGGCGACGAGCGCGTCGTGGAGCGTCCGGATCGCTAACCCGTTGTCTCGGGCGGCCTCGACCGCGTTTTCGATGTCGGACTCCGTGAGTTCTTCGTCCCAGGAGTGAGAGCCGAGGACGAGGATAGCGTTCCTCTCTGCAGCCTCCGCGGCGAGTTCGTCGAGTTCGTCGAACGACATCTCCTCGTACTGAACGCGTCGCATCCAGTACGGACGCACGTCCTCGTTGATACCGCCGCCAAACCGCCCGTTGCCACAGGCCTCGAACTCCTCGGCGACCAACTGGGCGGCCCACTCGTCGTAGACGCCGAACGGAGCGACGAAGCCGCGCGCTTGACCGCCGATCTCCCGGAGCTCTTCTTTCGACTCCCGTAGTTTCTCGCGGGTGAACTCTGCCGGAAACCGGACTCGTCCGTCCGCGCTCGCGGAGACCGGACCGGGGGCGGGTTCTTGCAGCGTGATGACGCCGTCGTCGCGGTCGTCGACGACCACACGGATCGCGTTGCCGTCGTCGTCGACGACTTCCAGCGGGTCGCCGGTGATTCGACCGTGGAACGACGTCTCGACTTCGAGTTCCGTATCGCCCGCTTCGACGTCGTCGGTGAGCGAGATCTGCCCGACCGGTCGGTGGTAGTCCGTGTGCGAGAGGATCTCCCAGTCCGCGTCGAGGAACTCCTGGATGTCGTCCTCGGAGAGGTAGTCTCCCGTCGGGCTGAGATACCCCGACACAGTGGCCAGACAGGCGGGTGCGTCGAGTTCCCGGTGGACGGGCAACGTCTTCGTGAGATCTGTGTCGTGTCCGTCGTCGTAGATGAACACGCACGATCCACTCGCTTCGTCTGTCGAGAGAGCACGAATCGAAGGGGGGAGGGCACTGAGTGTCGCGACCGCCGCTCCGGCCTTCATCGCAGACCGTCGAGTTGGCATAGAATGACATGTTGTCTGGATGAATATACTTCTTGTGGCCTATTTTACATATTCCAGACTATACGTTACTGGAACGTATAATTTCAATAGTTCTTGACTTTCCTCGGGCGGTGCCGTTCAGGGGATTCGAGAGTCGTTCTCTCGGAACGCCTATACGTGTCCTGTTCCACCAACCTCTATGGACTATCAAGCCAGTCTCGACCGGGCTCTCGACGCCGTGCCGGACCTCGGTGGGTCCGACGAGCGTCTCTCGGTCCCCGACCCGCAAGTGCAGAAAGACGGGGCGTTCACCCGACTGACCAACCTCTCGTCGATCGCCGACGCACTGTCGCGCGACCCCGAACATCTCCACTCCGCGATCCAGCGCGAACTGGGGACCGCCGGACAGTACTCCGAGGGTCGTGCGCGGTACAACGGGAGTTTCACCGCACAGGACTTCGACGCCGCCATCAGCAGCTACATCGAAGAGTACGTCATCTGTTCGGAGTGTGGCCTCCCCGACACGCGACTCGTCATGGAGAACCGCAACCAGATGCTCCGATGCGAGGCGTGTGGTGCCTTCCGTCCGGTCGCAAAACGCAAGCGCTCCAGTCAACGCACGAACGCGCCGGACGTCGAAGAGGGCAAGACCTACGAGGTCAAGATCACCGGCACCGGCCGCAAGGGCGACGGCGTCGCCGAGAAGGGCAAGTACACCATCTTCGTCCCCGGCGCACAGGAGGGTGACGTGGTGAACATCTACATCGAGAACGTCAGCGGTACGCTCGCGTTCGCTCGACTGGCCTGAACACACTCTCAAGGCCGTACTCCGACTTCTCTCCCCGACCGACAGCCGGCAGCGACGGCTGGATGCACGCGGTCACGTCGAGACGGTGGGCCACCACATCCTTACGGTTCGCAGTCGAAGCTCCGGACATGACCGAGGACCACGACGCCACCGCCCCGAGCGTCGACAACGCCGAGGAACACGACAGCGTCACGGACCGTGCGGAGTCCCGAAAGAGCGCCCGTGCCGGACAGGTCGAACACGTCCTCGACGAGACCGAAACGCTGCTCCGCGACCAGAAGTTCCCCGTGACGACGGAGGAGCTCGCCACCGAGTACGCCGACCAGCCGCTGGATCTCACCAACGAGACCGAGTCGCTCGGCAGCGTCTTCGACCGCATGACCGACTACGACGAGTTCGACTCCTCGGAGGAGGTCCGCGAGGCGCTCTACAACGAACTCACGGGCAGCGCCGATAGCCAGACCAAAAACGAGTACAACGACGAACGGGCGCTCGAGGACGTCGCCGAGGCGGAAGACGAGACGCGACCGGACCGTTCCTGAACACCTTCGTCGTCGGCGAAACGCCCGAACGGCAGTTTTCATCGTCACGTTATCGTGTTCGCCAGCGATACCGACGTCGGAGAACGTCTCTCTGAGCACCTCGCCGACGTCGACCCGCGAGTCGACGCTCCGCACGTTTGGCTAGATGGGGTCGCCGACGAGATCGAACACGAATACGGTGCTTACCTCTGTGAAGTTAACAGGTGTGCGGTTCGTCGGGTTTCTCCGATTCGTCCTCCTCGTCGGGTTTCTTCGATTCGTCCTCCTCGTCCGGCTTCTTCGATTCGTCCTCCTCGTCCGGCTTCTCCGATTCGTCCTCCTCGTCCGGCTTCTCCGATTCGTCCTCCTCGTCCGGCTTCTCCGATTCGTCCTCCTCGTCCGAGGACCCCTCGACCGCGCCAGCCGAGACGAGCGCCTCGTGGAGCGTCGTGATCTCGAGGTCGTGGTTCCGGGCGGCGTTGATGGCCTCGCGGATCTTCGACTCGGTGAGGTCCTCCTCCCACGAGTGGGAACCGAGGACGAGGATGGCGTCTTCGTCGGCGGCCTCTTCGGCGAGGCTATCGAGTTCATCCGCAGAGAGGTCGTCGTACTGTGTCCGATTTATCCAGTACGGGTCGATGTCGGCGTTGATGCCGGTGCCGAGCCGTCCGTTCCCACAGGCTTCGTAGTAGTCGGAAACCAGATCGGCGGCCCACTCGTCGTAGACAGCGAACGGTGCGATGAAGCCTCGTGCCTGTGCGCCGAGTGCTTGGAGCTCTTCCTTGGATGTGCGCAGTTTCTCCCGAAGGAACGACTCGGGGAACCGAACGCGGCCATCTGCGTCCGCGGAGATCGATCCCGAGGCCGGTTCTTTGATGTAGATGACGTCGTCGTCGACGTCGCGACCATCGACCGTCACACGGATCGCGTTGCCGTCGTCGTCGACCACTTCGAGCGGATCTCCCTCGAACCGCCCGTGGAACGTGGAGACGACCTCGAGTTCGGTATCTCCCTCTTCGACGTCTTCGGTGAGCGCTCGCTGCCCGACCGGTCGGTGGTAGTGCATGTGCGAGAGGATTTCCCAGTCCGCGTCGAGGAACTCCTGGAGATCCTCCTCGGCCAGGTAGTCGCCGCTCGGGCTGAGGTAGCCCGGCACGGCAGCGAGACAGGCGGGTGCGTCGAGTTCCCGGTGGACGGGCAACGTCTTCGTGAGGTCCTTCTTGTGACTGTCGTCGTAGATGAACACGCATTTTCCACCATCCCCGTCCGTCGGGAGCGCCTGAATCGAGGTTGGAATGGTACCGAGTCCGATGACTGCCGCTCCGGTCTTCATTGCCGTTCTTCGAGTTGGCATGGGAAGATATGTAAACGGATTGAATTTATTTCTTGTGGCTAAATTTACATATTCCATCTTATACGTTTCTGAAAGTTTGATTTTCAACCGATATTGTGCTTCTGTGGGTCGGTGGCGTCGACAGCGGCGAGGCGCGCCGTAACCGTCCCCGTCACCCGTCGCCACGTCCTCGATGGGCCGAAGAGCCGACCCGGCGGACGGAACGTTGAGGTGGCTGTCGACCCCAGAGAGCGGTAGCGCTTCGTCTCCCATGGTACGCACCTCACCGCTCGTCTTCGACGGCCACAACGACACGCTACTCGATCTGCTGAACGACCGGAGCGGCGACCGGTCGTTCTTCGAGGCGAGCGAGCGGGGCCACCTCGACCTCCCGCGGGCGCAGGAGGCCGGGTTCGGCGGCGGCTTCTTCGCGCTGTTCGTCCCCGGCGAGGGCGACCTCGATCCGGTCCCGACCGACGACGGCTACGAGGTCCCCTACTCGCCGCCGGTCCGCCCCGACTACGCCGCCGCCGTCACCGACGAACTGCTCGCTCTCCTCGCGACCATCGAGTCCGACGCCGCAGGGACGGTCCGCGTCGCTCGGACGGCGGCCGAACTCCGCGACTGCTTCGAGGCGGGGTCGCTCGTCGCGCTCCCCCATCTGGAGGGGGCCGAGGCCGTCCGCCCCGACCTCTCGAACCTCACCGACCTCTACGACGCCGGCGTCCGCTCCATCGGCCTCGTCTGGAGTCGCGAGAACGCCTTCGGTCACGGCGTCCCGTTCCGCTACCCCGCCTCGCCGGACATCGGTCCGGGGTTGACCGACGCCGGCCGCGACCTCGTCCGCGCCTGCAACGACCTCGGCATCGTCGTCGACTGCGCACACCTCACCGAACGGGGGTTCTGGGACGTCGCCGACCTGTCGGACGCGCCGCTCGTCGTCACCCACACTGCCGCCCACGCGCTCTGTCCCTCCTCGCGGAACCTGACCGACGACCAACTCGACGCCGTCGCCGACGCCGGCGGCGTCGTCGGTATCACCTTCGGCGTGAGCGCGCTCCGGCCGGACGGCGCGTTCGACCCCGACGCGCCGCTGTCGGTGCTCGCCGATCACGTCGAGTACGTCGCCGACCGCCTCGGCCCCGAGCACGTCGCGCTCGGCTCCGACTTCGACGGCGCGACGATCCCCGACTCGCTGGGCGACGTCCGTGGCCTCCCCGCCCTGTTCGACGAACTTCGATCTCGGGGGTTCGACGAGACGGAACTGGAGGCTATCGCCTACGACAACTGGTTCCGCGTCCTCGAGGAGACGCTGACGGCCTGAGCGGTCCGACGACCACTATCTTCAAGTCCACTTTGACTAATCACAGGACAGTGGCAGTCTCGTTCGACCTGTTCGGAACGCTCGTCGACGTGTCGTACCCCGACGACCCCGCGGCCGCAGTCGCCGCCGAACTCGAGGCCCGTGGCGTCCCCGTCCCGGCCGACTGGGACGACGCCTACCGTGAGGTCCACATCGACGCGCCCGACGGGGCCGAAGTTCCCCTCCCCGCCCACGTCAGCGCCGCCCTCGCGAGTCGCGACGTCGACGCGCCGAACAACGCCCCCCGTCACGCCGTCGTCGCGGCGTTCGACCCCGAGGTGACGACGCGGCCCGGCGCACGCGAGGCGGTCGACGCGGCCGCAGCCCACGGTCCGGTCGGCCTCCTCTCGAACTGCTCCGTCCCGGAACTGGTCGGGCGGACGCTCGTCCGCGCCGACGTCGGCCGCGACGACTTCGATGCGATCACCACGAGCGTCGCCTGCGGCTGGCGCAAACCACACCCGGACGCGTTCGCGACGGTCGCGGGCGCGCTCGGCGTGGCCGTCGAGGACCTGATCCACGTCGGCGACGACCCCGAGACGGACGGCGGCGTCGCCGACTGTGGCGGCACGTTCGTCGACGTCGCCGACGTTCCACCGACCGCGTTCCCCGAGTGGCTGGCGACGCGGGGGGGTCGATGCCGCTGACGGCGACCGTCGCGGTCGTCCTCGGTGCGGGGCTCGACTCACTCCTCGCGGAGCCGCCAGCCCGACTGCATCCGGTCGTCTGGTTCGGACGGCTCGTCGAACCGTTCGACGCGGAGTGGGCGAACCCCCGAGTGATGAGCCTCGCCGTCGCCCTCGGTCTTCCCTTCCTCGCGGCGTTCGTCGTCTGGAGCGTCGTCGACGCGGCGGCCGCCCTCCACCCGTTCGTCGCGACGGTGCTCGCCGGACTCGTCCTCTTTGCGACGACGAGCCTGCGGATGCTGCTCGACGCCGCCCGCGAGGTCGTCACCCTGACCGAGCGGGATCTCGCCGCGGCCCGACACGAGCTCCGTGCGCTGGCGGGGCGAGACGCCGCCGCGCTGTCGACGGGCGAGGTCCGGAGTGCCGCCGTCGAGAGCCTCGCTGAGAACCTCGCCGACGGCCTCGTCGCCCCGCTGTTCGGGTTCGCACTCCTCGCCCCCCTGTCGCTGTCGCTCGCCGCGGGCGCGGCGGCGTGGGTGAAGGCGGTCAACACGCTCGACTCGATGCTCGGCTACCGCTCGAAACCCGTCGGCTGGGCGCCCGCCCGCCTCGACGACGCGGTGATGTGGCTCCCGGCACGACTGAGCGCGCTCCTCGTCGCGCTCGCGGCGGGTGCGCCGACGGCGCTCGTCCGCGCCCGTGAGGACGCCCGCGTTCCGAGTTCGCCGAACTCCGGGTGGCCGATGGCGACGCTGGCCGTCGCTCTCGACGTCCGACTGGAGAAGGCCGGTCACTACCGACTGAACGCCGGTAACCCCTTACCGACCGTCGCCGACGCCGAACGCGGCGTCCGGATCGTCGCCGGCGCGGGCGTGCTGGCCGTCGCGCTCGCCGGGGTGGTCGCGTGGTTCTGAGCGCGCTCCGCGGCGGCGTCGCGTTCCTCACGCGTCTCCCCGTCGGCGGCGACGAGACGTGCTGGGACGCCTTCCGCCGGACGCCGGTCGTCTTCCCGCTCGTGGGGTATCTGGTGGGCTCGCTCGCGGCGCTCCCGCTCTTCGGTCCGACCCTCCTATCGGCGCTCCCGGTCCTCCCGCGAGTCCCGCCGCTACCGCTCAACGCCGCCGTCGCGGGCTACCTGCTCGCGCTCTACGCGGTGACGGGGATCACCCACGCCGACGGGCTCGCGGACGTCGGCGACGCCGTCTCGGTCCACGGCGACGCCGACCGGCGGATGGCGGTCCTCAAAGACTCCGAGACCGGCGTCGGCGGCACGCTCGCCGTCGTCCTCGTCGTCGTCGCGCTCGCGCTGGGTGCGCTCGGTCTCCCCACGAGCGGGTGGGGTGCGCTCCCGGCAGTCAGAGTCGTCGTCGCCGCCGAAGTCGCCGCCAAGACCGCGATGGCGCTCCTGGTCTGCGTCGGCAGCGCTCCCCACGAGGGGCTCGGCTCGCAGCTGGTCGAGGGGGTCGACGGCTGGTGGATCGTCCCCGTTCTCACGCTCTCGCTGCCGGTCGTGCTCGTCCCCGGTCCGGCCGCGCCGAGTGCGCTGGCCGCGGTCGCCGTCGCCCCGTTCGTCGCGCTCGGCGTCGGGTGGTGGGCCACCCGGACGCTCGGCGGCGTCTCCGGCGACGTGCTCGGGACCGCCAACGAACTCGCCAGAGTCGTCGCGCTGCACGCGGGGGTGGTCGGGTGGACGTACTTCTGATGTGTGGCGGCCGCGGGACGCGACTCGGCGGCGACGTCGAGAAGCCGCTGGTCGAGGTCGACGGCGTGTCGATGGTCGAGCGCGTGCTCGACGCGCTCGAGGACAGTCCCACTGGGCAGATACATCCCGTCGTCTCCCCGCACACACCGGCGACGCGGGGACGTCTCGTCGACCGCCTCGGGAGCGACGAGTCGGTCGTCGACGCGGCGGGCGAGGGGTACGTCGCCGACCTCGGAGAGGCGCTCGACCGGGTCGGCTGCGACGCGCCCGTCCTGACCGTCGTCGCCGACCTCCCGTTGCTCGCACCCGGGGTGGTCGACCGAGTGTTGGCGGAGTTCGAGGCGGCCTGCAGCGAGCGCGACGGCGACGACCCGCCCTCGCTCACCGTCTGCGTCCCCGCGGTCGTCAAACGCCGGCTCGGTGCGAGCGTCGACACGTCGTTCGACCGCGAGGGACGGGAACTCGCACCGACCGGGTTGAACATCGTCGCGGGAAGCGACGACCACTTGTACCTCAGTCACGACGTCCGACTCAGTGTGAACGTGAACCGACCTGCGGACAGAGAGCTAGCGGAGGCGCTGTGCGACTGATCCTCGTCGCCGGATCGACGGCGACGGCCGAGATAGACGGCATCAGCGCCGCCGGTGCGGACAACGACCTGCTCGTCCACACGCCGGGCGCGGACGCCGAACTGCTCACCTACGGCGACGTGGTGCGCGCACCCGAGGTGCCGACGAGTCCGAACGGCTGTCCGACGCCGGCGCTCGTCACCCGTGCGGCCCGCGAACTCGTGGGTTTCGACGTCGTCACCGTCGACGGGGGCCTGCGCGTCCCGACCGGTGCGCCGACCGTGACCGTCGGCGCTCGTCCCGGTGACGACATCCGCGAACGGGACCCCGTCCCCTCCGCGCCGGGGTCGTTCGAGGCGGCCCGCCAGTACGGCCGAAAGCTTCCGGACGAAGAGGTCGTCCTCGGCGAGACCGTCCCCGGCGGGACGACGACCGCACTCGGTGTCCTCCGCGCGCTCGGCGAGGAGTGGTCGGTCTCCTCGTCGCTGCCGGAGAACCCGCTGGCGCTGAAAGAGGAGGTCGTCGTCGACGGACTCGAAGCGAGCGGTCTCCGACCGGGCGACGCGGCGAACGAACCGAAGACTGCCGTCCGGCGAGTGGGCGACCCGGTGCTCGCCGTCGTCTCGGGGCTCACCGTCGGAGCGCTGGAGTCGGGGACGCGGGTCGTCCTCGGCGGCGGGACGCAGATGATCGCGGCCGCCGCGCTCGTCCGCCACGCCGGTTTCGAGGCGCCGCTCTCGCTGGCGACGACCAGTTACGTCGCCGACAGCGTCCCAGATCTGCGGGTCGCGGCGGGGGAACTCGACCTCGACGTGACCGTCAGCGACCCCGGGTTCGACGCCGTCGACCACGCGGGGCTGTCCGAGTACGCCGCCGGGGTCGCGAAGGAGGGGGCCGGGATGGGCGGTGCGCTCGCGCTCGCCGACCGTGCTGGCGTGCTAACCGACGTTGCAGCCACAACGCTTGAATCAATCGCCCGTCTCTCTGCGCACAATGGACCCTGAAGCCCTCCCCGACGTCGAACACGTTCCTCACGGCGGGGTCGCAGACGCCCGGATACTGGACTTCAGCGCCAACATCAACCCCGCACGTCCGCGGGGTGTGACGGCGGTGTACGACGCCGCGTTCGCCGCGTCGAGTCGGTACCACACCGACGACTACACAGAGTACCGCACGGCCGCGGCGGAGTACTCGGGCTGTGATCCGGCACACGTCGTCCCGACGGCGGGCGGGCTCATCGCCATCCGACTGGCGCTCGGCGTCACCGTCTCCCCGGGCGACTCGGTGGCCGTCCCGGCCCCGAGTTTCGGCGAGTACGCCCGCGAGGTGCGACTGCAGGGCGGCGAGGTCGAGTTCGTCGACGCCGACTCGGTGCTCGACGTCGACCCCGAACCGCACTCGGTCGTCGTCGTCTGCAACCCGAACAACCCGACCGGGAAGCTCTACGACCCCGGCGAACTGCAGTGGTTCGCCCAGAGATGTAGACGATCAGATACGACGCTGCTCGTCGACGAGGCGTTCCTCGACTTCACCGACTCGCCCTCCATCGGCGGGATGCGCGGCGTCGTCGTCGCCCGGTCGCTGACGAAGATGTTCGGACTGCCCGGGCTCCGGGCGGGTTACGCCGTCGCGAGCGACGACCTGCGGGAGCGACTGGAGACCGCCCGCCCGGCGTGGGGGCTCAGCACCCCCGCCGCCGACGTGGGAGCCTACTGCATGCAGCAAGAGGAGTTCGTCGCCGAGACGCGCGAGCGGATCGAACGCGAACGCACCCGGATGCGGGACGTCCTCTCCCACGAGTTCGACGTCCGGGAGTCGGGCGCGCCGTTCCTCCTGCTGGACGTCGGCGACCGCGACGTCTGCACCGTCGTCGAGACGACCCGTGAACGCGGCGTCGCCATCCGCGACGCGACCACGTTCCGCGGGCTGGACTCGCACGTCCGCGTCGCCGTCAAGCGCGCCGAGGAGAACGACAGACTGCTCGACGCCCTGCGGGACGTCTAGGAACCGTGTTCGAGACGACGGTGCGCGACGGCGTCTGCCGCCTCTCCCGTGCGGGGACGCGGTGGCTCTCGACTGGATACGCGGGCGGGAAGTCAGGCGGTCCCGCCGCCTACAACGTCACCGTCCCCGAGGGGTGGCCCGAGACCGACCTCGACGAGTACGTCCGCGAGCGCCGCCGCCGGGCGGGGTTCGACGAGCCGGGGCCGACGCTGCTGACGGGCGTCGACCAGCGACACGCACGCCGCGCCCGACTCGGCCCCGTCGAGGCGGTCGTGACGGCCGGCGTCTCCAACCCGGCGACGCTGCCGCTGGAGCCCGACACCGCCGCGACCGACGACGCGCCGGAGAGTTCGCCACGAGACGACCGACCCGTCGGCACCGTCAACGTCGTCGTCGGCACCACCCGATCGCTCGCCCCCGGCGCGCTCGCGAACCTCCTCACCGTCGCCGCGGAGACGAAGACGGCCACGTTGCTGGCGACGACGGGGTTCACCGGGACGACCACCGACGCCGTCGTCGCCGCCTGCGACCCCGCGGGCGAGCAGGCCGCCTTCTCCGGGAGCGCGACCGAGGTCGGGGCCGCCGTGCGGGCCTGCGTCCGCGACGCGCTGGCAGCGTCGCTGGACTCGCGGTACGCCGAGGTCGATCCGCCGGACTCCGTCGCCGACGCCGAGTACGGCGTCGTCACCGACGACCGAGCGGCGGTGTCGCGAGTCGGACCGTCGAATTAAAGTACAGTTGCAGTAACCAATCTGCAATGATATTCGAGGTGAGACAGTGAGGGGTCTCGTCGTCGCCGGCACCGCTTCGGGCGTCGGCAAGACCGTCGCGACGCTCGCGCTCTGTCGCGCGCTCCAGCGGGAGGGCCGGACCGTCCAACCGGCGAAGGCCGGCCCCGACTTCATCGACCCGAGTCACCACACCGCCACCACGTGGCGCGCGTCGCGGACGCTCGACCCGTGGCTGCAGGGGGCCGACGGGCTCCGCGAGAACTACGCCCGCGGCGACGGCGACGTCTGCGTCGTCGAGGGGATGATGGGGCTGTACGACGGCTCCGGGGACCGCGAGGCGGATCCGCAACTCGATACGTCGACCGCCCGCGTCGCCGGCGGTCGTCAGTCCGATACGTCGACCGCCCGCGTCGCCGACGGTCGTCAGTCCGATACGTCGACCGCCCGCGTCGCCGAACTACTCGACCTCCCGGTCGTACTCGTCGTCGACGGCAGCGCCGGGATGGAGAGCGTCGCCGCCACCGCGGTCGGGTTCGCGCGCTACGCCGCCCACACGGGCCACGACGTCGACGTCGCCGGCGTGATCGCGACTCGCGTCCACGGAGGGCGACACGAGCAGGGGATCGCGTCGGCACTCCCCGACGGGCTGACGTACTTCGGTCGCATCCCGCCGCGCGAGGAGCTGACCATCCCGGAGCGCCATCTCGGACTCGTGCTCGGCGAGGAGTCGTCGCCGACGCCCGACGCGCTCGACGCGGCGGCCGACTGTCTCGACGTCGACCGCCTGCTCGACGCCTCGCGGGAGGCGACCACACCCGACGGCGTCCCGACGAGCGACTCCCGTCGACAGGGGCGCGAGAGCGAGAGCGGAAGCGACGCGGACGCCCGTCCCCGCGTCGCCGTCGCCGACGACGCGGCTTTCCGGTTCGTCTATCCGGCGACGCGCGAGCGACTCCGGGCGCGGGCGACCGTCGTCCCCTTCGCGCCGACTGCGGGCGACGACCTGCCCGACTGCGACGGCGTCTACTTCCCCGGCGGCTACCCCGAACTCCACGCCGAGACGCTGGCGTCGAGCCCGGCGCTCGCGACGCTCGCCGACCGGGCCGCCGAAGGGCTCCCGGTCCTCGGCGAGTGCGGCGGACTGATGGCGCTGGCCGAGTCGCTGACGACGGCCGACGGCGAGACGGTCGAGATGGCGGGCGTGCTCCCGGCCGACGTCCGGATGACGGACCGGCATCAGGCGCTCGACCACGTCGAGTTGACGAGTCGAGATGGGACGCTCACCGCCGACGCGGGGACGACGCTCCGGGGTCACGAGTTCCACTACTCCGAGGCCGACGTCGGCGCCGACGCCCGGTTCGCCTTCGACGTGGTGCGTGGGAAGGGGGTCGACGGCGAGCGCGACGGTCTCACCGAGTACCGGACGCTAGGGACCTACGCCCACGTCCACGCCGCGAGCGGCGCGTTCGACCGCTTCGTCGCGGAGCTGTGATGCGCCACCGACCGAAAAGACGAACTGGCGTTGCGTGCCAGAGAGTCCCATGACCGACCGACGAGAGGAGGCCGTCGACGTGCTCCGACAGAACCGTCACGGGGGGTACACCATCCCCTCGGCGACGCTCTACCCCTACCAGTGGAACTGGGACTCGGCGTTCGTCGCCGTCGGACTCGCCCACGTCGACCCGGCCGCGGCGAAACGGGAGCTACGAACGCTACTCGACGCGATGTGGCCCGACGGGATGGTACCGCAGATCGCCTTCTGGGCCGACGCCGAGGGCTACTTCCCCGGCCCCGAGGAGTGGGACGCCGGCACCGACGCGGTGCAGACGAGTGGGATCACCCAACCGCCGATGCTCGTCCCCGCGGCCCGCCACGTCTACGAGACCACCGGCGACGACGCGTTCCGCGACGAACTGCTCCCCCGGCTGGACCGACATCTCTCGTGGTGGGTCGACGAGCGGTCGTTCGACGGCGACACCGTCTACGTCCGCCACCCGTGGGCGACGGGGATGGACGACTCGCCGGCGTGGGTGCCCGTCCTCGAGTCGTTCGCCCCCGAGGAGATAACCGACGACCTCGACTACGTCCGCGAGGACCGCAAGTCCGCCGACCTCTCCGAGCAGCGACCGACCGACTGGGACTACGACCGCTACGTCGCGCTCGTCCGCCAGGGGAGGGCGCTCGGCTGGGACGAGGCGCGTCTCCGCGAGGCGTGTCCGTTCCTCGTTGAGGACGCACTGACGAACGCGATCTTCGTCCGCGCCTGCGACGACCTCGCCACGCTCTACGCGAGTGCGGGAGACCAGCGGAAGGCCGACGAGTGGCGGCGACAGGCCGAACACAGTCGCGCCGGGATGCGCGAGCGACTGTGGGACCAGGAGCTGGGGACGTTCGTCTCCTACGACCGCGTCGGCGACCGGCCGCTCCGAGTGAACTCCGTGGCGGGACTGGTCGGCGTCTTCGGCGCGGTTCCGACGAACGAGCAGTTCGCCCGCCTCCGGGAGAACCTGCGCGAGAACTTCCTCACGTACGACTACGCCTGTCCCTCCTACGTCGGCCCCGAGATGGACTACGACCGCTACTGGCGCGGCCCGGTGTGGACGAACGTCAACTGGCTGCTCGCCGACGGCCTGCGGCGCTACGGCGCGGTCGACCTCGCCGACCGGATCGAAGGTGACAGCCTCGAACTCCTCGAACGCGAGGGGTTCCGCGAGTACTTCAACCCCGAGACGGGTGCGGGCCGCGGGAGCGACCGCTTCTCGTGGAGCGCCGCGCTCTACCTCGACTGGACAACCCATGAGTGACGACGACTCGACGACCGACGACGCACCGACAGACGATCACCAAACCCCGGACGACGTTCGCCGGAACACGCCCGGCAAGGGGCGTAGACCCGACGCCCGCGCCATCGAACCCGCCGCGCCCGAGGCGTTCGGTCTCGTGCAGGCGTGGTGGGGCGGCGGCAAGGGGAAGACGACGGCCGCACTCGGCATGGGCTTTCGCGCCGCCGGTCACGGCTATCGCGTCCACCTGCTGCAGTTCATGAAGGGTGGGGCGGACAGCGTCGAGGACGTCCGCGGCGAGTACAACGCCATCGCCGCAGTCCCGGGCATCAGCTACGAGAACCTCGGCCACTACGGGTGGGCCGGAATGCGCGACGGGAGCGACGAGGACGACCACGCCGCACAGGCCGCCGCCGGCTTCGAGCGGGCACGGCAACTCGTCGCCGCGGCGGGCGAGGCGGAGTTGACGAAACCGCTCGCGCTCGACGGCGACCCCGAAGACGGCGTCCACATGCTGATCCTCGACGAGCTGCTCTACGCCGTCTCGATGGGTCTGCTCGACGAGGCGGACGTGCTCGACCTGATCCGGTCGAAGCCCGACGGTCTCGAACTGGTTCTCACCGGGAGCCACGACCGACCCGACTACCTCGACGACGTCGCGGATCTCGTCACACAGGTCGAGAAGGAGAAGCACCCCTTCGAGACGGGCCAGCGCGCTCGGAAGGGGACGGAGTTCTAAATCAAAACAGGTACGCCATCATCTGTTCTGCGACGTAGTCGTCGCCGATCTTGTAGTGTTTCTGCCGGATCGCCTCCGTCTCCCACCCCTGTGACTCGAGGAAGCTGACGGCGTCCTGGTTGGTGGCGGGGAGACTCTGGTAGACCTTCTCGAATCCGTTGCTTCGCGCCCACTCGAGACCGCGCTGCACGAGGTGGCTACCGATACCGTTGCCGCGGTAGTCCTCGAGTACCCCGACGGTGAGCTCGGCGGTGTGTCTGAGCTTCTCGAACTCGGGGACGGTGAGGTGTGCCCACCCGACCACCTCGTCGTCGACGGTTGCGACGAAGAACACCCGCGACTCCCGTTCGTTGTGTCTGAGCAGCGCTCCCTCGTGGTCGAGCGCTTCGGCGACGCTCTCGGCGACGATGTACGTTCGCTCGGCGGCGACCTGCCGGATGGCGCCGATGATACCCGACAGATCCTCCTCGCGGGCCGGCCGGATGACGAAGTCGAGATCGTCAGTCGCGTACTGCTCTGCGGTCCCCGTTTCGAGTGCGAGGCGGAGTTTCCCCTCGTGTTCCTCGAGGTAGCCGTCGCGCTTCAACAGCGCCAACTGGTGACGGAACTCCTCGGGGTTCGTGTTGACGTAGTCGTCGATCTCCGTCGCTTTCACCGCCCCGTTGCGCTCGACGTAGTCGTAGATCTGCTTTCCCACCGTGGACTCGAACTTCGGTTTCTCTCGGGCTTTCATGCGTAGCTAGTTCCCGTCGCATTCACTTATCCATGTGTGTTGGTAGCATTACACACAAACGCCGACGAACGTCTTTAGATAGGTAGCCGTCCGACTCCGAGGTGATGACGAAGACGCTTCTCGTCGCCGGCACCGCCAGCCACGTCGGCAAGAGTACCGTCGTCGCAGGGCTCTGTCGACATCTCGCCGACCGGGGCGTCTCGGCCACACCGTTCAAGGCCCAGAACATGAGCAACAACGCTCGGGCGGTGCCGCGTGCGTCCGCTGTCGTCGACAGCGACGGAGACGGCACAGAGGAGTCGCCCGCGTTCGGCGAAGTGGGCGTCTCTCAGTACGTCCAGGCACGGGCCGCACGGGTTCGGCCGACCACCGACCACAACCCGGTCCTCCTGAAGCCGCGGGGCGACGGCGAGTCACAACTCGTCGTCGACGGCGTCGCGGTGGGACAGTTCGAGGCGGGGCGCTACTACGACGACCACTGGCACGACGCGCACGAGGCGGCGACGGCCGCCCACGCTCGACTCGCGGCCGACCACGACGTCGTCGTCGCGGAGGGTGCGGGCTCGATCGCCGAGATCAACCTCCACGACCGCGACCTGGCGAACGTCGAGACCGCACGGTTCTCGCGCGACTCGTCGTCGACTCGCGGCGGAGCGACGAACTCGCGGAGCGCCGACGTCGGCATCCTCCTCGTCGCCGACATCGAACGCGGCGGCGTCTTCGCCAGCCTCGTCGGCACGCTCGAACTGCTCCCCGCGGATCTCCGCGAGCAGGTGGTCGGCGCGGTGATCAACAAGTTCCGCGGCGACGCCTCGCTCCTGGAACCGGGGCTGGACGCCTTCGAGGAGCGAACCGGCGTCCCCGTCCTCGGCGTGCTCCCCTACGACGACCCCGGCCTCCCCGCGGAGGACAGCGTCTCGCTCCCGCCGGTCGGCGAGCGGTCGGGCGTCGGCGACGACGGCGTCCCGGCCGAAGAGGCGGTGACCGTCGCCGTCCCTCGACTCCCGCGCATCTCGAACTTCACCGACCTCGACCCGCTGGCCGCCGAACCGGGCGTCCACGTCGCCTACGTCCCGCTCGACTCCGACCTCCGAGACGCCGACGCCGTCGTCCTCCCGGGGACGAAGAACACCGTCGACGACCTGCTGGCGTGCCGCGACGCCGGACTCGACGAGACGCTCCGCGCGTTCGACGGGCCGGTCGTCGGCCTCTGCGGCGGCTATCAGTTCCTCGGCGAGCGCCTCACGAACGCCGCCGTCGAGGGGACGGGGACAGACGAGACGGTCGACGGGTTCGGCCTCCTCCCAGTCGAGACGCGGTTCGACCCGACCAAGCGCGTCACCGAGGCGACGTGGACGCTCGACGGGAGCGGGCCGCTCGCGGGTGCCCGCGGCTTGGTCGACGGCTACGAGATCCACGCCGGGCGGACGCGAGCGACGGCGGCGGTCGCGACGCCGTTCGCTCGCCGCCCCAGCGACGACAGCGACGACAGCGACGACGGAGGCCACGACGGCGACGGAGGCCACAGTGGCGACGACGACACGGCGGCGACAGCGACGAGGAAGACCGCGGCGCTCGGCGCGGCGGCGGGAGACGTCCTCGGGACGTACCTCCACGGTCTGTTCGAGAACCGCGTCGCTCGCGACGCGTTCCTCGACGCGACGTTCGCGGCGGCCGGTCGCGCGCGTCCGACGGACCGCTCCGAGGCAGCCGGGTCGCCGTACGATCGCGCGGCCGCCCTCGTCGCAGAACACGTCGACCTCGACGCGCTGGGACTCGGACTCGAACAGGGCTGACCGCCCGCGACGACTACCTGCGCGGACTGTCCGACCCTCCGACACGCGACCCTTTTTGCCCGCTCGGAGAGTGGTCCACGCATGGACATCGTCGAGGCACTCGCCGCGGAGTCGGGGATGGTCTGCGTCGTCGGCGCGGGTGGCAAGAAGACGACGCTCTACTCGCTGGCGGGACGAGTCCCGCGCGGCGTCGTCACCGCCACGGTCCGTATCCCCATCTTCGACGAGCAGGTCGCACGCGTCGTCGTCACCGACGAACCGGTCGAGGCGCTCCGAGCGAACGACGCCTGGCCGCTCGGTCTCGTCCCCGAACAGGAACGCGACGACCGCTATCGCGGCTACGACCCGGCGCTCGTGACGGCGATCCGTGCCAGCGGCCACGCCGACGCCGTGTTCGTGAAGGCCGACGGTGCCCGCACGCGATGGCTGAAGGCGCCGAACGAGCGCGAACCCCGGATCCCCGCGATGGCCGACACGGTGCTCCCCATCGCCAGCGCGAAGGTCGTCGGTCAACCGCTCACCGAGGAGTACGTCCACCGCCCCGAACGCGTCGCGGCCGTCACGGGTCTCGACGTCGGCGACACCGTCGAGGCCGACGACGTCGCCGCGGTGCTGGCGAGTCGCGAGGGCGGTCGGAAGAAGGTGCCGCCGCGTGCGACGGTCGTCCCGCTCGTCAACATGGTCGACGACGACGAGTTGGAGGCGGTCGGCCGCGAGATCGCCGCCGGCGTCCACGAACGCGCCGACGTCCCGCGGGTCGTGCTCGCGCAGATGAACGCCGACGACCCGCTGGTCGACGTAGTCCAGTAGCTCGAGCGAGCCGTTCGAGGGCGTTCGCGCCGCTCGCGCCACAGTGTCGACAGATCGACACCCAATCCTTTTGGGCACGGCTCTTAATCGGGTCCGTGCGGATGTATCACGTGTGTCAACCACTGGCTACGATTGTCAAGAGTGCACGTGGACGGTGACGACGGACGACGTCGCCGAGATGTCTTCGCAGGCGCTCGATCATCACGAAGAGACGGGTCACCAAGTCGAGTACAACGAGCGACGCGAGCAGTAGTCGGAACGTCGAGACGGCCCGACTCAGAACCGCGACTGTGCGTCGGCGAACTCCTCGCGCGTGTTGAGGTTCTCGAACGTGTCGAGGCTCCCGTGTGCGTCGATCGCTGTCTCGTCGACGACGAGCCACTCCAGTTCTTCGAGCGGCGCGATCACCTTTCGGTCGCCGCGGGCGAGGGCGTTCTCGCAGGCGGTCGCCATCGCCTCCGTTCGATACACCGCCTGCGTCGTCTGATACCAGCCGTCGTCGAGCTTCGGCACCGCGGCGTCGACGCCCTCGTCTTCCGCCCGCTCGAACAGATACGTGACCACGTCGGGGTCGACGAACGGCATGTCGCAGGCGACGACGACGGCGTACGCTCCCTCGCAGGCGGCGAGGCCAGTGCCGATTCCGGCCATCGGCCCCTCGTCGGTGTCGTCGTCGAGCGCGAACCGGACGGGCAGCGGGTAGTCGGCCATCGCCGCCTCGATAGCCGCCCGCTGGTCGGCCCGACAGTTGACGACGAGTTCGTCGACGACGGTCGCGAGACGGTCTGCGACACGGCGAATCATCGGCGTCCCCGCCAGGTGGGCGACGGCCTTGTCGGCGTCGCCGAAGCGGGTCGAGCGCCCCCCGGCGATGACGACTGCTGAGCGCATGGACGGGAGTTCGGGCGGGGAGGAAAAGTAGCCTCTGCCCTACCGCTCGACGACCCAGACCATCTCCTGGTCGGTCGACTCGAGCGGGTCGTAGTCGAACCCGCCGTAGACGGTCCACTCGGAGAACCCCGCCACCTCCAAGAGGAGTTCGAGCTCGCGCTCGAAGGCGACGTGGAGATCGAACGACTGTTCGGCGACCAGTTCGTCGTCCTCGTCGTACAGTCGGCGGTGCTCGCGGGTGATGCACTCGATCTCGTCGACGAACGTCGTCTCCGAGACCATCCGGTACTCCTCGCCGTCGTGCTCGAACGTCGTCTCCTGTGGTTCGTCGTACTCGCAGATGACGTCGAAGTCCGGCGCGAACACGTTGAACGCGAGTCGGCCGTCCGGCGCGAGCGCCTCTCGAATGCACCCGAGCGCCGCTCGCTGCTCGTCGAGACTCGTCAGGTGGAGCAACGCGCGGAAGGGGACGACGACCAGCGCGTACTCGCGGTCGGCGTCGAAGTCGGTGACGTCGGCCCGTCGGACGCTCGGGTCGAGGTTCTCACTTCGCGCCTTCCCGCGGAGTCGCTCGAGCATCCCCGCCGAGAGGTCGATGCCGTCGGCGTCCACGCCCGCCCGGAGCAGTTCGAGGTAGACCCGGCCGGTGCCACACCCGACTTCGAGCACAGGACCGTCCACCTCGGTCGCGAGGTCGACGTAGAAGTCGATGTCGTTCTGCAACTCCCGATGCTCGGCGTCGTAGAACTCCGCCCACACGTCGTAGTAGTCGACGGCTGCCGCGTCGTCGGTGTCGCTCATAACCGAGCGACGGCGGGTGACGAAAAGAGCGTGTCGGTGGTGTGATATCTCCCGACACGCCGAGCGGAGAGTCGGTGCGCCCGTGGTCGTCACTCCGGCCGTTCTTTCGCCAGTCGCCACAGCGCACGATACAGGGTCTGGAGGTCGACGTCGAAGTCGGCAGCTAACGACCGACACTGCTCGAGGTACGTGAGATACGCTGCCACCGACGGTGGGTCGGGGTACGGGTCCCGGAGGGTCTCCGCCCGATGGAGCACCGACCAGACGCGGTCGTCGACCACGACGTACTCGGTCGGATTCGTATACTGGAGAAACGCGGACGCGACCGGCACCGACACGCCGGACAATTCCGTCAGCCGTCGAACTCGCTCCGTGGTGTCCGACGTCTCGGCGACCGACTCGAGCGTCTCTCTGACGACTTCCCAGTCGTTCTGCTTGAACCGACGCTCGACCGACTCGCGCGTCCGGTGTGAGAACGCGCCGAGATACCGCCGGTAGTACCACCGGACGACCCACTCTACGTCCTTCCACACGACGGTCCCACTCTCGAACGCGTCGGGCAACGTTTCGAGCCGTTCCTGTTCGACCAGATACAGGGGTTCGTGCCGTTCGTACTCGCGACTCTTCTCGAGTACGAGCTCTCTATCCAGTTTCATCTCTTGGTTCGGACGCCGTCCGGAGTGGCGAGGGCAGTCGGCACCGCTCACCTCGGCTCCGTCGTTCCCCGTCCGGGCCGATATAGCGTCCGAGACCACATAAAGGAGAGATCGCCGGAACCGATGTCGTTCCCGCTCGGCGAGGTTCGGCGTAACCTTCAACTCGTCGCGCGCCAGTTGTTAACTGTTACCACGAGTAACGACGTTCGGTTCGATGGTTCCACCGACCGTCGAATCTGGGATGGAAAATGCCGCAAACGAGCTGAGGATGACACGAAAACTATGAGTGAGAAATCCGAGGAGGGCGTCAACACGATCTGTCCGTACTGTGGTGTCGGGTGCGGACTGAAACTTCACGAAGGAGACGAGCAAGGGGACGTAAACATCAAGCCGTGGTTCGAAGCGCCGGTCAACAAGGGTGCTCTCTGCATCAAGGGGGGCGCAGCGACAGAGGTGGTCGATCACGAGGAGCGCCTCGTGGACCCGCTGATTCGCGAGGACGGCGAGTTCCGTGAAGCGACCTGGGAGGAGGCGCTCGAACGGATCACCGACGAGATGCAGCGGATCCGTGACGAGCGTGGCCCCGACGCGATGGGGTTCTTCGGGTCCTCGAAGTGCACGAACGAGGAGAACTATCTGCTCCAGAAGTTGGCCCGTCGATACGGCACCAACAACGTCGACAACTGTACCCGCATGTGTCACGCGTCGACGGTCGCCGCGCTCAGACAGAGCCTCGGTATGGGTGCGATGACGAACAGCATGCAGGACCTGCGAGAGGCCGCCGACGTGTTCTGGATTCAGGGAGCCAACCCTGCCGAACAGCATCCCATCGCCCACAGTCAGTACTTCCGGCAGGCGATCTTGGACGATGCGTTCGTCGTGCAGGTCGACCCCCACGTGAACAAGACCTCTCGCGACGCGGACCTGCATCTGCAGCTGAAACCCGGGACCGACATCCCGCTTCTGAACGTCGTCCTCAAGACGATTCTCGACAACGACTGGGTCGACGAGGAGTTCGTCGAAGCGCGGACCGAGGGGTACGAGGACCTCGTCGAGACGCTCGACGAGTTCGACAGCGAGGAGGCGGCCGAGATCTGCGGCGTCCCACTCGAGGACATCCAGCGGGCGGCCGAGGAGTACGCCACTGCGGAGAACGCTGCCATCTTCACCGGCATGGGGATGAGCCAGCACGCCTGCGGCACCGACAACGTCCAGAACCTCATCAACCTCGCACTCGCGACGGGGAACCTCGGCCGCCCCGGAACCGGGGTGAACCCGCTCCGAGGACAGAACAACGTCCAGGGAACCTGCGACGTCGGCACGATGTACAACACCTTCCCGGGGTACATCCCCATCGACGACGACGAGAAACGGGAGGAGGTCGAGGAGGTGTGGGGGTTCGAGTTGCCGACGACGCCGGGGCTGTCCAACGTGGAGATCTCGAAGGCCGCGGGCGAGACAGTCCACGGCCTCTACGTCATGGGTGAGAACCCGATCATCAGCGAGCCGAACGCCAACGAGGTCAAACGGCGACTCGAACAGCTCGAGTTCATCGTCGTCCAGGACATCTTCATGTCCGAGACCGCCGAACTGGCCGACGTCGTGCTGCCCGCCACGTCGTGGGCCGAGCGGGGTGGCACCGTCACCAACACCGACCGCCGCGTCCAGCGGATGCGTGCGGCGACGCGCGTCCCCGGCAACACCCGACACGACCTGGACATCCTGACGGAGGTCGGCACCCGCCTGTTCGGCGACGGCTTCGAGTTCGACACGCCGGAAGCGGTCTTCGAGGAGATTCGGCAGGTGATGCCCATCTACCACGGGATGACTTACGACCGTCTCGGACTGGAGGGAGTGCAGTGGCCCTGCTACGACGAGGACGACGAGGGCGACCCGTATCTCTACCAGAAGACGTTCGAGACGGCGAACGGGCTGGGGAAGCTGCGGGGCGTCGAGCACCAACCGCCCAAGGAGGTGGCCGACGAGGAGTACCCGTTCGTGCTCACGACGGCCCGGCTGGAGGAACACTACAACACCGGCACGATGAGTACGCGCTCGCCCACGCTGAAGCGGCGGACGCCCGAGAACTTCGTCGACGTCCACCCCGAGGACGCCGACCGACTCGGCATCGAGGACGAACAGTACGTGAAGCTCGTCTCGCGGCGTGGGGAGGTCGTCGTCAAGGCGCACGTCAACGAGAACGTGAAGCAGGGAATCCTCTGGTCGACCCCCCACTTCGCCGACTCGCCGATCAACCAGCTGACGAACGACGTGCTCGACCCCGTCGCCAAGATTCCGGAGTACAAGGCGTCGGCCGCGAGAGTCGACGTGGACGTCGAACCGACGGCTCAACCCGGCGACGACTGACAGCCAGCTGGTGGTCGGTTTTTTGTACCCGAGCGTTCGAGGAGCCGCCGCTGTTCTCGTCTCGCGGCCGACGACGAGAACCCCTCTCAGTCGTCTGCCGTTCCCTCGTCCGGTCGCCCCTCGATCTCGCCGGTCGGCGGTTCGACCGGGAGCGGATCGGCGTCCGGGTCGGGACCGAGCGGTTCGATGCGGACGCTCGTCACCTTGTACTCGGGGATGAACGAGTCGGGGTCGAGTTCGTGCTGGGTGAGTTCGTTGATCGCCCCCTGCGCGAAGTGCATCGGGATGAACACGACGCCGGGGTCCGAGACGTCCTCGACGTTCGCCTTGACGACGATGTCGCCACGGCGGGAGCTGACGCGGACGTACTCGTCGTTCTCGACACCCAGCTGCTCGGCCATCTCCGGGTGGATGGTGACGTAGCTCTCCGGGACGTGGTCCATCGAGACCTGCGTCCGGCGGGTCATCGTCCCCGTGTGCCAGTGATAGAGCACCCGCCCGGAGGTGAGCATCAGCGGGTACTCCTCGTCGGGCATCTCCACCGGGCCAGCGTAGTCCGCCGGGACGAACCGCGCCTTCCCGTCGTCGAAGTTGAACTCCTCCTCGTAGAGATACGGCGTCCCCGGGTCGTCCGCGTCCTCGCAGGGCCACTGTATCCCGTCGGTGTGTTCGTCGAGGCGGTCGTAGCTGACCCCCCCGTAGATGGGGACGAGTTCGGCGATCTCGTCCATCACGTCGGCCGGCGAGTCGTACTCCCACTCGTAGCCGAAGCGCTCGGCCAGCTCACAGAGGATGCGCAGGTCGCTTCTGGCCTCGCCCGGCGGTTCGATGGCGGGACGGACCCGCTGGATACGCCGCTCGGTGTTGGTGAACGTGCCGCTCTTCTCGGCGGCCGACGCCGCCGGTAGGACGACGTCGGCGAACTCCGCGGTCTCGGTGAGGAAGATATCCTGCACCGCGAGGAAGTCGAGGTCTTCGAGGGCGTGTTCGGCGCCACGGATGTCCGGTTCCGACAGCACCGGGTTCTCGCCCATGATGTACATCCCCTCGATGTCGCCCTCGACGATGGCGTCGTACTGTTCGGGGAGGCGCAGGCCGATCTCCTGGGGCGGCCGTTCGCCCCACACGTCGGCGAACTTGTCGGCGACCTCGTCGTCGAGTTGGTCCTGATACCCCGGCAGGTTGTGCGGGGCCGGACCCATGTCGCCGCCGCCGCCCTGCACGTTGTTCTGGCCGCGGAACGGCGAGAGTCCGGCCCCTGGTTTGCCGATGTGGCCCGTCACGAGCGCGAGGTTGGCCAGCGCGAGCACGTTGCGCGTGCCGTGGGCGTGCTGGGTCATCCCCATCGCCCACCCGAAGATGCAGGTGTCGGCTTCCGCGATCGTCTCGGCGGCGGTCGTCAGTTCCTCCGGGGAGACGCCCGCGAGCTCCTCGACCTTCTCCGGGGTGAACGGGTCGACCTTCTCTTCGAGGTCGTCGAAGTGGTTCGTCCGCTCCTCGATGAACTCGACGTCGTGGAGGTCCTGTTCGATGATGTACCGGATCATCCCGTTGATCCACGCGATGTCCTCGCCGGGGTTCGTCCGGGTGTACTGCGTGGCGTGCTCCGCGAGGCCGACCTTCCGTGGGTCGAAGACGAACAGGTCCGCGCCGTCGCGGACGTTCTGCTTGATGCGCGTCGCCAACACCGGGTGGCTCTCGGTGGTGTTCGACCCGGTGACGAGATAGCAGTCGGTCTCGCCGATGTCCTCGTTGATGCGGTTGGTCATCGCACCGTAGCCGACGGTCTGCTGCAGACCCGTCACCGTCGACGAGTGACAGAGGCGTGCGCAGTTGTCGACGTGCGGCGTGTTCAACACCTGTCGGGCGAACTTCTGGTTGAGGAAGTTCTCCTCGTTCGTACACTTCGAGGAGGAGGTGACGGCGACTGCGTCCCCGCCGTGCTCCTCGCGGATGGCGGAGAGTTCCTCGTAGATGCGGTCGTACGCCTCCTCCCAACTCGCCTCGCGGAACTCCTCACCCTCTCGGATCAGGGGCGTCGTCAGGCGGTCGTCGCTGTCGACGAAGTCGTAGCCGAACTTCCCCTTCACGCAGGTCGAGAAGTCGTTTGCGGGCGTCGCCTCCGGGTCCGCCGGGCGGACGCCGAGCACGTCGCCGTCCTTCCCGTACAGTTCGAACCGACAGCCGACCGCACAGTAGTTGCAGGTCGTCTCTGCCTTGGTGATGCGACCGAGACGGGCGTCGCTGACGACCTCGGCGATGTCGAACATCTGGCCGATGGTGAGCGTCTCGGAGGCCATCTTCTCGGAGACGTGTTCGGCCTGTTTCAGCGACTCGTCGACGAGTCGGTCGCCCGCGTCTTTGGCGCGCTGTTTGGCCTTCGCCATGAACCGAGCGACGCCCGACTGGTCGGCGTCGACGTCGACTTCGCTCGCCCGTTCCGCGGACGACTGTCCCCAGTTGGGGACGTCCGCCTCGTCGACCGTCTCTGCGCGTTCTCCTTCGACGACCTTCCCGATGGAGTTCTCCTGGTTGAACCCCGGCAGCGGGATGGTCGCGCTGTCGACGAGTCCCTGTTCGACGAGCGACCCGGTCGGACAGACGGTCGCACAGTGGCCACAAGAGACGCAGGTCGACTCCTGCATCGTATCGACGTCGGACTGGAAGCCGATCCGCGTGTCCTGCCCCTGCCCCTCGATGCGGAGGACGCCCTCGACCTGCACGTCGTTGCAGGCCTCCACACAGCGGTTACAGAGGATACACTTGTTGCGGTCGATCTGGATGACCGAGGAGGTGTCGTCGAGCGGTTCGTACTCGTCGCGCTCCTCGAAGACGCCGTATCTCGGCTCCTCGACGCCGTGCTCGATCGAGGTGTCCTGCAGTTCACAGCGGCCGTTCTTCCCGCAGGTGGTACAGCGGAGGTTGTGGTTCGAGAGGACGAGATCGAGGTTGACGTCGCGGGCCTCGGCGGCGTCCGCGTCGTCGGTGCGGACGGTCAGATCCTCCTCCGCGGGGAAGCTACAGGAGGGGACGAGTCCGTACTCGTCGGTCTCGACCATGCAGGTCCGACACTCGCTGCGCGGCCCGACGTTGTCCCCCTGTTCGGTGTCGCGATCGTAGTAACAGAGCGCCGGAACGTCCTCTTCGGTGTCGACCGCCTCCATCGCCTCGATCAGCGTCGACCCCGGCGGGACGGCGATGGACTGTCCGTCGACCGTGAGGTGGGTCATCTCCTCGCCGCGCGTCCCGACGTCGGGGTCGTTCGCCGTGCCGGTGTTGAAATCCTCCGTCAACGGCGTGCTGGGGCGCGGATCGTCGAGATCCGGTATCCCCGGCATCGCCGATGCGGGTGCCGATTCGCCTTCGCCTGAGGGGTCGTCCGTACTCATCTTAGCTCGCCTCGGTCGTCTGTGCCGCGCGTTCTGTCTCTCTCTGCGCCGTCTCGCACTCGCCGCTGGGACACCGTCCCTCGGCGTGTGCGCGGAACTCCGTCTCGAAGTTCTCCATTGCCGTTCGGACCGGCCGGGCCGCACTTCGTCCGAACGCGCAGGTGCTCGTCGTCCCCATCACGCGGGTCAACTCCCGGAGCATGTCGTCCTTGTAGTCGCCGCCGTAGACGTCTCTGAGCAGGTCGGTCAACTGCGTCGACCCCTCACGACAGGGGACACAGCGACCGCAGTTCGACTCCTCGGCGAAGCGGGCGCGCTTGCCGGCGGTGGCGACCGCACAGCGAGCGTCGTCGAACAGTTCGACCGCGCCGTCGGTGCCGAGTCCCGCACCTGACAGCCCGGGTGCGCTCGGCGGGTGGTCGAGCGCGCGGGTGAGCCCGCCGAACTGCCCGCCGACGCAGGCCATCTTGAACGACCCGCCGAACGTCACCGCCTCGCGAACCGCCGCGAGCGACCCGCCGGTCGAGAGTTCGACCGTCGCGGGCGCAGCAACGTCGCCGGAGACGGTGACGAGTCGCGTCCCCGGATCGGCGTCGGCGGCGTCGAACGCATCGGGGTCGACGAGCAGCTCTCGGAGCTGTGCGACCGTCCGCGGCGTGTGAATCACGGTCGGCCGACCGTAGAGCCCGTGCTGGGCGGGCGTCGGCGGTCGGAGGCGCGCCTCCAGTCGGTCGTTGCCCTCCATCGCCTCCAGCGCCATCGTCATCTCGCCGGCGATGTACTGGTCGGGGCCGGCGACGACCTGTGGCCGCTTCGGGAGGTCGACGCGCTCGCAGACGGCGTCGACGGCCGTCCGGAGTCGCTCGCGTGCGAGTCGATCGGACTCGTTGCAGTAGAACACGACGTCCTCGACGTCGAGGAGGGCGGCCACCGCGAGCGCGCCGTCGACGACGGCGGTCGGATCCGCCTCGAGCAGCGTGCGGTCCGTCCGGTTGCGCTCGTCGCTCTCGTTGCCGTTGACGACGAGCACCGGGTCGTCGCCGCCGGACTCGATCGTCTCGCGGGCGCGGCCCCACTCGTCGACGACGGGGTCGTCGGTGCTCCCGTCGCCACGTCCCCGCCCGAGCAGCCCGACCGCTCGGACGCGGTCGTCTACGGCCTCGGGGTCGTCGCGGGCGACGTCGATCGCGAGGCGGTCGTCGGCGGCGAGGCGGCCGGGGACGACCCACCCCGCCCGGGCGAGCACGCGTCGGCGACCGACGTCGAGCGGTCCCGTCTCGGGCGCGGGGAGCGTCCGCGTCTCGGGGTCGTGGTCGACGACCGCGTCCGCCTCGTCGACCGCGACGTCGCCGTCTTCGACCGCCCGGACCAGTCGCCGGACCGCGTCGGCCGACGGTGCGGCGTGGAACGCGGTCCGGCCCCCGTGTGTCACCAGAACTAGCGGGTCGAGGTCACCGACGCCGGCGGAGCCGACCTCGCGGACCGACGCCGCGGTCGCCTCGTCGCGGGCGGCAGTCGCGAGCGAACGGGCTCGCTCCAGCGTCTCCGATCCAGTACAGATTCGGACGACGTGCGCCGCCGCAGTCGCCCCGTTCGTCTCGGTCATCTTCTGAGGGTGTGAGCGGGTCGGTGGAAAACGTTGTGGCATCTGCTAACACGTTTACGATCGCGTTTTCGGTCACGACGGCCGACCGACGGCGGCCAGCGGATCAGAACGGCGGTTCGAGACCCGGCGGCCGGTCGTGGCGCTGGCCGAGCAGGAACGAGAGGACCACCATCGCCGCGACGGCGACGGCCGCGAGTTTGCGCGCGCGAGAGGTCTCCGAGGAGTCGTGCGAGTTCCGCGGGTCGGGCGACTGCTCGTTCATCGGTCTCACTACCGTCGTCGGCCAGTTAGCCCTTCCGGCGGGCCGGCGATTCTTTTCGCTCGTCTCTCCCAAGTTTTAAATCGGTCGACGAGGCTACCAACGCCATGGTCGAGGCGTTCGCGGTCGCGAGCGGGAAAGGTGGGACGGGGAAGACGACGAGTACGCTCGCACTCGGGATGGCGCTCGCGGCCGACCACGACGTGACGGTGATCGACGCCGACACCGGGATGGCGAACCTCCTCTTTCACGCCGGCCTCGACGACGTCGAGGTGACGCTCCACGACCTGCTGATCGAGGAGACCGGCACCGCCGTCGACGAGGCCGTCTACGACCGGTTCGGCATGTCAGTCGTCCCCTGCGGGACGAGCCTCGCCGCGTTCGAGGCCGCCGACCCCGAGCGGTTGAAGGGCGTCGTCGCGGATCTCGCCGCCGACACCGACGTCGTCCTCCTGGACTCGCCGGCGGCGCTCGGGTCCAAGAGCGCCGTCCTCCCGGTCGTGCTCGCAGACCGGGTCGTCGTCGTCCTCCAGCCGACGATCCCCTCGCTGTCGGACGGGCTGAAGGTCCAGGAGTACGCGCAGTCCTACGGCACCGACACGGCCGGCGCGCTGTTCAACAAAGTCCACGACGACGACCGGATCGACCGCGTCGCCGACCAGGCAGCCCGCTACTTCGGCGGGGAGACGCTGGCGACCGTCCCCGACAGCGACGTCGTCCGGGCGGCCCGTCGGGCCGGCGAGCCGCTTCTCGCACACGCCCCCGAGTCGGCGGCGGCGAACGCCTACCGGGAGGCCGCCGCCGCGATCGACGTCCGTGACGGCGACGGCGACGACGTCGCCGCGCGCTTCCGGAGTGCGGTCGTCCCCGAGTCGCCATGAGACTCCCCGAGGGCGACCTCGTCCGGTCGCGGGTCGTCGCCGACCCCGGTGTTGCGCTCTCGACCGCACTCGACCGACGGCTGACGGGCTATGCGGTGTTACGGCCACAGGACGCGCTCCTACTCGGTGGCGACCGCCGCGCGGTGCTGACGTTCGACGACGGGATCCCCGTCCTCGCGTACGACGGCGCGTCGGACCGCGGCGGCGTCGAGGCGCTCGGCGACCTCGCCGTCCCCGGCCCGTACCGGGTTGAACTGTACGAGGTACCGTCGGACGCACTCGCGACGGCCCACGACACGCCCGAACTGTGCGTGCCGCCGGAACGACCCGCCGAGGAACTCGCCGCAGACCCCGAGTTGGTCGAGCGGACGCGCGCGCTCGCCCCCGCCGACCGCGACGACGACACCGACCGGACTGCGGTGGAGGCGTTTCTCGCCGACGAGGAGAAGATCGACGCGATCCGAGAGGAAGCCCGCGAGGAGGCCGAGCGGCGGGCCGCCGAGTGGGGGCTCACGGAGCAGTTCGACGGGGAAACTGTCAGCGAACGTCGGTGACGTCGGCCGAATCGGGCAGTAGGTACAAGAAACCGGGCGACGTCGCCTCGGACATGCACGAGCGCCTGCCGTTCGACCTCGAGCGCAGACGCGTCGGTTGGTGGATCGTCGGAGTGGCGCTCTTCGGGACGCTGTCGTTCTTCCTCTACTCGTTCGTCGGAACGTTCGTACTCGGGCTGTTCGTCTACTACGGCGCGCGACCGATCTACGTCCGACTCGAGCGCCGGCTGTCCGACGGGCTCGCAGCGACGTTCACGCTCCTGTGTCTCGTCGTCCCCGTCCTCGCGCTCCTCGGCTACACCGGATACGTCGCCTTTCAGGAGTTCAGTGCGGTGGCCGGGCCGAGCGCGGTCGACGCCGTCGTCCAGCGACTGCCGGGGAACTCCCAGTCGCTGGCGGCTGCGTTGCAACAACCGATGCAGTTCGTCGGCCAACTGGGACAGCTCCCGCAGCTCCAGAGCGGCGTCGACACGGCTCTCAAGACGCTCGGTGCCGTCGGCACCGGACTGCTCCATCTCACGCTCGCGTTGACGTTCGCGTTCTTCCTCTTCCGCGACGGCGACCGACTGGAACAGTGGTTCCGCGCGGAGGTCGGCGGCGAACACACGCCCGCCTACGCCTACCTCACGGCCGTCGACCGCGACCTCGAGACCGTCTACTTCGGCAACGTGTTGACGGTGCTGCTCGTCACGGTCGTCTCGGTCGTCGTCTACAACGGACTCGCCTACGTCTCGCCGGAGTCGCTGTCGGTGCCGTTCCCCACGCTGCTGGCCGTCCTCACGGGGCTGGCGACGTTCATCCCGCTCGTCGTCGGGAAGGTCGTCTACCTCCCAGTCGCGGCGTGGCTGGGGATTCAGGCGATGCAGTCCGACGCGAGCGGCGTCCTCTGGTTTCCGGTCGTCTTCGTCGTCGTCGCGTTCGTCGTCCTCGACTTCCTCCCGCAGGCGGTGTTGCGACCCATCATCTCGGGGCAGACGCTCCACCGGGGGCTCATCCTCTTCGCGTACGTGCTCGGGACGGCGCTGTTCGGCTGGTACGGGCTCTTTCTCGGCCCGCTGGCCGCCGTCCTCGTCGTCCAGTTCGCCAACGTCGTCTTCGGAAACTTGATCCGCGGCGAGTCGCTGAACCCGCAGGCGTCGGGTGCGACGGCGCTCGGGAGCGACCCGAAGACCGAGACGGGCGCGGACGACTGAACGGTCGGCGTCGCCCTCGGCGGCGACGCTGGTCGACCGCCGCCGACAGCGATACCTCCGTCGAGTCCGAACCGGCTCGTGTGTCTGTCCTCTCGCTTCTCGAACTCGACTCGCCTTCGGAGTTCGCCGACTGGTACCGTATCGGCGCGGAGTACGTCCACACCGTCTCGACGGGGATGGGGTTCGACACCGGCACGTTCGCGGCCGACGCCCGCGAAGCGACCGACGCGATGCGTGCCGGCGACACCGACCTCCGGCCCGAACTCGCCCGCTCCGTCGCCGCCGACCTCCTCGCCGACGCCGTCTTCTCCGACCCGTTCTGCGAGTGGATGCCGCTGTGGTACGAACTCGCGCTCGCCCCGTTCGTCCAGTTCGCCGACTACCGACTGCGCGCGGTCGCCCGCGAGTACGCGGCGGAACTCGACCACCTCTCGGTCCCGCGGTTCAGCCGCCCACGTGACGTCTACGTCGGGGGGCGCTCGCCGCTCTCGACCGTCGACGGCTTCGTCGACCGGTTCGTCCTCGCGGACGCGCTCATCCACCTGGAGTGGTTCGTCTACGTCGCCCGTCACTCGGGGATCGACGTTCCGGCCTCGCTGGTCGAACGGACCCGCGAGGAGACGGTCGCCTACTACACCGGGCGGCGAGAGACGCTCTCGGCGGACGTCAGACGGTTCCAGGGACTACTGTTCGCCGACGACGCGTGGGTTCGCGACATCGACGACGCCTACGGGCTGAACAGCGCGCTGTTCGGTGTCTGGGAGCACATCCTGCGGACCGAACGCGAGCGGTTGACCGCGACGGCGTGAGCGGTCGTGCCGAGGCGTCCCGGCGGCCGTCACCGGCTCTCGGTCGCGTCGTTGAGTTCGGTCCCGTCGCGCGGACAGTTGTGGTACTCGGGGTCCCGAGTGCGGAACCCGCAGACGGGACACTCCTTCACACGTGGAGAGCGGCCGGTGCTACCGCGTCGGCGGAACAGAAACGGGACGAACGGGAGAAACAGGAACAACAGGAACGTATCGAAGTAGACGTAGGCGACGACGCTGACGATCAGACTCGCGAGAAGTCCGGCGAGTGCAGTGAGCGTCCGTGACCCGACCATACCGCCGCTGTGACCCCCAGGCGAAAACCGTTGTCGACTTCGCTTCGTTCGACGGGTACGTCCGGTTCGTCGAGGGGGAGCGAGCGTCCCGTCTCACCTCGGTTTCGAAAGTATCGCGGGCAGAAGAGACTGGAATCCCAACGAAAAGTGGGGTAAACGTCCACCCCGTATCTAGAGACGAGGAGACGACCGTCAGTCGTCTCCGGGTGGTGAGCTACGATGGCTACAACGACAACGACTAACAGACTGATCGTCGCCGCGCTGATTGCGCTCGCACTGCTCGTCTTCCTCCCCGGCCTGTTCATGGGCGGTCGGATGATGGGGTTCGGCGGACCGATGATGGGGTGGATGTACGGCGCGAACACCCCCGGGTGGATGCTGTTCGTCGGGCTCCTCGGGCAGCTCCTGGTGGTCGCGCTCGTCGTCGGACTCGGCTACCTCGGGTACAGGGCACTCACCGGCGCGCAGACCGACACAGCGATGGAGGAACTCCGGACGGCGTTCGCCCGCGGCGAGCTTGACGAAGAGGAGTTCGAGCGCCGGAAGGAACGCCTCCAGCGCGACGACCGGTGACGACGCCTCCGGCGCCGAACTCCGGCCACGTGCTCGCTCCGCCGACCACACGTTCGCCCGTCCGTCACGTTCGGGAATCTCTCTGTGACAACGTCTCGCTCGATAGATTCTGAGCGCAACCGATTTGTCGGTCCTCGCGAGAACGGTTCCCGTGAAAGTCGCATTCGTCTGTGTGCAGAACGCGGGGCGGAGTCAGATGGCCACCGCGTTCGCCGAACGAGAGCGGGAACGACGGCGTGTCGAAGACGAGATCGAGGTTCTCACCGGCGGCACGCGACCGGCGGACCACGTTCACGACGAGGTCGTCCGGGTGATGCGGGAGGTCGACGTCGACCTCGCCGAGCGGACGCCCCGCGAGATCACGCCCGCGGAACTCGCAGAGACCGACTACGTCGTCACGATGGGCTGTTCGGCGCAGGACGTCTGTCCGGCGACTTGGAGCGGCGAGAACCGCGACTGGGGTCTCGACGACCCCGACGGACGGGACCTCGAAGCGGTTCGAGCGATCCGCGACGAGATCGAACGTCGAGTGTCCGACCTGTTCGACGAACTGCTCGATCGGGCCGACAGAGCGTAAGTCCACAGTTGACGGACGAGATCACCTGGGGTCGCTCGCAGTGAGAACTGCCGATACCACGGAAGTTCGCCGTCGTTGTGACGACGTGACCACCGTATCAGCGCAGAACGTCTGATTTAGACGTTTGAACACGACCAAGAGGGTCGTTTAGATTTTCGTAAAGTAGATCTCGTCTTTTGTAGACGAATGCAAACCCTTATCCGTCGCGTCGGTCTGTGTTCAGTCGCAATGGCAAACGGTAAGGTCGACTTCTTCAACGACACAGGCGGTTACGGTTTCATCTCGACGGACGACGCAGACGACGACGTGTTCTTCCACATGGAAGACGTTGGCGGCGAGGACCTCACGGAAGGAACCGAGATCGAGTTCGACATCGAACAGGCCCCGAAGGGCCCGCGCGCGACGAACGTCGTTCGCCAGTAACTGTTTCGTCCCGTCGCCACACGGCGACTCGACGTGACTTCGTTTTTCGAGCCGAGTCACTCCCCCGAGCGACCGCTGTTCGCGGGTGTGTCTTCGGTCGTCCAGTTCTCTCCTCGGGACTCGATTCGGCGCTTACTGCTCGCGGATTGGAGTGGGCTCGGGCGGATTCGAACCACGGTCGCTCACTTCGTTCGCTCCCTGCTTCGAACCGCCCTCAGTACACGAAACACCGCTCGCTGTCGCTCGCGGATTGGAGTGGGCTCGGGCGGATTCGAACTGGGGCGAGCTCACTTCGTTCGTCTCGCTGAGTTCGGAATCCACGTCGCCCACTCGGGCAGCACAGACTCCTCACTCCGTTCGTCGTGTCGTGCCGTCAGAAGTGGGCTCGGGCGGATTCGAACCACGGTCGCTCACTCCGTTCGCTCTCTAGTTCGAATCCTTCTCGCGTGGAAGTTCGGCCCCTCGCTGTCGCTCGAGACACTCACATGGGCTCGGGCGGATTCGAACCACCGATTTCGGCCTTGTAAAGGCCGCGTCATAACCAGCTAGACCACGAGCCCGTACCCCGACAAATCCGGGCCGCACCCATAACGGTTACTTTCTGTCCCGGAACGCTTACTCCCGTGTCGCCCGTTCTGTCGTTCATGTCCTCTCGGAGCCTCGTCGCGATCGCTGCCGTCCTCCTCCTCACCGTCGGCGGCGTCGCAGCGTACGATCTCGGCTATCTCGCCGACGGCGAGTACGAACGGACGACCGTCACCGTCGTCGAGGACGGGACGTGCGACACGCTGGCGACGGTCGACGCCCGCGTCTCCGACACCTTCGAGAAGCGATACACCGGGCTGAGCGACACCGAGTCGCTGGACGCGGACGAAGGGATGCTGTTCGTCCACGACTCGGAGAGCCAGCGAACCTACGTCATGCGGGAGATGGCGTTCCCCATCGACATCGTCTTCGTCGACGCCAACGGCACCATCACGGCGATCCACCACGCGCCGGTCGAAGACGCGAACGACGGACAGCTGACTCGGTACGAGGGGACCGGGAAGTACGTGCTCGAGGTCCCGTACAACTACACCCGCGACAACGGCATCGAGGTCGGCGACCACGTCCGCGTCGACGAGTGAGGGACCGAAACCGCCTCGTCCCCCGGGAGACAGAGAGAAGATATGGATAGCGTCGACGCTCTCTCTACTCTCGACGGATGGCACGCCGAAGGGTTCGCGGCACGCGTCCACTACCGGGGTGCCGACGACCGATACAGTGTCGAGTACTACGCGCCCAGCGACTGCGTCCTCTACTGGAAGGTGAAAGACGACGGGGAGACCGCAGTCCCCGTCGGCCGCGACACGGTCCCGGAACCCCTCCGCGAGCGGATCCGACGGGACCTCGCCGACGCGGATATCGACCCGGAGATCGAGTCGCGAGTGCTGTAGCCGTCGACCGGAGCGTCCCTGTCTCCTCGTCGGCCGCGGCCACTTCACCGATCCCGTCGCGCCGCCAGCGACCGCTGGTGACAGCCCTCGGAGACGAAAGTGATATGATGATTCGATGAGAAGATCGAGTGGGTGCATAGATGGAGTTTCAGTTCGACTGTGGGTGTGGGGAACAGGTTTCAGACTTCACGCGGGGAGACGACGAGGAGATCACGACGCGCGTTCGCTGCTCCGGCTGTGACGCCGTCTACGCGTTGACGCTCACTCCGATCGTCAAACGCGACGCCTGAGAACGCGACCGTCGCTCCGCGAGCGGAGCCACCGAGAATTTCTCGCCGAGTGCACTCGGTTCGACGCTCCTCGAAGAGACGGAGTTTCGATTCGTAGGGAACCACTTTTGTTCGCTCGGCCCGGCGACAGTACAATGAGTCTCTCCTCCGACGAAGACGACCCCTTCGAGGAACAACGCGAACGGGCCGAGAACCCGATGCGTCGGTTGTTCACGGTCTACGGCGGCGACAACGCCTTCCAGTTCGTCGTCGGCGTCGTCGCGAGTATCGCCGCTCGCGTCCTCGACCTCTTTCCTCCCGTCATCCTCGGGCTGGCGATCGACGCCATCTTCCGGGACACGAAGTCGTTCGCCGGCGGGTTCCCGCTCGTCCCGGAGGCGTGGATCGCGCCGTACGTCCCCGCCGACAAGACCGGCCAGTTCTTCTTCGCGGTCGGACTCATCGGCGTCGGCTTCTTCGGCGGGGCGGCGTTTCACTGGGTGCGAAACTGGGGCTGGAACTCCTTCGCACAGGAGATCCAACACGACATCCGTACCGACACGTACGACAAGATGCAGCGGCTGAACATGGACTTCTTCGCCGACAAACAGACCGGCGAGATGATGTCCATCCTCTCGAACGACGTCAACCGTCTGGAACGCTTTCTCAACGACGGGATGAACTCCTTCTTCCGGCTGTCGGTGATGGTCGTCGCCATCGCGGCCATCCTGATGTCCTACAACTGGCAGTTGGCACTCGTCGCCCTGCTCCCGGTGCCGGTCATCGCGCTGTTCACCTGGAAGTTCATCGAGATCATCCAGCCGAAGTACAGCGACGTGCGCTCCTCGGTCGGACAGATGAACTCGCGACTGGAGAACAACCTCGGCGGCATCCAGGTGATCAAGACCTCGAACACGGAGACGTTCGAGTCCGACCGCGTCGACGACGCCTCGATGGACTACTTCGACGCCAACTGGGGGGCGATCAACACCCGCATCAAGTTCTTCCCCGCTCTGCGGATCATCGCCGGTATCGGTTTCGCCGCCACGTTCCTCGTCGGCGGACTCTGGGTGCTCACCGGCGAGGGCCCCGGCCCGTTCACCGGAACGCTCGAGATCGGGGAGTTCGCGACGTTCATCCTGCTCACCCAGCAGTTCGTCTGGCCGATGGCGCAGTTCGGACAGATTATCAACATGTACCAGCGCGCTCGCGCCTCCAGCGCCCGCATCTTCGGGCTGATGGACGAACCGTCGCGCATCGTCGAGGAACCGGACGCCGACGACCTCGTCGTCTCCGAGGGGCGCGTCGAGTACGACGACGTCACCTTCGGCTACGACGAGAGCGAGACGATCGTCGAGGACGTCTCGTTCACCGTCGAGGGCGGCGAGACGCTCGCGCTGGTCGGACCGACAGGTGCGGGAAAGTCGACCGTCCTGAAGCTCCTCCTCCGAATGTACGACGTCGACGAGGGGGCGATCACCGTCGACGGTCAGGACCTCCGCGACGTGACGATCCCGAGTCTCCGCCAGGCCGTCGGCTACGTCAGCCAGGAGACGTTCATGTTCTACGGGACGGTCGAGGAGAACATCGCCTACGGCACGTTCGACGCCAGCGAGGAGGAGATAGTCGAGGCCGCCAAAGCCGCCGAAGCTCACGACTTCATTCGGAACCTCCCCGACGGCTACGACACGGAGATCGGCGAACGCGGCGTGAAACTCTCCGGCGGGCAGCGTCAGCGACTCTCCATCGCCCGTGCCATCCTGAAAGACCCCGAGATCCTCGTGCTCGACGAGGCGACCTCCGACGTCGACACGGAGACGGAGATGCTCATCCAGCGCTCGCTGGACCGACTCACCGAGGACCGGACGACGTTCGCCATCGCCCACCGCCTCTCGACGATCAAAGACGCCGACCAGATCGTCGTCCTCGAGGACGGCCGCATCGTCGAACGCGGGAGTCACGACGACCTGTTGTCGGAGGACGGTCTCTACGCCCACCTCTGGGGCGTGCAGGCCGGCGAGATCGACGAACTTCCCGAGGAGTTCATCGAACGCGCGAGTCGTCGACAGGCCCGAACCGAAGCCGAGAGCGACGACTGAGAGGGGTTATCGTCGTCGGCCAGAAGACGAGTGATCACCGGTGGGCCACAGGTTCGATTCTCAGGAAGAGAATCGACGAACCGCGACGATAACCCCTCTGACCCGAGACGGTCTGTGACGCTCGGTCCGAGACGGTCGAGAAGAGTCCGATCCCGTCAGTCAGACCGACTCGTTGGTGTCGGTCTCGTCGGTCGTCTCGCTCTCGACGCCGCGGTCGCTGTACCCTTCCCGTCCGACGGCCTCGGTGTCGACCATGTTCTTCACCGCCGATCGGACGTCGTCGGCGTCCTGGAACTCTCCGTCGGTCGGTTCGTACCCCTCGAGGGCCTCCTCGAACGTCATCTCGCCCTTCGGGAGGTCGAGTTCGCGGTCACCGTACTCCGCGACGAGGTCGTCCTTCGACGCGGGGTAGTCGTGGGAGTCCAGCTCGTCGTCGAGGTCGCCGAAGTCGACACCATGCTCGCGGTCGTCGGAATCGCTGTCGGTCATGCAGCCTCAGCTACGCCGCCGGAGTTGAAACAGCCTGTGGCCGTCGTCCGCACCGCGGCTTACAAGTCGCTCGCTCTTCTGCGGTCGGTATGCAGCTCGCAGCGGCCACCTGGACCGACGTCGACGACTGCGACACCGACCTCGCGCTCCTCCCGGTCGGCAGTACCGAACAGCACGGCCCGCACGCACCGCTCGGCACGGACACCGTCACCGCGACCGCCGTCGCCGACGCCGCCGCCGACGCCTACGACGGCGAGGTCGTCGTCGCCCCCGCCATCCCCGTCGGCGTCGCCGAAGAGCACCGCCAGTTCACGGGGACGCTGTGGGTCTCACCGGACACCTTCCGCTCGTACGTCCGCGAGACGGTCCAGAGCCTCGCCAGCCACGGGTTCGACCGGGTGATCGTCGTCAACGGCCACGGCGGAAACGTCGACGCACTCGAGGAGATCACGGGGACCGTCTCACGTCACGACGACGCTTACGCCGTCGCCTTCACCTGGTTCGAGGCAGTCGGCGACCACTCCAGTGACATGGGTCACGGCGGCCCGCTGGAGACGGCGATGCTCCGCCACCTCGCACCGGAGACCGTCCACGAGGATCGCATCGAGGAGGCCCGCGCGGGCGCTTCCGACGGGTGGGGCGAGTGGACCTCCTACGTCAACCTCGCGCACGACTCGGCGGAGTTCACCAACAACGGCGTCGTCGGCGACCCTGCCGACGGCGACGCCGACCGCGGAGAGACGTTGCTGACGCTCGCACAGGAGTCACTCGTGCGGCTGCTCGAGACCGTCGCGACGCGGGACGTCACTCGACCCGAACACCGCTGAACCGCGCTACTCTTCGTCTTCTTCGTCCGCTTCGTCTTCTTCGTCGGTCTCGTCCGCGTCGTCGGTCTCCGACTCGTCGTCTGCCGCCGCCGCGTCCTCCTCGCTCTCCTCGTCCGCGTCGCCCGTCGCGTCCTCGCGTGCCTCGCGTGCCTCGCGTGCCTCGTCTGCCTCGTCGAGTGCACCGCGGAGTTGGGGCATCGTGCTCGTCAGTCCGCCGACCTGCTCACGGGCGTCCTCGAGCATCTCGATGACCTCCTCGACGGCCTGAATCTCCTCGACGAGGTCGTCTGCGTCCTCGAAGGCGTCCGCCCGCTCGCCCATCGTGTACCACTTCTTCGCCTGTCGGAGGTGCTCCTCGGCGTCGCCGGCGTCGAGTCCCGAGCGCAGTCCGTTGAGGACGCCGAGGACGTTGTCAGCCTCCGTGTTCCAGATTTCGTCGCTGTCCGGCAGCTCCGCCCACGCCTGCTGGAGATGCGTCTCGACGTCCGCGCGCATCTCGGCCGCTGCTTCGCCGAACAGATCGTCGTTCTCGAGCGTCGACTGACTACTCATAGCCCTCTTTTTGTCCTTCCCCCATTTAAAAACGCGCCCGAAAGTGAAAGTGAAATCGGGGGAGTCGCCCGTCCAGATAGTCGAACTCGTCGCACCTATTCGTCGACAGACACGAGTTTCATCAGCGGGTAGTCGCCCTCCATCTCCATCTCGGTGTGGACGGTGACGCCCTCGTACTCGACGCGCATCCGGACCTCCATGAACCGCCCCGTGAGTTCGGTGTAGTCGGCCGACTGGGCGGCGAGCGCCTCTGCGAGGACGTCGTCGAGGATGTCGACGTCGACGGCCGCACAGTGCGGTTGGTTCTCGATCGCCTCGGCCATCGCCGTCTCCAGACTGCGAGCAGAGGCGGGGCTGACCGGCGTGCCCGCGAACTGGTGATAGAGGGTCCCGAACTTGATGCCCGCCTCGAAACACGCCTCGTGTGCGTCTGTCGGCATGGCTGTCGAGTCGGTGCCACGTCGCTAAATTCTGTCGAGTCGCAGGACAGAACCGGACGTTACTTAGCCTCTGACTCTCCAATATGCTCCTGAATGGACGACCCGGTTCTGCTCACGGGTGCCGGCGGACGCGTTGGCCAGGCCATCCTGCGCGATCTCGCCGACGACTACGACTGGCGACTGCTGGACCGCGAACCGCTTCCGCGCGAGAAGATCCCCGAGAGCGTCGGCGACGACGCCGTCTACGTCGCAGACGTCACCGACGACGACGCCGTGCTGGAGGCCGTCGACGGCGTCGGCGGGATCATCCACCTCGCGGGCGACCCGCGTCCCGAAGCACCGTGGGACAGCGTGCTCCGCAACAACATCGACGGCACGCACACGATCTTCGCGGCCGCCGTCGAAGCGGGCGTCGAGAAGGTCGCGTTCGCCTCGTCGAACCACGCAGTCGGTGCCTACGAGACCGACGACCGCACGCCCGACCTGTACCGCCCGCACGACGAGTACCGTCTCGACGGGACCGAAGCCCCCCGTCCAAGCAACCTGTACGGCGTGAGCAAGGCGTCGGGCGAGATACTCGGTCGCTACTACCACGACAACCACGACCTCTCGGTCGTCTGCGTCCGCATCGGCAACCTCACGCGCGGCCACCCGCCGTGGAACTACGAGCGCGGCCAGGCGATGTGGCTCTCCTACCGCGACTGTGCGCATCTCTTCGACCGCTGTCTCCAGGCTGATTACGGCTACGAGGTCGTCTACGGCATCAGCGACAACGAGCGCAAGTACTACTCTATCGACCGCGCGCGCAAAGTGCTCGGCTACGACCCCGTCGACAACTCCGCGGAGTTCGAACAGCACCCGAAGAACCAGTGACCTCTCAGTCGAACAGCCCGGTGACGTCGCTCGCCTTCTGTCGTCGTCGCTCGACGTGTTCCGACAGCCGCTGGTAGATGACGTCGCGGTGGGTCTCGTCGGCCGCGAAGTCCATCACGAAGGTGATGAACCGCGTCCGTGCGCTCCCCAACTCCTCGCGTGCGAACTCGACACCGGCGGCGACGACGGCCTCGTCGTACTGGTCGTACTCGTCTGCGAGCACCTCCGCGGCGACCGAAGCGGCCTCGAACTCCAGATCGCGGGGTGTCAGCACGTCGCCGTCGATCGTCAGCGACGGCGGTCGCGCCCGCTCGATCCGTTCGGGGTCGATCTGAAGCGACGCGAGCGCGGTCCGAACCGCGTCGACGTCGACGCCGCGGTAGGTCCCCGGGAGAACGGCGAGATACTCGCGTGCGCTCTCGGCGAGTCCCGTCGCACCCGACCAGTTGCCCCGCCGCGCGTGGTAGACGGCGGCGGTGAACTGGATGAGTCCGTGGAGGAACCGTTCGTCGTCGCTCCCCCGCTCCAGTTCGAGCCAGTGAGCCTCCCAGGCGTCGTGGGCGGCGTGGTGCTCGCCGGCGTTGTAGACGGCGACACCCGCCCGGAGGATGTCGTCCATACTCTCCCTTCTCGGCAGCGACCTAAAACGGTTCGCGAAGCGCTCTCGGCCGTTAGGAGAGAGCTACCAGACGGACACGACGAGAATACATATATCGCTGCGCGACCGACAGCATCCTGTGTGATACCACATGGCAAGCATCGCCCTTCGAACGACTCGTCCGGGTGTCGGTCGATGAACCTCCATCCGACCTGCATCGACTGCGGAGCAACGTATCTGAGCACGAACGGTTACCACGGCTACTACTGTCCGACCTGCCACCAGGCGTGGCTCGGCAAACAGCGACCCGCCCCGAAGCGTAGCCGTCGGCTCCGCCTGTCGAGTCGCCCCCCCAAGCGGTCGACGCGTTCAACGCGCCCCAGCGTCACCCGCCGTCCACCCGAACGAGACGTCTCTCGTCCCCGCGTCCGAGAGGACTGAGCCGCTCGCCCCTCCACCGAGTCGTCGATTCGACTACCCGTTGACCCGGTTAGCGAGGGCTGTACGTCCCTCCGACTCGCCCTGAACGAATCGTATCTCGACCGTACAGGACCGAGGCTCCCGCTCGCGGCGAAGCCGCTCCCTGCTCGAATCTCCGTGTTGAGTTCGTACGGGAAACAGAATCGTACGAGAGACACGGAGGTCTCTCGCGAGTGTAGTTTTCCGAGAGAAACGTCCTGACGGAGTCCCACGCGAGCGGACGCGAGCGTGGGGCAAGTCAGGTCGCGAACGAAGTGAACGTCCTGACGGAGATTTGAACTCCGGTCCCTGGCTCCGCAAGCCAAGAGGATAGTCCACTACCCTACCAGGACATGTGTGCTTTCACGCAGTCTCGCACTGCGTCTGCAACTCTACCAATTCGACCCACTTACTTAAGCCCCCCGGTATAGACGCCGTGTGTCAGCACGTACGCACGGGAGAGAATCGCACGACGGCGTCGTGCTCGAGCGGCGGGACGAGCGCGAGACAGTGAACGGGCCAGCGGAGGCACAAAGAGTTTTTTGACTCTACAGAAGGTCTTTGAAATCACCCATCGAAGGTGGAGTATGAAACGTCGAACGTTCCTGCGAACGGCAACGGCGACGCTGGGCGTCGGGTCGATCGCTGGCTGTCTCGCGAACGGGGACGCACCGGGCGGCGACGGGTCGAACACGGGTACTGAGACGGACGAACCGACCGACACGCCGTCTGAGACGCCGGCAGACGGGACGACTCCGGGCACTGAGACGGACGGGTCGACGTCCGAACCCCCGACCGACGAGCCGACGACCGACGAACCCACAGACACCCCCACGTCGACGGAGAAACCGGGGTCGGTCGCGTCGAGCAGCCTCGAGGCCACCGGCGACTGCTCGGAGGTGGGGACGGCGAGCGTCGCCTTCGAGTCGCCCGACGTCGTCGTCACCGGCTGTATCCAGGGGCCGAACGGCTGTCACCAGCCCGTCCTCGGCGACGTCACGATGGACGGAGACACGCTGACGGTCGTCGTCACCACGGAAGAACAGGGTGGCGACGTCTGCACGCAGGCGCTCGTCCAGCGCGGCTACGAGGCGACGGTGAGTTTCGAGGGCGACCTGCCGGCGACGGTCGACGTCGTCCACGAGAGCATGGGCGAGCGGACGACCGTCGCTACGGCCGACCAGTAGCCGTTCGGGAGCGATGGTAGTCACCTCGCGCTCGTCGGGAGCACCGTCCGAACCTTTTTGAGCGAGTTCGCGGCCAGACGCGGTATGGTCACGACACCGGACAGTCCACGTAGACGGCAGCAAAAACCGCCAGACGGCGACGAGTCGTCTCGACAAGGACAACGCTTAAGCGCGCGCTCACCTTGCTTGGCTACACGATTATGGGCGCGATAGAGGACGTCTACGAGGACCTCGAAACGGAGGTTTCTTTCGAGGAGTTCGAGGCGGCAGTCGAGGAGAAAGTCGAACAGATGGGGGGGCTCGCGGACGACGAGACGGCGGCGATGCTCATCGCCCACGAACTGACAGACCAGGGTGGCGAGGTGAGCGGCATCGCCGACGTCGAACCGGGCATGGACGAGGTGAAGTTCCTCGCGAAGGTGGTCAGCATCGGCGAACTGCGAACGTTCGAGCGCGACGGCGAGGACGAGGACGGCCGCGTGGTCAACGTCGAGGTCGCCGACGAGACCGGTCGACTCCGCGTCTCCTTCTGGGACGAGATGGCGGTGGACGTCGTCGACAGCCTCGAGGTGGGCGAAGTGCTCCGCGTCGCCGGCCGTCCGAAAGACGGGTTCAACGGCGTCGAGGTCAGCGTCGACAAGGCCGAACCCGCCCCCGACGAGGAGGTCGACGTCCAGGTGCTCGACAGCTACCAGGTCGAGGACCTCTCGCTCGGCCTCTCCGACGTCAACCTCAAGGGGAAGGTGCTCGACACCTCCGAGATCCGGACGTTCGACCGCGACGACGGCTCGGAGGGCCGCGTCGCCAACTTGACGGTCGGTGACGAGACGGGTCGCGTGCGGGTGACGCTCTGGGACGAGCAGGCCGACCGTGCCGACGAACTCGACGCCGACGGGACGGTCGAGGTCGTCGACGGCTACGTCCGCGAACGGGACGGGTCGCTCGAACTCCACGTCGGCTCGCGCGGCGCGGTCGAGGAACTCGAGGAGAAGGTCCAGTACGTCCCCGACACCGCCGACATCGGGTCGCTGGAGATCGGACAGACGGTCGACATCGCCGGCGGCGTCATCGGGACCGACCCCAAGCGCACGTTCGACCGCGACGACGGCTCGCAGGGACAGGTGCGGAACGTCCGCGTCAAAGACGAGACGGGCGAGATCCGCGTCGCGCTCTGGGGCGAGAAGGCCGACACCGACGTCGATCTCGCGGATCACGTCGTCTTCACGGACGTCGAGATCAAAGACGGTTGGCAGGACGACCTCGAGGCCTCCGCGGGCTGGCGCTCGACGGTGAGCGTCACGCGCGACAGCGTCGGCGACGGCGACGCCGACGGTGGAAACGACTCGACCGCCGCAGCCGGGCGGAGCGAACAGGGGCTCGACGCCTTCGGCGGGTCCGACGACGCGTCCGAGACGGACGGTGACGCCGAGACGACGACCGCCGAGAGCGCGAGCACGACCGGCTCCGGCACGGCCGCGGCGGTCGCGACGAAGGCCGACGACGCGGACGGCGAGACCGTCGAGTTCACCGGGACGGTCGTCCAGGCGGGGAGTCCGGTCGTCCTCGACAACGGGACGAAGACGCGCAGCGTTCGGACGGACGCGCGGCTTCGACTCGGCGAGGAGATCACCGTCCGCGGGACGCTCCGCGACGGTACCATCGACGCCGACGACGTGTTCTGAGTCGGCCCCGTCCCGCCTTCGACTGCCCAACGACGCGGCGAGGGCTGAGCAGCCCGCGTCTCGACTGCGGAAAGGGCCTTAACGGAAAGGATTATACAGCGCACGGACCGGTATGTGGGTATGAGTGTTGAGCTGCCGTTCGCCCCGGTGGACACTATCATCCGGCGCAACGCCGGCAATCTCCGGGTCAGTGCGGACGCTGCCGAGGAGCTCGCGCGTCGCATTCAGCAACACGGCGCGGTCCTCGCGAAGGACGCCGCAGTACACGCGACCGACGACGGTCGAAAGACGCTGATGGCCGAGGACTTCGGCGTCGAACAGGTCGTCGAGCGCGCGGACCTCGAACTCCCCATCGCGCCGGTCGACCGGATCGCCCGCCTCGAGATCGACGACCGGTACCGCGTGTCGATGAGTGCGCGCATCGCGCTGGCGGACATCCTCGAAGATTACGCCGACAACGTCGCCAGCGCGGCCGCCAAACTCGCCCACCACGCCGACCGGAGAACCATCCAGGCCGAAGACATCGAGACGTACTTCTCCCTCTTCGAATAATGCGCTTCGGCTACAGCGACACCTGTCTCGAACACGACACCGGTGCCCGACATCCGGAGACGGCCGACCGACTGCGGGCGATCAAGCGTGGGCTGGCGAAACGCCACGGCGTCGAGTACGTCGACGCTGACCCGGCCACGGAGGACGCTGTAGCCGCCGTCCACGACGCAGACTACGTCGAGGAGGTCAAGCAGTTCTGCGCGAGCGGTGGCGGCAACTGGGACCCCGACACCGTCGCCAGCGACGAGACGTGGGACGCCGCACTCCAGAGCGCGGGGCTCTCACAGTGGGCGGCCCGCGAGGCCCTCGACGGGAACACGGGGCGGCAGACCCCCTTCGCACTCGGTCGGCCGCCGGGACACCACGCCGTCGGCGACGACGCGATGGGCTTCTGTTTCTTCAACAACGCCGCCGTCGCCGCACAGGACGTCCTCGACGACGGCCTGGCCGAGCGCGTCGCCATCTTCGACTGGGACGTCCACCACGGCAACGGGACACAGGACATCTTCTACGACCGCAGCGACGTCTTCTACGCCTCGATCCACGAGGACGGCCTCTACCCCGGGACGGGCGAGGCCGACGAGATCGGCGACGGCGACGGCGAGGGGACGACGCTGAACGTGCCGCTTCCCGCCGGGAAGGGCGACGCGGACTACCTCTTCACCATCGACGACCTGCTCGCGCCCGCACTCGACCGGTTCGACCCCGATCTGCTCGTCGTCTCGGCCGGGTTCGACGCCCACCGACACGACCCTATCTCCCGAATGCGCGTCTCGACGGAGGGCTACGCACTGATGACCGACCGGGTTCGCCGTCTCGCCGACGAGATCGACGCCGCACTGTGTTTCGTGCTCGAGGGGGGCTACGGACTCGACACGCTCTCAGAGGGCGTCGCGACGGTCCACGAGACGTTCGACGGTCGCGAACCGATGGAGCCCGACGACTCGCCCGACGAGAACACGGAGGAGCTGGTCGCGGAGCTCCGGTCGACTCACGGTCTCGGCTCGAAGTAGGCTCGAAGCTCCGCAGCGAACTCCTCGGCGAGCACGACGACGTCTTCGTCGACGAGAACTGTGTACGCATCTTCTAGCTGCCCTTCGATCTGTGCGCCGAGCGCGACGTCGAACAGCGCGTCGCTCTCGAGGAACGCTCGCGGCGTGGTGAACTCGCGTTCGCGTTCGACGACGTAGCGACCGCCGTCGAGAAACGGGCCGTAGACGTCGGCGTCGGCGTACTTCTCGTAGAACCCCGTCGCGTGCTGTCGGACGTGGACGGGCGGGCCGTCGTGTCGCTGTATCGCCGGAAGCGTGTCGACGCCGAGCTCGACGAAGAGTACCGCGCGGCCGAACGCAGTCTCGCCTTCGTCTCCGGTTTCGCTGGCGAACGCCGTCGCTCGCAGCGGTTCGAACCCTCGACGGTCGAGTTCGGAGACGACGCCGTCGAGCGACTTCTCTAACTGCGGGTAGAGTTGATCTTCGACGACGGCCGGCGCGTCGAAGGCGACGGCGACGGGGGTGGTCCGACGACGGTCGAGTTGTGCCCTGAGTTCCTCGGTAGTCATCGGAGGGCGTTCGGGCGGGAAGAACAACTCCTCACGAGGGTCGGCGAGCAACTCGCGGGCGTAGTGTTGGAGGCGAGCGACGTTCTCCGCCGAGAGCACGGCGGCGACGTTGCGCTCGGGGTCGGTCGGGTCGACGACGACGAGCGGGTCGGAGAACGATCGACGGCCGTGGCCTTCGGGGTCGCACTCGACGGGGGGATGCCAGTCGGCGGCGGCCGCGACGAGCGGTTCGAACCCGCCGTACTCGAGGACGAGCAGCTCCGCGAGGTAGCCCGAGAACCCCTTGGTCCGGAGGTCGCTGCCGTAGGCACCGATCCCCTTCAGGAACCGTTTGAACACGCGGACGTCGGCGGCGAGGTCGTCGTCGAGTCGGTCGAGGAGGTAGGCGTTGTGAAAGGGCGTTCTGTCGACCGCAGAGCGGATGTCGGTCGCGGCGGGGACGTCGTAGCAGGGGACGAGGTCGACGTCGAACCCCTCGAATTCGCCTTTGACGTAGGGGTGTTCGGCGAACTCCTCGTGGCCGTCCGGGAGCACCTCCCGACCGACGTCGAGTCCGAACCGCTCCAGTTCCTCGCGAGAGAGCTCCGGCGGGAAGCGGACGAAGAGGTCGATGTCGCGGTCGCCCGCGAGCCACGTCCCCCGAGCGGTACTCCCGACCTGCACGACGTCGGCCGTCACGGGACGGTCCGCGAGCGCCTCCCGGACGCGCTCTGAGAGGGCGGCCGCCGCCGCCGCGAGCCGCTCGCGCTCCGCGGGGTCGGGGTCGATGCGCTCGCGGACGCGGGCGACGACGGTCGCGAGGTCTTCGACGTCCTCCTCGGTGGTCATATCCCGGATTTCCCCGGGCGACGGCGAAAGGATGTCGGTGTCGGCTGCGCCGAGTGAGACCGGCAGACGACGACTGAAAGCGAAAACACTTTCAAATAACCTCGAATACGTGGAGATGCACCGAGCCGTCGTAGCTCAGATGGTAGAGCACCTCGCTGTTAACGAGGTGGTCCCAGGTTCGAGCCCTGGCGACGGCGTCCCCCTTCTTTCGTGGCTCACATCCGAAAGCGGCGTACTGGGACTTCCGATGACCAGCTTCGTCTGTCGATCGGCGCCGGCAGCCCGTCTCCTTCGACCGGTCGTCGAGATCCGATACCAGAGATGTCGATGTCGCGTGCTATCACTAGTCAGCCGACCGACCGAAACGAAACCGCTTTCAAACTCTCCCGGATAGAGGAAACTACAGTAAGCCGTCGTAGCTCAGATGGTAGAGCACCTCGCTGTTAACGAGGTGGTCCCAGGTTCGAGTCCTGGCGACGGCGTTCTCGTGACTCGCTTCCGTGAGTAGTGTGAGTGCCGTCCGTCGGTGTCGGAGTGACCCGACAAAGCAACGCTAAAGGGGTATCCGAGGATAGCACCGTACGAGGGCCCTTAGCTCAGTCTGGTTAGAGCGCTCGGCTCATAACCGAGTGGTCATTGGTTCGAATCCGATAGGGCCCATAACTCATCCGCGAGCGACAGCGAGCGGCGAGCTTCACGCTCTATCGGTTCGAAGTAGGGAACGAAGCGAAGCGGAGTGACCGTGGTTCGAATCCGACAGGGACCCAACCCCTCGATCTGGGCAGGATTTCTTCTGGAACTCTGACAGCCGAGTTGTCTCCAAGGCTTCTAATCTCTGAAAACAGCGCACAAGTCGTGGTCCTCACGAGGCTGCAGTCGTCACTGTGAGGCCTTTCTCGCCTCGATGGTCGCGGAGACGACGTAATCACTGACGTCACGTTCGTCGTCCCACTCTCGAATGAATTCCTCACTCTCGGTTTTCGGCTCGATTCGGATCTGCTCGAACCCGGCGTTCGACAGCATCGTCTCGATCGCTGGAATACGAGACGCACCGGCGACACAGGAGGCGACTGACTCGGGGTCGGCGTGGACGTCGCTCGGGAGTTGCGCAGTCAACACGACGTCGGAGATCGCGAGTCGACCACCGGGTCGAAGCACCCGATTCGCTTCGTGGAACACCTGCTGTTTGTCCGGCGAGAGATTCACGACACAGTTCGAGATGATGACGTCGACCGTCCCGTCAGCGACGGGGAGGTGTTCGATCTCGCCGAGGCGGAACTCCACGTTCGTCGCGTCGTTCTTCGTCACGTTCTCGCGGGCTTTCTCGATCATCTCTGGCGTCATGTCGACGCCGACGACACGTCCCGAGTCTCCGACTTCCTGCGCTGCGAGGAAGCAGTCGAATCCAGCGCCCGATCCGAGATCGAGTACTGTTTCACCGGGTTCCAGTGCAGCGATCGCGTTCGGATTGCCACAGCCGAGTCCAAGATTCGCTCCCGCTGCAACGGTGGACTCGTCCTCTTCAGCGTAGCCGAGTTTGCTGTTCAACTCCTCACGGTCGTCTGTTCCACAGTCGGAACGCTCACAGCAGCTCGATTCGTCGGTCGCGATTCGGGCATAGCGTCGGCGGACCGTACGACGCTGTTCGTCAGGTGAGAGTCCGTCCGTCTTCGAGTCCGAAGGTCGAGCGTGTTCACTCATCGGTCTGCCTCCGAATCTCGCCGAGCGCGTCGAGAATGCGCTCTGCCTCCGGAGTTGCGGCGTAGTACCGCCACCGACCGTCTTTCCGTCGCGTGACGAGCCCAGCGGTGTACAACCGAGAGAGTGCCTGACTGACAGCACTCTGACTCACGCCGAGTGCGGGTTCGAGTTCACAGACGCACACGTCTCCGTCTGCTTCGGCGATGAGTCTGAGCGCCTCGTAGCGCGTGTCGTTCCCCATCGCAGACAGCACCTGTACGTCTGCGGCGAGTTCTGATTCGGTCAGCGTGTGTTCTGCCGTACAGCACGCCTCGGATGTCTCGAGTTGGTGTGTCGACGACGAGTTCTGAGTCATTTTAGTAATTGCTAATATTAGCACTCACTAATATATATGTTTCGCACGATCCACCGACGACTCGTGACTGTACGCAGCGAGCGATCTATCCCGTGTCCCGTGCACTTCGGGAGACTCGATCGGTCTATCCTGTCGGGACTACTCCGCACTCGGTAGCATCCCTTGTGCAAGAATCGTCGCTCGGCACACCACTTCCGACGGGAGTCGGGCAGATCGTAGTAGCCGTCAGAAACAGCGTGTACCCGGTAGCGTCGCACACCGAACTAGCGGAGAGGGTGTCGTTGCCGACACACCCTCCAGACCTCTCGGTCAGGCGTGGTCGTACGGTGGAATCTCGGCTTCGACCACCTCACCCAGCAGTTTGAGCTCACGGCCGAGGAGAACGACGAAGTCGTCGAACGTGACGATTCCCGCGAGTTTCCCGTCCGAGTCGACGGCCGGTATCCGCCGGACGTTCGCGTCTGCCATCACGCGGAGGACGTCGAAGATGCCGCTGTCGACGTCCACTGTCTCGACACGGTCGCTCATCACGTCGGCAGCGGTCTGTGACGAGGCATCTGTACCGCGTGCGACGACTTCGATCGCGAGGTCACGGTCCGTGACGATCCCTCGGGGCCGCTCGTCGGCGACGATCACGACGCTCCCGACGGTCTCCTCGTCCATCAGTCGAGCTACCTCGGTAAGAGAGGTCTCCGGGGACGCGCTCACTACTGTCTCGCGAACGATCGATCTGATTTCGGGCATGGGACTCACCGCGACTGGACTGACGGTCGCTCACCAGTCGCAGTCGTCTGTTCGCTAGAGTGAGTGATAATGTCTTGCATCACTCCGTCGGAGAGACGGTACAGTGGCATCCTGTCCGGTTCAGTGTCCCGGTCCCGTACGAAAGGTCGAAGAGCCAATAGAGGCGACAGTCCGGCTGAAACGCCTGGCTCTCTCCTCGTAACCGTAGCGCTACTTCGGTGCGAACATCCAGTGGCAACAGACATATCAGCACAGAGTTGTGATTCGACGTATGAGCAGACGACAGGGCCGTACTCGAGAGAGGAGTCGAGGATGAGCGGTCGGAACGTCGGCATCGCCGTCGTCTCGCTCGCCGTCGCGAGTGTCGTCGTCGGTGCGCTGGTGGTCGGTCTCGGGCCGGCAGCGCCGCTCGTGGACTCGGTGTTCGACGAGACGGAGACGGACGCCGACGCGAACGGCGGTGACCACGACGGGTCTTCGACGGCCGACAGCGAGGAGGCAGAGGGCGGTGACTCCACCGGCAGTTCCGACGACGGAAGTGCTGCCGAGGCGGAGTTCCGATTCGACGTCCGAAACATCGACAGTTGCGGACAGACCTGTCGCGACGTGACCGTGGCGCTGACGAACACCATGAACGACACGGCGACGAACGTGGAGGTGAGTACCTCGATCTACACCGGCGGCGACGAGATCTGGTCGGCCAGTGAGTCGTTCCCTGCGGTCGAGTCGGCGGAGACGAAGACGCGCACCAAGCGCGTGAACCTCGGCTATCTCGACGCGGCGAAGGTCAAACAGAACGGCGGCGAGATTCGCATCGAGACGACCGTGACGTGGGACGGCGGCGAACAGTCGTTCACCGAACGGCGAAAAGTCGCATAGGGCGCGGCGGTTCAATTCCGAAATCCTTTTGCACCAGTCAGCCATCGATTGGAGTGTAAGCCGCCTTAGCTCAGACTGGGAGAGCACTCGACTGAAGATCGAGCTGTCCCCGGTTCAAATCCGGGAGGCGGCATTTCCCTGCGAACGAATAACGGAGTGACGCGACCGAACCGTGGTCGCGGAGACAGTGTTCGTCGCTCGTTCGTCGGCTACAGACAGCGCTCGTGGACGATCTGGTTGTCCACGTTCGGTCGTCGGGACTCGCCCACGACGATCGGTTCGTTGCAGGCCGGACAGCGCATCCCGCCGTCCTCGCCGGACGTCTCGGCGTCGCGCTCCGGTCCGTCCGCCGCGTCGCTTTCGTCGCTCTCCTCGCTCTCCCCGGTCACGTCGGAGGAACGGACCGCAGCAGTGTAGCCGAGTCCGACCGCGCCAGCGCCCGCCAGCACGCCGAGGAGACGGTTCTTCTTCCGAAACGAGCGAAGCGAGACGACAGCCAGCGTGCCGGCGAGCAGTGTGCGAGTGAGTCGGTCGCGGTCGTCGAGGATGGTAGCTAACTCCATGTGTAGTGATGGTGACCCACGTACATGTAGTTCTCTCGTTTCGGCGACACGCGAGGGGACGTCGGTCGTCGAGTGCGCGACGTCGCGCTGGTCGTCTCTGTGGTCGTCGGAGAAGGGGCGAGGACGTCTGTCGCTGCTACAGGAGCGACCGGAGCAATCGGAGCGGGAACGTGATGATCGCGATGACGAGACTGATCGCTTCCTGCGCGAACGAACGGAGTGTAGCGAGCATTACAGTCGAACGTACTCCCGAAGCGAGGATACCAGATGTGGTTGTATCTTCAAGCGTTTTATAAGCACCCGTTCGACAAACCGGCGTAGAGACGTCGAGAAGCCGTTCGAGAGAGGACGAGTCGAGACGCTCGTAGGGGCTCGTTGTCGATCGGAGACACGGCGAACCCTAGCTGGCTCCCGTCGTGGATCGGTACGGGGAGAGTCTGTGGACTCCTACGAGAGTCCCACTTAGTCGCTCGTCGCAGCGAGCGACGCGACGTCGACGACGGTCGGTGTCGAGAGAGCGTCGCCACCGAGTGTGAACGTCGGAACCGTCGCCCGGTCGACGTCGCCGCCCACGACGGTGAGTCCGGAGATCGGTCCGAACACCGCTTCGAGTCCGGCTCGGATCGTCTCGGCCGCTCCCTCGGGGACGACGAGGCGAGCGTCGACGAGACGAGCGGTCTCCCACGCGCCGAGTTCCGCGGCGACCTCGCCGTCGTCGCGGTGAACTTCCACACGGAACTCCCACGGCGTCATCACGAACGGGCGACGGCCGTCGCTGTCGCGGACGCTCCACCCCGCTGCGTCGGCACGATGCACACGGTCCACGACGGCGTCGAACTCCGAGGTGACGACGCCGAGGTGGTCGAACCGGAACCGCCGTCCGGGAGCGAGCGTGAGGTCGACCGCCCCCCGTCGGAGCGTCTCGAGTCGGAGTCTCCACGCCGCCGGTCGCCGTTCGTCGGGGCCGAGCGACGTGAACTCCCCGTCGTTCCAGCCGAACCGACGGTGTAAGGGGAGTCCGACGTCGGCGAGTGCGGCTTCGAGTCCGTCGACGTCGGGAGTGTTGTAGTGGAGGTGAAAGAGCCGTGCCGCCGGTGAGTGCGACGCTGCTCGCCGTGTCGAGTCCATGGCGAGCAGTCATCTCACCGATAGAAAACGTTCGCGGTCGGAGGAGCGTTGGAGGCCGACTCGACTACGTCTCGTGACTTTTCTGCCCCGTCAGCTCGTCGACGACGAACCGCCAGCCGAGGAGGTCCTGCATGGGTTGCGTCTCGGAGAACAGACTCGGGAACCAGGCGTTCCCCTCGAGGGCGTCTCGGAGCGCCGGCCACTCGTCGTCGTCGACCGGTTCGACCCTGCCCGTGACGACGACGCTCCGCCAGTCGTGTTTGTCGTCGACGTCGTAGACGAGGAAGCTCGCGGTCTCCGTCTCGCGGACGAACGACTCCTTCTTGCTCTGTTCGCCCGGCCGGAGGAAGACGAAGTAGAGGTTCCCTTCGTCGTATCCAAACGAGATAGGAATGCCGTACGCCTCGTTCTCGCGGGCCAGCGAGAGCACGCCGAACCCCTGCTGACGGAGGAAGCGGTCGGCTTCCTCGTCGCTCATCTCGATCCCCTGTAGTTCGGCAAAACGGTCCCGTTCCATGGACAGTCGTACGTGTTCAGAGACCATAATCATCGTCCTCTCTAGTAGCTCGTGCAACTGTCCACACACCCGCCTATTCTGCTGTCGTGTGGTCGACTGAGTTGTGACGTGCACGCGATACTATCGACTGAGTTGTGACGTGTTCGCGGTGCGATAATCTCAGCCGGCGTGCAGTCGGTCGGACGCGCCGTTTTTACCTCCTCGTCCCCAACGGCTCGACGGCACTCCGCATGCACGCGACGACGCTCCATCGGCCGACGCACCGCGAGACGCTCTGGGAACTGGAAGAGGCGTTCGAGCGCGGTGACCTCGTCACCGTCTTCGGCCGCTGTACCGTCGACTACGACGGACGGGCGACGAGTACGCTGGGTCCCGGCAACCGACTCGTCATCCTCAAACCCGACGGGTCGACGCTGGTGCACACCGACGAGAAGCGTACGCCGGTCAACTGGCAGCCACCGGGCAGCGAACACCACGCCAGCGTCCGCGACGGCCGTCTCCGGGTTCGCGGGACGCGTCGGAACCCCGCGGAGACGCTCGACGTCCACTTCGAGCAGGTCCACCAGTTCTCGGCGCTCTCGGTCACCGGTGGACGCGATCTCGATCTCCACGGGAGCGAAGAAGACCTGCGTCAGCACATCCTCGACGATCCCTCGCTGGTCGAGAGCGGGTTCACCCCGTTGGCGACGGAGCGCGAGAGTACGGCTGGACCGATGGACATCTACGGCGAGGACGGCGACGGCATCCCCGTCGTCGTCGAGTTGAAGCGCCGCCGTGTCGGCCCCTCGGCGGCGAGCCAACTCCAGCGATACGTCGAGGCACTCCATCGTGAACTGGGCGACGAATCTGAGGTGCGCGGGATTCTGATTGCCCCGTCCGTCACCGACCGGACGAGCGCGCTGCTCGACGAAGAGGGGTTGGAGTTCGTCGCGCTCGACCCCGACACGGGACGACCGCCCGAGTCGGATTCAGAGGCGGCAGACGAAGATGCAACCGGTGGAGACGCCTCCGATGCCGACGACGCCGATTCAGCTCTCTGACCCGGCGAGTCGGGCGAAGTTCTCGAAGGTGCGTTCGACGGTGACGGTCGAAAAGTCTCTCGACCCCTCCCACCCGAAATCGGTGGCGATACGGGGGAAGAGCCGGTCGGTGAACTCCGGATGGTACTGGACGGTCCAGAGCGGCGCGTCCCCGTGGCGACTCGCGAGGGAGGGGTAGTAGTCGGCCGAGGCGATCGGTTCCATCCCGTCGCCGAGGTCGGTGACGTGGTCGCCGTGGACCATCGGAACGGTCGGCGAGACGCCCGCGAACAGGGGGTCGTCCGCGAGGTCGACGTCGACGAGTTCCGCGGTGAGTCCCCGGTGTTCGACCGTGCCGCCGAGCGCGTCGTTGACGAGCTGGTGCCCGAAACAGATGCCGAGCGTCGGCACCTCGTGGGCGACGAGATCGGAGACGAGCTGCCGGAGGTCGTCCATCCACGGGTAGTCGGCAGACTCGTAGACGCCGGCGGTGCTCCCGCTGAGGACGACGCCGTCGACGCGACCGGCGACGTCGGTGATCGCAGGGACGTCGCCGTGAGCGACGTCGTGAACGCGGTGCTCGGGGAGGTAGCGAGCGATCTCGGGGACGAAGTACCGCTTGTCTCTGTCGACCTCGTTCTCCAACACGAGGAGCATCGCTCCGAGTTGGCGACGGGGCCTGATAAACTCTCGTGACGGGTCGACGCGCAGCGGTCGCTCGTCTCCCCCCGGCGGTCGCTCGTCTCCCCCCGGCGGTCGCTCGTCTCCCCCCGGCGGTCGCTCGTCTCCCATCGCTGCGACCGTGCGACGCGAGCGACGACCGCCCGGAGCCAAACCCGGGTGTGAGGCCGTCACAGGGCGCGACGGCGAGGGACAGTATCGAAGGCTTTATTCACGGAGTCGGCGTTTTCCCGAACAAGTAACCATGTCAGACAAGCCGGCCTCTATGTACCGGGATATCGATACTCGCCCGTACACGCGACGGGAGTACATCACGGGGATTCCCGGATCGAAGATCGCACAGCACAACATGGGTAACCTCCAGACTGGTCCCGAGGACTACCCGGTCCAGATCAGCCTCCGCATCGAGGAACAGTGTCAGATCCGTCACGGCTCGCTCGAGGCGGCGCGCCTGTCGGCGAACCGACTGCTCCTGAAGCACGTCGGACAGGAGAACTACAAGATGGTGCTCCGCAAGTTCCCCCACCACGTCCTGCGTGAGAACAAGCAGGCGACCGGTGCGGGTGCGGACCGTGTCTCCGACGGGATGCGCCAGGCGTTCGGGAAACCGGTTGGCACCGCCGCCCGCGTTCCGCGTAACGACGCCATCTTCACGGCCTACTGCAACCCCGAGGATGCGGAGGTCGTCAAGGACGCGTTCCGCCGCGCCTACAACAAGATGACGCCGCCGTGCCGCATCGTCGTCGAGAAGGGCGAAGAGCTGCTCGTCTCGTAGACCGGAAACCCGTCCCGTTTTTCTCCCTCCACTCCTCCCGTAGCGTATGCTACGCCTCGCGGTCACCACCCGCGCGGAGACGTTCGAACGGATGCGCGACCCTCTCGCCGACAGAGGTATCGAGGTCGTCCACGTCCAGGCGAAAGAGCGGACGCTCCCGCTGACCGACGCCGACCCGCTCTCCGGCGTCGGCGACGTCGACGTCGGGTTCGTCTACCCGTCGCGACCGATGGAGGGCGGTGCCGTCGACGCCCTCCTCGACGTCCCCTGGGTGAACGACCGGGAGGCGATCCTCGCCTCGCGGAACAAAGCGGGCGTCGTCGCGGCGCTGTCGCAAGCGGGGGTCCCGGTTCCGCAGACGACGCTGGTGTCGAACCCGGTCGACGAGACGACGGTCGTCTCGGCGCTCGAGGCGTTCGACCGGCCGGTGGTCGTCAAACCGAACTCCACCACTCGCGGCGTCGGCATCGCGAAGGCGTCCGACGTCGACTCGGTGCTCGGCGTCGTCGACTATCTGAACCTGCTGCACGACTACAAGGCGACGGGTGACCGCTCGTATCTCCTGCAGGAGTACCTGCCGGACGCTCGCGACTACCGGGCGATGGTCGTCGACGGCACGTTCGTCGGGGCCGTCGAACGTCGCCTCCCCGCCGACGCGCTCGCCGAGGGGCGGTGGAAGCACAACGTTCACCGCGGCGCGGAAGCCGTTGGCGTCGACCTCCCCGACGAACACCGACGGCTGGCCGAGCGAGCGGCCGAGGTGCTCGACGTCCCCTATCTCGGCGTCGACCTTCTGGAGACCGACGACCGACTCGTCGTCACCGAGACGAACGCCCGCCCGACGATCGATGCGGCGACGAAGTACGAACCGGGGTTCTACGACCGCCTCGCGGCGCTGGTCCGAAAGCAAGTCGAGCGCTGAGAGGTCGAGCGCGGGCCAGCGCGTCCGCTCGCCGTGTGGACGAAAAGAGGAGGACTGCGTGGGTGTTACTCGACGTCGATCGCGGCCGAGTCCTCGACGCGGTCGAGCGTCACCTGCAGGACGCCGTTGTTGAACGACGCCTTCGCGGAGTGTTCGTCGACGCGCGCGGGGAGTCGGATGCGCTCGTCGTACTCGCGGCGGTCGGAGGCGGCGCTGATGGTCAGCACTTCGCCGTCGCACTTCAGTTCGATGGCGTCCTTCTCGACACCGGGGAGGTCCGCGACGAGTCGAATGACGTCACCCTCGTCGAACACGTCGACGTGGGTCTCGGTGGCGAACCCGCTCTGGTCGCGCGCGCCACCGGTCATTCCGTTCATCATCCGTTCGATCTCGTTGAAGATGTTGTCGAACGGGTCGTCGCGGTCGTCTCTATCCATGTGCCACGGTATGTCACTCTCGCTCAAAAGCTTTCTGAAGCATGGTGTCTGTGCACGGATAGCATACGGCGGTCGTGCGTGACCGACTCGCCGACGTACGACCGCCTTTCGGCGTCGCCGTTCCGTCGAAAGCCCTTCCCGACTTCTCGCCGTAGCGACGCTGTGGAACCGTGACGACAGTCCTTCTCGATTGAGTGTTCCGAAAGCGATAAACGGGCGGATTTTAATAGTTTGAACGCAACTAACTCACATATGAGTGAAAAATCGTACCTGAACGCGGGCGACGAGGTAGCCGAGGAGGAGGTCGTCCGGGTCGGCCTGAACGGTTTCGGACGTATCGGGCGCAACGTCTTCCGCGCGGTCATGGACGACCCGCGCGTCGAACTGGCGGGCGTCAACGACGTGATGGACTTCGAGGACATGGCGTACCTCGCGAAGTACGACACCGTCATGGGTCACCTCGACGGCGTCGAACTCGAAGAGGACCACCTCACCATCGGTGGGACGTCGGTACCGCTGTACAACGAACAGAGTCCCGCCGAACTGCCGTGGGACGAACTGGACGTCGACGTCGCCCTGGAGTGTACGGGCATCTTCCGGACGAAGGACGACGCCAGCGAGCACCTGAAGGGCGGCGCCGACAAGGTCGTCATCTCGGCACCGCCGAAGGGTGACAAGCCGGTCAAACAGCTCGTCTACGGCGTCAACCACGAGGAGTACGACGGCGAGGACGTCGTCTCGAACGCCTCGTGTACGACCAACAGCGTGACGCCGGTCGCGAAAGTGCTCGAGGAGAGCTTCGGCATCAACACCGGTCTGCTGACGACGGTCCACGCCTACACGGGCAGCCAGAACCTCATCGACGGCCCGAAGGGCAAGAAGCGCCGCGGCCGCGCCGCCGCCGAGAACATCGTCCCGACGACGACCGGCGCCGCGCAGGCCGCCACGGAGATCCTGCCGGAACTCGACGGCAAACTCGACGGGATGGCGATTCGCGTGCCGGTTCCGAACGGCTCGATCACGGAACTGGTCGTCGACCTCGAGGGCAACCCGAGCGCCGAGGAGATCAACGAAGCGTTCCGCGAGGCCGCCGACGACGAACTGGCGGGCGTCCTGGGTTACACCGACGACGAGGTCGTCTCCTCGGACATCGTCGGGTGGCCGTTCTCCTCGACCGTGGACCTCCAGTCGACGAACGTCGTCAACGACGGCGAGATGGCGAAGATTCTCACGTGGTACGACAACGAGTACGGCTTCTCGAACCGCATGCTCGACATGGCCGCGTTCGTCTCCGCCGAGTAACGTCGTTCGACTCGCGTCGACCGCGTCCGCGTCGGTACATCTCCCGCTTTTCTCGGCCGCCGAGCGACTGCTCTCTCGTCCGCGGCGGGCGACGCTTCCCCGCTTCGTACACCACTAAGTGAGTCGCCCGCGTCTCGCCGCGTGATGACGTTCAAGACGCTCGACGACCTCGAACCCGGACAGCGCGTCCTCGTGCGCCTCGATCTCAACTCTCCCGTCGAGGACGGCGAAGTACAGGACAACCGTCGGTTCGACCGTCACGCGACGACGGTCGAGGAACTCGCCGAGAACGACCACAGAGTCGTGTTGATGGCCCACCAGGGACGCCCCGGCGACGACGACTTCGTCTCGCTGGAGCAGCACGCCGACATCCTCGCAGGTCACATCGGGATAGACGTGCAGTTCGTCGCCGACACCTACGGCGAGGACGCTCTCGACGCCATCCGCTCGCTGGAGGCCGGCGAGGTGCTCCTCTTGGAGAACACCCGGATGGTCGACGAGGAGCTGCCCGAGGAGGACCCCGAAGTCAAAGCCGACACCGAGTTCGTGAAGACGCTCGCCGAGGAGTTCGACGCCTACGTCAACGACGCCTACTCCGCCGCCCACCGCAAGCACGCCTCGCTCGTCGGCTTCCCGCTCGTTCTTCCCAGCTATGCAGGGCGCGTGATGGAGTCCGAGTACGAGGCCAACTCCTCGATCGCGACGCGGGAGTTCGACGGCGACGTGACGATGGTCGTCGGCGGGACGAAGGCCACCGACGTCATCGGCGTGATGAACGCCCTCGACGAGAAGGTCGACCAGTTCCTGCTCGGCGGGATCGCGGGCGAACTGTTCCTCCGCGCCGCGGGCCACGAGGTCGGCTACGACGTCGGCGACATGGCCCTCTTCGACGACCAGTGGGAGCAAAACGAGGAGACCATCCGGAACCTCATCGACGAGAAGGGCGACCAGATCCAACTCGCGACGGACCTCGCCTACGAGGACGAGAACGACGAGCGTTCTGAAATCCCTGTCGCCAACATCACCGAAAAGGACACCGCCTACCTCGACGTCGGCAGCGACACGGTGGCGACGTACACGCCGTACATCCACGACTCCGAGGCCGTCTTCGTGAAGGGCGCACTCGGCCTGTTCGAGGACGAGCGGTTCGCCGTCGGCACCACGGGTGTCCTGGAGGCCATCGCCGAGACCGACTGCTTCTCGGTCGTCGGCGGCGGCGACACCTCCCGCGCCATCGAGATGTACGGGATGAGCGAGGACGACTTCTCGCACGTCTCCATCGCGGGCGGTGCCTACATCCGCGCGCTGACCGGCGAGTCGCTGCCGGCCGTCGAACTGTTGCAGGAGAACTGAGCGGGTCAGTCGTGGGGTGAGGTCGTTTTTTTTTCGAGTCCGTCGGCACGTGCCGAGCGGCGACCCCTGACTCTTCCGGTCGCTTCGGCGACGTGTTGATTACCAATCCGAATGAAGTACGGTGCATGCTCGTCGGCATCTGCTCGGACACCCACGACAACCTCGACCTCGTAACCGCCGCGGTCGACTACTTCACCGAACAGGACGTCGACGCCGTCGTCCACTGCGGCGACATCGTCGCGCCGTTCTCGGCGACGCCGTTCGACGCTCCCTTCGACTTCTTCGCCGTCCGCGGCAACAACGACGGCGAGTGGAACCTGCAGAGCGCGATCGCGGAGTTCGGCACCTACCTCGGCGAGATGGGGGTCCTGGAGTTCGACGGTGTCGACATCGCCGTCTACCACGGGACGAGCGAGGACGTCGTCGACGCCCTGCTCGGCTGTGGCGACTACGACTACGTCTTCCGGGGACACACCCACGAACGGGTCCACGAGGAGCGAGAGGGAACGGTCCACGTCAACCCGGGTGGGCTCCCCATCCCGGGGGCGGACGACGAGTACTCCGTCGCGACGCTCGACACCGAAACGGGCGAAGTCGAGTTCCAGCGGATGGGATAGGCGAGCGGAGACAGAGGAGAAGAGAAACGAGGAGAGAGAAGCGACCGAGGCGAGCGGATTCAGTCGTCGGCGTTGAGGTCCCGCGGCGTGATGCGCTTGCGGACGCCGCCGAAGACGCTCTCGAGGCCGACGCCGAGGTTCTCGTCGGTCGCACGCATGCTCTCGCGTTGGTCGGCGGCGTCGGTGATCGCGCGGATGGCGTCGACGTTCTCCGGGATGACGTCGGACTCCTGGTGGATCGACTGGAAGAGATACAGGTCGTCGCCCTCGACGGAGATCGACTCGTCCCAGATGCAGTTCTCCCAGAGGTCGCCGCGCGGGCGGCCCGTGTCCATCGCGAACTCCTTCAACTGCCCCGTGCCGTCGATGCCGGCGACGTCGGGGACGAGGAACAGCCGCGACTCCTCGTGGAGGAGGTCGCGGACGTCCGCGACGGTCGGCGTCTCCGAGAGCGTGACGTTGACGCTGTGGAGGTGCATCAGCGTCGCGGGCACCTTCACGCCGACGGTGTCGATGTTCAGATCGGGGAAGATGGTGTTGACGTCGGGACCGTGGTGGGAGGGGACGGTGACCGGGTCGGGGAGGATGTCGTTGATCGGGCCGCGACTGGCGTCGGCGGGGTCGCCACCGCGCCGAATGAGGGTGATGCGCGCCTTCTCGACGCCGAAGGCCTCGTCGAGCGGAGCCATGAGCCGGGAGAGCCCTGTGGTGTTACAGGAGACGACGCGGGCGAACCGGACGTCGTCGTCGCGGGCGGTGTCGTAGTTCGCTCGGGCGTTGAAGCTCGCGTCGACGACGTCGGCGTCCTCGCCACCCTGGAACAGCGCGCGGGTGTCGTAGCGTTCGTACAGTTCGCGGTTCTGTTCGCCGATACCGGAGGGCGTGCAGTCGACGACGACGTCCGACTGCATCACGAGGTCGTCGATCTCTCCGGCGAGGTCGATACCGGCCTGGCGGAAGGCGTCGGATTTCTCGGGGATGGCCGCGTAGAGCGGGTATCCCTTGCGAACGGCGGCTTCGGCTTCGTAGTTCGGGCGGGTCTTCGCGACGCCGACGAGCTTCATGTCGGGCTGGGCCCGGACGGCGTCTGCGACTCGTTTCCCGATCGTCCCGTATCCGTTTACGCCGACCTTGATCATTTCATCCGAATCTGGAGCACCGAGATAGATAGTTATTCCGGACCTAAGTGCGCAGAAATTAACTCTGCACCGAGTAACGAGCGTGATTTTTTACGAATGCGGGTAAGAGTGCGTCGAACGTCACGTTAACGCGCAGCACACGAACGGAAGCGAGGCGGAACAGCCTAATCCCATCGCACACATCCGACCGGTATGAGCGACCACTCCGCGGCGGCGCTCCGCGAGGCCGCCGAGACCGCCATCCGGCAGTGTATGGACCTCGGGAGCGACGAGAGCTGTGTCGTCGTCACCGACGACAAGCGTCGGTCCATCGGCGAGGCGCTGTACGAGGGAGCCAGCGAGGTCACGGACGACGCAGTAATCGTCCGCTACCCGCCGGGAAGCCAACACGGCGAAGAACCGCCTGCACCCGTGGCCGCCGCGATGAAGCACGCCGACGTGTTTCTCGCGCCGACGACGAAGAGCCTGAGCCACACCCGTGCCCGCGGGGACGCAAACGAGGCGGGTGCTCGCGGCGCGACGCTCCCCGGCATCACCGAGGAGGTGATGGTCGTCGGGCTCGACGCCGACTACGGCACGATCGAACAGCACTGCGACGACGTGCTCGCACAGGTCGAAGCCGCCGAGGAGATTCGCGTCACGACGCCGAAGGGAACGGACATCACCTTCAGGCCCGGCGACCGCGAGTGGTTCGCCGACACCGGGATGGTTCACGAACCGGGACAGTTCTCGAACCTCCCCGCCGGCGAGGTGTTCGTGAGCCCCGAGGACGTGAACGGCACCTACGTCGTCGACGGGACGATGATGCCTTACGGCCTGCTCGAGGAGGGCCAGGAACTCCGCTTCGAGGTCGAAGACGGCTACGTCACCGAGATCAGCGACGACGAGGTGCGCGAGCAGGTCGAGACAGCGGCAGAAGAAGTCGGACAGGACGCCTACAACCTCGCGGAGCTCGGCATCGGCACGAACGTCGGCGTCGACGAACTCGTCGGCTCGGTCCTCCTCGACGAGAAGGCGGCGGGGACGGTTCACATCGCCATCGGCGACGACGCCGGCATCGGCGGCGACACGGACGCGCCGCTCCATCTCGACGGCATCATCACGGAACCGACGGTGTACGCGGACGGGGAGGTCGTAGATCTCCCAACTGTCGAGCGGTGAAACCGTGAGACGGGGAGGAAGTGGAGTTGCCGAGACCGTAGAACCGGGGACCGGCGAACGCGGGTTTTCGAGGAGACGGCTACTGGAGATCGGCAGATTCGACTGCTGGTGCCTCGCACCGGGTTCGATATAGTTGCCACACCGTCGAGACGCCGAGCACGAGAAACAGTATCGACGCGACTCCTCCTTCGCCGACGGCGATCCTGACGGCCTGTGACCCCCCAGCGAGAAACGCAGCAGCAATCAACGCCTGCCGCCGCCGAGAACCGTCGTACGAACTATTCATCGGTCTTACTGTCGTCCAACACTCTCTTCAACGTTCGTGGACTCACTCGCGCGAACCCCGTGCCACCCCGACCCGCACCGACGCGCAAAGACGCGGGTTTTTACGGCGCGACCGGGTATGCACGTTCATGAGCCATCCAGGACCCGACGCCGGCGAACGCGTCGCCCTCTCGTGTCCGTCGTGTTCGCCCTTCGAGGCGACCGTCCACGAGGTGTTGAAACCCGGCGGTCAGGTGACCGTCCGGTGTACCGAGTGCAGCCACGTCCACAAGGAGAAACTCCAGATCGAGAAGGAGATCGAGACGGACGTCATCGTCTCTCAGGAGGGTGACTCCATCCGGACGACCGTCGACGTCCCGGAAGACGAGACGCTCGCCGTCGGCGAGGAGTTCATCGTCGACACGCCCGAGGCGATCATGCAGGTGCGTATCACCTCGATCGAGGTCGGCGAGGAGCAGCGCGCCGACGAGGCGTCGGTGGAGGACGTCGACACCGTCTGGACCCGCGTCGTCGACAACGTCACCGTCAACGTCACCGTCAACCCGAAAGACGGCAGCCGCGACGACACCCGGAGCCTGAAGGTGCAGGTGCCCGGCGACTTCGAGTTCCGCGTCGGCGAGACCGAGGAGTTCGGCGACGAGAAGTTCTACGTCAAGTCGATCCAGGTCCGCGACGACGCGAGCAACTACCGGTTCGAACAGTTCGACCGCGAGGGCGACATGGTGTACGCCAAGGACGTCAAGCGCGTCTACGGTCGAGACGAGACCACCTCCGCGTGGTCGGCCTGGTAACGAGAGAGAACATGGACACCACCGCCGCACGCCGGCGACTGGTCGACGGGCTCGTGAGTCGCGGCGCGGTCGACCGCGACGCCACGGCCGACGCGTTGCGGACCGTTCCTCGTCACGAGTTCCTCCCCGAGGAGCGCCGCGACCGAGCGTACGTCGACCGGCCGCTGCCCATCGCCGCCGACCAGACTGTCAGCGCGCCACACATGGTCGCAATGATGACCGACCTCCTCGAACTGTCGCCCGGCGACCGCGTCCTCGAGATCGGGACGGGGTGTGGCTACCACGCCGCCGTCACCGCCGAGGTCGTCGGCGCGACGGCCGGCGACGACAACGACCGGACGTCGGGTGGCGAGGTGTTCTCCGTCGAGTACCACGAGGAGTTGGCCGAGCAGGCACGCCGACGACTCGACCGTCTCGGCTACGAGGTGTCCGTCCGCGTCGGCGACGGCCACGACGGGTGGCCGGAGCACGCCCCGTACGACGCGGCGTATCTGACCTGTGCGCCCGCCGAGATACCCCGCGCGGTCGTCGAACAGGTCAGACCCGAGGGCGTCGTCGTCGGTCCCGTCGGAGGGGCGGGTCGCCAACGGCTCGTCCGTCTCCGACGGCGGCCCGACGGATCTGTCGAACGGGAGAACCACGGCGGCGTCCGGTTCGTCCCGATGCAGTCGGACTGACTGCCGATTTCTACGTTGTTTTTGGCGACGGCCGTCCACGTCGGAGCTATGCCCACTCAAGACCGCGAGGGCCTCCCGACCGAACAGTTGCTGCTCCTCTGGGCCGCCCGCCGGAGCGGCGTTCTCGACGCGCTGCTGGAGAGTTCGGGGACGCCCGCCGACGTCGCCGAGACGGCCGACGTCACCCAGCACGCCGCCCGCGTGACTGTCAACGCACTCGAAGATCTCGACTTCCTCAAACAGGTCGGCGCGGAGTACGAGATCACCAACCGTGCGCTCGGCTTCCTCGCGAAGCGGGACGTCCGGTCGATCGGACGACTCCCGCACGCACTCGATCTGCTCGACCTCTCGGCGGAGCTACCGGAGACGATGGCGAGCGGTTCGTCCCCCGAGAGACCGCCGAACTGGACTCGGAACCGACTCGGTGCGCACGCTGCCACCGACGAGGCTGACGTCCGTGCCTGCGTGACCGCTGCCGTCCGCGAGCACGACGGAACCCCGCCGGCGCGCGTCCTCGACGTCGCTGGGGGGTCGGGCGTCTACGCCCGAGAGTTCGTCGCCCGCGGGTTCGACGTCACACTCGTCGACGACCGAGAGACCGTCGACGTCGTCTCGCCGCTGCTCGCACCGACGCCGATCGACCTCGTCCCGACCGACCTCCCGTCGCTCACTGATCTCGGTAGCGACGGCGCTCCGTCTCCCGTCGGGCAGGTCGATCTCGCCTTCGGCGTCGACGTCCTTCGACGGTTCGCCGCGCGGGAGAACGAGTCGCTCGTCGCCGAGGCGGCCGACGTCCTCGCACCGGGCGGGACGTTGGTGCTCGTCGACGTGTTCGATGGACAGCGCGCAGACGCCGCGGAGACGGTCCGCGTCGCCGTCGAGACACTGGCGACGGGAGAGGGAGGTCTTCACGACGAGAGAACCGTTCGGGCCTGGTTCGAGGACGCCGGTCTGGTCGGCGTCGCCCTCCGTTCTGTTCCCGGACCGGACCGAAGCGCCGTCGTCGGACACGTACCGACCGGCAGCGAGTGAGCAGTCCCCGGGCTCTCATCGCGGCGTCGATCGCCGCCGCCGGCAAGCGTACAGTTGATTAGTGCGCATCCCCGAGGCGAACGCATGGACCCCGCCGTGCTCCGCGACGACATGGTCGACGGCTTAGAGGAGGCGCTCTCCTCCGAGTTGGTCGACGAGGACGTCGCCCTGGCGATGCGCACCGTCCCGCGCCACGAGTTCGTCGCCGACCGCACCTACGAGAACCGCGCCAGCGAACGCGGGGGGACGCGCGTGCTCGCACCCGGCACCGTCGCCCGGATGCTCTCCGGGCTCGAGGCCGAACCCGGCCACGACGTGCTCGTCGTCGGTGCGGGCGTCGGCTACACCGCCGCCGTCGTCGCCGATCTCGTCGGCGACCGGCACGTCCACGCCGTCGACATCAATCGAGGGGCCGTCGTCGACGCTCGAGAGAACCTCCGCGAGGCGGGCTGTGACGCCGTGCTCGTCGACTGTCGTGACGGCGCAGACGGGTTCCCCGAGTACGCCCCCTTCGACCGCATCCTCGTCGAGGCCGCCGCCGTCCGTCCACCGCGTGCGCTCCTCGATCAGCTCGCGCCGGACGGACGACTCGTCATGCCGATGGGCGGTCCCGAACAGACGCTCGTGGCGGTCGAACTCGACGACGTCGGCGGGGACGGGTTCGACGTCGTCGGCGAGTACGGCCCCACGGCGTTCAACCCGCTTCTCGTCGACGGGGAACAGGCGGGCGGTCTCTCGCGGAACCGGATGGAACGCGAGGACCGCGAGTTCGCTCAGCAGGGCTACTTCGCTCCCTCGGGTTGGGAGTACGAGTGGGTCGACTGGGACGAACGACTCGACGGTCGGTGACCGGCGTCGCCGACGTCGCTCCGACGGTCACTCGCTCACGACCAGTATCTCCGTGTTGCTCCGCTCGTCTGCGAACTCGCTTCCTGCGGGGGGTTTGATGTCGACGACGAGCGTCCCGTCCTCCTGGTTCGGTCGCAACGAGGGATCGACTCGGACCGACGCTCTCCCGTCGCTCCCCGTCGTCGCGGTCTTCACGCCGTCGATGTCGGCGGTACCGCCCGTAACGACGACCGTCGCGTCCGACACCGGGTCGCCGTCGGCCCCGACGACGGTCAACGTGATCGACTGCTCGTCGGGCGTGACGACCTCGGGCGACGGCCGTGTGTCGAGTTCGGTGACAGAGAGTCCCTGCAACCCGCCGAGCATGTTCATCATCACCGAGAGGCTCGCGACGCCGACGACGAGCGCGATGACGAGTCTGATCGGGAGTCCCTCGATGGCGCGGTCGTCCGTCTGAAAGCTCTGGCATCGACGGGTCCCGTGGAATCTGTCGAACATAGGCCGCGATGGCCCCGCTCTCGGTGATAAACCCTCGGCTCGCGTGTGTTCGAGTCCGTCTGAGCGTCCGAACGTTGATAGAGGGAGACGCGACCAGCCCCGACCATGCACGTCCTCGGCCGTTCCGAGACGGGAACCGCGAGCGATGACGAGTCCGACGGGCCGACCGGGCTGCTCGGCACCTACCGCGCACGGGACGGCAGCGCCGGCGCGGCCGTCGGCGTCGACTTCGACCGCCCGCACGCCGCGCTCGTCCTCGGCAAGCGCGGGTCGGGGAAGTCCTACACGTTAGGCGTCCTCGCCGAGGCGGCGGCCCGGGCGACCGGCGTCGCCCCCGTCGTCGTCGATCCGATGGGCGTCTTCGCGGGACTGGCGCGCGGCGACGACTCCGTCCCGGCGAGCGTCGTCACCGATCCGGGAATCCGTGCCGACGCACTGCCGTCCGCGGTGTGGCCGTCGCTTCTCGGACTCGAGGCGACCGACGCGACCGGCACCCTCGTCTGGGAAGCCGCCAGCGAGACGGCATCGCTCGCCGGGATGCAGAGCTACGTTGCCGGCGCAGACGTCGAACCGACGGTCCGCCGTGCCGCACGAAACCACCTCCGACTCGCCGAGTCGTGGGGCGTCTTCGACGGCGAGGGACTGACGCCGGGGGCGCTCGCAGGCGGCGAGGCGACCGTCCTCGAACTGTCGGGGACACAGCCCGCCGCGATGAACGCCGTCTGCGCCGCCGTCGCTCGCGGTCTGTACGACGCCCGAGTCGCGGACCGGGTCGACCGCCTCCCGTGGCTCCTCGTCGACGAGGCGCACGCCTTCTTCGACGGCGTCGCCGCCGCCGCACTGCGGACGCTGCTGACACGTGGGCGTGCGCCCGGTGTCAGCCTCGTCGCCGCCACCCAGCGACCGAGCGCGCTCCCCGAGGTGGCGGTCTCACAAGCCGACCTGCTCGTCTCGCACCGACTGACTGCGGAGTCGGACGTGACCGCGTTGGCGGCGGCCCAGCCGACCTATCTCGGCGAGTCGCTGGCAAGTCGTCTCCCGACCGAAACGGGCGACGCCCTCGTCGTCGACGACGCTACCGAGTCCGTACACGCCGTCTCCGTCCGTGAACGTGCTACGCCACACGGTGGGTCGAGCGCTCGGGCGAGCGATGTCGCTGCAGACGAACGGTCCGTTCGATAGTGAGGTCGGCGTCGGAGAGAAGAGATATGTCTCGCTAAGGAGTTGAAATGAGAAGAACGCCCGAGGCGGGATTTGAACCCGCGTCACAACCGTGACAGGGTTGTATGATGGGCCACTACACCACCCGGGCACACAAGCGTGGTGAAGGTGACGCCCGCACCACGAATTCAGCAAGCGCCCGAGGCGGGATTTGAACCCGCGTCACAACCGTGACAGGGTTGTATGATGGGCCACTACACCACCCGGGCTTGCTACACTCTGGTATTTGCCGATGTATTAAATAAGAGTTGCCATCTATCGTTGCGGATGGCACTAAATACCGAACCACATCGTCGACAGATCGGAGTTATGAGACCTCGCCAGTGAATTCGTATTCACGGGCCCAGTTGATCGAGGGATGGTCGATTTTACCTTCGAATCGAAGTTCCATCTTCTGCTCAGTCGCGTCGTCGATTCCGATCCAGTACAACGTCTCCGTTTCGGGATACCGAACGAGGAACGCATCGATCTCGCCGTGATACGTATGCTCGTGATATTCTCCGCCTTTCGTCGTCTGCGAGTGGGTATTGAATCGAATTGTCTCCTCTTTGTTCTGCCAGGCAGTCTTACATTGAACTCGATAGAGGCACTTGCCAGTGTCGACAACGAGGTCGTACTTGTCGTTGTCACCGAACGGCACGGATACACTGTAGCCATTCGCAATCAACTCGGAGAGAACCCTTGCCTCAGTCTCGTCACCGGCATCTTTCGTGTTTTTCATCCGAGTGCATTGAACGGTCGGACGGGTGAAACCTAACGTTACCTCCGGAGCAGTCGTTGACCTGTGAGTTCAGACACCCAGATCAGTTGATCAACGAAATCGGTCACTCGGCGATAAGATGCTTTGCTCGAGACTGAGAATCAGAGAAGCGCCCGAGACGGGATGTGAACCACGGTCGCTCCGTCCAGTCGCTCCCTGCTTCAAATCCATTTGTGACTGCTATTACCGGATCAACTCTGCTCGGAGACGAGACTCCTCGCTCAGTCGTTGGCTCCGGTAGAAGACGCCCGAGGCGGGATTTGAACCCGCGTCACAACCGTGACAGGGTTGTATGATGGGCCACTACACCACCCGGGCTTGCTGCACTCAGTGCTTTTCCGGAGAGGGAGATAAGGCTTCTCATCTCTTCGCCCCGTGGGTGCTCGTACCGCGATCAGGAGGGGCACAACGACTATATCATCGGCCACCGTGAGTGGGCGTAACAGAGTCTCGTCGGCCGCCCTCCACGGCCGGAGAGCGGCGCGTCAGCGGCGGTTAGCAAGGACTAAATGGATGGGCCGTTTACGCCGCTGTAGTATCTCGTGATAGCTTCTCCCCACAGCCAACCCCATCCAACATGGTAGACGTAAGCCAACACAATCTGGTTCCGGAGCATACTGTCCTCGACGAGCCGGAGCGCGTCGAGGAGGTACTCGAAGAGTACAACGTGGAGAAAACAAACCTGCCGAAGATCAAGCGCAAGGACCCGGCACTCCGCGACACCGACGCGGAACCCGGTGACGTCGTCGAGATCGTCCGAGACTCTCGAACGACTGATCAAGCGGTCGTCTATCGACTGGTGGTCGAGTAATGGACCGACAAGCCCGACGAACGGTATCACGCGAGTACTTCTCGCAGGAACGGCTCGCAGAACATCACTTCCGCTCGTTCAACAACTTCATGGAACGGGGGATGCAGGAGGTCGTCGCCGAGAAGGAGACGATCGAGACCGACATCGGCGACAAGGAGGGCGAAGAGCCCGTCTACGTCGAACTCGGTGACGTTCGCGTCGTCACCCCGCGGGTGCGAGAGGCCGACGGCTCGGAAGAACTCCTCTACCCGCAGGAAGCACGCCTGCGCAACATCACCTACGCCGCGCCGGTGTTCATGGAGATGTCCATCATCCGCGGCGGCGAGGAGGAAGAGGAGGTCGTCGTCGACTCCGCGGAGACCAAGGTGGGCCGGATGCCCATCATGGTCGGCTCGAGCAAGTGTAACATCTCGGGGTTCTCCGACGAGGAGCTCGTCGAGATCGGCGAGGACCCCGTCGACCCCGGCGGCTACTTCATCGTCAACGGCTCCGAGCGCGTGCTCATGACCTCGGAGGACCTCGCCCCCAACAAGATCCTCGCGGAGTACGACACGAAGTACGGCGACGAGATCCAGGTCGCAAAGACCTTCTCGCAGCGTCGTGGCTACCGTGCGCTCGTACTCTGCGAACGCAACCGTGAGGGGATCCTGGAAGTGTCGTTCCCCTCCGTCTCGGGGAGCGTCAACTTCGTCACGCTCGTCCGTGCGCTCGGTCTCGAGTCCGACGAGGAGATCGTCCACCGCGTCTCCGACGATCCGGAGATCGTGAAGTTCATGCTCGAGAACCTGGAGATGGCCGAAGTCCAGACCCAGGAGGAGGCGATCGAGACGCTCGGCAAACGCGTCGCCAGCGGTCAGGGCAAGAACTACCAGCTGAAGCGCGCGAACTACGTCATCGACCGCTATCTCCTGCCGCATCTCCACGAGGAGGGCGTCGAGGAGGAAGAGGTCCGCAGCAACAAGGCGTTCTACCTCTGTCGGATGGCCGAGGCGTGTTTCGAGCTCGCGCTCGGCCGCCGCGACTCCGACGACAAGGACCACTACGCCAACAAGCGCCTGAAGGTCTCGGGCGACCTGATGAAGGACCTGTTCCGGACGGCGCTGAACAAACTCGCACGCGACGTGAAGTACCAGCTCGAACGCGCGAACATGCGGAACCGGAACCTCACCGTCAACACCGTGGTTCGCTCGGACGTGCTGACCGAACGGCTCGAACACCCGATCGCGACGGGCAACTGGGTCGGCGGCCGCTCCGGCGTCTCCCAGTTGGTCGACCGAACCGACTACATGGGCGTGCTGTCGCACCTGCGTCGGCTCCGTTCGCCGCTGTCGCGCAGCCAGCCCCACTTCGAGGCGCGTGACCTGCACGCGACCCAGTGGGGTCGCATCTGTCCCTCCGAGACCCCGGAGGGACCGAACTGTGGGCTCGTGAAGAACTTCGCGCAGGCGATGGAGCTCTCACAGAACATCGAGGACGAACAGGCACTGAAACGCGAACTGGCGTCGATGGGAGTCGAGGGTATCCCCGGTCTCGAAGGCGTCGAACCACAACCGGCAGACGACTAACATGGCTCAGGCACGAGAGGCGAAAGTCTACGTCAACGGGAGCTTGGTCGGGACGCATCCGGACCCGAACGAGCTCGCAGCACAGATTCGAGAAGCACGACGTCGCGGCGACGTCAGTCAGATGGTGAACGTCTCGGTCAAAGAGCGCACCCGCGAAGTCATCGTCAACGCCGACGCGGGCCGTGCTCGCCGACCGCTCATCGTCGTCGAAGAGGGCCAGCCGCTGCTCGGTGACGAGGAGATCGAGGCCGTCGACAACGGCGAACTGGAGTTCGAGGACCTCGTCGAACGCGGCTACGTCGAGTTCATCGACGCCGAAGAGGAAGAGGACATCTACGTCGCCGTCGACGAAGACGAGGTCTCCGAGGACCACACGCACCTCGAGATCGACCCGCAGCTCATCTTCGGTATCGGTGCCGGGATGATCCCCTACCCCGAGCACAACGCCTCGCCCCGCATTACGATGGGCGCAGGGATGATGAAGCAGTCGCTCGGACTCCCCTCGGCGAACTACCGTATCCGCCCGGACACGCGTCAGCACCTGCTGCACTACCCGCAGCTGTCGATGGTGAAGACGCAGACGACCGAGCAGATCGGCTTCGACGAGCGCCCCGCGGCACAGAACTTCGTCGTCGCGGTCATGTCCTACGAGGGGTTCAACATCGAGGACGCACTCGTCATGAACAAGGGGTCGGTCGAGCGCGCGATGGCTCGCTCGCACTTCTTCCGGACCTACGAGGGCGAGGAACGTCGCTACCCCGGTGGGCAGGAAGACCGCTTCGAGATCCCGAGTCAGGACGTCCGCGGTGCACGCGGCGAAGACGCGTACACGCATCTCGACGACGACGGCCTCGTGAACCCCGAGACCGTCGTCGACGAGAACTCCGTCCTCCTCGGCAAGACGTCGCCGCCGCGGTTCCTCGAGGAGCCGGACGACATGGGCGGGCTCTCGCCGCAGAAACGTCGCGAGACGTCCGTCACGATGCGCTCCGGCGAGGACGGCGTCGTCGACACCGTCACGCTGATGGAGGGCGAGGACGGCTCGAAGCTCTCGAAGGTGAGCGTCCGCGACGAACGGATCCCCGAACTCGGAGACAAGTTCGCGTCGCGACACGGTCAGAAGGGTGTCGTCGGTCACCTGGCACCCCAGGAGGACATGCCGTTCACCGAACAGGGCGTCGTCCCCGACCTGGTCATCAACCCGCACGCGCTGCCGTCGCGGATGACGGTCGGTCACGTGCTGGAGATGCTCGGCGGCAAGGTCGGTGCCCTCGAGGGGCGCCGCGTCGACGGGACCGCCTTCCAGGGCGAATCGGAGGAAGAGCTCCGTGACGCGCTCGAAGACCACGGGTTCAACTCCGCCGGGAAGGAGGTCATGTACTCCGGCGTGACCGGCGAGAAGGTCGAGGCGCAGATCTTCCTCGGCATCATCTTCTACCACAAGCTGTACCACATGGTGAGCAACAAGCTGCACGCCCGTTCGCGCGGGCCGGTGCAGGTGCTCACTCGCCAGCCCACCGAGGGGCGCGCCCGCGAGGGTGGGCTCCGTGTGGGTGAGATGGAGCGTGAGGTGCTCATCGGTCACGGTGCGGCGATGGCCCTCAAGGAGCGGCTGCTCGACTCCTCGGACCGCGAAGAGGTGTACGTCAGCGCCGACACCGGGATGGTGGCGGTCGAAGACAGAGAGCAGCGCCGGATCTACGACCCCATCACCGGGGACGAGGACAACATCCACAAGATCGAGGTCAGCTACGCGTTCAAACTCCTGCTCGACGAGATGAAGGCGCTCGGCATCCGACCGAAGATCGAACTGGAGGACGCAGTCTAAGCGGAGGTATCACGAATGTCAATGCAGACACCCAAAGAGATCGGCGGCATCCAGTTCGGGTTGATGGACCCGGAGACGTATCGCGACATGTCCGCCACGAAGGTCATCACGGCGGACACGTACGACGACGACGGCTACCCAATCGACATGGGGTTGATGGACCCGCGGCTGGGCGTCATCGACCCGGGGCTGGAGTGCCGCACCTGCGGGCAGCACTCGGGGTCGTGTAACGGCCACTTCGGCCACATCGAACTCGCCGCCCCGGTGATCCACGTCGGCTTCACGAAGCTCATCCGTCGCCTGCTGCGGTCGACCTGCCGCGACTGCGGTCGACTCGCACTGACGGCGGAGGAGCAGGAGGAGTACCACGAGAAGCTCCAGCGGACGAAAGAGCTCGGCGAGGACTGGAGCGACGTGATGAAGGCTGCAGTCCGGCAGGCCCGCAAGGCCAAGCGATGTCCCTACTGCGGCTCGCCGCAGCACGACATCAAACACGAGAAGCCGACCACCTACTACGAGGTCCAGGACGTCCTCTCGGGCGACTACTCGGAGCTCATCGCACAGGCGATGCAGCCGGACCCCGACGACGAGGACGACGAGGGGATGTCGCCGCAGGCGCTCGCCGAGAAGACCGGCATCGACCTGCAGCGCGTCAACGAGATCATGTCCGGGTCGTTCCGTCCGCGGAAGGACGACCGCAAGGCGCTGGAGAAGGCGCTCGACGTCGACCTGACCGAGGAGGACATGAACAAGCTGATGCCCTCGGACATCCGCGACTGGTTCGAGGACATCCCGGACGAGGACCTCTCTTCGCTCGGTATCGACCCGAGTCGGTCCCGGCCGGAGTGGATGATCCTGACCGTCCTGCCGGTGCCGCCGGTGACGGCCCGTCCGTCGATCACGCTGGACAACGGCCAGCGCTCCGAGGACGACCTGACCCACAAGCTGGTCGACATCATCCGCATCAACCAGCGGTTCATGGAGAACCGCGAGGCCGGTGCGCCCCAGCTGATCATCGAGGACCTGTGGGAGCTGTTGCAGTACCACGTCACCACGTTCATCGACAACGAGATCTCCGGGACGCCGCCGGCACGTCACCGCTCCGGTCGCCCGCTGAAGACGCTCTCTCAGCGCCTGAAGGGCAAAGAGGGTCGCTTCCGTGGCTCACTCTCGGGGAAGCGTGTCAACTTCTCGGCGCGGACCGTCATCTCGCCGGACCCGACGCTCAGCCTGAACGAGGTCGGCGTCCCCGAGCGCGTCGCACGGGAGATGACGCAGACGATGAACGTCACCGAGCGCAACATCGAGGAGGCCCAGCAGTACGTCCGTAACGGCCCCGAGGGCCACCCCGGCGCCAACTACGTGAAACGACCCGACGGTCGCCGCCTGAAGGTGACCGAGAAGAACTGCGAAGAGCTCGCAGAGAAGGTCGAACTCGGCTGGGAGGTCAACCGCCATCTCGTCGACGGCGACATCGTCATCTTCAACCGGCAGCCGTCGCTGCACCGGATGTCGATCATGGCGCACGAGGTCGTCGTGATGCCGTACAAGACGTTCCGACTGAACACCGTCGTCTGCCCGCCGTACAACGCAGACTTCGACGGCGACGAGATGAACATGCACGCGCTGCAGAACGAGGAGGCTCGCGCGGAAGCGCGCGTCCTCATGCGCGTGCAGGAACAGATCCTCTCGCCGCGCTTCGGTGAGAACATCATCGGCGCGATCCAGGACCACATCAGCGGGACGTACCTCCTCACGCACGAGAACCCGCACTTCACGGAGACGCAGGCGCTTGACCTGCTGCGTGCGACGAGCGTCGACACGCTCCCCGACCCGGACGGCGAGGAAGGGGGCGAACCGTACTGGACGGGTCACTCCATCTTCTCGGAGCTCTTGCCCGACGACCTCTCGCTCGACTTCACGAGTTCGACCGGCGACGACGTCAAGATCGTCGACGGCCAGCTCGTCGAGGGGACGATCGACGAGGACGCGGTCGGAGCGTTCGGCGGGGAGATCGTCGACACCATCACGAAAGTCTACTCGGAGACGCGCGCTCGCATCTTCGTCAACGAGATCGCCTCGCTGGCGATGCGTGCCATCATGCACTTCGGATTCTCCATCGGGATCGACGACGAGTCCATCCCGCCGGAGGCCAACGAGCAGGTCGACGAGGCGATCGAGAACGCCTACGAGCGGATCCAGGAACTCATCTCGACGTACGAGGCGAACGAACTCGAGTCGCTGCCGGGTCGGACCGTCGACGAGACGCTCGAGATGAAGATCATGCAGACGCTCGGGAAGGCCCGCGACTCCGCGGGTGAGATCGCCGACGACCACTTCGGCGACGACAACCCGGCGGTCATCATGGCTCGCTCGGGTGCCCGTGGATCGATGCTCAACCTGACGCAGATGGCCGGCTGTGTCGGCCAGCAGGCAGTTCGGGGCGAGCGCATCAACCGCGGATACGAGGACCGAACGCTCAGCCACTACAAGAAGAACGACCTCTCGGCGGAGGCACACGGGTTCGTCGAAAACTCCTACCGTGGCGGGCTGACGCCGCGTGAGTTCTTCTTCCACGCGATGGGTGGCCGCGAAGGGCTGGTCGACACGGCAGTCCGTACCTCGAAATCCGGCTACCTGCAGCGTCGGCTCATCAACGCGCTCTCGGAGCTCGAAGCGCAGTACGACGGCTCGGTGCGCGACACGTCGGGCACCATCGTCCAGTTCGAGTTCGGTGAGGACGGGACGAGCCCGGTGAAAGTCTCCTCGAGCGAGGACGGCGACGTCGACGTCGAGCAGATCGCCGACCGCATCATCGAGTCGGAGTTCGACAGCGAGGCACAGAAAGAGCGGTTCCTCGGCCGACGCGAGCCGCCGACGAACCTCTCGGAGCACGCCGGTCCCGGTCGGAACAAGGCGATGGGGACGGAGGTGGAGTCCGATGACTGAAGACGCAAAAAGCGTCAATCAGCTGGTCGGAGAGTACGAGCACGTGACCGAGGATATCGCGCTCGTGGTCGAAGACACCGAACTGCCGCGCCGGCTGAAGACGCGCGTCTACAAGACCATCGAGAGTCGCGAGGGGCTCGTGACGCCCGAGCAGGCAAACGAGATCGCCGAGGCGGTCGAGAACCGGTACATCGACACCCGCGTCGATCCGCTCGACCCCGTCGGCACCGTCTCCGCGCAGTCGATCGGCGAACCGGGGACGCAGATGACGATGAACACGTTCCACTACGCCGGTGTGGCCGAGATCGACGTCACGCAGGGGCTCCCCCGGCTCATCGAACTGGTCGACGCCCGGAAGACGCCGGACACGCCGATGATGACCGTCCACCTCGAGTCCGCCGAGCAGAACGAGGCGGACGTTCCCTACGCGACGGACCGCGAACGAGCCCACGAAGTCGTCTGGGACATCGAGGCGACGAAGATTCTCGCACTCGGTGACGTGTCGACGAACGTCGCCGACATGCTCGTCCAGATCGACCTCAACGACGACACGCTGGCCGAGCGGTGGCCGCGTGCGAACAACGTCACCGAGGTCGCCCAGGAGATCGCAGAGACCATCGAGGACGCTCTCGGTGTGAAGACCCGACAGGACGGCACCGTCATCGAGTTCGGCCCGGATCAGCCGAGCTACCGCCAGCTGCTCCAGCTGGTCGAACAGCTCCGCGAGATCACGTTCAAGGGGATCGAAGAGATCAGTCGCGTCGTCATCCGGAAAGAGAAGACCGACGACGGCGACGAGGAGTTCGTCCTCTACACCGAGGGATCGGCGTTCGGCGACGTGCTCACCATCGAGGGTGTCGACGCCTCGCGGACGACGTGTAACAACATCCACGAGGTGTACCGCGAACTCGGCGTCGAGGCCGCCCGCGAGGCGATCATCGAAGAGACGATGGACACGCTGCGCGAGCAGGGGCTCGACGACGTGAACATCCGCCATCTGATGCTCGTCGCGGACATCATGACGAACCGCGGTACCATCGAATCCATCGGCCGTCACGGAATCTCCGGCAGCAAGGACTCGGTGCTGGCACGTGCGGCGTTCGAGGTCACCGTCAACCACCTGCTCGACGCCGCCATCCACGGCGAGAGCGACGATCTGGACGGCGTCATCGAGAACGTCATCGTCGGCAAACCCGTCGCCATCGGCACGGGCGACGTCGACCTGAAGATGGGGTCGTTCAGCGCGACGTCGGACGACTAGATGAAGGTCACGCTGTCGGACGAAGCGATGCGGCTCATCGGCCTCTTCGACGAGTTGGCGGAGGTCAGCGCCAAGGACTGCCTCGTCGACGACGACCGGGTGGTCATCCTCGTCCCCGCCGGCGAGATGGGGAAGGCGATCGGACCGGCCGGGAAGACGGTCAAACGGTTCGAAGAGCGCGTCGGCAAGACCGTCGAACTGGTCGAGGACGCCGACACGCCGGAGGCGTTCGTCGCCAGCGCGCTCGCACCGGCCGCGATTCGACACGTCACGATCTCCGAGCAGGACGACCGTGTCGCCTACGTCGAGGTCGAGGAGGCCGACCGCGGCGTCGCCATCGGGAAGGGTGGCGCGAACATCCAGACCGCCCGCACGTTGGCCCGTCGGCACTACGACATCGACGACATCCAACTGACGTGACGGCGGTCCGTCCGACTGCGAACCGCCGTTCGTTCCGGTGCAAGACGACACTCGCAACCGAGTGAATCGCCGGGTAAGGACATCCTAACCGACGAAACTCGGCGCGACGCGGTCGAAAACGACCGCTTACCGGCGCGCGGCCGTCGAACGTTTATCTAACTGATAACTAAACCGATATAGAGCGTTCTGCGGGGTATGTCACAGCCTCCAGTCCCCATCTCGTGTCCCTCGTGCGACGTCGACCTGCCGGCGACGCTCGCGGTGGCCGACGGGGGAAGTCCCGAACTCGGCGACACCCTCTACGGCGAACCGGTCACCTGCGAGCACTGTGCCGCGGAGTTCGAGGTGCTGTTCTATCTCGAGTGAGCGGGTTGTCGGAGCCGATAGTAACGAGTGCACGTCATCACACCCCGACCGGCTGCCGTCGTGCGGTCGGGTGTGGGGACAGTTGCACGAGCGACGATAGCGGTGTTCGTCGACCCTGCGCCGACGAACGACCCGAGCGACTCACGACGGTTCGTATCACGGCCTGTGCAGGCCGTTCGTTCCCTCTACTCTCCTGAGCGGTCGTAACTCGAATCGCTGAGACGCCCTCAGAACCGAGTAGCGGGGTGAAAGAAGGAATCTGAGGCCGTTTCTCCCGGCGCGAAAAGGGAGGCTTAAGTAGCTCCATCCGGAACTCACGTTCACTATGGCGAACGGTAAGTACGCAGCACGCAAACTCAAACAGGACCGTCAGAGTCACCGATGGTCCGACTCGAAGTACGCGCGCCGTGAGCGCGGCCTTCGCAAGAAGTCCGACCCGCTGGAGGGTGCACCGCAGGCCCGCGGTATCGTCCTCGAGAAGGTCGGAATCGAAGCAAAGCAGCCCAACTCGGCGATCCGAAAGTGCGTCCGTGTCCAGCTTATCAAGAACGGTAAGCAGGTCACCGCCTTCTGTCCGGGTGACGGTGCGATCTCCTTCATCGACGAACACGACGAGGTCACCATCGCCGGGATCGGTGGCGCGAAGGGTCGCGCGATGGGCGACCTCTCGGGTGTCAACTACAAAGTCGAGAAGGTCAACGGTGTGTCGATGATCGAACTCGTGCGCGGTAACGCGGAGAAGCCTGTCCGATAATGTCCGAGAGCGAAGCCCCCGAGCCGGAGTCCCCGGCCGACAGCGACGAAGCGGAGTCGAACGCACAGCTCTTCGGCGTCTGGGACGTCTCGGAGATCGAGTACGCCGACCCGAGCACCCAGCGCTACCTGAACGTGACCCCCATCGCGCACACGATGGGCCGTCACGCCTCCAAGCAGTTCAAGAAGTCCGAGATCAGCGTCGTCGAGCGCCTCGTCAACCGTCTGATGCAGACGGAGGACAACACGGGCAAGAAGCAGAAGACGCTGCAGATCGTCCGCGACGCCTTCGAGATCGTCCACGAGCGCACCGAGGAGAACCCGGTGCAGGTGCTCGTGACGGCCATCGAGAACGCCGCACCGCGCGAGGAGACCGTCCGCCTGAAGTACGGTGGCATCTCCGTCCCGAAGGCCGTCGACGTCGCCCCGCAGCGTCGCGTCGACCAGGCCCTGCGCTACCTCGCAGAGGGAACCCAGTCCGGTTCGTTCAAGTCGAAGACGAGCGCCGCCGAGGCGCTCGCCCAGCAGCTCGTCGGTGCCGCCAACTACGACGTCCAGACGTACGCCATCTCCCAGAAGGAAGAGCGCGAACGCGTCGCCGCCGCGGCCCGCTAAGCAGTTCTTCTCTCTCTTTCGACGCCGACTCCCGCGAGCGGCGGCACTGAAATTCGCTTCAGCGAGTACTTTTCCGTTCAGTCGCCGAACCGTCGCGTATGACCGCGGGCGGGCGTCTCGTCACTCGCTACTACCTGTATCAGGCGACGCGGTCGGCCGGGTTCATCTACCCGGTGTTCACCCTGTTTCTCCTCCGGACGCTCTCGTTCACGGAGGTCGGACTGCTCGGCGCACTCTCGTCGGCGGTGGTCGTGCTCAGCGAGGTTCCGACCGGATACGTGGCCGACCGACTCGGTCGGCGGGCGAGTCTCGTCCTGTCGGTCGTGTTCACGGTGCTCTCGCTCGCCGGGTTCGTCGTGTTCCAGTCGTTCGTCGCGTACGCGGTCCTCTACGTGTTGTGGGCGCTCGCTCAGACCTTCGTCTCCGGGAGCGCCGACGCGTGGCTGTACGAACGGCTGGAAGAGCAGACCGACCCCTCGGCGTTCACCCGCGTTCGGGGCCGAGGCGAGTCGGTGATGCGAACGACGTCCGTCGCGACGATGCTCGCCGGTGGCGTGTTGTACACCCTCGACCCGAGGTTCCCGTTCGTCGCGTCGGTCGCACTCAACGCGCTGGGTCTGGTCGTGCTGGCAAGCTTTCCGAGTCCCGACCGGGCGGCGGCCAGTGGGCACGTCACCGCGACCGATACTCTCACCGTCGTCCGCAAGCGGTTCACGCGACAGCCGATGCTGTCGGTCGTGCTCTACGCGAGTCTCTTCTTCGCCGTCGTCAGCACCGGAGACACCTACATCCAGCCCGTGGCGAGAACGCTCTTCGAGCGGACGCTCTCGTCGGGTGTGAGTGGGCTCGGAGCACTTCCCGAGAGTGTCCTCCTCGGTGTTCTCTATGCGGCGTTCACCGGCGTCTCCGCCGTGGCGAGTTATCACGCAGGGACGCTGGAAGCGACACTCGGGTTCCGGGACGCGCTGCTCGTCGTCTCGCTCGGGACGGCGGGACTCTTTCTCCTCCCGCAGTGGATCCTTCTCGCGTCGCTGCCGATGTTCGTCGCACTGCGCGGGTCGACGACGCTCTTGTCGCCGCTCGTCAACGGGTTTCTGAACGGGCAGATAGAGACAGTCGGGCGGGCGACGACGCTGTCGGCGTTCTCGATGGTGACCCGACTGGCCCGGATTCCGCTGGCGGTGTTGGCGGGCGTCGTCGGTGACGTGTACGGCGAGACGACGTCCGTCGCAGTGCTCGGTGGGGTGTTCCTCGTGGCTGCAGCGATCGTGTGGGGAGTGCGGACGGTCGGCGACGCTAAGCGTGTGGCGTCGCGAGCACAGGCGACTCAGTCGGCCGCCGGTGACGACCCCGAGTGAACCGCGTAGGCGCGGGTGACGTCGACGAGCGCCTTGCGGTAGTCGCTCTCGGAGGGGTCGGCGACGAGCGACTTGAACCGGCGTTTGAACGCGTCGACGTCGACGTCGGGGGCGTCGTCGCCGGCGACCGCCGCAAAGTCGTAGAGCGGGTGGGTCGGGTCGACGAGGTCGTGTCGCTCGACGAGCGCCAGCGCGAAGGCGGCGTTGACGGCGGTGATGTCGGGGTCGGCGGCGGCCGTCAGCCGCGTCCAGTCGGTCCGACCGGCCGCAGACGACCGGTCGGCGACGGCGGTGGCGAGTTGCGACTCGAGGAAGGTCAGGAGCTTGGTCGCCGGCGCCAACGAGAGCGTGATGTCGTCGGCGTAGATGTCCTTCATGTGGTTCGCGATCTGATAGCAGTGGGCCAGTTTGCGGCGCTCGACCGACCGTCCGGTGAGCGCGAGGAAGAGCACCTCGTCGATGGACTGGGTGTGTGAGGGGTGAGACTCCTCGTATCGGGCCATGTGGGCGAACTCGTGGAGGGCGAGTTCGCGTGCCATGACGCTCGTGGCGGCCTGTCGAGAGATGTTCAACACGTGGTGACCGTCGTAGTGGGCCGCCCACGTCCGTTCGTCGGGGTCGTCCCTGACGCGGACGCGAACCGGCCACTCGAGGTCGTACTCGGTCTCGAACAGGTCTGCCGCGCTGAGAAACGGGTCGGGGGCGGCGGCCCCCAGCACGCGCACGTCCATGTGTAGTGGTATCAAGTGGTACGGGGGTATGACTCTTGTGCCCGATGGCCTACCCCCGAATCGGGGGGCTCTCCGTTCGGTTTGCGCGGAATGTGTCACCGTGACGCTCGCTCGGCGGAAACACTACCCTTTTGACCCTCCTACCGGAAGGAATCAGTATAATGGGCCGACGAAAGAAGATTGTTCAAGAATGTGAGAAACTGATGGACAAGCCGGAGCAGATCCGGAACATCGCCATCGCCGCTCACGTCGACCACGGAAAGACGACCCTCTCGGACAACCTCCTCGCGGGCGCCGGCATGATCTCGGACGAGACGGCCGGCCAGCAGCTCGCCATGGACACGAAGGAAGACGAGCAGGAACGTGGGATCACCATCGACGCGGCGAACGTCTCGATGACTCACGAGTACGAGGACGAGAACCACCTCATCAACCTCATCGACACACCGGGCCACGTCGACTTCGGTGGCGACGTGACCCGTGCGATGCGTGCCGTCGACGGCGCGCTCGTGGTCGTCGACGCCGTCGAGGGCGCGATGCCCCAGACGGAGACGGTGCTCCGGCAGGCGCTCCGCGAGGGCGTCAAGCCCGCACTGTTCATCAACAAGGTCGACCGCCTCATCAACGAGCTCCAGGAAGGGCCCCAGGAGATGCAGGAGCGGCTCTTCGACGTCATCTCCGACGTCAACGAGCTCATCCGTGGCATGACCGAGGAGAAGGACTACGACTGGACGGTCTCCGTCGAGGACGGCACCGTCGCCTTCGGGTCCGCCCTCTACAAGTGGGGCGTCTCGATGCCGTCGATGCAGGAGACCGGCATCTCGTTCGGCGACATCATCGAGATGGAGCAGAACGACAAGCGGCAGGAGCTCCACGAGCGGACGCCGCTCTCGGACGTCGTGCTGGACATGGTCGCCGAGCACTTCCCGAACCCGCTCGACGCCCAGCCCCGCCGTATCCCCGCCGTCTGGCGTGGTGACGCCGAATCGGACATCGCGAGGCAGATGCGCGAGGTCGACGACGACGGCGACGTCGTCTTCATGGTGACCGACATCTCGATGGACCCCCACGCGGGCGAGATCGCGACCGGTCGCCTGTTCTCGGGGACCATCAAGAAGGGTCAAGAACTCTACGTCTCCGGCACCGCCAAGAAGAACCGCGTCCAGTCGGTTGGTATCTTCATGGGTGGCGAGCGCGAGGACCTCGACCGTGGCGTCCCCGCAGGCAACATCGCCGCCGTCACCGGTCTGCGCGACGCCATCGCCGGTTCGACCGTCTCCTCCGTCGAGATGACGCCGTTCGAGTCGATCGAGCACATCTCCGAGCCGGTCATCACGAAGTCCGTCGAGGCGACGAACATGGACGACCTGCCGAAGCTCATCCAGACGCTCCAGCAGGTCGCGAAGGAGGACCCGACCATCCGTGTGGAGATCAACGAGGACACCGGCGAACACCTCATTAGCGGACAGGGCGAGCTCCACCTCGAGGTCATCACGCAGCGTATTCAGAAGAACCAGGGTATCCCGGTCCACACCGGTGAGCCGATCGTCGTCTACCGCGAGGCCCCGACACAGAGCTCCCGCGAGGTCGAGGGCGTCTCCCCGAACCGCCACAACAAGTTCTACATCTCCGTCGAGCCGCTCTCGCAGGACATCGTCGACGACATCAAGATGGGGAACATCGCAAACGACATGCCCGAACTGGAGCGCCGCGAGGCGCTGCAGGAGGCTGGCATGGACAAGGACGCCTCCCAGAACTTCGAGCACATCTTCGGGACGAACGTCCTGCTCGACGAGACGAAGGGTATCCAGCACCTCAACGAGACGATGGAACTCGTCATCGAGGGGATGGAGGAGGCGCTCAACGACGGCCCGCTCGCCGCAGAGCCGGTCCAGGGTGCACTCCTCCGCCTCCACGACGCGAAGCTCCACGAGGACACCATCCACCGCGGTCCCGCACAGGTCATCCCCGCCGCTCGCGAGGCTGTCCACCGAGCGCTCATCGACGCGAAGGTGAAGCTGCTCGAACCCATCCAGAACGTCCGCATCGACGTTCCCTCGGACTACATGGGTTCGGCCTCCGGCGAGATCCAGGGTCGTCGCGGCCGCGTCGACGACATGTACCAGGAGGGTGACCTCATGGTCATCGAAGGTATCGCACCCGTCGAAGAGATGATCGGCTTCTCCTCGGACGTCCGCTCGGCGACCGAGGGCCGCGCCTCCTGGAACACGGAGAACGCCGGCTTCCGCGTCATGTCCGACAGTCTCCAGACGGACAAGATCATGGAGATCCGAGAGCGCAAGGGCATGAAGCTCGAACTCTCGCCCGCCGTCGACTACATCTAAGAGACGACGCACTCGTTTCCGTCTTCTGCGGTTCTTTTCTCCGCGTCGGCCAGCGTCGGCCACCTCGATGGAAACGACGCCGATACGACGCGTCGGAGACCGACGGCTACGCGTCGGGTGCGAACCCGTACGGTTCGCCGCGTGCGTGGCTCTCCGTCAGCAGAATGTACATCGCCTGACTCCACTGGAGGTTGCTGTTCCAGCGGACGTCGCCCTCGCCGTCGACCTGTTCGGGGAGGAGCCCCGCCGCCGTCGTCCACTCGGGCGCGTGCTCGAAGACGTAGTCGGCGACGGCGTCGTCGTCGTGTCCGCGCTGCCAGCGGGCGACGTCGGCGTAGGCCTCACAGAGCGGCCACCCGCCGTCCTCGGGTTCGCCCGTCGGCGTGTAGTCGTCCTCGGGGTAGCGGGCGAGACACCGCGCGCCGGGCGACGTCCACGACTCGTCGTCTGCGGCGGCGAGCGTCGAACCCAGCTCGTCGCTGTCGACCGCCGCGACGTTCCACGGCCAGTAGGCCACGAACGCGGCGGCGTCGGGCCGCTCGTTCGGCGAGACGTCGTCGTCGCGCTCGGGGCTGTCGGCGGTGACGTAGTGGTCGCCGAGGTAGGCGTCCGGGTGGAAGCAGTAGTCGTCGAAGTTCCCCGCCCACGTCGCGGCGTGCTCGCGACACTCCTCGGCGAACGCCTCGTCGCCCTTCTCGTCGGCGAGCGCGGCCATCGCCCGCAGGCCAGCGATGCCGGCGGCGACGCCCTCGGTGCTGTACCCCCACACTTCCTCCCACGGGTCTTGATGCTTGCCCGGGAAGCCGTGGCCGTTGTCGTACTCGAGCAGGAACGCCGCGGCCCGCTCGCTCATCTCGTAGTGGGCGTCGACGACGTCGTCGTCGCCGGTCTCCTGCCAGAGCAGCCAGTGGGCGTAGATGGGGCCGCCGATCTGGTCGAGTTGGAGCGCCGTCCAGTGGGCCTCGCCGTCGGTCCGGTAGTTCTGCCACCACGTCCCCTTCCGGTCGATGCCGCGGTCGTCGGTCACGTCGTCGGTGATCTGCGCTCCCTCGAGCCACTCGAGGGCGGCGCTGGCCTCCTCGGTCGCCCCCGCCGCCAACGCGGCCTGAACGAGGATCACCTGGTCGCGCGGCCAGACGTATCGATACCCCTGTTCGTTGGGAGCGAACGCGCCGGCGATCATCGGCCCGCGGGGGTCCTGGGCACACTTCATGCTCGTCAGCGACCGCTCGTACATCCCGGTGACGGTGTCGTCGTCGAGTGGCGAGCCGTCGGTCGACTCGTGCCACGCCTCCCAGGCGTCGGCGAACGCCTCGCGTTCGGCCTCGTAGCCGTTGTCGAGCACCGTCGTCGCGGCCTCGAGGGCCTCTGCTTCGCTCCGCCCGAAGCCGACGGCCGTCAGCCACGTCGCCGACGCGTCGTCGTCGAGGAACAGTCCGACACCGACGTCGACGTGCCCCTCGTTTCCGTCGTTGTCGTCGATCCGGCCGTCGTTCTCCTGGTAGATGTCTGCCCAGGCGCTCTTGTCCGGACCCTCGTCGGTGTCGACGAGGCCGACGCGCCGGCCGTCGAAACCGGTCTGGTCGGTCTCGGGCCGACGCTGTGCCAGGGCGACGTAGCGTTCGTCCTCTGCGTCGTGGGCGACGACGCAATCGTAGCCGTCGGCCGTCGTCACGGCCGCCGCCTCGCCGTCGGCGTCGGCCTCGCTGGAGTGGATCGCCGAGTTGAGGACGGTGTAGGCGGTGTGGCCGTGTGCCTGCTCGAAGGAGACGTCGCTGCGGACGAGCAGGGCGGCCGTCTCCGCGCTGACGAGGACGTCCTGTTCGAGGTCGGCAGTCGAATCGTCTGCGAACTCGAAGGCGTTGTGGATGTGCACCTCGGGGACGCGACTCGACTCGTACGCGACGTCGCTGTCGACGGCGTCGTTGCGCACGTCGAGCGTCTGTTCGAGTTCGGCGTCCCACAGCAGCGTGTGCAGGTCCGTCGCCTGCAGGACGTCCGAGCGGAAGGCAGTCGGTTCCTCGACGAGCGCGCCGTGCCAGTCGGCGTCGGTGCTGGACGGGTACTGGTTGACGGTGGCGAGGACGTGACCGCCGTCGCCGTTCGGTGCACTGACTATCGCGTCTTTGTCGCTGGGAAGATGGTCTTCGGTCAACATGGCTGCGGGAGGGCGAACAGTCGTATCTCAGTACGGGCGTCGTGGATAACCGGGGGCCAATCTCGAGCACTTCGGACGGGCACGACGGCACGTGCCCTCACGGTCTCGTACGCGCGAAGCAACGTTAAACGCGGTGGCCGTTCACGCCGGAGTCGGTCTCGCCGCTCGGTCAGTCGTCGAGCACCCGTGCCGCGTCGTCGCGGGGGTCGTAGCCGAGCGTCCGGCGCGTCTCGGTCAGCGAGAGCGTCCGATCGGCGTTCTCCGAGATGGCGTGCGCCGTCACCGGCGTCTCCGAGAGGTCGGCCGTCGCCGACGTTCGGATCGCGTCCCGGCAGTCGCGCGGACTGAGCCACATCGCCCGCGCGAAGCGGACGGCCTCCTCGTCGTACTCCGAGGAGGGTGGGTCGTCGACCGTCTCGCGGAGCTGTGACTCGGACAGGAGCCAGCCGATGCGGAGGTTCACGACCTCGAGGCCGTGGCGGTGGGCGTAGAACTTCCCCATCGCCTCGCCGGCGACCTTGGTGACGCCGTAGTAGGAGTCCGGTGCGGTGTCGTCGTCCGGGTACGTCGCCGACGCGTCGGCGGTGAGCGTCTCCGGTTCGGTCGGGTCGGCGACTCCCGACGCGTTGACCGCGTGGTTCGAACTGGCGTAGACGACCCGCGAGAGCCCGTTCTCGACGGCCGCGTGGTAGGCGTTGTAGACGCCGTCGACGTTCACCTCGCTCACTTCGTCCCACTCGGCGTACGGCGAGGGGTTGGCGGCGAGGTGGACGAGGACGTCGGCGTCGTCCGGGAGTTTCTCGACGAACGCCTCCCGTTCGGTGACGTCGAGGAGGGTGCTGTCGAGGTCGTCGTGCTCGCTGTGCGTGAACAGGGTGAGGTCGTGGGACGTCTCGGCGAACGCGTCGACGGCGACTTCGCCGACGTTGCCGGCCGCGCCGGTGATTGCGACGTGTGTCATCTCAGCTGTCGGTTCGTCCGGGTGAACTACATACGTGGTGGCCACGTCATCGGGACGGCCCATCCATTCATCTGTCTGACGTGACTGTCTCGAAGTGATGGATACGATACCGGAGTCCCGAGGTGGCTTCCCGAGGAGTTCGTCACGTGATAACAGTCGCGCGACGGCGGAGAGAGTTGCGACCGACGAAGGCTTATACCGAGAGCAACGAGTGGTGTACAACATGCAACGGGGCACGCATCACCCGACCTGCATCGGCACGGAACAACGACACGCTCGATTCCTGCCGACAACAACAGTGGCGACGCGTGCCACGGAGGGTGGCCGATGAGCGACGAGGCGAACGAGGAGGTCGCCGAGACGGACGGCGGCGAACAGCCACACGCTCACACGATCCGACTGGAACTGGTCGACGAACCCGGACAGCTGCTGGCGGCGCTCGCGCCCATCTCCGAGAACGGCGGGAACCTCCTGTCGATCTTCCACGAGCGGGGGAACCTCACGCCGCGCGGCCGCATCCCGGTGGAGGTGGACCTCGAGTGTCCGCCGGAGCGCTTCGAGACCATCGTCGAGGCGCTGCGGGACAACGGCGTCAACGTCATCCAGGCCGGCGCGGAGCGCTACGGCGAGGAGCTGAGCATCCTGCTCGTCGGCCACCTCATCGACACGGACCTCTCGGATACGCTCCGGCGCATCCAGAGCTGTACGGACGCGACCGTGACCGACTTCTCGCTTTCGGCACCCCAGGGGACCGACGACGTCTCCAGCGCCCGACTCCGACTGGCGACGCGCGCCGGCAAGACCGAAGAGGTACTCGCGGCCGTCCGCGACGTGGCCGACGAGAAGGAGTTACACGTCGTCGAACCGCTCACGGAGGTGGCCGCATGAGCCTCCGTATCGCCGTCCTCGGTGCGGGCGCGGTCGGCCGGTCGGTGGTCGAACTCGCCGGCGAGTACGGCCACGTCGTCACGGCCGTCGCCGACTCGTCGAGTGCAGCGGTCGACGCCGACGGCCTCGACCCGGCGACGGTGCTCGACCGCAAGGAACGAGAGGGCGTCGTCGGCGACCTCGACGTCGAGGCGGCGCTCTCCGCCGAGTACGACGTTCTCGTCGAGGCGACGCCGACGACGCTCGGCGACGCCGAACCGGGGTTCTCGCACGTCCGCCACGCGCTCGAGACCGACCGACACGTCGTGCTGGCGAACAAGGGACCCGTCGCCGAACGCTACGACGACCTCCGCGCGCTCGAAGCCGAGAGCGCGGGGACGGTCCAGTTCGAGGCCGCCGTCGGCGGCGCGATCCCCGTGCTCTCGACCGTCGCGGACTTCGGGTCGACGCACATCACCGCCGCACGCGGCGTGCTCAACGGGACGGCCAACTTCATCCTCTCGCGGATGGCCGCCGAGGGACTCGGCTACGAGCACGTGCTCGCGGAGGCACAGGACCTCGGCGTCGCGGAGGCCGACCCCTCCTTCGACGTGGAGGGGACCGACGCCGCGCTGAAGTTCGTCATCCTCGCGAACGTACTCGGCGACGGCGGCTACAGCCTCGCCGACGCAGAGGTGGAGGGAATCCAGAGCATCCCCGGCAGCGCGCTCGACCTCGCGGCCGAAGACGGTCGGACGGTCCGACTCATCGGCGAGGCGACGCCCGACGGCGTCCGGGTCGGGCCGCGGCTCGTCCCCCAGAACGGGACGCTCGCGGTGAGCGGCACGCGCAACATCGTCCAGTTGGAGACGGAGTACGCCGGGAACCTCAACCTCAGCGGCCGCGGTGCCGGCGGGCCGGAGACGGCGACGGCCGTCCTCTCGGACGTCAGCCGACTGGACTGAGCTTCCCCGTCTCGTTTCTCTCCCGACTACTCGAACTCGGTCGTCTCCGAGCGGACAACCCGGTCGACGTCGTGGTCGCTCTCGTGGGCCGCCCGGTAGGCCTTCGTGTAGCGACGGATCTTCCGGAAGAGCAGCAGAGCGAAGAAGCCGTCGTAGACGACGATGTAGACGATGAACGCGACGATCCCCGGCAGCCCTGTTATCGCTGCGATCGCATTCGAGGCGATGCCGACCGTGGAGTTGTAGGTGGCGTGGATGAACGCCGCGATGATGAGCCCCTTGATGACGATCGGTCCGGCGTTCTCGCGGTTGAACTTCGCGAGACCGAGATAGTAGCCCGCGAACGCCGAGTAGATGACGTGTCCCGGACCGGCCAGCGCGCGGACGACCGCGATACCGTCGCCCGCGCCGATGAGTCCGAGTCCGAAGTCGACGTTCTCGCCGAGCTGTTGGGCGATGTAGAGCGAGTTCTCGATGGTCGCGAAGCCGAGCCCGGCCATCGCGCCGTAGACCGCCCCGTCGACGACGGCGTCGAACCGGCTGCTCCGGTAGGCGTAGAGCCGGACGGCGAGCAGTTTCACCGTCTCTTCGATCGGTGCGACGACGAGGAAGAAGAACAGCACCGACCCCACGACGGCGATCGACCGGAACATCGGGCCGAACAGGCTGTTCAACACGGCCGCGAAGTTCGCCGTCAACACGCCGAGCAGGAACGTCGCGACGAGCAACGAGAGCGGTTCGCCCGTGGTGACGTCGCTGTAGTAGACGTACGCCGCGAGTCCGAGCGCGGGGATCGCCGACAGCAACGTGAGTACCCCCGTCTGGAGGTCGGTCAGTGCGGCCAGTCCACCGATACCCAAGAGGATGAGAAACGCCGAGACGACGACGACGAACCGCGCGGACCACGCGAGAAGTCGATACAGCGCGACCGCGAGTCCGTCCAGCGACGTCCGTTCCTCCCACGTCGAGATGTCGTAGAGGTCGACCGAGCCGTCGGTCTCTTCCTCGACTGCGTCCCGTCTCTCTGCCATGACAGCCACTACACACGGGAGGGGAATAACTGACGGGGCCCCGAGGCGGCGACCTCGCCGGAGAGACCGGCCGAGGGCGGCGAGTCGCCGCTGCGACGACCACCCGCAGGTCGAGCGTCCGCGGCAGACGAGGTAGGCTGAAAACCCCGGCACTCGAAGGGAGCGTATGCACTTCGACCAACGCACGCAGCAGGCGCTGCGAGAGGTCGGTCTCGGCCGCGAGGAGCTCCGAAAGGCGTCGAAGCTCGTCACCGAGGCCGTCCAGCGCGACGCCGAGCAGTTGACGGCGTTCTTCGAGGACGGCGGAACGTTCTACTCGGACATGGAGATGGCACACAGCGCGACCGACGTTCAGGAACACGAGGTCGAGTACCTCGATCTGTTCACCCACGGCGCGGAGCTGCGGGGGTACCTCCGGTTCGACTCCTGGGGCGTCCCGGTCGAGGACGGCCGCGTGCTGAGCGACGAGAAAGTCGAACTCCGACTGGGACCGACCGTCGACGCCCGCGTGCGGTTCGCCCGCGACAGAGACGCCCTATGAGCGTCCGGGTCCGCGTCCGCGGCATCTACACCACGTCGCTGACCCACCTCCTGTTGGAGGCGGGCCACGACGTCGTTCAAGCGTCCGACCCCATCCGCGAGCGGTTCGACGCCCGCCTCCCCGACGAGGACCACGACGTCGAACTCGCGACGACCGACGACCGACAGGGCGTCGGCGTCGAGGGCGACCCGGCGGCGGTCGAGACGATGCGTTCACTCCTCCACGACGTCGGCGTCGACACGCTCGTCTGGCAGGAACCCGCGCCGACGGGAGCCGTCTTCGACGGCGTCGTTCGCGAGACGCTCGGCAGCGGCGCGGTCGTCGACCTCGGCGACGGCGGCGAGGGGTTTCTCCCGTTCCGCAACGCGACGAACCACATCGGCGACGACGACGCCGTTCGCGTGCAGGTGACGGAGGCTGCGCCGCCGTGGGACGACGACCGGCCGCTCCTCGACACCGAACTGAGGGCGTTCGCCGGCCTCGCGACGCTGGTCCCCGGACAGGAGGGGACGCGCGTCGACACCCGCGACGACGCCGCCGGGCGCGAACTCGCCGGGATGACCGACCTCCTCGGCGCGAAGGTTCCGGAGGGGTGGGGCGTCCGGTGGTCCCACTCGGCCACCGACGCGAGTATGGACGCGCTGGACGGCGCGCTCGAACGGGCCGCAGCACGGGCGGCGACACTCGACGAGGTGCTCGGAGCCGACGTCGGCGACCCGGGCCGACTGGTCGCACCCACCGAGACGGCCTGGTGTTGGTTCGGCCGCGAGTCGCGGTTCGCGCTCGACGAACACCGCCGGGCGGTGACGGCGACGATGCCCGGCCACCACCGCATCAAGGCGTCCCACGAGTCGGCCAGCGCCGGCGTCGACTTCGCGGAGGCGCTGTGCGAGATGGACGGGGACGCCGCGTTCCCGTTCGGCGTCGTCACCCGGCAGTTCGGCCCCGTCGAAGGCGACACGGTCCGTATCGGACACGGGAAACCCGACGGGCGACTCATCCTGCTCGGCAGCGGCGAAGTCGTCGACTACGACGGCGCGGAGGGGACGCTGTCGGTCGAACGACAGATGTCGCCCGGCGGGAGCTACGACGCGCTCGGCGTCCCCCGCGAGTCCGGCGACACCGCCCTGACGAAGTTCCGCGAGGGCCGCTGGTGGTATCCGACGGTCTACCGCGACGCCGAGGGCGAGCGGAAGGGGACCTACGTCAACGTCTGTACGCCCGTCGAGTGCTTCCCGGAGACGATCCGGTACGTCGACCTCCACGTCGACGTGGTGAAACACGCCGACGGCCGAGTCGAGCGGGTCGACGACGACGAACTCGACGAGGCGGTCGAAGCGGGAGAGTTGTCCGAGGAACTGGCCGAGAAGGCTCGGAACGTCGCCACCGCGTTGGAGCGGGCGCTCTGAGCGGGCGCATCGACGCTGGGGGTCGTCGCCTCCGTCAGTTCGCGAGCGACCCGCAGTGAGTGGCCGTCGAGAGCGAACCGCCGTCGGCGATACGGATCGTCAGCTCCGCGAACTCGCTCCCCCCGCAGGTCGCCGCCCCCCACGACCGGGTCGGGTCGGCACCGTCGGGTTGCGTGACGAGGTAGATCACCGTCGCGTTCTGCGGCGTGTCCGCGAGTTCGTCGCCGATACCGGTCCCCGGTTCGAGGACGTAGCGCTCGGTCGTGACGCCCGGTCCGCTCGCGGTGAACCCCGTGGCGTTGCCGAGCACGGCCGACGGGACGGCGTCGAGACCACGGACGTCGCGGTAGGTCCGCGTCTCGCCGTCGACGCCGGTGATGCGGAGGGTGTCGACGGTGGTGGGGACGACGGCGACGGTCACCTCGTACCGTTGGGCGTCGGCGTTGTCGAGCGAGAGTCGGACGTCCGACGTCGGTGGTTCGTCCGTGGTGGGCGCGGTGCAGCCGGTGAGGACGAGAAGCGAGACGCAGCAGAGGACGACCAGTAGGTGACGCATGATTCGAGAGAGATACTCCGTTCGAGGAGAAAAACGTGTGGCCGAGACGCTACGTCCGGACGTCGAACACGTCTCTGAGCGCGTCGCCGAGCACGACCATCGAGACGACGGTAAGACAGAGTGTAGCGACGGGAACCGTCGAGATCCACCAGGCGTCGGGGAACGACCGAAGCCCGTTGACGATTGTCTCTCCCCACGAGGCTCGGTTGCCGCCGTTCAGCTCCATGAACGAGATGGCCGCCTCCGTCAGGACGAACACGGGGAGCTGCTGAGAGAGCGCCGTAACGACGGTGCCCGAGACAGCCGGGAGGAGATGACGGCGCAGGACGCCCCATCGACTGGCACCGAACCCTTCGGCGGCCTCGACGAACGGTTCGTCCCGACGTTTCCGGACCTCGCTTCGGACGACGCGGGCGACACCACCCCAGTTCAGTAGCCCGAAGACGACGACGAAGAGGAACAGTCCGCGGCCGTAGAGAAACGAGAGGATGAAGAACACGAGAAGCGCCGGGACGGTCTGTTGGACGTCGACGTAGCGCATCAGCGTCGAGTCGACGCGGCCACCGAACGACCCAGCGACGGTTCCGACGGTGACGGCGACGGGGACGATGATGGCCGCCGCGACCAGCGACACCTGCAGTGCAACCTGCATCCCGGCGACGGTCGTGAGAAGCACGTCGCGGCCGAGTTTGTCGGTACCGAGCGGGTGAGCGAACGTCCCCGAACAGCTCTCGACCGGACCGGAGAGACACTCGTCGCCGAGCGTCGTCGCGTCGACGGTCGTGAACAGCGGCGGCTGATACTTTCTTCATCAGCGAAAGACGCTTCGCGTCTCTCTGGCCTTCGTGATTTCACCGCGAAGACGACGTTTTTCTGCGTCGGGTTAGAAGTGCTCGGCGGACTCGTTGGAGAACTGGAGGTCGCCGCCGCGGCCACCTTCGACGGTGCTCCCGCTCTGGGTGTCGCCGGTGCTCGGCACGCGGACGGTGACGTCTTCGACCTCCTCGAAGTCGAGGATGAGGTCGCGTTTGATGTTCTGGGCGGTGATGTTGCTGATGCCACAGCCGGAGCAGGTGCCGCCGAGTTCGACGGTGACCTCGCCGGTCTCGGGGTTCGCCTCGCGTACGACGCTCGTCCCGCCGTGCATCTGGATGATCGGCATCTGCCCGACCATCCAGCTTTCGATGCGCTCCTGGAGGCTCTCGTCGGTCATTGTTCTCCCCTTCGGACTGCAGCTATGGGTATGTTGTGGTTTCCACAAGGAGACGAGAACCGTGAGAGATCCAGAATCGTGAGGGATGCGAGTCAGTCCCGACGGCGGGCCGCAAGTCGCCAGCCGGCGACGCCGAGTGCGGCGAGACCGGTACCGACGCCGAATCCGGGGGCGTCGACCTCGCTCGTCTCGGTCGCTGACGCTCCGGTCGGCGTCGGCGACGCGGTGATGACGCTCGACCCGTCCGAGCCGTCGGACGCCGTCTCGTTGCCGAGCGGCGGCGGGTTCCGCTGGTCGCCCGCGTGGTCGGGGAAGACGTAGAGTTCGGCCCCCTCGTTGCGGGGGACGCCCATGTCGCTGGCGACGAACGTCTCGCCGGGGACGGCGAGCCGGGCGGTCCAGAAACTCGCCGACGAAGGGTCACGCCACCAAGTCAGCTGCTCGGGGTTCGACGGGTCCGAGACGTCGTGTCGCTTGACGCCGCCCCGATACCACGAGGAGTAGAGTCGGCCGTCGCGGAACTGGAAGTTGTGGGCGGTGGTCCAGACGCCACCCCGCGTCGGGTCGTCCGTCGTCGGCGGCTCGACGGTCGCCAGTCGCTCCGGCGCGGTCGGATCGGCGACGTCCCAGAGGTCGATGCCGCCGGGCCCGCCGACGAGTTCGCCGTCGTCGGTCCGCCGTGCCCACGTCTCGCGGCCGACGCCCAGGAGGGTCGCGTCCTCGTCGACGGCGACGTAGTGGTGGTTCCCCGGCGGGGTCGTCCCCTGTCGCTGCACCTCGCGCTCCGAGAGGTCGACCAGCTCCGACCGCGGGACGCCGCCGAAGTGCGCGACGTGCGTCGGCGCGGTCGGATCGCTTACGTCGACGAGCCACGTGCCGGCGTCCCACTGGGCGAGGTAGGCGACGCCGTCTTGCACCCACACGTCGTGCGTCGATCGGAGCCACGCCGGCACGTCGCGCCACGCTTCGTCGTACCCGAGGAGCGACCAGCGGGCGACCTCTTCCGGTTCGTTGCCCGCGACGTCGACGACGACGAGGGGGTTCTCGCCGCCGTCGTTGGCGGTCAGATACGCGTGGTCGCCGTCGAGAAAGCAGTTGTGGATTGGGTAGTCCGTCTCGAAGAACCCGACCGTCTCGGGGGTCGTCGGATCGCTCACGTCCGCGACGAGCATCCCCGCGAGCGCGCCGGGAAGCGGGTTGGCGGGACCGACGACGAGCAGTCGGTCGCCGTCGACTTTGACGTCGTAGATCATGCGCAGCGGACCGCCGTCGCGCTCCGAGAGGAGACCTCGGCGCTCGGCGACGACCTTCGGGCGGTCGGCCACGGAGACGTCGACGACGGCGTACCCGTCGGTCGCGGCGACGAAGACGTACCGACCGTCCGGGCCGACGACGGCCTCCTTCGCGCCGTCGACCGCGACGCTTCCGTAGGGTCGGTAGGAACCGGGGTGGGCGGCGGTGTGACTACTGCCGAGAACTGCCAGCCCCAGTCCGGCAAGTCCAGTACGCAGCACGTCACGTCGTCGCATATCACGAGGCAAGTGTCGGGCAGTGATAAGCGACGTGGCTTGCGGTGCCGTCGTCGACACCGACACGAGAACGGCCGAGGCGTGGCGGGAAACCAGCGTGATCCCGCTCTGCGAGAGACCACCGCTTCGTCGTGCCTACAGCCGCGACCGGTCGCCCGTTCCATCTGCGGAAAAACGACCGAGCTATCGCGCCCTACAGCCGCGATCGGTCGCCCGTTCCTCCGGTCAGTGCGCTCGCGACGGCACCCTTCAGCACGACCTCGTCGCCGAGCGTCGTCAGTTGGATGTCGGGGACGTTGATGAACACCATGTCGTCGATCTTCTCCTTGATCGGTTCGAGGATGAGTTCGGGGTTGTTGGTGGCGACCGCACCGCCGATGAAGATGACGAGCGGCGCGTACGCCTGGATGACGTTGGCGACGCCCATCGTGTTCCAGTGGTTCACTTGGTCGATGACGTAGTCGGCGAAGTCGTCCTCGCCGGCGTGTTCGAAGACGTCGATGGCGTCGAAGTCTGGGTCCTCGATGGGGAGGTCGGTGTCGACGGTGTCCTCGTGGTAGATGTACTCGGCGTACTGGGGGATATTGTTCCCGGAACAGTACGCCTCCCAGTGGCCGTCGCGGCCACAGCCACAGCGCATCTCGCCGTTCGGGTCGACCGTCATGTGGCCGACCTCGCCGGCGTTGCCGTCCCACCCCGAGAGGACGTTGCCGTCGACGCAGACGCCGGCACCAATACCGGAGGAGATCGTGATGTAGACCATGTCGTCGGGGTTGCGGTCGCTGTAGAAGCGCTCGCCGATGACGCCGGCGGCGGTGTCGTTGTGGAGATAGATGCGGTCGGTGTCGAGGAGTTTCGAGAGCGGACCGGTCAGCGGGATGCGGTCGATGGTGTCGGGGAGGTTCGCGGGGTTCTCGACGACGCCCTCCGCGAGATCGAGCGGTCCGATCGAACCGATACCGGCGGCGACAGCCTGCTCGGGGTCGACGCCCGCTTCCTCGAACGCACCGCGGGTGACTGCCAGCACGGCCTCGGTGACCGCGATACCGGTCGGGCCGCGCGGCGTCCCGCGCTTGCTGACTCCAAGGATCTCTGCGTTCTCGTCGGCGACGGCCGCCCGGACGTTCGTCGCCCCCAGGTCGACGCCCACGTAGTAGGCCATTGTCTATGTAGGCACGTCCCCGGCACTTAACTACACGCGTTCTAAATTCTTTGTGCGACTGTCTAACCCGGAAATCGGCCGGGAGAAGCGTGCTACCGTCCCCCTAACTCACTGCCCGTTGGACGTGTTCGACGGTAGTTTCGGCACGAGCCACGCGAGGAAGGCGTCCTGACTGCGCGACTGGAGCCACACGGTTCCGGGGCCGGTGAACTCACAGACGAGTCCCTCGCCGCTGAACAGCGTCGACTTCAGCCCCCCGACGCGCCGGACGTCGAACGTCGTCGACTGCTCGAAGGCGACGATGTGGCCGGTGTCGACCACGTACTGCTCTCCTGCGGCGAGTTCGACCTCGTGGATCGCCCCGTAGCTAGAGAGGAACGTCGGCCCGGTGCCCGTCAGCCGCAGCAAGAAGAGGCCCTCGCCGCCGAAGAAGGTGCGACCGCCGCCGAACTCCGTGTCGAGTGCGACGGCGTCGTCAGCGGCGAGGAACGACCCCGACTGGACGAGCAGCGTCTCGTCGTCGATATCGTGACGGACGACGTCGCCCGGGAGCGGCGGCGCGAGCGTGATGTGGCCCGCCTCGCGGGCAGTGTAGGTGTTCTGGAAGAAGCTCTCGCCGCCGAGGACGCTCCGTTTCAGCGACCCCAGGATGCCACCGTCGGCGTTGGTCTCGACATCGAGACCCGGCGTGTGGCTCACCATCGACCCCGCCTCGGTGCGGAGGCGCTCCTCGGCGTCGAGGTGGATCGTCAGGAGGGCGAAGGAGGGACGGTAGTCGATCTCGTGTTCCATACCCTGGGGTCACACGAACGGCATATAACTGCTCGCTCGAACCGAACGACGAGAAGGGCTATGGAGTGCCGTGTCCAACGTTGACATATGTCGGACACCAGCACGTCGACCGACCTGACGGCCGAAGAACAGACCGCGATGCACGAGGTCGAGGTCGGCCTCGAGTGGATGCTCCGGGCGCAGGGCCATCTGCTCGCGTTCCACCACGCCATCGGACACGGGATGGACCACCTCGACGTCGCCGAGACAGAGCTCCGAGCGGCCGAGTACACGACACTCGCGGATCACATCCGCGACGACCTCCTCCCGCGCGGTGTGACGGCGGACGACCGCTGGTCCTACAGCGTCGTCGAGGAGTTCCAAGGGTCGTTTCTGGCGCCGCTCACCGAGTTCGAGCGCGTCGCTCGCGACAGCGTCACCGACGGGGACCGACACGTCGCAGAGCGAGCACAGGAGAGAGCGTGGCGCGAACGCGCCCGTCGGTAGCGACGTCGCTACGCTACTTCGTGTCGGCGCGGACGAACGTGACGGGACACGGCGCCGAGAGCATGACCTCTTGGGCGACGCTGCCGAAGACGGCCTTCCCGGTCGGCGAACGCTTGCGACCGCCGACGACGACGCGGTCGGCGTCGACCGCCTCGGCGAGGTCGACGATGGCCTTCCCGTGGTCACCGACGGCACCGCGGACCTCGTAGTCGACGCCGGCGTCGTCGAGCCGTTTCGTCAGTTCGCGGATGGTCGCGTGGCGGGCAGCGACGTCGTCCGGCGAGACCTCGTCGGCCGTCGTGTCGAACTCCAGTTTGTCGAGTGCGTCGTCGTACTCGGACCTGGTGAAGACGTGGCCGAGGACGACCGTCGAACCGGCGGGGCCGGCGACGTCGATCGTCTCTTCGGCGAGTCGGTCGATGCGGTCGCTGTCGCTCGGACCGATGGCGAGCAGAATCGTGTCGAGTGACATACGACCCGATTGACGCCTCTCCTTCTTAAACGTGGCGGGAGGTTTACTCGGTACTGAATAAACATTTGACGAGAAGGTGCGTTACCACTCGTCACGAGAGACTCCCTCACACTACTTGTAGCTTTTCCCGACCGGGAGGGCTTTGGGAGACGCGAGTGAGAGGAGAGACATGTTGTCGCCCGATCTGACGGGACGGACGGTGCTGGTGACGGGGAGTGCGAAGGGGATCGGTCGCGAACTGCTGCTCGCGACCGCCGAGGCGGGAGCGTCCGTCGCCGTCCACTACCACACGAGCGCCGAGGAAGCGAAAGAGACCGCCGCGGCGGCCGCAGAGCGCGGCGCGCCGGAGACGACGACGGTTCGTGGCAACGTCACCGAGCCGGACGCCGTCGACGCCATGTTCGACGCCGTCGAGAAGGATCTCGGCCCGGTCGACGTGCTCGTCAACAACGTCGGCGCGTTCGCCCCCTCACACTGGGAGGAGATCGACTTCGAGACGTGGAACACGGTGCTGGAGACGAACTTCAACGGCACCTACCTCTGCTCGAAGCGCGCGCTCCCCGCGATGCGCGAACAGGGGTGGGGGCGGATCGTCAACGTCGGCTACGCCGGCAGCGAGAAGGCGCTCGTCCACCCGAAGAACTTCCCGTACTTCGTCGCCAAGACGGGCGTGCTCATGTTCACGCGGATGCTGGCGACGGACACGCAGAACGACGGCATCACGGTCAACGCCGTCTCGCCGTACGTCGTCGAGAACTCCGACGAGTTCCCCGCGGACGCCCCTCGTGGTCGGTGGGCGCGGTTCGAAGACCTCCGGCAGGCGCTGCTGTTCTTCCTCGACGAGGACAGCGACTACATCAGCGGCGAGAACGTCGAGATCGACGGCGGGTGGCAGCCCGAGCGGTTGTAGCGGTAGGGCCGTCGCTGCCGCGGTGCGGTCGCTGGAAAGTCAAAGAACGTTGTACGCGAGGGAGCGAAGTGAGCCTCGCGAGCGGGTCTTTTGGCCGAGCTTTTTTAACGGGGTTGAGCAGGCCGAAGGCCTGCGATTCCCCGCGTTGAAAAAAGGTCGAGGTTCAGTAATCCGGCGCGTCGTCCTCGACGGCGCGTTTCATCGAGTCGCGGCGCGACTTCGCGTCACGACCGGTCGCCTCCAGCAGGAACTCGTTTTTGACGTTGACGGCGTCGGCGGCGTGGTCGGCGAGCCCCTCGGCGATGACCTCCTCGGCCGAGCGCTCCTCGAAGTGAACGGCGAGTTTGTCCTTCTTGCCGCTGTACTCGACTGCGCCGGCGACGATCTTCGTGAAGACGGGGTTCTTCGGTTCGCCGACGACGAACAGGTCGCTGCCGCGGTACTCGTCGGTGCCCGTGATGGGGCCGAAGTACTCCTCGATACTCGCTTCGAGGTCGGGCATTCGTTCGTCGAGCGTCTCACCGCGGCGCATCTTGTACTCCTTCATGACAGGCCGTTCGGTAGGGGATGGTTTACCTGTTTCGTCGTTCGAATCGCGTGCAGGCTGTTGTCAGCCGTCGAAACCGGCGTCAGCAGCGGTTTCGTACAAAAAGGTTGCTACTGGAACCGCGGTGGGTGAGCGACACGTCTCCGCACGGTGGCCGGTTACCGTTCGCGCTCGGTGATGTAGCCGTGTTTACACTCGGGGCAGATGTCGCCAGCACGCATCGACGACTGGGATGCGGCGCGCGTCATCTCGCAGGCGGGACAGAAGTACTCCGTCGGTACCTCCGACGCGTCGGTTCGCGAGAGCGTCTCCGCACGCGTGAACCCACCCGAGGTCCCGCCGCTCCCGGTGGATTCGTCTTCCGCGTTGCCGATGAACTCCGCGTCGTACCCCTCCTCGACGGTGTCGTCCTCCGAGAGTTCGGGGGCGAGTTTGTCGCCGAAGTCGACCTCGACACCCTCGTCGTCGGCGTGCGGTTCGGCCGCGAACCCCTCGTCTTCGCCCTGTTGCTCCGGCCACGCACGCGACTCGCTCTCGTCTCCGTCCGCGTCGAGTTCGCCCTCGACCTCTTCGAGCGTCGGCATCCGACCGTCGCCGCGGTCGACGTCGTCCGCGTCGGGCCACTCGCCGGGTTGGCGTTCGGCCGGCTCCTCCTCCTCGTCGAGGATGATACCGTCGTCCTCCTCGGCGCTCTCTGGGGGGTCGAACGACTCCGCGTCGGCCTCGAACGACTCCGTCTCGGCTCCGAACGACGAGTCGACGGTCGTGGGGTCGTCGGACGTCCCCTCGGTGGCCGGGTGGGGGTTCGGCTCGGACCACTCCGACTCCTCGGCGGTCGGGGCCTCCGCCTGCGTCTCCGGTTCGGTGGCTGTCGTCTCGCTGTCTTCGAACCCCGGCACCTCCGAGGCCGGTCGGATCGAGGTCACCTCCTTGTTCTCGCTGATGATCCGTGTCTGTCCACACCGCGTGCAGGTCTTCACCTCGCGGACGGTGACGACCATCTCCTCACCCTCCTCCTCTCGTTCGCGCTCGATCTCGGGGTCGGCGAAATCGTGCCCGAGTAGACACCTGAGTCCCATTGCACGCACCTTCCGAGGTCCAAGACTAAAACCTACCTCCTCTCCGTCTGCCGAGCGTCAGACGCCCCCGGCCGACAGGCGCCGCTCACGCCGGTAAGCGTAAAACCGCCGCGCTCGTTGGGGTGGGTATGAGAGCGAAGCGGGAGTATCGGGACCGCGGCGACGTCGAGGTCGCCGTCCTCGATGCACTCGTCGACCGCGCGGAGGAGGGGATGACCGTCTTCGAGCTCCGTGCGGCAGTCGACGCCGACATCGACACGATCGAAGCGGCGCTAGGCGAACTCAAGGACGACAACCTCATCAACGTCGAGAACGCCAACGAGCGCATCCGTATCCGCCCGGACGACCGTGTCGTCCCCGACCCGGAGGAGCGACAGGACGACGAACAGGGGATTCTCGACGTCGTCCGCGAGAAGTTCGGACTCTGAGCCGGCGCGACGAACGAGCGAACCTCCTCTCGACGAACGTCGGCGACGATGACGGGACGTTTTATCCATCGCCCCCGTACGACCGAGCGATGACTGTGCTACGCGACTTCCACGCGGACCACGGCGCGACGTTCGAAGAGCGTGGCGGCCGAGCGGTCGTTCGCGACTACGGCCGCCCGGCAGTCGCACATCGGGCCGTCCGAAACGGGGTCGGCGCGATCGAGATGGGTTACGGCGTCGTCCTCGTCGAGGGCGACGACCGCGTCGAGTTCGTCGACAACGCGGTGTCGAACCGCGTCCCGACGACCGACGGCGAGGGCTGTTACGCGCTTCTCTTGGATCCGCAGGGTCGCATCGAGACCGACATGTACGTCTACAACGCCGGCGAGCGCCTGCTTCTCTTCACGCCGCCGGCGCAGGCCGAACCGCTCGTCACCGACTGGCGGGAGAACGTGTTCATTCAGGACGTCGAGATCCGCGACGCCTCCGAGGACTTCGCCGTCTTCGGCGTCCACGGCCCGCAGTCGACCGAGAAGGTCGCGAGCGTCCTCAACCACGCCGGCGCGCCCGAACCCCACCTCTCGTTCGTCCGCGGTTCGATCGCCGACGTCGGCGTCACCGTCGTCGCCAGCGACGGACTCACCGGCGAGGAGGGGTACGAGATCGTCTGTTCGGCCGACGAGGCCGAGACGCTGTTCGACGCACTGCTCACCTACGGCAACGCGTCGGCCCCCTTCGGCCACGCTACCTGGGAGTCGCTGACGCTGGAGGCGGGGACGCCGCTGTTCGAGACGGAACTGGCCGGACGACTGCCGAACGTGCTCGGCCTCCGGAACGCGCTCGACTTCGACAAGGGCTGTTACGTCGGCCAAGAGGTCGTCTCGAAGGTCGAGAACCGCGGGCAGCCGAGTCAGCGACTCGTCGGGTTGCGACCCGAGTCGCTGCCGGCCGGCGAGGCGGCCGTCTTCGCGGACGACGCCGCCGTCGGCGAGGTGACCCGCGCCGTCGACAGCCCGAGTCTCGACGGGCCCGCCGCGCTCGCGCTCGTCGACTACGACCTCGACGCCGACGCGGCGCTCACGGTGCGCGTCGACGGCGACGAGGTGCTCGCAGAGCGGGTCGAACTCCCGTTCGTCGAGGGGAGCGACCGGTCCGGCCGACTCCCAACGTATCGCTGAACGTCGAGGCGACCGGCGGCCGGATGGGTCCGGAGTCGGACTACGACCGCGAGAGCAGCGTCCGGAGATGTTCCCGCGAGAAGAACGAGGAAGGTCTGTCCATGTGGACGCCGATCTCGCCCGCGAGCGCACCTAAGCCGAGTCGTTGGACCGGTTCGGGCAGCGAGTACGCCCGTCGGACGAGGTGGCCCAACTTGATCTCGCGGGAGAGCGCGTCCCGCCACGCCCGTTCGTAGTCGGCCAGCGTCCGCGGGTGGTCGGGGTCGATCTCGGCGACGGCGTGGTCGGCGGCGGTCATCCCGTAGAGGATGCCGCCACCGGTGAACGGTTTCGTCTGGGCGGCCGCGTCGCCGAGCAGGAACACCCGTCGCGTCGTCACCGTCTCCGGCGGGCCGATGGGGATGACCCCCGAGCAGAACCGGTCGGTCTCGACGTCGTACGCCGCGGTGAGCACGTCGAACAGCTCGTTGACCTCCTTGCCCGGCGGCGCGGCGAGACCGTACTCGACGCCCGCGTCGCCCCGGGGGATGCGCCACGCGAAGAACCGCGGGACGGTGAGGTGGACGGCGACGTCGTCGCCGAAGTCCGGTTCGTCGGTGAACGCGAGCACGCCGTGGAGCTTCTCGGCGGGTTCGGGGAGTCCGACCTCTCGCCGGACCCGGGAGATCGGCCCGTCGCTGCCGGCGACCATCTTCGCTTCGAACTCTCGGCTCTCGCCACCGACGCTCGCCGTCACGGTGACGTGCGTCGCGTGTTCGTCGACCGCGGTGACGGTGTGCCCCTCGCAGACGTCGGCACCGGCGTCGCGGGCGGCGGCGGCGAGCGTCCGGTCGAGTTCGACGCGGTCGATCACGTTCGACACCTCCTCGGTCTTGTAGAAGCGGTTGGCGTCGCTCTCGGGGCCCCCGACGTGGAAGTTCGCGCCGTAGACGCGGTTCTGCAGGAGGCGGTCTTGGGCGTCGTCGGGGACGTAGGACCAGATGTCGGTGCTGACGTGGCCGGAGCAGGCCAGCGGCGTCCCCACCTCGCCTTTCTCCAGCGCGAGCACGTCGTATCCGGCCTCGGCGGCGCGGCGAGCGAACCGGGCGCCGGCGGGACCGACGCCGACCACGACGAAGTCGTACATACGCCGGTGTGACGGGGCGTGCGATAAATACGTTCCCGGTTTCTGTCGGGTACGGTCTGCCTGGGTACGGGCCGGGACGACGTCTCGCGTACGACTCGAAAGAAGAGACCGTGGTGCCGTTCGTTCAGTGGCTGCTCGTGTCGAACTCGTCGGTGAGGTGGACGCTCCGGACGCGGAGATGTTCGCCCTCGGCGATGGCCGACCACGGCACCTCGTACCGTGCGCACTCCGAGTCGACGACGAGACAGGAGCCGCTCCCCTCGCTGGCGTCGCGGATCTCGACCGACTGACCCGCCCGCTCGCACGCCTTCGTCCCGACGAACCGGGCGTCAGCGCCGGTCAGATCGGTGATCTGGCTGGTGTCGACCGGGCCGGTGAACAGATAGGCTGCACCCGCCTCGGTGGCTTCCTGGGCGCTCCACGGGACGCCGATGAGGACGTCGATCGTCCCGTCGCCGGTCAGGTCGCCGCGGGTGACGTTCCACCCGGGACGGCGGTCGATGGGCGTCGCAGTGCGGTCCGGCAGCGGCTGGACGGGTTTCTCGAAGTCGCGCTGTTTGTCGCCGACGCGGAGGAACCCCCACTCGCCAGCCTCGAGTTTGAGTCGCTGTCTCATCTCCTGGTAGATGAAGTCGCCGGTGCTCCCAGCGAGTCCGCCGGCCCCACCTTTCGGTTCGACGATGTCGCTCTTGGTGACGCTGGTCTGGTCGTCGACGCCGATGTTCTTGGACTGCTCGATGTTCCGGAGTCGGTTCCACTGGTGGGCCGCGAGGTGGAACACGAGTCCGTCGGCCTTGTCGGCCGTCTTGTGGACGTCGAGACGGATCGGGTCGCCGAGCATCGCCCGCAGGATCGGCGTCACCGGGTCGCCGTGAGCGCCCGAATCGTAGACGTCCCACGGGTCGTCGTCCTCCTCGAACCGACGGGAGAACGGTTCCGAACGGTAGTTGACGGCCGCGAACCCGTGGTCCTCGGCGTCGCCGAGCTGGTTACACGGCGCGTCCGGATCGAACTCCTCGTCGTCGCCCGGCGGGACGACGCAGTCGTCTCTGTCCTTTCTGTTGACGATGTACTGTCCGTCGGCGAACGCGAGCGCGTAACTGCGGTAGTCGTCGCCGTTCGGTACCTTCGCGATGACCGAGTCGTTGCGACCCTGTGGTGCGGGTTCGCCCGTGGTGGCGTCGAGATACTCGACGCCCTCCTCGCCGATGACGAGTCGACCGTAGGCGCCGTGGTGACGGTTGCTCCTGACGTCCGCGTGGTCGTGGAGGACGGCCGAACCGATCTCGCCGTTGGCGTACCAGCGGTAGGTGATGCTCTCACCGGGCCCGATCGTCTGGTCCCAGTTGAAGCCTGCGGTCGTCCCGTCGGACGCGAGCACGTCCATCTGGACGCGCTTGGGGTGCAGCGAGATGCGCTTCGAGCGCTCCCAGTCCTGGTCCGGCCCCTGCATCTCGGGGTGCGGGTGGTCCTCGTCGATGGCGTCGAAGTCGATGTCGTTGGTCAGCGTGACCTCGATGCACTCGTTCTCTCTCGACCACAGCGTCAGCGGCGTCAACGGCAGGTCGCCGCGCTTGATGGCATCGACGTCCGAAGTGAGAGCGTAAGCGATGCCGTACGGGTCGTAGTCGCCGTACTCGTTGTACTCGATCTCGGTGTCGAACGCCGAGACCTTGAACTCCTGGACCGTCGCGTCCTCGGGACACGGGTCGCCGGGGATCGGCGCCTTCGGCGGCGGGTTGCCGTCGATGGCGCTGTTCTGCCGAGCGTCCTTGTCCGGCGGGAAGTCCTTGGAGTCGCCCTCACAGTAGAGGAGTCGGGCGAGCTGACCGCACTCGCTCCAGTCGAAGTCAGAGTGCGCTGCGGGGTGACCCATCTTCCGAAGCTCCCGCTTGGAGATGGAGCCGTCCGGCGCACCGCGGTCCGGCAGCGGTTCGATGTGGTCGACCTCCGCGCCGATCTCGCGGAACAGCCCCCACATCCCGTCCCAGAGGTCGTCGACGACCGTCGAGCCGTACATGTAGTCTCTGATCGGGAGCCCCGCCGGGTTCTCCTCGAGGTTCTCGAAGATGTCCTCGAGGTCCTCGAACTCCTCTTCGGGTTCGAGGTCCATCGTGTACGCCTCCGAGGTTCCGATGATCTGCGTGGTGGCGTCCTGCGGGTCGACGCCGACGGTGGGGAACTGCCGGCCGTGGATGGAGAAGTTGTGCTGCTCCTCGTAGGCGGCCTGCCAGAGGCGGAACCGGACCGGGTCGCCCTCGTACGCCTCGAACACCGGTGTCGAGGGGTCACCGTGGACGTACGAGGAGTGGACGTACGCCGGGTCGGCGTCGTCGCGGTGGTAGTACGGCGCGTTGCGGTAGTTGAGCGCCATCACCCCCGCGTTCTCGCCGTGTTCCACCTGCGGGTTGACGAGTTCGCCGTCCCGGTCGACCAGTTGCGCGAAGTCCTGGTAGGCGACACAGAACTCGCGGTAGTCGGGGCCGTCGTCCTGCTGGATGATCGCCTGGGTCCCGCTCCGGATGGGGTCGCCACTGTAGGGGTCGAGCCACCGCGAGTTCGGCGGTTCGACCACGAGCGACGCGAACGACCCGTGCATCACGTCGTCGATGCCGGTGATGTGGTCGTGGAAGAAGATGGTCCCCTCCTCGTCGGCGTACCAGCGGTAGTGGCCCGTGGCACCGGCTTCCGTCCCCTGTCGGTAGTTGAAGCCGGTTCCGAGCGAGTCGGACCCGAGCAGGTCGTAGGAGACGAAGTGGATGTGCGTGGACTTGCCGCCCGCCTCGATGGGGACGCTCTCCGCGCCGCCGTCCTGTCCCTCCGGGTTCTCGGGGAACCGGTCGCCGGGCAGCGCGGCGACGTTCTCGTCGGTCACCTCGTTCTTGAACGTGATGTCGATACAGTCGCCGACGTTCGCGCGGATGACCAGCGGTTCGGGGTTCATCTTCCCCTCGCGCACCAGGTCGGCGTGCTCCTCGAGCACGTAGACGATGCCGTTGGGGTCGTGGTCGCCGGCGTCGTTGTAGACGATGTCCGCCGGCAGGGCGACGATGGTGTACTCGCGTTTTTCGCCCTCGAACGCCGGTTCGTACTCGTCGAGCTCCGGTTCACAGGGGTCGGAGTACGGCGCGCCGGGTTTGATCTCGCCCTTCCGGGTGAGCGCCCGCTCCTCCTCGGGTTCCGGGTCGCGGAACTCGTCGAGTCCGGCGGCACCGTAGGGCGGGTACGGCGGCGTCTCGTCGAACTCGCCGGGGATGAACTCGGGGAAGCCCGGGATGTCGCTCTCCTTCGGGAGCGGCGGGTCGTTGCAGGGGAGCTTCTGCAGACAGTCGCGTTCCTTGTCGAGGACGCGCATGATCCCCCACATCCCCTCGCCGTAGTGCGGGAAGAGGTGGCAGTGGAACAGCACGTCGCCGACGGAGCCGTGGGCGCCACCCGCGCCGACCTCGAACGCATCGTCGAACGACATGTCCGGACGGATGGAGGTGAAGTCAGTGATGCCCGCTTCGGGCGTACCGAACGCGACGTTGTAGGGACTCTCGTACACCGCACCGTTACCGAGGGTCTGTGAGTCGATGGTGTCGGAGGTCTCCCGTCCGGGCACCTCCTTCCAACGGTGGCCGTGGAGGTGGTGGACGTGGTTCTCCTCGACGGAGGCCCCGACCGGGATTGCCATCACCGGGTCGCCGACGTACATCGGGTAGACGTTGTCGCCGCCGCCGGGGTCGCCGTGAGACCACGAACTGTAGAACGGCGCGGCGTCCTCGCTGAGGGTTCCGAGCTCGGCCTCCGCGAAACGGTTCCCCGTGGGGTCGGACCGGTAGTTGATGGCGTGGGAGGTCTGCAGTTCGTCGCTGCCGGGAAGGGTGAGGTCTTCGCCGTCGGCCGTCTCGATCCCCTCCGGGGTGTGGTAGTGGACGAGGAACTGGCGGTAGCTCAGTCCGGGGACGAGACCGAAGTCCTTGGCCTCCTGCGAGAGACTCTCGGGGTGGTGGATGTCGGCCTGTACCCGACCCTGTACTTCCTCGCCCGTGTAGGGGTCGGTCCACGTCGTCCCCTGCGGGTGGACGACGACGGTACCGAACAGTCCGCGGGCGAACAGGTTCGTCTCCTGCGGCGAGTCCTCCTCGCTGCTGAAGTACGACTGGTTCGCCCCGTCGAGGAAGAAGTGACCGCCGTACTCGCTGGCGTACCACCGATAGGTGCGGCTCTCGCCGGGCGGGACGATGGTGCTCGGGTTCTCGCCGACCTCCATCCCGTCGCTCTCCTGAACGTCGTACGGGAGTCCCGTCTGGTGCATCGAGGCACAGCGGTCGAGGTCGTTGTGGAACTCGATCTCGATGAGGTCGCCCTTGTTCGCCCGCAGGGTGAGCGGCTGGATGAGCCGCGTGTCGCCGTCGGCGCGCTTCTCCTCCGGGATGTCCTCGCAGAACACCTCCGCGTCCTCGTCTTCGAAGACGCTGTTGTGGCCGCAGGGGACCTTCCCCGAGAGTTCGTTGATCTCGTCCAGGTCGTCCTCCAGGGCGTACATCACGCCGATCGGCTGGTGGAGGCCGTAGCGGTTGTAGACGATGTCGACGTCGATCGCGTGGACGTCGAAGTGTCTGACCTTCCCACCCTCGTCGGGCTCCTCGGGGACCGATTCCTCGTTGGTCGGCAGCTCGCCGGAACCGTCGGTGCTGGTGGGAAGACCCGCACCGGCGGCGAGCGCACCGCCCGCAGCGAGGAACGACCGTCGCGACGTCGTCAGCTCGTCGCCAAGCCGGGCGTCCTCCGGCTCGCCACCTCGTCTCGTCGGATTCTCTCCGTGGTTCGACTCGTCGTGTTTCATCGACGGTCTGTCAAAACATCGTGACTGTATTTGTTATTGATAATCTAAGAATATCATAACTACTGGTTTTTCGAGTAACGTCGACTTACATTTTAACAAGTAAGTGTTCGGTGAGATTTTACAACGATTATCTGGTCGAAAAATATCTCTCTAGATGTGGTACGTTAGCAGAACACAAGCGTCGTCGACGGCGATAGTTCCGCTCAGTCGACGACGAGGAACCCGCGGATCGGCTCGGATTCGAAGGACTCCGGCCACTCGACGGCGAGTCGTCGCCACGAGTCGCCCGCGTCAGCGGTGTGGAACAGCCCTCGGTCGTTCGCGGCGTAGAACTCGCCGCCCGCGTCGCCCGCGGCGAGCACCGCCCGCGTCACGCCGTCGCCCGTCGGCAGTCCGCGGCCGTCGAGCCGCTCCCACTGCTCTCGGTCTCGCTGTTTCCGATAGACGTACGTCTCCGCCCGCGAGGGCGTGTGCGCCGCGTACGCCCCCGACGCCGACGAGACGAGCACCGTCTCGGGATCGGCGTCGTCGACGGCGACGCTCCAGCAGTAACGGTGGCTTAACCCCTCTTGTGGATACTGCCACGTCTCACCGCCGTCTCGGGTCTCGGCGTACCCGTCTCCCGCGGCGGCCCACGCACGACCCGGTGCGTCGGGGTGCGTGGCCATGCTGTGGGTGTCGATGCGCGACGAGTCGACGCGGTCCTCCCACGTCTCTCCGCGGTCGTGTGTCTGGACGAGCGCCCCCGCCTCGACGGCGACGTAGAGATGCGCCGGATCGACGGGGTCGACCTCGATCCACCTGACGTGGTGCGTCTCGGGCCGCGGCGGGAACGACCAACCCGAGGCGGAGGGGAGGTCGGTCAGCCCGGTCTTCTCGGTCCAGCTGTCGCCGCCGTCGGTCGAGTGGTAGACGGCGCTCGGTTCCGTTCCGACCCACACCTCCTCGGAGTCGTCGGGGTTCGTCGCCAGCGCCGTGACCGCGTCGCTGTCGACGACGCTCTCGCCGACCCGGCGCCAACTGTCGCCGCCGTCGTCGCTCCGGAGCACGCCGGCGTCGAACGTGCCGCAGAAGAGTCGGTCCGGTCGGGCGGGGTGGACCGCGAGACACTCGGGTTCGTGCTCGGCGAGTCGCGTCGAGGGCTGCCAGTCGCCGGGACCGCCGTCGACGACGAGGAGGGCGTCTCTCGTCGCCACGTAGAGCGTTACCATGGGGTACGGTAGGTGCAGGAAGCGGGAAAAGGCTCCGTCGAGGGGGTCGTTTCAGTCGTCGTCGCTGATCGGCTTGGCAGGCTGCCGCTTGTCCGCACGCGGCCCCTCCGCGTCGACGTCGGGGAGCAGGTCGCGCAGATACTGTCCGGTGTAACTCTCCTCGGTGCGGGCGACCTCCTCCGGCGTGCCGGTGGCGACGACCTCGCCACCGTTCTCGCCGCCTTCGGGGCCGAGGTCGACGACGTTGTCCGCGTTCTTCACGAGGTCGAGTTCGTGCTCGACGACGACGATGGTGTTGCCGTTGTCGGTCAGTCGCTGGAGCACGTCGATGAGTTTGCGCTCGTCTTCCTTGTGGAGACCCGTCGTCGGTTCGTCCAGCAGGTAGAGCGTCTCGCCGGTCTGTTTCTTCCCCAACTCTTCGGCGAGTTTGACGCGCTGAGCCTCGCCGCCCGACAGCGTCGTCGAGGGCTGTCCGAGCGACATGTAGCCGAGACCGACGTCTTTCAGCAGTTCGAGGCGACGACGGATCTGAGAGTTCGCCTCGAAGAACTCGTGTGCCTCGTCGACCTCCATGTCGAGGACGTCGGCGATGGTCGCACCCTTGTAGGTGACGTCGAGCGTCTCGTCGTTGTAGCGCGCGCCGCCACACTCCTCACACGGGACGTAGACGTCCGAAAGGAAGTTCATCTCGATCTTGACGGTCCCCTGTCCGCCACACTCCTCACAGCGGCCGCCTTTGACGTTGAACGAGAAGCGACCCTTCTCGTAGCCGCGCTGTTTGGCCAACTTCGTCTCGGCGAACAGCTCGCGGATGTAGTCGAAGACGCCGGTGTAGGTGGCGGGGTTCGACCGGGGCGTCCGGCCGATCGGCGACTGGTCGATGAGTCGCACCGTCTCGATCCCGTCGAGCCCCTCGATAGCGTCGTGTTCGCCGGGGTCGACGCTCGTGTTGTCGTTCATCTGCCGGGCGAGCCCCTTGTAGAGGATGTCGTGCATCAGCGTCGACTTCCCCGACCCCGAGACGCCGGTGACGGCCGTGAACTGGCCGACCGGGATGGGGACGTCGAGGTCCTTGAGGTTGTGCTGGCGTGCGCCCTTGACGACGAGTTCGCCCTCCGACTCTCGGCGTTCCTCGGGGACCGGAATCTCCCGTCGTCCCGAGAGGTAGTCCCCGGTGATCGAGTCCTCCGCCGCACAGACGTCGTCGAAGTCGCCCTGGACGACGATTTCGCCGCCGCGTTTCCCCGGGCCGGGACCCATGTCGATGATGTTGTCCGCCCGGCGCATCGTCTCCTCGTCGTGTTCGACGACGATGAGCGTGTTGCCGAGGTCACGCAGCCCTTCGAGCGTGTTCAGCAGACGGTCGTTGTCCCGCTGGTGGAGCCCGATCGAGGGCTCGTCGAGCACGTAGAGCACGCCGACGAGCCCCGACCCGACCTGCGTGGCGAGTCGGATGCGCTGGGACTCGCCGCCCGAGAGCGTCGCCGCCTCGCGGTCCAGCGTGAGATACTCGAGGCCGACCTCCGTCATGAAGCCGAGTCGGGCGCGGATCTCCTTCAAGATCTCCTCGGCGATGGTGCGCTGGCGGTCGGTGAGGTCCGCCTCCATCCCCTCGAAGTGGGCGAGCGCGTCGCCGATGCTCAGGCGGTTGACCTCGGTGATGGCGGTGCCGTCGACGAGCACCGACCGGGACTGCGGTTTGAGACGCGTGCCGTCACAGGCCGGACACGTCGTCACGGCCATGTAATCCTCGATGTGCTCGCGCGTGCTCTTCGACTCGGTCTCGACGTGGCGGCGTTCGAGGTTCGGGATGACCCCCTCGAAGCGCTTCTCCTTGCGGCGGGTGCCGTTCTTCGTCGACCGCTCGAAGACGACCTCCTCGTCGGTGCCGTAGAGGAACTGTCGCTGGACGTCGTCGTCGAGGTTCTCCCAGTGGGTCTGGACGCTCACGCCGAAATGTTTCGCCACGGACTTGATCCGGGTGCGGTAGTACGAGCGTTTGTAGCTCCACGGCTCGAAGACGTCTTTCAGCGGCTTGCTGGGGTCTTGGACGACGAGCGCCTCGTCGATCTCCTTCGTGTTGCCGATCCCCTCACACGCCGGACAGGCCCCGTGTGGCGAGTTAAACGAGAACGACCGCGTCTCGATCTCCGAGAAGTCGATGCCACAGTGCGTACAGGCGAGTTCCTCGGAGAACTCGACGACCAGTCGACCGTCGCCCTCTCCTGCGAGGTCGCCCGTCGCGCGGGCCGTCGACCCGCCGAGGGCGGTCTCGGCCTCCTCGCTCGGGTCCGGGACGATCAGCTTCAGCACGCCGTCGGCCCGCTCGAGCGCCGTCTCGACGCTGTCGGTGATGCGCGAGCGCGCCTCCTCGGCGACCTTGATGCGGTCGACGACGACGTCGACCGTGTGGTCGTAGTTCTCGTCTAACTCCGGCCGGTCTGTCGTCAGGTCGTACTGCTCGCCGTCGACCTCGACGCGGGCGTAGCCGTCGGCGACGAGGTCGTCGAACAGGTCCTCGAACGCCCCCTTCTGGTCGCGGACGACGGGCGCGGCGATCTTCGCCTTCGTCCCCTCGGGGAGGTTGAAGATGCGCCGGACCATCTGCTGGGCGCTCTGCTCGCCGACTTCGCGGCCACACTCCGGACAGTGCGGCGTCCCCACGCGCGCGTAAAGAAGACGGAGGTAGTCGTGGAGTTCGGTGACGGTCCCGACCGTCGAGCGGGGGTTGTTGGCGGCGTTCTTCTGGTCGATGGAGATGGCGGGGGAGAGCCCCTCGACCGACTCGACCTGCGGTTTGTCCATCTGTCCGAGGAAGTTCCGTGCGTAGGCACTCAACGACTCGATGTAGCGACGCTGGCCCTCGGCGTAGATCGTCTCGAAGGCGAGCGACGACTTCCCCGACCCGGACAGGCCGGTGACGACGGTGAACTGCTCTCGTGGGATGGCGACGTCGAGGTCCTTGAGGTTGTGCTCCTCGGCCCCTCGGACCTCGATGTAGTCTTTGCTCATCTGGAACTCTCGTAAGGGGAGGACGCCTGAAAACTCGTCGGTTCCCGAAGGTCGCGAACGACACTGTCACGCCGTGACAAGGGGAAGGGAGAGGGAACGAACGGGAAGCGAGGGGTCGGCTGCTCGCGAGAGCGGCGGGGAGAGACGTCGTCTCAGCTCAGTTTCTGTCGGGAGATCGAGATCCCCGTCGGGGTGACGATGAGTTGGTCGTCGCCCTTCTGGACGATGTCGCCGTCGACCTCGTGGGCGACCTGCTGCAGTTCGTCGATGATGTGTTCGACCGTCCGGTCCTGCGTCCGGAGGCGCGTGATGTCGGCGATGACGAAGTCGCCGTCGTAGACGGCGTCCTTGATGGCGACGACGTCCTGCTGGCCGCTGATCTCGGCGATGTGGACCGTCGTCCCCGCCTCGCCGCGGGCGGTGTCGAAGTCGTCGAGATCCAGTTCGACGTAGTCCTCAGTGGTGTGGTTCTCGCCACCAGTGAGGAGTTTATCCATGATGCCCATGCGATGTACATCTCACTCTCGCCCCATTAGTTCTTACGTCAGACGACGGGCTGACACGGCGGTGGGACAGACCGGCAGGTAGCGGACGTGAGAGACCACATAGAGAGCTTTTTGCGACCGGAAGCCGACTGCCGACTGTGACCTTCAGTATCTGTGTCCGCGAGGAGTACGTCGACGACGACGGCGCCGACCAGTTCCGGTTCGGGGTCGGCGTCACCACCCGACTGCCCGGCGTGGGAGCGCTCTGTCCGTTCGCGAGCGAGGACGGAGCCGTCGCCACGCAGAGCTACACCAACGTCGAACTGGGACGCAGAGGACTCGACTACCTCGCCGACGGACTCGCCGTCGACGACGCGCTGCAGGCACTGCTGAACGCCGACGACGGGCGGGAGAAGCGCCAGCTCCACGGCGTCGGCCGTGGGTCGACGTTCGCCTTCTCCGGCGACGAGTGCCGCGACTGGTACGGCCACTACGAGGGCGAGAACGTCACCGTCGCGGGCAACCTGCTCGCTGGCGAGGCGGTCGTCGAGGCGACCGCCGCCGCCTACGAGGGGAGCGACCGCGAGGAACCGCTCGCGAAGCGACTGATCGACGCGCTGGCCGCGGGCGACGCCGAGGGCGGGGACAGACGCGAGGACCTTCCCGTCCAGAGCGCGGCGCTGGTCGTCGCGTCGACCGAGGACCAGGAGTTCGAACCGTACTACAACGACCTCCGTGTCGACGCGACGGAGACGCCGATGCGCGAGCTCCGTGAGACGTTCCACGAGGCGAGACGCGGCTACGAGCTGGCGCTAGAGAAGTACGCCACCGGCGACGAGTGAACGTCGGATCGTCGCCGGCGACGAGGCGGGCGGCCGGCTCAGACGCTGAACTCGTACAGTTCGTCGCCGACGTGGTGGACCGACTCGACGACCTTCCCCGAGTCACCGACCATCTCGTCGCCTGCGACGAGCGCGCGTCCGACGGCGAGCACCTTCCCGTGGGTCTCCTCCTGGATGACGACGAGGTCCCCCTCGGCGACGTCGGCGTCGGCCTCGACGATGCCGGGACGCATCACGTCCGCCCCGTTGCTGACGAAGGAGATGGCGCCGGCGTCGACCGTGACGACGCCTTTCGACGGCGGATGCTCGTTCGCACCGCGGACCGTGAGGAACGGTTCGTCGTCGACGTAGAGGACGAGCGGTTCGCCGTCGACGAGCACGACGTCGAACTCCGAGTCGGCCAGTTCGACCAGTTCGTAGCTGTCGCCGTCGAGGTCGACGCCGAGGCTCTCGGCCATCGTGTCTTCGATCTCGGCGACGTCGTCGCTGCGCAGGTGGTGGCGGGATTTGACCTTCATACACCCACGATACGCCGCACGGTGAATAAATCGCCCGTTCCGTGTCGGTGTCGGTCCGGAGACGCCACCCGCCACGCTACGTGCTAACTATTGACAATGTGATAAACGCTAAGTGACCGAAGTGCAATGTCAGTCCCATGTGGCGCTCCCGGAGCAACCGGGACGGGAAGACGGTGGTCTGCATCGCCTGTGGGAGTTCACTCAGCCGCGCGGACGCCCGCGAGTACGACAAGGAGGGCAACCGCTGGGAACGACACGGCAAGGAGTTCGAACACCTCTGTAAGGCGTGCTACCGCGGGCTCTGTCATCAACCTCGGAACGAACTCGAGGCGCTCCTCGGCGACATCGAGGAGCACGGCCTCTCCCAGGAGGAGTTCCTCCGACGCTACCTCGCCGAAGTCGAGGCCCGATACGGTCCCGAGAGCCGAGAGGAGCGCGAACGGTAGTCACGCAGCCGTTTTCTCCGCCGCCTCCCATCTCGAGCCATGCAGTTCGGCACTCTCCTCACGGTTCGGACGCTCGTCGCCGTCGCCTTCGTCGCCGTCGGCGGCTACGTCGTCTTCCGGTCGACCGAGTCCGCGCTCCTCGCCGTCCGCCTCCTCCGCACCGGTCGCGTTCCCGTCCGCGAGTTGATGGAGGAGACCGGTCGACAGCTGACGCTCGTCGGAACGGTCGAAGGCGTCTCGGACCACGACCCGCTCGTGGGACCGTTCTCCGGACGGCCGGCGGTCGTCGTCGGCTACGAGGTGAGAGAGGAGCGGACCAGCCACGACGCGAACACGAACACCACTCGACGGACGTGGAAGACCATCGACGAAGGGTGGGCGGGCGTCCCGTTCGTCCTCGCGGACGACACCGCGAGCGTCCGCGTCGACCCGGCCGACGCACAGTTCTCTCTCGGCGTCGACGAGTCGACCCGCGTCGCCGGCGGTCGGCGGCCGCCGGAGCGCATCCGGTCGTTCGTCGAGACCAACGACCGCGTCGACTCCGAGGCGACCGGGTTCGACGTCGGTCCGATCCGCCTCTCGACGGGGCGCGACCGGAAGTACGTCGAGTACCGTCTCGAGGTGGACGACGAGGTCACCGTGCTCGGGACGCCCCGTCCCGCCCGCGGCGAGGTCGGACGAGTGAACGCCGTCGTCGACGGCGGGTCGCCGTTCGTCGTCGTCGACACGGACCCGTGGTCGGCCACCGTGCGTCTCCTCGGAGGGTCGTTCCTCCCGCTCCTGTTCGGCGGCCTGTTCGTCGGCGTCGGGTTGCTGTTGTTGCTCGGCGGCCCGTTTTTCGCCTTCGCCCCCTGACCGCACCCCGACACGCATAACTACCTCTCTACCTTTGTCGAAACTATGTCAGACGAAACGACGGACAGAGACGAGCAGGCCCACGCGGGGACGGCGGAGGGACAGGGGCCGGTCCGCATCTCCGAGGAGATCGACCGCCATCTGGCGAACAAACGCGAGGAGCTGTTCGAGGAGTTCGAGATCCGCGACAAGTTCCCCTCGGCGGTGCTGGAGGAGGCCAAAGAGCGAACCAGCGACGTCCAACAGGAGATCCAAGACGAACTCGACCACCGACAGGACCTCCGCGAGCTGACGACGTGGACGACCGACCCCGTCGACGCCCAGGACTTCGACGACGCCATCAGCATCGCAGAGGAGGAGGAACACTACCGGCTGTGGGTCCACATCGCCGACGTGACCCACTACGTCCACCCCGGCTCGGAGATGTGGGCCGAGGCGGTCAAACGCGGCAACACCGTCTATCTCCCCGCCTACACCATCCACATGCTCCCGCCGGCGCTCGCCGAGACGGTCTGTTCGCTGGTCCCCAACGAGGACCGCCTCGCGCACACGGTGGAGATGGCGATCAAGAAGGACACGCTCTCGTTCGAGAACATCGAGATCTACAAGTCCGTCATCCACTCCGACGAGCGACTCACCTACACGCAGTGTGAGCGCCGCCTCGACGACCCCGACCTCCCGCTCCACGAGGAGAACGTCCTCGTCTACGACCTCGCCGAACAGCTCCACGAACAGCGCAAAGAGGACGGCTCGCTCGTGCTCAACCCGAGTCGCGACCGCGCTCACACCATCATCGAGGAGTGCATGCTGAAGGCGAACAAGGCCGTCACGCACGAACTGATGTGGAACCGCGGCGTCGAGGCGATGTACCGTGTCCACCCCCAGCCGACGCCCGACCAGTGGGACAAAGCCCTCAAGGAGATCGCCGAACTCGACGGCGTCAACATGTCGGGTGCCGCGTGGGACGACCCCCGGAAGGCGGTCAACCAGGCGCTTGAGAGCGCCGACGGCCGGAACCTCAACAAGGTTCAACGCGCCGTGTTGAAGGTGATGCCGCGTGCGAAGTACATGAACGACCCCTTCGGCGGTCACTACGCGCTGAACTTCGACATCTACGGTCACTTCACCTCCCCCATCCGACGGCTGTCGGACCTCATCAACCACTGGATCGTCCACGAGAACGACGTCCCGGAGGACCTCATCGAACTCTGTGACCGTGCCTCGGACAAGCAGAAGGACGCCGAGACGGCCGAGCGACTCTACAAGCAGTTCATGGAGGAGATCGGACTCAACCCCTACGACGTCAACAACCGCGGCGTCGAGGTCGTCGACGACGACGAGATCGACGGCGACGTCGAGTACTGAACCCCGTCGACCCGTTCCTTCCTCGCTCTGTCCCGTCGCCTCCGGGGTGACTGACTCACAGCGTCGTGTCCCCGAGTATCGCGGCTGGCATGTCCGGTAGTGTCGAGAGCGTCCTCGACCGTCACTCAAAGGACTCTTTGACTCTACAGAAGGCGTTTATCGCGTCCTCGCGCAGTTGTCGGTATGTCCCCGAATCGACGCGACCTCCTCGCCTTGGCGGGAACGCTCGCTACCGGCGGCGTACTCGCCGGCTGTCTCGGCCCCGTCCAGGGAGACGACACGGTCGCGGTCGACACAGTCGAGAGCGACGAGAGCCCCGTCACACCGGACGACGTCGGAGACGACGTGCTCCAACGTCTCGTCGCCGACACCACCGACTCCGCACTCGACCTGCACGGCACGCTCGCCGAGGCCGACCCGAACGCCAACCGCTTCGTCTCGCCGTACAGCGTCTCGGTCGCGCTGGCGATGACCTACGCCGGCGCGCGCGGCGAGACGCGCCGGGAGATGGCAGAGACGCTCCGGTTCTCGCTCCCCCGCGGGCAACTGCATCCGGCGTTCCACGCGCTCCGGGGGCAGGTCAACGGAGAGACCGACGGCGACACCGAGGGCGGTGGCGCTGGCGACGCCGAGAGTGACGGCAGCGAACCGCGTCCCTTCACGCTGGCCGGGGCGAACGCGCTCTGGGGACAGGAGGGGTATCCGTGGCGCGACGCCTACCTCGCGACGGTGGAAGCGAACTACGGCGCCGGGTTGCACGCAGTCGACTTCGCGTCAGACGCCGAGGCGGCCCGCCAGACGATCAACTCGTGGGTCGCCGACCGGACCGAAGACCGGATTCGGAACCTCCTCCCGAAAGGGTCGGTTCACGGCCTGACACGACTCGTGCTCACCAACGCGATCTACTTCAAAGCGAACTGGCAGCACGAGTTCGACGAGGAGAAGACGACATCGCGGGAGTTCACTGCGCTCGACGGGTCGACCGCGGAGGTACCGACGATGGAGGTGACCGAGGACTTCCAGTACGCGGCCGTCGACGGTCACCAACTCGTCGAACTCCCTTACGTCGGCGGCGAGGTGAGCATGGTCGTCGTCGTGCCGCGTGACGGCCGGTTCGAACAGTTCGAGCAGCGCCTCGACGCCGCGCGACTGTCGACGCTGCTCGGGGAACTCGAGGAGCGCGAGGGGACGCTCCGACTCCCGAAGTTCACCTTCGAGTCGGCGACGAGTCTGAAGCAGACGCTCTCGGATCTCGGGATGCCGGTCGCGTTCGACCAGAACGACGCGGACTTCTCCGGGATGGCTGATCCGGAGGCAGGGAAGCTGTTTATCGGCGACGTGATCCACAAATCGTTCGTCGGTGTCGACGAGAAGGGGACGGAGGCCGCCGCGGCGACGGCGGTGACGATGGAGCTAACGTCTGCGGAGGTGAATCCGCCGAAGCCGTTCGAGATGACCGTCGACCGACCGTTCCTGTTCGCGATTCGTCACCGTCGGACCGACGCGGTGCTGTTCCTCGGGCGGGTCGTCGACGCTGCGGCGGCACAGGAGTGAGCGCAGCACTCGCAGCCACGCGTAGCTTTTTCTCGACTCGCTCGGTCACACCGACCATGCATCCCAGCGCCGAGCGGTTCGTCGCGGAGGCCGGCGACCGCTACGGGTTCGACCCGGTCGTCGAGGAGTTCCCCGAGGGGACGAAGACCGCCGCCGACGCCGCCGACGCCGTCGGCTGTCAGGTCGCACAGATCGCGAGCAGTATCGTCCTCGTCGCCGACGGCGAGGTCGTCGTCTCGGTCACGTCGGGGGCGAACCGCGCCGACCTGGAGAAGGTGGCCGCTACTGTCGGGGCCGACGCTGCGCGGATGGCCGACGCCGACGAGGTGAAAGCGGCGACGGGGTGGTCGATCGGCGGCGTCCCGCCGGTCTGTCACGCGACGTCGCTGCCGGTCGTCTTCGACGAGACGCTGACGGGGTTCGAGACGGTGTGGGCCGCAGCAGGGACGCCGACGGCGGTGTTCGCGGTGTCGCCCGAGGAGTTAGTCGAGATGAGCGACGCGGCGGTCGTCGACGTCGCCGAGTGAAGATGTCACAGCCGCTCACTGTCGTGAGCGACAGAGAATTATGGACTCGCCGGGATTTGAACCCGGGGCCTCTTCCTTGCGAAGGAAGCGATCTGCCACTGATCTACGAGCCCGCATCAGGACGAAGCCTGCGTGCGTACTTAGTGTCTTCTGTTTCTGCTCGTTCTCTCCCGAAAGAGAGAGCGGAACTGCGGCGGCGCAAACGCCTTAGCGCCGGTCCCGTGCGTCAGTCTTCGAGAACGATCTCGATGCTGACGTCGTTGGGCACCTGGATGCGCATGAGCTGGCGCAGTGCGCGTTCGTCGGCGTCGATGTCGATGAGACGCTTGTGGACGCGCATCTCCCAGTGCTCCCAGGTCGCGGTCCCCTCGCCGTCGGGGGACTTCCGGGCGGGCACCTCGAGCGTCTTCGTCGGCAGCGGAATCGGACCGCTGAGGGCGACGCCCGTCTTGTCCGCGATCTCGCGGACGTCGTCGCAGATGTCGTCGAGGTCCTCCGGGCTGGTCCCGGCGAGCCGAACGCGAGCCTGCTGCATTATCGCTCGTTGACTTCGAGGACCTTCCCGGCCGCGATGGTCTGACCCATGTCACGGACAGCGAAGGAACCGAGTTCCGGAATCTCACCCGACGGCTCGATGCTGAGCGGCTTCTGCGGTCGGACCGTCACGACGGCAGCGTCGCCGGACTTGATGAAGTCCGGGTTCTCCTCGGCGACCTCGCCCGACTTGGGGTCGAGCTTCTGGTCGATCGCCTCGATGGTACACGCGACCTGCGCCGTGTGGGCGTGGAAGACCGGCGTGTAACCCGCGGTGATGACCGACGGGTGCTGCATGACGACGAGCTGCGCCTTGAACGTCTCGGCGACCTTCGGCGGGTCGTCGGCCGGACCACAGACGTCACCGCGACGGATGTCGTCCTTGCCGATGCCGCGGACGTTGAACCCGACGTTGTCACCGGGCTCTGCGCGCGGCACTTCCTCGTGGTGCATCTCGACGGTCTTCACTTCGCCGCCGACGTCCGACGGCTGGAAGGAGACGTTCGCGCCCGTCTCGAGGATGCCGGTCTCGACGCGGCCGACCGGCACCGTCCCGATACCGGAGATGGTGTAGACGTCCTGGATGGGGAGACGCAGCGGCGCGTCCGTCGGCGGCTCGACCTCGGGGAGGTCGTTGAGCGCCTTGACCAGGTGCGGACCGTCGTACCAGGGGGTGTTGTCCGACTTCTCTGCGATGTTGTCACCCTCGAACGCGGAGATCGGGATGAACGTCGCGTCGTCCGCGTTGAAACGGACCTGCTTGAGGAGGTTCTGGACCTGCTCCTTGACCTCCTTGTACTTGTCCTCGCTGTAGTCGACGACGTCCATCTTGTTCACGCCGATGATGAGCTCGTTGATACCCAGCGTGCGGGCCAGGAACACGTGCTCGCGGGTCTGCGGCGCGACACCGTCGTCTGCGGCGACGACGAGGACGGCGTTGTCTGCCTGGGAGGCACCCGTGATCATGTTCTTCACGAAGTCACGGTGGCCCGGGCAGTCGACGATGGTGAAGTAGTACTCGTCGGTGTCGAACTCCTGGTGGGCGATGTCGATGGTGACACCACGCTCGCGCTCTTCGGCGAGGTTGTCCATGACGTAGGCGAACTCGAAGCCGCCCTTGCCCTTCTCTTCTGCTTCCTCGCGGTGCTGCTCGATGACGTGCTCGGGGACGGATCCTGTCTCGAACAGGAGTCGGCCCACGAGCGTACTCTTACCGTGGTCGACGTGGCCGATGATGGCCAGGTTCTGGTGGGGTTTGTCTTCGCTCATGGTTGAGTTCACGCGCTAAGGCGCTTCGTGGGGCTTCTTTCGGATGATTCCCCTAAAACCATTTCGATACGCGGGCCGAGACACCCCGTCGCCGTCGTGCGGTTATTGGGATTATGTGCCATGTGGTGAACCGACATGCCGGGTCGAGCGGCGGGTGTCGCTCGGGCGGCGAACTCCCCGTCGGACGGAACAATCACGTGACGGGAACGGTGTTCTCTCTCACGGTGCCGACCGCGCGGCGAGGCCGACTGCGCGCGCGACGAGAAAAGAGAGTCCGACCGGCGAGACAGCGTCGACCGACCGTCACCGATACCCCTCGAGCATACTCTCGACGTACTTCGCGACGACGTCGACCTCCAGGTGGACCGGGTCGCCCACCGCCTTCGTCGAGAGCGCGGTCAGTTCGTAGGTCGTCGGGATGATGGCGACGGCGAACCGGTCGTCGCGCTTCTCGGCGACCGTGAGGCTGATACCGTCGACCGTCACCGACCCCTTGTCGACGACGTACTGTGCGACCGCCTCGGGGAGCGTGAACTCGAAGAACCAGTCCTCGCCGACCTGCTCGACCGCCGTGACCGCGGCCGTCGTGTCGACGTGGCCCTGGACGATGTGGCCGTCGAACCGACCGTCCGCACGGAGCGCGCGCTCGAGGTTGACCGCGTCGCCGACCTCGACGGTGCCGAGGTAGGTCTTCTCGACGGTCTCAGATGCTAAGAACACCTCGAACCAGTCGTCGCCGTACTCCTCGACCGTGAGACAGACGCCGCTCACGCTGACCGACTGGCCGTGGTGGAGGTCGTCGAACGTCGTGCGGATCCGGAGGCGACGGCCGCCGTCGGCGTCGGTGACGTCGACGACCGCGCCCGTCTCCTCGACGATACCGGTGAACATAACTCGCCCTTACAGTCGTCCACTCGAAAGTGTTGTGTCTCTCAGTTCTGGAATCGAGTCGCGCGGTTTTTTGCACCGCTCCGCCACAGATGAGCGCATGAGTCTCCTCGGGCGCGCTCGCAACAGTTTTGTCGCCGGGCTGATACTCGTCACGCCGCTGGCGGTCACTATCTTCGTCCTCCAGTTCGTCTTCGTCCGACTCACCGGGATACTCGACCCAGTGGTCGGTGCGACACGACTGACCGACTACACGGCCAACATCGAGATCGTCGCCCAACTGCTCGCGGCGGTACTCATCGCGGTCGTCATCACGCTCCTCGGCTTTCTCGCCTCCTGGAGCCTCGGCCAGCGACTGTTCGGGAGTTTCGAGCGCGCCGTCGGTCTCGTCCCCGTCGTCCGGACGGTCTACTTCGGCGTCCGGCAGGTCTCGGAGTCGCTGACGAAGCGCGACGACCGCTTCGAGCGCGTCGTCCTCGTCGAGTACCCCCGGGCGGGCGTCTACCGACTCGGCTTCGTCACGAGCGACAGTCCGTCGGCGTTCGACGCCGCGACGGGCGTGGACACCGTCGCCGTCTTCCTCCCGCACAGTCCGAACCCGACGGCCGGCGCGCTGGTGATGGTCGCCCCCGACCAGCTGTACGAGGTCGACATGTCGGTGAGCCGCGGACTCCGACTCGTCGTTACGACGGGGCTGACGGTCGACGAGGAGGAACTTCCGACCGGGGTGGTCAGCGACTAGGGAGAGAGGCAGGGGTCGTCTCGCCCGCCTACGTCGGCGGCGCGAACCCCCAGAAGAGCCAGATGCCGAGGGTCGTCACGGCCGCGAGCAACAGCTGTAGCGGCGCACCAACCCGTACGTAGTCCGTGAACCGATAGCCGCCCGGACTGTACACCATCAGGTTCGTCTGGTAGCCGACCGGCGTCATGAACGCCGTGCTCGCCGCGAACGTGACGGCGAGGGCGAACGCGAAGGCGTCGGCACCGACCCGTATCGCGGTGTCGACGGCGACGGGCATCAGGAGGACCACGCTCGCGACGGGCGTGACGACGTTCGCGAGGAGGCCGGTCAACAGGTAGAACAGCGCGAGCACGAGCGGCACCGGGAGCCCTTCGGCACCGCCCACGACGGCCTGCGCGATCACCGCCGCACCGCCGGTCTCCTGCATGGCGTGCCCGAGCGGGATGATCCCCGCCAGGAGGAAGACGACGTTCCAGTCGACGGCGTCGTAGGCCTCGTTCGGCGACAGGACGCCCGTGACGACCATCGCCACGATGCCGCCGAGCGCCGCGATGACGATGGGGACGACGCCGAGCGCCGCCAGCGCGATGACGCTGCCGAGAATGGCGAGCGCGGGCACCGTCGTCGGACTCAGCCCACGTTCCCGCTCCCGCTCGAGCATCTCCTCGACGAGTTCGCCGGTGACGAGGAAGTCGTCGGTCTCGGCGAGGTAGTCGGCGGTCTCCTCCGTCGTCTGCAGGAGCAGCGAGTCGCCAGCCTCGAGTTCGACCGACCCCAGTCCCGCGCGGATCAGTTCGCCGCCCGTCCGGCGGACGGCGAGCACCGTCGCGTCGTACCGCTCCCGCAGTCGAGTGCTCCCGATCGTCTCGCCGACGAGCGAAGACGACCGCGGGAGGACGAGTTCGACGAGCGTCGTCCGCTCGGGGTTGTCGAGTTCCGCGTCGGTCACCGTCGCCCGCGGGAGAAGTCGGAGGTCGGCGAGCGTACAGAACCGCTGGATCGTCTCGGGGTCGCCGCGGACGGTGAGGATGTCCCGCGGTTCGATCGTCCGGTCTGTCTCGGTAGCGATGAAGTGTTGGTCGCCGCGGACGACGTCGAGGACGTCGATGTCGAGATCGCGGTGTGCGTCGGCGATGAGCTCGGAGGCCGCGGTGCCGACCAGCGGCGACCGTTGCGTCACGAGCACCCGCGCGAGGTACGGCTCGACCTCGAACCGGGACGTCCGGTCGCCCGGCGGGACGCGCGCCGGGATGAGCACACGGCCGACCGTGAGCAGGTAGATCCCGCCGACGACGAGCACCAGCGCACCGAGATGAGTGAACTCGAACATCGAGAAGGCGTGGAGCCCGGTCTCGGGGTTCTCCCGTCCGAGCTGGGCGACGAGGTCGCTGGCGACGAGGTTGGTCGCGGTCCCGACGAGCGTGAGCGTCCCTCCGAGCATCGACGCGTAGGACAGCGGGATGAGCAGTTTCGACGGGGAGATCCCGGCGTCGTCGGCCAACTCCGTCACCATCGGGATGAACACCGCCACCACGGGCGTGTTGTTGACGACGCCCGCGATGGGGCCGGTGAGACCGACGACCGCCGCCAACAAGCGGTTCTCGCTCCCGCGAGTGAGTCGCGCCACCTCGACGCCCAACCGGCGGACGACGCCCGTCTCCTGGATCCCTCGCGAGAGGATGAACATCGCGATGATCGTCACCGTCGCGGGGTTCGAGAAGCCGGCCAACCCTTCCTCCGGAGAGACGCCGGTCCACGGCCCGAGGACCACGAGCGCGACGACGACGCCGATGGCGACGACGTCCGGCGGCAGTCGCTCGGAGACGAAGAGGGCGACGACGACGACGACGAGCGCGAAGACGAGAACCGTCCCCGTGGGGAGTCCGAAGACGACCATGCGCTTCAGAGAGCACCGGACGGCTTAGTGGTTCGTGCGTGTCGTCCAAGAGCCCGGCCGGTGACCTCCCTCGCTCGGCGACTCGCGGGAGTTAAATCCCGAAGCCGCCTACCCCCGACGATGCGAGCATCGATGGGACTCATGGATACGGTCGGGTTGGCCGCCTCGCTCGTCTTCGCCCTCCCGGTCGGAATCTTCGGGATGAACCGACTCCTCGACGGTCAGACGCTCCTCGGCGGGGGGCTCCTCGTCGTCGCCGCGCTGATGGTGCTGCTCCCGCAGAAACTCACGACGCCGATGGACGTCCCCCAGAAGATCGCGGGCAAGGCCGTCGGCAAGGCGGTCAAGACGCCCGACGACGAGCAGGATTAAGGAACGAGCGACGTCGAGCAGTCGACGAGCAGTTCACTCCCCTCCTCAGTGACGACCGCGAGATCCGCGAGCGCCACCGTCCCTCGCTCCTCGTCCGTCGCGCTCGGGCGGACGGCGACGACGTTGCCGGCCGTCGCCTCGTCGTCGAGCGACGGCCCCTCGCGTCGCCTCAACCCGACGCCGTAGACCCGGTCGCCCTCGGTCGCCGTCAGTCCGAACGACGACGCCTCGGCGACGGCCTCGGAGTGAACCCACCGCAGCGACTCGCCCGGTTCGAGTTCGCCGAGTGCGACCCGGCGGGCCGACTCGACGCCGACGTGCGCCCGTCGTTCCCACCCGCCGTCGCTGTCGACGACGAACGTCCGGACGAGCGTGCCGTGGTAGCCGTGCGGACCGCGCGGTGCGAGCGAGACGACCAGCGGCGTTCCCGCCGACAGTTCGACCGCCGACCGGCCGGTCGCCGTGCCGACCCGTACCCGGGTGTGGGCGACGTCGACGACGCCCTCGCCCGCGAGCGTCGCGTTCACCTGTCGGCGGAGCCGTTCGGTCGACAGCGGCGCGTCCTGCCAGTGGAGCGTCCCGTCGACCGCAGTCGCCGCAGCCAGAATCGACCGCGCACGCTCCATCCCCCTGACCGCCGCCCGCTGGACGGTCCGCAGTCGGTCGAGTTCCCGCTCGGACTTCACCGCTCGCGCCTCGCGGACTGCCGGCGTCGACGCGAGGTCGTAGCCGGCCGACTCGAGATAGACCGCCGCGTCGTGCGGGAGCTGTCGCGGGACGAGGACGGTCGCGCCGTCGGCCACGTCGCGGTCGGCGAGCGTGTCGACGACGCGCGTGCCGACCGGGTCGGCGGTTGCGTCGCGACGGACGTCGCACCAGTCGGCGACGTCGTCGACGCCGTCGGCGGTTGCGTCCACCGGCGCGCAGAGCGTCGCCTCGCCGTCTGCGTAGACGAACCCGTACTCGGCAGTCAGCGTGGAGAGACGAGAGAGATACCGCAGGTCGGCGTCGGCGTCGCCGACGTGGACGAACGCGTCGGCGTCCGCCGCGTCGAGCGCGTCGGCGAGGAAGCCGTAGTCGGGGGTCGGTTCGTCGGCGCTCACGGCGAGTTCAGGGTTCCGGTTCGGGGGCGAGCGGTTCCTGCGCCTCGGCGAGCATCTCCTCCAGCGGTTCGTCGCGAACCTCGTTGTGCAGGAGGACGCTGACGGGGAGCGTCGGGGCGCCGTCGACGAGGTTTTCGAGCAGGACGAGGCGCTCGCGGGCACGCGACATACCGACGTAGAAGACGCGTCGTTCGTTGTCCGTCAGGATGGGGACGGGGTTCGTCGTCTTGGTGAACTCCTCGACGCCGGTGACGTCCTCGTCGTCGACGATGGCGGCCATCTGCTCGACGACCTTCTCGGTGAGGTCGGTCGCCACGAACACGTGGTCGGCCTCGCGACCCTTCGCGGAGTGGATGGTACCGACGCGGACGCGACTGGGGTCCATCCCCTCGTAGTCGCCCGCGAAGTACGCCTTGATCGTCTTGCGCTGGAAACTCGTCACCTTCCGCACCATGTCAGACGCCGAGTTGCCGTCGGGCATGAACGGCGCGAAGTTCTTCACGTCCTCGGGTGCGATTTCGATCTCCGCGAGGTCGTCGGCGTCGGCGGCCTCCTCGCGGTCGTCGATGAGGTCGTAGAGGTCGTCGCGCTCGTTCGACCCGAACGCCGAATCCTGCAGCATGTCGGCGAGTCGGCGGGCCTGCAGTCCCGTCACGTGCTCGCCGCGCTCCATCCGCTCGACGGCGCGGACGTACTGCGTGAGGCGGTCGGTCCACATCCGCTGGTCGGTGAGCACCTTGAACGGCATCCCCTCGCCGATGTACTCGTCGATGAACTGGAACATCTGGTAGCGCGCCCGGAACAGCACCATGATGCTCCCTTCGTCCTGCTGGACCGTGTAGCGGACGTTACGGACGAGATCTAACATCGAGGGGCTGTTGACACCCTCGACGGTGCCGCCCTCCTTGCGCGGTTTGAGGTCCTTCTCCTGACGTTTGTCGATGTGGCGGATCTCCCGGTTGACGACGTTGAGCACGTTCGACGGCAGTCGGTAGGAGTTCGGGAGGACGACGTCCTCCTGACGTTCGGCGTCCAAGAGGAGGTTGGGGTCGGCCCCCTGCCACGCGTAGACGACCTGGTCGTCGTCGCCGGCGATGAGCACGCCCTCCATGTGCGGTTTCCACTCCTCGTAGACGTCGTACTGCAGCGAGGTGATGTCCTGGAACTCGTCGATGACGAGGTAGTCGACGTTCGGCAGCAGCGAGCGCTGTTTCACGCGGACGAGCATGTCGGCGAAGCCGACGAGGTCGTTCTCGCCCTTGTAGGCGCGCCAACCGCGGATGGCCTCGGGGATGTCGAGGCGGTCGTCCGAACTCGGCCACGTCGGGGTGTACTTGTTGCCCTCCTGGGCGTTGGGGTCGATCTCCGGGGGGAGACGGACCTCCTCGACGTTCCACTGGAACGGGACGTCGTACCAGTCGGCGACGTCGCGACGGGTGCGCTGGAGCCACTGGCTCGTCGCGATGATCTTGTTGCCGAGCGTGGTCGAGCGGGCCGTTCGACGACCGGCACCGCCGTACTCGTCTTCGTACTCGATGCCGAAGTCCTCACAGAACTCCTTCTTGTGCTTCTCGCCGACGACGTCGCCGCGCGAGAGGTTGAGCAGCTCGTAGGCCTTCGCGTGCATGGTACAGACGTTCCCCTGCAGCGCCCGAGGGGAGACGTCGAGTCGCTCTGCGAGTCGTTCGCGGACCTCGGCGGCCGCGGCACGCGTGTAGGAGACGACGAGGATGTCGCGGAAGTCGACGTCGTCCTGTTCGAGGATCTCCTCGACGCGGTCGAGGAGCGCAGTCGTTTTCCCGCTCCCCGGACCGCCGAACAGCCGGGTGATGTGGGAGTCCGAATCGCTCATTATCCACGCTCACGCCCTGCCACGTGATAAAAAGCGTGGCTTGCGCTCGGCGGTGTCAGCGGAGCGGAGAGACCGAAAGAAACCGATGATTGGAGGGCAGTGCGACGGACTACGTTCGTCTGGTCGAGCGGGCCTCTCGAACCGACCCGCCGTCACGGATCATATCCTCACAGTGCGGACAGACGCGAGGTTTGTCGAGCCCGTCCGGAGCGAAGACGCGGACGTAATCCACAGTGACGAAGGAACCGCAGTTCTGGCATTCGGGCATTTCTTTCTCCGGTAGAGTGTGTAAAACTGCTTCCTATAGTTCTACCGAAACTTCGCAGAAGTTCGTGACCGAACGAGCGCTCAGGCGTCGGGATACCAGCCGCAGACCGAGCACTCTGTCGCGGCGTCGTCGTGTAAGCCGCCACAGTCGGGACACTGTTTCTTGTTGTACGACTGCTCCCATCGCTGGGGCTCCGGCTCGTGTCCACGGTCGGTGAGGAACTGGTCGAACAGTTCGTCGGTGTCGCTCGGTGCTGAGGCCATACAGGTCATGGTATGGCATACCACTATTTCAATGTGGTGGCTCGACAGGCCGAACAGTCACCTTAGACGCTCTCTACGTGTATGTCCTGTGTTAACAATCATTATCGTAATAGGGGGCGACGACCTACGAGACACTGTGGAGGAGCCATGCGCCACATCGAGTACACGTACACCGAGGGGATGGGAGACGAAGAGTTAGCAGAGCGCCTTCGCGCCCGAGAGATGGGCGTGCTCTCGTTGGTGGACGGCGACGACGCGTTCGGCATTCCGGTCGCGCACCACTACGACGGCGAACGGCTGTATCTCCGACTCTGCGAGCGACCGGGTCGGGGGAAGTCGGACGTCGTCGACGCGACGGACCGAGCGAGCTTCGTCGTCACGGGCGGCGAGACGAGCGAGGAGGCGTGGAGCGTCGTCGTCCGCGGCCCGCTCGTCGCCGTCGACGACGTCGCCGACGAGACGCTCAACGAGTGGTTCGCGCCGGTCCGACTGTTCGACGAACCGGTCGAGGACGTCGTCCCGGTCGTCTACCGGATGGAGATCTGGGACGTCGGCGGGCGACGGTCCTGCGGCCCGGTCAATCTCGGTTGACAGTCGGACTCGGCGTCAGGCCGACTCGAGGTCGTAGAGCGCGCCGTACTTCTCGGTGACGTAGTCGAGGAAGTAGTCGGCCGTGAACTCCTCGCCGGTCGCCTGCGTCACCAACTCGTTGGTCTCGTAGCGCTGGCCGTGGCGGTGGACGTTCTCGGTCAGCCACTCGTGGAGCGCGTCGAAGTCGCCCTCGCTGATCTGGCCGTCGAGGTCACTGATGTCGTCTTCGGCGGCGGCGTAGAGCTGAGCGGCCATCACGCTTCCGAGCGAGTAGGTCGGGAAGTAGCCGAAGTTGCCGTAGCTCCAGTGGATGTCCTGTAGACAGCCCTCGGTATCTGTTTCAGGACGGATGCCGAGATACTGCTCGTACTTGTCGTTCCACGTCTCGGGGACGTCTTCGACGTCGAGGTCGCCGGAGACGAGTTCGCGCTCGATCTCGAAGCGGATGACGATGTGGAGGTGGTAGGTCAACTCGTCGGCCTCGACGCGGATGAGGTTGTCCTCGTAGACCTGGTTGGCCGCCTCGTAGGCGTCCTCGACGGACACGCCCTCGGTCTCCGGGAAGTGGTCGGTGAACGTCGGCAGGAACAGCTTCCAGAAGGCCCGCGAGCGACCGACGTGGTTCTCCCAGAGCCGCGACTGCGACTCGTGGACCGAGAGGTCCCGCGACTGGCCGAGCGGCGTCCCGTAGTGTTCGTCCGGGAGGCCGAGCGTGTAGGTGGCGTGGCCGAACTCGTGGATCGTCGAGAACAGCGCGCCCAGCGGGTCGGACTCGTCGAATCGAGTCGTCACGCGGGCGTCGAACGTCGTCCCCGTCGAGAACGGGTGCGGGGCGACGTCGAGGCGGCCGCGCTCCCACGGGTAGCCGAGCGTGTCCAGCGCGTCGCGGACGAGTTCGTCCTGTTCGTCCTCGGGGAAGGTGCCCTCGAAGGCGTCGACGGCGAGGTCGACGTCGCTCTCGCGGATCTCGTCGATCATCGGGACGAGCGTCTCCTTGACTTCCTCGAGGATCTCCTCGGCCTGCGAGAGCGGGAGACACGGCTCGAAGTCCTCGAACAGCACCTCGTAGGGATCGCGGTCGGGGTCGATATGTTCGGCGTACTGCTGTTTCAGGTCGACCAACTTCTCCAGCGTGGGTGCGAACTTCGAGAAGTCGTCCTCGGCTTTCGCCTCCTTCCACGCCGGCAGCGCCTCCGAGGAAGTGGCGGAGATCTCTTCGACGAGGTCGGTGGGGACGCGGACCTCCCGTTCGTACTCGCGACGAATCTCGCGGACGACGGCGGTCTGCTCGTCGTCGAGGTCGCTCTCCTCGAGTTCGTCGAGCAGGTCGCCGATCTCGTCGTCGACGAGCAGGTCGTGCGAGACCGCAGAGAGCGCCGAGAGCTGTTTCGAGCGGGCGGGCGTCCCCTCGTCGGGCATCATCACCTGCTGGTCCCACGAGAGGACGCCGGCGGCGTTCTGGACGTTCGAGATGCGCTGGATCTTCTCCAAGAGCGTCTGGTAGGCGTCGGGCGCTTCGGCGGTGGAGGCCTCTGTCGACATACCCTCACGGTCGACCCCTCGGGTTATCAAGGCGGTGTTTTCGGCGACTGAGACACCCGACCGTCCGGCCGACTACCGCTCTCGGTGTTCCCGCCACGCCTCGACCGCGTCGCGAGCGGCCCGTTCGTGGTCTTTGTGCCACACGGGTACCTCGTCGAGCGGCCAGTACCGGACGTCCGTCGTCTCGTGTGAAGTGACGGGTTCGCCGCCCCGCCGCTCACAGAGGTAGCGGACGCTGACCAGCGAGTGCGGGCCGAGGCGTCCCGGTGGCCGGTGGTAGACGTCGACGAGTTCGGTGACTTCGACGTCGAGTCCCGTCTCCTCTCGGGTCTCTCGAACCGCGGTCTCGGCGGGCGATTCGCCGGGGTCGACGTAGCCGCCGGGAAGCCCCCACGTGCCGTCGTCGGCGCGTTCGACGAGCAGGAGTCGCCCCTCGTCGTCGAAGACGGCCGCCCCGCCGCCGACCTTCGCGGTCGCGTGGCCGACTTCGGCGGCGAACTGCTCGCGGACCGTCTCAGCGGGAAGTTCCAGCAGGTCGCCGTACCCCTCGCTCGCGAGGGTGAGCAGGCGGTCGTATCGCTCACGGTCGTAGGGGTTCTCGGCGTATTCGAGACCGTTCTGTGCGATGGCTCGGAGTTCGTCGAGGAACGCGAGGGCGTCCGGTTGGTCCTCGCCCTCGGCGGTCTCGTCAGCCATCGATGCGCTCCGCACCGACGCGTTCGGCGGCGTTCCGGTAGATGCGGTAACAGCGTTCCAGCACGTCGATGCCGACGCTCTCGGTCTCGGTGTGGGCCTCGCCCGGTTCGGAGGCGCCGCAGACGACGCAGGTCGTCCCGGCCTGCGAGAGCCACCCCGCGTCGGTCGCGTGCGGTTTCGTCGTCAGTTTCGGGTCGCCGTCCTGCGCGTCGCGGGCGGCCGCGAGCACCGCGTCGGCGAATGCCCCGTCGTCGCACTCCATCGGCGGGAGGTCCTGGTCGACGGTCCACTCGACGCCCTCGATCTCCTCGACGGCCTCCAGTGCGACGCGCTCGCCGGGGACGGTCCGCTCGTCGACGGTCACCTCACAGCGGTCGGGGACGACGTTCCACGCCGACCCGCCGTCGATCCCGGTGACTGCGACGCTGCCGCGGAGTCGCTCGCCGAACACCTCCGCCTCCGGGAACGCCATCTCGCGGACGAGGTCGACCGCGTCGCAGGCGCGGTAGACGGCGTTGACCCCCGACTCGGGGACGCTCGCGTGCGTCGACTCGCCGTGGGCGACGACGGTGCTCCCGCGACGCCCCTTGTGGGCGACGACGACGTCCGTCACGTCGTCGCCGGAGTAGTTGGTCGACCCCTCGCCGACGAGTGCGTAGTCCGGAGCGAACCCGTCGTCGATGGCCGCACGAGCGCCGACGCCGCCGATCTCCTCGCCGACGAAACTCGCGAACACGAGTTCGCAGACCGGGTCGGCGTCGCGGAACGCACACATCGCGGCCGCGACGGAGCCTTTCATGTCCGCCGTCCCGCGGCCGTAGAGTCGCCCCTCGCGCTCCGTGACGACGTACTCCCCCGCGTCGTCGACCTGTCGGTCCGCGGGCGGGACGACGTCGTGGTGGCCGACGAGCGCCAAGGAGGTGTCTGCGCGCCGTGCGGCGTCCGAGGAGACCGTCCGACGGCCCGCCGATCGCCGAGCGACGACGTTGCCCGCCTCGTCTCGCCGGACGACCGCGTCGGTCTCCCGGCGGAGCCACGTCTCGATGGCGTCGCCAGCGGCGGTTTCGTCTTCGTGACTGGCGAGTGCGACGAGTTCGCGGGTCAGATCGACGACCTCGGACATGGTTCGAGGGTCGCCCGCGTCCGTCTTAATGGGTCGGTCCACGGCGGAACGGACCGGGCGTCGAGACTGACAGACATTTTTATATAAATACGTTACATATTCCAGACGTGACTACACGGAGAGACGAGCTGACGTACGAGAGCCTCTCCGAGCACGTGCTCGAGCAGGTGCTGGAGACGAGTCCGATCGGCATCGTCGTCGCGGACCGTTCCGGGACGGTCACGCTCGCCAACGAGCGCATCGCCGCGGTGTTCGACAGCGAGACCGAGACGATCGTCGGTCAGAACGTCTTCGCACCGGAGTGGGACCCGACCGACGTCGACGGCGACCCGATCCCCCCCGAGGAGAACCCGTTCTCGCTGGCCTTCGAGGGCGAGGCGACCTACGGACGACGGCTCACGGTCGCGCTCCCCGACGGCGAACGGGCCGTCCTGCGTCTCAACACGGCACCGATCCGCGACGGTGACGGCGAGATCGTCTACGCGGTCGCCACGGTCGAAGACGTCACGGAGATCGACAGACGGCAGCGCGAGCTCGCCGCGAAGAACCGCCAGTTGGAGTCGCTGGCGAGCGTGCTCTCACACGACCTCCGGAACCCGCTGGCAGTCGCACGGGGGTACACCGACCTCGCACACGAGACGGGTGACCTGTCGCTGCTCGCGAAGGTCGACGCCGCCCACGGCCGGATGGAGGAACTCGTCGACAGTCTCCTGCTCCTCGCCCGACGCGGCCACGCCATCGGTCCGAAGGAGCCGGTCGCGCTCGTCACCGCGGCGTACGCGGCCTGGCAGTCGGTCGAGACGGGCGACGCGACGTTCGACGTCGGCACCGACCTCGAGACCGTCGTCGCCGACCGCGTCCGCCTCCAGCAGCTGTTCGAGAACCTCTTTCGCAACAGTGTCGAGCACGGCGGCGAGGGCGTCACCGTCACCGTCCGCCAGTTCGAGACCGGCGAGGGGTTCTCCGTCGAGGACGACGGTCCGGGGGTGCCGGATCTCGTCGAACCGACGCCGCTCGGCGAGTATCTCGACCGGACCGAGACGATAGAGGGGCTGGGGATGAAGATCGTCAACGCCATCGCCGAGGGTCACGGCTGGCGGGCGACGGTGGGGCCAGGTCGAGCCGGCGGCCTCCGGTTCGAGTTCGACGTCGGCACCGCTCCTGAGGAAGAATAAACCTGCGGCCCTCGTCCAGTATATACCCTTATCAACGCGCCGACCCAACCAGGGGACATGAACGTAGTGCCGGACACGAGCGCGGTCATCGACGGCCGCGTGTCCGAGCGGATCGACTCGGGAGCGTACGAGGGCGCGGCCGTCCTCGTCCCCGAGGCGGTCGTCGGCGAGCTCGAATCGCAGGCCAACGCCGGTCACGACAGCGGCTGGGAGGGCCTCGAAGAACTCCAGCGGCTGACGAACTTCGCCGACGACGGGGCGATCACCGTCGAGTACGTCGGCCGCCGGCCGAGCAGCGACGAACAGACGGCCGCCCACGAGGGCGACATCGACGCGCTCATCCGCGATCTCGCGGACGAACACGACGCCACGCTCCTGACGAGCGACGGCGTCCAGGCGGAGGTCGCGAAGGCGAAGGGGCTCGACGTCGAGTACGTCGAACCCAGAGGGAGGGGAAAGGAGCATCTCGTCATCGAGGAGTTCTTCGACGACCAGACGATGAGCGTCCACCTGAAGGTAGGGACGAAGCCGAAGGCCAAGCGCGGCGAGCTCGCGGACATGCACTACGAGGCCATCAGCGAGGAGGTCTCGACCGAAGCGGATCTGAAAGAGTGGGCCCACGACATCGAGGAGAGCGCCCGCTCCAGCCCCGAGGGGTTCGTCGAACTGCAGGAGCCGGGGATGACCATCGTCCAGTTCCACGACTACCGGATCGCCGTCGCCCGTCCGCCCTTCGCGGACGCCCTCGAGATCACCGCCGTCCGCCCCATCGCGAAGACCGACATCGAGGACTACGAGTTCGCCGACGAGCTCAAAGACCGCCTCGCAGAGCGCCAGCGCGGCGTGCTCATCTCCGGCGCACCGGGTGCCGGGAAGTCGACGTTCGCACAGGCGGTCGCGGAGTTCCTCAACGACAGCGACTACGCGGTCAAGACGATGGAGAAGCCGCGTGACCTGCAGGTCGGTCCCGAGATCACCCAGTACACCGCCCTCGGCGGAGAGATGGCGAAGACGGCCGACTCGCTGCTCTTGGTCCGGCCGGACTACACCATCTACGACGAGGTGCGCAAGACCGACGACTTCGGCGTCTTCGCCGACATGCGTCTGGCGGGCGTCGGGATGGTCGGCGTCGTCCACGCCACTCGCGCCATCGACGCGCTCCAGCGGCTGGTCGGCCGCGTCGAACTCGGGATGATCCCGCAGGTCGTCGACACCGTCGTCTACATCGAGGCCGGTGAGATTCACACCGTCTACGACGTGACGACCGAGGTGAAGGTCCCCGCGGGGATGACCGCCGAGGACCTCGCCCGACCGGTGATCCAGGTGCGGGACTTCGAGACGCAGCAACCCGCCTACGAGATCTACACCTTCAACCGGCAGGTCGTCACGGTGCCGCTCGACGAGGACGAGGGCGGGAAAGAGGAGTCCGGCGTCGGCCGCATCGCTCGTCAGGAGATCGAACGCGAGATCCGCTCGATCGCCCGCGGTCACGTCGACGTTCAACTGCAGGGGCAAGACAAGGCGGTCGTCTACGTCGAAGAGGACGACATCTCCTACGTCATCGGGAAAGGCGGCGGTCGCATCAACGACGTCGAGGAACGGCTCGGCATCGACATCGACGTCCGCACCCACGAGGAGAACCCCAAGATGGGTGACAGCGCCGGCGGTCCGAGCACTGCCAGCACCGGCGGCGCGGACGGCGGCGGACAGCTCCGCGAGGGAGAGATCGTCACCCCCGAGATCACCTCGCGACACGTCGTCATCCGGATGGACGAACACGTCGGCGAGACGGTCGAGGTCCGCGCCGACGGCGACTACCTGTTCACGGCGACGGTCGGTCGCGGCGGGGACATCCAGGTGTCCCGCGGCAGCGCCATCGCCGACGAACTGGAGGACGCCATCGACCGGAAGAAACAGATCACCGTCGTCACGGCCTGACGACGGCCGAATCGACGCTCGGCTCTCTTCCGTTCTTCGCATAGCGATCAACGGGAGTTCTCGTACGCTTCAACGCCAGAAGCGTCTTACCTGCTAACATCTGCGTGTTGAATGTAGCGCGCGACCTTTTCCGCCTCGGGTTCGCCTCCGGCGAACCACTCGGCGCAAAAACGTCGATGAAAAAGGCGAACTGCTCGGCCTCCGGCCTCGCCGTCCGGGAACCGCGCTCGCTCCGCTCGCGCGGATACTGGTGCTGAATACATCCCTCTGAGTGTTACACACGAACTCTGACAGGGGCTGAGGAGGTTTCGACGGTCGTGCTGAGGAGAGCGTATCTGTCACGCAACCAACTGGGCTTTGGTGTTCTGTATAGCGGAACTGCCGTACAGTTTCTATTCGAGAAACGCCGAGAACCCCACTGCTGTTTCTTGGAGTAACTATGTTCGACGAACCGCCGTCACTCGTCTTGGACTGTTTTCAGGTCAAGTCGTGGGGCAAACGATTCGTACGTTTCGTCACTCGAGACGATAGCGTCACCATCGGATTCGACGAGATGGAGTGCATCAAAGGGTGTGAACCCGTGATCTTCGACGTAAGTCGCAGCTGCGACGACTGTATCCACGTCACCGCGGACTTCCAGGAGAGCAGCCGCATTGGTGATGACTCGTTCAGTATTCCGTCCTTCACGGTATGCAACCATGAGGAGTTCAATGAGTGTAAACTGAGATGTCCACAGTTCGTCCTGACGGTTGCGGTAAACAACCTCTGCGGCGTCACCAAGCCAGTCTTCGTCCTTGATCAGTGCCAGAAGGAAGTCGGTTTCCGCGTACATTCAGCGTCCAGCCTCGTCTAGCGCTGCGTTACGTGCTTGCTCGCGGAGTTCTTCGGCCGTCTTCTCGACGTCCGCGAACTCGGAACGGAGGGCATCGAGTGGGTCGTCTTCGATTGGAACGAGCTTGATACCATCGTGCAGTTGGACGATATGGTAGTGTTCACCGTACCGCTCTCGAATCTCTTTGGGGAGTGTGAGGCGTCCACGACCGTCCAGCGTTGCCTCGGACATACTCTCACCTACGGTGGGTGGCTACAAGTATTTTCCCACATATTGTTAGTCCACCCACTCAGGTGAGTTTCTCTCGTTTGCTGCATACACCCTCTGAGTGTTGCACGGTACTTCTGACATCGTTCTGTAAGGTTTCTGCGGTCGTGCTGACTCGATGGAAATTCTGCTACCCATAGAGCGCGTGAACAAAGTATGGGGCGCAAGAGACCGAGCTGAGTTCCGTGCCCGAGAGCACGTCGTGCTGACTGGTCCGAGTGCGCAGGAAGCCGAGACTTGGGCGAGACAGCCCGGATGCCGCTCGGCGGCATCCGGGAAAGCCCGCATAGGTGAATTTCTGTTCACGCACCGGCGTCCCATCCCGGAGGAACAAACCATGTACCTCGGAATCGACTTACACAAGCGGTACGCGCAAGTGGCAGTAATCGATCAGGCTGGTGAGCTTGTCGAAGAGGTTCGCGTCAAAAACGCGAACCTCGACGACCTCGCCCAGCGCTACGCTGGAGCCACAGCAGCGATCGAGGCAACCAGCAATTACTACCACGTCCATGATACTCTTTCAGAGTACTTGGACGTGGTTGTCGCCAACCCTGGCAAACTGAAGCTCATCGCTCACTCAGACAAGAAAACCGACCGCGTTGATGCGAAACAGCTCGCGCGGATGGTACGGCTCAATTCCATCCCCGAGAGTTACGTTCCTACCGATGAGGTTCGGAAAGCCCGCGCACTCGTGCGCGGGCGACAGAAGTTGGTCGAAAATCGAACCAGCTACGCGAACAAAGTTCACGGGTTGCTTTCTGAGCACGGCATCACCGAAGACGTGAAACCGCTGAGTGTGGAGGGACGAGAGTTCCTGCGGGAACTCTCGCTCCCGACACCGTGGGACTCGTTACTGGACTCCTACGTGACGATAATCGAAACGCTCACCGCTGAAATCGAGTCGCTCGAACTGGAGATCGAGGAACGCGCTGGGTCTCTGAAGGAGACCCAGCTGCTGATGACGATTCCTGGTGTCAGCTACTACTCAGCGTTAACGATCTACGCTGAACTTGGCGAGATCGAGCGGTTCGACGAGGATAAACAAGTCGTGAGTTACGTGGGATTGAACCCGGTGATCCGCGAGTCTGGCGACTCGCGGTTCGAGGGTGGCATCTCAAAGCGAGGATCCGGACGGGTACGATGGATCCTCGTCCAGTGTACGTACGTCGCAGTTCACACCTGTAACGACGAGTACTTGCGTCGGTTCTACGACCGCTTGGCAAGTCGCAAGAGTTCCAAGAAAGCAATCGTGGCAACCGCGCGGAAGCTACTGGTATCGATTTACCACATGCTTGACCGGGAGGAAGTCTACGACCCACCGGGGGTGAGCGCCTGAGAAAGGGAACCTGAGGGACGCCGGACCGGCGTCCCTCAGTGGCCGGGTGGAGCCAGCGTGAGCGACAGCTATAGCGGAACTCGTTCCGACCGCCTACCGGTTGTGGAGGTCTCAATCACCACGCAGCCTAGTGGTTTCGCGCCGTTGAAGAGCGAGAGACGTGAGATCGTGCGAACAACTTTATCGCCAGCGGTGGTTAGTTGAGCCAGCAGAATTTCCATAGGTGAACTCAGCGCGCATGTCGGTCATACCAGATTTCAATTCGGGCGTCTCAACGCTCAAAAGTAGACTCACAACCGCTTAAATAGAAGATCCGTTTACACGTATCTAATGGACGGCTTTCTCAACAGACGCTGGTTTGTCGGATTTTCGCGTCCCGTGACTGTGAGCGGATTGGTACTGTCGGTTCTGTTCTTTGCGACTGTCGCGTTCAATTTGTCACCCGCATTCTATCTGTTCGGTCGGAGTGCGACGATCTACGTAGTTGTCTTTACTGCAACCCTTCTCGGCAGTGTCGTCGCATATCTGAATGGCGGCTTGATTGCGACGTGGTCACTGGTGTTTGGGGCGTCATTCCCCCACTATTTCAGCGCGTGTTCGGCCACGCTTGCGGCAGCTGGGAGAGGAGCAAGCACCAGTTATGTTTGCCCGATCGAGCTACCTTGGTTCCTCGTCTTCTTTGAGGCACTCCCGATTACACTACTCGTGACGTTTGCACTCGGAACCAGTAGCTACCTACTAGGCCGGGGACTCCATGCCTTTTGTTAACCCCTCTCAGTTCGTTGCCGCTGCGGCGGTCGCCAGTCGGTCGCTCACGTCGACGAACGCGCCGTCTTCGAGCTTCGGCACCGCGGTCCGTTCGTCGAACGCGGTGATGTACTCGGTGAGGTCGCGCCGTCGCGTCGGATGGGCGTCCGCGAGGTAGGCTTCCCCCTTCGCGGTCGGCAGATGTTGGCGGAAGATCTCGCGTTCGACCTCCGTGGGCGGGTGGCCCTCGAGGTGCCGGCCGACGAGCGTCGCACCGATGTGGTCCTCGGTGGCGACGTCGCCGCGGGTGCCCGAGCTGACGAGGTAGGTCGGTCGGTCGTCGTCGCGAGCGCGGAGGTGGGCTGCGAGCGCCGCCGCGTTCGTCGTCGACCCGACGAAGACGTCGACGTCGTCGGGGTCGGGGTCGGTCGCGAGCAGCGCGTTGATCGCCCGGCCGCCGTTCGTCGAGGTCATGGCGACCGGCCGGCCCTCGACGTCGAGCGTCTGGACGAAGCTCGGCGAGTTGAAGAAGTCGTAGTCGCCGGCGGCCTCGTACTCCGCTGTCCGATTACCACCGGCGCAGACGTCGGGGTTCTCCGCTTTGCGTTCGAGCGTCTGCGGTTTCTCGTCGACCACGTGTAGCGACGCCGCGCCGTTCTCGAACAGTTCGACGACGGTGGTCGAGAAGAAGATGACGTCGACGACGACGTAGTTGCCCGGGGCGGGGTCGGCGGGGATCTCCTCACAGCGTTCGATGACTCGCGAGGCGAGCGTTTCCATCGACTCGTTATACGTTATCGCGAACTTAACGCTTTCTGCCGGGCGGATTCGGTCGATAGACGACACGTCGCGCCGACAGCTCTGTATGCGCTGCGCACGAACAGACGCAGTCTGAGGAAGGGAGCGTGGACGAGTGACCGCCGACGCGGCGGGCCGTCCTCGCTCTCGTCCTGGAGGTCCACAATGAAGGTAGTACTCGAAGACGGCACGGTGATCGACTGCGGCGGCTACAAGGCGCTCGACACGGGGTTGGTGCTGACCGAGGACCCGAATCGCAAGCACGTCGTCGGGTTCGTCCCGCACGACCGACTGCGGGTCGTGCTCCCCGACGACGCGCTCGGAGAGGACGAACGCGGGGACGGAACCGTCGCGTTCGTCTCCACCCCGGACGAGGAACGGCAGCGACGGATCGACGAACTCGAGTCGCAGGTCGCAGCGCTCGAAGCGCAGGTATCCGAACTCACGGCCGAGCGGACCGCGACGACCGAGTCCGAGACGGCCGAGTCCGAGGAGGGAGAGCCGGAGAATCTCACGGTGATCGACGGTATCGGCCCGAAGTACGCCGAACGGCTGACTGCGGCGGGGATCACGACGTTCAGGGCGCTCCGGGCGGCCGACGTCGTCGACGTCGCGGCGACGACTGGCGTCTCCGAGGAGCGTGCCGCCGAGTGGATCGACGCCACGAGGACGGCGCGAGGAGAACGAGAGACGGACGACCGGGAACGAACGGCGAGCGGGGAGTCGGAGCAGGCGTCGACAGAAGAGTCGGACCGGACGTCGACAGAGGAGTCCGCCGACGAGGAGCGACAGGAGACGACGGACTGACGACGGACGGCGTCGTCGCTCGCACGTCGAGTCTCGTCGGTAGCGGCGTGACTGTCAGGTCGGATAACGACGTGACTGTCGGGTCGGTGTCGTCAGTCGGAGAACGGAGAGTAGTGAGACGTCAGTGCCCGGAACGAATCGTCACTCTGCGCAGCAGGCCTCTTTGCCGCCGTCCGCTTCCGCCTTCAGCTCGTTGAGCTGATAGAGGTTCTGTCGGGCGTCGGCGAAGTAGACGTCTTCGTCGACCATCCCGATCCCTTCCAGTCGTTCGAGCGCGTAGCGGACGGTCCGCGCCGACAGCATCGACTCCTGCACGATGCCTTTCTGCGTGAGTGGACCGTTGTATTCGAGCACCTTGAACACCAGTTTCGCGCTCGGTGGGAGATCGTCGAGATTCTCCTCGTCAGTTCCAGCCATCATTACGATTCGAAAGCCGCCAGCGGCATAAAGGTTGATGGCCGACGTCCGGCAGAAACGCCAACGTGTCGACGTTTCAGGCGTTGAGCGGCCTAAAGCGATCGCTGGTGACTTGGGCAGTCATACACACCTGTCTCCGAGTTGGGTCCCGAGTCATATCAGCATGGTGGGCACAGTCGGAGCCAGCGGGCAAACGAACACCTTTTCATTCCTGATACCGGACCATGAGGCATGGCTACGGAAACGGCAACCGACTTCTCCGACCACATGCGGGGGGTGACGGTCACGACGCTCGCGTGTCTGGCCGGCGTCGCCGCCGCGCTCACGTCCGGCTACGTCGTCGGCACGAGCGCCGAGGCCGCCCAGCAGACCCTCTCTGTGGGTATCCTCGGGGCGTTCATCCTCGGGCAGTTCCCCCTGCTGCGGGTCGTCGGTATCGACGTCGAGGGGTTCGGCGTGAAGGACTATCTGTACGTCGCCTTCATGACGTTCACCCTCTGGTTCATCTCCTACGGCATCATGCTGACCGCAGAGGTCACGTTCTGAGATGTCCGACGACAGCATCGCCGTCGTCGACCTCGATCGGTGTTCGCCGGACCGCTGTAACTACGAGTGTTCGAACTTCTGCCCGCCGAACCGGACGGGCAAGGAGTGCATCACGCTCCGCGGCGAGGACACCGAGGAAGGCGACCCGGACCAAGTGAGAATCAGCGAGGAGATCTGTCTCGGCGAGACCTGCGGTATCTGCGTCGAGAAGTGTCCGTTCGACGCGATCGAGATCATCAACCTCCCCTCGGAGCTCACCGAGGACCCCATCCACCGCTACGGCGAGAACGCCTTCGCCCTCTACGGGCTCCCCGTCCCGGAGCCAGGGAAAGTGACCGGTATCCTCGGCCCCAACGGGATCGGGAAGTCGACCGCGGTTCGGGCGCTCGCCGGCGAGATCACCCCGAACCTCGGCAACTACGCCGAGGAACCGGGCTGGGACGCCGTCCTCGAGCGGTATCGCGGCACCGAGCTCCAGAACTACATCGAACGGCTGCTGGACGGCGAACTGACGGTGGCGAAGAAACCGCAGTACGTCGACCAGATCCCGAAACAGTTCGACGGCAACACGCGCGAGTTGCTCGAACGCACCGACGAGCGCGGGGCGCTCGACTACCTCGTCGACGAGCTGTCGATCCGGCCGGTGATGGACCAGGACATCGACTCAATCTCCGGCGGGGAGCTCCAGCGCGTCGCACTGGCGGCCACGCTCGCCCGCGACGCCGACTTCTACTTCCTCGACGAGATCACCCCCTATCTCGACATCGGTCAGCGCGTCAAGGCCGCCCGTCTCGTCCAGGAGTTGGCCGAGGACGACGAGGCCGACCGCTCGATGCTCGTCGTCGAACACGACCTCGCGATCCTCGACCTGCTGACCGACACGCTCCACGTCGCCTACGGTGAACCCGGCGCGTTCGGTGTCGTCACCGACCCCAAGTCGGTCCGCAACGGTATCAACGAGTACCTGAAGGGGTATCTCACGAACGAGAACATGCGGATCCGTCCGGAGTCGATCACCTTCGAGGAGCACGCCCCGCGTGAGACCGCCAAGGGCGACGTGCTCGTCGACTACCCCGACATCGCGAAGTCCTACGGCGAAGGCGAGTTCTCTCTCGAGGTCGAGGGGGGCTCGATCCACAAGAGCGAGGTGCTCGGCATCGTCGGTCCCAACGGGATCGGGAAGTCGACGCTCGCACAGCTGTTCACGGGTGCGCTCGAACCCGACGAGGGCGATCTCGACTTCCGGCTGGACATCTCCTACAAACCGCAGTACATCGAGATCGACCAGCCGATGCGCGTCGACACGTTCCTCTCCTCTATCACGGACGACTTCGGGAGCTCCTACTGGAACACCGAAGTCGCCCAGCCGCTCCAGCTCAACCGTATCATGGAGCAACAGCTCACCGACCTCTCGGGCGGCGAGCGTCAGCGGGTCGCCATCGCGGCCTGCCTGTCGAAGGACGCCGACCTCTACCTGCTCGACGAGCCGTCGGCACACCTCGACGTCGAACAGCGGGTGCAGGCGACCTCGGCCATCCGTCGCTACGCCGAGAACCACGACGCGACGGTGATGGTCATCGACCACGACATCTACATGATCGACCTGCTGGCCGACCGTCTGATGGTGTTCGACGGCGAACCCGCCCAGCACGGCCACGCCTCGAAACCGCAGGAGATGCGCGCGGGGATGAACGACTTCCTCGCCGACCTCGACATCACCTTCCGCCGCGACGAGCGGACGGGTCGTCCCCGCATCAACAAGCCCGGCTCGCAGCTGGACCGCCAACAGAAGAAGCAGGGCGAGTACTACTACGCCCCGTAGACGCGGGCTCGACCGTCCTCCGCAGGTTGCTCGGGGTTGGCCACTCGACTTTTGCCGTCGCCACGAGCACCGTCGGACGAAGCTCTCTATGACGAATCAAGACAGCCCAGACCACCTCAACCGTCTCAAAGAGTGGTATCTTCTCACCGGTAGTCGGCCGAGATTGGCCGGTATTGTCCTGCTCTGTCTCCTCGTCGTCACCGGCGTGCTCGTCGAGACGGGGATCATGTACGTCGGCCCCGGGAGTTCGATGCTCTCGCTTCTCGCCAGCGGGATGCTCTCGGGACTGCTCTCGCTCATCACGGTGAGTCTCTCCATCAACCAGCTCATTCTCTCTCGCGTCTTCGGGTCGCCGTCGGGGCTCACCGATCGACTCGAGGGGAACTTCGAGTTCCGTCGCAACGTCGAGGCGATCGCCGACGTCCGGACGAGTCCGAACGACCCGGCGTCGTTCCTCGGACTCGTCGCCGAGACGATCGAGCGGCGGGCGGCCAACCTCGAACGGACGATCGACGACTCGGAGGCCGACTACGCCGACGAGTTCGCCGAGTACACGCAGGAACTCGTCTCCTACGCCCAACATCTCGGTCAGGTCAGAGAGGGTGACGAGACGTTCAAGGTGCTCGACATCATGATCGGCAGCAGGTACGCCTACCACATGGATCGGGTCCGCGAACTCCGGTCGCTGTACGGCAACCACATCTCGACGGGGTCGAACGACGATCTCGAGGCGATCTTCGAGCTGCTGAAGGCCGTCGCCACCATCAGACAGTTCTTCAAGACGCTCGCGATCCAGCAGGATCTGGCCATCCTGTCGCGACGCATCATCTACACCGGGGTGCTCGCGGTCGTCACGAACTACGCGCTGACGACGGTGTACACGAGCTCGTCGAGTATCCCGACGACGATCTCGCCCGCTCAGCTCCCTCTCGTCGTCGTCCTCACGACGCCGATCCTGTTCGCCCCGCTCGTCTTCCTCGTGGTCTACCTCCTCCGGGTGGCGACGATCGCGCTCTACACCGCCTCCGTGGGGTCGTTCGTCCCGCCCGAAGAGCAGATCACGACGTCGAGCGACTGAGCGAGGGAGGCAAACAGCGATGTGACTGGCACGCGTCTCTCTACGGATGAGCATCGATCGTTCGGGAGACGCAGGTCGGGAGAACGAACTCGGGATGATCGTCGACATCGAGTTGGACGACGTCACGCTCGACGGGGCGCTCGTCGTCCCAGACGACGCGACGGGGATCGTCGTGTTCAGCCACGGCAGCGGCAGCAGTCGACACAGTCCACGCAACAACTTCGTCGCGGAGGTCGCCAGACGACACGGACTCGCCACGCTCCTCTTCGACCTCCTGACCGAGGCGGAAGACGAGACGTACGAGACTCGGTTCGACGTCGACCTCCTGACGCGGCGACTCGTCGACGTCACCGCGTGGGTCGCCGAGGGAGACGAGACGGCCGACCTCCGGATCGGCTACTTCGGGTCGAGCACGGGGGCGGCGTCGGCGTTACGGGCGGCCGCGGAACTCGGCGACCAGATCGGCGCGGTCGTCTCCCGCGGCGGTCGCGTCGACCTCGCCAGCGACGCGCTCGCGGACGTGACCGCACCGACGCTGTTCGTCGTCGGCGAGGCGGACACGGACGTCCTCGCGCTCAACGAGGCGGCGTTCTCGAAGCTCACCTGTACGAAGGAGTTGGAGATCGTCCCGGGTGCGGGACATCTGTTCGAAGAGCCGGGGACGCTCGACGCCGTCGCCGAACACGCGGCGACGTGGTTCGCACAGCATCTCGCCGAGACGGAGGAGAGCGCCGAGACGTAGGAGAGTCGGTCAGCGAACCACGGTCACCGGTACCGGCGACCGTTCGACGAGTCCCTTCGCGACGCTGCCGAGCAGCCCCTCGTACCGCTTCGAGTAGCCACGGTGGCCGACGAAGACGCCGTCGAACGGGACCCGTTCGAGGTACGAGGGGAGGACGGCCATCGGATCGCCGTAGAGCAACTCGCTCTCGACGTCGACGCCGGCGTCGGCGTCGGCGACCCGGGCCTCCGCGTCGTCGAGGACTCGCTGCGCGCGGTCCTCGGCGTCCGTCACCGCCTCGACGACGAGGCGTCGTTCGGCCTCGGAGAGACTCGTGATGGGGGCGTCACCGCCCTCCGAGTACACCTCCGGTTCGACTGCGTGGACCACGGTCAGCGAGGCGCCGAGTCCGTCGGCGATCGTGATGGCGTAGTCGAGTGCGCGCGTACTCTCTTTCGAACCGTCGACTGCGACGAGGAACTTCACGGGGAGTCACCGAGTACACTACGTTCGCCGTGCCGATAGCTGTTCGCGTGCCGAGAGGAGAACGGCCGCTCGCGTACCGAGCGAGGGAGCCGCCCGACGGGTGCTGGGAACGGCCGTTCAGGCGGCGTCAGCCACGATCGGACACGGGACCGTCAGTACCCCCGGAGGTGAGTCCGGGTGTCGTCGTCGGGATGCTTCTTGCTCTGTGCGTAGGTCTTCCGGTCGCGGATCTGACGGTCGACGACGTCGCGCGCCTCAGTGAGCGCGTGCCGGGCACCGTAGCCCTCGCCGGAGGCGACGAAGAGCCCCTTGTCGGTGAACAGTCGGATGCGAGCGAGCACGAGCGGCGTCCCGCGGAGCTTCTCGTCGTGGCGGTGGAGGTGGATGGTCGCGTCCAGCAGCGTCAGCTCGCCGTCCTTGCTGACGAGGTCGTCGACGAGCGTCGCCACGTCCGCGTAGGACATGTCCTCCAGCAACCCGATGCCGACGACCTGCACGCCGCGGTGGCCCTTCGGCGTCCACGTCAGCGACCGCAGCACGTCGGTCTTGGTGACGATGCCGGTCGGCGTCTCCGCCTCGTCGACGACGACGAGCGACGAACAGCCGACGTCGAGCATCCGGTCGACGGCGGTCTCGAGCGTCGCGTCGGGCGTGATGCTGTCGACCGGCGACGTCATCAGATCGCGGACCGGCAGATCGAGCATCCGGTCGGTGTCGCCCTCGCGGGCGCCGAACCCGCCGTGAGAGCGGCCGGTCGCGAGTCCGGGGTCGCCACCCTTGCTCTTCGACATCTCGCGGGTGGTGAACTCGACGACGTCCGAGGCGCTGAGGATGCCGACGAGGTCGCGGTCGTCGACGACCGGCAGGTGGGTGATGCGACGCTCGCGGAACTGGTTCAGCGCCGACCCCAGCGTGTCCGTCGGCGCGACGGTACAGAGGTCGTCCGTGGCGACGTCCTCGACGTCGAGCGCCGAGAGCGACGACTGGACCAGCTCGAGGAGGTCGTTCGCGTGGACGACGCCCTGGAGCGTGTCGCCCGCGAGGACGGGCAACACCATCGACCGCGACTCGACCATCAGCCGCGCGGCCTCCCGCACGTCGGTGGTCTCGTCGATCGTGGGGACGTGGTAGACGAGCGTGCCGACCTTCGCCGTCGGCTTTCGGTGCGACGCGAGCAGTTGCCGCTGCGTCACCACCCCCTCGTAGTCGGCGCTGCCGGTGACGACGACGGCCTTCAGCGTCGGATCGTCGAACGCGCCGGTCAGCTTCGAGACGGGCGCGTCGGCGTCGAGAGTACGGAACTCCTGGGAGACGATTTGTGAGATGTTCATCGAGAGACCTCCAGTCGTGTGTAGGACTCCCACGGGGATGAAGCAGTGGGACAGTTGTACGACAGAAAGAACGACCGAACGGGTTAAGTCGGGGACGACGGTCGGTAGCTACCGGTAGAACCGGCTACAGGTGCCGCAGAGGTTCTCCTCTTTGACGTCGACTTCGCGGACGGTCGGAGAGAAGCTCATCACGCACTTGGAGTTGTCGCAGTGTTCGAGTCCGAACGTGTGGCCGATCTCGTGGACGACCTCCTTGCGGACGCGGTCGGCGAACACCTCGCTTTGCGGCTTCGTCGAGATCCCACCGTCCGAGGAGGTCTGGAGGCGGTACGTCGAGATGACCGAGCCGTTGCCGTTGAGGTAGGCGAGACCGAACACGTAGTTGCGACGGCGATAGAAGAGGTCCTGGGGCGTGATACCGATGTTCTTGTCACCGCTACCGACCCGACTCGCGAGTTCGATGAACTCCTCGGCTCGGTACTGGTTGCGACCGCGATCGAACGCGCCCTCGGGGATCGTCTGCTCGTCGTGGACGGTCACGTCGAGGTCGTAGACCGAACGCAAGGCGGCCGAGGCCTCGCGCTTGACCTGTGCCGGAACGTCCCCGATGGGCACGATGTCGACAAGCATGAAAGGTGTTAAGCGGCCGTCTCTCATAAATATCCCGACGTGGAGAGCTTTCCCCGCGACGCGCTGGCCGCCCGCCTCACCCGCTACGACACGCTCCTCGAGGTGGGTGTCGGCCGCAACCCGGACGTCGCCGCGGCGCTCGCCGCCGCCGGCAAGACGGTCACCGCAACGGACGTCGACGAGGTCGACGTCCCCGACGGTGTGCGGTTCGTCCGCGACGACGTCGTCGCCCGGAGCGAGCGCTCCGAGCTCGGGTCGCTCTACTGTGTCGACGCCATCTACGCGTTGAACCTCCCGGCCGAACTGCAGCGTCCGACCCGCGACGTCGCCCGTCGCGTCGACGCCGAGTTCGTCTTCACGACGCTGGGCTACGAGGAGCCGACGATCCCGGTCCGACGCGAGACGGTGGGCAGAGAGACGCTGTACACCGCCGTCGACCGGTGAGACGGAAGAATTTTACCACGTGCGTTCCGCACGAAACCTATGCATGCGGACGCAGTCGTCCTCGACATCGACGGCGTGCTCGTCGACGTCGCCGACTCCTACCGGCGGGCCATCGTCGAGTCGGTCGACCGAGTGTACGGCAAGACCATCGACATCGAGGATATCCAGCAGTTCAAGGACGCCGGCGGCTTCAACAACGACTGGGAACTCACCTACGCCGCCGCGCTGTTCGTCCTCGCACGCCGTGAGGGACTCCGAACGAACGTCGCAGAGTTCACCGACGCCGTCGCCGAACGCGGGGGTGGACTGGAGGCGGCCCGCACCGTCGCCGCCGAGATGCCCAGCATCTCGCAGGCGCGGGTCCGCGACAAGTGGGACAGAGAACGCCTCCGCGACGTGTTCCAGACGCTCTATCTCGGCAGCGACCTCTACCGCGAGCTCGAAGGCGGCGACCCGCCGTTCGACGCCCCCGGCTACATCCACGACGAACCGGTCATCGTCGAACCGGAGACCATCGACGACCTGACGGACAGGTTCGACGTCGGCGTCGTCACCGGCCGCCCCGCCGCCGAAGCCGACATCGCGCTCGACCGCGTCGGCCTCGACGTCCCCGACGAACACCGCTTCACGATGGACGACTGGGAGGAGGGGAAACCCCACCCCCACGCGCTCGTCACGCTCGCAGAGCGGTTCGACGCCCACGCGGTGACGTTCACCGGCGACACGCTCGACGACGTCGAGACCGCCGTCAACGCCGCCGAGACGGACCCCGATCGGGAGTACTACGGCATCGGCGTCCTGACGGGCGGGCTGACGGGCGAGGAGGGTCGCCGGAAGTACGAGGCCGCCGGCGCGGCGGCCGTCGTCGACTCCGTCAACGACCTGCCCGAGCTACTGGAATGAGCCAGTACGGGCGCTTTCTCGTGACGATGCTCGTCATCGACGGCGTCGGCTACGCCGTCGTCGCCCTTCTCACCCCCGCGAACTCGCTGACGCAGTTGGCCGCCCTGGTCCCCGTTCTGCTGGTCGCCCCGTTCGTCGCGCGGCGACTCGTCTACGGCGAGTGGGTCTCTCGACCCGACGTCGAGGTCGAGGACGCGGGCGAGGGCGAGAACGGCGAGCGCGACGACTGAGGACGGACTCGCCTGCTCACCTGTCTCCGTCCAGCGGGAGCAGTCGCGTCCGGCCGCCGGGGTCGAAGTAGTCCACCTCGACGCCCGCTTCGCTCGCTCGCCCTCGGAGTTCGCGGGCGAGTTCGACCGTCTCGCGTCGCTCGTCCGCCGAGCGGAACGCGAGTCGGACGTCGTCGGAGCGGCCGTCGACGCGGAGATGCAGCGAGAACCCGGTCGGACGGACGAACGGTGCGAGCGCCCGGAGGTCGGCGTAGCGAACCCGCAACGTCTCCGGGTCGTGCGTCGCCTCGGTGCGGGTGACCGCGTGCGGGTCGTACAGCCCCAGCGACTCGGGGAGCTGGCCGAACAGACCGTTGGCCGCGTCGCCGACGAGACGTGCGAGACGCCCGTGTCGAGACGGTGCGAGGAGGAGCACGCCGTCCGTGAGGAACGCCCGTCCCGGTCGAGCGCGGTCGTCGGCCGTCGGACGGAGGAGGACGTCGTAGCTGCGGGGGTCGTCCATACGCGCCGTCTCTCTCCGCCGGCAGAAAGGCGTTCGGCCGACGACACCGGATGGACTGGCCGTTTGCGCACGCTCGTACTGTCGGCTGTCCCCTCGTGACGACATGCGACATCTCGAGGTGTCGAAACCCGTCGTGTGCGGACAGTCGACAGTATTACCTCCCGTCCCTCCACAGTCAGCGTATGCGAATCGCACTACTCGGCGGCACCGGCGACATCGGCGAAGGGTTGGCGCTGCGGTGGGCGTTCCACACGAACCACGACGTCATCATCGGCTCTCGTGACCCCGAGAAGGCGCGACAGAAGGCCGAGGAGTACGAGACCGAACTCGACAGCCGCGGCGTCGACCGAAAGATCAACGGCTTCGAGAACCCGATGGCGGCGGACCGCGCCGACGTCGTCGTCCTCTCGGTGCCGCCGTACCACGTCGCCGACACCGTCGAGGCCGTCGCCGACAAACTCGACGAGGGCGACGTGCTCGTTACGCCCGCAGCGGGCATCAAACGCGACGACGACGGCTTCCACTACCACCCACCGAGCGCGGGGAGCGTGACGCAGCTCGTCGCCGACGCCGCACCCGACGACGTCGCCGTCGTCGGCGCGTTCCACAACCTCGCGGCGGGTCGCCTCGCCGACCTCGACGCGGAGTTGGGGATCGACACTCTGCTCGTCGCCGACGACCTCGACGCGAAGGAGACGGTGCGGATGCTCGCCGAGGGGATCGAGGGACTGCGGGCGCTCGACGCCGGCGGTCTCGCCAACGCCTCGGAGGTCGAGGCGGTGACGCCGCTTCTCATCAACGTCGCGACGAACAACGACGGGATGCACGACCTCGGCGTGCGGTTCCAGTAGTCGACGCCACAGAACTCGTTCGACGTGTCCTCCTTCCGCCCTCCCTCGGTCCGCCTCCTCGCCCTCGCGTTCGCCGTCGTCACGTTTCTCGCGACGACCGTCGAGCGGTTTCTCTGGGAACTCGCGGACGTCCGCGTCGTCCTCGGCGTCGGCGTCGAACCCGTCGCCCGTCTCGTCCTCGCCGTCGTCGCCGTCGGCACGCTGAGTACGATCGGCTGGCAGGCGCTCGCGGGGCGCGGTCTACGAGCGGCCGCCACCGTCCTCGCCGGGCCGCTCGTCGGCCTCGGTGCGTTTCTCGTGCTCCACTGGGTCGTCTTCGGACCGAGCACCGACTCGCCGACGTGGCTCCTCTACCTCGCGCTCTGTGCCGCCGCGGCGGTCGCTGGCAGCGTCGTCTACGCGCTCGGCGTCGCAGTTCGGTGGGGCAGAAACAGGGCAGTCGAGTCCAGGCGGTCGTGAGACTTACGCGCCGGCCTGCTTCAGCGCCGCTTCGATGTCCTCGCGCTGCGTGACGCCGACGAAGCGGTCGACGACGCCGTCGTCGTTCTCGACGATGAGCGTGGGCAGCGAGCGGACCTGATACTGGTTGGCGATCTCCTGTTCCTCGTCGACGTCGACCTTCTCGAACGAGACGTCGGGGTAGTCGCCCTCGATCTCCTCGAGGATCGGGTCCTGCGTCTTACACGGGCCACACCAGTCGGCGTAGAAGTCTTTGAGTCGGACAGTCATTGTTCCCTTCTCCGGGTAGCCTACGAGTTCGTAAAAGGGTTTCCAAGGTGGATGTTTTCGATGCAGACAGGTCGCGGACACCGAACGTCGGACGGTGCGCTCTCCGGCAAAACCGTCCGGCGAGTCGAAACGTTTACGGCCTCAAAGAGCGCAGAGGAACAGTATGAGCAGTGGACAGAACAGCGGTGGCTTGATGTCGAGTGCCGGACTCGTCCGGTACTTCGACGCGGAGGACCGCAACGCGATCCGAGTCGACCCCAAGACCGTCGTCGCGTTCGGGATCCTCTTCGGTGTCGGTATCCAGGTCCTGAACATCATCGCCCTCTGAGGCCCCTCCGTCTCGACGACGCGACTTCTCGAACAGCCGTGGCTTCGGACGACCGACCGAGTCGAGACGCTCGACCGCCGACTCGCTGGACGACCGCGGCCGCCGGTCGCGTCTTTTTTATCGACCCGCTCCCGACAGTCGCCCATGCTACGTGCAGGCGTCGTCGCCGTACAGGGAGACGTGAGCGAACACGCCGCGGCGATCGAGCGCGCCGCACGACGCCACGGCGAGGAGGCCGAGGTCGTCGAGATCCGACAGTCCGGGGTCGTCCCCGACTGCGACGTCTTGCTCCTCCCCGGCGGGGAGTCGACGACGATCTCTCGACTGCTCCACGGCGAGGGGATCGCCGAGGAGATTCGGGCCCACGTCGAGGCGGAGAAACCCGTGCTCGCGACCTGCGCGGGACTCATCGTCGCCTCGACGGACGCCAAGGACGACCGCGTCGACCCGCTCGGCCTCGTCGACGTGACGGTCGACCGCAACGCGTTCGGCCGCCAGAAGGACAGCTTCGAGGCCCCGCTGGACGTCGACGGCCTCGACGACCCGTTCCCCGCCGTCTTCATCCGTGCGCCGCTCATCGACGACGCGGGCGACGTCGAGGTGCTCGCCCGGTGGGACGACGACCCGGTCGCCGTTCGCGACGGGCCGGTCGTCGGCACGTCGTTCCATCCGGAGCTCACCGACGACGTCCGACTCCACCGACTGGCGTTCTTCGAGTCGGCGACGGCGTCCGTCGAAGCCGAGTAGGGCGAAGGGGGAGACAACCCACGCTCTGACACCGGTCACGTGCCGAACTCGGAGTGAACGTGGCCGACCATCGACAGATCGCACCGCTGTCTCCTTCGTATCGACTCTGCTATCACTGCACTCACACTAACTTATAGTGTCATAGTGCGCAGAGTGCCTACCCATGGGAGATTCCATGGGTCGACCCGGAATGTCGAAGCTCAGGCGCAGGCCCACTCACGGTGGGCCTATCCTGAGTTCGCCGTCGGTGTCCGTCTCTGTGCCGTCCACCTCTGCAGTACCCTGCACGAGATCGGAAGGTCAGAGACGGCCTCACACCGTCAGCAACGCTGCAGGTGTGGTCTCTCTTTGCCGGGGCGCACTTTCTCTTCAGTACTGGCTGCGGGAGGGCTCACCGAGCGTCGGCCTCCACCCTGCGCTAAACGCACAGGAACCTTCTCCGTGAACTCCCGTACTCCCGACGAGACCGGACCGAGACGGAAACACACGCTTTTCACGTCGCGGGTGTCCACAACGAGTATGAGCGACGAGGACATCCTCGACGAACTGTTCGAACTCATCGAGGAGCGCAAGGCTGAGTTGCCGGAGGGGTCGTACACGACGTCGCTTTTCACCCACGAGAAAGGCGAGAACGCCGTCTTGGAGAAGCTCGGCGAGGAGACGACGGAGCTCATCCTGGCGGCGAAAGACGACGACACGGCCGAGATGAGAGCCGAGGGTGCGGACCTCGTCTACCACTTCCTCGTCCTGCTGTCGATGAAAGACGTGACGCTCGACGACCTGCGCGCCGAACTCGACGAGCGGTTCGGCGGCCACTGACGGCGACGAGAGCGGCGGTTCGCACACGGGGTCGTCTCGCAAGCATTATACAACCGGGCCGGCAAGAGGACGCTATATGCCCAGTTTCGACGCCGCCGTCAAGCGAACCCTGGAGAAACAGATCTGCATGCGCTGTAACGCACGCAACCCGCAGAAGGCCACGCAGTGCCGGAAGTGCGGTTACAAACACCTTCGCCCGAAGTCGAAGGAACGCCGTACCGCGTAAGCGCACTCAGTTCTCCGCGCTCTCCGCGCGATACACCGCCACCAACACGCCGACGAGCGCCAGCTGGACGACTTTGTCGAACAGCCCGACCGGCGAGACGACGTCCGGCCAGTTGAACGCGAAGTACGCGAAGAACTGCAGCAGCGTGAACGGGATGCCGACGGCCACGACCTGCCGTCGCCGGACGCCGAACAGGAAGAGCGCGACCCCGCCGAAGAAGCCGAGTCCGGCGAGGACGAAACTGACCGCCAGCGGCGAGGGGAGGAAGCCGACGCCGAGGACGAGGTGGATCACGCCGGTGACGACCGCCAGGGCGACGCCGAGATAGTGGAGGCGCGTCAGCGAGGCGGTGTCGAGGCCGACGTCGTCGGTCGTCGACGGGGAGGTGTCTGTTGCCATACCACACGGTTCGTGTCGAGGGAGAATAACGTCTGTGGGAGGCCGGCGGCTACTCCTCGGGGTACTTCGGCTGTCGTTCCTCGGCGCGGGCGAGCGCGCGTTCGACGACGTCGCGGACGCTGTCGCCGGCGGAGTCGGCGGTGAAGGCGTCGCCGTGGCCGGCGTACAGCGTCGTCACGGAGTCGGGGAGATGGTCGAGCAGGTCGCGGAGACTCTGGATGAGTCGTTCGCGCGACTGGCCGGGGAGGTCGGTGCGGCCGAAACTGCCGTCGTCGTACGCGCCGTCGTTGTAGACGACGACGTCGCCGCTGAACAGCACCGTCTCGCCGACGAGCGAGACGTGGTCGGCGGCGTGGCCGGGCGTGTAGACGACCTCGAACGTCTCGTCGCCCATCGCGACCGTGTCGTCCGCTTCGAGCGCGTGTGTCCGGTGGGGGTGTTCGGCGTAGGCGTAGACGTCCGCGTCGAAGCGGTCGAGCACCGCCTCGAGTTGGTCGACGTGGTCCGAGTGCTGGTGGGTGAGCACGATCGCGTCGAGGTGGTCGACGTGGTCGGCCACGACGTCGGCGACGCCGGGCATCGACCCGACGTCGACGAGCACCGTCCGTTCGCCCGTGAGCAGGTACGCGTTGCAGGTGAACTGCTCGGCGTCGGCGGTGACGTTGAAAACTTCCATACCGGTGAGTCGTCGTCGGGACTGAAAAACGGACGGGGAAGCGGCCGATTCCCCGGTAACAGACAGAAATCTGATACTCCGCCGGATTTTTTACCCGGAAACAGTAACGATAGCATGTATGGGATTTGGGAGCTACGACGAGTCAGAGCAGGAGAACCAGGAGTACGACGCTGATCTCGACGAAAACGACGGGGTAACGTCCCGCGAGAACGACCACCAAGGCAGCATGGAGTTCGAGAACGGTGCGTCGAACGACGAACTGCTCAACCGGTTGCAGGACATCAAATCGGACGGAGAGAGCTAGGTGAAGCGAGGCACCAGAGCGCTCGGTGTCGCCGCCTCGGACGGCGACACCCGAAGTACCCTGTGCGGCGCGCTCGTCCGCGCCGACCGCGTCGTCGACGGCTGTGCCTTTCGGGAGTGTACCGTCGGCGGCACCGACTCGACCGACGCCGTCGCTCGACTTTTTTCCACGCTCGGCCGCGAAGACGTCCAGTACCTCCTGCTGTCGGGGATCGCCCCCGCGTGGTTCAACCTCTACGACCTCCACGCCGTCCACGAGGCGACCGACAGACCCGTCCTCTCGGTGTCGTTCGAGGCCAGCGAGGGGCTGACGTCGGCGCTCCGCGAGCAGTTCGAAGGCGAGGCGTTGGACCGACGGCTGGCCGTCTACGAGTCGCTCCCCTCGCGCCAGCGCGTCGCAGTCGACGACGAGACCGTGTTCGTCCGCGCCGTCGGCGTCGCCGACGCCGAGGCTCGCGACGTCGTCCGGGCGTTCACGCCCGAGGGCGGCCGCCCCGAACCGCTCCGGGTCGCGCGTCTCCTCGCACGCGCCGGACGGGAGTTCGTCGAAGCGGACGACCGAAGCCCGGTCAGTTAAGCCGTTGCCGACCCCGGGTGGCGTATGGAGAACATGGAAGGGCTCTGCGTCGTCGACTGCGAGCGCTGTCCCGAACTCGTCGAGTCGCGGAGTCAGATCGTCAACGGGGGCGGCCCCGAAGACGCCGACCTGCTCTTCGTCGGCGAGGGCCCCGGTGCCAACGAGGACGAACAGGGCGAACCGTTCGTCGGTCGGTCGGGCACGGTGCTCGACGACGCGCTCCGCGACGTCGGCCTCGCTCGCGCCGACGTGCGCATCACCAACTGCGTCCGCTGTCGACCGCCCGAGAACCGCGATCCGACGAAAGAGGAGTTGTCGAACTGTCGCGGCTACCTCGAACACGAGATCGAACTGGTCGACCCCGAGGTGATCGTGACGCTCGGGAAGGTCCCCAGCGAACATCTGCTCGATCGGTCGGTGGCGGTGACGAAGGAGGCGGGCGACGTCGTCGACGCACGCCTCGGCGACGCCTCGAGACGGGTGCTCGTCTGTGTCCATCCGGCGGCGACGCTGTACGACCGGAGTCAGGAGGAGACGTTCACAGAGACGATCCGACAGGCTGCCGAGTTGGCGGGCACGGGCGACGGGTCGAGCGGCCAGTCGCGACTCGGCGACTACTGACCGGTGCGTCGAACGGGAGTCGAAACGGAGTCGAGCGGGTGTTATCGCCAGATCGACTCGGCCATCCGCTGTGGGAAGGAGGCGACGAGGCCGATGAGGCTCCGACCCTCGTCGTTGCCGCGGATGTACGACCGGACGCGCTGGCTGAACACCTCGACGGAGATGACCAAGAGGAAGATGACGAGGATGGTCGCCATCATGTTGGTGTACCTGAACAGGCCGCGCTGGGTCTGGAGCACTTGACCGAGCCCACCGCCACCGATGAGTCCCATGGTGACGGCGATGCGGACGTTGATCTCGAGGATGTAGAACGTCCACGCGATGAAGGGCGTGAACACCTGGCTGAGCATCCCGAAGACGACTTTCTGCGGGCCGTTCGCCCCGGTGCTCTCGATGGCCTCGATGGGGCCGTCCTCGACCTCCTCGAGCGCGTCGGTGAACAGCCGACCGAGGTTCCCCATCGTGTCCGTCCCGATGGCGAGCGTCGCCGTGAACGGCGAGACGCCGCCGAGCGGGATGTAGATGAGCGCCCACACGAGCGCCGGGATGGCGCGGATGACGCTCATCGTCCCGCGGAAGAGGAAGTTGAACGGGTACGGGGTCACGCGCTCGGAACCGAGGACGCCGAGCAGCAGGGCACCGGGGACGCCGAGGACGGTGCCGGCGAACCCCATCGCGAACGTGACGAACACCGCGCCGAGAACGGGGGTGCCGTTCTCGAACGCCAGGAGGAGGTTCCGGTCCCGGATGAACGACCAGTACGCGCCGAGGTCGACGAAGGGGAGGAAGCCGAACAGTTCGCCCGGCGGGAAGAACTCGCCGAGTGCGGCGGTGAAGTCCGGCCAGTACTCCACGATCTCGCCGACCGAGAAGCCGACCTCCGAGAGCGCACTCTGGAAGAAGAAGACGAAGACGGCCACCAGCACCAGCGAGAAGACGAGTCGGACTCGCTTGTGGAACTGGATGGCCGAGAGTCGCTGCTGGAGACGGTCGGCGTCAGTACTCATGTGCTCGTGCACCACTCTGCGTCGTTCGGTCGTTCGTCCCGCTCGTCCGCTCCTCGCGGATCGCTTCGGTCTCGATGTCGCCGTAGATCTCGTCGATGACGTCGACGGTGAACTCCTCGCGGTAGCCGTCGAAGACGAGTTCCCCGTCTTTCATCCCGAGGAAGCGTTCGCCGAACTCGCGGGCGATGTTCACCTGGTGGAGACTCGCGACCGTCGAGAGGTCGCGTTCCGAGGCTGCCTGCCGGATGTAGCGCATCACCGTCTCTGCGCTCGCGGGGTCGAGACTCGCGACGGGCTCGTCGGCGAGGAGGAGATTCGGGTTCTGGACCAGCGCACGGGCGATACCGACGCGCTGTTGCTGGCCGCCGCTCATGTTGCCCGCTCGCTGGGTGGCCTGGTCGAGGAGGCCGACCGTCTCGAGCGCGCGGAGCGCCTCGCGTTTGTCGTCCTCGGAGTACCGCCCGAACAGGCTCTGCAGGAACGAGGTGCGGCCGAGCGCCCCCGTCAGCGCGTTGCTGTAGGCGCTCATCTGTTCGAGGATGTAGTGTCGTTGGAAGATCATCGCGACGTCGGTGCGCGGCCCTTCCACCGGTTCGTCGTCGATGGTGATCGAGCCGGACGTGGGCGTCGTGATCCCGTTGAGACAGCGGAGCAGCGTCGACTTGCCTGCCCCCGACTCCCCCAAGAGAACCACGAACTCGCCGTCTGGGATGGTAAACGAGACGTCCCGTAGCGCCTGGACGTCCCCGTAGGACTTGCTGAGGTTCGTTACTTCTATCGTGCTCATGTGTCGTGGTCACCGGCACGCTGCGTGCCGAATCGCTGGTGGTCGGTCGTCCGGTTCGTCTGCGAAGACGGTGCGGGTCACGCGGAGCTACTGCCCGAGCGTCACGCCGAGTTCGTCGAGCACGTTCTGGACGGGCTGGTAGTCCTCGGCGGAGCCTTCGGCGACGCCCGTGAACCAGAGCTGCTGGTCGTCGTTTAGCTCCTCGTTGACAAGGTCGTCCTCCGAGACGTTCAGCAGGGCCGACTCGACGTCGCCGTAGACGTCCTGGTCCATGTCCGTGCGGGCGAGGATCGGTGCGCGGGGGATCGGATCCGACGTCGCCAGCAGGTCGAGTTGCGGCTCCTCGGTGCCGAGGTCGCCGTCGTTCTCCGCCGACACGTCGAGAAACTCCTGGGGGAACTGCTCCTTCGGAACGTGTGGGGCCGTCGAGAACGCACCCGTGCCCGCCGCCATCACGTCGGGACGGTTGATCGTCGTCTCGCGGGCGGTCGCGTGGTCCGACCACTGGCCGGTGAAGTCCTCGGGCGTCCCGTCGGGTGCACCGCCCGTGTCGAGGCCGGCCTGACTGAGCATGTACAGCGGGAACAGCGACCCGCTCGTCGAGAGGCGGTCGGCGAAGGCGACCGTCTCGCCCTGGAGGTCCTCGAGCGACTCGACGTCGCTGTCGGCGGGCGTCGTGACGAGCGAGAAGTACCGCGAGGCACCGTACGCGATACGGATACCGACGACCTGCGTCACGTCCTCGTTGGCACCCTGGATGGCGATGGCGGGGGCGGCGTCGGCGACGTCCGCCCGTCCGCTCTTCAGTGCCTGCAGCACGGCGGCGTAGTCGGCCGCGACGGTCGACTCGACCGAGACGTTCGCCTCCGATTCGAGGTAGCTGAAGAGCGGCTTGTACTGCTCTTCGATGTCGACGTCGGACTCGGCGGGTGTCAGTGCGAACGTGAGCGTCTGGGCTCCGTCGCTGCTGCCCGCCGTCGCCCCCTCCGACGTCGACGACGGCGACCCCGACCCGTTCTCCGCCCCGTCGGAACCGTCGCCGTTCGAGTCACCGGTACACCCACTCAGCCCCGTCAGACCGGCGGCACCAACCGCACCGGCCCTCTTGAGAAAGTTTCGTCGGTTTGCCATCGGGTTGTCAAGGGCTTCGATAGCGGAGAGTTAAGGATTCCTATTTTTTCTATTGAACGAACAGTAAGAGTGAGAGGTACTAGAGAATGAATCAACACCGGTGAAAAGTGGACGATCACCGACGGAAGTCGCCGGCGGCGTGGGGAGACGGCGTCCCGTGGAGACGGCGTTCGCCCGAACGGAAACTGACTTGCGTCGCCCGCGTGTAGCATCGGATATGAGTACGACCCACCCTCAGGAGGAGGCACTGGCCGACGTCGTCGTGGTGGACTACGGGCTCGGCAACCTCCGGAGCGCCACGCGCGGTCTGGAACGGGCTGGCGCGAACGTGACGATTTCGGACGATCCAGACAGCATCGACGAGGCCGACGGTATCGTCCTCCCCGGCGTCGGCGCGTTCGGCGACGGGATGGAGAACGCCGGGCCGTTCCGCGAGGCGCTCGTCGAGGCGGCCGACGACGGCGTCCCCCTGCTGGGGATCTGTCTCGGCATGCAGATGCTCCTCACGTCCTCCGAAGAGGCCGACCGCGCCGGCCAGGGTGACGTCGAAGGACTCGACCTCATCCCCGGCACGAACGTCCGGTTCAAGGAGGGCCAGAAGGTGCCGCACATGGGTTGGAACGAACTCGACGTTCAGCGCGACCACCCGCTCGTGGCGGGGGTCGACGGCGAGTACGCCTACTTCGTCCACTCCTACTACGCCAAACCCGACGACGAAGACGCCGTCCTCGCGACGACCGACTACGGCGTCGACTTCCCCGCGATGTTGGCGAACGAGGAGGGCAACGTGATGGGGACGCAGTTCCACCCCGAGAAGAGCGGCGAGACGGGACTGCGGATCCTTCGGAACTTCGTCGAATACTGCGCTGAGCGGTAGTCCCGGAGACCGAGGATCGGTGCTCGGTTACTGTAGCTAAACACGGAGTTTGGCGGTTCTTCAAAGTACCATCTACTGCCACGGCTACTCGGCAAACCCCTCGGGTTCCCGGCGAACCTCTGCGACGCAAGCACTGGAGCGAGTGAAACGAGCGAAGCGCACAGCGAGCAGTTTTGTCAGAATCTGGTACCTCAGGCGACACAAATATAGTTTGGTACAACTCGTAGGCATATGTGTCAAAGAAGAATAGAGTGACTGTCGAACGCCAGTCTCCAGAGGCGGCGTTCGAGCTACTGTCGAACGACCTTCGAGTGCGCATACTCCAAGCTCTCAGCAAGGCAGGTGAACCCATAGCGTTCTCACGACTCCGCAAGGCCGTCGACGAATGCGACTCTGGGAAGTTCAACTATCATTTGGGGAAGCTCGTCGGACATCTTGTCGTTCACGATGACGACGGCTATCGGCTCTCTCTTGCGGGCCGGAAAGTGTACGGTGCAATCATCTCGGGCGCGTACACGACTGAGGCCGAGATAGAACCCTTCGAGTTTGAGGGGTCCTGTCCGATGTGTGGTGTAGAGCATCTCGTCGCTGGGTTCGCTGACGAGCGTGCGAAGATGTACTGTGACGACTGCGAGATGTGGCGCAACGAGTTCTCGTTCCCACCAGCAACCCTCGAGCAATTTACACGTGAAGAACTGCCACGCGCGTTCGATCGCTGGATGCGGGCCACGGTCTCGAAAGTCGTGTATGGTTTCTGCTCGAACTGTGGGGGACGCGTTGATGGGAAACTAATCGACGACCTGGAACACCCGATGCCCGTGCGGGCACGCTACGACTGCGAACGATGTGGAGACACCGTCCAGACCTCTCCCGCCCTCCCGCTCATGTTTCAGGTCGAAGCAATCGAGTATTTCGCCGACCACGGCGTCGATGTGGTCAACGACCCCAGCTGGCAGCACTCCACAGGGAAAGATGACATCAGCACGGAACTGGTGAGTGACGAGCCGGCTCGAGCTCGAATTCGATTCTCCCTCAGCAACGAGACTCTCGTAGCAATCGTGGACTCGAACGTCAAAGTCGAGTCGATCACTATCGAGTGAGCGATGCGGTTGCGACACTCGCACTCTCTTCAGCACGGTTTCTATAAACATCCGCACAGCACATGTCAACAGACCTATTTCTCTCACTATCCTCCTGACCCGACGCCCTTTTGCCCGTAACCGAAAAACTGCCACCTATAATGAAAGCCGTCACGCTCGGTCCCGCGGGCACGTACTCCCACCGCGCCGCTCGCGCCGTCGCAGACGAGGTAGAGTTCCGCGAGTCGGTCACCGCAATCGTCGACGCCGTCGCCGACGGCGAGTACGAACGCGGCGTCGTCCCCATCGAGAACAGCATCGAGGGAAGCGTCACCGAGACGCTCGACGCGCTCTCGAACCGGGAGATCGCCGTCACCGAGGAGATCGTCACCCCCATCCGCCACGCGCTGCTCGCCCAGAGCGGCAACTTCGACACCGTCGCCAGCCACTCGCAGGCGCTCGCGCAGTGTCGCACCTATCTCGAAGACCAGTATCCCCACGTCTCGCTGGAGGCCGTCGCCAGCACCGCCCGCGGCGTCGAGCGCGCCCGCAACGACCCGACGGTGGCGGGTATCGGCCACCCCGACAACGCGGGTGAGGACCTCGAAATCGTCGCCGAGGACATTCAGGACCGCAAGTCGAACGCGACGCGCTTCTTCGTCGTCGCGCCGCCGAGCGAACGCTCCGACGCGGGCGGGAAGTCGTCGGTCGTCGTCTACCCCAACGCCAACTACCCCGGACTGCTGCTCGAACTGCTCGAAGCGTTCGCCGAGCGAGACATCAACCTCTCGCGCATCGAGTCGCGCCCCAGTGGCGACCGCCTCGGCGACTACCTCTTCCACGTCGACTTCGAGGCCGGCCTGTACGAGGAGCGCGCCCAGGAGGCGCTCGCCGACGTCGAGGAGATCGCCCGCAAGGGGTGGGTCCGCCGCCTCGGCTCCTACGACACGCGACACGTCCTGTACTGAGACGAGCCGTCGAGAGGGATCACGGGGACCGTCGACCGTTCCTGTCGCCCCCGCGGCAACAATGTTGAAGTGATAAACGGACCGACAGTACAGGTACGATGCCGAACCGTTCCAACCCGTTCAAAGACATCGAGGAGTTGTTCGACCGGATGGGTCGCGGCCTCGAACCGAGCGGCCTCGCTCACGACGTCGCCGTCGACGTCTCCGAGACCGACGACGAGGTCGTCGTCAACGCCGACCTCCCCGGCTACGAGAAGTCCGACATCGACGTCACCGTCGACGACAATCGACTCACCATCCGCGCGCAGCGAGACCGGACGACCGAGGGGACGGACGCGCGCTACCACCGTCGAGAGCGGACCCACCGAGAGGTCCGTCGGAGCCTCTCGCTCCCGGCCGACATCGACGAGTCGGCGTCGAGCGCGTCGTACCACAACGGCGTGTTGACGATCGTCCTCCCGAAGCGGGAGACGACCGAAGACGACGGGTTCGACATCGACGTCCAGTGACTCCGTCGGAGAAGCCACGCGCCGACTCCCAGAGCGATACACCTCTCCTGGTGCGACACACCGCCCCCCGTGAACGCCGGTGGACGACGCCGAGAGCGTCTGTAGCGTGCGATTAGGTAGCTCTGGTCCGACAAACGTTAAGCTCTCGAACGGCGTATCTGGATGCCGGAGACATTCATGATGCGACGTACCAACCCATTCGACTTCAGTGACTTCGAGAGCATGTTCGAACGCATGAGCCGCCAGTTCGACGAGATGAACCGCCAACTCGGCTCGTGGGAGGGCGGCGTCGACCAGATAGTCGCCCACCGCGGGATGGCCGTCGACGTCACCGAACGCGACGACGACATCGTCGTCGTCGCCGACCTGCCCGGGTTCGAGAAGGAAGATATCGACCTGAAGATCGCCGGCCAGGTGCTGACGGTCGTCGCCGACCACGAGATGGAGTCGGCGTCCGAATCCGGTGAGGAAGAACAGGAACAGTTCATCCGCCGCGAGCGACGCAGCCAGTCCGTCCGACGGAGCATCCGCCTCCCCGTCGAGGTCGACGAGGAGGGCGCGAACGCGACCTACCGGAACGGCGTACTGACGGTCACGCTCCCGAAGATCCAGATCGACGAGGACGACGACTCACACCACATCGACGTCGAGTAAGTCGTCGGGTGGTCGAATCGACTTCAGAACCCCGTTTTTCTATCGTCCACTCACCACGTCAGCGACGCCGCTGCCTCGTCGAGCGTCCGTTCCCAGTCGGTCGGGAGGTCCCCGCCTCGTTTCGGTGGGTCGAGCGGAAGCGTGACCCCCTCGTAGTCGACGTGGTCGAACGCCGCGGCGACGCGTTCACCCACGAACTCGGCGTTCTCGCGCTTCGAGGAGACACCACCCGAAGCGAGGTCGTAGTAGGTCGTAAAGAGCTGTCGAACGTGAACCCGATCGGCGTCGAGCGTCTCGCTCGCGAGATGGCGGAACAGCTTCGCGGTGTTGTCGGCGGGGTCGGCCCGCCGCCACTCCAACTCGACGAGCACCAGTTCTCGGTCTCGTTCACCTGCGACGTCGACGGGGGTGCTACCGACCCGGTACTCCGTCGTCCACGAGAACTGTGACCGACAGTCGGCGAGCGTCTCTCGAAGGCGTCGTTGCACGCGGGTCGCAGCAGTCACCACGAGCTGGAGCTCGGCGAGGACGCCCCTGAACGTTTCCCTCAACGGTCGCCGTGAGGCTCGCGTCGCGTGTGGCTCCGTCCCACATTCGATCGGACAGCGAGCACGTCAGGTATAGGAGTATTTTAGGGTCTGACCCGACACACACGACTATGGACTACGACCCGCAGGAACTCGAACAGCGCTGGCGAGAGCGCTGGGCCGAGAGCGGTCGGTACGAGGCCGACCCCGTGGACACGCCCGCCGACGGCGCCGAGGCCGCCGACGGTGAGGAGGAGGAACCCACCTTCATCACCGTCCCGTACCCGTATCCGAGCGGCGGGATGCACATCGGCCACGCCCGCACGTATACCGTCCCCGACGTCTACGCCCGCTACCGGCGTCAGCAGGGCGACAACGTGCTGTTTCCCATCGCCTGGCACGTCACCGGCACGCCCATCATCGGCGCGGTCGAGCGCCTGAAGAAGCGCGAGGAGAAGCAGCTGTCGGTCCTCCGAGACACCTACAACGTCCCCGAAGACACTCTCTCGGAGTTGGAGACCCCGATGGGGTTCGCCAACCACTTCATCGAGGAACACTACAAGAAGGGGATGAAGTCGCTGGGGCTGTCGGTCGACTGGCGACGCGAGTTCAACACGAACGACGAGCGCTACTCGAAGTTCATCACCTGGCAGTACGAGACGCTGCGCGACCACGGCCGACTGGAGAAGGGTCTCCACCCCGTCAAGTACTGCACCGACGAGGAACAACCGGTCACCACCCACGACCTGCTGGAGGGCGAGGAGGCCGAGTTCCAGGAGTACACGCTGGTTCGGTTCGGGTGGAACCGCGAGGGCGAGTCAAGCGATCACTCGCGCAGTGACGAACCGCGCGAGGTGATAGTCCCCATGGCCACCCTCCGCCCCGAGACGGTGTACGGGGTCACGAACGCCTACATCGACCCCGAGGCCGACTACGCCGTCGCCGACGTCGACGGCGAACGCTGGTTCGTCTCCACGCAGGCAGCCGAGAAGCTGCGTCTGCAGGCCCACGAGGTCGAGGTGCTCGAGAAGTACGAGGGGAGCGAACTCGTCGGTCAGCGCGTCACGAACCCCGTCACGGGCGACGAGGTGCTCGTCCTGCCCGCCGACTTCGTCGACGCCGACAACGCGACGGGCGTCGTCATGTCCGTCCCCGCCCACTCGCCGGACGACTACGTCGCGCTGCAGGAGGCGAAGGCCGACACCGACTATCTGGAGTCGTTCGGCATCGACCCCGCCGACGTCGCCGACATCGAACCCGTTCCGATTCTGGACATCGAGGACGACGAGGAGGACTGGGGCGAAATCCCCGCACAGCACGCCGTCGAGTCCAACGGCATCGAGTCGTCCGACGATCCGGCGCTGAAGAAGGCAACCAAGGACCTCTACAACAAGGAGTTCCACGCCGGTCACCTGAAGGAGATGTACGGCGAGTACGCCGGCGAACTCGTCAAGGACGCTCGCGACAAGTTCAAGGAGGACAACGCCGACTCCGGCGCGTTCGATCTGATGCAGGAGTTCTCCGAGGAGGTCGTCTGTCGCTGTGGCGGCGACGTCGTCGTCGCCGAACAGGACACGTGGTTCCTGACCTACAACGACGAGGACTGGAAGCGGATGGCCCACGAGGTCGTCGACGGGATGGACGCCATCCCGGAGAACACCCGCGGCGAGTACGACCACACCATCGACTGGCTGAACGAGTGGCCCTGCATCCGAAACTACGGACTGGGGACGCGCCTGCCGTGGGACGAGGACTTCGTCATCGAACCGCTGTCCGACTCGACGATCTACATGGCGTACTACACCATCGCTCACCGCCTGCAGGACGTCCCCGTCGAGGACTTAGACCGCGAGTTCTTCGACGCGCTGTTCCAGGGCGCGGACGCCGTCGAGGACCCCGACGAGCGCGCGCTGCAACTGCGCGAGGAGTGGGACTACTGGTATCCGGTCGACTACCGGTTCTCCGCCAACGACCTCATCAGTAACCACCTGACGTTCTACCTGTTCCACCACGCCGACCTGTTCGACCAGCCGAACTGGCCGCAGGGGATCGTCGTCATGGGGATGGGCTTGCTCGAGGGCGAGAAGATGTCCTCCTCGAAGGGTCACGTGGTCCTGCCGGGCGAGGCGATCGAGAAGTACGGCGCCGACACCGCTCGGTTCTTCCTGCTCAACTCCGCCGAACCGTGGCAAGACTTCGACTGGCGTGCCGACCAGGTCGAGAGCGTCCGCGACCAACTCGACCGCTTCTGGAACCGGGCGCAGGATCTCATCGAGGGCGACGAGGGCGACGAAGACGAACTGCAGCACGTCGACCGTTGGCTGCTGTCGAAGCTACAGGACACCGTCCGTACCGTCACCGAGTCGATGGAGAACTCCGAGACGCGGTCGGCCAGTCAGGCCGCCTTCTACGGCTTCGAGGAGCAGCTCCGCTGGTACCGTCGCCGTGCGGACCTCGACCGGCCCGGTGCACGGTGGACGCTCCGGCACGTACTGGAGACCCGCCTACGCCTGCTCGCACCGTTCGTCCCGTTCCTGACGAACGAGCTCCACGAGCAGTTGACGGGGACGCCCGCCGAGGACGCCCCGTGGCCGGCGGTCGACCCCGAGTACGAGAGCACCGTCGTCGAAGTCGAGGAGCGACAGGTCGAGCGGCTAACCGAGGACGTCCACGACATCATCGACGTCACCGAGACCGACCCCGAGACGATCCGGGTGTACGTCGCCGCCGACTGGAAGAACCTCGTGTTCGACACCGTCGCCGACGTCGGCACGAACGTCGGCCAGGTGATGAGCCAGGTGATGCAACACGAGAGCCTCCGTGAGCGCGGCAACGAGGTGAACCAACTCGTCCAGGACCTCGTCGACGTCGTCCGCGGGCTGGACGACGAGGCAATCGAGGCGATGCGCGAGATGGACGAGGCGGCCGTCTACGAGGACGCGACCGGCTTCCTCCGTCGCGAGTTCGACGCCGACGTCGAGATCTACGTCGAGGGGAGCGAGGACGTCTACGACCCCGCCGACCGCGCCGAGAAGGCGACGCCGTTCCGCCCGGCCGTCCACCTCGAGTAGTCGACGAGACAACCGGAGACGATCCGGCCCGTTGTTGTTGTCTGACCAACTCTTATCCGCGCTGCAGTGCTACGAACGGCTATGAGCAGTGAACCAGACGAATCAGAGGGTGTGCTGAAGAAGACGTACCGAACCGTCACCCCGGGGTACCGAAGTCGACCGGACGCCGAGATGAACGTCATCGGACTGACGTACTTCCTGATACTCGTCGTCCTCCTCGTGCCACTCCTGCCGTTCATCGTCCTCGTGTGGGCGATCAGCAAGTTCCTCGAGTTCCTCGCCGCACAGACGGGGAGTGGTGAAGAAGAGTGAAACCGTAACGGACGAGAAGCGGTCTTACTCGGCGAGACCGAGCAGGTCGAACTCGTAGCCGTTGTCGTTCTCGTCGGCGTGTTCGTAGGCGACGTGGGCGGCGGCGACGTCCTGAATCGCGAGTCCGGTGGAGTCGAAGACGGTGATACCGTCTTCGGCCGTACGACCCTCCTTCTCACCGACGACGATCTCGCCGATGGCGCCGTAGATGTCCGAGTCGGAGAGCACGCCCTCGTGGTACGGGACGTTGATCTCGCCCGAGTGCGTCGTCTGGTCGAAGTCGTCGATGACGAGCTTGGCGTCCAGGAGCACGTCGTCGCCGAGTTCGTGTTTCCCTTCGGCGTCGGCACCCATCGCGTTGATGTGCGTGTGGTCGCCGACCGCATCTCGGGGAACGATGGGGTCCTCGACGGGCGTCACCGTCGAGAGGACGTCACAGCCGGCGGCCTCCTCGATGGAGCCGGCGCGGACGTCGAAGTCGTCCTCGAAGGTGTCGATGAAGTCGGCGACGCGCTCCTCCGAGAGGTCCGAGACGACGACCTCTTCGATGTCGCGGATCTCCGAGATGGCGCGCAGTTGCGTGTACGACTGGACGCCGGCGCCGATGATACCCATGCTGGAGGCGTCTGCGACGGCGAGGTGGTCGGTGGCGACGGCGGCGGCCGCACCCGTCCGCAACATCGTCAGTTCGGTGCCGTCCATCACGGCGAGCGGGAAGGCGTTCTCGGGGTCCGAGTAGATCATCGTCCCCATCACGGTGGGGAGGTCGAACTTCTCGCCGTTGTCGGGGTGGACGTTGACCCACTTGATGCCGGCGGCGTCCCAGTCGCCCGCGTCCAGATAGGCGGGCATCGAGCGAAAGTCGCCGTTGTACTGCGGCAGGTCGATGTAGGACTTCGGCGGCATCTGTGCGTCACCCGTCTCGTAGGCGGCGAAGGCGTCTTCGACGGCCGGGATGAGTTCGCTCATCCGGCAGTTGGCGTGGACGTCGTCGCTGTTGAGGAGCAGCGTCTGCATGCGGGCAAATATTGCGGGGCCGTATTTAGTTCATGCTAAACGCCGAGGGAACGTGTCTCTCCGATCACCACTAACGGAAGGTTACACTACGGAAACAGAGCGTTAGCCGGGGTATACTAAATACGACGTGCGTCTCGTCTGTGAAACGGTGTCACACCGATGAACGATTCAGAGACGGAGAGAGGCAGCATCGACGCCGCGCGGCGGAACGTCCTCCGGGCGCTGGGAGCCGGGACCGCACTCGCGGCGACGAGCGGCGTCGCGAGCGCGAGTGTGGGGAGTCGACTGTACGACGCCGACGACGAGACGTCCGCGGCCGACGTCCACCCGCAGTACGGCTTCCCAGCCGCCTCGAGCGACGTTGAACCGCCCCTCGAACCGGACCACGAGATCAGCGTGATCATCCGTCCACGCGAGGGCGCACCGCTCCCGGAGTTCTTCTTCGAACCGACGGGCCTCTACGTCGAACCGGGCGACACGGTGAAGTGGAGCTTCGTCACCGGCCACCACACCGTCTCGGCGTACCACCCCGGATTCGGCTTCCGACGGCGCGTTCCGAAGGGCGTGCCGCCGTTCTCGTCACCGATGATGCCACAGGGCGGCTACTGGCTCTACACCTTCGAGAAAGAGGGCGTCTACGACTACCACTGCGGTCCTCACGAGATCTTCGGCCACGTCGGCCGCATCGTCTGTGGGTCGCCGAAGCGGTTCGAGCCGTTGCCCGACCTCTGTGCGGGCAGGCCGTCGAGCGAAGGCGACAGTGGTGACCACGGCGACAGCGGCGACGGGGAGAGCGGCGAGGGCGGCGCACCCGAACTCCGTACCCCCGAGTTCACGGCGTACACCGTCCTCACCGACGACGCTCTCTCACCCAGATGTATCGTCCGCGAGGGGAGACGGCCCTGGGAGGACCTCGACCCGGAGAGCAAGCGACTGTTCGTGCGCATCGAGGGGTTCCCACCCTGCGGCGAGGAGTAGTCCCGGCGACTCCGGGTTTTTCGGTGTTTCGATGTGTCGAGTCCGGCAGCTACGCGGTCGAAAATACGAGAAGGTCGTTCGTCGAGCGGTGCGGTGGTCGGTTGGGGGAGTGAAGGGTCTACGCCGAACTTCACGTCGCGCTGGCTGCGGAAACCTCAGCCGCGCGTGGGAAAGAGACGTTCGCCTCTTTTCACATCGCGCCGCCCATACCGCCCATGCCGCCCATGCCACCCATGCCGCCGGGTGCGCCGCCCTCGTCGTCACCGTCGCCCTTGGTGGAGAGATCACCAGCGGCGATGATGTCGTCGATCTTGAGGACGAGGTTCGCAGCCTCGGTGGCCGAGGAGATGGCCTGCTCTTTGGAGTGGGCCGGTTCGACGACACCTGCGTCGAAGGTGTCGACGACCTCGCCCGTGAAGACGTTCAGACCGGCGCGGACGTTGCCTTCCTCGTGGGCTGCGCGGAGGTCGACGAGCGTGTCGATGGAGTCGAGACCGGCGTTCTCCGCGAGGACGCGCGGGACGAGTTCGAGCGCGTCGGCGAACGCCTCGACGGCGAGCTGCTCGCGACCGGAGACGGAGTCAGCGTAGTCGCGGAGTCGCGAGGCGAGTTCGACCTCGATGGCACCGCCACCGGCGACGACGCGGCCGTCGGAGACGGTCGTGGAGACGACGTCCAGGGCGTCCTGGATGCCGCGCTCGAGTTCGTCGACGACGTGGTCGGTGGAGCCGCGGAGGAGGATGGTGACGCCGTGGGCGTCGTCGCCCTCGACGTAGAACAGCTCGTCCTCGTCGTCACGGCTGACCGAGCCGTGACCGAGGTCGGCCTCCTCGAGACTGTCGAGGTCGGAGACGATGGAGCCGCCGACGACGTTCTTGAGGAACTTGATGTCGGACTTCTTCACGCGGCGGACGGCGAGGATGCCTTCCTTCGCGAGGTAGTGCTGTGCGAGGTCGTCGATGCCTTTCTGACAGAAGACGACGTCGGCACCGGAGTCGACGATCTGCTGGACCTTCTGTTTCAGCTGCTTCTCCTCCTGGTCGAGGAACTGCTGGAGCTGGTCCGGGCTGTCGATGGAGACGTTCGTGTCCGCGGAGGCCTCCTCGACCTCGATCGCCTCGTTGAGCAGGAGGACGTCCGCGTCCTCCGCCTCGGTGGGCATGTTGTCGTGGACCGGGTCCTTGTCGATGACCGCACCCGTCAGCAGCTCGGACTCGGAGGCCGAGCGGCCGGTCTGGGTCTCGAGCTTGACGTTCTCGAGGTCGACGACGTGCGAACCGTCGTTCGCCTCGACGGTGACCTGCCGGACGGCGTCGACGACGAGCTGGGCGAGCACGTCCTTGTTGAGCTCGGTGCCCTTCCCCGTCATGGAGGTCTCGGCGACCTTCTTCAGCAGCTCCTCGTCGTCGGGGTCGACGGACTCGGCGACGTTGCCGATCTCCTCGCGGGCCTTCTCGCTGGCGAGGTGGAAGCCCTTGATGACCGCCGTCGGGTGGATGTCCTGTTCGAGGAGGTCCTCGGCGTTCTTGAGGAGTTCACCGGCGATTGCGACGGCGGTCGTCGTCCCGTCACCTGCTTCGTCCTCCTGCGTCTCGGCGACCTCGATGATCATCTCGGCCGTCGGGTTGTCGATGTCCATCTCCTTGAGGATGGTGACGCCGTCGTTCGTGATGGTGACGTCGCCCATCGAGTCGACGAGCATCTTGTCCATCCCTTTCGGGCCGAGTGTGGAACGTACTGCCTCGGCGACCGCACGGGCAGCACGAATGTTGTACTCCTGCGCGTCACGGTCCTTGACGCGCTGGGAATCCTCTCCGAGAATGATCATCGGCTGACCCTGTTGCATTCGCTGACTCATGGTTCATCGCCTGATTGTTTGTGATTCTATATAAGGGCTTCGGTTCGGTCCGAACGCGTGTCGTCTGTCGTCACGCGTCCGCGTCCGATAAACCACCAGACTGCTCGACGCTCGTGCGGCGATCGTGTGTCTCGTTACCACGCTCCGACCCGTTGCTCGATCTCCGATCTCGGGGTGTTTTAAATAGGACTCGACTGCTCCGAGCGCGTCGTCGACGTGTGGCGAGTGAGGACGCATCGCAGTCGCTCGTCGGCGTCGGAGCGGAGAGAAGCGACGGACGACGGTCGGGAGGGGAGGTTATCGTGTTCGGGCGAGTTCGACCGCGTTGTCCGCGCGGATCCACGCGAACTCGTCTCTCGTGTCGTAGATCTCGACGAAGCCGTCGTCGGAGACGAGCGCTTCGTACCGTCCACGGAGTTCGGCGTCGTAAGTTTCGTCCACCATGTGACCTGCCTAGAGAGCAGAGCGTCGGAGAGATACCCGTTTCGAATCCGGTGATTCGGTGTCGCTCACTCGTCGACCCGCTCTTTCCAGTGGACCGTCACCGTCCCGACGGCGAACGCGTCGTCGGTGGTAGTGTCGCGACAGAACTTGATGGTGTTCGTCCCCTCGTGAAGCGACGCACCGGAGAGCGTGTCGACCCAGTACTGCCAGCCCTCGTTCGGCGGGATGTCGAACCCACCGAGCGACTCCCCGTTGACGAGGATCTCGTGACCGTACTCGGCGACGTCGAACGCCTGCAGACCGACGTAGGCGTCGATGGGGTCGTCGGTCGTGACGGTGAACTCGAACTCCTCGGTCGCGTCGCCGGCAGTCGTCGCCCAGTCGAGGTCGAGACCGCCGTCGTCGGGCGCAAGCTGTGCGCCGATGTAGACGGTGGCGTAGTTCGCACGGGTGTGCACGCTCGCGGCTACTCGGTGGGGTGATAAAAACGCGACGCCCGAGGCGGCGATAGGGCCGCGACGTCAGTCGGTCAGCTCCTCCACTTCCGAGGGGTCCGCGAGGAACTCCGAGTCGACCTCCTCTTCGGCCCCCTGCGGTGGTTCCTCTTGCCCCTCTGCCCGCAGTTCACGTCGAGTGAGTTCGGCTTCGAGTTGCGCTTCCTTGTTGAGCCCCTTCTTCTCTCGACCACTCTTCGTGTCAGGCATTGTCATGCAAGGAAAAGCCGTGGAGCTTGATGAATGTTTTTATAATTAAAATATCAGGTCTGTGGGACAGATGAAAGCCAGTCTTTCAGTGGAGTTGCACCGAGAACGAGCGGTTCAGTTCCCTGCGAGGGGTGACGCCGAACTCGGCAGTTGCTCGGCGACGAGGCGTCCTCGTCGACGTGTGAGTTCGGCAGAAAGACGCCAGGACAGGGATTTGAACCACGGTCGCTCCTTTCAGTCGCTCCCTGATTCAAACCCCTCTCGTTGGCGACACAGTCGCCCACGTCGTCGGCGAGCACACGAGGTGCTCGCCGGGAAGTGTGCGACAGAAAGACGCCAGGACAGGGATTTGAACCCTGGATCCCAGAGGGAACACGCTTTCCAGGCGTGCGCTTTACCACTCAGCCATCCTGGCTCGTATCCCAACGTACCGTGGTGGGAAGTTTAAGTCCTTCCTTTCTGCGCGACGCGATACTCGGTGACGTAGGCCACTCCGGCGACGACGACGCCGAGGACGACGGCGACGCCGAGACGTGCCAGAAACGACAGCGGCAGTCGACCGCCGACGAGGACGTACCCCTGCGTGAGCGCGAGGAAGGCGAACGCTCCCACCGCACCCCAGAGGACGCTCGACTTGAGGCGTGGCCGCACGTGCGACTACTCCAGCGAGGCGATGGCCTCGATCTCGACACCGACGCCCTTCGGGAGGTTCGCCACCTCGAAGGCGCTGCGGGCCGGCGGCTCGTCGTCGAAGTACGTCTCGTACGTCTCGTTCATCGCCTCGAACTCGTCGATGTCGTCGAGCAGCACCGTCACCTTCAGCACGTCTTCGGCGTCGGCCCCCTCCTCGGCGAGGATGGCCAACACGTTGTCCAGCGACTGCTCGGTCTGCGTGGCGATGTCGGCGTCGTCGAGGAGGTCGCCGTCGGGCGTGAGTGGGATCTGCCCCGCGGTGAACAGGAGGTCGCCGTCGGTCGTCGCCTGACTGTACGCGCCCACCGCTGCGGGGGCGTCGTCGGTGCTGATGATTCGCTTCATATCCGAGGCGTCGACCGGACGGGCCTTAAAACGTCGAGTCACGTCGGCATAGATTGATACAGGCGCCGATCGATCCTCGTGTTAGCATGTCAACGCAGACCGACGTCGACGCACCGGTCCCCGACGACGACGATCAGGCGACTCCGCAATGAGTGACCGAGATCCGGCGAACGGTGCCGAGGCCGACATCGAGGACGGACGGAACGTCGCGATCGCCTGTCAAGGTGGCGGCAGCCACACCGCGTTCACGGCGGGCGTCCTCCGTGGACTCTTCGACGACTGGGACGACGCGGACCGACTCGTCGGAGTCAGTGGAACCTCCGGCGGCGCGTTCTGCGCGCTCGTTGCGTGGTACAACTTCGTCACCGACGGACCCGAGGCGGCCCGCGAGGCGCTGGGGGAGTTCTGGACCGATCTCTCCGCGCGGTCGCCGGTCGACGCCGCGACCAACGAGTGGCTGGTCTGGGGGGCGCGCGTCCGGAGCAGCGGCGTCGCCCTTCCCACGTTCAGCCCCTACGACGTCCCCGGAACGGCTCTGGGAAAACACCGACTCCGGCAGGTGGTCGAACGACACGTCGACTTCGACGAGTTGGGTTCGCTGTGTACCCGCGACGCCCCGAAGCTGATCGTTGGGACGGTGGACATCAACGGCGGCGAGTTCGAGACGTTCGTCGACGAGGCGGTGACTGTCGACGCCGTACTCGCTTCCGCAGCCGTCCCGACGCTCTTCGAGGCGGTCGAGATACACGGTCACTACCACTGGGACGGAGTGTTCTCGCAGAACCCCCCCGTCAAAGACTTTCTCCAGGGGCCCGTAGAGCAGAAGCCCGACGAGATCTGGATCGTCCAGATCAACCCACAGCGACGCGAGGGCGAACCGCGGTCGCTCGCGGAGATCGCCGACCGACGCAGCGAGTTGGCGGGGAACCTCTCGCTCAACCAGGAGATCGGGTTCATCAACCAGGTCAACGAATGGCTCGAGGCGGGCCACCTCCCGAAGGACGTCTACCGATCCGTCACCGTGCGTCGGCTCGAGCTGGACAAGGATCTCCACTACTCGACACAGCTTGACCGAAGTCCCGCGTTCGTCCGAGAGTTGATGAGCTACGGCGAGTCGCGGGCGGACGCGCTCTTCGAGGAACAGAACGTCGACCGGACGGAGACGTAGCCCACCTCAGACCAGAACGTCGACCTCGTAGCCGTGCTCGCGGAGTCCGTCGAGTAACTCCTCGACGTGGTCCTCTCCGCGGGTTTCGAGGTCCAACTCGACCTCGGCGGCGTTCATCGCGATGTTTCGGGAGGTCCGGTCGTGGCGGATGGCGTAGATGTTCGCCTGGTGGTCGGCGATGACCTCGATGAGTCGCTCCAGTGCTCCCGGTCGGTCCTTGAGGACGGTCTGGACCTTCAGATACCGTCCGGTCTCGACGAGCCCGCGCATGATGACCGTCGTCAGCACGTTCATGTCGATGTTGCCGCCGCAGAGCGCGGGGACGATCACCTCGTCGTCCTCGTAGTCGAACTTGTCGAACAGCAGCGCCGCGAGTGCGACCGCCCCCGCCCCCTCGACCAGCGTCTTGCTCCGCTCGAGCAGGTAGGTGAGCGCCACCGCGATCTCCTCGTCGGAGACGGTGACCACCTCGTCGACGCGTTCCTGGATGACCTCGAACGGTCGCGTGCCGACGTGACGGGTGGCGATGCCGTCGGCGATGGTGTCGACCGAGTCCAGCGCCTGGATCGCGCCCTTCTGTAGCGAGTCGGCGACGCTGGAGGCGCCTTCGGCCTGGACGCCGACGACGCGAGCGTCGGGGACCTGCTCTTTGATCGCCGTCGCGATGCCGGAGATGAGGCCGCCACCGCCGATGGGGACGACCACCGTGTCGAGGTCGGGACAGTCCTCGGCGATCTCGAGACCGATGGTCCCCTGTCCAGCCATGACGGACTCGTCGTCGAACGCGTGGACGTAGACGCGGCCCTCCGCCTCTTCTATCTCGTGGGCTCTGTCCTGTGCCTCGTTGTAGTCTGCGCCAGCGAGGACGACGCGTCCACCGTAGCGTTCGGTCGCCTTCACCTTCGTGATGGGTGCGTGTTCGGGCATGACGATCGTCGAGTCGACGCCCGCACGCGTCGCCGCGAGCGCGACGCCCTGTGCGTGGTTGCCGGCGCTGGCGGTGACGACCCCCGCCGCCTTCTCCTCCTCGGTGAGCGTCGTGATCCGGTTCATCGCGCCACGGATCTTGAACGACCCCGTCCGCTGGAAGTTCTCCAGTTTGAGGTGGACCTCCGCGCCGGTCATGTCGGAGAACGTGTGTGAGTACTCGAGCGGTGTGTGTCGCGCGACTTCGGCGACGCGCCCGCGTGCGTCGAGAACGTCAGAGAGCGAGAGCATACGAGTGACTACTCTACCGGAGTTGTTAATTGTTTATCAGTGATGACGAGCGGCCGAGTCCGCACGACGCCGCCGCTCGGCGGGTCGTCTCGAAGGGGGAATTAGGTGCGCGTGACGCGCAAGCGGACTATCACCCCGAAAGTACATAAACGTCCGCCACCCGCAGTGAAAGTGAAACCGCAAGACGGCGACGAGACGAAACGGGTGTCAGACGCCCGTCGTCCCTCCGTCCGCCGACGTCAGTCGGCGGGTCTGACGGTCACCGCGTTGGTCGCGACGTACCGTTCGACGCGGTCGTCGAACGACCCCCCTCCGGGCCACGACACGGCGTCGGCGACGGCGAGACGGTCGGGGTCGCCGACGTAGACGGCGACCGCGTCGTCGCCGAGCGGTTCGGCCGTCTCGTCCCACGGCACCGACACCCGGACGTAGAGCCCTCGGTCGACTCCTTCGTAAGCGTCGAGAGCCGAGACGTCGTCGGTCCGGAGCACGCGACCCCCGGTCGACCCGCCCGGCGCGAGCGTGGGATAGTTCCCCTCCACGGGGTGTAACCCGTCCAGTACCGCCGCCCCGACGAAGGTGTACGAGTCGACGACCTGCGCGACCTGCGTTGGGTTGGTGAGCGTCCCGTAGACGAAGACGTCCATGGGGTCGCTTCGGCGTACAGGCAGTTGAACGTACGTACCGCGGAATCCGCCCACACCGCCCACACCGCTCACATCGACGGCCACAGATCGGCCACCCCCTCAGATTCCGGTACGGTGAAAGTCGAGGGCTCCGGAGAGAGACTGTGCGCGACGGACGACTCCTCGGCGTCTGGAAACGGATCTTCGGACTCGCGTGGCCGGTGATGGCCGAACAGACCTTCCGGACGCTGATGCGGACGACCGACATCCTCGTCACGGCGACCATCTCGCCGGTGGCGGTCGCCGCGATCGGCCTCGCGGACCTCTACGCGCGGTTCCCGCTCTGGGTCGGCCTCGGCACCGGCGGCGGGGCCATCGCCCTCTCCAGTCAGGACACGGGCAGCGGTGCCGACGCCAACCGCGATCAGGCGATCAGCATCGCCGTCCTCCTCGGCGCGCTGCTCGGCGTCCCCTTCGCCGCCTTCGGCCTCCTGTTCGGCCGCGACGCCATCGCCCTCCTCGGTGCACCCGCCGCCGTCGCCGACGTCGGTGGGCTCTATCTCGGCGTCGTCTTCGCGACGGCTCCGGCCAGACAGGTCGCGCTCGTCGCGGCCCGGTCGCTACAGGGGACGGGCGACACCGAGACGCCGATGTACGTCAACGTCGTCGCCAACCTGCTCAACATCGTCGGCAGCGTCGTGCTCGGTCTCGGACTGCTCGGGACGGCCGGAGTCGAACTGTTCGGCGTCACCGTCACGGGCGTCGTCGGCGTCGGTGTCGCCACCGCGGTCGCGAACGTCGTCACGGCGCTCGCGCTCCTCGCGGCGCTCCGCAGCGAGTGGACCGACGCCTCGCTGGTCCGACCGACCGATCCCGTCGTGGCCAAACAGCTCGTCCTCGTCAGTGCCCCCTCCGTCGCGGAGGGGCTCGCCTCGACGCTCGCGGAGTTCCCGCTCAACAGCATCCTGCTCGGCTTCGGCACCGAGGTGAACGCGGCGTTCCAGATCGGCCGACGCATCTACCAGCAGGTGACGGGACCGCTCTCGCGCGGCTACAACGTCGCGGCGAGCATCGTCGTCGGGCAGGCGCTCGGCGACGGCGACCCGGCGAGTGCACGGTACGACGGATGGGCGACCGTCGGTCTCGGGCTCGCGACCGTCGGCGTGGTCGGTCTGCTGCTCGTCGTCGTCGCCGACCCGTTCGTTCGAGCGTTCACCGAGGATCCCGAGACGGCCCGCTACGCGGTCGACTTCGCCCGCATCTACGGCGTGACGGCGGCGTTCCTCGTGGCCTTCACGGTGCTGCAGGGTGCGCTCCGCGGCGCAAGCGAGACGCGACTCCCCTTCCTCGCACGCACCACCGGCCTGTTCGGGTTCATGGTCGGCTTCACCTACCTCGTCGGCGTCGTCCTCGACTACGGTGTCGTCGGCGCGTACGCCGGGATCGCGCTCTCGTACGTCTGGATGGCCGGCGTCGTCGCCGTGAGTTTCTGGCGGAGCGACTGGGCGACGCGCGCGGCGTCGATGATGGCCGAACGCGGGACCGCGGTCGAGTGACGGCGGCGACGCTCTCCGGGAAACGGTCGGAGGTCAAAAAACGGGGGTGGGGCCGACTCAGTTCGACCAGAGACGGCGCGCGAGGTAGCCGACGGCGATGCCGCCCGCGGCGGCGCCCGCGGCGAACGACTTCATCATGAGACTGCGCCGGCGCGCCTGGTACTCTTCGGGGAAGTACCGCGCCATCGAGTCGAGCATCACGTCGCCGAGGTGGTGGTACTCGTCGGACTCGCGGGCGGTCATCGCCGCGTCGCGCATCATCTCACTGACGCGGCGCGCGTACCGCTCGCTGCCGGGGTATCGTTCGCGGATTCGCTGTGCAGGGATCTCTTTGAGAGCGTTGACGTCGTCGCCACTCGGTCGTCGGAGGCCATACGGTGCCATACCATACTATGGATGGCTGTCAGCAAAAGGTTAGCGTCGGGCTCGACGGGTGAGCCACCGGTCTGGCGAGCGAGGAGCCGACCCGACCGGACGGAGCGACCGGCGACCGGCGAGCGGGGTTACCGCTCGTCGAGCGGGACGAACGTCTGGTCCTCGGGGCCGACGTAGCGGGCGCGCGGACGGATGAGGCGGTTGTCCTCGTACTGTTCGAGGACGTGGGCGATCCAGCCGCCGACGCGCGACATCGCGAAGATGGGCGTGTAGATGTCGATGGGGATGCCCATCTGGTAGTACGTCGACGCGGAGTAGAAGTCGACGTTGGGCGCGAGGCCTTTCTCCTCCATGATGTACTCCTCGATGGCGACGCTCATCTCGTACCACTTCGTGTCGCCTGCGGCCTCGCCGAGCTCCTCGGACTTCTCGCCGAGGATCTTCGCCCGCGGATCTTTGACGTTGTAGACGCGGTGGCCGAAGCCGGGGACGCGGCGACCCTCGTCGAGCGCCTTCACGACCCACTCGGTGGGTTCCATATCGGCGTCGTCGACCTCCTCGAGCATCTTCATCACGTTCTGGTTGGCCCCACCGTGGAGGCCACCAGCGAGCGTGCCGACGGCGCTGGTGATGGCGCTGTGGAGGTCCGACAGCGTCGAAGAGGTCACCATCGCCGAGAACGTCGAGGCGTTCAGCCCGTGGTCGGCGTGGAGGACGAGCGCCATGTCGAACGTCTCGGCGAGCACGTCGTCGGGTTCCTCGTCGTTGAGCATGTAGAGGAAGTTCGCGGCGTGGCTCAGGTCCTCGCGTGGCGTGACCGGGTCGTCACCCTGCCGGATACGCTGGAACGCGGCCAGCGCGGTGGGGATCTTCGCGGTGATGCGACAGCCCTTCCGGACGTTCGCCTCGTGGTCGGTGACGTCGTCGAACCCCGCGTCCTCGTCGTACGCCGAGAGGTTCGAGACGACGGTCCGAAGCGCCGCCATCGGGTTCTCGTCGGTCTCGGCGAGTTCGCGGACCGTCTCGTGGACGCCGTCTTCGAGTTCTCGCTCGGCGGCCATCCGCTCGCGGAACGACTCGAGTTGCTCCCGTGTCGGCAACTCGCCGTGCCAGAGGAGGTAGACGACCTCCTCGTAGCTCGCGTCGCGCGCGAGGTCCTCGATGGGGTAGCCTCGGTAGATGAGCCTGCCGGCGTCGCCATCGATGTAGCTGAGTTCGGATTCGGCGACGAGCACGCCTTCCAGCCCCCGCTTCAGATCGTCTGACATACCCCAATGGTTCCCGACCGTCTCAAAAAAGCGTTATCGTTTGCTCGTTTCGTGCCACCACGACCCACACGAGTCGACGGACGGTCACGGCGACGGCGATGAACACGTCGCCGTCTCCGACTCCTCGTGCCTGCGGAGGCGACGGGAGGCGAGCAACCCTTTTCCGGTCGGGGGGTAAACGGCCGGGTATGGATCCCGGGGACGTCGAGTACGAACCAGTCAGTGTGAAGGCGGTGCTCGCGGAGATGAAAGACACCGCAGAGCTGCTCATCGACCTCTCGTACTCGGCGGTACTCCACGGCAGCGACGACATCGCAGAGGAGGTGCTCGCGCTCGAAGAGCGGATGGACGTCCTCCAACTGCGGGCACGGATGAGCCTGCTCATGGCCGCACGCACGCCGGACGACGCCGAGGCGCTCGCACCCGTGTTGGGGGTCGTCGGCGCGGCCGAGAAGATCTCCGACGCCGCCGGCGACATCGCGAAGATCGTCCTCGAAGACATCGGCCTCCCCGACGCGATGCGCGCAGCGCTCCCCGAGGCGGTCGAGACGGTCGTCCGCAGCGTCGTCATCCCCGACTCCTCCTACGTGGGCCGGACGCTCGCCGACATCAACATGGAGACCGAGACGGGCGTTCGGGTCATCGCCATCCGCCGACAGGGCGACTGGATCACCAACCCCGACCACGAGACGACGCTCGAGGCCGAGGACGTGGTGCTGCTCCGCGGGCTGGACGACGGGCTCAGAACCGTCTCGCGGGAGCTGACGGGCGCACCGTACGAACCGCCGACGGTCCCCGAACCCACCATCGAAGACCTCGAACGCGCGGTCGACTCCATCGTGCTGATGAAGAACATGAGCGAACTCGCCGTCGACCTCGCCTACGGGTCGGTGCTGTTCGACAGCGAGGGCGTCGCAGAGGAGGTGTCGGAGCTCGAAGCCGAGGTCGACGCCCTGGAGTCGCGGTTCGAGGCGTGGACGCTCCGGGCGGCGAGTCGCGTCGACGACCCCATCTCGCTGCGCGGGCTGATGCATCTCGCTGGCGCGACGGAAGTGATCAGCGACGCCGCCCTCGAGATCAGCGAGGGCGTCCTCCGAGGATTAGATACCCACCCCGTCGTCGCCGCCGCCGTCGAGGAGTCCGACGAGATCATCGTCCGGTTCACCGTCGGTCCGGGGAGCCACCTCGCGAACGCGACGCTGGGCGACACGATGGTTCGGACGGAGACGGGGATGCGCGTCATCGCCGTCCGTCGACCGGACGGTGGCGAGTGGGTGGTCTCGCCCGGCCCGACGACGAAGCTCACGCCGGGCGACGTCATCATCGCGAAGGGAACCCGTGCGGCCGCCGAACAGCTGAGCGAACTCGCGGGCGACCCACAGGAGTTCGACGACTGACTACAGTTACAGTTCTCGCGCCAGTCTGTACGCCGAGACGAATGTCAAAAGCGCCGTGACGAGCATCGCACTCGTCGTCGCGAGCACGAAGGCGAGAAAGAGGAACCACCCCTCCGGACCGAGAAACGGATACTCGCGCGTGCCGAGGACGGGGCCGAGAAGTTCGAACACGCGGACGAGGTAGACGGAGACGGCCAACAGAAGTCCCACGGCGACGCCAGCTTTGGCGTTCCGGGGGACGTTTAGTGCCTGCACGAGTCCGCCCGAGGGCGGCCGTTCGGGGGCGTCGTCGCTCACGCGTGTACCTGAGAAGTGGGGGGACAAAGCCTCGTCGTCTCTGTGGTGTGACGAGTGGTCGAAGGGTATCGACTCTCGCGAAAGACGACCCCGGTCGTGGTTGCAGAGGGTACGACCGGACTTCGTCGCCAAAACGTCTGACTGGCTTAATATCTCCGGTCGCGTAGAAACTGCCCGATGGCACCGATATTCAGAGAGCGGATGGCCGCGGAGATGGACGACGGGTTCGTGATCTACATCAACGGGATGCGGCTCAACAAGTTGCGAGCGCTCCCACACTGGTTGTTGGCCAACTGGAAGGTCGCGAAGATGTTCAGAGAGTTGGAGGCAGACCCCGACAGCGGGTTCCTCGGCTACACACCCATCTTCCTCGGACTCCGGAAGGGGGCGGCGATGCAGTATTGGCGGTCACTCGAAGACCTCCAGCGGTTTGCAACCGATTCGAACGGCTCTCACCTCTCGGCTTGGAAGTGGTACAACGAGACCGTCGACCCCGACGGAGGGCTCGGGTTCTGGGCGGAGCTGTACGTCGTAGACGGCGACTCTTTCGAGACGTTCTTCCGGAACGTCCCACCGATCGGAGTTGGGAAGTTCGCGAAGATGGTTCCGATGGACGAACACGAGCGACGACTGGGACTCTCACCCGATGGGAGCACCCGGAGCGCAACTGCTACCGAAGAGTCCGCCGAGAGTTAGACCTGACGCCGTCCCGACGCTGGTGCCGTTTCCCATAGTTCGAGGTGGAAGCCCACGACTTTAGTTGTGGGAGGAACCCGACTATTTCTCGTAACTCACCATCGATAGCACGGCTGGTTTCGCCACCCGAGGAGTTACGTGTCAATAGTTACATATTTGTAGTACACTCCCAGTCAGCCAAATGTGTTGACTGTGGAGGGGCGTCCGTAGGTACGCCCTGAAATCGGGGACAGATGACACAGCGCCTCTCTGGTCGGATTCCCTGACCATGACGCGATGGGAGTCCACCGATAATTAAAGGGTGTGAGGCAGATTCGGACGCAGACCACAGGTCGGAAAACCACGCAGGAAACCCCTCCGTGTGACCGACCTTCTGCCGTGTAGCTCGCCTGTGACGGCGGACGGAGTCGTCCGAGACAGCGTCGCCGTCTCGTGATGACGGAAGACGCGGTGCGTCTTCCGAACCATGTGGGCCGAAACCCCTTGCGGGGGAAAGCACATGACTTCAGTCATGGGTAACTTACGCGTACGCCTCGAACTCCTCGCCGAAGACGAGGAAGTACGCCGTCCCGACTCCACCCACCACGGTCGCCACGCCGAACGCGACTTCCGGCGACGAGGAGTAGAGCCAGCCACCGAGTGCAGCGCTCGGGATGACGACGACGTTCCGCAGGAGGTAGTACGTCCCGACGACTCTTCCGCCCGTATTCTCCCCGGCGGGGCCGACGATGAGCGCCTTGTGTGCCGGCAACCCGGCGAACCGCAGGCCGGAGAACGCAAACAGGAGTGCCAACACGAGCGCGTTCGGCGGCGCGGTGATGAGAAGCAGCGGGAAGACGGCGTAGACGGCGAACCCCAGCGCGACGACCGGTTTGAGTCCCACACGACGCGCCAGCGCCGCGACGGGAGCCATCACGAGCAGCGCGACGGCCATCTCGATCGCGAGGAGCACTCCGAAGTAGGCGTCGGGGTTGACGCGGCCGACGACGGGGAGCGTCGCGCCGACTCCGAGAAACTCGACGACGACGATGACGAAGAAGGCGTACACCATCCCGTTGGCGAACCGGACGAGCGTGTCGCCGACGAGCAGCGGGCGCAACGGGTCGGGCATCTGGCGGACGTCGTCGACGACGGCGCGCAGCCCCGCGAAGGACTTGCCCAGCGAGTCCTCGGCGGCGTCGTAGAGCCAGTGCTGGAGGACGGTCGCGACGAGTCCGAACCCGGCTGCGAGGACGAGCACGTACCGGAAGCCGATCTGGAACTCGTAGGCCGCGAGTAAGCCAGCGGCCAGGAGCGGCCCGAGGAGGAACGCCGTCCGGCGAAACGTCTCCGTACTGGCGAACCCGCTGGCGAGGCGCTCGGGCGGGACGCTCTGCTTGACGATGGCGAACGTCGCCCCGAGCCCGAACGACTTCCACGCCTGCGAAAGCAGGAGACCGAGGAAGATGCCGACCGGCAGGGTGACCGCCTCGATCGCCAGCGGGCCGAACTGGACGCTCGGGAGCGTCAGAAAGCCGAAGGCGGGTGCGAACAGCCAGACGACGAACCCGACCGTCGAGGCCAACCCGAACAGTGTCAGCGCCGTCCGCGACCCGATGCGGTCCGACAGCGCGCCGCCAGGGTAGGGGTAGACGGCGCTGACGAGGTTGCCGAAGCTCCCGTACAGCCCGATGGCGACGCTCCCGGCACCGAGAACGCTCATGTACCGCGGCATGTACCGCCCGGTCATCTGAAAGCCGAGGCTGAACGCGAACATCGCCACGGAGAGCACGAGCACGTCGCCCTGGAGCGCGAAGAACCGCCTGAACGTGGTGAACGCGCCGACGTCCTCGTCGTTCATATCGGACCGTGGAAGGGAGCCGACAAAATCGTACTGGAGAAACGCCAAAGCTGCACGTCAGTGTTCAACGAAGCAGTATTGTGGGCATACTCGTCGATAGGTCAAGAAAAATCCATGATTGAGTTGCCAAATTTCATTAATTAATTTCTTTTCGCATCCTCGGAATTAATCGAGTGTAGATGAACGAAACGATGGCAGCCTACCTGAAGCAGCACCCACGAATGACCGGCGTCCTGTTCACGATGCTCCTGCTGTTGTCGCAGGCGGGGACGGCGTTGGCGAACAACTCTGGTGCAATCAACGGCCCTTAATCGAAGAAACACCGATCCAGTTCGTCGCTCCATCGCAGACAGTCGTCAACGATAACTGGAATTGTCTCTAATTCGAGGAACGAGAATAATTCGTCCACAGAGACATAGAACGTGTCTATTGTATCTCCTGATAGATAGTAGATGGATTCGTCATTGATGTATGGAATGATGATTGAACCAACCCCATAGCTAGGAGATGGATAATAATCGAGTTCGATCTCAATTTCGTCAGGAGTGGCAGTGTCTGAGATACGGCCCAACATAGGTGTTCCACTCTCCGCCTGACACAGCGTCATCCCTCCATCACCCATCGCGATGTACCGATAGCCGACGACCAAGTCGTCTTGCGCGATCGACAGCGCCGACCGAAGCGTGAACCCGCAGTTGAGCAGTCGCGCCAGCGTCCGGCCGAACTCGGTGGCGGCGCGGTTGGGCACCTCCGAGAGCGTGACGACGCCGCCGTAGCTCCCGCGGTCGATGAGCGCCTCGCCCTGCTCGTAAGAACTGCAGGCGTTCAGCAGGAACGACTCGACGGCCACCTCCCCGTCGAGCGTCGTCACGTCGAGGAAGCCGTCGGCACACTGGAGGCCACGTTCGTCGACGTGACCGATGTAGTGGAGGAAGTTCGTCGGCGACCGCAACACCTCCACGAGTCGGTCCCGCGTGAGGTCGTAGCGGACCTCGATGTCGAACTGCAGCAGGTCGCGGAGGCCGTAGAGGTCCGCGACGACGTCCTCCTCGCGCATCTCGTCGTCGTTGCAGACGACGGTGATCTCGATGCTGGTGCGCTCGACGGCGTCGCGGTCGAGTCGTCGCCGGTAGGCGGTCGGCGTCGCCTTGCTCGCGCCGAGCGGGTAGCCGTCGCCCACCCAGGCGTGTTCGACGGTGTCGACCGGGTCCGGTTCGACGATCTCCGTCGACGACGACGACCCGCGAGGCTGCCCCGACGCACCCTCGGCGGCCGTCCCCCCGCGGACGAACTCGCCCGCGGGCAGCGGGTCGTTGCGGAAGAAGTCCGAGACGGCGTCGCGCTCGGCGCTGACCGTCTCGGTGCACGTCGCCGTCGGACACCGTACGAGCGAGAGGTCGTTCGCGACGAACGGCAACATCTCGACGTTGCTCGCTCGCGGCTGGATGTCGGTCGTCAGCGTCCACGTCGGCAGGTACGGTTCGAGGTCGTCGAAGGGGACGTCGAGGTAGGCACCGACCTGCTCGTCGAGCGGGAGCTCGTAGAGCGCGGGGAAGTCGAGCTCGAGCGCGGACTCGACGGTGCGTCGTTCGTGGAGGTCGACGGGGTAGAAGCCCTCGGTGCGCGTCAGGCAGTCGAGGAAGAACACCTGCCGAAGCGTCCGTGCGAGACCGGTCTCGAGACAGTCGTCAACCGTCAGCGAGTGCGACCAGCCGTCGCCCTCGAGACGGGGGTCACAGTCAGGGACGACGTCCGCGCCGAGGTAGTAGGCGAGCGGGGCCGCCGTGAACACCGCTGGCAACTCCGGCGGGAGGACGAGCGTCAACCCGGTGTCGGGCGGGTCGACGGTGGCCGGAACGGCGAACTCTTCGCCCAGTTCGAGGAACGGTGGGTGGCCCCGAAGCGTCGGGAACGACCGCTCGGGCGAGTACGTCTGGAGCGACGACCCCAGCGTGGCGATCGCCTGCATCATCATCTCGGGTTCACCGGTCGTCGTCACCGTCCCCGCCGGACGTTCGTGGAACGACCGTGCACCGACCGCCACGTCGGTAGTCGACCCGAACGAGAGGCGCGTCTCGCCGGCACCGTACGAGACGGTGAGCGACGACTCGACGGCGACGTACAGTTTCATCGGAGCGGTCGTCACCTCGAGGTCGTACCGGTCGTGCGGCAGCGACAGGCCGTCGCGGTTCGACGACTGGGCGACGGTCCGTCCGTCGGGACCGCGGACGACCATCCCGGTGAGCTTCGGCAGTCGGAGCGTCGCCGTCTCGACGGCGACCGCCCCGTCGACGGGGAACCGAAACCGATCCGACGGAGCCTCCCGGGGCGAGACCGGGGCGGGCGTGCGGAGTTCGAACTGGCTGTGTTCGATGTCGTCGACGACGCGGAACGTCGTCGGGCCGGTCGACTCGAACCGGAGCGTCACGACGGACGCCTCCCGACGGACACCGGTCGGCCGTCGCAGCGACGGTCGGGTTCCCCGCTTCGCATTGCACGTTTTGTTCCTGACAGGGTGGAATAAACGTTTCGCGGGAATCGGAGCGGTGTGACTACGGAACCGTCACCCAGCGACGCTCCGACGGACCGAACCCCTAAAGAGTGGTGCGACCCACCATCGGACAATGACCACGCTCGGCACCGCGAGCGCGGCCCCCGGCGAGTTCGACACCGGGCGGCTCGAAGTCGGAGAGACCCGCGACGGCAGTACGGTCGGCCTTCCGGTCGCCGTCATCAACGGCGCACGCGACGGACAGACGCTCTACATGCAGGCTGCGAGCGACGGCGACGAACTCAACGGCGTCGGCGTCATCCAACAGGTCGTCCCGCAACTCGACCCGGCAGAGTTGAGCGGAACGATTCTCGTGGTCGGCATCGTCAACTACCACGCGTTCCAGATCGCTCAACACCGGAACCCGGTCGACGACACGAAGATGAACCGTGCCTACCCGGGCGACGAGAACGGGACGTCGAGCGAGCGCATCGCCGCCGCCACGTTCGACGTCGCCCGTCGGGCCGACCTGATCCTCGACCTCCACCAGGGGTCGACCAGTCGGATGATAAACGAGGTCCGCGTCCGCTGTGGCCGCCGGCACCGGCTGCACCGCGAGTGTCTCGAACTCGCCAAGGCGTTCGGCATCGGCTACGTGCTCGACCAGAAGGGACCCGACGGCCAACTCGCCCGCGCCGGCCCCGACGAGGGTGTCCCCACCATCGACCCCGAACTCGGCGGCTGTGTCGGCTGGGACGACGAGAGCATCCGACTCGGCGTCCGCGGCGTCTTCAACGTTCTCCGCCACTACGACTTCCTCGACGACGACGCCGACCTACAGCGACAGACCCGCGCGAAGAGCTTCGATCAGTACGGGTCGCCCGCCGGCGGCCTCGTGAGCTTCGAGAAGGACCTCGGCACCCGCGTCAGCCCCGGCGACACGCTGTTCGAGGTGACAGACGTCTTCGGCAAGCTGAAGGCCCGCGTCACCGCCGACAACAGCGGCATCTTCTGGCGTTCGCGCCGACTTCCACAGGTCGCGACCGGCGAGTACGTCTGTTCGGTCGGGACGAACGTCGACACGTACTGAGCCGTCGTTCGTCGCCGCGGGTCCCACCACACGAACACTTTTCCGCCGCTCGCCTGTGCAGTCGGCCGTGCAGACGTACCTCACCGTTCCCTACGAGCGACCCGACGCCATCCCGGACGACATCGAAGGCGACGACTGGACGCCGGAGACGCTCGTCGAGCGCGTCGTCGAGACGTACACCGACCCCGGTGAGACGGTGCTCGACCCCTTCGCGGGGTTCGGAACGACCCTCGCCGTCGCCGAACGATTGGACCGGACCCCTTACGGCGTCGAACTCGACGCGGAGCGCGCCGCGTTCGTCCGCGAGCGCGTGAGCCACGACGACCACGTCGTCCACGGTGACGTCTTCGAACTCGACGGGAGCGAGTTCCCTCCTCTCGACCTGTGTCACACCTCCCCGCCCTTCATCGCCTGGGAAGAGGGCGTCGACCCGTTCCGGAGCTACGACGTCGAGAGCCGGACGAACTACGAGCGCTACCTCGACGACGTCGAACGGCTCTTCGGCCGGATCACGGGGTGGATGGCGGCCGACTCGACGCTCGTCGTCGACGTCGCGAACCTGAAGAACGACCAGGGGACGTTCACCCTCGCGTGGGACGTCGGTCGACGGATCACGGAGCGTGTCGACCGGGCCGAGTTCCGCGGCGAGACGGTGGTCGTGTGGGAGCACGAGGAGTCGGACGACCGAACCGACGCGTACGGCCACGGCTACGACCACAGCTACTGTCTCGTCTACGACGTCGCCGGCGGAGCGCGGTGAACGGCGTCGCACACTCATACATCGGCGACGACGCGGGAACCGTCAGCTACTGGTCGCCGCCCTCCGTCCACCCGACCATGCCATCCGCTCTCGTCTGTCCCGACTGCGGGACCGGCTACCCCGACCGCTGGCGCTGTGAGTGCGGCCACCCGCTGGAGTTCGCCGAGACGCCGCTCCCGGACGGCCCCGCACCGGATCCCGCGGCGTTCGACGGCCGACGCGGTCTCTGGTCGTTCGCGGAGTTCCTCCCCGTCGACCGCGAGGTGACGCTCGGCGAGGGGGCGACACCGCTCGTCGACGCTCCCGAGTGGGACGCACAGTTCAAACTGGAGTACGTCTTCCCGACAGGGAGTTTCAAGGACCGCGGCGCGACGACGACGCTGTCGCGAGCGGCCGAGTTGGGCGTCGAGAAAGTCGTCGAAGACTCTTCGGGCAACGCGGGTGCCGCCATCGCCACGTACGCCGCCCGTGCGGACATCGACGCCGACATCTACGTTCCCGCGTCGGTGAAGGCGTCGAAACTCCGGGCCATCGAGCGGGCGGGCGCGACGCCGGTCCGCGTCGAAGGCTCCCGCGAGGACGTCACCGACGCCTGTCTCGACGCCGTCTCGTCGGGCGACGGCTGGTACGCCAGCCACGCGTGGAACCCCGCGTTCTTCGCCGGCACCGCCACCGTCGCCTACGAGATCGCCCGCCAACGCGACTGGCAGGTACCGGACGCCGTCGTGACGCCGCTCGGACACGGGACGCTCTTCCTCGGCGCGTATCGGGGGTTCCGCGCGCTGCTGGAGGCGGGGTGGACCGACCGGATGCCGCGACTGCTCGGCGCACAGGCCAACGGCTACGCGCCGATCGCCGAGGAGCTACACGGGGCGTCGGAGGGGACGAACGACGTCGCCGACGGCATCCAGATCCGCGACCCGGTGCGCCGCGAAGAGATACTGGAGGCGGTCGTCGAGACCGACGGCGACGCCATCGCGCTCGACGCGGACGCCGTCGAGCGGGAACTCGAACGGTTGCACGAACGAGGCTTCTACACCGAACCGACGTGTGCAGTCGCGCCCGCCGCGCTTCGGGCGTATCGAGAACGGGGAGTGCTCGACGCCGACAGCGACGTCGTGGTCCCGCTGACCGGCAGCGGACTGAAAGGCTGAGCGGGAACTGGCGGCGTTGGACACTCGAACGTGCGGAGCGGCGTGGTCACTCGGCAGTTCGGTTTCGAGGGGGAAGAACGCGTGGAGTGCGTCCGGGAGACGCCTCACGCGTGAACGTCGAACGAGGATCGGGGGAAGACAGCGGGCGACGTCGTCAGCGCGTCTCCGCGAGGCTGACGTAGGAACCCTCGTCTGCGGCGATCCACGCGCCGACGATGTCGTCGTCGTCGACCTCTCGTGGATAGAGGGTGCACTGATCGTGGCCGGTCTCGCTCGATTCGATGACGTACTCGACGTCGAAGACGGGCCACCGGTTGAGCCCGGCACGACGCGGTGCGGACGATTCAGCCTCGGTGGAGTTGTCGGGAGTGCTCATGTGATTGCTCCTGTCTGCCCCGGTGGAGACCACCTGGGGGCGCTGCGCTACACTCTCTCCTTCGTCCGAGACCCCCTTTGCTATGGCCCGGTTAAACGAGCCACAGGCTGGCTTATTTCCAGTCTAAGCACACGTTTGTTCCGAGAAACCGACGGTTAGCACGTGGCAAACCGGCGGCGGACGGTGTCTGATCGAGGTGGGCGGCAGTGGGGTCGCACACTTCCGAAACCGGTGGTTTCCGGTCGCCGTCTCACCGCTCTGGGTGGACCTGAGCGTCGAACCCGCCGCGGACGAGCGGCTTTGCGACGTGTCTTCGGGCGCAGGGAGGCACCTCGTACCACCCCGTCTCCAGGTCGCGGGCGAGCGGAACGGTCACCTTTCCGGGTTCGGTCGTCCCACAGTCCCGGCAGCGATACCCCTGGTTCCGCCCCGCGCTCTTCATCGACCGCCCGCAGTCGGGGCAGTCGGGCGTGACGCGTTCGGTTCGGAGCAACCCGCGGACGGCGAACTTCTCGAGTTTGAGCGTCCCGTCCGACAGTTCGCCACAGACCGTCAGTCGGTCGCCGACTCGGAGAGCGCGCACTCGGTCGCGAAACCGCTTCGTCGGTTCGAACGCCACACACGGGAGCGTTCGGCCGTCGTCGCGCTCGCGTTCGAGGTCGAAGAACACGTGGCCGCCCGGTCGCGTCTCCGGCGACGAGACCACCGCGCCGTCGAGTCGGTAGGCCGCGCCGTCTGCGAGGTCGTCGTCCGGGAGGTCTCCGTCTCCCGATCGAAGGTGGGCGTCGGTCCCCTGGTTCGTCCGGAACAGCGCCGTCCGGTCGACGCGTTCGCCGTCGATCCGGGCGGCGACGTCGCGGACGGCCGCGGGGTCGTCGCCGCGGATCCCGTAGAGGATGGGGCCGGGCGCGTGCGGGACGCAGACGGCCCCTCCCTCCTCGCGGTCGACGGTGTCCCAGACGGCGGGATAGCCCGCGTCGGCGGCGGCGAACACCGAGTCGTCGTCGACCTCGCGGGGCGTCCCACAGCGGTCGAACGCCCGGTAGGAGACGTGTTCGTAGGTCCACTCGTCGAAGGCGGCGTGTGCGCCCACCGCCGCGAGCGCGCCGATCCGGCCGCGGCCCTCCTTCCACCCCTCGTGGTGGTAGCCCACCTCGTCGGCGAGGGCGACGGCGTCGGCGATGGCGTGGTGGTCTCGGAGCGCGTCGCGGGCGAACTCGGCGACGCGGTCCGGGACGTCGGCCGGGTCGCCCGGGGCGACGACGAGGCCGGGACTCGTCCGCGGGTCGTCGACGACGGCCAGCGGGTCGAGACGGTCGCGAACGACGGCGGTGGCGGTGGCGACGTCGACGTCGGTGTGGAGCGCGAGCGCGGCGTTGCCCCGTGTCTTGTGCTTCACGGCGGGGTTGAGTCGGACGAGAAGGCGCTCGAAGACGGTGCCACCGGCCGCCTCGATAGCGTCGGCGACGAGCGCCGCGAGGTAGGTCGTACACATCCCCTGTTCGCGGGAGTCGGTGTCGTCGAGGCCGATGACGGTCATCGCAGAGGCGTAATCAGAGGACGGTAAAGCCGTTTTCGCGTCGTGAACTGCTATATAATTGCACCGGAAAGACCGGGAGTGAATCGAAAGACGGGGGACGGGTGAGGGACACAACCGTTATATGTCGAGAATCTCCTATTCCCCCCTATGTCCCGGGCAGTTTTGGTCGACAACCTCACGGCGATGCTCCACGACGCCGGATTCGTCGTGAGCGACCGCTGTGCGATCCGACCGAAGAGTTTCGACCTCGCGGCCCGGCGAGGTGAGGACCTCGTCCTCGTGAAGATTCTGGGCAACATCGACGCGTTCGACGCAGAGACGGGCGCGGAGATGCGACGACTCGGCACCTATCTGGACGCGACGCCGATGGTCATCGGGCTTCGCACCCGCGACGAGGATCTGAAACCCGGCGTGGTGTACTTCCGCCACGGCGTCCCGGTACTCAACCCCGACACGGCGATGGATCTGTTCGTCGAGGAGGTGCCGCCGCTCATCTACGCAGCACCGGGCGGGCTGTACGTCAACATCGACGGCAACGTCATCGCCGACGAACGCGAGCGTCGCGGCTGGAGTCTCGGACGGCTCGCGACCGAACTCGGCGTCTCCCGCCGCACCGTCTCGAAGTACGAAGACGGCATGAACGCGAGCGTCGAGGTGGCGATCCAACTCGAGGAGCTGTTCGGCAAGCCGTTCAGCAGCCCCGTCAACGTGATGGAGGGTGCCGAGGAGGTGCGCGACGCCGACCCGACGCCCGAAGACCCGCAGGTCGACCCCGACGACGAGCACGTACTCTCCGTGTTGACCCGCGCGGGCTTTACCGTCCACCCGACCGCTCGCGCACCGTTCAAGGCGGTCAGCGAGGACAGCGACCACCGCGAGGGGAACATGTTGACGGGGCACTCGGCGTTCACGAGAAGCGCCGAGAAGCGCGCCCGCATCATGTCCTCCATCGGGGAGGTGACCCGCACCCGTTCGGTCTACTTCACCGAGGAGCGCTCGAAGCGCGAGTCGGTCGACGGAACCGCCATCGTCAGCTGCGAGGAGCTCGCGTCGATCGACGACCCCGACGAGATCCGCGACCTCCTCCGCGAACGGGCCCGCGAACCCGCCGAGAGCTAGACGGCGACGTTATCTCTCTGTCGGGCCTACCACGAGGGTGGACAAGTTCTCCGAGTCGTTCTCGTCGCTCCGAGCGGCGTTCGAGCGAGAGGTGTTGACGTGGCCGGCCGTGTCGAGTCACACGACGTTCGGCTGGCCGTCGTATCTCGTCGAGAGCGAACTCTTCGCCGTCGTGAGCGACCAGGGAGTCTCGTTGACGCGACTCCCGGACGAGGACCGCCGACGGCTGGCGGCGACACACCGGGTGTCGCCGTTCGTCGCGAACGGGCGCGCCGTCGCCTCGTGGACGACGGTGGCGGTGACGGCCGACGACGTCGACACGCTGTTTCCAGCCGTGAGAAAGAGCTACGACGCTGCCGCGGTGTGAGTCGACGATCAGCTCGCGCTGGAGCCGTACGTCTCCTCCAGATACTCGATGATGTCGTCGCTCTCGGGCATCCCCTCGACGCCGTGTTCCTCGTCGACGAGCACCGGCACGCCGGTCTGTCCGCTGACCTCCTTCACTTCGGTTCGCTCCGAGTGCGAGCGCGGCACCAGATGTGACTCGTACTCGAGGCCGAGGTCGGCGAGCTTGTTCTTGACCTTCGCGCAGTACGGACAGCCTTCGAGTTCGTAGAGTTCGAGGTTTGCCATCGACTCCACGTTAGAAACGGGGACTTAAGAACACGGTGGTGGTGTGTTCCCGAAACGCCACACGCAGTCGGGCGTGGAGGTGTGTCCCCGAAACGCCACACGGAGTCAGGCGTGGAAGACGGGGCCAGAGAGCGGAGAGAAGGACAGACCGTGTTCGAGTGACGTCGGTCAGCGACTGCCGGTCAGCGACCGAGCGCGACCGACGATGCGGCGGCGCTGATAGACGATCTCGGCGATTCCCCAGCCAAGAAGCGCCAGCGCGGCGAGAGCGGTGAAGAAGAGGTCCCACCCGGACATCCAGGTCGGACGGACCCACGGAGTGACGTGCGACCACGTCGCGGCGAACTCCGAGGCGGAGTCGGCCAGCGGGGTGCTGGCGAACGTCGACTCGACTTGCGCCGCGAACGTCTTCCCCTCGCCCGTTCCAGGTTGGAGGCCGGCGCTGCCGGTGACGTCGTAGCTCCCGCTGGCGTTCATGTCGGCGATGGTCGGCCCGTTCGACGACCCGCCGTGGGCGACGCGCTCGGCGTCGTACGGCCCCCACGTCGCGTAGTACTCCCAGACGATCTCGCCCTCGGGCGTCACCTCGATGACGCGGTGGTTCAGCGAGTCGGTGACGAGCGTGTTGCCGTTGGGGAGGCGGTCGGCGTCACGCGGCCAGTTGAGCTGTCCCGGGCCGCCGAGTTCCCACGTCAGCGTCCAGTTGCTACCCTGTTTGGCGTACTCGACGATGCGGTCGTTCTCGCTGTCGGCGACGAGGATGGTGGGCGTGCCGTTCTCCGACTCCAGATAGTCGGGATTGTGCTGCTCGAACAGCGTGTCGTGGTCGCCGTCGCTGCCGAGGCGGTCCTCGATCTGGCCGGTCGTCCGGTTCAGGACGACGACCTGGTCGAAGTTCCGCGGCGAGAGCAGCAGGCGATGCTCGTCGATGACGTCGACGTCGTTGACGTGCGTCCAGTCCTCGTTGTAGCCGCCGTCGGTGTTCTCGGGGTAGTGGTTCTTGAACTGCCACTCCCACGTGATCTCGTCTGTGGTCCGGTTGTAGATGAAGATACGGTCCTCGGTGGTGCCGTTCTCCCAGTTGCGCATGTCGGCGACGACGAGGTCGCCGTTCTCCATCATGTCGACGTCGTGGGTGTCGTCGGTGTCGAGTCGTTCGACCCAGACGGCTTCCTCGGTGTCGGGGTCGAACTCGTAGACGAGCGTGTGTGCGGGTTTCGTCGAGACGACGAGCAGGTTGCCGTTGTCCAGCGGGTCGACGTCGTAGAACCACGAGACGTCGTCCTCGATGCCCGTGTGAACCCACTCGGTGTCGGCGTTCTCGTCGGCCGAGACGAGCCGCGCGGGTTTCTTCTCGGCACCCCGGTCCTTGAAGTGGAACCCCTGGATGCCGACGACCGTCGATCCGTTGGCCGGGTCGGTCACCGTTCCGCTGGCGAGATCTGTGCTGTCGTCGGTTCCGGTGACCGCGGCGATGCCTGCTGGCGCGAGGAGCGAGAGGACGACGAGTATCACGGCCCCACGTGCGAGCCATCGCCGGGATGGGAGGGCGTCGTTCACAGTAGAAGCAGGTGTAGCGGGTGTTGAAACGCTTTGTGGTCGGCGGCGCGGCGGAGCCGTCGCTCAGACCGAACTGGCCAGCAGCCCGCTCGTCCGGACGAAGAAGTAGACGACGAACGCGCCCGCGAGCGCGAGGTGGCCCGCCCGGAGGTCGGTGTACTCGCCGGCGGCGACCTTCACGAGCGGGTAGGAGATGATGCCCGCGGCGATGCCGTAGGCGATCGAGTAGGTAAAGGGCATCACGAGGATGGTCATCCCGGCCGGGACGGTCTGCGTGATGTCGTTCCAGTCGATGTCGACGACGTTGCTGAGCATCACGACGCCGATGACGACGAGCGCGATGTGGGAGGCGTACAGCGGGATCGCCGCCGCCAGCGGGACGAGCGCGAGCGAGGCGAGGAACAGCCCGGCGGTGACGAGTGCCGTGAGGCCGGTCCGACCGCCCTCCTCGACGCCCGTCGCGGATTCGATGTAGGTCGTGACCGTCGAGGTGCCGAGCATCCCGCCGACCGTCGTGCCGACGGCGTCGGCCATCAGCGGCTTGTCGACGTCCGGGAGGTTCCCCTCGTCGTCGAGGAAGTCACCCGCCTGTCCGACTCCGACCAGCGTGCCGGCGGTGTCGAAGAAGTCGACGAAGAAGAACGTGAAGACGACGAGCGCGAAGGCGAACCCCTCGATGTCTCCGAGCCTCTCGAGGAAGGAGCCGGCGAGCGGCGTGATGTCGTAGGTCGCGCTGGTCGACTCGGCGACGAGACCGGCGTCGGGAGCGACCAGTCCGGCCTGTGTGACCAGCCACCCCAGCACCGTCGTGACGAGGACGCCGAGGATGATCGCACCCTTGATACCGCGGGCGTAGAGGACGAACGTCAGGAAGAGACCGACCACCGAGAGGACGGCGACGGGGTTCGAGGCGACCTGCCCCATCGTGACGAGCGTCGCGCTGTCGGCGACGACGATCCCCATCTCTTGGAGGCCGATGATGGCGAGGAACAGCCCGATACCGGTGCCGACGGCGAACTTCACGGGTTTCGGGAACAGTTTGATGACGTACTCGCGAGCGCCGACGGCGGTGAGCAGGATGAACAGTACGCCCTCGACGACGACGGCGGCGAGCGCGGTCTGCCACGGGATGCCGAGCGCGCCGACGACGGTGAACGCGAAGAAGGCGTTCAGTCCGAGCCCGGGCGCTTGCGCGAACGGGCGGTTCGCGTAGAACGCCATGATGGTCGTCGCCGTCGCCGCGGCGACGATGGTCACGACCGCGAGCATCGACCGGACCTGCGTCGGCGAGAAACCGTCGATGACGATGCCCGGTTTCGTCCCCGGGATGCCGGCGAGGATGGCCGGGTTGACCACGACGATGTAACTCATCGTCAGGAACGTGGTGATGCCTGCGATGACCTCGGTCCGCACAGTCGTGTCGTGTGCGTCGAGGTCGAAGTACTCTGTGAGCCCCATATAGTGCATAGCCGTGATTATGCATTTAAGCGTTGTTATCGGCGGCAGGCATGTGTGCACATAGATGCATATTTTCTTCGTATAGACGCCGGTCGAAAATCCGTATATGGCATGGGTGTGCACACATACGGCTGGAGCGGGCTCGGCCGCCGTCGCCGTCAGCTGACAGCACTCATCCGGACGGCGAAGTAGACGACGAACGTCCCCGCGAGCACGAGGTGGCCCGCCCGGAGGTCGTCGTAGTCGCCGGCGGCAGCCTTCACGAGCGGGTAGGAGACGATACCCGCGGCGATACCGTAGGCGATGGAGTAGGTGAACGGCATCACGAGGATCGTGAGGCCCGCGGGGATGGCGTGGGTGATGTCGTTCCAGTCGATGTCGACGACGTTCTGGAGCATGACGACACCGATGACGACGACAGCGATGTGGGAAGCGTAGAGCGGAATCGCCGCCGCCAGCGGAACGACGAGGAGTGCGGCGAGGAACAGTCCGGCGACGACGAGGGCCGTCAGACCGGTTCGACCGCCCTCCTCGACACCGGTCGCGGACTCGATGTAGGTGGTGACTGTCGACGTCCCGAGCATTCCGCCGACCGTCGTGCCGACGGCGTCGGCCATCAGTGGCTTGTCGACGTCGGGGAAGTTGCCGTCGTCGTCGAGGAAGTCGCCGACCTGTCCGACGCCGACGAGCGCGCCCGCGGTGTTGAAGAAGTCAACGAAGAACAGCATGAAGACGACGAGCGCGAACGTCGCCGGATCGACGCGGGAGAGACCGTCGACGAACGCGAACGCCAGCGGCGAGACGTCGTAGGTTACACCGGGGAGTTCGGAGAGCGCGATAGTACCCTCTCTGACCGCGTCGATCGCGAGCACGCCGGAGTCGACGAGACCGAGGTACGTCGCGAGACCGCCGAGCAGCGTCGTCGCGAGGATGCCGACGACGATAGAGCCGCGGATCCCACGGGCGTAGAGCGCGAAAGTGAGAAACAGGCCGACCACGGAGAGCATCGCCACCGGGTCGGATGCGACGTCGCCGAGCGTGACCAACGTCGCGGAGTCGGCGACGACGAGCCGCATCTCCTGGAGACCGACGATGGCGAGAAAGAGCCCGATACCGGAGCCGACGGCGAACTTCACCGGTTCGGGGAAGAGTCGGATGACGTACTCGCGCGCACCGATAGCCGTGAGCAGGACGAACAGGACTCCCTCGGCGACGACGGCGGCGAGCGCCGTCTGCCACGAGACGCCGAGCGCGCCGACGACGGTGAACGCGAAGAAGGCGTTCAGTCCCATCCCGGGCGCTTGGCCGAACGGGAGGTTGGCGTACAGCGCCATGACGAGCGTCCCCGTCGCCGCGGCGAGGATAGTCACGACCGCGAGCATCTGCAACACCTCGCCAGGTGCTGCGTTCGCGACGGCGATACCCGGTTTGCCGTCCTCGCCGGGCACCGCCGCGAGGATGGCCGGGTTGACCACGACGATGTAACTCATCGTCAGGAAGGTGGTCAGCCCGGCGAGCGCCTCCGTTCGGACGTCTGTTCCGTGGGCGTCGAGGTCGAAGAAGTCGCGAACTCCCATGTACTGGTTCCTCTCTCGGGGAACAGAAACAGTCGCTTAAGCCCGCCGATTCGGGAGTCGTGTGCGAAACACCGCCACGCAGTCGGCGCGTTTCTTCAGCGAGTCGACGACTCGAACGTCGTCAGCGCCCCGACGGGGGCGTCGGTGATCTCCTCGGCGCGCGAGGTGCCCTCGTCGCCGACGGCGATGAGCGTGAAGACGCCGGTGACGTCGGCGTCGGCCTGCAGGGCGATGTCGAGGAGCAGTTCCTGCGTCTCGCCCGAGCGGATGAGGTCGTCGACGACGAGCACGCGCTGCCCCGAGGTGAGCGCACTCGCCGGGAGGTAGTAGGTGAGTTCGATGCCCGAGGCGAGTCGCTGACGGGACTCGATGAACTCCTCGACGGCCGTCTCCTTGGACTTCTTGGCGTAGGCGAGACGGGCGTCGAAGTAGCTGGCCATCGCCGCCCCGAGGGTGATCCCGTCGGTCGCCGCGGTCAACACCACGTCGGGACGTTCGAAACCGAAGGCGTTGGCGGCGATGGGAGCGACCAGGTCGAGGAACGACTGGTCGAAGACGACGCCGGAGTTGTCGACGTAGCCCTCGTCGTCGAACTCGACGCGCGCCTCCAGTTCGGTCGAGAGCGCGTCGCGACCGATCCCCTCCACGACTTCGCGGGCGCGGTCGGTGCCGGGGAGGACGTGACCGTTGACGTAGCGGTTGAGGTCCCCCGCCGGGAGGCCTGTCACCTCCGAGAGTTCGTCGTAGGTCCGCGTCTCTTTGAGCATCCGCAGGACGGCGACCGCCTGCAACTGCAGGGCGGCCTTCTCTGCTCGGTTCATGCCGTAGTACTCGCGTTTGCGCAAGCATGAACACTTCGATATCAGAGGAGTGCTGAGATACACACAGTTGTGTGGGACTGCATCACACGGCGGCGGTACGGGGGAGCGAGGGAGACGACTCGGCGACGGGCGAGAACAGAGAGACGAGCGGCTATCGATCGGCCAGCAGCTCCGAGGCCGAGAGCAGCGAGTCGAGTTCGAGGTCGTGTTCCGCCAGCAGTTCGTCGGCCCCCTCCTGGCGGTCGACGACGACGATCACGCGGGAGACGTTCGCACCGGCGTCGCGGAGCGCCTCCGCGGCGTCGACGGCGCTCTGACCGGTCGTCGCGATGTCTTCCAGGATGACGACCTCCTCGCCTTCCTCCAGTCGCCCTTCGATACGCTTGGCCGTCCCGTACTCCTTGGCTTTCTTCCGGGCGATGACGTAGGGGTTGCCCGTCTCGACGCTCGTGACGGCGACGAGCGGGACCGCACCGAGAGCGACACCGGCGAGTTTGGTGTCGTCGAGTCGCTCGGCGAACGCCTCGGCGATCAGTTCGAGACAGTGGGGGTCGGTCTCGAAGAGGTACTTGTCGACGTAGTACTCGCTGGTGCCGCCGTGGGAGAGTTCGAACTCGCCGAACTGGACGGCGTCGGCGTCGCGCAGCGCCTGGATGAGTTCCTGGTTCGCCATTACTCGTTGTGGAACGGTGGAAGGGTATAAACGGGGTGGTTGGCCGTCGATGGAACGGAGACGCTCCCGAGCGAGCTCAGCTCGTTGATAAAGAGGGCGTCATAACAACCACGACCTGTTTGGTAGTTGTTGACAACGGTTGGAACGGAGTTGACTCGACGTGGTCGAGACGTCACCGAAACCCAGACGATCGAAGCACCGATACGAGCAGTGCCCGCACTGTGGCAACCGTGCGCTCGCAGAGTATATCCGAGACGGAAACTGTCCAGCCTGTCGAAGTTGACCCGTCTCCGGGGAGCCTGATCTTTTCCACCGGGTCGTTCGAGCCGTCGTCGAGTGCTGTCGGTCCCGAACCCGGAGAGCAACAGGACCCGGTCTAAAACGGAGCTACCAGGGTTCGTCCTTCAACCCCAACACGTACGCGACCATGTTCGTCACGACGTGCAGCACGGGCGTCATCACGACGACGACCACGAGCACGGGAATCCGAAACACCGTCCGGAACCACGTCGGCGCGACGGCGGCCGTCAGGCCGAGCGAGCCGACGACGAAGTCGAGTTGATCGAGGCCGGGGAACGCCGCCCCGCGCTCGCGACCGCTGCGGCGCTTGACGAACGACGCACCGATGTCGCCGAGCATCGCGCCGAAGGAGAGCGCGAACGCCGACTTCACCGAGAAGACTGGCAGCGTCACGTCCAGTCGCGTCTCGATCGACTCGCGAGCCACGTCGAGGAGGAGCGCCAGAACCACGCCGGCGAGCGTCCCCACGAGGGTCCCGCGCCAGGTCTTCCCGTCGCCGAGCAGTCGGTTGCCGTTCCACGTCAGTCCGCCGTCGATCGGCTTGTCGCCGCCGGCGAGCACCGCGACGTTGTTCGGGACGTACGCCGGGAGCATCGTCCAGAACGCCTGTAGGACGAGTGTACGCAACATAGGGGGAGGTGTCGGGGGGAGGATATAATCCCCTGCGTTTCGGTCGACTGCGCGGTTGGACGACCCGCGGTGAGACGAGGGTCGCGACAGACGTCCGTCGACGAACGACGGCACGACGACTGCGTCCACGACGTGTGAGGCGAGAACGATAACGGATTTAAATACCGGACCGGAAGTTCCGTCGTATGATCCCCCCCATCGCCAGTCGGTTCGTCGCGGGTGAGACGCCGGCGGCGGCGTTCGACCACGTCCGACAGACGAACGAGGACGGCGTGAAGGTCATTCTCAACCTCCTCGGCGAACACTACGACAACCGCGCCGAGGCAGACCAGGACACAGCGACCTACGTCCAACTGATCCGGGACATCGGCGGCACCGACCTCGACGCCTGCGTCTCGGTGAAACCCTCCCAGATCGGGCTGGACGCCGGCGACGACGTGTTCCGCGAGAACTTCCGTGCCGTCGTCGAGGCGGGCGACCACCACGACGTGTTCGTCTGGTGCGACATGGAGGACTACACGACGACCGACGTCACGCTCGACGCCTTCGAGGAGTTCGCCCGCGAGTTCGAGGGCGGCGTCGGCCTCTGCGTGCAGGCGAACCTCAAGCGGACGAAAGAGGATCTCGAACGCCTCGCCGACGTCCCCGGGAAGATTCGACTGGTGAAGGGAGCCTACGACGAACCACGCGAGGTCGCCTACAAGGAGAAGTCGAAAGTCAACGCCGCGTACCGCGAGTACCTCGAGTACATGTTCGAACAGTTCGACGGCGGCATCGCCGTCGGCAGCCACGACCCCGAGATGATCGATCTCGCCGTCGACCTCCACGAGGAGTACGGCACCGACTTCGAGATCCAGATGCTGATGGGGGTTCGCGAGGACGCCCAACGCGAGTTGGCGGCCGACGGCTACGAGGTCTGGCAGTACGCCCCCTACGGTGGCAAGTGGTTCTCCTACTTCTCCCGGCGCGTTCGCGAACGGAAGGAGAACGCGCTGTTCGCGCTCCGGGCCGTCGTCGGTCAGTAGCCGGAGCGCCGGGCGACGGACCGTCCGAGCGTTTCCTTCACCCCACTCTCAGAATTTCCTTCACCCCACTCTCAGAAAACACAACGGCGCGCGAGGTAGAAGCGCTGATAAGGGCGGCCCTCGCATACCCCGACAACGAATGTCTACGTGGAAACGCGACATCGCGAGCGGTCTCGTCGTCCTCATCCCTCTCGTCGTCCTCGCGTTCGTCGTCAGCTGGCTCTACCAGAAGCTCGTCGCCCTGCCGTTCATGGACAAAATCGGTCTCCCGGACTACGTTCCCGCCGACTACGTCCCGGTCGTCCGAGTGCTCATCGTCCTCGTCGTCTTCGCGATGCTGACGCTGGCCGTGGGCTACCTGATGCGGACCACCATCGGTCGACTCGGGGAGGGTGCCATCGACAACGTCATCAACCGCGTCCCGGTCGTCCGGGTCGTCTACAACGCCTCCAAACTCGCCGTCGAGACGGCGTTGACGGGGACCGAGGACCTCCAGAAACCCGTGCAACTCGAAGTGTGGACCGGCATCCGGATGACCGCGTTCAAGACGGGCAAAACCACCTCCGACGGCCGTGTGGTGCTCTTCATGCCGACGGCACCCAACATCACCACCGGGTTCGTGATGGAGGTCGAACCGCACCGCATCGAGGAGACGAACGAGAAGGTCGAAGAGGCGCTGACGCGCATCCTCTCGGCCGGGTTCGCCGAGACCAACGAGGGCGTCGACATCGACGTCACCGACGAGAGCGGGATCGAGGACCTCGGCCGGATGAACTGACAGTCGGTCCGTTCGTCCGTCGCCGACCGCGACGACACGCCACTCCGTCCGAGCGTCGGTGTCGTCGGTCGAAGGGGTGATCGGGGGATGTCGGAGAGAACGGGATCGAGGAGAGAGAGAGAGAGTGAGACAGCAGCGCGTCTCAACCGCTCAGCGGACCGCTCAGACGTAGGTGAACCACTCGTCGTGGTCCTCGGTGCGTCGTTCGACGAGATCGAAGAACGCCTGTTGGAGTTCCTCGGTCACCGGACCGCGCTCGCCGACCTCGACGTTGTCGACCTGCCGGATAGGCGTGACCTCCGCGGCGCTGCCGGTGAAGAACAGTTCGTCGGCGGTGTGGAGTTCACCGCGGCTGATGGAGACGTCGTCGTGGACCTCGTAGCCGCGTTCCTCGGCCAGCGTGATGACCGTGTTGCGCGTGATGCCGTCGAGGATGCTCTCCGAGAGGCCGGGCGTGAAGATCTCGCCGTCGCGGACGAGGAAGATGTTCTCGCCGGGACCCTCGGCGACGTTCCCCTCCTTGTTGAGCACGATCGCCTCGCGGTAACCGTTGCGGCGGGCTTCCTCGCCGGCGAGCATGGAGTTCACGTAGAGCCCGGTCGTCTTGGCGTTCGTCGGAATCTGACTGGAAGCGTGCTTGCGCCACGAGGAGACCATCACCTTGATGCCGTTCTCGAGGGCGTCCTCGCCGAGGTAGGTGCCCCACGGCCACGCGGCGATGGCGACCTTCGTCGGACAGTCGCCGGGCGAGACGCCGAGCGTGTCGTAGCCGTAGAAGGCGATGGGGCGGATGTAGCAGGATTCGAGGTCCTGTCGCTCGACGAGTTCCAGCGTCGCCTCGGTCAACTCGTCCGGTTCGAACGGGATCTCCATGTCGTAGGGTTTCGTGGAGTTGTAGAACCGTTCGAGGTGCTCCTCCCAGCGGAAGATGGCCGGACCGTTCTCGGTGTCGTAGCAGCGGACGCCCTCGAAGACGCCGGTACCGTAGTGGAGTCCGTGGGTCAGGACGTGGATCTGTGCATCCTGCCAGTCCACGAACTCGCCGTCCATCCAGATGGTGTCGACGTCCATGTCGTCAAATCCCATAGTCGGGCCATCGGCGGGGACCGCTATAAATTCATGAGGAACGACTCGGTCGTGTGCGGCTTTTTGAACGGAGGCCACGACGGGAGAACCATGTCATCGCCACGAACCACGGTCGCCGTCACCGGCGGCAACGGACAGGTCGGCCGCGGCGTCCTCCGCGAACTCGCCGACCACGGCTACCGAACGGTCAACCTCTCGCGCAGCAGTCGACGCGAGGACGTCGCCGACGGCTACCGCCGGACCGACCTGCTCGACGCGGGCGAGGTGTACGGATCGCTGGCCGCCTGCGACGCCGACGCCGTCGTCCACCTCGGGATGGTCCCCAACCCCGAGGGCAGCCCCGGTCACGTCACCTTCGAGAGCAACGTGATGACGACCTACCACGTGTTGGAAGCCGTCGAGAACCTCGGTATCGACAGCGTCGCGGTCGCCTCCAGCATGAGCGCGCTCGGCGCGGGGTACGACCCCGACCCCGTCCGACTCGACTACCTCCCGGTCGACGAGGAGCATCCGAGCGACCCGCGGGACCCCTACGCGCTCGGCAAGCGCGTCCTGGAGGTCACCGCAGAGGGCGTCGGGCGACGGAACGGCGGGCCGACCGTGAGCACGCTCCGCTTCCCCATCGTCGTCGACGACGAGTGGGTTTCGGAGACGCTCGTCGACGCCGACCGTTCGCTCGACGCGATTCGCGAGGCTCCGTACTACCACTCCGTCCGAAACACGCTGTTCGCCTACGTCCACCTCGCCGATCTCGCCGAACTCTTTCGGCGATGTCTCGAGGCCGACTTCGAGGGCCACGAGACGTTCTGGGCCGCCGCGCCCGACACGACAGTCGACCTGCCGACCGCGGAGCTCGTCGCCGAAGAGTACCCCGACGTCGACGTTCGAGTGGAAACGGGGGGGTTCGACGGCTACGAGAGCCTGGTCGACACGACGAAGGCGCGAGAACGGGTGGGGTGGGAAGCGGAACGAAGTTGGCGGGACGAATCGGCGAGGTGAGGTGACGGCCGGACGAGTTTTGCAGTTCTGGAGCGTACGAGGGTCGAAATGGCTCAGTGTGAGATGTGCGGCGCACAGCAGGACCTCCCGTTCACCTGTAACGAGTGCGGGCAGAAACTCTGCAGTGATCACCGCCTCCCCGAAGCGCACCAGTGTCCGGGCCTCGCGTCCGACCGAATTCGGTTCGGACAGGAGACGAGAGACGACAGCGACTCGTCGTCGAAGAGGCCGAATCTCACCACGCGCCTGCGTCGGACTGTCAGACGCCCGGTCCGGGCGATCAAGTCACTGTTCGGGTGACGGTTAGCCCAAGCGTTCGACGAGTCGGTCGCCGTCGACGAAGACGAAGCCGTGACGGGTCGCGTAGTCGCGGGCGGCCGCCTTCGAGAGCGCCCGTCCCGTCTCGTCGTCGAGCATCTCGCAGACGACGACTGCGGGGGGAAGTCCCGCCTCGGCGGCGAGCGCGAGGCCGAGTTCGGTGTGACCCTGTCGGTCCGCGAGGAGGCCGGGGGCGGCGCGGAGCACGTTGACGTGACCGGGCGAGCGGAAGTCGGCGGCGAAGTCCGCGGCGTCGTAGTCGCCGGCGACGGCCGCCTCTGCCGCGGAAGCGAGTTCCGTGATGGTCAGCGCCCGGTCGTCGTCCGGGATGCCGGTGAACGTGTCGCGGTGGTTCACAGGAAGCGAGAACGACGAGCGGTCGTCGTAGCCGAGTTCGTGGCTGCCGGCGCTCGGGTGGTCGATGGTGTCGTCGAGGAACGGCAGCTCCATCGCCGTCGCCGCGTCGTGCGAGAGCGCGGTACAGACCAGTCCGCCGGCGTCGTTCCGGAGACGGGCGACCGCGTCGGCCGTGACTGCACCGGCCGGGTAGACGATGTCGGTCTCGCCCTCGCGGTCGTCGAAGTCGTGGACGAGCACGGGGAGACCGTCCCGGAACGCCGCGAGCGCGCGGTCGACGGCGTCGTCTTCTCGCTCCTCGTCGCTTCCGGCGAGGTCACCCGTCCGGCCGCTCATCGCGAAACCTCCTCGACGCGGACGGAGACGGTGTCGCCGTCCTCGAGACCGAGTTGGTCGCGCAGGCGATCCGGTGCGATGATCTCCAACTGCGTCTCGTCGTGGTGGGTGCGCTCGGGGACGATGATGTGGGCTGTCTCGTAGGATGCGCCGTCGTACTCGACGGTCGCCGCGTAGCACGACGCGGGACCGAACGTCCGTTCCTCGTCCTCCCAGCCGTCGATGGGGACGGCGTCGAGCGAACTCATCCCGGCGCGGGCGCGGACGCTCTCCTCGGTGAGATCGACGTTCAGCGTCCCCGGGAACGGTTCGTAGCCGAGTCGCTCGACGAACTGCTCCATGTAGCCCGGAAGCGAGATGTAGTGACGGCCCTCGCCCATCCCGCCGGTGACGGTGCCGGTGAGCGTGACGGAGGCCTCCTCCTCGAAGATGCGCCGGTAGTCGGCGTACTCCTTGCGGAGCGCGGCCTCGCCCGCGTCGGTGACGTCGACCCACTGGCCGTCGCTGACGATGTCGCGCTCGACGTAACCCGCCTCGTCGAGTCGTTGGAGGCGACGCGAGGCGGTCTGACTGGAGGCGTCGAGGCGCTCGGCAAGGGTCGAACAGGAGACTTTCACCGGACCGGCGAGTCCGCCGTCGAGGGCGACGAGCTTCAGGGCGGCGAGTTCGTCGTGTCCGACGGCTGTCGCTGCTGCCGTTTCTGCCATACGCGACACGTCGTCCCCGCTCGTGATAAGCATACCGGAACTGAGACGCGTAACAGAAATGAGATGGGGAGGGAGGGGAGAGGAGGGAGACGGTCGACGTGACCAGCGGGACGGCGACGACGCGGTTGGTAACTCCGCTATGGCCGTCTCCCATCTAAGTGCGTCGGTCGCGGCGGTCGGCTCGTTCGTGGGATGCGGTCCACGACTCGTCGGGTTCGCCACGCCGTGACACGAACCAACAGCCCTTAGAAACCCATTTACCCGACGCTCGAAAAGCACACTCCATGTTCAGAGCGTTCCGTAACGAGGTCGAGGCCGCCCTCGCCGACGCGCTGTCGGCGATGGAGCTGCCGACCGACGACCTCGGCGTGGAGGAGCCGCCAGAAGACGTCCCGGCGACACTCGCATCCAGCGTGGCGTTCCGCCTCGCCAGCGAGGTCGGCGCACCGCCGCCGAAGATCGCCGTCGACATCGCCGACCACGTCTCCGTCGCGGAGTACGACTACATCGACCACGTCGACACCGGCGGGCCGTACGTCAACTTCCACACCACGGAGAAGTATCTGGCCGACACGCTCGCCGCCGCCGGCGACGACGAGTACGGCCGACTCCCCGACAAGGGGGAGTCCGTCGTCGTCGAACACACCAGCGCCAACCCCACTGGTCCGGTTCACGTCGGCCGCGCGCGCAACCCGATCCTGGGCGACGCCGTCGCCAACGTCGTCGACTTCGCCGGCTACGACGTCGAACGCCACTACTACGTCAACGACGCCGGCCGTCAGATGGCCGTCTTCACGTGGGCCTACGAGACCTTCGACGAGGAGGACCTCGACTCGGAACCCGAGCGCGACCGCGTCGAATACGACCTCGTGCGCTACTACCGCAAGGGGAATCAGGTACTGGAGGAGGGCGACCCCGAGGAGGTCGAGGCCGCCGAGGCCGAGATCGCCGAGATCCTCCAGGGGCTCGAGGAGGGCGACGAGGAGACGTACGCCCGCGTCGAGACCGTCGTCGATCAGGTGCTCTCGGGGATGAAGGAGTGTCTCGCCCGTCTCCCCGCCGAGTTCGACGAGTTCGTGAAGGAGACGACGTTCATGTTCGACGGCTCCACCCAGGAGGTGGCTCAGCGCCTGAAAGACAGCGAGTACGCCGTCCTCGAGGAGGAGGCGTGGCAGCTCGAACTCGACGAGTGGGACATCGAGAAGAAGCTCGTCTTCCTGCGCTCTGACGGTACCTCCCTCTATACGACGCGTGACCTCGCCCACCACGAGTGGAAGTTCGAGAACTTCGACCGGGCGGTGACCGTACTGGGCGAGGACCACAAACTGCAGGCCGAACAGCTCAAAGCCGCCCTCGAGATCCTCGGCAACGACGTCGACAAGCTCGACCACGCCATCTACTCGTACGTCAACCTCCCGGAGGGGAAGATGTCGACCCGCGCGGGGACGGGCGTCGACCTCGACGACCTGCTCGACGAGGCGGTCGACCGCGCCCGCGACGAGGTGGAGAAACGCCTCGACTCGCGCATCCGCGACGACGAGTTGGACGAAGACGACATCGAGCGCATCGCCCACCAGGTCGGGATCGGCGCGGTTCGGTACGACATCGTCTCCAAACAGCCGACGAAGGCGATCACCTTCGAGTGGGACCGCGCGCTCGACTTCGAGGCGCAGTCCGCGCCGTACGTCCAGTACGTCCACGCCCGCTGTTGCGGCATCCTCGACGAGGCCGAGGCGGCGGGCGTCGAACCGACCGACGTCGACCCCGCGGTGCTGTCGACGGAGGCCGAGGAGGAGCTGCTGCGGACCATCGCGCGCTTCCCCGCCGTCGTCGAGGGGGCCGCCGACGATCTCGAACCGCACACCGTCGCCACCTACACCCGGGAGTTCGCCGAGGCGTTCAACGGCTTCTACCGCGAGTGCTCCGTCCTGAACGCCGACGACGAGGCCACCAAGCGTGCCCGCCTCGCACTCGTCGACGCGTCGCGGCACACCGTCGCCAACGCGCTGTCGCTACTCGGCGTGGCAGCGCCCGACTCGATGTGAGAACGGCTCGTCCGGACTACGCGACGATGAGGCTCCCGCCGACGGCGTAGACCATGGCGGCACCGAGTCCGAGCGCGAGCAGCAGAAACAGTGCGATCCACCAGAACGAGACCGATTCGTTGTTAGCCATACCGGCAATCCGACCACACGGCTAAAAGAACTTCCCGTTTCAGCACGCGGGAGCGCGAGCGAGTTCACCCCAGCAGGCGACCCAAGAAGCCCGAGCGGTCGTCGTCGCCCTCGTCTTCGTCCGATCCCGTCTCGTCGGCCGCCGCCTCCTCAGACTCCGCTTCGACCGTCACCTCGTCCGCTCCCTCGTCGGTCGCCTCGGTCGAAGACGCCTCCGCCTCGTCGACGAGCGACGTCGTGTAGACACCGTCGTCGGGGGCGTCGGCCTCGCCGTCCACCGTCGGCGACGACCCGTCCTCGGCGTCGGGGACGAGCGTCTCCTCGTCGTCCGCCGCGTCGCCGTCGTCCGCGAACGGGACGGCTTCGACGTCCGAGTCGTCCTCGCTCTCGTCGGTTCCCGCGGAGTCGACCGTATCGGCGTCCGACTCGGGAACGTCGCCGACCTCTGTGGCGTCCGACTCGGGAACGTCGCCGTCCACGCCGGCCGCCGCGTCGTCGGCAACGGCGGTCTCCGCCTCGCTACCGGTGTCGGTCTCCACGCGGTCGACTGCGCCTCCTGCGTCGACCGCCGAGCCGCCGGTCGCCGATTCGTCGACCACGTCCGTCTCGGTCGTCTCGGGCGACTCGACGTCCGGTTCGGGGATCGGTTCGTCGGTCACTGCGCGAGCGAGTCGTCGGTACGCCGCCGCGACCGGGCTCGCCGGGTCGCTCTCGACGAGCGCGTCGCCGGTCGCGGTCGCCTCGGCGACGACCGGACTGGTCGGCACCGTCGCGAGCAGGGGTGCGTCGACGCCGTCTGTCGGGAGATCGGCGTCCGGGACGTCGGCGTCGACCTGCGTGACCACGAGGCCGACGACGGAGCCGTCGAGGCGGTCGACGACCTGACGCGTCTTCTCCGTGTCGCCGACGGCGTTCGGCGTCGTGTCGGTGACCAAGAGCACGTCGTCCGCGAGACCGAGCGGGAGCACCGTGTCGTGGCTCAGTCCGGCACCCGTATCCAACAGCACGTAGTCGGCGTCCGCGAACGCCTCGAGGACGGTGCGGAGCCTCGCGAGGTCGGCGTCGGGAAACGCCGTCAGATCGGTGTCGCCGGGGACGACCGAGAGCCCGGCGGGTCCCTCGACGGTCGCCGCCGCGGCGTCCGCCCGTCCCGCGAGGAGGTCGTGGACGGTCGCCCCGTCGGCGTCGACACCGAGCGTCGCTCCGAGGTTCGCCATCCCGAGATCCGTGTCGACGGCGACGACGTCGTACCCCGCCGCCGCGAGCGTCGTTCCGAGCGCCGCCGTCGTCGTCGTCTTGCCGACGCCACCTTTCGCGCTGGCGACTGCGATTACCCGAGCCATAGTTGAGTTATCTGTGAGTCCCACGACGTGCATATAAATGTAGTTTTTACAGAGTGACATGATACAAAGAAAGTCTCTTCGAGAGATGATTTGGTGCGGTCGGCGCGCTTCACCGTCACGAGCGACGACAGTCAAAGGTTACTTAGCCACTGGCCGGGCTAGTATCGACAATGAGTAGTGACGCCGAGGATGCGGGCGAGGACCGACGGAAGTACGAGTTCCGGAAGGTCATCGAGGAGTTGCAGGAGTACGAGGGCTCCGGCACCCAGCTCGTCACCATCTACATCCCCGAGGACAAACAGATCTCCGACGTCGTCGCCCACGTGACCCAAGAGCACAGCGAGGCGGCGAACATCAAGTCCAAACAGACGAGGACGAACGTCCAGGACGCACTGACGAGCATCAAAGACCGTCTCCGCTACTACGACACGTTCCCCCCCGAGAACGGCATCATCATCTTCTCCGGTGCCGTCGACAGCGGCGGCGGGCAGACCGAGATGGTGACGAGGACGATGGAGAGTCCGCCACAGCCCGTCGAGTCGTTCCGATATCACTGTGACTCGGCGTTCCTCACGGAGCCGCTCGAGGAGATGCTGGCCGACAAGGGACTGTTCGGCCTCATCGTCCTCGACCGCCGCGAGGCAAACGTCGGGTGGCTGAAGGGCAAGCGCGTCGAGCCCGTCAAGTCGGCCTCGTCGCTCGTCCCCGGCAAACAGCGGAAAGGTGGTCAGTCCGCCCAGCGTTTCGCCCGTCTGCGACTGGAGGCCATCGACAACTTCTATCAGGAGGTCGCCGAGATGGCCGACGACCTGATGGTCGCGAAGCGCCACGAACTCGACGGCATCCTCGTCGGCGGCCCGTCGCCGACGAAAGACGAGTTCCTCGACGGCGGCTATCTCCACCACGAGCTCCAAGACAAGGTCGTCGGCAAGTTCGACATCTCCTACACCGACGAGTCCGGGCTCTACGACCTCGTCGACGCCGCACAGGAGGTGCTCGCCGACCAGGAGGTGATGAAGGACAAATCCCAGATGGAGGAGTTCTTCGAGAAGCTCCACCAGGGCAACGAGGCCACCTACGGGTTCGAGCCGACCCGGAAGAACCTCGTCATGGGCTCTGTCGACCGGCTCTTGCTCTCGGAGGACCTGCGAAGCGACGTCGTCGTCTACGACTGTCCGAACGGGCACGAGGAGTTCGAGGTCGTCGACAGCCGCCACAAGACGCCGGACCACACCTGTTCGGAGTGCGGCGAACCGACCGAGATGCGCGAACGCGAGGACGTGATCGAACATCTGATGAGCATCGCCGAACAGCGCGGTACCGAGACGAAGTTCATCAGCACGGACTTCGAGAAGGGCGAACAGCTGATGGACGCCTTCGGTGGCATCGCGGGGATCCTCCGGTACTCGACCGGCGTCTAAAGCCGCCGATCGCTCGCCTGACGCTACAGGAGAGCAGAGAGAACCGTCAGGAGCGCCACGAGATACGCCAGCGTGACCAGCGTGTTCCGTCTCGGCGTCCCGACGTACAGGCCGGGAACGTACCGGCAGAGCGGAACTGAGATGGCTGTCCAGCGCGGTCGTGTGCGAACCATACCTCCGATACGGGGAACGGTGCCTAAGCTAATTGCCGATTAATCTCGACGTTCGACGAGATCGTCACCGCAGTTGCGAGAGTCGCTCGGTGAACGCGGATGACTGGGTCGCGAGGTGGTAGGTCGCCGAGACGACGAACGCGACGAGGACGGCCGTCGTCCAGACCGCGGCGTCGACCGCACTGACCGTCGGAACGCCCAGCGAGTGCGCGACGACGAGCAACAGGCCGAGCACACCGAGTCCGAGATAGAACTCCGCCCACGAGATGTCGTTCTCCGGGACCACCTCCATGTAGACGGTGACGTCGTCGACGGCCGCCGCCAGACTGATCTCCTTCGTCTCGTCGTCGTAGTCGACGACGCCCAACTCCTCCAACTTCGGGAGGTGCGTCTGGTGGAGCGAGACGTAGACGCTCTGACGGACGTTCCGCGGCGCGGGCCGTTCGCCCGTCTCGGCGGTCGCGATGGTCTCCGAGAGGTCACGGACCGACAGCGGTTCGCCCTGGTCACACAGCGATTCGATGACGTGGCGGCGGCGGTCGTTGCGAAGGATGTCGTGGATCTCTGTACGCTCGAGCGTGTCGGAACGGGTCGTGACGGTCGACATCTCCTGTCTCCGTCTGCGTCGCTGACTACCATTACGTCGACGCCTGAACGGGTGGCTCAGAAGGTGACCGCTCCGGTAAAAGTATTTCTAGATTAACAAGACCGTCGCTCACTCGAGGAGCTGAGAGAGCTGGTCGCGCCGTCGGTCGAGGTCGACGTACGGCTCCGGAACGGTTCCGGAGAGCCGATCGAGCGTCAGGAACACGTCGGCACCGTGCCGTTCGGCCTCCTCGGCGACCGCCTCGATGGCCCGTCGGTTGAGCGCCAGCGAGTCGAGCAACCCGCAGAGGAGCGCGAGTGCGACCCCGGCGTCGCCGCTCGGGAACGACGGCGAGAGCGCGTCGAACGATGGGTCCGCCGGACCCGTCTCGGCGGCCGTGACTCGGAGACAGCGCGGACAGACGGTCGCCGCGGGAGACGTCTCTGGGGCGTACTCGCGGAGCGACGGCGGAACGGCGAACGCGACAGTCTCGACAGAACAGTGGGGACAGTGCATCGCCAAAAGCGAGTGAAGCGACTAGTCGTCGGCCGTGACGGCTTCGACGTCCGCCGTCTCGGCTGCTTCGGCCTCTTTGTCGGCCTTCTCCTCTTCTTCCTTCTTCGCTTTGATCTTCTTCAGCCGGAAGATCTCCTCGCGTTCCTGCTCTTCGAGCTTCTGCTCGATGTACTCCTGGTTCTCGTACAGCTCGGGCAGGAGCTTGAACTCGAGGGCGTTGACACGACGCTTCGTCGTCTCGATCTCCTCGAGCATCTTCTTCATCGCCGTCTCGACCTCCGCCGCGAGGATGATGCTCTCCAGCAGTTCCTCGTAGGCTTCGGCGGCCTCGTCGATGCGTGCGCTCGTTCCGAGCAGCCCGTAGCCACGCTGGTCGAGGCTCTTTCTGACCCGGCTGGACTCGATCTCCGGCACGACGACGCCCATGATGTTCTTCGACTGCGTCGTGATCTCCGGATGCTCCTTGAGCGCGGCGGCAGCACCGCGGACCGCGACGTCACCCTCCATGGCGCGTGCCATGTTGAGCGTCCGCTGGGCCTCCTCGTAGTTCTGACTCAGCCCCGCCCGCACGTCCTGTGCCTGGTCGAGGATGTCCATGAACTCCATAATGAGGCCGTCACGCTTCTGTTCGAGCGTGTCGTGGCCCCGCTCGGAGAGGTCGATACGATCCTCGATCTCCATCAGTTCCTTGCGGGTTGGTTTGACGTCTTTGGCCATGCTTTGGTCCTCCTAGTGGGCGAAGGCGTTTAAGCCTCCGCCTCGACCGTCTCTTTCTCCTCGTGGTAGTACTTCTCGATGAGCTCCTCGTCGACGCGGTTGAGCTCCGACTTCGGGAACATCGAGAGTAGTTCCCAGCCGATGTCGAGCGTCTCGTCGATGGTCCGGTCCGTGTCGAACCCCTGGTCGACGAACTCTTCCTCGAAGCGCTCGGCGAAGTCGAGGTAGATGTTGTCACGCTCGCTGAGTGCTTCGCGACCGACGATGTTCACCAGGTCGCGGAGGTCCTCACCCTCTGCGTACGCGGCGTACATCTGGTCGGAGACGTCGGCGTGGTCCTCGCGGGTGAGCCCCTCGCCGATCCCGTCGTCCATCAGCCGCGAGAGGCTGGGCAGCGGGTTGATCGGAGGTTCGATCCCCTGGCTGTTGAGTGCGCGGTCGATGTAGATCTGCCCCTCGGTGATGTACCCCGTCAGGTCGGGGATCGGGTGGGTGTCGTCGTCACCGGGCATGGTGAGGATGGGGATCTGCGTGACAGAGCCCTCACGTCCCTCGATACGACCGGCGCGCTCGTAGAGCTGTGCCAGGTCGGTGTACATGTAGCCGGGGTAGCCACGACGACCCGGCACCTCCTCACGTGCGGCACCGATCTCGCGGAGCGCCTCACAGTAGTTGGTCATGTCCGTCAGGATGACGAGCACGTGGTAGTCCTTCTCGAAGGCGAGGTACTCGGCCGTGGTGAGCGCGAGACGCGGCGTGACAGTCCGCTCGACTGCGGGGTCGTCCGCGAGGTTCATGAAGACGACAGAGCGCTCGAGTGCACCGGTGCGTTCGAAGTCCTCCATGAACTCGTTCGCCTCTTCGGCCGTGATCCCCATCGCGCCGAAGATGACGGCGAACTCGCTGTCCTCGTCGTCGTCACCCTTCTCGTCCTCCGGCACCGTCGCCTGACGGGCGACCTGAAGTGCCAGATCGTTGTGCGGGAGCCCCGACGCCGAGAAGATCGGCAGTTTCTGTCCGCGAACGAGCGTGTTCATGCCGTCGATGGCCGAGACGCCCGTCTGGATGAACTCCTCGGGGTACTCTCGGGAGTACGGGTTGATCGCGGCGCCGACGATGTCGTGTCGTTCGTCGGGGACGATCTCCGGGCCGCCGTCGATCGGCTGACCCGACCCGTCGAGGACCCGCCCGAGGAGGTCCTCGGTGACGGGCATCTTCAGCGTCTCGCCAAGGAACTTGACGGACGCGTTTCGGTCGATACCGGTGGTGCCCTCGAACACCTGGATGGCGACGACGCCCTCCGAGGATTCGAGCACCTGGCCACGCTTGGTCTCGCCGTTCGGCGTCTCGATTTCGACGATCTCGTCGTAACCGATCGCCTCGTCGACTTCGGCGAACACCAGCGGACCGCTGATCTCGGTGATGGTCTGGTACTCTTTCATTAGTAGAGCTCCCGAAGCTGCTCGGTGATCTCGTCTTTGAGTTCCGCGACGTACGCCTCGTAGTCCTCCTGGACGCCGATACGGTTCAGCCGCGGCGCGGCCTCGATGGCGATGAGCTCCTCGACGGGGACGCCCGCGTCGAGTGCCTTCTTCGCCTCGTCGTTGAACGTGTGGATCGCCGTCAGGATGAGGTACGTCTTCTCCGGCGGACAGAAGGTGTCCGTCGGGTGGAACGCGTTCTGCTGGAGGTACGCCTCACGGAGGTAGCGGGCCACCTCGAGGGTGAGCTGCTGGTCCTCCGGCAGGGCGTCCTTCCCGACGAGCTGGACGATCTCCTGCAGTTCGTCCTCCTCGTCGAGGATGTCGACCGCCCACTGGCGCTCCTCGGGCCAGTCGTCGCGGACGTTCTCGATGAACCACGGGTCGAGTTGGTTCCGGTAGAGCGAGTACGACTCGTTCCAGTTGATCGCCGGGAAGTGCCGACGCTCTGCGAGGTCGGCGTCGAGCGCCCAGAACGTCTTGACGATGCGCAGCGTGTTCTGGGTGACCGGCTCCGAGAAGTCGCCGCCCGGCGGCGACACGGCACCGATCGCGGAGACCGACCCCTCGGTCCCGTTGATGTTCTCGAAGTAGCCGGCGCGCTCGTAGAACTCGGAGAGACGTGCCGAGAGGTAGGCGGGGTAGCCCTCCTCGCCGGGCATCTCTTCGAGACGCGAGGAGATCTCGCGCATGGCCTCTGCCCACCGCGAGGTGGAGTCGGCCATCAGTGCGACGTCGTAGCCCATGTCGCGGTAGTACTCCGCGATGGTGATCCCCGTGTAGATACAGGACTCGCGGGCGGCGACGGGCATGTTCGACGTGTTGGCGATGAGCGACGTCCGGGCCATCAGCGGGTTGCCGGTCGTCGGGTCTTCGAGTTCCGGGAAGTCCTCGATGACCTCGGTCATCTCGTTGCCACGCTCACCACAGCCGACGTAGACGATGATGTCGGCGTCGGCGTACTTCGCGAGCTGGTGCTGCGTAACGGTCTTGCCCGACCCGAACGGACCGGGGATGGCGGCCGTCCCGCCCTTCGCGATGGGGAACAGCCCGTCGAGGATGCGCTGCCCGGAGACGAGCGGTTCGCGGGGCGTCATCTTCGTCTCCGACGGACGCGCCTCGCGCACCGGCCACTCCTGGTGCATCGTGATCTCTTCGCCGGTGTCGAGTTCCGCGACGACCTCTTTGACGGTGAACTCGCCTGCCTCGATGGAGGTGATCTCGCCGCCTTCGAACGTCGGCGGGACGAGCACCTTGTGCTCGATGGTGACCGTCTCCGGAACGGTGCCGATGACGTCACCGGGGGCGACCTCGTCGCCCTCCTCGACGGTGGGGACGAACTCCCACTGCTTGTCCATCTCGATGCCGGGTGCGTCGACACCGCGGTCGAGATACGGACTGTTCATCTTCTCTTCCAGCACGTCCAGCGGGCGCTGGACACCGTCGTAGATGCTGTCCAGCAGTCCGGGACCGAGGTCGACCGTCAGCGGTTCGCCCGTGTTCTCGACGGGTTCGCTGGGGCCGACGCCGGAAGTCTCCTCGTACACCTGAATGGTCGTGAGGTCGCCCTCGATCTCGATGACCTCGCCCATCAGCCCTTCGTCACCGACGTACACGACGTCGTTCATCCGGGCGTCAAGGTCGCGGGCGGTCACGACCGGACCACTCACACTCTGAATGACACCGTCCTCACGAACGGTCTCTTGCTGTGTTGCCTGACTCATAGTTATTCGTCCATTAGGTCGATACCGATTGCTCGCTTGATCTGCTCGCGCAGGCCGCTGCTGCCCGCGTCACCGCCGAGGGTGACGAGCGTCGGCTCGATACTCGTCTCGACCGACTTCCGGACCGTCCGGGAGAGATGGTCGAGATCCGACGCCTGCATCACGACGATGCCGACGTCCTCGTTCGCGAGCGTTCGCTCGACGGCGTCGTCGAGCTGCTCGTCTTTCTCCTCCTCGGGGACGTTCTCGAACTTCCGAACGCCCGCGAGGCGGAACCCGGTGGTGAAGTCGGGGCTGCCGATGACGGCGATCTCCTGACTCATAGTATCACCAGCTCCTGTTCGATCTCGTTCTCGTCGAGCCCGGCCTCGCGGCCACGGGCGATCGCACGGATGTTCTCTACCTCACGCTCCTTGGCGAGGATATACGAGATGATCGGCCCGATCGACAGCGGGAAGATAGAACCGAGCGTGTCGGAGTACTCCAACAACGCCGCTTCGAGGGCGCGTTCGAAGCCGATGAGGCTGTCTGCCTCCTCGAGTTCGTTGAGCGCGACGGACAGTTCGTCGCCGTACGTACTCTCTCGGATGCGCGTCACCAGCTCGTCGGGGTTGGCCGCGAGCTGCGACAGTTCGGTCGCGCTGAACAGTTTGCCACCCTCGATGTAGTACTCCGAGGGGTCGATGTCGGCACCGCTGCGAGCGAGTCGGAGCGCGTTCCGTGCGTTCCGGAAGTCGATCTCCGCTTCGAGGAACTCGCGGTACTGCTGTGTCGCCTCGTCGACGACGAGCCCTTCGAGCAGTCGCTCGTAGAACGCGCGGTCGACGGCGTTCTCGAGGGGGACGAGCACGTCCGTCTCCTCGTAGTCCTCGTAGGCGTCCGACAGTAGGTCGCCGAAGATCGTCCCCTGCAGCATCGTGACGACCTCCTCGATGGTGCTCGCATCGAGCAGGCGTTCGAGGAAGCGGTCGTCGAACTCGCCGGCGCGGATCAGGTCCACGTCGATCGACTCGCGGTCGATGTCGGCGTAGATGCCACGGATGATCGTCTTGACGTTCCACGCGTCGAACTTCCGGAGGTACCGAGCGATGAGGTCGTACAGCCGACCCTCTGCCCAGTCGAGGATGTCGTCGAACTGCTTCGCGAGGTTGCGGTTCAGCGCGTACTCGATGAGGTCGACGCCGGAGTATCTGCTCCCGAGCGCGTTGATCTCCTCTTCGTACTCCGACTCCTCCATGAAGCGGGCGATCTCGGCCGGACCCATGCGGGTCAGCTTGCGGTACTCCTCGTCGCTGAACAGGGCGCCGCGTCGTGCACGGACGCGGGCGTTGACGTACTCCGGGTTCGCGCTTCCGGACGTACTCATTGGTCGAACAGTCGGGTGCTCAGTTCCTTCAGGTTCTCCTCCCAGACGTCTTCGAGGACGGAGTCGAAGGTGTTGTTCACACGGACGCGCGAGGACGTACTCTCGACGACGACGCCGCCGAGACAGTCGTACTCGCCGGCGAAGCTGTACCCGTCGTAGTCGGCGAGGATCTTCGTGAGGAGCGTCTCGTCGGTGGCGCGACCGTACACCTGTACCGTCGCGCCCTCGTCGAACTCCTCGCTGGCGGCGTCGAGCAGACTCCGGGTGAGGGCTTCGCGCTTCTGACCGCTCAACGCAGCGAGTTCCGCTTCGGCCTGCTCGCGCACCTGCTGGAGCACGTCGCGACGTGCCTCCAGACGCTGCTGTTTGGCCTCGAGCTTCGCCGAGGAGAGCGTCTGTTCGCGCTCCTGGGCGATCTGCTTCTCGACGGCCGTCTCGCGCTCTTCGACGATGCGCTCGGCGTCCGCTTCGGCGTCCGCGATGATCTCCTCGGCGCGGGCCTCACCCTCGCTGCGAATCTCTTCCGCACGCGCGCGGGCTTCGTCTCGAATGTCCTCAACGACAGTATCCAAACTCATTGTGAAAGGGGAGAGAAGACGTTTAACCGACCAGGAACACGACGACGAGCGCGAGAATGACGAGCGTCTCCGGGAGGACTGTCAGAATCAGTCCACGCACGAAGAGGTCCTCGTTCTCGGCGACGGCGCCGACGGCCGCGGCACCGATTCCACGCTCAGCGTATCCTGCACCGAGGGCGGCGGCACCGACGGCGAGCGCCGCGGCGGCGGGTGCGCCGATAGCCGGTCCACTTGCTGCACTTTCCTGCATGACGATGTTGGCGAGTTCGTACATTGTTAGGTCCTCTATAGCCGTATTGGTCGTCTCCGAACGTTCGTATGTGTCCACAGGGAAGTCATAAAGCTTCCCAAAGCGTTTGACGGGAAGCAGGTCGACAGAGGCGAATATGGCCGCAACGAGCGGTGTGTGAACTCGGTGCAACCGCTCGTCGAGTTGAAAAAACCGAGAGAGACGAGGTGGTGTCGGATACCGCTCAGTCTTCGGTCGTGTACCGCCGGTCGTAGCCGAACGGCGTGTACTCGCGACCGCCACCGTCGTAGAACTTGCCGAAGAACTCCACGTACTCGAGACGCACCGTCTGCAGGCCGGCGCTCGTCACGCCGAGCACGAGCACGAGGAGGTGGCCGAGCACCAACACGAGCAGGCCGCCGACGATGCTCGCCGCACCGCCGTGCATGAGCCCGCCGAACATGATGGCCTCTGCGCCGTAGTGGTCGATGACCCACTGCGGACCGTGGTCGAGCATGAAGTGGAACTCGCCGTCGTGGCTGTATGCCCCGAAGAACAGCAGGTTGACGGTGAACGCCATCCCCGCCTTCGCCAGCAGCACCGCGGCGATCCGGGTGTACGACAGCACGTTGACGAGCACGTTCAGGAACTCGGGGAGCTCCGCCGGTTCACCGACGGCCAGCAGGCCGAGGCCGACGAAGAAGACGGCCAGTCCCGCCCAGCCGACGATAGCCGGGAACCCGTTGAAGCCCAGCGGGATGACGCCCTCCGCGGAGAACGTCGTGAACAGGAACTGCGGGGCGGTCCCCTTCGTGACGTCGCTGAGGATCCACACCCACAGGCCGTTCATCATCAGGAGCCACGAGGCGCTCTCGTACATGGCGTGCTTGAAGTCGTGCAGTTCGAGGTTCTCGACGAAGTCGAAGATCCACCCGACGTTCAGGTGGAGGATGCCGAGCAGCACGCTCACGGTGAGCCAGCCGAGCGCCCAGTCCTTCTCTGCGGGCGCGAGCCCCTTCAACATCGGCGCGTGCGACATCCCCAGCGCGCCTTCCCAGAAGTACGTCGAGATGAGGTGCAAGCCGAAGATCTCGCCGTAGAGGATCCCGAACAGCGCGGTGAAGATGCCGGCGAAGATGGTGACGCCGCCCATGCTCTTGATCCCCTGACTGTCGAAGTTCGCGTAGAGGAAGTAGCCGATGGCGGCGTAGATGAGTCCGTAGCCGAGGTCACCGATCATGAACCCGAAGAACGCCGGGAACGTCAGAAACAGGACGATCGAGGGGTCGAACTCGCGGTAGTTGGGTCGACCGACCGCGTTGACGAGCACCTCGAACGGCTTGATGACGCCCGGGTTGTTCTGGACGACCGGCGGGTCGTCTTTCTGCATCACGACGTCCGTCCCACCGTCGGCGGCGACGCCCGAACCGGTGTCGCCGACCGGTTCGCGGACGGACTCGTGACCCGTGCTCTTGAAGCTCGCGCGTTCGAGCTCCTCGACCTCGACGTGGCTGCCGACCTCCGAGTCGAGCGCGCTCGCGAACTCGCCGAACTTCGTGGTGGGGATCCACCCCTCGGCGACGAACGCGTTCTCGGTCGTCGCGAAGGAGAGCGGCGCCTCCGTCTTCTGGACGTCGATCGAGAGCTTCTCCTCGGCGGCCAGCAGGAAGCCCGCGGCGTCGAGTTTCAGCTCCTCGAGGTCGTCCTCGACCGAATCGAGCTCCGAGCGGAGCTGCTGTTTGCGGTGTCGGAGTTCGTCGACGTACTCCTCTGGGGAGGTGTCGGCCTCCGGCACCTCGAGCGTGGCGAACTCGGTGCCGACGAGCGCGTCCGCGAGGGCGTCCTCGTCGGCGCTGTCGGCGGGGCGGGCGAAGACCGCGATGACGTTCCCCTCGCCGAAGAGCTCGTACTGCTCGATCTCGTCGGCGCGAGCCAGCGCCGCGTCGACGGCGTCGCGCTTGCCGCGGCCGACCTCGACCTGTAGGGTGTCGTAGCCGGAGAGGAGATCGAGGTCGATGCCGAGCGCGGCGAACGGCGACATCGCGTCGATGCGCTCGTCGACCTCGCGGATCTCTGTCCGGAGTTCGTCGCGCCGGTCGTCGAGTTCGTTCACACGGGCGCGGACGTCTTCGAGTTCCTCCTCGAGCGCGTCGTCGGTGACGATGCGGGACGGACCCGCGTCGTCGGCGTTGACGTCGAGGATGCTCTCGATGGAGCGCACCGTGACGAGTTTGTCGGAGGCCGTCTCTGCGCCCTCCATCGGGTCGCCCGGCTGGAACTGCTCCCAACTGCCGTCGTAATCGGTGACGTCCAGCAGGTGGAGGTCGTGGACCGTCTCGATGACGTCGTCCATGAACTGCTTGGACCCCGTCACCGAGACCTTGCTCATCTGTTCAGGTCTGAGCATCCACCGCCTCCTCGAACTGTGTCAAGACGTAGTCGACCGCCGAGTCGACGTTGGACTCGGCCTGTGCGACCAGTTCCTCGCGGGCCCGGATACCCTCTTCGAGGATCTCCTCGCGGCGGGCTTCGGTCTCCGTCTCCGCCTCCGCGAGGCGTTTCTCCTCTAACTCGTCGGCCTCCTGGCGGGCCTCCTCGCGGATCTGGTCCGCCTCCTCTCGCGCCTCGGCGATGCGCTCTTCGCGCTCCGCTTTGGCGGATTCGATAATCTCGTCGGCCTCTTCCTCGGCCGTTTTAATCCGTTCGAGAACCTCTGGTCTCGGCATACTCACTAATCACTGGGAAGTAGCGTAAGCGGCGTATAAGGTGTTTGCGGAACGCTCTCAGCGAATCGTCGCTCGAACCGCCTCACCGCGGGGAGTCGGCGACGAGAGTGAGAGTTAACTTGCCGCCCCGTGAACCGGCGTGGCGATGGACGCAGACGAGTTGGCACGGTTCCTCGCCGGCTCTCCGGACCGGAGGCGGCTGCTCGCCCGACTCCGGACGAGGCCGGGCACGCCGAGCGACGTCGCCGACGCACTCGACAGCTCCCACCGGAGCGTCCAGCGGAACCTCGCGGAACTCGTCGACCGCGGCCTCGCCGAGAAACGTCGCGGCGTCTACGCGCTGACGACGGTCGGGGAACTGGTCGCCGAGCGTCACGCCGCCTACCTCGACACCCTCGACACGCTCTGTGAGTACGAACAGTTCTTCGGCCACCTCCCCGACGCCGACCACACCCCCGACCCGGAGTTGCTCTGCGACGTCGACGGGACGGTGGCGACGGCGACGTACCCGCAGGCGGCCGTCGACCACTATCTCGACGTGCTCGACTCGCGGTCGAGCAGTCGCATCCGGATGCTCTCGCCCGTCCTCAGCCGACAGTTCCACCGCGTCCACGCCGACCACGTCCTCCGGGGCGTCGACACCGACCTCGTCCTCGCTGCGGAGACCGTCGAGACGGCCCGCTCGCTGAACCCCATCGAGTTCGCGTTCGTCCTCCGCGTCGACGGCTTCCGACTCTACCGCTACCCCGACGACGTCGCCCTGGGACTCACGCTCGGCGACGACTGGGCGGTCGTCAACGCCTACGACGACGACGGGCAACTCCGAGCCTGCGTCTCGGGCGACGACCCCGAGTTCGTCGCGTGGGCGGAGACGACGTACGACCGCTATCGCTCGTCGAGCACGCGGGTCGACCCCACTTCCGGCCTCCCCTTCGGTCGAGGCGGGTAGCGCGTCGCCCGCTCGTCGCACGGAATCCGCACCGTTATGCCCCCCGACGCCGAAGCGCGAGGAAATGGGAGTCCTCGAGAACAAAGCACGGGCGCGGCTGTTCTACAAGTACCTCTCGAAGGTGTACGACCAGGTCAACCCGTTCATCTGGAACGAGGAGATGCGCGACGAGGCCCTCGAACTGCTGGATATCCAGCGCGACGACCGCGTGCTCGACGTCGGCTGCGGCACCGGGTTCGGCACCGAGGGGCTCCTGCAGTACTCCGAGGACGTCCACGGCCTCGACCAGAGCGTCCACCAGATGGAGAAGGCGTGGGAGAAGCTCGGCAAACACGATCAGGTGCGGTTCTACCGCGGCGACGCCGAGCGACTCCCGTTCAGAGACGACTCGTTCGACGTCATCTGGTCATCGGGGTCGATCGAGTACTGGCCGAACCCCGTCGACGCGCTCGAAGAGTTCCGCCGCGTCGTCAAACCCGGCCACCAGGTGCTCGTCGTCGGTCCCGACTACCCCAACTCGAGCGTCTTCCAGAAGGTCGCCGACGCGATCATGCTGTTCTACGACGAGGAGGAGGCCCAGCGGATGTTCGAGGCGGCCGGCTTCGTCGACGTCGAACACCACATCCAACAGCGGAGTCCGGGCAGCCCTCGCGCCATCACGACGGTCGCTCGAGCGCCCGAAGAGTAAGTCTCCCAATCCGCACTTCTCTCTGTCACGAAACCGTCGTCGAGAGCTGTGTGACCACGGTCCCGTCGACCGCGACCCGGACGGTCACCCGAGCACCGGGTTCGAGTGCGGGGCCGTTCGTCGACGCGAGGCGGAGACTCGTCGTCTCACCCGCCGACCACTGTCCGTCGCTGGCGACGTTGAACGGGCCCGTCGGCCCCGGGCGGAACCCCGTCGCCGAGAAGAACGGCACCGGCGGCTGGTGGTCCAGCGGCGTCCCGTCGACGCTGACGCGGACCGCGAGCCCGTCGACGGCGAGCGTCGGCCCCGCTCGGTGGGTGAACGTCAGTCGGTCGTCCGCGTCGGACGCCGACACCGCGAGTGCGACCGGGGTCGGCGTCGCCGTCTCCGCCGGTACCGACGCGAGCGCGACGCTCCCGACGGTCGCCGCGAGCGCGACGGTCACGAGCAGGAGCAGCGCGAGGCCGACAGTGGAGGAGACGGCACGGTCCGGCACGCGCCGAAGTGGGTACGGTCTTCGATAAAAAGTTCAGGACGAGGAGGGGACGAACGACGGCGGTCGTCAGAAGCCGCGGGCTGGCGGTCCGGCGAGCGACGCCGACACCGACTCCGTCTCCCCCGATCCGGTCGTCGAGTTGTTCGCTTCGCCGACCCGTCTCGGTTCGGTCGGTTCGACGCGCATGTCGACGACGGACTGCGTGCCGACCTTGATCGCCTGGACGGTGAAGTTCTCCTCCGGGGAGACGACCCACAGCGCGCCCGTGCTGTTCGTCGTCCCCACCTGAACCGGTTCGCTGTTGCTCTGTGGCGGAGTGATGAGGCTCACGTCGGCGCGGACCGGCTCACCCGTCCGAGCGTTCTCGACGGTGACGAGCATCGGCCCGCCGGGGTGGGAGGGGTAGACCGAGAGCCGGAGCCCGACGCGACTGCTGTTCAGCCGTTGGGTCGGTGGCGTCCGGTTGAGCCGCAGGGTGCGCTGCTCTTTGAAGACGCTTCCCGGCTTGTCCTTGTCGATGAAGGCCGTGAGGTCTCCCCGGCGGTACTGGATCGTCGAGATCCAGACGTCGCTCTCGCGGGCCGACCCCCCTTGGGAGTCCCAGCGCTCCCAGAGCGACGGGTAGCTCTCCCGAACCAGCGCGTCGACCTCCTCGGGGGTGAGCTGTGAGTTCGACGTCGGCACGCGACGCGACCCGTCGTACACCTCCCTGACGTAGGTGTCGTCGGCGATCGTCGACAGGGAGACGCCGGTCGTCGTGGTCTCGACGTACATCCGGGTCGGAGGAGCCTCCCCCCGGAGGACCCCGTTCGCGTGGTCGCGGACCGGTCCCCGAAGCGTCTGGAGTTCGAGCTGGATCGCGTCGATCCGGGTCTGGACGCTGAACCCGTCGATCTCCTCGGCGGCGCGACCCAGCCGCGTCGCGTTCTGCGAGAGCTGTTCGGAGGCGGTGTGGATGCGAGCGAGTTGGACGACCAACCCGGTCGTACTGAGCCCACCGGTGCTGTGGCGGACGAACGCGTCGCGCTCCTGCTGACGGAGTTCGCTCGTCCGGATCTCGACTTCGGTCAGCGCACGGCGGATGTACGCCTGCTTCTCCGCGTCGGTCTCGAGCGCGGCGAGTCGCGTCTCGGTCCGTTCGCTCGCGAGCTGTCGGGAGAGGCGAGTGTCGCGGACGGCGAGCGCCGCGCTCGCGTTCGGCCCCGGCTGGCTGAAGTTCGTCCGTCGGACGTCGCTCTCCGCGAGCGTCAGCACGTTCGTCTGCGTCCGGTTCTGTGCGACGACGGTCGAGGAGACGTCGTCGGTAGAGCCGTCGACGACGTCGTCGACGTCGGTCGGAGAGGCGGCGAGTCCGGGGAGCGTCGCCGTCCCCGTGACCGACGAGACGAGGAGGAGTACTGCGAGCAGCACGGCGCGGGGTCTCATCAGCGCGACCTTCTGCATCCACGTACTAAAAGTGGTCGGAGGGGAGTCGAGACCACAGATTCAGGCGCTGAGGCGGCCGAAACGGCCGATTTGTCGCCCGATGGAAAGCGTTTTCAGTCCAGAAAGTGACTCAGACAGCATATGCGGTACGCCGCCATCGTACTTGCCCTCCTCATCCTCGTAGTCGGTGGATTCGCCCCACCGGTCGTGGCTGACGCCGGCGCGGACACAGCGGCTGGGCTCGCTGTCCCCACGGCGCAGACCGCCCAACTCGCTCAGGACGATTCGGCGCGGACGACCATCGTCGTCGACGTCCACTCGGACACAAACGCGACCTGGAAGGTACGCACGCGACACACACTCCAGTCCAGCGAGGACGCCCGCGCGTTCGAGCAGCTCGTCGACGAACTGCAGCGCGGCGAGGCCAACAGCAGCCTCGACGAGGGGATGTTCCGCAACTACGCGGAACTCGCCGCCGAGTCCACCGGGCGAGAGATGGAGATCGTCGACGTGAGCTACAACGGGACAGTCACCGACGACGGAACGACGGGCGTACTGACGATGTCGTTCACGTGGACCAACTTCGCCGAACGCACCGACGACGGCGGACTCCGCGTCGGCGACGCCTTCACCACACCCGACGGCGGGACGTGGTTCCCGTGGCTCGCCGAGGGCCAACAGCTCGTCATCGAGACGCCGCCGAGCCACGAAGTCCAGAACAGTTTCAGCGGGATCAGAGAGGGCTCCGTCGTCGCGACGGGGCCGATGGACCTCCGTGAGCAGCCGATCTACGTCGTCTACGAGGCGACGCCGGGGCCGGAGCCGCCCGACCCGCTGTCGCTGGAGCTCGTCGCCGGCGTCGGAGCGATGTTGCTGCTCGTCGTCGCCGGCGTGCTGTACCTCCGCCAACAGGAGGAGACCGTCCCACAGTCCGACACCGGACCCGCGAGCGGAGCGGTCGTCGACCGGTCGCCCGACGACCGCGGCGGCGACGGTCCCGACGGTGGCGACGGCGGCGATCCCGACGACGGCGACGACGTCGACCTCTCGCTGCTCTCGGACGAGGAGCGGGTGGAGTATCTCCTCGAACAGCGGGGTGGCCGGATGCGACAGGCGGACATCGTCAAGCAGACCGGGTGGTCCGACGCGAAGGTCTCACAGCTCCTGTCGGCGATGGCCGACGAGGGACGCGTGAACAAGCTCCGTATCGGCCGCGAGAACCTCATCTCGTTGCCGAACGAGGGTCACGAGACGAACGGCGACGAGTAGTCGACGCGGGTCGAACTGCTGGAGCGGCGAGTCTCGACGGGACTTCTTCCGAAAACGTTTACAGCCGCCTAGAAGTAGTGGTCAATCATGAAGGTTCTCGTGACCGTCAAAGAGGTAGCCGAAGTCGAAGACGACTTCGAGATCGAGGGAACAGCGATCGCCGAGCAGTTCCTCGAGTACGACCTCAACGAGTGGGACGACTACGCCGTCGAAGAGGCCGTCCAGATCCAGGAGGCCGGCGAGGAGGTCGAGGTCGTCAGCGTCACCGTCGGCCCCGAGCGGAGCGAGGAGACGATCCGGATGGCGTTGGCGAAGGGAGTCGACCGCGCCATCCGCGTCTGGGACGAGACGCTCGAGGACGCCGAACTGCTGGACGTCGCCGCCAAGACCCGCATCCTGCAGGCGGTCGTCGAGGCCGAGGAGCCGGATCTCGTCCTCACGGGCGTGCAGGCGAACGACGACAGTTTCGGCGCGACCGGCGTCTCGCTGGCCGACGCGATCGGCTACGAGTGGGCCGCCGTCGTCAACGCGCTGGACGTCGACGCGCTCCTCGCCGAGAACGTCGCGAACGTCCACCGCGAACTGGAGGGCGGCGTCGAGGAACTCACCGAGGTCGACCTCCCGGCCGTCCTCACCATCCAGACCGGTATCAACGAACCGCGCTACGCGAGTCTCCGCGGCATCCGGCAGGCACAGTCGAAAGAGATCGACGAACAGAGCCTCGACGACCTCGGCGTTGGCGCCGAAGCCGTCGAGTCCCAACTCGTGTTGACGGAGATGTACGAACCGGAGAGCGAGTCCGACGCGACGATCTTCGAGGGGGGCGCCGAGGAGACCGCCGGACAGCTTGCGCAGGTCCTCCGTGAGAAGGGGGTGGGGGCAGAATGACTGATATTCTAGCAGTCGCCGAGCACCGTCGCGGCGACCTCCGCGACGTGAGCTTCGAGCTTGTCTCCGCGGGCCGCGAACTGGCCGACGCGACCGGCGGCGACCTGCATCTGGCGATCATCTCCGGCGACGTCGACGACTTCGCCGAGGAGCTCAACCGCGAGGGCGTCGACCACATCCACACCGTCGACTACGGCGAGGAGTTCAACCACGACGTGTACGCACAGGTCGTCGAGGCGCTGTACGACGACCTCTCGCCGTCCGTCCTCCTCATGCCGAACAGCGTCAACGGACTCGACTACGCCCCCGCCGTCGCCAACGGGCTCGGCCTGCCGCTGGTCACCGACGCCGTCGCCTTCGAGTGGGACGGCGCACTGACGGCGACCCGCGAGATGTACGGTTCGAAGGTCGAGACGACCGTCGAGGTCGACGCCGAGCGCGTCGCCGTCACGATCCGCGGCGGCGAGTGGCCCGTCCCAGAGGAGATCGGCGACGCCGACGTCTCCGCGTTCGACGTCGACGTCGACGAGGGAGCGGTCCGCTCCCGCGTCACCGGCTTCGAGGAGGTCGGCTCCGGCGACGTCGACATCTCCGAGGCCGAGGTGCTCGTCTCGGTCGGTCGCGGGATCGAAGAGGAGGAGAACCTCGAACTCGTCGAGCGACTCGCCGACGCTCTCGGTGCGACGCTGTCCTCCTCGCGTCCCATCGTCGACGCCGGCTGGCTGCCGAAGAACCGGCAGGTCGGCCAGTCCGGGAAGGTCGTCACGCCGAAGATCTACCTCGCGGTCGGGATCTCGGGGGCCGTCCAGCACGTCGCCGGGATGAAAGGCGCCGAGACGATCATCGCCATCAACACCGACCCGAACGCCCCCATCTTCGACATCGCCGACTACGGTATCGTCGGCGACCTGTTCGAGGTAGTGCCGGCGCTCATCGAGCAGTTCGAGTAGCTCTTCGGACCTTTTTGGTCCAGATTTTTGCCGGCCGAGCGGAGCGAGGTCGGGAAAAAGGTGGTCGCAGGTGGTGCCGGCGCTCATCGAGCAGTTCGAGTAGAACCTTTTGCTCTGCGGGCGGCCTGCGGCCGCCCTCGGCAAAACGTTCACGAAAAGCACTCATCACGCGTTTCAGCGCGACGAGCCGCGCTTCCACCCGTTCGTCGGCCCGCTCACTCCTCCTTCGGTCTCGCTCGCGGTACAGTACCCTGTCCGAACCGCTCGAAGACGACCAGTAGCGACACCGCTCAGCGCTCGTCCCACATCAGCGGTAGATACCGACCTCGGAGGTCGCCGGGCGTCGGCACCGCCCCGACCGTCTTCCAGTCCCCGCGTCGGCGTCGCAGCAGCGTCCCTCGGTGCGTCACGGCGAGAACGTCCTCGTCGGTTGCACACCAGCCGACGGCGTGTTCGTCCGGCGTCGGCGACGGCACCGCGTCGAGCGTCTCGCCGTCGTGACACTCGAACAGTGCGTGACCGCCGTCGTCCCACGTCGGCGAGGGACCCGGCGCGCCCCCGGCGTACACGACGTCGTCGTGCGCGAGCGCCTCGCGGAAGTAGCGCTGACTGTGGTCCGTGTCCAGTCGGGTCCACGTCTCTCCGAGGTCCGGCGAGCGGTACAGGCCGCTGCCGGTCGAGGCGACGAGCGTCTCGCCGTCCGCCAGCGTGAGGTGGTGGACGTCGTCGGTGTGGGGGGCGTCGAAGCCGCGAATCGACCGGTCGGTCCACGTCCGCCCGCGGTCGTCGCTGACGTGGACGCCGCCGACCTCGACGCCGAGGGCGAGGCGGTCGGGGGCGGCGGAGTGCGTACAGACGCTCCGGATCTGCGAGACGCCGTCGTGACGGGGGAGCCCCCAGTCGCTCTCCTCGCGCAGGTCGTCGAACGCCGAGAGCGGTCGCCACGCTCGCTCGACGGTGGGAACGCCGGTGTCGCAGTCGGCGACGAACAGTCGCGACGGGCGCGTGCCGACGTAGAGTCGACTGCCCGCCGGGTCGGCGGCGACCGCGTAGGCTTCCTCGACCGGGAGCGGAACCGCCGTCCAGTCGGTGCCGTCGGGCGAGTGGTACAGTCCGGTCGTCGACGCCGCGAACAGTCCGGGGAGCGCGTCGAACTGCTCGAGCCGAAACACTCGCCCCGCGTCGAGCACCTTCTCCGTCGTCGCGTCCGGTTCGCCGACGCCGGTAACGGTGTACACGCCGTCGTCGCTGCCTGCGATGAGCATACGTGGACACTCGAACACGAGCCACTTAGCAGTTGGCAGCCCGACAGTTTCGGCGGCGCTCTCGCGTGGCCGCCGGGCGGCGGGAGCGTCGGAGACGACCGTCCCGTGGGGCGAGAGGGTGTCGTCCGGTCGTTCGCTTTTCCCGGTATTCCGGTACGTACTTCCCTGACCGCCCCTACGACACCGACAATGGAGTATCTGGAGCGCCGGGTCGCCCTCGTGAACGACCGCCTCGAGGCCGTCGTCGAGGCAGTCGAACCCGACGAGCTATCCGACGAACTCGCGCACGTCGCGCTCGCCGGTGGCAAGCGCGTCCGCCCCGCAGTGACGATTCTCTCCTGTGAAGCGGCCGGCGGTACGCCCGACGACGCGGTCGACTTCGCGGTCGGCATCGAACTCGTCCACAACGCCTCGCTCGTCATCGACGACATCATCGACCGCTCGGACATCCGCCGCGGCACCGAGAGCGCCTGGGCCGAGTACGGCTACGGGCCGGCGATCGTCGCCAGTGACGGCCTGCTCGGGGAGGCGTTCGCGCTCTTCTCGGCGAACGAACAGGCGATGCAGGTGGTCGCCGAGTCGATGGTCGAACTCGGCGAGGGCGAGGCGACGGAACTGGTCGCTCGCCCGACGAACGAAGAGGAGTACATGGAGCTCGCCCGCCGGAAGACGGGCGCGCTGTTCCGCGCGGCCGCCGAGCTGGGTGCGATCGCCGCCGGTGCCGACGCCTTCACCATCGAGTCGTTCGGCGAGTACGCAGAGCGCGTCGGCGTCGCCTTCCAGATCCGCGACGACGTGCTCGACGCGACTGCCGACGCCGACGCGCTGGGCAAACCGACCGGCCAGGACGCCGAGATGGATCGCCCGTCGCTCGTGCAGGTGACGAACCTCACGTCCGAGGAGGCCAACCAGCGCGCCCGCGACCAGGCCGACCAGGCGTTGGCGGCGCTCGACGCGGCGAACGTCGACGACTCGGAGGCACGGGAGTATCTCCGCGACCTCGCTGAGTTCGTCGTCGTCCGCGAGCGGTAGACGGTCGCGCTTCGGCGACCCCCGAACGTTCACAGCGGCGTGTGGCTTACTTCAGTGGCTGTGCGTAGTCGACCTGCTTCGGCCGGAAGTTCGTGTCGCGGTAGAACCGGCGTGCGTCCTCGTTTTCCCACTCACAGGAGACCTTGAGGTGGTCGCACCCCCGCTCGCGAGCCCGTCTTTTCACCCGTTCGACGACCTCTGTGCCGTGGCCCCGCCCTCGGTGGGCGTCGTCGATTGCGAGGTTCACGATGCGAAGATACTGCGAGTACTTCCGGGACGGGTGGTGGCCCTCGCGGAGCGTGACGAAGCCGATCGTCTCGCCTTCGTGGACGACGAGGTAGTCGGTGACGTGCTCGTCGTCGAGATGAGCGCGGAAACCGTCGACGGAAACCTCGTCGACGTCCGCGGAGGCGAGTTCGTTCAGCTCGGAGTAGTCCTCCATCGTCGTTGCGAGCGCGTACCAGCGGTCGAGAAGCGCGTCGAGGTCGTCAGCGGTGGCTTCGACGAGTTCCATACGGGGACTCCCCGGCACTTGCTATTGAGGCTTCGCCCGGTGTGTTGTACGCTGTCACACGCTGTGGCTCGGACGGCGATAAACCGGGGACGGGTTGGCTACACGTCCGTTCGCCGTCACCGCCTGGCCGAGAGACGGCACCTCTCCACCGAGCGGTTCGTCGGAGGCGGCGTCGCATCGACCGGACAGTTCGAGTGTGGTCGGTGACTGGAACGCCGTCTATAGTAACGAGTGCAAGTCATCACTCACCCGACCGCACGACAGCGTGCGGGCGAGTGGACAGTTGCACGAGCTACTATCGGTCGCTCGAAAAGGCCCGTGGGTTCGCGACTCACGCCGCGTCTGCCTCTATCCCCGTGGGAAACCGCGACTCCGCGATCGCGAAGGCGACCGTGCTGAATACGCCCAGCAGCGTTCCGACGGTCAGCGCGACGGCCAGGTCGGTCAGCCCGATGGCGCGAACCGTCACCTCGCCGGTCTGCATCGACCCGAGGCCGACCACGTCCGAGAGGAAGAACCCGGAGACGGCGTAGAGCACGAGCGCGATGGCGACGACGTAGAACGGCGCGTTCAGATAGCGCCACTTGAACCGATCGGCGAGGTACTCGTCGGTCACCTGCCCGAGGCTGCTCGTGATGCCGGCGACGGCGAACCACTGGACTGCGCCGTGGACCAGCGACGCGAGCACGATGCCGGGCGGCAACTCACCGCCGAGCGCGGCCTGTACCGCACGCAGCGTCTCCAGCCCCTGTAACCCGCCGACGACGAGCAGCGCCGCGGCGACGATGTAGGTGATGAGCGTCACCCGACCGGCGTAGAGCACGTTCCGCAGGTGGTCGGCGGTGTCGTCGACGACGGACTCCAACCCGAGGCCGCGAAAGAGCGTGTAGAGACCCAAGAGAGCCGAGATGAGCCCCAGCACCGTCGTCCCCGGCACCTGAAACAGGCTGGCGACGACGACGAACGGGTAGATGAGAAGCAGGATGCCGAGCGGGACGAGGATCGTCCCTCTGGTCTCGGGGTCCGCGAGCACCTGCTTCATCGTGTAGTAGATCGACTCTAAGTCCTGTGCCTGCCGGACGACGACCCGCCGGACGCCGTCGATGGGGACGCGAGAGCGGATGACGGGGAGCACCGACTCGTCCTGCGCGCCGTCGGTGATGACGATTGCGCGGACGTTCTCGCCGGTCTGGAGGCTGGCGAGGACGGTGTCGACCTCCTCGCCGACGACGCGGTTGGCCTTGACGTCGCTGCCGTTGACGCCGGTGACGGCCGCGACCTCGACCTCCTCGCCGCCCTCCGCGGCGATCTCCTCGTAGACGTTGATCCCCTGGAAGAGCACGTTCACGTCCGAGTCCTCCGGGTCGGCGGTGGCGAGAGCGACCGCAGCCTCCTCGACGTCGTCTCGACCGAGGACGGGCGTCCGCATCCCCGTCTTGCGGCCGAGGTCGTCGTCGAGGTCGACACAGAGGACCAGGAGCATCGGGCGAACCTATGACGTCGGGCTATATTTGTTTTCGGGAGCGCGGGGGGTCGACGACCGGACGACGGCACCGCCGTCGTCGCCGTCTCGGAAGCACTGTGAGCGACCCGCACTGACCGTATCGCAAGTCGTACTGCTTTTGGGTCTGCTCCCAGTAGAGAAGAGACAACGAATGATTTCGAAGGGTTGTGAACAGTGCGCCATGGGAGGCAAGATGGTCCTGTTCGTCTACGGCTACTGCGACCAGCGGGACTGCTTCTACTGCCCCCTCGGTGAGAACCGAAAGAACGTCACCGACGTCTACGCCAACGAGCGCCTCGTCGAGTCCGACGAGGACGTCGTCGCCGAGGCCAAGCGGATGGACGCGCTCGGCACCTCCATCACCGGTGGCGAACCGCAGGAGGCGATGGACAAGACCTGTCGCTACCTCTCGCTCCTGAAAGAGGAGTTCGGCGAGGACCACCACACCCACCTCTACACGGGCATCACGGGCGGGCGCGAGAACATGCGCCGCCTCTCGGAGGCCGGTCTCGACGAGATCCGTTTCCACCCGCCGTACGAACTGTGGGGCGACATGCACGGCACCGAGTGGGAGGAGATCCTCTACATCGCCCGCGAGGAGGGACTCACGCCGGCGTTCGAGATTCCGGGCATCCGCGCCGAACAGGAGTTCCTCGACTTCCTCGACGAGGGGGCCGCCGACTTCTGTAACATCAACGAGTTCGAGATGTCGGACGGCAACTACCGGCGGATGCAAGAGGAGGGCTACGAACTGCAGGAGGGACACATGTCGGCCGTCGACGGATCGAAAGAAGCCATCCTCGACGCGATGGGGGACCACGAGCGCGTCTACTTCTGTACGAGCGTGTTCAAGGACGCCGCCCAGCATCGCAACCGCCTGAAACGCATGGCTCGGAACATCCGCCGGGAGTTCGACGACATCACCGACGACGGCACCATCGTCTACGGGAAGACCTGGGTGACCGAGCGTCGCCTGCAGGAGCTGGGCGTCCCCGAGGAGTTCTACACGGTCAAGTCCGAACACGTCGAACTCGCGTGGTGGCTGCTGGAGGAGATGGTCACCGAAGGCGACGTCGAGAAGGGGGAGATCGTCGAGCAGTATCCGACGGTAGACGGCACCGTCGTCGAGCGGACGCCGCTGGCTTGAGTCGTCGGGAGCGACGGTACGGAGCGAGCGGGCCGAGGAGACCCCGACGGGGTCGACGCTGGCTTTTGATCGACGTTTTACCGAGTGAGAGAGCGAGACAGCGCGTGCGCTGTCGACGCGACCGAACGCAGCGTAAAACGTCGCGTCCGAACAGTATCCGACGGTAGACGGCACCGTCGTCGAGCGGACGCCGCTGGCTTGAGTCGCCGGGAGCGACACGTTCTGTGTCGCCCGAGACTCTCGAATTCGGAGGACTCAGCACGACTATTATGCTGTCGGAGGTCGTTCTAGTAGGCGGTGATTTGATATGGCAAAACAGTTCGAGTGCACCATGGAAGACTGTGACTTCATGATACGGGCCAACGACGAGGGTGAAGTCATCCACATCGTCCGCGAGCACGCCCAGGACAAACACGGGATGTCCATCAGCGACAAGGACGTCCGCAAGGGGATGGCCACCGCCTGAGAGGCCGCGTCTGCGCTGTCGACGACGACCCGACTTTTTCCGGTCACCACACCCCTGAAGCGACGCGTTTCAGTTTCGCTTCACCCGTGGCAAACGGTTAAGTAGTCGCCGGGGCGTGGTGAAAGTGATGCCAGACGACCCCGAAGAGGGGATGCTGTCGTGGGACGAGTCGGTGTTCCGTGACGAGCACGTCTTCGAGATCGACTACGTCCCGGAGACGTTCAAGCATCGCGAGAGCCAGATGCAGAGTCTCAAGTACGCACTTCGCCCCGCGGTGCGCGGCTCTCGCCCCCTCAACACCATCGTCAGCGGCCCACCCGGGACGGGCAAGACGACCGCCGTCCAGAAACTCTTCGGGGAACTCACCGCCCAGACCGACGTCCGAACCGTCCGAGTCAACTGTCAGGTCGACTCGACGCGCTACGCCGTCTTCTCGCGGATCTTCCAGGGGATCTTCGACTACGAACCGCCGTCGTCGGGGATCTCGTTCAAGAAACTGTTCGGCCAGATCACCGACCGTCTCGTCGAGGACGACGAGGTGCTCGTCGTCGCGCTCGACGACGTGAACTACCTGTTCTACGAGAACGAGGCCTCCGACACGCTCTACTCGCTGTTGCGGGCACACGAGGCTCACTCCGGTGCTCGCATCGGCGTCATCGTCGTCTCCTCGGATCTCTCCTTGGACGTCATCGACGAACTCGACACGCGCGTCCAGAGCGTGTTCCGACCCGAGGAGGTGTACTTCCCGGTGTACGACGAGAGCGACATCGTCGACATCCTCCGCGAGCGGGTCAAACGCGGGTTCCACGAGGACGTCGTCGGCGCGCCCGAACTCGACCGCGTCGCCGAGTTGACCGCCGAGAAAGGCGACCTGCGGGTCGGGATCGACCTGCTCCGACGTGCCGGGCTGAACGCCGAGATGCGCGCCAGTCGGACGGTCAGCGTCGACGACGTCGAGGAGGCCTACGACAAGTCGAAGTACGTCCACCTCTCGCGCAGCCTCCGGGGGCTCTCGGACTCCGAGCAGGCGCTCGTCCGGGTGATCGCCGAACACGACGGCGAGCAGGCCGGCGCCGTCTACGACGTCTTCCACGAGGAGACCGGCCTCGGCTACACGCGCTACTCCGAGATCGTCAACAAACTCGACCAGCTCGGCGTCATCGAAGCCGACTACACCGACGTCGGCGGACGCGGCCGCTCGCGTTCGCTCTCTCTGGCCTACGACCCCGAAGCCGTGTTGACGCGGCTGTAGGACCCGAAGCGGTTCAGAACTCCTCGACGTGTGGCCGCAGATCGAGTTCGAGCGTCCACGCACTCTCGTCCTGTTCGATCAGCTGCCAGTAGCTCTCGGCGATGGCGTCGGGGTCGAGATACTCCTCGGGGTTCTCGACGTCTCGGTCCGGCGGCAGGATGCCACCGTCGAGCACTGCGTGGGCGACGTGGACGCCCTCGGGGCCGAGTTCCCGCGCCATCGACTGGGCCATCCCGCGCACCGCGAACTTCGCACTCGAGAAGCCGAGCGCCCCGTCGCGACCCCGGACGGACGAGGTTGCACCGGTGAAGATGATCGTCCCGCCGTCGCCGTCGAGCATGTCCGTGACGGCCTCTTTCGAGCAACAGAACCCGCCGCGGGCGGCGACCGTCCACGACTCCTGGAACTCCTCGACCGAGAGCTCCCGGAGTCCCTTCCACGTCGCCCCGCTGGCGTGGTTGACGAGGACGTCGACCGGGCCGAGCGTCTCGCGGACGGTCTCGAACGCGTCGGCGATCTGGTCGGGGTCGGCGAGGTCCGTCGGCACGGCGAGTCCGTTCTCGCCCAACTCCGCGGCGAGTTCCTCGAGATAGCTCTCCGAGCGGGCCAAGAGCGCGACCCGACACCCTTCGCTGGCGAGTTTGCGGGCGATCGAGGCACCGAGTCCCGGACCGACGCCGGCGACGACTGCGGTTCGTGGCATACCCGGTCGTCGGCGGGGAGACGGATAACGGTTGATCCGAGTCGGACGTTCAGTCGCCCGGCTCCGATCTCGCCACCGCGTCGGCGACGCCGAGAGCGAGGAGGTCGAGGACGGCCTGCACCACGCCGACGAGTCCGCCGACGACGAACGCGACCGCCACGCCGAGTGCGAGAAACAGCAGCAGCGGGAGCACCGACGCGACGTCCGGAACTCCGAGGCCGCCGTCGACGGCGACCTGCGCGACGGCGACGACGACGAGTTCGAGGAGGAAGCAGCTCCCCGTCACGCCGCCCCACTTCGCACCGCCCGTCAGGATCTCCCGCCACGCCGAGCGCTCGAACGGCGTCGTCGCGAGCAGTCGTCGGTTCGTCCACCACGTCGTCGCCCACAGCAGGAGATAGAGCGCGAGACCGACGGTCGTCGAGAGGCCGCCGAGCAGGTCGCCGAGCGCTCCCGTCCAGTGGAGACCGACGACGGGGACGAGCGTGAAGAGCGCGGTGTGGTACGCCGCGAGACACCAGCCGAGCAGCGGGTCCGGATCGCCGATTCGAGTCCCGTCGTCGGCCGAATCCGACCCGTCGGTCGCGTCGGGGTCAGCGGCCGAGTCGGAGTCACCGACCGAGTCGGCGGCCGAACGCGTCGACGTCTCAGCCATGCGCGAGCACCTCCGCGAAGACGACGACTCCCCCGAGTACGAGCGCCGTCGCGGCGTAACCGACCCGGAGCGCGGCGGTTCCGACAGCCTCGGCGTCCGGCCGACGGCGGGCGTCGACGACGAGCAGACTGCGGAGGAGCGATCCGAACAGCAGCAGTGCGACGAGGAGGAGCTTCGCCGACAGCGCCGTCCCCCACGTCCCGCCCGGAACCGACGGCGCGAGCGCGCCGAGGTTGCCGACGCCCGTCATCACGAGCAGTCCCATCGCCCCCCAGAACAGCCGTTCGTAGGCCGCCGCGACGACGAGCGCCGTCGTCGACGGAGTGTCGTCTCGGAGCAGTACCCACGCGAAGAGCGCCCCGCCCACCGTCACCGCCATCCCGAGGACGTGGAGCCAGCGGACGGCGAGCTGCGAGAGGGCCGAAAGCGGGAGGACCATACCGACCGTTCGCCCGTCACCCCCAAAACGACACGCGCTGTCGGGAGCGACAGGCGATGTCGTCGGTGACGCGGCGTCGACGCCGGACGGGAAGTCGAGACAGCGCCGCGTCCGGCACCGGGCGGTTTTTGCCCTCCGACGGGGAGACACGAGTATGAAGACGACAGGCGGAAGTGACGCCGCGAAGCGCAACGCCGGGGAGAGCGCCGCCGACCTCGTGACCGACGGGATGGTCGTCGGCCTCGGGACGGGGAGCACCGCCGCCCACGCCATCCGAGCCATCGGGCGGGCCGTCGACGGCGGTCTCGACGTCAGCGGCGTGGCGACCTCCTTCGCCTCGCGGCAGCTCGCACGTGAGGCCGGGATTCCGCTCGCCGACCTCGACGAAGTGAACGGCATCGACCTCGCGATCGACGGGGCGGACCAGATCGCCGACGGCGACCTGGTCAAGGGAGGCGGCGCGGCGCACGCACGGGAGAAGATCGTCGACGTCGCGGCCGACCGGTTCGTCGTCGTCGCCGACCCCTCGAAGGAGGCCGACCGACTCGACCGCGCCATCCCGGTCGAGGTGCTGCCCGCGGCCCGCGAGACGGTCGCCGCCGCCGTCCGCTCGGCGGGTGGCGACCCGACGCTCCGGCGCGCCGAACGCAAGGACGGCCCCGTCGTCACCGACAACGGCAACCTCGTGCTCGACTGCGAGTTCGGCCCCATCGACGCGCCGTCGGCGCTCGCAGCGACGCTCTCGGAGACGCCGGGCGTCGTCGAGCACGGCCTGTTCGTCGGCGTCGCAGACGAGGTCCACGTCGGCACCGACGACGGCGTCACCGTCCGCGAACTGCCGTAGCCGTCGCTCGGCGGGCGAATAAAGAGAGAAGTGTTGGAAGCCGAGTTTACAGGTCGCGCGGCTGGACCGTCTTGCGGTCGTTCTCTTCTGCGCGACGTGCAGCGTCCTCGAGCAGTTCCTTGACTTCCTCGTCGAGTGCGTCGTAGAAGTCGGACGCAACGTTCTTGTCGTCGAGGTACTCCTTGACTGCTGCTTTGACAATGAGGTCTGCCATGCAGCCTCGTCTACCGAGGCCTTATTAATAAGATTTCCTGAATCGTACCGTAAGACGCTCTGGCAGTACAATATCGCCTTTTACAGCCAACGAATATATACGTGCGGCCGTTCTGAAGGCCCACTCGGCCGAGAAAGGCGCTGTCGGCGGTCGTTTCGCGTCGATGATGTATCGGAAACGATGGTGGAGTCTCGTCGACGCCTCGCCGAGACGGCGATGGCGACGGACGGAAACGACATCTACGAGTAGCCGCGGGAGCGAGTAGATGTCCATGCGCGAGATACTGGATCGGGTCGCCGCCGGCGACCTCTCACCCGCCGAGGCGGAGGTACAGCTACGCGGCTACGCGACGACAGACGCCGGACGGTTCGACGCCGCCCGCGAACAGCGTCGCGGCGTCCCCGAGGCGATCCTCGCCGACGAGAAGACGCCGACCGAGGTCGCGGACCTCGCCGCGACGGCAGTCGAGACGACGGGACGAGCGGTCGTCACGCGGGTCGACGCCGACGTCGTCGCCGCGATCTCCGACGAGTTCGGCGACACCCCGGCGACGGTCGACCACGACCACCGGGCGAAGACCGTCACCGTCCACGGGGAGGCGTTCGACCCGCCGACGCTCGACGCCACGGTCGGCGTCGTCACCGGCGGCACCTCCGACGCCGCCGTCGGCGGCGAGGCGGCGGTCATCGCCCGCGAGATGGGTGCGACCGTCGAGTTCGTCGAGGACGTCGGCGTCGCTCACCTCGGGCGAGTCCTCGACCACCTCGACACGCTCCGGGAGGCGGACGTCCTCGTCGTCGCGGCCGGCCGCGAGGGCGCGTTGCCGACCGTCGTCGCGGGACTCGTCGACACGCCGGTCGTCGGACTGCCCGTCCCGACGGGGTACGGCGCGGGTGGCAGAGGGGAGGCGGCGCTCGACGGGATGCTCCAGTCGTGTACGATTCTCTCGGTGGTCAACATCGGCGCGGGGTTCGTTGCCGGCGCGCAGGCGGGACTCGTCGCCCGCGCGGTCGACGACGCTCGCTCCGAGTGACCGCCACGCCCCGAGACCGTCGTCGGCGACCGCGACACGCCACCACGATGTTCGTCCCGATTAGTCCCGATTAGTCCCGATAGGTTCGTCCCGATTAGTCCCGATTAGACCCCTTCCGCGCGCATACGTGTGCGCGCGTGGGCAACCATTATGGGGATGCGACCCATAGACGAGGACACCGGCAACGGTGGATGCCGGACAACTATGCCAAGTTGCGACCACTGCGGGTCGCACGTATCAGAGCGGTTCGCACGCGTGTTTGCCGACGCGACGGGGCGAGTCTTCGCCTGTCCAAACTGCTCGGCGAACGCGGGTATCGCGGAAGTCGCTCGACAGCGTGCACGCGCATAATCACTGAGTCAGGTAACGCAACGTACACGACCACCACGCGAAGCCAAACTCGATCCACCGCTGTACGGCCGAGGGTTCCGGACGCCTTATGAGCGTCACACCCCTCTTCCGGCCGTGCACTACGTCTACATCGTCGAGTGTCACGACGGGAGCTACTACACCGGCTACACCACCGACGTCGAGCGACGCGTCTCCGAACACAACGACGGGACGGGTGCGAAGTACACGCGCGGTCGGACGCCGGTCGACCTCGTCTACACGGAGTCGTTCGACTCGAAGTCAACGGCGATGAGCCGCGAGTACGCCATCAAACAGCTGACGCGCCGGGAGAAAGAACAGCTGGTCGACGACGGGTCGGCGACTGCGTGAGGCCGGTCGGCGTGGGAGAGTCGGTGCCGTCCGCGAGTCAGTCGTCGCAGGCGGCCATCGGCGTCTGTCGTTCGCCCATCGCGGCGGCGTGGTCGGCGACCAGGCGACCGAGCGTCTCGGCCCGTTCCCGTAGGTCGTCGTCGACGAACTCGCCGTCCTCGAACTGACTGGAGACGCGGGGGATGCCTAGCTGCTGCGGGAGCACCCACCCGTGGACGTTCCGAGCGGTGCTGCGCATGTGTTCCAGCGTCGCGCCGTAGGAGGCACCGCCGGCGACGGCGAGCAGTCCGACGACGGTGCTCTCGTAGTCGTCGCCGGAGCAGTAGTCGTGGAAGTTCTTCAGCGTCGAGGAGTACGACCCGTGGTAGACTGGCGAGCCGAGGACGACACCGTCGGCCTCGCGGACGCGGCGGACGAGGGCGGCGGAGTCGCCCTGTGCGTCCTCGTCGGGGTGGTACAGCGGGAGGTCGACCGCGCCGAGGTCGATAAGGTCGGTGTCGGCACCGGCGCGTTCGGCCGCCGCGAGGACGTGTTCGAGTGCGGTCTTGGTGTGGCTGCCGTCGCGACGGCTGCCACAGACTGCGACGACGGTTGTCATCGGTCGTGCTCGGGGACCGACGGGGTAAAACTCGTCGCATCGGCGTGGGAGTCGGAATCCACCCGACACGATCAGCGGCGGGGAGTGGTTTTTTGAGACGAGAGCGGGAGAGACGGGTATGGACCAGATCTCCTTCGGAACCGACGGCTGGCGCGCGACGCTCGACACGTTCACCGACGACCGCGTCCGCATCGTCGGCCAGGCCGTCGCCGACTATCTCCACGAAGAGGGCCACGACGAACCGGTCGTCGTCGGCTACGACGCCCGCGACACCTCCGAGGGGTTCGCCGAGAGCCTCGCAGAAGTGCTGGCCGGCAACGGGTTCGACGTGATTCTCCCCGAGCGTGACTGCCCGACGCCCGTCGCCGCGTGGGCGATCGTCTCCCGCGAGTGTGCCGGTGCGCTCATGGTGACGGCCTCGCACAACCCGCCGGAGTACAACGGCGTGAAGTTCATCCCCGAGGACGGCGCACCCGCGCTCCCCGAGGTGACAGAACAGATCGAAGCGAACCTCCGAGAGCCCCAGTTCCGACCGGAGGGCGAACGGGGGTCCGTCGAACGCGTCGACCTCGTCGCCGACCACGCCGACCACGCGCGAGACCTCGCCGACGCCGACCTCTCGGGACTCACCGTCGTCTACGACGCGATGCACGGCAGCGGCCGCGGCGTGACCGACGAACTGCTCGAGTCCGCCGGCGCGGAGGTCGTCACCCTCCGGACCGACCGCGACCCCACCTTCGGCGGCTCCTCGCCGGAACCGAGCGCCGAGAACCTCCGAGAGCTGATCGAGACGGTCCGCGAGCGGGACGCCGACTTCGGCGTCGCCAACGACGGCGACGCCGACCGTCTCGCGCTCGTCACGCCCGACCGCGGCTTCCTCGACGAGAACCTCTTCTTCGCCGCCGTCTACGACTACCTGCTCGAGTCCGACAGCGGCCCCGCGGTCCGCACCGTGTCGACGACGTTCCTCATCGACCGCATCGCCGAAGCGCACGGCGAAGAGGTGTTCGAGACCCCCGTCGGCTTCAAGTGGGTCGCCCAGGGGATGGGCGAGCACGACGCGCTGATAGGCGGCGAGGAGTCCGGCGGCTTCTCCGTCCGCGGGCACATCCGCGAGAAGGACGGCGTCCTGATGTCGCTCGTCGCCGGCGCGGCGGCGAGCGAGGAGGCGATCGACGACCGCGTCGACCGTCTGCTCGCGGAACACGGCGACATCGTCGCCGACAAGATCAGCCTGGAGTGTCCCGACGAGAAGAAGTCGGCCGTGCTCTCGGAGTTGGAGAGCGAGATCCCCGACACGGTCGCCGGCCGCGAGGTGGCGAAGGTCGTCACGCTCGACGGGTTCAAGCTCCTCTTGGACGACGGGTCGTGGCTGCTCGTCCGTCCCTCGGGGACGGAACCCGCGATGCGCGTCTACGCCGAGGCGAGCAGCGAAGAGCGAGTCGAGGCGTTGCTGGAAGACGGTCGCAAACTCGTCAGCGGCTTCCTCTGAGTCGGCCGCGGAGCCGCGTCCGGTCGCTGTTTTCGCCGTTCTCGACGTGCTCGTCCACCACGGAGAGCTCGAACCCCAGCGACTCGTAGAACGGTCGGACGCGCTCGTCGAACTCGGCCGTGAGGTCGCCGTCGACGCTCGCGGCGGCGGCCTCGACGAGCGCGCTCCCGACGCCGCGTCCGCGACGCTCCGTCTGGACGGCGACGGCGTCGACGTGGGCGGTGTCGACGTCGGCGTCGAGGACGAGCGCACCGACGACGCGACCGTCGCCGTCGGCGACGAGGACGGCACCCTCGTCGATGCGGTCGCTCACGACTGCTGCGTCGGCTTCGAGCACCGCCGCGTCGAGCAGGCGCATGACCGCGACGAGGTCGTCCGCGGTGGCGGGTCGGACGTCGAAGCCGTGGTTCGCGTCCATCACTCGCGGTCGGCGGCGGGGGCGCTCGTCGACTCCCGTCGACCGCCTTTGATGAGTCGAAGCACCTTCACGTGGTCCGTCTCGACGGGCTGATCCTCGGGGACGGGGCGGCCGTCGACGAGCACCGACACCTGGTGAGGGCTGAGTCCGACCGCGGCCACGAGGTCGGCGTAGGTCCCCTCCGGGTCGACGCTGACCTCGTGGCGCTGCTCGCCGACGACTTCGACGGTGACGTCCATACCCGCCGTCGGTGCCGCGTGCGTTTCAGCGTTGCCGTCCCCGGTGACGATTCGCCGGGGTCGATCTCGACCCGCCGACCGCTCGCTCTCGGGGAGTTTATCAGGAGACCCGCACCTACAACGGGTATGAGCGAGGCCGAGAGTTCGTCGCCGGGCCGAGAGATCTGGATCGAGAAGTACCGACCGCAGACGCTCGACGACGTCTACGGGCAGGAGGACATCGTCGACCGGCTGGAGAGCTACATCGCCCAGCACGACCTCCCCCACCTCCTCTTTGCGGGACCGGCGGGCATCGGCAAGACCACCTGCGCCACCGCCATCGCCCGCGAGGTCTACGGCGACGACTGGCGCGGCAACTTCCTCGAACTCAACGCCTCCGACGAACGCGGGATCGACGTCGTCCGCGACCGCATCAAGAACTTCGCACGTGCCTCCTTCGGCGGCCACGACTATCGGATCATCTTCCTCGACGAGGCCGACTCGCTGACCTCCGATGCGCAGTCGGCGCTCCGCCGGACGATGGAGCAGTTCTCCGACAACACGCGCTTCATCCTCTCGTGTAACTACTCCTCGAAGATCATCGACCCCATCCAGTCGCGGTGTGCGGTGTTCCGCTTCGCGCCGCTCTCGGACGACGCGGTCGCCGGACAGATCCGAAAGATCGCCGACGAGGAGGGGATCGAGATCACGGACGAGGGACTCGACGCGCTGGTCTACGCCGCCGACGGCGACATGCGCCGCGCGATCAACTCGCTGCAGGCCGCCGCGACGACGGGCGAGGTCGTCGACGAGGAGGCGGTCTACCTGATCACGAGCACCGCCCGTCCCGAGGAGATCGAGTCGATGGTGACCGCCGCCATCGACGGCGACTTCGCGCAGGCCCGCTCGACGCTCGACACCCTCCTCACCGACACGGGAATGGCCGGCGGCGACATCATCGACCAACTCCACCGCAGCGTCTGGGAGTTCGACATCGACCAGCGGGCGACGGTCCGCCTGATGGAACGCATCGGCGAGGCCGACTATCGGATCACGGAGGGCGCGAACGAACAGGTGCAGTTGGAGGCGCTTCTGGCGTCGCTGGCGCTGGACGAGTGAGCCTGTCGGCGACCCGACAGACATATTTCGGCGGCGACTGACTCCCGCGGTGTGTCCACGCCCTCCAACTCCTCGTGGCGCTACGGCGTCTACGCGTTTCCGCTCGTCCCGCTGCTGACGGTCGCCTCGTACGTCGGGTCGAGAACGATGCTCTCGGCGATGAACGAGGAGTTGTGGAGCTTTCTCGCTGGGTTCGTCTTGAGTGTCCTCAGTCAATGGGTCGCAGTCATCTTCGCACTGGTTGTTCTGGCCACGGTTGCCCTCGACGCTCGTGCGCTCAGGAAGAGCGGAGAGTGGGCACCAAACACGTTCGTGTACGGGTTCGCTGGACTCTTGCACCTCTTCGGGGTCGTTCTCTGGATGACGTACTTGGTCTCGATTCCAGCACTCAGCTACTACGTCTATCAGCGACGACAACACATCGACTGAACAGTGACGACGAACGACCCACCAAGGGTGGCTACGTACTCGACACGAGCGGCGGTGTTGTCGTCGAGAGGACGGAGTAGGTGCCGAGAAACGCGCTTACGGGCTCACAGCTCCGGTTCGATGTAAATCGTCTTCACCCGGCTGTCGGCCCGTTTGAGCTTCTCTTCGATCTGTCTGATGTCCGCGTCGATGTCGCCGGTGACGAGCTCCTTGTCGAAACTGACGTCGGCGGCGACCAGCGCCTTCCCCGGCCCGATGAACATCGTCCGAAAGCCGTCGACGTGAGTGACGCCGGGGTGGTCGCGGATGACCTCGCGGAGTTCGGTCTCGACGTCGGCGGCGAAGCTCTCGCCGAGGATGAGTCGCTTGTTCTCCCACGCCAGCGCCAGCGCGAACCCCATCAGCAAGAGCCCGATGAGCATCGCGGCCGCCGCGTCGTACGCCGGGTTGTCGAGGAACCGCGAGAGGAGGATGCCGCCGAGGGCGATCGCCGCCCCGCCGAGGGCGATCGCGTCCTCGGTGAACGCGGTGAGCGTCGTCACGTCGCTCGTCTTACGGAACGCCTCGGGGATGCCCGACCAGCCGTACTCGCCGATCTGTCGCTGGAGTTCGGCGTTCGCTTTCACGAACGCGTACGTCTCGAAGGCGATGGCACCGAGCAGCACGGCGACGCTGACCCAGATGGGGTCGAACGGGAGGTTCGGGTCGAAGGTGACCCCGAGGAACTCGACCGCCTGGTCCGTCGACCCGGCGTGGCCACCGTGGACCAGCTTGTCGTAGCCGTGTTTCAGCGACTCCCAGCCGGCGATACCGAACAGCAGCACCGAGACGAGGAAGCTGTAGAAGAACTGCGCCTTCCCGTAGCCGAACGGGTGCGAGCGGTCGGGATCCTTCCCGCTGTACCGAATGCCGACGAGGAGGAACACCTGGTTGCCCGTGTCCGAGATCGAGTGGTACGTCTCCGAGAGCATCGAGGGACTGCCGGTCAAGAGGAACGCGAAGAACTTCAACACCGCAATCGCCCCGTTGGCGATGAGCGCCGCGATGACGACCGACTTGCTACCAGCCATGAACGTCCGGTTCACGAGGGGGCCGGTTAACGATTCCGCCCCGCTCGCTCGAATCGGGTCGCCGTCGGCCGATACGACGGCAGGTTTCTGTACCTCCCGGCCGAACGGGGCGTATGCTCACCGTCGTCTCCGACACGCACAGCACCGCGGGTCACCGACTCACCGGTCGAACGCTGGAGGCCGTCCGCGAGGCGGAGCTGGTCGTCCACGCCGGCGACTTCATGACGGAGTCGGTGTTGGACGCGTTCTACGACGAGGCCGACACACTCCGGGCCGTCTTCGGCAACAACGACGACGCCGCGATCCGCAGTCGGATCCCCGAGGTCAGAACCGTCGAGTACGGCGGCGTCCGCCTCGCGGTCACCCACACCCGCAGCGGTGGGGCGACGGCGCTGACGCTGTTCGGGCGCGAGCGCGACGCCGACGCGGTCGTCTTCGGCCACAGCCACCGCCCGACGTTCGACGCGACGGGACCGCTCGCGCTGTTGAACCCCGGGAGCCACGCACAGCCACGCGGTTACCGGGCGGCACACGCCGAACTGGAGGAGACGACGGGCGGCCTCCGGGGACGGCTCTGCACGCCCGACGGCGAGGTGTTCGAGGAGTTCACGATCCGAAAGCGAGAGTGAGCGCGGAGAAGAGGGTGCGCGGGGGCCGTCGCCGTGCTCGTGGAACGGTCGGGTACGGTGGAGGGCCGAACGCAGCGGGAGCGACGGGAGGGACACGCCGCCCGCTCCGAACGAGGGGTGGTCGCAGACCGACGAGGTGGTCGAGACGGGGAGTCGCCTCCGACGGAGTGCAGTCGTCGAAGCGTGTGGGAGGGCCGAAGCGGGCGGTCGCAGCCGTAGCTACGTCGCCTGCTATCAAATACACTTGGTAGGCTCAAAGAGCTGTTTTACCTACTAGCCGACCGCACCGCGAGCACGAACAGCAGCACCGTCAACCCCCCGAGGAAGAAGAGGAGGCCGGGCGACGCCGCCACCGCGTCCACCATCGTCGGGTCGGCGGCGTCGACGGCGGTCTCCGTCGCCGTGCGGGTCGTCTCCGCGTCCAGCGTCGGCGTGGACGTCGAAGCGACGCCGTCGGCGGCCGTCTCGGTCGACTCGGCCACCTGCGTCGACGTCGGGACGGCGGTCGGTTCCGCGGTCGACGCGGCGTCTCCCGCCACACGGGTCGTCTCGACGGCGTCCTCGGTGACCGTCGCGTTCCCCGCGTCCCCACTCTGGTAGTCGACGTCGGCCGCCGGTGTGCCGCCCGCGTCGCCGCTCGCGTTCCCACCGGACCCGCTGCCGGCGTCGCCGCCGCTCGTGGGTGCCGCGCCGCCGTCCGTCCCCCCACCCGCGCCACCTGCGCCACCGCCGTCGGCACCGCCGGTCGCGAACAGTCGCGTCGTCGGCCCGCCGAGCACGCGGTCGACGACGAGACTGGCGACGCCGAGCACGCCCACCCCGCCGAGCAGTCGGCGGAGCGTCGCCTTCAACCCCGTCGTCTCCTCCTCGCGGCCGGCGACGACGACGAGCGCGCGGTCCGCCGGGACGTACACCTTCATCTCGCGGCCCTTCTCGGAGTAGACGGTGTCGCCGACCTCGACGAGGCCGGCGTCTTCGAGTCGCTCGAGGTGGTACTGGGTGTTCTGCAGCGAGGAGTCGATACGGTCCGCGAGCGCCGAAGGCGAGGCCGGCTCCTCGTGGAGTTCCGCGAGGATACGGCGGGCGGTCCGAGAGGAGAGCGCAGACAGCAGGTCGTCGGCGTCGTCGCTGTCGAGGCCGACGACGCGCGGGTCGTCGCTACCGGGGCCCGCGGCGTCGGACGTGGAGGGCAGCAGATCGGCCATCGGTCGCGGATTTCCGACGTGGCAGTATGAGTGTTCCCCCTCTCGCCGAAACGGCTTTGGAGCGTCCGCCGGAAAGGGCGGATATGTCTTCGCTCGTGCTGCAGGGGGTTGTCGACTTTCTCGCCCAGAACCCCGTCTTCACCGGTCTCCTGGTCGTCATGTTGGTGTTCGTCTTCTTCTCGTATCTGTTCGTCAGACGGACGTTGACGGGACTCCGCGAGGGGTACGACCGGGGTCGTCGTGGGAACTGACGTGCGGATGCGACGGACCGTGTCGACGACGCCGAACGGGCGACTCGGGAAGCGAGGGGGACACTGATGGTCGACGCCGTCACGCTCGGCACGTTCGGCGTCGCCGCGCTCGCCAGTCTGTTCATGGCGTGGGCCATCGGTGCCGGCTCCTCGGGGTCGACGCCGTTCGCCCCCGCGGTCGGTGCGAACGCCATCTCGGTGATGCGGGCCGGCTTCGTCGTCGGCCTCCTCGGCTTCTTCGGGGCCGTCCTGCAGGGACAGAACGTCACCAACGCCGTCGGCACCGAACTCATCGTCGGCCAGTCGCTGACGGCGACGGCGGCCGTCGTCGGGTTGCTCACCGCGGCCGGACTCGTCGCGATCGGCGTCTTCACCGGCTACCCCATCGCCACCGCGTTCACCGTCACGGGGGCCGTCGTCGGCGTCGGGTTGGCGCTCGGCGGCGACCCCGCGTGGGCGAAGTACCAGCAGATCGCGACGCTGTGGGTGCTCACCCCCTTCGTCGGCGGCGGCATCGCCTACGCGACGGCCCGGACGCTCCGGAGCCAGCGCGTCCCGGAACGGGTGGCCGTCCCGCTGCTCGCCGGCGTCGTCGGCGTGCTCGTGGCGACGATCCAGTTCGCACTGCTCGGCGGGCCAGCGGGTCCGCGTTCCATCGCGCAGGTCGTCGGTGCCCGGATCCCGCTCCCGGTCGTCGCCGGCGTCGACGCCGGCCCCATCGTCGCGATGCTGCTCCTCGCCTCGCTCGCGGCCGGCGCGTTGGCCTACGAGATGCGGCGGGACGAGGCCCGCGGGCAACGGCGCTTCCTGCTCGCGCTCGGGGGACTCGTCGCCTTCTCCGCTGGCGGGAGCCAGGTCGGCCTCGCCATCGGTCCGCTCGTCCCGCTGCTGGAGGAGGTCACCGTCCCGCTCACGGCGCTGCTCGTCGGCGGTGGCGTCGGCCTGCTCGTCGGGTCGTGGACGGGTGCCCCACGGATGATCAAGGCGCTGGCGCAGGACTACTCCTCGCTCGGCCCCCGCCGCTCGATCGCGGCGCTCATCCCCTCTTTCGCCATCGCACAGGCGGCGGTCGCTCTCGGCGTCCCCGTCTCGTTCAACGAGATCATCGTCTCGGCCATCGTCGGCAGCGGGTACGCCGCCGGCGGCGCGGGCGTCAGCCGACAGAAGATGCTCTACACGGTGCTCGCGTGGGTCGGTTCACTGGCGCTCGCGCTCGGGGTGAGCTACGCGGTGTTCACGGGCGTCGACTCGCTCGTCTGACTGCGGCCGTCACGCCGGTACCCGGCACCGAGCGGGCGCGGTCGCTCTCCGTTCGATGGCATCGGATCTATAGGAGCTCGTGCAGCTGTCTCCCCAGCCGACCGGACGACAGCGGCCGGTCGAGTGTGTGATGACGGACACTCGTTATTAGAGGAGTCGACGGACAGAGTGATCGGTGCCGTCGGCCAGAGTCGTGTTCGGCGCGTCAGTTCCCGCTCTCGACTTCCGCTTCGGGTTCCTCGTCGACGTCCTCGATCTCCTGTTTCGTGATGCGAGCTTTCATGATGCGAGTGTTGTCGACCTGTTCGATGCGGATGACGACGTTGTCGTAGGAGATCTCTTCGCCCTCCTCGACGAGGCGGCCCGCGCGGTTGAAGATGAACCCCGCGAGCGTCTCGAACTCCTCGCCCTCCGGAAGGTCGAGTCCGAGCATCTCGTTGACTTCGTCGATGTTGACCTCGCCGCGGACGAGCGTGGTGTCGTCGTCGACGAGTTCGAACGGCTCTTCCTCGTCGCCCTCGAGGATGTCGCCGACGATCTCCTCGACCATGTCTTCGAGCGTGATGAGACCCTCGTCGTCCCGAACTCGTCGATGACGATGACCATCTGCATCCGGTTGTCCTGAATCTCGGTCAGCAGTTCGTCGACGTTCTTCGACTCGGGGACGTGTAGCGTCGGTTGGACGGTGTCGACGAGCGTCCCCTCGCCCTCGCCGTAGTACTTCTGGCGGACGAGGTCGCGGACGTTGACGATGCCGATGATGTTGTCGAGGTTGCCGTCGTAGACGGGGATGCGCTCGTGGTCCGACTGGACGCAGGTCTCGATGGCCTCGTCGATAGTGGCGTCCTTCGGGACGGCGGTCATGTCGAGACGCGGCGTCATCACCTCCTTGGCGATGGTGGAGTTGAACCGGAAGATGCGCTGGAGCATCTCGCGTTCGTCTTCCTCGATGACCCCCTCGCGCTCGCCCGTCTGAATCATGTTCTGGATCTCGTCGCGGGTGACGTACGACGTCTCGATCGCCGACCGGCCGCCGGTCACCTTGTTGATGACGCGGGTGAGGTAGTCGAAGACGACGACGAGCGGCAGGAGGACGTACTCGGAGATCTTCAGCGGGCGGGCGATCCGCAGCGCCCACGACTCGGTGTTCTCGACCGCGTAGGACTTCGGCGCGCTCTCGCCGAACAGCAGGACGAGCGTCGTGATGCCCAGCGTGGAGATGAGCACGGACTGTCCCGGCGAGAAGTCGAGCACCGCGAGCAGCCCCGTCGCCAGCGCCGACATCGCGATGTTGACGATGTTGTTGCCGACGAGGATGGTGACGAGCAGTCGGTGCGGGTCCTCTTTCAGGTCTTTGACCGCCTCGGCACCGGGGACACCCTCGTTGACCAGCGAGTCGACGCGATGCTTCGCGAGGGAGAACATCGCAATCTCCGACGAGGAGAAGAACGCCGAGAGACCGATGAGGATGGCGATGGCGAGGACGCCAGCGATCGTGATAGAGCGGTCGTCGGTCGGCAACGCCTGCAGCAGTTGCGCGACAAGTCCGGAGGCGGCGAGAGTGATGACTGGCAGCGGCAAACCCATGTAACACCTCATCTTGACGGGGGCACGGATTAAGAGTTACCCTCAGAGACCCGCTCGAGCGGAACGAGCGGTCGTCGACCCCCGACACGGATCCCCGCGAGCGAAGGGCTTAGGCGGGAAACGACCCAAGAGTCGTCCATGTCGGACGACCAGCCACCGATCACGCTCTACCGGCTTCAGGCGTGTCCCTACTGCGAACGCGTCGTGCGGAAACTACAGGAGTACGACCTCGACTACCGCTCGCGGTTCGTCGAACCGATGCACTCCGACCGTAACGTCGTCAAGCGTCTCAGTGGCAAACGGAGCGTCCCCGCCATCGTCGACGAGAACACCGGCGTGACGATGTCGGAGTCGGCCAACATCGTCGACTACCTCGAGAAGACCTACGGGGGGGTCGCCTGATGGTCGACTTCGACGTGGTCGAACTCGAGGAGGCCGACCACGTGGACGTCGGCGAGACCGCCCCCGACTTCGTCCGCCCGCTCGTCAACGGCGAGTACTGGCAGAACGTCGCGCTCTCGGAACTCACGGACGAGGGACCGGTACTGCTCGTCTTCCACCCGATGGACGGGGCGTTCCCTTCGACGTACATCTGGAACGAACTCCGCGACCGGGAGTTGGGTGAACACGTCACCGTCGTCGGCTGTTCGATCTCCGACCCCTACACGCACAAGCGGTTCATCGGCGAGCGAGAGATGAGCTACCGACTCTTCTCGGACCCGAGCGCCGAGATCGCCCGCGAGTACGGCATCGACCACGAACTCGACGGGATGGCGGGCATCAGCGAACCTCGACCGGCGATCTTCCTCCTCGACGAGGACCGAACCGTCGAGTACGCCTGGGTCGCAAGCGAGTGGCCGGAGTTCCCCGACTACGACGAGGTCGAAGAGGCCGTCCGGTCGCGGGCGTAGACCACGGATTCAGAGCCTTTTCGAGGGGACGGCACCCACAGACAACTATGCGAGCAGACGTCAGCGCGGCCGTCGACGCCGTGGCACGCGGCGAAGCGGTCGTCTACCCGACGGAGACGGTGTACGGACTCGGAGCGGACGCACTCGACGCCGACGCGATCGAGCGCGTCTTCGAACTGAAGCGACGGAGCCACGACAAGCCGCTCTCGCTCGGCGTCGCCGACGTCGACACCGCGCTCCAGTACACCTACCCGACGCCGAGCGAGGAGGCGTTCATGCGCGAGTTCCTCCCGGGCCCCGTCACGGTCGTCGTCGAACGTGGCGAGCAGGTCCCCGACGTACTGACCTCCGGGAAGCGTCGCGTCGGCGTCCGCGTCCCCGACCACGAGATCGCCCGCGAGCTGCTCTCGGGGACCGGCCCGCTGACGGCGACGAGCGCCAACGTCAGCGGGTCGCCGAGCGTCACCCGACTTGCCGACCTCGACGAGCGCATCCGCGACGGCGTCGGGGCCGTCGTCGACGGGGGCGAGACGCCCGGCACCGAGAGCACCGTCGTCGACCCCGGGTCCGGCGTGATCCACCGCCGCGGCGCGCGGGCCGACGAGATCGAGGCGTGGTTGACCGATCGCGCCTGAACGCAGCCAGCGGGCGTCTCGTCTCGGGGTCGCCGAGAGCTACAACCCCAGCAGCGACCGCAACGAGCGGGTCTTCACCCCGCACCGACCGCGGTACTCACAGCTGTCGCACTTGTCGCTTCCCCGGAGTCGCGGCGGCGGCCCGTCCAACCCACGGACCGTCCGGAGCGCCGCGCGGTAGACCGCCTTCTTCCGCGTCGTCAGTCGGACCGTCCGGACGACGCCGTGGGTGGGGTACTCGACGACTGCTCGCGGAACCTCGCGTTCGTGCACCCACGACAGCGCCTTCGCCGCCGCGACGGCTCGCACCGCCTGCGGCTCCCAGACGCCTCGGTCGGGCGGGTCGCCGGGCGAGACGAGCACCGGCGTCGGTGGCTGCTCCGCGTCGCCCCCGAGCAGTTTGTGGACGACGCCGCGACAGTCCTTCCCGGTGAGGAGCACGTCACGCTCGGCGGGGTCACAGAGCGCGTCGAAGTCGTCGCGGACGGCGAGTCGGTCGATCGCCGTCCGGTACTCCTCGGGACTGACGTCGACGGGGAGCCCCGAGAGCGTCGCGTCGTCGGCGTCCCGGAGTTCGCGGTAGCGGAAGGCGAGCGAGCGACGTTCGGCGACGTCGGCCGGGGGGCCTCGGTCGTCGTCCCGTCGAGCGTAGTAGAGCTGTCGCGGACAGTACGCCGCGCGGGCGAGGTCGCTGAACGGTACGTGTGAAGACACGGGACGGAGTGGTCGTGGCATCGCACTTGAACCGTCGGACCGACTGCAGGGATCGACCTCCCGTCGACAGAGAGACGCGTCGCTCACGGGGACCGAGACGTCGAAAGAATGGAGTCAGAACGAGACGTCGGTCTCGAGGTCCTCGGTCGCCTCACGGAGGCCGTCCTCGCGGGCGTCGCTCGCCATGCGGTTCGTGAGCGCCGAGTCGGTGAACAGTTCCTCGAACTCGTCGCGGAAGCGGTCGTTTGCCCGCGTGGACTCGAGGTCGGCCTCGACGACTTCGCTGTAGTGGGCGACGACCCTCTCGTCGGTGTCGAGGGTGGCGGCCCGCTCCTCGATCGGCGTCTCGTCGACGAGTAGTCGGCGGAGCTCGTCGAGGTCGAAGGGGGCATCGCGGTCGGTTTCGCGTACGAGGTGGAGGTCCATCCGCGCGTCGAAGACGGTGTCCTCGTCGACGCCGACTGCCGCAGCGATGTCGGCGTCCGACTCGTCCTCGTAGAAGTGCTCGACGACCGTACGGAGGTCGTCGTCGTCGAGCCCCGAGACGAACGTGTACTTCTCGCGCATCGTCCCGACGATCTCGGTGACCCGTGCGTCGGTCTGTCCGCCGGTCTCGGTGAGCGACCCGCGAGCCTCTTCTTGGCTCTCGGTCACCGTGTCTGACCCCGTGGTGTCGATGAAGATATCACGGAGTTCGGCAGTCTTCTCGTCCATTGGTACGGATTACACTCCGTGGACGTACTAAAGCCTGTTCCCAAAATAGCGGGGGCGGCGAGAGGGTCCTCGTCAACCAAAGCGTTCAACACAGTTTACACACGAGGAGGGGTATGGAAACCTCGACCGACTCCGTGGAACTGGTCGGCGACGAAGCCGTCGGCAACCTCGCTCGGGCGGTGCTGTTCGCCGCGTTGATGGGCGCGTTCGCCTTCGTCTCCTTCCCGAACCCCGTCTCACCGGCCCCGATAACCCTGCAGGTACTGGGCGTCTTCCTCGCGGGCATCATGCTCGGCCCGCTGTGGGGCGCTGCCGCGCTGTCGCTCTATCTGGCCGCGGGTGCCGTCGGTGCGCCCGTCTTCGCCGGCGGAGCGGCGGGACTCGGCGTCCTCCTCGCGGAACCGACGCTGGGCTACCTCTGGTCGTACCCCGTCGCCGCCGCCGTCGTCGGACTCGTCGTCCACCGCGGGTCGCTCGGCGACTACCGTGACACCAGCGTCCCGGTGCTCGTCGCGGCGATGGTGCTCGGCACGGTCGTCATCTACGCGCTCGGCATCGCCGGACTGATGGCGGTGCTGGGACTCGGCCCCGTCGAGGCGTTCATGGCCGGGGCGGCCGCGTTCATCCCCGCCGAGGCGTTCAAGATCGCCGCCGCCGTCGGCATCGTCCGCTCGGACGCCATCGCGGCGGCGTAGATGCTGGAAACGACGAGGAGGAGACGATGATCCGAACCCGCAACCTCACCCACCGCTACGGCGAGACGGTCGCCGTCGACGACGTCTCGCTGACGGTTCCCGACGGCGAGTTCCTCGTCCTCGTCGGGGCCAACGGCTCCGGGAAGACGACGCTCGTCCGCCACTTCAACGGCCTGCTCGACCCCGACGCGGGCGACGTGTTCGTCAACGGCGTCCCCGTCGGCGACGACCTCGTCGCCGCCCGGACCGCAGTCGGGATGGTGTTTCAGGACCCGCGCGACCAGCTCGTCGCCGCCACCGTCGGCGGCGACGTCGCCTTCGGCCCGGAGAACCTCGGGCTTCCCCGCGAGGAGATCGACCGCCGCGTCTCGGCGGCGTTGACCGCGGTCAACCTCGACGGTCGGGCGGGCGAGAGCGTCCACGAACTCTCCGGCGGCGAACGCGAGCGCGTCGCCGTCGCCGGTGCGCTGGCGATGGAACCGGACCACCTCGTGCTCGACGAACCGTTCACCGGCCTCGACGAACCGGCCCGTCGCTCGGTGCTCGACCGCCTCGAAGCACTCCACGCCGCGGGGACGGGCGTCGTCGTCGTCACACACGACCTGCGGGACGTCGTCGCGCTCGCCGACCGAGTCGTGGCGATGGCCGACGGCCGCGTCGCCGTCGACGCCGACCCCGGACGCGCACTCGACGACTTGGCCGGACTGAACGTCCGCGTCCCCGAGTCGGTCGCCTCCGTCGGCGACGCAGTCGACTCAGAACCCGGCCTCGACTGACTCGTCCACATGCTGACTTACACACCCGGTGATTCGCTCGCACACCGCCTCGACCCGCGGACGAAGCTCCTCCTCCAGATCGCCTTCGTCGGGGCCGCGTTCGCCCACACGACGCCGCGCGGTCTCGCCGTGCTCACCCTCCTGACCGGGGGGATGCTCGCGCTCTCGCGAGTCTCGCTGCGGACGACGCTCTGGGAGTTCCGCTACGCGCTGCCGCTGCTCGTCGCCGGGCCGCTCGTCGCCGGGGCGACGCTCGGCGCGCCGTGGTTCGTCGTGAGCGAGGCGGTGGAGACGGCGCTCGCGAGCTACCGGGTCGTCCTCGCGCTGCTCGTCAGCGCCGTCTACGTCCGGACGACGTCGCCGCGTGAGTCGCGGGCGGCCATCCAACGCACGATACCAGGGAGAGCGGGACAGTTCCTCGGGATGGGCGTCGCGCTCGTCTTCCGCTTTCTGCCGGTACTCCAGTCGGACCTCGGCCGGATTCGCGAGGCGATGGCCGCCCGTCTCGGCGACGAACGACCGGTGCGAGAGCGGATGCAGTTGGTCGCGACCGCGGGGTTGAACCGCGCGTTCCGCCGCGCCGACACGCTCGCACTCGCGCTGCAGGCGCGCTGTCTCGCGTGGAACCCGACGCTTCCGGAGTTACGGTTCTCGCGACTCGACGCGCCGGCGATTGCGCTGGCGGCAGTTCTTGCGGCCGGCGCGCTGCTCTGAATCCAGGGCGGCGAGGGGGCGAGCGGCCGAGACGACCCGCCTCCGGTGACAAGATTTAACCGTCCACTATTCGGGTGATTGAGTATGATATTCCTGCAATCGACAGTCACGCGGGAAACGTTCTGGACTATCGGTCCGGTCGGCAAGGCCGCGTTCTACTTCCTCGCGGCCGCCGCCGTCCTCGTCTTCCTCTACGGCGTCTACGAGCGGTTCGCCCGGTACACGAGGGGGACCGACGACTGGTTCGAGCGACTCGACGACGTCGGCACTCGGATCGTCTCCTCGGCGAGGATCGTGCTCTCGAACGAGAAGCAGTTCGACCGGGATCTGTATGGAGGAATCATGCACGCGTTCGTCCTCTGGGGCTTTCTCACTCTGCTCATCGGGACGACCATCCTCGCCGTCGACATCGACGGCTACCGGCTCCTCACGGCGCTTTTGACCGGCGAGGAGCAGTCGTTCTTCGTCGGCGACTTCTATCTCTCCTACTCGCTGGTGATGGACGCGATGGGGTTGCTGTTCGTCGTCGGCGTCGGCATGGCGATCTACCGCCGCTACGTCGTCCGTAACCACCGGCTGTGGGGCAAACACACGTCGCTGGAGGACGACGCGTTCATCTGGACGCTGTTCCTGCTCGGCGTCGGCGGCTACGTGATCGAGGCGCTCCGCATCGTCGGCACCGGCTTCCCCTCCTTCGAGACGGTGAGCTTCGTCGGCTACTTCGGCGCGCTCGTCTTCGACGCCGCCGGGATGTCCGCCGGGCAGGCCGAGACGCTCTACTGGTGGGGCTGGTGGTCCCACGCCCTGCTCGCGCTCGGGTTCGTCGCGCTCGTCCCCTACGCCAAACCGTTCCACATGATCTCCTCGTTCGCCAACGTCGTCACCCGCGACGAGAAGGCCGGTCAGCGCCTCCCGGGCGTCCCGGCCGATCTCGCACCCGACGACATCGGCTACACGTCCGTCGAGGACTTCTCGTGGAAGCAGATGCTCGACATGGACGCCTGCACGAAGTGTGGCCGGTGTTCGGCCGTCTGTCCGGCGAAGGCCTCGGGTCGCCCGCTCGACCCGCGGGACGTCATCCTCGACCTGAAACAGTACCGCGACGACCGCGACGCCGGCCGCACCGAGTCGATCGACATCGTCGCCGACGGCGGGACGTCGGTCGTCGACTCGGAGACGATGGAGTCCTGTATGGCCTGTATGGCCTGTATGGACGCCTGTCCGGTCGAGATCGAGCACTTGAACCACTTCACGGAGATGAACCGCCGGCTGACCGAGACCGGTCAGATGAAGGAGTCTGTCCAGGAGACGATGATGAACGTCTTCCAGAACGGCAACACGTTCGGCGAACCCGAGCGCAAACGCGGCGACTGGACCGACGAACTGGAGTTCGAGGTGCCCGACGCCCGCGAGGAGGCGGTGGAGTTCCTCTGGTACGTCGGCGACTACCCCTCGTACGACGAGCGCAACCAGCGCGTCGCCCGCTCGATGGCCCGCGTCCTCCACGAGGCGAACGTCTCCTACGGCATCCTCTACGAGGACGAGAAACACGACGGCAACGACGTCCGCCGGGTCGGCGAGGAGGGCCTCTACGAGATGCTCGTCGAGGACAACGCCGCCGCCTTCGAGCAGTGCGAGTTCGAGAAGATCGTCTGTACGGACCCTCACTCGTACAACACGTTCACGAACGAGTATCCCGAGATGGTCGACGACTTCGACTACCCGGTGTACCACTACACGCAGGTGGTCGAAGAGCTGGTGAACGCCGGACGGTTGGGGCTCGACGGCACCGAACTCGACTACAGCGTCACCTACCACGACCCGTGTCATCTCGGGCGGTACAACGGTGAGTACGAGGCGCCGCGCGAGGTCATCCGCGCGACGGGCGTCGACCTCGCGGAGATGCCGCGGAACCGCGACGACTCGTTCTGCTGTGGCGGCGGCGGCGGCGGCCTCTGGATGGATCTCGAAGAGGAGTCGAAACCCAGCGAGGAGCGACTCCGCGAGGCGCTGGAGGACACCGATGCGGGTGCCGCAGTCGAGAAGTTCGTCGTCGCCTGTCCGATGTGCGGGACGATGTACGAGGACGGACGGAAGACCGGCGACTTCGAGGACGACGTCGAAATCGTCGACGTCACCGAACTGCTCGTCGAAGCGTTCGAAGCGAGAGACGCCCGGGCTCGTACCGGGACGAGTGATTCGAACCCGGACGAGGTCGGCAGCGGCGGACCCGCGACTGCGGACGACTGAGTCGAGAGTCGGACGGCGACGGCCGAAAAATGAAGAACCGAGCGTCGAGGGGAAGCCGAGTTAGCTGTCGTCGTACTCTTTCTTGAACCCGCGGAACTCCGTGCGGTGGGCTTCCTCGTCCGCGAGGATGGTCACCGCGAGGTCCTCGGTGACGGGGTCGCCCGCCTCTTCGGCTGCGTCGACGAGCGAACGGTAGGTCTCGATGGCGTCTTCCTCGGCGTCGAGCACGCCGTCGATCACCGAGAGCACGTCAGTCGTGTCCTCCGGCGGCTGGAGGCTGTCCTGGTGGGCGGTGAAGTCGGCCGACCCCGGCGGGCGCTCGTCGAGTTGCTTCAGGCGCTGGCCGATCATCTGAGCGTGGTCGAGTTCCTCCTGAATGTCCGCCTGCAGGGACTCTTTGATCTCCTCGGCGTGGATGCCGTCGAGGACGATGGAGTTCGTCATGTAGTTCATGACGGTCTCGATCTCGTCGCCGTACGCCTTCTTCAGCAGATCGGTGACTTCCTGAGAGGTCATTGCATCTGTACTTCTCTCGCCACGGACAAGAAGGTAACCGCCGGAGCAAGACGTGGCGCGGTGATCGAGCGCTCGGAGCGACGTGTCGCCCCGTCAGTCGCATCGCCGTTCGCCGTGTCGACGGCGGAACGAGACGTCGTCGACCCCGGAGAGGCCGTGCTCCCGACTCTCGTCGCGGTCCCACCGGAGTTCGGCCTGCTCCTCCTCGTCCGAGAAACCGGCGTCGGCGAGGCGGAACCGGAGCACGAGGTCGTCGCGTCCGTCGTCGTCGACGTCGCGGACGCGGCGCGCTCGCGTCGCCTCGGCACCGCCACCGTCGGCGACGACGTCGGGTGCGCCGAACCGGTAACGCGTCGCGTCGGCGGTCGCGTCGACGGCGTCGACGTTGGTGACGGCGACGCGGATCTGTCCGCGGTCGTGTCGGGGGAGCGGTCGGTCGTCGCGAGACGGTGCGACGTCGACGTCGAGATCAGACGGGAAGTGAGCGGCCGCGGTACCGGCGAAGGCGGACGTGGCTCCGCCGAGAGCGGCGAGACCACCGAGAGCCTGCAGAAACGTTCGCCGCCCGCTTCGTGTCGTCAGAGACTGTGGTGTTCGGGTCACCACGTGTGCGCACTCCTCGGTCGGACAAAGTCCGTCTGGCGCAGTCGTCGAAAACAACTCTCGAAACGGGTGACGACGGCAGGTCGAGGAGACTACCGGCTCGCGTCGACGTCGATGGCGTCGACCGGGCAGACGTCGACACAGAGCATACAGTCGATACACTGGTCCTCGCGGGTCGGTTCGACCTTCCGGTCGCTCTCGGGGTGGTCGGGCGTGTCGACCCACGTGAACACGTCGACCGGGCAGTTCTCCAGACAGACGCCGTCGGCGATGCAGATGTCGTAGTCGACGGCGACGTGCGTGCCGTGGATACCCAACTGCTCCGGCGGGTCGACGGGTCCCCAGACCGTGACGCCGTTCTCTTCGCCCACCTGCTCGCGGCTCTGCTCGAAGTTCGGGTCGATAGCCATTGGAGACTCTCCAGCGAGGATGCGGTAAAAAGAATCGAAAGCGGGCGACGGGTCGACGGAGCGTTCAAGACGGATGGCGTCGACGTGCCGTCATGTCGAAGACGAACGAGTCCGACCTCGAGTGGAGCGAGACCGACCACGGCGAGACGCGGTTCCGACGGAAGAAACTGGGTGCGGCCGCCGGGAGCGAGCGACTCGGCTGTAGCCTCTACGAACTCCCGTCGGATGCGAAGTCGTGGCCGTACCACTACCACACCGGCAACGAGGAGGCGCTCTACGTGCTCGACGGCGAGGGGACGCTCCGAGCCGACGACGGGACACAGCCGCTCCGCGCCGGCGACTTCGTCGCGCTCCCCGTCGGCGAGGAGGGCGGTCACCGCGTCGTCAACGACGGTGAGGGGACGTTGCGGTATCTCGCCGTCTCGACGATGAGCGAACCGGACGTGTCGGTCTACCCCGACTCCGGAAAGTTCGGCGTCTTCGCGGGGTCGCCGCCGGGGAGCGACGACCCGCGGACGCTTCAGGGTTACTACCGCCTCGACGACGACGTCGACTACTGGGACGGCGAGGAGTGAGGGCCACCGAAGAGCGGGGCTTTTCCCCGGTCGGTCCCAACGGTCGGCCATGACGCGTCAGGCGACCGACGGGGAGCGAGGAGACGCTGCAGAGACGACTCCACGCATCGTCTACGACGACGATTGTGGGTTCTGTACGTGGGCTGCGGCCTTCGCAGACCGCCACGGCGAGTTCGAACTCGTCGGGTTCTCGGAGTTGACGCGAGCCGAGAAGGTCCGGCTTCCGGCGAACTACGAGAGCTGTGCGCATCTCCTCGTCGACGGCGACGTGTACTCCTGCGGCGAGGCGACAGAACAGGTCCTGGCGCGACTCGACCCGACGGCGCGGCAGACGTTCGAACTCCTCCGGGGAGTGCCGGGGTACGCGAAGCGACGGGAGCGAGCCTACCGCTGGGTGGCCGACCGGCGCGCGCTGTGGGGGAAGGTCGTCCGATGCGACTCCCTCTGAAGGCGATTCCGACGGCGAACGACCCGCGTCACCCGAGCGCGGCGTCGACGGCGTCGAGCACCGAGACGACCCGCTCGCGGTCCCGGGCGGGTGCCCCGTCGAAGTAGTGCCGCAGCGCATCACGGAGCAACCGCAGTTCGTCCGGCGTGAACACTCGCTCCCCTTCCACCGTCTCGAGGAGGTTCGACGTACAGTCGACACGCTGGTCGTCCTCGACCGCGCGTTCGACGGCAGCGAGGACGGCCGCGTGTACCACCCACGCCTCTTCGGGCGAGAGGTCGAGGGTCACAGGGTCGCCGTGGGCCGTTTCGGTCATGTTATTGTGACTCCAGTTACACGTACGAACGGTACGCCTTTAACGATGTTTCTCGCTGGCATTCGACACGCACAACACCGGATTCTCCACTCGTCTTCGAAAGCCTCACTCGAACGCGGAGAACCTGCTCGCTGACCGCGTTCTCCGGTCTCACTCTCTCTCACTCGAGCCTTACTCGAACGCGGAGAACCCGCTCGCTGACCGCGTTCTCCGGTTTCACACTCTCTCTCTCACTCGAACGCGGAGAACCCGGTCAGATCCTGCCCCAACACCAACGTGTGGATGTCGTGGGTGCCCTCGTAGGTGTAGACGGTCTCCATGTTCGAGAGGTGGCGCATCGGCGGGTAGTCGACGGTGATACCGTTGCCGCCGAGTATCTCGCGGGCGACGCGGGCTTGGTCGCGGGCCATCCGGACGTTGTTGCGCTTGGCCATCGACACCTGCTGCGGGCGGAGGTCGCCGCGCTCCTTCAGGTCGGCGAGTCGGTGCGCGAGCAGTTGGGCGGTCGTGATCTGGGTGGCCATCTCCGCGAGTTTCTCCTGTTGGAGCTGGAACCGAGCGATCGGGCCGCCGAACTGCTCGCGGTCGGTCGCGTAGTCGCGGGCCGTCTCGAAGCAGTCGCGGGCGGCACCGACGGCACCCCACGCGATGCCGAACCGAGCCTGCGTGAGACACGAGAGCGGTCCCTTCATCCCGGTGACGCCGGGGAGGACGTTCTCCTTCGGGACGACGACGTCGTCGAGACCGATCTCGCCCGTGATGGAGGCGCGAAGAGAGAGCTTCTCGTGGATCTCGTTCGTCGAGACGCCGTCGCGGTCGGTCTCGACGAGGAACCCCCGGACTGGCGTCCCCTCGGTCGACGCGTCGCGCGCCCAGACGACCGCGACGTCGGCGATGGGTGAGTTGGTAATCCACGTCTTCGACCCGTTGAGGACGTAGCTGTCGCCGTCGCGCTCCGCGCGGGTCTCCATCGACGAGGGGTCAGATCCGTGCTCCGGCTCCGTCAGGCCGAAACAGCCCACCGCCTCGCCGGCCCCGAGTTTCGGCAGCCACTCCTCCTTCTGTTCGTCGCTCCCGAAGGCGTGGATGGGGTACATCACGAGCGCACCCTGCACGCTCGCCATCGAACGCAGCCCCGAGTCGCAGGCCTCCAACTCCTGCATCAGGAGGCCGTAGGCCGTCTCGCTGACGTTCGGGAGCCCGTAGCCGTCGAGATTCGGCGCGTAGAAGCCCAGTTCACCCATCTGCGGGATGAGTTCCGTCGGGAACGTCCCCTCCAGGTAGTGGTCGCCGATCTCCGGGCGAACCTCCTCTGCGACGAACTCGCGGGCGGTGTCGCGAATCAGTCGCTCTTCGGCGTCGAGGTCGGCCTCCAGTTCTACGTAATCGAGCATGACAGACTCTCGGCACGGTTCGGTGAAAAGCGTTCGCAAGCGTTAGCTGCTTCTACGCCGCCGCCTTCGACTCGTCTCGGACCTGCGCTGCGTACCGCACGAAGTTCTCGAACAGCTGTTTCGCCTCGCAGGCCGCCTCGTAGTTCGCCGGCGTGATGCCCTCCAGCACCGACTGGATACGGTCGTCGCCGAGGAACTCTCCCTTGCTCTTGGCGATCTTCTCGGCGGTCTCCGTGTCGTACTCGGGGTGGAACTGGACGCCGAAACAGTGGCCCTTGCGGAACCCGTGGTTGCCGTACTCGTTCTCGGCGATGGGGTGAGCGCCCGGCGGGAGTTCGGTTACGGCGTCGCCGTGGCTCGTGAAGACGGTGAAACGGTCGCCGACGCCCTCGAACAACGGGTCGTCGCCGGTGTGTTCGACCTCGCTGTAGCCGAGTTCGAACGACCCCATCGGTTCGACGGTGCCGCCGAGCGCCGCCGCCACCACCTGATGACCGAAACAGACGCCCAGGATGGGCAGGTCTCGGTCGGTCGCCTCGGCGACCCAGTCGACGAGGTCGGTGATCCACTCGTCGTCCCAGTAGACCGAGGAACTCGACCCGCTGACGACGACGGCGTCGAAGTCGTAGTGGTCGGGGAGCTGTCCACCGCTGGCGTCGAACTCGACGAGGTCGGCGTCGAGTTCGCGTCGGAAGTTCCGTCTCGTGGTCGGTTCGTCGTGTGAGGCGTCGAGAAAGGCCACCCGCAGTCGTCTCATTGTCTCCCGACAGGAGATGGGTGGGAAAAGGCCTTACGTTCGGCGCGGGGTTCTGCCGGTCTCTGCGACCCGTCGGTCTGCTCCGGTGACGACCGTCTGTCGCTGGTCGCTTCGCCCGCCGTCACTCGCTCTGCGCGGCGAGGAAGTCGAGCAGCAGGTCGTTGACGACCCGCGAGTGCTCGACGTGGGCGAGATGTCCCGCGCCGTCGACGAGGCTGAACGACCCTCGTGGGAGTCCCTCGGCCAGTTCGCGGCCGCGTTTGACCGGCCAGACGGCGTCGTCCGAGCCGTGGAGTACGAGCGCCGGCGTCGTCACCTCGTACAGCCGGTCGGTGACGTCGAACCGCTCGACGGCGGCGACCTGTGCCTCCCACGCGGGCCGCGTGGCGTCCTCCTCGCGCCGCCACGCGACGATCTGGTCGACGACGTCCGGTTGCTCCTCGAAGAACGCTCGCGAGAGGGCTGCGTCGAGCGAGGCACGGAGTTCCGGCGGATTCGTCGGCACGGCGTAGAGCGGCGAGAGGTCGAGGCCGTCGCCGGAGGCCGCAGTACCGAGGAGCGTGAGGCTCTTCGCCCGCGACGAGGAGAGTGCCGTCTGAAGCGCAACCATCCCGCCGAGGCCGGCACCGACGAGGTGCGCCTTGCGGACGCCGTGGTCCGCGAGGACGACGTCGAGGTCCCGGACGAGTTCGCCGACCGTGTACGGGCCGTCGGGCGCGTCGGACTGCCCGGTCCCCCGGAGATCCATCACGAGACTCTCGTACGGCCCGGCGACGGCGGCGTGTTGCCACCCCCACTGCCAGGCCCCGTAGCCGACGTCGCCGACGAACGCGACGGTCTCGCCCTCGCCGTCGGTGTCGTAGAAGAGCGAGACGTCGCCGTTGCGTGCAGTTGGCATGGGAGAACGTACTCGAAGAAATCGGTTCAACCCACCGATTCGACGGATTCCGTCGAACGCGGAGAGAGCGCCGGGGAGTCAGCCGAGCAGATATCGGAGTCTCGGCCGGTTCTGGACGAACTCGGTCTCCTCCAGGTAGCCGTCGACCCCGAAGATGCGGCCCGCGGCGAAGACGCCGACGACCACGAACATCAGCAGTCCGAACAGGTCGCCGTTGACGTAGCCGTTGGCCCAATCGGCGTTCCCCAGGTAGAAGAACACCATCAGGACGCCGCCGAAGAACGCGGCGAGTCGGGTGAGCGCACCGACCAGCAGCCCGAGGCCGATGAGCAGTTCACCGACCGGTACCGCGACGTTCGTGAACTCCAGGAGCAACGGCGTCTGACCGACCCACGCGAGGAAGCCGTGGATGGGCGCGCCCTGCGTCCCCTGAACCAGCCACCCGGCGGCGTCGAACGGCTCCGCCCCCGTCAGTTTGCCGAACCCGGCGTGGAAGAACCACCAGCCGGTCAGGAGACGGACGAGCACCGTCACGTACCCGGCGACACCCTCCGCGTAGTCGAACTCGACCGCGTCACCGAACCACTCAGTCGTCGCCTCCGTCGTCGTCTGTGTTGTCGCCATCGTGGTCACCTCACACGTAAACGTCGTACCGCCGACCACGTATAACGGGAACGCGGTTCCCAGTGACTGAAAACGAACGCAAGACGGTGAGAGGGGAGCGAGGTCGAGACGGCGCGTCCGCGACCACGGAGGGTCGCGCAGACGACGCCGTCTCAGGCCGCACCTCCGCGACAGCACGTCGGCGACCACGGAGGGTCGCCCGTGTGACGTCGCTCCGGGCCTACGCGTTCAACACGCTCTTCAACAGATCTGGCGCCTCGTCGAGCGCGTCGTCGAGTTTGTCGACGTCGGGACCGCCGCCCTGTGCGAAGTCCGGCGGACCGCCGCCGCCGCCGCCGACCTTCTGGGCCAACTGGCCGACGAGGTCGCCCGCGTTGACGTCGACGTCGTCGGGGACGCCGACGACGAACGTGGCGCTGCCGCCCGCCGCGCTGCCGAGGACGGCCACCTTCCCCTCGTCGACGAAGGCGTTGGCCATCTTCCGGAGTTCGTCGGTGTCGCCGTCGAGTCGCTGGACGACGACGGGCGTGCCGTCGATGTCGAGCTCGTCGCCGCCAGCCGCCGCGCGCGCCTCGGCGAGTTCGCTCTTGAGGCGGTCGATCGTCTTGCCGCGCTCCTTCCACTCGGTGAAGAAGCGCTCGGCGGTGTCCGGTACCTCCTGCGGCGTCACGTCGAGCACCTCGGCGGCGTCGTACAGCGCGTCCTCGGTGCGCTGGGTCGCCGAGATGGCGGCGTCGCCTGCGGCGAAGACGATGCGTTCGATGCCGTCCTGAACGGGTTCGGTAGTCAGGATCTTGACACAGCCGATGTCGCCCGTCCGCTTGACGTGGGTGCCGCCGCAGGCCTGCACGTCGTCGGCGACGTGGATGAGTCGGATGTTGGTCCCCGGCGGGATCCCACCTTGGTAGAGGTCGAAGCCGTGCTTCTCCTCGGCCTGGTGGCGGTGGGGCCACTCCTGTTTGACCGGATGGTTCTCCATCACGATCTCGTTGGCGACGCGCTCGATCTCCTTGACCTCCTCGCGCGTGATGCGCTCGTAGTGGGTGATGTCGAAGCGAGAGCTGGTGGTCCCCTTCTGTGCGCCGGCCTGTCGGATGTGGTCGCCGAGCACCTGCCGGGCGGCGTAGCCGACGACGTGTGTCGCCGTGTGGTGTCGCATCAGCCGACGACGACGCTTCACGTCGACCTGCCCGCGGACGAACTCGCCCTTGCCGGGGTCGCGGTCCGTCCGGTGGAGGACGACACCGTCGCGGATCTGGACGTCCGTGACCTCGGCCGTCAGATCATCGCTGGTCAGCGTCCCCTTGTCGGCCGGCTGGCCACCACCCTCGGGGTAGAACATCGTCTGGTCGAGGACGACGTCGTACCCCTCTTCGCGTTCGAAGACGTCGAGGACGACCGCCTCGAACTCCGTGCGCTGTTGGTCCTCGTAGTAGAGCTTCTCCGTGTCCGGAAGCTCCGAGAGCCGGTCGTCGCGCTCGTCTTTGTCCTTGAACGCCTGCTCGGTGTCGTGGCGGGCGGCCACGAGCGAGTAGAAGTCGTCGGGGACGTCGACCTCGGCCCCGCGCTCCTCGGCGATCTCCTTGACCATGTCCGGCTGGATGCCGTGGGAGTCGTACAGTTCGAGCAGTTCGTCAGTGGGGATGGTCTCGCCGGTCCCGGCGTACTCGTCGGCGAGTTGCTCGATGCGGCGACTGCCGCGTTCGAGCGTCTTGCGGTACTTCGCCTCCTCGGTGCGGACGATGTCGCGGATCGTGTCGCGGTTGTCGTAGTCGAGGCGCTTCGCCTGCATGTCGACGAGTTCGTCAAGCGGCGCGTCGATGCCGACGTTGTCGACGAGGCGCTTCGTCCGGCGCAGCACCATCCGGGCGAGATAGCCCGTACCCACGTTCGACGGGACGATGCCGTCGCCGAACATGTACGCGAGCGCACGGCAGTGGTCCGCGATGGCGTAGATGTCCTCCAGCGGCCGCATCAGCGTCGTCAGCTCGGAGACGTTGACGTCGAGTTTGTCCGCGATGTTGTCGCGGGCGACGTCCATGTCCTCGGCCTCGTCGATGTCCATGTGGCCGGCGAGTTTCGCGGCGCGATGGATGAGTCGCTCTTCCTCCTCGGAGTGCTCGATACCGGCGTTCTCCTTGAGGAAGGCGATCATCTCGGGGTAGACCGCCTCGTAGACGGTCGGCGTCCCCTGGCTCATCCACGTCCAGCGTTCCAGCCCGTAGCCGGTGTCGACGATGTACGTGTCCATCGGCGAGTAGCGGTTGCCGTCCTTCAGTTCGTACTCGCCGTCGGGGTCCTGCTTCAGCGACATGAAGACGAGCGTCGCCAACTCGGCACCCTTGTAGATGACCTCGATGGCGGGACCGGCGTTGCCGCCGCCGACCCACGGGTCCTCGATGTAGACGATCTCGTCGAGGTTCGCTCCCATCGACTGGAACAGTTCGTCGCAGTAGCGGACGGTGTCGTTCTTCCAGTAGACCTCGCCGGAGTAGGCGTACTCGTCTTCGGCCTCCTCGCGGGCGTTGAACGCGTGGTGGGCCATCATCTCGAACGCCATCGTGTGTCGGCCCGTCCGGCCGACGTTATCGATGTCCTGCATCCGGATGCACGGCTGAGAGATACAGAGGGGGTTCGCCGGCGGCGGCGTCTCGCCCGAGGTGACGAGCGGCTGGAAGTCGTAGATCGACGCCTGCGTCAGGAGCACGTCGTCGCGCCAGCGGTTGGCGGCGACCGGGTACGGGTCGATCCGGGCGTGGTCGTTGTCCTCGAAGAAGGAGAGGAACGCCTCCCGCATCTCCTCCATCGTGTAGGCCTCGTCGAACCCGGGGTCGTCGATGAAGCTGTAGTCGTCACACGGTGGCTCACCGCACGTCTCTCGATCGTGGTCGCGCGTCCAGAAGTGCGCCCCGCAGGAAGGACACTCCTTTCGCACGAAGTCGTTCTCCTCGAAGTAATCGAGGCGATACTCCGACTCGAGTTCGCTCATTACCTGTTATCTGGCCGATGCCCGGGTAAAACAGTTCCGCAACACCCAGTTCCGAGACCGCCGACAGTCGCCTTCACCACAACGTTTTTGGCTGCTGTTGGCAACTGTCCGGTATTCGGGTACGTCGCCAGATGACCACGTCAGCTCCCCTCCACGTGCTCGTCGTCGCCGACGGACCGACGGTCTCGGAGCTCCTCGCCGACAGCGACGCCGTCACGGTCGTCGAACGGTCCCCTGCAGAGCTGTCGGCCGCACTCGTCGCCCTCGACCCCGACTGCCTCCTCGTCGACGACCTCGACGACCTCGATCCGGCGACCGTCGACGCAGTCGACCGTCGGGGCGTCCCGGTCGTCGCCTACACCGACGCCGCGATCGAGACGCTCGTCACACGGGAGTGGGTCGCCGGCTACGTCCGCAGCGACGACGGCGACGACCCCGCTCGCCGACTGGTCGACGAGCTCGTCTGGGTGACGAGCCAGGAGACCCGCCAGCAACTCCGTCACAGCACCGACCGAGTCACGGCGCTCCACGACGCCGCGACGCGACTGTTCGTCGCCAAGACGCGCGACGAGCTGTATCGATCGACCGTCGACGTCGCGGACGACGTCCTCTCGTTCGACATCTGTTACGTCGGCGTCGTCGAGGGCGAGGAGATCGTGCCGAAGGCCGTCTCGGCCGACTCGCCCGCCGACGGTGCACGGCGGATGCACGTCGACGAGGGAATCGCCGGGAAGACGTACCGAACGGGGACGTCCCAGCTGGTGCGTCGCGTCACCGACGCCGAGGCGAACCCCGCCCGGCCGGAGTACCGCTCGGGCATCAGCGTCGCCATCGGTGAGTACGGGGTCTTCCAGGCGGTCGCGCGCCGTCCCGACGGGTTCGACGAGACCGACCTCGAACTCGCCGAGTTGCTCGTCTCGCACGTGACGGCGGCGCTGAAGCGTCTCGACGCCGAGTCGCGACTGCGCGACGAGCGCGACCGCCTCGACGCGCTGTTCGAGAACGTCCCCGACGCCGCCATCGCCTTCGAGTTCGACGACGGCCGACCCGTCGTGCAGCGGGTCAACTCGGCGTTCGAACAGGTGTTCGGCTACGCGGTCGCCGACGTCGTCGGCGAGAACGTCGACGAGTTCGTCGTCCCGCCGGAACACGACGCGGAGGCCGCGGCGTTCAACGAGAAACTGCAGGCGGGGACGAACCTCCGGGCGGAGGTCCAGCGGGCGACGGCGACCGGCGTCCGGGACTTCCTCCTGCACGTCGTTCCGATCCGACTCGACGAGGCGAACGGGGGCGGCTACGCCATCTACACGGACGTCACCGACCAGAAGCAGCGCGAGCGTGAACTCCGCCGGCAGAACGAACGACTCGACGAGTTCGCGAGCGTCGTCTCACACGACCTGCGCAACCCGTTGACCGTCGCCAACGGCTACCTCGATCTCGCTCGCGAGGCGGACGACGACCCGAACCTCGAGAAGGTCGACGCCGCACTCGGCCGGATGGAGCGACTCGTCGAGAACCTCCTCCGACTCGCCCGCAAGGGACGGATCGTCGGCGAGACGACGCCGGTCGACCTGCGAGCGGTCGCGACGGAGGCGTGGGGGAACGTCGAGACGGCGGACGTCGAGTTGGTGCTGTCGCTCCCGGCGGACGAGACGGTCGACGCCGACCACGACCGACTGGTCGACCTGCTGGAGAACCTGTTTCGGAACAGCGTGGAGCATGGCTCCACGAGCAGTCGGACGAAGTCCGACGACGAAGTGACGACTGTCCGCGTCGAGACCACCGACGACGGATTCGCCGTCGAAGACGACGGTCCCGGCATCGCCGAGGCGGACCGCGAGTCGGTGTTCGAGATCGGGTACACCACCGACGACGACGGCACCGGGTTCGGACTCGCCATCGTCCGGCGAATCGCCGAGGCTCACGGCTGGCGCGTCGCCGTGACCGACGGCGTCGACGGGGGCGCGCGCTTCGAGTTCTCGCTGTGACCGGCGGAACGTTCAGGCCCTCGGCGGCCGAAGAGTAGGTTATGGAACTCACACGAAACGCACCGAGAGAGCGGCGCGACTGGGTGGCGCTCGTCGGCTTCGTCGTCCTGGTCAACGTCGTCGGCGCGGTGCCGGCGGTGCTCGGCGGGCCGAACAGCGCGTGGTTCGCGGCGTTGCAGAAGCCGTGGTTCTACCCGCCGCCGGCGACGTTCGGCATCGTCTGGACGCTGTTGTTCACGCTGATGGGCGTCGCGCTGTGGCTGGTCTGGCGTCGCGGCACCGACCACGGAGGTGTGCGCCTCGCGTTCGGCGCGTTCGCCCTCCAGTTCGCCTTCAACGTGGCGTGGACGCCGGTGTTCTTCGCGCTCCAGCGACCGGCCGCCGCGTTCTGGATCATCGTCGCGCTCGTCGTCGCCGTCGTCGGCACCATCGTCGCCTTCGCTCGCGTCGACCGACGAGCCGCCGCGCTGCTCGTCCCCTACCTGCTGTGGGGCTGTTTCGCGGCGGTGTTGAACTACACTATCGTCCAGCTGAACGGGTACGCACTGTTCTGAGAGAGGCGCTACTGACTACTCGACGACCGACGCGATGCGGTCGACGGCCTCGTCGACGTCGTCGCGCGAGACGTCCCAGTTCGTACAGAAGCGCGTGGTGTACGCGCCGAACGCGCCACAGCCGACGCCCACGTCGGTACAGCGGTCGGCGAACTCGTCGCCGGTGAGCCCCGCCTCGCGACTGTCGACGACGACGACGTTCGTGTCGGGCGTCGGCACCGAGAGCCCCCCTATCCCGTCCAGTCCGTCGGCGAGCGCCCGGGCGTTGGCGTGGTCGTCGGCGAGGCGGTCGACGTTGTCGAGCGCGCAGAGGCCGGGTGCGGCGATCATTCCGGCCTGTCGCATCCCGCCGCCGAGGAGCTTTCGCGTGCGGCGCGCGCGGGCGACGAACTCCTCGGACCCCGCGAGCATCGACCCGACCGGTGCGCCGAGTCCCTTCGAGAGACAGAACATGACGCTGTCGACGGGCGCGACGAGGTCGGCCGGGTCGACGTCGAGGGCGACCGCAGCGTTGAACACGCGTGCACCGTCGAGGTGGACCGAAACGTCGTGGTCGCGGGCAGCCTCGGCGGCGGTTTCGACGTGGGCGACCGGGACCGCCACGCCACCGCGACTGTTGTGCGTGTTCTCCAGCGAGAGCAGCCCCGTCCCGGGGCGGTGGAGGTCCTCGTCGACCAGGTTCGCCCGGACCTGCTCGGCCGTCGGCACCGCGCGCTCGCCGCAGTCGACGGTGCGGACCTGCAGTCCCGACAGTTGCGCGAGCCCGCCGAGTTCCCACTTGACGACGTGCGCCTGGTCGTCGACGAGGATCTCTTGGCCTCGGTCGGTGTGCGTTCGGGCGGCGATCTGGTTGCCCATCGTCCCGGTCGGGACGTAGAGCGCCGCCTCCATCCCGACGAGGTCGGCCGCGCGGCGTTCGAGTTCGTTCACGGTCGGATCGTCGCCGTAGACGTCGTCGCCGACGTCGGCGTCGCGGGCGGCCTCGCGCATGGCGTCGCTCGGGCGGGTGACGGTGTCGCTGCGAAGGTCGATCATACCCACTCGATGCGGTGGCGGGGTGAAAGAACTCGTGGTCCCGGCGGAGAAAGAGGAGGGGCGTTCAGGCGGTGCGACTGCGGTCACGGCCACCGGTGAGCAGCCCGTACGCCAGCCCGACGACGGCGCTCAGCCCGAGTATCCCGCCGAGACCGATGGAGCTGGAGAAGCCGTCGGGACCGCTCTCGAACTGCAGGATGTTCCACGGGGTCCCTGCCGGGCCGAGCGTCAGCGACGTCACGCCGGCGATGTCGAGGACCATCGGCGCGAGCATCGCCGCGAGGAAACAGAGGCCGACGGCGACGCCGAAGCCGACGAGACTGCTGCGGAGGACGGTGCGGGGGCTGTCGACGGGCGCGTGCTCGGCGTCGCCGAAGACCCGGAGGCCGGTCACGTCGTCGACGACGGTGACGTCCGCCGGGTAGCGGAGCAGGAGGCGCACCATCCAGAGGTCGCCGACGGCACCGCCGACGTTCAGCGCGAGCGGGACGACGAGCGCGGGGAGGCCGAAGAGCAGCATGAGCGGGACGCCGACGGCCGTGATGACGACGAGCGGCGTCAGCGCGATCACGATGAACTGGTTGCGCGTGAACTCGGTGTCGGTCGTCGCGTAGGCGTACGGGAGGACGAAGTGGGCGACGCCTGCGCCGTAGCGTGGGTCCCCGCCGTAGCGCTTCATCGCGACGCCGTGGAGGAGTTCGTGGACGACGATGGTGCCAGCCGACAGCAGGAGCACGACCAGTCCACCGACGGCGGCGCTGCCGAGTCTCTCGGCGTCGACCGAGACGGCGAGGTCGAGTCGGCCCGTGACCGCCGTGTAGAGGCCACCGAGGACGAACAGCGCGACGACGAACCCGGCCGTCCCGAGACCGGTCCACTCGACGGCGGTCTGCCGGGAGACGGTGAACGTGGTGAGGGGTGTACGGGAACGCGAAGACATTGCCACAGGAGAGCTGTCGTTCGCTCGAGAGATAATCCTACTGTGAGCAGTGTCCTCTCCCGACAGCCACGGACGTCGCGAGAAACCCGAAAGGGGTATCCGACAGCTGTATGAACAATCGGTATGGATGCACGAATCCGTGAGCACGCAGAGATCATCGTCGACCACTCGACGGACGTCCAGGCGGGCGACAACGTCGTCGTCTACCTGCCGTCGGAGGCCGAGGACCTCGGCGTCGCGCTCCACGAGCTCATCGGCGACCGTGGTGCCAACCCGCTCTATCTGAACTACTCGGACCGCGCCGACCGTGCGTTCCTCCGCGCACGCGAAGACGACTTCGACACGCCGAGTCACCACCTGGCGATGTACGAGGAGGCCGACGTCGTCATCCTCGCCCGCGCGGGGCCGAACCCCTCCGAGAAGAGCGACGTCGCCCCGGAGACCAACGCCGCGTGGCGTCGCGCCTACCAGCCGGTCCAGAAGGAGCGACTCTCGACGCGCTGGTGTCTCACGCAGTTCCCCACCGGGGGGTACGCCCAGTTGGCGGGGATGAGCACCGAGGGCTACGAGAACTTCGTCTGGGACGCCGTCAACAAGGACTGGGACGAACAGCGCGAGTTCCAGTCGCAGATGGTCGAGATCCTCGACGACGCCGACGAGGTCCACATCGTGAGCGGCGACGAGACCGACCTGACGATGTCGGTCGCGGGCAACTCGACGCTCAACGACTACGGCGAGAAGAACCTCCCCGGCGGCGAGGTGTTCACCGCGCCCGTCAAGGACAGCGTCGAGGGCGAGGTCTACTTCGACATGCCGCTGTACCGCTACGGACGCGAGATCGAGGGTGTCCGCCTCACCTTCGAGGAGGGAAAGGTCGTCGCCCACAGCGCCGAGCGCAACGAGGAGCTCTTGACGGGCATCCTCGACACCGACGAGGGCGCGCGCTACCTCGGCGAACTCGGCATCGGGATGAACCGCGCCATCGACCAGTTCACCTACAACATGCTGTTCGACGAGAAGATGGGCGACACCGTCCACATGGCCGTCGGCAGCGCCTACGGCGAGACGGTCGGCGAGGAGAACGAGACCAACGAGTCGGCCGAACACGTCGACATGATCGTCGACATGTCCGAGGACTCCGTCATCGAAGTCGACGGTGAAGTCGTCCAGCGCAATGGGACGTTCGTCTTCGAGGACGACTTCGAGTAGCTGTCTGCGGGCTTTTCATCCGCGTTTTGCGAGTGACCGGCGTCTCGTCGCGCCCGCGACGACCCACAGTCCGCCGACGAGCGTGAGCGTCGTCCCCAGCGCGACGAGTCCGAGCCACCCCCCGTACTCGTACAGGACGAGGTCGTACTCCAACGACCCCCACGGGAGAGCGAGCACCGCGTGTCCGAGCGTGGCCAGCCCGCACCCGACCTGCAAGAGGAGTCGCTGGCGCGCGCCGAGTCGGGCGAAGCGTTCGCACGCGGCGAGCGCGACGGCGTCGACCGCGACGACGACCGCCGAGAGTCCGAGCGCGAGGCCGAACGCGGCGAGGAGACCCGCGACGAAACCGTCGCCCCGCGGTCCCGCCGTCGCTGTCGAGAGCGTCTGCCAACTGTACACGGCCGCAGCGAGGCTGGAGCAGAGTCCACCGCCGGCGACGACGACCGAGCGAGTCCGGGGGTCCACGTACGAGAGACACTCTCGACCGAGACGAGAATATATCTTCTCATATGATTCGTCGAAGGATTTAATTCGGAGTTCGTCTCGTATATAGTATGCCCAAACTGCACTGTCCGGACTGCGGTCGAGAGATCGGGATGCACGAACTGCAGGCGAAGACGACCGCGCAGTCCGGCGGCTTCAGCACGCGATACCGGTGTCCGTTCTGTCGGACCGACGTGGAGAACGTCGCCGAGCACTTGGCGTAGTCGTCGCTCGGGACGAGCGGAAAAGGGTGTGAGAACGGCGGACTACTGGTCGATGTCGAGTTCGAACTGCTGGTTCTCGACGACGGCGTTGAGCACGACGCTCGTGTTGGACTCGCGGATGTCCGAGTCCGTGAGCAGCGTCTTGATCTGACGGTTCATCCCGTCGGTGTCTCTGAACTTGCCGATGGCGATGACGTCGTAGTCGCCGGTGACCTCGTAGACCGAGATCATCTGTTTCTCCTGTTTGAGTCGTTCGGTGATGTCCGGGAGTTTGCTCCCCTCCACCTTCAGCTGGAGGACGGCCGTCACGTCGTATCCCAGCGCCTCGTAGTTGACCTTCGGCGTGTACCCCTCGATGACGCCCTCGTCTTCGAGGTCGCGGAGGTGATTCGAGACGGTCGTCACCGAGACGTCGAGTTCCTCCGCGAGGCTTCGGAGACTCGCGCGACCGTCGCCGAGCAGTGCATTGATGAGTTTCGCGTCGAGGTTTTCGTACGTCATTACACCAACGGTCTCCCTGGGGGCATTAGAATTTTACGAATATCCAGTTCTAGTCTGGAGCGACCACGTTTGCACCAGCCGATAAAATCTTTATACTGGGTGTATTCGGTAACGAGTGTCCAGAACATGACGGACGAAAACACCACGCCCGATGGCGGCTTGACAGCGGAAGCCCAGGCCGTCGTCGACGAGATCGAAGACAAAGAAGTCGACTTCCTCCGCCTCCAGTTTACCGACATCCTCGGCACCGTCAAGAACGTCGCCGTTCCGGCCTCGCAGGCCGAGAAGGCGTTCGCCGAGGGGATCTACTTCGACGGGTCGTCTATCGAAGGCTTCGTGCGCATCCAGGAGTCGGACATGCGCCTGACGCCCGACCCCTCGACGTTCGCGATCCTGCCGTGGCGCGACGGCCGCTCCGCGCGTCTCATCTGTGACGTCGTCAACACCTCGACGGGCGAGCCGTTCGAGGGCGACCCGCGGACCATCCTGAAGCAGGCTATCGACCGCGCCCACGAGATGGGGTACATGGTCAACGCCGCCCCCGAACCCGAGTTCTTCCTCTTCGAGGAGGACGAGGAGGGTCGCGCGACCACGAAGACCAACGACGTCGGTGGCTACTTCGACCTCGCGCCGAAGGACCTCGCCTCCGACGTCCGTCGTGACATCATCTACGGCCTCGAACAGATGGACTTCGAGATCGAAGCCTCCCACCACGAGGTCGCCGAAGGGCAACACGAGATCAACTTCGAATACGACGACGCGCTGACCACGGCCGACAACGTCGGAACCTTCCGCACGGTCGTCCGCGCGATCGCCGCCCAGCACGACCTGCACGCGACGTTCATGCCCAAACCCATCCCGCGCGTCAACGGCTCGGGGATGCACACTCACATCTCGCTCTTCACCGAGGACGGCGAGAACGCGTTCCACGACGACGACGACGAGTTCAACCTGTCGGAGACGGCCCACTCCTTCCTCGCGGGCATCCTCGAACACGCCCCCGCCCTCGCCGCCGTCAACAACCCGACCGTCAACAGCTACAAACGGCTGGTGCCCGGCTACGAGGCACCGGTCTACATCGCGTGGTCCGACCGCAACCGCTCGGCGCTCATCCGCAAGCCGGCCGCCCGCGTCCCGGCCGCGAGCCGTATCGAGGCACGCTTCCCCGACCCGTCGTGTAACCCGTACCTCGGACTCGCAGTGCTCATCCACGCCGGTCTCGACGGCATCGAGAAGGATCTGGAAGCGCCCGACCCGGTCCGCGAGAACATCTACGAGTTCGACGAAGAGAAGCGCGAAGAGTACGGTATCGAGACGCTGCCGTCGAACCTCGGCGAGGCCATCGAGGCGCTCGAAGAGGACGAAGTCGTCCAAGACGCACTCGGCGAGCACGTCTACGAGAAGTTCGTCGAGGCGAAGACCCAGGAGTACGACGAGTACCGCATCGACGTCTCCCAGTGGGAACTCGACCAGTACCTCGAGAAGTTCTAACTCGGCCGGTCACCGGTCCGACTCTCTCTTTATCGCCGAACTGCCGCGACGAGCCGCGGGTACGCGACGATGAGCGCGGCCGCTCCCGCGTAGACGACGAGCGTCGCGGCCGACGGGAAGACGGCAGTCGCCTGCCGTGCGCCGACCCAGAGCCCGCCGGCGACCACGAGGCCGACGGCGGCCAGCGGCGGCGAGACGGGCGCGTCGGTGACGCCGACGCGGTGCCACGCGAGGAGGCCGCCGACCGACGCACTCAGCCCCGCGAGCGACTCGCGGAGTTCGATCGGGTGGCCGCCGACGGCGGCGGCGACGGCCGAGAGCGCGGCGACCACAGTGGTGATGGCGAACGCCCGGAGCGGCCGGCCGTCGGCGACGCGGAGCACGACCGCGAGGAAGGTGAGGCCGACGACGGCGCCGACGGTGACGTCGACGAGATAGTGGACGCCCAGCGCGATCCGCGCGAAACTCACGAGGGCGACGAGCGCGGCCGCCACGAGCGCTCGCCGTCGACGGGTCCAGACGTCGAGCAGCGCCGCGAGAGCGCCGTAGACGACGGCCGTCGCGATGGCGTGGCCGCTCGGGAAGCCGAACCCCGTCCCGGTGGCGATGTTGCGGAAGACGGGGACGGCGACCGCCGGGAGCCACGTCGGGGGCGTCGCAGACGCCGCACCCGGCGGTCGCGAGAGCGCGAAACTGCTCTTGAGACCGATCGTCAGCACGAACCCGCCGAGCGCGAGCGCGACGAGGAACGCGCCCGTCCGTCGAGGATCGTCGGCGAGGCGCTCGCTGCCGAGCCAGTAGAGCAGCGTCACCGAGACGAGCAGGAACCAGACGTCGCCGAGTTGGGTGAGGACGGCGAACAGGAACAGCACGCTTTCGGCGGCCGTCGCGACGAGTTCGGAGAGTCCGAAGCCACGCATCACCATCGTCTCATCGGGCCGGTTACTGTCGCTTCTCGCGGACCTTCCCGGCGGCCTTCGCCGGGACGCTGAGGAGGTTGAAGCTCAGCCCGACCATCACGAACAGCGCGTAGAGCCCGAGCGTCGAGAGGAAGATGATGAGCATCGCGGCGATGGCGAGCAGGCCGCTCTCGAACGTGAAGAACGCGCCCAGCGTCAGCACCGTCCCGTAGAGGAGCACGAGGTACGGCCCCCAGCCGCGGGCGTGGCCGCGGCGCATCTTCGCGCGGACGTACCGCTTCATCTCCCGTTCGAGTTCGGGCTTCTTCACCGTCCGTTCGTCGACGTCGTGCTCGAAGGAGTCCAGGTCGGCACGGAGTTCCTCGACGCGGTCTTCGAGTTCGTTGATGTCCGGTGCCCCCGCCGGCTCGACGCTTCGGCGCGTCGTCTCGTCTGTTCGGTCCTCGCTCATGTCCGTCTGGGCGAACTGTCGGCCCGCGGGCTGTTGTAGCTGCCGGTCCGTCACCCGTCCACTCATCACGGCGTTGACGACTGCGCCCGTGAGGAGTAACATCCCGGAGAAGTAGAAGTAGGTGAGAAGCAGGAGGATAGCGCCGACGGCGGCCGCGCCGCCGGAGCCGTCGGAGGTCGACGCACTCGCGTAGATACCGAACCCGGCACCGAGGATGGTCCAGCCGACGGCGGCGAACAGCGTCCCGGGGAGCGCCTCCCGCGGGCTGGCGTCGACGTCCGGCAGGACGTAGTAGAACGGGAAGAACGCCGCACAGAGCGTCGCGAGCAGTACGAGCGGACTGATGAGGCCGATGAAGGGGAGCTGCACGAGCGTCATCACCGACGTGACCGCGCCGATGCCGACGACGCCCAGCCCGATGGCGACGAGGACGACGAGCCCGTCGCGTACCTGGTCGAGCAGGCCGCCGGCCTCGGAGCCGTAGATGCGCGAGAACGCGACGTCGACGCCGCGGAAGATCTTCAGCGCCCCCCAGAGGGTGAGCACGAAACTCACGACGCCGAGACCGCTCTGGGCGTTCTCCGCCTCGAGCGTGTCCTCGATGAGTCCGAAGCTCGCCTCCGGGAGGTTCGTCTCGGCGAAGGTGAGAATGTCCTGTCGCAGGGGATCTCCTCCGAGAAAGAGCGCGACGACGATGGCGAGCACTAACAGTGGAATCAGCGATACGAAGGCGTAGTAGGAGATGCTGGCCGCCATGAACGTCACGTCGCGCTCCTTGATCGTCTGGAGCACGCTCCGTCCGACGGTAACCAGGTCTCCCGGTCCTGAGACGGCTACTGATGACACGCCAGAGCGTTCGGACGGTTGTTATAAGTAACCGACGGCACTCTCGACGGGTTAGCTGTCCGTTTCGGGTTCGGCCGCTTCGCGGATCTCGGCGACGTCCGCGTCGGTCTTGAACGACGTCCCGGTGTAGTGGGCGTGGCTGGCCTCGTAGCCCGCATCTCGGAGATCCGCGAGGAATTCGTCCATCGCGTTCGCGGGGACGTTCCACTGCTTGCACAGGCGGTGTTGGTCGTAGTGGGTCGGCGTGTCGAGTTCGTCGGCGACGGTGTCGAGCAGTCTTCGAGCCTTCTTCGCCTCGCCCATGTCGTCGGTCACCTGCTCGCGGACGGCGCGTGCGAACGCCGAGTCGGCGATCGGACCGAGCCAGATCGGCCCGGCCGTCAGCATCCGGCTGCCGTCGCAGTTCGGACAGCTGTCGAGGGGACGAGAGTGGAGGCCGAACTCGTGGTCGCGGAAGAGACAGTCCTCGCAGTGGTAGACGTGGCCCAGCTGCTCGATGGCGGCGTCGGCGCGGGTCGCCCGGTGGTCGAGTTCGAGGTACGTCCGGGCGTAGTGACGCGAGACGTGCGAGAGGATGGGGACCGCGGCGACGTCGTGGCGGGCGGCGGTGCGGACGAGCGCGGAGACGAGCACTCTGAGCCCCATCTCGGCGTGGTAGTCGGTGTTCTGTGGAACGGTCGAGTACTTGCGAATGCCGCTCTTCTGGTGCGCCCCGCAGAGCGGCGCGGTGTCGGTGGCGGTGACGCAGACGAGGTTGCGGGCGTTGGCGAGGGCGGCGTCGGCGAACGGCATCGGCGTGCCGAACGGGTCGATGTCGATGACGTCGAACAGTTCCTCGTGCACGAGCACGTTGGCGTCTTTCCGAACCGCGCGGCCGGGGAGGTCGTTGCGCGCGAGGTTCGACTCGGCCAGGGAGACGGCGTCGGCGTCGATGTCCGCGCAGGTGACGTCGTAGCCCTCGGCGGCGGCGCGGACGCCGCGGACTCCGCTCGCGGCCATCGCGTCCAGATACGTCTCGACGCGCGGTTCGCGCTCTTCGTAGGCACGGAGCGCCGCGACGGTCACGTCGCGGTTCAGTTCCTGTGTGGGGTTGAAGAACACCCCGTCGCCTGCGCCCTCGCTGGCTCCGTCGCGGGAGGATTGGACCTCCACGTCGACGCCACCCTCGCTGATATCCATGTGACGGCGTCGGACGGCGACGGCGAAAAGTCGCCCGATTAGTCGCTGTGGTCGGTCGGTTCGGTCAGCGTCGCCGTACAGCGCATCGAACCTGTTTTGTCCGGCCCCCCGAAAGCACGAGACGTGAGCGACGAGGAGGGCGCAGACTGGCGAGCGGCGCTCGAAGACGCGGGGCGACTCACCGCGTCGGTAGCCGAGACCATCGTCTCGACCCACGGCGACCGCGGCCTGCGCGCCATCGAGGCCGTCTCGGAGCACCGCGTGAAACAGTACCGCGACTTCACCGTCGTCGTCGGTTACGACGACGAGTACGTCGTCGAGGACGGCGGCTGTACCTGCAAAGACAGCTCGTACAACCTGGACCCCGAAGACCCCGACCAGCGCTGCTGGCACGTGCTCGCCGTCGACATCGCCGAGGCGCTCGACGAGGTGGACCACCACGACATGTGGTACTCCGAGGTTCGGGAGTTCCTGTAGGCTCCGGCGACCGCCTCGACGTGCGCTCCTCCCGCAACACTTTCGCACCGACCGCGAGAACCGTACGCTGAGATGAGTACGGACGACAGCATCGAGGAGAAACGCGTCTACAGCGACCGAGCGGGCAAGGTGGAGGTGTTCGTCGCCACCGAACTCGGAGTCGTCGCCGTCGACGTCTCCGGCGACCGGGTCGGCGAGTTCGGCCTCGACCACCGCTGTACCGCCCGCGACGTCGCGGCCGCGGGCGAGCAGGTCGCCGTCGCCACCGACGAGGACATCGATCTCGCGGTCGGTGACACCGAGTTCGAACCGACCGGGTTCGGCCCGGCCGTCGCCATCGGCTTCTGGGACGGCCAACTCGTCGCCGCCAACGAGGACGGCTGGATCGCCCGCTACGACCCCGACGCCGCCGAGGGCGACGTCGACCTGACCGAGCTCGACGCGGCGGACGCCGACGTCGCCGAGACGCTGGCCTGGAAGACGCTGGGTCGCATCGACACCGTCCGAGCGATCGACGGCCCGCTCGTCGCCGCCGCCGACGGCGTCTACCGCATCGACGAGGACGGGGTGACCCACACGGGGCTCGACGACGTCCGCGACGTGGTCGGGCGCGGCGTCCCGCTGGCGGCGACCGGCGAAGCGCTGTACAGTCTGGGCAACGGCTGGATCGACGTCCTGGAGGGGAACTTCCGGGCGGTCACCGGCGACGGCGCGGCCCGTGCCCACGCTGTCGCGGCGACGACGCTCTACGCCCGCGAGGCCGGCGTCTCCGCGAGTGACGCGAGTGGCGGCTCGTCGGACTCTGCCGACGGCGAGTGGCAGGTGGTCGACCTCCCGACCTCCGACCCGGTCGTCGGCGTCGCGTACGCGACCGACGCCGTCTTCGCCGTCACCGAGGCCGGGACCCTCCTCGTCGACGCCGGCGACGGCTGGCAGAGCCAGGAGCTGGGCGTCCGCGGCGTGGCCGGGCTGGCCGTGCGGTAGTCGTCCGCGCACCCGAACCCAACGAAAACCGGTTTAACGCCGAACGTAGTGGCCTCGCATATGATACTGCCCGGCTCCACCTCACAGGCGCTCGCGGCGACGCTGGCAGACGTCACGGGCGAACCGCTCGCGACCGTCGACTACCGAACGTTCCCGGACGGCGAACGGCTCCTCACGGCCGACGCGCTCGCCGAGGAGACCCCCGAGCGAGCCGTCGTCGTCGCCTCGACGACCACGAGCGACGCCCACCTCGAACTGCTCCAACTGCAGGACGCCGCCCGCGAGGCCGGCGTCGACGAGGTCGTCACAGTTATCCCGTACATGGGGTACGCCCGGCAGGACTCGGCGTTCAAACCCGGCCAACCCGTCTCCGCCCGTGCTATCGCCAAGGCCGTGAGCAGCGGAACCGACCGCGTGCTGCTGGTCAACCCCCACGAGGAGGCGATCGCGGCGTTCTTCGACGTCCCCTGTGAGACTGTCGACGCCGCGCCCGCGCTCGCCGACCCGCTCCCCGCGGGGCTCGCCGACCCGCTGTTCCTCTCGCCGGACTCGGGAGCCATCGACCTCGCCGAAACCGTCCGCGACGCCTACGGCGCGGGCGACGTCGACTACTTCGAGAAGGAACGCGACTACGACACCGGCGACGTCGAGGTCAGTCCGAGCGACGCCGCCGTCGCGGACAGAGACGTCGTGCTCGTCGACGACATCGTCGCCACCGGGTCGACGATGAGCGAGTCGATCGGCGTGCTCCACGACCGGGGCGTCGGCGGCGTGTACGTCACGTGCGTCCACCCGCTCTTGGCGGCCAACGCCCGAACGAAGCTCGCGGCGGCGGGCGTCGAAGCCATCTACGGCACCGACACCATCGAACGCGACGTCTCGGCGGTCAGCGTCGCCGACGCCCTCGCGGCGGAGCTGTAGGCGACGTTCCCACACCCACAACCGTTTTGTCCTCGAACGAAGGACCACAGGACGGAACATGTCCGGTCGCTACGGCGACGTCGACTACCACCGGCTGACGAAGCGGAGCGTCGCCTTCGGCGTCGCGCTCTTCGTCGTCGCGGCCGTCGGCAGGGTCGTCGTCGAGGCGGTGTTCGGCGAACTGACGGGGTGGGAGACCCTGCTGGTCGACGTCGAACTGGTCGGCGTCGCCATCGCCTTCGCCGCCCCGTTCGTCTTCGGCATCGTACTGCCGCTCACGGAGTAGCGTCGTCGAGAACTGAGAGAGGGGGCCGTCGGCTACTGCGCCGTCTCGGAGCCCAGATAGCTGCTCAGACGGGGGAGCAGTTCGGAGTACCCGAACAGATACAGCCCGAAGTAGAAGGCCAGCAGCCCGAACGCGGCGAACCAGAGCGCGAGGAACGTCTCGCCGGTCGCGAGCGTCTGCAGTGCGAGTTCTTCGAGGTAGACGCCGAGCGTCGAGAGCGCACTCGACCCGACGGCGAAAAACAGGATGGCGGCGAATTCCGGCACCGTCTCGACCAGCAGTTCGTACATACACCGAACAGCCCGGTACTGAGTTGTGAGTCTTTCGCTCTCGAAAGTGGTTTCAGCCACCGCCGAACTACTACCGAGCATGGCAGGCCGCTACGGCAACCTCGACTACCCCCGACTGACGAAGACCAGTTTCGCGTTCGGCGTCGCGCTGTTCGCACTCGGCGCGCTCGGCCACCTCGCCGGCAGCGCGTTCTTCGGCCCGCTCCCGGGCTGGGAGTCGGTGCTCCTGACCGACATGGAGATACTCGGCCTCCTCATCGCGTTCTTCTCGCCGATCGTCTTCGGCATCGTGCTGCCGCTGACGGAGTAGTCCCCGCCCTTTCCATGCCACGGCATCCACCACCGGAGGCGCGCAACGCGCTCGAACCGGGCTGTGCCCGCTGTCCGGCGCTCGTCGAGTCTCGGACGTGCATCTCGTGGGGGACGCTCCCCGTCGACGACGGTGGCGAGCCGCTGCCGCCGGAAGCGGCGGACGTCGTGGTCGTCGGTGAGGCACCCGGCGCGGGCGACCCCGACGCGGAGACGTGGAAGGGCGGCAACCACACGGGACTCGCCTACACGTCGCGGCACTCCGGCCGTCGCGTCCGCTCGCTGTTCGAGGCGGTGGGCTACGACGACCGGACGTACTACACGAACGCGGTGAAGTGCTTCCCGAGCGACGGCGAGGGGTCGAACCGGGAGCCGACACGCGAGGAACTCGACAGCTGCCGTCGTCACCTCGAGACCGAGCTCGCGCAGGTCGACCCGGCGGTCGTCGTCGCCACCGGCAAGCACGCCACCGAGACGATGCTCGCCTTCGAGGGGAGGGAAGTCGAGGGCTTTCTGGACACCGTCCTCGACCCGGTCGACTGCCCGTCGCTCGGCGTGACGCTCCTGCCGATCCTCCACCCCTCGTATCAGGAGGTGTGGCTCTCGCGACTCGGCTACACCGCCGAGGAGTACCGCGACGCCGTCGCCGCCCGCTTGCCGTGACGGTGCGCTCGGTGGCGATCACGACCGTCGCGAGCGTTCGGACGACCGTCGCGAGCGCGTGAGCCCTCGCGGACGCGGGAAATCTTCTTACCGGTCGCGGCCGACGCTCGACCCATGTCCGAAGACTGCATCTTCTGTGCCATCGTCGACGGCGACATCCCCGGTCGGATCGTCCGCGAGACGGAGACGACGCTCGCCTTCCTCGACGCCAACCCGCTCGCGCCGGGGCACACGCTCGTCATCCCGAAGGACCACCACGCGCGACTCGACGACCTGCCGGACGACGTCGCCGCCGACCTGTTCGGCGACGTCCACGACCTCGTCTCGCGCGTCGAGGACGCCGTCGACGCCGACGCGACGACCGTCGGCATCAACGACGGCGAGGCTGCGGGACAGGAGGTGCCGCACGTCCACGCCCACATCGTCCCGCGGTTCGACGGCGACGGCGGCCACCCCATCCACGCCGTCGCGGGCGACCGCCCCGACCTGAGCGACGAGGAGTTAGACGAGATCGAGGCGGCCATCGCCGGGTCGTAAGATTCCGTCGCTCGACGAAGAATTTTAATCCCAAGAGCGGGGCATCTCACCCCATGTCCGGAACGACTACTGCGCTCGTCGGCGCGACCGGCGGCACGGGTGTGACCCGTACGGCGGTCGAACTCGCGGCCACGCTCGCACGCGACGGTCGCGACGTCGCCGTCCTCGACGCCGCCTACGCGACACAGGGACTGTCCCAGTACGTCGACGGTCGACTCGACCCCGACCTGACGACGCTCGTCACCGACTGCGAGGACTCGCTCGACGCTGGTCTCGTCGACCTCGACCTCTCGGACGTCGACGGCCGCGTCGCCTGCTGTCCGGCGGCCGCACCGTTCGAACGGTTGGCCCGCGCGAAGACGCCCGAGGCCGCCCAGCGACTGGAAGACCGCATCGACGAGGCCGCCGAGACGTTCGACCACGTGTTCGTCGACACGCCGCCGGTCGCGGCGAACCAGTCGGTCGCCGCCGTCACCGCCGTCGACCGCGTGGTTCCCGTCACGCCGGGAACGCAGCGCGGGGCCGACGCGCTCCAGCGACTGCGCGCCCGTCTCCGCGACGTCGGTGTCGCCGCGGACGCGACGCTGTCGACGCGCGGAGAGATAGTCGACGCCGACGCCGTCGTCCCCGAGAGCGACGTGGTCGCGCCCGACGACGCACCCGCGTGTCTCGACGCGGACGGCGAGTTCGCCGCCGCCGTCGCTGCGGCGGCCGAAGTCGCCGTCGACGAGACGCTGTCGCTGACGTTCGAGGACGGAACGCTATTGGAGACCGTCGAGTCGTACGTCGCCGAGCGGCGAGGCTGAGCGTCGTCAGCGAAGCGACGTCGGGTCGCGACTGGCGAATCTATAGTAGCTCGTGCAACTGTCTGCACACCCGACCGCACGACAGCGGCCAGTCGGGTGTGTGATGACGTGCACTCGTTACTATAGCAGATGCGCCGACCGACGTCACCGGAGCGACCCCGAATCGCTCATCGTCTCGCCCAACGCGTCGCGCTTCGCCACCGTCGCGTTCGTCTCCGGCGCGAGCGACCCCTCGACGGCCTCCTCCAGCGCCGGGACGGCGTCGTGCGTCTCGACGTACGTCGCCAGCGCGAACTCGGCGGGTGTCGCGTCGGTCAACGCGAGCGCGTCCGCACGCGAGAGTTCTCCGGCCAGCCAGTCTCTGAGCACCTCTCGGGCCATCGGCGACAACGGGGTGACGCCCGCGACGCCGCAGCGGTGCAACACCTTCGCGGCCGTCATCGGCGCGACGCCCGCCTCGCGGGCGCTCTCGCCGACGCTCGTACCGGTCGTGTGCGTCTCGACGACCGTCGCCGCCGCCTCGGGGGTACACGGGAACACCTCGGCGTGCGGCTCGAAGCGCGTGACTAGCTCGGCGTCGGTGTCGTCGACGGTCGCCAACCCGCGGTCGCACTGCTCGGTCGTCACCTCGATTCCTGCCGCGATCTCCTCCAATCCCATGACACGCGTTTGAAACCTCATCTAACTAAAGATTACTGGATGTGGACAGTTCCGAACTCCGACCAGCGGAGAGCGTACCGGTCACCGGTACGCTCGACCCGCCGTAGTCGGCCGATCCTCGTCGATCTCTCCCGTCTTTAAATGTCCCATCGGGACCAAGTTCGAGATGTGATGAGCCACGCACGCTCTCCGAACTGTCCGGAATGTGATGGACGACTGAACGCCCACGGCGACGAGACGGTCTGCGGCGAGTGCGGACTCGTCGTCGCCGAGGACCGCATCGACCACGGCCCCGAGTGGCGCTCCTTCGCGGACGACGACACCAACCCCGAACGCACCGGCGCACCGCTGACCCGCTCGCGACACGACCGCGGCCTGTCGACCGAGATCGGCCGGTCGACGCGACTGAAGGGACGGAAGCGGCGGCAGATGGCGCGACTCCGCCGCCAGCACAACCGCGCCCGCATCTCCTCGAAGCGCGAGCGCAACCAGGTCTACGCCTTCACCGAGATCCGACGGCTCGTGAGCCGGCTCTCGCTGCCCGAGCAGGTTCGCGACCACGCCTGTTCGCTCGTCCGCTCCGCGCAGAGCGAGGACATCGTCCGCGGACGGTCGCTCGAGGGGTTCGCCGCCGCGTCGGTGTACGCCGCCTGCCGCGTCGCCGGCGTCTCCCGCACCGTCGACGAGGTGACCGCGGTCGCCCGCGCCGACGCCGACGAACAGCAGGCGGCCTACGACGCGCTCAACCGCGAACTCGGTCTGCCGGTCGGCCCCATCGACCCGGTGGAGTACATCCCGCGGTTCGCGAGCAAGCTCGACGTCGAGTCGACCGCCGAGCGCCGCGCACGAGCACTCGCCGAACGGGCGCGAGAGGAGGGAATCTCGACGGGACGCAACCCGAGCGGCGTCGCCGCCGCCTGTCTCTACACGGCCGCCCGCGAGGCCGACGAGGAGCTCACCCAGCACGAGGCCGCCGACGTCGCGGGCGTCACGCCCGTGACGCTTCGAAATACCTACACCGACTTACAGGACTGAACCGCCGCCGCGAGTTCGCCGATTCCCGCTGCCGCCCGACTCCCGGCCGCCGCGTCGACGACCGGCCTGTTCTCTGCGATCGACTCGCCGACCCGCGGGTCCGCCGGAATCGTCGTCACGGGCGCACCCAGCGTCTCCGCGATCGACTCCGTCGGTGGGTCCTCGACGACGCGGTTGACCACCACGCCGGCCAGCGGCGCGTCGAGTTCGCGGGCGAGTGCTCGCGTCCGCACCGCGTCGGCGAGCGCGAACGGACGGGGAGAGGCGACGAGGACTGCACAGTCGGCGACGGCGAGCGGCACACCCGCGTCGGCGCGCATCCCGGCCGGACAGTCGACGACGACGTCGCCGAACGCTCGGTCGACGCTCCGAAGGGCGCCGGCCAGTTCGGTCACGTCGGCGGCCCGCGCACCCGCGAGCGACCGCCCGCAGGGCAGCAGCCTGACGGTCGAGCCGCCGGCGGCCGACGGAACTGGCCGAACCGCCTCCGAGGGGTCGGCACGCCCAGCCAGCACGTCGTGGAGGTCCGGGCCGCGGTGGGAGGGGAGGTCGGCCATCCCGAGGTCGGCGTCGACGACGACCGCGTCGAGCGCCGCACCGAGGTTGTAGGCGACCGTCGACTTCCCGACGCCACCCTTCCCGCCGGTGACGGCGACGATCACGCCAGCCTCCGCAGCGCCGCCAGCGAGACGTCCGTCGCCTCGGCGCGGTCGGCGAGCGTCTCCGCTCGGTCCGCGAGGATCCGAAGCCGTTCGGCGTCGGCGTCGACCGCCGACTGTAACCCGTCGACGGCGTCCAACCCACCGAGCTCGGCGAGCACCGTCGTCGCCGTCGACACCGAGGGGTCGGTCAGCCGCTCCGCGCGGTCGATTCGCCGCTCCGCCTCTCGGAGCCGATCGGCGAGCGAGTCCGAGAGGCCGACTCCGGGAGTCGACGCGCTCCGGGCCGGCGGCTCCTCGGTCGACGGCTCCTCGGCCGACGGTTCTCCAGTCGACGCCGACGCGACGGCCGACTCGTCTGTGCCGTCTTCGGCGGCTTCCGAACGGAAGAGACCACACGACGACGTTATCTCTCTCGAACGGTCAGTGCCGAAGTCGTCGCCACCGGTCGGGACGGCGTCGCGAGGCGGTTCCGACCGACCCAGTCGACGGACGACCGACTCGGGAGACGGGGGGTCGAACTGCCCCGCTCGGCCGGCTCGGCTCGCTCGTTCCGTTCGCCCCGCTCGCTCTCCGCGGTTCTCGGTCGCTCGCTCGTCGACGACGACGGCGAGTGGGGGGTCACACTCCGGGGCCGGACAGGCGTAGCCGACGGCGACAGTCGACTCCGCGGGGACGACTGTCTCGTACCCCGTTTCGTCCCACCCCGCTTCGGGGACGCCCGCCGTTCGCGGCGGGAGCACCGGTCCGTCGAGGCGGTTCCGCAGTCGCACGCGGCGGGCGACCGGGGCGTCGTTGGCGAGGCGTGCGGCGACCAGCGTCACCGCGTCGAGCGACGTCGTCTCGTAGTCGAGTTGCACACGCCGTCTGGCCGCGGATTCGGATTTAAATCACAGCAGGAGCACGTCGGCGTCGAGTCGCCGCGCCGCCGCCGTCGCGGACTCGAACACCGAAGCCGACACCACGACGGGCGCGTCGAGGTCGGCGAGGCGGACGGCACCGAGCCGTGCCGTCAGGCCGTCGCCGGCGAAGTCGCTCGGTTTCGCGCCGGGAGACACAGCGGCGGTCGTGCCCGGTTCATCCAGCGCATCTAGCGCGTCCAGCGCGTCGACGAACGCCGGGTAGACCGCCTCGGCCAACGACGCCCGCATCCGGCGTTCGAGGTTGGCCGCGCAGTCCTCCAGTTCGAGTCGGCGCTCTCTCGTCTCCCGGGCCTCGGCGGCGCGACGTTCGCGTCGGTCGAGCGCCTGCTCGGCCGCGATCCGCTCGGTCTCGACCTCCGAGAGTCGTTCGGCGGTCTCGGCGAGGTCGCTCGCGACGGCGTCCGTCTCGGCACCCGTCTCGCGGCGTGCGGCCAGTCGCCCGCGCAGCGTCGCCATCCGCTCGCGGAGTCGGTCCTCCTCGGCCCCCGCGTCGGCGACCCGTCTCCGGGCCGTCTCGACGTCCACCTGCGGGACGTCCAGCTCCGCCAACCGCTCGACGACGGCGTCGTACCGTGGCCGCTGTGGGGCCGTCCGCCCCCGGGATCGCGCCGCCGCGGCGAGAGACGCACGGAGCGACCGCTCGCCGTCGTCGACGTGTCCGAGCACGTCGTGCGGCGACGTCGCCGGCGGACAGTTCACCCTCACGTCGCACTCGTCGGGAGAGCGACGGACGCCGCCGTCGCGAACGTTCTCGGTTCGAACCGCAGCGACGACCGTCTCGGCCGACAGCGGCGTCTCACGCAGGTCGACTGCGGGTCCCTCGTACACCGCGTCTGTGGTTTCGACGACGACGCTCATAGCTCGCGGTCGCGCAGCGTCGTCGGGTCGGGGTGGTGGGTACCGGCAGCGAACTTGTCGTAGGGCGTGCTCGGCGTGTCGCGGTTCTCGTACGCGACGGCGGCCTCGCGGACCTCGTCGTCGACGGCCGCGAACTCGTTGAACGGCTCGGTTCGCTCGATCTGCACGTCGCCGCCGTGTTTCGCCCGGAGTCGGAGCGCCAAGAACGCGCCGAACCCCGTCTCCTCGAACAGTGCTGCGCGACCGAACCGCCGGACGACCGTCTCCTCGTGGGTGCGACAGACGTTGCGGAGCGTGCCACGGGCGGCCTGCGAGTACGTGACGACCAACAGCACGCAATCTGCTATCGAGTTAATTGAATTAAATCTATCGTCAGCTACCGAGAGCGGACGGTCCACTCCTCGTCCGAGAGGTCGACCGCTACGTCGCACAGCGAGACGAGTCGTTCGACCGTCTGTTCGTCGTGGACACCCGGGTCGAGGTGGAAGTGCGCCCGCGCACCGGCGGCGTAGAATCTCCCCGAGAGGACGTGGAGGAACTGGTAGACGGTCTCGACGTCGACGTACTGGAGCATCGCCGTCAGCGAGTCGAGACAGACGGTCGTCGGGTAGTCGTTGTCGTCCCACCGTCGGAGGTAGTCGTTGATGCGGATGCCGAGCCCGGTGAGGTCGGTCGGGTTGGCGACCGTCTCGATCGGGCCGGACGGTCGACTCTTCTGCGGGCGAGCGGCCGTCGCAGACCGAGGCGACTCGCCGACGCTCACGATCCCGAGGTTCGCCGGTCGGCCGTGACTGTGCGTCCGCCACCGTCGGAGCCGACTGTCCGGAGAGCGGGTGTACGCCACCCAGAGGAGGTTCCCCGGGGGATCGTCGGTCGGGCGGAGCAGGTCGGTACAGCACGCTTCCTCGTCGTCCGAGAGCGACGGCGAGAGGAGGAGCACGCTCGACGCCTCCTCGAGGGCGTCGACACCAGTGAACTGTCGTCTGTTAGCTGTCACCCTGGATCACCCCACCGCTGGTTGTCGATACTTCTCGGTCTGTCGACAAAAGCGTTTACCTTCCACGGATTTCGGCGAGTGGATCGCGGTCGGCAGCGGTCACCCGAGGCGTTCGAGGTCGAACGAGACGTCGTCGACGTCTCGGAACGCGCGAACGCGCTCGCGAGCCTCCGGTTCGGTGCTCGCGACGACGACCGTCCCGTCGACCGCGTCGTCGCCGGTCGCCCGGTACGTCGTCCGTGGGTCGTCGTCGAACTCGGTGGCGTACGTCCGCAGCACCGTCGCCACGCGTCGTTCGGTCGTCGCGAGGTCCGTCTCGCCGTCTTCGAACGCTCTGAGCGCGTCTTCGACGTTTCTGAGCGCGGAGATTCGGTCCATCGCTGGAGTTACGTGGTCCGGAGGTGGTCGGTCTTCGGTTCGTACACTTCGCCCTTCCGGCGGAGTTTCTCGATCTCTCCGTCGGCCTTGTCGCGCCCCATCCCGATCTCGTCGGCGCGGTCGAGCACCTCGTCGATGGGTGCGCCCTCCTCGAACTCCTCTTCGATCTCGCTGATCAGCTGTTTGAGCGTCTTGATGCGGTCGCGCTGGCTCTTCGAGGTACCGGTCTCGACGACGTCGGCGTCGAACTGCCCCGTCTCGGGGTCGACGCCGATATCCTGGAGACACGACCGGACGATCTCGATGACGCGGTTGGCGTCCTCGGCGGACACCTCGTCGGAGAGGCGAACCCGCGCGCTCGCCTCGGCCAGTCGGACGAGCGCCTCGAGTTTCCGGGCGGTGACCGGGACGGGGGCGTCCTCGTCGGCCCCCTTCGCCCGCAGGTCGACGTAGAACTCGCGGATCGCCTGCTTCGCGTCCTCGGTCATCGTCGGGAAGCAGTTGCGCTTCGAGAAGGCGATGTACTTCCGGAGGAGTTCGGCGTCGATCTCGGGGGCGACCTCCTCGGTGACGGAGTCGACCTCCTCCTCGGTGAAGTTCGACGTCGGCACGCGCGTCCGCTGGGTGTTCAACTCGCCCGCGTAGTTGGTTTTGAGGATGTGGTCTGCGAGTTTCCCGTCGTGTTCGGGGTCCGGCTGGTCGGTGACGGTGAAGATGAGGTCGAACCGCGAGATGAGCGCGGGTTCGAGGTCGATCTGCTCGCCGATCGGTTCGTACTGGTCGAATCGCCCGTATTTGGGGTTGGCCGCGCCGAGCAGCGAACAGCGGGACTTCAGCGTCGCGTTGATGCCGGCTTTCGAGATAGAGATCTTCTGCTGTTCGAGCGCCTCGTGCATGGCCGACCGATCTTCCGAGCGCATCTTATCTAATTCGTCGACCGCGGCGATTCCCTTGTCGGCGAGGACGAGCGCCCCCGCTTCGAGCGTCCACTGCTGGCCGTCGCCGAAGTCGTCGCGAACGGCGGCCGCAGTCAGACCGGCCGAGGACGAACCCTTTCCCGAAGTATAGACAGACCTTGGTGCAATATTCTGAATGTACGAAATCATCTGAGAGTTGTGAGAGATGACTCCGTTCGTCAGGTAGTTGTGCGTCCCTTCGACCTCGAGATCGTAAACCCACTCCTCGGTCGGCTCGGCGAGTTCGATGGATTCGATCCGATCCCATGCAATATCGTCAGTAGCGAGCGATCGTAGTGCCTCAACGTCTTTCCGTGCCGCGATTCCCTCTCCGAGGCGATCGAGGATCACGTCCGAGGCGTCGTCGACTTTCCCCCCGTCCGGAACGACTTCTTCGCGCTCGTAATAACTGACCGCTGTTTGGGTGACGTCCATTCCTTCTGCGAGATCGTGCTGGGAGATGCCGAGCGCCTCACGCGCATCGACGACCGCCGACCAGCTCCCCTCTTCGATCCTCGATTTGAGGCGTTGAAGCTCCTCGATCCGGTCCTCGAACGCTGACAATACTCTGTGGAAGTTCTTCCTGCTCGGGTTACGGTCCCCCCGCTCGTAGTGCTGATAGGTCGTGCGCGGAACGTTGCAGTCGACCTGCGTCAGACCGAGTGCTTCACGAAGTCGTCGAAGTTCTGTCCCGACGTCGGGGACGACTTCGACGTTCGTGTTTCGCGCTACGCTCTCGAACTCTCTGGCCGCCGTCGTCTTTCTGTCTGTGATGAAACCCACACGCTTGACGTACCGGACGAAGTTCTCACCAGAGAGACGGAGACGATACTCGTCGGGCTCTTTCGGCATGAACTGAGACCGGATTCCGAGCGAGAGGAGGAGGCTTCTGACGCCACGGAGTAGTTCGGGACTCATCGACGAAATCGTCAGCTCACGTTCCGTAGTCGAGACGTGGACTTCACTGTCGACGTACGCGCGGACGAACTCGGCGCGGATGCGAGGTCCAGCCCGGAATATCGCGCTCGGAACGCGTTGGTCCGCCGACGCATCTAGTATCGCGGGTTCGAGGTTGGCAAGGAAGTCGACGAACTCCCCGGACCCAGAGTAAATCTCTTTTGCGGACTTCCCCTCGTGCGATGCACGTTCCGTGTAGTTCAGACCGAGTTCAGAGAGCGCCTCGGCCACGTCGTCGAGGATCTCACGGTCGTCGTTCGTGACGGAGACGTATCCCGTGTTATCGGGACGTTGTTCGACGTACCCTTCCCCGATGATGTATCCGACCAGCCGAGCGAGCGACGCCGTCCACTCGTCGGGGAGCTCCAGCCTCACGGCGTTGTAGGACTTCGACTGCCGGAATCGAACGTCGATCGCGTCGTACGACTCTGTAGGAACGCGCTGCGGGACGGCGACGAACTGCCCGTCGCTGAGTTCGTCCGCTCGAACTGCGTCGAACCGTCCTTCGGATTGGACGAACAGTGGATGCGACGGCGTAACCGTGATTTCCGTTCCGCTGGCTGTTTCGATCCGATACATCGATTCGGGCGTTTCGCGTTTCCACACCTTCGTCGCGCGTTGCTTGACTAACGACCCGTCAGCTGTGAGCGACGGAACCGCGAAGTCGACGTCGTCCCAGACGCCGTCGTCGACGGGTTTCGGGTCGTCGAGATTCTCCTCGACGAGTTTTCGGATCGGTACTTCCGACCCGTCAGCGAGGGTGACGAGCGTGTCGCCGTCGACACACTTCCCCGTACCGGGGTCCCCGATCAGGAGCATGTGGAGGTCGCCACGGATCCGCGATCCGTCGGGGAGATGTTTGGTCACGCCGGAAAAGAGCTGGAGGATCATCGCGAGTTTCTCCTGGTCGTAGCCGTAGATGGCCGGCGCGACGGAGGCGACCATGTCCTCGTAGATGGTGTCGCGCTCGGAGAGTTCGACGATCTGCTGTTTGTCCTCCTTGGTGATCTCCATGTCCTCGAACTCCTCGTCTTCGATGTCGATGGCGACACCGTCCATGTAGAGATCGAAGATGGCGGACTTCTCCTGGCCGCTCTGCTGCTGTTCGATGTGGAGGACGCCCGTGACGGTGACGTGGTCGCCGGCAGTCACCTTGCCCGTGACGTCGTCTTCCATGTTCACGTCGATGGACTGGGGGGTCTCGCCGCCGCGGAGTCCCTCGGGGCTCTCTTGGACGCGAATCTTCTGGGAGTCGATGAACTCCGACTGGTCGAAGTTGACCCGGAACGGTCCCTGTCGCTCGCACCCCTGACACTCGTGTGGTTCCTGGAAGTTGCCGTCGCTCTGGGGGATGTAGGTCATCGTCCCGCAGCGTTGGCACTCGAAGGCCGCTTCCGTGATCTTCGGGCGGACGTCGGTCGCCTTCCGGACGATCCCCGACACCGAGATCAGTTTCCCGATGTGGTCGTCGTGGACGCGGATCGATCGGATGTCGACGTTGCGGTCGATGTTGCGGAGTCGGACGTGTGCCTTCCCGAGTTTGACGTCGGCCGGGAGGTCGTAGAGTCGGAGGGCCTCCTCGGCGTACTCGCGCAGCTGGTCGGGCTGGTTGAGATAGTCGTCCGCGAGGTCCGTGTCGAACCGATAGAGGTCCTCGTAGTCGACGTAGAGCGACCGCTGCTCGTTGGGGTAGTTCTGAGCGAGTTGACCGATGGCGTCCCGATAGTAGTTGCGGTAGAACTGGATGAACCGCTCGGTCAGCTCTTGGTTCTGTGCCTGAGCCATTGAGGCGGAGTTATGGCCTCATCGTGTAAGAACTGTCGCCTTGGAGCGGAAGTGGTCTGGCGGAAACCGCCACCCGGAGCCGTCGTGACGCCGCAGCGTCACGTCTGTCCGCCGTGGACGAAGAGGACCGTCGTAGTCGGGTGGGAGCTGCCGATCGGGAGAGAGTCCGTCGCGAGGTACTGTTTCCCGAGGACGTCGCCGACGAGGGCGTCCGGTCGTCGGCTTGTGACGCCGTCGAGGTGGCTGGTACTGTTCGATAAACAGAGAACAAATCCCGACAGTCGCAGGTTAGTTGACGAGTACCTATCGGTCGATACGTGGACAGTTTCAGGGTATGACACGCAGGCGCGACGTACTCAGGCTCGGCGCGGGAATGGCTGTCCTCGCGGGGGTCGGCTCCGCCGCAGGAACACTACAGGTCGACGACAGCGCCGGTTCACAGCGGTCGCCGCGGTTCTACAGCGCGGGGACGCTCGGCGGCGACGCGGAAGTGCCACCGGTCGAGACCAAAGGGACGGGAGCGACGTTGGTCCGCGTGAGCGACGACGGCGAGGCGCTCCACTACGTCCTCCTCGTCGCTCGCATCGAGGACGTCACGCAGGCACACATCCACCTCGGAGCAGCGGACGAGAACGGGCCGGTCGTGGCGTTCCTCTTCGGCCGCGAAGACGAAGACGGAACCCCGGTCGAGGCACTGGAACAGGGCGTCACCGAGAACGGCGTGCTCGCGGAGGGAACCGTCACGGCCGACGACCTCGTCGGACCGCTCGCGGGGGCGTCGCTCGCGGATCTCGTCGACGAGATGGACAACGGGAACACCTACGTGAACGTCCACACCGAGGCGGTGCCGAGCGGAGAGATCCGCGGCCAACTCGGCCGGGTGAGTCAGGTCACCATCGAGCTGACCGAGACCGAACGGATCGAGGCGGGCGAGGGGATCGGCGTCGCCGCAAGACGGGTCGCGACCATCCGGGTCAGCGAGCAGAGCAGGACTGGCGTCGGGGACGGACAACAGACGACGGAGACGTCCGGGACGGACGACACGCCAGAGCCACCGGAGACCCCTGAACCGCTCGAGACGACGGAACCGCCGGAGACGTCCGAGCCGCCGGAGACGTCCGAGCCGCCGGAGACGGACGACGACAGCGGGAGCGGTAACCCGTCGTAGGACTGTTCGGCGTCGTCTCGAGTCGCTGATAGCGAGTCCACGATGCTTCCCTAGAGTCCTCTGTGTCGCTTCTGTGGAGATTTCCGACCCGGCCCGAGCGGCGTCGTTATCTCACTTCTCACCGTAGTTGAGATAGCGTGCCAGAACGATCGGAGTACGGACGTCGCGAACTTCTCGTGGGTCTCGGCGCTGTCGTCACGGGCGGCGCGGTCGTCACGGCCGGCGTGGTCGGTGGACGCGTCCGAGAGCACGGGCTTCGCACCCCGGCCGAACAGGACGTCGAAGCCGCCGCCGAGACGACCTCCGAGGTCCGCGATGGGAGTGTACCACCCGTCGTGACCGAACGGGACGAGGCGACCCTGTTTCCCCTGGTGACCTACAATAACCGCACCGGCGAGTACGACGTCACGATGCCGGTGAACCTCCGCTTCGATCTCGCCGACTCGGCGTACGATCTGACGGACGTACAGAACGGCATCGGCGTCGGCGACGGGTGGACGCAGGTCGTCGCAGCCATCGGTGAGTTCTGGCCGACCAAGGACGCGAAACCGGCCGAAGTCTGGTGCAGGGAGTCGAGGCGACTCGTTCCGCCGGTCGGTAACTATCGGAAGCTGCTCGATCCTCTCGGTCCGCGGATCGGCTACCATCTCTATCTCTGGCCGGTCTACAGCGACGGCGACCTCGTCGGCGTCGCTGCACAAGCGCACACGGACATCGGTACCGTCACCGACCACGTCGGAGGCGAGTTCGACGAAGCGGCGGCGGCCGTGAGTTCGGTCTTTGCGACCGCGGGATGGCGCGTTACGAGCACCGAGTTCGACTACGGAGTCACGCCCGGCTACCTCGACTTCTGGGGACCGACCGGGGACCGAGTGATTCGTCCGCCAGAAACGTCGTTGGTCGACCCCGGGCGGTAGTTAATCGCCGCCGGCTTCCGGACTCGGCTCGTGGGAAGTCTTTCTGGGAGATGATCCGTCGGTGACCGTCGACGTGTACCGGAGAATGAACGGCGTCGAGAGAAACGACACCGCCCACAGCCCGACGAGCAAGCCGACGCTCGGGCCGTTGCGGTGGAAGACGAGCGAGCCGACGAGGAAGAGTCCCACACCGATCTCCGGAAGCGTCTCGGTGACGCTCTCGCGCCAGCCGAACTCCCGGGCCGTCTTCCGGGAGGGAGTCCAGACCATCGCGCCGAACAGGAGCGCGACCGTAACCCGGAGGCTCATCCCGAGGACGACGAGCGTCTCCAAGACCGCAGTGACGAGGAAGCGACCGATCTCCCGGTAGGCGACGACGCTCCGGTGAAGGAAGATGAAGGCGAAGACCGCGGCCGCGAAGGCGACGTTGGGAACGGCGGCGGCGGCGACCCGCGACTCCACGGCCGCGAGCAGCACCATACTCAGGAGGATCGGCGTCACCGTGTAGAACATGATCGGGATGAGGCAGTTCAGTCGCGTTCCCGTGGAGACGTCGGGGTCGGCCAACAGCGGGAGCATCTGCCGGTTCGCTCGCACCCACCGCATGGTCCGAACCCGCAGTGCGTGGAGGTCCAGTGGGAAGCCCTCGTACGAGAGCTCGTCCACGACGACCGATCGCCAACCCGCCTTGTCGAACTTCACCGTGAGCACGAAATCCTCGCAGATCAGCTGTTCGTCGTACCCGCCGGCGTCACGAACTGCGTCCGTGCGGATCAACCCGCCCGACCCCCAGTAGGTATTCTGTCCGTAGACGAGTTTCATCACCGGAGGCGAGATGCGCGTCGACCACTTCACGCCGCGACCGACGATCCGCGCGAACGGCGTCGTCGCCAGCTCCGGGTGGACCTCTTTGAGTAGCTGGAAGATACCGATGTCGTCGTTCTCGGGGTGTTCGGCGTGCTCCACGAGGCGCGTCACGTTTCCCGGAGCGAGCATCGTGTCGGCGTCGAGCGTGAGAAAGGACTCGTACTCGTCTCCGTAGTCGGTGAGCCAGTCGTTGACGATCCCCGACTTCCCGCCGCGCGAGGTGTCACGCGTGTAGTGCCGCCACTCCTCGAAGTTCCGCTCCGCGGCGATGGCGTCCGGGTCGTCGCTGTCCGAGAGGATCCAGAGATCGACGGGGTAACTCACCGCCTCCTCGGTCCGCTCGACGCACAACGGAATCACGTCGTTGTACGTCGTATAGAGGACGGCGACCCGGGGGCGATCGTCGCCGACGGACTCCCTGGGAAGCGTCTCGCCCGAATACGCGAAGTGGTAGACGAAGTTCGTGAGGAGCAGCGCGAACGGGAGGAACGCAACCGCTGCGAGTCCGTAGTAGCCGTAGTCGACCACCGTACTCGGGGCGACGAGCCACCACTCGACGACCACCAGGAGTACCCAGACGCAACTGATGACGGCGACGTGTGCCCGCGGGCGAAGCAGCGGACTCGAAGGTGTCACTGAACTATCTATTACTCGTCGACAGTTAAAGAGATGGGGGTGTGATTCCAGTCCCGCTCAGTTTCGAAACGCCACGTCGTCTCCGAGTGGCCCGAGCGACTCGCTCGTCGCGTCGGCCGCTTCTTCCGGATCGTCGCGACGATCACTCAGGGCGAGTTATCGACAGCTGTAGATCCCGCTATCTGACTGATTGGCGACTCGTGAAGATTAGTACGGATGGGACCGCCCGGATTTGAACCGGGGTCACGGGCACCCAAGGCCCGAAGTATACCAGGCTAACCCACGGTCCCGCATGTACATCAATACCCGACCGCTTGTAAAGCGTTTCGTTCCCCAGTTCATCACGCTCAGGGCCGGAGTCCGAAGAAGAACGCGATGCCGAGCGTCGTCACGACGGCGAACAGCAGTTGGAGCGGCGCGCCGACGCGCATGTAGTCCGTGAACCGGTAGCCGCCGGGACCGTAGACGAACAGGTTCGTCTGGTAGCCGACGGGCGTCATGAACGCCGTGCTCGCCGCGAACGTGACGGCGAGGATGAACGCGAAGGCGTTCGCGCCGAGCGTTCGTGCCGCCTCGAAGGCGACGGGGATCATCAACACGACGCTCGCGTTGTTGCTGATGACGTTCGTCAGGAGCGCCGTGACGACGTAGAACACGCCGAGCACCGCCAGCAGGGGGAGGAACTCTCCGGTCATCACGACGAACGCCGCCAGCAGCGCGGCCGCGCCCGTCTGTTCCATGGCGATGCCGAGGGGGATGACGCCCGCGAGGAGGAAGACGACGTCCCACTGGACCGCGTCGTACACCTCTGTCGGTTTCAGACACCCGGTCGCGACCATCGCCAGCGCACCGGCGAGCGCCGAGACGACGATGGGGACGAAGTCGAGTGCGGCGAGGCCGACGACGACGGCGACGATACCGACGGCGACGACGATCTTCGACTCGCGGTAGTCGTGGCGTTCGATCTCCTGGGCGACGATGAAATCGCGGTTCTGGTCGAGTCGTTCGATGCTCTGGGTCGTCGCCTGCACGAGCAGCGTGTCGCCGACGCGCAGCGGGATGTTGTCCATCCGCCGCCGAATGAGTTCGCCGCCGCGTCGGAGTGCGAGGACGGTCGCGTCGTAGCGCTGGCGGAACGACGCCGAGGCGAGCGACTCGCCGACGAGTGACGAGCCGGGAGCGACGACGACCTCGACGAGGTTCTGCCCGCCGGCGGCGGCTTCCAACTCCGCCTCGTCGACGACGACCTCCGGCACGAGGTCGAGCCCTTCGACGTCCAGGAGTTCGACGAGCGTGTCGCGGTCCGTCCGGAGGGCGAAGACGTCGCCGACCTGGATCTGTTTCGGCCCGAGCGGTTCGAGAAACACTTCCTCGTCGCGGACGAGTTGGATCAGGTCGACGTCGAACTCCGTCTCCACGAGCGCCGTCTGGACCTGCTGGCCGACGAGCGGGGAGTCTTCGCGGACGGTCACCTCGGTGAGATACTCCGCCATCTCGAACTCCTCGGTCAGGTCGATCTGCGGTTTGATTCGCTCGGGGAGGAGATACCGGCCGACGGTGAGGAGATACACCGTCCCGACCAGCGAGACGACGAGCCCCAGTTGGGTGAACTCGAACATCGAGAAGGCGTCGAGGCCCGTTCCGGGATACTCCTGCCCGAGTCGCTCCGAGAGCTGGGAGGCGAGGATGTTCGTCGACGTGCCGATGAGTGTGAGCATCCCGCCGAACATCGACGCGAACGACAGCGGCATCAGCAGCTTCGACGGCGACGTCTTCCCGCGCTCGGCGAGGTCCGTCACCATCGGCAGGAGGATGGCGACAGCGGCGGTGTTGTTGATGAACCCCGAGATTGGGGCGACGAGACCGATTATCGCTCCGAGCTGTTTCGACTCGTCGTCGCCCGTCAGCGACGAGACCTTCGCGCCGAGGATCTGGATGACGCCGGTTCGCTGGACGCCCTCACTGAGGATGAACATCGCGAGGACGGTGATCGTCGCCGCACTCGAGAACCCCGAGATCCCCTGTTCGGGCGTGATCGTCTCGATCGGCGCTCCGAGGAGACCGACCGACACCAGCAGTTCCGAGACGGGCGGAACGAGCATGAGCGCAACCATCACGCCGATGGCGGTGATGTCGACCGGGACGGGTTCCGTCGCGAAGAACAACAGTGCGAGGAGGATGATGGCGAAGACGACGACCATCCCCGGCGTTATCGCGACCACGTCGTCTGCGACGGCACCGGTCGGCAAAAGGATGTGGGAAATCGGCGTCGAAACCGTCACTCGACGGTCGGGTCGGTGGTCGGGTCGGCGAGAGGGGATTCGGTGTGGACGCGAGCGGTCAGAACGGGTACTCTCGGGGGTCGCGCTGGACGCCGATCCACTTCGGCTGCGTGAACTCCTCCAGCACGTGTTCGCCGTTGAACCGGCCGATACCCGAGGCCTTCGTTCCGCCGAACGGGACGTGCGGTTCGTCGTTCACCGGCATGTCGTTCAGGTGGACCATCCCGGCGTCGACGCCGTCGGCGACCGTCTCGGCCCGTTCGCGGCTCTCCGAGAACACCGACGCCGCCAGCCCGTATTCGGTGTCGTTGGCCAGTTCGACGGCCTCCTCGTCGTCCGAAAAGGGGATGACGGGCGCGATCGGGCCGAAATGTTCGTTGCACGCGGCGGCCATCTCGTTGGTCGCCCCCGAGAGCACCGTCGGTTCGACGAACAGGCTGTCGGCGTCATCGACGTCGACACCGTCGGGGACGACCGACTCGCCGCCCGTCTCGAGCGTCGCACCCGCGTCGACCGTCTCCGCGACGTACTCCAGCATCTCGTCGCGCTGCGACTCGTCGATGATGGGCCCGACGACCGTCTCCTCGTCGCGGGGGTCGCCGATCGGCAGCGACGCCGCCTTCTCGGCCAACTGCTCGACGTACTCGTCGTAGATCGACTCGTGGACGAGGTGGCGGTTGATGGAGATACAGATCTGCCCCTGGTGGAGGAACGTCCCGAACGCGCCGGCTGCGACCGCCTGCTCGACGTCGGCGTCCTCGAGGACGACGTGTGGACCGTTGCCGCCCAGTTCCATCGCCGGGAGCGCGAGGTTGTCGACGGCCTGTTTGGCGACCCGTCGGCCGACCGGCGTCGACCCGGTGAACGCGACGACGCTCGCCTCGGGATGGCCGGCCATCCGGTCGCCGATCTCCGACCCCTCGCCGGTGACGACGTTCAGGACGCCCTCGGGGAGTCCCGCGGCCTCGAAGAGCCGGGCGAGGAGTAGCCCCCCGGTGATGGGCGTGTTCGAGGCGGGTTTGAGGACGACCGAGTTGCCGGTCGCTAGCGCGGGCGCGACCGCCCGGATCGACAGATGCAGCGGGAAGTTCCACGGCGAGATGACGCCGACGACGCCCATCGGTTCGCGCTTGACGAGGTTCTCCTTCCCCGCGACGTTCGAATCCTTGTAGTCGCCACCCATCCGGGCCGGGAAGCTCGCCGCCTCGCTCGTGATGCCGACGGCGGACTGGAACTCGATCTGTCCTTTCAGCTGGCTGCTGCCCGCTTCGACGGCCAAGAGGTCGAGGATCTCCTCGCGGTGCTCGCGCATCACGTCTACCGCCGCCGAGATCACCGCTGTCCGTTCCGCCGGCGACCGATCGGCCCACGCCGCCTGCGCCTCGGCGGCCGTCTCGTACGCCTCGTCGACGTCCTCGGTCGTCCCCCGCGGGACCTCGGCGAACGCCTCGCGGGTCGCCGGGTTCGCGACCGGGATCGTCTCGCTGTCGGCGTCGCGTTCGCCGTCGACGTAGAGCGTCGTCCAGTCGTCCTCGGGGTCGAGTGCGACCGTCGACTCGGAGTGTTCGGACATCGTACTTCGTGGTTGGGGAGTCGGAAAGAAGAGGCGTCTGGAGACGGTGATTCGGAGGGTGAACGTGCGGTTTTTGGCCGTCGAACGACCGGTGAAGTGCCTTCGGGCCGAGGCGCCCTCTAGTCCTCTTCGTCGGCCAGCTCCATCTCGGCGACGATGTCGTACGGCTCTAACCCCGACCGGATGCCGTCGAGGATGCGGAACGCGTCCTTCGGCGAGAGGAAGTGTCGGGTGACGACGCGACCCAGCGGCGTCGGCTGGAAGCCGTCGATGAACTTCCACTCCAGGAGGCGGCCGAGCGCCCGCTTCGTGTCGATCTCGCCGAGCATCCGGTCGTTGAGTCGCTTGGCGCGTTTGCCCGCGACGGTGATGTTCGCGAGCGTCTCCTCGACGGCGGCCGACTCCGTGTAGCGCGTCAGGACGTCCTCCATCTCGCCCTTCAAGAGTTTGATCGCTACCTCGTCTTCGGTCATGTCCATACTGCCGTGGTAGCGGCAGTCGGGTTCGACGAGCATGTAGACGATACCGCGGTCGTGGAAGTCGGGACGGCCGGCGCGGCCGAGCATCTGGCTGAACTCCTGGACGGAGAGCCACTCGATCCCCATCGCCAGCGAGTCGAAGACGACCTGCGAGGCCGGGAAGTCGACCCCGGCGGCGAGGGCGGCGGTGGTGACGACGGCGGCGAGTTCCTGGTCGCCGAACTGTCGCTCGACCTGCTTCCGGCGACCGTAGTCGAGCCCGGCGTGGTAGGGAGCAGAGGAGTACTCCAGTTTGCGGGAGATCTCGTGGCAGCGTCGCCGGGAGTTGGTGAAGATGATCGTCTGTCCCCTGAAATCCTTCGACGACTTGCGGTCGAACTCCCGTTTGACCAGTCGGTTCTCGATGCGGGCTTTCTCCTGGCCGTCGACGAAGGTGAGGTGACGTTCGATGGGGACGGGCCGCTCCTCGAACTCGATGAGCGTCGCCCGCAGGCGCTTGGCCAGCCACTCGGGGTTGCCGACGGTCGCCGAGAGGTAGATGTACTGTGCGCCGTCGTAGCTGTCGCGCCGCTTCGCGCGCTCCTCGCAGTAGTACTTCAGCCGGGAGATCATCCCGTCGAGGCGGTGGCCGCGTTCGTCCTCCTTCAGCGTGTGGACCTCGTCGATGACGACGGTGCCGACGTCGCCGAGATCTTTCCCCGTCCGCAGGGCGTGGTCGATACCCTCGTAGGTGCCGACGATGATGTCGGCGTTGGGGTCGAACCGATTGCCGTCGTCGTTGATACGACTCGCGCCGACGCGGATGGTGACGTTCAAGCCGAGGTCGCTGTACCGCTCTTTGAAGTCCTCGTGTTTCTGGTTGGCGAGCGCGACGAGCGGAACCAGAAACAGGAGCTTCCCGTTGCCCTTCAGCGCGCGGTCGACGCCGGCGAGTTCGCCGACCAGCGTCTTCCCGGTCGCCGTCGCACTCACGACGAGTTGGTCGTCGCCACCCGCTCGCGGGCTTCGCCCGCTCGCGTCGTCCGTAGAACTCCGTTCTACGCTCTCGAACAGACCGTTTCGGACCGAGAGGCTCTGGACGGGCAGCAGCGTCTCGAACCTGCTTTCCACCTGCTGCTGGAGCTTCGGGTGGAGATCGAGGTCTGCAGTCCGGACGGGGTTCACGTCGTCGACGGTTGCGCCGATCTCGTCGAACTTCGTCAGGTCGGGGTCGAGGTCGCCCTTCAGGAGGTTCGTGATACGGTCGAGATCCTGCACGTCGAGTAGCAGGTCCTCCAATCGGTCCTGGGCAGCCCCAGTGAGTCCACCCTTGAACGACAGTTCGCGTTCGAGTTCGCGGGTCGCACAGTCGGGACAGATGTAGTCGCGGTCGGCCTTGATCGCGGTGTCCTCGGTGATCGGCGAGTATCGGCCGCTGCCGGCGCAGTACCGACAGGTCCGGACGACGAGCGCCTCCAGCTGGTAGCCGTCGAGCATCTCGCGGAGCTCGTCGCGGCCCGTCTGAGAGGTGTGATCGGAGATACGGATTCGCTTGGCGTTCCGTGCGAGTTCGACGAACTCGTCGGGGCTGCGCGGCTTCTCGCTCGAACCGTCTTTCTTCCGGAACTTGCCCGGACGGGGACCCGCGTTCGTCTCCTTCAGTTCGAGCACGCCACGGAAGACGCGCTCGCCGTCGCGGGTGACCACGACCTGGAATCTATCGCCGAGTTCGTGGAGGAACAGGGTGTCCACCTGTGCGACCTGCTGAGACACGAGTTACGTTACGAGCACGGGGTATTTCAGGGACACGGTAGCGTCGGCACACGCCGAGTCGGACACGGACCGTCGACGAGCCCGAGTTCTGTGGAACCACGTGCCAAACCAACCAGTACCAACACGAACGATACACAAAATCCATTAGATAGTCAACTATTTACGCTTTTGTCCCGGACGACGAATCGAATGTCGAGCATTGACGAACGAACCCCGACCGCCCGTCCACCGAAGACGGTTCTCATCTGCCCCTCCTGCGGCCACGAGAGTCCACTGTCCGGCGACTGGAGACTCGAGACGCGAGAAGACGAGTCAGCGACGTCGACGGCGTACGTCTGTCCGCGCTGTTCGTCGGTCGTGACGCGGCGACCGACGTCCGGTCTCGGAGAGTAGTCAGTCCTCTACGAGGTCGATACTGTCGTCGCCGTTCGGGACGGCACACAGGAACGCGCCCTCCAGTTCACTCTCGTTTCGATACCAGTGGACCGTCCCCGCCGGGATGAGAAGCGAGTCGCCCGCGGCGACGGTGTACTCCTCGTCGCCCATTCCGACCGTGTACTCACCAGCGAGCACGTACTGTTCGTGTTCGACCTCGTTGGTGTGTTTCGGCACCGACGCGCCCGGCGCGAGTGTGAACCGCCGGATCGCGAACTGTGGTGCGCCGTCGGAGTCGTCGAGGAGGACGCCCTTCTGCATCCCGTCGGCCGCACCGACCGTCTCGTACTCGACGTCGCTCGCGCGCTTGACGACCGGATGAGGAGTCGGATCGCTCATAGAGTCGTCTACGGGGTCGGTCGGGTAAGCGTTGTCCCCGACGGAACCGTCGCTGTCGTGCCCGAACTTAAGAGTCCGCCCCGACTAGAGGGAGGTATGCGAGGCATTCGGATCGGGAGCGCGTTCGGCATTCCCATCAAACTCGACTTCACGTTCCTCCTGGTGTTGCCGTTCTTCGCCTACCTCATCGGGGCGGACGTCGCCAACCTCACCGGGGTGATGAACGACCTCTTCGGCACCAGCATCGCCGTCGGTCCGCTCACGAGCGGGTCGATGTCGTGGATCGTCGGCGTCGCCGCCGCCCTCGGGCTGTTCCTCGGCGTCCTCCTCCACGAGTTCGGCCACTCGCTCGTCGCTCGGAAGTTCGGCTTCGAGATCGAGTCGATCACGCTCTGGCTGTTCGGCGGCGTCGCCCGCTTCGTCGAGATACCCGAAGACTGGAAACAGGAGTTCTACATCGCCGTCGCCGGCCCCATCGTCAGCGTCCTCGTCGGCGTCGTCTCCTACGTCGGCTTCCTCGCGGTTCCGGAGAGCCAGGCGGCCGTCAAGTTCGTGCTCGGCTATCTCGCGATGACGAACGTCGCGCTCGCCGTCTTCAACATGCTTCCGGGCTTCCCGATGGACGGTGGCCGCGTCCTCCGGGCGCTCCTGGCACGTAACCGCCCTCACGCGAGAGCGACCCAGATCGCCGCCGAGGTCGGCAAAGCGTTCGCCTTCATGCTCGGCATCTTCGGCCTGTTCGCGAACCTGTTTCTCGTCGCCCTGGCGTTCTTCATCTACATCGGAGCCTCCAGCGAGGCCCAACAGACGGTGATGAAGGCCGCCTTCGAGAACGTCGTCGTCCGCGACATCATGACCGGTCGCGAGGACCTCCACACGGTCACCGAACAGACCACCGTCGCCGAACTGATGGAGCGGATGTTCCGCGAGCGCCACACCGGCTACCCGGTGATGCGCAACGGCGCGCTCGTCGGGATGGTGACGCTCAACGACGCCCGCGGCGTCAACGAGGTCGAACGCGACGCCTACCGCGTCGAGGACGTGATGGCCGACGACGTCACCAGCATCACTCCCGACGCCGGGGCGATGGAGGCGTTGTCGACGATGCAGCAACACAACGTCGGCCGCCTCCCCGTCGTCGACGTCGACGGCGAGCTCGTCGGACTCGTCTCCCGAACCGACCTGATGACCGCGCTGAACATCATCCAGACGACCGGGGCGCTGAACGCGACTCGCGCGACCGACGGCGTGGGCGAACGGTCGTCGCCGTTCGAAGCGCGGTAGAAGCGACTGGGGTAGCGAACTCGTCTTCCGCTCTTGTTCGCGGTGACAGCGGCCGAACGCATTTGTTCTCCTCGGACGACCGGGTGGACGTGAAGAAGATCGCTATCGACGACGTTCCCTCGACCTCGTTCGAGACCGACCTCGACCGACGCGGCTTGTCCGACCCGCTGGGAACGACCGGGTTCGCACTCAACCGCTATCGACTCGCACCCGGGCAGCGGCTCTCGACCGGGCTGCACGCCCATGCCGACCAAGAGGAGGTGTTCGTCGTCGTCGACGGCGAACTCACCTTCGAGACGGAGACTGGAGACGTCGTCGTCGACGACGGCGGAGCGATTCGGTTCGCTCCCGGTGAGTTCCAGTCGGGAAAGAACGCTTCGGACGACGACGTCGTCCTGTTCGCGGTAGGCGCGCCACGGGGGACCACCGACATCCGCGTCCCAAAGGAGTGTCCGAAATGTGACCACAGAGAGATGCGCGTCGTCGCCGGTGACGAGGGTGACAACCTCCGGTGTCCGGAGTGTGGCCGTCTACTAGAGAACCCGCCGCCACGGGAGGAGTGGTGACATCGAGAGACGAGCAGGCGCGAGAACCGAAGATGACAGTACTCTCAACTGGACTCCGTGCACGGCTGCTGGGTCGTGCTTATACCACGTAACCACATCGACAGGGGTGTGAGTTCCGCAGATACGGTCATTGTCGGATTTGAATCGCTACTGCCACTGGTCTTCGCCGGATGTATGCTCGGCATAGTCGTGTTGTTCATCCGTCTTCAACGGTGACAACCGGTGGAGAACAGACGTAGAACGATCGAAGGAGAGAGTAGTCTCTGGAACGTCACGCTACGAGAATCGAACTACGTCCGAGAACCTGCGTTCGCGAAGAACCTCGGTCTACTTCAATTCTCTTAGTATGGACTTCTCCTCACTTGCTGTCTACTTGCGGTGCTCGCTACCGCGAGCACACGCTCACTGTGTGACGTTCGGAAGAAGGTCCAGGTGCGAGAATCGAACCCGCGTCTCAGCCTCCACAAGGCTGAAGGATGGTCCACTACCCCAACCGCCGACGAATTGCGCTGAACCGATTTTCACTCGCTCTACCACAGATTACGTGGGGCGACCAGTATAAGTCCTCGTGTGTCAGCCCCATAGGGCATCGCATGTTCAGTGTAACATCGGATGAAGACAAGGTGGACAGAATGTGACGGCTATGCGTTACAGATGACATTTTCCCCGAGGCAACATTCTTCCCACGGATTCATCTTTTTGTGGGGTTACGTGCGTACGCCCGACACAAGGAACATGAGAGAACAATCTGACAATTGTTATGCAATTGGACGGGGTTGGATGTTATTGATAACCACAGGTTGGGGTGGTCAGCGGCCCTGCACGACGTCGTGGAAACTCTGAAGTATGTCACCTACGCAGAGGGACATCATGACTATCTCGAATCTCCTCACGCCACGGGGAGAGGTGATTGAGGGGAAATTCCAAGGAGTTCTTCAGGCTCACAAAGTTGGTGATTCTTCGTCCAATGATCGGCTTGAGAACGATCCACGTCGGTTACTCTCAACGACGTATCCTTCTAACGCACTACGAACGGGGTTCGAACACGTCGACAACAAGCTCCAAGGTCGTGACAGTCAAGGCGGTATCATGCTGTCAGGGCCATACGGGGCGGGTAAATCTCACGGGCTGCTCACTCTGTACCATCTGTTCAATAGGCCCGACATTGCGCAAGACTGGCTCAATGAGTGGGAAATCCCTCTCAACCTTCCTGACTCGGCCCGTGCATCCATCCTTTCTACGAGTAAGACTGACGCTGACTTCATTTGGGAACCGATTTTCAACGAGCTTGGCAAGGGAGAAATTCTCGATGACGTCGAACGCTATCCAACGACTGACCACATCGAAGAACTCGTCGATAACGAACCTGCTGCCATCTTCTTCGACGAAATCGAGACGTGGTGGGAATCTTTCGATGACGAGGCTGACGAAGAGCTGCTCAACCGTAACGAGTTCTTTATTCAGAATCTGCTAGAGGTCGCAAATGATCCCGATGAACAACTATTCGTTTTCATTACACTCCTCGACAAGAGTCAAGACCTCAAGCGTATCCTGAACCGAACGAATCCCTACGCGGTCGATCTTAACTCGACAGGAGATCGTGAACAGATCATCCTCCATCGCTTGTTCGAGACTTCACGGGATGAGCTTGATGAAAACGCGGTGCGAGAGATCGTAAAGAGATACGTAGATAATTACACCTACCCCATCGAGATTGATGAGGAGAAACGCTTCGAGAACCGAATGGTGGAAACCTATCCATTCCATCCTGAATTGCTTGACCTTCTCGACAGTCTCTACGAAGGGGGACGGGAGCGACAGAGTGTTCGAGGTGCGATGAACGTTCTCGCAGATACAGTACGTCGGCTCTACGACGAGACAGATCTCATTATCACCTCTGACATCGAAGCAGCGGCGTTCCGTGGCATCAATCAGACGCTGTTCAACCGCTACGTTTCTGATACAGACGCCGTCAAGGATATCGAATATGGAGAGAGTCTTCTCAAAACGATCCTCCTCTATACGCTTGACGAACGGTCGCAGATGGCTTCAGTCACGCAGTGTCTTCTCGGCACTTACAAACCAAAGAAGACGTCTGTGTCGAAATTGGACATGTCTTTGGGTAGTCTGTACGGGACCGCCCACTATCTCGACCGTGACGCACAGAAAGAGAACTACTACATTACCGAGGATCCCAAGCTTACGGCACTCGTCACTCGGGAACAAGAGCGAGTGCTCAACGGAGACCATACAGCCATCGAGTCAAAACTCGTTGAGGTTGTTCGCGACGATGTTTGGGACGGCGACGTCTCTGTGTATCCCGATGAGGAAGTAAGCGACTCAAAGGACCTCTCGGTGGTGGTAACGCTTGATAATCTCTCAAATGGGGCGTTGACAGCAAAACTCAACGACTTCTTCGAGGGACGGACCTATCAGAACACGGTCCTAATCGTCACGCCGAAGCAGAAGGTTCGAGAAGACGACGATGTCATCAAGAAGACCGCTCGCGTGCTTGGCGCGGAAAACTTGCGCGGAAAGGTTGACGATGAACAAGGTGAACTCGAGAATATTATCCGCGACGAGCGGAGGGAACTTCGGAACGAATTAGCGAACCGATACGGAAGTTGGGTGAAATGGAGCGAAGATCCGAGCGGTGGCGTTCGGATGCGGAAGAAGACAGTTATCGCTGACGTCGAAGATGTGAAGTCGAAGGTCGGACGTGACAAGAACTACGTCGGCGAGAGAATTGTCGACGAGGTAAAAGAGGCACAGAATGGTATCACAGTCGCCTCGATGCTTAACGACTTCCGCCAGTTCCGTCGGATGCCCGTTCTTCTCGACGAGAGCGTATTCTACTCTGCACTAGGCCAGCTATATCGGGACAAAAAAGTTGTTCTTGAGAGCGATCGTGCGAAATTCTACGCCAAACAGAAGGGAGATGCTCTTCCCGAACTAGAAGGAGAACTGACGATTCACCATCCGAGCAACCTCGACGAGTCCGTCTATACCAAGACGAAATCGACTACTGTGGAGGTGAGTGACCCCAACGACAGCACAGCAATAACCACAGGTGGGGGGGATGACATAACCACCAGCAACGGCGGTGGTGGAAACGGGAGCACCACAACGAACCCGCCGAATAGTGGAGGAGGTGGGACAACCGCAACGCAAACCGAGACGAAGACAGTTACGTTGGAGGGTCCCGCGGCCCGTGTCTTGCGAAGCAATGCTGAGGCTCGCGTGAACGGGGACACAGATACGGTGACGCACATCGACCTCTCGTACGACGTCGACGACCTCTCCAAGGATGAGCTGATTGAGTTCCTCGAACAACTCCCGAGCGGAAACCACATTGAAGCAACGGTGGTGATGGAACGTGAAGTTCGAGAATGAAGTGCTAACACGGCTGGTGGACGACGAGAATCCTGTCGACACTGTTTGGGATGCAATATGGGGAATTTGGTCCCCCTCGGCAGACGACGTTACCTCGCACTACAATCGCGAGAAGCAGTTGGTCAATTATGAGCAGTTGCTCCTCGAGGTCTACAGCGAGTTCTACACCGAGGTGCTCCCAAATCGGTGCGTCAACGATGCTTCCATCGAGATTCCCGACGATGGTGCGTTCGTCGTTATGGACGGAATGAGCGTCCGTGAAGCCGCGTTGTTTGTTGATCAACTCAAAGAAGGCGGATATGATCCCGCTGTCGGTTATTCGTTCTCCACCGTTCCCTCAGAGACGACACCCTACCGCGAGCGAGTGGGCTACAACGATCTGAAAAAAGAATACAAGACCGCGAACGTCAAGAGTCAGGAGCCGTCACTCGACGGCGACGAGCATCTTGTCTGGTGTCGCTTCCCCGATGCCCTGGTCGAGAACATCCAAGAGGGCAAGACAAAGCTCTCGTCCATCGAAGAGATGTACGAGAAGACAGAGACCACGTTCTTTCGTGTTCTTGACCAACTTGATGCTGAACGCGTCGTCATCGGGTCTGATCACGGCTACGCCCGATTAGATTCGGGTCATACGTTCCACACCTCAGACAACGACAAGAAGCGCCTCCAACAGACCTTCAGTGGGCGCTTCGAGAGCGTCGGTGACGTGAACGCCGACGACTTAGTCGATGATGGATTGGTCGTAGAGGCTGACGGGTACTACATGCCCATCGGTCGCTACACGTGGCCCGCACGCGGGAAATATTCGACGTTCCAACACGGCGGCCTCAGTCTCCCTGAGTGCATCACCCCCCGAATCGAGGTAACTCTCTAACGATGTCCGAAGAATTCTCAACACCGAGTGAAGACAGCCAGCGACGCCGACCGATTGAAATCTCGTTCCCGATCGATCAGGTGAACGAAATCGCAGAAAAGGAGGCCCACGCGAAACGGTACTACCGTCCTGTCTATACGATGCACAAGTGGTGGGCACGTCGCCTGGGATCGGTCTTCCGTACGATGATACTCTACTCACTAGCTGACGAGGAGATGTCTATTGACGGTGAGCGCCAGTCGACGTTCGGCGAGAACGAGGGACTTCCCGAAATCGATTGGGACAACCCCGATGCACTATGGGAGTACTACCTCGAGGATGTCGATTTCGGAGGCAAGACCGTCCTTGATCCCTTCGCAGGCGGAGGTACGAGTATCGTAGAATCACTTCGTATGGGCTGTAACGCCATCGGGAGCGAGTTGAATCCCGTTGCTTGGTTCGTCGAGAAGAAGGAAGTCGAACCAGTGGACTTGGACGACCTTGATGCTGCATTCGAGGAAATAGAGGAGAAAGTCGGTCAAGAGATACAAGAGTACTACCGAACAGAGTGTCCGCACTGTGATGACCACCACGCGGACTCAATGTACCATTTTTGGATTAAGAAGCTCCCGTGTCGGAATTGTGGAGAGGACGTTCCCCTATTTAAGGACTATCGCTTGGCAAGTTCCCGCTCGTCGAAGGACAGTTACTACAACGTCGTCTGTCCTGACTGTTGGAACATCTTCCCAACCGACGACTATCGGTCGGATACAGAGTGCCCTGACTGTAATTGCGAGTTCATCCCGTACGATACAGGCCACGTCTCAGGTAAGTCGTATACCTGTCCCCATTGTGATGAGCACCCTGAGATGAATATCATCGAGAGTGTCGAACGATTCGGTAAGCCCGATGAGGAACTCTTTGCGGTTGAGTACTACTGCCCGAAGTCGGATGAAAAGGGATACAAGAGCGCTGAGGATTTTGACCACGAATTAGTCAAACAGGCGGAAGAAGAACTCGAAGAGATGTGGGATGATCTCCCCATCCCTCAGCAGGAGCGATATCGAGGTAGTTCCGATCGTGCTCGTAATCATGGTTACGAGTTCTACCATCAGATGTTCAACTCACGTCAACTCCTGTGTCTCTCCAAACTACTCAACGTTATCGACGAAATTGACAATCAGAATGTGAAGGAGTTCGCTCTACTGGCGTTCTCAAGCGCGACAGAGTTCAACAACATGCTGTGTGAGTACAACCGCACGGCAAACAAGCTTGAAGGAGTCTACAAGCGACATACGATACTCTCGAGACATCAACCAATCGAGAACAATATATGGGGTACGAAGTATGGTCGAGGGACGTTCTCGGGTGAGTTCGACAAGATGCGAGCGGGCAAGGAGTTCTGTCAGAACCCGTACGAGAAATATGTCGAGGACGGAGAGACGAAACAGAAGGACGGGATCGGGAAAATCGAGGGACATATCGTCGATGAACCCTCAGAATTGGGACAGAGCGGAAATGTCTACCTTCGCTGTGGTACGTCTGAATACCTCCCTGTCAAGGACGATAGCGTAGACGCCGTCATCACAGATCCACCATACTTCGACAACGTGATGTACGCTGAGACAGCGGACTTCTTCTACGTTTGGCTCAAGCAGATACTCGAAGACGAATATGAACACTTCACCGCTGAGCTAACCCCGAAGGTCAGTGAAGTCGTCAGTGACCCTGCAAAGAACGTCGACACCTACCGTGACGAGGATCACTTCGTAACGGGACTGACGAACGTCTTTGACCAAGCAAATCAGAAACTCAAGGACAGCGGTATCATGGCCTTCACCTTCCATCACAAGGAGACATCGGGATGGAGTACGGTACTCAAGTCAGTTCTCGAGGCAGGATTCTACGTCACCGCACTCTATCCGATTCGCGGCGAGATGCGGGGAAGTACCCACATCCACGATAAGGCGAACATTGAGTACGACATGATTGTAGTCTGCCGAGACCGTGATGAGGACCCCGAGAATGTCAGCTGGCGGTCGCTCGAGGATGACATCTACTTCCGTGCCAGCGAAGAGATCAATCGCCTTGAGGAGAGCGGCTCGCGTCTCACGCAAGGAGACATCTTCGCCGTCACGATGGGGAAGTGCCTTGAGGTCTACTCCGAGCACTACCCGAATGTTACTGGCGAGGACGGAAAGGTGTCAGTAGATGAGGCACTTGAGACAATTCGTGACATTGTCGACGAACAGTTGATGGCCGAGCGTGTTCAGATCATGAGCGACGAGATGGACACTCTCAGCGCTATCTATTTGACGTATGTTCTTGGTCGCGGCGACAGCATCGCATTCAATACGCTCAACAAAGAGCTACAGACCCGAGGTGTCGACGTCACAGAGTTAATCCAAGAAGGCCTCCTCGAACGGGAGGGAGACCAATTACACGTTCTCGGACCGCTCAAGCGTGCTGAGCGAATCGAGGGGAAGCGTGACTCGATCGCTATCGACAACGCCCACTACCTCTACTATCTGTTCGAGACTGACCAACTCGCTCAGAAGTTCGGCAAATGGACTGATGCGGGGTCAGTTGCTGCACTCCGCCGACTAGCCGAGATTGAGAACGAAGAGGACTACGCTGACATCGCAAACTACGTCGAAGAACGCTCCGATACACAACTCGATCTCGGAGACTTCAGCTAATGAAGTAGGAAATCACAAGCCAGCTCGCTGAAGTTTAAGTCAAATGACGACACAGTATAGGATGACAGAATGAACTTCGGCTTTGGCTACCACGTCGTCTCTCGCGATGCCCTAAAAGAAGGAGAAATGTTTAGCGACGAGATGAGCATCGTCGAGTTCCTCCGTCGCGTCGAAAGCATGGAAGAGATCCCATACGACGTTACTGTCTATGGGTTAGACAGTTATCTGCGTGGTGCTGAGGAACCCGAGCTTGTCTGTCAATATATCCACCAAATTCTCTCCGAGCGAGTGAACTACTTGGTGAACAGGAACCTGATCGTTCAGTTTGTCGTCCACGATTTGGAGTATTGGGGTGAACCAGTTCTCCTTGATGACGACGGCCGAATTCGTTTAAATACGATTTTCAATGGAGGACTTGACCAAGAGGGAGCAGGATGGTTCTCAAGCAATCTGAATGTGACCTCATAGTAAAGGACGGCATCTGCCAACTACGTCACTCAGCCTGAACTGTTGGCTCAAGGACTTCATACCAGTAATTCGAATACGTGAGACTTTCGGTGCGATGGCTGCGCTCCCATTTTTTAAAGAGTAATTAGAGACTCGGTCGGAGTTGGAGTGCTACATTTTTGCGAGAAAATCCCGTGTGTGAGACGGTACTATGTAGTATCGGATGAGAGATTAACTGATCTCTCAAGCGGTTGGGCAGCAACCTCATTTTCGACCTACAAGGAACTGGCCGATTCAAGTCGCCACAGATGAATACTGCCTGCTTTAGGGTCTCTTTCCTGAGGCACATCGACCTATCAGAGAGTTCTCAACGTCTTTCGTGAGTCGCGATACGCGAGGAAGAACAAAGTCCTTGGTTACGGAGGAGTTAGAGCCGAAGCCTCTTGATGAAGTACGCGTTATTCTCTCCGTCCGATCCTCGATGAACACGCGGTATCCCATGTTCTGACCACTGAATTGGTCATATGTGATTTCATTAAAACTTCCTACACAAGCCTCGAACGACTGGTTCTTGCGAATGTCTCTAAGGATTCGGTTGTAGTCATCAAGATATCCAATTGTTCGCTCAGGATGAGGTGTATTATCGCCATGCAGATCGTATTCCATATCTCTGCGCAGTTCACGTAATCGAAGGAGGTAGCCAGTTGCCTCACGGAATAGGCGGAGAGCTTCAGTCGATTCGATCCGAAGTCCTTCTCGTTTTTCTTTAGCGACACCAGCCCGACGTAGGGCTTCTAATTCGAGACTGTGAATGTTTTCAAGTGATTTAACAATATTCTGCTCAGAATTCCCTTGGCCATCCATGTCTGTCAATAATGGATACATCTTGTTATGAGATAAGTATTAGGCGAATCTTATAGCGATTAGCGGAGGTCTCCATACTTTTCAACGTCAGACGTTTCCTACCTGCCGAAATTTACGTGCTGAACTCGGAGCGAGTATCTACGGGATAGATATCGAGATCGATATCCCAATCAATTAAAACTAATAGTTAGAGATAAACTCACAGATGGTCCAACAATCTACTTTATTACAACTCATACAATTTGTCGGGCTAATCACTCCTGCGTTAGCGATACTCATTGAACTTCTAATTAGATTCCATGGAGGTATAGATGATCTTCAGGAAAGTAGAGATATACCGGTAGAAATACAGATTTTATTCCTTGGATTTAGCGCTATTTTGATCGGAGGAATGGGAATAGGAATTCAAATGACTCTCACGTTGGATAATAGGATGACTCAGATTGCAGCATTACTGATCTTTGGTGGTTTGCCGTTTCTAGCACTATCAGTATTAGCAATGCATATCCGTATTTCCGTGGTTTCAAGTTCCGATACTAGTATTATTAATGGATTTCTCATAGCCTTGAGAAGAGCTTCTTCTGTGGGAATACCACTGATATTGACGTCCATGATATATGTTTCACCAATAAATTGGTTACAAGATGAACTCAGTGTTCTATTTAGCTGGTGGATTTTCAAAAGTGGATTACATCCAAAATGGTATTTTTACTTTATGGCGGCAATTCTCATATATAAAGTGGAATATTCGCTATGGGCGCACGAATCAATTCCAACTGACGACCTCGGTAGTGTGCTAAATGATTGGTTTGTGACTTCGTTTACCATGGGCGCGTTCTTTGTGGTACTCTCTGGTCCTGTTTTCGCGGTCTATTATGGTCTTTTACTATTCGAACTTCCCATTATAACGCCTCACTCTGTGCTTTCAGCAATTCCATACATTTGGGGCGGACTCATGGTGCTTGTAGCATTATACAGTGAAGTGGACCCAGATTCAGACTGAATCGTCGATCACCAAATCTATTCTCTCTATTCAGCACGCCGATTCTGACAAGACTTCGAGAGTAGACAGAACGACTGTCCGAATCCTTTTGCGGACCCCTACTATTCACTCACTCCTCCCGCAGAGTCGATTCACGTGAAATTTGCTTATTTTCGTGAATACAGACCTATTTTTGGTAGATACCCTATGTTCTAGTCAAAATCACCCCAAATCTGCAAAGCCTGTTCAATATGCTACTCACATATTGTATAATTACCATACAATACGGCACATACGTCAAATAATAATTCAACCTCATGCTCTATCCACCCATAACCGATAGTAATAATTTGCAAATACAGTACCACCAACACCCCAAGTATCACAAATCATAAATCAGACATGAACAAATATACCAAAAAGTTGAACGTTTTGTCTCGGAGCACTAATCCCGTACAATGGGCAGTACACCCCCTATGAACACCTTTTTTGCCACGTAGCTATTCTACCCAAAAGCAAGGTACAAATGATACGATAGGTCTTGGTTTCCCTCATTGGCTCTGATTTTGGGCCTCAAACGGCACGACCCCAACCACCCCTGCAATTTTATCCAAATTTTCAACCTCTGAGCCAAATTTAGGCATTATTCCACAGTAATTTGGCGAGGAATAATTTGTTTGTCTAGTTTGGCCATAAGAATTAATTCAGATCGGTCTGAATGCTTGGGTGCAGCATGACAGAAACAGAAGACGAGGCGGCGATGAGAATCCCGCCGAAGACGGACAAGGAGCACGACTTAGAGCTGCGTTGCACGAGCAGGAACGGAAACTACTGTTTCAGCATAACGCTCCCCGACGCACACGACAAGCGACTATTTTCGCGGTCCGCAGAGTACGGAGGACGAATCGAGATGGTCGGTGGGCGGGCGAAGAGAGGCATCAGCTCAATGGCAACACTTCATGCAATTCGGAAGGGGTCGATACGGCTGTCAGAGTACGCTAGATTCCCTGAAATGCAGTCGGTGATGGTCTACTGCGACAACGAAGATGCTGTCAAATACATGCGTGGGGACAAAAGCTGTCCCCACGAGATAGTTGCGGATGAAGTCGCACGCACGGAAGAACAAACGTCTCTCTTCGATAGTGTGACGTTCAAGCTCGTCGGAAATCTGCACCTCCCACTAGTGAATGAAGTAGCAAGCGAAGTGAAAAACACCCAACTCGATTCTACAGCCGAGTTCCTCGCCGATTGGGAGGAGAGACTCGAATGATCAGTCCCGACGACATCCCGCAATCGCTCAAAGATATCAACCGATGGATCTGTTGGGAGGAGGTAGAGGGCAAGAAACCGCCATGTGACTCACGTACGGGAAGAAAGGTCGATCCAACCGACCCGAATGTCGGAACCGATTTTCAGACCGCCTACGATGCGTACAGCGGAGACGAGATGTCGGCAGATGGACTCGGCATCGTTCTCTCTGATAGCGATTGCCTCACTGTATTCGATTTCGACGACTGCGTAAGAGAGGATGGAACTGTCGACGCCTCTGAGCAAGCACTCATTGACAGACTCGATTCCTACACGGAGTACAGCCCATCTGACAATGGTTTTCACCTGCCTGTCTTCGGTGAGAAACCAGGCTCTCGCTGCCGTGGCGGTGGAATTGAAGTGTATGATTCCAACGGCTATGTGACGGTCACTGGCAAGCACGTCGAAGGAACACCAAAGACTGTGGAGACAAGAGCGGAAGAAGTCCGTTCCATCTACGATGAGTATCTCGCAGCAAACGACCGAGACGGTTCCGAAACAGCGAAGCCACAAAAACAGAGGCAAACCTCGGACGATAGAGTCGGACTCTCGGATGAGGAGCTGATTGAAAAGGCGAAAAACGCAGCCAACGGCGAGAAGTTCACGCGACTATGGAACGGTGCAGATGTTGGTCATCCAAGTCCGAGTGAAGCGGACATGGCTCTCTGTGCCATGCTTGCCTATTGGACGAGAGAGGACAAATCACGCATCGATCGAATATTTCGAAAATCGAAACGGATGCGACCAAAATGGGACAGTCTCCGAGGCGACCAAACGTACGGTGACATGACAATCAAGAATGCAATCAAGAAGAACGAGAACCTGTACGACCCAAATTATGAGGGAAGCACCGAGTAACGGTCGGTGCTGGCTTCGGTCTGCTTGTGGGTTAGTGTCCCCCCACCACCTGTGGTTAACGCTGTGGTGTTTCCGTCGGGGGAGACGCCCCAAATCACGAGATCGACTGCAGGCCCGCGAAGCAGGCTCACCCGATCGAGAACTACTCGAGTAACTCGATGCGGTCGTCTCACCATGTCCCTTCATTAATAATAATATCCCCACACCCCCCTATTTAAATGACACCCTCTGAATATCGCCCCGAATCGTCCCACCTTCGTTGTCGACCAGGATGCGGTTCTCTGAGTCAACAAGATTGTCACTCTACAGAGACTGCAACGAAATTCCCCGAGCAGACGCCTGGATGGACACCATTCGATCTGTCACCGTATAGCCCCGCTACTTACTTTAAAGCACGAGACGCCAACGGCATAACTTTTAGAAAATCACACACGTACCAAGAGAAGTTCTACGACCGTCTCTACAAGCATCAGAACGACTATCATGTCCCCCATCAATCACGTGTAATCTCCGATCAAAATAAAAAAGAGAGACAATTCGAGTTCAAGCTCCGTGTTGCCGATGCCGTAGTCAAAGATCTCGTCAATCGGAATCAAAGGGAGACTGTCGTTGGCTTGATCGCATCCGTTGACTTCACTGATGGCGCGCTCAACGCGTATAGCATCGAAGAGGTAGCAATCGGATTGGCGTCTCTTATTCTACAGCGTGATGAAAGACCGATGGACTGGTCGCATTTGTCAGACGAATGTAGGGATAAGGAAAGAGAGGAATGGATGGAGGTGAAGGAAAAGAAGTCTGAGCGGCTCACCGAGCAACTTGAGCAATACGAACTCTCGAAGAAGGGCCTCTCGAATATTAAGCGGTCACTGCGAGATCAATTCGAGTGGTTGTAATCTCCCCCCACCTGTGGGTATCGCTGTGACGCTTGATTCATGAGAGTCACTTGTACCGATTGACGTGCCCCAAATCGGGGCGCATTGTTGAGTAGTGTCCTTTCGTCCGCATCTCTACTGTTAACATGCTTGATCGCGTGGCAGACACATGCACGATTCAATTGACATCGACACCTTCGAGCGAGCCGACGACGACGACGCGTTTCAAAACCGTACCGACGTAGAATGGGTGGTGGACTTCCTTTCCGCGAACGATGACCACGCATACACAACAACCCGTATTGCAAACGAGACAGAGGTGGGACAAGAGCGAGTTGACGCTGTCCTGTCACGGTTGGAGGAACGTGGTCTCGTTCGACACAAGGAACCTTACTGGGCGATCACGGGTGACACTGAACGGCTTTCTCAGGCGTATATGCTCCATCGAGCAACTGAACGGTTGAACGAGCAATACGGGACTGAAGACAGAGATGAGTGGGCTGCACACACACCTGACGAACCACATCCGACCAAGGACGCAGGTTGATGTGCAGAGAGAGGTTGAACGGCGTTGACTGCCGTTTTAGTTCGTAACCTACTCCTCGAGTCTCATTATCGAGCGACGGATCCGTAGAAGATCGTGCGTCAGTTGTTCTGCGTCACTGCGGTCATCTGCGAAGTACCAGTCGATGTTGTATCGGCGTTCCCATGCATCGATAGTTCCCTCGATTTGGTTCGATCCGACGTCGCGTCCGTCGAAGCCGTTTTCTAGCTCTGATCGCGGTGCTTCGATGACGATTGCCATCGGGATGTCAAACGATTCAGCACGCTGCACTTCTCGCTTGAATCGGTCACGATCGCGACCGATTGAGTTGAGGAAGTCGTGTGGCGATTTGCGTTCGACTGCGAACGCATCTTCGTACCCGCGAATCGAATAGTCGCCAGTCTCGAGCGTGTCGGACACGACGTTGACGTCGTACGAGTCGAATGTGTAGGGTTTCTGTTCACGCGTGTCGACGACCATGGGACGGTCATCGAAGTCGGGTTGGCGTTCGTCGGCGTCGGTTTCGGAGTTAGTTTCGCACATAGTTAGACAGATAGAACTGAGATTTTGAGACGGTACACCGTCAGTCGAAGAAAGGCGAGCTGTTGGCCTATAGTGATTAATTTCTTGTAATAGTATCACGTAAATAAGCTTTTCTAAGCACGTTCATGCATTAATTGGGTTTGGGCAACCATAGATACTCACTCGGCTATGGATGGTTCTATGCGACTGAGTTTCTCGAGTTTTAGACCGATGTCGTACGAGAGGACATCGAACCTCTTCTGTCGCGATTGAACGAGCGTGACCTCGTTCGACACAAGGAACCGTACTGGGCAGTCACTGGTGATGACGAGCGTCTCTCACAGGCACATAGACTTCACCGAGCAACGGAGCACATGAATGAGCGGTACGGAAAAGAGGATAGTGAGAAGTGGCCCGACTATGCCTTCGATCTCAAGAATTACCCCAATTACAATAATGAATGATGAGTGCGTGTTATTTAGCGATTAGCGGAAGTCTTCGTACACTTCAACGTCACATGTTTCCGATCTGCTGAAATCGACGTGCTGAATAGAGGGCGCAAGTCGGTCAGAGTCAAAACATATTATTTTCATTGGTTCTTTTAGTACCGGGTTATTTTTAAATAGCCAATGTATCTCAGAATTCATGGGGGCGACTACATCTGAGGAGCGTCGATTTGAATTCACAGAATCACCAGTCCAGACAGGTTTAGTTTTCGGGATCGTCCTTGGAATCCTCAATCGGCTAATCTTCCCCTTCGATTACCCAACATTGGGCCTGATATTTCTGATATCTGGGACACTCGGATATCTATTTGCAAACCGCTCTTGGTCGAAAATCTTTCAATCTTTTGCTACTATTGGCCTTACCACGATTCTTGCCTCTGAATTCATGATTTTCATACTATGACAATTTCTATTTGTGGGAGTTGGCCTGTGCCTCGTGAGTGAACTGTTTGCCAAACTCACCCTCTGTATGTTGCACGACGCTTCTGACAACCCGCTGAGAGTAGAAAGAGTAACTGTCTGAATTCTTTTGACAACATCTATTATAAGTCAGGTTAGTCAATGGCTTGGAATGGTTATAATTTCCCCCCACCTGTGGGTACCGCTGTGGCGTACGCCAGTAATATCGTAAGAATGGATTCTTGAAAAAATCTCTCAACGAGTTTTTCAATTAGAGCCCGAGTAGATCGCGCATTTGCTCTGTAGAGCACGTGAGATCCTGGTCGACATCGACCATGCCAACCCGCTTACGAAGAGAATCTCCGTTGGCCAAGATTGTCTCCTCCCGATCGGAGCTATCGTCAGGATTTGCGACCATGGAACTCGGTTCTATCTGATGGATAATGAGAGTATGCATCGACCATGCTGATTTGGACGTTCCTCTCACCTAGTTGGACCATGAAGAGGTGCGTGCCAAAGACGGCAACAGGTGGAAGAAATGCGGAGATTTGCGCTTGACAGCGAATTCATTTGCGTAGCCCAAACGGAGTAGTCACAACACGAATGGGTGGATGTTCACCTGTGTGATGAACACATGGGTTGCCAACTTCATTGTCACGTTGATCACGACACCAATGGAAGTCATGAATGAGTGTCGTTTCAATCGTCTATCGTGTGACAGCGATCACTCTATTTTCAATTCTTGTTTCAGTTCGTCGCTCTTCAAGCCTGCACGAACTACTGCATTGATGAACATCTTATTTTTCTCCAGCTGCTCGTTGTGTGCTCGGAGATAGTCGGTATTCATCGCGTTGTATTGCAGTTGGAGTTCGCGGTAGACATCGGCGTACAGATACACGTTAACGCCTTTGAGATCGCGAATACCGATACCTAATTTGTCGGCATTCCTCGACTTCTCGCGGATGGTGTCACCGTCGACGGCCACTAACTTCTCACCATCGAACTCGACGGTCTCGGTTTGTGGCTCGTCGTCTGTATCGTCTGTACCGTCCTCATTGCACGGGTCCACCTCCGAGGCATTCCTCTGCTGGTAGATATGGTGGACTATAAGTTTCCGCCCAAACCGTTCAACATGGACTTCCTGGGGCACTGAACACTCGCGACAACGATTGATGTCTCTGATTCGGTCGCAGTCCTTCATCGCTTGCGTCCCGTAGGTGGCCACGTGTCCTTTAGCGGTCTTGCCCCCCACCTGTGGTTATTAGTCGGCAAATCTGTCACCCCATCCGTTCAAGTGCTTTCTGTCGATCCTCGACAGGTGCTTGGATATAACGTAGCGTTGTCCGCTCGGATTTGTGGCGTAGTTGCGCTTGTGTTGCCGCCAATCCCGCCTCCCGAGCCATAATGGTCGCCGTGCTACGACGTATTGTGTAGAAAGTCATGTCCCGACCTCGAGTATCGATTCGTGCATCTTCACAGAGATCGCGGAGAATACGGTTCAGTGAGTAGTAGCGATACGGGTTTCCTTTCCGATTCAACCATAGTGCATCCGTATCGTTGTACTTCGAGTATTGGTTCCGTTCGACCAACCACCGTTCGAGTGCATTTGTTGTGCGCTCGGTCAGACTCACAATCCAATTCTCCTTGACTTTCGCACTCTCCTCCCGTGGGATGCGTAGTACCTTGTTCTGAACGTCGACCCACTGAGTCGTTGCCCGTTCGATTTCAACAGGCCGTAGTCCTGCATCGAGAGCTGTCCAAATCAGCGAGGTGATTTTCCACGAGTTTGCTCGCTCGAAGTCAGCGAGACCAACATCTCGCTTGGGCTTCTCGAACCGTTGCGCGAGGTAGGTTTTCCATTGGTCTCGTTCGTCGGGACTGAGTGAACTGTATGCGGGTACAGTTGCATACTCAAGCGCCGCCTCACGAACGCGTCGACGTTCATCTCGGGTGAGAAAGTCTCGAGGGTTTGAGGTGCCCGTATCAGGAGAGAACGACAGTTCAGGCTCCCACTCATCGTCACCAAACTCCCACGATCGCCAACGGAACAGTATCTTGAGTGCCTTCACTCGCTGAGACTTGTCTTCCGTCGTCGTGTCTCCGTAGGCTATCTCTCGGATGTAGGCGTCAGCGTGGTTGTGCGTAATGTTCGTCGTGTATCCGCCTTCTTCGTCCCATACAAAGCGATAGAACTGCGAGAGACGGTACGTGTGCCCCTTGACTGTGGTTGTTGCGTATCCCTCTCCTTTCTCGGGCTTCTTGCCGATACTGAGCGCCCATCGAAGGAACTGGTGCCTATGTTCGTGGTAGTCGATGAGTTGTCTGTTCGTCAACTGCGCTGCTGCTGGTTCGGTTACAACGCGAATTCCCTCAACTCGTGAGGGGTCGGGCATAGCCGAATTTTCTCGGATCGAGGCCTCTATCGCATGATTAGCGTCCGATTCCCCCGAATCAGTAGGGGAACCCACGTCTGTGCCTTTCGTCATATTGCTCACTCATTGTGGGAGCGAGCGAAAATCGCCCTACGCAAAGGCGGTGTCGGTGGAAAAGGTCCAGGTGCGAGAATCGAACCCGCGTCTCAGCCTCCACAAGGCTGAAGGATGGTCCACTACCCCAACCCGGACACACCCTCTCCTACTCCCGTTTCGCTCAAATACGTTACGACTTCCGGCCTCGTGTGTGTCGATTCAGCACACCGCCCCGCGTCGTGTCGCGACCGGCCGAAGCGCGGGCCTTTTCAGGCTCACCGTCGTATCTCGCTGCAAGCGTGGCTATCACGGACAAGATCTACCTGAAGAACCACCGGCAGATCGCCTCCCAACTGGAGGCGAACATCCCCAAGGGAGCGTTCAAGGGGGCGACGCTGGACCTGGTGTTCACCGGCGAGGGACTGACGAAACTCGACGACGCGACCCAAGAGCGGGTGCTCGACTTCGCACAGGACTTCCTCGACTGTGACTGTGAGGACAACCCCTACTGCGGTCACCCCGAACGGAAGTTCATCCGCTACCTGCTGGAACTCCGCGCGCAGGGGCTCGGTCCCGACGCCATCGTCGACGTGATGACCGACGAGTACATGCTCTACGCGTATCCGGGTGACATCCTCTCCTTCCTCGATCAGTCGGTCCGGACGCTCGAAGCGGTCGAAGCACTCGCGGGCGTCGAAGGCGACAGAGAGATGGAAGAGAAGGCGACGACGGCGAAACGAGAACTCTCCGGGTAGGAGATTCAGCCCAGCTGGAAGGAGGGTTCGTCGCTCTCGCCGTCCAAGTCTTCGAGGAAGATGACCTCCTCCTCGTCGTCGAGTTCCTGGCGGAGGTGGTTCACGTAGCGTTTGTACTCCTCTAACTGCTCGCGGAGGTGGTCGGCCTCCAGTTCGAGTCGTTCGTGCTCGCGGACGAAGCTCTTCGGTACCTCCACTTTCGGCGGGAAACTCGGCTCGTCGCCGTCTCCGAGGCCGTCGAGTTCGTGCTCGGGGACGACCTGTACTTGCCCGTCGTGGGCAACCAACGTGTCGACGTAGTCGCGGAAGACCGCCGACAGGGAGATGTCGCGCTCCTCGGCGATCTCCCGGAGGGTCTCGAAGGCGTCCTCGTTGACCCGAAAGGAGATGGTCTTGTTCTTGTTGCCCATCGGTGGCTCTCTCTCGACCAGCCATCCACTTAACCGTTTGTCAGACGACGACGAAACAGTCAGAGATAGTCGATCACCCCCGCCAGAAGCTTGTTCTCCGCCCGTCTGAGATGCTCTTCGGCGGTCCGCCGCTCGACGCCGACGGCGGCGGCGATCGCCTCGGTCGTCGTCCGCCGCGGAATCTCGTAGTAGCCGGCGTCGAAAGCGGTTTTGAGCACGTCACGCTGTCGCTCGGTCAGCGTCGGCAACGCGTCGTCGAGCGTGAGCAGCGGCGCGTCCTGCCGCACCGACGAGACCTCGCGTTTCGACTCGACGCCTACGCGGTAGCCGTCGTCGACGAGGTCGCGGTAACACGCCGAGAGCGCCGCCGGGTCGAGCGCGAGCACGCGACAGAACTTCGCCCCGTTGGCGTACCGAAGCGGCGGCAGGAGGAGACAGCCGTGCCGAGCGAGATACGTCTCCACGTGCGAGGAGTCGTGCGACTTGAGGCAGTCGGCCGTGACGACGACGAGTTCGTCCGTCGTCTCCAGTCGGTCCTGTACGCCGACGAGTTCCTCGACGCGCGCGACGACCGCCACCGCCGCCTCGCCGTCGCCACCAGTGGAGACGTGCAGGAGGTCGCAGTGGTCGTTACACCAGAGTTCGATCCGGGCGTCCGAACCGGCCGTCGCCGCCGCGTACGACCCTGCGTCCGGGATTCGGAACGTCGCTTCGTACATCGACCGTCCGTTCCGCGCCGATATATAAATACCCCGCCGCACGCGGGGTCGTAGCTATTTGCGAATCGTTCACGAACTGTAGAGTAGAATGAGCGAACAGAAGCCCTCAAAGTCGACAGACCGAATCGGCGAACCGAGCGCCGAGTGGCGACAGTATCAGGGATCGCCGACCGGCACCGACATCGAGTGCAAGGGGTGGCGACAGGAGGCGGCGTTGAGGATGCTGAACAACAACCTCGACCCCGACGTCGCCGAGAAACCCGAGGAGCTCGTCGTCTACGGCGGCACCGGCCGCGCCGCCCGAAGTTGGGACGCCTACGACGCCATCCTCGCGGAACTCCGCGATCTGGCGGACGACGAGACGTTGCTCGTCCAGTCCGGCAAGCCAGTCGGGCGGTTCACGACCCACGAACGCGCTCCCCGCGTCCTCATCGCTAACTCCAACCTCGTCGGCAAGTGGGACAACTGGGAGCACTTCCACGAACTCGAGGCCGAGGGGAAGATCATGTACGGCCAGATGACCGCGGGGTCGTGGGCGTACATCGGGACGCAGGGCATCCTGCAGGGAACCTACGAGACGCTCGCGGAGGCGGGTCGCCAGCAGTTCCCCGACCGCGATGGGCTTCGAGGCACGATCACCGTCACCGGCGGTCTCGGTGGGATGGGCGGGGCCCAGCCGCTCGCGGTCACGATGAACCACGGCGTCTGTATCGCCGCCGAGGTCGACGAGAGTCGAATCGACCGTCGCATCGAGACGCGCTACTGTATGGAGCAGACGGACGACCTCGACGAGGCCATCGAGAAGGCACAGGAAGCCGCCGAGCAGGGCGACCCCTACTCCATCGCCGTCCACGCGAACGCCGCCGACCTGCTGGAGGGGCTGCTCGAACGCGAGTTCGTCCCCGACTTCCTCACCGACCAGACGAGCGCCCACGACGAACTGGAGGGCTACTACCCCTCGGGGTACACCGTCGCGGAGGCCGACGAACTACGCGAGGAGGACCCCGAGCGTTACGTCGAGGAGAGTCTCGACACCATGCAGCGACACGTCCAGGCGATGCTCGACCTCCAAGAGAGGGGAGCCGTGACGTTCGAGTACGGCAACAACATCCGCGGGCAGGTGCAGGAACACCGGGATATGGAGAACGCCTTCGACTTCCCCGGGTTCGTCCCGGCGTACATCCGCCCGCTGTTCTGCCGCGGCAAGGGGCCGTTCCGCTGGGTCGCGCTCTCGGGTGACCCCGCAGACATCCACCGGACCGACGAGGCCGTGAAGGAACTGTTCCCGGAGAAGGACCACCTGAGTCGCTGGATCGACCTCGCACGGGAACAGGTCGCGTTCCAGGGCCTCCCGAGTCGCGTCTGCTGGCTCGGCTATTCGACCGACGAAGACGGGATCACCGAACGCGCGAAGTTCGCCCTCCGGATCAACGAACTCGTCGGCGACGGCGAGATCAGTGCCCCCGTGGTCGTCACCCGCGACCATCTCGACGCGGGGAGTGTCGCCAGCCCGCACCGCGAGACCGAGGCGATGCAGGACGGGACCGACGCCGTCGCCGACTGGCCCATCCTCAACGCCCTGCTCAACTGCGCGGCGGGTGCGGACATCGTCTCCGTCCACGACGGCGGCGGCGTCGGTATCGGCAACTCGCTGCACGCGAACAACCACGTCGTCCTCGACGGGTCGGAACTCGCCGCCGAGAAGGCCCGTCGCGTCTTCACCACCGATCCCGGGATGGGCGTGGTTCGCCACGCCGACGCGGGCTACGAGGATGCGCTCGACGAGGCGACGACGTCGAACGTCCGGATTCCGATGCGGGATCACGATGAGTGAGTTCGTCCAGTCGTTCGAGTGGCGCGGAACGTCCGCAGACCCGAACGACGAACAGTTCGGCCACGTCGTGCAGGGGACGACGAGAGAAGAAGCGGACGAGTTCGCCGTCGTCATCGTCGGCGAACCGGTCGACGAGGCGGTCATCGGTCGGCGTGGTGCTGCGGCGGGACCGCAGGCACTCCGCGAGGCGCTCGCGGGCGTCAAGACGCATCACTTCGAGTCGGGTGCAGTCGGCAGCGGTCGACCGATCGCCGACCTCGGCGACGTGACCGACCTCCGTCGACTCGACGACCGGTCGCCGGACGCGACGGTCGGTGGCATCCAACGCCTCGTCCGACAGACGAGCAGACGGGTCCACGATCTCGGTTCGCTCCCCGTCTTCCTCGGCGGCGACAACTCGCTGACCTACCCGAACGTCGCACCACTCCTCGATCGCGGCAGCGTCGGCGTCGTCAACCTCGACGCCCACCTCGACGTCCGGGAGGTCCGGGACGACGCGACGAGCGGCACCCCCTACCGCCAACTGTTCGAGGCCGGCCTCGACGGCTACGCCTGTCTCGGCGCGCGCCACTTCGAGACGTCGACCGCGTACGCCGACTACGTCGACGAGCGGGGCGGCGACGTCGTCACCGCCGACGACGTCGGCGACGACCCGCTCGGCGCGGCGGCGCGCGCACTCGACGCACTCGGGTCCGTGGAGCAGGTCTACGTCAGCGTCGACCTCGACGTCCTCGACGCGTCGGTCGCTCCGGGCGTGTCGGCACCGACGCCCGGCGGTCTGACCACCCGCGAACTGTTTCGTATCCTCCGGCGACTCGCTTCCGACGACCGGATCGCGGGCTTCGAGGTCGTCGAGTGCGCCCCGCCGCTCGACAGGGACGGGATGACCGCAGCGGCGGGTGCCCGCGCCGTGGCCCACTTCCTAAGTGGGTATGCCGCGAACGGAGGGCATCATGTCTGAACTCACCGCCGTCGTCCACGACGCCGCCGAGGTCGTAGTCGACGAAGGAGACGAGACGCCGCTCCACCGTCACGAGGACGCCGCCGTCGCCGTCGAGGACAGCCGCGTCGTCGCCGTCGGCCCGAGCGACGAGGTGACGCGGGAGTATCCGCCGGAGAACGCCCAGTACGCCGTCGACGCGACCGGGCGGAGCGTGGTTCCGGGCTTCGTCGACTCCCACACCCACGCCTGCTTCGCGGGCGACCGCTCCGACGAGTTCGAGGCGAAGCTACAGGGGAAGACGTATCAGGAGATCATGGCCGAGGGCGGCGGCATCCTGCGGACCGTCCGGGCGACCCGCGAGGCCGACGACGACGAACTCCTCGGGAACCTGCTTTCGCATCTCGACACGATGCTCTCACACGGGAGCACCACGGTCGAGGTCAAGTCGGGCTACGGTCTCGACACCGACACCGAACTCCGGCTGCTCGACGCCATTCGACGCGCCGACGAGCAGCATCCGGTCGACGCCGTCGCGACGTTCATGGGCGCACACGCCGTCCCCGAAGGCCGAGACACCGACGACTACGTGGAGGAGGTCGTCGCCGAACAGCTGCCTGCAGTGGAAACGCAGGGGGTCGCCGAGTTCTGCGACGTCTTCTGCGAGGAGGGGGTCTTCTCCGTCGAACAGTCTCGGCGCGTCCTCGAGGCCGGCGTCGAGCACGGCCTGACGCCGAAAGTCCACGCCGAGGAGTTCGTCCACCTCGGCGGTGCACAGTTGGCCGCGGAGGTCGATGCAGCGAGCGCCGACCACCTCCTGCAGGCCGACGCCGACGACGTCGAGGCGCTGCTCGACGCCGGCGTGACGCCCGTCTTCCTCCCGGGGACGGCGTTCTCGCTCGGCGAAGCGTACGCCGACGCACGGGCGTTTCTCGACGCTGGCGGCTCCGTCGCTGTCGCCACGGACTTCAACCCGAACTGCTACTCCCAGAGCATGCCGTTCGCCGTCGCGCTGGCCTGCACCGGGATGAAACTCACGCCCGCAGAGGCGCTCGTCGCCGCCACCGAGGGCGGGGCGCGCGCACTCGACCGGACGAACGGAACCGGGACGCTCCGGACGGGCGCACCCGCCGACCTCGTCGTCCTCAACGCGCCCTCCTACCGCCACGTCCCGTACAACTTCGGCGTCAACCCGGTTGCGACCGTCCTCAAGGACGGCGAGGTGGTCCATGAGTGAGTCAGAACGGGTCGTCCTCGACGGCGACTCGCTGAGCGTCGAGGAGGTGGTCGCCGTCGCCCGCGACGACGTGCCGGTCGCACTCGCCGACGACGCCCGCGAAGCCATCCGGACCTCCCGCGAGCGCATCGAACACATCGTCGAGAGCGGCGATCCGGTGTACGGCGTCAACACCGGGTTCGGCGAACTCGTCGACACGCACATCCCCCGCGAAAAGGTCGAAGGGCTGCAGACGAACCTCGTCCGCAGTCACGCCGCTGGAGCGGGCAGAGAGCTCACCCGCGAGGAGGTCCGAGCGATGCTCCTCACCCGAATCAACGCGCTCGCGAAGGGCTACTCGGGCATCCGCGAAGTGGTCGTCGACCACCTCCTCGCGATGCTCGACGCGGGCGTCCATCCGGTCGTGAAGTCCCGCGGGAGTCTCGGCGCGAGCGGCGACCTCGCGCCGCTGGCGCACATGGCACTCGTCCTGCTTGGCGAGGGCGAGGCCGACGTAGACCGAGTGGACGGTGAGGCAGAGCGCATCCCCGGTGACGAAGCTCTCACAGCAGCGGGGGTGGAACCGCTGACGCTGAAAGCCAAGGAGGGGCTCGCGCTCATCAACGGTACTCAACTCTCGGTCGGACTCGCCGCGATGGTCGTCGTCGACGCCGAGCAGGTGCTTCGGGCTGCCGACGCCGCGGGCGCGTTGACGACCGAGGTGACGATGGGGACGACCGCCTCCTGCGATCCGGCGATCCACGCGGCCCGCCCGCATCCCGGACAGCAGGCGACCGCCAGAAACGTCAAGCGACTCTGTGCGGGGTCGGAGATCGTCGAGTCCCACCGCAACTGCGACCGGGTGCAGGACGCCTACGCGCTCCGCTGTATCCCGCAGGTCCACGGGGCCGTCCGCGACGCCGTCGCTCACGTGCGCGACGCCGTCGAGACCGAACTCAACAGCGCCACCGACAACCCGCTCGTCTTCGCCCGCGAACGCGTCGACGACCGAGCGAGTGGCACCGACGTGGGGGCGGTCATCTCCGGCGGCAACTTCCACGGCGAACCGCTGGCGCTCCGCCTCGACTACGTCGTCAACGCGCTCACCGAACTGGCGGCCATCGCCGAGCGACGGGTCGACCGGATGGTCAACCCCAACCTGCAGGAACCGCATCTGCCGCCGTTCCTCACGGCCGACAGCGGGTTCCAGTCGGGCTACATGATCCCGCAGTACACCGCCGCGGCGCTCCTCAACGAGTGTCGCTCGGAGGGGCGACCCTCGATGGACAGCACGCCCGTCAGCGGCGGACAGGAGGACCACGTCAGCATGAGCGCGACGTCGGCGTTCGCCGCGCGACGCGTCACCGAGCGCGTCCGGACCGTCGTCGCCGTCGAACTGCTCTGTGCGGCGCAGGCCGCCGAGTTCGTCGACGAAGAACTGGCACACGCGCCGGGGACGGGCGCGGTCTACGAGTCCGTTCGCGAAGTCGTCCCGCCGCTCGTCGACGACCGGCCGCCACACCCCGACATCGAGGCGGTGGCGACGCTGGTCGAAGCGGGTCTGCTCGACGAGCGACTCGACTCGGTGCTGGCCGAGTCGTTGGAGTAGCGTTACGACTCGGGCGTCGGGTCGCGATCGGCGACGACACCGAGTCGGGCGAGATGCACCTCACAGCAGAGGTCGTCGCCGTCGACGCCGGGAACCCGGCCGCAGTCGGGACAGGGGTCGAGCGAGTGGGGGTCGACCCCGCTCTCGTGGTCGACGCCGCCGTCGGCACACAGTTCCCTCGCGACGTCGCGCCACCCGCCGCTCGGGGAGGTGCGGTCAGTCGGCATCGTCACCGCCGTGGTTCTCGCCTGCGACGCCGCACCGGAAACAGCCCGTCCGGAGCGTCGGGTCGGTACTCTCGAACCCGCAGCGCTCGCAGCGCCAGTAGCGGTGGTCGAGTGCGCCGTCGCTGTCGCGACCGTCGTGCGGTCCCGTGATTCGGGTAGTCGTGTCGGTCTGGTGGTCGTTCTGTCTGTCGGTAGCTTCTTGTGTGAGTCCGGGGGTAACGGAGAGTGGGCTCATGTGTCTACGTGGGGCCCGGCGTCTGGGTGCTGCAACACCCGGGCGACTCGATTCTGCGTCACCCGACGACGCCGAGCGTTGCTGATCGTATACGCGATGCTCTCTGGGCGACGACCGTCGTGAGTGGCGACGTCAGCGCGGTAGCCTAAAATCGCCGGACGTGGGGTCGCATCCTACGTCGGATTACGCTTCCGGCTCCGGCGCGTCGGATGCGAGCTCGTCGGTGGTCTCGGTGTCGAGGCTCTCGAGTGCCCCGATGGCAGCCTGCGTGTAGCTGTCGACGGGCAGGTCGTACTGCTCTTTGGCCATGCGAGCGTACTCGTTGCCCTCGTCGTCGAACGACTCGACGCGTTCGAGCGTCCGCTGGGCGGTCTCGACGACCCACCGGTCGCGCGTCGCGGCGTTCACCTCGGTGATGGACTCGGGTCGGACGGAGACGTTGATACTCCCGTCGTCCGTCTCGTACGTCCGCGGCTTGCCGACGATGGCGACGTACGACGGCGCCTCGAGTTCGCGCAGCGCGCTCGCGGCCTCGGGCTGGTACTGCCCGGCGTAGACGAAGAACGTCCCCGTCGGGTCGACGATGCGGCCGCGCCAGTACTCGGAGTCCTCGCCGACGTCTTCCTTCTCGGTGAGTGTACCGACGAGGAAGACGCGGTTCGCCTTCTCTCCGCTGGGGAGCAGGAGGTAGACGGGTGCACGCTCGTCGTCGGACTCTTTGAACGTGTATCCGGCGTCGTTGAACTCCTGGGCGAACACGCGGCGGGCGACTTCTCGGGTGGGGGCTGACTGACTCATTTCACATCGACCTCGCTTTGATGAGGACGTCTTCCGCATCGGTTGGACCGCTCAGTTCTTCGAACTCGTCGGCGAGCACGTAGCGCCCGAACGTCGGGCCGGTGACGCGGTAGTAGCGTCCGAGCACCATCGCGCGCATCTCGTCGGCGACGACGGTGGTGTCGAGCGCGTCCATCGCCTGCTGTTTGGCCTCCTCGAGCGTGACGCCGGTGAGCTCCTCGGTCATCTCCTGGTTGAAGATCACCTCGTGGACCTCGCTGCCGTCGTCGAGGACGCCCTTGATGCGGAGGTCGAACTCGCCTTCGACGTTGCCGTGCTCCGAACAGCGACCGTTCTGGAGGACGCGCGTGCAGTCCTCCTCGGGACACCGCTTGATGAGGCCGCTGCCGCTCTGGATGTCGACGAGCGCCCCTTCGACGGTGGCGCTGTCGTCGCCGACTTCGATCTCCTCGTCGAGTTCGGTGATCGTCGTCGTCCGGTTGAGTTTGACCGAGAAGCTCCCCTCGTACTCGTCGGTGACGACGTTCTGGAGGCTGTACACCGTCCCCTCTTCGAGCGATTCGAGTTCGGAGGTCTGGAAGGCGACGAACTTCATCGTGCCGGACTCGTCGCCGACGAGCCCGACCTGTGCGATGGATTCGTGGCCGGGGTCCCAGAGGTCGACGACCTTCACCTTCAGGTCGACCCACTGTTCGTCTTCGTCGATGTCCGCGAGTTCGACGAGCTGACTACCGCCCGCGCCGCTCGCGATGTCGTCGCGTTCGAGCCCCGCCTCGTCGAGATAGCTGTTGGTGACGCTCCGGCGCGCCTCCTCGACGGGGACCTTGTACTCGTTGACGAGGTTGTCCAGTCGCTCCTCGACCTCGTCGACGCTGACGTCCAGATGGTCCGAGAACTGTGCCGCAATCTCCTCTGCGTGGGTTCGCAGGTCTGTCATGGGTTCTCACTGCCTCTGCTTGAGTTTTCGACGAGAGGCATACGCCGGTTGGTTCCCGATGGTATAAAAATGTCGCCACTCGGTGAAAGTGAAATCAGAGGGGAGGAGGCGTCAGTCGTGCGTCTGACGCAGTCTAGAGCCGCTCATAGACGGACGACTCACTCCTCGAATCGCACGTCCGCGACGACGGGCGCGTGGTCCGACGGCGGGACGCCGTCCCAGTGGTCGTCGACGACGGCGTGTTGGAAGACCGACGAACCGTCGGTGACGAACACGTAGTCGATCTTCTCGGTCGCGCCGTCGAACCGGTTGAACGTCACCGTCGGCCCGTGGTGGCCGTGTTCGGCGCAGTACTGCGCGTCGTACAGGCGGCGGCCGCCGCCGTCGGCGGCAGTGAGCAGTTCGTACGGGCGGTCGGTCTCGGTGCAGTTCAGGTCGCCGGTGACGACGGCGGGCGTGTCGCCCGCGATGTCGGCGAGTCGACGACGGAGCAGCGTGGCGCTCTCCTCGCGGGCCGCCACACTGCGGTGTTCGAAGTGGGTGTTGCACGCGACGAACGACCGATCGGTGTGCCGGTCGCGCAGTTCGGCCCACGTCGCCATCCGGGGGTAGGAGGCTTTGGGGTGTTTGCTCCCGCTGACGTGGGGCGTCTCCGAGAGCCAGAACGTGTTGTGGTCCTGGAGTGTGAAGCGGCTCCGTCGGAAGCCGACCGGGCCGTGTTCGCCCTCCGCGTCGCCGTCGACGCGGCCGACGCCGACCCACTCGTAGGTGGGCAGCTGCTCGCGGAGGTACGACAGCTGGTGTTCGAGCGGTTCCTGCAGCCCGATCACGTCGGGTCGGTGGAGACGGATCACGCTCGCGACCCGGTGGCGACGGTGCGGCCACGCCAACTCGCCGTCCTCCTCGGTGTCGTACCGGACGTTGAACGTCATCACGCGCACTGTCTCGCTCTCGTCGGCGGAACCGGGGGGAGTCACACTCTCGTCTGTCATCTCGAACCTCCGGGCGTGGTGAACCGCATCTATCGCGGTGTGAGTGCTTCACCGACTTAAGACCGCCGTCGCAGCGACGGAACGTGACGAACGACGGAGGCGACGGACCTTTGGCCTCGGCGGACGCACCCCGACGCATGGACGAGCGGTTCGAACGGTTCGTGCGCACCACGTTCCGCAGCGCCGGACGACGGTACGCCGAGGCCCGCAGCGCCTACCGCGAGGGGCGAGACGAGACGGGCGAGGAGGGCGAGCGGTTCGACCTGCCGCGAGACGACGAGGGAAACGCCCGCCTCGTCTGTCGCCGCTACGCCGAGAAGCGCGCCGTCGCCGTCGACGCGGAGGGCCACCCCGCCTGCTTCGACCCGGATCACCCCGACTGCCGGGGCTGTGCGGAGGACGTCCGCGAGGGCGTCGTCGAGACGTGGTGAACCACCTCGCCACGAGCGGCGAGGTTTTGTAGCGCCCGCGTCAGCGTTCGGTATGGACCGACCGCTCGTCGCACTCGTTCTCGCCGGCGGCACCGGCACGCGACTCTACCCGGCCAGTCGCGCCGACCGGCCCAAACAGTTCCTCTCGCTCGTCGGCGACGACTCGCTCCTCGCCGAGACCGTCGACCGTGTCGACTTCGCCGACCGCACGTTCGTCTCGACGCGCCCTGCCTTCGCCGACGAGATCGCCGACCACGCGCCCGACGCCGAGGTTCTCACCGAACCCGTCGCCAAGGACACCGGACCGGCGCTGGCCTACGCGACCCACCGAATCCGCGAGGAGGTCGGCGACTGCGTCGTCCTCGTGCTCCCGAGCGACCAGACAGTCGCCGGTGACTTCCGGTCGGTCGCACAGCGGGGAGCGCGAGTCGCCGCCGAGACGGGCGCGCTCGTCACGTTCGGCGTCGACCCGACCAGACCCGACACCGGGTACGGCTACGTCGAGCCCGGCAGTCGTCGCGAACTCGACGGCGAGACGTACTTCGACCTCGCGGCGTTCCACGAGAAACCGGACGCCGAGACAGCGAGCGAGTACGTCGACGCCGGCTACTACTGGAACGCGGGGATCTTCGCGTGGACGCCCGAGTCGCTGCTGGCGGCCGCTCGCGACTCGCCGCTGGCACCGCTGGTCGACGCGCTCGAGGCCGACGACGAATCGCAGGGGTTCGACGACGTCCCCGAAGTCAGCATCGACTACGCAGTGATGGAACGCGCAGCCCACGCCGCCGTCGTCCCGGCTGCCTTCGAGTGGGACGACCTCGGGTCGTGGGACGCGCTCGAACGCGTTCTGGAGGCCGACGCCGACGGCAACGTCGCACTCGGCGAGTCGCTGACGGTCGACGCCGCCGACAACGTCGTCGCCAGCGACGACAAGCACGTCTCGCTCGTCGGCGTCTCCGGTCTCGCGGTCGTCGCGTGGGACGACCGGGTGCTCGTGGTCCCCACAGAAGAGGCCCAGCGCGTCCGCGAGGTCGTCTCGCGACTGAAAGCCGACGAAGAGTTTTAACTCCGCAGTCGGCCGCCGTCGACCGGGAGCGCGACCCCGTTGACGAAACTCGCCCGGCGGCTGGCGAGGAACGCGACGACGTCGCCGAGCTCGCGCGGGTCGCCGACGCGACCGAGCGGGATGTCGTCGGCCCAACCCCGCAGTCCCTCGTCGTAGCTGTCGTACTCGCCGCGCGCGACGGAGTCCTCGACGAGTTCCTCGATGCGCGACGTCTCGTGTGCGCCGGGGAGGACGGCGTTGGCCCGCACGTCGGGGGCGTACTCGCGGGCGAGCGTCTTCACGAGGCCGACGACGCCGCGACGGACGGCGTTCGAGAGGACGAGGCCGTCGATCGCCTCCTGGACGCTCGTCGAGGTGATGCAGGTGATCGTCCCCGCGTCGCTCTGTTTCAGGTAGGGGGCGGCCGCCTTCACCGTCCAGACGACGCTCATCACGAGCATGTCGTACGCGCCGTACCAGTCCTTCTCGGTCGTCTCGTCGAACGTCCCCGGCGGAACGCCGCCCGCGGAGGTGACGAGGTGGTCGATGCCGCCGAACTCGTCGACGGCGACCTCAACGAGGTCCTCGATGCTGTCGGGGTCGGTGATGTTCGCTTCGACGCCGACGGCGCGTCCGGTTCCGACGCTCTCCAGGGCCTTCTCCGCCGTCGCGAGCTTCTCGGCGTCGCGGCCGCAGACGACGACGTTCGCCCCCGCGTCGGCGAGTGCTTCGGCGCTTCCGTAGCCCAGTCCGGCGGAACTCGCGGTGACGAGTACGACGTCGTCGTCCAGTTCGAGGTTCATGCCAGCAGTGTCTCGGGGGGGCGACAAAAGTCTGCGTCCCGTCGACGGCGAACGACGTCGCGGCGTCGAGTCGGAACTCTCGGGAGCAGGGAGAGCGGCCCACGAACGGCCGAGAGTCGCGTGCAGCGGACCGGAGTCTCAACGAGGTGACTGCCACAGGTCCTCGACCGTCGCCGAGAGCGCGGCCGGGAGATGCTTCGGAGCGAGTTCCTCCTCGTCGGGGTCGGCGTTCGTCTCGAATCCGGGATCTTCTGCGGGCGGCCCACCGCGATACTCGGGCGCCCCGTGTGCGTAGGTGCTCTCGGAGTGGGGGTAGTTCCAGACGTGCAACATCCACGGTGTCTGGCAGGGAAACTCCCCGTCCACGTCGTGGCCATAGACCGTCTGGTACTTCCACCAGGCGTACCGCCCTGGGAGACCGACGTGAGCGTGCCACGGGACGCACGCCCCGCTGTCCTCGTAGACCGTCGGCGGGGGGTCCCGGCGTTCGCCATCGACGGTTGCGACGAACATCGCTCCGATGGGTCGCCACCACGTGTGGTCGACGAGGATCGACTCCGGCCGAGCGGGGTCGACCATCGAGTCGTCGCCGATGAACTCCGGGTTGATCCAGTGGGACCAACTCCCCTCGGCGAAAAAGTCGAAGTACGGGATGTATCCGGCGTCGATCAGTGCCCCGACCGTCGGATACTCGTCTGCCAGAGACGTCTTCACTGCCTCCCGTATCGCGACCGTCTCCGGAGCGTCGTCGGAACACACCTCGTGGATCGAGTCGTCGTAGTGGACCATCGACGGTCCGATAGTCGTCTCGGGACAGCCCTCCGCGTCGCGCCCGGAGCGGGTGGCTCTCACCTCGCTTACGCCGACGGTCGCGAACCCGGCAGTCGCGCCGAGAGCGGACAGCAGCCGACGGCGCGAGACGGAGCGGTGGTTGGGCGGGCTCATGGCGTGTACTCGGAGGTGGTCGAGGAGGGTGGCAGTGTTTCGAGAGCGACTCTCTCGGCGGGGCTCTCGACCGCCGAACGACGAGGGCTCTGAGCGACGGCTCTCGGGTACCGCGCTCGGACCTCCTGTGTAGTATGTGATGTCATGCCAACATCTTCGAAAGAAGTGAAGCTCGGGGATAATGATTAGTGGCGATAACCAACACTGTCCGGATCGGAGATAGAACGAGCGGGAGACGTCGACTGGAGAGGGGCAGGCGGGCTACGGGACGAACGGGATCGAACCCACGGGTACCGTCCGGCGTGATCGCCGTCGACGCCGCCGAGACATCAGCCGGACCGCCGGACGCGGACCGCCCCGTCGCTGGTCACGCCGACGAGGATCGCGTCGCGGACCTCCCGTCCCTGGACCGCGTCGCCGGCCGCGTCGCTGACGCGCTTCATCAGGTCGGGGGCGGTGTGGTTCACCTTCACGCCGGCGGCGTCGCAGGCGTCGTAGACGAGTTTCGGCACGTCGTAGAGGTCGGTGCCGGCGGCGACGTCGACGCGGACTGGAGCGGTGAGCGCCTCGGCGAACGCGACGGTCTCGCGGGCCTTCTCGACGTTCGAGCGGGCGCTGGCCTCGATGCTGGAGACGTTCGCACGCGAGGTGCCCAGGAGGTCGGCGATGACCGTCTGACGGACGCCGCGCTCGCGCAGGGCGAGCACCTCCGCCTGCCGACGCGTGAGAATACTCTGGTCGGGGTCGAAGCCGGCTTGCGACAGCAGGCTGTCGACGTCGGGGACGTCGTCCATGCTGAGTCTTGACGTCCGGGTCGCAAAAAAGTACAGAATTCACTGTCCACGGCCGCTTCGGGGGAGTCGAGGCCGACTACGAACCGCCCCAGAAGTTGTCGCGGCTGCCGAGTCGCTCCGGGCGGTCCGGACGGTCGCGGCCGCGCTTCCGGGAGTCGTCGTCGGTCTCGGTCGGTTCGTCGTCGGCGTCTTCCTCCATCGGGAGCCGCTCGAGCTCCTCGCCGAGCGCGTGGTTCGACTTGACCTGCGTGATCTTCACGCGGGCCCGAGCGTCGGGGAGCACGCCGTCGACCATCACGATGAACCCGTCTTCGGTGCGGCCGACGCCGGCACCGCTCTCGTGGATGTCGGTGACCTCGACGACGACCTCCTCACCGGGTTTCACCGGCTGTTGTTTCAGGTCGCGGATCGGCTTGTTGTAGTGTTTGCACCACTCGGCGCCGCCACGGTCGCCGTAGTGCTGACAACCCATCCCCTGGATGCGCTCTTGGAAGCTGGGGCAGTCGTCGGCCAGTGGACAGTCCGGCATACGCGTGTTTACCTCGGGGGCGGTCTAAACCCTTCCGTTCGGGCGATTGGCGGAGACTGGGCGACTTTCTGCCATCGAAACCCTTTCGCCGCCGCTCGCCAACCCCCGGCCATGAGCCAGCGCGTCCCCGAGTTCGCTCTCGTCATCGGCGGCTTCCTCGCCCTCACCGTCCTCGTCACCGGCGTCGTCTTCACCGGCGACGTCGCGCGCTCGACGCTCACGGCCGCCGTCGTCGGCCTCCCGTTCGGCGTCTACGCGGTCCACCACAGCGACGACCCGACGACGGTACTCCCGCCGCGAGTCGTCCTCGCCGGGGCGACGCTTCTCGGCTGCGTGCTGTTCGCCGCCGCAGCGCCGGAACTACCGGGTCGAACCGACAGCCTCCCGCGACGCCTCCTGTACGCGCTGTTCGTCACGCTCGTCGTCGGGCTACCGCTGGCCACTTACGCCGTCCAGTACGGCGGACTCCGTCCGCTCCCGCCCCGCGCGACGGCCGCCGGAACGGCCGCGCTCGGCGTCGCCCTCCTCGTCGTCGGGCCGCTCGTCGGCGACGCCGTGCTCGGTGCTGTCGACGCGGTGCTCGTCTTCCTCGCCGGGCGCGGCTACGCCGACGCCCACGACGTCGGGGCGAGTCGCCGGGTTCGCCGGGCGCTCGTCGCCGCCGGCGGAGTGCTCTGCGTCGGTCTCGTCGGTCTGGGGGCCGTCGTCGGGTCGACGGAGACGCTGCTCCCGTGGGTCGTCGCGGGCGTCGCCGCGGCGCTCGCCCCGAGTCTCCACTACGCGCTGTCGGTCGAACGCCCCGGCGATCAGAACTTCTTCAGCAGGCGGTCGTAGAAGGCGTTGCCGCTCTCGCCGGCCAGTTTCTCGACGATGAGCTCCGGCGTCGACCGCGCGAGATGGTCCTTGACGGGCGAGCGGTTGACCACCAGTTCACCGTCTTCGAGCCCGACGGCCTCGATGCCGTCGACGGCGACCGGGAACTCGGCGGCCTCGCGGATGCCGCCGGCGAGGTGGGAGACGAACACCGCCGTCGTCTCCTGTCCGTCGAGCTCCTCGAGGATGCCGGCGATGATCTTCGCGCTCGCGCCGGGTTCGGTGATGCTCTCCAACTCGTCGACGAGCACTAGACGGTTCGCCGCCCCCTCGGTCAGCGTCGCGAAGTCCCGGAGCGTGCTCTCGAACGCCCCCGCGTCGAGCGTCCCCTGCGACTTCTCGTAGTAGTGTAGCTCCTCGACGACGCCGAGTTCGACGCGCTCGGCGGGGACGGGCAGCCCCATGTGCGCGAGCAGGACGACGACGCCCACCAGGTCCAGCGTCGAGGTCTTCCCCCCGCTGTTGACTCCCGAGAGGAGCGTCACGCCCGACACCTCGTAGTCGACCGGGTCGACGTCCGCGAAGTCGACGTCCAAGAGCGGCGAGCGGCCGCCCTCGATGGCGAATCCTGTCCCCTCGAGCGCGGGCATCACGCAGTCGAAGTCGCGGGCGAACCGAGCGACGGCGAGTTCGACGTCGAGTTCGAGCGCGTCGCGGACCAACCCCTCGACGGGGTCGCGCAGGTCGCCGAGGTCGGTCGCGAGGTCGGCCTTCAGGCGGGCCGCCCGCTGGTCGCGAGCCGCGCCCAGTTCGGTCTCCAGGCGCGCGGCGACGTCCTCGCGGTGGTCGACCGGGAACGAGGGGTCGGCCGGGAACAGGCGGTCGACGGGACCCGTCTCGCCGGACTGCAGCGAGAGGCTGTCGACGACGTGCTCGCGGGCCTTCGTCAGCGCGTCGTCGTACTCGTCGGCCAGTTCACGATCGAGGAGGGAGTCGACCCGCGCCCCCTGTTCGACCAGCGAGAGGAAGTCGGTCCCCTCGATGGTGACGTCCTGTTCGCGGATGGCGTCCCGCAGATGGTCGTTGGCGACGGACTCCGCCGTGGAGACGGCGGCGTCGACGTCGTCGACGGCGGCGGTCAACCGAGCGAGTTCCTCGTCGCCGACGAGTTCGCCGTCGTCGTCGACGCGCGAGAGCCCGTCCCGCAGGTCCGGAAGCGAGCAGGCGGGGTCCATCTCGGCAGCCTCGTGCACCTCGGCGGCCGCCTCCAGCCGCCCGCGATTCACCGCGAAGAAGTCGAGCAGGCGTTCGGGGACGATGTCTTCGGGGTGCTCCAGCGCGTCCGGGCGGACCCGGACGTCGCCCTCGACGTCGATGCCCGCAAAGGACTCGTCGAGGACGACCACCGTCGAGTACGACCGGGCGAGTTCGGCGATATCGCGGGCGTCCTCGACGATCTCGACGGAGAGTTCGGGGTACGCCGCCTCGGCCTCGGCGTAGCGTTCGGCGTCGGCGGTGGCGAGACACCGCTCGCGGACGCGCTGGGTCGGCGGCGAGGTGAGCGGCGAGACGCCCGAGAGCGCCTCGAGGACGGCGTCGTCGACGTCGCGCTCCATCGCCTCGGTGGCGAAGGCGCGGACCTCCTCGATGCGTGACTCGGTGGCACTCGGAAACAGCGTCTCCAGTCGCTTCTCCGCGTAGGTCGTCTGCGTCCGTGCCTGCAGGAGGCCGAGGACGTCCTCGTACAGTTCGCGGGAACGGTCCGTCGCGAGGAAGTCGCCGTCGTCGCCGTGTCGCCGTCGGATCGCTCCGCGGGCGATGGCGGCGGCCCGGCCCTCGGTGAGACCCGGCGCACGGGCGAGTGCGGCCACGTCGCCGTCGCGGAGCGCTCGCTCGGCGTCGTCGAGGCGGGCGAGCGAGGCGGCCGTCTTCTCGCCGACGCCGGGGATGGCCGTGAACTCCATTCGTCCCGGGGTATTGCGGCCTCTGATAAAAGACTGCGGGTCGGGGCGGTCCGGCGCGAGGCAGAGCGCGAGCGCCGCCGTGGCGCGCTCAGTCGCCGAACTCCGCGTCCTCGAACTGCTCGTTCGCGAGGCGGTCGATCAGGTCTTCTACGTCCGCCTTCGTCTCGTCGTCGAGGTCGTCGATCGCGCCGACGCCGTGGCCGCCGCTCTTTGCGGTCTGTAGCGCGTGGCGGTTGAGGTTCTCGTCGGGGTTGACGACCGGAAGCTTCAGATCCGTGAAGTTCTCCGGCGGAAAGCCGTCCGCCGAGAGGAGGAAGTGGTCGTCGATCGTCGAGAGGTCGTCGGTGTCGAAGTCTTCCAACTGAGGTTCCTCCCACTCTTCGTCCGTCGTGCCCGAGAACTCGGGGTCGTGCAGCGAGTAGTCGGTCATAGCTCCGTGAGCGTCAGCGTCCCTCCACGTCGGTCTCCTCCGAGTCGCCGTCGCTCACACCGGGTAGCTGTGAGCGAGCGTACTCGGTCAGTTCCGAGAGCCCGAGCGACCGCTGGAGTCGTCCGACGAGGTCGCCGACCGACTCGCCGGGCGGGAGCGCTCGGCGACTGGTCCACCCCGAGGAGTCGTCGCGTAGCTCGTCGGGGCCGAGATCCGTCTCGAGCAGGAGGTTGTCGTCGGGATGGTAGTAGGCCACCCCACCCTCCGCGCTCGTCCCGAGCAGTCGCGCCCCGTCGTGTTCGTCGGGGTACGACTCCACGCCGTCGTCCCGCGGGTTCGGGTCGGTCACTGTGTGTTCCTCACGCACCGGTTCGTTCCGACGACTTCTGACTCTTGTGGCGGCACCGACGGCGGCGGGAGCGTCGTCTGCGTGATACGTCCGGAGTCGCCTGTGCGAGACGTGCGGAAGACAGTGCGCTTTTGCAGTCTCGGGCGTAACGCCGACTATGACTCTCGACGAGAAACTGTCGGCCGTCCGGAGCGCCCTCGCGGAGCGAGACGGCGTCCTCGTCGCCTTCTCCGGCGGCGTCGACTCGGCCGTCGTCGCCACGCTCGCCCACGACGCGCTCGGCGACGACGCCGTCGCCTGCACCGCCCGCAGCGAGACGCTCCCCGAGGCGGAGCTGGACGACGCGAAGCGGGTGGCCGACGAGATCGGGATCCGGCACGAGCTCGTCGAGTTCTCGGAGCTCGACAATCCAGACTTCGTCGCAAACGACGGCGAACGGTGCTACCACTGCCGGACGATGCGTCTGGGCAAGATGTACGAGACCGCCCAGAAGCTGGGGATCGACACCGTCTGCGACGGCACCAACGCCTCGGACCCCGGCGAGGGCCACCGTCCCGGCCTCCGCGCCGTCGAGGAGCTGGAGGTGTACTCGCCGCTCTTGGCCCACGACGTCACCAAAGACGAGGTGCGGGAGATCGCCGACCGCTACGACCTCTCGGTCGCCGACAAACCGTCGATGGCGTGTCTCTCCTCGCGCATCCCGACCGGGCTCGAGGTCACCGAGGAGAAGCTCTCGCGCGTCGAGAAGGCCGAGCGGATCCTCCGGACGTGGGGGTTCTCGCAGTTCCGCGTCCGCGACCACGACGGACTCGCTCGCATCGAGGTCGCGGAAGAGGAGCTCGACGAGGCGCTCGACCCCGAGTTCGTCCGCGCGGCCCGCGATCACCTCTCGGACGTCGGCTTCGACCACGTGACGCTCGACCTCCACGGCTACCAGACCGGAAGCGTCAGCCCCGCAAACGAGGCCTACGACGAGGAGCCGATCGTCGCCGACGTGTTCGCCGAAGACTACCCGATGCGCGAGTGAGGGGCTGAGACTCAGAGAAACTCCGTCTCGTTCTCCCGAACGAGTTCGGGTGCGCTCGCCACTCGAACCTCGTTAAGCGCGCAGTTGTCCTGTTCTTGCCCGAGAATCGCCTCGACGACGTCGAACCCTTTCGACTCGGCGAGCACGAACCGGATCGGGCCGCCGTGGGCGACGACGACCACCGTCTCGTCCGTGTCCAGTCCGTCGACGAGCCCCCGCCAGGCCGTCAGCACGCGATCACGGCAGTCCAGAAAGCTCTCGCCGCCTCGCGGCCGTTCTCCCGCCGCCGCGTGGCCGACGACTTCGAGGGCGTACTCGGGGAACTGCTCGCACACTGTCGCGTCGGTGAGCCCTTGCAGGAACCCGAAGTCGCGTTCGCGCCACGCCGCGTCGAACGTCGGCGTGCGTCCGACTGCCCTGACGACGTGTTCCGCGGTCTCCTGTGCCCGCAGGAGGTCCGAGGCGACGACGCGGTCGACGTCGTACGTCGCCGCGAGGTGAGCGGCGAGACGACGGGCCTGCTCGTGGCCGCAAGCGGTCAACCGCGACGGTGCCCACCCCTGGATCAGCCCGTCGCAGTTCCACGTCGTCTCGCCGTGTCGGACGAACACCACCGTCGCCATGGCTGGCGGTTCACGCGGCGACGAGATGAGGATTGTGCCACGTCCAGTGACACGATCTGCCACGCGAGGTTGAACGTCTCGGCCGACGAGTAGACTGTATGCGAGAACTCACGACGAGTATCGACGTCGACGCACCGCCGGAGACCGTCTGGGCCGTCCTGACCGACTTCGAGCGCTACCCCGAGTGGAACCCGTTCATGCGCGTCGTCGGCCGTCCGAACGAGGGTGCACACCTTGTCGTCGACCTGACGCCGCCCGGGAAGCGAGCGTTCCGGTTCCGCCCCACGGTGACGCGCGTCGAGCGACCCCGCGAACTCCGGTGGCTCGGCCACCTGTTCGTCCCCGGTCTCTACGACGGCGACCACCGGTTCACGCTGGAACGCGTCGACGACGGTCGAACCCGACTGACGCACGCCGAGTCGTTCGGCGGCGTCCTCGCCGGCGTCGTCGACCGGTTCGTCGGAGCGGCGACCGAGGCGGGGTTCCGCGAGATGAACGCGGCGCTGAAGGCGCGAGCGGAGTCGCTGGCCGAGACGGAGCGGGTGGCGACGAGAGAGGTGGGGAGCGGCGACGAACTGGCCGCCTAGTCGCGTCTAGTTGCCGGTCCACCGCAGGAGCAGCAGCGTCCCCTCGAACAGCCCCACCATGGTGATGGCGATGATGATGGGTGCCATCCCCGTCGGGTCGGGGCTGACGAGGAACGCGAGTCCCAGGAACGACCCCCAGAAGATGAGCCGTTTGTCCTCCAGCCACTGCCGGGTGACGAGGTTCATCATGATGGCGAGCATGATGAAAAGCGGGATCTGGAAGACGATGGCCATGTAGCCCATCAGGATGAGGATGAGGTTGAACGTCTCCGAGAGGCCGAACGCGATGAGCGCCGTCCCCTCGGTGTAGCTGGTGAAGTACGCGAAGATGGAGGGGAGCACGACGAAGTGTGCGAAGGCGACGCCGACGACCGCGAGGATGAGACTCGTCGGCACGGAGGCGAGGTAGTACTTCCGCTCGTTCTGGTAGAGACCGGGTCGCATGAACAGATACGACTCGTAGACGAACACCGGCAGGCCGACGACGACGCCGACGAGGCTGGCGACCTTCAGCTTCGTGAGGATGAGTTCGAGCGGGCCGTAGATGTGCGGCCGGAGGTCCTCGTTGCCGGGGAGTCCCGCACCAGGGATATGCTTGTTCCAGAGGAAGTTGATGATGTCGATGGTGCTGGGGACGTACTGGAGCACCTCGCCGAGGCCGAACACCGACAGCGCGACCACGCCGCCGACGACGAACACGACGGCGAGGCGGCGGACCATCTCCTCGATGTGGTCCGCGAGCGGCATCTCCTGGTCGGTCTCGGGACCGTCGACCAGCCCGCCCTCGAGGTCGTCGTCGGCGTCGTCGAAGTCCTCGTGGTAGTCCTCGGGGGTGGCGAAGTCCTCCTCGAAGTCGTCGTCGAAGTCCTCGTGGAAGCCGTCACCGGACTCCGTGGCCGGGGCTGCGAACCCCTCCTCGGCGTCTGCGACGGCGGCGTCGTCCGTCCGGTCCGACTGTCCGTCGGCGTCGTCCGGCGTCTCCTCACCGTCGACGACGCCATCGCCGGTCCGAGCGTCGGCCCGTCCGTGCTCGGCGTCCCGGTCGGCAGTCACCGGTTCGAGCGTCGCCGCCTCGTCGTCTTCGACGAGGGCGGTGTCGCCGGGGGCTTCGGGCTGTAGTCCCGGCTCCGAGTCGTCGTCGGCAGTGTCGGTATCGGCGGCCGCGTCGACGTCGGTAGTGTCGTCGGCAGTGTCGGCCGCGTCGACGTCGCTGTCCGTCGTCTCACTCGTCGGAGACGAATCGGGGGACGGTTCCGACTCGCCGGTTCCAGGCGAGTCGTCGGACGGCTCTGCACCGTTCGTCTCCGCACCGTTCGTTTGGGCCGTCGCGTCGAGGTCGACCGAGTCGACGGTCGAGTCGGCGTCGTCACTGGTCGTGTCGTCGACCTGTTCGGTCCGCTCGTCGGTCGACTGGGTGGCGGTCTCGTCGGACTCGGGAGAGATGTCGTCGCGGTCGTCCAACTGGTCGGTCGACTCCGCATCCGACTCCGATTCGTCGCCCATTCAGTTGTCCTACGCCGCCGCTCTGTTATAGGCCTTTTTCCATCGTCCGCGGTCGAAAAGATTGATAACTGCGAGACGGCTTTCACCCTGTATGTCTAGCGCGCTCGACGAGGATACCCGCCGCACCCTCGACGAAGGCCGGGCGACCGCCGGCGCGATGCTGCGGTCGGCCCAGAAAGACGGACAGAAGATCTTCCTCGTCTTTCTCGTCGGGTTCCTCGGCGCATTCTACGCACTCCAGTACGCGGTGTGGGATTTCCTCTGGACGGTCACGGAGTCCCGGATGGACGCCCAGACTGCCGGCGACGTCGAACTGATCGCACAGACTCCCTTCGACGTCATCCTGCTGCAGGCGAAGATCAGTATGGCCGCCGGGCTCATCATCGCCGCCCCCGCCTTCATCTACTTCGCTCGCGACGCCCTCAGAGAGCGTGGCTACTGGCCGCAGGCCCCCGTCGCGACCTGGAAGCTAGTCGGGATCGGCCTGCTCTCGGCCGTCCTGTTCACGCTGGGGCTCTTCTACGGCTACTTCCTCTTCTTCCCGCTGATGTTCCAGTTCCTCGCCGAGAACGCCATCGCGGTCGACCTCGCGCCGCGGTACTCCATCGTCAAATGGGCGCAGTTCATCTTCCTCCTGACCGTCTCCTTCGGGTTGGCCGCCCAGATGCCGCTGGCCATCACCGCGCTCTCCTACGCCGAGATCGTCCCCTACGAGACGTTCCGCGACAAGTGGCGGTACGCGGTGCTGGCCATCTTCGTCTTCGGTGCCGTCTTCTCGCCGCCGGACCCGTTCACGCAGATCATGTGGGCCGCGCCGCTGCTCGTCCTCTACGGCTTCAGCCTCTATCTCGCCAAGATCGTCGTCACCGCCCGTCGGGGGAGCGAACAGACCGACTTCCGGGCGGTAGCGAGGGCGAACTGGAACGTCCTCGCGGGCGTGTTCGCCGCCGCCGTCGCCGCTGCGTACCTGTTCTACACCCGCGGTGGAGTCGCCCGCGTCAACGGCTATCTCGACACGAGCACGATCGGCGGATACACCGACTACCGCCTGCTCCCGGCGGCCGACCTCCTGCCGCTGTCGCCGACGGCCAACGCCGTCCTCGTCGGGGCGGTGCTCGGCCTCGTCGTCGCCGCCGTCGCGCTGATGTACTTCGTCGTCTCGGCGCTCGGCGAGTCGACCGAGTCGACCGAGTCGACCGGCGAACTGGGCGACCCGACCGGGATCGACCTCCGAGAGCTCGACGAGGCGGGCGTCCGTGCGGCGCCGCTGGAGGCGTTCGCGGCGCTCTCGGAGTCAGAGGCGCTGCAGATCGCCAGCGAGGCGATCGACGACGGCGACCACACGAAGGCGCAGGCCGTCCTCGACCGCTTCGACGAGGCACAGGAGGCCGACGTCGACGGCGACGAGTCGATGGTCCAGACCGGCGAGCGCGGCGAGGCAGGGACGGCCGAGGGGAGCGCCCCCGGTAGCATCGAGGACCGGGCGACCCGGGCCAGCGGGTCGTTCCTCTCGGAACTCACCGACGGCGAGCGCGACGAGGACGACATCGGTGGCTACTACACCGACATCATGTTCATCATCGAGAGCCTCACCTCGAAGGCGTTCTGGGTCGTCGGGTGGTTCATGCTCGTCCTCGGAGGGACGTTCACGTGGCTCTACAGCGGCGGGATCGGCGACGTGAAGACGAACTTCCTCGACCGTCTGCCCGCGGCCGTCAACCCCGAGGCGCTGACGGTCATCACGCTCCACCCCGTCGAGGCGCTCATCTTCGAGGTGAAGTTCTCGACGCTCGTCGCCGGGGTGATGACGCTCCCGCTCGTCGCGTTCCTCGCGTGGCCCGCGCTCCGCGAGCGAAAGCTCGTCTACGGCCGTCGCTACGTCATCTTCGGCTGGATGGGGGCGCTGCTCGTCGGCCTCGTCGGCGGGTTCGCCGTCGGCTACCTCTACGTCGCACCGACGGTCATCTCGTTCCTCGTCGCCGACGCGGTGGCGGCGGATATGGTCATCAGCTACCGCATCTCCGACTTCTTCTGGCTCATCTTCTACACGACGGCCGGCATCGGTCTACTGGCGGACGTCCCGGTGTTGATGGTGCTTCTCAACACCAGCGGCGTCTCCTACCGGGCCATGCGGGGTCGCTGGCGGGAGGTGACGGTGGGCATCCTGACGTTCGCGGCGTTCTTCACGCCCGCGGGCATCCTGACGATGTTCCTCGTCACGATCCCGCTGATGGCTGCCTACGGACTCGGACTCGCCGTCCTGTACGTCATCACGTTCGGCGGTCGCCGCGACCTGGCCCGGCCACGCGCGTCGGACGTCTGACCTGACCCACCTCGACCTCTCACGCCGCTTCTCTCGACGGAAGCCGACACGCTCGGTCCCTCACACCCCTTCTCTCGGCGCCGGTCGCCAGTGGCAACACTTGCATGCGGTACTCGAACTGTAAGAGGTAAGTGTTACCCGAGGAATATTCACGTATGGCCAAGATAAGCGTCGAGATTCCCGACGAGTTACTCGCCGACCTGGACGACCACGTCGGCGAGGGAGGGAAGTTCGTCAACCGCAGCGACGCCATCCGCGCGTCGGTCCGGAAGACGCTGGACCTCCTCGACGAGATCGACGAACGACACGGACGCCTCGACGAACGGACCAGAGACGCAGCCGATGAGTGAGCGAAGCCGTGAGCCCTCCGTGGCACCCATCGCACTCGTCGCCCTGTTCGTCACCGCGCTGGTGACCGCACAGCTGGTCTCCTCGAAGCTGCTGTCGCTCACGATCCCCGTCGTCGGCATCGCGCTCACGGCACCGGGTGGGACGCTCGCCTACGCGGCCACCTACTTCGCCTCCGACTGCATCTCGGAGCTGTACGGCGAGTCGTTCGCTCGCCGCGTGGTCAACGTCGGCTTCGCGATGAACTTCGTGATGCTGGCGCTCGTCTTCCTCACCATCCGGATCCCGGCCGCACAGGGGAGCCCCGTCGACCCCAGCCAGTTCGCGACCGTTCTCGGGTCGGGGGCGAACATCGTCCTCGGGTCGTCGCTGGCCTACCTCGTCAGCCAGAACTGGGACGTCGTCGTCTTCCACCGGATCCGCGAGGCGACCGACGGGTCGATGCTCTGGCTCCGCAACGTCGGGTCGACGGCGACGAGCCAACTCATCGACACGGTCATCTTCACCGTCGTCGCCTTCGCCGTCGCCCCGGTCGTTCTCGGGACCGGACAGCCGCTGCCGACGGCCGCCGTCGTGAGCGTCGTCGTCGGACAGTACCTCGCGAAACTGCTCATCGCACTGCTCGACACGCCGCTCGTCTACGCGACGGTCGGCGCGCTCCGACCGGACGGCTACGAAGGCACCACGCCCACCGCGAGCGACTGAGGCGACCGAGAGACCGAAACGCCGGCCCTGTCGCCGTGACGCTCGGCGCGTGACTCCCGGCGAACCTGTCCGTCGACGACACAGTCGCGCTTATGTGCGTCGGTAGCAAATGACACTCATGGCCGGGACGCATCGAATACGACTAACCGAGCGCGACAGCATGGAGGGAGGCGTCCGCTGTCCGAACTGCGGGAGCTACACGTCGTTCGGCGACATCATCGCCACCGGACACTGCAGGGGGGTCAGACGGGAAGAAGAACCCTGTGAGACGGCGCTCGCGATCGATCTCGTGATCCGCGAGGCCGAGGTGGACGTCCGACAGACGGCGTACGAACTGAACGCCTTCGATCCGGAACCGCTCGACCCCGAAGACTGATAGCTGAACGGCGGCGGTGTCGAGAGAAGAGAGGAGAGTACGGACGCTCGAGAGCGACCGCGTCGGACGGCGGCCGTCCTACTCGGCGTCGACGCGTTCGGCGAACGCGAACCGCGGCTTCACGTCGGTGATCTCGACGGTGACGACGTCCCCCGCCTCCGTACCGGGGACGAAGACGGTGAACTCCTCGACCTTGGCGATCCCGTCGCCCTCGCCGCCGACGTCGACGACTTCGACCTCCAGTTCGTCGCCCTTTCGAACGGGGGCCGTGATGCGTTTCTTCGCGACGAGGTAGAGTTCGGAGGACTCCTGTCGGGAGGCGTCGGGGTGAGTCGCTCGGACGTACTGGAACTCTTCTTCCATGTCGGCGCGCAGGTCCGGCAGATCCGGCCCGTCGAACACCTTCACCACGAGGTCGCCGCCGCTGTCGAGCAGGTCGAGAGCGACCTCGAACGCCTGACGGGCGAGATAGACCGATCGGGCGTGATCGAGGTTGTACTCGCCGGTCATGTTCGGTGCCATGTCGGAGACGACGACGTCCGCGCCGTCCGCGCCGACGGCGTCCATCAGTTGCGCTTTGGTCTCGTCGTCAGTCATGTCGCCACGGATGGTCTGGACGTTGCGCGCCTCCAGCTCGTCGATGCGCTGGAGGTCGACGCCGACGACCTTCCCGTGTTCGCCGACCTCCTCGGCGGCGACCTGCAGCCACCCGCCGGGGGCGGCTCCGAGGTCGACGACCCGGTCGCCGGGCGAGAAGAGTCCAGCCGTCTCGTCGAGCTGTTTGAGCTTGTAGGCCGAGCGGGCGCGGTAGCCCTGCTGTTTGGCCTTGTTGTAGTATTGGTCTTTGCGAGCCATCTGTTGAGCGACGGTAGACGACCGAGCGGTAAACAGGCTTCGTTGTCAGTGCTCGGGGTCGTCCCGGATGACCATCACCTTCACCCGGCTGACGGCGTCGAAGTCACGGAGTCGGTAGGTCAACTCTCGAACGCGCTCGGCGGGACCGCGACAGAACAGCGACTCCAGACACCACTCGCCCTGGTGGGTGTGGCTGGTGTTGAGGATGACGTCCTGATACTCGTGTTGCACGGCGTGCAGTTCGCGGATGACGTCGTGGTGGCGGTAGTCGAAGCCGACGAGTGCGACCACCTCTCCCGTCGTCGCTTCGAGTCGCGAGTGGGCCTCGACGTACTCCTGCATCGCCTCGCGGACGGCCCGCGAGCGGTTCTCGATCCCCTGTTCGTGCCACACACGGTCGAACTCTGCGAGGAGGTCGTCGGGAACGTTGAAACTCGTTCGCATGCCGTGAGAGATGTCGCTACGAGAACGTCAAACCCGTTATGACGTGGCCCCCGATCGGGTAATAACTACCCCTATGGTCGCTGCCGACCGATCTCCCGGCAGAGATGCTGTTCGCCGATACGTTCGGACTGTTCCTCGGGGCGATCGCACTGGGATTCGTCCACGGGATCGAACCGGGCCACGGCTGGCCAATCGCTGCCTCGTACGCGCTCGACCGGTCGAACAAGTGGCTCGCCGGCCTCACAGCGGGGGTCGTCCTCGGTGTCGGCCACCTCGTCAGCAGCATCGCGATGGTCGGCGTGTTCTTCCTCGCGACGGCGCACTTCGAGCTCACGCAGGTCAACGAACCGGTTCGGGTTCTCGGGGTCCAAATCGGCGGTCCGGTGAGCATCGTCGCGGGCGTCGTGCTCGTGGTGCTCGGCGTTCGTGAGTACACGCACGGTCACTCCCACGGGCACGAACACGGCCACGAACACAGCGGCCATACGCACGACCACGGCGACCATCCACACGACGAGCGCGGTCGTCTCACCGGTGACCGAATCAACGACCAACTCGGCGAGACACCGCTCGAACGACCGGGAACGAGTCTACCCCGTCACGAGCCAGACGCCGCCGAGAACGACGCCCACACCCACGACGATGGCGAGTTGTTCGACCGACTACAGCGTCTGCTGCCGAGCGGCAACGGCGCACAGTCACGCGGGCACTCTCACGCCCACACCAGTACCGACGCCGCCGACCGGGGTATCCTCGGCCTCGCGTGGTTCGCCTTCCTACTGGGGTTCGCCCACGAGGAGGAGTTCGAGATCATCGCACTGTGTGCCGGGTCGAACTACTGTCTCGAACTGATGACCGCCTACGCGCTCACCGTCGTCGTCGGAATCGTCGGACTGACGTTGCTCCTCGTGGCGGGGTACGAACACTCCCAAGAGACGGTCGAGCAGTACGTTCCCTACCTTCCGGTCGTCTCGGCAGTCGTCCTCGTCGGAATGGGTCTCGGGTTCGTGTTCGGGCTCTTCTGAACTCACTCGATGTGGAGTTCGTCCCCGTCGTCGACGGCGTCGGCGTCCCACTCGAGGTGGAAGTCGACGCTGCGTCGACTCGCGGAGGTCAACATCGCGGAGTCGGAGTCGACGGCGACGTCGAGCGTCATCGTCTCCGGCGGGTTGATCGTGGCGCTGTCGTCGCCGACGTAGAACGTCACCTTGTCGTACTTCGCTCGGTGGCCGACGTCGGCCCCGCTGTCGGTGTCGGTCCGCTCGGCGTCCGGCGTCTCCGAGCGCTCCGCGCTCCGGCCGCCTCCGGTGTCGTTCGCCGTATCCGTCGCGGTCGTTCGATCGTTCGACCGTGTCTCGGCGGGCTTCGTCCGTTCACGGTCGGAACGGGTCGTCTCGGCGGCCTCGTGTGTCCCCTCCGCGTCCAGTTGGTCGGCGAACTCGCGGAGGTACGCTGCGACGTCCGCTCGTGACAGCTCTCGCGACGCCTCGATTTCGGCCATGGTGAGAGAACGGTCGCCGGAGAGACATGAAGACGGGCTGTATTTGCAAGTCGTTTATCAATCGGCTCGTCGCTACCGTCTCTTCACATCCATCGGCTGCACTCCTCACATTCATCGGTTGCACTCTACCAACGTGCGCGCTCGCACACGCTACACACTACGATAAATCAGGAGTATTTTTAAGGCCCATCTCGTAGCACGCAGCATATGTTCAAGGCCATCGTCAGTGCGTCGACGCTCCGAGACGCGCTCGACTCGGTAAGCGTGCTGGTCGAGGAGTGTAAGATTCGACTGAACGAGGACGAACTCGCCATCCGTGCGGTCGACCCCGCCAACGTCGGGATGGTCGACCTCTCGCTGGAGGCGGCGGCGTTCGAGTCGTACGAGGCCGACGGCGGCGTCATCGGCGTCAACCTCTCGCGACTGGAGGACATCGCGGGGATGGCCAACTCGGGCGACCTCATCCAACTCGAACTCGACGAGGAGACGCGGAAGCTCCACATCCAGATCGACGGGCTCTCCTACACGCTCGCGCTCATCGACCCCGACTCCATCCGTCAGGAGCCGGACATCCCTGATCTCGATCTCCCCGCGGAGATCGTCCTCGAGGGGAACCAGATGGACCGCGGGATCACGGCCGCCGACATGGTGTCGGACCACATCCGCCTCCGCGTCGACGAGGAGGCCGAGGCGTTCTACATCGAAGCCGAGGGCGACACCGACGACGTCGACCTCGAGATTACCCGCGACGAGCTCATCGACCTCACCGCCGGCCCGGCCGACTCGCTGTTCTCGCTGGACTACCTCAAGGACATGAACAAGGCGATCCCCTCCGACGCCGAGGTGACGGTCGAACTCGGCGAGGAGTTCCCGGTGAAGCTCCACTACGAGTTCGGCGAGGGAATGGGCCACGTGACGTACATGCTCGCCCCGCGCATCCAGAGCGACTGACGGTCGGCGAGCCTGATCTATCACCGTTCTTATCGTTGGCAAGAACGCCTATCTGTGAGGCCGTCGAATCCAGTCGTGTATGGCGACAAACATCACAGAGGACGACGAAGGCAAGGCGGTCGTCGGTGCCGACGGTGAACAGGTCGGACGTATCGTCGACGTCGAACACGGGACTGCGTACGTCGAAGCCGACCCCGGGCTGACCGACACCATCATGGCCAAGCTCGGCTGGGGCGACACCGACGAGGACTCCTATCCGCTGCAGGAAGGATCCGTCGAGCGCGTCACCGACGACGAGGTCCGCCTGAAGGCGTTCTGAGGTCGCCACACCACCTTTTTTGAGGACACAGTACCGGACGCCGAGTCACACGACTCGCCAGCGGAGAGACGTCACCGGGCGGAGGCGGACGCGAGACGGACGACGCCGACGAGGAGTCCGACGACCGGCAGCAACAACACCGCACCGGCGACGAACGGCGACCAGTAGGCGACGAGCGCGTACAACGCCGCCATCGTCGGCGGGCCGACGGTCCGACCGAGACTCCCGGCCCCCTGCGTGACGCCGAAGGCGCTTCCCTGTGTCTCTGCCGACGCCGCCATCGAGACGAGCGTCGTGAGCGCGACGTTCAACAGGCCGTTGCCGAGCGACAGCGTCGCGAGCACGACGAGCAAAGCGAGGAGTTCCCGCGTCAGGTACGGCGGTCCACCGACCGCCGGCAGGAGCGCCCCCAACTGCGGCGAGAAGGGGATGGCCGCCAGCGCGACGAGGAGCAGCGCCGCACCCGCGAGGGCGATGCGCGACTCGGCGAACCGCCGCGAGAGGCGGCCGACGACGACGCCCTGGTTGACGACGCCGAGGACGCCGACGTAGGTCAAGAGCAGCGCCGTCTGCGTCTCGTCGTAGCCGTAGATGTCCGCCGCGAAGGGAATGAACATCACCTGCACGCCGGAGAACGCCACGGAGACGAGGAAGAACGCGACGACCAGCCCGCGGAGGTCGGCGTCGCGGAGCGCGTCGAGGAACTGGCCGACGAGCGTCCGTCGAGCGCTCGTCCGGCGCTGTCGGGCGGGTTCGGGGAGGAACAGCGCCGCCGACGCCAGCGAGAGGAGACTCAGCCCGGCCGCCGCGAAACTCGGCAACGAGAACCGCGTCGCCGGGACGAACGACGGGAAGACGTCGCGGGCGGCCGTGACGACGACGTCGCTGGCGAAGACGCCGCCGAGTGCGGGGCCGAAGACGAAGCCGAGGCCGAACGACGCGCCGATGAGGCCCAGCGCCCCCGCCCGTCGCTCCGGCGGCGTGATGTCGGCGATGTACGCCTGTGCGGTGGCGATGTTGCCGCCCATCGCGCCGGCGACCATCCGTGCGAGAAACAGCACGGCCAGCCCGGCCGTGAGGCCGAACGCCTCCGAGAACTCGCCCGCGAGGCCGAACACCGTCCAGGCGACGACGCTCCCGAACAGCGACAGCATCAGCACGGGGCGACGCCCGCGTTCGTCCGAGAGTCGGCCCAAGAGCGGGGCGAAGAGGAACTGCATGAGCGAGTAGGAGGCCGCCAACAGCCCGATGAACACGTCGCTGACGAGAAAGCTCCGCACGTAGAACGGGAGGATGGGGATCACGATGCCGAAGCCGAGCAGGTCGATGAAGACGACGCCGATCACCGCCGCCAGCGCGCGTCGGCGGGAAGCGACGGCGGCCTCGGGGTCGGCGTCGACGACAGTGGCGGCTTCGGGGCCGTTCATATAGGGACGGCGGCGGCGACGGGCCTAACGCTTTCCCTGATCTCGCCTTCTTGGTAGGTCTGGAGAGGTGTTGTAAAGTGTGTTCGCAGCGGTTACGCCGATAAGCGCCCACACCGTTATCCGACTCGGCCTCCTACTGTGAGGAATGGCGAGCGACAGACAGCACCGAGACGAGCATGCGGATGACGAAGAGCGAAGTCAGCCAAAACGGAAGACAGAGGAGAGACGTAATCGCGCCGGTGAAGAGCGTGCGATGCGTGGTGACCTTGGTGGACGACTTGGCGACCTTGATGAAGCACTCGAAACTCACAGCTATCCGACGACCACGGACGAATTGGTCGAGACGTATGGCCAGTACGAGATCGAAACGCAGCGCGGGGAGGAATCCTTCGAGAAAGTGCTTGCCGCAACCGATAACCAACGGTACGACTCCGCTGACGACGTTCGAAGGCGGATACTGGGGCTCATACATCGCTAATACAGATGGCTAAACAGGCTCCGTCTCGCTCCAGGTGAGGTCGGTCCCAGCAGGAGCGAAGCCACGCGCCAAGTGGTCGGTGTGAACTCGCTCCGCGAACTCCCTCACAGGCTCCGGTCGATGACCCGCTTGGCCGCCTGCGCCTTCTCCTTCCAGCCGTAACCGGCCTCGTAGACGTGGCGCTTGCTCTCGACGAGCTGTTCGGGAGAGGCCTCCTCGAATCCGCCGCGGTCCCACGACCCGGACTCTCGAAGCCACTCGACGACGTGCTCCTTCGTCTCGGCCCACGACAGGCCGACCATCTCGTACCACGCGACCATGGCGAAGACGGCGTTGTCGTGACAGCCGGGGACGCTTCCCTTCCGGTAGAGGGTCCGCATCGGCTCTCGGGTCGGTTCGGAGACGAGTTCCTTGTACTCGGCGGCCGTCAGGAGGCGCAGCGCGCCGTCCTCGACGACGACGCGTTGCTGGCGCTTGAGGTAGTCCAGCGCCGCCTTGTGGAGGTTGTCCCACTCGCCGTGAACCAGTTCGGGCAGACTGTCTTCGGCGCGAGGAGCGACGGAGAGCAGCGAGACGATGTCGACGTAGGCTTTCTCCACCGTCGGCCACTGGGTGCCCTCGAAACGGCAGTCGGCGTCGTGCAGGCTGTTCGTGGTGCGACAGCCGGGACACGGGTAGTCGAAGCGCGGCACACCACGTCGGTTGTGAATCGGCCGTAATAGCTTGCGTGGTTGCCGGTGCGTGCGGGTGAACGCGACACGCGACGGCGGTAGGAGCGGCACAGGGACACGAGGCGCGGCGGCGGTGCGAGTGACACGGAGGCGGGAGAGCGGAAGAGCCATGCCCGCTGCGCCGTCACGACGAGACGATGCGCTCCCCGTTCTCCACCTCCACCGTCGCGTCTGCGACGTCGACCCGTCGGTCGCTACTCCGGGCGACCGGCCTGCTCTCGGTCGGCCTGCTCGCCGGCTGTGCGGCCATCGACAGCGACCCCAAGCCCGGGTCGCTGCTCGTCGTCAACGACGACGACGTCGCTCACACGCTCCGTCTCGACGTCCGGACCGACGGCGAGACGCGTCGAGAGACCGTCGACGTCGGTGCCGGCGAGTGGGGACTCCGAAACGAGTTGCTCACCGAACCTGGGACGTACGAGGTGACGGTGACGCTGGACGGAGACGGGAACGGGGACAGCGACGGTGGCGAGGACCCCCCGAGGGACGGAGGGACGGCGAGCACCACGGTCGAACTGACCGAGGCCCCGGACGGCGGCGTCACAGGCGAGAATCTGGAGGTCTACATCGACGAAGGCGGGAGTCTCAGCGTCGTCGCTCGACAGTACGACTGAGCGTCGGGATCTGGTGGGGAGCGTTGGAGAGCGCCAGAGAGCGACGAGGCTACTCCTCTCGCCCGCCGTTGGCGCGGTGTTCGCTGATGATCTGGTCGACCATCGCCGACTTCTGTTCCTTGCGGCGATTCTCGGCGCGACGTTTCCAGTCCTCGATGGCGGCTTCGACGTCGCTCTCGCGGGCGATCGCGAGCTCGTCGATCTCCTGGATCGAGACGTCCTCGGCGGGGCCGACGGGGATGTCGTGGTCGAACAGGAGTTCGTCGGCGACCTCCGAGAGACCGCCCGATCGGAGGACGACGCGAGGGTTCTTCTCGGCGAGGCGCTGGGCGGTGCTCCGGCCGGCCCCGCTGGCGTCGCGGAGATACACCACGTCGCCCGTGGAGATGCCGTACTCCTCGTCGGTGTCCTCGATGGCTCCCTTGGTGAACTGCTCGACGACCTTCACGGGGACGAGATCGCGCCCCTCGGCGACGTCGGCGAAGTTCGAGTGGTCGAGCTTCCAGAGGTCTTTCAGCCGCGAGAGCTTCGACTGGAGCTCGTCGGCGCGCTCCTCCTCGGCGGAGAGTTCGCGTTCGAGACGGGAGTTCTCGCGTTCGAGACGGTTGACCTCGCGTCGTTCGCGGGCCTCTCGCCGTTCCTCGCGGCGAGCGTCCGACAGTTCCTGTTTGTACTCCTCGATCGTCTCCTCGCGGTCCGCGAGGCGGTCTTTCAGGTCGTCGACGTGCGACTCGAGGCGGTCGACCTGCGACTCCAGTCGCTTGATCTTCTTCTCCTCGGCGGAGAGTTCGCGTTCGACGTGTTCCGTCGACTCCTCGGACGACTCCTCGTCGTCCGAGAGGTCACGCAGGACGGCTTCGACGGACTCCTCGCCGGAGACGACGCGGGCGATGACCTCCCCGCGGTCGACTCGCGGCGGCACCTTCTGCGTGATGCGGTCGAACTGGTCCTCGTGAGCGTCGAACGCGAACAGCGCGGCGGCCATCGCGTCGCGCTCGTGGTCGTTGTCGTACTCGTCGTTGCGTGTGCGGTGAAGCTTCTCGTCGACCGGGAGATCCGTGTCGGGCCGCCACCCCGCCGCGTCGAAACTGCGGCGGAACTTCTCGACCGTCTCGGGCATCGGGTTCACGTCGGCGGCGACGACGATGGGTCGGCCGCGCTCGATGAGCCACTCGATGACGTCGGCGGTGTCGGCCGTCCGCGTCGAGAGGACGTCGAGGACGGTGCCGTCGAGGTCGACGACGGCGGCGGCCGTCGTGGTCCCGGGGTCGATGCCGACGATGACGTGGTCGCGGCGCTTCACCAAGGGCTCGAACTCGATCCCGTCGCGGCGGTCGCGCTCGATCTCGATGCGGATGTCGCCGGAGCGGCGGTTGGAGACGGGGATGTCCTGCGGGCGGGCCTCGACGGTGAAGACGGCGTTCGAGAAGCCGCCGTACTTCTCGGTGACGTCGCGCTCGTAGTCGAGGCCGGCCTCCTGCAGTTTCGACTCGACGTCGCGGGCGGTCGTCTTCACGTTGCCGTGGATGCGGCGCGTGTAGCGGTCGGAGCTCCACCCGCCCTTGCCGGTCGACCGGCCGCGGGCGACCTTGACGGTCGTCGTGTCGGTGAACGCCGACACCTCGTAGCCGACGTTGGCGGCGGCGAGTCGGGCGGCGGCCTCGGCCTCCTTCATCGGTTCCTTCCCGTAGGGGACGCCGTGACGGGAGGCCACTCTCGAGAGGGGTTCCGGTTGCTCTGCACCGGTCACCTGCACGAGTTTCGTCTCGGCGGGCAACGACTGCAGGAACCGTACGAGGGCGTCCTTGTCGGCCGCCAGTTCGTACATGTTGTCGGTGGCGACGATAGCCGGTTCTTCGCGCTCGACGAGTCGTCGGAGTTTCCGAAAGGAGACGACGTCCCTGTCGAGATGTTCGCCGTCGAAGGCGACGACCGCGTAGGAGGGGGCGTCCCCCCGGATGTCGCCACTCTGGATGTCGACGCCGAACACCAGCGAGTCGAGCGCACTCGTCCGGGTGCTCACGAGTCTCCGCTAGGGGGTCGGTCGATAAATACCCCACGCCGGTCCTATCTCGGCGCGTCCCGTCGCTCGTCTATCGGGAATCCGAAACGTCAAATCGGTAGGGGGTCGAGTTCTCGCCGTGGTAACATGAGTACCGACCCAGACCCTCCACGAATCGGTCCCGACAACCTCCGCCGAACCGCCGTCGCCGGTCTCCTGGCCCTGCTCCTCCTCGCTGCTCCCGTCGCCGGACTCCTCGCTTGGGAACCCGTCGACGAGGGGAACGTGAAGGTGGTCAAGAAGTGGGGCGCGACGACCGGCACGGTGTTCGAGCCGGGCGCCCACTTCGTCAACCCGGTCTCGCAGTCGACGAGTAGCCTCTCCGTCCGTCCGCAGTCCTACACGATGTCCGCCCAGCAGGGTGAAGGACAGCAGCGCGGCGACGACGCCATCCGCGTGCTCACCGAAGACGGTCTCCGCACCGACATCGACGTCACCGTCCGCTACCGCGTCGACGCCGGCAAGGCGGTGAACTTCTACCGGAAGTACCGCACGCTCGACACCGCCGAAGAGCGGCTGATCCGTCCGTCGATCCGTTCGGTTCTCCGGACGGAGGCCGGACGCCTCCCCGTCACCGAGATCTACACCGGCGAAGGGCAGACGAAGCTGAAGCTCGCCGCCGAGCAGGAGCTCGCAGACGAGTTCTCCAACGACGGCCTCATCCTCGAAGCCGTCCAGATACGGAACGTCGAACTCCCCGCGGAGTACGCGAAAGCAGTCGAGCAGAAGGAGATCACCGAACAGCGTCGTCAGCAGAAACAGAGCGAACTCGAGGTCGAGAAGCTCGAAGCCGACCGCAAAGAGATCGAAGCGCAGGGTGAGGCCGAGGCCAACCGCATCGTCAGCGAGTCGCTGACGGACGAGGTGCTCGCCCAGCAGTACATCCAGCGACTCGACGAGACTGACACCGTCTACATCCCCGTCGGTGGGGACGGCTACCCGCAGTTCGTCCGGAACCTCGACGCCGACTCGAACGCCGACAGCAGCGGGTCGACGACCGCTGGACAGTCGAGCGGCAACAGTTCGACCGACGCGGCGCAGTCGTAGTCGACGATGGACCGCCGCGCTCTCGCCGTCGTCGGCCTCGCGACGCTCCTCTTCGTCGGCTTCCTCGCCCGCGGGGTGCTGCTCTCGGTCGGCCGCGTCGTCCTCGTCGCGTTCGTCCTAGCGCTCCTCGCCGGCGTCGCGCTGGTGGCGACCCGGCAGCCCGCCTACCGGCGGTCGACGGTCGGGCCGGCGACGCGCGTTCTTCGGCAACCGCTCGACGGGGACGGCCGACGTCGCTGTGCGGAGTGCGACGCGGTCGTCGACGACGGCGAACGCCGCCGCTTCGTCCGCGAGTGGGCACTGTTCGGCGTTCCCGTCCTCCTGCTCGACGACGGCGAGAACGTCTACTGTTCGGCGTGTGCGGACGGCGCTGTCGACGCCGACGGAGAACTCGAACCCGCCGACGCTGACGCCGACTCCCTGCGCGAGACGTAGCGAAAGCGACCTACTCGGCGTCCGGGAACGGGACGTCGACCTTCTGACCGTCGCTCGGGACGAAACACTCCCCGTCGAACCGTTCGCGCGCCTCCGCTTCGATGGGACTCGCGTCGCCGGCGTAGCGCGAGGAGATGTGCGTCAGCGCGAGTCGCTTGACGTTCGCGCGGGACGCGACGTCCGCGGCCTCCCGTCCCGTCGAGTGGTAGGTCTGCCGGGCGCGGCCCGACTCGTCGCTGGCGAAGGTGGCGTCGTGGATGAGCAGGTCGGCGTTCTCGGCGATATCGACGGTCGCCTGTACGGGTCGTGTGTCGCCGGTGTAGACGAGTTTCCGGCCCGGCCGCGGGTCGCCGACGACCTCTTCGGGCTGAACGACCCGGCCGTCGTCGAGTTCGACGGCCTCACCCTCGTGCAGCTTGCCGTACAGCGGTCCCGGTGGGATGCCGAGTTCCTCCTCGGCCTTCTCGCGGTCGAAGCGGCCCGGCCGGTCGTCCTCGACGATGGCGTAGCCCTGCGAGCGCGTGCGGTGGTTCGTCTCGAACGTCCGTACCTCGTACTCGTCGCCGGCGAGCGCGGTCGAACCGGGAGCGACCTCGTGGACGTTGATGGGGAACCCCGGGTCGTAGCCCCCGGCGTGGACGAGACGCCTGACGTGTTTCTTCGACCCCGGCGGAGCGTGGATCGCCAGCGCCTCGTCGCGTTCGTTGAAGTCCCACGACTGGACCAACCCGGGGATGCCGAGGATGTGGTCGCCGTGGAGATGCGTGACGAAGAGATGCGAGACGTCGAACCCGGTTCCGAACCGCATCATCTGCCGCTGGGTCCCCTCACCGCAGTCGAACAGCAGTCGCTCGCCCTCGCGGTTGACGAGGACGGCGCTGGGGGCCCGTTCCGTCGTCGGGACCGCCCCGCTCGTACCGAGAAACGTCACGCGCATCGACATTGTGGGGAGTGAGACGGGGCGGGCGTAAACGCGTGTCGGAATGGGGCTGGTGGCGAGCGACGCCGAGACCCGAGAACTCGACGCCGCGTGGTTCAGCGTCTCTCACGTGGTTCAGCGTCTCTCACGTGCTTCGGCGTCTCTCACGGACCGTTCGTCCGCTCGTCTCCGCCGGTGGGACGTCCGTTCTCCCGCTCCGGCCGCGACGTTAGCCGGCACGAAAGCTACGATAAACTACAGTTTAACCGAACGACAGCGGACGATCGAGTACGGGACAACCGAAACTGTCTCCTCTGACGTACTGTAGCGGGCGAGAGTCTAGAAATACCGAATTCGAGCGGAAATCGTTCTTTAATCAAGGTAACATGACTAGTAACTAATGCGACAATCGTCGATTTATCGATTTGTCGGGCCACGCCCGACTGAGTAACAATGGATCGAAAACTCGGAAGACAGATGCTCGTCGTGTTCGTCGTCGCCACACTCCTACTCAGCGGCCTCGCAGGAGTCGCAGCGGCGCACGACGACAAGAAAGACGACCGGAAGAAGCACAAGGACCACCGCGAGAGCGAGCGAAACGACGCCGACCAGCGCCAGCAGAACCACGCAGACGCGTGGGCGAAGCAGATGGGCTGGAAGAACGACGTCGATCAGGACCAGGACAACGACCAGCGCCAGCGGGCGCGACAGAAGGGTGACGACAACGACGTCGACCAGACCCAGCGCAACGAGCAGACGCAGCGTGCGAAGCAGGACGGGAAGCACAACGACGTCGACCAGGACCAAGACAGCAAGCAGACGCAGCGTTCGACGCAGCGGGGACACGGTAACTCCGCGAGCCAGTCACAGTCCAGCAGTCAGACGCAGGTCGCCGTCCAAGGCTAGTTGACCTGTTCCGCCGACACGTCCGCTCGAACTGGCCGCTCGGGTCAGACCGCTCGAGCGGCGTTCGAGGTCGAGAGACACAGCAGGCGGCCGAGTACGGTCTGACGACCCACGACCCCCACGAAGCGACCTGTCCGACGGTAGCCGGTTCGATACGACCGAGTCCGAAGGCAGTTCGAGCGCCACAACCGACCGATTCTTACCCGTCGCCCGGTTACGACAGACCGATGGACGCGCCGCTGTGGACGGACACGCACGCGCCGGCCCTCGCCGACCTCCCGCAGTCGGAGGTGCGCGACCGGCTGGCCCGCGCCGTCGACGAACCGATGAACCTCGTGGTGCAGGGGCCGGCGGGCGTCGGCAAGACGGCCGCCGTCCGGGCGCTCGCCCGCGAGACGCACGACGACCCCGACAACGACCTCGTCGAGATCAACGTCGCGGACTTCTTCAACCGGACGAAAAAGGAGATCCGCACCGACCCGCGCTTCGAGCAGTTTCTAGAAGGGCGGAGTCGGATGGCCAAACGCGACATGATAAACCGCGTGCTCAAAGAGTCCGCCAGCTACGCCCCCATGTCGGGGTCGTTCAAGACGATCGTGCTCGACAACGCCGAGGCGATCAGGGAAGACTTCCAGCAGGCGCTGCGCCGCGTGATGGAACAGCACCACCGGACGACCCAGTTCGTCATCGCCACGCGCCAGCCCTCGAAGCTCATCCCGCCGATCCGCTCGCGCTGTTTCCCCGTCCCCGTCCGCGCGCCGACGACCGACGAGACCATCGACGTGCTCGAAGGGATCGTCGACGCAGAGGACGTCGACGCCGACCCCGACGGGCTGGAGTTCGTCGCCAGCGCCGCCGGCGGCAATCTCCGGAAGGCCGTCCTGTCAGCACAGGCGACGGTCGTCGAACACGACGAACTCACGATGCAGGCGGCCTACCAGACGATGGGCGAACTCGGCCACGACGAGGCGATACTGGAGGCGCTGTCGGCGGCCGAGTCCGGCGACATCAGTTCTGCGAGAAAGACCGTCGACGACCTCGTCTCCGACGAGGGGTACGACGGACAGGAGCTGCTGATCGAACTGCTGCGCGTCGCCCGCTCGAAGTCCGAGATCGCTGGCGGCGACCTCGCACGGCTCTACCGACTGGCCGGCGACGTCGACCTCGATCTGGCGACCGGGACGGACGCGACGATCCACCTCACGCATCTGCTGTCGGCGTGGGCGACGGAGCCCGCCGACCGATGACCGCACGAGTCACCCCCGGGACGTGGCGCTACGCGGCACCGCCGCTGGTGCTCGCGATTCCGGCGCTCGTCGTCTCCCTGCCGGTCGGTCTCGCGCTCCTCCTCGTCGGCGTCGCCGTCGTCGCCTTCTTCCGCGACCCCGACCGCACCCCACCCGAGTCGGGCGTCGTCGCGCCCGCGGACGGGAAGATCTCCGTGATCCGCGAGGAGGACGGACGGGTCCGCGTGGGCGTCTTCATGAACGTCACCGACGTCCACGTCATCCGCGCGCCGCTGGACGGCTACGTCGAGTCGGTCACTCACCTCCCCGGCGCGAACAAACCCGCGTTCTCGAAGGACTCGGACCGCAACGAGCGCGTCGACGTCGACTTCGGCACCCACGAGGTGTCGTTCATCGCCGGCTGGTTCGCCCGGCGCATCCACCCCTACGTCGGCGGCGGCGAGTCCGTCGCCCGCGGCCAGCGACTCGGCCACATCGCCTTCGGCAGTCGCGCAGACGTGCTGCTTCCCGAGTGGGCCGACGTCGACGACGTCCGAGTCGAGAGAGGCCAGCGCGTCTCGGCCGGCGAGACAGTTCTCGTCGAGACGCCCACCGACGAAGCGTAACCTCCCCCGTCGCCGTCGCTCGTTCTCCAGTGGAAACAGGGGGGTTTGTCAGACAGTCACACCGGGGAGAAGGACGGTTCCGACGAGTGGTGACGCTACGCGCGCGTCAGCACGTGGACGTGCCGCGTGAGCGACCCGTGGACCCGTCGCTCGAACAGGTGGTCGACCTGCCACCCGGCGTCGACGGCGGCGTCTTCCCACGAGCGGTCGGCGACGACGACGGCCCGGGGAGCGACGCGGGCGGCCTCCGCGAGCGCGCCGGCGACGAGGTCGGCGAGTTCGTGCCGGGCGATCTTCGACTGGCGGCCGTAGGGAGCGTCGAAGACGACGCCGTCGACGCTGTCGTCGCGGAGGGCGAGACTCGTCGCGTCGCCGCGCAGCACGTCCCACGTCGCCTCCGGAGTGAGCGCGTCGAGGTTCGTTCGACTCCCGCGGGCCATCTTCCACTGAGCGTCTGCTCCGACGACGCGAGCACCGACCAGCGCCGCCTCCAGGAGGACGCCGCCGGTCCCGCACATCGGGTCGAGGATGGTCGCTCCGGGTTTCGCTCCCGCGATGTTGACGAACGCACGGGCGTCGAGCGGGGCCATGCTCCCGGGCTGGAAGAACGGGCGGTCGGTCGGCTTGCGGTCGCCGAAGTCGCGGATACTCTCCTCGGCGAGCCACCCCAGGAGACAGACGTCGTCGGAGAACAGCGCCCGCAGGACGTGGTCGGGGTCGTCGAGGTCGACGGTGAACCCGCGGTCGACGAGAACGCTGCCGAGCGTCCGTTCGGCGTCCTGTGTGCTCACGTCCGTCTCGCCGTGGACGTCGCGAGCGCGGACGGCGACCGACCCACGACGGTCGATAGCCGCGGCCTCCAGCAGGTGCCGAGCGCTGTCGACGTCGGCGTCGGTGTGGCCGACGAGTTCGCTGGCCCGGTGGGTGTACGCCAGCGTGCGGAGGCGGTCGGAGTGGATACCCCGGGCCGTCGCGAGGCCGGGGGCGACGACGTCGACGGCGTCGGCCGCACTGGCGGCCTCGCAGGCGGCGAACGCGTCGTCCTCGCCGGCGAGTTCGAGACAGTACACGCTCGCAGTGTGACGGTCGACCGGTATGAGGATGCCGACTCCCGCCGTCGCGGGCGCGACTCGGTACCACCCACCGAGCGACGCGATCGCCTCGAGACACGGCGAGGCGGGTCGTCTCCCACGATTCGAGCGTTTAGTCACGCTGTCGACGTATCATTCAGTAGCACCAATCTTTTTAAACCTTAAATACGACCCTTAAATCGACGCATGACCGACCCCACGGACACAATCAACATCGAAAACGTGGTCGCCTCGACGGGAATCGGGCAGGAACTCGACCTGCAGAGCGTGGCGATGGACCTCGAAGGGGCCGACTACGACCCAGAGCAGTTCCCCGGCCTCGTCTACCGCACCCAGAACCCGAAGTCTGCGGCGCTCATCTTCCGCTCCGGCAAGATCGTCTGCACCGGTGCGAAGTCGACCGACGACGTCCACGAGAGTCTCAACATCGTCTTCGACAAGCTCCGCGAGCTGAAGATTCAGGTCGAAGACGACCCCGAGATCACCGTCCAGAACATCGTCACCAGCGCCGACCTCGGCAAGAACCTCAACCTCAACGCCATCGCCATCGGGCTCGGGCTGGAGAACATCGAGTACGAGCCCGAGCAGTTCCCGGGACTCGTCTACCGCCTCGACGAACCGAAGGTCGTGGCGCTGCTGTTCGGGTCGGGGAAGCTCGTCATCACGGGCGGGAAGAAACCCGAGGACGCCAAACACGCGGTCGAGGTCATCACCGACCGCCTCTCCGAACTCGGTCTCCTCGGCTGACCACCGCATCGACGCACCGCTTCGACGACGCACCGACTCGTCACCCCGCCGACTCGACGTCTCCGACTCTCTCCTCTCTCGTCTCCGACCCGAGAGCGTCAGGACCAAACCCCCACACCGCCAACGGAGCGCATGGTCACTCTCCAGGCCGGGTCGGTCGGTAGCCCCGTCGCGATCGCCGGGACGGTCGGCCTGTTCGCGCTGTTTCTCTCGATCACGGCCCACATCGCGGCCCGGAACGTCCTCGGCGACGTCGAGGTGAAGAAGGCGTTCGCCGTCGGCCCGCTCCCGGCGGCCATCGCGGTCGTCTCGGCCGCCTTCGGTCTCAACCCCTTCCTCGCCATCCTCACGGCGCTCGTCGTCGACGCGACGGCCATCTCCCTCCTGTACGGCCGCTCGCGACGGCTGACGGCGTACGTCACCGCCATCCACGTCGTCGTCAGCATCCTCCTCGGGACGGTGCTGTTCGGGCTCACCTTCCTGCTCGCGAGCGCACCGGGGTGAATTGCCTCGGGATCAGCCCCGGAGATGGAGAAGGAGAGCACTCAAGCGACTGCCGGACGCAACGCCGTCATGGTCGACTCGCTGAAGTCGCTGGTGTGGAACCGCGCCGAGCGACGACCCCGTGCACCGGTGCGGCTGGTCGCGGGTCTCCTCCTCGTCGCCGTCGTCACGCTCGGGGTCGCCGTCCTCGTCGGACTGCTCGGGGTCGGGGCGCTGCTAGTCGGACTGCTCGGAGCGACCGCGGGCGACCTCGCGACGGGGCTGGTCGGCAGTCTCGTCTCGGGCGTCGCCATCGCCCTCGGCGTCGTCGTCGCCGGGCGGTTCTTCGACCGACGACACTTCAGCGACTTCGGGTTCCACCTCGATCGCTCGTGGTGGCTGGATCTCGGGTTCGGCCTCGGTCTCGGCGCGGGGCTGATGACGCTCGTCTTCGGCGTCGGCGTCGCGGCCGGATGGTTCCGTATCACTGGGTTTCTCGTCGGTGACGCCGTCGTCGGCGGGCTGGCGACGCTCGTCGTCCTCTTCGTGCTGGTCGGCGTCTACGAGGAGCTGTTCGCCCGTGGCTATCTCCTGTCGAACGTCGCCGAGGGGCTGACGGGCTACGTCGGCGAACGCTGGGCCGTCGCCGTCGCCGTCGCCCTCTCCTCGGGCGTCTTCGGACTGCTCCACGCGAGCAACCCCAGCGCCTCGCTCGTGAGCACCGTGACGATCACGCTCGCAGGGGTCATGCTGGCGCTCGGCTACGTGCTGACGAACGAGCTCGCCATCCCCGTCGGCCTCCACATCACGTGGAACCTGTTTCAGGGCGGCGTCTACGGCTTCCCGGTGAGCGGTCTCGGCGTCGACGCGACGGTCGTCGCCACGCGTGAACAGGGGCCGGATCTGGTGACGGGTGGGAGTTTCGGCCCCGAGGCGGGGCTGCTCGGGGTGGGTGCGATGCTGCTCGGGAGCGCGGCCATCGTCGCGTGGGTCCGCTGGCGGTACGGGGAGGTCGGGGTGCATCCGGGAGTGACGACGCCGGAGTTGCGGACGGGAGGGCGTCGAGGGGACGACGACGCCTGAACGGAGTCGGTGGGCGTCGGTTCTACTCGACCAACCGCTCGATCTCGGTGACGAGGATGTCAGACGCGCCGACCTCCCGGAGGTCGCTGATGACGGAGAACACGTCGCGTTCGTCGACGACGACGTGGACCGCCACCATCTCGTCGCCGGCGACGTCCATCACCGTCGGGCCGCCCATCCCGGGGATGACCTCCCGGACGTCGTCCAGCCTGTCCTTGGGCGCGTTCATCATCAGGTAGCGTTTGCCGTCGGCGGCGAGCACCGAGCGCAGCGCCATCGTCACCTGTTGGACCTTCGGATCGTCGGTGACGTCCGGACGGGCGAAGAGGCGCACGGAGGAGGAGAGCACCTCGTCGACGACGGCCAGTCGGTTGACCGCGAGCGTCGTCCCCGTCGACGTGATGTCGATGATGGCGTCGGCCATCTCGACGTGGGGGGTGAGTTCGGTCGCGCCCGTCACCTTCACGATCTCGGGGTCGACGCCCTGCTCCTCGAAGTAGCGACGCGCGATGGTGGGGAACTCGGTGGCGACGCTCTTGTCGTCGACGTCCTGGACGTCCTCGATGTCGCCGTCCTCGGGGGCGGCGAGGACGAGTCGACACTTGCCGAACTCGAGGTCCAGCAGTTCCGTCAACTCGTGGCCCGACTCCCGGACCTGGTCGTAGCCCGTGATACCCAGGTCGGCCGCGCCGTCGCGGACGTACTCGGGGATGTCCGCCGCGCGGACGAACAGCACGGTGACGTCGGGGTCGACGGTCTCGGCGTACAGTTTACGCTCCGCTCCGTTCTCGATGTGGAGGCCGGCGTGTTCGAGCAGGTCGATCGTCGGGTCGTGGATGCGCCCCTTGTTGGGCACGGCGATGCGCATACCGGTCTCTCACGCCCGCGGGAGAACTGTCTTTCCCTCCACGGGCCGTTGCCCTCCACGTCACGAACCACACCACCTAATGTGCCCTCCGCGGAACGCTCGGACATGAGTACGCTCCTCATCGCGGACGGGCAGGTGCTCCTGCCGGAGATGGAGGTCGTCGAGGCGGACGTCCTCGTCGACGCCGACGAAGGGACGATCCTCGAGGTCGGGTCGGATCTCGCTACCGCCGACGAGACGCTCGACGCCTCGGGCGGCCTGGTGATGCCGGGGCTCGTCAACGCCCACTGTCACGTCGCCATGACGCTACTGCGCGGCTACGCCGACGACAAGGAGTTGGACGCGTGGCTGCAGGAGGACATCTGGCCGGCCGAGGCCGAGCTGACGCCCGAAGACGTCCACGTCGGGGCCGAACTGGGGGTGCTGGAGATGATCAAATCCGGCACGACCGGGTTCGCCGACATGTACTTCGAGGTGCCCGAGATCGTCGACGCCGTCGACGACGCCGGGTTGCGGGCCCGCGTCGGTCACGGCGTCGTCACCGTCGTCAAGGACGACGAGGGTGCACGCGCCGACGTCGACGAGAGCCTCTCTGTCGCCCGCGAGTACGACGGCGCTGCCGACGGGCGCATCAGGACGGCGTACATGCCCCACTCGTTGACCACGGTGGGAGAGGAGTACCTCCGCGAGAGCGTCGCCGAGGCGCGCGAAGACGGCATCCCGGTCCACTTCCACGCCAACGAGACGACCGACGAGGTCGACCCCATCGTCGACGAACGCGGCGAGCGCCCGCTGGCGTACGCCGACGGCCTGGGGATGCTCGGCGCGTCGGACTTCGTCGCCCACGGCGTCCACGTCGACGAGACGGAGATCGACCTGCTGGCGTCGCGCGGGACGGGCGTCGTCCACTGTCCGGCCTCGAACATGAAGCTCGCGAGCGGGATGGCACCCGTCCAGCGGATGCTCGACGCCGGCGTGACGGTCGGCATCGGCACCGACGGCGCGGCCTCGAACAACGACCTCGACATGTTCGACGAACTGCGCGACGCGGCGATGCTGGGCAAGCTCGCGGCCGACGACGCCAGCGCCGTCAGCGCCGAGACGGTCGTCGAACTGGCGACGAAGGGGAGCGCCGACGCGCTCGGCTTCCGGTCGGGCGTCGTCGAATCGGGTGCGAACGCCGACCTCGCCGTCGTCGACCTCGACGCGCCGCATCTGACGCCGCCCCACGACCTCGTGAGCCACCTCGCCTACGCCGCCCGCGGGTCGGACGTGCGACACACCGTCTGCGACGGGCAGGTTCTCATGCGGGATCGCGAGGTGCTGACGATGGACGAGTCGGCCGTGCTGGAGCGCGCCCGGGAGCACGCCGCGGACCTCGCCGAGCGCGCCGCGTAGCCGAACTGGCGTTTTCACAGCTGATAACGGGCCGCCGAACAGCTCCGGAATAATACTATTCCAATCAGTAAACTACGCTTTCGAAGAAGTTTCTAAACGCTGATGAACGATGTGAGCCGTTCGTTGAACGGAACGAACCAGGTGAACGACGAACCCAGTTTATATCACTCATCGTTCATGGACAGGTCGCAATGAACACCGAGAACCAGATCACAGCGATCGCGGCTGCGGTGCTGCTCGTCTTCGCGGGCATCGCCGGCGCCGCGGGCACAGTCGCGGCACAGTCGACGGGGAACGTCGCCGTCGGCGTCGAACAGGCGGGGAACACCGGCGAAGCCGTCGTCACCGTCACCGAAGACGGGACGGCCGTCGAGGGCGCGACGGTCGCCGTCGCCGCGACAGACGAGGAGACGTACGCGGGCAGCGGCGAGTACGAGACGGACGCGAACGGAACCGTCACGCTCCCCGTCCCCGAGGAGACAGTCGAACTGACCGTGGCCGCCGCGACGGAGACCGGATCGGCCGAGACCACGGTCGAACTGCTCGCACTCGGGGATTCCCTCGACGTGAACGCCGACCAGAACTCCGACAGGACGGCGACCGTCACGGTGACGCAGTACGGCGACCCCGTCTCGGGCGCCGCGGTCGAGGTGACGAGCGAGGGGACGTACGCCGGCACCGGCTCCTACCGAACCGGGACGGACGGGACCGTCTCGCTCCCGGCGCCGGCCGAGTCGACGACGGTGACCGTCACCGCGACGAGCGGTGATCTCACCGACGAGACGACGGCGAAGCTCACCGAACAGACGTTCGCGAACTTCGGCCAGCGCGTCTCCTTCTTCGTCCACGGGCTCCTCGACGGGACGGACAGCGAGGGCGGGATCGGTCAGTACGTCTCGGAGTTCGTGAAGAAGCACAACCCGAGCAACGACAAGAAGCCGGACCACGCTGGCGGCCCGGACAAGGCGAACAAAGGCAAACCCGAGCAGGCGGGTGGACCAGACAAGGCGAACAAAGGCAAACCCGAACAGGCTGGCGGCCCAGACAAGAGAGACAACGGAAAGCCCGAGCACGCAGGGGGTCCGGACAAGTCGAACGAGGACAAGTCGGGTGACGTGGGACAGGACGAGACGCGAGACGAGGAGACCGCAGCGTCGGAAGAGACCGACACGCGCGAGAACGGTCCCGACGGAGACGGACACCCGAGTAACGGGAACGGAAACGGAAACGGCAAGAGGTAGCTCGTCGGTTCGTTGACGAACGACTCGAACCCCTCGTCGAGCACGGGGACAGCGAGCGGACACGTCGTTTCAGACGTCGTTCCGCCTTCGGTATCGTTTTCACCGCCCTGACCCCATCCAGACGTATGAGCGAGACGTATCCCCCGATCAGCGAGCATCTCGACGACGTCGAAAGTGCTCGCGAAGAGGGTCGCCGCAAGATGGACTGGGCGCTCCAGCATATGCCGATCCTGCAGGCACTTCGCGAGGAGTTCGAAGCGGAGAAACCGCTCGACGGCCAGCGTATCGCGATGGCGATGCACGTCGAGGCGAAGACCGCGAACCTCGTCGAACTGCTCGCGCTCGGCGGTGCAGAGGTGGCGATCACCGGCTGTAACCCGCTGTCGACGCACGACGACGTGAGCGCCGCGCTCGACGCCCACGACAACATCACCTCCTACGCCGTCCGCGGCGTCGACGACGACGGCTACTACGAGGCGCTGCGGGCGACGCTCGACTTCGACCCGACGGTCACCGTCGACGACGGGATGGACCTCGTCTACCTCGTCCACGAGGAGTACCCCGACCTCGTCGACACGCTCCTCGGCGGGGCCGAGGAGACGACGACCGGCGTTCACCGCCTGCGAGCGATGGACGAGGACGGCGAACTGCAGTACCCGGTCTTCGCCGTCAACGACACGCCGATGAAACGGCTGTTCGACAACGTCCACGGCACCGGCGAGTCTTCTCTCGCCACGATCGCCATGACGACGAACCTCTCGTGGGCCGGCAAGAACGTCGTCGTCGGCGGCTACGGCTACTGCGGAAAGGGCGTCGCCAAGAAGGCCGCCGGCCAGAACGCGAACGTCATCGTCACCGAGGTCGACTCCCGGCGCGCGCTCGAAGCCCACATGGAGGGGTACGACGTGATGCCGATGGCCGAAGCGGCGGAGGTCGGCGACGTCTTCATCACGACGACGGGCAACCGCGACGTCGTCACCCGCGAACACTTCGAGCAGATGCAGGACGGCGTTCTCCTCGCCAACGCGGGGCACTTCGACGTCGAGATCAACCTCGACGAACTCGACGACCTCGCGGTCGACCGGTACGAGGCCCGCGACGGTGTCGAGGCCTACGAGATGGCCGACGGCCGTCGTCTCAACGTCCTCGCCGAGGGGCGACTCGTCAACCTCGCCGCACCGCTCGCACTCGGTCACCCGGTCGAGGTGATGGACCAGTCGTTCGGCGTGCAGGCCGTCTGCGTCCGCGAGCTCGTCGAGAACGACGAGGAGTACGACGCCGGCGTCCACGACGTGCCGGACGACCTGGACCGCGAAGTCGCCGAGATCAAGCTGGAGGCAGAGGGCATCGAGTTCGACTCGCTGAGCGAGGAGCAGCGCGAGTACATGGGCTCGTGGGCCCACGGGACCTGAACCGAGTGACTCGACGCGGGCGTCGACCGACGTAGGTCGTCCGACTTAAGCCCGCCCACCTGCCAGTCCGAGTATGGCCGCCAACAGGAAAGGTGACAGGCGGGAACGCGAACTCGTCAACAGACTCGACGAGGCCGGGTTCGCCGTGATGCGCGCGCCGGCCAGCGGCGGCGCGACGACGCGCGAACTCCCCGACGTGCTCGCCGGCAACGGCGACACCTTCTACGCCGTCGAAGCGAAGTCGAGTTCGGGCAACCCCATCTATCTCACCGGCGAGGAGGTCGAAGCGCTCGTCTACTTCTCGAAGAACTTCGGGGCGAAACCCCGCATCGGCGTCCGGTTCGACCGCGAGGACTGGTACTTCTTCCACCCGGCGGATCTCTACACGACCGACGGCGGCAACTACCGAGTCAAGAAGGAGACCGCGCTGGCCGACGGCGTCGACTTCGACGAGTTCGTCGGCACGTCGAAGAAGACGACGCTCGCCGACCACGCCGAACCGGACGACGGTCCCTCGAAGGGCGTCCGCGACGTGCTCAACGCGGTGAAGGAGGGCGTCGTCTCGGTCGACGAGGCGGCCGAGATGCTCGAGTGAGTTCCGGCCGTCTCGCGTCCGACTGGTCCGACTCGAGTTACACTGGCGCGGCGTCCGTCGTCGGCGCGGCGGCCACGCGTGGGTGGCTCCGTCCGAGTCGCTGGAGGCGCGAGGCGGGGAAGCCGTAGCGTTTCACGCCGCCGAAGTCGACCACGCCGTCGACGGCGCGGAGCGACTCGACGTAGGCGGCCTCGACGACCGGTTCGTGACCGCCGTAGTGGACGTTGGTCTCGTAGTCGGCGACGGTGCGCCCCTCCTCAGTCTCGTACTCGTCGGCCCGTTCGGTCGTGAGCGCCGTCACGACGAGCACGCTGCCGGTCTCGCGGTCGCGGGCGAACTCCCCCGGCGTGAAGCGGTGGGTCTCACACAGCTGTGGCCCCCGTTCGGCGAGGGGAACGAACGTCCGGACGCCGCAGACCGCACAGACGGCGCTTCGCTTGCCGGGCGGCGGGACGCGGCCCTCGTTGACTTCGATGGCGACGCGACGGAGATGTTTGCAGCGTGCGCCGCGGATCGCGTGGTCGGGGCAGGTACAGGAACGGTCGTCCAAGTCGACGACGTAGGTACCGTGGTCGGTCTCGACGACGTAGCGGTCGTCTCGAAGCGGTCGGACGACCATCGGTTCGGTCCGTGCGCGGAGCGCCCGCCCGGTGAAGCCGTCGGCTGGCAGAGTCGTCGGTGCGTTCGCAGGGGTCGATCGCGGTGACGCTGGTGTGTGTTCTGGATGCGTCATGGGTATCACGAGGCTGTCGCCTCGTCGTCGACAGAGTTAGGGGCCGTAGACACCTAAACCTTCGGCTGAGGCGCAGAAATCGCTGAATTCGTGGTTTTCCGGGGACTCGAGAGGGGAGTGTTTCCGAAGTCCTTTTACTACGTCCGCGGAAACGGCCGGGCATGGCTATCGAAGGGGAGACGCTCAAGGAAATCATCGTCTCCGTCGTCGCAGTCGGCTTCTTCATCGCACTCATCGTCGCAATCGGTGGGGTCTACGGCCCCAGTCTCACCGGGACCGGTGGTCTCGCGCTCATCGGTGCGATCGTGTTGTTCGTCGTCGCGATGGCCGTCGTCGGTTTCTTCCTCTCGCGGTAGGTCTCACGCCTCGCGTTCGCGCCAGTCGCGGACCTCGTCGGCCTCGTCGAGCGCCTTCTCGTAGTAGCTCATCGGGTGGGCGATAGTCTCACACCGCTCGTCCATGTTCACGCAGTCACCGTAGGCCTGCATCGTCGCACAGGTGGGTGCGGCGAACTGCGTCCCGGTGTCGTCGCGGAGATACTCCGTCTGGTAGCGGACCGTCTCCTCGTCGAGAGCGGTGTCGCGGTAGAAGCGGACGATCTCGTCGGTGTCCATCCCGATTCCGGTGAGGAAGGCGGTGAGCGCGAACGTCGAGTGGGCGTCGAGTTCGTTGTCGCGGCGGACCCGGTCGAGCAGGTGCGACATACACGGCGGGAAGCGGTCGGGCGCGACGGTGTCGATGTCGCGGACGTCGCGGTGGTCGGCGAGCAGGTCTCTGAGCGTCCCGACCTCCTCGGCCAGCGACTCGGCGAGGGCGTCGCCGCCGGCGGTGCCGCGGACCTGAAACGGCAACCCGTCGGCGACCCGGCGTTCGACCGCTTCGCGCAGGAGTCTCGAGAGGTCCACGCGTTCGACGCGGACGGTGCCGTCGACGACCTCGCAGTTGACGAGTCGCCACCGCTCGCCCCAGTCGGGGTCGACGAGCGCGAGATACGACCCGAGCGCGACGCGGAACCAGTCGGGGTCGCGACCGCGCTCGGTCGGTTCCGCCCGGACGTCGTCGACCAGGTCGAACTCCCGGAGCACGTCGTCCAGCGAGAGACGCCGCCGACTGGTGCTCTTGAGCCCGTCGTCGGCCGTCTCGAAGTCGGCGGCGAAGCGGTCGGCGGCGGTGGCGGCCTCGGCGGCGGCGTACTTCCGCACGGCCGCCGGAGCGTCGACGAGCGAGACGAGGATGCGGGCGATCGGGTAGGAGAGCAGTTCGTCCTGGACGCTCCACTCGCGGGGGGTCTCGGACGCCGTCGTCCCCGAGAGCAGCGCCCGCTCGACCCGTTCTCGTCCGCGAGCGACGGCCGGCGCGTCCTCGGCGACGAGCGTCGGCAGCGCGACGCCGGACGCCTCGACCGCCTCACGCGCACCTTCGAAGAACGGGTACCGAGCGTGGAGCGGATTCATCGCTCTCAGATTTCGAAGCCCGACCGATAAACACGACGATATGCGAGGGTCGTGCCACGAGCGAACGAGACGGAGCGGGAGACGTCGACCGAGCCGCCGAACCGTTCGCACACATCCAGAAGTCATATCCCGCCCCCCGAGTTTCACACGAGTATGGACGCCTACGAACGGATCACCCGGAACGCCTCCGAGGTGGTCACCGAGGACGAGGTCCGCGCGCTAGCCGAAGCACCCGACGGAAAGCGGGCGTACGTGGGCTACGAACCCTCGGGCGTCCTCCACATCGGTCACATGCTGACGGCGACGAAACTCATCGAACTGCAGGAGGCCGGTCTCGACGTGACCGTCCTCCTCGCAGACGTCCACGCCTACCTCAACGACAAGGGGAGCTTCGAGGAGATCCGCGAGACGGCCGAGCGGATGAAGGCGCAGTTCCTCGCGTACGGTCTCGACGAGGAGCAGACCGAGTTCGTCCTCGGGTCGGAGTTCCAGTTCGACCGCCAGTACGTGCTGGACCTCCACGCACTGGAGCTCAACACGACGCTGTCGCGGGCCGAGCGAGCGATGGCCGAGATCAAGAGCGGCGAGTCGGCGAAGGTGTCACAGGCGGTCTACCCGCTGATGCAGGCGCTCGACATCGTCTACCTCGACGTCGATCTCGCCATCGGCGGGATGGAACAGCGGAAGGTCCACATGCTCGCCCGCGACGTCCTCCCGGCCATCGACGAGGAGTCGCCGACCTGTCTGCACACGCCGCTCATCGCCGACCTCTCGACGGGCGTCGGCAAGATGTCCTCGTCGACGGGGACGACCATCTCGATGGAGGACTCCACGGAGGACATCGAAGAGAAGGTCAACGCGGCGTTCTGCCCGCCGACGGCCCACCCCGACCCCGACGACGACGGTAACGACCGCGAGAACCCCGTCCTGCAGATCTTCGAGTACCACGTCTTCCCACGGTTCCAGCAGGTCGTCGTCGAACGGCCCGAGGAGTACGGTGGCGACTTGACCTACGACGACTACGAGTCGCTCGAGGCGGATCTCGAATCCGGCGAACTCCACCCGATGGACGCCAAGACCGCGCTGGCGTCGTACCTCGACGAACTCATCGCACCGGGTCGCGAGAAGATTCAGACGCAGCAGTAGTCGACACGGCTTTTTTGGCAGACAGAGCGGAGAAACACCGAGACTGCAGTCACTCGACGAACAGTCGAACGTCGACGGCGTCGCCGTGGTTCCGGTAGAGGTCGTCGGGGACGGCGTCGAACCACTCGACGTCAAGCTCCTCCCACGGGCCGAAGCTCGGGTCGGCACCGAGCGGTTCGCCCTCGACGGGTTCCATGCGGAGCACGACGTCGTAGCTCGTCGCTTCCCGGTCGTCGGCGTTCGTCGAGTGCGTCACTCTCGTGACGCGTTCCACCCGGTCGACCGCCATCTCGGCGTCGGTGAGCGTCTCGCCGAGGCGTCGCCCGGCGGCCAGCCAGTCCTCGTCGTCGGCCACCGGTCCGTACGGGAGTCGCCATCCGTCAGGACTGTTCATCAGGAGAACCGCGCCGGCGTGGTTGGTGACGCCGACGGCGACCAGTCCGCCGATGGCCGCGAAGTAGTCGAACCCCGCTCGGTCGTCGACGGTTCGTTCCTCGCTGAACGCGACGTCCGACCGCGTTCGGAGCGCGTCCGGGTCGGAAAGCGAGTCCATGGTTCACCTCTCGTCGCCGCCCTTCTTGTCGTTTGGGTGGAACGGCCGACTCAGGCCATCCCGAACATCGACAGCACGTTGCCGACGAGCCCCTTCGCGACGAGACCGAGACCCACGAGCGAGAGCGTGATGCCGGCGGCGACGACAGGTGCGCGAACCGCGACGACGGCGATACCGACGACCAGGAGGACGACGCCGAAGAGACCGGTCGTTCCGAGTTTGTCGAGCATAGCAGGGGAGTTTCGAGCGTCGAGAGTAAACCTGTCGCTTTCGGGAGGGATGCGCTCGTGACCGGAACAGTTCGTCTCGACAGCAGGTCGACGCTGCGCTCACCTAGACTGCTGCATCACGTGCCACGACATCGGGAAACTCGCGGCGACGAGACCGTACACGCCGCCCATCAGCGGATCGACGCCCAGCGACGGCGCGAGCAGGTAGCCGGAGGCGAAGCCGATCGGGTCGAGGACGAGTGCGAGAACGAGTAGCTGAACCGAGAACGACTTCGAGTCGAACCAGCGGGAGAGACTACGTACCATGGAGGGACACCGGCGCTTCTCGCCACCCTTATTTAAAATCACGGCCGACGGTCGCGGTCGAGAGGCGGTGAACCGGCGGAACACTGCTCGGATGTCCGATTCGAGCGACGGTATCCTGCCCACACAAGAGCTAAGGGCCGACCGGTCGATTTGCTGTCATGAGTCTGTCCGCCGTCGTCAGGAAGGACTTCGAGGACTCGATCCGGTCGTACACGCTAGTCTCGCTCGTCCTCCTGTTCACCCTCTTCGCGGCCGGACTCGCCGCGATACAATGGATTCCCCTCCCGTACCAGGATAGTCCCGTCGACGAGAGCACGTTGGCACTGTTGAACAGCATGCGACAGCCGACGGTGTTTCTGATACCGGTCATCAGTCTCGTCGTCGCCTACGACACGGTCGCCGGCGAGCGCGAGAGCGGGAGCCTCCGTCTCCTGATCGGACTGCCGAACTCCCGTGCCGACGTCGTGTTCGGCAAGTTCGTCGGACGGACCGGAGTCGTCGTCGTCGCCGTGTTGGTCGGCTACGCCGCGGCTGGGGTCGTCGCATTGCTCACCTACGAGTCGTTCGACGTCGAGGTGTTCGTGCTCTACACGCTGTTGACGGCGTTCTACGGTGCCGTCTACACCGCCCTCGCGACCGGGTTCTCCGCGGGGCTTCGGTCCCGTACGAGAGCGTTCGTCGGCGCGAGTGCGCTGTACTCGCTCTTCATCTTGGGGTGGGACGTCGTGCTGTTAGTGCTCCAGTTGGCGATCTACGGACAGGACATCCCGGACGGAGGGCTCCCGGACTGGTTCAACTTCGTCGGGATGCTCAACCCCTCGACGGCGTTCATGCACACCGCGCGGGCGGTCATCCCCGAGTATCGGGAGATCACGTTCTACCCCGAGTCGACCGCGTTCTACGCCCAGGAGTGGGTCGGCTTCGTCATCCTCGCCGCGTGGGGCGTCGTTCCGCTGGTGCTCGGCTACCGCCGGTTCGCTCGCGCGGACGTCGAGTAGTTCCGCGAACCGGAGCGAGACGCGGCAACAACACATAACTGTCCGGAGCCGTGACGTTCGAGTATGAGCGAGTCTGGACAGCGACGCGACCTCCGAATGCCGGACGACGACGAGGTGTTTGCAGTCGTAACGAACATGCTCGGCGCGAACCGCGTCGAAGTGCGCTGTGCGGACGGCACCGAGCGAACCGCCCGCATCCCCGGTCGGATGCAGAAACGAGTGTGGATCCGCGAAGACGACGTCGTGCTCGTCGAACCGTGGGACTGGCAGGACGAGAAGGCCGACATCAGTTGGCGCTACGAGAAGTCCGAGGCCGACCAGCTCCGCGAGGAAGGCCACATCCACTGACGACCGACGACGCAGTCGGTTCTCCCGAACGTCCGGCCCGAACAGTCGTTACCGTTCGCGGACGTTCGGGTCGTTACAGACCGGACACCGGAGCTCTTTCGGGTCCGCCGCTCCGTCCGGAACGAACGTCTCCATACAGGCGTTGCACTGGTACAGGGTTCGTTTCTCGCCGCCGCCGAACAGCCCGCGCGCTCTGTCGATGACACCCATAGTTTGACACTTCGGGCGAAACTGCGCGGTGAGAGAGCATAAACCGAGACGACAGTTTCTCACCGTTGTGGACTGTTTCGGCTGTCGACCCGAACAGGACATCTGTACCCCTTTTCAGGCCGGGGGCCGTATCACAGAGTAGATGACAGGGGAGTTCGAGTTGATCGAACCGGAGGAGGCCGAGGGGTTCGGCGACGAGTGGGAGGAGATCGACGTCTCCGACACCGACGCCGACCGGATCGCGCGGAAGCGCGACAGAGAGTTCAGCGAGTTCAGAAAGCGCATCAAGGACGCCGACCAGTTCAAGGTCGAACAGTCGGTGTTCGACGACGCGACGTTCGCCGCCCTCTACAAACTCGTCCAGGACGGCCACATCGAGGCGTTCGGCGGTCCCATCTCCACGGGGAAGGAGGCGAACGTCTACGAGGCGCTCGGCCGCGAGGGGACGGACGTCGCCGTGAAGATCTACCGCATCAACGCCTCGAACTTCCGGCAGATGCGGAGCTACCTCGAAGGCGACCCCCGGTTCCAGGGCATCGGCAACGACAAGGGGAAGATCGTCCTCGCGTGGGTCCGCAAGGAGTTCGCCAACCTGGAACGTGCCCGGAAGGCCGGCGTGCGCGTCCCCGAACCGATCGCGGTCGAGCGCAACGTGCTCGTGATGGAACTCGCCGGACTGGTCGAAGAGCGCGCGCGTCGACTCTCGGAGGTGAACGTCGAGAACCCCGAGACGGCCTACGAGGTCGTCCGCGAGTACATGCGACGGCTCTACAGCGCCGGGCTCATCCACGGCGACCTCAGCGAGTACAACCTCATCATCCACGAAGGCGAACTGTTCGTCATCGACCTCGGGCAGGCCGTGACGATTCACCACCCGAACGCTGACGAGTTCCTCCGGCGCGACTGTACGAACGTCGCGAGTTTCTTCACCCGACAGGGAATCGACGTCGACGACGACGACCTCTACGAGTACGTCACCGACGTCGAACCGGACAAGTGAGCGGCCGGGTGCGCCCGGTGTCACGGGTCGTCGGTGGGACGCAGCGCTAGCCAGAGCGTTTAGATACGTGTACGATGATAACACGGATATGACAGTCGAGGTGAAAGTGTCCGAGTTCGACTACGGAGAGAGCGACGACGGAACTCTGCTGGTCACCGCGACAGTAGAGAACGGGAGTGACGAACCGACCACGGTGACGCTCATCGCGAACGTGACGGCGGGAAAGGGCGAGAAGAAACAGGAGTTAGACCAGTCCGAACGACTCGAGATCGACGACGGCGCGAGTGCGGACGCGTCGTTCGTCTTCGACGTCCCGTACACGCGCTTCGAGCGCAACGGGAGTCTCGACTTGGAGGTCCACTCCGAGCGACAGTAGTCGAAGAGTCACACTAGGTGAAACGACGGGACGACGAGCGCGACGGACCGGCGGCGGAACCGTTTTCTGACGTGGCCGACTACGGACGGTCGATGCAGTCCGCTCTCGACTGTCACCTCTGCTGGCGCTGGTGGCCGCACGCCTCGAGAGCGGACAGTCTCGCGGTCGTCGCCGCCGTGGCGTAACCCGGCGTCCCCGGTCGCGGGTGCTCACTTCGTTCTCCTCACGCACCGACCTTCGAGCACCAGCGACATCCACACCACATGCACGAGTTCACCGTCACGCCGTACGCCGTCGAGGGCGACGTCGACTACGACCGTCTCCTCGAACAGTTCGGCGCGGACGAACTGACCGACGAACAGATCGCCGACTTCCCCCAGCCAGCCCACCGCCTCGTCCGTCGTGGCGTCTTCTACGCCGGACGCGACGTCGACCGCTTCACCGCAGCGGCCGACCGGGGCGACACCGTCTCCATCGTCACCGGTATCGGCCCCTCCGGGCCGATGCATCTCGGCCACGCCTACCACTTCTACCACGCGAAGTACCTCCAAGAGCAGACCGGCGCGTACGTCTACGTCCCGCTCTCCGACGACGAGAAGCGGTTCTCGAAGGACCGCTCGTTCGACGAGGTTCACGAACACGCCCGCGAGAACGTCCGCGACCTCGTCGCCGTCGGCTTCGACCCGGAGCGAACGAGAATCGTCGTCGACACCGCCGACGCCGACGTGATCTACCCGCTGGCCGCCGAGTTCGCGTCGGAGCTGACGCCCGCGACCGTCGAGGCCGTCTACGGCCCGCCGCCGAACGTCGGTCTCGGCTTCTACCCGGCGGTACAGGCGACGCATCTCCTCTTACCCCAACTCGTCCACGGCCCCCACCCGACGCTCGTCCCGATCGCCGTCGACCAGGACCCCCACGTCCGCGTCTGCCGTGATCTGGCGGCGAAACGGCGGTACGACGTCGAGAGACCCGCGGCGTTGCTGTCGAAGTTCCTACCGCAGTTGGGCGGGAGCGGCGGGAAGATGTCCAGCAGCGACGACGCGCCGAGCATCCTGCTCACCGACGACCGGGAGACAGTTCGACAGAAGGTGCTGGACCACGCCTACTCCGGCGGTCGCAGCGACGTCGAGGAGCACCGAAGACACGGCGGCGATCCGTCGGTCGACGTGGCGTACCAGCTGCTCTACTACTTCTTCGAGGAGGACGACGCCGAACTGGAGCGACTGGCCGCCGACTACCGCTCCGGCGGCCTCCTCTCGGGGGAGTTGAAACTGCACGCCGCCGACCGCATCGCCGACTTCCTCGAAGCACACCAGCGGCGACGACCCGACGGGCCGATCTCCGACGTCGTCGACCCGTACCGGCTGACCGACGAGGAGCGCGAGCGACTCGGTTCGGGAGTGTTCGGCTGACGGAACGGGAGGGTCGACGACCTCCGAGACGGCGTCTCCGTGTGTCGGTTCTCCGCACGGAGCGACGACGAACAAACTCTTAAACGGCTCGAACGGGTAGCAGCGTTCATGCAACACGTGAAGGTTCCGCAGGACCGCATCGGTGTCGTCATCGGTGACGGCGGCGAGACCATGCGGGAGATCGAGAGTCGGGCCGAGGTTCGGCTCGACATCGACTCCGAGAGCGGGTCGGTCGCCATCGACTCGGTCGGAGACCCCGTCACGGGACTCGCCGCTCCGGACATCGTCCGGGCCATCGGTCGCGGCTTCAAACCGGAAGTCGCCCTCTCGCTGCTCGACAACGACATGCGGATGTTCGACCTCATCGACATCGGCGAGGCGACGCGAAACAAGAACGACATGAAGCGCCAGAAGGGCCGGCTCATCGGCGAGAACGGCCGGACCCGGGAACTGATGGAGGAGCTCTCCGGTGCCCACGTCGTCATCTACGGGTCGACGCTCGGCATCATCGGCCAACCCGAGGAGGTCGAGACGGTTCGCCGCGCGGTCGGGATGATCCTCGACGGTGCGCCCCACGGAGCAGTCTACTCCTTCCTCGAACGGAAGCACAACGAACTCACTCGCGGCGCACAGCTCTCCGGCCCCTCGGACGAGCAGTTGTAAACCCGACGCCGACCGAGTTCGACGCTCCGCTTCGGCTCTCACACGACCAGCGACGGTCGTCGTCGACGACGATATCCGTTTATACCACCCCTTTGGGAGACCGTGGCACGGAGAGGCATGTCACTCACGTCTTGCGTTTTCTCGAGCCTCGGACCGAAGGTTTTTTATAGAACCACAGACAATCCCTGCGTGAATATGGCTCAGCGAATGGGTAATCAGCCGATGATTGTACTCTCGGAGGAGAGTCAGCGCACCTCCGGGAAGGACGCACAGTCGATGAACATCACAGCTGGGAAGGCCGTCGCCGAGTCCGTTCGGACGACGCTCGGCCCGAAAGGGATGGACAAGATGCTCGTCGACTCGTCGGGCGGCGTCGTCGTCACGAACGACGGCGTGACCATCCTCAAGGAGATGGACATCGACCACCCGGCGGCGAACATGATCGTCGAAGTCTCCGAGACGCAGGAGGACGAGGTCGGCGACGGCACGACGACGGCCGTCGTCATCGCCGGTGAACTCCTCGACCAGGCCGAGGAGCTCATCGACTCGGACATCCACCCGACGACCCTCGCCCAGGGGTACCGCCAGGCCTCCGAGAAGGCGAAGGAACTCCTCGAGTCGAAGGCGATCGACGTGACGGAGGAGGACCGCGAGACCCTCGTCAAGATCGCCGCGACGGCGATGACCGGCAAGGGTGCGGAGTCCTCGAAGGATCTGCTCGCCGAACTCGTCGTCGACGCCGTGCTGGCCGTCGCCGACGACGACGGAGTCGACATCGAGAACGTCTCCGTCGAGAAGCTCGTCGGTGGCTCCATCGACAACTCCGAGCTCGTCGAGGGTGCGGTCATCGACAAGGAGCGCGTCGACGAGAACATGCCCTACATGGTCGAGGACGCCGACGTGGCCGTCTTCGACGGGGCGCTCGAAGTGAAGGAGACCGAGATCGACACCGAGGTCAACGTCACGGACCCCGACCAGCTCCAGCAGTTCCTCGACCAGGAGGAAGAGCAGCTGAAGGAGATGGTCGACAAGCTCGTCGACGTCGGCGCCGACGTCGTCTTCGTCGGCGACGGCATCGACGACATGGCCCAGCACTACCTCGCGAAGGAGGGCATCCTCGCCGTCCGTCGCGTCAAGAACAGCGACCTCAAGCGCATCGCCCGCTCGACGGGCGCACGCGTCGTCTCCAGCGTCGACGACATCGAGGCCGACGACCTCGGCTTCGCCGGGTCGGTCGCCCAGAAGGACGTCGGCGGCGACGAGCGCATCTTCGTCGAAGACGTCGAGGACGCGAAGGCCGTCAGCCTGTTCCTCCGCGGTGGCACCCAGCACGTCGTCGACGAACTCGAGCGCGCCATCGACGACTCGCTCGGCGTGGTCCGGACGACGCTGCAGGACGGGAAGGTTCTCCCCGGCGGCGGGGCACCCGAGACGGAGCTCGCCCTCGAACTCCGTGACTTCGCCGACTCCGTCGGCGGCCGCGAGCAGCTCGCCATCGAGGCGTTCGCCGACGCGCTGGAAGTCATCCCGCGCACGCTCGCCGAGAACGCCGGGCTCGACCCCATCGACTCGCTGGTCGACCTCCGCTCGCGTCACGACGCCGGCGAGTTCGGTGCCGGTCTGGACGCCTACACCGGCGACGTCATCGACATGGAAGAAGAGGGTGTCGTCGAACCCCTCCGCGTGAAGACGCAGGCCATCGAGTCCGCCACCGAGGCGGCCGTCATGATCCTCCGCATCGACGACGTCATCGCCGCTGGCGACCTCTCCGGTGGCCAGATCGACCCCGACGACGGCGACGACGACATGCCGCCGGGCGGCGGTGGCATGGGCGGCGGCATGGGCGGTATGGGCGGCATGGGCGGTATGGGCGGCGCGATGTGAAGCAGGCGCTGAGCCACTAACGCCCACTCCAGTCCGTTCCCGTATCGACTACCGACCGTCGGCCCGCGCGTTCCACGCGTTCACCGATCCGACTTTCTTTCGGCAAATCTCGCTCCCGAGAGCGACGGCGTCGCCGAGACGGCCGCGTCGTCGACGGCCACAACTCATTCCCGTCGCCCGCGAGGAACTGACGATGGGTTGTCACAATGGCAGACAAGCGACGGACGTTTCTCAAGAGCGCAGGCGCGACGATGCTCGGCGTGTCGATCGCCGGCTGTACCGGGAACGGTTCCGACGGGAGCGACGGAACCGCCGAGGCGACCACTACGACCGAGTCGACAGAGACGACCGACGGAGAGACGACCACGACCGAGTCGACAGAGACGTCCGACGGCGCGAACGCGTCGTCGACCGCAGAGAGCGGCGACGTCGAGGGGACGGTGGGATCCGAGTCGAACGCCGACCTCGAGATTACGGAACACACGTTCTTCCAGGAGGGGTCGACCGAGGGCGTCCGCGGGACGGTGACGAACGTCAGCGAGACGACGTTCTCGCTCGTCGTCGTCCACGTCAACCCCGAGAGCGAGGACGGCGACACGCTCGGGCGGTTCGAAACCGACAGCAGCGAGTCGACCGACACGCTCGAACCGGACGCGACGTGGGAGTTCGAGGTCGTCTTCGACGGCGACCTCGAGTTCACCCAGTACACCATCTGGGCGACGGGACAGACGGAGGGCAACACGTCGACCGGCGAGAACGCTTCGACCACGGGGAACGCCTCGACTACAGACGACTCGTCGGCCTGACGGCTCCGTCGGCGTCCGAACTTCTTTTCGACAAAAAACGAGCGACGACCGCGACGCGTCGGTTCGGGTTACAGGAACCAGAGGACGAGGCCGATGATCAACAGGAGCAGTCCGAGCCCCGAGGTAGCCGGCTCGGGGAAGATGAGCAGGATCGCTCCGATGATGATGAGCAGGCTAGCGCCACCCGTCGTTGGTGCGGATCGTCGTGCCATACCACCACGTTCGACGGAGAGGATGAAATGTGCTGTGGCCGACCGGGACACGTTCCGTCACGACCGAACCGAAGCGGACGAGGACTCCGGGACCGTCAGTGGCGTCAACGGGAGCCACATCTCGAAGTCGAGCGGCTGGCGAGCAGTGACGGTGAAGCCGGCCTTCCGGAACACGGCGAGTGCAGCGTCGTTGTCCCGAGCGACGTAGAGGACGAGTGCGTCGAGTCCCACAGCGGCGGCCTGTCGGCAGACGTGACGCGTCAGTTCAGTCCCCACACCGCGACCCTGAGCGCGGCCGTGGACGTAGATGAAGAACTCGGCGTCGTCACTCTCCCGTAGGACGAACCCCGCGTGAGCCACGACGTCGCCGCCGAGCCACGCGACGAACGTCGTCCCGCGCTCGTGAAGTCGTCCGACCCACGCACGAATCTCCCGCTCGCTGACTGGCGGGAGCCCCATCGACCGATCTTCCGGCGCGTAGTCGCGATACATCGAGACGAGCGGTTCGACGTCGTCGTCCGTCAGAGAGACGATCGACACCTGCTGTCCAGTCTCGTCGACCCCCCGTGAACAGTTCGACGGCGAGAGCACGGTGCGAGGTCGGGTATCGTCGTCCCAGGGAGGACGCGCAGTCGAGGCGCTCATGAGTCATCACCGTCTATATACTGGTGGTCGAGTCACAAAGCCGTGCGCCAGCGTATAGACTGGCTTTTTGTACTGGTTGGCGACCAGACGCCGTACGAGTCGAGCAGGGCCGATTGAGCGGGACTGAGCGAGCACGAGGGGAGTCCCGCGAGCGAACGCAGTGGGCGAGTGGGACTCCATCGTGCGAAGCCGAGTGAAACGAGGCTGAACGAGCACGATGGGATTCGAACCGCGGTCACTCCGCTTCGCTTCGTTCCCTGTTTCAACACCCACGAGGCTCGATACCGGTCGCTCACTGTCGTTCGCGACGCGGAATACGAGCACGATGGGATTTGAACCCACGACCGTCGGATTAGAAGTCCGACGCTCTATCCAGACTGAGCTACGTGCCCTCGTACACAGCCACACGCGGTGGCCTAAAAAGCGATGTGGGTTTCGGCTACCCGTCGAAGCGGTACAGCGACGTCACGTACGGCAGGCGGTTGAACATCCAGTAGGCGACCGGCAGTCCGACGATCGTCACCGCGAGGAACGCCGCCACGTTCGCCCACAGCCAACTGAACCACCAGCCGACGAGCACGAAGTAGACGCCGCGGACGAGAAGCGAGTGCTGGCCGCGAGTCGCCTCGGGGGCGACGCTCGACCGCGGTTCCTTCAGCGACAACACCGTCGGGACGAGGTTGGTGAGCTTGATCCCGACCGGGATGAGCACGATCGTCGCGTTGAGGAACCACGCGACGTTGACGACGGCGGGCGTCGCCCACCAGCCGACGACGACGAACCACAGCGCACGGATTACCAACGAGCGTTCGGCCATGCGTACCACTCGGTCGCGGAGCCGTATGTCGATTTCGTCGAGAAAGCAGACATTCACAGGGCTTAACCTCGGGAGCGGTGTATGGCCACTTAATGAGAGTCATCGGTACCGTCGGACTGCCGGGCAGCGGCAAAGGGGAGGCCGCCGCCGTCGCCCGCGAGGCGGGCATCCCGGTCGTCACGATGGGCGACGTGATTCGACAGGAGTGCCGCGACAGGGGGCTCGACCCCGCCGAACACCACGGCGAAATCGCGAAAGCACTCCGCGAGGAGTACGGTCTCGACGCCATCGCCGCCCGCTCGCTCCCGCTGATCCGCGACCACCTCGACGACCACGACACCGTCCTCGTCGACGGCCTGCGCTCGACGTACGAGGTCGAGCGGTTTCGCGAGGCGTTCGGCGACGACTTCCTCGTCGTCAGCGTCGAGGCACCCTTCGAACTCCGCGCCGAGCGACTCGGCGAGCGCGGCCGCGACGACAGCGACGGCGACGTCGAACGACTCCGCGCCCGCGACGAGCGCGAGCTCGGCTTCGGGATGGGCGAGGTGATGGACGACGCCGACGTCGTCGTCGACAACACCAGTTCGTTGGAGGCGTTCCGCTCGCAGATCCGGACGCTGCTCCACGACGGGTCCGAGGCACCGACGGAGGCCGAGCGATGATCTACAGCGTCGACGTGCGCATCGTCGCACCCGTCCGCGACACCGAGGTGACCGACCGCGTCGCCGACGCCGTCTCGAACCTCTTTCCCAACGCCGAACTCGACCACGAGGCGGGCCAACTCGTCGCCGAGACGCACACGCTCGACCCGTTCTCCGACAGACTCCACGAACAGGAGATCCTCGACACCGCCCGCCGGGAGTTCGAGAAGCGCAAGACAGAGGAGGGGTTCTCCTTTGCGCTGAAGAAGCAAGCCGCGTTCAAGGGCGTCGTCAACTTCGCCGTCGGCAACCCCGACGAACTCGGCGACATCGACGTCCACGTCACCGTCCGCGAACCGAGCGTCGACGAGTTCATCGCCCACATCGCGCCGCCGACCGAGGACGGCAAACCCGTCGACGCCGACCGTCGCCGCGACTGAGTACGAGTCGCGCCGCGACGTTCACTCGAACAGGTCGCCGTGACGCGCCGCGAGGTCCGTGTACGCACCGGAGTGGTGCGCCTCGAAGATCTCCTCGGGGTCGAGCGTCGTCTCCGCGAGCGGCGTGACGAGAGCGGGGACGCCGCGGACGAACGACTCGGGCGGGATGTCGTACCCTTCCGGAACGACGGCGCCGGAGGCGACGATGCTGCGCGCGCCGACGGTGACGTCGGAGTTGATAGTCGCGTTGAAGCCGACGAGCGCGCCGTCCTCGACGGTGGCGTCGTTCAGCACCGCACCGTGGCCAACCATCACCCGGTCGCCGACGACCGACGCGTGGAGCGTCGCGTTGTCACCGACGTGGCTCTCGCGGCCGACGCGGACGACCCCGACGTCGCCGCGCAGCACCACGCCCGGCCAGACGCTGGCGTCGGCGTCGACCCGTACGTCGCCGACGAGCGTCGCGTCGCGGGCGACGAACGCTTCGTCGCTGATCTGAGGGGCCGTTCCGTCGAACTCGTAGTGTCGTCGGTCCACCATGTGTAGTGACAACAACAGACGAGGAGAAAACGTTGTCTCCGAACTCGACGTGACGCCGGTAGTCACATCGCCGGGGGTCGAGGCCGACCGGATCGAGGTCGACCGGGTCGAGGTCAGCCGAATCGGGGTCGGCCGAGTCGAGGCCGACGGATCGAGGCCGGCCGAACCGAGTCGGAAGCGATCGGCGAGACCCTCACGGGACGAGGAGGACGGCCACGGCGAGGCCGATGAACACGATCTTCAACGCGGTGTTGACTGCGACGACCTTCGACCCGAACGACGGCCCCCAGATGCCGTACTGGAACGGGATCGAGCGCTTGAACGTCGAGACGGTGAAGGAGACGATGCCGCCGACGAGCATCGTCGCGACGGCCTGTCGCGGGGTGAACACCGACCCGATCTGCGGGGCGACGGTCGCCGCACCGACGGTCGTGTCGAACGTGAACGCGACGACGACGGGGACGGCCGCACCGGGTAGCCCCAAGGTCGACGTGAGCGGCGCGGCCGCCTGGGTCACCGTCGTGAGGTCGGTCGTCTCGACGAGCAGCGTCACGAGCACGTAGACGACGGCGAGTCGGGGAACGATGCCGCGGAGCTTCGACCACGTCTTCTCGCCCGCCGTCCGGAGCACGTCACGCGCCGTCTCGCTCGCCTCGTCGGTCGCCGGCGCTCGGCCCGTTCGATTCGCTCGGTCCGATCGACCGGAGCCGTCCGTCTCGGCCACGGCGGACGCAGACTGAGACCGCGTCGCTCCGTCGAGGAGAAGCGCGCCGGCGAGGACGCCGACGAGCGTGATGGCGAGTGCGATGGCGGCGCGGGCACCGACGTACATGAGGCCGGCCTCCAGTCCGAGGATCGGGACGAGGACGGGGACGTAGAACGTGAAGATGTGCTGGACGAAGCCGAAGAACGTGTTCGTCGTGACGGCGACGAGCGTCGCGCGGTCGTCGAGCGTCCCCGACTCGCGGAACTCCGCGAGCATCCCGTAGCCCGCCGTCGTCGACGCCGCGGTCGTGAGGATTGCGGTGCCCACCTCGTCGGGGAGGTTCGCCGGGCGAGTGAGATACCGCGAGAGCGCGGCGACGCGTTCGACGAGCCCGAAGCCGACGGCGACGTTCGCGAGGAAGACGCCGACGGCGATGAACGCCGCGATGCGGGCGACTCGCGGGAGCACGTCGGCGAGAAGCGGCGCGAGCGACTCGGCGAGGGTGACGACCGACTGCACGGAGACGTCTCGGGGAGCGACGGTCAAAGGGCCGTCGGTCGTTCTCGGACGGTGGAACCGGCCGTCAGACGAACAGTCGGACCGCACCGAACAGCACGATCACGCCGAGTACGTCGCAGGTGTTGGTGACGACCGGGAGGACGACGTCGTCGGGGTCGAGTTCGAACCGGTAGGCGGCGTAGGTCGCCGCGAGCGTGACGACGACGGCGAGGACGGCCAGACAGACGCCGCTCGTGAGCGAGACGAGAAGCACCGTCGAGAGCGCCAACTGCGTCGACCCGAGCAGCGCCGTCAGCAACCACGCACCCGCGCCGATGAGCGGGAACGCCGAGACGGCGAGGGCGACCGTCGCGATGGCGTTGCCGGCGAGTTCGTCGTCGGTCGGCGAGAAGGAGAGCGTCCCGAGGTGGAACGACGTCGAGAGGCGGGCCGCGAGGATACTTCCGAGGTTGCCCGCGGTGCCGATGGTGACCGGCACGAGCACCAGCAGGGAGGGGAACTGCAGCAGCGACTCCTCGAAGCTCCCGAGGACGAGGCCGCTGCCGATCTCGACGAGCGTCAGCACGAGCAGGACGGGGAGCATCGCCCGGGTGATCGCTCGGACGGTCCACTCGGTCGTCACGCGACCCCTCCCACGAAGAGGACGGCCCGGACGGCGACGAGCAGAAACAGGATGCCGAAGACGTCGCCGGTCGTGGTCACCACCGGCCCGACGAGCGTGTCGGGGTTGTAGCCGCGGCGGTAGCCCGCGAAGACGACGGTGACGACGACGACGGTGAGCACCGTCCCCGAGAGGACGCCCGCGACGAGTGCGATACCGAGCAGCGTCGACAGCGGGGCGACGGTCCACCCGAGGAGCGTGAGCAGGAGGAACGCCGCCGCCGCGGCGAACAGGCTCGCGAGGATGCCGTTACCGAGGGCGGCGGCGACGGCCGCGTAGAGTCGTCGGTCGGCGCCGGTCACCCGGGGCTCGATCAACCCCTGGTGGAGTGCGGTCGCGATGCGTGCGCCGAGGCTCCCGTAGACGTTGCCACGGGTCGCGAGGAGGGCGGGGACGAGCACGAGCAGTCCGGGAACGGCTTCGAGTTCCGCCCGCATCCCCCCGAGGACGACGCCCGCGAGGAGTCCACCGAGGAGGCTGGCACCCAGCGCCGGGACCGCCTCGCGGTACGCCTCGACTGCGACCTCGAGCACGCTCATGTCCCGACTCACACACGGTGACGGCATAAATGGCCGTACAACCGACAGGCACTGCCACGGTCCGTCGGTTCCGACGCGTTTACGCCTCTCGCCGCGAACGTCGGAGTAGTTACCGATGTCCGACCCGCACGTCCTCCTCACCAACGACGACGGAATCGACAGTCCCGCACTCGCCGCCCTCCGGGACGAACTCGCCGCCGTCTGCGACGTCACCGTCGTCGCGCCCGCGACGAACCAGAGCGGCGTCGGCCGCGCCCGTTCGCGCACCGTCGACGTCGACGAACGTGACGAGGGGTACGCGGTCGACGGGACGCCCGCCGACTGTGTGGCCTACGGACTCCGGAGTCTCGACGACCGACCCGACCTCGTCGTCTCCGGGGCCAACCTCGGTCCGAACGTCGGGTCGTACGTCCTCGGTCACTCGGGCACTGTCGGTGCGGCCGTCGAGGCGGGGTTCCTCGGGACGCCCGGCCTCGCCGTCTCTGCTTACTGCGCCGAGGGGTTCTTCCCGGCTGCGGACGCCGACTACGAGGAACCGGCCCGCCTGACCCGGCAACTCGTCGAGCGGGCAGTCGACGGCGACCTCCTCGGTCGCGCGGACTTCCTGAACGTCAACGCCCCGCTCGCCGACGGCGACCGGATGCGCGTGACGACCCCCTTCGCCGACTTCGACACGGGTGTCGCACCGGCGACCGAAGACGGCGGGGCGACCGACGAGGCGAGTGACGGCGAGACGGTCGAACTCCGCGACGCCTTCTGGGCACGCGCCGACGCGGGGTACTGGGAGCAGGCGGAGGCCGGGAGCGACCTCTTCGCACAGCTCGAACCGCACCGGCACGCCTACCCCGTCGGGACGGACCGTCGGGCTATCATCGAGGGGGAGGTGAGCGTCACTCCGCTGTCGGTGCCGCAGTCGGTCGTCCAGAGCGCCGCCGTCGACGACGTCGTCGCTCGGTACAACGGGCGTGAACGAGCGCCCGAACCGTCGGTTCGACTGTAGCGACGCGAGAATCGGAGGGCTGCATATACAACCACCAGAGGTATGTGTCTGGCGCGTCGCCATTCGGTAGAACGAGCGCGACTCGCGATGCGTCCACCCCCGTGGTGGGGTCGTGACAGTATTTTAGCTCGCACGTGCTCGGTCGAGCACGGTTCGCACTCTGGTTGCACTCGTTCTGCGTGACTGGAGTACACACTATGACCGGAATGCCTGCGGACGTCGACGAGGAGTATCAACGAGAACACTGTGACGTGTGTGGTGACGACACGCCGCACGAAGTGACGATGGAGATTCAGGAGACGCACACGGACGCTCCCCGAGAGGAGAATCAGAAGTTCGCCAAATCACCGTGCCGGGTCACCACGTGCAAACGCTGCGGGAACGAATCGCGGACGTTACAGCGGTAACGACACAGCGGTAACGACACGCCGTTCGACTCTTTTTGACCGCCGTACGCCGACTCGTCGCGAGCGACGGCTCTAGTAACTCGTGCAACTGTCTACTCGCCCGACCGCACGCTTTCGTGCGGTCGGGAGAGTGATGACTTGCACTCGTTACTAGAGAACTGACGTCACGGATCGCCACTGGTCGAACTAGCGGTCGTTCTCAGAGTCTTGGAACCAGTGCACAATACTATCGTCGTCGGGGGCGAACGTCTGGATGTGAACGGCGACCGACTGTCCGAACTGACTGCGCGAGACGACGCGGAGACGGCAGTCGTCGCCGAGGAGATAGCTATGACAACTCAGATCAACGCCGACGTCACCGTCGATGCTCGTGGAGCGACCTGTCCCGGACCGCTGATGGATCTCATCGGAAAGACGAAGACCGTCGACTCGGGGACCGTCGTCGAACTACTGACCGAGGAGAAGGGGTCGACGAACGACGTCCCGGAGTGGGCGGCGAAAGCCGGCCACGAGGTGCTCGACATCGTCGAACGGGACGGCTACTGGGCGATCTACGTGGAGAAAGCGTGATGGAACGGATCGTCATCGTCGGTGGCGGCACCGGCGGACTGGTGCTGGCGAATCGGCTCGCAGACGAGCTCCAAGCCGAGATCGACGCCGGCGACGTCCGCGTGACGGTCGTCACCGACGACACGGACCACGTGTACAAGCCGACGTTCCTCTACGTCCCGTTCGGGAAGAAGACGGTCGCGGACGCGAAGCGACCCGTGGCCGAGCTGCTCGACCCACGAGTCGAGGTGCGGTACGACAGAGTCGTCGCCGTCGACACCGACAGCGAGACCGTCACGGTCGAAACCGGCAACGAGATCGTCGGCTACGACCACCTCGTCCTCGCGATGGGTGCCCGGCTCGTCCCCGAGGAGGTGCCCGGCCTGACAGAGGGCGGTCACCACTTCTACGGCCCCGAGGGGGCGGAGGCGCTCCGCGACGCGCTGGCGACGTTCACCGAGGGCCACCTCGTGCTCAGCGTCGTCGGCGTGCCACACATGTGCCCCGCCGCACCGCTGGAGTTCGTCTTCATGGTCGACGACTGGCTCCGCGAGCGCGGCCTGCGCGAGGACGTCGACCTCACCTACACCTACCCCATCATGCGGGCCCACGGGATGGAGTCGATCGCCGAGTGGGCGACGCCGCTGCTCGACGAGCGGAACATCCACCTCGAGACGTTCTTCAACCCCGAGAGGATCGACCCGGAGGCGAAGCTCATCGAGACGATGGAGGGTGAGGAGATGGCGTACGACCTACTCGTCGCCATCCCGTCGCACGCCGGAAACGACCTCGTGACGGAGGCCGGACTGGGCGACGACGGCTGGGTCGACGTCGACAAACACACGCTGGAGGCGACGAACGCGACCGACGTGTACGCCGTCGGTGACGTCGCGGACGTCCCGACGAGCAAGGCCGGGAGCGTCGCTCACTACGAGGCGGGCGTCGTCGCTGACCGCATCGCCAGTCGCGTCCGCGGGCAGGTGCCGACCGCCCGCTTCGACGGGAAGACCGTCTGCTTCATCGAGACGGGGATGGACGAGGCGACGTTCGTCGAGTTCGAGTACGGCCGCCAACCGCAGGTGCGGGACCCTTCGAAACTCGTCCACTGGTCGAAACTCGGCTACAACGAGGCGTACTGGCTGACCGCACGGGGGCTGCTGTAGGAGACACCGATGACTGACACCGAGACGACGTTCGACGAGACGGTACCGGACGCGCTGGCGGCGGCCATCGCGGAGAACCCCCACGAGGTCGCACGGTTCCTCGAGCGGCTCGACCTCGTCAACGAGTTTCTGGACGCGGCCGACGTCGCCGTCTCCGGACTCGACGACGACATGGTCGCGGAGCTCGCCGGCACGTCGACGACGCTCGCGCTGGCCGCGAACGGACTCGCGACGCCCGAGACGGTCGGCCTCGGCGAGACGGTCGGCGAGAACGCCGACGACCTCTCGGCGGCCGTCGAGACGCTCGTCGGCCTCCAGCGCGACGGGACGCTTGACGACCTCGCCGCACTGGGCGATCTGGTCTCGCTCGGGTCGGCGGCGCTGGACGACGAGATGGTCACGTCGCTCGCACACACGGGTGGACGACTCGGCGAGCTGGCGGACGTCGCTGCCGACGACGACACCGCTCGGGGGGTAGGAGCGCTCCTCACCGCGGTCGGTGCGGCGAACGCCGCCGACGCCGAACAGGTCGGACCGGTCGGGATGGTCCGAGCACTCCGTGAGCCGGACGTCCGAGCGGGGCTAGGGTATCTCGTTGCGCTTGCACGGGAGCTCGGACGGGCGAAGAACGCCTGAAAGCAGAAGAGAAAGCGCGACGCGTCGCCGGCAGGACGGCGGCGATTAGCCGAACGGGCCGAGACCGCCACCGCCCATGCCGCCCATCCCGCCGCCGCCACCCTGATTCTCGAGTTTCTTCATCATCCGCTTCATGTCGCCGTCGCCCATCTGCCCGAACTGTTTGAGCGTCCGCTCCATCATCTTGTGCTGTTCGAGGAGTTCGCGGACGGTCTCCTCGTCCTTCCCGCTGCCGCGGGAGATGCGTTCGATCTGTGAGGCACTGATGGAGCGGGGCTCTTCCATCTCCGCCTCGGTCATCGAGTCCATGATGACCTCGAACGACCGCATCCGGTTCTGCGTGACGTCCATCGCGTCGTCGGGCAACTGGTCCATCAGCCCGCCGCCGAGGCCGGGGATCATGTCCATCACCTGGTCGAGGGGACCCATCTTGTTCATGGCGTCCATCTGACGCTTCATGTCTTTCAGGGTGAACTTCCCCTTCATGATGTCCTCGGGGTTCCAGTCCTCGTCTTCGGCCTGCGTCTCCTGCATCGCGCGTTCGACGCGTTCCGAGAGCTGCTTGAGGTCGCCCATCCCGAGGAGTCGCGAGATGAACCCGTTGGGCTCGAACCGTTCGATGTCCTGGACGGTCTCGCCGGTGCCGAGGAAGGAGATCGACGACCCGGTCTCGTTGACGGCGGTCAGCGCCCCGCCACCTTTCGCGGTGCCGTCGAGCTTCGTGATGACGACGCCGCCGATGCCGATCGAGTCGTTGAACTCCTTGGCCTGCTTCTTCGCGCCCTGCCCGATGGCGGCGTCGAGCACGAGCAGGTTCAGGTTGGGGTTGACGGCCTCCTCGATCTCCTCGATCTCGTCGATGAGGTCCGCCTCGAGGGCGTGTCGACCGGCGGTGTCGACGATGTGGACGTCGGCGTCGTCGGTCGCCGCCATCCCCTCGCGGGCGATCTTTACGGGGTCCTCTTCGTCGGGATCGCCGTAGAACTCCACCTCGGCGCGCTCACACATCTGCTTGGCCTGGTCGTACGCGCCGGGCCGGAAGGTGTCCGTCTGGATGACCGCGGGACGGAGCCCCTTCTTCGAGAACCACCACGCCATCTTGGCGGCGGTGGTGGTCTTCCCCGACCCCTGCAGACCGGCGAGCATGATCGTCTGCGGCTCCAGCGGGATCTCCGTGGAGTCGCCGACGAGCTTGACCATCTCCTCGTAGACGATCTTGAGGATGTGGTCGCGGGCGGTCGTCCCGCCCGGCGGCTCCTCTTCGAGTGCGCGCTCCTTGATGCTCTGGGAGAGGTCCATCACCAGCGAGACCTCGACGTCGGCCTGGAGGAGCGATCGCTGGATCTCCTTGACGATCTCCTCGACGTCCTCCTTCGAGAGCCGGGACTTCCCCTGCAGTTTGTTCAACGAACTGCGAAGGGAACTCCCGAGGTCATCGAGTACCATTTGCCGGTCGCTACGCTGTGGAGTCGTTAAAGACTTTGCACCTGTGATTCGCGGACGTGTGTTGGGTCACGAGCGAGAGCTGAAGCAGAATGCGAAGGGAACGGTATCGCTACCACTGCAGTCGAGAACATCTCGAAAGCCCACGCGCTCTCACCGCGACCACCGCCTCCCCAACCGATTCCACAGGAATCGCCCTGCTCTTCACTCATAGCCGTTAGCGAAAGTCTTCGTACTGTGCAACGTCACAGAATTCCCACCCTCAAAAATCTGCGTGCTGACTCGATGGAAATTCTGCTACCCATAGAGCGCGTGAACAAAGTATGGGGCGCAAGAGACCGAGCTGAGTTCCGTGCCCGAGAGCACGTCGTGCTGACTGGTCCGAGTGCGCAGGAAGCCGAGACTTGGGCGAGACAGCCCGGATGCCGCTCGGCGGCATCCGGGAAAGCCCGCATAGGTGAATTTCTGTTCACGCACCGGCGTCCCATCCCGGAGGAACAAACCATGTACCTCGGAATCGACTTACACAAGCGGTACGCGCAAGTGGCAGTAATCGATCAGGCTGGTGAGCTTGTCGAAGAGGTTCGCGTCAAAAACGCGAACCTCGACGACCTCGCCCAGCGCTACGCTGGAGCCACAGCAGCGATCGAGGCAACCAGCAATTACTACCACGTCCATGATACTCTTTCAGAGTACTTGGACGTGGTTGTCGCCAACCCTGGCAAACTGAAGCTCATCGCTCACTCAGACAAGAAAACCGACCGCGTTGATGCGAAACAGCTCGCGCGGATGGTTCGGCTCAACTCCATCCCCGAGAGTTACGTCCCTACCGATGAGGTTCGGAAAGCCCGCGCACTCGTGCGCGGGCGACAGAAGTTGGTCGAAAACCGAACCAGCTACGCGAACAAAGTTCACGGGTTGCTTTCTGAGCACGGCATCACTGAAGACGTGAAACCGCTGAGTGTAGAGGGGCGAGAGTTCCTGCGGGAACTCTCGCTCCCGGCACCGTGGAACTCGTTGTTAGACTCCTACGCGACGATAATCGAGACGCTCACCGCTGAAATCGAGTCGCTCGAAATGGAGATCGAGGAACGCGCTGGGTCTCTGAAGGAGACCCAGCTGCTGATGACGATTCCTGGTGTCAGCTACTACTCAGCGTTGACGATCTACGCTGAACTCGGCGAGATCGAGCGGTTCGACGAGGACAAACAAGTCGTGAGTTACGTGGGATTGAACCCGGTGATCCGCGAGTCTGGCGACTCGCGGTTCGAGGGTGGCATCTCGAAACGAGGATCAGGACGGGTACGATGGATCCTCGTCCAGTGTACGTACGTCGCAGTTCACACCTGTAACGACGAGTACTTGCGTCGGTTCTACGACCGCTTGGCAAGTCGCAAGAGTTCCAAGAAAGCAATCGTGGCAACCGCGCGGAAGCTACTGGTATCGATTTACCACATGCTTGACCGGGAGGAAGTCTACGACCCACCGGGGGTGAGCGCCTGAGAAAGGGAACCTGAGGGACGCCGGTCCGGCGTCCCTCAGTGGCCGGGTGGAGCCAGCGTGAGCGACAGCTATAGCGGAACTCGTTCCGACCGCCTACCGGTTGTGGAGGTCTCAATCACCACGCAGCCTAGTGGTTTCGCGCCGTTGAAGAGCGAGAGACGTGAGATCGTGCGAACAACTTTATCGCCAGCGGTGGTTAGTTGAGCCAGCAGAATTTCCATAGGTGAACTCAGGGCGCAAGTGGGTCACTGGCCATTCACCGTTGGGTGAGGGAACGAATTGGTAGATACAGAGCGTGTGTCCATCACGACCGTACTGCCTCGCTCTGATGTCGTAGAAGAGAAGCCGATTACATTAGCAATCGACTATCTTCGGACGGAGGACTCCAGGCTTTTAATATAGCCTCTTAGAGGGTAATATGTGAGTAGTAAAATTGACCATTCGGCGAGGATAGTCGACTCCGAGATCGGCCACTCAATGGTTCGTGAGTTCGTCACCATCCATGATTCAACCGTCGGTGACCAGTGCCAAATATACGAACGTTCGTCCATCAAGAAATGTCAACTCGGAGATAACGTAGTGGTCAATGCCGGGAATTTCGTTGAGAACGTCGAAATAGGGGACGCAGTCCAGATTGGGCCGAATTGCAGCATCGTCGGGGTCACACACGACCTCGGAGAATCTGGGATGGAACTCCACGACGACGTCTTTGAGCGCATAGTTTTACAAACTGGAGCGTTTGTCGGCGCTGGAACGGTCATTATCCCTGGCGTCGAGATCGGCAGAGATACGGTGATTTCGGCTGGGGCAGTTGTCACCGAGGATGTCGGTGAGCGGAAAATCGTCGTTGGCTCACCACCGTCTCAGCAGGTGATCGCTCTCTCAGACTGGGTATAGCCGAAGCGTGTTCTATTGGTAAACTCGCACGCTCTTCCTTTCGGTCTATTCAGCCTCTATATGTGAGATATAGACTGGCAGATTGCTGAATCACCCTCTGAGTGTTGCACATCGGTTCTGACAGCTTCTGAGTAGTTCGTCGAGGTCGTGCTGCATACAGGGCGCGAATCGGTCACAATCGACCCGATTGGATCATTTGGGACCGCTTTCTCCTGACGCGATAAAATCACGGTTTCTTTGACTCTCTAGAAGACATTTGCCCTTTCTTCCCGAGTGAGGCGGTGTAGTAGGTCAGTATTCACAGCGACGGTTACGGACGACTGTCACGGTCGCCACAGTCGGGAGAAATGGAGTTTGATCAACAGATATAAATCAGAAGTCTGAAAATATAGCCTGATGGATAGAAGTACCCTTTCTGCGTTCGTTTCCGTCATCGGGGCGAAGGCTGTCATCTTGCTCGTCGGCATCCTCTCGACGCCGATTCTGGTCCGGTTGTTCACCCAGACGCAGTACGGTGACTTCGCGTTCGTCTTCTCGCTGTTCAGTCTCCTCATGATTGTCGTCAGTTCGGGCGTCGGCGACGGGGTGCGAAAGTTTCTCGCGGAAGATGCCGACGTCGATCACTGGGAACAACACGTCGTCGGCTTCTTCTTTCAGATGGCGCTTCTCTTCTCACTGGTCGGGGCGGCGCTGCTCGTCCTCGGCGGCTATTTTCTCAGTGGTCGCTTCTTCAAGCCAATCTTCCAGACGTACTTCATCGTCCTCGGGATCCTCGTCGTCGCGGCTCAGTTCAATAACTTCTCGCGACGCGTACTGATGGGATTCGGGCTTGAACGAATTTCGGAACCGCTCCGCGTGCTCGACAGAGCGCTCCTCTGGATTATCGGCCTCACGTTGGTGTACTTCGGGTTTGGCGTTACGGGACTCCTTACCGGATTTATCCTCAGCGGGACGGTCGTCTCCGTCCTCGGGATCGCGGCTGTCCGGGACCGCATCTCGCTGTGGGCTCTGTTCACTCCGACGCCCAGCGGGTTCCCGAAGCGAGAGTTCATGACATACAATGTGCTGAACGTGGCGTTGATACTTCTGCTGACCTCGTTGTACCACGTCGATATCCTCATGCTGCAACCGATAGGTGGGAGTGGGACGCTCGGCGTGTACAAGGGTGCGCTGAAAATCGCGGAGTTCCTCTGGTTCGTCCCCATGGCCATTCAGTCCGTGTTGTTACATTCAACGTCCGAACTGTGGTCGAAAGACGCGACCGAGGAAATCACGCAGATGGCGACGCGGACGACTCGCTTCGTCTTCCTGACGACGGCGTTACTCGCACTCGGTTTGGGTGCGCTCGCCGACATCGTCGTGCCACTCTATCTGGGGGAAAGCTATACACCCGCGGTGGTGCCGCTTCTCATCCTCCTGCCCGGAGTGCTCGGGTTCGCACTCGCGCGACCGATTCTCGCGATCGGCCAGGGGAACGGGGCGATGAAACCACTGCTCCTTGCTACCGGCACCGCCGCCGTCATCAACCTCGGTCTGAACGCACTCCTTATTCCGAGATACCGCATGATTGGTGCAGCGGTCGCGACGTCCGTCGGCTATGGGTCGATGTTCGTCTTCCATGCGATAACGGCTCGGCACATCGGCTTCGACGCGCTGGCCGACATACGACCGGTCGCGCTGTTCGTCACCGTGACCGTCAGCGGTGCGGCAATCTTCGGTCTGAACGCCGCGCTTTTACAGCCGTATCTGCGGTTGCTGGTCGTTCCGCCCGCAGGGTTCGCGGTTTTTACCGCTCTCACGATTCTTACCGGTGCGGTCGACGAGCGCGAACTCACGCCCATCTTCGACCGACTTCCCGTCTCCCTGAGTTCGTAACTCACTGTGGGGAGTGCACCTACTACCTTCTGGAGACAAATTGGATATCGGAAGTGGAAGGTTTGCCGTGGAGTTCTACCGGGAATGAGACAGTGTCGCACACCACAGGCTGATGCTGACTACACCCTCTCTATTCAGCACGCAGATCTCAGTAGGTGGGGAATTTGTGACGTCGACAAGTACGAAAACCGCGAGAAGTTCTACTCGTGGTACGTCGGTGCGGCGGCCTCGACGACCGCACAGGCCAGTTCTTCGAAGTCGGCGACGTCGGGGACGACGTCGACCGCGATGCCGTGGGACTCGGCGGTCTCCCGCGTCGGCGCGCCGATGGTGCCGACGACGGCGTCGTTCAGCCCCTCGATCGCCGCCTCGCGGACGCCGCGTTCCTCCGCGGCGGCGAGGAAGTGTTCGACCGTCAGCGACGAGGTGAACAGGGCGGCTTCGAGGTCGCCGTCGGCGGCCAGTTCGGCGGACTCCCCTGCGCCCTCGGGTTTCACGAGTCGGTACAGCACCGTCTCGTGGACGTCGGCACCGGCCTCGCGCAGCCCGTCGGTCAAGACGGGACTCCCGTGGTCGCTGCGGGCGACTTCGACGCGCTTCCCGCTCACTTCGTCGGCGAGCAGCTCGACCAGCCCCGACGAGGTAAACTCCTCGGGCACGCGGTCGACGCGGTAGCCCGCCTCCCGGAGCGCGTCGGCGGTGCTGTCGCCGATCGCGACGACGACGGCGTCGCCGGGTTCCCAGCCCGACTCCTTCGCGAGTTCGACGCCGGTCTTGCTCGTCAACACGACGTAGTCGGCGTTGTCGGTCTGCGGCGCTGCGCCGGTCGGTCGGACTTCGAGCATCGGGTCGGCGACGGCCGTCGCCCCGAGCGAGTCGAGCAGTTCGACCGCGTCGGCCATGCGCTCGTCGTCCGGGCGGAAGACGGCGACGCGGACCTGCTGGCTCATTCGCCGACCCCCGCCTCGTACTCGCCCGTGCGGTTCGCGAGGAACTCGACGACCCTCTCGCGGGTCGCCGCGACCTCGCCGATGACGGTGATGGCGGGCGGTTCGATACCCTCGCTATCTCTGACGTCGACGATGGTCGAAAGCGTCCCCGTCGCGACGTGCATGTCGGGCCACGTCGCCCGCTCGACGAGCGCGACGGGGGTCTCGGGGGACTTGCCCGCGTCGAGCAGTGCCTCCGTGTACTGCGGCAGTTTCCCGACGCCCATCAGCACGACGATGGTGCCGCCGGTGTCCGCGAGCGCCTGCCAGTCGACGGCTGACTCCTCCTTCGTCGGGTCCTCGTGACCCGTGACGAACGACACCGAGGAGGCGTGGTCGCGGTGGGTGACTGGGATGCCCGCGACGCCCGGGCCACCGATGGGCGAGGTGATGCCGGGGACGACCTCGAACGGAACGCCGTTCTCGGCGAGATGCTCCATCTCCTCGCCGCCGCGGCCGAAGACGAACGGGTCGCCGCCCTTCAGTCGAACGACCGTCTTCCCCTCCTCGGCGAGTTCGACGAGGCGACGGTTGGTGTACTCCTGTGGCGTCCACTCGCCGCCGGCGCGCTTGCCGACGTCCTCACGGCGCTCCTCGGGGACGAGTCCGAGGATCTCCGGACCGGGGAGTTTGTCGTGGAGGACGACGTCGGCCTCCTCGATCAGCCGACGCGCCTTCACGGTCATCAATTCGGGGTCGCCGGGGCCGCTGCCGACGAGGTAGACCTTCCCGACGCGGCGCTCGGTCGGTTCGCTCGAGTCGCTCATTCGTCGCGGGTCCCCTCGTCGCTCGTCTCGCGTTTCGCCGCCTCGATGAGGTCGGCCGCGCCGCGGTCACGGAGGCTGTCTGCGAGTTCGACGGCCGCGTTCGCGTGGTCGTCGACCGGCAGGTCGCGCTTGGACTCGACGAGTTCTTCGCCGTCCTGGCTCAGCACCTGTACTTCCGTGTGGACGTAGGCCCCCTGCAGGATGGCGTGGATGCCGATGGGTGCGACACAGCCGCCGCCGAGTTCCTCAAGTACCGTCCGCTCGACGGTCGTCTCGATGCGCGTCCGCGGGTGGTCGACGGCCGTGTTGACCGTCTCGACGACGTCCGGATCGGCGGCCGTGACGGCGAGCGCTCCCTGTCCGGGTGCGGGGACGAACTTCGCACGCGGGAGCCGCTCGAACGCGACGTGGTGGTGGAGGCCGCTCCGGCGGAGGCCCGCCTCCGCGAGGACGATGGCGTCGTACTCGACGTCGAGGTCCTGTTCGAGCGCGCCGCGTTCGAGCTCCGAGAGGTCGTCGAACCACTCCTCGACCGACCGCTCGTACTCGGCGTCGTAGTCGTCGTCGCCGGCGTGCCCCTTCTCGTCTTTCGACGCCTCCAGCCGCTCTTCGTGTTCCTCCTGCAACTGGGCCGCGAGCAACTTCTCGACTCGCGTGTCGACGTTGCCGCGCAGCGGTTCGACCGTCAGGTCGGGCCGCGCGTTGAGGATCTGGGCCGTCCGACGCAGCGACGAGGTGCCGACGGTCGACCCGACGGGGAGGTCGTCGAACTCGTACCCCTCGGGCGAGACGAGCGCATCGAACGCCGGCGCGCGCTCGGGGACGCCGGCGACGGTGAGCTCCGACGGCTGTTCGGTCGGCACGTCCTTCATCGAGTGGACTGCCAGATCGGCCTCGCCGTCGAGCACGCGCTGGTCGACGTTGCGCACGAACGCGCCAGTCTTCCCGAGTCGGTGGATGAGTTCGTCTTTCAACTGGTCGCCGCGCGTGTCGACCTCCTGAATCTCGACCTCGTATCGGTAGCTCTCGAGCGCCTCCTGTACACTCGCCGCCTGTCGCAGCGCGAGGTCCGACCCTCGCGTCGCGAGTCGAAGCGTCCCACGGTTCATACTCACGTCTCTGCGTCCGACCGTGAAAAGGCCACCAGTTCCCGTCGCCCGCGTGGGTGGTCCTCGCAGACGGGCGGCGGAGCGGTCGTCGGTGGTTCAGGGCGTCCCGACCGTCTCGTGACGCCTGTAGAGGTAGTACAGCGCCAGCGGCACCGTGACCACGAACGTCGTCGTCAGCGCGCCCGCGAGGGCGACGAGCCCGTACAGCGCCGGGTCGGGTCGCCACTCGTAGTCTGCCGCCGCCTCGGCGATCGCCCGCGCGTCGACGTACATCGCGAGCGGGAAGACGAGCGTCAGCAGGCCGCCGACGGCCGCGACGAGAGCGACCGCCAGCGCGACGGCGACGAACGGCAGCACCGACAGTACTCCGGCGTCGAAGCCGACGCCGAAGACGAACCCGACGAAGCCGACGACGCCGAACAGAACCCCGAACACGGTGCCGACGAGCGCGAACAGCGGGACGGCGGCGATCCAGTACCACCACTTCGAGTCGACGCTCGCCCGAGGGAGCAGGTCGCCGACGGCGGTCCCCGACGAGGACTCCCGCTTCTCGACCGCGCTGTTAGCCGATGGAGGGCTGTCCATGCCCCACCGTTCGGCGGCCTCGGCCATAAATCTCCGCGCATGACGCGTCGGACTCGACGACGACTCGCCCCCCTGCCGCGGTGCGTGGCTACTTACCCCTCTGGGGAGTGGTCCCCGCCATGGACGTACTCCTCGTCGGCGGTACCGGGCTCATCAGCACCGGGATCACCCGACAGCTGGTCGAGCGGGGTCACGACGTCACCTGCTACACGCGCGGCGAGACGGAACCCAGAGTCCCCGACAGCGTCGACTTCCTCGAGGGCGACCGAACCGACTACGACCGCTTCGAACGGCAGATGGCGGACGTCGACGTCGACGCCGTCGTCGACGTGGTCTGTTTCACGCCCGAGGACGCCGAGAGCGCGATCCGCGCCTTCTCGGGTCGCGTCGACCGCTACGTCTTCTGTAGCACTATCGACGTCTACTCTCGCCCGGTCTCCCGGATGCCGCTCGCGGAGGACACGCCGCGACACCCGCCGACGAGCGAGTACGGCGCGGACAAGGCCGCCGCCGAGGACCGCTTTCTCGCTGCCCACGTCGACGAGGGGTTCCCCGTCACCGTCCTCCGCCCGTGGCACACCTACGGCGAGGGCGGTCGACTGATCCACACGCTCGGCGACGCGACGAGTTACGTCAGTCGCATCCGCGAGGGGAGACCCATCGTCGTCCACGGCGACGGGACGTCGGTGTGGGCTCCCTGTCACCGCGACGACGTCGCCCACGCCTTCGTGTCTGCAGTGGAAACGGAGGGGGTCGAGGGCGAGACCTACCACGTCACCGCCGAGGAGCATCTGACGTGGAACGAGTATCACCGAACGGTCGCCGCCGCCCTCAACGCTCCCGAACCGGAACTCGTCCACGTGCCGACCGACGTCCTCTCGGAGCTCGTTCCCGAGCGGACCCAACCGTTACGGGACCACTTCCAGTACAGCACGGTGTTCGACAACGGCAAGGCGAAGGCGGAGCTGGGCCACGAACAGACCGTCCCGTGGGAGGAGGGCGTCCGCCGGACGGTCGAGTGGCTGGACGACCACGACCGGGTCGACCACTGGGAGACCGACCCCGTCCCCGACCGGGTCGTCGCGGCGTGGCGCGACGCGCGGGCGCGGCTCGTGACCGAGTTCGACCGCACTGCCTGACCGTCGCTCACCCACCCCCTATTTAAACGACCCCGGATATCGCGGTATCAGTTACCTCCGAGAAGCCGCCGTCTCTAGAAGTATGACAGCCTCCTCGATGCAGGTCTCCCACCCGACACTCACGCACAGCACGAAGCCGACGCCCGCCGACGTCGACCCGGTCGCCGTCCTCGACGCGCTCAACGACGGCGTCTGTCGACGCATCCTCGTCACCTGTGACGAGCGCGCCCGGACCGCACAGGAGTGTGCCGCCGCCTGCGACGTCCCGCTGTCGACCGTCTACCGCAAACTCGGCGTCCTCACCGACGCCGCACTCCTCGCGGAGCACGTCCGTATCGACGCCGAGCGGAACTTCCCCAGCGAGTTCCGCACGCAGTTCGACACGCTCTCGGTTTCGCTGACCGAGGGCGACGCCGTCGAGATCCGGCAGGTCGTCACCGACGGCGGCGTCGACGAAGACGCAGACGCAGACGAGGTGTCCCGGCGATGAGACGAGACGCTCGGAGGGAGTCGCTCCGACCATGACACAGCTCCACACCGACCGGTTCGCGTTCGTCTGTCCCGAGCGCGGCGAGGAGTTCGAGGTCGACGACGAGATGCGGCGTGCTCTGCTCGCCAGCGGCTGTCCCGTCTGTGGCGCGCCCGTCTCCGAGACCGCGTTCGTCTCGCTCTCCTCGCAGTGAGGCTCAGCGCGAGGAGTCGAGGTCGACGAACGCCCCCTCCCTCGCCGTGATCCAGGCATCGCCCCACGAGTCGCTCTCTTGTTCGACGAGAAACAGCGTACACTCCGCCGGCCTGTCCCGGGCGAGTGTCAGTTCGAAGCCGACGACCGGTCCCTCGGCTGCCGTCTCGGTGGTCGGGTGTTGTGCTCCATCCAGTTCGTCGACCGTATCGTCGTTCATCGTCTGTTGCTCCCTGACCGGTCTGGCGGCGTAGCAGTGGCGTCACCGCCGCCGCGACCCAGTTCACTCGGAGAGACGTGCGCCACGGATATACGCTTTCTCGGCTGTTCCCGTCCGCCGAGAACGAGACGACCACGTGGAGTCTCGTCTCGGCCGACCGGTTCCCGCCCTCGGAGAACCACCGGGGTTGATATAGGACTGGCTTCCCTACTATACCGTATCGTGACAGACAGTACGGACTACACGTTCGTCTGCCCGGAGTGCGCCGAGTCCATACTGGTCAACGAGTCGATGCGCGACGCCCTCCTCGACAACGGCTGTGTGGTCTGCGGGTCGTCGGTCTCTCGGCGCGCTTTCAGCGACGCGTAACTCTCCTCGCTGCGTCGGGGAGCGACCCGCACAGTGCCGCGTCGCTCGCGGGGACCCCGGGTCTGCACTGCTCTCCCCGGGGACGGCTTATTTCCCGCTTCGGACGGAACGGCCGGCCATGGCACTCGATGGCGAACTCGACGACGTTCTGACCCGCGACTGGGAGCGGCCGACCGACGCGGACCCGATCCGCGTGGCGATGGTCGGCCTCGGGTGGTGGACACGGGAGCAGGCGATCCCCGCGGTGGCCGACGCCGCCGCCTGTGAGACGACGGTGCTCGTGAGTTCGTCGACCGAGAAGGCCGAGTCGGTCGCTGCCGACGTCGACACCGCCGTGGCGACGCTCTCGTACCAGCAGTTCCACGACGGGGCGGCGACCGAACACTACGACGCGGTGTACGTCTGTACGCCCAACGCGCTCCACCGCGAGTACGTCGAGTCCGCGGCCGACCACGGGAAGGCGGTACTCTGTGAGAAGCCCATGGCCGCCGACGTTGCGGACGCCGAGGCGATGGTGGAGAGCTGCGAGGACGCCGCCGTCCCGCTGATGGTCGCCTACCGAGTCCAGACCGAACCGGTCGCCAGACGGGCCCGCGAACTGGTCAGAAACGGTGCCGTCGGCGAGGTCGTGAGCGTGCTGGGGCATATGTCCGACACGATGCTCGAGTTCGCGAGCGAGGACTCCTGGCGACTCGACCCCGACCTGGCCGGCGGCACGACCGTCAACGACATCGGCATCTACCCGCTGAACACGATCCGCTTTATTCTTGACGCGGACCCGCAGGCCGTCTACGCTCGGACCGAGGCCGAGCAGGCGGCTTACGAGGGAACCGACGAACACGCCGCGTTCCAACTGGAGTTCCCCGATCACGTGCTCGCGTCGTGTACCGCGAGTCACAGCGCTCGGACCGTCTCCAGTCTCCGCTTCGTCGGCACTGACGGCGAGCTGACGCTCGAGGGGCCGTTCTTCCCGCAGAGCGAGAAGGTGTTACGGCTCTCGACGGACGACGCCGACCGGGAGATCCGTCCCGGTCCGGTCGACCAGATGCGCGAGGAGTTCGACTACTTCGCCAACTGTCTGCAGCGAAACCGACCGCCCGAACCCGACGGCAGACACGGTCTCGTAGACATGAAGGTGATCGACGCGCTCTACGAGTCCGCCTCGACGGGCGAACGCGTCGTCCTCTGAATCCGAACCTGTTCGACTCGCGCCACGACAAGAGCAACAGTCATTACCTGTCACCCAACAATCCAAGGTACGAGAATGGCTCTGGATCAACAGACGGAGATGACCCCCGCGGAGATCGACGAGGTTCTCGCGCAACACGAGACCGGCGTCCTCTCGCTCGCGCGAGGGGACGAACCCTACGCGATACCCATCTCGTACGGCTACGACCCCGAGGAACGTCGCTTCTACATGCGGCTCGTCTCGACGCCGGAGAGTCAGAAACGGCGGTTCCTCTCCTCGTCGCCGAGCGTCCGCCTCGTCGTCTACGAGGAGGACGACGAGACCTACCGGAGCGTCATCGCCGAGGGATCGCTCGAGGGCATCTCCACGGACGAGATGACGACCGAACGCATCGTCCAGTACGGGCAGGCGAAACGGCCACTGTTCGAGATCTGGGGCGAGTCGAAACGCGATCTCGACATCGAACTGTACGAACTCACCGCCGACTCACTGAGCGGCCGCCGGATCGAACTCGTCGACGAGAACTGAACAGCCGCCGTGTCGACCTCCCGGCTCGCGTCTGCCTCCTGTCTCGCCCTCCGTGCCGGTTCGTCGCGCCGCGCTACCCGTCCGGGGCTGCAGACCCGTATCCTCAAGTTCACCCACCCACAACTCGGTGTCACGCTCATGTCGTCCGGGATCCGCGCGACCGTCGAGTTCGACTCTCCCGATGTGTGTCCCATCGCGTCGGTGTCGGCGACGACCGAGTCGGTCGTCGACAGCGTCTCGACGAGCGTCGTCTCGACGCCGGAGTCGACGAGCGTCACCGAGTTCGTCGTCGACACGGACCACGACCCGGCGACGCTTCCCGTCGATCCGATCTTCTCGTACGGGGACAAGCATCTCTACCGGATCGACCACGAGGACGTCTCCTGTCCCTGTAGCTGTCTCGGCGAGTTCGGCTGTCCCGTCGACCGCTACTTCGCCCGGCGTGGCTCGCTGACCGTCGTGTTCTACGCGGCCGACTACGCCGAGTTACAGACCGCAATCGGCGCGCTCCGCGAGCGGTTTCCCGGACTCGACATCAAGCGCCTCGTCCGGTCGCCGGTCGGCGACTCGCCCGGCGACAGCGTCTTCGTCGACCGCAGCAAACTCACCGACCGTCAGTTCGAGGTGCTCCAGACCGCCTACGAGATGGGTTACTTCGACCATCCACGCCGAGCGAACGCCACCGAGATCGCGGCGGCGCTCGACATCAACCAGTCGACGCTGCGGGAACATCTCGCGGCCGCCCAGACGAAGCTCCTCGGCGACGTCCTCGAAGACGGCTCCTGAGAGGGGTGTCAAACACCGACACACTGCCGTTTCGGACGATCTCTCCGTCGGGGTATATAAACCACCCACGCTATCGGGGTTGACAGTTAGTCGTCGTCCGGTGACTTCTATGAGATATGAGCCAGAGTCAGTTCGCCGTCGCCGCACAGTCGACCCGTCCGGACCAGAGAGACCAGACCGTCACCGTCGACGACGACGAGACCGTCCAGGCGATGCTCGACGCGCTCGACGACGCCGACTGTCGGTGCATCCTCGCGGCGACCGACGGCGAGGCGCTCTCGGCGAGCGAACTCTCGGAGCGCTGCGATCTCGCGCTCTCGACGACCTACCGGAAACTCGATCTGCTCACCGACCTCGAGTTGCTCTCGGAACGGCTTCGCGTCCGGCGCTCGGGTAAACACGCCTCGGAGTACCGCCGCGCCGTCGACGACGTGACGGTGTCGGTGGCGCCCGACGGCATCGAACTGCGCGTCACCCGCTCGGAGCGCGAGTCGACAACGTCGCTCACGGCGTAGCCGCGACCCGCAGCACCTGCCTACAGCGCGTGCTTGTACGCTTCGAGCGTCTGCTCGACGTCCTCTTCGGTGTGGGCGTAGGAGACGAACTGCGACTCGAACTGGTTCGCCGTGAGGAAGACGCCCTGCTCTTTCATCTCGTGCCAGAAGATGCGTTCCCAGCGCTCGGTCTCGGCGTCGGCGACGTCACCACCGGTCTTCGGACAGTGGTCGTAGCGCGGGCAGTCGGGGCGCTGCTGGCAGCCGGCCTCGCACTGGCCGTCGAGCGTCGACGGCGCGTCGCGGGTGAACACCGTCTTGAACAGCGAGTCGGTGCCGACGACGGTGTACTCGGGGGCCTGGTCGGCGCAGATATCCGTGATCCCTTCTCGTAACTGCTCGCCGAGACGGTCGACGTGCTCGTAGACGTCGTTCTCGGCGGCGTACTTCAGATACTCGTGGCCCGCAGCCATCGTCACGGGATGTCCCGAGAAGGTGCCGGACTGGAAGACGTCGCCGGCGGGCGTGAACTGCTCGATGATCTCGGACTTCCCGCCGACGGCACCGACGGGGAAGCCGCCGCCGACGATCTTCCCGAAGGTGGTGACGTCCGGCGTGACGCCGAACTTCGACTGCGCACAGCCGAGCCCACCGACTCGGAACCCGGTGATCACCTCGTCGAAGACCAGCAGCGACCCGTGGTCGTCACAGAGGTCCCGCAGCGTCTCGTGATAGCCGTCGACCGGCATCACGATGCCCTTGTTCGCGAGGATCGGTTCGACGAGCACCGCCGCGATCTCGTCGCCGTGCTCCTCGAACACCGTCTGGACCGCTTCCGCGTCGTTGAACGGGACGGGAAGCGTGTGTTTCGCGAACTCCGCGGGGATGCCGCTGGTGCTGGGTCGCGGGTGGTCGGCGTCGCCCTCGACCAGCGTCGACTCCTGGGCACCGTGGTAGCCACCCTGCATGATGACGACCTTGTCGCGGCCGGTGTAGCCGCGGGCGAGCCGGACTGCGGAGACGGTCGCCTCCGTCCCGCTGTTGACGAACCGGATCATCTCGACCGACGGGACGTGGCGGGCGACGAACTCGGCGTGGTCGACCTCGATCTCCGTGGGCGCGCCGTACATCGGCCCGGCGCTGGAATGCTTCTGGACGGCGGCCTGCACCGGTTCGGGGGCGTCGTGGCCGTACAGCAGCGGGCCGTAGCCCATCACGTAGTCGACGTAGCGGTTGCCGTCGGCGTCGACGACGTGTGCGCCGTCGCCGCCTTCGACGAAGAAGGGATACGGTCGGGTCGCACGCACCGAGGAGTTGACGCCACCGGGCATCACCGAGAGGGCGCGGTCGTAGAGGTCGCGCGAACGCTCGTGGTTCATGTGACGGCAGTTCGCGCGGGTGGCGGATAGTAGTTACTGGGTCGTCGTCGACCGAAACTCGCGGGGTCGACCTCGACTCGGACGCCGTCAGACCGCGTCCTGACCGCGCTCGCCCGTCCGGATCTGGACGGCGTCGGCGACGTCGAGGACGAAGATCTTCCCGTCGCCGGGCTCGCCCGTGTACGCCGCCTCGCGGATCGCCTCGACGACGTCGTCGGCCGGAATCTCGGAGACGACGCACTCGATCTTCACCTTCTGGTGGAGGTCGACGGTGTACTCCTCGCCGCGCCACTGCCCCTTCTTGGCGGGTTGGTTGCCGCGGCCGGAGACGTTCGTCACGGTCAGCGACGGCGCGCCGATCTCGGCGAGCCCGCGCTTCACGTCGGCGAGTTTGTCGGGGCGGACGACTGCCATCACGAGTTTGATACTCCCGTCGTTCGGCGCGTCGCTCATTCGTCGTCACCTCCGGAGACGTCGGAGACGCCACCGGTCTCATCGGCGACCGACGCCGGCTCGACGCCGCCGTCGGTCCGGACGTTCCCGTCGACGGGGACGCCCGCGCCGTCGGTGACGGTCTCGGGTTTGCCGAACTCGGGGTACGTGTCGACGCCGTGTTCGGAGGTGTCGAGCCCCTCGCGTTCGTGTTCGGAGGTGACGCGGAGTTCGCCCAGCGCCTTGATCCCGCGGAAGACGACGTAGGTCGCCGCGACCGTCCATCCGGCGATGACCGCGACGCCGACGACCTGCGGGACCGCGAGCGAGACGAACGACGCGGTCCCGTTCCAGAGTCCCGTCGCGAAGAACGGGAACAGGAGCGCGCCGAGGATGCCGGCGCTCCCGTGGACCGGGAACACCGCACAGACGTCGTCGATCTGCAGGCGCTTCTCGACGAAGCCGAAGACGACGGGGAGCTGTGCGCCGGCGAGCAGGCCGACGACGAGCGCGCCGGGCCAGACGATGGCGTCGGCGATAGAAGTGATGCCGACGAGGCCGGCGAGCAGCCCGTTGGCGACGTAGAGCGTGTCGACCTTGCCGGTCTTGTACAGCGCGATTGCGGCCGCACCGATTGCGCCGGCAGCCATCCCGAGCGTCGTCACGAGCGCGACGCGGCCGACGTAGGCGAACGAACCGAGCGTGACCTCGCCACCCTCCATCGCCAACGGCGCGGCGGCGGTGCCGACGTTGAAGCCGTACCAGCCGAACGCCAGGATGAGCGTCCCGAGCACCGCGAACGACAGCGAGTGGCCGGGGATGACGTTCACCGAACCGTCCGGATTGAAGCGGTCCATCCGGGGGCCGATGATCCACGCGGCGGTGAGGCCCGCGATGCCGCCCATCCCGTGGACGATCATCCCGCCCGCGAAGTCCTGAAAGCCCATCGCACCGAGGAAGCCGCCGGCCCACGTGAAGCCGACGACGACGGGGTAGATCACCGCCGCGAGCACGATCGTGTAGCTGATGTACGCGCGGAGCTTCGCACGGCCGGCGACGGCTCCAGAGACGATGGTGGCCGCCGTCATGGCGAACACCGCGCCGAAGAGCCAGTCGGTCCACGCGGTGACGCTCGCCGCGTCGGGGGCGTAGAGGTCGGTGAACGCCCCGACGACGGAGTACGACCCGCCGCCGGTGACGCCGCCGACGATCGTCGAGATGGCCGATCCGGCGAGGAAGAACACGACGACCCCGACGCTCCACGTCAGGAGGTTCTTCGTCAGCTGGTTGGCGACGTTCTTCGAGCGCACCTGCCCGGCTTCGAGCATGGCGAAGCCGGCGTGCATGAAGAAGATGAGGAACGTCACGGTGAGCACCCACACGAGGTTGACGCCGGTGACGACGGCGTCCATGCCGGTTTGCAAGGCGAGACTCATTCGCTCCCTCCCTGTGGTACTTCGCTGGTGGTGCTTGGACAGTTGTCGATGTTTGCTGAGTTTGCTACCATGTTTGTCAACTGCGTCCAGTCAACAGTCTGCACGTGGAGGGTAATAAGTATGATGACGAGAAAAACAAATTATTCCGTCCCGAAGTGGACGTTCGACAGAACTACAAGCGCATATAGTGTGTATAAGGTCCTTGTCTCGGCGATATGCGGACAAATGTTGCCACTCTGCTGGACAATCGTTGTCCGGGAACTGAGGGGACTTCCGGCGTTCGTCGGGTGCGCAACGCCGTGCGACCGATAGGCGAGAGCAGTGACGACGTTCGTAGAGACGACGACAGACGACGGCAGGTGGGGAGTTCCTTCTGTCGACGCCGCTGGTGTCGCCGACAGTGCGGACGCGAGAGAGTGGAGGACCGTGAGTGGAACCGACTGTTCCGACCGTCCGCTCTGACAGGCTTGTCGAGTCTGAACTCTGAACTGCCGCCGAAACTCGGGATCGGGCCGAACAGCGCGTTCACCCCTGCTCGCGCTTCCAGTCCTCGAACGCGACCGACCCCTCCTCGGTGATGCGGGTCGAGTCCGGGAGCGGGTAGTCGGGGTTCTCGCTCTCCTCGGCCGGACCGCCGGGGCCCCCGACGACGATCCGGCCGACCATGCCGACCATCTTGTGCGGGATGCAGTAGTAGTCGTGCGTCCCCTCCGTCTCGAAGGTGACGTTCCGGAACGCACCGACTTCGCCGAAGACGCCGGTGTCCCACGCGGGTGCGCCCTCGGGAATGCGTCGCTCGAAGGCGTTCTCGTTGTCGGGGTCGTAGGCGGTCGCCGAGTGGGCCCCGCTCACCAGTTCGAACGACACCGTCTCGCCCGGTTCGACGTGCAACCCGATGGGGTCGAAGTAGAGGTCAGTGTACATGTCGACGGTGTACTCCCCGCGTGTCGGCGTCGACGTTCCGGTCCCCGTCTCGGCCGCCGTCGCTGTCGGCGTCGCCGACGCTGCCGTCGTCGTCGGGGTCGTGACCTCAGTCGTCTCTCCCGGCCCTCCGTCGGCTCCTCCGGTACAGCCGGCGACACCGGTGATGCCAGCGACACCCGCTGTCGCGGCGACTCGTGCGAGCGCGTCGCGTCGTGTGAGTCTCATCTCTGTCTCACGCTCTTCAGTAGTTCTCCGCCCGCATCGTGAAGCGGAACGCGAACGGGTCGGTCGTCGCGTGCGTCCCCTGACTCGTGTCGCGGTCGGAGTACATCCGCAGGTACAGGCGTTCGCCGTCGACGGAGTTCCCGCGGAGGTAGTTCTCCGGGTCGAGATACTCCCGGTCGGTCAGCATCTCCGCTGCGACGCCCTCCAGCGTCTGTTCGTACTCGACGAGGTCGGGGTCGTACTGGAGTGCGTAGGTGCGCATCCCCGGCCGTTCGACGACGAGTCGCTCCGGGCCGTCGGCGTTCTCGACGCGGATCCGGTCGACGTCGCTGCGGTCGATGCGCGACTCCTCGGTCACCGCGCTCCACCCGCTCCCGTCGTTCGTACTCACCGACGCCGACTCGAAGGCGGGGTCGACGGCGAAGTGGAACGTGTACTTCGGGTAGCCGTTGGTGGTCCGGAACCCGGTCGTCGGGTGACGCGAGGTGACGTCGACGGTGCCGTCGTCGTGGAAGTTCCAGTCGATGAGGTAGCGGTAGGGCGCCCAGTTCTGCCCGAACCGCCACTCCCAGTGGTCGAGCGACCCGGTGTGGTACGTTCCGCGGATTCGGAACCCGTCCGCGAAGTCGTGTTTCTCGACGACGCCCGGGCCGGTGAACCCCAGCGTGTCCCAGAAGTGCCAGTTCTGTCGACCGCTCGGGGTACCCGGTCCCGCCATGCCGAACGGTTCGTAGTCGCTCAGCATCCACGGCACCTTCGTCTCGCGGCCGAACACCGGTTTCCCCTTGTACGACGCCTCCACGCGGTAGGCGTCGTGGAGCGTGTTCTCCCACGTGACCGTCCAGTCACCCTGCTCGATGGTCTGTGACGGCCGACGTATCTCCCAGTTCTCGTCGTTCATCGCTCCCGGTGGATCGATCGTCCCCTCTCGGTAGTTGCCGGGGTCGGTGTTTTCGACCGCTGTGACGATATCCGCGAGCGGGTCGGGAGACTCGGACGTCGGTCTGTAGACGTCGAGCACTTCGTTCTCTTCGATCTGGTCGTTGAACGTCTTCGTCGTCACCGCGGCCCCCACGGCGACCAACTCCCCCTGGTCGTTGTTCCAGTTGAACAGCACCGGCGTCACCACGCCGATGGGGTACTCCTCGGAGTACGCCGTGATGATGGAGTAGTCGGCGGCGAGCACGTACCAGTCTTTGCCCTCCAGTGCCGCCGCGACGTCGGGATGCTCCAGCGCCGCGTTCACGGTGTCCATGTTGAGACCGTCGTACGACCGCTCGATGACGTGTGGTTCGCGGGTCTGTACGTCCACCTTCAGCAACCGGTCGTTGCGCCGGTCGACGAGTCCGCGGATCTGTCTGATGTCGCCGAACTCGATTGTGTGTTGCCCCTCGTCGAGACTGCCGGTGACGGACATCTCGTGCGGAGCGAGGATCTCGACGAAGTCGACCCCGTCGTAGATACGGTGGTACGCCGTCGACGAGACGGCCTCCGTGACCTGCGAGCCGACCCCGTCGGCGGCCAGCACCTGCCGTAGCGCGGCGAGTTTCCGCTCCTCGACCACCGCGTCGAAGTCGTCGACGGCCCGCGGTGCCGCGTACTGGAGGTCGTCGACGTTCGGCGGGTCGGTCGTCCCGTCCGTCGGCGACCCCGTACCCGATGGCGTCGTGTCCGTGGGGGACTCGCCCGGCGTGCCGGTACCCTCCTCGTCGTTCGTGGAACAGCCTGCGACGCCGACGCCCACACCCAGTGCCAGTGACTGGAGGAACCGCCGTCGCCGCGGGAATTTGTCAGACATACTCTAGCATGCTATCGCTCGAGCGACATTACTCTATCGTGCCTCAGAGACGGGGTGAGAAGACAGCCGACAGGCAGATTCGACAGCGTCGAGGACGTCGCCGAGCGAGCGCCGTGGTGCCGCCGACCGCCTCCGACCGTCGCCCGTTCAGAGCGCTTCGGCGACGTCTTCGGCGAAGTAGGTGAGGATCAGATCTGCACCGGCGCGCTTGATGGAGAGCAGCGACTCGACGGCGGTCTCCTCGAGGTTCAGCCACCCCTTGTCGGCGGCGGCGTGGAGCATCGCGTACTCGCCGGAGACGTTGTAGGCGGCGACGGGGTGGTCGTACTCCTCGCGGATGGCCCGGACGATGTCGAGATAGGAGAGTGCGGGTTTGACCATCAGCACGTCCGCACCCTGCCGGACGTCGAGTTCGACCTCGCGCATCGCCTCGCGGGCGTTGGCGGGGTCCATCTGGTAGTGGCGGCGGTCGCCGAAGGCGGGCGCGCCGTCGGCGGCGTCGCGGAACGGCCCGTAGAAGGCGGACTCGTACTTCGCGGCGTAGCTCATGATGGGGACGTCCGTATACCCCCCCTCGTCGAGCCCCTGTCGGATGGCACCGACCATCCCGTCGGTCATCGCGGAGGGTGCGACCATGTCGGCCCCGGCCTCGGCCTGCGAGACGGCCGTCTTCGTCAGGAGGTCGAGCGTCTCGTCGTTGCGGACGGTGAGTCGGGGGTTCTCCGCGGCCTCGTTTTCGACGACGCCACAGTGACCGTGGCTGGTGTACTCGCAGAGACAGACGTCGGTGACGACGTAGGCGTCCGTCTCGGCTTTGATGCGGCGAGTCGCCTCCTGGACGACGCCGTCCTCGGCCCACGCGCGCGACCCGTACTCGTCTTTCGCTTTCGGGATGCCGAACAGCATGACGGCCTCGACGCCCGTCTCGCGGATCTCCTCGACGCGGGCGACCGCCTCGTCGACGGGGACGCGCTCGTGACCCGGCATCGTCTCGATGGGGACGCGTTCGTCGGTCGTCGCGTCGACGAACACCGGGGCGATGAGGTCCGTCGCGTCCAGCCGCGTCTCGCTGACCAGCGGGCGGACGCCGTCGGTACGGAGTCGTCGTGGCCGGTCTGTCAGGTTCATGGGTCGAGTTCGGTCGGGGCGTGGAAAACCGCATCGCTCCCCCGTCGCAGTCGCTCGTTCGATCCCGTTCGACCGCGCAGACACAGGCTACACACCTCTCAGCGCCCGCACACGAGGTCACAACTGATTTATTCGGGAGTGGGGTATGAACTGACGATGACCACCGTGCTGCAGCTCGGGGAGATGCCGTCGTACCTCCAGGACCTCCTCAACTCCGAGTACGCACTCCTCGTTCTCCTCGCCGTGTTCGTCCTCGAAGGGGCGATGCTGATGTACGTCATGCCGAGCGAACTCATCGTCCCCGGAGCGATTCTCCTCATCGGTGATCGGACCAACCTCGTCGCGCCGGAGAACCTCCTCATCATCGGTCTCGCCGTCGCGGGCGCGACCGTCGGCCAGTACGCACTGTTCAAACTGGCCGAACGCGGAGGACGGGACTACCTGCTCGGGAAACGCTGGTTCCGGATCAGCGAGGAGAAGCTCGACCGGTTCGACGGCTGGTTCCAGCGGTGGGGCCCCATCGTGGTGCCGCTGAGCAACACCATGCTGTTCACGCGGGGGATGTTGACCGTCCCGGCGGGGTTCTCCGAGCTCGACGGCCGGCGGTTCATGGCCCTGTCGGCGGTCGGGACGCTCTCGTTCGAGCTGATCCTCGCGGGGCTGTTCGTCTTCTCGGGGCGACTCCTCTAAGCGCGTCGAAAAACGTTCACTCGGTTCGATCGACGTCGATCTGCTCGCGGAGGGCGGCGAGTTCGTCGGACTCTGCGAGTTGCTCCAACCGTTCGCGGAAGTGCTCCTCACAGAGGCCGACCTTGATGCCGTCCTTCTCGGCAGCGTACGCGGCATCGCGGTCACAGTAGTGACACTGCATACGTCTACTTCGGAGGCGACGAGGTTTAAGCCTACGCTCTCGGCAGCCGAGCGGCGAACCGCTCGAACGCCTCGCGAGGTGGTCCGGCACGACCGAGCGTCGTGTCGTGGGCGTCGCTCCCGCCGGTCGTCAACAGGTCGTGTTCGTCGGCGACGGCGTCCAGTCGGTCCGTCTCGACCGGGCGGCCGTACGGGTAGTAGCGCTCGACCGCGTCGAGCCGTTCGGTGAGCGCCAGCGCCGCCTCGGGGTCGGGGTAGCGAAACGGGTGAGCGAGTCCGACGACGGCACACGACGCCGACAGCAGGCCGACACCGCGCTCGAACGGTGTGATCTCTCGTGCGACGTAACAGGGACCGTCGTCGCCGATGAGGTGGTCGAACGCCCCCTGGTAGTCGCAGTCGGCCTCGCTCTCCTCGACGGCTCGGGCGACGTGCGGCCGGCCGACGCCCTCCCGGACGTCGAGGTCGAGGCTGACGCCGAGTCGACGCTCGACGCGGGAGCGCATCTCCCGGGCGCGTTCCTGCCGGTCGGTCTGTATCCGACGTAGCTCCGCGCGGAGTTCCGGCGTCGGGTCGACCGCGTACCCGAGGAGGTCGACCGCGAACTCGCCGGCGTCGACGCGGAGTTCGATCCCGCGGATCACAGTCACGCCGTCGTGGACCGTCACCGGGGCGTCGAGGTCGGGGTGGACACGGTCGTGGTCGGTGACGGCGACGGTGTCGACGCCGCCCGCCCGAGCGGCGTCGGGGAGGTCGGGGACGGTCAGCGTTCCGTCGGAGGCAGTCGTGTGGAGGTGGAGGTCGGCGATCGGCGTCTCGTCCGTGGGAGTCGACGTCTCGGCCGCGCCCGTGTCGACGTCGGCGTCTGCGTCCAACATACCCCTCTCTCCGACGGGGAGACCGAAAGCAGTTCTGACATTAAGGACCATTAATGACTGTTAAGAGTCGAAGGTCGTACATGGAAAACCATTATAATCATCTTCGGGCTACAACCTGGTACGATGCGCCTGAACGGCACTGACGATCTGATCGACGGCTACGAGTACCCCGCGACGAGCGAGGAACTCATCGAAGCGCACGGCGACCAGGAGATCGAACTCCAGAACGGGTCCGAGACGCTCGAGACGGTACTCGAACGCCTCGGTTCCGAGACGTACGAGCGGCCACAGGACGTCCGGGACGCCCTCTTCACGGGTGTCAGTCACCGTGCCATCGGGCGACGGTTCTACAGCGACCGCGACGCCTACGCGATCGGCGAGAGCGGACCGGAACCGGTCTCGTTCTGACGCCGACCGAGTCGACCACTCTCAGTTCTTTCGCCGACCTACACCCACTCGAGCCCCTGCTGGAGCTCGAGCGGGACCGAACCCTTCGCGTAGCCCTCGATGCGACCGTCCGGTCGTGCTCGGAAGACGACCGCCGGGCGGTGTCGCACCTCGGGCTGTTCGCCGCGGACGGCGAACCAGTCGTCGTCGGGGAACGACGAGCAGTCGACGAACAGCGTGACGCCGCCGCCGTGGTTCGCCAGTTGGCCGTTCGTCTTCGTCTCGGCGGTGTCGCGGACGGCGGCGACGGGCGTGTTCGCCGACCGTCGGTTCGGCGGGAGCGGTCGGGTCACCTCGACGAGCGTCCCGTCCTCGCCCGGACGGTCCGCCCGATAGTCCAGCGAGTGGCCGGTCGTCACCTCGATCTCGGGGGTCAGCTCGTAGCCGGCGTCGTGGAGCAGCTTGGCGACGTTGAACTCGCCCATCGACGCCGACATCCGGACGAGATCGACCTGCTGTGAGGTGCCGAGCTTTCCGGCCATCAGCTCCCGGTAGTCGTCGAGCGCGCCCGTGTGGAGGAAGCGTTCGTAGAACCCGAGCGCCTCGTCGCGGGTCGCGTCGGGGAACCCCGCCGCGTGTTCCTCGAAGAACTCGCGGGTGGTGTGTCGACCGTCCTTCGAGAGGAACACCGGGAGGAAGAACCACGAGACGTGCGGGAACGGTTCGAGCCACGGCGACTCTTCGTGCAACTGGGCGAGCAGTTCGCGCTCCGCCCAGCGAGCGATCGGGTACGGGACCTCCTCGAACGCGAACTTGTCGGTGCGCCAGAGGCTGCTCGGCGTCTCGGTGTTGCCGAGCCAGTAGGCACCCTCCTCGTTCCACGCCAGGAGGGCGACGTCGCCGTTGTCCATCTCGAAGCGGGAGGCTTCGTAGTTCGACGGCGGTTTGAACCACGGCGACTGCATCGTCGCCCCGAGGTTGCCGTCGAGGGGTTGAAACACGTCGTTCCGGACCCGGTTCTCCGTCCACGTACCGGGGGCGTACCGGAATCGCAGGGGTCGTGCCACGACTGTGACTACTTTATCGGTGGGTTTACCTCTTCCGCACGGCCCCCGTGCCGTCTCCGTCTCTCCCTCGCCAAATCCATCATCATCTTCCGTTCTAATCGTCAACTTTTTAACGAGGTGTTCCCAAGTCATCATATACCATGTCAATGGGTGCCTATGACGAGGAAGAACACGAGCGTCGTGCGCAGAAGACGAGTCAGGTCGACACCGACTTCTCGGAGATGCGCACGGAGTACCACGGTCGCCTCGAGTTCGACTCGGGAGACTCTGCAGACGACCTCCTCGATCAGTTCAAAGAGATCAAAGGGCAGTGACTTCTCCCACGACTAACGTCGTGAGCTTCCTTCACTGAAGGTTTGGCCCACGTCTGAAGGGGAGTTCGCAAGTTCCAGCTCACCGTTTGTTCCTTTGAGTCCGACTTGCGTTTCGGGGCGAGCCACAACGCCCCCCGCCATCGACAGCGGGCTTCCGATATCCTTGCCAATGGCTCGTTTTCCGATGTTCGTTGCACCGTTCTTGTCTGCGTTATCATCCAATCCACAGGCGTGACACTCGACACGGCCTTGCACCTCACGACTCGTGTTCTGTGACCCGCAGCGCCAACACGTGACGGATGTATCGTACTCCTTAACGGGGACACACGCTCGACCGTCGAGGTGGGCTTTGTACGTGAGTCTGTTTGCCATCTTCGCAAACGGCATCTTGTGCGTCTTGTCGTTGACGTACCGCCCCTCGTCATTGTCGAAGCGAATCCCCGTCATGTCTCCAAAAACGATGACGGCGTTGCGCTCTCGTGCGCGAGCGACAACCTCGTTGGCGACTTTGTGAAGGGCGTCTTCGACCGTTCGAGACTCTTTATCACCGAGACGTGCGATGACTTGCTTCCCCTGTCGCACCTTTGCTTTCCCGATAGATTTGCGAAGTTGTTTGTAGTGTTCTCGAACGTCTCGAACGCGCTTCCCGTGGAACTGAGTATCTCGGTCGGAGAGAAACGTGCTGACAGCAATCCACTTCGCTCCCATATCGACGGCGAGTACGTCGTCGTATGCCTCATCAACGGCCACAGACCGCTTGCAGACGAGGTGAACGTACCACTTGCCGTCTTTGCGAACTAACTCCGAGTCACGGATGGTGTCGTCGTCCATCAGCGACTCATCCTTCGGGGGAACGATAGCGGGACACCAGATACTGTTCCCACGTTCCTTCTCGGGGTCGTAGATGGGAACTTTGAACCACCACTTCGAGAGAACCGTGTCAGTATCTTGCTCGACGGTGATACAGTCGTTTCGGAGAACGACAGGCTGTGTGGTGTCCGTTCGTGGATTCTTGTTTGTGCGAACCTTGCTTGCTTGTTGCTTCGTCGCTGAGTAGAGGTTCACGTCGTCGGCTCCGTGAACCGCTCGTTGAAACTCGTCGTACTCTCGGGACAGCAACGCTGCCTTCCGTTGAGTGAGCGAGTGAAGCCGAACGCGGACGGTGGTTGTGACCTCTTGGTTCATCGGTTCGCTGTATTCTGCGTATCGGACTGAACTGTCTTAACGATGATGAGAGCAACCGTTATCCACGCTGTGTCTGTGATTTGCGAAATGTCGTGTCGGACTCATCCCTCCACTCAAGGAGTGGGCTTTCTCCTCGAGTCTCTGTAACCACCCTACGCTTCTCGCAGTGTGACCAACGCCGCCGTCGAGACGACGGTCACCGCGACGACGTGGCCGCCGACGGCGAAGAGCAGTACCGGTTCGTCGAGCAGGAACGGCACGAGCAGCAGCTGTGCCACCGCGAACCCGACGTTCGTCGCGTCGAGTCGGCGGAGCGCACCGACGGTCTCGTCGTCGAACCTGTAGTGGTGCGACCGCCACAACGCGACGACGGCCGTCCACCAGGAGGTTCCGATGCGATAGCAGAGATCCCACAGCACCAGGAGCATCAGGTAGACGACGACGACGGGCGGCTGTGGTCCGAACAGCCGATCGAGGAGCCCCGGTCTGCCGGCCTCGGCGGCCTGCTGAGGATCGAAGACGAACAGGTGGGTGACGAGCGCGATGAACGCGAGCACCGCGAGAACGACCTCGATGCTCGACCCGAACAGCACGCGCCGGTACGTCTCGGGCAGTTCCAGCGAGCGCGTCCCCGCGCCGAGTCGGAGCATCGCGACGCTGCCGACGGCGGCGACGGCGACGGCGGCGGTGCCGGCGAGCGCCGCGTTCCAGAGGTCGTACACCCACGCGAAGAGGAGGATCAGCACCTCGAAGAGGACGAACTGGAACGCGACGGCCTGTGGCTCGCTCAGTTCGACGCCCGGGAGCGCACCGACGATGCTCTCGTAGGCCCACGCCTCGCCGTACTCCGTCCCTAACAGACTCATCGCGGAGTGCTTCGGCCCACGTGGTCTTAATCCGCCCGCGTCGGTTCGACCGACGGCGACGGCGTCGTGGCTGACCGGTCGTCCCCGAGTGCTCGTTCGACGGCGACGTCGAAGGGAGTCAACTCGACCGGGACGAGGTCCCGAATCCGGATGTCCTCGACGACGACCGGGTTCTTCAGCCCGTCGATGAGGGGACGAGCGACGCTCCGGGGGACGTCGGTGACGAGGTCGACCCAGTAGGCCGAGAGCCGCGGCGTCAACACGGGGACGGAGACGATGCGGGGATGCCGACCCAACCGCTCACCCGTCCGCTGGAGCAGCTCTCCGTACGTCAGCACGTCCGGACCGCCGATCTCGTACGTCTCACCGGCCGTCTCGGGGACGTCGAGCACGCCGACGAGGTAGGCGACGACGTCGTCGATGGCGATCGGTTGACACTTCGTCCGGACCCACCGCGGGGTGACCATCACCGGCAGTCGCTTCGCGAGCTGTTCGACCATCTCGAAGCTCGCACTCCCGTCACCGATGATGATGGCCGCGCGGAGCGTCGTCAACTCGTAGTCACCCTCGCCGAGGATGTACTCGACCTCGCGGCGCGACTGGAGATGCTTCGACAGTCGATCGCTACCCGACCCGAGTCCGCCGAGGTAGACGACACGCTCGACACCCTGCTCGCTGGCGGCGTCGGCGAAGTTGCGTGCGGCCCGTCGGTCGCGCTCCTCGAAGTCGCCGCCGGACTGCATCGAGTGGACGAGATAGTAGGCGGCGTCGACGTCGAGCGCGCGGTCGAGACTGCCCGGTTCGAGCAGGTCGCCCTCGACGACGCGCACGTCTCCGGGACCGCTGTAGCGGTCGGCGTCGCGGACGAGCGCCGTCACCTCGTGACCGGCGTCGAGCAGGGCGGGGACGAGGCGACTGCCGACGAAACCGGTCGCTCCCGTGACGAGAACTCTCATGGTATAGAGTGACGGTCGGCGAGCGGATAACTGTTCCCGCTGGCACGAGGATCACCCCTCCGTTTCGGGTGCGCCGTGCGCCTCCTCGACGCTCGCCCCCGTCGACTCGACGTCGGTCGCCAGCGACCCGGTCTCGTCGGCCCGTCTCTCCCACGCGTCGATCGCCTGTCCGGCCCACGAGTCGGCGGCGCGCGCGCTCTCGCACGCTTCCTCGGCGCGCGTCCCGTCGACGGTCGTCGTCCCCGGACTCGATCCGACGGCGACGCCGACGAACCGAGCGCGGTCGGCGGCGGTGAGTTCGTCCGCGAGGAGCCGGTCGACGACACCCGTCAGCTCCTCGGAGTCGGGGTAGACGAACAGTTTCGCGCCCAGCGCCTGCGGGCCGAGCGCGAGGCCGACGTCGTCGGGCGGCGTGTCGTCGAGCAGGCGGTCGCCGCCGTAGGCCGCCTCGACGCGTTCGCACTCGGTCTCGCGGTCGAGCGCGAGGTTCTGCCCGGGGTAGTCGCTGCAGGTCCGGGGGTAGAGCGGCGAGTCGTGGATGCGACACCGGAGCGTCTCGGGGTCGAGAAAGACGCAGCTGTCGAGCCAGTGGCGGTCGAGGCCGAACGGGCCGACCGGTTTCGGCGGTTTGCGCAGACCGAGGAAGAACACCGGTCGGCCGCCGACGGCGACGAGGTCGTGACCGTCGACCGTCACCGCGTCGTCGCCGTCGGTCGCCTCCCAGAGGCGGGGCGTCATCACGTCGCCGTAGCCCGCGTCCAGAAAGTCGCGTACCTCGTCGCGGGAGAGCGGCACGAGGTTGTACGCGTCGTCGAGCGGGGGACGACGGCCGCGGCGTTCGTGGTCGTGGGCGTCGGGGGCGAGCGGACGCCAGTCGATGCAACAGCCGGCACAGCCGTCACAGTTCACGTCCATCCGTGTCTGTCAGACGGTGCCACGACACATCAATGTACGTCGGGTAAGGCTCTTGTCGCTCGGCGGACTCTCTCAGACGATGACGAGTGAACCGTGTGACGCCTGTGGGAAGGCCGTCCGGATCGCCGGCGGCATCGGCGACTTCTGGAGCTTCGAGACCGAGTCGACTGGCGGCATCGAACTGGAGCTCGTCGACGGCAGTCAACACTTTCTCTGTTTCGACTGCATCGAGCGGTTGCCCGACGACCGTGAGGTGACGGCGGACGACGTCGCGGCGTTGTGAGGGCGCGACGTTCGGGAGGGGACTCGCGGCGTTGTGAGGGCGCGACGTTCGGGAGGGGACTCGCGGCGTCGTGAGGGCCGCTCTGACGCACTGCCGTCGACCGACTCCCCAGCGCCGAACGGTGGATTTAGGCCGGAGTGGAGACAGGGGCGAACGTGAACCCGGACCGTATCTTCGAGGGGTTCCCGGCACCGAGTTACCGGGGGAACCAGGAGCAGGCACTCCGCGACGTCCGGGAGGCGTTCGCCGCCGGCAACGACGTGGTCCTCGTCCGTGCGCCCACGGGGAGCGGCAAGTCCCTCCTCGCCCGCGCCATCGCCGGCTGTGCCCGTCGCGCCGACGAGGCCGAACCGAAGGAGGCGACCGACGCCTACTACACCACGCCGCAGGTCTCCCAGCTCGACGACGTCGCCACCGACGACCTGCTGGACGACCTGAAGATCATCCGCGGGAAAGGGAACTACGACTGCATCCTCCCGGGCGAACACGACACGCCGGTCAACCGTGCGCCCTGCGTCCGGGAGAAGGGGTTCGACTGCACCGTCAGACATCGCTGTCCGTACTTCTCGGACCGCGCCATCGCCTCCTCCCGGTCGATCGCGGCGATGACGCTGGCGTACTTCATGCAGACCGCCGGCTCCGACGTCTTCCGGAAGCGGGACGTCGTCGTCGTCGACGAGGCCCACGGCCTCGCGGAGTGGGCGGAGATGTACGCCACCATCGAGATCAAACCCCGCACGGTCCCCGTCTGGGACGACGTCGGCGTTCCGAACGTCGCCGACGCGGACGACCCCGTCGACCGCGCGTCGCGGTTCGCCGAGACGCTGATGGGCGTCTGCAAGCGGGCGAAAGACGACCTGCTCGCGAAACCCGAGCTGACGCCCGACGAGGCCGCCCGTCGCGACCGACTGCAGGAACTCCACGGCGAGTTGAAGTGGTTCGTCGACGACTACCGCGACCCGACGAGCGCGACGACGTGGGTCGTCGACCAGGAGTCCGGGGCGCCGACCGCTGGCGGGGAGGGCAGCGGACACGAAGGCTCGCCGCTCGTCATCAAACCGCTCAATCCCGAGAAGTATCTCCACCACACCGTCTGGGACCGCGGTAACAAGTTCGCGCTGCTCTCGGCGACGATTCTGAACAAAGACGCCTTCTGTCGGCAGGTCGGTTTGGACCCGGAGAACGTCGCGCTGGTCGACGTCGACCACACGTTTCCGGTCGAGAACCGGCCGCTGTACGACGTGACGCAGGGGAAGATGACGTTCGAGCACCGCGACGAGACGATCCCGAAGATCGCCCGTCTGCTCGTCCGACTGCTGGCGAAACACCCCGACCAGAAGGGACTCGTCCACGCCCACTCTTACGGGATCCAGGAGAAGTTGGCGACGCTGCTGGCAGAGTTCGGCGTCGGCGACAGAGTCCGTCTCCACACGCGGGAGAACCGTGACGCCGAACTGGAGGCGTGGAAGGCGACGGACGACCCCGAACTGTTCCTCTCGGTGAAGATGGAGGAGGCGCTCGACCTGAAGGGTGAGCTCTGTCGCTGGCAGGTGCTGTGTAAGGCGCCCTACCTGAACACCAGCGACTCGCGGGTCGCCCGCCGGTTGGAGGAGGGCCAGTGGGCGTGGTACCACCGCGCGGCGCTGCGGACCGTGATCCAGGCCTGCGGACGAGTCGTCCGCGCGCCCGACGACTACGGCGACACCTACCTCGCGGACTCGAGTCTGCTCGACCTGTTCGACCGCGCCGAACCGGATATGCCCGCCTGGTTCGCCGATCAGGTGAGGCGGATGTCGAGCCCCGACCTCCCCGAGTTCGACCCGCAGACGGCGCTCGGCGAGCTGTCGGGCGGCCCCCGAACGGGAGGGTCGGGGCGACGGCGTCGGCGACGCGGCGACCGTTCGTCGTCCGGCGTCAGACAGTCCAGCGCCGAACGGCGGAACGACCACCCGCTGTCGGACGTCTGGGGCGACAACTGACCGTCCGTCCTCGACGCAGTCTATTTTACTCGCTTACGAGTGAGAAAATCTCGGCCGTCTCCTGTGAACCACCCACACAGAGGCTCTTCTGCCCGTTCGTTCCGGGTTGGCGAGTATTGCCGGACGGGTTCTAAACGATTGTTAACTCTACTCCCCGGTATTCAACCATCACCCGAACAGAAGTTTACAGAGCTACAACCTAACACGAGAATCCGAAAGATACTGAGAGCGATTCTCACGATAGCTTTACATACCCTCTTCGAGTATCCTCGTATGTACACCGATGCACTCTAACGCCCTCACGCAGGCTCTGACACTGTACCGTAGCGGGACGTTCACACTCTCGCAGGCGGCCTCACGCGCCGGGCGGACCGAAGAAGAGTTCGAGGCGGTGCTCCGCCAGTACGGCATCGAGCAGCGCCCGGAGGGCTTCTCGGTCGACGCGCGATCCGATCGCCCCGCCAGCGCCGACTGAGCCTTTCTCGCCGTTCGTTTTCGCTACTTTTCGACCGCGTCGTCCGGAACGACGTGGAGCCCCGCGCGACTCTTGAGCACTCTGACCGTCGGTTCGTCGGGGTCGAAGAACTCCGGGCGGGCGATGGTCTTCGCCTCGTACGTCTCGGGGTCGAGCACCTGTACCGAGTGTTCGTCTTCGACGGTGACGACCGTGGTCTCCTCGGTGTCGTCGACGGTCCCCAGTTTCGTCGCCGGCGGCGTCTCCCCTTCCTCGAACCGTGCCTCGTACTGTTCGCCCGTGGTGAGTCGCGTCCCCTTCAGGTTGCCGCGAGCGCTCGTCACGAGGACGGGTCCGTCGTCGTCGTCGGGATCGATGACGTCGCCCTGCGTGAACTTCGGGAGCCGGATCGCGTAGGTGACGCGGTACACCTCGTTGCCGTCGCCGTCCTCGGTCACGAGCGTCGGATAGCTCTCGACGCGGCCGCCGAGCTCCCGCGTGATGCGGTTGGAGACGGCCTGTCCGAGCTGGTTCGTCGAGAGCTTGATGTCGACCCCCTCGTCGGTCTCTTGGGTCTCGGTGATGAACGCGCCGCGGTCGCCCGCCTCCTCGCGGTCGGCGATGATCTCCTGGGCGATCTCGACGGCGCGGGCGTCCTCGCCGGCCGTCGGCACCCGCTCGGTGCCACGGAGCTGCACGAGACTGGCCCAGTAGCCGCCGGCCTTCCGCCCGCACTGTTTGCAGGTCTGCCGGCTGATCTTCACCGGGACGACGACCTCCTCTTCGAGGAACGTGTCGCGGACCATCCCCGTGAACTGACAGTGCATCCGGATGGTGTTCTGGTCGACCTGCTCGGGCTCGACGGCCCACGAGACCTCGCGGGCTTTCAGGTGGACGCCCAGCGCGTTCGACACCTCCTCGATGGCGACGTCGGTGTAGTCCTTCGCGCCGACGTCGACCCAGCGGTTACCGCGGTAGACGGCCCCGCAGTGGGCGCAGACCATCACCTCGATGCGTTCGGGGGCGTCGACGAAGTCGAAGTCCTCGAAGTAGCAGGCGTCACAGAGAACGGCGTCCTTCTCGCGCGGCGCCCCGGGGAGCGGTTCCTCCCGCTCCTCGACGGGGTCGCCACAGCGCGGACAGAACTCGCGTGACTGGCTCATGTTGGGTTTTGGTACGTTTTTGTGGCGTTTAAGCCCCGCGAACTGGTGGCTGGTGCTCGCCTCTGGAACTCACGTCTACCGAGCGCCTCGTTCCGTCGTCTACTGACGGCTCTCGGCGACTGACTCGGTGGAAGAAACGAAGTTACGCTACGTCGCCGTGTGGCGACTGGACGAAACTCTAGTTAGTTGCGGACGACGTTCGTCGCGCGCGGGCCCTTCGGGGCCTGTTCGATGTCGAAGTCGATCTCGGTTCCTTCCGTGAGGTCCTCGCCGCCAACGTCTTCCATGTGGAAGAACACGTCGTCGTCAGAGTCGTCCGTCGAGATGAAACCGTAGCCGCCTGTGTCGTTGAAGAAATCAACCTTACCGTTTGCCATTGCAACTAAACACAGCCCGACGACACGGATAAGTGTTCTGCATCTGTTTTCAAATCTCGAAATTTTTTGGCCAAATGTCGATAACCGACGGAAGGTCGTAGACGCTCGACCAGAGTGTCGGTTCTACGGGGAGACGGTACCTCGTTCGGCACAATCAGCACGGCGTTCCGTGGGATCGGCAGTTCTCCCGTCGACGACTGTGACCTACACGCGGACGCCCCAGAAGAACGCGATGCCCAGCACGGTGACGACCGACAGAAGCAACTGTAGGGGGGCACCGACTCGGAGGAAGTCCGAGAACGTGTAGCCACCGGGCCCGTAGACGAAGAGGTTCGTCTGGTAGCCGACCGGCGTCATGAACGCGGTCGAGGCTGCGAACGTGACGGCGAGGACGAACGCGAACGCGTTCGCGCCGATCGACTGCGCGGCGCTGGCAGCGACGGGAATCATCAACACGACGCTCGCGTTGTTGCTGATGACGCTCGTCAGGAGTCCGGTCGCGACGTAGAAGACCCACAGCACGCCGATCGCCGGGAGGAACGTCGCCGTCGAGGCGACGGCGTCCCCGACGAGCGACGCCGCTCCGGTCTGTTGGAGTGCCGTTCCGAGCGGGATGACCCCTGCGAGGAGGAAGATCACGTTCCACTCGACGGATTTGTAGAGTTCGTTCGGCTTGAGGACGCCCGTCCCGATCATCGCCACCACGCCGGCGAGCGCGGAGACGACGATCGGGAGGACGTTCAGTGCAGGCAGCGCCACGACGCCGGCGATGATGGCGACTGCGAACGGGATCTTCTCCGACCGGTAGTTCACGTCGTCGAACTCGTGGGCGACGATGAAATCTTCGTTCTGAACGAGACGCGTCAGACTGTCGGGCGGTGCCTGGACGAGAAGCGTGTCTCCGACGCGGATCCGGATGTCCTCGAACCGGTCGCGGACGACTTCACCACGCGACCGGAAGGCGAGGACGTTCGCGTCGTAGCGCTGTCGAAACGTCGAACTGGCGAGCGTCTCTCCCACGAGGAACGACCCCGACGGGATGACGACCTCGACGAGAACCGGTTCTTCGTCGTCTTCGTGCAGATCGCTCTCGCTTCGTGGGCCGCCGAGGAAGGTGAGTCCCTCCGCGTCCATGATCCGTTCGAGCGTCCCGCGATTCGTCCGCACTCGGAGCGTGTCGTTCTCGTGGATCTCCTTGCGAGCAAGCGGTTCGGAGAACCGCTCGCCGTACCGGATCAGCTGCAGAACGTCGATGTCGAGTTCGTCGTCTCCCAACGCCTCGCCGACGGTCTGCCCGATCAGCGACGAGTTCGCTGGAACGACGACGTCGGCGAGATACTCCTGGAGGGCGTACTCTTCGACGAGGTCATCCTCGACCGGAACCCGTTCGGGGAGCAGGCGGACGCCGACGGTCATGAGATAGAGTGCACCGACGACGAAGACGACGACGCCGAGTTTCGTGAACTCGAACATCCCGAACGCCTGCAGCTCCAGTCCGGGTGACTCGGCGCCGAGTCGGGCCGCGATGTCGCTCGCGAGGATGTTCGTCGACGTCCCGATGACGGTGAGGGTGCCGCCCAGCATCGAGGCGAACGACAGCGGCATGAGCAGCTTCGACGGCGACGTCTTCCCCTCGTGTGCGAGATCAGCGATCACCGGGACGAGGATCGCGACGACCGGCGTGTTGTTGATGAACCCCGAGACGGGGCCAGTGATGCCGATGGTCGCCGCGAGCTGTTTGGGTCGGCTCGTGCCGGCGAACGTGGCCATCTTCTGTCCGAGCCGCTGGACGATGCCGGTGCGGTTGATGCCCGTACTCAGGATGAGCATCGCGAGGACGGTTATCGTCGCGGGACTGGCGAACCCCGAGATGCCTTCGCGGGGGGTGATCTGCGTCCACGGTTCGAGTATCATCAGGAGGACCATCACCAGAATCGCGGTGACGTCGATCGGGAGCCACTCGGTCGCAAACAGGACGAGCGCGAGGAGAATGAGCGCGAAGACGACCACCATATCCACCGTCACCGGAGTCGAGGCCACACCCTGTACTAGCAGGGGGGGCACGAAGAAAGACATACTCGAAGGAGGGTCCAACGGGGGAAAAGGGCTGGTATCTGTTCCGCTGTCGACTGCGCTGTGCGTCTCTCCGCTCGCTGGAACTCGTCGCGGAACATCGGTGGGATGGTCACCTCCGTTTCGGACGGCTCAGTCGTTCGACTCGTCGTCGTACCGTTCGTACCGGATCGTCAACTTCCCCGCCGTCGGCTGCTCTGCCGCATCGCGGAGCGTCTCGAACTCACGGAGTAACTCGTCTGCGTCGTCAGCGCCGTCTCTGACCTTCTGTGACTCCTCTCGAACCGTGTCGTACAGGCGCTCGAGGATGCGTCTGACGGCGTACGAATCCGTCTTCGAGTCGACTTCGAAGGTGGCCTCGTATCGTGACATACCCGCACTTGGTGCTCCACTGCGATAAGACAGTGCAACACGTGGTGCCGTCTCCCTCAGTCCGAACTACCACCAACTACATCCGTCTCTGTCGCCCTCTAGCGAGTACGGACCACAGTCTCACACTGTGCGCTCGCCGCCTTCGGACCGTCGAAGAGGCACTTGAAACGGGACATCCGTCGGACGTTCTCCCCTTCTCTGCGCGCGACTGTCGCGCGGGACGCATCACAGCTTCGTGTCCGCAACAGACGCCGAACATCTATGTATCCCAACGAGAGCGCCGAGACGACTGCAGAGTCAGAGAACCGCTTCGACGACTTCCTCGATCACCCGTATCAGTACCGTATCCTCGTGGCGCTGACCAAGGCCGATTCGGCGACTGGCATCAGTATCGGTTCGCCGTCTTTCGACGGCCGTGCCGAAGAGCCGGACGTCCTCAAACAGCGGCTGTACGACGACCACCTCCCGAAACTCGACGACGCGAGGCTCATCAACTGGGACAGCGAGACGGGGACGATCACACGCGGTCCTCGCTTCGACGAGAGGTGGGAGTGACGGTGCGAGTATGACCACCCCGAAACCGCAGAGACAGCGACCTCGCTCTCCGGTGTCCGAGACCACTCGGAAGCGAGTAGCGGAGGTGACGATCCGCGCTCGCTCTCAGGAACAGATCCGGGCGATGGATCTCGAAAGCCCGGAACGTCGGTGAACCACCTCGGTGTCAGTGGTTCGAGGGGACTCACCGTGCCTCCCGAATCGGTTCGGCTTCGCGTCTCAGCCCGTCAGCTCCGGGTCGTCGACGTCCTCGTCGGCCGCCTCGCGCCACGAGTGCGCTGGTGTCCACCCGAGTATCTCCTCGGCTTTGGCGACCGAGTACGCCGACGCGTCGCCCTCGACCGAGCAGTCCTCGGGGAGCGACCCGTAGCACTCCCGCAGCAACGCGGTCAGTTCGCGCCCGAGCGCGTTGTCCGGGGCGGCGCAGTTGAACGCCTCGTGACCCTCGACGCTCCCGTCCTTCGCCCCCTCTAGTGCGGCCGCCACCAGACTCACGACGTCGCGGACGTCGACGTAGGACCAGTAGTTGCCTGCGCCCGCCTCGAGGTTCGAGGTGTAGCCCTCGTCGCGGCAGGGGTAGTCGCCAGGGTACTGAATCCACGTCGGGCGGATGGAGGCGACGGAGACGCCGTCGCGTCGGACGACGGACTTCGCGATCTCCTCGGCGGCGACCTTCGAGAGGCCGTAGTCGTCCTCCGGGCGCAGGGCGTGTCTCTCGGAGATGGGTAGTTCGTCGGGAACCGGCGTCTCGGCCGCGCCGAAGAAGCCGTAGGCACCGTCGCTGGACGCCTGGACGACTCTCGAACCCACTCTGCCCGCCGCCGCGAGGACGTTGTAGGCGGCGAGCGTGTTGTTCTCGAAGACGTCGCCGCCCGGATGTCGCCCGGCGACGGGAATGGCCCCCCAGTGGACGACTGCGTCGGGGTCGACGTCGGTGACGAGGTCGAAGACGGCTCCGCGTTCGGTCAGATCGAGCGCGCGGAACTCGATCCCCTTCGCTCCCTGTTCGTCGAAGCCGGGATGCGAGACGTCGGCGCAGACAGTGTGGTAGTCGTCGGCGAGGCTGTCGACGAGCCAGCGGCCCGACTTCCCGCGGCCGCCGGTGACGAGGATCGTTTCCATGTCCGACCGGACGTGACTCCCTCGAAAATAGGCGGCGAATCGCCCACGGTTCTGCTACGTGTACAGGACGGGGTCGTCGACGTCCTCGTCGGCCGCCTCGCGCCACGAGTGCTTCGGCTCCCAGTCGAGCAGGCGTTCGGCCTTGGCCGTCGACAGCGCCGAGTCGTCGCCGTCGAGGTCGCAGCCCTCGGGCAGTCGGTCGAAGAACGCTCCGACCGCTTCCGTCGTGGAACTGCCGAGATAGTTCTCCGCCGCCGCGGCGTGGAACGCCTCGTGGCCCGGGAGATCCGAATCGAGCGCGGCGGCGACGAGGCTCACGACGTCGCGGACGTCGACGTAGGACCAGAAGTTCCCCGCGCCCGCCTCGAGGTCGGCGGGGTCGTCCCAGTCGACGCTCGGGAGCCCGCGGCAGTTGTACTCGCCGGGGTACTGGATCCACGAGGGCCGAATCGAGGTGACGGAGACGTCGTTCCGGCGGACGACCATCTTCGCGACCTCCTCGCCGACGACTTTCGAGGTTCCGTAGGGGTCCTCGGGGCGCTGGGCGTGGTCCTCCGTGATAGGGAGTTCGTCGGGCAGTGTCTTCTCGCGGGCGAACGGGAAGCCGTAGGAACTCTCGCTTGACGCCCAGACGACGCGGGCATCGACGCGGCCCGCCGCGACGAGGACGTTGTAGGTCGAGAGCGTGTTGTTCTCGAAGACGTCGCCGCCGGCGTGGCGTTCGGGGGCCGGAATCGCGCCCCAGTGAACGACGGCGTCGGGGTCGACGTCGGTCACGAGATCGAAGGTCGACCCGCGGTCGGTGAGATCCAGCGCGCGGAAGTCGACGTTCTCGCGCGGGTCGATCTCGAAGCCGGGGTGGTCGACGTCGACACAGACGACCGTGTAGTCGTCGGCGAGGCCGTCGACGAGCCAGCGGCCCGAGCGGCCGAGTCCGCCGGTCACGAGTACGGTTTCGGTCATACGCGTGGCGTCGGGCGCGCAGAACAAGTAGGCTGGTGTGGCGGCAGTGCGTCGGGCGCTACGTCCGGGCGTCGAGCGGGAGCGTCAGTGTGCCCACAGCCCGTGTTCTCGCCGGGCGTGTGCGACGAGGTCCTCGGTCGTGGCGAACGTCTGTCCACAGCTACACTTGTGGTTCTCCGAGGTGGCTGTCTGGCGTGTTGCCATACTCAACCGTTCTCCCCCTAATTATAATATTTTTTCGGCAGGAATATGTTGCCGTGTGACACGGGGGCCGTTCACACTCTGCGGTTCGAGCCGCGTCGAGGTCTGTGCGTCGTGCCAGCAAACGGCCAACTCCGGCAGCGTTTATACGTCGGAGTGGCTAGAGACGCGCATGGATTGGAAACCGGACTGGGGACTCAGGGGTCGCATGGCCCTCACCATGTTCCTCCTGTTCGCCCTCTATCTCGTGTTCGCGGCCGTCATCTCGCAGACACGATACGTAGGGTTCCTCGTACTGATGGTACCGTTCCTCGCCGTCCAGTACTTCTTCAGCGACAAACTCGCGCTCTACAGCATGGGGGCGAAAGAGGTGTCGGAGGAGGAGTACCCCGAGTTGCACGCGACGATCGGGCGACTCTCCCAGCAGGCCGACCTGCCGAAACCGAAGGTCGCCGTCGCCGACTCCCGCATCCCGAACGCGTTCGCGACGGGCCGCAACCAGAAGAACGCGGCCGTCTGTGTCACGACTGGCATCATGCAGACGCTCGATCAGGACGAACTAGAGGGCGTCATCGCCCACGAACTCGCCCACATCAAGAACCGCGACGTGGCGGTCATGACCATCGCGTCGTTCCTCTCGACGATCGCGTTCCTCGTCGTCCGCTGGGGCTGGTTCTTCGGCGGTGGCGACCGTCGCGAGGGCGGTGTACCGGTCATCGTCGCCATCCTGCTGTCGCTCGTGGTGTGGATCATCTCGTTCATCCTCATCCGGGCGCTGTCGCGCTACCGCGAGTTCGCCGCCGACCGCGGTGGCGCGGTCATCACCGGGAAGCCCTCGGCGCTCGCCTCCGCGCTCCTGAAGATCTCGGGGCGGATGGACAACGTGCCGAAGGAGGACATGCGCGAGCAGGCGGAGATGAACGCGTTCTTCATCATCCCGATCAAGAGCGGCTTCATCGGCAAGATCGCCAGCACGCACCCGAGCACCGAGAAGCGCGTCGCGAAACTCCGCGAACTCGAGAAGGAGATGGAAGGACGGTAACGACTGCTCTCTCGACTCACCGCTTCGACTCACCACCTCGGCACGCTCTACCTCTTTTCGTCGACTCGACGTGGAAACGACCTAAGGCCCCCGCGCTCCCAGAGTGGCGTATGGGACTGTTCGACTCGCTTCGTTCGGCGCTGGGACTCCGCGCCGAGGCCGACGCGACCCGCGCGGCCGACCCCGAGGACCTCTTCGGGATGAGCACTGCGTATCTGACGATGGAGGCCGACCTCGGCTTCGACCCCGCCGGCGAGGCGGCGCTCTGTTTCTCCTCCGTCGACAGCACCGACTTCGCCGAGACCTTAGACCAGGTGGAAGCGATCCTCGCCGCCGGCGAGGAGGAGACGGGAACCGTCTTCAGTCGCCACGCCGACGACCACGGCTACCACTGGGTCGTCCTCGAGGACGACGACCCCGAGGACCTCGTCACGAGCATCCACTTCGCGGCCGACGAGTTCATCGAACAGGGGTACGGCTCTCGCCTGCTGGCTGCCGTCTTCGGTTTCTGGAAGGACGACTCCCGAGCGTACTGGATCTACTCGTTCCGCCGCGGGAAGTACTACCCCTTCGCGCCGAAGCGCGGCCACGAGCGCGACCAACGACTCGAGTTCAAACTCGAGACCGCCCTCGACGGCGAGTTGGGGATCGAAAGCGAGGAGCAGTACTGGTACCCGCTGTGGCCCGACACGCCCGACGGCCACCCCTGGGAGTAGCGACGAACTCACTCTCGCTCTCACTCCCGGTCCCCGTCGAGAGCCTCGCGACGACCCGACGCTCTCTCTTCCCCTCGTTCCCTCCCGCCCGTCGACGGCGCGCTCTCCGCATCTAAACCTCCGCCAGCGCGTGCTGTCGAGACCCACGCCGTCCGCCAGTTTCACTTTCACTCTGCTGTTAACGAGGGTTTATGTGCGGACGGGCACAAGCCGTGAGTACGATGGCAGACGACGACCTCGAGAACCTCCCCGGAGTTGGCCCCGCAACCGCAGACAAGCTCACAGACGCCGGTTTCAACACCTACGAGAGCCTCGCCGTGGCGAGTCCCTCGGACCTCGCGACGAAGGCAGACGTCGGTGACAGCACGGCGAGCGACATCGTCCGCGCCGCGCAGAACGCCGCCGACATCGGCGGGTTCGAGACCGGGACGGCCGTCCTCGAACACCGACAGCAGATCGGCAAACTCAGCTGGCAGATTCCGGAGGTCGACGACCTCCTCGGCGGCGGACTGGAGACCCAGTCGATCACCGAAGCCTACGGTGAGTTCGGTGCCGGCAAGTCGCAGGTCACCCACCAGATGTCCGTCAACGTCCAGCTTCCGCAGGAGGCGGGCGGGCTCCGCGGCAGCGTCATCTTCATCGACTCGGAGGACACGTTCCGTCCCGAGCGTATCGACGACATGGTCCGCGGCCTCGACGACGAGGTGCTGCAGGCGGCGATGGACGACCGCGAGATCGAGGGCTCGCCCGACGACGAGGACGCGATGGACGAGCTCATCTCCGACATGCTCGACAAGATCCACGTCGCAAAGGCGTTCAACTCCAACCACCAGATGTTGCTGGCCGAGAAGGCCGAGGAACTCGCCCAGGAACACGAGGACAGCGAGTGGCCGGTTCGACTGGTCTGCGTCGACTCGCTCACGGCGCACTTCCGTGCGGAGTACGTCGGCCGCGGTCAGCTCGCCGACCGCCAGCAGAAGCTCAACCGTCACCTCCACGACCTTGACCGCGTCGGCAACCTCTACAACGCCGCGATTCTGGTGACCAACCAGGTCGCCTCGAACCCCGACTCCTACTTCGGCGACCCGACCCAGCCGATCGGTGGCAACATCCTCGGCCACAAGTCGACGTTCCGGATCTACCTCCGGAAGTCGAAGGGCGACAAGCGGATCGTCCGCCTCGTCGACGCACCGAACCTCGCCGACGGTGAGGCCGTCATGCGCGTGCAGGACGGCGGGCTGAAGCCCGAGTAGGGCCTTCGGTTTCGGTTGATTTTCCGTTCTTCCCCCCCGGTTTTCTCCCTTCGCGTGTCGGGTTGGTTTCGTGACGGTGAGCGGATAGCTTCTCGTTCTAACGATCACAACCTGTGTGAACCGTTTCGAGAGCCCACGCACTGTCGACTCCCGCGGTACGCTCTGGGCTCCTCACTTCGCTGCGGTGCTTGAGATACCGGGGTTCTCAGAAACACCCGCTCCGCTCGTCTTTCGTGCCATCCGCTCACTTCGTTCGCGGAGACGCCGACAGTGCGTCCGCTTTCAGTCCCACTGGCGGAGCAAGCCCTTCCAAGCCCTCGTTCGCCTCGTCGCCGGTGTTGTGCGCCGGCTGCCAGCGGAACCTTCGGTTCCGCACTGCTCCCGAGGACACCCGAACCGCACCACAGCCTCCCCAGCCGATTCGCTCGCTCGTCACACTCGCTCGGTCATCCCTCGAAAGAGCGAAGCTCTTGCTGCCTCTCGTTCGTTTCACTCACGAGAACCTCGCACGAGTGGTTTCCGGCGATGAACGCCGGAGAGCCACGCGCCAGAGATGGCTCTCAGTGGGTAGTCGAAAGGAGAGAAAAAGCCGAAGAGACGCCGCTCAGTCCTCGGTCTTCGTCTTGTCGAGGTCGATCTCGCCCTCGTAGATCTTCGCGCCGTCCTGTGCGACCTTCTCTGCGAGGACGGCACATTTGATGCGCATCGGACTGATGTCGACGCCGAGCATGTCGACGACGTCGTCGCGGTCCATCTCCTTCAGCTCGGAGAGCGTCGTCCCCGGCAGTTTCTGCGAGAGCATGCTGGCGCTGGCCTGCGAGATGGCACAGCCGTCGCCGGAGAAGGAGACGAACTCGATGGTCTCGCCGTCGTCCTCTAGTCGGACGTCCATCTTGATCGTGTCGCCGCAGGAGGGGTTCTCCCCGACGTGCGAGAAGGTGGGGTCCTCCATCTCGCCGTAGTTGCGCGGGTTCTTGTAGTGGTCGAGAATCTGCTGCCGATACATGTCGGAGCCCATGCCCATAGTTGGGCGTTCGTAGGTGAGTGCGCTGTAAAAGGATTCCGGGGTACGGGGTCTCCACGGGGCCGACTACCGCGCTCGCTCGAGCACCGTCTCGAGGTCGTCGAGCGCGACCGTCTCCACGTCGGGCGTCTCGCCCGTCCCGCGTTCTTTGAACCCGCTGCCGGTCGCGACGAGCACGACGTCCTCGTCCGTCCCGATCGCTCCCGACTCGACCAGTCGTCTCGCGCCCGCCAGCGTCGTCGCCGACGACGTCTCCACCGTGAGTCCGGCCCGCGCGGCGAACGCCCGCTGGGCGGTCAGAATCTCCTCGTCGTCGACCGCGAGCACCGCGCCGTCCGTCTCGCGTGCCGCCGCGAGCGTCCGGTTCCCGCTCGGTGGGTTCGCGTTGGCGATGGAGTAGGCGACGGTCTCCTCTGCAGTGACGGGCGTCACCTCGTCCGCGCCGCTTTCGAACGCCTCGGCGATGGGTGCGCAGGCGGCGGCCTGCACGAAGTAGAGCCGCGGGACGCGGTCGATGGCTCCCGCCCGGCGGAGTTCGCGGACGGCCTTCCACGCGCCGCTTGCGTGTCCGCCGCTGCTGACGGGGAGGACGATCGCGTCCGGCACGTGGGGGGCGAACGCCGCTACGATCTCGACGACCGTCGTCTTCTGCCCCTCGACGCGGAGCGGGGCGTCGGAGTTGACGAACTCGATGCCGGTCTGCTCGCCCAGTCGGAGCGACCGCTCGTAGAGTTTCCCGTAGTCGCCGTCGACGCGGACGAGCGTCGGGTCGTACTGGGCGATGTTTCCCAACCGCTCGGCCGGGATGTCCGCCGGAACGAGGACGACGCAGTCGAGGTCGACGCCGGCGGCGTGGGCGGCCATGCTCATCGCCATGTTGCCGTGCGAGACGGTGCCGACGGTGTCGACGCCCTGGTCGAGCGCCCACGCGACGCCGACGGCGCTCCCGCGGTCTTTGAAACTCCCCGTCGGGTTCGCCGCCTCGTACTTCACGTGGACGTTCGCACCGGCGACGTCGTCGAGTCTCGACGCTCGGACGAGCGGCGTGTCGCCCGCGACGTCGCCGAGTCCGCCTGGCGACGAGACGGGCAAGAGCGACCCGTAGCGCCACATGCCCGATTCGTCGGTGACGTCGTCCCAATCGAAGTCGTCGGCGTCGACGTCGATCCAGCGCGGTTCGCCACAGGCACAGCGCGCCGCCGTCCACTCGTCGACGGTCTCGCCACAGGCGACACAGGAGAGCGTGGGTGAAGTCATAGCTCCGGGGAGTCGGCGAGTCGTGATAAAACGACACGGAACGGATCGGATCGGTTCGTTCGGGTCCGCGCTCACGGAGGAGCGCGTGAGCAGTGCCGTCTCAGGCGACACTTCCGCGGCAGCGAGTCCGCGGCCACAGAGGGCCGCGAGGTCGACGCCGCTTCAGGCGGCACTTCCGCGGCAGGAGGTCCGCGCTCACGGAGGAGCGCGTGACTCACGCCGCTTCAGGCGAACAACTCTCTCGCGCCGTCGACGGCCTCGATCAGCGCGTCGACTTCCTCGCGCGTGTTGTAGATGTAGAACGACGCCCGCGCGGAGGCGGCCGCGCCGAGTTTGTCGTGGAGCGGCTGGGTACAGTGGTCGCCGGCGCGGATGGCGACGGCGTAGTCGTTGAGGATGCTCGAGAGGTCGTGTGCGTGGACGCTGTCGAGGTTGAACGCGACCAGTCCGCCGCGGTCGTCGCCCGGTGGCCCGTAGAGCGTGATGTCGTCGAACTCGCTCAGCCGGTCGTAGGCGTACTCCGAGAGCAGTTCCTCGTGTCGCTGGACGTTCTCCATCCCGACGTCGTCGAGGTAGTCGACGGCGGCGTGGAGACCGATCCCCTGTGCGATGTTCGGCGTCCCGGCCTCGAACTTCCACGGCAGCTCCTCCCACGTCGCGTCGTCGTAGGTGACGCGCCGGATCATCGCGCCGCCGTAGAGATACGGCTCCGTCTCCTCGAGGATCGCCTCCTTCCCGTAGAGAACGCCGATCCCCGTCGGACCGAGCATCTTGTGTCCCGAGAAGGCGAAGAAGTCGGCGTCGATGTCGCCGACGTCGACGGGTCGCGTCGGGACCGACTGCGCGCCGTCGACGAAGATATACGCGCCGACCTCGTGGGCCATGTCGGCGAGTTCGTCGACGGGGTTGATCGTGCCAAGCGTGTTCGAGACGTGGACGACCGAGACCATCTTCGTCGACTCGTCGATCAGTTCCTTCGCGTGCTCCATGTCGAGGCGACCCTCGTCGTCGACGCGGACGTACTTCACCTCCGCGCCGGTCTTCTTGGCGAGCTGCTGCCACGTGACGAGCGAGGCGTGGTGCTCCATCTCCGTGAGGACGATCCGGTCGCCCGGACCGAGTTCGTTCAACCCCCACGCGTAGGCGACGAGATTCATCGCTTCGGTGGTGTTCTTCGTGAAGACGATCTCCTCGCGTCCGTCGGCACCGACGAACTCGGCGACGCGGTCGTGCGCCTGCTCGTAGGCCACCGAGGCCTCCTGACTCAACTGGTGGATGCCGCGGTGGACGTTGGAGTTGTAGCCGTAGTAGTAGTCGACGATGGCGTCGACGACCTGTTTCGGCGTCTGACTCGTCGCCGCGTTGTCGAGATACACTAACGGTTCCGTGTCGCCCTCGCCCTCACCGGGCGTGGTCACGTCCCCACCGACCTTCCGCGCGAGGACGGGGAAATCCTCACGGATGGCCGCGACGTCGATAGGGTACGACTCCTGCGCTTTCATTGAGGACGGCTACGAACTGTGGGGATAACACGTCTTCGGTCGTGCGAGCCCGTGTGAACCAGATCCAGTTACGCTCGTCGCCCGAGTCAATCGCTGGTGGGTACCGAAAGCGAGCGAGAACAGTCCCGTCGGCCCGACCGCTCGACCGTGTGACGGAGGCGACGACCCGTCCAGTCCTCTCTACCGCAACCAGAGCAACTGCGCGTGCAGCGTTCCCTCGAGGTCGAGGACGGTCTCCTCGTCGACGACGCCCGCCTCGATAGCCACGCGGACGGTCTCCTCGCCGACGAGGTTGGCGACGGTGGCCCGGTGGAGGCTGTCGACGACCGCGTCCTCGTCTGCGCTCTCGGCCTCGTCGCCGCCGTAGAAGTCCTCCGTGACGGTCAGCGACACCTCGCCGCTCTCGTACGTCTCGCCGAGACAGTCGGGGTCACAGACCGACACGAGCAGTCCCTCGGGTGTCTCACGCTCCTTCAGTAGCATCTAGTACTCCTCGACCATCTCGCGCTCGGCCTCCTCGCGCATCTCCTCGGCCTGTTCGACCAGTTCCTCGGCCTCCCCCTCGCGACCCAGCTCCTCCAGGGCGCGGGCCTTCTCTTCGAGGACGTTCACGTTCCGCATCCCCAGACGGAGCGCGTTGTCGTAGGCGTTGACGGCCTCCTCGTGGAGCCCGCGCTCCGCGAGGAAGAAGCCGCGGTTGAACCACGCCTGCGGGAACCGCGGGTCGACCTCGACGGCGCGCTCGGCGTGTTCGAGCGCGTCCTCGGTGTGGCCCCACTCCCACAGCGCGTAGGCGAGGTTGGTGTGCGCCGAGGCGGCGTGTTCGGAGTCGTCGTCGATGCGGAGCGCCTCCCGGTAGGCGCCGATCGCGTCGTCGTACTCCTCGAGTTGGGCGTGTGCGGCCCCCTTGTTCACCCACGCCTCCTGCTCGTCGAGGGAGTCGTCCTCGGCGAACCGTGCGGCACGGTCGAACGCCTCGGTGGCCTCCTCGAAGCGGTTGATCTGCATGTACGATAGGCCGACGTCGACGAGACTCTGGACGTCGACGTCGTCCTGCGTCACGTTCCGTTCGTCGAGGAGGTCGGCGAGCACGTGTGAGTCGACCGGGTCGACCTTCGTCGGGTCGATCGTGAGCTCCGGCGGGTCGAGCGTGAACTCCTCGTAGTCCTCGTCGAGTCCCTGTCCCTCGGAGAACTGGTGCGGTCGGTCGCGGTCGTCGCTCATACCGCGGCTTTGGCGGTCACCGTGGTTAAGCCCTACGTCACAGGTCGCGTCGTGACCGTCCGCCACAGAAGCTTACTCGCTCCGACGCGTGACACTCACCCATGCGTCTGTTCGTCAGCATCGACCTCCCCGACGCGCTCGCCGACGCCGTCGCCGACGTCCAAGGACCGCTCCGCGACGCCAAAGGACTCACGCTCGTCGACCCCGAGCAGGCCCACGTCACGCTCAAGTTCCTCGGCGACGTCGACGAGGACCGCCTGGCCGACGTCGAGGAGGCGATAGAGACCGCCGTCGACGCGGCCGACGTCGGTCCGTTCGAGGCGACGGTGGCGGGACTGGGCGTGTTCCCGAGCCTGGACTACATCAGCGTCGTCTGGGCGGGCGTCGACGACGGGGCCGACGAGATGACGCGTCTCCACGAGGCCGTCGAGCGCGAGACGACCGCCATCGGGTTCGACGCCGAGGACCACGAGTTCACGCCGCACGTCACGCTCGGACGGATGAAAGACGCTCGCGGCAAAGAGACGGTCCAGCGGGTCGTCGGCGGGGACCCACCGAACCTCGGATCGTTTCGGGTCGAGCAGGTCCGACTCACCGAGAGTACGTTGACGCCCGACGGGCCGACCTACGAGACGGTGACGCGGTTCAGCCTCTGACGTTCCGCAACCGGACCTCGTCCTCGCCGATCTCGTCGACGTGGTCGCGTTCGAGGCGACCGCTGTCGTCGTCGTCGCCCCAGCCGAGGAAGTCACGAAGTGCCCCCGTGAGATCCGGCGTCGCATCCATCTCCGCGTGGTCGTCGTCGACGAGCGAGATGGTGCCGACCGCGTTCCCCTCGTCGTCGACGACGGTCTTCCCTCTGTCCTCGCCACGGAATGCGCGTGCCATGGTAACACGGTTGGCCGCGACAGGTTTGGCTGTTCTGGCCACGCACGCCGTGTCCTCGCCGCGACGACCGAGTGAAAGGAACAACTCTTTATGGCGCGCAGGGGAACTCTGTCCTACTATGGGTAAGAAATCGAAGGCCAAGAAGAAGCGTCTGGCAAAGCTGGAGCGTCAGAACAGCCGCGTCCCGGCGTGGGTCATGATGAAGACCGACATGAAAGTCACGCGAAACCCCAAGCGTCGCAACTGGCGGCGAAGCAACACTGACGAGTAAGCCATGAGCGCAAGTGATTTCGAGGAGCGCGTCGTCACCGTCCCGCTCCGCGGCGTGAAGCAGGCACCGAAACAGGAACAGGCCGACCGCGCGATGAAGGAGGTCCGCAAGCACCTCGCGAAGCACTTCAAGGTCGACGAACGCGACGTCCGTCTCGACCCCAGCATCAACGAGACCGTCTGGTCGCAGGGACGACAGTCCCCGCCGCAGAAGCTTCGCGTGCGCGCTGCGCGCTTCGAAGAAGAAGGCGAAGCGGTCGTCGAGGCTGAGACGGCCGAATAACGGTGCTTCGCGCCTCTTTCGCCGGATCGTCGTACGTCGGCGTCTTCACGCGTGCGACCGACGACGTCGTCCTCGTCCGCCCCGACCTGAGCGACGAACTCGTCGCCGACCTCGAAGCGGAGTTCGACGTCCCGGTCGTCGGCACCAACGTCGGCGGTTCCGGTACCGTCGGTGCGCTCGCCACCGGCAACGAGAACGGTATCCTGGTCTCCAGTCGGGCGACCGACCGTGAGAAGGACCGCATCGCCGACGCCACCGGCCTCCCGGTCGTCGACCTCCCCGGCCGCATCAACGCCGCTGGCAACGTCGTCCTCGCGAACGACTACGGCGCGTGGGTCCACCCCGACCTCGGCGACGAGGCGGTCGACGCGGTGAAGGAGGCGCTCGAGGTTCCCGTCGAACACGGCGACCTCGGCGGCGTCCGCACCGTCGGCACAGCGGCCGTCGCGAACAACCGCGGCGTCCTCTGTCACCCGAAGTCCAACGAACCCGAACTCGAGGCGCTCGAAGCGCATCTCGACGTCCACGCGGACATCGGCACCGTCAACTACGGTGCGCCGCTCGTCGGCTCCGGACTCGTCGTCAACGACGCCGGCTACCTCGTCGGCGAGGAGACGACCGGTCCCGAGATCGGCCGCATTGAAGACACGCTGGGCTTCATCGACTGACGGTCCCGCTTCGAAAGCCGAGTAGGAAGATACTTCCCGCTCGCTCTCGCAACCCTATTTATGAGTCAGTTTACTGTGAGCGGTCGCTTCCGGTCACGCGACGGCTGGAAGCCATTCACGAAACAGGTCGAAGCAACGAACGAGAACGTCGCGAGCGAACACGTGCTCTCGCGGTTCGGCAGCGAACACGGGCTCAAGCGCACCCACGTCGAGGTCTCGGAGGTGACCGCAGCATGATGGGTGGCGGTCAGCAGCAGCTCCAGCAGCTCTCGCAGGAACTGCAGGCGATCGACGAGGAGATCGACGAGGTCGAAGGCGAGATCCAGGAGCTGGAGACGGAGAAGAACGAGATCGACGAGGCAGTCGAGGCCATCGAGACGCTCGAGACCGGTTCGACGGTGCAGGTTCCGCTCGGCGGCGGCGCGTACCTCCGCGCGGACGTCCAGAACATCGACGAGGTCATCGTCTCGCTCGGCGGCGGCTACGCGGCCGAGCAGCAGCAGGACGACGCCATCGAAGCGCTCCACCGCCGTCAGGACCTGCTCGACGAGCAGATCGCCGAACTCCGCGGCGAGGTCGAAGGGCTCGAAGAGGAGAGCCAGGAGCTCGAACAGCAGGCCCAGCAGATGCAACAGCAGATGCAGCAACAGCAGATGCAGCAGATGCAGCAGATGCAGGAAGACGAGAGCGACGACGAGTAAGCTCCGATGTTCGACGGACTGAAGGAGAAGCTCAACAGTTTCCGCAAAGACGTCGAGGAGACCGCCGAGGAGAAGGCCGAGGAGGCCGACGTCGAGGAGGCGGTCGACGCCGAAGCCGCGGCTGAAGCGGACGCGACCGCCGAAGCCGAGGCCGACTCCGACGTCGATGCGGCGTCGGCCGACGTCGAAGCCGAGCCGACAGACGTCGACACCGACGCGTCCCCGACCGAGACGGAAGACGTCGGCGACGAGGGCGACGACGCCGTCGCGACGGAGACGGACGCGACCGCGTCCACCGAGTCGCTCGTCGACGAGGAGGTCGACGAGGCCGCCGGGGCGGCCGCCGAACCGGCCGAGGCCGTCGGGATCCGTTCGGAGCGGGACACCGACCCCGACGCGGTCGAAGGCGGCGAAGACGAGGCCGACGACGAGAGTACCGTCAGTCGGTTCAAGCGAGCGAAGGCGTTCGCCACCGGCCGCATCATCATCGAGGAGGAAGACCTCGAAGAGCCGCTGTGGGCCCTCGAGATGGCGCTGTTGGAGAGCGACGTCGAGATGAACGTCGCCGAGCGCATCCTCGAGACCATCCGCGAGAAGATGATCGGCGAGTCCCGCAAGCAGGTCGACACGACCGCGGAACTCGTCGAGGAGGCGCTGCACGACGCGCTGCTCGACGTCATCAGCGTCGGACAGTTCGACTTCGAGGAGCGCATCCAGCAGGCCGACAAACCGGTCGTCGTCATCTTCACCGGCGTCAACGGCGTCGGCAAGACGACGTCGATCGCCAAGATGAGCGAGTACCTCGAGAGCCGCGGCCTCTCGTCGGTGATGGCCAACGGCGACACCTACCGAGCCGGTGCGAACGAGCAGATCCGCAAGCACGCGGAGAACCTCGACCGCAAACTCATCGCCCACGAACAGGGCGGCGACCCGGCGGCGGTCATCTACGACGCCGTCGAGTACGCCGAGGCACACGACGTCGACGTCGTGCTCGGCGACACGGCGGGTCGGCTCCACACGAGCAACGACCTGATGGCCCAACTCGAGAAGATCAACCGCGTCGTCGACCCGGACATGACGCTGTTCGTCGACGAGGCGGTCGCCGGTCAGGACGCGGTCCAACGCGCCAAGAAGTTCGACGAGGCCGCCGAGATCGACGGCGCCATCCTCACGAAGGCCGACGCCGACTCGCAGGGTGGGGCGGCCATCTCCATCGCCTACGTCACGGGCAAGCCGATCCTCTTCCTCGGGACGGGACAGGGGTACGGCGACCTCGAACGGTTCGACCCCGAAGCGCTGGTGTCGAGCCTCCTCGCCGACGAGGAGTAGGCGTTCGGTTCGCTCTCTCCGTGCTTTTTTCTTCAACTAGTCGCGTCGCTCGAAGACGACGCCGTAGTGATAGGGCGGGAGTTCCACCGTCTCGACGTGGTCGAACCCGGCCGGTTCGATCGCCTCGCGGGTCGCCTCCGGCGAGAGTCGCAGTTCCTCGGGCGGGCCGCGAACCTCGCCCGCGACGGTCGTCTCCTCGCGGGGACGGTCGTGCCAGTTGACGACGCCGAAGCGGCCATCCGGTCGCAACACCGCTCGGACGCTCGCGGCGAGCGACGCCGGGTCGTCGACGCCGTGGAACGTGTTCGCCAACAGAACGTAGTCGACGCGTTCGGCCAGCAGCGACGGGAGTTCTCGCGCGTCGCCCGCGACGGTGTTTACGTCGACACCGGCCTCGGCGGCCGCCGAACGGACGCGCTCGAGGTGGTCCTCGTCGAGGTCGACGGCGGAGACCGGTCCGTCGACGAGTTCGGCCAGCGGGATCGTGAAGAAGCCGTCGCCACAGCCGAGATCGAGTACCGAGGACGCCTGCTCGACGTCGAGTGCACGGAGCGTCGCGTGTGGATCGTCCCACAGCTCACCCCACCAGTCCCAGTCGGGCTGGCGGGTGTTCTGAAAGCGGCTCATACCCGTCGTTCGAGCCACCGGCAGTCAAAGCTCACGGTCGACGCGCGAACGGCAACAGCACTCTTTGCGTTCGCGAGTGTCGTCTGGGGTATGAGTACCATCGTCGGTGTCGAATGTACGGACGGCGCACTGCTGGCCGCGGACCGACTGCTCGTCCAGGACGACCGCGTCGAGAGCACGTCGCGGGAACGACTCGTCGTCGTCGACGACGAGGTGGCCGCAGTCTGTCACGGACCGGCCGGCGGCGTCGACGAGTTCGTCCGTCGATTCGACCAGGAGGTCCGCTCCTACCGGACGGAGCGCGGCGAGATGACCGTCGACCCGCTGGCGACGAGAGCGTCGTCGATCGCCGCCGACGAGGGCGTCGAGGCGATCGTCGCCGGTCCCGACGAGGAGGGCGTCGCCCGCATCCGGGCGATCGGACGCGACGGTAGCGTCCTCGAGGACTCGCCGGCGGCACGGGGGAGCGGCGCGCCGATTCTCCTCGGCGCGCTCGACGTCGACGACGCCGACCTCGACACCGCCGAGACGGAGGTCAGGGAGGCGTTCGAGGCGGCGGCGGACCGCGACCCGAAGACGGGCGACGACATCGACGTCTGGCGACTGGCCGACGAGTAGTTACCGACCGCCGACGGCGACCGACAGCCCCAGCGCGACGAACACGCTGCCGGCCCCCCACTGTAGTTTCGACCGAACCCGGTCGGTTGCGACGACGCGGCGGACGCGGCTCGACGCGAGCGCGACGGCCGAGAGATAGAACGCCGTGATCAGCGCGTAGAGAACGCCGAGGACGACCATCCGACCGGTCGCGTCGGGGCCGCTACCGGCGAACTGCGGGAGGAAGGCGAGGAAGAACAGCGCCACCTTCGGGTTGAGCGCGTTGACCGCGACGCCGCGGAGGTAGCTGTTCGTCGGATCGGACCCCTCCTCGAGTGCGAACTCGTCGCTCCGGACGGCCTGCACGCCGAGATAGACCAGGTAGGCTGCGCCGGCGTACTTGACCACCTCGTAGGCGGCCGGCGCGGCGCGGAGCAGCGCCGCCAGTCCGAGCGCCGCGGCGAGCGTGTGGAGGAGGACGCCCGTACTGACGCCGAGCGCCGACTGGACGCCCGCCGACCGGCCCTGTATCCCGCGAGTCAGGACGTAGATCGTGTCCGGGCCGGGCGCGAGGACGAGCGCGACCGCCGCGCCGAGGTAGAGCGCGAGCGTCTGGAGGTCGGGAACGATACCGAGCACGGGAGAAGGTGAGGCACTCTCGCGGATAAAGGTCCGGGGAGTGGTCGACGTCGAAGCCGTGGTGAAACAACCGGGAGATCACTGTGAGGCGTGGCTTCGTCGCCCCTGTGCGGCGACCCACGTACGCGAGGTCTTCAACGAGGGTGAGTGATAGGTGTTAGCAAAAGGATTCAGACAGTCACTCTGTCTATCCTCGGGAAGTTGTCAGGAGGTGCGTGACACATACGGAGGGTGTGTCTGTCACGAGGGGCAGAGAACACATACGTCTCTGAAAGAAAGTACACGCATGCCCCGCGACACCTTAGTCTCGTGGAGAACATGGGCGATTGTCATCCTCTTCCCGCCAGTAGCAATCGCTGCAATCGTGTTCTTCCCAATTACCCTCGCAATCGTGTTTTGGCTATACTACAGAGGGAAACATCAAGCGCTGGAAGAACGGCATAGACACTCACAATCAGCTCACGAGGAGTGAAACAGACGCGCCCTCTCTTCAGCACGACGAGTCTATCAATCGTATGGAAGCACGCCGATCGGATGGATTGAGACTTCTGTGCACCACTATCGATCGGAACCGGGACCGCGAGCAACGCTCCGAGTTCGCGACGAGTCAGCAGAGAGGTAGACAAACCAGAAATCCCGGCCGCACTCGTCACGTTTACCCCGCACAGCCCCGGATTCCCGAACAGTGGCAACCGAGTCGAACGTGACGAGTGCGTCGAGGAGTTGGCGGTCGGTGGCGACGGTCGCCGGCTGGCAGACGGCCGCGAGCCTCTGTTACTACACTATCTTCGCAGCGACCGGGTTCGTCCGCGACGCCTTCTCGCTTTCGGAGTCGCTGGTCGGCGTCTTCCTGACGGCCGCCCTGCTCGGCTACACGGTGATGCTCTTCCCGAGCGGCGCGGCCGTCGACGGCTTCGGCGAGAAGCGGTTGATGATCGTCGGCCTCGCGGCGCTGGCCGTCGCCGCCGTCGGCGTGTCGCTAGCACCCTCCTACGGCCTGCTGTTGGGTGCCGGCGCGGTGCTCGGGGGGGCCTACTCGACGGCGATGCCCGCCTCGAACCGTGCTATCGTCACCAGTTCGCCGCCAGGGCGACAGGGACTCGCGATGGGACTGAAGCAGGTCGGCGTCACCGCCGGCAGCGGCGCGGCGTCGCTGGTCGTCACGGGCGTCGCCGCCGTCGCGGCCTGGCAGGTGGGGTTCTGGGTGGTCGCGGCGCTCGCCGGCGGCTACGCGCTCGGCTTCGTCGCGCTCTACGACGGCTCTCACGGGAGCGGCGAGTTCTCGCTACCAGATCTCTCGGGACTGTGGGACAATCGCGCCTACGTCCTGCTGGTCGCGGCGGGACTGTTCGTCGGCGCGTCCATCTTCTCGATGCTGGGCTACACCGTCCTCTACGTGCAGGACGCCGTGGGAGCGAGCGCCGCCGCGGGCGGTATCGTCCTCGCGCTGACGCAGGTGACGGGGAGCGTCGGCCGCATCGGTGCCGGCAGCCTCGCGGACCGCCTCGGCGGCGCGAGAGGGGCGGCCACCGTCGCGCTCGGACAGATGGGCGTCTCGATCCTCCTGTTCGGCGCCCTCGCCGGTGGCGAGTGGTCGCTCCCCGTCGTCGTCGGCCTGTTCGTGGGTCTCGGCCTCTCGGTCCACGGGTCGACTGGCGTCTTCTACTCGTGTCTCTCGGAACTCGTCGACGGCGACGACATCGGCGGCGCGACTGCCGGGGGACAGACGGCCATCAACACGGGGGGACTCGTCGCCCCGCCGCTGTTCGGCTACCTGGTCGAGACGGGCGGCTACGGGATCGGTTGGGGGCTGTTGACTGGGACGACGTTGGCGGCGACGGTGCTGTTCGTCGGCGTGCTCTGGCGACTGTGACCGCCGCGTCGGCAGGAGTCGACAGGAGTCACAACGACGGCTCACCGACGGACCAGCCACGGCAGCGACGCGTGCATCGGCCACGACGGGGAGTATCGGACGGCCGGATCGGTAGACGGCGTTGGAAGGCCCGCGGCGTCGAACAGCGTGTTCTCCCGGAGGGTCGCCGTCGCCGGCCGGAACGCCGGCGTCTCGCGGTCGACGTCGAGCGCCCACAGCGTCCCGCCCGCCGCACCGAAGACGCGACCGTGCTCGCCGACCCAGCGGTCCCGACCGCGGCCGTCGGCGGCACTCGACTCCCGGTCGAGCGTCACCGTCGCCTCGAACGTCGCCGGCGGCGTCCCGAGTTGGTCGCGGCGACTGACGACGTGGACGCCGTCGTCGTCCCGTTCGACGCGGCCGTCGGCGGCCGCGTAGGGGATCCGCGAGGTGAGTCGGAAGAGGTGTGCGACGGGCCGGTCGCCGGCGTCGACGCTGAAGACGTACCGACCGCGGGTCCCCCGGTGCCAGACGTAGGTCTGGAGTCGGAGTTCGGCGAACGACCGACCGAACCGTGTGGGAGTTCCGCGCGGTCGCAGGTCGGTCGCGCGGAACGCGACGACCGAGAGCCACGCCGTCTCGTCGAACAGCGACAGGTCGAGCGGGGTCGGTATCCGGGGACGGAGCAGGTCGGCGTCGACCGGCCAGTGGAGACAGACGACGTCCTCGGCGGTCATCGTCGCCACCGACGGACGCACGGGCGGAGCCATCTGTGCGGACAGTCGGCCGACGGTGGTATGACCGTTCCGGCGGCGACGACCACACAGAGAGCGAGCGTTTAAATCCGAAACCGCCCCAATCGGGAGTGATGGCAGGTCCCGTTCCCGAACTTCACGACCGCGCGGTGGCGTGTGCCGACCGGTTGCGCGAGGCCGACTCCGTACTCCTCGCCTCGCACATCGACGCCGACGGACTCACCAGCGCCGCCGTCGCGTCGTCGGCACTCGAACGCGCGGGTATCCCGTTCGACACCGTCTTCTCGAAACAGCTCGACGCCGAGGAGATCGCCGCCATCGCGGCGACCGACCACGAGACGGTGCTGTTCACCGACTTCGGGAGCGGCCAACTCGACGTCGTCGCCGAACACGAGGCGGCGGGCGACTTCACGCCCGTCGTCGCCGACCACCACCAGCCCGCCGATGCTGAGACCGAGTTCCACCTCAACCCCTTGCTCTTCGGCATCGACGGGGCGAGCGAACTGTCGGGTGCGGGGGCGAGTTACGTCCTTGCACGGGCGCTCGAACCCGAGGGAGGAGACAACAGAGATCTCGCCGCGCTCGCCGTCGTCGGCGCGGTCGGCGACATGCAGGACTCCGAGGACGGCCTACAGGGAGCCAACGAGGGAATCGTCGCCGAGGGCGTCGAGGCGGGGGTTCTCGACCCCGCGAGAGACCTCGCGCTCTACGGTCGGCAGACGCGTCCCCTCCCCAAACTGCTGGAGTACGCCAGCGAACTCCGGATACCGGGCGTCTCGAACGACGAGAACGGCTCTATCGCCTTCCTCTCTGACCTCGGACTCGACTTGAAGGCCGACGGCGAGTGGAAGCGGTGGGTCGACCTCACACAGGAGGAACGCCAAACCGTCGTGAGCGCGCTCATCAAGCGCGCCGTCTCGAAGGGCGTCCCGCCGGAGCGGGTGAACACGCTCGTCGGAACGACGTACAGCCTCGTCGACGAAGAGGAGGGGACCGAACTCCGGGACGTCAGCGAGTTCTCGACGCTCCTCAACGCGACGGCCCGCTACGACCGGGCGGACGTCGGTCTCGCGGTCTGTCTCGGCGACCGCGGGGAGGCGCTCGACCGCGCGCGGAAGCTGTTGCGAAACCACCGGCGGAACCTCTCGGAGGGGCTCCAGTGGGTGAAGACCGAGGGCGTCACGGTCGAAGAACACGTCCAGTGGTTCGACGCCGGAGCGCGCATCCGCGAGACCATCGTCGGCATCGTCGCCGGGATGGCTGTCGGGGCGGACGGAATCAGCCGCCGCAGACCCATCCTCGCGTTCGCCGAGAAGGACGACGGGGAGGTGAAGGTCTCCGCTCGGGGTAGCCACTTCCTCACCGGAGAGGGGTTGGACCTCTCGGTCGTGATGCGCGAGGCCTCCCGACACGTCGGCGGCGACGGTGGCGGTCACGACGTCGCCGCCGGCGCGACGATTCCCGCGGGGAAGCGAGCGGCGTTCGTCGCCGAGGCCGACCGACTCGTCGGCGAGCAGTTGAGCTGAGAAATCGGCCGGCGGCCTTACGAGGTTGTTGTGCGTCACGTCGAGTAGAGCTATGGTTGACGACGACGCGAACGACGAAGTTGAGGTGAAGGGTCTGTCGAGACGTCACTATCTCGCTGGCGGGGTTGCCGCCCTCTCTGTCGGAACCGCAGGCTGTGTCACGACGGGGCTACGGCTCGAGACCGAGGGCGTCGAGTCGTCGGACGTCTTCGACTCCGTGTCGCTCTCGGAGTCGTGGACGGCGAGTACGGCGACTGCGACGGTGAAACTCACAGAGAGCGGGGCCAAGGAGTCGAACGTCCGGGGGTTGACGACCGTCGCTTCCGACGGCAGCAGCACCTGGGCGGGGACGGTCGACGCCGGACAGACGAGCGTCTCGAGCGTCCTCCTCCCCGTCGGCGAGTCGGCGACCATCGTCGCCGCCAACGGGAGCAAGGAGTTCGTCGACGAGGTGAGCGTCCGTGTGGTCGGATCGACGGTTCCGTAGCGACGGTCGCCGTCAGTGATCTGCTTTTGTATCGCGTTATGGGATTCACCGGAGTGACAGACACGAGTTAGCTATCGTCGCGCCCGCTGCGCCGAGAACCGGGTTATCGACGGTTCCAGCGGACGAGGAGCACGGAGCTCCGACTATCGCAGGAGGTCGACCGTGTTCGGAGCGACACCTCCGACCGAGTTCGTGCCACGCGGTGAGCAACAGTCGACGGCGGACGCGGGCCAGTCCCGATCTGGGGACGTCGTCCTCGGAACCCTCCGGGCTACGCGTCGGTGTCGCTCTGCGGCGAGCGATCGGAGGTCGCCCGTCTCCCGAGTGGCGTCGCAGCGACGGTGTCGGAGAGGTGTGGCGGTATCAGCGAGGTGCGGCGCCCCAGCGCCCGAGATCCCCGATTGCGTAGACAGGGTAATTCGAGGCGACGGCCCCGTCATAAATCACAGTGTACGATACGAAATCTCCGCCGCGGCCAATCGTCCGACTTTTCTCTCTGCCCGCGAACTCCCGAATATGACCGAGTTCGACCCCGAGAAGTTCGAGGACAAGTACGTTCACTACTTCCAACAGCTCCAGCGAGCGTACAAGAACGCCTTCGAGACGATGAACGAACGGTACGACTCCGAGCTCATCCACGGCATCGACCAGCAGATCCTCAACGAGTCCGAACCGTTCTACGAGGACGGCGAGTTCTACGTGCAACTCCCCGAGAATCCGACCGAGCGGCTGACGGCCATCGTCGTCGACGACGAGAAGGTGGAGACGACGCTGGAGCGGTACGTCGACGAGATCGAAGCCGAGTTACACCGAGTGTTCGGCGTCGAGCGGGATAACAACTGAAGACGCGCGCACGCGCGAACCAAAGGCCTAAGAACGCAGACGCCCAACCCCGGAGCATGAGCACGGAGAGCCAGGACACAGACGACCTCAAAGACCGCGTCACCAACTTCCTGCGCCGGAACTTCCCGCAGATCCAGATGCACGGCGGGAGCGCCGCCATCCAGAACCTCGACCGCGAGACGGGCGAGGTCACCATCCTCCTCGGCGGCGCCTGTTCGGGCTGCGGTATCTCGCCGATGACCATTCAGGCGATCAAGACACGGATGGTCAAAGAGATCCCCGAGATCAACGAAGTCCACGCCGAGACGGGGATGGGAGGCGACGGTGGGATGAACGACAGCGGCGGAATGAGCCCCTCGTTCCCCGGCGAGACCAGCGACGACGACGGCGGAAGCACCGACGAAGGTCCGCAGGCCCCCTTCTAGCGAACCCGACTTTTCTCCGTTTTCGACACGTACGAGCGGTGCCACCGGCCGCTGGCCGTCGACAAACAGGAGGTTTATCCTCCCGAACGTCGGACTCACCTGTATGACCAGCGAGTCCCCCCGGAACGTACTGTTCGTCGTCATGGACACCGTCCGGAAGGACCATCTCACACCGTACGGCTACGACCGACCGACGACGCCGGGGTTGGATGCGTTCGCCGAGGAGGCGACCGTCTTCGAGCAGGCGGTCGCACCGGCCCCCTGGACGCTCCCGGTACACGCGTCGCTCTTCACGGGGATGTATCCGAGTCAGCACGGCGCAGACCAGGAGAACCCCTATCTCGACGGCGCCACGACGCTCGCGGAGACGCTCTCTGCGGCGGGGTACGACACCGCCTGTTACTCCTCGAACGCGTGGATCACGCCGTACACCCACCTCACCGACGGGTTCGACGACCAGGACAACTTCTTCGAGGTCATGCCCGGCGAGTTCCTCTCGGGGCCGCTCGCGAAGGCCTGGCAGACGCTCAACGACAACGACGCGCTGCGCGCCGTTGCAGACAAACTCGTCAGCCTCGGCAACACCGCCCACGAGTATCTCGCCGGCGGCGAGGGGGCTGACTCGAAGACGCCCGCCGTCGTCGACCGGACGATGGAGTTCGTCGACGACTCCGAGCAGTTCTTCGCGTTCATCAACCTGATGGACGCACACCTGCCGTACCATCCGCCCGAGGAGTTCAGAGACGAGTTCGCGCCGGGCGTCGACTCCACGGATGTCTGTCAGAACTCCAAGGAGTACAACTCCGGTGCCCGCGACATCGACGACGACGAGTGGGAGGACATCAGAGGGCTCTACGACGCGGAGATCGCCCACATCGACTCGCAGTTGACCCGCCTGTTCGACCACCTGAAGGAGACGGGCCGCTGGGAGGACACGATGGTCGTCGTCTGTGCGGACCACGGCGAACTCCACGGCGAACACGACCTCTACGGCCACGAGTTCTGCCTCTACGACCCGCTCGTGAACGTGCCGCTGATGGTCAAGCATCCCAAGTTGGAGGAGGACCGCCGCGAGGACCAGGTCGAACTCGTCGACCTCTATCACACCGTCCTCGACTCGCTCGGCGTCGACGGCGGCACGCCGGCGTCGCCCGGCGACGACGTCGTCGCGCTCGACCGGACGCGGTCGCTCGTCTCCGGGAGCTACCGGCAGTTCAAACGTGCGGACGCTACGGACCCCGGCCAGCGCGGCGACGGGAAGTACGCCTTCGTCGAGTACTCCCGTCCGGTCGTCGAACTGAAACAGTTGGAGGAGAAGGCCAAGGGTGCCGGTATCACGCTCCCCGAACAGTCGCGCTACTACTCGCGGATGCGCGCCGCACGGCGGCGAGAGGCCAAGTACGTCCGCATCGACCGCATCGAGGACGAGGCGTACCGTCTCGACGAGGACCCCGAGGAGACGACCAACCTCGCCGACTCCGAGGACGACCTGATCGCCGAGACCGAGGCGACGCTCGCAGAGTTCGAAGCGGCCGTCGGCGGCGCGTGGGACACCGCAGACGACGCAGACGTCTCCGACGACGCGGTCCAGGAGATGGACGAGGAGGCCCAGGAGCGACTGCGCGATCTGGGCTACATGGAGTAGACCCGAAGATCGACGGAACGAAGCGTCGAGAGCGGCGAGTCGGGTCGACCCGGCTCAGGCGGTCAACTGCAGACCGACGACGCCGGCGACGATAGTGCCGATGCAGGCCAGTCGGGCCGCAGTCACCGGTTCGTCGAAGAGGACGATACCCAGCGCCGCGGTGCCGACGGCACCGATACCGGTCCAGACGGCGTAGGCGGTTCCGACCGGGAGCGACTGGACGGCTTTCGCGAGCAGTGCGACGCTGAGTGCCATCGCGACCACCACGACGACCGAGGCACGGAGGTTCGAGAACCCGTCGGCGTACTCGAGGTTGACGGCCCACACCGTCTCGAAGAGGGCGGCGACGAGGAGGATTCCCCAGGCGAGTCGACTCATTGCGTCCGACCAGTCGGCCCAGCGCGAAGTAGTCGGCGATGTCGGTCCATCGGTTCAGCGGAGTTCTCTCCCCGACTCCCACGCCCGCAACAGCCCCGCGAGGACCCGGTTCGTCGGCACGTCGATATCGTGCGCGTCGGCCCGGTCGACGACGGTCCCGGTGATGGCGTCGACTTCGGTTCGGCTCCCGCTGTCGACGTCCTGGAGCATCGACGACCGGTTGCTCGCCGTGGCGGTGACGACGTCGTCGAGGGCGGTACGGGCGACGCGGTTCGGCAGCCTCACCCCCTCGGCGCGGGCGACGCGAGCAGTCTCGCGGGCGGCCGTGTGGGCCACCTCGGCGGCGTCGCCGTCGCCGAGCGCACCGTTCTCGACGCGGGCGAGAGCGGTGACGGCGTTGATACCCGCGTTGACGGCCAGTTTCTCCCAGCGACGCCGCGGCATGTCGGTCGCGACGAGCGTCTCGACGTCCGCGTCGCGAAACGCCTTCCCGACCCGTTCGGCGAGCGGCGAGGGGCCGCCGTCGAGCGCTCCGAGGGCGACTTCGCCGACGCCGGTACACGCGACGTGGCCGGGTTCGCGGAGACGCGCGCCGTACGTCGCGGTGCCCGCGAGCACGGGCGCGTCGAGTCGGTCGGCGAGCGTCTCCTCGGTCAGCCCGTTCTGCAGCGACAGCACCGCGTCGAACGAACCGGTGGCGAGGGCGTCGGCCGCCGCGGCGGTGTCGAACGACTTGACGGTGACGACGGCGAGGTCGGCCGTCAGGTTGCGGCCGTCGGTCACCGCGTCGGGGGAGACGCGAGCCTCCAGCTCGCCGGTGACGCGGAGACCGCCCTCGCGGACACGGGCGACGTGCGGGTCACGACCGACGAGCGTCACGTCGTGTGTGCGCGCGAGGAGCCCACCGAGGAGACTCCCGAGGCTTCCCGCACCGAAGACGACGATGTCCATACTCTCACGTCGACGGCGGGGCTGAAAAACGGGCGCGGTTGCGGTCGGTTCGCCGGACGCCGACGCGACCGGTCAGTCCTCGGTCCAGTAGAACAGGTTCTCTCTCGGCGCGTCGCAGTTCGGACAGCGCTTCGGGAGGTCGTCGGTGAGTTTGTCCATCTCGCCGCAGTCCGAACAGCGCCAGACGAGCTCCGCCTCGCCGAACTCGTGGCCCGACCGCTCGTGTTCGATCGACAGCGACTCGATCCCGTCACGGGTCGTCACGAAGAAGCCGTCGTCTCCCAGTCCCCGGATGGTGCCGATCGGGTCGCCGCCCTCTGTGTACACCGTCGTTCCAATGGACACCTTCGTGGTCTCTTGGCTCATGTGGTGTGTGTGTACGCGTGCCAAGGTGATAAAGTCGGGCGGCAGAGTCCGAGCCACTCGGCTCGAAAAATCTGGACCAAAAACCGCGGACTCAGCCTCGCTACATGAAGTCCGCGATGCCGGACTGCTTGTTCTTGTCGTTCTCGAACACGCTCTCCAGGGAGCGTTCGAGGATGGCGAGTCGTTGTTTGGTGTACTCGCGACAGCCGAACTCCTCGGCCACCTCGATGGCGACGTCCATGTACTTGTTCACCGACCCCTGGTGGACGGTCAGGTTCACCCGACCGCCGCACTCCCGGCAGTCGCCGGTGAGCGGCATCCGCCGGTACTTCTCCCCGCAGTCGAGACAGCGCGTCTCCTGTCTGGAGAACGCGCGGAGGTTCCCGATGAGGTCCGGCAGGAAGTGGCCCTCGATGACGCGTTCGGCGACGTCGGTCTCGTCGACGGCGCGGAGCTTTCGAGAGAGGAGCAGTTGGGCGTCCATCTTGTCCATCATCGATCCGAGCGTCTTGTACGCCGAGAGGTCCGGCCCGAGCGCGATGTCCGTCGTGTCGTGGGTGTGGTCGAACCCGGCGTACTCCGAGTCGGTGCCGAGGGTGTCCTCCGCGATGGCGATGAGCTCCTCGACCTCGCCGGGGTCGGCCATCTCCCTCGTGGCCTCGTAGAACTCCCGGGGGTACTCCCGGACGACGTCCATGTTGTGCGCCTCGTCGTCGATCTCCGAGGGGTCGATCCGGGAGGACATGACCAGGGGTGCGTCCATCCGCCCGCCCCGTTTGTCCGGGAGGAACTCCTTCGAGAAGTTCAACAGCCCGTCCATGAGGAGCATGACGCAGTCCTCGTCGCCGTCACATTGACCGCTGGCGATATCGTTGACGACGACGGTATTCGTATCTTCGACGGTGAGGCAGTAGGTGTGTTCGGTGGTGCTTTCGACGTAGTCGACCGTCGCAATGCGGTCACGGCCGAAGTCGGCACCGCCGTCGGCCACAACGGCAGCACCATCATCGGCGCTCTCTGTAACCGGTTTTAGCGACGAAGCCGGGAGTTCATCACCGACCGAGAGTTCGGTCGCACGAACCGGGGATACACCATCATTCCAGCGAAGCATTCGATGGTCGGGGGTGACAGTGAGAGACCGACCCGACTCGGTTTCGATTCGAACGAGATGGGCTGGTGACTGGTGTTTCGAGACTGCCTCGACCGGTTTCACGACGCGAGTACCGTCCTCGTCTATCGACGGCACGAACACCTCGCCGTCGAGTTCCTGCACGAGCGTCCCGAAGTCGTCCGTGTCAGGGTCGTCGAGTCGATCCTCGACGAACTGTTCGATTCGGTCGTGATGCCACGACCCATCCTCGTCACGGAACCAGAGTTTCGTATCCGGGTGGAAGCAGTTCCGCCGCTTCGCCGCGTGGAAGTACGGATGTGCGTACCCCACCGCCGCCGACGTGAAGCCGACGACCCGCCCGACTGTCGCCGCCGACGTGTGCGGAGCCATTCCGAACACGAGTTCGCCGATCAGGTCGTCGCGTTCGTTCACCTCGTAGAAGGGAGGGAGATCGTAGAACTTCTCCAGCAGGTCGTCGACGAAGTCGGCCGTCTTCAGCATGTGTTCGGCTGCGCCGTCCGAGAGGACGATGTCCTGCACTTTGAGTTCCACGAGCTGGTCGTCGAACCGCAGCGGGTCGCCGTCGATGTCCTCCTCGTAGCCGAGTTGCCGGAAGTGGTCGGCCGTGACGTCCAGTTCCTCGGGTCGGACCGACGTGACGGGCAGGTCCGTCATGTCGTAGCGGACGGTGCCGTCTTTGAACGCCGTGACGCCGTTCTTCGCGCGGAGGACGCCTTTCTCGATGGCTTCGGGCGTCTTGTGCGCGGAGGTGAGCCCCTTGACCCCCTTCAGAATCTGGAAGGAGGCCTCGCGCTCGCCGACGGTCTCCATCGCCGAGTGGAACTCGTCGTTCAGGTCGACGGTGTGCCACTCGGGGCTCTCGATCTCGCGTTCACATCGGGGACACTCGACGCGCCCCGACTCGTCGGGTTCGGCCTCGATGTCGCATTCCTCGCAGACGAACTGGGGTTCGGTGTGGCCCCCACACTCGGGACACTTCGGCTTGTAGCTGTGATGTCCGCAGTCGGTGCATTCGCGTGCGCCGACGAGCAGATCCAACACACCGCGTTGCCCGCGGTCGTTCATCTGGCGAGCCGCGTCGGCGACGTTGCGCTGACTGCCGCCAGCCTCGCTGATGGGGAACAACGTGTGCACTGCGGGAGAGAGGTCGCGACTCTCGGACTTCTCCGGTCGGCCCATCCGCGCGCCGATGCGGGTCGGAGCGCGCTCCTGGACGGCGAACGGGGCGACCTCCTCTACCGCCTTCATCGCGTTGGCGCCGTCGTCCCACGAGCGGGCCGCCTCCGAGAGGTCGTCCCACTCCTTGCGGAGACCGTCGGAGAGGCCGAGCGACCGGACGAACGGTCGCCACTCCGGGATGCGGAGCGCGTCCGGCGTCTGCGAGTGTGGGAGGAGGAGCGCTTCGAGCGCCGTCCGGGTCGCCTCGGTGTGTTCGATGGCGAGGATCCCCTCGACGACGTCGCCGTCGGTGACGGACTCGGCCAGCGCCTCGAACTGCTCGACCGAGATGTCGTGCCAGAGGTAGGTGTACGCGGGATGCAGCGGCGCGTCGTACTCGTCGGCCCACTCGAGCGCCTTCTCGGCGGAAGGGTGTGCGAGGTCGACGTGCGGGTCGTCCCGCATCGCCTGGACGTCCGCGCCGGCGTGTTCGAGGTCCTGCACCCACCACTCGTGGGTGTAGGAGGCCGGAGCGAGCGGGTGGTTGTTCTCGACGAACTCGCCGTAGTTGACCAGATACTCCCCGAGGTCGAGGATCTTCTCGACGCCGTTTCTGAGTTCGAGCGCCGTCTCGGGGTCGTCGATGCGGCGGACGTCGCCGTTGGCGAGGCGGACGGTCGGTCCCTCGATCGAGTCGACGGGGATGACGCCGCCCGCCTTCCCCGGTCGCTCCGTCTTTATCTGGGTTCCCGTCGCGAGGAAGTCGTCGACGAGATGCATCGTCGCCGGGTGGACGCCGGCGGTCGCGAAGCCGTGGTTGCGGGCGCGACCGTAGCGGAGTCGGAACCCACCGGCCTCGCTCGGATGGCCGAAGACGGGGCGGCCCGCGATGAGGTCGCGGAGGTACTTCGTCGCGGGATCGACCCGTGGCGGTCCCTGCGGTTCCGCAGGTTCGGAGTCGGCCTCGGCGTCGTCCGCGTCTTCACCTGCTGCGGCGTCCTCGTCGTCGCCGTCGTCTGTGGCCGCCTCGTCAGCGCCATCACTGTCGTAGTAGGTGCCGTCGATGAGGTCCTGCAGCCACGGCCAGTCGACCTCGTCGAGACCGCGGGTGTAGCGCTGGATCTTCGGAGCCTTCAGCGCGATCCCCTCGGCCATGACGAGACACATCCCCCCGCGGGCGCTGTTGGTGTCGACGCGTTCGAGGTCGCGAAAGCCCGAGACCTCTTCGTCACCAGTTGCCTCACCGTCCAGCATGATCGGCATGTGTTCGGCGATGAACTTCGTCTCCTTGTCCTTCGGCGAGTACTGGAGGCCGGTCTCCTTGTCGTAGAGGGCGACCTCCTCGGCGTAGCGTTCGACCTCGTCGCTCCGAGCGTTGTACTCCTCGATGCCGAGCAGCGACCGGGCGTAGTCGGCGACGAGCACGGAGAGCGCCTGTGCGGTCCCGCCGGCGGAACGGATCGGCCCGGCGTAGTAGACGTTGACGAACTCGGTGCCGTCGTCGTTCTGGAGGATCTCGACGCGGTCGATCCCCTCGATGGGGGCGGCGACGACCCCCTCGGTGAGGAGGGCGACGGCCGTCCGGACTGCGCCTTCGACCTTCCCGGCCTTGCTGTCGAAATCGCCGACGGTCCCCTCGACGAAGTCGGTGACGAGTTCGAGCGCGGCCTCCTCGCGGGACATCTCGCCTTCGAGTTCGCGGACGCGCTCGGCGACGCCCGGAATCCCCAGGATGTTCTCGACGCGGTCGGCCATGTCCTTCGCGACGGGGATCTCGATCTCGGTCGCGGGGTCGTACCCCTGCGCGCGGGCCGCCTCGGCGCGGTCGAACGCCTCGTCCAGTCGGTCCTCGATGCGGGCGAAGTAGCGTTCGTCTTCCGGTCTCATTGGGGTCCGAGACTCACAGCCACAGATCGAGGTCGGTCACGTCGTCGTGGTCGCGTTCGAGCGGTTCGTCGAACGCGCGGAGGTGAACTTCGCCAGCGAAGACGGTCGCGGCGTTGAGGTGGCCGGCGAGCGTCTGCCCGCTCCGGCGGGAGAGAACGACGTGAGTGTGCGCGAAGTGTTCCCCATCCAGCAGTGAGACGTTGCCGACGCAGGAGGCGACCTCGAGCGGTTCGTCGAACGTCACCGACTGGTACTCCTGGCCGTCTTGGTCGTAGTACCAGAGTTCGGCGTCCTGCACCGCTCCCATGGCGGTGAACCACGCCGAGTCGACGTCTTCGCGAGCGGCGAACTCCTCGATCTCCCCGCGCCAGTCTGCACCGTGTTCGAGTCGCGCGACGAACTCGCGACTCGCAGTGACCTCCCGATAGTTCATAGCCCCAGCGACGGGTGACGGCGACAAAAATCCCACCGTTTGGAACGGTTCGGCCGGTACCGTCGCTGGTCGGGCAGGGCGGCGACCGTCAGAAACGGGAAGGTGGCGACCGTCGACTACCGCCAGTCGTCGAGCAGCGGGGCGTCGTCGGCTCGCACCGACACCCACGCGTCGTCGCAGGTGATGTCGGCGATAATGAACTCCGCCGACGGGGAAGTGGAGTCCACCGAGGCCATGACCTCGGGAGCCGACACGTCGATGGCAGTCGTGTCTGTCGCCATGTATGTGACTCACTGTCACAAGCATATAAACGCGTCGAAACCGACACAGGATTGGTCCACGGGATGAGTAAAATCGAGATTTCAGCCAACGACGGATACTTACCGTAACACGTCCGAGTGGCAGGATATGTCGTACCGAACCACGGGAACAGTGAAATCTGTTAACACGATTAACTATCGTGAGAATACGGTAAACTTATCAAAGCCGGTCAAAAAGGGGGAGTGGGATGACAGACAATAACAGCCTTTCACGTCGTCGCTTCCTGCAGGCGACGGGCGGTGCAGCCTCCGCAGTCGCCATCGCGGGATGTACCGGCGACGATGGCTCGGACGGCTCCGACGGTGGGAGCGGCAACAACAGCGGTAACAACAGCGGCGGTAACGCCAACCGCGACATGAAAGAGGGGTACCTCCAGCTGACGAACTCCTCGATCGAGACGCTGGACCCCGTCGCCAACACCGGCACCGCAGGCGGGACGGTCATCGTCAACACGTACGACTCGCTGATGATGTACCCCGACGGGGAGTCCACGGTCGAACAGCTCCTCGCCTCCGAGTACGAGTCGTCCGACGACAACACGACGTACACGTTCACGCTCAAGGACGCGACGTTCCACAACGGGAACGACGTCACTGCACAGGACTTCGTCTACTCCTTCGAGCGACTCGCCGCCTCCGAGAACAGCAAACGGACCTACTTCATCCTCGACTCGCTGGGCGTCGCCCACGAGACCGAGACGACGACACAGGACGGCGAAGAGGTCGAAGTGTACAAGCCCGGAACGCTCGCCGTCGAGGCCGTCGACGAGAAGACGCTCGAGATCACCCTCGAGAAGCCGTTCCACGCCTCCCTCGAGATGCTCGCCTACGCCTCCTTCGCGGCGGTTCCGGAGGGTATCGTCGGCGACGTCGAGGGCTACGACGGCGAGATGAAGTACAACCAGTTCGCCAGCGAACCGGTCGGCTCTGGCCCCTACCAGTTCGAGTCGTGGGAGAAGGGGACCGCCGTCGAGGTCAGCAAGTTCGACGACTACCACGGGACGGCCGCGAAGAACGAGGGTGTCCACTGGCAGATCATCGAGGACACGCAGGCGCTCTACAACTGGGGGCAGAACAAGAACGCCGACGTCGTCGGTATCCCCTCCTCGGAGTACAACGCCGAGAAGATCTCCATCAACAACGAGGACGACCTCGGTCGCAAGATCGGAACCTACGGGCCGATGCGGAACGGCGACACGGCCAACTACATGTCGATCCCCGAGATCTCGGTGTACTACGTCGGGTTCAACATGGAGGCCGTCCCGAAGCCGGTCCGACAGGCGTTCGCCCACGCGATGAACCAGCAGACGATGGTCGAAGAAGTGTTCAAGAGCCGCGGCGAACCTGCGTACCACTTCACGCCGCCGTCGATCTACCCCGGCGGGGCGAAAGAGTACGCGAGCCACGCCGAGGAGAGCTACCCCTACGGCTACAACACCGACCAGCTCGATCAGGCCCGTCAGGTGATGGAAGAGGCCGGGTACGGCCCGGACAACATGTACGAGGTCCAGTGGACCCAGTACCAGTCGACGACCTGGGAGGACATGGCGAAGATCCTCCGCGACCAGCTGCAGTCGGCGCACATCAACATGAGCATCGAGAAGGCACCCTTCTCGACGCTGCTCAAGCGCGGTCGCAACGGCAACATGGAAGTCTACACGCTGGGGTGGATCGCCGACTGGCCCGCGCCGGACAACTTCCTGCAGCTGCTGAACCCGCCGCAGACCGACACGTCGAAGTCGGCACCGACCTCCTACATCAACTGGAGTTCGGAGACGGGCGACGCTGCACAGCAGGCGACGGACGCCTGGTCGACGATCTCGGACAACCTCGGCCCGACCGACCAGGCCGGCAACGCGCGATCCGAGGCGTACGTCCAGATGGAGGAAGCCAACTGGGAGGACGTCGGCTTCATCCCCGTCTACCACTCGCTGGGTGAACGCTTCTGGTACGACTGGCTCGACCTGGCACCGCACGGTGGCATGGGCGCCGAGCGCCAGAAGTACCACCAGGCCGAACTGAGCGAGCGTAAATAACCTCGGACGCTCGTCCACTTTTTCGTACGCACAGGCCGTCTACTGACCAGTTTGTCAGAAAGTATGGGCAAAGGTTGCATGAAGCAAAACGGAAGACATAACCATGACGATTCGGAAAGTGACGCATAGTATGACCAGTGGTATGGCACAACAGAGGGTCGCCCCATGAGTCGGTGGCAGTACTTCCTCCGTCGGTTACTGCTGTCGATCCCCGTCGTGCTGTTCGGGACGACCATCACGTTCATGATCATCAGACTCGGACCGCTCGACCCCGCGGCGGCGATTCTGGGACCGACGGGTGACCCCGCCGCGTACAACCGGATACGCGAGCAGCTCGGCCTCACACAACCGCTGTGGCAGCAGTACTTCGACTTCATGCTGCGGCTGTTCACCTTCGACCTGGGCAACTCCTGGGTCATCAGCTCCGGAACGAGTACCTACAACCTCATCAGTATCTACGCCCCTCGAACGATCTGGCTCGGCTTCTGGTCGGTGCTCATCGCCCTGTTCGTGGGGATCCCGCTCGGCTTCTACGCCGGACTCAACCCCAACACGTTCAGCGACTACACCGCCTCCTTCGGCGGGATCGTCTGGCGTGCGATGCCGAACTTCTGGCTCGCGATCATCTTCGTGAGCCTCCTCTCGCAGTCCGAACAGCTCATCGGCTGGAACTGGAAGACGTGGCTCGTGACGACGCCGGTCGTCACGTCGCCGCAGATCGGCTTTCTCACCGATCCGCTCTCGCTGGTGACGAACCCCGGCGACACGTGGCCGAACGTGGTTGGAGCGATCAAACAGATCGCCCCCGCGGCGATCGTGCTCGGCTCCTCCTCAATGGGGAACGAGATGCGTATCGGGCGCACCGCCGTCCTCGAGACGATCAACTCGAACTACGTCGAGACCGCCCGTGCGAAGGGCGTCTCGAACCGGACGATCGTCTGGAAGCACGTCTTCCGGAACGCGCTCATCCCGCTGGTTCCCGTCATCACCGGCGAGGCGTTCCTCCTCATCGGCGGATCCGTGCTCGTCGAGACGGTGTTCGCAATCAACGGACTCGGCTGGCTGTTCTTCCAGGCGGCCATCCAGGGCGACCTCCCGCTCGTGGGGTCGCTCATGTTCATCTTCATCCTCATCCTGGTGGGGACGAACATCCTGCAGGACTTCCTGTACACGATCATCGACCCACGAGTCGGCTACGACCAGAGCTAACCAATGAGCAACACACAACAAACGGACGAGGTACCGCTCAGACAGCGAATCAGCGAGAACCCCCAACCGGCGATGGCGTGGGTGCTCGCCGGCGCCGTCCTCCTCGCCGTCGAGTTCGGTGCGGTCGTCGGCGTCTTCGTCGACATCCTGGCCGTCCTCGTGAACATCCTCCCCGGTAACCCCGGGATCGGCGCGGTACAGTCTCTCGAGGGGCTCGTCGAGAGCATCCCGACGCTGCTCTCCCGAGAGGTCATCCCGAACCAGGGGTACTGGAACGGTCAGGGCTGGGAGAACACGTTCCTCGGCCTCGAACCGAAGTACGCGTGGCTCTTGCGGACCGTCCTCGTGTACGTCTACGCGTTTCTCGTATTCGCGTGGGCGTGGAACGGGTACACCCGCTTCCGTCGGCACTACCGCCACGCCGACTGGACGCCGCGTGACGACGTCGTCGACCGACTGCGCGGTCACACGTGGGGACAGTTCGGTTTCGTCGTCGTGTTCTTCTTCATCGTGATGGCCGTCTTCGCCCCCGCACTCGGGCCGACGACGGTCGAGGCGAACATCATCGACCCCTACTCCAACAGCATCCAGTACTGGGACGGCGAGGTCGGCACCGCCAACGGCGAGGTCGCAGAGGCCACCGTCGGTACGGCGAACCTCCAGTCGGGGTCGCAGGGGACCGCCAACGAGAACTACGGTCCGTGGACGTACGACGATTACAACCGCTTCCACCCGTTCGGGACGACGACGAACGGGAAGGATCTGTTCACCAACATGGCGACCGGTGCGAGGATCTCGCTGAGCATCGGTCTCGCGTCGATGGGTGCGGCGGGTCTCATCGCGCTCACGCTGGCGATGGTGACGTCGTACTACAAGGGTCTCACCGACCTCTTCGTCATCCTGACCTCCGACTCGATCCAGGCGCTGCCCATCCTGATGGTGCTCATCCTCGTGATGGTGGTGTTCCAAGGGACGTGGTTCGCCGAACTGTACGACGGCGCGGTGTTGATGATCGGTATCTTCATCCTCACGCAGTGGCCGTTCCTCTGGCGGGCGATCCGTGGCCCCGCCTTGCAGACAGCCGAACAGGAGTGGATCGACGCGGCGAAGAGCTACGGACAGAAGCCGTTGGTCATCATGGAGAAACACATGGCACCGTACGTCATCGGCTACATGCTGGTCTACACGTCGATGAGCCTCGGCGGGATCATCATCGCCGTCGCCGGACTGTCGTATCTCGGCCTCGGGATCAACCCGCCGACCCCCGAGTGGGGACGGATCATCTCCGACGGCCAGCCCTACGTGGCGAGCGCCTCGTGGCACATCTCGCTCATCCCGGGGATCCTCATCACGCTCATCGTGACCGGGTTCAACGCGCTCGGCGACGGCATCCGCGACGCCATCGACCCGCAGAGCGGAACCGGTGAAGGCGAGAACACCGAGGCGATGGCAGGAGGGTCCGGCGCATGAGTTCGCAGACCACCACCGCACGCGACCGACACAGCGAGGAACCGATCCTGTCGGTCCAGGACCTCCGGACCGTCTTCTACACGGACAAGGAGGTCATCCGCGCGGTCGACGGCATCAGTTTCGACATCCACCCCGGCGAGACCGTCGGCATCGTCGGCGAGTCCGGATCGGGGAAGTCGGTGACCGCCCGGTCGATCATGGGACTCGTCGACAGCCCCGGCCGCATCGAGAACGGACGCATCGAGTTCAAAGGCGAGAACCTCGTCGGCAAGAGCCAGAAGGAGTGGCGGAAGATCCGTGGCAACGGTATCGCCATGGTGTTCCAAGACCCACTGACGTCGCTGAACCCGGTGTACACGGTCGGCAACCAGATCAAGGAGGCGCTCCGACTCCACCAGGGGCTCTCCGGACAGGCGGCGACCGAGGAGGCGATCGACCTGCTCGAGGCCGTCGGGATCCCGGACGCCGGTCGGCGAGTGCGCGAGTACCCTCACCAGTTCTCCGGCGGGATGCGCCAGCGGGCCGTCATCGCGATGGCGCTGGCGTGTGACCCCGAGCTGCTCATCTGCGACGAGCCGACGACGGCGCTCGACGTCACCATCCAGGCGCAGATCCTCGAACTCCTCAACGAACTCCAAGAGGAGCGGGATCTCGCCATCATGTTCATCACGCACGACATGGGCGTCATCGCCGAGATCGCCGACCGCGTCAACGTGATGTACGCGGGCGAGATCGTCGAGACCGCGTCGGCCGTCGACCTGTTCGGGTCGCCGAAACACCCCTACACGCAGGGGCTGTTGCGGTCGATCCCCGGCACCCACGAACAGGGCGACCACCTGTGGACGATCGAGGGCGACGTCCCCACGCCGAACGAGGAACCGACCTACTGCCGGTTCGCACCGCGGTGCCCCAAGGCGTTCGACGAGTGCGAGAAGGTCCACCCGGTGTCGGTACCGGTCGAAGACGGCGCAGAAGACCATACGGCGGCGTGTCTCCTCTACCCCGAGGACCGCTCGGAGACGGAGGCCGTCGCGTTGCACGAGTCCCGTTCGACGACGGGAGGTGACACCGAATGAGCAGACAAGCGAGTATGCAATCGACGACGAGTGTCCAGCCCGGCGAGACGCTCATCCAAGTCCGCGACCTGAAGAAGTACTACGAGGGTGGCGGACTGTTCGGCGGCAAGCCGGTGAAAGCGGTCGACGGAGTGAACTTCGACATCAACCGCGGCGAGACGCTCGGTCTCGTCGGCGAGTCCGGTTGTGGAAAGTCCACGCTCGGCCGAACGCTCATCCAACTGGAGGAGGCGACCGACGGCGAGGTGCTGTTCGACGGCACCGACGCGACGACGCTGTCGGGGTCGGAGCTCAAACAGTGGCGACGGAACACCCAGATGGTGTTTCAGGATCCCGAGTCGAGTCTCAACGACCGGATGACCATCGGCGAGATCATCCAAGAGCCGCTGGACGTCCACGAGATCGGTTCGCCGCGTGATCGCCGCGAGAAGGTCAAGGAACTGCTCGATACGGTCGGTCTCCGACCGGAGCACTACTACCGCTACCCCCACCAGTTCTCCGGCGGGCAGCGCCAGCGCATCGGCATCGCCCGCGCGCTCGCGCTCGAACCGGAGTTCATCGTGCTGGACGAACCGGTCTCCGCACTCGACGTCTCGGTGCAGGCGAAGATCCTCAACCTCCTGGAGGACCTCCAGGAGGAGTTCGGACTGACGTACCTCTTTATCGCCCACGACCTCTCGGTCGTCCGGCACATCTGTGACCGCGTCGCCGTGATGTATCTCGGCAACATCATGGAGTTGGGTCCGACCGAGGCGCTGTTCGACGACCCGGCGAACCCCTACACCCACGCGCTGCTGTCGGCGATTCCGGAACCGGACCCGACGGCCGAGCGCGACCGCATCACGCTCCGCGGGACGCCGCCGAGTCCGCGTGACCCGCCAGCGGGCTGTCCGTTCAGCACGCGCTGTCCGGTGAAGATCCGCCCCGAGGAGTACCGCGACCTCGACGACGAACTGTGGCTGCGCATCGAGATCCTGCGCGAGGTGCTCCGCGAGCGCTCGCGAGCGGAGAAGTCGCTCTCCGACCGCGCACGCGAACTGCTCGGGATGGAGACGCGCTTCTCGGACATCACCGAGATCCACCGAGAGCTGTTCGGCGACGTCGAGGTCCCCTCGCGGATCCAGACGCACATCGACGAGGTCGAACAGTACGTCCAAGCCAACAAGGACAGCGAGGCTCGGCAGTACCTGCTCGAAGAGTTCGGCAGCGAGTGTGACGTCGACCAGCCCGAACACCACGTCGTCGGCGAGACCGGCCGCGCGAGCCTCTGTCACCGGCACAAGTCGGAACACGAGGAGCCGGGCGTCGCCTACGAAGAGAAGGTCAGGCAGACCACACAGCTAGACTGAACCCCGATGAACGTCCGACGAGTCGGTCTCCAGACGCTCGACGCACTCACCTACGCCGTCGTCATGACGGCACTCCTGTTCGCCGTCTCGACGGCGGTGAGTCTCCTCTTGGGGTACGGTCTCGTCGGCACCAAGCATCTCCTGTTCTTCGTCGGGTTCGCCATGTTCGGCTACGGCGCGTTCCGCCTCCAGCCGATGAAGCCGTGGAAGGACGACGAGCGGTCGAGCGACGACACGCCGAGAGGCGTCCAGCAGTTCGCGCTGCGACTCGTCCCCGAGGGCTACCGCGTCCACTCGCGACACCGACTGTCGACGGGGACGAAACTGTTCGTCGCCAGCGTGTTCGTCCTCGGGACGTCCGCGGCGATGGAGTTCGTCTTCGGCATCAACGCCGTCTAACGCCGGGTCGTCGCCCGCCTCGGGAGTCCGACACGTTTTACCGCGTCCGTCGTCGAACGGTGTGTATGCCAGACACCACCGAGGGAGAGGACGTCGACTACGCGGAGCGACTCGCCGCGAGTGCCGACGTCGGGAAGAACGCGTGGCAGGCGACGCTCGACGAGATGGACGCACTGGCCGCCGAGTTCGAAGACGAAGGGTGGCAGACGGTGACCATCGCCGCCGGTCACACCGCCCCGGAGAACCCTTCGACGGGTGAGGGAGACCGCTTCGGTCTCACACACGTCGTCCCGAACAACAAAGCCGAGGAGTTCACAGCGCTGTTCGAGGAGGGTGCGTTCCCCCAGTACGAGGTGTACCGCAACGAGATCGAGGGCCGCGAGTTCGTCGTGACCGTCCTCTCGGACCCCGAGAAGGAGGCGGCCATCCTCATCGCCGGATCGTACGAACTGCGTCACGCGCCCGGCTGTGTGAAGGCCGCAAAGCGCGAGGGGAAGATGTACACGCACGTCCAGACGCTCGACAAGACGCATCTGGGGTCGTTCGAACACGACGACTACACCCGGTTCTTCCCGAACGCCGACCGCATCGAGAACTGGGTCAGAAGCGGGAACTGACCCACGTCGCTCGGTCGCACCCCTTCGTAGAGTACAAGAGGCGGCGGCCTGTACGGCAGGGTATATGAACGTAGCCGACGCGATGACGCCCCGGTCGGAGGTCGTGACTGTCGAACTCCCGGGTACCCGCGACGACGTGCTCGAGTACCTACAGGAGCGCGGCTTCTCCTCCGTCCCCGTGGTGAAAGAGACCGACGACGGCGAGGAGTACCGGGGACTCATCTCCCGCGACGACCTCATCGAACACCCCGACGAGGACCAACTCGCCATCCTGATGCGCGAGGTGCCGACGACGACGGCCGACACCGGCCTCGAAGACGCCGCTCGGCTGATGGCCCGAGAGGGTGCCCGTCGGGTCCCCGTCGTCGACGAGAGCGGCGACGTCACGACGCTCGCGGGGATCGTCACCGTCACCGACGTCGTTCGCGCTATCGCCCGCGGCGACATCGACGGCGAGACCCCGGTGGGCGAACTCGCGGCGACCGACGTCAACGCGACCTACGTCGGGACGCCGCTGACCGTCGCCGAGCGCGAGATCTTCTACGCGAACGTCCCCTACGCGGTCGCACTCGACGAGGACGGCCGGATGACCGGCATCCTCACCGAGGTCGACATCATCGACGTCGCCCGCGTCGTCGAGGGCGAAGACGACACCGGCGAGAGCCTCGCCGACGAGGACGACGAGTGGATGTGGGAGGGGATCAAGGCCGTCGGCAACCGCTATCTGCCGACCCGCAACGTCGAGCTGCCGAGCGAACCAGTGAGCGAGTTCATGAGCGACGATCTCGTCACCATCTCGCGGAAGAAGTCCGCCAAGGAGGCGGCCCAGACGCTCATCTCCAACGACATCGAGCAGATCCCGCTCGTGAGCGGCGACGCGCTCGTCGGCATCGTCCGCGACGTCAACCTGCTGGAGGCACTATGAGCGAGGGTGCAAGGGAGAGCGAGAAGCTCACCGAGCTGGCGAAGCGTCGCGGGTTCTTCTTCGGGTCGGCGCAGGCGTACGGCGGCGTCGCCGGCTTCTACACCTTCGGTCCGGAGGGAGCCGCGCTGAAGCGGAACGTCGAGTCGTCGTGGCGCGAGCAGTTCACGACGAAACTCGGCAACGAGGAGATCGAAGCGCCGACGATCATGCCCGAACCCGTCTTCGAGGCGTCGGGCCACCTCGACGGCTTCGACGACATGCTCGTCGAGTGTGGCGAGTGCGGCGAGTCCCACCGGGCGGACCACCTCGTCGAGGACAACACCGACGTCGAGGAGGCCGAGTCGCTGCCGATCCCGGAGGTCGAGGAGCTCATCGCCGAGTACGACATCGAGTGTCCGAACTGCGGTGCGCCGCTCGCCGGCCGCGAGGTCGTCGACTTCAACCTCATGTTCGAGACCTCCATCGGCCCCGGCAGCGGTCAACCCGGCTACCTCCGTCCCGAGACCGCCCAGGGCATCTTCGTCGAGTTCCCCCGGCTGAAGGAGTACGCTCGCAACCAGTTGCCGTTCGGCATCACGCAGATCGGGCGGGCCTACCGCAACGAGATCAGCCCGCGGAAGGGGATCGTGCGGACCCGCGAGTTCACGCAGGCGGAGTTAGAGCAGTTCGTCGACCCCGAGTCCGACGAACCGCCGCTCGAGGACGTCCGCGACGTCGAGGTCGTCCTCTACCCGGCGGTCGAACAGGAGGCCGAGGACGTCGAGTACGTCGAGACCACCGTCGGCGACGCCGTCGACGAGGGTATCATCGCCAGCGACTGGGTCGCCTACTTCCTCGGCGTCGCCCAGGGGTGGTACGAGGAGATCGGCGTCGACATGGACCGGTTCCGGTTCCGGCAGCATCTCTCCGGCGAGCGCGCCCACTACGCGAGCGACTGCTGGGACGCCGAAGCCGAGTTGGGCGGCGACTGGGTCGAGATCGCCGGTTTCGCCTACCGCGGCGACTACGACCTCTCGAAACACGAGGAGTACGGCGACGACTCGTTCACCGTCTTCCAGCAGTACGACGAACCGAAGACGGTCGAACGCGCCGTCGTCGACCCCGACATGAGCGCGCTGGGCCCGAAGTTCGGCGGCCAGGCGACCGCCGTCGCCGAGGCGCTGCAGGAGCTGGCCGACCGGAACCCCGACGCGTTCGAGGCCGACGAGGTCACCGTCGAGGTCGACGGCGAGGAGCTGACCGTCGACACCGACGTCGCGAACTTCGGCGTCGAGGAGCAGACCGAGTCCGGCGAGCACGTCACGCCGCACGTGGTCGAACCCTCCTTCGGCGTCGACCGGACCGTCTATACGGTCATCGCGCACGCGTACGCGGAAGACGAGGTCGCCGGCGAGGAGCGGTCGTTCCTCGGCCTCGAACCCGAGGTGGCACCCACCTCGGTCGGGGTGTTCCCGCTCCTGAGCAACGCCGAGGAGTTGACCGAACGGGCCGACGCCATCGTCGACGACCTGCGTGCGGTCGGCCTGTCGGTCGCCTCCGACGAGTCGGGTAACATCGGCCGTCGCTACCGGCGGCAGGACGAGGTCGGTACGCCCTTCTGCGTCACCGTCGACTACGAGGGACTCGAGGGCGACGGTCCCGACACGGTGACGCTCCGCGAGCGCGACTCGACCGGCCAGATCCGACTGCCGGTCGACGCGCTCGTCGAGGAGGTGCTCGCGGTGCAGAGTGGCGCGAAGACGTTCGACGACCTCCGAGACGCCTACGAGACGGTCGACACCGACGAAGCGTGAGCGAGATCGGCCGACGACTCGTCCACGTCAGCGGCACTGGGCTCCCCGCCCTCTACCTGCTGGACTGGGTGACGTGGCAAGAGTTGGGACTGCTGCTCGTCGTCGGCTCGGTCGGCGTGGCGATACTCGAACTGTTGCGTCTCCAGGTCGGACTCGACTGGTGGATCTACCGCGAACTCACCCGCGAGTACGAACAGGACAACCCGGCTGGGTACGCGCTGTACTTCTTCAGTATGACCGCGGTCGCGCTCGTCTTCGACCCGCATATCGCGGTGCCGGCGATGCTGATGCTCACCATCGGCGACCCGATCAGCGGCGTCCTGGGGTCGAACGAGGCCGGGACCGCAAAACAGGCGGGCGTGTTGCTCGTCATGTTCGGCGTCTGTTTCGCGCTGGCGTGGCCGTTCGTCGACCCGCAGGGGCCGTTCGTCGACCCGCAGCCGTCGTACCCCGTCGCCGTCGCGGCGGCGGCAGTGGGCGCGCTCGGGGCGACGCTGGCCGACGGGCTGAAGCCGGTCGTCGCGGGCTACGTCGTCGACGACAACCTCTCGATTCCGCCCGCCGCGGCGGTCGGAATCTGGACCGTGCTGACGCTGTTCGGGTAGGGCGAGGGTGAGGTGCCCCCGACGGCGGTGCGTGGCGTCGATGGACAGCGGACCGGCGACGGTGTTCCCGGAGGCCTACCCTTATTACTCGTCTCTGACAACGACTCCGTATGACGGTCTACGAGAGCGACCTGCCCGGCGTCGGAAAGAAACACGAGATCGAACTCGACGACGGGTCGCGACTGGTCGTCGTCACCCACCACGCCGGCAAGCGAGAGGTGTACCGCCGGCCCTCGGAGGACGCCGACTCCGAGAAACTGTTCGAACTGTCGGACAAACTCGCCCGGCAGGTCGGCACGATCCTCGAAGGGGCGTACTTCCAGCCCGTCAAGACCGACCGCATCGAGACGCTCTTGGCCGGCAACGTCGTCATCGAGTGGGTCGACGTGGCCGACGACTCGTCGCTCGTCGGCGTGACGCTGGCCCAGGCGGACGTCCGACAGCGGTACGGCGTCTCCATCATCGCCATCCAGCGGGGCGACGAGACGCTCCCGAGTCCCGGTGCCGACACCACTATCGAGGCGGGCGACACGCTCGTCGTGCTCGGACAGAAGGACGCCTGCCGGTCGTTCGTCGGCCACGCCGCCGGTGACGAGGACTGATGGCGGCGGGGCTCGCACAGATCGGGCTGCTGTTCTTCGGCGTCGCCGTCGCCGGCCTCGTCGCGGCACGCGTCGGCCTGTCCGTCATCCCCGTGTACGTCGTCGCCGGCGTCGTCCTCGGGCCGAACGTCGCCGGCGAACTCGACGTGCTGTACGTCGAGGCCGGCGAGACGACGACCGTCCTCGGCGAGTTGGGGATCGTCCTCCTGCTGTTCTTTCTCGGCTTGGAGTTCAGCATCGACCGACTGCTCTCGACGCGAGACCGCATCACGAGCGCGGGGCTCATCGACATCGCCGTCAACCTCCCGGTCGGCGTCGCAATCGGGCTGGTTCTCGGCTGGTCGCTGATCGAGTCGCTGCTGCTCGGCGGTATCGTCTACATCTCCTCGTCGGCGATCATCACGAAGTCGCTCATCGATCTCGGGTGGATCGCCAACCCCGAGAGCGAACCGATCCTCGGCATCCTCGTCTTCGAGGACCTCGTCATCGCCGTCTACCTCGCCATCGTCGCCTCGCTCGTCGCGGGCGGGAACGGACTGCAGGAGACGGCGACGAACGTCGGCGTCGCGATGGCGTTCCTGCTGGTGCTCGTCGTCGCGGTGTACTACGGCGGAGAGTGGTTCGAACGCGCCCTCGACGTCGACGGCGGTGAACTGTTCGTCCTGCGGGTGCTCGGCATCGCCGTCCCGGTCGCGGCGCTCGCGCTCGCGCTCGGCGTCAGCGAGGCGGTCGCGGCGTTCTTCGTCGGGATGGGGTTCTCCTCGACGAAGCACAAAGAGCGCATCGAGGATCTGCTGACCCCCGTCCGCGACGTGTTCGCGGCGGTGTTCTTCGTCTGGATCGGGCTGGGGACGGACCCGGCGGTCGTCGTCGACGTCGTCGGTCTGCTCGCGGTCGCCGTCGTCCTGACCGCACCGACGAAGGTGGTGAGCGGCTACTACGGCGCACGGCAGTTCGGGCTGGACCAGCGGCGGTCGTTCCGCACGGGCGTGACGATGGTCACCCGCGGGGAGTTCTCGCTGATCATCGCGGCGACGGCCGCCGCGGGGACGACCGAGGTGATGACGCAGGTGATTCCCGCCTTTGCAGTCGGCTACGTGCTCGTGATGAGCGTGCTCGGGTCGGTGCTGATGCAGTACGCCGACCAGCTCGAAGCGGTCGTCCTGCGTCGCGGGTCGACGAGTTGACGGGGTGTTCCCTGTGTCGCCGTGACACGACTCGTAACCCTTGCCGCCCCGAAAGCGTTTAATAGCCCGCATCGACAACGAGTCACCAATGGAAGGGACTCGTCGCTTCAGTGCTCACACCCTCGTGAGCGCTGCGACCCTCCTTCTCCGACCGCGACGAGTCCGACGACCGGGCCTTTAGGCCCACTCTTATCTTCACCCCCCGACCCCGAGTTTGATACTACAGACTCACAAGCAGTTTCGCCGCCCATAGGCATCTCTATGCCTTTATTTCATCATTTGGAAACCAAGAATTTAATACCCTCAACGGCAGAGTTGGAGGTACATGACAAAGCGCGTCGCCCTCGCGTTCAGCGGAGGACTCGACACGACAGTTTGCGTTTCGCTACTCAAAGAGGAGTACGGGTACGACGAAGTCGTCGGCGTCACCGTCGACGTCGGCCAGCCCGAATCGGAGTTCGAGGAGGCAAAGGAGACGGCCGACGCCCACGGACTGGACATCCACGTCGTCGACGCCAAAGACGAGTTCGCCGAGCTCTGCTTCGACTCGGTCCGCGCGAACGCGACGTACCAGGGCTACCCGCTCGGGACGGCGCTCGCCCGCCCGATCATCGCCAACGCCATCCTCGACGTCGCCGAGGAGGAGGACTGCGACGCCATCGCCCACGGCTGTACGGGCAAGGGCAACGACCAGCTGCGTTTCGAGGCCGTCTGGCGCACCTCCGACCTGACGGTGATCGCCCCCGTCCGCGAGCTGGGGCTCACCCGCGAGTGGGAGAAGCAGTACGCCGACGAGAAGAACCTGCCCGTCCAGTCGGGCAACGACGGCGTCTGGAGCATCGACACGAACCTCTGGAGCCGTTCCATCGAGGGCGGCCAGCTCGAAGACCCGAGCTACGTGCCGCCGGAGGACATCTACGAGTGGACCGACGACCCGGCGGAGGCGAACGAACCGGCGCTCGTCGAGATCACCTTCGAGAACGGGTATCCCGTCGCCGTCGACGGCGAGGAGATGGACCCCGCCGACCTCATCGAACAGCTCAACGCCCTCGCCGGGGAGTTCGGCGTCGGTCGCACCGACATGATGGAAGACCGCATGCTCGGGCTGAAGGTGCGCGAGAACTACGAGCACCCCGCGGCGACGGTGCTGCTCACCGCCCACGAGGGGCTCGAACAGCTCGTCCTCACGAAAGAGGAGCGTGACTTCAAGACGCAGGTCGACGACCAGTGGTCTCAGAAGGGCTACGAAGGACTCGTCGACGCGCCGCTCGTGAAGGCGCTCGAAGGGTTCATCGACGAGACGCAGACGAAGGTCACGGGGAAGGTAACCGTCAAACTGCAGGGCGGGCAGTGCCGCCCCGTCGCCCGCGAGTCCGACTACTCGGTGTACTCCGAGGAGGTCGCCTCCTTCAACACGGAGACGGTCGGCGACATCACGCAGGAGGACGCCACGGGCGTCGCCAAGTACCACGGCTTCCAGGGACGCCTCGCCAACGACGTGGCCGCAGGCGTCGAGAAGCCCGAGCTGGCGGCGGACGGGAGCGGCGCAGACGAGAGCGAGGAGTAACCGATGAGCGAGGACACCTCCGACGACACGGGCGTCGTCCGCCGCGAGCGCTTCAGCGGCGGCCCCGCGCGGGGGTTCCTCTCCAGCCTCGCGGCCGACGAGCGCATCTTCCACGCCGATCTGGCCGTCGACCGCGCGCACGTGGTGATGCTCGCCGAGCAGGGGATCGTCGACGACGACACCGCCGGCGAGATCCTGCAGGCGCTCGACGACGTCGAGGCGGCCGGCCACGGTGCGCTCCCCGACGGGGAGGACGTCCACGAGGCGATCGAGTCTGCGGTCATCGACCGCGTCGGCGCGGAAGGCGGGAAGATGCACACGGCCCGTTCGCGCAACGACGAGGTGGCGACCTGCATCCGCTACCGCCTCCGCGAGGACGTGCTCGACGTCGTCGAGAACACGATCGCGCTGCGCGAGGCGCTGGTGGACGTCGCGACGGAGCACACCGAGACGGTGATGCCCGGCTACACCCACCTCCAGCCCGCCCAGCCGACGACCGTCGCACACTATCTCCGCTCGTACGAGGCGGCGTTCGCCCGCGACACGGCCCGGTTGCTGGACGCCTACGACCGCATCAACCAGTCGCCGCTCGGTGCGGCGGCGTTCGCGGGGACGCCGTTCGACGTCGACCGCGAACGCACGGCCGAACTCCTGGGGTTCGACTCGGTGCTGTCGAACTCGATGGACGCCTCCGCCGCCCGCGACTTCCTCGCGGAGACGCTGTCGGCGCTGGCGACGCACGCGACGACGCTGTCGGGACTCGCGGAGGACGTGATCATCTTCGCCAACAAGGGGTACGTCGACCTCTCGGACGACTACTCGTCGACCTCGTCGATCATGCCCCAGAAGAAGAACCCCGACACGCTGGAACTCGTCCGGGGGACCGCCGGCGACGCCGTCGGCGGGCTCACCGGGCTGCTGACGACGCTGAAGGGACTCCCCCGTGCGTACAACCGCGACCTCCAGCGGGCTCACGGTCACGCCTTCGACGCGGTCGACGCCGTGGCCGACGCCACCGACGTCGCCGCCGGAGCGGTGGCGACTGCGACGTGGAACGCCGACCTGCTGGCCGAGGAGGCCGCGGACGGCTTCTCGACGGCGACCGGCGTCGCCGACCTGCTGGCGATGGCGGGTATCCCGTTCCGGACGGCCCACGAGATGGTCGCGGAGGCGGCCGCAAAGGCTAATGGAGAGAATCCGAGCGTCGCAACACTTGACGCGGTCGCAGAGGAGGTATTGGGCGCGTCGCTATGGGAGTACGTGACTCGCGACGCCGTCGAAGCCGCGCTCGATCCGGCCGAGAGCGTCGCGTCTCGTAACTCGCAGGGCGGCCCCGCACCGACGGCGGTCGCCAGCGACCTCGAGGCGGCAACGAGCGACCTCGCGAGCGACACCGACGCGCTGGCGACACGTCGCGACGGCCTGCTCGCGGTCGCCGACGAACTCCGTACGGAGGTGGCACGCTATGACTGAGCGACGCAGACGCCGACAGCGACGACCCCGACGGGACGCCGTCGTGGCACCGCACCCGCGGCCGCCACGACTGCGACCACCGTCCCCCTCCGGGGACGCTACTACTATCTGAACTCTGCCATCCGATTCAGACACGGGCGAGACAGACCTTCTAACACCCGTAGCGTAGCCTGCAGTTAGTATAAATTTTCTTACAACTTCGATGGGTTTATGGTACCGAACGTCGAACGCTGGAGTACACCATGACCGAAGCAGAATGCGTCGAATGTGGGGGCGACGTCGCCCTCTCGGACGACCTGGAGACAGGAGAGATCATCGACTGTGGAACCTGTGGCGCAGAGCTCGAAGTGATCGACGTCAACCCGCCAGTCCTCGACCGAGCCCCGGAGCTCGAAGAGGACTGGGGGGAGTAACTTGCACAGTACGAGCTCCCAGCGTCGACTGACGCACGTCCACGAGGGGTGGGTCGCGTGAAAGTCGGCATCCTCTACTCCCGTATCCGCAAAGACGAGAAGCTTCTCCTCTCGGAGCTTCGCGACCGCGGCCACGAGGTCACGAAGATCGACGTCCGCAAACACCAGTTCGGTCTCGACGGGACGACCGCGCCGGTCGACGACCTCGATCTCGTCGTCGACCGCTGTCTGTCGACCTCGCGGTCGCTGTACGCGACGGAGTTCCTCGACGCCTACGGCGTCACCGTCGTCAACAGCGCCGAGACGGCCGACGTCTGTGCGGACAAGGCCAAGAACAGCCTCGCGCTCGCACGGGCGGGCGTCCCCACGCCCAAGACGGACGTGGCGTTCACGAAGGAGAGCGCGATGGAGTCGATCGAGAAGTTCGGCTACCCCTGCGTGCTCAAACCCGTCGTCGGGTCGTGGGGGCGGCTGATGGCCAAGATCGACTCGGAGAGCGCCGCCGAGGCCATCTTGGAGCACAAGGCGACCCTGGGCCACTACGAGCACAAGGTGTTCTACGTCCAGGAGTTCGTCGAGAAACCGGGCCGCGACATCCGCGTGCTCGCGACCGACGGCGAGCCGGTGGCTGCGATGGTCCGCTCGTCGGACCACTGGCTGACAAACGCCGCGAAGGGCGCGACCGTCGAGTCGTTCGACCTCGACGACCGCGCGCTCGAACTCGTCGAGCAGGCGAGCGACGCCGTCGGCGGCGGCCTGCTCGGTATCGACCTCATGGAGACCGGCTCTGACTACACCGTCCACGAGGTCAACCACACCGTCGAGTTCAAGGCGCTGAACGACGCCGTCGGCGACGACGTCGACGTTCCTGGAACCGTCGTCGACTGGCTCGAGAAGAAGGCCGCCGAGGCCGACGACGCCGACGAAGTGGAGGTGTCGGCGTGACGGGGACGCTCTCCGCCGCCGTCGTCGGTGGCTCCGGCTTCACAGGCGGCGAACTGCTCCGCCTCCTCGACGGCCACCCGGAGTTCGAGATCGCACAGGCGACCTCCCGGGAGTACGAGAAGAAGACGCTCGGGTCGGTCCATCCGAACCTCCGGCATCTCGACGTCCGGTTCAGCGACCCCACCGACCTCGAGAGCGTGGACGTCCTCTTTGCGGCGACGCCCCACGGCGTCTCGATGCAGCACGTCGACGCGTTCCAGGAGGCCGCAGACACCGTCGTCGACCTCTCGGCGGACTTCCGGCTGAACACGGAAGAACAGTACGACGAGTGGTACGACGGCCACAGCTGTCCCGAGTATCTGGAGAAGTCGGAGTACGCGCTTCCGGAGATCAACCGCGAGAACCTGCCCGGGGCGGACCTCATCGCCGCGGGCGGCTGTAACGCGACGGCGACGATCCTCGGCCTGAAACCGCTGTTCGAGGCGGGGATCTTGGAGGGCGACGAGCAGGTCGTCGTCGACGTGAAGGTCGGCTCCTCGGAGGGCGGCGCGAGCGCCGGCAAGGCCTCGAGTCACGCCGAGCGGTCGGGCGTCGTCCGCCCGTACGCGCCGACCGGCCACCGTCACGAAGCAGAGATCGAACAGTTCCTCGGGATCGACGTCTCGTTCACCGTCCACGCCGTGGACATGGTTCGTGGCGCGTCGGCGACGTGCCACGTCTTCCCCAACGGCCCCGTCACGAAGGGCGACATGTGGGGCGCGTACCGCGAGAGCTACGAGGACGAACCGTTCATGCGGATGGTCGCGGGCGGCGGCGGCGTCTACCGCTACCCCGAACCGAAGGCCGTCGCCGGGACGAACTTCGGGGAGGTCGGCTTCGAGGTCGACCCCTCGAACAGACGTCTCGTGCTCTTTTCGGCCATCGACAACATGATGAAAGGCTCGGCCGGGCAGGCGGTCCACGCCGCCAACGTCGCGCTCGGTCTCGAAGAGACAGCAGGGTTATCGTTCACCGGCTTCCACCCCGTCGGAGCACCGTAGGAGACACCACAGAACACCAATGACGAGCGAATACACGCGCGAGGAACTCCTCGCCGCACACGACGATCTCATCGACGCACAGGCTCAAGACTGCCTCTACACGGACGGGGGCGAGCCGCGAGAGCCGCCGGTCGTCGTGAAGATCGGCGGCGCACGCGCCGTCGAACCCGAAGGTGCAGTCGAGGACATCGCGCATCTCGTCGCCAACGGCCGCAAGGTCGTCGTCGTCCACGGCGGGTCGACGGCCGTCGACGAGACGCTCGAGGAACTCGGCGAGGAACCCACCTACGTCGAGACCCCCTCGGGCGTCTCGGGCCGCTTCACCGACGAGCGTACGATGGAGGTGTTCACGATGGTGATGCCCGGGAAACTGAACACCGAGTTGACGGCGACGCTCCGCGAGGCGGGCGTCGACGCGCTCGGCCTCTCGGGCGTCGACGGCGGCCTCTTGACGGGCAAACGCAAGTCCGCCGTCCGCGTCGTCGAGGACGGCAAGAAGAAGATCAAGCGCGGCGACCACTCCGGGAAGATCACCGACGTCAACGCCGACCTCTTGGAGACGCTCCTCGACGGCGGCTACACGCCCGTCGCGACCGTTCCGATGCTCGCCGACGATGGGGTTGCCGTCAACGCCGACGCCGACCGCGCGGCCGCCGCCGTCGCGGGCGCACTCGGTGCGGAACTCGTCGTCCTCACCGACGTCGAGGGCGTGTACGAGGATATCGACGACCCCGAGTCGCTCATCTCGTCGGCGTCGACGCCGGCCGAGTTGGACGCGCTGAAGGACGCCGCCGAGGGGTTCATGACGAAGAAGGTGATGGCGGCCACGGAGGCGCTGGAGGGCGGGGCCGCGACGGTGATCGTCGCCGACGCCAACGTCCGCGACCCCATCACGACGGCGCTCGGCGGCGGCGGCACCCACGTCGAACCCGGCGTGCTGAGCGACGTCGCCGACGCCGAGGAGGTGGAGCAATGAGCGGATTCGTCTTCAACGAGAAACCCCTCCAGATCGAGTCGGGCGAGGGGCCGTACCTCTACACCGACGACGGCACCGAGTTCCTCGACATGGGCGCGAACTACGCGGTCACGCCGCTCGGCCACTCTCACCCGAAGGTCACGGAAGCGATCCAGGAGCAGGCGGCGAAGTTGACCTACGTGCAGGCGTCGTACCCGGTCGAGGTCCGCACCGAACTGTACGAGAAACTCGCGGCGCTCGCCCCCGGCGACCTGGAGAACGTCTGGCTCTGTAACTCCGGCACCGAGGCCAACGAGGCGGCGATGAAGTTCGCCCGCGCGGCCACCGGGAACTCGAAGATCGTCGCCACCAAGCGCGCCTTCCACGGCCGGACGATGGGGGCGCTGGCGATGACCTGGAAGCAGAAGTACAAGGCCCCCTACGAGCCGCTCGCCGGTGACATCGAGTTCGTCACCTACGGCGACACTGAAGAGCTGGCCGAGGCCGTCGACGACGAGACGGCGGCGGTCTTCCTCGAACCCGTCCAGGGCGAGGGTGGCATCCACCCGGCCACGGTCGACTATCTGGCGCACGCCCGCGACGTGACCGACGACGCGGGCGCGGCGCTCGTCTTCGACGAGATCCAGACCGGGATGGGCCGGACGGGGACGCTGTGGGCCTGCGAGCAGGCCGGCGTCGTCCCGGACGTGCTCACCACCGCGAAGGGGATCGCCAACGGCCTCCCGATGGGGGCGACGCTCTGTGCGGACTGGTTGACCGAGGAGTTCGGCGACCACGGGTCGACGTTCTCGGGAGGGCCGGTCCCCTGTGCGGCGGCGAACGCGACGCTGGACGTCCTCGTCGAGGAGGACCTGCCGACGCACGCCGGCGACGTCGGCTCCTATCTGATGGAGAGTATCCAGACTACTGCCGAGGAGCACGACCTGCCCGTCCGCGACGTGCGCGGACAGGGGCTGATGGTCGGCATCGAGGTGAAACGCGGCGCGAACCGCCTGCTGAAGCAGCTCGCACTCCAGGAGGGGATCCTCGCGCTGCCCGCCGGTCGGTCGGTGCTCCGTCTCTTGCCGCCGCTGATCGTCGACGAGAGCCACGCAGACCGGATGACCGAGGCGCTGACAGAGGTGCTCGAATGAGCAGTACGACCGGCGACCTCACCGAACGGACGGTGGCGGCGCTCGACACCGAGGCGCGGCAACTGCTGTACGACCTCGTCTCCACCCCCTCGCCGTCGGGCGAGGAGGGGCCGGCCGCGGCGGTGCTCGTCGACTTCTTCGAGTCTCACGACCGCGAGGTGTGGATCGACGAGGTCGGCAACGTCCGCGCGCCCGCCGACGACCGCGTGCTCCTCACGTCGCACATCGACACCGTCCCCGGCGACATCCCCGTCGAGGTGAGAGACGGCGAGGACGGCGTCGGCGAGTCGCTGTGGGGTCGCGGGAGCGTCGACGCCACCGGCCCGCTGGCGGCGATGGCCGTCGCGGCCGTCGAGACCGGGATGAGCTTCATCGGCGTCGTCGGCGAGGAAGTCGACTCCCGCGGCGCGCTCCACGTCGTCGAGGAGGGCCGCGCCGAACCGGGCGCGGTCGTCAACGGCGAACCCAGCGGTTGGGAGGGGATCACCCTCGGCTACCGCGGGTTGCTCGCGGGTACCTACGTCGCCACGAGCGAGTCCGGTCACACCTCCCGCCCCGAGAACAACGCGATCCAGGACGCCCTCGACTGGTGGCGGAAGGTCGAAGACGAGTTCGAGACCGACGAGTGGACGCCCGTCTTCGAGCGCGTCACCTGCAAGCCCGTCAGTATGGCCGGCGGGACGACCGACGACGGGCTCTCCGTCGAGTCGACGATGGACGTTCAGTTCCGCGTCCCGCCGGAGATGACCGTCGAGGAAGTGCGCGAAGTGGCGGACTCGCAGCTCAACGGCGGGACCGTCCGCTGGTACGACGACGTGCCGCCGGTGATGATGAGTCCCCGGACCGACGTCGGGCGGGCGTTCCGCGTCGCCATCCGGCAGGAGGGCGGCGACCCCCGCCTCCTGCGGAAGACCGGTACCAGCGACATGAACGTCTTCGCGAAGGTGTGGGACTGTCCGATGGTCACCTACGGCCCGGGCGACTCGGATCTCGACCACGCACCCAACGAGCATCTGCCGCTCGCGGAGTACGACACCTCGGTCGACGTGCTCGTCGCGGTCTGTGAACGCCTCGGAGGTGAGAGCTGATGCTCGACGTCGATCACCTCGTCGACATCGACGACCTCTCTCCGGAGGATCTGGACACCGTCCTCGATCGGGCGTCGGCGCTGAAATCCGGCGAGGACGGGACGCGACTCGACCAGCAGACGCTCGGGATGCTGTTCGAGAAACCGTCGACGCGGACGCGCATCTCCTTCGAGACGGGGATGACGCAACTGGGGGGTCACGCCATCTTCCTCGGCCCCGACGACATCCAGTTGGGTCACGGCGAACCGCTGAAAGACACCTCGCGAGTGCTCTCGCGGTACGTCGACGTGGTGATGGTCCGCCTGTTCGATCACGCAGACCTGCTGGAGATCGCGAACTACGCGGACGTCCCCGTCGTCAACGGGTTGACCGACGAGGCGCATCCGTGTCAGACGCTCGCCGACCTGCTCACCATCAAGGAGACGTTCGGCGGCTTCGACGACGTGCAGGCGACGTGGATCGGCGACGGCAACAACGTCGGCCAGTCGTTCGTGCTCGGCTGTGCGCTGGCGGGCGTCGACCTCACCGTCTGCACGCCGCCGGGGTACGGGATGAGCGACGCCGTCCTGGAGCGGGCCGACGAACTGGGCGACGCGCCGACCGTCGTCGACGACCCGGTCGACGCCGTCGCCGACGCGGACGTCCTCTACACCGACGTCTGGGTCAGCATGGGTCAGGAGGACGAGCGCGCGGAGAAACTCAACGCGTTCGAGGGCTACCAGGTGAACATGGAGCTCCTGAGCGAGACAGACGCGCTGGTGATGCACTGCCTGCCGGCGCACCGCGGCGAGGAGATCACCGACGCCGTCCTGGAATCCGAGCGCGTGCTGGTGTGGGATCAGGCCGAGAACCGCCTGCACGCCCAGAAGGGACTGCTGGTCGAACTGATGGAGTGAGGTTTCGGGACTTTTTGCGGCGCGAGCTTTGGTTGGCCGAGGGCGCTGGTTTCGGGAGGCACTGCCGAGACGAGTAGCTGAGTTGCTGGAGACGAGTAGCTGAGTTGCTGGAGACGAGTGCCTCAGGACTGCTTGACAAACGAGAGGCCACATCCTCCCCAACCGATTCGCTCGTTCACGCTGTTCACTCGCTCATCCCTCACGCGCTGACTGCCGTGACACGGAGGTCACGACAGCGCGCGCCATCTGTATCGACGTGTGGCTTCGCGCCGCTCCGTCGTTTTCACGAGCGAAGAGAGTGAAAGCAAGCAAGAGCGAAGCGCTTGCGAGGGATGAGCATCGCAGCGACCGGAGGGAGCGAGGAGCACAATCGGTCGGGGAGGATGTGGTATTTCGTCTGCCAAGCAGTCGTGAATCGTACCTCTAACGGGTCTGTCACACATCTCACAAAAAATTAATCACTGTCGACGCAGCCTACAGCTCTCGCACGAACGGGAACACCGCACCCGCGACGGCACCGTACGCGAGGTGGCCGACGAGGCTCGTCGGGTTGAAGTTCGGCAGCGGCGGGGCACCCGGGAAGCCGACCGCCGAGAGCCACACCGGCATCACCAGCGCCGCGAGGACGACCCACAGCACCGCGCCGTAGACGGCGCCGAGGCCGACGCTCCTCGGGATGTGCTCGCCGACGCCGAGCGCGTTGGCGATGCCGGCGAAGGCGACGCCCAGTACCGCCGAGTTGCTCATGTGGATGACCCAGCCTGCCGCCCCGCCGGAGAGTCCGTACATCGCAGGGATCGCGACCTCGATGACCGGTGTCATCATCGTCGTCAGCATCACGCCCATGATGGCGCCGCCGGCGAGCCCCGCACCGAGTCCGCCCTTCCACGTGCTCGTTTCGGTCGTCCCGACGGTCGTTGTCTTCGTTTCGGTTGACATCGTATACCACGATTTCGTCGAGACGGCGAAAACGGTACGTCGACGGGGTGTCCGCGGCGCACCGCGGAGATAGCTTCATAATCGGCGCGCACGCATCCTCTAGGCTCGAACGACCGGATCAGTTTCACCCCGCTTCCCGAGCGTTTTAACCCGATGACGACCAAGACCTCGTAGTGACTGACTCGGACGGACACCTCCGCTTCTTCCCCTACGACGAGCCCTACCCGAACCAGGCGGAGGCGATGGACCGCATCGCCAACTCGCTGGCCCGCCAGCAGGACGTGCTGCTCGAGGGCGCGCCGGGGACGGGGAAGACGCTCTCGGCGCTCGTGCCGGCGCTGGACTACGCCCGCGAGCACGACAAGACCGTCGTCATCACGACGAACGTCCACCAGCAGATGCGCCAGTTCGTCGCGGACGCCCGTGCCATCACCCGCGAGAAGCCGATCCGCGCGGTCGTGTTCAAAGGGAAGGCCTCGATGTGTCACATCGACGTGGGGTACCAGGAGTGTCAGACGCTCCGCGACACGACTCGCAGCGTCGTCGAGAAGCGTGCCGACAAGGCCGAGTTGAAACAGCGCGAGCAGGCGTTGCTCGACCGGATGCAGGACGGCGACGACACCGCCGCCGAGGCGCGCAGCGCCGTGATGGACGAACTCGACACGATCGAGCAGGACCTCGAAGAGATGGAAGAGGGGAGCGTCTGTGAGTACTACTACAACAACCTCGTCGACGACACCGACGAGTTCTTCGGCTGGCTGTTCGAGGACGTCCGCACCCCCGACGACGTCTACGAGTACGCCGAGAAGCAGGGCTACTGCGGCTACGAACTGCTGAAAGAGGGGATGGAGGGCGTCGACCTCGTCGTCTGTAACTACCATCACCTCCTGGACCCGATGATCCGCGAGCAGTTCTTCCGATGGCTGGATCGGGACCCCGAGGACGTCATCACCGTCTTCGACGAGGCGCACAACATCGAGTCGGCCGCGCGGGACCACGCAACCCGCACGCTGACGGAGAACACCCTCGAGAGCGCGCTGAACGAACTCGACGACGTCGACGACAGTCGGGCAGAGCACGCCCGGAACGTGATCGGCGCGTTCTACCACGCGCTCAAGTCGACCTACGAGGACGCGCTGGGGTCGTACGAGCGCGACGACGTCGGGGAGAACTGGTACGACGTCGCCATCGCCGACGAGAACCGCCGCGACGACCTGACGATGGCCTTTCTCGACAGCTACGAGGGTCGCGGCATCGACGCGGAGGTCGACCTCGCGCTCCAGTTGGGCGAGTCACTCGACGAGGAGTACGAACAGGCGTACAAGGACGGCGAGACCACGACGCGACAGGAGTGTCAGACCCAGCAGGCGGCGGCGTTCATCGCCTCGTGGATGAGCGACGGCGACAAACTCGGCCAGCATCCGATGTGTTCGGTCCGCCGCGACGGCGGGACGGATGAGCTCTACGGCCGGGCGGAGCTGTACACCTGTATCCCGCGAGAGGTCACGCAGGAACTGTTCGAGGAGGTGTACGCCAGCGTGCTGATGAGCGCGACCGTCCGGCCGTTCGACGTCACCGAGGACGTACTCGGACTCGAAGACGCGGCGACGCTCGCCTACGGACTGGAGTACCCCGAGGAGAACCGCCGCACCTACGCCGTCGAGGGACCGGCGCTGTTCGCCAGTGCACGCGGCGAGCAGGAGACGCAGGACGTCGTCGCCGCCACGCTTCGGGACGTCGTCCGCTTCACGCCGGGGAACACCCTCCTCTTTTTCCCCTCTTACTCGGAGGCTCAGCGGTACTACGAACTGCTCGGCGGTGGGCAGGGGCTCGCCGACGACAGGGGTCGGACGGAGTTCTTCTTGGACGAGGCCGGGACGCCGACCGAGGAGCTCCGACAGGGGTTCGTCTCCGCGGACGACGGCGCGCTGTTCACCTCGCTGTGGGGGACGCTCGCCGAAGGGGTGAGCTTCGACGGCGACGACGCCCGGACCGTCGCCGTCGTCGGCGTCCCCTACCCGCATCTCTCCGAGCGGATGGAGGCGGTCCAGGACGCCTACGACCGCGCCTACGCCGACCGTTCCCGCAAAGCCGGCTGGCGCTACGCCGTCGAGATTCCGACGATACGGAAGACGCGACAGGCGCTCGGCCGGGTGATTCGCTCGCCCGACGACTTCGGGGTTCGTGTGCTGCTCGACAAACGGTACACGGACAACGACATGGGAAAGTACGGCGTGCGGAACACGTTCCCGCCGGAGGAGCGCGAAGAACTCATCGACATCGGCCCCGACAAGCTCAAATTCGCGATGATGAACTTCTACACCGACCACGACGCGTACGACGGGCCGCCGCCGACGCCGTGAGAAGACGGCAGGAGAGGGAGAGTCACGAGAGCGCGCGAACTCGAGCGCGGCGAGCGATTCATCCGTCTGCAGCCCAACGTAGGGTATGAGTCTCCAGCCCCCCGGCCCGAAGGGACTCCCCGTCTTCGGGAACAGCAACCAGTACGCGAAGGACCCGTTCACTTTCGTGAAGGCCTGTGCCGAGGCCTACGGCGACGTCGTCAAGTTCGACCTCGGTCCGATGCCGGTCTACATGCTCACCAACCCCGAGCAGATCGAACAGGTGTTGGTGAGCGAGGCCGCGAAGTTCCGCAAGCCGCAGTTCCAGGACGACGCGATGGGCGACCTGCTCGGGAACGGCCTGCTCCTCAGCGAGGGCGACGAGTGGCGGCGACAGCGCGAGCTCGCCCAACCCGCGTTCGATCCGACGCGCATCGCCACGCTGGACGGGATGATGAGCGAGAAGACGGAAGCGACGCTCGCCGACTGGGAGGACGGCGACGTCGTCGATATCCAGTTGGAGATGGCGCGACTCACCGTCGAGATCATCGTCGACGCGATGCTCGGGGCGTCGCTCGACGACGAGCGTATCGAACTGGTCCAGGAGAACCTCGAACCGCTGGGTGCGCGGTTCGAGCCCGACCCGCTGCGCGTCATCGTCCCCGACTGGGCGCCCACGCGGGAGAACCGCGACTACAAGAGCGCGATCGCGACCATCGAGAGCGTCATCGACGACGTCGTCGAGGAGCGACGCGGGACGGAGTTCGGCCCAGAGTCCGACGGCGACGGCGACGGTAGCTCCGACGCCGCGGCCGGCAGACGGCCGATGGATCTGCTCTCGATCGTCCTCCGCGCCCAGCAACGCGGCGAGCAGACCGACCGCCAACTGCGCGACGAGATGATGACGATGCTGTTGGCGGGGCACGACACGACCGCGCTCACGCTCACCTACTTCTGGTATCTGCTGTCGCAACATCCCGAAGTGGAGGCGAAGGTCCACCGAGAGGTCGACGAGGTGCTCGGCGGCGACGTCCCGACGACGGCCGACGCTCGGAGGCTGACGTACACCGACCGCGTCCTCCACGAGACGATGCGTCTCTACCCGCCGGTGTACGTGATGTTCCGCGAACCGAAGGTCGACGTTCGCCTCGGCGGTTACCGCGTCCCCGAGGGGGCCGGCGTGATGCTCCCCCAGTGGGCCGTTCACCGTTCGGAGCGGTGGTACACGGATCCGGAGACGTTCGACCCGGACCGGTGGCTCCCCGAGCGGCGGAGCGAACGCCCACGGTTCTCCTACTTCCCGTTCGGTGGCGGTCCACGACACTGCATCGGCAAGCAGTTCTCGCTGCTGGAGGCGAAGCTCATCGTCGGCTGCGTCGCCCAGCGGTTCGAACTCGACTACGTCCGCGACGAACCGTTCTCGCTGCGCGGGTCGCTGACGATGCATCCCCGAGAACCGATGGGGATGCGGTTGCAGTCGCGGTAGTCCTCGCTCCTCCTCACCGCCTCACCTCACCGCCGAAGCTGGAGCGTCGCCGCCGACTCGCGGAACTCGGCGCTCCAGAGGTCGAGCGCCGAGACGGTCCACGTCACCGGGTCGACGTCGAGGTCGGCCAGCGCCTCGGCGTCCGCGATGGAGCCACCGCGGGAGAGCGTGACGTGCGGCACGTAGTCGTCGCCCTCCAATCCGTCGATGGGGTCGAACGCCTCGCAGAGTCGGTCGTGGAGCGCGGCGAGTCCGGGGCTCTCGACGGCGAGATAGACGACCGGGCCGGTTCCCTTCGTCGGTCGCTCGAAGAAGTCGACGCCCGTGACGCGGGCCTCGAACGCCGGTTCGTCGCGGAGGAGCGGTCGAAGCCGTTCCCGCAAGCGAGCGAGCGAGTCGTCGCCGAGGCGTTTGACGACGAGCGTGTGTCGCTCCCGAACCGTGTCGAACGCCGTGAGTCGCGGATGCAACTCGGCGGCGAGTCGCTGGACACCGCCCGGGACGGGGACGTTCAGACTGTACACGGACAGAGGTCGGTCAGCGGGCGGTTGTAGCTGTCGGTCGGTAGCGGCGGTACTGTCGACTCACAGCCGGTCGGTGAACCAGAGGACGATGAGTACGATTATCAGAATCCCGAGCAGCGGTCGGAGCGGGCCGAGGAGGCCGGCGAGCAGGCCGAGCGCCTCGCCGACGATCTCGAGGACGAGCCACACGACGACCAACACGAGCACCAGTTTGAGGAGGTCTTCGACGTCGAGTTCCGCGCGCATAGTTTGCGAGTCGGCAGAGGAGTACAAAAACACACCGTCGAAGCGAAGCTGTAACCGGAGAAAGAGGTAACTACCCACGCGGAGAACGCGACGACATGACCAGCCTCTTCCGCCAACTCGGCCGCATGAGCGCGGGCGGGTTGCCGTCGGGTCCCCTCCTCGTCGCCGGCGTCGTCGCCGTCGGACTGCTCGCCCTCCTCGTGTTCCCGCCGCTCGTCGCGCTCGGACTCCTCGTCGCGCTCCTCCTCGTCGCGACGGTCGTCAGCGCCGTCGAGATCGTCCAGGCCTACGAGAAACGTGCGTTGACGGTGTTCGGCGAGTACCGCAAACTGCTCGAACCGGGGATCAGCGTCGTCCCGCCGTTCGTCTCGCGGACCTACTCGTTCGACGTGCGGACGCAGACGCTCGACGTCCCCCGGCAGGAGGCTATCACCGAGGACAACTCGCCGGTCGTCGCCGACGCCGTCGTCTACATCCGAGTCGTCGACCCGAAGAAGGCGTTCCTGGAGGTCGACGACTACCGCAACGCGGTGTCGTATCTCGCACAGACGACGCTGCGGGCCGTCCTCGGTAACATGGAACTCGACGAGACGCTGAGCCGTCGGACGGAGATCAACAGTCGCATCCACGAGCAGTTGGACGAACCCACCGACGAGTGGGGGGTTCGCGTCGAGAGCGTCGAAGTCCGGGAGGTCAAACCCAGCGCCGACGTCGAGAACGCGATGGAGGAGCAGTCCTCCGCCGAGCGCCGTCGCCGCGCGATGATCCTCGAGGCGCAGGGAGAACGCCGCAGCGCCGTCGAGACGGCTCAGGGGGAGAAGCAGTCGAACATCATCCGCGCACAGGGAGAAAAACAGGCGCAGATCCTCGAAGCGCAGGGTGACGCCATCTCGACCGTGCTCCGCGCGAAGTCCGCCCAGTCGATGGGCGAACGCGCCATCGTCGAACGGGGGATGGAGACGCTACAGAAGATCGGACAGGGCGAGTCGACGACGTTCGTCCTCCCCCAGGAGCTGACATCGCTGGTCGGTCGCTACGGCAAGCAGCTGACCGGGAGCGACGTCCAGGACACGGAGGGACTCCGGTCGAAGCCGTTCGACGAGGAGACCCGCGAGATGCTCGGGTTGGACGACATCGACGACATCGCGGACGGACTCGACGTCTCGGACGGCGAGCGGCCGGACGTCGAGAACCTCGAGTCGTTCGACCGCGAGGTCGAGCAGTAGTCGACCCGAACCATTTGGTACACCGACACGACGTACGACTATGGACGCGCAAGTCGGCTTCAGCATGCCCGAATCGGTCGGTCTCCGCGTCGAAGCGGGGGTCGACGCGGCCGCTCGAATCGACTGTGACTTCTTCGAGTTCGTCCTCGACGGGAACTGTCACCCCGACCGTCTCCCCGAGGACCTCGCGACCCGCCTCGCCGACGCCGATCTCGACCTCGTCACCCACCTGCCGTTCGCCGTCGACGTCGCCGCGCCGTTCGAGCCACAGCATCAAGGTCTCCTCGATACGCACCGAAACTGTCTCGACGCGGCCGCCGACCTCGGCGCGTCGAAGGCGGTGTTGCACCCCTCATCGGCGGCCTGGGAGTTCGCGTGGTCCACCGAGGAGGTCGAGAACGCCGTCGTCGACTCGGTCGAGGCGCTCCACGCCTACGCGGCCGATCGAGGGGTGGAGCTCACGGTCGAGAACCTGATCACGAGTCGGTTCACCGCCGAGAACTTCGACCGACTGCTCAATCGCGTGGACGCGGACATGACGTTCGACACGGGCCACGCCCGCGCCGTCGGGTTCGAGTCGGCCGACGTCGCGGCGTTCGCCGCCGCCAACCGCGACCGGGTCTCCCACGTCCACCTGAACGACACGCTCGGACAGAGCGACGACCACCTCCCCGTCGGTGCCGGAACCGTGGACTTTCCGGCGGTCTTCGACGCTCTCGGCGACGACTGGACCGGCACGCTCTGCGTCGAGGCGGTCGTCGGCGACCTGGGCTACGTCGAGGAGAGCGTCGCCCGAGTTCGGCGGCTGCTCGAAGGGGACTGACAGCCCAAACGACGGGAGGGCCGAGCGTCCGACCGACGCGACGCCGAAGAAAACCCGAGTTGCACTACTACAAGGTGTTCGAACTTTCAGAACGTCTAACTCCGCTCGTGCGGTAACAGTTGTCATGGAGATTCGACCAGCTAGGGCGAGTGACATCGAGGGTATCCAGCGCGTCGCACGACGGTCGTGGGGTGAGACGTACGCCGACCTGCTCGACGCCGACGTCATCGAGGAGACCGTCGGCGAGTGGTACGACGACGAGTCGCTCCGGGACGCGTGCGACAAACCCGGCGTGACGCTGCTCGTCGCCGTCGACGACGATGTCGTCGGCTTCTGTCACGGCGTCCTCAACGAGGACGAGGGAGACGTGCTCAGACTCTACGTCGACCCCGACCGCTGGCACGAGGGGATCGGTCGGCGACTGCTCGATCGGGTCCGAAGCGACCTGGAGGACTTCAACATGCGGCGGATGCGGGCGATGGCGCTCGCCGACAACGCCGTCGGCGACGAGTTCTACCGCGAATATGGCTTCGAGAAGACCGGCGAGGGCGAGGTGGAACTCGGCGGCAAGCGGTACGCAGAGAACGTCTACACGCAGGAGTTCGCGACCGGGTAGCGGATGGAAAGAGAGACGGCGACGGCGGTCAGCCGAGCGTCGGCGACGGCAGATCGCCGGGTAGCGCGTCGGCGTCGAGTCCTGTCACCCGCGCGAGATCCCAGAGCGTCGCGAGGTTGCTCGTCACCACCGCCGGCCCCGCGGCGGCGAGGTCGTCGACGGCGGCGAGCGTCGGATAGTTCGTACAGGAGACGAACAGCGCGTCGACGCCACCGGGCACTTCGTCGAGCACCGCACGCGCCTGCTCGCTGGCGTCCGCGGGCGTGAGTCGGCCGATGTCCGTGTTGCGTTCGATGCCGCGGCCGTCGAGCGCGACGACCTCGAACCCCGCCTCGTCCAGATACGAGCGTTCGCGCTCGTTCAACTCGTCGACGTAGGGCGTCGCCACGGCGACGCGCGTCGCGTCGAGGGCGTCGAGCAGTCGGCGCACCGACAGCGCCGTCGCCACCGCGGGCACGCCCGCGGCCTCGCTCAGTCGGTCCTCCAACTCGGCGTCGAAGCCGTGGCCGTGAACGAGACTCCCGGTCGTGCAGGCGTAGGCGACGGCGTCGACCTCGGCGTCGGCGAGTCGCTCGGCCGCGGCGACCGCGTCGTCGGCCATCGCGTCGAGCCCCTCGACCGTCACGTCGACCAGCGACATCCGCGCCGCGTGGACCGACACGTCCGGCGGCGACCAGTGGGCGAACTCCGGTTCGACCGTCGTGTTCGACGACGGGACGACGACGCCGAGTCGGAGGCGGTCGCCCTCGGCCGTCGGATCTGCGGTGGGAGTCGTCACTCGTCGCCCTCCCCGTCTTCTCCGTCCTCCCCGCCGCCGACTTTCCCGTCTAGTCGGTCTCGCTCGCGGCGGTCGGGGTCCCGTTCGGCCGGGTCGCCGTGACCGCCGCCGCCCGGCGTCAGCACCGTCACCGTCGTCCCGGCGTCGACGTCGACCGACGTCTTGGCCGCCACCGGGTCGCCGTCGACGAGGTTTCGCCCGACCGCGCCGTCTTCGCCGCCCGCGAGGCCAGCGGGCGGGATGCGCCGCCGTTCGGTCAACAGCGAGACGGTGGCGTCCTCCTGGACCGTCACCGACCGTTCGAGGCCGAGACCGCCGCGGAACCGCCCGTCGCCGCCGCTGTCGGGGCGGAAGCCGTACCGTTCGACGTGGAGCGGGTAGGCCGTCTCCAGCGCCTCGACGGGCGTGTTGAGCGTGTTGGTCATCCCGACCTGGACGCCGTCCATCCCGTCTTTCGTCGGCCGCGCGCCGAACCCGCCGCCGATCGTCTCGTAGTAGGTGAAAGAGCCCGTACGACTGCCGACGATGAGGTTGTTCATCGTTCCTTGGCCCCCTGCCGGGACGCGGTTCGGAACCGCCTCGGCGAACGCCGCGAGCACGACGTCGGTCACTCGCTGGCTGGTCTCGACGTTGCCGCCGACGACGGCCGCCGGGAGGTCGGGGTTCAGCAGCGACCCCTCGGGGACGCGGAGCGTCACCGGGTCGTAACAGCCCTGATTCGGCGGGATCTCGGGGTCCGTCACGCAGCGGACGACGAAGTAGACCGCGCTCTTTGCGACCGCCAGCGGCGCGTTGAGGTTGCCCGGCACCTGGTCTGCGGTCCCCTCGAAGTCGACGAGGATCTCGTCGCCGTCGACGGTGACGGCCGTCTCGACGGGGATCTCGACCGTTTCGGGGTCGACGCCCGACTCGTGTTCGAGCACGCCGTCGCCCTCCAGTACGTCGCGGGCGCGGTACGTCCCGTCGGGGAGGTCGCGGATCTCCGCCGCGATGCGCTCCCGCGAGTAGTCGATCACCGCGTCGAAGGCGTCGAGGACGAGTTCGCCGTGTTCCGCCAGCAGGTCGCCGAGGCGTTCCTCGGCACGGTCGTTGGCCGCGATCTGTGCGCGGAGGTCCGCCCGGCGTTCGTCGGGCGTCCGAACGTTCGCCAAGAGCAGCGACATCACGTCGTCGACGACCTCGCCGCCGGCGACGAGTCGGACGGGTGGCAGTCGCAGCCCCTCCTGGTAGATCTCGCGCGCGCCGGCGGGCATGCTGCCCGGCGTCATCCCGCCGACGTCGGCGTGGTGCGCCCGCGAGACGGCGTAGCCGACGACCTCACCCTCGGGCGCGAGCGGCGAGACGAGCGTCACGTCCGGTAGGTGCGTCCCGCCGTCGAACGGGTCGTTGAGGACGAACACGTCGCCCGGTTGCGGGTCTCTATCGCGGACGGCGTCGACCGCCTCGGGCATCGCACCGAGGTGGACGGGGATGTGTTCGGCCTGTGCGACCATCCGCCCCTCGGCGTCGAAGAGCGCGGTCGAGCAGTCCTGTCGCTCCTTGATGTTCGGCGAGTACGACCCGGTGATGAGCACCTGCCCCATCTCCTCGGCGACGCTCTCCAACTGGTTACGGAGGATCTCGAGGGTGACGGCGTCGACGTCGCGCTCGCTCATGCTGTCACCTCCGTGAGGACGAGCGACCCGTCCGGGCGAACGGTCGCCTCCCAGGCCGGCGGGACGACGACGGTGCTCTCGTCCTGTTCGAGCACCGCAGGTCCGGCGACCGTCTCGCCCGGCGGCAACCGCTCGCGGTCGTACACCGTCGTCCGGTAGGACCCGTCGGCGAACTGTGCCTCCCGTTCGTCGACGACGGCGTCGCCGGGCGCGTCGTAGCCGATGACGGGGTCGTCGCGCTCGACGACGGCCTCCGCGCGGACGTTGACGAGATCTACTGCTTCGTCCATCCGGTAGCCGTAGGTCGACTCGTGGGCCGCGTGGAACCGTTCGGCCGCCGTCTCGGGGTCGAACGGACGGTCGGCGGGGACGGTGAGTTCGAAGCTCTGGCCGGCATAGCGGAGGTCCGCGCGGCGGGTGACGACGGCCGCGTCGGGGTCGCTGCACTCCTCGCGGACCCCCGCTTCGAGCGCCGCGTAGGTGTCTTCGACGTCGCCGACGTCGACCGCCGAGAGCGGCCGTCGATGGGTGCGGACGGCGTCGTGTTTCTCGTCGGCCGCAAGTAAGCCAAAGGCCGAGAGCACGCCGCAGGCGCGCGGCGCGACGACGGTGCCGACGTCGAGTCGGTCGGCGAGTGCGGCGGCGTGCATCGGACCGGCGCCGCCGAAGGCGACGAGGCCGAAGTTCCGCGGGTCGTAGCCGCGTTCGAGCGTGACGGCGCGAATGGCGCGGGTCATCGTCGCGTTGGCGACGCGGTACATCCCGCGGGCGGCGTCGAGCGGGCCGTCCAGTCCGGCCTCCGCGGCGAGGTCGCCGAGGGCGTCACGGGCGGCGTCGACGTCGATGGAGAGTTCGCCGCCGAGGCTGGTGCTCTCGCCGATGTAGCCGAGGACGACGTTCGCGTCGGTGACCGTCGGGACGGTGCCGCCGCGGCCGTAACAGACGGGGCCGGGGTCGGCACCCGCCGACTCGGGGCCGATGCGGAGCGCGCCGCCGGCGTCGACCCACCCCTCGCTGCCGCCGCCCGCGCCGACGGTGGTGACGTCGACCATCGGCGTCCGGATGGGTCGACCGCTGATCGCTGCATCTGTCGTCTGTTCGACCTCGCCGTCGCGGACGAGGCTGACGTCGCTGGAGGTGCCGCCCATGTCGAAGGTGACGAGACCAGCGAGGTCACGGTCGGCGGCGACGTCGCCGACGCTCGCGCGGGCCCCGACGACGCCCGCGGCGGGGCCGGACATACAGGTCCTGACGGCGTGCTCTCGCACCGTCGTCGCGTCGGTGATGCCGCCGTTGGCCTGCATCACGCTGGGTTCCGGGACGCCCGCGTCGGCCGCGCGGTCGACGAGTCGACCGATGTACGCGTCGATGGCCGGGGTGACGTAGGCGTCGGCGACGGTGGTCGAGCTACGTTCGTACTCGCGGAACTCCGCGAGCACCTCGTGGGAGACGGAGACCGGCACGTCGAGTTCCGTCTCGAGCACGTCGGCGACGGCCGACTCGTTCGACGGATGCGCGTAGGCGTGGAGCAGACAGACGGCGACGGCCTCCGCGTCGCTCTCGCGAATCGACGCGACCACGTCGCCGAGGGCGTCGCCGTCGACGGAGTCGGCGACGCCGTCGGGCGTGGCGCGTTCCTCGACCGTGAACCGCCGTCGTCGGGGAACCAGCGGTTCCGGTTTCTCAGCGTCGAAGTCGTACAGGGAGGGGCGTTCCTGTCGACCGATCTCGAGCACGTCGCGAAAGCCGTCGGTCGTGACGAGCGCCGTCTTCGCGCCGTCCTCCTCCAGGAGGGCGTTGACCGAGACAGTCATCGCGTGGGCGAACTCGTCGACGGCGTCGGGGGCGACGCCCGCCTTCTCGCAGGCCTTCTCGATACCGTCCATGACGCCGACGCTCTGGTCGGCCGTGCTCGGCACCTTGGCGGTGACGAGGTCGGAATTTCGGAGAAGGACGACGTCGGTGAACGTGCCGCCGACGTCGACGCCGACGGTGGTCCCTGGTGTCTCACCGCCCATTCAGAACACCCCCGCGAGCGAGAGCAGGCTCCGGATGCCGAGCCAGACGACGACGAGCGTGACGAGTCCACCGAGGACGTTCTGTACGGTCGAGTTGACGTAGCTGTCGAGTTTCGTGCTGTCGTTCATGACGAGGATGAGGAAGAGGGCGATGATGGGCAGGAGGATGCCGTTTGCGACCTGTGCGAACAGGATGGCTTGGACGGGGCTGAAGCCGACCGCCGAGAAGACGACGCCGGTGCCGAGGATCGTCATCCAGACGGCGCGGAACTTCGTCGAGGAGAGATCGCGCTCCCAGCCGAGCGCGCCGGCCGTGGCGTAGGCACCCGCGAGCGGGGCCGTCGTCGCGCTGGTGAAGCCGGCGGCGAACAGGCCGATGCTGAAGAACACCTTCGCGTAGGTGCCCGCGACGGGTTCGAGCTGTTCGGCCATCGTCCCGACGTCCGAGATCTCCGTCCCGACCGGGAAGACGGCCGCGGCGGAGACGAGAATCGAGAGGGTGATGAACCCTCCGAGGACGATGGAGGCGACGGTGTCGGTCCGACACTCTCGGAGGTCCTCGGGGCCGCCCCACCGCTCCTGGACGCTGCTGGCGTGCAGAAAGAGGTTGTAGCCGACGACGGTGGTGCCGACGAGGCCGGTGATGAGGAACGCAGACCCCTCGGGGACGCTCGGGACGAACCCGGCGGCGACGGCTCCCAGATCGGGGCCGATGAGGATGGCGTCGATGAGGAAGGAGACCCCCATGACGGCCACGAGGCCGACGAGCGCCCGTTCGATGAGTTTGTACTGGCCGGTCCACAGCAACGCGCCCGCGATGAGCCCCATCAGCGGTCCCCACAGCGAGGCGCTGACACCGGTGACCGTCTCTAACCCCGCTGCACCGCCGAGGATGTTGCCCGTCTCGTAGGCAGCAGTACCAATTCCGATGGCGCTGACGACGAGCGCGACGCTCGCGTAGCGGAGCGTCGGGTTGTCGAACCGGTTGCGGAGCGCCTCGCCGAGCCCTTCGCGAGTGACGAGGCCGAGTCGGGCGCTCATCTCCTGGAGGACGATGGTCGCGACGACGGAGAAGGCGATCGTCCAGATGAGCGCGTAGCCGAACCGCGCGCCCGTGACGCTGGCCGTCGTCACCGTCCCCGGCCCGATGAACGCCGCGGCGACCATCGCACCCGGGCCGATCGCTCTGAGTCGGTCTACGATTCCCATGACTGCACCACCACGTGAGACATGTTCACACGAAGCGTAATCAGCCTCTAAAGGGTTGTTATGCGGAGTGTGCACACGATGTGCAGACGTGTGAAGTGGTGTGAACGCTACGCCGACTCCGAGGGGCGTCGCTCGGTGACGAGCACCTTCGAGACGCTCTCCTCGATCTCGAGGTCGAACGGGAGGTCGCGGACGCTCCGCTCGATGAACCGCGTCATGAACCACCGGAGCTCAGCCGAGGGGAAGACGATGTGGTAGGTGTCGCCCTCCGCCGCTCGCACTGAGAGGAACCCGCAGAACGAGAGCCACTTGAGCAGTTCGCCGGCGTCGTCGAAGCGGTCGACGTACTCGCGGGCGTGATAGTCGGAGACGGTGTCGGCGGTCTCGACGAACGCGGGGTCCGGGTTGCCGTCGTCGTCGGTGACGGAGTCGAGAAAGCAGTGGAGGAAGTCGATGTCGAGAAGCACGTGTTCGCCGCCCGAGAGCATCCGGTGGTAGGCCGCGAGGCTCGCCCCGGCGTCTGTGCTCGCGGCCTCGAAGTTCGCGGCGTAGAACGCGAGCGCCCGGCGGATGACTTCGCTCCGTCCCTCGCCGGTGCGGTCGGTGAGATTCGAGAGCGCCGCCGCAGTGTCGTCGTCCAGTGAGACAGTCACGCGTTCAGCAGGCATGTGTGAACGAGCGGCAGGGACGCGGGTATAGTTGACGCTCGGGACGTCGCCCGCAGGCGGGAGTCAGCTGGTCACCAGTCGAGCGACCCGCCGGACTGGTACTCCGTCACCGTTCGCTCGAAGAAGTTGCTCTCCTTGTTGAGGTCGACCTGCTCGGAGAGCCACGGGAACGGGTTGTCGGTGTCGTACACGGAGTCCAGCTGCAACTGGTGGAGGCGGCGGTCGGCGACGTACTCGACGTACTCGACGAACTGGTCGGCGCTCGTCCCCAGAATTCCCTCGGGACACGCCTCACGGGCGTACACGGCTTCGAGCTCGACCGCCTCGCGGATCAGCGACTCGACTTCGGCCTCGAACGCGTCGGTCCACACGCCGGGGTTCTCCTCGCGGATAGTGTTGATGAGGTCGACCCCGAAGTTGAGATGCAGCGACTCGTCGCGCATGATGTAGGCGAACTGCTCGCCGACGCCGACCATCTTCCCGCGGCGCTTCAGCGCGAGCATCATGGCGAAGCCGGCGTAGAAGAAGATCCCTTCCATGACGACGTAGAAGCCGACGAGGTCCCGGAGGAACGCCCGGACGTCCTCGTCGGTCTCGATGGTGAAGTCGTCGCGGTCGATGGCACGGGTGAGGTCGACGACGAACTCGTCTTTCTGTTGGATGGCGGGGACGCGGTCGTACATCCCGTAGAGATACTCCGGCTCGAACCCCAGCGAGTCACAGCAGTAGATGAACGTGTCCGTGTGGATCGCCTCCTCGTAGGCCTGTCGAAGGAGGTACTGTCGACATTCAGGGGCGGTGACGTAGTCGTAGACCGCGAGGACGATGTTGTTGGCCGTCAGCGACTCGGCCGTCGAGAAGAAGCCGAGGTTCCACTCGACCAACTGGCGCTCTTCGGGGGTGAGTTCGTCGTTCCGCCACTGGCTGACGTCGTCCTGCATCGGTACCTCCTCGGGGACCCAGTTGTTGGCGACGCCGTCGCGGTAGTACTCGCGGGCCCACGGGTAGTCGATGGGGAGAATCTTGTTCGGGTCGTGCTGGCTGTCGGTGTTGATGATGGGCATGGGTGCTACTGACAGGAGTCGCAGGTCGGATCTTCGACGCTCGGGAGGTCGCAGGCGTCGGTCGGTTCGCCCGACTCGGTGTCGTCGTCGCGGCCGTCTACGCCGGTCGATCGCGTCTGCGTGTCGTCGTACTCGCGCATGTCGAGCGTGGACTTCTCGATCTGACTCGCGCCGAGCGTCCGGAGGTAGTAGGTCGTCTTGAGGCCGAGTTCCCACGCCGTCTTGTAGACGTCGTCGAGCAGTGTCCCGTCCGTCGACGGGAAGAAGACGTTGTGTGACTGACTCTGGTCGATCCAGACGCCACGCTGGGCCGTGAGCCGAAGCTGGTGTCGCGGGTCGATCTCGAACGCCCCACGGTGGAGTTGCCGAACCTCCTCGGGAATCTTGTCGATCTCCTGTATCGACCCGTCGTGGTACTTGATCCGGTCGCGGGTCTCCGCGTTCCAGAGTTCCTCGTCCTTCAGGTCGGCGACGAGATGGTCGTTGACGACCGTGAAGTCGCCGGACATGTTGGACTTGACGTAGAGGTTCGAGTAGATCGGTTCGATCGAGGGCGTCGTCCCCGCGATAGTCGAGATGGTCGCCGTCGGGGCGACGGCCATCGTGTTGGAGTTGCGCATCCCGTGAGCGGCGACGTGCTCGCGGACGGTCTCCCAGTCGAGTCGTTCCTCGGAGTCGACCGGAATCTCCCGGCCGCGTTCGGCTTCGAGGAGGTCGAGCGTGTCCTGCGGGAAGAGCCCGCGGTCCCACTTCGACCCCTCGTAGCTCTCGTAGCTGTCGCGTTCGGCCGCGAGTCGCGAGGAGTTCAGAATAGCGTGGTAGGCGACGAGTTCCTGGAGTTCGTCGGCAACGGTGACGGCCTCCTCGCTCGCCATCGGCACACGCTGTTCCAGCAGGGCTTCGTGGAAGCCCATGACGCCGAGACCGACCGGGCGGTGACGCATGTTGGACCGCTCGGCGTTCTCCGTCGGGTAGAAGTTGAGGTCGACGACGTTGTCGAGCATCCGCATCGCCGTCTCGACGGTGTCTGCCAGTCGGTCGCGCTGGAACCCGTCGCCGTCGCCGTCGCCGTTGATGTCGTCGCCATCGCTGGCGACGTGCTTCGCGAGGTTGACCGACCCGAGGTTACAGACGGCCGTCTCTTCGTCGCTCGTGTTGAGCGTGATCTCCGTACAGAGGTTCGAGGAGTTGACCACGCCCGCGTGGTCCTGCGGCGAGCGGACGTTCGCGGGGTCCTTGAACGTGATCCACGGGTGGCCCGTCTCGAACAGGCGGGTGAGCGTCTTCCGCCAGAGCTCTGCGGCGTCGACGGTGCGGTACTGCCGCAGTTCGCCGCTCTCCGCCTTCCGTTCGTACTCACGGTACAGCTCCTCGAACTCCTCGCCGTGCGTCGAGTGCAGCTCTGGAACCTCGTCCGGGGAGAACAGCGTCCACTCCTCGTCGGCCTCGACGCGCTTCATGAACAGGTCGGGGATCCACGCCGCCGTGTTCATGTCGTGCGTGCGACGCCGCTCGTCGCCGGTGTTGCGCCGCAGGTCGACGAAGTCCGGGAAGTCCAGATGCCAGCACTCCAGGTAGGCGGCGGCGGCCCCCCGGCGCTTGCCCGAGCGGTTGATGGCAGCCGTCACGTCGTTCGAGATCTTGAGGAACGGCACCGTCCCCGTCGACTCGACGCCCGTGGACTCGATGAGTGACCCCGACGCCCGGAGGTTCGTCCAGTCGTTGCCGAGGCCGCCGGACCACTTCGAGAGTTTGGCGTGTTCGTGGTACGACCGGAAGATGTCGTCGAGGTCGTCGGCGACGGTCGTGAGATAACAGGAGGAGAGCTGCGGGTGGGTCGTCCCGGCGTGGAACAGTGTGGGCGTCGAGTGGACGAACCGCAGCGTCGACAGCACCTCGTAGAACTCCTTGGCGTAGGCTTCCCGCTCCCCGGGGTCCTCGCGGAGGGCGACGCCCATGGCGACGCGCATCCAGAACACCTGCGGCAGTTCGAGGCGCTCGCCGTCGTTCGTCTTCAGGAAGTACCGCTGGTAGAGCGTCTCCATCGCGAGATAGTCGAATTCGTCGTCGCGGTCGAGGACGAGCGCGTCGGCGAGCGCGTCGAGGTCGTAGTCGGCCATGCGCTCGTCGAGCAGGTCCGCGTCGATACCGCGGTCGACGAGCGCGTGGAGCGAGTCTCTGTACGCCCGCTTGCGACTCCCGCCGTCCGCGTCGTCGCCGAGTATCTCGTGTTCGTACCCCTCGCGGAAGACGCGGGTCGCGAGGGTGTCGTACGCCGGATCACGCTCGATTCGAGCGGCCGCGGCGTCGACGACGGCGTCGTACCGCTCGGTCCGCGTCGCCCCGTCGTAGAGGTTCCGCTCGACGTCGGTGACGAGTCTGTCGACTGCCTCGTCGGCGATGCTGTCCCCGAGACCGCGCCGTGCACGGTCGACGACTGCGTGTATCGAGTCGATCTGCGTTTCGGTGGTCTGACTCATAGTAGTCTGGGTCGGCCGACCGCTTCGGTACTGCCGTGACGAACAGCGTCGCCACTCTCCGTGAGCGGTTGGAACCGCCCGACGGCAGCACGAGCGAGTCGGCCGTGGTCCGTAGTGTTCCCTCCGCCGGACATAAAGATTGGCAATCGAGATTGTAGTATTGAAAGTTTAATTGTATTCCAGACGGAGCCGGTAGTCGTGGCGGTTTCGGCGGAGACGGTCGTACAACTATCGACCGAACCGACGAACGGTCGGGCCGATGGAGGACTCCGAGAACGACGGCGTGCTGCCCGATGGAGAAGAGCCGTTCGGACGAACACCAGTGAATCGCCGTCGACTTCGGCAAGAGGCTGACGAAAGGTGCGGAGGAGTACGTCACCGAGCGAGCGGAGGAACCGAACGAGGAGACGATCGAGTAGGTGACCTACCAGTACCGAAAGGACCAGACGAGCATCGTCTGGACGCCCCGTCCCTGGGAGGCCGCCCAGGAGACCGTCGCCCGCCTCACCGAGTAGGGCGTCGACTGGCACGGTCTCCGGATGGAGAAGGGTCACGCCGACGTCTACGTCGGCGACGAGGGGTCGCCGCCGAGCGACGAACTGCTCGATCGCGGCTTCGACAGCGACGGCGACGTCGACGAGGCGGGGAACGTCTAGCTGTCAGTCTCTGCACCGTGACGTGTCGAACGGCGGCCGAGCAGCGAGCCGGTGCTCTCTTCCTCGATTTCTGCCCGGCGGTCGTCGGTGTGATGAGACGTGCATACGATCGTCGAGAAGAGAACCGAAAGAAGCCGAGACCGCCAGTCTACGCGACACCGGCGGCCATCAGGAACAGCGCGACCGAGATGACCGCAAAGAGGACGCCGACGAAGTTCTTGATGGTGTCCGTCTCCAGCGCGTTCGAGACGTACGGGGCGACCTGTCCGCCGATCGTCGCCGCGGGGACCGTGAAGACGACCATGTTCCACGGCGTCGACGCGAGACTCAGCGAGTGGCCGCCGACCAGTCCGCCGCCGAAGACGTGGACGAGCGAGGCGAGGATCGCCGTGAGCGCGACGACGATGTGGTTCGTCCCGATAGCGACGCGGACCGGCACCTTCGTGCTGAGCATCGAGATGATGCCGAGTTCGCCGATACCGAAGCCGGCGAGCCCCTGGAACGTCCCGCCGACGCTGTAGTTGGCGAACCGCTTGAGGTAGCCGCCGCGGGTGTACCGGTAGTCGTCACCGTCGCGGTCGACGCGGGTGACCTCCCCGTCGTCGTCGGTGTCGACGCCGGCCGGTCCGAGTTTGCCGGGGTCGTCCGGTAGCTCCGGCGCGGAGCCGCCGTCGGCGGCGACCGTCTCGTCGTCGTCGCTCGGGCTGTCGTGTCCGAGGTCGGCCTTGAACAGGAGATACGAGGCGGCCAGCAGCGCGACACCGAGCAACGAGTGGAAGACGACCTCGGGGATGACGAACGACAGCAGTGCTCCGCCGACGACGAACGGGATCGAGCCGCCGACGAGCGCGAGCGCCAGCCGACGGTCGACGAGGCCGTACTGGATGAACGCCACCGACGAACTCGAGAGGCCGAACGTCTCGCTGATGAGCCCCACCTTCACGATGGTCTCCGGTGAGAGCGGGTCGGCGAAGATCGGGAAGATGAAGATGAGGAACGGCACGAACAGCGCCGACCCGCTGATCCCCACCGTGTTGACGATGGTCGCCCCGGTCAGGAACGCCGGGAAGAGCCACCAGTACTCGAGCCAGTAGTTCGTGCCCACGTCCGTCGGCGTCGGTGCCGCGAGGACCACGGCCGTGACGAACAGCACCGGTGCCAACAGGACGAAGACGTGTTGATACTTCAGAAACGACTTCTGGATGCGACTGTATCGTTGAGAACTCATCGTTCGTGGAAGGTTCAGTTGTCGTTGTCAGACGTCTACTGCGTGCACGGTCGTCCGTGTGGACACAGCGACGGGAACGGGCCGGACACCGGTGTGTCGGCGGAATTAGCGCGTGTCTGTACTGTCGCCACTCTGTCGTGTGTGAACAATCGGGTACGATTCGTGACCGAACAGAAGTGGTGGCAGTTGTGGCCGTCGCGCTCGTCCGTCGAGTCGCGGGTCACGGTCGGTAGCCCGAATTCCAGTTCCCGAATGAAAAGCGCTGGGAATCGAAGCCGGTGTGCGATTCGAAACCACACGCCGGTCGAACCCGTCGCATCGAACGGGAGTGAGAGGAGAGAAGAAAAGAGAAGAGAGACGACTCAGAAGTCGGGTTCGGCCTCGGGTTCGACGCCGAGGTCGGCGGCGTCGAGGTCGAACTCCTGTTGGAGCTCTCGGATGCGGTCGCGGATGTCCGCGGCGAGTTCGAACTCCAGGTTGTTCGCGGCCTCCTGCATGCGGTCTTCGAGCAGTTCGACCTTGCGTTCGGCGTCCGCCTCCGTCTCGACGTCGTCGACGGACGTGTCGGCGGTGTCGGTCTTGCTGCCGGGGAGGTTCGTCTCGCCGACCTCTTTCTGGATCGTCTCGGGCGTGTAGCCGTGTTCCTCGTTGAACTCCGTCTGGATGCGGCGACGGCGCTGCGTCTCGTCGATGGCGGCGGCCATCGCGTCGGTCGTCTCGTCGGCGTAGAGGACAACCTCGCCGTTGACGTTCCGCGCCGCCCGCCCCATCGTCTGGACGAGCGTCGTCTCCGACCGGAGGAACCCCTGCTGGTCGGCGTCGAGGATGGCGACGAGCGACACCTCGGGGATGTCCAGCCCCTCCCGGAGCAGGTTGATGCCGACGAGCACGTCGATGTCGCCGAGACGAAGTGACCGAATCAGTTCGTGTCGCTCCAGTGTGTCGGTCTCGTCGTGCATGTAGGCGACGTCGACGCCGGCCTCCTCGAAGTACTCGGTGAGGTCCTCGGCCATCCGCTTCGTCAGCGTGGTGACGAGCACGCGCTCGTCGCGCTCGATCCGCTCGTCGATGCGGGCCATCAGGTCGTCGACCTGGCCGGTCGCCTCCGACACCTCGACCTTCGGATCGACGAGGTGGGTCGGCCGGACGATCTGTTCGACGATCTGCTCGGAGTGTTCTCGTTCGTAGTCGCCGGGGGTCGCCGAGACGTAGAGCGTCCGATCCGTCTTCTCCTGGAACTCCTCGAAGGTGAGGGGACGGTTGTCGTACGCCGTGGGGAGTCGAAAGCCGTTCTCGACGAGCGAGTCCTTCCGCGATTTGTCGCCGGCGAACTGCCCCTTGATCTGCGGGAGCGTGACGTGCGACTCGTCGACGACGGTGAGGAAGTCGTCCGGGAAGTAGTCCAAGAGCGTGTACGGGGGTTCGCCGGACTCGCGGTCCGACATGTGTACCGAGTAGTTCTCGATGCCCGAGCAGTAGCCCGTCTCGCGGAGCATCTCCAGGTCGAACGTGGTGCGTTCTTCGATACGCTGGGCGGCGACGAGGTCGCCCTGTCGCTCGAAGTGGCGCACGCGGTCCTCCATCAGCTCCTCGATCTCGGTGCAGGCGCGGTCGAGCAGCCCCTCCGGGATGGAGTAGTGCTCTGCGGGGTGGACGAGCACCGCGGGCTCCTCGGATTTGACCTCTCCCTGCAGCGTGTCGATCTTCGTCATCCGGTCGATCTCGTCGCCCCAGAACTCGACGCGGACGGCGTAGCGACCGTACATCGGGTACACCTCGACGGTGTCGCCGCGAACTCTGAACGTCCCCTGCTGGAAGTCGACGTCGTTTCGCTCGTAGTTGAGGTCGACGAGCCGTTTCAGCAACTCGTCGCGACCGATCTCCTCGCCGACCTCGAGTTCCATCGCCATGTCGACGTAGTTCGTCGGGTCGCCGAGGCCGTAGATGGCCGAGACGGAGGCGACGACGATGACGTCGTCGCGAGTGAGCAGCGACCGGGTCGCCGAGTGGCGCAGTCGGTCGATCTCCTCGTTGATGGACATGTCCTTGTCGATGTAGGTGTCCGTCTGTTCGACGTACGCCTCCGGCTGGTAGTAGTCGTAGTAGGAGACGAAGTACTCGACTGCGTTGTCCGGAAAGAGGTTCTTGAACTCCTCGTACAGCTGGGCGGCGAGCGTCTTGTTGTGTGCGAGCACCAGCGTCGGCTGCTGGGTCTCCTCGACCAGCCACGAGACGGTGTTGGTCTTGCCGGACCCGGTGACGCCGAGCAGCGTCTGTTTCTCCATCCCGTCGGCGTAGCCCGCGGCCAACTGTTCGATGGCCTCGGGCTGGTCGCCGGCGGGGTCGAACGGCGCGTCCACCCGAAACGGGCGGGCTGCCTCGGGACGGTCCGGAGAGAGCGGCCCGGAATCTGTGTCACTCACGGTTGTTCGGTGTTCGGCCCGGAGCCACTTGACCCGCTCGCTTGGGGCACGTTAGTCGCCGACGAGCGTCGAAAAAGAGCGGACACAGGTTCACCGTTCAGCAGACGATAGCGCCGGAGTTCACTGCTCGAACGGGAGCGTCTCAGGTTCCTCGGCGACCATCCACCAGCGGACTTCGTTCTCGCGCGGGTGACGGCGGTCCACGTGAGTTCGGAGGCTGTCGCCGGTGTCGAAGTCGCGGCCACAGATGTTGCAGCGGTGGTGTATCTTTCGGGGCATCGCACCGCTAGTACGCTCGCCGAGGAGATGGTTCGTGCGGTCGGACGTCTCTCCCAGCGGAGATGGTTCGTACGGTCGGACGTCTCTCCCAGCGGAGATGGTTCGTACGGTCGGACGTCTTACGGTTATCGAACGTCGTTCGCGTTTCGAGATATTCTCGATCTATCGAACGTGTTTCGTCCCGTCGAACACTGTTCGTCCTGTCGGACATTCTCGTTCGATTGAACGGCGCTCGCCTCGTCGGTCATCTCGGCAGCGACGAGAACGTGCGCGGCGTCGTAGCTTCCGGCCAGTGTCGCCACCGACGAACACTTTTCGGGCCGACGGTCGTATCTGCGAGCATGGTACGAGACGAACTCCAAGCGGCGAGCGACGAACTCCGAGAGGCGGCGGAGCTCGTCGACGAAGCGACGCAGAAACGGCTCCACGAACAGTCCGAACAGCTGGCGGCGCTGGCGACGCGCGATGCGGACCCCGACCACGGGCGGCTGGACCGACACATGAACGTGCTCCACGAACTCGCGGGGCAACTCGACGGCGACGCGGAGGAGCACGTCCGGTCTGCCCGCGAGTCGGTCAAGGAGTACCGTAAGACGGTTCCCGGCGTCTGAGTCAGGAAGCAGCCGCGTCCGAACCCCTTCGTTTCCGGTGGAACTCGCCCGCCGAGTCGACCGAGAACCTGCTCCCGCCGAATCGGCGGCGACGGGAAGGCGAGCGCGACCGCGCGTGTCCCGTCAGGCGAACTTCCGGACGGTCATCTCCAGCGTGTCGAGATCGAGGATGGGGGCGTACCCCGCGTCGGGGTCGATGTTGACGCTCTTCTGGAAGTCGGTCTGCGCCTGCCAACAGCCGGAGTTGACGGCCAGCACGTTGTGGTACTTCCCCCACCCGAGTTTGTGGACGTGGCCGGTGTGGAAGACGTCGGGCACGTCGTCGATGACGAGGTAGTCCTTCTCTTCGGGTGCGAGACGCATGTGACCGCCGTACTGTGGGGCGACGTGGCGCTTCTTCAGCAGCTGGTACATCGCCTTGTGCGGTTCGTCGTAGCTCGCCTTCTCCGAGGGGAGTTCGGCGATCACCTCGTCGAGCGAGACGCCGTGGTACATCAGCACGGAGACGTTCTCGACGGTGACGGTCGAAGGGTTGCTCGTGATGCGGGCGTCGTGAGCGGACATGATGTCGCGAAGTTCGTCGTCGAACCCGGGTTGGGGTTCGGCGAGGCGCACCGCGTCGTGGTTGCCCGGGATCATCACGATCTCCACGTCGCCGGGCACCTGTTTGAGGTACTCCGAGAACTGCTCGTACTGCTCGTAGATGTCGATGATGTCCAGTTCCTCGTCCTGGTTCGGATAGATACCGACGCCCTCGACCATGTCGCCGGCGATGAGCAGGTACTCGACGGACTCGGCTTCGGGCGTGTGGAGCCAGTCGGTGAAGCGGTTCCACGCGTCGGCCATGAACTCCTGGCTGCCGACGTGGACGTCCGAGATGAGCGCCGCCTGGACGTGACGGTCGGCCGTCTTCGGGCGGTGGGTTCGGGGGACGTCCGGGAAGTGGATGGTGTCGGCGAAGAGGATCCCCGCGTCGTCCGACAGCGTCCCCTGGACGGCGACACACTCGTCCATCAGCATCTGGTCGACGAGTTCGGCGATGTTCTTGTCCTTCATCACCAGACAGGGGAACGTTCCCGTCGTGTCCTCCAGTTCGACCAGCCAGTGCCCCGAGGCAGTCGACCGGACGTCGTTGACGAGTCCGATGAGTTCGGCGTCGCTCCCGCCGGGCATCTTCTGGATGGCCTCCGCCGGTCGGTGGTTCACCCGTCCGCGCAGCAGTTTCGACAGCCGTTCGTAGCGGTCCTTGAACGTCGTCACGAACTGCTTGTACTCGCCGGTACCGGTGCTCTGGCCGGTCATGTCGTTGGCGATGTCCGCGGGTTCGGGGTTCCGAGTGCGGGTCGACGTCGGTTCGGACCGACCCGACGCGCTCGGCGTCGCCGACGTCGGTTCGGATCGATTCGACGCGTTCGACGTCGCCGACGTACCTGGCGTCGCTGACTGCGACGACGGGGTCGCAGAGGACGTCGACGCCGACTCCGCGCCCCCTGCCGTCGCGGACGTCGACTCCACCTCCTCGGTCGCCGGAGAGACCGCCGCCGTCGACCCCTCTGTTTCGACTGGAGCGGGCGACTCCCGTACTGTGTCCGAGGAGTCGGTTCCAGTCGAACCGGAGGGGTCTCTCTGGTCGTCCGGGTCGGTCGGCCGCGGCGGCGAGGGCGTCACCTCGTCGTCGGGGGTCGACCGCGACGGCGACGTCGTCGGTGCGTCCGCCGAGAGTCTGTCCGTCTCGAGGACGGCACGGACGTGGTCGGCGGTGATCCGGAGTGCGTCGTCGGGGGCGTGCTCGACCGTCCGTTCGAGCGCGAGAGCGGGCTCTGCGGCGTTCGCGAGGAGCGTGACGGCTTCCCGCTCGGCGTTGTACCCGCGACGTGCGAGTTCCGCGACGAGAGCGGACGGCGTCGAAAGCGGCACACACGTTCGAGCGGACGCTGGAGAGAAAAGAGTGCCGGAACCCAGAAGCTTGAAACCCGGTCCTGCCTAACCACGTTCCGATGAGTTCTGGCGACAGCCGCCCGCCCTCCGACGATTCCTCCGGCTCCTCCGGTGCTTCCGGGTCCGCCGATTCCGCCGACTCTCTCGGCTCGTCGGACGCTCCGGGCCCCTCTCACACGCTCGGGTCCGAGACGGAAGAGAGCCTCCTGACACGGTTCCGGACCGCACAGACCGGCCCCCTGATGTACCTCCGCGAGATGCTCACGAGCGTCCTCGCGGTCGTCGCCATCGGGCTGCTCCTCTTCGCCGTCAGCGGCGTGTGGCCGCCGATGGTCGCCGTCGAGAGCGGAAGCATGGAACCGCACATGGAGAAGGGAGACCTCATCTTCATCACCGAACCGGGGCGGTTCGCTCCCGACGCTGCACAGGGAGACACCGGCGTCGTCACGTACGAGGCGGGACAGGAGTCCGACTATCGCAGCTTCGGCTCCTACGGCTCCGTCCTCATCTACGACAACCCCGACTCGTTCGGCCCGCCGATCATCCATCGTGCCCGGTTCTGGGTCGACGAGGGGGAGAACTGGTACGACGAGGCGAATCCGGAGTACATGCGGGCGGACAACTGCGAGGAACTCCGCTACTGTCCTGCGCCGCACGCCGGGTTCATCACGAAGGGTGACAACAACGCCGAGTACGACCAGGCCAACGGCATCGCACCGCCCGTCAGAGAAGAGTGGGTACAGGGCGTCGCACACGTCCGCATCCCGTATCTCGGCTGGGTCCGACTCGGCTTCTCCGGTGCGGCGTTCGCGACGCCCGCCGAGACGGGCGTCGCACAGGTCGAGATCGTCTCGACGGCTGTCTCCCCCGCGGAGTTCGTCGCCGATCCGGCAGTGACGGATACAGCAGTCGAGGGGCCGCACTCGTCGGGGGCGGCTCCGACAGTCGACGATCGACCGGCGAAGCCCTTCGGTTCGACTGGAGTCGCAACTCCGACGGCCGCGTAGGTATCGAGAGGAGTCGCGTCGGAGACGCCGATTCGACCGTTCTCGAGTGGAAATAGGGGGGTTCCGTCCGAGAGCGCGTCAGTTGTCGAACCGTGCCTGGACGAACGGTTGAGCGTCCTCGATGTTGCCGAGTCGGGAGTCCGAGAGGAGGACGGCCTCCGTCTCGTCGATGGGGACCGAGAGGCTGATCTCCTTCGTCCGGCCGTAGCGGCCCTTGCTCACGACGACCGCGTTGACGATGCCGAGCATGTCGAGTTCGCTGATGAGGTCGGTGACCCGCCGCTGGGTGAGGATGTCGGCGTCGATCTCCTCGCAGAGACGCTTGTAGATGTTGAACACCTCGCCTGTGTTGATGTTGTGGACGCCGTTCTTCTCCAGGAGGATGATCGAGAAGAGGACGATCTTGCTCTGAGTGGGGAGCGTCCGGACCACCTCGACGACGCGGTCCAGTTCGATCTTGTCCTGTGCCTGTCGGACGTGTGCCTCCTCGACGGTGTCGGCCTGACTGCGCTCGGCCAGTTCGCCGGCCGTCCGCAGGAGATCGAGCGCGCGACGAGCGTCGCCGTGCTCCTGGGCGGCGAACGCCGCACACAGCGGGATGACGTCGTCGGTGAGCGCCTCGCCCTTGAACGCGATGTCGGCGCGGTGCTGGAGGATGTCCCGGAGTTGGTTCGCGTCGTAGGGCGGGAAGACGATCTCTTCCTCGCCGAGACTCGACTTCACGCGGGGGTCGAGGAAGTCGGTGAACTTCAGGTCGTTCGAGATACCCATGATGGAGATCCGGGAGTTGTCGAGTTCGGAGTTCATCCGCGAGAGGTTGTAGAGCGTGTCGTCGCCCGATTTCTCGACGAGTTTGTCGATCTCGTCGAGCATGATGACGACGACGCGCTCGTTGTAGTCGACCGCCTCGAAGAACGTCGAGTAGACGCGGTCGGTCGGCCACCCCGTCATCGGGACGGTCTCCATCTCCTCGCGGTCCCGCTCGAGGTCGGCGACGCGGTCGTCGACGTCGGCGACGCGCTCGAAGTTCGTATCGGCGAGTCGAGTCGGGTCGTCGGCGGCCGCAGAGCGGAGGTCGCGGAGTGAGTCGAGTCGGTCGTCGATCAGCGCGTGGTTCTTCTCGATGAACTTGTTCGCCAGTTGAGCGAGCACGCGATACTGGGTGTCGGTCACCTCGCAGTTGATGTACTCGACCTCACAGGGGACGTCGTACTTCTGCGAGGTCGACTCGAGTTCCTGACTGACGAACTTCGCGCTCGCGGTCTTCCCGGTCCCGGTCTTCCCGTAGATGAGGATGTTCGACGGCGTCTCACCCCGGAGCGCCGACACCAGAATCGTCGCCATCTGGTTGATCTGGTCGGTTCGGTGGGGGAGTTCGTGCGGCGTGTACGACGGTCGAAGCACCTCCTTGTTCTCGAAGATCGGTTCCCCCGACAGGAGGTCGTCGAAGAGACCGCGACTGTCGTTGTCGGCCTCGTCTAACACGACCTCGTCGAGGTCGACACCGGCCGAGGAGGGCGTGGTGTCGTCGCTCTCGAGGTCGACGTCCAGATCGTCGAGGTCGTCGCTCCCGATGCTCTCGTGGATGTCGATCTCGGCAGGGTCGATCCCCTCCTCGTCGCCACCCGTCGGTCGCTCCTGTTCGTCCGAACCGTTCGTCCTCTCGTTTGTGTGCCCGTCTGTCTCGTTCCCCGTCATAGTACCCCCTCGTTTCGAGTGGAGACACACCCACGTTCGCCGGTGTTAGGCCGTTACAGCCCGAGATAGCGAGTCGTGAAGTCCGACCGACGGTGGGATGCGTCCAGATGATGCAAACGAACCAGACGAACAGAGGGTACAAAAATATTCTCCCTTCCGCCGACGACGCTCGGAGTCGAATCGGCGTCGAACGCCGCGGCTCTCTCCTCTACCGTCGCCCGGTCGTCCGCTCACCCCGTCGCTTCCCGTCGAGTGCGACTTCGGTCGGACGTCGACTCGAAACTTCCAGACGGAGAGTACGAAGAATAGGGTCGGTCGAGAGAGAATAGGCGGTTTATATTTAGTGATACGCATGCGAGCGTGCCGGCGGTGCAGAACTACCGGCGGTGACTGCCGGCGATGCAGGTGTGGACTGTCTGTACGAGCCGTCAGCGACGACAGTCGAGTCGGACGTTTCGGACTGCTCTCCCAGAATTCGGGTCGGTCATCGGTCAGTCTGATCCGGACCGACTCGACGGGAGTGGTTCCGTCGGAACGACCGGAAGGAGAGTCGGGACGAACCGAACCCGTTCCAGTGAGGAGGTCGGGTGGACCCACCCCCCACCCCTTCGTTTCGGGTGGAGACGGCCGAAGGGGTACCCCCGGTGACGGAGTTCCACGTTAGCTGCACTATAATCAACTATGTCAGACCCCTCAAATATATGGTCTTCTAGTACTACGGGTGCTGTTTGTTGCCACTGCAAATAAAACTGGCGTGTTCTAGAGGTCGTCGTGGTCAGGTCCCCCCCCACCCCTCTCGTGAGCGGTTCCACCCGAAACGAAGGGGTGGGGGGTGGGAGAGTGAAGCGAGACGTGAGTCACCGTGGTCGTCTCCCGACGCGTCGTCGACTCCGGTCGAGTACGTTCCGGGAGTCGGTAGAGACCGTTCGATCATCGGCGGTCGGACGGAGCCCGAACCGTCGACCACGAGACAGTACATCACGGAGATGCGTCGAGTCGAAACGGAGGGGTTCGACGTCTGCCGGTTCGTCCGTTCCGTCGTGTTCGTTACAACTATCTGATGGCTGAACGTTGTCTGACGCAGTACTTAAGTAAGCGCGGTGACGCTATACCGGCATACGCCCTTCCCCGGACGGTCGTTCGGGAGGAGCGGGAGGCAATGGATGGGACTGCTAACAGAACTCAGAGACAGTATCTCACGGGTTACAGACCGGCTGTTCTCGGCCAGCGAACCGAAGCGGATCGGTATCTACGGGCCGCCGAACGCCGGAAAGACGACCCTCGCAAATCGTATCGCGCGCGACTGGACCGGTGACGCCGTCGGCCCGGAGAGTCACATTCCACACGAAACACGCCGTGCTCGACGGAAGGAGAACGTCACCATCGAGCGCAACGGGCGGACGGTGACCATCGACGTGGTCGACACGCCGGGTGTGACGACCAAGGTCGACTACAACGAGTTCCTCGAACACGACATGGAGAAGGACGACGCCATCCGGCGCTCTCGCGAGGCCACGGAAGGCGTCGCCGAGGCGATGCACTGGCTGCGCGAGGACGTCGACGGGGTCATCTACGTTCTCGACTCGTCGACGGATCCGTTCACCCAGGTCAACACCATGCTCATCGGTATCATCGAGAGTCAGGAACTCCCCGTGTTGATTCTCGCGAACAAGGTCGACCTCGAAGACTCGAACATCCAGCGCATCTCCAACGCCTTCCCGCAGCACGAGACGATCCCGCTCTCGGCGCTCGAAGGTGACAACATGGACGAGGTCTACGACAAGATCGCGGAGTACTTCGGGTGACCGAGATGCCTGAAGCGACCAACACCGACGGTGTCCAGATCGACCTCATCAGCGGCGAGCGGATGGACGGACTCCGCAGCATGGAGAAGATCCGACTCATCCTCGACACCGTCCGCGACGGAAACATCGTCATCCTCGAGGAGGGGCTCTCACCCGACGAGGAGTCGAAGCTCATCGAGGTGACGATGAACGAGATCAGCCCCGACGAGTTCAACGGCATCGAGATCGAGACCTACCCCAAGTCCCAGACCGGCGACAAGAGCTTCCTCGGTCGGCTGATGGGCAAAGAAGAGACGAAGAAGCTGACCGTCATCGGCCCGGCCAACCAGATCGAGACGCTCCACAAAGACGAGAACCTCATCAGCGCGCTCGTCTCCCGGAGATAGCGAATGCCGCACCAGTGTACGAACTGCGGGAAGACGTTCGCCGACGGGTCGAAGGAGATGCTCTCCGGCTGTCCCAACTGCGGCGGCAACAAGTTCCAGTTCCGGCCGTCGGGAGCGACGGACGCCGGGAGTGGCGGCACCGAACCGGACTCGACGCCCGACGAACAGTCGGCCGGTAGCGACCGTCCGAACACTGACGGATCGGATCGGAGCGGCGTCACCGGAACGGCAGCGAAGGCCGGTGCGTCGGTCCGCGAGTGGGTCGGAAACCGGACTACCGACGAGACCGACGAGACCGACGAACCTGACGAGACCGACAGAGCCGACGAAACTGACGACGCTCCCGAATCGACGACCGCGAGCACCGACGTCACTATCGAACCGACCGACGAGGGTGAGTCGGACGGGACCGAAGCCACCGACGAACGCCGCGACGCTTCGGCTTCGAAGTCGACGGCTTCGGAGTCTCCCGCTCCCGACCGAGCGGTCGACAGCGCGGAGGACCGAGCGCAGGCGAGCGCTCGAAGCGACGTCGTCACGCCGGAGGAGCTGTCGGCTGCGGAGAACCGGCCAGTAGGCGAACAGCCTGCCGACGCCGACGGCACCGTCATCGAACCGGAGTCGGAGGACCGCCCGGATCTCTCGGACCTCCGTGACGAGCTGAACGACCAGTTCGAGAGCATCAAGATCCTCCAGCCGGGACAGTACGAACTCAACCTGATGGAACTGTACGACCGCGAGGAGTACATCATCTCGCTCCGCGAAGACGGTCGATACGTCATCGAGGTCCCCGACACGTGGCGCGGTTCCGAGGACGAAGACTGAACGGCGACTCGTCGGCCGACGCTCCCGCGTCGTCGCCGTCGTCTCTGACCGTCCAGCGCAGCGGCGTCTCCCATCCGAACCCCTCTCTTTCGGCTGGAGAATCGAGACAGTCTGTATTTCCGAATTGTTTACGACGCCGACCGTCGTTCACTCTCACCGTTGCCGTCGACCTGGGTCGCCGTCGGCGACTCGTCGCATCGTCTCTGCCGTGAGCGGGGCCAGCAGTCGGTCGTTCCACGGGAAACGACGCGCTCGCTCCCGCCGGCACGGATTGAAGGCTTTAAGCGGGATGGGATACACCGTGTCACCATGAGCCAAGCGACGAAGATCGTCCTCGGAACCGTCGGTGTGTCTGGTGTACTCGCTCTCGTCATCCTCCTCGGAATCGCGTTCGCCTGAGCGAATGTTCACCGAGCGGTCACTCCCCGACGACGTGGCTGCGGTTCGAGCGGCACACGCACCGGACTGTCTCGTCTTGAACGCCAGCGCGGACTTCGAGACCATCCCGCCGGCGGCGGCAGAGGATCTCGGACTGCTCGTCGAGTCGCTGGACCCGGCGACGTACCCCAGCGAGTGGCTGCCGGACGACGCTCCGGCACTCCTCGTCCGCTACGCGGGCAGTGACTTCACGATCGGGATGCCGGGCGACGGCACTGTCGTCTGGACGCGTCAGACCGTCCCGCCGACGGTCGTCGCAAAGAAACGTGCCGAGGGGACGCCCGAGGAGTTCCTCGATTTCCTCTTCGCGGAGGCGTTCGTCCAGATCGGCCTTGACGTCCCGGAACAGTTCCTCCCGTTCTTCGGCGAGCACTACCGCGATCTCGACCGGGCGGTTCCGCTCGGCCCGAGCGACGTCTACCAGGTCGCCGCCGCGCTCTACGAGGCGTGGGTCGGCCTCCAGACGCGCGAGGTGTTCCGCGAGTGGGCCGACGACTCCCCACGACTCCACGAGGCGTGGGTCGACGCGGGCGAGCGACTCGAGGGTCGTCTCGCCGACCTGCCGACCGCCGTCGCGCAGGGAGGGACGTCGTTCCCGGAGGCGACAGAGTTCGCCTGCTCGGCGATCAAACACGACCTCGAACTCCCCGCGCCGTTTGCGGCGCTGGACACGTCGGCGTACGTCGAGTACGGCCCGGACTACGCGGTCCAGTGGGCGGAGAAGACGTTCGCGCAGTTGGTCGACGACTGACGTGAGCGTGTGAGGCGCCGTGAAGAATTGGTGCGGTGAAGAAGCGACGTGACGAAACGGCGACGCGCCGAAACGGCGACGCGCCGAAACGAAGGTCGTCAGTGCGACGACCGACTACTCCTCGTAGCTGACGCCGCCGTCCTGATCGAGCGTGATCACGCCGTCGAACAGCTCGCGGAAGCGGTCGACCGTCTCCGCGTCGTGGACTTCGTTCGACAGGTGGAACAGTCCGACTGCGTCGTTCTCCTCCAGCAGTTCGATGAGTTGTCTCGTCGCATCGTACGCGCGGTCGACGTCGGCGTAGTAGGCCATCTCGGTGACCGAGTCGACGCTGACACGGCGTTTCCCCTCGTGGCTCTGTAGGAAGTCACGGGTCTGGGAGACGATCCCGTCGAAGTCGTCGGGCGAGGAGACGTAGTGGACGTTCGGCGACCCCCGCCGCGAGTAGCCGCGTTCGACCGAGAGCGTGTCGAGGATGACCGCCCGAGACTCGTCGACGTCGTAGTACTCCAGTTTCTGTTCGACCTCGCGTGCCGTCGTCCGCGTCGAGACGACGAAGAAGGCGTCGGTGTCGGTCTTGAAGAAGTCGGTGTCGATGCGGTCTGTCTCGCCGATGCTCGGATGCAAGAGGAGGAGACTGGTCCCGCCGGGGATGGTCTCCGGAGCGTTCTCGATGGCGAGGCTGTATTCCATATCCGAACCATCACCCGAATCGACTTAACGATGCGGGCTGACGGCTCGGGCCGGACTCTCGTCCCGCTCGTCGCCACCAAGAACACTACTGTTAAACGAACTCCGAGTGCGCCCCGACGGTCAGAACACGCTGTCCGCCGTGGCGGCGCCGATGACGCTGAAGACCGACCCGATGCTCATCGCCTTCAGCGTGACGAACACCTGTATCTGTAACGAGATCTCCGCCGGCTCCATGTGGTTCGGGATCAGCGTCGCCGGCGCGTCGAACGACAGCGCGAGGATGAGCACAGAGAGGTAGGAGACGAGGATGAGCGAGATGAACCGAACCGGAATTCCGGCGACTTCGGCCTCGCGGTCGGGGTCGCGCTCGTCGTCGGCCTTGTAGAGCGTCCCGTACCCGATTCCGAAGACGATCGCGACCGTCAGGACGGCCTGATACCACTCCATCCCGACGGCGAGCGCCCAGACCTCGTCGGTGACGACGAACGGACCCGCGAGTAAGAACCCCCCGACGATCTGTTGGGCGGTGTCTGCGAGTTGGAACCGACGCTGTCTCCCGACGCGAACCATAGCTGCAGTGTGAGGGCAGTCGCTAAAAACCGTTCGGCAGCGAGACGTTCGCCGACGCGAGTTGTCGCGCCCGCTCGCTCCGAACTCGTTTTACCGGACGCGACCGACGCTCCGGTATGAGCGTCCGCGACGAGTTCGACTCCTGGGCGGCCGAGGGCCGCGACAGGGGGATGGAGGATCGCCACTGGCACACCGCGAAGCACGCACTGGCCCGGATGCCGGTCGAGGAGGGTGACGTCGTCCTCGATCTCGGGACGGGGAGCGGCTACGCGCTGCGCGCGCTCCACGACACGAAGGGTGCGGGTCGCGGCTACGGGCTCGACGGGTCGCCCGAGATGGTGCGCAACGCCCGGAGCTACACCGACACCGACGACGTCGGCTTCCTCGTCGGCGACTTCGACGAACTCCCCTTCGCCGACGACAGCGTCGACCACGTCTGGTCGATGGAGGCGTTCTACTACGCCGCAGACCCCGACCACACCCTCGCGGAGATCGCACGCGTCCTCCGTCCCGGCGGGACGTTCTTCTGTGCGGTCAACTACTACGAGGAGAACGCCCACTCCCACGAGTGGCAGGAGAACATCGAAGTCGAGATGACCCGCTGGTCGGCCGAAGAGTACCGAACGGCGTTCCGGGCGGCCGGGTTCCACGTCGCCGAACAGGACAACGTCCCCGACCTCGACGTCGACATCCCGCCCGCCTCGGAGTTTCCGACCGACGACTGGGAGAGCCGCGAAGACATGGTCGAACGCTACCGGACTTACGGCACGCTCCTGACGGTCGGCGTCGTGCCGTAGGACGCCCGACGGTAGTAGTCCTCGGCAGCTCACCGAGCGCGAAGCACGGTCACTACGACTGCGACTGACGCGACGCCGACGCCGACTGCGGTCAGCGCGGGAGTGGAACTCTCGAACCCGCCCCACCCCTGTGCGTAGCCGACGAGGCCGACGACGGCGGCGGCGACGGCGACACCGGTCGCGAGCGACTGTCGTATGGAGGGCATTGGCTCCGTTCTTCGGCGCGAGGCGTATAAGAACACTGCCCGCTTTCACGACCGTCGCTCCGGACCAGTCTCGGAGGACGAAAGCGGGTCCCCCGGTCACCCGAGCAACAGCCGGAGCGCCGGCGTCTGCTGGACGAACTCCGTCTCCTCGATGACGGCGTCGAGACCGAACAGCCGTCCAGCCCCGAACGCCCCGAGTCCGAACAGCAGCAGCGCGTACACGAGATGGTCGTCGATGACGAGACCGTTCTCCAGCGGCAGGCTGGCCGCCCAGTAGAACAGCATCATCACTGCCCCCCAGAACGCCGCCCAGCGGACGAACGCCCCGAGCAGCAGCGCGAGGCCGACCAGCGTCAGTCCCCACGCGTTCAGCGGGTCGACGACGCCGACGTACTCGTTGGCGAGCATCGGCCAGAACCCCGCGAAGGGGTTCCCCGCCGGGATCGCGTTCAACAGAAACCCGCTCGCGCTCCACTCGGGGTCGAGCACCTTCGTGATGCCGGCGTAGAAGAACGTCCACCCCATCACGACCCGGAGGCCGAGCAGCGCGTACCCGAACCACCGCTCCGAGTACTCGAACTCGACGTCCCGCCCGAACAGCTCGGTGTCCAACTGCCGTGTCGTCATCTGTGTTTCCTCCAGTCGAACGTTCGGCCTCCCGCCACTTCCAAGCGCACAGCGGTTGTCGACCGTCGGGAACCGGCCGAGGATTTATCCGATGCGACGGGCGTCGTCGGCGTCGAACCCGAGTTCGACGCTCCCCGACAGCGCCTCGGGCGTGCGGAGCGTCACCGCCTTCCCCTCCCAGTCGAGGTGGACGCGGGTCGTCTCCCCGAGGAACTCCGTGCTCTCGACGGCCGCGGTGAATCGGTTGTCGCCGTCCGCGACGGACAGACGCTCGGGCCGGACGCAGAACGTCACTGCGTCGCCGACGGCGATCGTCTCCGCTCTCTCGTCCGCCAGTCGGAACTCGGTCCCGCCGACGTCGACGGTCAACCCCCCTGTTTCGTCTGGAGAAACTGATAACTCGGTCACTGTTCCTTCGAACAGGTTGTTGTCGCCGACGAACTCGGCGACGAAGCGCGTCTCCGGTCGGTGGTAGACGTCGCGCGGCGTACCGACCTGCTCGACCCGTCCGTCGCGCATGACGGCGACGCGGTCGGAGACGGCGAGCGCCTCCTCCTGGTCGTGGGTGACGTAGAGCGTCGTGACCCCCAGTTCCGACTGGATTTCCTTGATCTGCATCCGGAGTCGTTCGCGCAACTGCGCGTCGAGCGCGCTCATCGGTTCGTCGAGCAGGAGGAGTCGCGGACCGGGGGCGAGCGCGCGAGCCAGCGCCACTCGCTGCTGCTGGCCGCCCGACAGCTGGCTCGGCTCCCTGTCGCCCATCCCGCCGAGGTCGACGAGGTCGAGCAGGTCTTCGACGCGGTCGCGCTTCGACTCGCCGTCCGGCGGGTCGGCGAACCGGAGGCCGTAGCCGACGTTCTCGGCGACGCTCATGTGCGGGAACAGCGCGTAGTTCTGGAACACGACGCCGACCCCCCTCGCTTCGGGTGGAACTCCCGACACGTCCTCGTCGTCGAAGCGGATCCGTCCCTCCGTCGGCGACTCGAACCCCGCCACCAGTCGGAGCGTGGTCGTCTTCCCACAGCCGGAGGGGCCGACGAGCGTGAAGAACTCGCCGTCTTCGACGTCGACGTCGACGTCGGCCAGCGCCGTCGTCTCGCCGTACCGTTTCGACACCGAGTCGAGATGGATCTCAGACACCGCCGCCACCCCATCTCCCAGTTCCGCGGCGGCTCCTGCTCGCCTCGCCCGAGGCTCGGCGTCGAGTCACGGGCCGCTCCACCTCCTCAGTTCCGCGGCGGCTCCTGTCCGCTCGACATGGCGTCTCGCAGCGAGTCACGGGTCGCTCCACCTCCCACCGTACCGTTCGATGACGACGAAACTCAGACTCGTCACGACGAGCAGCACGCACCCCATCGCCGTCGCTGGGCCGAGACGGCGACCGAGGAAGCGTTCGACGGCGACGGGCATCGTGTAACTGCCCGACCCGGAGGCCAAGATAACTGTCGCATCGAACTCGCCGATGCTGATGGCGAAGGCGAACGCAGCCCCGGCGACGACGCCCGTCCACACCAGCGGCAGTTCGACGTCCAGCAGTGCTCGAAACCGACTCGCGCCGAGGCTCCTGGCCGACTCGACCAGCCGTGAGTCCAACCCGCCGAGCAGCGGCGCGACGTTCCGCGTGACGAACGGGTAGGCGGCGACGGCGTGGGCGGCGACGACGGCGACGCCCCCGACCACCTGTATCCGCGTGTCGCCGATTCGGACGCCGAAGACCAGCCCGCGCAACATCCCGAGCCCGACGACGATGCCGCTCACCGCCAGCGGAGCCATCGCCAGCGCGTCGACGACCTTCCGCCCGCGGAACTGCCGCGTCGTCAACGCGGCCACCACGACCCCCATCGGCAGGGCGACGACGAGCGTCCCGAGCGCGTAGAGAAGGGAGTTCTCGATGGCTGGCAGCGGCTTCACCTGGTAGCTCGCGCCCGTCGCCTGCCGCTGCAGGAGGAACTCGTAGTGCCGGAGCGTGAGCTCTCCCGAGGGGCCGGTCACGCTCGCGAGCACCATGCTCGCGATCGGGCCGACGAAGACGACGGCGACGACGACGGCGTAGCCGAACACGCCGAGACGGGTCAGGACGGCTCCGAGCGACGGCGCATCGGGAAGCAGCGACCGTCGCGGCTGTGGATGCGCCCCCTGCCCGGCCGTCCGTCGGCTCCCCTCGTATCGCAGGTAGGCGTACGTCAGCCCCAGCGAGATCGCCGTCTCGACGACGGCGAGCGCGGCGGCCTCGGCGTACTCCAACTCGCCGACGAGTTTGTACACCCACACCTCGACCGTCGCCAACTGGAACCCGCCGAGCGCGAGGACGATGGGGAAGGAGGCGAAGGTGAAGACGAAGGTGAGCGTCGCGCCGACGAGCACTGCGGGTAACAGCTGTGGGACGACGACGTCCCAAAACGCCCGGTAGGGACCCGCGCCGAGGCTCCGGGCCGTCTCGACGGTACGGGCGTCGACGCTCTCCCACGCGGCGGTGGTGATGCGCGTCACGAGCGGCGCGTTGTAGAACGCGTGGGCGACGACGATCGCTTCGAGCGTGTAGAGCAGGTTCACGGAGCCGAGACCGACGAGCGAGAGCGTCCGGTTGAGCGTCCCGTTCTGCCCGAACATGGCGACGAAGCCGATGGCGACCATGATGGAGGGGAGCACGAACGGGAGGATGGTCAACGAGCGCAGCGTCCGGCGACCGCGGAACTCGAAGCGGGCGAGGATCCACGCGCCGGGGAGGCCGAGCGCGACGCTGGCGACCGTCGACAGGGCGGCCTGCATCGCGGTGAACCAGAAGATGTCGACGAGGTAGAACCGGTCGGTGAGCACGCCGGAGAGCGGCTCCGTCGATAGCGACCCGTCGACGGTGACCGCCTCGACGAACACCGTCGCGACCGGGTAGTAGAAGAGCACCGCGAGGACGAGCGCCGTCGCTCCCGCGACGAGCGCGAGCGTCCGCCGTTCGAGCGCGTCCCGGAGCCGAGTTCTCAGGCTCGACGGCCGGTCGCTGGACCCGCCCACACGTCTACTTGCTCGCGAACTGTCGCGCCCACGCGTCGGTCCACTCACTGAGGTTCCCCTTCAGTTCCTCGTAGGTGAAGGTGACGGGTTCCGGCGGTTCGTGGGCGTACTTGGCGAACTCCTCGGGTAACTCGGCGGTCGTCGTCGCCGGGAACTGCACGTTGCGGACGGCGATCTCCGCCTGCACTTCGGGACGGAGGACGAAGTCCATGAACCGGTTGGCGAGGTCGACGTTCTCCGACGCCTCGAAGCGGGCCATCCCCTCGGGGTTGGCGTACCCCTGGTCGTTCAGGAACCGGATCTGGTGTTCGCTCATGTCCTCGCCCTCCGCGTTGGCGAACACCTGGTCGGTCGAGTAGGAGACGACCATCGGCGCCTCGCCGTTCGAGTAGGCGGCGTAGGAGTTCTCCCAGTTCCCCAGGACGCGCACGCCGTTGTCCTGCAGTCGCTGCCAGTAGTCGAGGTAGCCGTCCTCGCCCTTCGCCGCGACGGTGTGGAGGAGGAACGCCCGCCCCGTCGCGCTCGAGGTCGGGTTCTGGGTGAGGAGGTCGCCCTCGAACTCCGGTTGCAGGAGGCCGTCGAACGTCTCGGGTGCGGTCACCGCGTTCTCGTCGTACACGAGCGAGATGTAGCCGGTGTCGTACGGCACCGCCCGCCCCTGCGGGTCGAACTCCAGCGACTCCTTGACCTCGCCGCGACGCGAGAGCGCCCCCGACCCGACGGACGCGAAGAGCGGGTCGGTCAACTTCTCGTCGAGACGGATGAGCATGTTCGTGTCGAGACCGACGTAGACGTCCGCGCCCGGTTCGACGCCCTGGAGCTGTCGTTCGATGAAGTAGTTGAGTCCGTTCTCGGGCGTCTGCCACTCCAGCGTCGCGTCGAACTCGGCGTCGAACTGCTCTTTCAGCCACGGGCCGGGGCTCGAACTCGGCGCGTCGACGAACGAACTGTAGGTCGCCACCGTCAGCGTCTCCCCGCCGGTCGACCCGGTCGTCGTCCCCGTGCCGTCTGTCGCCGTCGTCCCGGAGTCGTTCCCCCCACCGTCTCCCCCGTCGACCTGCTCTGTCGTACACCCTGCCACGAGTGCGGTCGCGCCGACGCCGGCCGACCGGAGGAACGTTCGTCGATTCATTACCGAGTGATTGTACCAGGTGATACTTAGGCGGCGTGGTCGCTCGTGACTCGGCGATTCGTCTCGACCCCCGGTCGACGGCGTCGCATCCGGCGACGGGACAACCGTTTTGCCACCGTCACACGGAGGTTGTCGTGTGAATCTCTCTCGTCAGGAGGTGCTCGGCGGCCTGTTCGTCTCCGTGACGGTCGTCGCGGCGGCACTGCTCGCCGACGTGCTCGCGACGGTGTTCTTCTCGATCACGGTGGCGTACCTGCTGTTCCCCGTCCGTCGACAGCTCACCGCCCGCGGGCTGTCCGCCCGGACGGCGAGCGCCGTCACGACGCTCGCGGCGTTCTTCGGGACGCTCGCGCTCGCCGCGCCGTTCGTCGCCGTCCTCCTGCTCCGACTGGACGACCTGCTCGTCGTGCTGGAGTCGATCCCCGACGAGATACTCGTCGAGGTCGCGGGGTTGACGTACACTCTCACGCTGGAAGAGCTGTCGACGGTACTCGTCCGCTTCGCGCGGGCGGTGGCGACGGCGTCTGCGACCGCCGCCCCCGTGTTGCTGATCAAGTTCACGCTGTTCGGACTGCTCGTCTTCTCGCTGCTCCTCCACCAGCGGGACGCCCGCCGGGCGACGCTCGCGCTCGTCCCGTCGGAGTACCGCGACGTCGCCGAGGCGCTCAACCGACGGACGCGCGAGACGCTGTTCGCCATCTACGTGTTACAGGCGGCGGTGGCGGTGGGGACGTTCCTCATCGCGCTACCGGTGTTCTATCTCTTCGGCTACGACTACCCGCTGACGCTCGCGGCCGTCTCGGCGCTCCTGCAGTTCGTCCCCATCGTCGGCCCGAGCCTCGTGCTCGCGGCGCTCGCGGGGTGGCACGTCGTCTCCGGCCAACCCGTTCAGGCGGCGCTCGTCTTCTTCGTCGGCGGCTTCCTCGTCGCGTGGCTCCCGGACATCCTCATCCGACCGCGACTCGCGAGGGAGACGGCCGACCTCCCCGGGAGTCTCTACTTCGTCGGCTTCGTCGGCGGCGTGCTCAGTCTCGGCCCGGTGGGGTTCATCGCGGGGCCGCTCGCCGTCGCGCTCGTCGTCGAACTCGCAAACCTGCTCGCCGCCGAACTGAACGGCGAGGCGACCGAGTCGCTCGAGCCGACCGAGTAGACCCGTTTCGTAGTCTCTCGCCGCCGAGGCTCACTCCTCGCCGTCGGTCGCGAGTTCGCCTTCGAGGGGACCGCCGCGCTCGTCCCACTCGGTGAGACTCCCCTCGTAGAAGGCGACGTGTTCGTACCCGAGCTGTCGAAGGACGACGTAGGTGTGGCTGATCCGCCGGGCGGTGTTACAGTAGAGGACGACCTCCTTGTCGGGGGTGATGCCGCGCTCGGCGAGCAGCGACTCCAGTTCGTCTCTGGATTTGAGTCCGCGACTCTCCTCGTCGACGAGTTCCAGCCAGTCCAGTTGGACGGCGCCGGGGAGGTGGCTCTCCTCGTACTCCCACGCCTCGCGGGTGTCGACGACGACGGTCTCGACGTCATCGGTATCAGCGACCCGCTCGACGGCGTCTAAGACGTACTCGTAGTCGACGAGCGGCGACGACTCGGGGTCGCGGACCTCGTAGTCGCTCTCGGGGTAGTCGACCGCCTCGCGTTCGACCTCGTGTTCGCGGCTCCAGGCGCTGAAGTCGCCGTCGAGGAGGTGGAGGTCGCGGTGGCCGTACAGTTCCGCGGTAACGAGGAAGCGCGCGGCGAAGACGCCGTGAGTGTCGTCGTAGGCGACGAGCGTGTCGTCGGCGTCGATGCCGGCTTCGTTCATCAGATCGGTCCAGACGTCCGCGCCGGGGAGCATCCCCTCGTCGCCGACGTCGCTGCGGAACGAGTCGAACGGAACGTTCACCGCACCCGGAACGTGACCGATACCGTCGAACTCCCAGCCGTCGCGGACGTCGACGACGCGGACGTCGTCGAGGTGGTCGGCCACCCAGTCGGCCGACACGACGAGGTTCTCGTACATACCTGGCGTTTCCCGCGGACGCTCTTATCCTTCCGGGCTTCGACACCACCGGTCGGCGAACCGAGATAGCGGCAGAATACTCCGGCAGTACGGGCGGGCTTCGACCCTTCGTGCACCGCCGGGCGCCGTGAACGGGGTGAGCGAGTCCCGGACGGTCGGTTCGCGCGGAAGTAGGCAACTATCTCCGCGACTCGGCAGGAGAGGCGAACTATGCCCTGGCTAGTGGTATTATACGAGTTTGTGGCGTACACGGGAGTGCAATGTCTGATTACGCAAAAGACGTTCTCGTCTCCGCGGACTGGGTGGAGGACCATCTCGAGGAGTTCCAGAGCGACGACTCTAGCTACCGGCTGGTGGAGGTCGACGTCGACACCGAGGCCTACGACGAGGGCCACGCCCCCGGTGCGATCGGCTTCAACTGGGAGACCCAACTGCAGGACCAGACGACCCGCGACATTCTGACGCAGGAGGACTTCGAGGAGCTGCTCGGCTCTCACGGAATCAGCGAAGACGACACGGTCGTCCTCTACGGCGACAACTCCAACTGGTTCGCCGCCTACACCTACTGGCAGTTCAAGTACTACGGCCACGAGGACGTCCGTCTGATGAACGGCGGTCGCGACTACTGGCTCGACAACGACTATCCGCTCACCGAGGAGGTACCGGAGTTCTCCGAGACGGACTACGACGCACGCGGGCCGTTCGAGTCCATCCGCGCCTACCGCGACGACGTCGAGAAGGCCATCGGCAAGGGTCTACCGCTCGTCGACGTTCGTTCTCCCGAGGAGTTCTCCGGCGAGATCCTCGCACCCCCGGGACTGCAGGAGACGGCCCAGCGCGGCGGTCACGTCCCCGGCGCACGCAACATTTCGTGGGCGGCGACGGTCAACGACGACGGCACGTTCAAGTCCGCCGACGAACTCCGCGAACTCTACGAAGCGGAGGGCGTCGACGACGACCAGGACGTCATCGCCTACTGCCGCATCGGCGAGCGCTCCTCGATCGCGTGGTTCGCGCTCCACGAACTGCTCGGCTACGACAACGTCACCAACTACGACGGCTCGTGGACCGAGTGGGGCAACCTCGTCGGCGCGCCCATCGAGAAGGGCAACTGAGCACGCCGAACCGCCGAGACTTCCCTTTTCGTCCGCCGCTCACCCGCCGAGCACCAGCGCCGCGATCTGCGGCGTCAGGAACGCCTCGACGAACGCGGCGACGACGAACACCAGCGCCAACCCGACCAACACCTCGAACGCCCCGCCGAGCTCCTCGCCCACCTCTCGGGCGTTCAGTCGCCCACGTAGCCCGTCGAGACCGACGCGTCCGAGGTGGAGGCCGAGCCCGCCCGACACGGCGAGCGCCGGGAGTTCGACGACACCGTGCGGTGCGACCAGCGCGACGAAGCCGACGCGGTCGAAGACGCCGGCCAGTGCGCCGATCAGCGCGCCGTTGAACAGCAGCTCCGACGCCGTCGGCACGCCGAGCGCGAGGCCACCGTAGCTGCCACCCGTCGCGACGAGCCAGTTGTTGGCCGCGATGTTGACGAACGGGCCGAGGGCGAACGTGCCGAACACGCCGGCGACGTCGCCCGGCGGCTGGATCGCCACCCCGAACGGAGCGGTGAACGCCCACCCTGCGACGATTCCGGCAGTGAGCAACGCGGCCGCACCGACGATCGCGAGCGGGTGACCGCCGACGAACCGCCGGAGCGCTCGCCACCCGCGAGCGAGGCCGCCGCCGAACCGGCGTCGGTACGGCGATCCGACCTCTCGCGTCGGGAGTTCGACGTCGGCGTAGAGGGCGGTCTGGAACCCGCCGAGGACGGGGCCGACGACGAGCGGCGTCACGACGCCGACGAGACGCGGGACGCCGAGGAGGTTCGCCACGCCGGCCGCGGCTCCAACGGTGAGCGAGATGCCGACCGTGACCACCACGAACAACAGGAACTCGACGGGGTTCCGGCGGATGAAACCGAGACTCCCGCGGACGCTCCCGCCGACGCCGACGCCGTCGACGACGACCGCCGGGCCGACGAAGGAGAGCGCGAGCGAGACGGCGACGGCGGCGACGAGCCCGGCGAGTCCAGCGAGGACGCCGCCGACGACGCCGAGCGGACCGCCCAGCGTGACGCCGACGGCGACGCCGGCGGCGACGAGGCCGACCGCGACCGCGAGCAGGCCGACTCGAAGCAACGAGAGACCGACGAACGTCCGCCAGTGACGGACGAACCCGCGGACCCCGTCGGTCAGCGGATCGCGCCCGTCGAGCGCCGCGTAGACGGCCGAGAACGTCCCCGCCGACGCGACCGCCTGCACGACGAAGCCGACTACGAGCGTCGCGAGCAGCGAGACGCCGAGGACGGCGACGACCGTCGGCGTCACCAGTCCGCCGAGCCCTCCGTCAGTCCGGCCGGGAGCGTCGTCGGGTCGTTCGGGTCGACCTGATTCGGGTCGAACCCATCGAACGCGCGGACGACTGGTTCGACGCGCCCCTGCGTGCGCAGCAGCGTGAGTACGAGCGCCAGCCCCACCAGGAGCGGGACGCGGACGACGACGAGCGTTCCGGTCGCGAGCAGGTAGAACGGGAGGACCGTCCACGGGCATCGAAACGGGAGTCGGACTCCCGAGCGGAGGGCGGATGCGAGAGACACAGTGGCTCCTCTCGCGGAACGAAGGTAGCTCTTCCCCCGAACCACCCCGTCGTCGCTCGTTTCTCTTCGCGCTCCGTGTCGCCGACGGCGGCCGACCGTGCCCCTGCCGATGCTTACAAACCGCCGGCGGGAGTACGGCGAGATATGGACGGACACACATTCGTCGGCCAGCTCCGTGACGACCACGAGACGGCGCTCTCGCGACTCGGGTCCTCGAAGTCGCTGTACGCGCTCACGGGTGGCGAGATGAACGCACCGAGCGTCCGCGCCGCCGCCCACGACGAGGCGACGACGGCCGCCCGTCTGTTCGAAGAGTGGGCCGACAGCGAGGACGACCCGGACGCCGCACCCGTCTTCCGACAGGTCGCCGAGGACGAACGGGCGCACGTCGACGCCGTCGGCTCCGAGGACGGCAACCCCGACACCAGTCGTGCGATGTACGAGACGCTGGAGGGGTTCACCGACTTCCCGGCGCGACTCGGCGCGCTCGCGGCCCGGACGCTCGTCACCAAGAAGACCGCAGAGCAGTACGTCGGCTTCTTCGTCGGCGACGCCGACCCGAGTTCGGCCGACACGTTCCGCGGCATCCGCGACGACTACGACGACCACCTCGACGCCGTCGCCGCCGCCCTCGACGACGCCTGTAAGAACGACCGCCAGTGGGAGGAGGCGAAGACGGCCGCCGACGCCGTCGTCGAAGCCGCCTACGACGACTACGTCGAGACGCTGGAGTCGATGGGCGTTGAGCCGAAGAACGTCTGTTAACCGCGACCTTTTTTCGTAGGGGTATCGGCCGCCTTCGGCGGCCTCAACCCCTACAAAAAAACGTCGATGAAAAAAGGCCGCGAGGCTCGCTTCGCTCGCCTCGCGGTACAGCGTGCTTGTCGCTACCGCAGAACGGAGACACTGCTTGCCGTGCAGCAACGGCACCGTTACCGCCTGTCTCCCGACTGATTGATGGACGCTACCACACATCCTGTGTACGGACCGTGCATCTCCGGGTTCGGTATTTACCCGCGCTGCCCCAAGCGACGACGATGTCAGAGGCATCCGACGACGTGCTCTTCGAGTCGTTCGAGTTCGACGGCGTGTCGCTCGACAACCGGGTCGGACTCGCTCCGATGACGCGGACGAGCGCCACCGACGACGGCCGCGCCACGGAGCAGATGGCCCGCTACTACGCCAAGTTCGCCCGCGGCGGGTTCTCCTTTCTCGTCTCCGAGGGCGTCTACACCGACTTCGAGTACAGTCAGGGCTATCTGAACCAACCCGGCCTCGTCAGCGACGAGCAGGTCGAGGCGTGGCGGCAGGTCACCGACGCCGTCCACGAGGCGGGCGCACCCATCTTCGCGCAGCTGATGCACGCCGGTGCCATCTCGCAGGGCAACCCCCACGCAGACGAGACGGTCGGCCCCTCCGCCGTCAAGCCCGAGGGCGAACAGTCCGAACTGTACGGCGGCGAGGGGGAGTTCCCGGTTCCGAAGGAGCTGACGGCCGACGACCTCGACGAGATCACAGACTCGTTCGTCGCCGCGGCCGAGAACGCCCGCGCGGCCGGCTTCGACGGCGTCGAACTCCACGCCGCCAACGGCTATCTACTCAACGAGTTCCTCGCGGCCGACGCCAACCGACGCGAGAACGAGTACGGCGGCGACGTCGAGAGCCGCGTCCGGTTCCCCGCTGAGGTGCTGGAGGCGGTTCGCGAAGCACTCCCGAGCGAGTTCGTCGTCGGTATCCGGATCTCTCAGGAGAAGGTCAACGACGACGAGTACCGTTGGCCCGGCGCGGAGGACGACGCCGAGGTCATCTTCTCGTCGCTCTCGGCGGCCGGTGCAGACTACGTCCACGTGACGGGGTCGGACGCCACCACCCCCGCCTTCGGAGACGAGGGCCCGACGCTGTCCGATCTCGCCGTCGAGTACAGCGACGCCGACACGGCGGTCGTCGCCAACGGTGGGCTCGGCGATCCGGCGGCTGCTCGTCGGACGCTCGACGCCGGGGCCGACCTTCTCACACTCGGCACGAGCGCGCTCTCGAACCCCGACTGGCCCCAGCGGGTCGCGGCGGGCGACGACCCCGACCCGTTCGACTTCGAGGAGATCCTCCTGCCGACGGCGACTATCGGCGACCACGAGGTTCCCGACGCCGACGTCGCGTCGCTGGACGACTAGAGGGTAGCCGAAGTATCTAGACGGCCAGTCCATTTACTCTCTGGGAGTTGTCAGATGTGGCGTGCTGAATAGAGAGGGTGAGTTCAGCAGATAGCGACTTCTCACCGAGAAAGTATTTGTCCACACCTGGTAAGCATAAACACAAATATGACCTCAAACCCCAACTGGTCTTCTTCAACTCTAATTGGGAGTAATAGAAAGACAGTAAGTATCGCAATAATTACTGCTCTTAGTGGTGCATTCATTACTAGTCTACCCACGATTGCAACCGAACCACCGTTGTTCGCCCTTGTTTTCTGTTTGTTCTTCGTTGGCTCTATCGTTTCATCATCTCTTGGGGGAGGCCTTCTAGAGTCACTAGGTCTCTTGTTTTTCCCAGCCATCGGGTTCTACTCGTACAACTGTTCGGCGACATGGGGAGGTGAGACATATCTACTCCCCTTCCCGAGGCTACTTTTCACATGCCCAGTTGCACACGCCCCTCCACCAGCGCTTGATGTGGTCATCGCGATTTCAGTCGGAGTTGCGGTTCCACTAGGAATTGTATCATTCATGATCGGGAAGCTCATTCACACACATGGATGAGTGGGTTGGTCGTATAGGCCCAGAATCTCACTGACCGACTTGCGCGCTGTATTCAGCACGACCACAGAAACCTCACCGAACGCTGTCAGAAGTGGCGTGCAACACTCAGAGGGTATATTCAGCACGGCAACTTCGATTCTTCCAGCTCTTCGCTTTCTAATCAAGCGTGCGTATCGGTGGATGGCCGAAGGAAGCAGCGGAAAGCTTAGTACGCGCTCTCTAGTCACGACCACATGGACGGAGTATGGTGTTGACTGAGGCGACAGGCGTTTTGTGTATACTCGGTGGCGGATACGCACTTGCTTGTCCGCTCTCTATCCGCAACTACCCACGTGCAAACCAATGGGAGTCCGACCCCGAAGCTGCAAAACGGGAACAACGCGCATACGCCGTTAGGGTGGCGTTCTCTCTGATACTTGGCGGCATCGTCCTCATCGTCGTCGGTCTACTTGGGTTCGGACCCTGAGTAGTCTGTACTGCCGAGTCCGACCATGTTAATCTGAGCGGATTCATCTGCGAGATACGCGCCCTCGGCCTTGTTTTATTCAGCACGCCGATTTCAGCAGGCGAGGTCTCTGTGACGTCGACGAGCACGAAGACTTCCGCTAATCGCTCCGAGGAGGACGGCCGAACCCGCGGCCGACGCTCAGGGGGTCAGTCGGTAGCGGACCGTCCGCTTGCCCTCGAACATCGGTCCGCTCCCCTTCTTCTCGAACCCCACCGCTTCCACTGCAGCGCGCATCTCCTCGTCGGTCGCGGTGACGACGACCTCGACGTCCATCCCTTCGTTCTCGGCGAACCGGACCGGCTCTTCGAGCAGTCGTTCACAGGCGTCGCGAGGGCCGCCGAACTGCGTGACGTGGACGACGTCGTCTCGGACGTCGAAGCTCACGAACCCGCGCGGCTCGGGGTCCTCGCTCTCTGCTCCCTCCTCGTCACCGTCCACCGTCGACGGCAGTTCGCCGACGCGGACGGTCCGATCGTGGATCACCGTGCGCATCGCGTCGGGCGGGAGATCGGCCAACGCGGCGAGCGCGTCGGCGTCGGCTTCGACTGCGTCCCGAACGTTCATACCTCGTATGGTCGCCGAGCGGGCGTAAAACCCCGGGAGAGTGGCGACGTCTCGGTCCGTCCGTGTCACGACATGTACAATCGGCAACCGTTGGGTAAGTGGACACAGTTATGCGGTTGCCCACGCTACGCTGTCGCATGTTTGAGCACCAGTTCGCAGTGTCGACCGTCTCGGAGGGTGTCGTATGCGCGTAGTCGCCAAGTTCGGGGGGACCTCCCTCGGTAGCGGCGACCGTATCAACCGGGCGGCCGACTCCATCGCCGCCGCCGTCGAACACGGCCACGAGATCGCCGTCGTCGCCTCCGCGATGGGGAGTACGACCGACGACCTGCTCGACGAGATCAAGTTCGAGACGTCGGACGCCGACCGCGCCGAGATCGTCAGCATGGGCGAGCGGACGAGCGTCCGGATGCTCAAGGCCGCACTCGCCTCCCGCGGCGTCGACGCGCTCTTTCTCGAACCCGGCAGCGAGCAGTGGCCGGTCATCACGAACGACCTCGGCGAGGTCGACATCGAGGAGACCTCGAAGCGCGCGGCGAAGTTGGCGGAGGACCTCGACGGCGTCGTTCCGGTGATCACGGGCTTTCTCGCACAGAACCTCGAGGGCGAGGTGACGACGCTCGGCCGCGGCGGGTCCGACACGACCGCCGTGATGCTCGGCAAGTACATGGACGCCGACGAGGTCGTCATCGTCACCGACGTCGAGGGCGTCATGACCGGCGACCCGCACGTCGTCGAAGGTGCCCGTAACGTCGGGCGCATCACCGTCGACGAACTCCGGAACCTCTCGTTCCGCGGCGCGGAGGTGGTCGCTCCCTCGGCGCTCTCCTACAAGGACGACACGCTCGACGTCCGGGTCGTCCACTACCAGCACGGCGATCTCCTGACCGGCGGCACCCGCATCGAGGGGAAGTTCACCAACCTCATCGACATGCAGGAGAACAAACTCGCCTGTCTCACCGTGGCCGGGCGCGCGATCCGTAACCGACCGGGCATCCTCGCGGACCTCTCGAAGGCACTCCGCGAGGCCGACATCAACGTCGAGGCGGTCGCCAGCGGGATGGACTCGATCACCTTCTACATCGACATCGACTACGCCGAGAAGGCCGAGAACGTCCTCCACGGCGAGGTCGTCAAGGACGACCTGCTCTCCTCTGTCACCGTCGACGACGAGATCGCCGTCGTCCGCGTGACCGGTGGCGAACTGCCGAACCGACCCGGCGTGCTGCAGGACATCGTCACGCCGCTGGCCGAGGCGGGCATCAACCTCCACGACGTCATCACGAGCGCCACCTCCGTCGCCATCTTCGTCGCCTGGGACGACCGCGAGGAGACGCTCAAGATCGTCCAGGACAAGTTCTGAACGGCCGGTTCAGTTCGACTACAGCTTTTTCACACGTCGCCGAGTCGTGACGGTCGATGTCCCCGACCTGTCCAGACTGTGAGGCCGACCTCGTCTCGGCCGAACCCGTCACCGCGTACGACGAATCGACGCTGAAAGTTCGCATCGACGAACCACACGAGGGGCGACTCGGCCGCCTGCTCGGGATGAACCGGACGGCGAAGGTCGAGGGATGGCTCTGCCCCGACTGTCGACGCGTGTTTCTGTACGCCGCCGACTCGTAGCCACGCTGCTGACCACGCTTCACCTCCCGTCCAGCAACCGCGTCCCGACCCGCTCGGGGAGTCCGGCCTCCCGAACCGCGTCGATGACCGCCCGCACGGAGTAGTTGACGCGGCGTTCCTCGACCGTCATCTCCGCGAGATCGAGGATGGCGTAGGCTGCGCGCTTGTCGCCGTCGCGCGGCTGCCCCACGCTCCCGGGGTTCATCACGACCCCCTCGTCGTAGCGTTCGTGGTGCTGGACGTGCGTGTGCCCCATGACGAGCACGTCCTCGTCGCCGAGGAGGTCCGGCCCGAACTCGCTGGGGCGGGTGTAGTGGTCCGGGTCGTCGGGGTGGCCGTGGACCACCTTCACTCGCCCGTCGGCGAGGGTCCGCTCCGTCGGCAGCGACCTGAGCCACTCGACCGCCTCGTCGTCCAGCTGCTCGCGAGCGTAGTCGACGCCGGCGCGGGCCATCCCGTTGAAGCCGAACGCTGACCCCGTCGACGCGGCCCGGTCGTGGTTGCCCTGTACGGTCGGTATCTCGCGGTCACGCACCGCGGCGACGCACTCGGCTGGCCAGGGGTTGTAGCCGACGACGTCGCCGGCGCAGACGAGGCCGTCGACGGCCGGCATATCCGCGAAGACCGCTTCGAGAGCGACGCGGTTCGCGTGGATGTCGGAGAGCACGCCCAGTCGCATAGCTGGTCGTACTCGGTCGAGCGTGTTAGGAACTGGGGGCGACGGGGCGCTCGAACGACTACTCGCCGTTCTCGATCGCCGTCTCGACGCCCGCGTCGGTCACCCGAACGCCGACGGCACAGACGGCGTGCTCGAACGCCTGATCGTAGGCTTCCCGTGCCGCCTCGCTCGCCGTCTCTGCCTCGAACGCGAACGCACGCGGCGCGTCCTCCTCGTAGGTGGCGACGAGCGTGGGTTCCGCGACCGCCTTCACCAGTACGGCGTCCTTACGAACGATGCCGACGTACGCCTCGTCGGTCCCGACGACGCCCGCGATGCGGGGCGTGTCGTAGTCGTCTTTCTCGTAGTCGAGCGCCAGCAGACTCTCGGCGAGAGCGTCGCGAGCGGGGTAGCCGAGGCCGAGCTTCTCCGTGACGGGGTCGACATGCGACCCGTTGCCGACGACGGCGCTGCCGTCGACCTCACGAACGCAGTTGTACGAGATGTAGGGGTTGTCCGTCTCCGGTGCGTCCGGCGTCGGGGCGACGGTGAGCGTCCCGTCGCGGTCGACGATCTGGCGGTTAGGGAACGAACGCGAGGAGACGCGGTACGCGCCGACCTCGGGGCCGATGACGATGAACCGTCCGACGTACATACACGACACTGCACAACTCCCCGCGAAAAGAGTGGCGGTTTGTACACGTTTGGACTGTTTGCCAGCGGAACGCACAGTCCGGCTATCACGCAATACTTAAGAAGTCTCCGGCAGTACGAGTAGGTGCGAACGAAGTTCCATGGGGTAGTGGCCAATCCTGTTGCCTTCTGGGGGCAACGACCCAGGTTCGAATCCTGGTGGAACTATTCTCACACTCTCACCCGTCGAGTGAATCGTCTCACTCGGCCTGCCGTCTCGCTCGGTCCTCGTTTATATAGACACTCTCACTCTCCTCTCGCGACGAAACAGGCTCACCCCACGACGACGTCATGCGGTCTCCAGTCGAAACGAAGGGGTTGGTCGGAACCGAAACTTACTTTTCTACGTCGAGGAGCGCGACTCGCTCGAGGACGAGTTCCTCAACTCCGTCGGCCGTCGCCGCGAGTTCCGCCTCCGTGATCTCGAAGTACTCTCGAACCAGCGTCTCGTCGTAGTCACCCAGCGTCTCGGCGGACTCGAGGCAGTCGGTCAGCGCCGACGCGGCCGCCGCTTCGTCGGCGTCCTCACCGGCGGCGTCGACGAGTGCGACCACCGGCGTCCGTCCCTCGTCGACGCCGAGCGTCAGCGCCTGGTCGATCTGTCGGCGGCCGGCGGCGTAACAGAGGATCTCCACCGCACGGTCGCGGGCGACGTTCTCGCCGCGAGCGATAGCGCGGTCGGCCAACTCGACGGCCCGCTCCAGATGCCGACGGGAGACGACGTAGCGGGCGTCGAACACCTGTACCGTCACCACGAACTCGTCGGCGATCGCGCCGACTTGCTCGACGAACGCGCCGACGTCGTCGACCTCGGCGACGCCTTCGACGAACTTCACTGGAAATCACCGAACGTGGCCTGTCCGTCCTCGTCTTCGCTCGCACCCACGGCGACGCGGGTCGAACTGTCCGCCTCGACGTCGTCCATCGACGGATCGCGCCGACCGACGTTCTCGAGGACGTTCTCGGCGGTCTTCCGCCGACCGCGGAGCGCAGCGAGCACGACGGCTTTGTCCGCCTCCCGCAGATCGGCACGCGACTCGATGCCCGCCTCGTACAGCCGTCGGGCGCGTTTGCGGCCGACGCCGCGGACGCCGGCGAGGTCGAGCAGCTCCTCGCGGACGCCGTACTCGACGCGCCTCTCCGCCTCGCGGACGGCGACGTTGTTGCCGAGTTCGAGGTCGCCCGCGAGCTCGACGGCGGCCCCGAGCAGCCACTGGGCGGTGTCGACCTTCCCGCGGATGTCGCCGGGACCGACGCCGTAGCGGTCGGTGATGCGGTCCTCGTCGGTTTCGCTGGCCCAGTCTTCGAGCAGCTTCGCCGTCTTCAGCGCGGCCAGCCAGTCCTCGAAGGCGACGTCCTCGTACTCGGAGGGCGTCCGTCCGAGGAACTCCGCCTCCCGCTCGTAGCAGAGTTCGGTGTAGGTCTCGCGGTCGCCGGACTTGAGGTAGAGTTCGTACATGTCCGGCGTTCGCGAGACGAGGTGATAGAGGCCGAGCGGCGTCGGGTAGGTGGTGTCGAACTCGTCGGGACCGCTCGCCTCGTCGCCCGCGTCGCCGTCGTCCCCACCGTCGGCGTCGCTTCCGGTTCCGGTCTGCAGGTCGCTCGCAGGGGTGAACCCCGTCGTCTCGTCGGGTTGCTGATCCTCACTCGCCGACGACTGCGACGCCGTCGCCGACCCGTCGCCCTCGATGGCTCGCAACTTCTCGACGCGGTTGTCCGCGGCGTAGCGCAGACCGTCGATGATCTCGGCGGCGCTCATCGGGTCGAGGTAGAGCCGCGAGACCGTGTGGCCGATGCCCGTCGCGCGGATGGTGCCGTCGTCTCGTTCTATAAAGCCGTTCGCCTCCAGATACGCGAGAACTGTATCTGTCACCGTCTCCAGTCGTCCCGACTCTGACGTCTGCGTCGCGTAGAGCGTCTGGTCGAGGAAGTCGAGCAGTCCCCGTCGACTGTTCGCGAACCCCGAGGCGACGGTGGCGAGCAGGTGGGTCCGGAGGGCGGGTTCGGCGGCGAGTTTCGACTGGACGTCCTCGGCGTCGGCCCAGATATATCTCTCAAAGAGTTCGTCCATCGTCTCGGAGTCCTTCGCGAGCAACACGGCCTCGCCGTAGGGGTCGAGTCCGGGTCGCCCGGCACGGCCACACATCTGGTGGATCTCGAGCACGTCGAGCGGTTTCATCCCGCCGAACTCGCCGTCGTAGCGTCGCCAGTCGCGGACGATGACGCGTCGACTCGGGGTGTTGACGCCGGCGGCGAGCGTCGGCGTCGCGCAGACGACCTTGATGAGTCGATCGCGGAACGCCTCCTCGACGAGTGCGCGGTGTTCGCTGGCGAGACCGGCGTGGTGGAACGCTGCGCCCTTCGCGACGGCGTCGGCGAGGTCGTCGCTCGTGTCGGTGTCGGAGACGTCCCGGAGTTCCTCGGCGAGGTCACGGAGTTCGTCCCGTTCGTCGCCTGTGAGGTGCCCCTTCGTCACGTCGGCGAGTCGTCTCGCTTCGGACTCGGCGTTGCGCCGGGAGTTGACGAACACGAGCGACGACCCGCCCTGTCCGTCGACCTTCTCGTCGAGCGTGTCGTCGACGAGTGCGGCCGTCTTCTTCTGCCCTCTTTCCACCTCGACCTCGCGTTGACTGCCGTCGTCGAAGTTGATGGCATTGCCGTAGTGGACGCCCATCTTCAGGTCGATCGGTCGCCACTCGGACTGGACGAGTTCGGCGTCGAGCCAGTCGGCCACCACGTCGGCGTTGCCGACGGTCGCAGAGAGCGCGACCGTCTGGAGGCCGGAGTTGATCTTCCGCAACTTCGCGAGCGTCACCTCCAGCGTCGGGCCGCGGTGGCGGTCGTCGACGAGGTGGACCTCGTCGGCGACGACACAGGAGAGCTCTTCGACCCACGGCGCGCCGTTGCGGACGAGCGAGTCGACCTTCTCCGAGGTGGCGACGATGACGTCGCGAGAGGCCAGCCACTCGCCGGACGACTCGTAGTTGCCGGTGGAGACGCCGACGGTGACGCCGTACTCCTCCCAGCGCTCGAACTCGGCTTTCTTCTCGCTGGCGAGCGCGCGGAGCGGGACGATGTAGAGCGCCTTCCCGCCGCGCTGGACCGCCGAGAGCATCGCGAGTTCGGCGACGAGCGTCTTGCCCGACGCGGTGGGGACGCTGGCGACGACGCTCTCGCCGTCTAAGATACCGGCGTCGACGGCCTCGCTCTGTGGGGGGTAGAGTTCCTCGATCCCCTCCGACTGGAGGTGCTCGGGGACCCCCGGCGGGAGGCCGTGCAGGTCCGCTGTCTTCATTGGAGCGAGGTAGGACCGTGCTTCGGTTTAAACTGTCGGACGGGCGCTCACCCGTCCGTCTCGCCCCCCTCGTACGGGTACCGGAGCGTCACCTCCCACTGCGGGTCGTCCTCGCCCGCGAGCGACCGCTCTTCGACTCGGATCTCGCCGGTCGGGTGGGGGCGACGCCGACTTCGATCCCCGTCGGCGCGCATCCCCTCGTATCGTCCGGTGAGCTCCGTTCGGAGCTCCGAGAGGTACGGTGCGGCCTCGTCGGTCGACAGGTCGCGCTCGGTCTCGGTCGTCGCCGACGCACGCAGCCGACGCTCGACGAGGTCGCCCGCGTTCCCCGTCAACACGGCGTTGACGACCGCGCCGAGCAGGAGAACGATACCACTAAAGTAGAGCCACGTGACGACGAGGATGAGCGTCCCGAGCAGGGCGGCGTCCGACGACCCCTTGGCGATGGCGTACACCTGGAACGCCGCCTGCAGGAGCGCCCACCCGACCGCCGCGACGACGACGCCCGGGACGACCTCGCGCGGTTCGAGGTCGACGTCGGGGAAGACGTAGAACAGCGGGAAGAAGGCGACACAGAGGCCGACGAGGAGCAACACGGGGCTGAGTAACCCGACGAACGGGACCCACTCCAGATAGGCGAAGGCGGCGGTCGCGAGTACCATTCCGACGACGCCCACGAGCAGTGCGAAGAGGACGACGAGACCGTCACGCAGCTGGTCGACGAACCCGTTTCTGGTCTCGGACTCGAAGATCTCGGAGAAGGCGGTGTCGAGGTTCCGGAAGATCTTGAGCGACCCCCACAGCGCCACCACGATTCCGACGACAGACGCCCCCGTCCCGCCCGCGTCGCTCTCGACGAACCGCTCGACGACGCCGCTGACACCGGGCGTCAGATACTGGTCTGCGAGGCTGATGACCTGACTCTCGAGTCCGCTCTCGAAGAACCGGACCGCGAGGAGAAGCACGACCAGGAGCGGCGCGAGCGAAACGAACGCGTTGTACGCGATGCTTCCGGCCATGAACGTGACGTTCTTCTCCGCGAACTCCGACCCCACGGCCTTCACGGTCGCGACGACCCCGGCTCCGTCTGGCATACCGTCGGCTTCTCGTCGGCCGCAAATCAACGCGGTGGCCGCCCCGTCTGCCGACTCCGGCTCGCGCGACCCCGCGGGTCGTCACTGCTTTGTAACCGACGGTCCAACGCTCGCGGTATGAAGATCGAGTACGACCGCGAGACCTGTATCGGGATGTTCCAGTGCGTCGACGAGTGGGACGCCTTCGTGAAGAACCTCGACGACGGCAAGGCCGACCTCGAAGGTGCCGAGGAGGTCGACGAGCAGCTGTTCGTCCGCGAGGTACCCGAAGACGCCGAGTTCGACGCGAAGTTCGCCGCTCGCGTCTGTCCCGTCGACGCCATCACCGTCTACGACGACGACGGCGAACAGCTCGTCCCCTGACGCGCCATCCGCTGTCCGGCGTCGTTCGTCGCCGATCGCCGGTCGCCGACCACTCGGCGACCGTCACCTCGCGTCGGCCACGCGTCGGCCGCCTGTCGAACGAAGCAGCGCTGTACCGACCGTCTGTCTCTCTACCGACACAACCGTTATATATCTCGATTGAGATACACCTTCCGAGGGCGAGAGCATGAGTCAACAGACACGCGATCGGATCGCAGAGTGGGCGGACCTCGTCGACGCGGAGGTTCCGGACGGCGACGCCGACCCCGACGCGATCCCGAACGACCGACCGCTGGACCGAGCCAACTGACCCCCCCGTCGTCGGCAGACGACGCTCCGGCCCTTTCGGTTCGCTTCACTTTCACTGCGCTTCGCCAACGCTTATCCACGACGACGACGAACCACGCCCAATGGCCGCCACGGACGACGTCGCGTACGTCGAGCACCCTCTCCTCGCCCCGGCGTTCATCGAGCGACGACTGTACCAACTGCGACTGGCGGGGACCGCCCGCGACGACCACACGCTCGTCTGTCTGCCGACCGGTCTCGGCAAGACGACGGTCAGCCTTCTCTTGACCGCCGAACGCCTCCAGGAGGTCGGCGGCAAGTCGCTCTTTCTCGCGCCGACGAAACCGCTGGTCCAGCAGCACGCCGAGTTCTACCGCGAGGCGCTCGAGATCCCCGACGACGACGTCGTCGTCTTCACCGGCGAAGTCCGACCCGACGACCGCGCGGAGCTCTGGGAGAGCGCACAGGTCGTCATCGCCACCCCGCAGGTCGTCGAGAACGACCTCGTCGGCAACCGCGTCAGCCTCCGCGACGTCACCCACCTCACGTTCGACGAGTGTCACCGCGGCACCGGCGACTACGCCTACGTCTACATCGCCGAACGCTACCACGCCGACGCCGCCGACCCGCTCGTCACCGGGATGAGCGCCTCGCCCGGCGGCGACGAGGAGTCGATCCTCGAGGTCTGTGAGAACCTCGGACTCAGGGAGGTGGCGGTGATGACCGAAGACGACGCCGACGTCGGCGAGCACACCTACGACACCGACGTCACCTGGGAGCAGATCCAACTCCCCGAGGAGATCTTGGAGATCCGCGACGCGCTCAACGAGGTCATCGTCGACCGACTGGAACAGCTCAAGCAGCTGGGCGTCAGCGGCACCACCCAACCGGACCTCTCGCAGAAGAAACTGAACGCGATGCGCGGGAAGCTCCGGAAGATGATGGACAACGACCAGTCGGAGGGGTACAAGGGAATGTCCGTCCACGCCGAGGTGATGAAACTGCGGCGTGCGGTGGAACTGGTCGAGACGCAGAGCGTCGAGTCGGTGCGCCGGTACTTCGAGCGTCAGCGCAACGCCGCCCGGTCGTCGGGTGCGTCGAAAGCCAGCCAGCGACTCGTCTCCGAACCCAAAGTCCGCGAGGCGATGCGGAAAGCCGAGTCGTTCGACGAACTGCACCCGAAGTTCTCGAAGACGCGCATCCTGCTCGCCGAGACGTTAGGAATCAACGACGGCGAGCGCGTCATCGTCTTCACCGAATCCCGAGACACCGCCGAGGCGCTCACCGACTTCCTCTCGCAGTCGTTCTCCACACGGCGGTTCGTCGGGCAGGGGAACAAAGACGGCTCCGACGGGATGAGCCAGAAAGAACAGCAGGAGACGCTCGACGCCTTCCGAAACGGCGAGTTCGAGGTGCTCGTCTCCACCTCCGTCGCCGAGGAGGGACTCGACGTCCCCGAGGTCGACCTCGTGCTGTTCTACGAACCCGTGCCGACGGCGATCCGGTCCATCCAGCGGAAGGGCCGGACCGGCCGCCAGACCGAGGGACGAGTGATCGTGTTGATGGCCGAGGACACCCGCGACGAGGTGTACTTCTGGATCTCCCGCCGTCGGGAGTCGAAGATGGAGAACGAACTCCAGAAGCTGAAGACCGCGGCCGACGAGTTGGAACAACAACTCGACGACAGTCAGAGGTCCCTCGGCGAGTTCGGCAACGGCGATGACGGCGGCGAGAGCAGAGAGAAGCGGCTCCAACCCGGACTGGCGGACTTCGACGAGGCGGAGGAGACCGACGCGTCCGACGAAGCGCGAGCCGAGGTCGGCGCGACCGACCGGAGTGCGAGTGGCGCGACCGACGCGGACGACGCGGGCGACGCGACCGGTGAGAACGAGTCCGACACAGAGGAAGACGACACCGTCGTCGCCACGGCCGAGAGCGACCCCGAGGAGGAGGTCGTCGAGATCGTCGTCGACCAGCGGGAACTCGACTCGAACATCGCCCGGACGCTCTCACAGCGCGAGGGCGTCCACACCCGACTGGAGACGCTGGCCGTCGGCGACTACATCCTCTCGGACCGCGTCGCCGTCGAACGCAAGTCGGTCGCGGACTTCCTCGACACGCTGACCGGCGGCGACCGCTCGATGTTCGAGCAGGTGCGCGACATGTCGCGACACTACGCCCGCCCGGTCGTCGTCGTCGAGGGCGAGAACCTCTACGGCGAGCGCAACGTCCACCCGAACGCCATCCGCGGCGCGCTGGCGTCGCTCGCCGTCGACTACGGGGCGAGCGTCCTCCGGACCGAAGACGAGAGCGACACCGCCGACCTCCTGGAGGTGGTCGCCTCCCGCGAACAGACCAAACGCGAGCGCACCGTCAGCGCCCACGGCGAGAAGAGCGCGAAGACGCTCGCCGAACAGCAGGAGTACGTCGTCGAGTCGATCGCCGACATCGGCCCGGTGACGGCCCAGTCGCTGCTGGAGCACTTCGGGAGCGTCGAGGCCGTGATGATCGCGCCGGAAGACGACCTGCTAGAGGTGTCGGGCGTCGGCGCGGTCACCGCCGAGCGCATCCGCGAGATCGTCGGGAGCGACTACTGACGGCTCGGGACTACCGCCGGAGCGCGGCGAGCGTCTCGGCGGCCTCGTGGGCGGCGGCGAGCAGTTCGCGGGCGTGGCGGGGGTCGTCGGTCCGCTCGGCCTCCTCGGCGTAGCGCGTGACCGTCCGGCGGAGCGACGCTCGGGCGGCGTCGAGGTCCGCGCCGTCGGACGTGGTCGGCGCGCTCGGCGTCGTCGCCTCTGTGGGCGTCTCCGTCTCCGTGGACCGCTCGCCCGGCTGCGTCTCGGCCGTCGACACCGGCGGTCGCGTCGGTTCGACGGCGGGCTCGCTCTCGTCGCCGTCGTCGGCCCCCGGTGTCGGGTCGGCAGTCTGCGTCGGTGTCGTCTGCGTGGACGTTTCGGTCGCCGATCCGGCGGTGCCGACGGCGTCGGTCCCTTCGGTCGCCGCAGTCGCTTCGACCCCCTCGGCCCCCTCGCCCGCCGGTCGTTCGTCCGCTCCCCCCCGGCCCTCGGGGTTCCGGAGTCGGATCTGTCCGCCGGCGACCTCGGCGTCCTGACAGGATGGACAGAAGTTCTGCTCGTCGAACCGGAAGATGGGGTCGCCGCAGCTGTTGCAGTGACGGTTCGTCATCGTCGCCCCCTTCAACAGCAGTTCGCTCATCCGCTTCGTGCTCTTGCGTTTCTCCTCGTCTTTCGCGAACTTCTCGCGGAGCTTCTCCCGTTCGGCCTCCTTGTCGAACTCGCTCATACCTCCTCTGTCGTCCCTCGCGTCGAAAAAGACAACGGGACGACGGCGTGTCGACAGCCGTCGTACCCCGCCGACGGCGGAGAACCCCGAGAATCCGCCCGTTCCGAAGCGTTTAATCGGAATCCGCGGGGAAGTTCATGTGGTATGACGAAAGTTAGCGTGGTCGGTGCCGCAGGGACGGTCGGCGCCGCCGCAGGATACAATCTCGCGCTCCGTGACGTCGTCGACGAACTCGTCTTCGTGGACATCCCGGACATGGAGGACAAGACGGTCGGACAGGCCGCCGACACGAACCACGGCATCGCCTACGACTCGAACACGACGGTTCGACAGGGTGACTACTCGGCAACCGAAGGGTCGGACGTCGTCGTCATCACGGCCGGTATCCCGCGCAAGGAGGGGCAGACGCGTATCGACCTCGCGGGCGACAACGCGCCCATCATGGCGGACATCGGATCGTCGCTCGCCGAGTACAACGACGACTTCGTCTCGGTGACGACGTCGAACCCGGTCGACCTGCTCAACCGCCACCTCTACGAGGCGGGCGACCGCGACCGTCACAAGGTCGTCGGCTTCGGCGGCCGACTCGACTCCGCGCGCTTCCGCTACGTCCTCTCGGAGCGCTTCGACGTCCCCGTCAAGAACGTCGAGGCGACGATCCTCGGCGAACACGGCGACGCGCAGGTGCCCGTGTTCTCGAAGGTCCGCGTCGACGGCCGCGACCCCGAGTTCGACGCCGACGAGCGCGAGGAGATCCTCGGCGACCTCCAGGAGTCGGCGATGGACGTCATCAGCCGCAAAGGTGCCACGCAGTGGGGGCCGGCGACCGGCGTCGCCCACATGGTCGAGGCCATCCTGCGCGATACGGGCGAGGTGCTGCCCGGGTCGCTCGTCCTCGACGGCGAGTACGGCTACGAGGACACCGCCTTCGGCGTCCCCGTCAAACTCGGCTCGAACGGCATCGAGGAGGTTATCGAGTGGGAACTCGACGACTACGAACGAGAACTGATGGACGACGCGGCCGACAAGCTGCGCGACCAGTACGACAAGATTTCGTAACGCCCGACCGCCCCCGAGTTTTTTCGCGACTCCCGTCCTGCGTAGTGGCATGTCTCTCCCCGTTCCCCACAGCGAGTCCGTCGAGACGCGGCGCGTCGCAGTCTTCCTCCTCGTCGCCTACGGCGTCGCGTGGGCGACCGCCGCGGTACTCTACGCAACCGGCGGGCTCACCGACAGCCCCGAACTCCTCCCCGGGGTCGGCCTTACGCTCGCGACAGTCCTCCTGCCGACGACGTACATGTTCGCGCCCGCCGTCGGTACGCTCGTCGCCCGACTCCTCACGGGCGAGGGGTGGTCGGGTCTCGGGCTCCGACCGCGGCTCCGCGACTCGCTCGGCGTCTACGTCGTCGCGTGGTTCGGGCCGACCCTGCTCACGCTCGTCGGTGCGGCCGTCTACTTCGCGGTCTTCTCGGCGTCGTTCGACCCGGAACTCGCGGCGTTCGCGGAGGCGGTCCGACAGGCGGGCGGTGGCGACGTCGACCCGTGGACGCTCGTCGCCGTCCAACTCGTCTCGGCGCTGACCATCGGCCCCCTGATCAACACGTTCTTCGCGTTCGGCGAGGAACTCGGCTGGCGCGGCTACCTCCTGCCGAAACTGCTGCCGCTCGGCACGCGGCAGGCGACGCTGCTCGTCGGTCTGATCTGGGGGGCGTGGCACTGGCCCGTCATCGCGATGGGGTACAACTACGGCTTCGGCTACCCGGGTGCGCCGTGGACGGGCTTTCTCGCGATGTGCTGGTTCACGCTCACGACGGGCGTGTTCCTCGCGTGGGTGACGCTCCGGAGCGAGAGCGTCTGGCCCGCCGCCGTCGGCCACGGTGCGATCAACGCCGTCGCCGCCATCGGCGCGCTGTTCGTCGCCGGACAGCCGACCCCGTTGCTCGGGCCGACGCCGCTCGGCGTCGTCGGCGGACTCGGTTGGACGGCCGCCGCCGCGTGGCTCCTCTGGCGGAGCGAGCTGTTCGCGGAGACGCCGCCGTCCGGAGACGTCGTCGGCGACGCTACCACAGCAGAGTAGCGACGACGGCGACGATCACGACGACGACGCCGACCACGAGCGCGAGATCTCCCGAGAACAGCGCAGCCAGCAGCAGTGGGAAGCCGACGAGGCCGACGACGAGACCGACGACGCCGTAGCCGAGGCTTCTCAGCTCCGCTCGAATCGCGTTCCGTGACTCCTCGCGTGCGATCTCGCGCACGTCGTCGGCAGAGAGGTCGGTGGAGGGCATCGCTCTCGACGACGTGGCAGCCGCCCAAAAACCCATCGTCGGTCGGGTCGAGTCGCTCAGCCGCCGTCGAACAGACTCGTCACGCCCACGCTGGCGGCGACGATGAGAAGCGCACCGACGCCGACGAGCACCGTCGTCAGCGTCCCGCCGGCCTCCAGCGACTGTCCCAGGATCAGGAAGCCGAACAGGCCCGCGACGATGCTCCCGAAGAGGCTCCGCGTCCGCTTCGTCTCCTCGCGGGCGACGACGCGTGCCTCCTCCCGGATCAGCTCGCGGAGCTCTTCTTCGGAGAGTCGCACGTAGTCGTCGGTTCCGGCGTCGTCGGCGTCGGCCATCGACCCCTACTCTCTCGGTGACCGAAAAGAAAGTTGGCCCTACAGTCGCGAGCGAACGGCCTCGGCGGTCTTCTCGCCGACGCCGTCGACGTCGAGCAGGTCGGCTACGGAGGCCGTCCGGATCCCCTCGACGCTGCCGAACCGTCGGAGGAGTCGCTTCCGCGTCTCGGGGCCGACGCCGGGGACGTCGTCGAGCACCGTCTGCACGTCGTCCCGCAGCGTCTGGTGGTACTGGACGGCGAAGCGGTGGGCCTCGTCGCGGACGCGCTGGAGGACGTGGAGGTGCGGCGCGTCCTTCGGCCAGTTGTGGACCTGCGTGTCCGTGATGACGAGTTCCTCGTCTTTCGCCAGCGCGACGACGGGGACGTCCCAGCCCACCTCGTCCAGCGCGTCCTGCGCCGCTCCGAGTTGGCCGTCGCCGCCGTCGATCAGAAGCAGGTCCGGGTCGGGTCGGTCGTCGCGCCCCGAGACGGCCCGCTCGGCGCGCCACCGGATCAACTCGCGCATGTTGGCGTAGTCGTCGTTGCGCTCGGTGAGTTTCTTCCGCCGATACCCTGCCTTCTCTGCAGACCCCTCCACGAAACAGACGTCGCTGCCGACGACAGACTTCCCCTGTGCGTGGCTCACGTCGAACCCCTCGATGCGCTCGACGCGCGGGAGACCGAGCGCGTCGGAGAGCGCGCCGAGTTCGTCGCCTCGTCCGGGGCCGCGACGAGCGTTCTTCAGCGCGAGTTCGACCAGTTTCGCCTCGCGGCCCGCACCCGGCACTCTCACCGCGACGCCCTCGGCGTCGAGCCACGCGAGCAGCTCCTCGTCGTCCGGCCGCTCCGAGAGGAGGAGTGCGTCCGGCAGTTCGCGCTCGGCGTAGTACTGCACGACGAACGCCGCGAGCACCTCGGCGACGCCCCCTTCGCTGTCCTCGGGCGCGTCGAGACGGTGTCGCGAGCGGTCGACCAGCTGACCGCGCTCGCTGTGGAGGCGAGCGACGGTCGCTCGCTCGCCCTCGACGGCGGCCCCGAGCACGTCGACCGCGCGCTCGCTCGACTGCGCGGAGACCGCCTCCCCGCCGCCGCCGTGGAACGACTCGACGACGTCGAGGCGGTCTCTGAGGTTGGCGGCGCGCTCGAACTCCTGTTCCTGCGACGCCTGTTCCATCGCCCGCCGCAGCGGGTCCGTGAGCACGCCCGTCTCGCCCTCGAAGAACCGGACTGCGCTCTCGACGTCTTCACGATAGCTCTCCTCGCCGATCTCGCCCGTACAGGGCGCGCTACAGAGACCCATCTCGTAGTCGAGACAGGGGCGGTCGCGGTTGGCGTACTTGTGGTCCGAACAGCCACGGAGACCGTAGGTCTCTCGGATGGCTTTGACGACGACCTCCACTCGACCCTTGTCGGTGAAGGGGCCGAACACCGTCGCGGCCTCGTCGGGGTCGCGGGTGACCTCGATTCGGGGGATCGGATGCGACGTGAGCTGGACCAGCGGGTAGGACTTGTCGTCCTTCAGCCGGACGTTGTACCGCGGCTGGTGGCGTTTGATGAGGTTCGCCTCCAGCAGGAGTGCCTGCGTCTCCGTGTCGGTGACGGCGAACTCGACGCGGTCCGCCCGGGCGACCATCCGTCGGATGCGGTCGCTCCGCGGGTCGGCGTAGGAGCGAACCCGACTCCGGAGGTCGACCGCTTTGCCCACGTAGAGCACCGTCTCGCCCTCGTGAAACTGGTAGACGCCGGAGTCTCGTGGGAGGCCGTTCGCCCGCTCGCGGACCTCGGTGACATCCATCTCCCGACGCTTGCATCCGAACGGGCTTGAGGCTGACGTCGTCCCGTTCGTTCACTCTCGACACCGACCGTCGTCGACCGCCGTCCGATTATCAGCTCTGAAATTTGCTGGGGAAGATTAAGGGGACGGACGCGTCGAGTCGATGCCATGCTTCGCGAATCGGTACGAAAACTGTCCGCCTGGGTGGGGTTGCGTGAGGCGGGAGACGAGACGTCACTGACCGACGGCGGTGTCGCCGTCGCCCGCTCGGAGGACGGGTCGCCTCCTGCCGACGCCGAATCGAACGGCTCCGGCGCCGCGGCGGACGGTCCTGACGCCACGGCGGACGGCCCCGACGCGACCGGAGGCGACTTCGAGTTCGCCGCGGCCGCCGCAGCCGTCGACGAGGACGACCTCAACATCGACGACGACGTCCTCCTCGACGGCGTCGGGATGCCCGTGTTCATGCTCGACGCCGACGGCGAGGTGGTCGCCTGGAACCACAGTCTCGAGCAGCTCGCGGGCGTCTCGGCCGACCGAGCGCTCGGCAGTCGCGCGGTGAGCACGGTGTTCTACCCCGACGGCCGCGACCGGCAGACGCTCGCGGAGGCGGTGCTGGCGGCGCCGGAGACGGCCGACCGGGCCGACGGCGTCACGCTCGACGACGAGGCGCTCTCGCTGTACGCCGAGGAGGAGAGTCTGACCGACCGCCACGGCGACGAGCGACACCTCCGCTACACGTCGATGCCGATCTACGAGGAGGGCGAGCTGGTCGCCGTCGTCCAGACCGTCCGCGACCGGACCGCGGAGGTCCGTCGCCACCGCGACGTCGAGGACCTCGTCGACGAGGTCCAACAGACGCTGCACGCGCTGGTCGACGGCCACCTCGACGCGCGCGCCTCGTTCGACACGGACGGTCGCGTCGTCGACGACAAACTCTCCCTCGTGGTCGACGAACTCAACGAGATGGCAGCGGGGTTCGAGGACGTCGCGACGCGCGTCGACGGCGAGACGCAGGCGCTCGCGGACACCGTCGAACGGACCGCGACGGCCGCAAACCAGATCGCCCGAAACGTCGAGGAGCAGAACGACCTGCTGTCGGAGGGGGCGAGCGAGATGCAGCGGTTCAGCGCCAGCATGGAGGAGGTCGCCGCCACCGCCGACCAGGTCGACGTCGCGGCGACGCAGGCCCGCGACGCCGCCGCACAGGGGCTCGACGCCAGCGAGGACGCCCGCGCGGCCACAGAGGAGGTCGTCGACATCGGTGACGACCTCGTCGAGAGCGTCACCGACCTCGGCGAGCGGATGGACGACATCGAGGCGGTCGTCGAGGTCATCTCCGACGTGGCCGATCAGACGAACCTGTTGGCGCTCAACGCCAACATCGAGGCCGCCCGCGCCGGCGAGGACGGCGACGGCTTCGCGGTCGTCGCCGAGGAGGTCAAGACGCTCGCCGACGAGACGCGGAGCCACACCGAACAGATCACGACGAGCATCGAGGAGATCCAGGCGCAGACCGACTCGACCGTGGACGCCGCCGAGGAGTCCCACGAGCGGATCGGCCACGCGGGCGAACAGATCTCCGACGTGCTGGAGGCGTTCGAGGAGATCGCCGACGCCATCGACGAGGCCGCCGACGGGATCGCCGAGGTGTCGCGGGCGACCGACGACCAGGCGACGACGGTCGAGGAACTCACTGCCACGATCGAGAACGTCCAGGAACGCGCCGAGGAGACCGAAGACGCGACGGCGCACATCGTCGACGCCACCGACGACGGCACCGACGCCATCGACGAACTGACGGCGACGGTCGAGGAACTGCGCGGGGAGACCCACCAACGGCGCTAAGTGGCCGTTGGTCGAACGGGGAGATATGACCGACACCGTCCGACTGTGGCTCGTCGAGCGCACCTACGACGACCGCAACCTCATCACGCTCGTCTACGCGACCCCCGACGGCGAGCGGATGCTCCAGAAGGAGATCGCGGCGACGCTGATGCACCAGCGCGGCAGCGGTGCCACCGCCGCACTCGACGTCGAGCCCGACCGACTGAGCGCGACTCCCGACGACGAGACGCGAGAGCGCTACCGGACGGAGGCCGAGCGGATGGCCGAGAGCTACGACCCCGACGAAGAGGTGTAACTCGACCAACTCCTCCACGCATCGAACCGCCAGAGAGCGACTGCTTCGCGCCGTCTCGACTCGCTGGTCGCTATCAATCTGTTGGCGCTACGGAGACCTAAACCCTTTATGCCGTCGTCGTACAACCCGCAACCATGGCCGCTATCGAACTCACCGGCGTGACGAAACGGTACGACGACGTCACCGCCGTCGACGACCTCGACCTCACGGTCCCCGAGGGCGAGGTGTTCGGCTTCCTCGGTCCCAACGGGGCCGGGAAGTCGACGACGATCAACATGGTTCTCGACTTCGTTCGGCCGACGACGGGCGAGGTGCGCGTCCTCGGCTACGACGCCCAGCGAGACAGCGTCGCCGTCCGTCAGCGGACCGGCGTCCTCCCGGAGGGGTTCGACGTCTACGACCGCCTCACCGGCCGCAAACACGTCGAGTTCGCCGTCCGTTCGAAGGAGGCCGCGGACGACCCCGACGAGATCCTCGACCGAGTCGGCATCGCCGACGCCGCCGACCGGAAAGCCGGCGGCTACTCGAAGGGGATGCGTCAGCGACTCGCACTCGGGATGGCGCTGGTCGGCAGTCCCGACCTGCTCATCCTCGACGAACCCTCCTCGGGACTCGACCCCGCCGGGGCGAAAGAGATGCGCGACATCGTCCACACGGAGGCCGACCGGGGTGCGACGGTGTTCTTCTCCTCGCACGTGCTCGGGCAGGTCGAGGCGGTCTGTGACCGCGTCGGCATCATGCGCGAGGGGGCGCTCGTCGCCGAGGACAGTATCGAGGGGCTCCGTGACGCCGCTGGCGGCGAGGCCCGACTGGAGATCACGGTCGACAGCGCGTCGAGCGAGGATCTCGACGCCGTCCGCGCCATCGACGGCGTCGAGTCGGCGTCGACCGACGGCGGCACGGTCGTCGTCGCCTGCGAGAGCGGCGTCAAGACGCAGGTGCTCTCCACGTTGGAGGGCCGCGGCGTGACGGTCCACGACTTCGAGACGACCGAGGCGTCGCTGGAGGATCTGTTCCTCTCGTACACCGAAGACGACCGACAGGAGGTCACCGCATGAGCTGGCAGGCGGTCGCCCGGAAGGACTTCGAGGACGCCGTCCGCTCGTGGTGGCTCCTCGGACTGACCGCGCTGTTCGTGCTCCTCACCTCGGGCGTCGCCTACGTCGTCCGTCCCTCTGGCGGCGGAACGTTCAGTTCGAACGCCATCCTCGGCGCGATCAGCGGGACGCTCGTCACCACGCTGATCCCGCTCATCGCGCTCGTCATGGCCTACAGCGCCATCGTCGGCGAGCGCGAGAGCGGCAGCCTGAAACTGCTGCTCTCGTTGCCGCACTCCCGGGCGGACGTCGTGTTCGGGAAGGTGCTCGGCCGTTCGGCGGCCATCGCCGCACCGATCGTCGTCGGCTTCGTCCTCCCGGCGCTGCTGTTGGCCGTCGGCCCGCTGCAGTTCGACGCCGGATCGTACGTCGGCTACATCCTGCTGACGGCGTTCCTCGGCACCGTCTTCGTCGGCATCGCCGTCGGCTTCTCGGCGGCGATGCGCTCGCAACAACTCGCGACGGCGGGGGCGATGGGGCTCTACCTCCTCTTCGTCCCGCTGTGGGGGGCGGTCCAGTTCCCGCTGCAGATCTACCTCCAGCTCAGCGGCGGCGTCCCCGGCTGGGTACCGCTGACCGGACAGGAGATCTTCCGCATGATCCGCCTGCTGAACCCGACGGGGTCGTTCAAGATCGTCTCGGGGGCGTTCCTCAACGACCAGCTGTTCACCGGCGGCGACGTGAGCCTGCAGGTGGCCGCGCTGGCGATGCTGTTCGGCTGGCTGCTGATCCCGCCGCTGCTCGGGCTCTGGGCGTTCGACCGAGCCGACCTCTGAGCGTCGAGCGGTCGCGGACCGCTCGTTCGTTCCGACTGCCCTACTGCTTCTTCAGCGTCCCCGCGTCGTCGACGACGACCCCGCGGTCGACGGCGTGGTCGAGGATGCGAGCGACGTGGTCGTCCTCTAGCTCGTAGGCCCCGGCGGTCAACTCCTCGAACTCCGCGCGGTCGACGGGGAACTCGCGGTTGCTCAGCAGTCGCATCACCGTCCGGAACTGATCGGGTTCCGCGCCGGTCTCGGACGCTTCGCCGTCGTCGCCCTCGTCGACGACGCCGGCCCCGTCGTCGGCCGACAGTGGGTCGCTTTCGTCGGTCTCGTCCCCCTCGACAGTGTCCGAGTCGCCCTCCCGGCCGATCGCGATCCCCTCGGCGCGGGCGGTCGGGTCGACGGCGGCGCTGGTCGACGAGCGGTCGGCGTCGTCCGCGCGGGTCCCGTCGGCCTCGTTCGTGGGGTTCGGCGCTTCGGCGTCGGTCGCCTCGTCGTCGACGGCGTCGGCGTCGCGTCGGCGGAACGGTTCGAGGACGGCTTCCAGCGTCGTCCGGCAGTGACCACAGAGGGCGACGCGGCGCTGGTCGGCGTCCGAGGAGAGCAGGTCGTCGGGGACGACCTCGAACGTCCCGACCGCGTCGTCGCCGCAGAAGTCACACGACTGAACTTCTCGCATGACCGAGTGATTGTGAGTGGGGACGAAAAGTGTGGGTGGTCGACGGGACGACGGCCAGTAGCACCCGGCAGCGACCGGCCGCGACGGACGGCCCTCACACCCACATCATTAAACCACCCGCTGGCCCACCTTCACGGTACGAATGTTCGACGAGATCATGGGGAAGTTCGAGGGGAGTCCGAGTCAGCAGGCAGTGATCCGGCTACTGCTCGAACGGGGGTTCTCCGTCAACGACGAGGGACGGGTCGTCTCCGGCGGCATCGAGATCCCGAACACCGGCATCGCCCGCGAGATCGGCGTCGACCGCCGCGTCGTCGACTCGACGACGAACGCCATCCTCGAGGATCCCGAGCTGAAGCGCATCTTCCAGAACATCTCCTCGATCCCGAGTCTGATGGATCTCGCGCCCGTCCTCGATCTGACCGTCCTGACCGTCGAAGTCGAGGACGCCGACCAACCCGGCATCGTCGCGACGGTGACGTCGATGCTCGCGGACGCGGGTATCAGCATCCGCCAGACGATAAGCGAAGACCCCGAGTTCACCGACGATCCGAAACTCTACGTCGTCACCGACGACCCCATCCCCGGCGACCTGCTCGTCGAGATCCGGAGCCTCCCGTTCGTCCGCAAGGTCGAGTTCTGAGACGCCGCTTTCGAGGCGTGTACCACTCGATTTCGGCGGAATAGACAGTCTCTTGTCTCTCCGCTCTCCAGCGGGAGTATGAACGATACGACCGAAGCGGTGCTCCACTTCCTCGGCGTGCAGGGGACGCTCGTCGCCGCGCTCGTCCACCTCTGGGTCGGCGTCCCGCTGCTCGCCGTCTACCTCCCGCGCCTGGAGTTCTTCGACCCGCGCGGCTACCTGTTCGTCCCCTCTGCACTCTTACTGCTCGTCGTCCTCGCCGGTCTCTACTTCGAGCGGGCGGTCCGGCCGCTGCTGGCGCTGGGGGTTCTCGTCCTCCTCGGTTACGTCGTCGGCTACGTCTGGTGGCATCTGGGCGACCACGGCGGCACCGTCCCCGGCGGCCACAGCCACGGGTCGCCCGTCTCGCTCGTCGTCGAACACTTCGTCGACGACCCGCTCGCGTTCCTCACGATCGTCGTCGAACTGATCGGCGCGGGGTCGCTCGCGGGACTGCTCCTCGGCGGATACGGCCGCGACGACGAGCACACAGCGTAAGCACTTATCCTCGCGGCCCGCCTCGGCCGGACTATGACAGAGGCCTACCGCACCGTCGCCGGCCGCGCCGAGGCATCCTTCGAAGTGCAGGGATCGGAGTTCATCGGCTACGTCGCCCCCGTCGACACCGTCGCGGAGGCGGAGGCGTTCGTCGACGAGATCCGAGAGCACCACCCGGAGGCGACGCACAACGTCCCCGCCTACCGTGTCCCCGCGGGCGAGGCCTCCAGTCGGCGTGCGCCCGGCGAGGTGATGCTGCGGGAGTACCAGAGCGACGACGGCGAACCCACCGGGTCGGCGGGAAAGCCGGCGCTGAACGTGCTCGTCCAACGGGAGATCCGCAACGTCGTCGCCGTCGTCACCCGGTACTACGGCGGGACGAACCTCGGCGTCGGCGGACTCGCTCGGGCGTACAGTCGCGCCGTCAAGGAAGCAGTCGACGCCGCGGGCGTCGTCGAGGAGCTACCACACGAGCGGTTGGCGGTCGTCACCGAGTACGACGACTCCGGGACGGTTCGCGGCATCTTGGAGAGTACCGGCGTCGAGTTCGACGCGACCTACGAGGCGGACGTCCGTTTCGAGGTTCGCGTGCCGGTCGACGAGGCCGACGACCTGCGGGACCGACTCAGAAGTGCGACGAGCGGTCGAGTCGGCATCGAGTAGCGACGGAAAGAAAGAGAACGGAGCGACGGCGCGAGTCGCCGTCGGTTCAGTCGGTCGTCGGCGTCGCCGACGCCGGTTCGGCGCGGTCACCCTCCATCTGTCGGCGGTTGCGGAGCGCCAGCGCACCGAACAGCACTCCGCCGACGAGACGCAGGAGGAGATCCAGCGTCAGTATCTCGATACCGACGCTCGTGCCGGTCGCTTCGAGCACGGTGAACACCGGGTCGAGGATCATCTGCGGCGCCATCAGGAGGATCGAGGAGACGGCGAACAGCGCACGCTCGAGCCCGCTGACCGACGAGTAGAAGTACCCGATGATCGTCGGCCCGAGCGCGAGCACGCCGAGGAACACCCCGGCGATGGGAACGACCACCTCCGGGATGAAGTAGCCGAGGTCGGCCACGTCGGCGAGGGTGATGATGTGGTACTCCTCGGTGCTCTCCCCACGGATGAGCAGGATGCCGGGCGAGAAGACGAAGGCGAACGGGACGACCGCCTTGTTCAGCGAGAGCGAGAACGCCTCGATCCCCGTCTTGAACGGGTCGGACTTCGCGACCCCGGAGGCGGCGTAGGCCGCCACGGCGACCGGCGGCGTGATGTCGGCGATGACGCCGAAGTAGAGGATGAAGAGGTGTGCTGCCAGAAGTGGGATGTTCGCGAGCTCGGCGATCGCGCCGCCGAGGAGCGCGACGAGGATGATGTACGTCACCGTCGTCGGCATCCCCATCCCGAGGATGATCGAGGAGACGGCGGTGATGAGCAAGAGTAAGATGAGCGACCCGCCGGAGACGGCCTCGATGAGCGCGACGAGGTTCGGACCGAGCCCGGAGACGCTGATGACGCCGGGGATGACGCCCGCGGCGGCGACGGCGATGACGACCACCGTCGCGGTTCGCGCGCCGCCCTCCATCGCCTTCAGGACGAACGTCCCGAAGCGGTAGGCGTTGTTGCTGGCGAGCGAGCGGCGACCGAACGCGTCGGCCGTCGTCTCGGCGGCGTCGTCGACGGCGGCGTCGTACTCAAGCAGCGGTGACGGGAGCCGCGGCCGCGCGACGAGGAACGCCGCACTCACGAGGATGATGATGATGCCGAGCTGTCCGGCCGCGGCGTCGAGCGCGGCGCGGGCCGAGACGCCACCGGTTCCCGCGCCGGTCACCGCGCCGACGATACCCGCCCCGGTCAGATACTGCGCGACCGTCTCGAGCGCGAACAGCCCACCGATGGTGCCCAGAAGCGGTACGCGCGTCCGGTCGTTGTAGGTGGCGACGAGCGCGATGAGCGCGACGATGGCGACGATGGTGTACCACGCCGACCGCGACACCGAGTAGCGGATCCCGATGAGGTAGACGAGCAGCAGTCCGATGGGTGCGAGGTAGAACCAGCCGGTCCGCAGGTGGTCCCAGACGGCGACGAGCTCCGAGGCGTCGACGCCGCCGATCCCCGCGCGCGACGCTTCGAGGTGGACCATCACCCAGACGCCGAAGAAGAAGACGATGGCGGGGATCGCCGCGGCGATGATGACGGTGTCGTAGGAGACGCCGACGAACTCGACGATGAGGAACGCCGCCGCGCCCATCACCGGCGGAAGGATCTGTCCCCCAGAGGAGGCCGAGGCCTCGACGCCGCCGGCGAACTCGGGACGGTAGCCCGAGCGCTTCATCAGCGGGATGGTGAACGCGCCGGTCGTGACCGTGTTGGCGATCGAGGAACCGCTGATGGTCCCCATGAAGCCCGACGAGAGGATACTCGCCTTCGCCGGGCCGCCTTTCCGCGACCCGGTCATCGAGTAGGCGAGGTCGATGAACCACTGGCCCGCGCCGCTCATCTCGAGGAACGCCCCGAAGAGGACGAAGATGTAGATGTAGCGGACGCTCACCTCGACCGGGACGCCGAAGACGCCGTTTGCCGTGTTGTACCAGAGGTTCTGGACGACGGAGTCCCACGACGCCGACGGCGTCGAGAGGATGCCGAGATACGGCAGATCCTGCGGGATGTTGCTCGCGTACCGCGCGTAGAGGATGAACGTCGCGACGATGCTCATGAGGAGCGTCCCGAGCGTCCGCCGGGTGGCCTCGAGCACGAGCAGGACGCCGATCGCGCCCAGCACGGTCGCGTACGACGTCTCGTCGAGCGGGATACCGAGCGCCGAGACGGCGTCGACGAGAGGTGCGAGGAACGGGTAGATCTCGCCGGTGGTGCGACCCGAGCCGAGACCGAGCGCGCGCATCCGCTGGATCTCCTGATAGTCGGTGATCATGTACGCCGCCGTCAGCAACGACAGCAGCGCGAGGACGATGTCGACGGGCGTCACTCGCTGGCGGTGGGGGTCGGTGATCGCCCAGCGGACCCCCGAGCGGACGCGCGTCGCCGCCCGCGTCATCGGGTGTGACGCGCCGAAGCGGCGATCCAGGTTCGAGACGACCGGCGAGAGCCGTCGCGAGAAGAAGCCCTCGCTCGATGTCGCCGGATAGAGCATGAATGCGAGGATGAGCGCGAAGACGACGTGGATCGCCCGGATCTGGAGCGGCTGGAGCGCGGCGAGGCGGAACGTCCCCACGACGGGCAGCGTCACCTCGAAGATGAACCCGCGGGCGGCGAGCCACATCTGGAACGCCGAGAACAGAATCCCGACGACCGCGACGACGACGGCGGCGACGCCACGGAGGCTCCGCTTCCGCTCCAGTTCGTCGATGAGTTCCTGTTTCTCCTCCTCGGAGAGCTCTTCGTCTTCGGGTCGAGTGTCGTCGGCGGTCATGGCATCATTCGCTGTAGTAAACTGCGGTGTTCGACGTGGATCCGGACGGTCTCGCCGTCGGAGCGCGCGACGAGGTCGTACGTCTCGTCGCCGACGTGGAGTCTGTGTCCGGCGACGTCGCCGGGTGAGACGTACAACTCGGTGAGTCGCACGTCGTCGGGCCGGGAGACGAAGCTCCCGTTCTCACGGGTGACGTTCGCCTGCGCCGGGAACCCCCACCCGTACGACGAGAACTCCATGCGCGTCATCACGAGTCGGTCGCCCCGGACGGCGTAGACGTCCCGGACGGGACTCCCCTCCACGCTGTGGTTGTACGCCAGCGTCACCGTGGTTCCGTTCTCGACCGGTGCGACGAGCAGTCGGTCGCCGGTGTCAGCGTCCTCGACGACGAGGGCACGTTCCGGCGACGTCGCCGCCGCTCCTCCGGCGAGGACGAGCGCGAGAATCAGCAGTGACGCGAGTGCGAGACCGACCGTCCGTCGATCGGTGCCGTCGCTCATGGACGGCACAGAGAACTGGTGGTCAGTCGGAAGTACATCTGTACGGATCAGTGAATCGGAACCCGGTGTGTGGGTGATCGAGCGGCGTTAGCTCGACTCGTTGCCGGTGGTGGTCTCGTTGCCGGTGGTGGTCTCGTTGCCGGTGGTGGTCTCGTTACCGCTGCCACCCGTTCCGGCCGAGTCGAAGTACGCCTGTGCGCCGGGGTGGAGTTCGATCGACATCCCGTCCTGTGCGCTCTCGACGTTGATGAACTCCTGCTTGATGTTGAGCTGGTCGGTGTTCTCGAAGATGGCCTCGGTGACCGCCTGGACGACCTCCTCGGACACCCCTTCGTGCGTCCCGATCATCGCCTGCACGGCGACGGTCTGGACGGGTTCGTCGATGCCGCTGTAGGTTCCCGCCGGGATCTCGTCGTCGGCGAAGTACGAACCGGCCTGCTTGACCTGCTCGCGGGCGTCGCCGGAGATCTCGACGAGACGGATGTTGCTGTTGTTGGCGAGGTCCTCGATCGCGCCGACCGGCCACCCGCCGACGACGAACGCCGCGTCGACGTCGCCGTTCTGGATCTGCTCTGCGGCCTGCGAGAAGTCGGTGTTCTGCTCGGTGTAGTCCTCGACGCCGACCGCCTGCAGGATCTGTTTCGCGTCGACCTGCGTCCCGCTGCCGAGGTCGCCCGTGTTGACGGTCGCGCCGCTGAGGTCCTGGATCGACTGGATGTCGGAGTTCGCGGGCGTCACCACGTGGATCGTCTCCGGGTAGAGCGTCGCGACACCCCGAATGCTCGGGATGGCGTTCCCCTGGAACGCGTCGATCCCCTCGCCGTTGACGGCGAAGTAGGCGACGTCGTTCTGCAGGAGCGCGAAGTCGGCGCTGCCGTTGCCGAGACTGCCGGCGTTCTCGACGCTGGCCCCCGTCGACTGCACCTGCAGGGAGTAGTCGGTGTTCGCCTCGACGATGCTCTTGAACTGGTTCGACAGCGGGTAGTACGTGCCGCCGGTGCCGCCGGCGTGCCAGGTCAGCTGGTTGCTGCCGCCGTTCCCGCCGTCGCCGCCGTCGCCACTCGTCGTTCCTGTTCCGTCGCCGCCGTCGCCACCGTCACCGCCGTCGCCGCCATCGCCGCCGTCGCCACCGGCACAGCCGGCCAGTCCGGCGAGGCCTGCGAGACCGGTCGCTGCGACAAACTCTCTGCGGTTAATATCTCTTCGCATAGGTTTCTATTACTTACAGTCAGTACTTATGCTTGTCCATGTTTTTGAGCCCTCTCTCTTCTTTTACCAACATCAGAAAGTTGTATTTATTTTCTCGTTAGTTCTTCAACCAACAGGAACGATAAGTAACGACGAGTCTGCTTTCCTCGGCGAGGACGGTCGATTACGACCGCCGACCCTCGGCTGCTGGCGCACCGTCCGGTCGGCGGCGTCGACACCGGTTCTTCGGGACCGACCACGTCCGCTCTGTCGGTTTCGACCGGAAACGGAGGGGTTGCGTCGCCGCCGCGTTCGCCGTGCGGCTCTCGGACGGTCGCTCACGGCGAGCAGTCGGAGCAGCGACGGATCAGTGCGGCGTCGGCACCCGCGTCGCGTCGGACGTCGACGGGGCCGGACGCGCCGTCGTCACTTCGTGCGGAACGCGCGGTCGCCGGCGTCGCCGAGTCCGGGGACGATGAACCCCTCGTCGTTGAGGTAGTCGTCGATGGCGACCGTCAGCAGGTCGGCCTCGGGGAACTGCTCGCCGACGCGGAGCAGTCCGTCGGGTGCGCTGACCGCCGAGAGGACGAACAGGTTCTCGTAGTCGGGCGCCTCTTCGAGGACGTGCTCGAGGACGGTACACATCGTGCTGCCCGTCGCGAGCATCGGGTCGGCCACGATGACGGTGTCCGTCTCGCTGATCTCGGGCAGTTTCACGTAGTCGATGGTGATGGGGAACTGCCCCTCCTCGTTCATCCCGGCCTCCTCGTTGCGGCCGGCGCTGATGACGCCCTGCTTCGCCCGCGGGAACGCCTTCAGCAGCCCCTCGACGAACGGCGTCGCCGCTCGGAGCACGTTGATGATGACGACGTCGTCGAGTCCCTTGACTCGCTCGCCGGTCGTCTCCTCCAGCGGCGTCTGGATGGTGACGTACTCGGTGTCCATCGCGCCGTCGATGATCTCGTAGCCGCAGATGCGGCCGAGCTTGACGAGGCCCTTCCGGAACGCGACCTGTTCGGTCTCGACGTCGCGGAGTCTCGAGAGCGTGTCCTTGGCGAGCGCGTGGGTGATGAGATGCGCGTCGTCGCGGTCTTCGATAGGCATTGTGTGAAACGCGGTACGTCGAACGACATAAGTTGCCTCCTTCCGCCGCTGTGGCCCCGCTACCGTATCACGAGGTGCGTGATGACCATCAGCACCGCAGCGGCGACGGCGACGCGCCCCACGGAAAAGGGGAAGACACCGACGAAGTCGAGCCCCCAAACGACGACGGCCGCGAACGCCGTCGACAACACGAGGTTCATCACGAACAGCACCCGGGGGTCTCCCTTCGAGTTTGCCATGCCGCCTGTGGTGAACCACCGAACTTAGTTTCTTGGTCCTGCCGTACCTACGTCTGTCGTGCCGTTCCGCAACCGCGAGGGGACCGCCGTCGACCCCGTTCCGTACCTCGTGGTGGCGTCGCTCGCGTTCCTCCTCTGTTTCTCCTTCGGGCCGGTGTACTGTCTCGCGCTCGGCTCGTCGCTCCCCGTCGCGGTCGCCGTCTCGACGCTCGTCTTCGCCGGACTCGCCGTCGGCGCGTACCACCAGATGGTCTGGACCACCCGCCCGGAGCTCCACGGTGAGGTTCCCGCGGTGCAGCGACTCCACCGGCTGTTCTACCTCGGGGTGCTCTTCGCGGTCGTCTTCCTCGCGCTGTCGCTGCCGCTTCTCCTGTAGGGAGACTCGGAGGGACGACGCGCCGTTCGCCCGCCGATCGCCGACCCCAGACCGTCGGTCGCGACCCCGTCGCTTTTCTCCTCCGGGTCGAGACGCCAACCCATGCGCGAAGTCGAGGTCTCGCGGTTCGTCCGTGCGACGCCAACCGAAGTCGAACGAGCGTTGACGCCCGCGGCCGTCGTCGAGTACGAGGGGAGTTTCTCCGTCGTCGACGTCGCCGACCGGACCGACGGGAGCACCGTCGTCACCGCCGGGTCGCGCGGACTCACCCTCTCGCTTCGCTTCGAGGAGCGCGAGGACGGACTGTACTACACACAGGAGGGCGACGCCGGTCCGTTCGACGCGATGGAGACGTGGGTGACGGTGCGGGCAGTGGACGACGGGTCGCGCGTGACGATGCGGTCGGCGGTGAGCCTCGGGTTGCCGCTGTCGGGCGTCACCGACCGCCTCGCCGCGTGGAAACGGAGGGGCGAACTGGAGCGCGCACTCGACGCACTGGCGACGGACCTCGGCTGACCCTCGGTTCGCTCCACCGTTCTCACTCTGTCCCGCTCGTCTCGCGCGGCGGCTCCGGTTCGACGACGACGACGGCGTCACCCTGTTCGTCGGCGAAGGGGTCGTCGAACGCCGACCAGTCGGTCGCCATCTCCTCGTCGGTCAGGAGACAGCCGTCCAGTCCTTCGACGACCCTCTCTTCGTCCATCTCCCGTCCGATAAACACGAGCTCCGTCTGTCGGTCGCCCCACTCGTCGTCCCACTCCAGGCTCTTCCGGTTCGACCGGTAGAGCTGTCGGTCGAGTTCGGGTAGGCTCGCGACCCACGGCGCGCCCGCCTCGACCCGCACCGAGGGGCCGGCCTGTCCGAGTACCTGCTGGTTGTCGTTGCCGGCGACCCAGCAGGTCCCCTTCGACCGGACGACCGAGTCGGGAAGCGAGGAGAGAGACGCGTCGAGTCGCCGCGGATGGAACGGCCGTCGGCGACGGTAGACGAAGGAGGTGACGCCGTACAGTTCGTCGGGATGCGCGTGGTCGGCGTGACCATCGTCACTGGCGTGGTCGTCGTGTCCGTGTCCCCGCTCGCCGCCGTTCGCGAGCGTCCCCTCATCCTCCAGCGCCCGTCGCCAGCCCGCCGCCTCGGCTGCCGTCGCCGAGTCGTACAGTCCGCGACCGAGCAACTCGTCGGGAGCGACCTGCCCGAACTCGCTCCGGAGAATCACGGCGTCGGGTCGCAACGTCGTCACCAGCTCTTCGACGGCGTCGAGTTCGTCCGCCGAGAGGAGGTCCCGCTTGTTCAGGACGACGAGGTTCGAGAACTCCACCTGCTCGACGAGGAGATCCGAGAGGGGTCGGGTGTCGTCGCCGTCGGTGCCGCGGCGCTCGATGGTGTCGTCGCCGCCGAACGTGTCGAAGAAGAGCCGCGCGTCGACGACGGTGACGAGCGAGTCGACCTCGTACAGCGCCGCCGCTCGCGACCCGGTGGTGAACAGGCGGGCGACGGGTTCCGGTTCGCTGATACCCGACGACTCGACGACGAGGTGGTCGAAGTCGCGGTTCTGTGCCAGCCGGACGACCGCCGTGTCGAGGTCGTCCTGGAGCTCACAGCAGATACAGCCGTTCGAGAGCTCCGCGACTCCGTCGTCGACGTCGAGCTCCGAACTCTCGGAGACGAGCGCCGCGTCGACGTTGACCTCGCCCATGTCGTTGACGAGGACGGCGACGTCGCGGTCGGCGGTACGGAGGAGGTGGTTGAGCAGCGTCGTCTTGCCGGCGCCGAGGCTCCCGCTCAGGATCGTCACCGGAATCGCGTCACGGCTCATGTGTCGTGTGTGGTCGACTGTCGGTATTAAGCCTCTCCGGTCGTGCACGAAGGACGCTGAACGATACCCTTTTGGCCGCGAGACTAGGAGGTTGTCATCATATGACACTCGCAGACCGCATCGAGGAGTTCCGCCTGCTCCTCGACGAGTGGCTCCGGGGGCTCTACCACGGGATGATCTCGCATCCGGCCTACGAGAAGATCGAGAAGGAGGCCGAGGACGCCGAGGACACGTTCATGCTGGCGTGTTTCCCCGACGCCTTCGGCATCCCGAGTCCGGTCTCCTACTACACGGCCGAACTGCTGCCGTACCTCGAAGAGGAGTTCGAGGCGTGGGAGCGGCGGATGTGGGACCGCGGGTCGCTGCTCGAACGGAAGGGCCAGCAGTACCACTTCTGATGCACAAGTTCGTCTTCTTCGGCGGCAAGGGCGGCGTCGGCAAGACCACCGTCTCCAGCGCCTACGCGCTGAAGTGTGCGAACGCCGGCCTCGACACGCTCGTCGTCTCCACCGACCCGGCGCACAGCACCTCCGACGTGTTCGACCAGCAGTTCGACGACAGCCCGAAGCCGGTCGACGGCGTCGACGGACTCTGGGCGATGGAGATCGACCCCGAGGCGGAGGTCGAACACCACCTGATGGAGACGAAGCGCGCGCTGGTCGATCAGGTGAGCGCGGGGCTGGTCAACGAGATCGACCGGCAGATCGAGATGGCTCACCAGACGCCCGGCGCGTACGAGGCGGCGCTGTTCGACCGGTTCGTCGAGGTGATGCGCGAGAGCGACGACTACGACCGCGTCGTCTTCGACACGTCGCCGACGGGTGGCACGCTCCGGTTGCTCTCGCTGCCGGAGTTCCTCGAAGGGTGGATCGAACGGCTCCTGTTGAAGCGCAAACAGAGCGTCGAGCTGTTCGAGCGGGCCGCCGTCGGCAACAACGAACCGCGGCGGATGATGGACGGCGACCCCATCATCGCCCGACTGGAGGCACGGAAGGAGCAGTTCGAGTTCGCGGGCGAGACGCTTCGCGAGCAGTCGTCGTTCTTCCTCGTCGTCAACCCCGACGAGCTGTCCGTCCGCGAGACGCGCCGCGCCGTCGACAGTCTGCGCGACTCCGACCTCGACGTGCGCGGCCTCGTCGTCAACAAACTCGCGCCGGAACCCGACGACGACGAGGAGGGGACGGCCGCGGAGTTCCTCAGACAGCGCGTCGCCACCGAGCGCGAGCGCCTCCGCGAACTCCACGAGACGTTCGACGTCCCGGTCGTCGCCGAGATCGGACTCCGCGTCGCCGAGGTGAAGGGAGACCTCCTGACGGCGGTGGCTTCGGAGATCGACGTGGAGGTCGAGACAGAACCGCCGACATGACCGAATCGATAGTAAATATTAGTCATAACTTCATACATGTTGGCGATTCGATTCCGGAGCGAACAGCAGAGCGCGGAGAAGACAACGTCTCTCGGTCGTAGAGACGCGGAGATGGAAGCTAATGTTTATATGTGCCATACACACATGCACGATGTGGTAACGTAACATGGTGCAGATCATCTGGCTGGTGGCGGCGGTGCTCGTACTGTTCAGTCTGGGGTACTTCGGGTACTCCCGGTATCTGGCACGCTTCGTCGAACTCGACGACGCGAACACGACACCGGCGCACAAGTACGAAGACGGACAGGAGTACGTTCCGGCGAAGAAGCCGGTACTTCTGGGGCATCACTATTCGAGTATCGCGGGTGGCGCACCGATCGTCGGCCCCATCACGGCCGGCGTGGTGTGGGGGTGGGTGCCCGCGCTCCTGTGGATCGCCATCGGCAACCCGCTTCTGGGTGCGACCCACGACTTCGTCTCGCTGTCGGCGAGTCTCCGACACGAGGGGAAGTCGATCGGCTACATCATCGGGCAGTACGTCGGCGAGCGAGGCAAGAACATGCTGCTGTGGTTCGCGTTTCTCACGATCGTCCTCGTCGTCGCGGTGTTCGCGCTCGTCGTGGCCATCGTGTTCAACGCGTATCCGGAGGCCGCGACGGCCAGCCTCATCTACATCGGACTCGCCGTGCTGTTGGGGGCGTACCTCTATCAGCTGAACCTTCCTTTCATCCCCGGCACCGTGGCGTTCGTCGTCGCGATGTTCGTCGGCGTCTTCCTCGGGATCCAGTATCCGCTCGCGCTGTTCGAACCGGCGTCGCGGGCACCCACGCAGACCATCGTGCTGTTCGAGGGGATGGGTGGGACGTGGCTCCCCGGCGCGGAGGCGCTCGGCGTGAACACGGCCGCGTGGGTACCGATCGTCCTCCTCTACGGCGCACTCGCGAGCGCGCTCCCGGTGTGGGTGCTCCTGCAACCGCGGGACTACCTCTCGTCGTTCCTGCTGTACACCGGCGTCGGCGGCGCGCTGCTGGCGATCATCGTCGGCACCCTCCTCGGATCGTCGAGTCAACCGCTCGTGACCAACCTCGAACCGTACTACGGGTTCATCGGCCGCTCCGGCGCGCCGCTGTTCCCGCTCCTCTTCATCACCATCGCCTGCGGGACCATCAGCGGGTTCCACTCGCTGGTCTCCTCGGGGACCACCTCGAAACAGCTCAACAAGGAGTCCGACGCTCGTCTCATCGGCTACGGCGGGATGCTCGGTGAGGGGCTCCTGGCCATCGTCGCGCTCTCGACGGTCGCGCTCGTCTCACCCGACGTGGGCGGCGGTATCGGCCTCGCGCTCCCGACGTTCGCGGAGGGTGGCGGTATCATCCTCACGAGCTTCGGCATCCCGGCGACGTTCGGCGGGCCGTTCATGGCGCTCGTGCTCGTGAGCTTCCTCCTCACCTCGACTGACACGGCCGTCCGTCTCGGCCGGTACATGATGGAGGAGATCGTCGGCACGCCCGAGAGCTCGGTCGAGTCGGTCGCGACGAACCGATACAGCAACGCGGCGGTGCAGGCGATTCCGGCGTACGTCCTCATCACCAGTGGCTCGTGGCTGACGCTCTGGCAGCTGTTCGGCGGCGCGAACCAGCTTCTGGCCGCGTTGGCGCTTCTGACCGCGACGGTGTGGCTGGCCAACTGGGACGACAGCAAACAGCTCATCAGCACCGGTGCGCCGATGGCGCTCATGGTCACCATCACCGTGCTCGGACTGGGCTGGCTCGCGTTCCACGACAACCTCTACGTGAAGTTCGTCCAGGGCGAGTGGGGCGGTACGGCGACCGTGTTCGCACAGCTCTCGGCCGTCGTCCAGATCGTGTTGGCACTCACGCTGATCGGTCTAGGAGTCGGACTCGTCGTCATCGGCTATCGGAACATCAGTAGCGTCCGTGGTCGGGGGACGGGGACGCCCGTCGCGGACGGCGGGTCGTCTCGCGACGACTGACCGCAGTCCACCCGTTGCAGTTTCTCCCCGCTTCTCGGTCGTCAGCGACGGCGTCGGGGTCGACGAACGGTCGACGGTCGGAGCCGACCCTCGGCTCAGCGGAATCGAGAGAACAGCCGCGACAGCAACCCTCCGTTCTCGGTCGGATCCGCGTCGCTCCACAGGGTGAACGCGCGGACGACGTCGGCGTTCTCGCTGGCGACCACCGCCTCGTCGTCGGGGGCGACGACGGCGACGTTCACCTCGTAGTGACCGTAGTAGCCGTACTTGATGAGCGTCCGGTCGTCGTAGCCCGCGACGAACTCGCGGACGTCGTCGGTGAGCTCCGGAGCGACGAGGACGAACGTGAAGTCGGTGCCGTAGTGTTCCTCGTCGGCGACGATCCACTGCGGGTCGTCGGCGAGTTCGTGGGCCAGCGAGGCGAGCGCCTCGAGGTCGGCGACGCGAACGGTGTCGCGGTGCTGGGCGAAGAGGTACTCCTCGGAGGCGTGGTTCGCGTAGTTCAGCGCCGGGTGGAAGAAATGCTTCTCGCTCTCGACGCGCATCGTCCCGAACAGGTCGAACGTCCGGCCGCGGACGGGTCGGTCCCGCTCGAGGTCGAAACTGAACATCAGGTTCGCGCCCACACGGTCGAGATACTCGTCGTCCCACTCGGGGACGTCGTCGGGGAGTTCGACGTCGGGGTCGGCCGCCATCTCCTCGCGACGTTCGTCGGCGCTCATGGCTCCGGGTCGTAGACGTGAACGTCGTCTTCGCTCGGGGGTGCACCGACGGCGACGACGTCGACCGACTCCGTCGCGTCCTCGGGGTTGAACGCTCGTTGCGGACTGCCGGAGTCGACGGCGAACAGGTCGTTCGGTCCGACCTCGTAGGTGCCCTCGGGCGTCTCGACGTGGAGCGTCCCCGAGAGGACGAAGAACGCCTCCTCTTGGTCGTCGTGGTAGTGGTAGGCCAGCGGAATCTGCTCGCCCGGTTCGGCGACGAATCGGTTGACAGCCATCTGCGAGAGCCCGGCCGGTTCGGACAGCGCCCGCTGGTCGCACGGTCGGTCGGGCGCCGGTTCGACCGCGTCGGTGTCGACGACTCGGTATCCCATGTGTGGTGAGACAGCAGTACGCGAACAAAAGTCCGTCGGGGTCCGTCGATGTCGGTCGGTTCATAGGGATCATCGTAGTCAACCGCCCTCCGTTTCACCTCACGACTCGTGTGAATCGGTCCCGGACGAGGAGTCTCTGAACTCCGACGATACTCCCTCCCAGTCGCGACTCCGGTCGACGACAGTCGGCGTTCGGGACGCGTTCGGGCGACAGCGTTTAGTGACTCGTCGCTCAACGAGAGTGTGAGACACACTCATGGACAGGAAGACAGAGTCCTGCGGCCGGTGTGCGATGTCGTCCGTCGTCGACTTCACCGAGAACGGCGCAGCCGAGACCGACGGGGACGACGAAGCGCCCGACCGCGCCGACCGCGACCCGTTCGGCGACGCCCGTATCGAGGTCGACGGCGACCACCTGCGAGCGGTCTCGCCGTCGGCGTGGCTCGGGGGACTCGTCCGCCGCCTCGACGACGTCGCGACTCGGCTCACCTACGGCGAGAACCGCCGGTGACGCGCTCACAGGGACGGTAGCGAACCGCACGCGTGGCCGGTCACGATTTATACGACGAGCGCACTTAGTGACTGTCAAGGGATGGAAGAGAGTATCTCAGGCTTCAAACAGCGCGGGTCGTGGGGTGACATCGTCGAACACGGCGAGCGGATCACTCGCGCGCTCCGCGATGCGGGAGCAGACAGCGACGCGTTCGAGGAGTGGGACGAGTGGCGGCCCAAGTCCCACGAGCGATTGAGCGAGGACGTCAACGCCAAGACCGCAGAACAGGCGGCGGTCGGCGAGGGCGAAGGCGAGAAGGCGGGCAAAGAGCCCGACGAGGATCTGCAGACGGCCGGGGAGAAGATCTCGGAGTCCTACGAGAAGGTCGGCGAGGGCAACAACGAGGCCGCACTCGAGTCGTGGCAGGACTCCATCAACCACGTCGCACGCGCGGCCGACTCCGCCGGACGCAAGGCACTCCGGGCGGTCGAGGGGACCGTCTACCGGAAGGTGATGACCCAACTCGCCCCCTACTACTTCGACAACGAACTCGTCAGCGCCAACGTCCAGAAGACGACGCGCGGCGAGGGCGAAGACACGTTCATCTTCGAGGTGAACGTCAACGACGACCACCTCAAAGAGGAGGTGAGTCGTCGCCTCGGCGAGTACGAAAACGAGATCGACCGCTGGCACATCGACACCGAGAAGCAGACCGAGACGGTCGAGGCCGTCGAGGGGGTCGACCCACCACGGTCGAAGAACGATTCGAAGTCCACGACGAACTGATCGTTTCTCGTTTCGTTTCGATGTCGTGGTGGGCTTCGAGGAAGTCCACGACGAACTGATCGTTTCTCGCCTTGGTGTCGACGCTCGTCGCGCTGCTCGCGTTCGTCGTCACCATCGACCGGCCCGAAGGTCAAGAGTGATAGTCACGGCTCGCCTCCTTCGAGTCGATGCCGGAACCGCTGCGCGCGAAATCGGGAGAACTGTCGACCGACGAGATTCTGGCGGCGCTTCGCGAGGGACGGCGCGTCGTCGTCGAGACGGAGATGCTCGGCGGTGTCCACGAGGTGACGCTGCGGATGGACGGCGACGTCTACTACTGCGACACGCCGACCACGCTCCACAAACACCCCGACGAGGAGGGGATGCGTGCCTGTATCGACAAGATGGGGTACAGTCGACGTGACGAGGAGTAGCCCGTCGCCGAGCAGCGAAGCGGCACGACGACCCGCCAAAGCGGACTTTTAATTCCGGCCGTCGCAAACAGGCGGCCATGACCGACCGGCCGGATATCGACGATCTCCTGCAGACCGAGGACCCCAGTTTCCAACACGTCCTCGCTTGCGTCTTCGGTATCCAGGACCACGAGAGCAGGACGTATCTCGTCCTCCGGGAACATCCCGGGAGCACCGTCGCCGAGTTGGCGGACAAACTCGACCGCGACCGCAGCAACGTCAACCGCTCGCTGACGACGCTGCTGGAGAAGGGACTCGTCGAACGGCAGCGTCGTCTGCTCGACCCCGGCGGCTACGTCTATCAGTACACCGCGACGCCGCTCGACGAGGCCAAAGAGCTACTCCACGAGGCGCTCGACGAGTGGGTCGAGACGGTCCACGCCGCCATCGACGAGTTCGGTGACGACGAGTAGCGGGTAACACTCTCGCTTCGTGTCAACGAACCCCCGTCATATTTCCCCAAACCGCCCCCCTTTTGACCGACGACGACCACCACCGAACCAATGAGTCTCGAACTCTCGGCGGCAGCCCCGGAGGAATCCGAGGACGCCGTCGACGGGATGTGGCTGGAGTGTATCGACTGTGGTGCGACGTTCGCACCGTTTGAGGACGTCCGCTACACCTGCGACGACTGCGACAGCCTGCTGGAAGTCCGTTACTCGGACCTCCCGACGTGGGACGAGTTCGAGGGCGACGGCGTCTGGCGCTACTCCGCGGCACTCCCGTTCGACGAGGGGGTCTCAATCCCCGAGGGGTCGACGCCGCTGCACCACGTCCCCCGGCTCGAGAAGGGCGTCGGCGTCAACCGCCTGCGCATCAAACACGAGGGGATGAACCCGACGGGGTCGTTCAAGGATCGGGGGATGACCGTCGGCGTCTCCGTCGCCCGCGAACTCGGCGTCGACCGACTGGCATGCGCCTCGACGGGGAACACCTCGGCCGCGCTCGCCGCCTACGGGTCGCGTGCGGGCCTCGAGACGCTCGTGCTCCTCCCCGAAGGGAAGGTCGCCGCCGGCAAGATCGCGCAGGCGGCGCTCCACGACGCCCGCATCCTGGAGGTCGCCGGCAACTTCGACGAGTGTCTCGACATCGTGCAGGAGCTGGCCGCTCGCGGCGAGGCGTACCTGCTCAACTCGCTGAACCCGTTCCGACTGGAGGGACAGAAGACCATCGGCCTGGAGATCCTCGAAGAGTTCTCTCAGGACCACGGCCGCTACCCCGACCGGATCGTCCTCCCCGTCGGCAACGCCGGCAACACCGCCGCGCTCTACAAGGCGTTCCGCGAACTCGTCCAGTCGGGGGCGCTCCACCCACGCGACGTCCCGAAACTGACCGGCGTCCAGGCCGAGGGGGCCGCGCCGATGGTCGAGGCGATCGAGAACGACGCCGACGAGATCCGGCGCTGGGAGGAGGTCGAGACGAAGGCGACCGCCATCCGCATCGGCAACCCCGTCAACGCGCCGAAGGCGCTCCCCGGCATCCGCGAGACCGGCGGGACGGCGGTCGCCGTCTCCGACGAGGGGATCACGTCGGCCCAGCGTGCGCTCGCCAAGGAAGGCATCGGCGTCGAACCCGCCTCTGCGGCCTCGGTGGCTGGTCTCCAGAAACTCGTCGATCGCGGCGTCGTCGACGAGGACGAGGACGTCGTCTGTCTCACGACCGGCCACCTGCTGAAAGACCCCGACGCGGCGTTCGAGGCCGGTAACAAACCCGAACCGGTGCCGAACGACACCGACGAGGTGCTGGCGCACCTCGAAGGGAAGTCCGGCGGCAGCGTCGGCCGACTGAAGCGCCTGCTCGGTCGGTAGCCCGGTTTCCGTCGTCCGCTGCGTGACGGGCGTCTGACGTACGCTTTTGACGGTGTGTCATCAACTGACGTGTGTGCCTTCGAGTAGCCTGCCGACCGGAACCGTGAACCACCGCCGCGGTGACCGGACGCGACCAACCGACACCGACGCGCCTCCGCACTCCGCCTCGGGAGAGCGGCGGCTCGTCACCCGCGACGGTGGTCAGTCCCCTCGTCAGCCGCGCGGACCGCACTCCCATCGAACCGACGCCGACACGGACACGCACGCCGACGAGGCGGCCGACCGAATCGCCGAACTGGAGGCCGAGGTCGAAGCCCTCGAACGGGAGCTCGCCCGCCGCGAGGCCGACCACCAGGAGATCATCCACCGCTACGAACACGTGCTCGCCGAGTCGAACGTCGGTCCCGAACACTCGCAGTCGGACGACTCCTCCGTCGGCGACTCTCTCGCCGCCGTCGTCGACCGTTTGGAACGACTCGTCTCCGTCTCCCGGACGACGGCCACCCGCAGACAGGCCGACGAACGGTCGCTCCGCGAACGACTCGTCCAGTTGCTCCCCTGGCGCTGACTTCGGGTCTCATCCGTCGCCGCTTCGACGATTTCGCCGAGCGATATCGGGTTCTCTGTCCGGTCGCTGCGCTTCGTGAACCACTCGATAGACGTCGCTACGTGAACTGACTCCGAAAAAAGCGAACAGTCGAAAGCGTCTGACTCGACTGGGGGTGCTCTCTGGTCTGCTCGCGCGGTACGAGCAGGTGGTCTGTTCAGAGCGAGTTAGCCCTGAACGGCGACCTGGGTCTGGCTGCTAGACTGCGACTGGCTGACGGAGTTGCCGCTCCCCGACTGCGTCGCACGCTGGCTCTGCTTGCTGCTCTGGTCTTGGTCGATCTCGTTGTTCTTGCCGTCCTGTTCGGCGCGCTGGCTCTGCTTGCTGTTCTGCTTCTGGTCTGCGTCGTTGTTGCTGCCCGACTGCTTCACCGACTGAGACTGGTCGTTGTCCTGCTTCTGGTCGAGGTCGTTCTTCCAGCCCATCTGGGACGCCCACTGGCTGGCGTGCTCGTCCTGACGCTGCTCGGCGCTGTTCTTCTTGTCTTTGTCGTCGTGGTGGTGGCGGTCGCGGTCCTTGCGGTCGTGGCGGTCACGGTCGCGGTCCTTGCGGTCGTCGTCGTCGTGCTTCTTGCGGTCGTGGCGGTCACGGTCGCGGTCCTTGCGGTCGTCGTCGTCGTGCTTCTTGCGGTCGTCGTCCTTCTTGTCCTTGTAATCCTTCTTGCGGTCGTCGTCGTCGTGCTTCTTGCGGTCGTCGTCGTCGTGCTTCTTGCGGTCGTCGTCGTCGTGCTTCTTGCGGTCGTCGTCGTCGTGCTTCTTGCGGTCGTCGTCGTCGTGCTTCTTGCGGTCGTCGTCGTCGTGCTTCTTGCGGTCGTCGTCCTTCTTGTCCTTGTAATCCTTCTTGCGGTCGTCGTCGTCCTTCTTGTCGTGGTCGTGGTGGTGGCGGTCGTCGTCCTTCTTGTCGTGGTCGTGGTGGTGGCGGTCGTCGTCGTCCTTCTTGTCGTGGTCGTGGTGGTGGCGGTCGTCGTCGTCGTAGTCGTGGTGTTTTCGGTCTTTATCTCGGTCTTTGTCGTGTTTATCGTCGTGCGCTGCCGCGACTCCCGCAAAACCGCTGAAGAGGAGCGTAGCAACGACGAACACGACGAGCACCTGCTTTGTGAATTTCCTTGTCATTGTCTTTCTCAGTCGGGTGTTGTCCGACAGACAGAAACTCGGCGATAACCCCCTTAGTTACTCGTCATATTCTTGTAATTAAAAGCCGGTTTCCACGTAGTTTCGGCGAGCTGAGAATTTCGCAGTAGATAGTCTGTTTGACGTGACAGTCGCCGGTCTGTAACGCCGATACCGGCCGTCTTCGGGCGATTAAACTCCGGTTTAACCGAGCCTTTCGTGTCGAGTGGGTCGGAGACGGGGCAGAAACAGTCGCTCTATCCGGACAGACCGGCGTAGAAAGGAAATTCGGCGGCCTACTCGTCGCTACCGTTCAGCGTGATGCGTTTGACGTCTGTGATCCGATCGTCGCCGAGCAGCTGTTCGACCACCTCGTCGGAGACGGGCGCGTCGAGGTTGTAGACGGTCAGCGCCTCGCCGGCACTCTCGGTGCCGGAGCGGCGGGCGTTGAACATCCCCGCGATGTTGACGCCGTGGTCGCCGAGCACCGTTCCGATGAGACCGATGACGCCCGGTTTGTCGTAGTTACGGGCGACGAGCATGTGCCCGTGGGGAATCGCGTCGACGCGGTAGCCGTCGAGGCGGACGATACGCGGGTCCTCGCCCGCGAACAGCGTCCCGCAGACGCCGAGAGACCCTTCCTCGTTGCCGACGCGGACGGTGATGAGACTCTGGAAGTCCTCCGCCTGGTGAGTCTTCGTCTCGCTGACCTCGATGCCACGCTCCTCGGCGATGCGCGGCGCGTTGACCGAGTTGACCTGCCACTCCAGCGGTTCGAAGACGCCCTTCAGCGCGCTGGCGGTGACGAGGTCGATCTCCTCGCCGGCGATGTCGCCCTCGTAGAGCACCTCGACCTCGGAGATGCGACCGTCGAACACCTGCGCGGCGATCTTCCCGGCCGTCTCGGCGAGACCGATGTACGGACGGATGCGCGGGAAGGCGCTCTCGTCGACCGAGGGCGCGTTCAGCGCGTTCATCACCGGCTCCTGGTCGAACGCGGCGACGATCTGGTCGGCGATGCTGGTGGCGACGTTCTCCTGGGCGGCAGACGTCGACGCGCCGAGGTGCGGCGTGACGACGACGTCGTCGACCGAGAGCAGCGGGTTGTCGTCGGAGACCGGTTCGTCGGCGAACACGTCGACCGCGGCCCCGTCGAGGATTCCGGCGTCGACTGCCTCGGCGAGCGCGGCCTCGTCGACGACGCCGCCGCGGGCGCAGTTGACGAGGTAGCCGCCGCCCATGAGTTCGAGTTCGTCCAGCGAGATCATCCCCTCTGTCTCCGGCGTCAGCGGCGTGTGGACGGTGAGGAAGTCGGCGCGCTCGAGACACTCCTCGAAGTCGACGAGCTCCGCGCCGAGCTGGTCGGCGCGCTCCTCGCTGATGTAGGGGTCGAACGCGACGAGCTCCATCCCGAGGTTGCCGAGCTTCTTGGCGACCTCCTGGCCGACGCGGCCGAGACCGACGACGCCGAGCGTCTTCCCGTTGACCTCGGTGCCGAGGTAGTCCGACTTCGCCCACTCGCCGTTCTTGAGGCGAGCGTGCGCCTGCGGGATCGACCGGGCGGCGGCGAACGCCATCGCGACGGTGTGCTCGGCGGCGGCGCGGACGTTCCCCTCGGGGGCGTTGGCGACGATGACGCCGTGGTCGGTCGCGGCGTCGATGTCGATGTTGTCGACGCCGATGCCGGCGCGTCCGACGATGACGAGATGGGGGGCGGCCTCGAAGACCTCCTCCGTGACTTCGGTTCCGGAGCGGACGACGAGTGCGTTCGCGTCGGCGACGGCCTCCAGAAGTGCCTCACCCTCGACGTCGTAGGCTGTCTCTACCTCGTGACCCGACTCGCGCAACCGGCCGAGGCCGGCGTCGGCGATGGGATCCGTGACGAGTACCTTCATATCTCGACTGAGCCATGCCCGGCGGATAATGCTTTCTTCCTGTGCCGAACATGCCGCCTTCTCGGGTCTGTCACACAGGTTCTATACACTCTCGTGTATATATTCTCCGCGACCACCGCCAAAACCGACGAACTCGTGTGTCCCCTCGGACTCGCGTTGTGGCTCCGTCGAGTGGTTGGCGGGAGCCACCATCTGACCGCTTCAGGTGGTTTGAAATCGGGCCACGACGAGTGTGAGATGTGAAACTCGTTGCCTTCGACTTCGACGGAACGCTCTCGGACTCGGAGATGACCGTCCTGCTCGGCGAGCGGATGGGCGTCGCCGACGAGATGGCCGACATCACCGAACGTGCGATGAACGACGAGATCAGCTACGCGAAGAGCCTCCGTGAGCGCGCCTCACTCTTGGAAGGCCTCGAAGAGGAACGCGCCGAGGAGGCCTACGGCGAGGTCGAACTCCGCCCCGGCGCGGCCGACCTCATCGAGCGACTGAACGACTACGGCCATCACACCGCCGTCCTCACCGGCGGGTTCGACCGTGGCGTCGAGCGCGCACTCGAAGCCGAAGGGGTCGAGGTCGACCACGTCGTTTCCAACAGCCTCCCCGTGAAGGGCGGCCGACTCACCGGCGACGTCGAGGGGCCGCTCATCGAGGGGACCAAAGACCGCGAACTGGAGCGACTCGCCGACGAACTCGACGTGAAGATGGAGCACACCGTCGCCGTCGGCGACGGCGCGAACGACCTGCCGATGCTCGAGGTCGCCGGCTTCTCCGTCGGCTTCGTCCCGAAGGACGCCGTCCGTCCGGCCTGTGACGTCGTCGTCGCCTCGATGGACCGCCTCGGCCGCGTGTTCGAGGAGCGGAACCTGCTGCGAGCGTCCGAGAAGTAACCCGTCGCGTCGCCGTACGACGCTCTGTATGGCTACCGTCTCGGTCGGGTGACCGGACAGACCGCTCCCGCCTTCGGAACGGCTTTCACCCAGGGACGTGCAACAGGACGTAATGAAGCTATTCGGGTCAAGCGGCACGCGCGGTGTCGCGGGTGAACAGCTCACCCCCGAGTTCGTTCTCCGCGTCGCGAAGGCCGCCGGAACGGTGTGGGACACCGACCGGGCAGTGGTGGCACGCGACACCCGGACGACCGGCGAGATGTTCACCAACGCGGCCGCCAGCGGACTGGCGAGCGTCGGCATCGACGTCGACAGACTCGGCGTCACCCCGACCCCCGCGGTGGTTCGGTACTGCGACGCCGAGAACGTCCCGGCCGTGCTCATCACGGCCTCACACAACCCGCCGGAGTACAACGGCGTCAAGCTCGTCGGAGCCGACGGCGTCGAACTCCCGGTCCACCGACTCGAACGCATCGAAGAGCACATCCTCGCCGAGGAGTTCGACGTCGCGCCGTGGGACCGCGTCGGTCGCACGCGCCGCGTCGAGTCGGCCAACCGCGACTACGTCGAGGAGATGCTCGCGACGGTCGACCGCGAGACGATCGCCGCCGCCGACCTGACGGTCGCGCTCGACCCCGGTCACGGTGCGGGTGCGCTCACCAGCCCCGAGTTCTACCGCGAACTCGGCTGTAAAGTCGTCACCGTCAACGGGCAACCGGACGGCCACTTTCCCGGCCGCGAACCCGAACCGGTCGAGAGCAACCTCACCGACCTCGGCCGTCTCGTCCGCGCCGCCGACGCCGACGTCGGTATCGCCCACGACGGCGACGCCGACCGCGCCATCTTCTTCGACGAGAACGGCGAGTACGTCGAGGGCGACACCTCCTTGGCTGCCCTCGCGGCCGCCCAGTTGGACGACGGCGACACCACCGTCGCTGCCGTCAACGTCTCCCAGCGGCTGGTCGACGTCTGCGACGAGGTCGGCGCGACGCTCGAACTCACGCCCATCGGGTCGACGAACATCATCACCCGCATCCGCGAACTGTGGGCCGAGGGTGCTACCATCCCCGTCGCCGGCGAGGGCAACGGCGGGATCTTCTTCCCCGACTACCGACTCGTCCGCGACGGCGCGTTCATCGGCGCGAAGTTCCTCGAACTCGTCGCCGAGCGCCCCGCGAGCGAGGTGGTCGCCCCCTACACCGACTACCACAACGTCCGGGTCAACCTGAGCTACGAGACGGAGACCGAACTCGACGCGATGCTCGAAGCGGCCGCCGCCTACGCCGACGCCGCGGACGCCGAACCGAACACGAAGGACGGCTACCGACTCGACTACGGCGACGCGTGGGTGCTCGTCCGCCCCAGCGGGACCGAACCGAAAGTCCGGATCTACGCCGAGGCCCGCGACGTCGCTCGCGCGGAGCGACTCGCCGAAGACGTCCGCACGGCGCTGGAAGCCGCCCGTCCGTAGTCCGCCGGCGTCCGCCCCTCACCACCGTCCGCGATCGCCGTCGACGTCCGACCGGCCAGTTCCTTTTTCGCACCTGCAGTCATCGCTCCGGTATGGACGTTCGTCCAGCGCAGAGCCACGCCGACGTCCGCGGCGCCATCGAGGTCAACCGCACCGCGTGGCGCGAGGCGTACGCCGACATCCTGCCCGAATCCACGCTCCCCGACCCCGAGGCACCGCTGTCGGCCGAGTCGGTCGAAGGACGCTTCGACGACATCGAGAACCGGGGGGAGATCGCCTTCCTCGTCGCCTGCGACGGCGACGAGACGTCCGACGTCACCGGTGCCGACAGCGGCGTCTCCGACCGCGACGACGACGTCTGCGGGTTCGCGGAGTTCGTCTGGGGAGACGGGACCAAGGAGTTCGTCCCCGAGGACGCCGTCGAACTCCGCGCCGTCTACGTCGACCCCACCTGCTGGGGCGAGGGAGTCGGCACCGCGCTCCTCGCCGCCGCGGCCGACCATCTCCCCGCAGAGAAACGGACGCTCGTCACCGAGACGTTCGCGGAGAACGAGGGGGCCAGACGGTTCTACGAGGCTCGCGGGTTCGCCGCCGTCGGCGAGCACGCCTTCGACATCGACGGCGAGGCGTATCCGACGGTCGTCTACGAGAAGCCGCTGTAGGACGTCACAGACTCGGATACGTCTCTAACGCCTCGGTCAGTCGCTCGCGCTCCGCTCGCAGTTCGTCCAACTCCGTCGCGACGCTCCCGCTCGTCACCCGCTCGCGCTCCTCCTCGCTCAGTTCGGTTCGGGCCGCCGCGGCCGTCCGCAGTCGCTCGTAGTCCGCACGGTCGGTCAGCCCGCGAAGCTCTCGTGCCAGCGCCACCGTCTCCTCCGAGGCGAACCGTCCGACGACGGCGACGAGCTCCTCGCTCCGGTGCCGGAGGACGTCGGCCGGGTCGGGCGGCCACGCGACGGTCAACGGGTCGGCGTCCAGCCGTTCGAGGTAGGTGCGGTGGACCGCGACGTTCGCCTGGAGCGCACTCGCGTCGTCGACGTAGTGAGAGAGCTTCGACCCCGAGTAGTCGGCGTACTCGAGCAACTGCGCCACCGACTCCTCGCCTGCGGCGTGGTCGTCGACGTACTCGCGGAGGTCGCTCGGCGGCGTCTCGAAGGCGACGAGCGGGTAGTGGTCGGTCGTCTCGACGAGGTCGAAGAACTCGCGGGCGCTCGCCTCCCGACGGAACCGTCGGAACTCCGTTCGGACGGCCCGGTTGTACGCCTCGATGGGGTCGCGGAGCTCCTCGACCGGCGCGTCGAGGTCGACCTCGCCGAGCCGTTGGAGGCGTTCGAGTTCGTCGAGTCGGTCGTCCACCTCGCGCAGTCGCCGCTCGACCGTCCGTCGGGCGTCGCGGTAGGCGCTCCGTGCGTCTTCGCGTTCCGAGAGGAGTCCGGCCGTCTCGGCCGCCGGTTCGAGCGTCTCGCGGGCGAACGCGAAGTCGCCGTCGTTGAGGCGGCGCTTGTCCATCCGGTCGCTGGCCGCCTCGAACGCCTCGTGGTGGGGGACGTCCTCGGGCAACTCGTCGACGAGACCGATGAACTCGTTTTGGAACTGGAGATAGGCCTTGAAGTCGCCGCTGCCGGTCGCAGAGTCGGCGTAGCGGTCGAGTAGGCGGGTCGCCGCGCGGTGGGCGTCGGCGACAGTCTCGATCCGGTCTTCGCCGACGTCGTCGATCTCGGACTCGACCGTCCGAAGTCGGTCGTGGGCCGTCTGGAGCTGCGATACGGGGTCGCTCATGGGTTCACTCGTAGACGTCGTCGGGGTCGAACACCTTCTCGCCGACCTCCTCGCCGTCGACGGTGCGGTAGAAACACGAGCGGTGGCCGGTGTGACAGGCTCCACCCTCCTGGTCGACGAGGTACAGCAGCGTGTCGGCGTCGCAGTCGACGCGGACCTCCCGCACCGACTGGAGGTGGCCGCTCGACCCGCCCTTCTTCCAGAGTTCGTCGCGACTGCGCGAGTAGTAGTGAGCGTAGCCCGTCTCGCGCGTGCGGTCCAGCGCCTCGGGGGAGACGTACGCGAGCATCAGCACTTCGCCCGTCTCGGCGTCCTGTGCGACGGCCGGCACGAGGCCGTCGTCGCCGAAGTCGACGTCGACTGTCATCGGCCGGAACGAGGTGGCTCCGGCCGATAGGTCTTGTGTCTACAGACCGAGAGACGCCAGCAGACCGAACAGGAGGTCGCCGTAGACGAGCGCGACGACGAGCCCGACGAACATCGGGACGACGAACGGGAGGCCGGGCGAGATCCACACCCGGTCGCGCGCGACGACCAGTTCGAGTCCCTCACGGAGCGACTCGGGAGAGGTGCCGTAGGCGCTGCCCTCGACGTCGTCGAGGAACCGCGCCGCGGCCCACGGGTCGTCGTGTTCGTGTTCGGGGTCGCTCGCCGTCGTTCGACGCTCGCCGACGACGCCGCCGTCGGTCGCCGGCCCGTCGTGGACCGCGCCGTCGGTCGGGTCGAACGTCCGCTCGACGCTCGCGGGGTCGCGGTGGTCGGCCGGCCGAGCGCGAAGCTCCGCGAGCGTGCTCCCGCGCCACCGGAGGTACATCCGGAGGGCGTCGAGGTCGACCCCGCTGCGGGTGAACCCTGCGCGCGTCTCCAGCAGTCGGCCGTGTTCCGTCCGGAGGCTGTCGACACTCGTGGGTCGCCCGAGGAACATCACGGGGGCGACGTCGCCGGTCAGGAGATTTCGGACCAGCAGTCCGAGCGGGTAGGCGAGCGCGACGACGACGGTGTTGGTGAGCACCGTCATCGCGAAGACGCCGAGCAGCGGTTCGACGAGCGGCACGCGGAGCGTCCCGACGGTGTAGGTCGGGAAGGTGGGGAAGACGACCGCGAGCGTCATCAGCGCCTTCGCGTCGGCCCCGCCGAAGCCGCCGAGCCACCAGAAGGCGTAGCTCAGGGGGACGACGAAGCCGAGGCTGAACGCGACGCGGATCAAAAAGAGGCGGTCGGCGACGCCGGAGAGCGGCCAGCGGGCGGCGACGTCCCAGAGGAGCACCCCGACGCCGAGGAGGGCGAGCGGATACCACAGCGCGTTCGGCAGCCGTCTCGTCTGGACGTCACGGTAGGCAGCCCAGGCGAAGACGGGGACGACGAGGAGACGGAGGAGATCGGAGAGCGAACCGAACATACAGACGACGTGCGGGGGAGTGTGTTCAACCTTTGGGATGTCGAGTGTCGCGACTGGGCGGGCAGATGCGCAAAAAAACTCGGGTGTACTCGACTTAGATGACGCGGTTCTGGAGGTAGTCGAGATGCTTCGCGTTGTAGACGATGCGGACGGTGTCGGCTCCCGGCGAACCGATGCAGGTCAGGCGCACGCCCTTGTCGTCGACTTCCTCGTCCGAGAGGATCTGCTGCATGTCCATCTCGATCTCGCCCTCCTTGAGGATGGCTGCGCAGTTCGCACAGGCACCAGCGCGGCACGAGAACGGCCAGTCGTACCCCTGGGCCTCCGCGGCTTCGAGGATGTACTCGCCTTCGTTGACGTCGAGCGTCCCGTAGTCCTCTTCGTCGAGACCGGCGTCTGCGGCCGTGTCGAAGAGGTCGTCGTCGTTGATATCCCAACCCTGATCGTCGAGCACTTCGTAATTGAGGTATTCTACCGTGGGCATCACCTCTCGGTTCGATTCCCTCCTCATTAGGCTTTGCTGTTCGTTCGGAACTATCTCCTTTTCGTCCCGGCATCTGTCCCGCTGTCGAGCACGGAAACGGCCGAACGTTTGATTACAGGGGGGCGAACGCGAACAGCAGATAGGACGCCAACGCCGACAGCGACGGCGTCAGAATCCAGAAGAAGATGACGCGCCCCGTCGTCCCGGGGTCGAACAGGTCGTCCGCCAGCAGGTCGTCCTCGCGCTCGCCGACCGGCCGCACCTCGCGGGTCTCGGCGGCCAAGGCGTTGACCGAGATCTCGGGCCCCTCGCCGCGGACGGCGTCGCCGAGCTTGACCGTCCGCGTCGCCCGGCCCCAGCCGAGGCCGACGATACACATCGTCGCGCTCACGGCGAGACTCGCCGGGATGCCGAGATACGACAGGAAGGTGATGATGCTCGCGCTGACGATCTCGACGATGAGCGCCGCGAGGATGGGGAGGTCGGTGAGGTCGTTGCCGACGGTGTCGAGCGTCCGGCGGGCGATGGTGAACGCACCGACCCCGATGGCGGCACTGGCGAGCAGCACTCCGGTCTCGACGTCGATCGCGCCGTTGCCGACGAGCGGTGCGACCGCGTTCGCGGCGTTCGACGCCCCCGCGGAGAACGCCATGTAACAGGCGATGACGACGACGAGCGTCATCCCGATCAGTTCCCGACGGTTCGCCGACTCCGCGATCCGCGGACGCGGGAACCCGCCGTCCGTCCGGAGTTCCACGAGCGCCCCCTCCGAGCGATCGATGGCGAACCGCGCGTCGAGATAGGGGTAGACGTACCGACCGATGACCGCACACAGCCAGAACGCGAGGATGGGAGCGACGATCCACCACGAGACGATCTCGAGCATCACACCCTCGTCGAGCGTTCCGGTGGCGACGCCGAGGCCCGCGATCGCGCCGACGGCAGTCATCGACGTCGAGGCGGGGACGCCGAACGTGTTCGAGACGAGCAGCGCGAGACCGACGAAGAAGAGGACGCCGACGCTCGCGACGAGCGTGAACTCGCTTTTGGGGACGATGTCGCCTCCCATCGTCTCGATGACGTTGCGTCCGACGGTCCACCCGCCGAGGAGCGCGAACGTCGTCATCAGCGCGGCGGCGGTGAGTTTGCTCACGACGTTACTCCCGACCGCTGGCCCGAACGCGACACCGGTCGACGATCCGCCGATGTTGAACCCGACGAACACTGCGACGAGCAGCCCGACGACGAGTAGAAGCGAGAGCACGTGTTCCCATCGACGGGCGGCGCACTTATGTTGCTCTGTCTGTCGTCGGTCACGACGTTCGCCGCCGGTCGCCCACTCCGTCTCTCCTCCAGACGACGAGTCGGGCGGCGGCGGCAGGACAAAAAGTACATAGGTGGCAACGATGTACCTCCGGGCAGATTCGGGCTCTGTCGCTCGAAACGAATATATGGAGCTGAGAACGTTTGGTCTCGTGTCTCTCCTGTTGCTCGCAGCCGTGAGCGGCGTGGTGATGGCGGACCACGGAGGCCTGCACGTAACACAGACAGAGTACGGCGGAGACGCTCGCGTCCAGCCGAACGAGGAGACGGATACGGTGTACCTCTGGACGACGGATCGGTTCAACGCCACCGCCACCGTCGAGACGGGGAACGCGAGCGGGAACTACCGGGCTTGTCTGTTCGCCACCCCGTCCAACGGCAGCACCGAACCCACGGAGCTAGCCTGCCAACCCGCGACGTTCGACCCCGGCGAGACGAGGACTTTCACGTTCTCCGGCCTCTCGTCGCCGACGAACACGACGGCCGAATACGAACTCCGATTCGTGGTCGACGACGCCCTCCAGAGCGGTGACCCCGTCGGCGAGCAGACCACAAACGTGACGTTCCTCAATCCCAGTGGTGATCTCGACGACGACGACTTAGAGAATCGTGCCGAGATACGACAAGGGACGGGGCTGAACAAGTCCGATACCGACAACGACACGCTCACAGACGGTAGTGAGGTGAACGAATACGGCACGAAACCCCTCAACGCCGACACCGACGGCGACGGCCTCCGCGACGGTCTCGAAGTCCAACTCGGGATGAACCCCACGTCGTCTGCGGTACCGCTCTACATCCTCGTCCTCGTCGTTCTCGTCGTCCTCTTCGCCGCCGGCTACCGCTTCCTCATATCGCGGATCGGCCGTCCCACCTCGAACGCTGGCGGGGCGACCGCCGGCGACCCGGCGTCGAACGGCGGTGGTGGAGTGACGCCTGTCGCAGCGTCCGACGACACGTCGACAGACACCGACTTCGTCAGCGACGAGGACCGCATCCTCCAGATCCTCGCGGAGAACGGCGGGCGACTCATGCAGAGCCGTCTCGTCGAACTCACCGACTGGTCGAAGTCGAAGGTCAGCCGTCGACTCTCCACGCTGGAGGAGGAGGGCCGCATCCGGAAGATCACGCTCGGCCGCGAGAACATGGTTGCACTCCCCGGTCACGAACCCGACGGCGCACAGTCGCCGTTCGAAGAGGAACACTGACCCACTGTCTCTCGGCGCTCTCCGTCTTCTTCCGTCCGCTTCCGTCCTCTCGCCTCTGTCGTCGAACAGTCGTCCAACACGTCTCTCGCTCCGTCCTTGCTCTCTCGGCCCTCCCCGCTCGCCCGACCGTCCCGGCCCCACAAGCGTCCCGGACGGCCGTCTCTGAGGGTCGACGCCGGCAAAAGTAGAGGAAGCTGCATCCGACGCGACCGGTCGTCCGTCTCGGTCGACGTCCGGACCGACTTAGCGGTTCAGCGTGTGGATCGCCTGTCCCATCGCGTTCTCGGCGGCCTCCATGACCGCCTCGGCGAGCGTGGGGTGGGTGTGGATCGTCGCCGCGAGATCTTCGAGCGTCGCCCCCATCTCGACGGCGAGGGCGACCTCGGCGACGAGTTCTGACGCCTCGGGGCCGACGATCTGGCCGCCGAGGACGAATCCGCTCTCCTCGTCGGCGACGAGGCGGACGAACCCGTCGGTGTGGCCCGTCGTGAGCGCGCGACCGCTGGCGTTGAACGGGAACTTCCCGACGACGGGGTCGAACCCGGCCTCCTCGGCCTCCGAGGCGGTCAGCCCGACCGTCCCGATCTCGGGGTCGGTGAACACCGCCGCGGGGATCGCCTGGTAGTCGAGCGCGGCGGGTTCGCCGGCGATCACCTCCGCGGCGACGATCCCCTCCTTGCTCCCTTTGTGGGCGAGCATCGGTTCGCCGGCGACGTCGCCGACGGCGAAGATGTGGTCGACCTCGGTTCGGGCCTGGTCGTCCGTCTCAAGGAAGCCCTTCTCGGTCGTCTCCAGCCCGGCGTTCTCGAGGTCCAGACTGTCCGTCACCGGCTGGCGACCGACGGCGACGAGCACCTCGTCGGCGGGGTAGGTCGACTCCTCGCCGTCCTCGGTCTCGGTGACGACGACGATGCCGCCGTCGTTTCCTTCGTGCCACTCGGAGGCGCCTTCGCCGAAGTGGAAGTCGATGCCTAACGACTCCGCACGCTTCTTGACGACGCGGGCGACGTCGTCCTCGTAGCCCGGCAGCACGTCGTCGAGCATCTCGACGACCGTCACGTCGCAGCCGAGTTTGGCGAACACGGTCGACAGCTCCATCCCGATGTAGCCCGCGCCGACGACGACGATGCGGTCGGGAAGATACTCCAGTGCGAGCGCGTCACGCGACGACAGCACGTGGTCGTCCGCAAAGTCGAAGCCGGGAATCTGCATCGGTCTGCTCCCGGTCGCGACGATGCAGTGTTCGAACTCGATGGTCTCCGAACCCTGGCCCTCGCCGCCGTGGGCGACCCGAACGCTCGACTCGTCTTTGAACGACGCCGTCCCCTTCACGAGGTTGACGCCGTTGGCCTTACACAGTTTCTCGACGCCGCCGGTGAGCTGGCCGACGACGCCGTTCTTCCAGTCGAGTAGCTTCGCCATGTCGACGGCGGGGTCGGCGTGGATCCCCATCTCCTCGGCGTGGCCCGCCTCGTGGGCGAGGTTCGCGCCGGTGATGTAGGCTTTCGAGGGGATACAGCCGTGGTTCAGGCAGGTGCCCCCGTACGCGTCTTTCTCGACGAGCGTCGTGTCGAGACCGTTCTGTGCGGCGCGGATGGCGGCGACGTAGCCGCCCGGCCCCGCGCCGATGACCAGTACTTCGGTTCCGGTTGAGATGTCTCCGACGACCATTATTCGAGTAGTAGCAGTTTGGGGTGTTGAAGGTACTCCATCACCTGGTTCGCGAACTCCGCGGCCACCGCGCCGTCGAGGATGCGGTGGTCGATCGAGAGCGACAGCGGCAGCGTGTGGCGGGCGACGACCTCGCCGTCTTCGACGACCGGCCGCTCCGTCAGCTCGCCGAGCCCCATGATACCGACCTCGGGGTAGTTGATGATGGGCGTGGCGTACTCGCCGCCGACGACGCCGAAGTTGGTGATGGTGAACGTGCTCCCGCGGAGCTCGTCGCGTCCGATCGAGCGCTCGCGGGCGCGCTCGATCTTGTCGTTCATCTCCTCGGCGATCTGGAGCAGCCCCTTCTGGTCGACGTCTTCGACGACCGGCACCATCAGGCCCGCGTCGGTCGCGGTGGCGACCCCGATGTGGTACTCGTCGCGGAGGACGATCTCCTCGTTCTCCTCGTCGAGCGTCGCGTTCATGTAGGGGTACTGCTTCAGCGCCGCCGCGATGGCCTTCATCACGAACGGCATGTAGCTGAGGCGGACGTCGCGCTCGGCGGCGACCTCCTTCAGCTCGGCGCGGAGTTCGACCAGCGCGCTCACGTCCGTGCTGTCGTGGTGCGTGACGTGCGGGGCGGTGAACTTCGAGTTCTGCATCGCCTCGCCGATGGTCCGCCGGACGCCCCGGTACGGGATGCGCTCGCCGGAGAGTTCGCCCTCGGCGGTCGCGGCCGGGGCGCTCTCGGCCTCGGCCGCTGGCTCCGCCTCGGCGGCACCGGCTTCGGCGACGGCCTGCGCGTCGGCCTCTTGTGCTGCCTGCTGTGCCTCGGCGTACTCCATCACCGCGTCGGCGGAGACGAACGCCTCGCCGTCGCGCATCTCGGTCGCCGGGACATCGTCGAGGTCGACACCCTGCTCTTTTGCCGCACGGCGCGTCGCCGGCGCGGCCAGCGTTCGGTCGCGCCCCGCAGCCTCGACACTGCTCGGCTGCTGGCCGTTACCGGACTCGCCGCGCTTGGTGACCGACGACGTCCCGCCGACGTCGACGTCGCGGGGACCGTCCGACTCGCTTTCGCTCTCCGCCTCGGCGCTCGCTTCCTCGGCTGCCTGTCGGACGTCGCTCTCCGTCACGCGACCGCTCGGGCCGCTGCCACCGACGGCGGCGATGTCGACGCCGAGTTCGCGGGCGAGTCGTCGGGCGCTCGGGGCCGCGAAGACGCGGCCACCCTTCGCGGACGACTCGGCCGGTTCGGCTTCGGCTTCCGCCTCCGTCTCTGCCTCCGCCTCGTCGGCCTCCTCGGGTTCGGGCTCGACGTCGGCCGCTTCGTCCGCCTCACCCTCGACCTCGTAGGTGATGATGACGTCGCCGACGGGGACCATCTGCCCCTCCTCGACGTGCAGTTCTTTGACCGTCCCGTTGTACGGCGACGGCACCTCGACGAGCGCCTTGTCGGTCTCGACCTCGGCGACGGGTTGGTCCTCCTCGACGGTGTCGCCGGGGGCGACCAGCCACGAGACGAGCTCTCCTTCTGCGACTCCTTCGCCGACGTCCGGGAGTTTGAAATCCTTCGTTGCCATGTTAGAACTCCACCGCGTTGCGGATGCCCTCCTCGATGCGGGCGACCGAGGGCAGGTAGTAGTCCTCCAGCGCGTACAGCGGGAACGGGACGTCGAACCCGGTGATGCGCTCGACCGGTGCCTCCTGATAGAGCAGCGCCTCCTCCTGCAGGACGGCCGTGATCTCGCCGGCGAGGCCGCCCTTCTTCGGAGCCTCGTGGACGACGGCCGCGCGGCCGGTCTTCTCGAACGACTCGACGATGGTCTCCTCGTCCAGCGGGGAGACCGTCCGGAGGTCGACGACTTCGACGTCGACGCCGTCCTCGCTCAACTTCTCTGCGGCCTCCAGCGTCGGCCGGGTCATCGCGCCGTAGGTGAACACGGAGACGTCCGTCCCCTCGCGGCGGACGGCGGCCTCGCCGATGGGGATCTCGTAGTCCTCCTCGGGCACCTCGTCGCGGAACGCGCGGTAGATGAGCTTCGGTTCGAGGAAGATGACCGGGTCGGGGTCGCGGATGGCCGAGATGAGCAGCCCCTTGGTGTCGTACGGCGTCGACGGGATCACCACCTTCAGTCCGGCCTCGTGGGCGTAGAACGCCTCCTTCGACTCCGAGTGGTGTTCGGGCGCGCGGATGCCGCCGCCGTACGGCGCACGGACGACCATCGGACAGGTGAACCGTCCGCGACTCCGGTTGCGCAGGCGTGCGGCGTGGGAGACGATCTGGTCGAACGCGGGGTACATGAAGCCGGAGAACTGCATCTCTGGCACCGGTTTGAGCCCGTAGGCGGCCATCCCGATGGAGGTGCCGACGATGCCGGACTCGGCGAGGGGGGTGTCGATGACGCGGTCCTCGCCGAACTCGTCGTACAGTCCCTCGGTGGCGCGGAAGACGCCGCCGTTCTTGCCGACGTCCTCGCCGAGCACGACGACGTCGTCGTCCTGCTTCATTTCGGTGTAGAGACCGTCCCGTACTGCCTGGACTAGGGTGAGATTCTGTGTACTCATTTACTCTCTCAGGAATGCTTCGTCGCCGTACTGTTCGCGGAGGTGTTCGAGGTCCTCCATCTGTTCGCGGAGGTGGGCGGGCATGTCGTCGTAGACGTGCTCGAACATCTCCGAGGGATCCGGCCGCGGCATCGACTCGGCCTCAGAGATGGCCTCTGCCACCTCGTCTTCGACCGACTGAGTGATCGCGTCGACGCGCTCGTCGTCGAGTCGCCCCGTCTCGCGGAGGAACGTCTCGAGTCGCGGGATCGGGTCTTTTGCCTTCCACTTCTCGACCTCGTCGCTGTCGCGGTACACCGTCGGGTCGTCGGCGGTGGTGTGGGCACCGAAGCGGTACTGCACCGCCTCGATGAGCGTCGGCCGACGTTTCTCGCCGGGGTCTTTCGCCTTCTCGACCGCTTCGCGCGTCACCTTGTACACCGCGAGCGGGTCCATCCCGTCGACCTGAACGCCCTCGAACCCGTAGGCGACCGCCTTCTGCGCGATGGTCTTCGAGGCGGTCTGTCGCTCCCGCGGCACCGAGATGGCCCACTGGTTGTTGTTACAGAAGAAGACGTTCGGCGTGTCGAAGACGCCAGCGAAGTTGAGTCCCTCGTGGAAGTCGCCCTCGCTGGTGCCGCCGTCGCCGAAGTAACAGATGAACGCCTTCTCTCCCTCGCCTTTCAGTTTCGACGCCCACGCCGCGCCGGTGGCGTGGAGGATCTGCGTCGAGATGGGGACGGCGACGGGGAACACGTTGACGCCCTCGGCCATCCGGTTGCCGTCCTCGTGACCCATCCAGTAGAGCAGCGTCTGGGTCAGCGGGACGCCGCGGACGACCGCCCCCCCGTGCTCCCGATAGCTCGGGAACATCCAGTCGTCGTCGTCGAGCGCCATGACGCTCCCGATCTGGGCCCCTTCCTGCCCAGAGAGCGGCGGATACGTCCCCATCCGTCCCTGCCGCTGGAGACTGACGGCGCGTTTGTCGAAGTGCCGAGCGAGTCGCATCGCTCGGTACATCTCGACGAGTTCGTCGTCGGCGAGATCCGGTAGCTCGCCGACCACACCCCCGTCCTCGTCGAGAACCTGTACCTGCTCTTCGGGGTCCCGTTGCAGCGTACTCACAGTCCAACCCTCCGTTGCATGGACGAACGGTCACTCGCCCGCATTAAATGATTTTCGTAAATAGTTTACTATAGTTGGCATTCTTGCCGTCCTCGTCCGGTTCTGTTCGGCTTCGGCGTGAAAACCGTCCGGTTCTCCGTATATTGTCTCAAAGTTGGACGAATCGTTACGGGGACCCGGATTTCTACGGTCGGTAATGGACGAACGGGAACAATTGGGACGGTCGGCGAAGGAGACGACGGGGCAGAACGGCTGAGTCGGCAGGGCGAGAGACGTCCTCAGAGCGGACGGCGGTCTCAGTGGCTGGCCGCTCGTGCCTCGGCGCGGGCCTGGTCGACGTCCTTCCCGTCACGGAGCAGGGCGTCGACGAACAGTTCGCCCGCCTTGTACGACGAGCGAACCATCGGCCCCGAGGCACAGTAGAGGAACTCCAACTCGTCTTCGGCGACCCGCCGCCACGTCTCGAAGGCGTCGGGATGGACGTACTCGAAGACGTCGAGGTGCGAGCGCGAGGGCTGGAGATACTGGCCGAGCGTGACGATGTCGACGTCGGCCTCCCGGAGGTCCGAGAGCGTCTGGTAGATCTCGTGGTCGTACTCGCCGAGGCCGAGCATGATGCTCGTCTTCGTGTAGATGTCGGACTCCGCTTCGACCTGTTCGAGCACCGACAGCGACTGGTCGTATCTCGCTCTCCTGTCCCGGACGGGCCACTGGAGGCGCTCGACCGTCTCGATGTTGTGCGCGACGACGTCGGGTTCGGCCTCGATGATCTCCCGGACGCAGTCGGGCCGACCCTGGAAGTCCGGAATCAGGACTTCGACGAGGGTCGAGGGGTCGCGTCGCTTGATCTCGCGGATCGTCTCGGCGAAGTGCGCCGCGCCCTGGTCGGGGAGGTCGTCGCGGTCGACGGAGGTGAGCACGACGTAGTCGAGTCCGATCTCGGCGACCGCCTCGGCGACGTTCGCGGGTTCCTCGGGGTCGAGCGGCTCCATCCCGCCCGTCTGGACGTCACAGAAGTTACAGCCGCGCGAACAGCGATCGCCCATCAGCATGAACGTCGCCGTTCCCGGGCCGTCACGGCCGCTCCAGCACTCGCCGAGGTTCGGGCAGTTGGCCTCCTCACAGACCGTGTGGAGGTCGCGGTCGCGGAGGGTCTGTTTGATCTCCGTGAACCGCTGGCCCGCCGGCGGGCGCATCTTCAGCCAGTCTGGCTTGCGCCTGCTGCTCATAGCTCCTTGTTCGGGCGGTGAGGCAAAAACGTGAGGATTACGTCGGGAGGGTCGGACCGGAACCGACCCGGGGTCACGCCGGGGTCGTCGCCGTCACGACTGCGGCCGACGAGCGTCCCTCCTCACTCGTCACGGTCGGTCGGAGTCCGCTCGCCGAGCGCGTCGACCGCGCCGAACAGCGACCTGATCCACGAGTCGAGGTCGTCGCCGCAGACCTGCTCGCGCAGCAGACGCATCCGTCGGGTCCGTTCGTCCGGCGACATGGTGAGTGCGGCTTCGATCTGGTCGACGAACGCGGCGGTGTCGTACGGTTCGACGGTGAGCGCGTGGTCGCCGAGACTCTCGTCGGCGCCAGCGAGGTCGCTCAGGAGAAGCACGCCGTCGCCGTCGGTCTGGGCGGCGACGTACTCCTTGGCGACGAGGTTCATCCCGTCGCGGATGGGGGTCACGACCGCGAGGTCGCTGTGGCGGTACAGCCCGTACAGCTCCTCGTCGGGGAGCGTCTCGTCGACGTAGACGACCGGGGTCCAGTCGTCGGTGCCGAAGCGGTCGTTGAGGTGAGCGATCTTCTCCTCGACGGTCTGAATGAGCTCCTGATAGGCGGGGATCTCGACTCTGCTCTCGCTGGCCTTCTGGACGTAGGTGAGCTTCCCCTGCCACTCGGGGTGCTCCTCCCAGAAGCGCTCGAACGCCTCGAGCCGTTCGGGGATGCCCTTCGTGTAGTCGAGGCGCTCGACGCCGACGGCGACCTTCGTCTCCTCACCGATGCCGTGTTTCCGTTTGAACGCGGGCCAGAAGTCGTCGTCGACCCCGCTCAGCCGCTCGATCCGGTCGGCGTCGACGGTCATCGGGAACGCCGCCACGCGAGTCGTCCGTCCGTCGTAGTGGACTTCTCCCGTCTCCCGGTCGACGGTCGCCTCGTCGAGACAGTTCTCGACGCAGTCGAGGAAGTGCTGGCAGTAGCGCTCGATGTGGAAGCCGAGCAGGTCGTTGCCGAGCAGCCCCTCGAGCAACTCCTGTCGCTGCGGGCAGACGCGGAACGTGTCCCACGCCGGCCACGGGATGTGCCAGAACTGCAGGAACGTCGCCTCCGGGAGTTTCTCACGGGCCAGTCGCGGCGCGAGCGCGAGATGGTAGTCCTGGAACCAGACGACCGTGTCGTCGTCCGCTCGGTCGGCGACGATGTCGACGAACGTCTCGTTGACCGCCTGATACCGCTTCCAGAACGACCCCTCGAACTTCGCCTTCCCGACGAGGTCGTGACACAGCGGCCAGAGCACCTGGTTGCTGAACCCGTAGTAGTACTCGCACATCTCCTCTTCGCCCAACCAGACGCGTTTGAGCGTGTACTTGGGGTCGTCCGGCGGGACGTCGACGCAGTTTGCGGTGTTGACGACCTCGGGGTCGGCGTCGCCGTCACCCCACGCGATCCACGTGCCGCCCGTCCGTTGCATCACGCGGTCGAGGCCGGCGGTCAGCCCGCCGACAGGTTCGTCGACGACGATCCCCTCGCCGTCGTTGCGGTAGCGGTGTTGGTACGGCTCCCGGTTGGAGACGACGAGCAGGTTCCGGCCGTCGACGAGATCGTCGTCGAGCGCGGCGCGCTCGCTCGCTGGCTGAGTGCTCCGTGACATTCCGCTCGTCACCACCCCCGCTGCCGGTCGTCGATATCGATACCCGGCGCGTGTTTGCTCTCGCCGCACAGTCTGTCGGCGACCGTTGCGACCGCGACGGTGTCGTCCCAGTCGTACTGTTCTCTCAGTCGGTTGTACGTCTGCATCCACTCGTCGAGCTGCTCTCTCGCCCGTTGCTCGGTCGACGCGCGACACAGCGGCGCGACCGTCTCCGTCTCTCCGACGGACTTCCGACACCGGAGCTGCCACCCGCCGGTGTCACCGACGCACGGCTTCGCCGATGGTCCTTCACACGCTGCTTCGAAATGTAAGCCCGTCTCCCGGTGGACGAACCGAAGCGTGTCCCCCCACGACGTCTGCACCCAACCGACGGGGACGAGCTCCCGATCGGTCGGTCGAATCGTGCTCATGGTTCGTTCGTCTGGTCAACGCCAGAGGGAAAACAGATTGTGCCTGTATATTCAGAACCGCACGACGGCGGAGAGGTGAATGTGTCTGGACTGTCATCAACCCTCACTACCGTTCGAAACACGTCGACGGTGACGGTTCCGGTCCGTCGGCCGCTACTTTGAATCCCGTGACTCCCGGTGAGTATGCTATGAGCACCATTGCCGAGGTCGAACTTCCGGCCGAGGAGTTCGCCCTCTACGAGACGCTCTCCGCGTTCCCGAACGCCGACTTCGAGGTGGTTCGGATCGTCGCCCACCAGGAACAGCTGACGCCGTACGTCCAGATCTCGGGCGACGACCTGAGTGGGTTGGAAGCGGCGCTCGAAGCCGACCCCTCCGTCACCGACGCCCGTCTCGTCGACGACCTCGAACGGGAGCGACTCTACCGGATGGAGTGGAGTGACGACGTCGAGGTCGTCCTCTACATGGTCTCCGAGGAGTCCGCCGCCGTCGTCGACATGCACGGTCGCGACACCCACTGGCAGCTCCGCGTCCTCTTTCCGAACCGGACGTCGCTCTCGTCGACCAGCGAGTTCTGTGCGGACGCCGACCTCACGTTCACCGTCCGGAACATCCACGAGCTCGAGCGGTCGACCGGGCGGGGCGGGTTCGGCCTCTCGGAAGACCAGTACGAGACGCTCGTCACCGCGGCCGAGGCGGGCTACTTCGACGTCCCGCGAGAGGTGACGATGGACGAACTGGCCGAGCACCTGGGTATCTCTCAGCAGGCCGTCTCCGAGCGACTCCGTCGCGGTCACCGCGCGCTCGTCGACAGCGCCCTCCGCCCCGAGGAGTCCACCATCGGCGAGTGACGGGCGTCGCCTCGTCGGTGTGAATGGGACGCATCGACAAACATTTATTGTATGTCATCTTGAACGAAAGTACAACCATGTTCGACCTCGCGAAAGACGAGATCACCGAGGGCTCTATCCCCCGCGCACTTCTCGTTCTGGCGGCCCCGCTCGTCGCTCAGAACTTCGCGCTGGTCGCCCAGTCGGTCGTCGACATCTTCTGGGTCGGTCGCCTCGGCGAGGAGGCGGTCGCCGCAGTCGGTCTCGTCATCCCCTACACGGCGCTGCTCATGGTCCCGCTCGTCATGCTGTTCGTGGGCAGCCAGATCCTCACCTCCCAACGGGTCGGCGCGGACGACGTCGAAGGTGCGCGCCGCGTCCCGTTCAACGCCGTCGCGCTCGTCCTCCCCGTCTCGTTGATCCTCGCCGGCGTCGTCGTCGCCTTCGGCGACGAACTGGTCGCCCTGCTGAACCCCTCGCCCGCGGTCGCCCCGCTGGCCGTCACCTACCTGACGGCGTTCGCCGTCTACGCACTGCTCCCCTCTGCGCTCAGCGACACCCTCGAGAGCGGGTTCACGGCGTGGGGCGACACCCGCACCGCGTTCGTCGTCAACGTCTCTGCCATCGTCGTCAACCTCGTGCTCGACCCCTTCCTCATCCTCGGCTGGTGGGAGTTCCCCCGCTGGGAGATCTTCGGCGCGGCCGTCGCGACGGGCGTCGGCTACGCCGTCGGCACGCTGGTGGCGCTCTGGTACACGACGCGAGACGACACCGGGTTCACGCTCACCCGCGACGCGCTCACGCTCCGCCCGGACCTCTTCCGCGAACTCGTCGAAGTCGGCTACCCGGTCGCCGTCCAGAACACGGGGCGGCAACTCGCTCGCGTGCTCATGGTCTCCGTCGTCTCGATCGCCGGCGGGGCGGCGGGACTGGCGGCCTACACCATCGGCGCGCGCGTCTCGACCATCGCGTTCGTCCCCGCGGGCGGGCTCGGTCAGGCGGCGACGAGCGTCATCGGACAGAACCTCGGCGCGGACCACCCCGAACGCGCCGAACGCACGACGTGGGTCGGCGTCGCCGTCGCCGCCGTCGGACTCTCCGCCGTCGGCGTCGTCCAGTATCTCTTCCCGGCGACCATCGCGCAGGTGTTCGTCCCCGACATCTCCGGGCCGGCGCTCCAGTCGACCGTGCTCTACCTCCAGATCCTCGTGTTCGGCTACTGGGCGCTCGGCGCGATCTACACGCTCGAAGCGGGGTTCAACGGCGCGAGTCGGACGAACGTCAGCATGTGGTCGACGATGGTGCAGTACTGGGGCGTCCGGCTCCCCATCGCCGCCGGCGGCGCGTTCGTCCTCTCGAGGGGCGTCGAGGCGGCGTTCTGGGCGGTCACCCTGTCGAACGTCGCCGCGGCGGTCTGGCTGGGTGGCTACTACTGGTACTCGACGCGCGACGGGATGCTGGAACGGGCCGCCGAGAGCGCGGGGTCGACCGCGGCGGATTGAACGCCGACCGTCCGCGTCGCTCGCCCCCAACTCTCATCCCTCTCCCAACGGTTTTCTCCCCGTAGAAGATGGTGGGAGGAACTGCGGTTCAACTCGGTGTCGTCGTCGTGACGGTGCTCGGGCTGTGGGTCGGGGCGCGACTCCTCGTCGACGCAGTCGTGCGACTCGCCCGGCGCTTCGGTCTCTCGGAGCTCACCATCGGGCTGACGGTCGTCGCCGCGGGCACGTCGACGCCGGAACTCGCGGTCACGGCCGACGCCGCGCTCAAGGGGTTGGGCGACATCGCCGTCGGCAACGTCCTCGGGTCGAACATCTACAACCTGGCGTTCATCCTCGGCGTCGTCGCGTTCGTCCGGGCCATCCCCATCGCGGAGTCGCTCGTCCGACGAGACGGTCTCGCGCTGCTCGCGAGTACGCTCGTCGGCGGGGCGGTCCTGTTCGACCGCACCGTCACGCGGCTGGAGGGGGGCGTGCTCGTCGGCCTGTTCGTCGCCTACACGGCCTCTCTCCTCTGGACCGGACGGTTTACGGTCGAGGAGGTGGAGCCGAACGGCGGGACGGCCGCCGCGACGGCGGTAACCACTGACGCGACCGACCGAGTCTCGTTCCGCGGTCGCGACGGTCTCCTCCTGTTCGGGGGGTTGGCTCTCGTCCTCGTGAGCGGCGACCTGCTGGTGCAGGCGGCGTCGGCGTTGGCCAGAGGGGCGGGCATCTCCGAGTGGGTCATCGGCGGCACCATCGTCGCGGCGGGGACCTCGACGCCCGAGTTCGCCGTCTCGCTCGTGGCCATCCGGCGAGGGAGTCTCGGCGTCTCCGTCGGCAACGTCGTCGGGAGCAACGTCTTCAACGTCGTCGGCATCATGGGTCTCGCAGCCGTGATCCGCCCGCTGGCCGTCGGTCCAGCCGCGCTGGAGACGCTGGGCTGGCTGCTCGGCGTGTCCGTCGTGATGGTCGCTGCGCTGTGGTCGGGGCGGGTGCTCTCCCGCGTCGAGGGGGCGCTGTTCGCAGGGTCGGAACTCGTCCGGTGGGCGCTGAACCTGCTCGGGTGACTCGTCCGGAGACGGTCACGCCGGACGGAAACGCCTTTGGCTCCGTACCCCCCGTTTGTATCCGATGAGCGTGTCCCCAGTCTGCGGCGGTGATGGCCGGTGAAGGTCGCAGAGGCCGTCCCGGAGTTCGCCGACGCCTTCGGCTTCGAGGAGTTCAACCGGATGCAACGTGAGGCCCTGCCGGCCATCCTCGACGGCGACGACAACATCGTCGCCAGCGCGCCCACGGCGAGCGGCAAGACCGCCCTCGCGGAGTTGGCCATCTGCCGCTGTCTGCGCGACGGGGGTACCGCGCTGTTCGTCGCGCCGATGCGCGCGCTGACCAACGAGAAGGAGAGCGAGTGGGAGCGCTTCGAGAACCTCGGTTACTCCGTCTACGTCGTCACCGGCGAACGCGACCTGAACCCCCGGCGTGCCGAGCGCGCGGACATCCTCGTGATGACGCCGGAGAAGACCGACTCAGCCACCAGAAAGCACGAGTCGCCGCGCTACTCCTTCATCACACAGGTCGACTGCTGCGTCATCGACGAAGTCCACCTGCTCGACTCCGAGCAGCGCGGCGGTGTGCTCGAAGTGACCGTCTCGCGACTCCGGCGCATCTGCGACCCGCGGGTCGTCGCGCTGTCGGCGACGATGCCGAACGTCGAGGACGTCGCCGAGTGGCTCGACGCGCCGCCCGAGGCGACGTTCGAGTTCGGCGACGACTACCGACCGGTGGACCTCCACGCCGACGTCAAGACCTACACGCACGGCGAGAACTCCTTCGCCGACAAGTACCGACGGCTCTACCGCGCCATCGACCTCGCGGAACCCCACATCCGCGAGGACGGCCAGTCGCTGGTATTCGTCGCCTCGCGACAGGACTCCGTGATGGCCGCCCAGAAGGCCCGCGACGAGATCGCCGAACGCGACGTCCCCGTCGGCTCGCGCGGCGACTACGACTTCCACAGCGAGGCCAAAGAGTTGGCCAACGACACCCTCCGGAAGTCGGTGCTCGACGGCGTGGCGTTCCACCACGCCGGCCTCGGAAAGGACGACCGCGACCGCGTCGAACGCTGGTTCAAGGAGGGGAAGGTGAAACTGCTGTTCTCGACCTCCACGCTCGCGTGGGGAGTCAACCTCCCCGCGCGCTGCGTCGTCATCCGGGATACGAAACACCACGACCCGCTCGAGGGCGACGTCGACATCAGCCCGCTGGACGTGCTGCAGATGCTCGGCCGCGCCGGCCGACCGGGGTACGACGACGTCGGCTACGGCTGGGTCGTCTGCGACCGCTCGGAGGCCGACAAGTACCGTCGACTCCTCCGCGAGGGCAAGGAGATCGAGTCGCGACTCGCCGAGGATCTGGACTCGCATCTCAACGCCGAGATCGCGATGGGCACCATCGGCGACCTCGACGACGTGATCTCGTGGCTGGAGACGACGTTCTACTACGTCCGCGCCCGCAACAACCCCGACCGCTACGACTTCGAGGACCTCCGCGAGCGCGTCCGCGACACTCTCGAAGGGCTCGTCTCCCAGGAGTTCGTCGCCACCGACGAGAACCTCGGCGTCGACGCCACGCCCCTCGGAAACTTGGCCTCGAAGTACTACCTCCGACTCGACACCGCACGGCGGTTCCGCGACCTCTGTGAGCGCGAGACGATCACCGTCGACACCGTCCTCGAGACCGTCGCCGGGGCCGCCGAGTTCGACTCCGTCTCCGCGCGACAGTCCGAGAGCGAGGCGGTCGAGTCGGTACTCACGGGCGAGACGTCGCTCGAAGACGGCAACCGGAAGGTGCTCGCCATCCTCGAGGCCAGCATGACCGGGTCGACCCCCTCGGAACTCCGCAGCGACGCGTGGGTCATCCGACAGAACGCGCTGCGCCTGCTCGCCGCGCTCCGGGAGTTTCTCGACCGCTTCACCGGTCCGCGTGCCGCAAACCTCGCCTCCCGCGTGGAGGCTCGCGTCGAACACGGCGTCGGCCGCGACGCCGTCGGTCTCACCGCCATCGACGGCGTCGGGTCGGGTCGCGCGAGCACGCTCGCCACCGGCGGTCTCACCTCGCCGACCGACGTCGTCGACGCCGGCGCCTCGGAACTCACTCGCGCGGGGATGTCGGCAGGCGTCGCAGAGCGCGTCGTCGAGGCGGCGGCGTCGCTACCGCGGATCGAGGTCGAGTGGGGCGAGTTCCCGACGAGTATCGAACGGGGAGAAAACGAGATGTGTGACGTGACGGTGCGGAACGTCGGCGGGTCGGCGCGGGCGGGCATCCGCGTGACCGTCAACGGCGTCGAGATGAGCGAGACGACGACCTACCTCTCGGACGCCGAGACCGTCCCGGTCGGCGTGTTCGGCGCGAAGGACGAACTGGAGTTCGTCGTCGAGGTGTCGTTCCCCGACCTCCCGCTGTTGCCGTCCCGGGAGTCGCGGGTCGTCGACGTGGAGTAGTCGAGCTACTCCGCCCGTACCGCGACACAAGACCGAAGTCGCTGGCGACGACAGCTCTCTGTGATGCCCTCCCTGCTCGAACGACTGCTCGGTGACGACACGCCGGACGAACAGGTCGACCTCGAATCCCGCCAGCACGACGCCGACGAGACGCTCCGCGACGCCGTCGACCGCACGGGCTACGCCGTCGAGGACTGCGGCGTGACGGGCGTCGCAGTCGTCAACGAGGGGCCGGACGGCGAACCGGTCGTCGTCCCGATCGCACGGTTCTCGCTCGGCGAGGACGTCGAGAACCCCGACCCCGACCTCGTCTGGGACCTCGTCGGCGAGGCGGTCGAGGCGCTTCAGACGCCCTTCGACGACGTGTTCGTCCGCCACTACGACGTCCAGTTCACGTTCGATGGCGACGAACTGTTCGAGGCAGAAGCGTGTCGTCGCGTCGCGCTCACCGACTCGTTGGTCGACCGCTACGCGACCGACGCCGGGTTCACTCGCTCCGACCTCCGGGACGCCGTCGACGCGGCGCACGACATCGACGACGAGATCGCCCCGGTCGCGTGGGGCGAGTGCAGAGACTACAGTCACACGAACGACGCGGCGGTCGTCTTCGGTGGGTCGGCGGCCGCCGCCGCTGCCGGCGCGAGCGCCGCCAGTTGTGCGGGTGCCGGTGCCGCCGGAGGGGCGGGCGGCGGATGCTGAGTAGCCGACGGTGTCCGGTCGCGGCGTCGACCGGTCAGTCCAACAACTCGGCGCGCAGTTCCTGTGGCCCCTCGACGACGACGTCCGCCATCGACAGATCCGTCTCGGCGTTCGTCTCGGTTCGGTAGCCGACGACGTAGGTGTCGGCGCGGGCGGCCGCCGTCGCGCCGTTCTCGGAGTCCTCGACGACCGTGCAGTCCTCGGGGGTGGCGTCGACCTCGCGGGCGGCGTGTTCGTAGATGTGCGGCTCGGGTTTGCCGGGGGCGTCGATGTCCTCGGCACTGAGAACGAGGTCGAACGGACCCAGTTCGAAGCGGTCGATCGTCGTCTGGATCCACGACTTGGGGGCCGAGGAGACGACGGCGAGTTTCGTCCCGCGGTCCCGGAGCGTCCCGGTGAGGCGGTCGAACCCGTCCATCAGTTCGACCTGTTCGCCGTAGATCTTCTTCGACGTCTCGTTGTAGAGGTCGACGAACTCGGCCTTCGAGACGGTCGTCTCGTAGTTCGCGTCGAGATAGTCGTAGATCTCGCGGTAGTTCATCCCCGTGATCTCGTCGTTGTCGGGGCGCTCGTCCGCGAGCGTCTCCGGAAAGAGCGTCTCCTCTTCGAAGACGTGCCAGTAGTCCTCGGAGTTGACGATGACGCCGTCCATGTCGAACAGCACGGCGCGTGGTGTGTCCATCGCGGTCATCGTCTGGACGGGCGCACCGCACCCACAAAGCGTCTCTGGCGGCGAGCGTTATCGCAGCGAGAGCCAGTTGCCGTCGCCGTCGGCACGGTACGGCGTCCACGGCGACGTTGAGGTGTCCCAGACGACCGCACCCATGTCGTGAGCGTAGTCGCCGTGACCGTTCCACTCGCCGCTGGAGGCGGGGTTGCCGTCGTTCGTCCCCTCGCCGTTGAACAGCGTCCGGGCGCCGCTGTCGTCAAGCGCCGAGCGTGCGACTCCGGAGACGTTCGCCAGCACGGTCTCGGTCGCCCCGCTGGCGACGTCGATCCCCCAGTCGCGGTCGCCGTGGCCGACGATCCCGTTGAGGACGGTGCGGTTCCCCTCGATACGGGCGATGGTGTTGCTGTCGTAGCCGCTGTCGCGCTGGTCGAGCGTGACGTTCGCGACGTAGACGCCGTCACCGGCGAGTCTGAGCGCGGCGGTGCCGGTGCTGCCGAAGTTGATGACGTCGAGCCCGTTGATCTGGACGCCGTCGCCGGGGACGCGGAACACCTGTTGGCGGGTGTCGCGGACGCCGAAGTTGGTGTACATCGAGTTGTCGCCCGCGGCGTGGACGGCGGTCTTCGAGTCGACGATCGAGAAGTTGGTGTACTTGTTCTCCTCGCTCTTGGCGGCGTCGTGGAGAGCGATCCCTTCGAGCGTCTTCACGATGTAGCCGTCGGAGACCTCCGTGTGTCGGCACTCGAACTCCATCCCCGGCCAGCAGAGATAGACCGAGACGCCCTCGACGTGGCTGCTGGAGACCTCGAAGTGGAGGCCGCCCGCCTTGCAGTTGACGATGTGGAGGTCGGAGGCTTTCGCACGGGTGCCGCCGTCGACCCAGATCGCCCACCCGCCGCTGTTCTCAGCCCAGAGGTTGTGCATCCGCGTCCCGGACGCGGAGGGCGCAATGTGGATGGCGTCGTCCCAGCCGTAGCGGACGATGAGGTTCTCCAGGGTGAGGTCGATGATGTCGCCGTTCGAGTAGAGGAGATGCCCCTCCGACTGCGTCCCGTCCTCCGGATACTCACCGTAGACGGACATGTCGGTGACGCCGCCGAAGTTGCCGCTCTCGTCGCCGTTGGCGAACTCGATGAGGTGGCCGTCCTCGCTGCCCTTCGTGAGCGAGGTGGCGCGCGTTCCGGCCCCGCGGAGCCAGATGTTGGTCTCCTCGTGGTCGATCTCGGCGTTCGTCGTCAGCCCGTTCGAGCGGAACTCGCCCTCGTCGAACAGCAGGACGCCGGGCTCTTGCATCGCCGCGTCGTCGATCGTCCACGGGTCTTCGACCGTCCCGCTGCCGCCCGTGGCGAACATCGAGGCGACGCGGCGGCCCGCGAGGTCGCCGAACTGTGCGCCGCCGGCGTAGGCGTCGAGCAGTTTCCACTCGTCGCCCTGCCAGACGAACAGCGCACCCTCCTGCCGCCCCCGATCGACGAGGTACTCGAACCCCTCCTCGTCGGGTTCGTCGGGGCGACTCGCGAGCGGTCCTTTCGCGCGGGGAGTGTTCTGCATCATCGGGGCGGGGGTGTCGGTCGGGGAAGTGCTGTCGGTGAGACGGGGCGTCTCGGTGTCGGTATCCGAATCGTCGGTGAGGCCGGCACAGCCGGCGAGTGAGGCGCTCCCGGCCGCTGCGGTTCCTCGGAGGAACCACCGTCGACTCAGGGAGGGTTCACGATCTTCGTTTGGCATTGACATTATATTCTAACAATACTAACAAGTATCTTGTGGTTATTTTGATACTTCTTTTCACGAAGACACTGTGTAAACCTACAGTCACCGTCGAGGTCGAATTTTAAGGCCGAAGACGCGTCCATCCCGTTCCGTGACCGAAATGACACGGCTGTTCGCCGGCGACTGCACGACGACGTTCGAGGGAACCCGCGACAGAACCCAACGGGGTCACGTGGTGGTCGTCGTCAAACCCGACAAGACCGTCCTCGTCCACGACGCAGACGGCTACCAGCCCGTCGCGTGGCTGACTCGCGCCGACAGCGTGACTATCGAGGCCGACGACGAGGGGTTCGGCGTGACCGCACGGGCGGGCGACCAGACGCTCCGCGTCGTCTCGCACGCGATGACGACCCGACGGGACGTCCCCGTCTCCGCGGCGGGCGTCCCGGTCGGCACCTGCCCCGACTGCGGAGGGGCGCTCGTCCGAGCCGGCGGCGACGTCCGCTGTCTCGACTGCGAGGCCAGCTACGGCCTCCCGACGGGGGCGACGGTGCTCGACCGGACCTGCGAGGACTGCGGCCTCCCCCTGCTTCGAGTCGAGCGGGGCGACGTCTTCGAACTGTGTACCGACTACCGCTGTGACTCGCTGCCCGAGCACGTCACCGAGCGGTTCGACGGCGAGTGGAGCTGTCCGGACTGTGGCTCCCCGCTCCGCATCGTCCGCGGGAAGGGCGGTCACCTCGTCGCCGGCTGCGACGCCTACCCCGAGTGCGACACGGCGTTCTCGCTGCCGACGGGCGTCGTCGTCGACGACTGCGACTGCGGGCTCCCGGTGTTCGAGACGGCCGCCGGTCGACGGTGTCTCGACGGGACCTGCGAGCGGTACCGAGATGGGCACGACGGGCGGGGCGATTCCGGGCCGTAGAACACCGACGACCCTTTGTCGCTCTCTCCCGCTCCGTACACCATGGACGGACATCTACAGGGCGACGTCGTGCGGGTCGGCGGCGACGCTCGCCAGCGGTTCTACGACTCGCGGGGCTACGGCCGACCGGCCGGGGGCAACGAGATCGACCTCTCCCGCGTCGAGGCGGCGCACCTGCTCTTCCGCGGCGACCTCGACGCCGTCGACGGGATGGGGTTCGAGGAGTTCTTCGTCGCCTCGACCGGCGCGCGCGAGCGGTTCGCGCTGCGCTTCCTGGTCTACGTCGACCTCCGGGGACGCGGGTTCTACCTCTCGCCGACGCGCGAGGGCTGGCCCGGCGCACGCGACGACGACGGCGACCTCCCGCTGTCGGCGTACGACTTCGTCGTCCACCCGCGCGGGACGGGGCCCGGCGAGGACGCGGTCGAACACCGCGTCCGCGTCGTCGGCGAACGCCAGTCGGTGCCGGCGAACGAACTGCTCGCAGAGAACGTGGTGCTCGCCGTCGTCGACGAGGAGAGCGAACTGACCTATCTGGAAGCGACGACGCCGGAACTCGACGGCGCGACCGACTACACTCCCCCACAGTCGCTCTCCGGCGTCCTACTCGAAGACCGCGTCGTCGTCTGGGACGCGCCCGAGTCGCTGTACGAGTACGGCTTCTACGGCCAGCCGCTGACGGGCCGCGACGCCGAGGTCGAGGGGGCGATCCAGCTCTCGCTGGTCGAGGCCGCGTCGCTCGCGGCCGACGGCGTGCTCGCGCTCGACGGCGCGGGAGACGCCGACGCCGACGCCCACGCCGCCGTCGTCGACTGCGGCCGTGCGGTCGAGGGCGAACGGTTCGACCGTCGACTGGCGGTCTACTCGACGCTGCGTGAGCGACAGATCGTCCCCAAGACGGGCTACAAGTTCGGCGCGGACTTCCGGACGTACGCCGAGGTGGAGTCGGTGTCGAACCTCAGCCACTCGGAGCATCTGATCCGAGTTCTTCCCTCGACACACGTCTTCGCGCCGCGCGATCTGGCGCTCGACGTCCGTCTCGCCGGCGGGGTACGGAAGCGAATGGTTTTTGCGCTGACCGACGCCAACGAAGGCATAGACTGGCTTTCGGTCGCCCGACTCACACCATGACCCGAGACACGGACCCCGAGACTGAGGAACCGACGCAGGCGACGACTGACGGTGGCACGGACGCCGACACCGCCGGTGCCGACGACGTCCGACTCGACCCCTGGGGCTCGTCGACTGTCTCGGACTACCGCAAACTGTTCGAGGAGTTCGGTATCGAGGAGTTCGACCAACTGCTCGACGAGGTGCCCCGTCCGCACTATCTGATGCGACGCGGCGTCATCTTCGGCCACCGCGACTACCGCCCCGTCGCCAGAGCGATGCGCGAGGGCGACGACTTCGCCGTCCTGTCGGGGTTCATGCCGACGGGCGACCCTCACATCGGCCACAAGCTCGTCTTCGACGAGATCATCTGGCACCAACAGCAGGGCGGCGACGCCTACGGCCTCATCGCCGACCTCGAAGCCCACTCGGCGCGCGGACTGACGTGGGACGAGATCGACGAACACGCCCGCGACTACCTCCTCTCGCTCATCGCGCTCGGCTTCGACGTCGACGACGGGACGCTCTACCGGCAGAGTCAAAACAGAGAGCTTCAGGATCTCGCCTTCGAGCTCGGCGGGAAGGCCAACTTCTCGGAGTTCCAGGCCATCTACGGCTTCGACGGGGAGACGAACGTCTCGCACATGCAGTCGGTCGTCACGCAGATGGCGGACATCCTCTACCCGCAGATGGAGAAGCCGAAACCGACGGTCATCCCGGTTGGCCCCGACCAGGACCCCCACGTCCGGTTCGCCCGTGATCTCGCGACCCGGATGCGCTTCTTCAAGGTGACCGAGGCGTTCCTGAGCCAGGAACTCGACGACGAGGAGCGACCGCTCGTCGCCGGCGCGTACAGCGCTCTCGCGGACGACCTCGACGAGGACGAGACGGTCCGCTGTGAGGACGCCGCCGACTGGCTCGAAGCCGAACTCACTCCCGACAGCGCCCGCGACGGAGCCATCGCGAAACTCCGCTCCGCCGGGAAAGAGCCGCTCCGCCCGCGGACGCGGTTCCTCGACAGAAACGCCACAGAAGAGGCGTTCGAGGCGCTCATCGAGGCCGTCGACGGCGAGAAGCGCGTCTTCGAGGAGCACGTCGACGCCTTCGAGCTGTCGCGAGCCGAGGCCGAGGACCTCGCCCGCGAGATCGAACTCGACAACGGCGGCTACGGGTTCGTCCCGCCGTCGTCGATCTACCACCGCTTCATGACCGGCCTCACGGGCGGGAAAATGTCCTCGTCGATCCCGGCGAGTCACATCAGCCTGCTCGACGACCCCGAAGACGGCTACGACAAGGTGAAGGCGGCGACGACGGGCGGCCGGAGTACCGCCGAAGAGCAGCGCGAACTCGGCGGCGAGGCCGACAAGTGTCCCGTCTACGAACTGTACGCGTACCTGCTGTCTGGCGACGACGACGAGTTCGCCAAGAAAGTCTACGACGAGTGTGTCGGTGGCGAACGCCTCTGTGGTGGCTGCAAGGAACAGGCGGCCGAGTTGATGCGCGAGTTCCTCGAAGACCACCAGGAGAAACGCGAGGAGGCAGAGGAGCTGCTGGACGACCTCGACTTCTCGCTGGAGTCCGACCGCCGCGGCGTCGCGCCGAACGGGGAGTAGTCGGCGACACGCCGTCCTCCACGTCCGTGACGGGGTCGACGGGTGCAGAACGTTTTTCACCGACAACGACCCTTCCACGAGTATGACGTCCGAACCCGACGTTGCGAGGCCAGTTCGCGAACCGACCACCGACGGGTTCGGTTTCTTCTTCCGCGCCTAAAGAGGGCGGTGGACCACGTCGCCGTCGCGGTGCCGGACTCACTCTCCGCACCGGTGACCCGGCGTGCGAACCCGTTCGACTCGGTGCGACGGGCGGGACGAGTCGCCGACGCGACGTCGACGACTCGCAGACGACTGTCCCGGAACTGCTAACTGACGACCACACGGTATCCGAACCAACGACCACATGCGACTCCCGGAATCACAGGTCGCGGTGTTAGAAGCCGCGAGCGCGACAGACGCACTGACGATCGACCAACTGGCGGAGGCGACCAGTCTCAAACCCGAGACGGTGACGGGTGCGGCGTTCGACCTCCGCGACGAGGGGTTGCTGGCCGTCGAAGAACGAACTGAGACCAGCGCCTCCCTCACTGACGAGGGTGCGGAGTACTTGGATGAGGGGCTTCCCGAGGTCCGCCTCTACCGCGCCGCCCTCGACGCCGGTGCCGACGCGGACCCGGTCGAGATGGGCCAACTGATCGGCGCGTCGGGACTCGGCGGCCCGCAGGTACAGATCGCTCTCTCGAACTTCGCGCGGAAGGGGTACGGCGTCATCGACGGCGGGAAGGTCGAGGCGAACGCCGACGCGGACCCCGACAGCGACGAGGAGGCGGCCGCACTCGCCGCCGTCGAGGCGGGCCAGGCCAGCGACGTCGACGACGCCGTCCTCGACCAACTGGAGAGCCGCGGACTCGTCGACCGTGACGAGCGGACGGTGCGCTCGGTGACGCTGACCGACGACGGCGTGACCGCGCTGATGGAGGGCGTCGAGGCCGCTCAGACCGTCGACCGCCTGACGCCCGAGCTGCTCACGACGGGTGAGTGGCAGGACGTCGAGTTCACCGAGTACAACGTCGAGGCCGACGCACCCACGGCACAGGGCGGAAAGACGCACATCCTCCGACAGACCGCAGACCGCGTGAAGGACACGCTCGTCGGGATGGGGTTCAAGGAGATGGAGGGGCCGCACGCCGACGCGGACTTCTGGATCAACGACTGTCTGTTCATGCCGCAGGACCACCCGGCGCGTACCCACTGGGACCGCTTCGCGCTGGACGTGCCGCCGATCCAGGAGGTTCCCGAGGACCTCGTCGAAAAGGTGGAGAACGCCCACCGCAACGGCGTCGGCGAGGACGGCGACGGCTACCACTCGCCGTGGTCCGAGGAGTTCGCGCGGGCCATCGCGCTCCGCGGGCACACCACGTCGCTGTCGATGCGCTACCTCTCGGGGTACGCGCAGGGCGAGTTAGAGCCGCCGCAGCGGTACTTCTCCGTCGAGAAAGTGTACCGCAACGACACGCTCGACCCGACGCACCTGCTGGAGTTCTTCCAGATCGAGGGGTGGGTGATGGCCGAGGACCTCTCGGTGCGCGACCTGATGGGCACCTTCGAGGAGTTCTACCGGCAGTTCGGCATCACGGACATCCAGTTCAAGCCGCACTACAACCCCTACACCGAACCGTCGTTCGAACTGTTCGGGCGACATCCGGAGACGGGCGAGATGATCGAGATCGGCAACTCGGGGATGTTCCGTCCCGAGGTGCTCGAACCGCTCGGCGTCGACTGCGACGTGATGGCGTGGGGGCTCGCGCTCGAACGCCTGCTGATGTTGATGTACGGCTTCGAGGACATCCGCGACGTCCACGGGACGCTGTGTGACCTCGAACTGCTGCGGGAGACGGAGGTGCTTCACTGATGCCTGTCGTAGACGTAGACCCCGACGAACTGCGCCGACTCACTGGGAAAGAAGACAAGAGCGACGACCAACTCAAACAGGACCTGTTCGGTCTGGGCCTCGAGTACGAGGGCGAGACCGAAGAGGGGCTGATGCAGCTGGAGTTCGGTCCGGATCGATTAGATCGGCTCTCCGTCGAGGGCGTCGCCCGGTCGCTGCGGTACCACTACGGCGACGACCGCGGCGTGTACGTCCCCACGACGAACGACCCCGACTGGACTATCGAGGTCGACGAGTCGGTCCCCGACGAGCGACCCTACGTCACCGGCGCAGTCGTCCGCGGGGCCAATCTCTCCGAAGATGGTCTCGACTCCATCATCCAACTGCAGGAGAAACTGCACGCGACGATGGGTCGCAAGCGCGTCAAAGGTGCCATCGGCATCCACGACCTGACGATGCTGAAAGGAGAGATGCTCGGCGAGGAGGGTGGCAACTCCATCACGTACAAGGGGATCTCACCCGACGAAGACACCTTCGTCGCGCTCGACTCCGACCGCGAACTGACGCCCGGTCAGGTGCTCGACGACCACCCCACGGGTCGGAAGTACGCCGACGTCGTCGCCGACTACGAGCGCCTCCCGGCCATCTACGACGAACTCGGCATGTTCTCCTTCCCGCCGGTGATCAACGGCCGGCGGACCGAGGTCTCCACCGACTCGCGGGACCTGTTCGTCGAACTCACCGGCACCGACCAGTGGACCATCGACCACATGTGTAACATCGTCTGCTACGCGCTGGACGCCCGCGGGGCGACCATCGAGCAGGTGGAGGTCGAGTACCCCGACGGCACCGTCGTCAAACCGGACTTCGAGGTGCGGACGAAGACGGTCACTCACGAGCGCATCGAGACGATGCTCGGCATCGACCTCGACGAGCGCGAGACGGTCGACCTGTTCGAACGCAGTGGACTAGACGCGACACTCGACGACGAGGCCGACGAACCGGCCTACGAGGTGTCGATTCCGCCGTACCGTGTCGACGTGCTGCACCCCGTCGATCTCGTCGACGACGTCGGCCGCGCCTACGGCTTCAACGACCTCGTGCCCCGGTACCCCGACGTCGGCACCGTCGGCGGCCGCCACGAGCGCTCCCAGCTCGAAGACGCCGCGCGCCGGAGTCTGGTCGGCCTCGGCTTCGAGGACCTGCTGAACTTCCACATGATCTCGGCCGAGGAGAACTACGAGCGGATGGGCGTCGAAGTCGGTTCCGACGTGGTCGGCGGCGGCGACCCCGTCGAGATCACCGAACCCTACTCCGAGGACTACACGCAGCTCCGTTCGTGGGCGCTCCCGTCGCTCATGATGGTGCTGGAGAACAACACGCATCGAGCGTACCCGCAAGATCTCGCGGAGATCGGTCTCGCCGCCGAGCGCGACGAGTCGGAGAACACGAACGTCGCCGAACACCGCTCCGTGGCGGGCGTGCTCGCCCGCCACGACGCGACGTACGAGGACGCGAAGGGTCGCCTGCAGGCGCTCTGCCGCGACTTCGACGTCGAACTGGAGACGCCGGCGACGGAGCATCCGGCGTTCATCCCCGGTCGCGTCGCCGCCGTCGTCGTCGCGGGTGAAGAAGTCGGCGTCGTCGGCGAGGTGCATCCGAAGGTGCTCGTCGAACACGACCTGGAACTGCCGGTCGCCGCCTTCGAGTTCCGACTGGACGCGCTGGCCGGCGAGTAGCCGTCCGGCCGACGGCGACTCGCTCCCGACGACCCGTCACTGAACGGTCGGCTACTCAGCCGGCATAACTGCTGTGTATCTTCAACCGATCGCGGATTCTCCTTGATAATTTCTCGCAATACTTGCGAAAACGTTACAACCCGTGTTCTCGTCCGATTCTACATGGACGTTCCCGACAGACGGTTCGAGACGCTGAGTGTGACACACGGCGAGCACGGGTCGACGAGGAGCGACGTCGCCGAGGACGTCGTCGTTCCCATCCATCTGACGTCGACGTACGCCGTCGACGGGCTGAACCCGGACGCGGACCTCGAGTCGCTGGACCCCGACGCGGGCGAGTATCTCTACTCGCGGCTGTCGAACCCGACGCGGAACGCCTTAGAGCACCGACTGGCCGCGATGGAGGGTGGCGAACACGGGATGGCGTTCGCCTCCGGAACCGCTGCCGTCGTCTCGACGATCACCGCCGTCGTCCGCCCGGGCGACCACGTCGTCGCCTTCGAGGATCTCTACGGCGGGACGAAGACGATGCTCTCGCGGCTGTTCGAAGAGCGACTGAACGTCGACGTGACGCTGGTCGACGCCCGCGACCCCGAGGCCGTCGCCGACGCGGTCCGCCCGGAGACGACGCTGCTGTGGATGGAGACGCCGACGAACCCGCTGATGCGTCTCTGTGACGTCGAGGCGATGGCCGACGTCGCGCACGACAACGGGGCAGTGCTCGGCGTCGACAACACGTTCGTCAGCCCGTACTTCCAGCGACCGCTCGACCTCGGGGCCGACGTCGTCGTCCACAGCACGACCAAGTATCTCAACGGCCACAGCGACTCCGTCGGCGGCGCGGCCGTCACCGACGACGCGGACCTCGCGGGCGAGATCCGGTTCCTCCAGCAGGTCGGGATGGGGAACGTGCTCTCGCCGTTCGACGCCTACATGGTGCTCCGGGGGACGAAGACGCTCCCGCTGCGGATGCAGCGTCACCAGGAGAACGCGACTGCCATCGCCGAGTATCTGGAGACGCACGACCGAGTCCGGACGGTTCGTTACCCCGGTCTCGACTCGCACCCGCAGCACGACCTCGCTCGGAGACAGATGTCGGGGTACGGCGGCGTGCTCTCGTTCGAACTCGACGCGGACCTCGACGGCGTCGAACAGTTCCTCGGTGCACTCCGGGAGTTCCCGCTGGCGGTGAGTCTCGGCGGCGTCGAGTCGCTCGTCGAACATCCGGCGACGATGACTCACTCCCCGCTGTCGCAGGCCGAACGCGACCGACTCGGGATCTCCGACTCGCTGTTGCGGATGTCGGTCGGCGTCGAACACGTCGACGACCTGCTCGCGGATCTCGAGCGGGGGTTCGAGGCGCTTTCGGCGGCGGAGACGACGCCGTCGACGGCCGACTGACGCGGTCCGATCGGTCGCCGTCGGCGACGCCGTTCGCCGCCGGCAGTCACGTTTATCCACGTCGCACTCGCCTGTCGAACCATGGCCGACGATGCCGTCGACCGGTGGGAGTATCGAGCGGTTCGTCCTCCCCGCGAGGCGACGAAGAAGGAGTCGCGCGACCCGACCGACCAGTTGAACGACCTCGCCGGAGAGGGGTGGCGACTGGTCGAGACCGTCGAGTACGTCGGGGGCGGGACGAAGTACTTCGTCTTCGAGCGCCCCTCTCGGAGTGACGACTCCGCGAACGACGACTCGGTGGTCGAGACGGACGACGACGCTCGCGAGCGACGGAACCGTGACTGACGACAGCGACGGTGACTCCGGCGACGACTCGATCGGGACGGCGAACACGATGCGGGACCGCGCCGACGAGAGTCGGCTGAAGGTCTGGCTGCTGCTCGGTGCGAACCGGCTCGTCGTCGCAGCCGTCCTCGCAGCTGTCGTCTTCGCGAGTCTGATGGTGCTGGCCGTGTACATCTATCCCTCGCTGCAGGTGAGTCTCCAGCGCGGCGACACCCTCGAGACGGCGTTCACGACGATGGTCAGCGTCATCGTCACCGGGGCGACGCTCGTCGTCAGTATCAACCAGCTCGTGCTCTCCCAGGAGAACGGGCCGCTGGGCGATCAACGGCGGCGGATGAGCAACACGGAGGACTTCCGGACGTACACGGAGGAACTGCTCGGGTCGACCGCGCCCGCCGACCCCTCGCACCTGCTGCGTGCGCTCGTCGACGAGAGTCGCCAGCGGGCACAGCGACTGCGCCGACTCGTCGCCGAGGACGACCGCGACGACGACCTCGAGGAGCAGCTCGACGAGTTCGTCGACAGCCTCGAGGGGAACGCCGAGACGGTCCACGACCAACTCGAGGGGTCCAGCTTCGGCACGTTCGACGTGCTCCACGCCGCCCTCGACTACAACTACTCGTGGAAGATCTTCCAGGTCGACCGGATGCGAAACGAGTTCGAGGACAGCCTCAGCCGCGAGGAGAAAGAGGGGTTCCACGACCTGAAGACGGCGCTGGCGATGTTCGGACCGGCGCGTGAACACGTCAAGACGCTCTACTTCGAGTGGGCGCTGGTCGACCTCTCGCAGTACATCCTCTTCAGCGCGATCCCGGCGCTCGTCGTCGCCGCGGCGATGTTCATGTTCGTCGGCGAGGGGACGTTCCCCGGCACGACGCTCGGCGTCGAGGACATCACGTGGGTGACGGTCGCGGCGTTCACCGTGACGCTGCTGCCGTTCCTCATCTTCATCTCCTACATCCTCCGCGTCGCGACCGTCGCCAAGCGGACGCTGGCGATCGGTCCGCTCATCCTCCGGGACTCCCAGCGCTGACCGTCGTCACGGACGGAGCGTCCTGCCCGGCGGACCGTCTCCTCGGCTCCGGCTAACCGAGGTATTTAACCGCGACGCAGGCAGAGCACAACCCACGAATGCCGAGTGGAGAATACGACCCGGAGACCGTCGAACCCAAGTGGCAACAGCAGTGGGTCGAAGACGACACCTACGCCTATCGGGGCGAGGCCGTCGACCCGAACACCGTCTTCTCTATCGACACGCCGCCGCCGACGGTATCCGGGAGCCTTCACTGGGGTCACGTCTACGGCTCGATCCTCCAGGATATCGTCGCGCGGTTCAACCGGATGCAGGGAAAGGACGTCTTCTTCCCGTTCGGCTACGACGACAACGGCATCGCCTCGGAACGACTGACCGAAGAGGAACTCGACGTCCGCCACCAGGACTACGGCCGCCGGGAGTTCCAGCAGATGTGCCGGGAGGTCACCGCCGAGTACGAGGCCGACTTCAACGAGAAGATGCAGGGGATCGGCGTCTCCATCGACTGGGACCAGACCTACCAGACCATCGAACCGCGCGTCCAGCGCATCTCGCAGCTCTCCTTTATCGAACTGTACGACCAGGGCCGAGAGTATCGCCAGCGCGCGCCGGCTATCTGGTGTCCCGAGTGCGAGACGGCCATCTCGCAGGTCGAGACCGAAGACGACGAGCAGGCGTCGCACTTCCACGACATCGAGTTCGCCGTGGCCGATTCGGCCGAACGGTTCGTCATCTCGACGACCCGACCCGAGCTGCTGCCCGCCTGCGTCGCCGTCTTCGTCCACCCGGACGACGACGAGAACCAGCATCTGGTGGGTGAGGAGGCCGAGGTGCCGCTGTTCGGCCAGACAGTCCCGATCCTCGAAGACGAGCGCGTCGACCTGGAGACGGGGACGGGCCTCGTCATGTGCTGTACGTTCGGCGACCAGACCGACATCGAGTGGTATCAGGCGCACGACCTACCGCTGCGTATCGCCATCGACGAGTCCGGGACGATGACCGAAGTCGCCGGCGAGTACGACGGTCTGCACGCGTCGACGGAGGCCCGCGAGGCCATCGTCGAGGGCCTCGACGACGCGGGCGTGCTGCTCGACGAGCGCGCCATCACCCACACGGTGAACGTCCACGAGCGCTGCGGGACGGGCGTGGAGTTCCTCGTCAAAGACCAGTGGTACATCAAACTGCTCGACAAGACCGACGAGTATCTGGAGGCCGGCCGCCAGATGGAGTGGTTCCCCGAGAAGATGTTCACGCGGTACAAAAACTGGATCGAGGGGCTCCAGTGGGACTGGGCCATCTCCCGACAGCGTTCCTCGGGCATCCCGTTCCCGGTCTGGTACTGTGACGACTGCGACCACCCCGTGATGGCCGACCGCGAGTCGCTACCGGTCGACCCGCTCTCGGACGACCCGCCCGTGGACGCCTGTCCGGAGTGTGGCCACGACGAACTCGTCCCCGAGGACGACGTCTTCGACACGTGGGCGACCTCCTCGCTCACGCCGCTCATCAACGCCGGCTGGAACTGGGATGCGGAGTCCGGCGAGTTCACGATGGAACGCCCGGAGATCTACCCGTTCGACCTGCGGCCGCAGGGCCACGACATCATCTCCTTCTGGCTGTTCCACACGGTCGTCAAGTGCTACGAGCACACCGGCGAGGTGCCGTTCGACTCCGTGATGATCAACGGGATGGTGCTCGACGAGAACAGAGTGAAGATGTCGAAGTCGCTGGGGAACATCGTCTCGCCCGACGAAGTCATGGAGAAGTACCCTGTCGACGCCGCCCGTTACTGGGCCGCCGGCAGCGCCATCGGCGACGACCTGCCGTACCAGGAGAAAGGGCTCGTCGCGGGCGAGAAACTCATGCGGAAGCTGTGGAACGCGTCGAAACTCGTCGAGAGTCTGGCCGACGAGACGCCCGACCGGCCGGACCTGAAACCGATCGACAAGTGGCTGCTCGCCGAACTCGACGCCGAGATCGAGTTCGTCACCGAGAAGCTCGACAACCGGGAGTTCTCGAAGGCCCGCGACAGCCTGCGGAGCTTCTTCTGGCACACGTTCTGTGACGACTACCTCGAGATCGCAAAGCAGCGACTGCACGACGGCGGCGACGTGTCGGCCGCGTACACGCTCCGGACGGCCCACGCGACGTTCCTCAAACTGTTCGCGCCGTTCCTCGCGCACGTCACCGAGGAGCTCTGGCGGGACATGTACGACGCCGAGACGAGCGTCCACCGCGCCGACTGGCCCCAACCGTTCGGCGTGGAAGCGGATCTCGAAGCTGGCGAGACGGCGATGGCAGTCGTCGCCGCGCTTCGCAAGTACAAGACCGACCACCAGCTGTCGATGAACGCCACCCTCGACACGGTGCAGGTCTACGGTAACATCGGGGGACTCGAAGAGGACGTCAGCCGCGTGATGCACGTCGACACGCTGGAGACGCTCGAGGAAGAGCCGGAGATCGAGTCGGTGATCACGGGCATCGACCTCGACTACGCACAGGTCGGCCCCCAGTTCGGGAGCAAGGTACCGGAGATCGAGTCGGCCATCGAGGCTGGCGACTACACCATCGAAGACGGCGTGCTCCACGCCGCCGACGTCGAACTCGGCGACGACCTCTTCGAGGTCGACCGCGAGCGCAAGTACACCGGCGAGGGCGAGATGGTCGAAGCCGAGGGCGCGCTCGTCATCGTACAGAACTAACACTCCACGTCGCTGTCATTTTCTTCTGCGCTGTCGTCTCTGCTCTATGAGCTACCAGTTCGTCTCCATGAGTCGCGAAGACGCTGGTGTCATCGCCGAGTGGTCGTACGAGGAACCGTACGCGTTCTACGATATGGAGAACGACCCCGAGGACCTCGAACTGTTCCTCGACGAGTCCCGGTGGGAGGGCAGGTCGTTCGCCGTCCACGAGAACGACGGGCTAGCCGGGTTCTTCACCTTCGACGTCGTTGACGACGGCACGACTGTCGACGTCGGTCTCGGGATGGAACCGAGTCGGACTGGTGAGGGAAGCGGACCCGAGTTCGTCGAGGCAGGGTTGGACTTCGCCCGAGAACGGTACGAGGCCCAGGAGTTTCGCCTCGCCGTCGCGGCGTTCAACGAGCGGGCGATTCGCGTCTACGAGTCTGTCGGCTTCGAGCAAGTCGAAGAGTTCGTACAGGTGACCAACGGCGGCGAGTACGAGTTCGTGGCGATGTCGAGGTCGGTCGAGCTATAGATCCGCGCCGACGGCGTCTTCGACGCTGTCGAACCCGTCGCGCTCGAGGAGTTCGAGCAGTCCCTCGTTGATGTCGCGGGCGAGTCCCGGTCCCTCGTAGACGAGGCCGGTGTAGAGTTGGACGATACTTGCTCCCGAGCGGATCTTCGCGTAGGCTCCTTCGGCGTCCGAGATGCCGCCGACGCCGACGACGGGGACGTCAGTGCGCTCGGCGATGAAGCGAATCGTGCCCGTCGCCCGCTGTTCGATGGGCTTGCCGGAGAGGCCGCCGCGCTCTGCCTTCTCGGGGCTCTTCAGCGACTCCGACCGTTCGGTGGTCGTGTTGGTCGCGATGACGCCGTCGAGGTCGAGGTCGTCGACGACGGCGAGTGCGTCCTCGATGGCTCCCTCGGAGAGATCGGGGGAGAGTTTCACGAGGAGGGGAGCTGCCCCGGCGTCCTGCAAGGTTCCGAAGATCTGTTCGAGTGACTCGCGATTCTGAAGCGAGCGGAGTCCGGGAGTGTTGGGGCTGGAGACGTTGACGACGAAGTAGTCGCCGGCGTCGGCGACGCGCTCGTAGGTGTAACGATAGTCGTCTGCAGCCTCCTCCAGTGGGGTGACCTTCGACTTCCCGACGTTGATGCCGACAGGTGCGTTCGGCAGCGGTTGGGCGTCGAGACGGTCGCCGACACTGTCGGCACCCTCGTTGTTGAACCCCATCCGGTTGATCAGCGCCTCGTCCTCGCGGAGGCGGAACATCCGTGGGCGGGGGTTTCCGGGCTGTCGCTTCGCGGTGACGGCTCCGACTTCGACGTGGCCGAAGCCGAGTGCGGTGAGTACCGAGGGGAGTTCGGCGTTCTTGTCGAAGCCGGCGGCGACACCGACCGGGTTGTCGAAGGAGAGGCCGAACCGGTCGACGGCGAGCCGGTCGTCGTCGACAGTGTACCGACGTCGGAGCAGGTGCTCGACTGGCGTGTGTTGAACGCTGCGGAGGAACCGATGGATCGTGAGGTGTGCTGTCTCCGGCGGGAGCGCGAACAGTGCCGGTTTCGCGGCGTCGTACAGACTCATTGCACGTGGTGAGTCGCTGGACCCGCATTAACCCGACGGAGCAGTCGCTGTCTCTGGCTGTTGTTCCGAACGAAGAGGCGCTCAGAAGTCGTGCTCGACGTCGTCCGAGTCGGCCTTCTGGATGATGATCTTCCCGTCTCGGACGCGAACGAACACCTCGTCGCCGATCTCCATCCCGGCGACGGCGAGTTCGTCCTCGTGGAGGTTGAGATGAACGTTGTGGTACTCGCCGTTCTCGTCTTTGGCACCACTCGGGCTGAGCTTCTTTTTCCGGACCATCGGGGGTGTCTACCGGAAGTTCGCCGGAGGAAATACATAAGTGTTGTTTACCTACGGCGAGTGTGAGGTCCACGACCCGACTCTGTACGTCGCTGCAGACTGTCGTCCGTAGTTTCACCGTCCGCTCGTCGCGCCGACGAAACCGCCCGAGCGCGGCTTTTTGGTATATAAACATTTGGTTGAATTGTCCTCATTTCGCCGATATATTTATGCTTGGGGATGTGGTCACTTGCCATAGAGGGTGAAACCATGGTACGTGACGACGGTAAACGGAACTTCGCGCTGCGTGAATCGAACGGTGACGAGTCGAGCGTGTTCTCCGGAAACACACCGCGACAGGCGGCGTTGAAAGCCGCTCGTCGGCTCGAACCGGGAGACTCCGAAGAGGGTGCACAACGAGTCGAACTCCGACTTCGGGAGAAAGGCACCGACAAGGTTCACATCTACGAGGGCTGGGCGTGGCAGGAGACGTCGCCCGACAACAAACCCGACTGGATGCCCGACACGATCACCGAGGCCAACGTCTCGAAGAAAGGCATCGAACATCTCGAAGCCGAGTGAACGGACGAGAACAGTAACTAATCATTCTTTGCGCGTGGACGCCGCACCCGACAGTGTTTTCCATCGGCTCCGACGACGTTCGGACGCGCAGCCGACACCCGGTCAGACCGTACGCGGGATGCGTGGGATGACCGACCGGCCTCCAGCTGCGCGATATCTCTCCACGTCGACTGCCGAGAGCGTCCCGTCTGACTTCTTTCGACGCGTGGGATGAGAGCGTGTGTCTGAGGCGGTTTTCTTCGGCACTCTTTTATGAGTCACTCTCCTCGAAAGAGATGCGAAGGGCGCTCGGGTCTCCCCCGGCGTCCCGGACGTGCCGCGCCCGGTTCACACCGGTCGACGGCGCGCCCAGTCCGAGTCCGAATCCGAATCCCTTAAGTGGGACTCGGCACTCGTACTGAAGTACGCGGACGTCGGCGAAATCGAACGACGACGCCGACCTCGATTCGGTGCCCTTAAGTGGAAACGGGCACTCGAACACGATACAGACACACCGCGACTGCGGGCCGTTCAACCCGGCCCGCGATCGGACACCCTGAACACGGCTTCGGTGCCTTTAAGGTCCCGAACCACCAACGTTCGGGTCCGAAGAAGATGAGGATTCCGCCCCTGCGGTCCGCCGTACACGACGGAATCTGACGTTAGCCTTGATAGTTCGGTGATACCCGATCGGTCACTCGACTCGATCGACACACCGAACTTGGACCTTGCAATTGCACTCTTTACAGAGTGTATGGTGATTCCCACTCGTCAGAGTGGAAATCCCGCCACCCCCTCTCTCTGCCCCCAAACAGAGAGAGGAAACATTCCGGTTGATCCTGCCGGAGGTCATTGCTATTGGGGTCCGATTTAGCCATGCTAGTTGCGCGACTTAGATCGCAGCGGAAAGCTCAGTAACACGTGGCCAACCTACCCTGCAGAGGAGCATAATCTCGGGAAACTGAGGCTAATACTCCATACCGCACTCACGCTGGAATGCGGAGTGCTCGAAACGCTTCGGCGCTGCAGGATGTGGCTGCGGCCGATTAGGTAGACGGTGGGGTAACGGCCCACCGTGCCGATAATCGGTACGGGTTGTGAGAGCAAGAGCCCGGAGACGGAATCTGAGACAAGATTCCGGGCCCTACGGGGCGCAGCAGGCGCGAAACCTTTACACTGCACGACAGTGCGATAAGGGGACCCCAAGTGCGAGGGCATATAGTCCTCGCTTTTGTGTACCGTAAGGTGGTACACGAATAAGAGCTGGGCAAGACCGGTGCCAGCCGCCGCGGTAATACCGGCAGCTCAAGTGATGACCGATATTATTGGGCCTAAAGCGTCCGTAGCTGGCCGCGTAGGTTCGTCGGGAAATCCATCCGCCCAACGGATGGGCGTCCGGCGAAAACCACGTGGCTTGGGACCGGAAGGCTCGAGGGGTACGTCCGGGGTAGGAGTGAAATCCCGTAATCCTGGACGGACCGCCGATGGCGAAAGCACCTCGAGAAGACGGATCCGACAGTGAGGGACGAAAGCTGGGGTCTCGAACCGGATTAGATACCCGGGTAGTCCCAGCCGTAAACAATGCCAATTAGGTGTGGCACCGACTACGAGTCGGTGCTGTGCCGTAGGGAAGCCGATAAATTGGCCGCCTGGGAAGTACGTCCGCAAGGATGAAACTTAAAGGAATTGGCGGGGGAGCACTACAACCGGAGGAGCCTGCGGTTTAATTGGACTCAACGCCGGACATCTCACCAGCATCGACTGTAGCAATGATCATCAGGTTGATGACCTCTATGTTGAGCTACAGAGAGGAGGTGCATGGCCGCCGTCAGCTCGTACCGTGAGGCGTCCTGTTAAGTCAGGCAACGAGCGAGACCCGCACTCCTAATTGCCAGCATCACGTTCGCGTGGATGGGTACATTAGGAGGACTGCCGCTGCTAAAGCGGAGGAAGGAACGGGCAACGGTAGGTCAGTATGCCCCGAATGTGCTGGGCTACACGCGGGCTACAATGGTCGGGACAATGGGTTCCTACCTCGAAAGAGGATGGTAATCTCAGAAACCCGGTCGTAGTTCGGATTGAGGGTTGAAACTCACCCTCATGAAGCTGGATTCGGTAGTAATCGCGTCTCAGAAGGGCGCGGTGAATACGTCCCTGCTCCTTGCACACACCGCCCGTCAAAGCACCCGAGTGAGGTCCGGATGAGGCACTCGCAACGAGTGTCGAATCTGGGCTTCGCAAGGGGGCTTAAGTCGTAACAAGGTAGCCGTAGGGGAATCTGCGGCTGGATCACCTCCTAACGACCGAGACCAGGCCGACGTGCCTGGCTCACTTCACAGTCATAGGTGGCACTCCAAGTTCGATACGTCGCCGACCGAGCGCCCGATCGGGCACCTACGAACTATCAAGGCTGACACTCCTCGCCCCCGCAAGGGGGTGGGCCCATAGCTCAGCGGCAGAGCACCTCCTTTGCAAGGAGGAAGCCCTGGGTTCAAATCCCAGTGGGTCCATAGACGGACCAAACGAGACCGGTTCCCTTAAGTGGGAAACCCGGCAACGTACTGGTCCCGACGAACTGATGCACCATCTCGTGAAAACGAGGATGGGAAGGGTTCGACGCACGCTCCCGAGAGACACCTCGGGACGTGCGATGACGACCGTGTGTACGTGCATTCCAGGCACCCACTGGACCCGTTTATCGGGCAGTGGAGTGTTCCCACCGAGTCAACTCACTACGAGTTGACTCTCGAATCAACCATCTGGTTGATTCACCGAATCAGTAGAATGGCTACTGTGCCAGCTGGTGGATAGCTCGGCTCGAGAGCCGAAGAAGGACGTGCCAAGCTGCGAAAAGCACTGGGGAGTCGCATGGAGACAAAGAACCAGTGATCTCCGAATAGGAATCCTCACCGCAATTGCCTTGCGCAATGGGGAACGTCGGGAATTGAAACATCTCAGTACCGACAGGAAAAGAAAGCAAACGCGATGTCGTCAGTAACGGCGAGTAAACGCGACACAGTCCAAACCGAATCCCTCACGGGACATGTGGTGTTCGGACTGACTCTCACTCTCCGACCCTCTGACTGAAATCTCCTGGAACGGAGTATGAAACAGGGTGACAATCCCGTAAGTCAGACCAGTACGAGACGCGTCAGCTCCAGAGTAGCGGGGGTTGGATATCCCTCGTGAATTTCGCGGGCATCGACCGCGAAGACTAAACACTACTCGAGACCGATAGCGAACAAGTAGCGTAAGCGAACGCTGAAAAGCACCCCGAGAAGGGCGGTGCAATAGGGCTTGAAATCAGTTGGCGATAGAGCGACGGGGCATAGAAGGCCTCTCGACGAACGACCTCGGAGCGATCCGACAGTAGGACTCGAGAGGAGCCGGTGTTCCGTCGTGCGTTTTGAAAAACGAACCAGGGAGTGTGTTTGGTTGGCGAGTCTAACATGAGTATCATGGAAGGCGTAGGGAAACCGATACGGCCGCAGTCTTCTTCGGAAGACGAGGGCCACCGTGTTCAAGCGCGGGGAGTCAACCGGACACGACCCGAAACCGAGTGATCTACACGAGGGCAAGGTGAAGCGTGCCGAAAGGCACGTGGAGGCCTGTTAGAGTTGGTGTCCTACAATACCCTCTCGTGACCTTCGTGTAGGGGTGAAAGGCCCATCGAACTCGGCAACAGCTGGTTCCGACCGAAACATGTCGAAGCATGACCTTCGCCGAGGTAGTTCGTGAGGTAGAGCGACCGATTGGGAGACCCGCCTCCGAGAGGAGTCGGCCTCCCTGTCGAACTCCGAACTTACGAACGCCGTGGACGCGAGGAATCCGGTACTCCGGGGTAAGCTTGGGTACCGTGAAGGAGACAACCTAGAGTCTGGTTAAGGACCCCAAATGTGGATTAAGTGCGATTGAAGGTGGTCTCGAGCCCTAAACAGCCGGGAGGTGAGCTTAGAAGCAGCTACCCTCTAAGAAAAGCGTAACAGCTTACCGGCCGAGGTTCGAGGCGCCGAAAATGATCGGGGCTCAAATCCACTTCCGAGACCTGACCGCGCCCCTCATCGGGCGATCGAGTAGGTCGGCATTCTGCGCGGGTGGAAGCACGGGCGAGAGTTCGTGTGGACCACGCAGTAACGAAAATCCTGGTCACAGTAGCAGCGAAAGTCGGGTGAGTAACCCCGACGGCCTGAAGAGTAAGGGTTCCTCGGCACTGCCAATCAGCCGAGGGTTAGTCGATCCTAAGTCCTATCGTAATTCGAGTAGGACAAACGGGGAACTGGTTAATATTCCAGTACTACCACCATCAAAAGTCGACGCTTTGGGAAACACCGAGCCGGGCCTTCGCCCGGTCGAACCGGAGAAACTCGTGGACGCCGTAACGGCAAGAAGCGAGCGAACACCGGGACAGCGCAAGTCGGTGGTACCCAGAGCCCGTGAAAAGACGAGCGTGGTACTCGTACCGAGATCCGACACAGGTACTCTGGCAGCGCAAGCCAAGGCCCGTCGGGAACAACCGACGTTAGGGAATTCGGCAAGTTAGTCCCGTAAGTTCGCGAGAAGGGATGCCTGCCCCGCAGAAGGGCAGGTCGCAGTGACTCGGGCGCTCCGACTGTCTAGTAACAACATAGGTGACCGCAAATCCGCAAGGACTCGTACGGTCACTGAATCCTGCCCAGTGCGGGTATCTGAACACCTCGTACAAGAGGACGAAGGACCCGTCAACGGCGGGGGTAACTATGACCCTCTTAAGGTAGCGTAGTACCTTGCCGCTTCAGTAGCGGCTTGCATGAATGGATCAACGAGAGCGCCACTGTCCCAACGTTGGGCCCGGTGAACTGTACGTTCCAGTGCGGAGTCTGGAGACCCCCAAGGGGAAGCGAAGACCCTATAGAGCTTTACTGCAGGCTGTCGCTGAGACGTGGTCGCTAATGTGCAGCATAGGTAGGAGCCGTTACACAGGTACCCGCGCTAGCGGGCCACCGAGGCATCAGTGAAATACTACCCGTTAGTGACTGCGACTCTCACTCCTGGCGGAGGACACCGGTAGCCGGGCAGTTTGACTGGGGCGGTACGCGCTCGAAAAGATATCGAGCGCGCCCCAAGGTTTCCTCACTCGGGTCGGAAACCCGAGGAAGAGCGCAAGAGCAAACGGAAGCCTGACAGTGTCCTGCCTAACGAGGGACGCTGACACGAAAGTGTGGTCTAGCGAACCTACGAGCCTGCTTGATGCGGGCCGTAGATGACAGAAAAGCTACCTTAGGGATAACAGAGTCGTCACCGGCAAGAGCACATATCGACCCGGTGGCTTGCTACCTCGATGTCGGTTCCCTCCATCCTGCCTGTGCAGAAGCAGGCAAGGGTGAGGTTGTTCGCCTATTAAAGGAGGTCGTGAGCTGGGTTTAGACCGTCGTGAGACAGGTCGGCTGCTATCTATTGGGGGTGTTACGGTACTTGACGTGAACGAACGTATAGTACGAGAGGAACTACGTTTGGGTGCCACTGGTGTACCGGTTGTCTGAGAAGGCACCGCCGGGAAGCTACGCACCACGGGGTAAGAGCTGAACGCATCTAAGCTCGAAACCCACATGAAAAAGAAGTACCACCGAGGACACTCGTAGAAGACGAGTTCGATAGACTCGGGGTGTACGCGCCGAGGCAACGAGGCGTTCAGCCCGCGAGCACTAACAGTCCAAGCCACATTCATACCGCATGGGAAGACACCGTGTCCGATACACGGGTCCAGGTGCTAACTGGAATGCACGTATACATTGGTCGAAACGCCACACACCGATCGTGGTCATAACTACGGTTCGATTCCGTAGATCGGCATTCAGGCGGCCACAGCGGTGAGGTTCCACCCGTACCCATCCCGAACACGGAAGTTAAGCTCACCAGCGTGGTAGCAAGTACTGGAGTGGGAGACCCTCTGGGAACACTACTTCGCCGCCTCCACTCATACTATAGCCTCCGAGCACCGGCGCTCGGGGGCTTGTTTCATTTATAGCGACGAGCAGCAGCACTCCCCCGGAAGCGAGCGCGCCGACAGAGCGCGAGAGCAACGAGCAACCGCCAGCGCCCGTCACAGCACCGCGTCCGCAACGAGGCAGCACCGCGCCCGCAACGACAGCACCAGTCGAGACGGCCGGTCGGCCCACCATCGCGCCTGGCGGCGCGAAGGTGGGCGCTACTCGATCGGACGTAACCGAACGAAGCAGTCGACGTGAGACCGCTAGGCTTAAGCGCGCTACTACTCTACGGTGAACTGCGCCAAGGTGGCAGAGTTCGGCCTAACGCAGCGGCCTGCAGAGCCGCCCATCGCCGGTTCAAATCCGGCCCTTGGCTTCCTTCTATTCTCTTTGAGACCGACCGGAGACGCCACTTATCATCCCGGATAGACGAAATCTCGCTCTTGTCGGTAGATAACTCGACACGCTCGACGACGGGGATAGAACTCGAAAGCGGCCTCGAGAGCCGAAAGATTAACCCACTAGTTCTCGTACGAAAGGGGAGAGACCGCCTCGTTGGCCGTCAGTTCACAATGCGTCCCTTAGATACCCTCGACTACGTGTTCGTCGTTTCGATAACCGCCCTCACGTATCTCCATCTTCCGTGGCGTCCCGCGATCCGCCGCGGACTACGTGGTGGTGTGGCAGCCGTCGCCTCGCTTTTCCCGCCCAGTCCCGAGAGCCTCGTGGTCGCTATCGTCGTCGTGGGTGTCGTATTGGTCGCCCTGCTCGTCGAAGTCCTTCCCGGTCGGGGTGGCCCGTGAGGCAGTCCGTTCGACTCCGTGGGACCGAGAGGTTGTCAGCCGAAAAGTAACCGTTATACGCCGGGTAGCCTTTGGCCCACGTATGCAACGACGCGCTGCGGCCATCTACGTCGCGCTCTTCCTGGTCATCGGCGCGGGCGCTTACTCGCTCATCGCGACCGCCCAGACTCCGACGATCGGGTTCGAGAACCCCGAATACGAACTCAGTCAGGGAGAGACCTTCCAAGTCGAGGGACAGACGTACAACGTCACGAGCATCTCTGCAGAGGTTCAGAGTGGCGGTGGTGGCGGCCACGGCGGCGGTGGCGGCGGTGGGGAACTCGTCCGCTCCGGGCAGATCTCGTGGGTGAACGACTCAGCACGCTACACCGCCCAGTGGGAGAACAACACGACGGTGAACATGGGGCAGAACAACACCACCTACCGTGTCCTCGTCCAGCAGACGTCGGGGAACCCGACGGACTTCGTCCTTCGGGAGGAGATCAATCAGACGCAAGTCCTCCAGAACGATCCCGCAGCGGACAACCAGACGGTCATGCGCAACGGCGAACGTGTCGTGCTCGTCGAGGGTGAAGACGGGAGTCTGAACGCCGTTCCGGTCGACGAGTACTTCCCCGAACCGTCCACTCAGCAGTACAGCGAGAACGACTCGCTGACGTACCAGGGTAACGAGACGACGGTCGACGCGGTCGAAAACGAGTCGGTCACACTGGCATGGACAGGAGAGAAGACTAACACCGCCGAACTGAGCGACGAGGGGAACGTCACCCTCGGTAACCAGACGTACCTCGTCCACTTCCAGGACAACGAGACGGTCGCTCTCACGCAGGACTTCAAGAGCTACCGTATGCAGACGAACAGTATCGCCGAGTTCCACGAGCAGGTTAACGGACTCTGGGGAATCGTCATCCTCTGTGGGTCCGTCGCGGTGCTCCTCGTTGCAATGGCGTACCTGCCCTCGCGGTACTAACTGCGTCGTTCTCTTCTTCGCCATCTCGCTTTTTTTAGTACCGAGTGACCAGCTGCACGAGCTACCATCGCTTAGTACGTCGTTCGTCCCCGTCGACGGCGACCGGCACCAGCGTCGGGGCCGACTCGCGAGAGTTCGGCGAGTTAGTCGCTCTCTTATCGGCATCTGAAACGAAAGACCTAGCTGTCGTGACCCGTTAGGGTCTGACTTCGGCCGCCTCGCCGGATTCCCCAACGTTCTGCTCGTAGTAGAGAGTGTGTTTTTCGAGATCCTACGAAGCAGACCCACTGTACGGAATTCGTATCTGTACGCTGCTTCTACGAGATTAACAAAGACGGTGGGATTCGACTACCGTCCATGGGCAATCGTTCGCGACCGAGTACTCGGACGGTCTTCGGCCACGAGATGGAGTTCACCGAACCGACGACGCTGTTAGTCGGTCCGACTCTTGGTGAGACTCGTCGTGCCGTCCGTCGTGAGCACTGCTTCCGCAAGCAGAGTTGCGACTATCGGGCCGGAACCGACCGTTCCGAACGACGGACACCAGTCGGTGAGGAGCGTCTGCCCAACTCCAACGCGACGGACGGAGGTTCGATCGCTCGCCCAGCGAGCAGGCGGTGTATCCACGACGACCGCGGCAATGACGGTGGCGACGTCCACCAGAGCCGCCTCGCCGGTCGTCGAGGCCCGCTCGTCTCGGCCGCCACCGACGATACCTTTCGTTCACAGTCCGGGCGTTCACCTGTGAGTTCGACGAAGCCAGTCGATCCGGTCCGCAGTCCGCACGGGTCGGTGCGCTCTCACCGCAGTACGGGAGCAGCGAGCAGATGTGACGGCCCCCACCGAGGTTCGTCTCGACTGAGTCGTCGACATCCCTGACGGACGGTGGTCTCGGACGTACAGTCTCCCGTCTCGAACGGAAGTCGGGTGACCGAACGACTGGGACGAGCGATGGAAGCGACCGACCGAACAGAAACGGAGATTCAACGAGACGTTCACAACCCTCGTCTGACAGCGTTGCACGTTCGCCGTGACCGGTCTGACTTTCGCCGGTCACGACGCCGTTTATCGAGGTCTTCAGTCCCGTCGAGTTCCAGTTCCAGCGTGTCGACCACTGGTCGTACCGACACACAGAAGGGACGTCACGTACGTACGAAGAACCGTGTCCGACGAGAGCGACGACGGTGAACCCGACTACGACAACGTACCCACGGTCTCCTGCAGTCGTTGTAACCGCGAGTGGGATCTCTCCTACGAACTCGACGACCTGCAGGTCGGAAACCAGTCCGTCGAACAGTTCGCCCTCGACCACATGCGCCACACGGGACACTTCCCCGACAGTGTCAGTCCGTGGGTCGCCCGGTGTCGGCAGTGTCCCGACAGCGACGAATTTCTGTCCGAACGCCTCGCTCGGCGCTGGGCCGAGACTCACGCCCGACACACGCGACACGCGGTCGACATCGACCACGGCAACGAGGAGGCGACGACCATCACACCCGAATGACTCACGCCCTCTCAGATATGCTCCAGTGGTTCGCGCAACGCCCAGACGTCAGCTTCTGGATCGAGTCGATTGGGTTCGGCCCCTCGTTCCGTGAGGACGCCGCCGTGATAGAGCATCGCCTTCAGCTGGAACACCGTCGGTGAGTGAAAGACGTTCCCGTCTTCTAACTCTTCGACTCGAAGGCCGCCTTCCTCGTCGAGTACCCGACGACGCACGTCGTCGGTCCCTCGGAGGAACAACTCGACGGTGAACGTCGGATGCTGGACGTGGAGCCACTGGACGAGGTCGACGAGCGACGGCTCGCCGATTCCGTCCTCGTGCATGGTCTGGAGTTCTTCGACGAGGAGCTTGGTCGCTGGATACGCCCAGACGACGTGTCTGGTCACCAGTCCCCACTCCGGCGCGAGATCACAGAACCGTCTCCGTGACCGTTTCCAGTCTCCGAACGATTCGAGTGCCGCGTCGACCGACCCGTAGCGGTTGAGTGCGAATCGGATGACTTCGCCACCCAACGACGTGAGCTCGGTTCGGTCTGGGCTCTCGTCTACCAACCCGAGGAAGGCCGCTCCCCGACGGGCGTCGGTCGTCGCTCTCACCACGTGTTCGGTGAGTACCTCGTCGGTGTCGCCGTCGTGGTACAGCGCGAGCGGGACGCCGAGATAGTTCTTCGGGTGATTCAAGCCGAACGACTTGTCGGCGACGCCCTGTGCCGTCGCCTGGAAACGGATGGCCGTCGCGTCGTCGGAGGTTCGATTCCCGACGACACGTGGCACTTCGAGCGGTTCGACGTCGCCACCGACGTCGACGCCCAGCACACCGACGTTGAGTTCGCGAGCGAGCGTCCGAGCCGACTGCGAGATCGCCCGCGTAGGCGCTGCGACGTAGGCGGCGTTGGCTTCGTGGAGGCGATCGTACGCCTGTACGACCCCTCGTTCGACGTCGACTGCGCCGGCAGTCGTATACCCTTTCGCCTCGACGGCGACGAGCGGCGGCTGATCTCCGAAGCGATCTACCGCGAGGAGTTCCGACTCGAGGAGGCGGACTCCGACGAGGTCCGGATAGCCTGACCCGAGTCGAACGTGATTGAAGGGTGCCAGCTGTTCGCGTACCGCTGATGGAACCGGCTGGCCTTGAACCCATTCGTCCATTGCGAACTGCGTGTCGACGACGGAGTAGGCGTTCGGCTCCTCCGTGTCCGGGAAGAGACGGCGCTTCGTGTGTGCGAGGACCTCCGGTTCCGAAAGTGACGCCGCACTGGCCATAGCTCGTAGTCTCGGGACGCGGACGTGAATGTTCTGGGAAGCGAGATGGAGAGAGCGCTCGGTCGTCTCTCTGCACGGCGAGAACACTATCGTCTACGACCGAAATGTGACTGGTCTCGAAGAGTCACGAAGAATGACGAGCCCGACGGGATTTGAACCCGCGGCATCTTGGTCCGGAACCAAGTACTCTGTCCACTGAGCTACGGGCCCTCGCCAGTTTGTACACTCTACCTCCGTTTAACCGTTGTGGAGTCAGGGTCCGCCACCTCGTCGGTTTCGCACCCTCGAACCGAGAGTACCGTCGCTCGCGGCGTGAGAAAGCAGAGAGGGAGTCGGAGATCGTATCGGCCGTGAATCGAATCCGGTTACGGCGCTTCGCTCGTCTCGATGGAGAACGACGCCTTCGGGTAGGCGACGCAGGTCAGGATGTACCCGTCGCCGATCTCCTCCTCGGAGAACGTCTCCTGTTTGAAGTGGGTGACGTAGTCGTCGCCGGGGCCGTCCGGAATGTGGGCGGCACACGAGACGCACTGTCCCTGTCGGCAGGCGTAGGGGAGGTCCATCCCTTCGTCTTCGGCCTGATCGAGGATCGTCTCGTTGCTGGCGAGTTCGATCGTCTTGCCCTCCTTGACGAACTCGACCTCGAAGTACTCGACCTCGTCTTCGGGCATGTCGGCCGGGCTCTGTTCTTCCTCTTCGGCGCCCTCTTCGAGTTCGGCGCCCTCCTCACCGGCGACCGCGCCGGCGGCAGCGCCGCCACCGCCGCCGATGGCGCGGTTCATCGGCTCGGGGAAGTCGGTCTCGGGGACCGTCGACGCGCGCTTCTCGAGGACGTCCTGTGAGATGTCCTGCGTCGGGGTCCATCCCGTCCCCCTCGAGAAGTGCATGGCGACGGCGATGAGCGTCAGCGTCGCGCCGAGGCCGATTCCCAGTAGATTTACCTCTGCCATAGCGGGGGGTTCGGAGTGTGGGTTTAACAGGGTTATGATTGGTGCGTCCGCTGTCGTACGACGGTGACTCGGGAGAATCGTCGCTCACGAGACGCCCTGTTCGCGTCTTCGCACCCACAGCTTTTGTTCTGTGCTCGCTCCGACAGAGCACGCTCGGTCTCGCTCCCACTCCGCTCGCGGGACTACTTCTCGCGGGCGACTTCGTGACGACCGAACCCGTATCGGAGTCGGTTCGCGAGTCGTCGCGAGAACCGGCCCGTCTCGGGTGCACGACTGCCGAACCGCTCTGCGAGCGCCTGGTAGATGAGCGGCACCGGAACTTCCTGTTCGAGCGCCTCCTGGACCGTCCACGTTCCCGTCGACCCGCCGGCGACGTGGTCGGAGACGTCGCCGAGGTCGGTCCCCTCCTCGCGGAACGCCTCCTCACAGAGTTCGAGCAGCCACGAGCGGATGACTGCGCCGTTGTTCCACGTGCGGGCGACGGCTTCGAGATCGAGGTCGTAGCGCCCCTCGGCGAGCAGTTCGAACCCTTCGCCGTAAGCCTGCATGAGCGCGTACTCGACGCCGTTGTGGACCATCTTCACGTAGTGACCCGACCCGACCGGTCCCATGCGGTCGTGACCGTCGGGTCCGGTGGCGACGGCGTCGAAGACGGGCGTCAGCTCGTCGTAGGCCCACTGGGGGCCGCCGATCATCAGCGAGAACCCGAGCTCTGCCCCGGCGGGGCCGCCGGAGGTCCCGCAGTCGAGGTAGGCCGCGTCGAGAGACTCCGCACGGCGCGTCGACGCCTCGAAGTGGGAGTTGCCGCCGTCGACGATGACGTCCTCGGCGTCGAGCAGCGGAGCCAGCTCGTCGAGCGTGGCGTCGACGGCCTTCCCTGCGGGGACCATGAGCCAGATTCGCTTGTCGTCGCCGAGACGGTCGACGAGGTCCTCGACCGACTCTGCCGGTTCCGCGCCAGCGTCTGCTGCCGTCGCCACCGCCTCCGCCGAGAGGTCGAACGCGACGACCTCGTGGCCGGCGTCGAGCACGCGGTTCACTACGATCTGCCCCATCCGTCCGAGTCCGACAACGCCCAGTTGCATGGTGTGGGCTGTCGCGTCCGGGGAGGTAGGGGTTGCGGTTCCCGCGGCCAGCCGTCGTTCCCGCCGGAGCCGCGTCGACGACCGGGACCACATGGACCGTCGGGACTTTCACGACGCCCGTCTACCGGCCGGTATGGACCCGAGAATCCACGACCACGCCGAGACCCTCGTCGACTGGAGTGCCCGGATCGAGCGCGGCGACGACGTCGTCCTCTCCGTCGCCGAAGACGCCCACGAGTTGGCCGTCGCCGTCGCCGAGAAGCTCGGCGACCGGGGTGCGAACGTCGTGACGACCTACGCCTCCAGCGAAGTCTCTCGTGCGTACCTGCAGGCGCACGACGGCGACTTCGACGACGACCCGGCACACGAACTCGCGCTCTACGAGAACGCCGACGCCGTCCTGTTCCTCGGCGGGGGCCGCAACACGTCGGCGACGGCGGACGTCCCCGGCGAGAGACAGCAGGCGTTCTCGAAGGCGACGACCGGCATCCGCGAGGCCCGCATGGACACCGACTGGGTGTCGACGGTCCACCCGACCCGTTCGCTCGCTCAGCAGGCCGGGATGGCCTACGAGGAGTACCAGGAGTTCGTCTACGACGCCGTCCTCCGCGACTGGGAGGAGTTGGCCGAGCAGATGGCCGAGATGAAAGACGTCCTCGACGCGGGCAGCGAGGTCCGCATCGTCAAGGAGGACACCGACCTGACGATGTCGATCGACAACCGCGTCGCCGTCAACTCCGCGGCCTCCGTCGCCTACGACTCTCACAACCTTCCCTCCGGCGAGGTGTTCACCGCCCCCGACGCGACCGAGGGAACTGTCTTCTTCGACGTGCCGATGACCATCTCGGGCAAGCGCGTTCGAAACGTTCATCTGACGTTCGAGGGCGGCGAAGTCGTCGACTTCTCGGCCGAGTCGGGCCAGCAGGCGCTCGCGGACGTTCTCGACACCGACGAGGGGGCCCGCCGACTGGGCGAACTCGGCATCGGGATGAACCGCGGCATCGACCGCTTCACCGACAACATCCTGTTCGACGAGAAGATGGGCGACACCGTTCATCTGGCAGTGGGCCGCGCCTACGGCTCGAACTTCCCCGACGGCCACGAGGACGAGGCGAACCAGTCGGCCGTCCACGTCGACATGATCACCGACGTGAGCGAAGACTCACGTATGGAGATCGACGGCGAAGTCGTCCAGCGCAACGGAACGTTCCGGTGGGAAGACGGCTTCGAAGGGTAACTCGGCGGTCCGTTCGGTCACCCCCAGCAACAGAAGATACTCGTACCCGCTCTGTCAGGTGTCGGTGTGGACACCCGTCGCCTCGCATCGTTCGCCCTCCGTCTCGTCTCGCTCACACTCGGTGTCGCTCTGACACTCTGGGCTGTGAGGGGTACCTACGCTGCGTATCCTCCTCACCCACCCGAGTATGTTATCGACGGCGGCACTGCCTTCGCCGGGGCGTTCATCCCACCGATTGCAGCGGTCGGTGGACTGTTCGTCGGGTTCGCCGCCGTCCGGAGTAGTAATCGACTCCGACGCCCCTTTCGGCGACTCGTCGTCTACCTGCTCTCGACGTTTCTGGCCACGTCACTACCCGTCGTCTACTTGAACGTGTGGTCTTACCGAGCGACCGAGAGCGGTCTCACTCACCTCGATTGGTACGTGCCAGCAGCCATCTTCTGTGTGGCCGTCGCCACTGTGGGTGAAGTCGGGCGGCACGTGCTCTCCCAGACTGTCTGACCCTCGTTGCCCTCCACCGACCACACCTCGCGTGAGTCGTCCTCACACACGAGACGGCCGAAACGGGCGTTCGAGACAGGACTACTTTCGACGTACTTTTTATCGCCGACCGTTTCATCCCGCCTATGGCAGATTTCAAAGTCGTCGTCGCCGACCCCGACTCCGGCAACACGTATCAGATGGACGTAGACGGACAGGACGCCAACCGCTTCCTCGGGCGCTCGCTCGGCGAGGAGGTCGACGGTGCCGCCGTCGATCTCGACGGGTTCACGCTCGAACTCACCGGTGGCTCGGACAAGGCGGGCCGTCCGATGCGAAAGGACGTCGCCGGCCCGAACCTCAAGGAAGTGCTCCTCGACGGCGGCGTCGGCTACAAGCCGTCGCGCGACGGCGAGCGCAAGCGCATCACCGTCCGCGGCCGTGAGGTCTCCGAGGAGACCGTCCAGATCAACGTGAAGGCGCTCGGCGACGGCGACGTCGCAACCGCGCTCGGCGAGGGCGACGCCGAGGACGAAGACGAGGACGCCGACGAGTAGACGCTCTTCTCTCTTTCAATGGCAGAACGCGTCCCCAGCGACCACCCGTCGGTCTCGACAGTCCGCGCGAAGATCGTCCGCAGCGGCGGCACCACCCGTCCCTGTCTCCGCCTCCCGAGCGACCTCTCGCTCTCGGGCGGCGACGTCGTCCGCCTCTCGCTCGACGGCGAGACGTACCACGCCCCCGTCGTCGAGGACGCCGAGGGTCTGCTCGTCCGTGGCGCGTACGACAACAAGCGTCTCGCGCGCAACCCCGGCGAGAGCGAGAACCGACTCGTCGAGTGGTGCGGGACGACCGGCCGCGACCCGGGTTCGAGCGTCGAAGTCGACGAACTTGAACCGGGATTCTTCTACGGCGTGCGCGTCCCCGGCAAGCGCGCCGTCTACGACGTCCCACAGAAACCGAACGACTCGCTGGCCTCTATCGCCGAGAAACTGGAAGACAACTAGTCGACGCGGGTGGGCTTCGGTGCGTTAGCGACGTGCTGAGTGACCACTCTGGCGCGTGGCTTCGCGTCTCCGTGTCGCGTGCCACGCGAGGTCTTCGCGAGCATTGCGAGTGACGGACAGCAAGAGCTTCGCTCTTTCGCTGCTGAGCGACGGCGACCGACGTGAGCACCGCAGGAGTGAGCTTCGCGACCGACGAGGAGCACAACGAAGCCCAGACCACAGCGACTCGGGGCTTTCGAGCCGATGTTCTGTTGCGTCGATCGCTTCCACCGATCACAGCATACCGTTGTGATCGTGACGGGTGCTTCGCAATACAAAGACATCAGCTAGGGTAAATTATCAAATAGAACCGAAATATTATCGCCTCGTGTACGAACTATCGACTATGCGAAACTACCAACTCTTCCCAGTAATCCTCGCTGTTGCCGGTGCTGGAGCCATTGTGATCGGCATCTACCAAGATTTAGTCCACGTCGCGCCGGGATACGAAGGAACGATCGTGACTGGCTGGGGGAGCGACCTCAATCACGAAGAGCACCTACTTGCACAGTTAGGAGCCGTTGGGATCGGTGGGACCGTTGCCGCACTTCGGTGGAAACGCCTCGCGGTTGTCCCGGTAACAGTGGGAGGTGTCGTCTCGTTCTATACTCTCCGGGCAGTCCTCAATTATGCACAGGATACTGGTCTGTACACAGAAACAGTGACAGCCGAGGGGGAGACGATCATGTTCGTTCTTGGAGCAGAGCCGTTTTTGCTCGTCGTCGGTGGAACTCTCCTCGTCGGTGCTGGAATCACGGGATGGCGTGTCTATCCAATCCGGACAGACGCCGTTTTGTCCACGTAATTCGCTGATGGATCAGTTTCACTGGCACAGTCACCCTCCTCTCTTCAGCACGCACACAGAAAAAAATCGTCAGCAACGAACCAGTTACTCCCGCTCGGAAATCTAGGACAGGCGCTTTTTACACCTAGACCAACGAACCCCATCTATGAGCAAACTCGACGAGTTCCTCGCGGGCGAGCGCCTCGAGGACGTTGCACTCTTCTTGACACACGAGTATCTCGACGAAGAAGGGAAGATCGCAAACTACGGCCAGGAGGTCGAGAACGGCGTCGTGCTCGTCGTCGACGGCGACGACGGTCGCGGGATGTTCGCCGCCGGCACCGGGATGGACGCGATGGAGTTCGCCCAGGGCGCGATGGGCACTCGCGGCGAGATCGACGCCGACCTCGGCGGCGGCGAGTGTCCCGAGGCCGAACCCGACGAGAACCACAACGTGAAGTTCGTCTTCGCCTTCGCGGAGGAACAGAACGAGGAGGTCGGCGGCCTCTACGAAGAGGGCGACGTCATCCACGCCTACGCGCAGTGCGAGTGCGGCACCGCCTACTCCGACCGCTGGGTCGTCGGCGAGAAGTAGCCTCGGAACCGCGGCTGGCTGCTCGTGTTCGACTCGAAACGAAGGGGTTCTGTCGGCGTTCGACCCGAAACGAGGGGGTCGACGGGCTATCGATCGGTCTCGATGCCTTCGTCGTCGTCGGCTCCTTCCGCGTCGTCGCTCTCGGGGATATCGCCCTCGACGTCGTCGGTTTCTTCTCCCTCGACTGCTTCGGCTTCCTCCTCGGCCAGTCGCTCGAACGCGGCGAGGATGACCCGCTTCGCGGCCGACCCCTGCGTCGACCAGTGGTGGGCGTAGTCGAGCATGTCGTCGTAGATGTCGGGCTTGCAGCCGGCGGCCTTCGGGTGGCCGCCGCCGTTGACCTGTGCGGCGACCTCGTGGCAGCGTTCGAACCCTTCGGTGCCGCGGATGCTGGCGCTGCCGGCCGGTTTGACGATCACCGCGGCGTCGGTGCCCTGCTCGCGGAGCGCCTCGGCGACCTCGTTCTGCGAACAGCGGCCGTAGGTGATGCCGACCGTCCACGGGCCGACCTCCTTGATCTCCGCGCGGCTCACGGCCAGGTCGATGAGCTGTTCTTTCTCGACGCGGCGCTCGGCGATGTACTCCTCGACGATCTCTGGTAACTCCGCGCCGTACGCGCCGACGACGGTGACGTACTCCTCTGCGCCCGTCCAGTAGGCGTAGTCCGCGAGGTCGTCGCTGCGGGGGTCCTCGCGGAGCCACAGGTCGTGGTCTCGCGTGACGCCGGCGAGGTCGACGAACTTCTCGTCGAACTCGTAGTCCAGCGAGCGGAGCGCGACGTCGGTGGTACACTCCTCCTCGGAGTCGCCGACGACGAGGTCGACGCCGGCTTCCCGGACCTCCGCTTCGACCTCCTCGCGCCACTGGTGGTGGTCGAACCAGCGCACCGACGAGGCGTGTGCCAGCAGGTCGGCCAACTCCTCCTCGACGTACTCGTAGCGGTCCGGACAGAGGTCACAGACGTACACCTCGACGCCGTCGTCGGCGAACTCCGCGACGCGGGCCATCTCGTCTTCGAGGTTGTGGGGCGACGCACCGACGAGCGCGACGGGCGACTCGGGTGCGTCGTCGTCGTCTCCGTCCTCCTCAGACTGCTCCTCGCCGGCCAACCGCTCGGCGATGGCCGCCTCGAACGGTCCGACGTCGAGTGCGGCGTCGTACATCTCACGGAGGAGTGCGACACAGCCGAGGCCGTCGGCGTCGGCGTCGGCGATGACGACCACCTCCGCACCCTCTACGGCCTCCTGTACGCGTTCGTCGTCTCGGTCCTCGTCGAGCGAGTCGGGATAGAAGAATCCGGTCCCCGGGAGCAGCGACTTCCGCGAGAGCGGGAGGCGACTGCTGTCGATGAGATCGTCGTCCATACCGACGAGTCGGTGCGACGGGTGAAAACTCCCGTGTTCCGTGCGCCGGCTCGACGCGCTCGGCCGGTCGTCGGGCTCTCAGCGTTCCTCGTCGGCCAGTTGCCGGACGGTCAACACGGGGACGGGACAGGTGCGGACGACGCGCTCGGCGACGCTGCCGATGAGAAAGCGGTTCTCGCCGTGTCGACCGCGCGTCCCCGTCGCGACGACGTCGGCGTCGACCTCGCGAGCGTAAGACGTGATCTCCGCGGCGGGTCGCCCCTCGCGGACGGCGGTCTGCACGTCGCGGTCGGTCAGTTCGCGGACGCTCTCGAGCGCCTCCTCGGCCTGTTCGGTGAGCGCGTCGCGCATCTCCTCGCGGAGACGGTCGGGTGACGACTCGACCTCGCCGGTGTCGACGATCGAGAGGACGTGCACCTCGGCGTCGAACCGGTCGGCCAGGTCGAGGGCGACGTCGACTGCCCGGCGGACGCTCTCGGAGCCATCGGTCGAGATGACGATGCGGTCGAACATATCGCGGCGTTCGCTCGCCCGTGTGATAAAACTGCGCCGCATCGACCGCACGCCAACGGGCGAGTGTTTTTGCCGTCCCGGTTCGCAGGGGCAGGTATGGATGCACTCGACATCGACCTCGTGCTCGTCCCGGTCGACGGGAGCGAGGAGTCGACGACTGCCGTCGAGTACGCGGTCGCCATCGCCGCGGAGTACGACGCCTCGGTTCACACCGTCTACGTCCTCGGCGAAGACGTCGTCCGCGCCATCGAGAACGGCGTCGTCAACGAGGAGGAGGTCGCCGCCGACACCGAGTCGTTCACCACCTCGGCGAAGGCGATCGCCGCCGACAGCGACGTGAAACTCACGACGTCGACGGCCTACGGCTTCTCGACGCGAGTGAAGACGCGTCACCCCGGGAGCGTCGTCCTCGACACCGCCGAGGACCTCGACGCCGACTTCGTCGTCGTCCCCCGCGAGCCGATGTCCGACGACCCGGGCGAGGTGCTGGAGAAAGCCGCCGAGTACGTGCTGCTGTACGCGACACAGCCGATCCTGTCGGTGTGATCTGAGATCGATACCGACGGCGGTCGACACCGCCGCACGGTCACCGGTCGCGACGACCGACAGTCTCGTCGAGACGAGACGACGCCCCGCTTAGAGACGCAGCGTCATCTCGAGTTCGAAGCTCTCGGCGTCGCTCGTCTCGAAGCCGATCTTCTTGTAGAGCGACACCGCCGCGCGGTTCCAGCGCTCGACGGTGAGCCAGACCTTCCCCACGTCGTTGGCGCGGCCGTAGCCGAGCAGCGCCTCGATGAGCTTCGTCCCGATCCCCGCCTGCTGGTACTCCTGGAGGACGAAGATGGCGAGTTCGTAGGCGTCGTCCTCGGCGGGCACGAGCGTCGCGTGGCCGGCGGCCTGGTCGCCGTCCCACGCGATGACGTTCAGACAGTCGCCGTCGAGGATGTTCTCGAGCCAACTGCGGATACGGTTCTCGCGACCGGGGGGGATCCCCTGTGCGCGGTCGGCGGGGTCGAACTCCACGTACATCTCGACGAGCGCCTCCAACTCCTCGTCGGCGTCGGTGTCGGCGGCCGCGTCGTACGGGCGGATCTCGATCGTTCGTCCCTCGCGGTCCTCGAACTCGACCGGCGGTTCGGTGAACGCCTCGGCGGGCGCCTCGGGGTAGATTCGGTCGCTCATCGCACTAGTTTCACCGTCACGTGGGAGTTCAGGAGGACGAACTCGGCGATCCCGCCGATGTTGATCTTCCCCATCGGACTGGTCTCGCCGCCGCCGAGGGCGATCTGGTCGAACCCTTCCTCCTCGGCGATGTCGACGATGCGACTTCCGGGGTCGCCCTCGACGTGGCGGACGTCGGCGGCGAGTCCCGCCTCGTCGAGCACCGCTCGAACCTCCGATTCGATCTCGTCGGGCGCGACGTCGGTGTTGGGGTTCTCCACGATGGCGACGGTGAGGTCGTCGCCGGCCGCCAGCGCACGCTCGACCGTCTGTTCCAGCGCGCGGATGGAGTCCTCACTCCCGCCGATGCCCAGCAGTACCTTCATGGGCGAGGGGTCGGCGTCGTGATAGAAAACAGTTTCTCGTATCGTGGCCGAATCGACCCCGATTCGACGCACGACAACCCTTTTAGACCCCGACCGGCAAGGGCGGATATGACTGAGGACCCCGCGGCGACGGCAGAGTTCGACGAGGAGCCGTCGACCTCGGCGACGGACGACTCGGCGGCGGAGACGGACGACTCGACGGCGGAGACGGACGGTTCGGCGACTGCTGACGACGAGACGGAGACGACCCAGCGATCGCACGACGACGTCCCCGACGACGTCCGCAAGTACGAGCGGTTCAAGAAGATGGACGGCGCACAGTACGACCGCGTCAACTCCTTCCTCCGGGACCGGACGTACATCACCGCCCGCGAGTGGGCCATCGCCCGCCTCTGTGCGGACTTCCGGACGGAGACCGGCGTCGAGATGACGAAGATCGGGAAGAACCTCCCGCGACTCGTCCCGTTCATGACCGACACCTACACGCCGCAGGCGGTCAACCAGGCCCGCTCGTCGTTCGAGGGGAAGATCAAACAGTCGGGCGCGACGTTCCTCTACGGCGCGATGTGCGGCTTCTTCACGGCCGAAGAGCTGGACGAGATGATGTACGAGGTGACCGAGGTCGCGAAGTTCTTGCTGGAGGTCGAGGGGGTCGACCTCTCCGTCGAGGACGAACTCGAGGCCGAAGACCGCATCTCGCGCGTGATGCGCGAGGTCCGAGAGGAGAGCGCACAGCTCCGCGGCGAGGAAGTGGAGTGCCCCGAGTGCGGGCACGTCCACGAGCCCTGAGCGGTCGGGGGCTCTCGTCTCCCGTTTTCGACTGTCTGGTCGCTGAACGACGAATCGACGGCTGTCGACTACCGTCCGACGAGCGAGACAGAGCCGTCGCTCGGGCGCTCTCCTCGGGAGACGCAGAGCCGAGCGGTCGCCGACTACTCGGGGAACAGTAACTCGGGGTCCTGCTGGGTGAACGTCACGTGCTCGTCGCCCGAGAGCGGACGGACGTGGGTGTACAGCACGTCCTCCTCGCGAGCGCGCTCGAGCATCAGCCGGGCGTCCTCGACGCCGTAGTACAGCGGCGTCAGCACGACCTGCTTCGCCGCCGTCGACTTCGTCACGAGCAAGAGGAAGACGACGCCCCCCTGCTGGGCGCGGAACGCCTCGTACTCGTCGAACTCGTGGGCCGCGACCAGCGTCGAGACGGTCTCGTACTCGTCGCCGGGGACGAGCACGTCGAGTCCGAACCGTCCCTCCGTGCGCTCCTCGACGGCGGGCAGCGGGTTCACGTCGCCGGGGTGGAGCGCCAGCGTCTCCCAACCGTTCTCGCGGTACTCCGCCGCCGTGGCCTCCATATCCTCGACGACGCCCTCCCAGACGTCGAGCACCCCCTCGAGCGGATGGTTCTCCATGCCACACTCTGCTGGGGGACCACGGGAAAAACGTTCGCTTCCCGCCCACGCCTCTCTCCCATCCGACGGCGACGTCGCGAGTGCGAGATTTGACGCGGTCGATAGATGTGAAAAGGTATTTGCGGTCCGCCGGGGGAATCCTGTGGTAATGGCTGACTTGCTCACTCTGTCGGACCTCCGAACGCAGTTCGCGACCGACCGCGGTCAGGTGAAGGCGGTCGACGGCGTCGACCTCACCATCCGCGAGGGCGAGACCGTCGGACTGGTCGGCGAGTCCGGGTCGGGCAAGAGCGTCACCGCGCTCTCCGCGATGGGGCTCGTCGACGACCCCGGGAGAATCGCCGGTGGTGAGGTGACGCTCCGGGAACCCGACCTCGCCGCGGAGTTCCGCGAGCAGTACTCGAACCCACGGTTCGTCGACGGCGACCGGATCGACCTCACCGCCGCGCCCGAGGAGGCGCTCCGGGCGGTCCGCGGCGGCGCGATGAGTATGATCTTCCAGGACCCGATGACCTCGCTCAACCCGGCGCTCACCGTCGGCGAGCAGGTCGAGGAGTCGCTGCGCCTCCACCAGTACGGCGGCCGGAAGAAGGACACCTGGCTCAACGGCGTCCGCGAACTCCTCCCGAAGATGGGCGGGAAGGAGGTCGACGAGGAGGTGCTCGAGCGGGCGGTCGAGGTGCTCTCGGAGGTCGGCATCCCCGAACCGACCTCCCGCGTCGACGAGTACCCCCACGAGTTCTCCGGCGGGATGCGCCAGCGCGTGCTCATCGCCATCGCGCTCGCCTGCCGCCCGCGACTGCTCGTCGCCGACGAGCCGACGACGGCGCTCGACGTCACCATCCAGGCGCAGATCCTGGAACTCATCAACGACCTCCAAGACGAGCTGGGGATGTCGGTGCTGATGATCACCCACGACCTCGGCGTCGTCGCCGAGACGTGCGACCGCGTCGCCGTGATGTACGCCGGCGAGATCGTCGAGGAGGGTCCGGTCGAGGAGATCTTCCAGAACCCCTCTCACCCCTACACCTACACCCTGCTCGAATCGATCCCGACGGAGGACAAGGAGCGACTGACGCCGATCGAGGGCAACGTCCCCGACCTCGTCGACATGCCCGACGGCTGCCACTTCGCCCCGCGGTGTCCGTGGGCCAAAGAGGAGTGTACACAGGGTGACATCCCGTACCTCCAGCACGGTCCCGACGACGTCGACCACCGGGCGAAGTGTATCCTCGAGGAGTTCGACACCAGCGTGTACGGGAGCGACGAGGCGCTCTCGAGGGACGATCACCAGATCGGTGGGCCGCTCCTCGAAGCGCAGGGGGTGAAGAAGCACTTCTCGCGGGCCGACGGGTTGCTCGACGAGTGGCTCGGTATGAACGGCGCGAGCGTGAAGGCGGTCGACGGCGTCGACTTCACCGTCTACGAGGGCGAGACGCTCGGACTGGTCGGCGAGTCGGGGTGTGGGAAGTCGACGACGGGACGGACCTTGCTCAAACTACTCGAACCCACCGACGGCCGCGTCGTCTTCGCGGGCGAGGATCTGACCGACCTCGACGGGTCGGCGATGCGGGCGAAGCGCCGCGACATGCAGATGATCTTCCAGGACCCGATGTCGAGTCTCGACCCGCGGATGACGGTCGAACAGATCATCGCCGAACCGCTGAAGATCCACGATCTGCCCGAGGCGGAACCGCCGGAGGGCAAGTCCCGTCGTCGGCAGCGCAAGGACCGCGTCGTCGAACTGATGGAGGCCGTCGGACTCGAACCGGGTCAGGTCGACCGCTACCCCCACGAGATGTCCGGCGGACAGCGCCAGCGCGTCGGCATCGCCCGCGCGCTCGCCGTCGACCCGGACTTCATCGTCGCCGACGAACCGGTCTCTGCACTCGACGTGTCGGTGCAGGCGCAGATCCTCAACCTCATGGAGGACCTCCAAGACGAGTTCGGGCTGACGTACCTCTTTATCGCCCACGACCTCTCGGTCGTCCGGCACATCTGCGACCGCATCGCCGTGATGTACCTCGGTGAGATCGTCGAGACGGCCGACACGGACGAACTGTTCGCCGACCCCAAACACCCCTACACGCAGGCGTTGCTGTCGGCGATCCCCGACCCCGACCCGACGGTCTCGCGGGAGCGCATCATCCTCGAGGGCGACGTTCCCTCGCCGATCAACCCGCCGTCGGGCTGTCACTTCCGGACGCGGTGTCCGCAGGTGATCCCCCCGGAGGACGTCGCGATCGACCAGGAGACGTTCCGCGAGGTGATGGACCTCCGTCAGCGCGTCGAGTCGAGGAGTCTCGACCTCGAGGCCGTCGAGGCGGACGGCGACCGGACGGCCGACGCACCGCAGGCCCCCGCCGCCGACGGCGGTCGGCCCGCTGTCGACCCGCTCCGGAACCACCTCTTCGACACCGAACTCGCGGGCGAGAACCGCGCCGTCGTCGACGACGCGCTCGCCGCCGTCGTCGACGACGACTGGGAGACGGCCGAGCGACTGCTTCGAGACCGCTTCGAGAGCGTCTGTGAGCGGCAGACCCCCGAACTCGACGACAGTCAGCACCCGGCAGCCTGTCACCTCTACGACCTGTGAGGCTACATATATACGGAACGATCGTTAACGAAATATAATTCGACGGAGAACTTGTTTCCGAGTGGTTTTCTCGATATCTGCCGGAATTACTATCGATAGCTTTAGGAACGTCGTGTTTGTTGTGCCCGTATGCCACGCGATAACGGTGTCAATCGTCGCAGTTTCTTGAAAGCGGCCGGCGGTGCGGCGGCCGCGGCGACCCTCGCAGGCTGTGCAGCAGACCCCGACGAGACCAGTCCCTCCGACGGCGGCGACGGCGGATCGAACGCCTCCGACGGCGGTGACGGCGGGAGCGGCGGGAGCAACGTCCTCACGTACGCCCGCGGGAACGACTCGGGGACGCTCGACCCGCAGAACACGACCAGTGGGGAGGACGTGAAGGTCACCAACCAGGTGTACGACCAGCTCATCATGTTCAAGCCCGGCGAGACGTCGCTCCGAGAGGGGCTGGCGACCGACTGGTCGCTCGAAGGGACGACGGCGTCGCTGACGCTCCGCGAGGATGTTACCTTCCACAACGGCGAGGAGTTCACCGCTGAGGACGTCGTCGCGACGTACAACCGCTTCGTCAACCCCGACTACGAACACTACCCGGGTGACGACTACATCTCCGCGTACGGCCCGTTCACGCTGGGTAACTGGGTCGACGAGGTCACCACCGACGGCGACTACACGGTGACGATGCAGTTGAGCCAGCAGTACGCGCCGTTCCTCCGTAACCTCGCGATGTTCGCGGCCTCGATCCTCTCGAAGAAGGCCATCGAGGAGAAGGGGACGGACCTCAAGAGCGACCCCGTCGGGACGGGGGCGTTCCAGTTCGAGAACTGGGACAACTCCAACCAGCGCATCCGTCTGACCGCGAACGACGACTACTGGGGCGACGCGCCGAAGGTCGACGAGGTCGTCTTCACCGCCGTCGGGCAGAACACGAGTCGCGCACAGACGCTCGACTCCGGCGGTGCCGACATCATCGACGGCATCGGCGCGCAGGCGTCGAAGATCGTCGACAACTCCTCGAACGCCGAACTCGTCGAGAAGGCCGGCATCAACATCGGTTACATGGCGTTCAACATGGCGAAGGTCGAGGCGTTCCGCGAGAAGAAGGTCCGCCAGGCCATCAGCTACGCCGTCAACACGAAGGCCATCGTCGACACCATCTTCAAGGGTATCGCCGAGCAGGCGAGTCAGCCGATCCCCTCGAACGTGATGGGCTACAACGAGAGCCTCGACCCCTATCCGCAGGACCTCGACCAGGCCCAGTCGCTGCTCGAGGAGGCGGGCTACGGCGACGGGTTCAGTTTCGAACTCGCGACGTTCAAGAACCCGCGGACGTACAACCCCTCGCCCATCCAGGCGGCCCAGACGGTCAAGTCGAACCTCGCGGAGATCGGCATCGAAGTCAGCATCAACCAGCAGTCGTTCAACCCGTTCCTCGACTACACGTCGGCGGGTAACCACGACGCCTGTTTCCTCGGCTGGATGACCGACAACGCCGACCCGGACAACTTCTACTACAGCCTGCTGCATCCGGGCGTCTCCACCGACGACGTGCCGGACGGGCAGGACTGGGTCAGCTTCGACACGGAGGGGTACAACACGCTCAACTCCGCCGGCTGGGCCAACACCGACTTCATGACGCTCGTCGAGGAGGCGCAGACGACCTACGACGAGAACGCTCGCACGAGCAACTACCAGGAGGCCGCACAGCTCGCACACGACGAGGCACCGTGGGTGTTCATCGACCACGCGAAGGAGCTACGCGGAGTCGCGAACCGCGTCGAAGGGTTCACGCTCGCGCCCATCGGCGGGCCGTTCCTGAACCTCGTCAGCCTCAAGTAACCAACTCTCAGTTCCTTCATTATGGTCTCGAAGCGTTTCCTACTGAAGCGGCTGCTGTTGCTCGTTCCGGTGCTGTTCGGAGTGGCGACGCTCGTGTTCGCCATCCTCCATCTCAGCCCCGGCGACCCGGCGAGAGTCATCGCCGGCCAACGGGCCACGGCCGAGCAGGTGGCTGCCGTCGAAGCGGAACTCGGGTTGAACGACCCGATCTGGGTCCAGTACGGCCGCTATCTGCTCGACATCGTCACGTTGAACCTCGGCGACTCGTACATCGTCCGCAGAGGCGTCCCGGTGTTGACCATCCTCCGCGCGCGACTCCCGGTCACGCTCGAACTCGCGGTCTACGGCCAGATCCTCGGCATCCTGTTCGGGATCCCGCTGGGCGTGTTGAGCGCCGTCAAGCAGGACACCCTCACCGACCACTTCACGCGGGTGGGCGCACTGACGGGTATCAGCGTCCCCATCTACTGGAGCGGGCCGCTTCTCATCCTGCTTTTCGCACAGCTCTTCGACCTGCTGCCGGCCAGCGGTCGTATCGCCTCCGCCTACGACGTCCCCGTCTACACGGGGCTCATCACGCTCGACTCGCTGGTCTACGGACTCACGGGCGGCGGGTTCGGGGCGTTCCAGTCCGCCCTCTCCCACATGCTGCTGCCCGCGGCGGTCATCGGCATCTACTCGATGGCGCTCATCTCCCGGATGATGCGCTCGTCGATGCTCGAGGTCGTCCGGCAGGACTACATGCGGACCGCGCGCGCGAAGGGGCAGGGCGCGAAGATCACCATCATGAAACACGGGTTCCGGAACGCGATGATCCCGGTCATCACGGTCATCGGCATCCAGTTCGGCACGCTGCTGGGCGGCGCAGTGCTGACGGAGACGGTGTTCGGTATCGGCGGCATCGGCACCCTACTCGTCACCGCCATCGAGGTCGGTGACTACCCGCTCGTCCAGGGGACCGTGCTGGTGTTCGCGTTCCTGTTCACGCTGGTGAACCTGGGCGTCGACCTGACCTACACGTATCTGGATCCGAGGATCGAACAATGAGCACGGAAACACAGAACGCAGAGCGCACCGCCACCGAACGGGGCTTTCTCGCTCGGTTGCAGGCGTCACCGTTCCTCTCTGACCTGCTGTCGAACCGCCTCGCCGTCGCGGGGATGCTCATCATCCTCGCGATGGTCGCCATCGCTCTCTACGCACGCTTCGGCGCGCTCGTCGGCATCGCGCCCGACCTGGCGACGCTGAAGACCACCCAGATCGGGACGAACCCCAGTCTCGCCCCACCGAGCGCCGAGCACCCCTTCGGGACGGACATCCAGGCGCGGGACATCTTCGGTCGCGTGCTCTACGGTGCGTGGCTCGCGATGCTGTTCGGCACCGTCACCGTCAGCATCTCGACGACGCTCGGGGTCGGCCTCGGCATCGTCGCGGCGTACTACGGCGACATCACGGACAACGTCATCATGCGGACGATGGACGTCCTCTTGGCGTTCCCATCGCTGCTGCTCGCGCTGGCGCTCGTCGCCATCTTCCCGGACGAACTCGGCCTGTGGCGCGCGGTGACGGCGCTGACGCTCGTCTACACGCCGCGATTCGCTCGCGTCGTCCGCGGGGCGGCGCTGAAGGTGCTCGAAGACGAGTACATCGACGCCACCGTCGCGCTCGGCGCGAAGGACCCGCGGGTGCTCGTCCGACACGTGCTGCCGAACTGCCTCGCACCCATCACGGTCCAGTCGACGCTCAACTTCGGGCTGGCCATCCTCGACCTCGCGGCGCTCTCGTTCCTCGGCTTCGGTGCCGAGGCCGGGACGCCCTCGTGGGGGCTCATCCTCTCGAACGGGGTGAAAGAGGGGCTGTTGACCGGCGAGTGGTGGTGGTCGTTCTTCCCCGGCTTGCTCCTCGCCATCACCGTCCTCGGCTTCAACCTGCTCGGTGACGGGATGCGCGACGCGCTCGACCCGCGGATGCGGGAAGCGATCGACTAGATGTCCCGACTGCGCCTCGTCGGGTCGGCCCTCGCGGTCGGACTCGTCGTCGGCGCGGCCGGACTCCTCTCCGCCGTCGTCGCACTCGGGAGCGTCCGCGCCGCCAGCGACACGGTGTTTCTCCTCGGGGCGCTCGCCTTCGGGTTCGGACTGCTGGGCTGGTCGGGGTCGATCCTCGCCGCCAACAGCGTCGAGGCGATGCAGGACCAGTTGGACGCGGCGTCGGGGTGGACCGAACGGAAGTCCCGCCGGGCGATGGCCCGAATCGGGAGTTTCGGCTTCGGCGTGATGGTCGGGTCGGCGGTGGCGACGGTCGCGGTCGGTGGCGTCTGACCAGCCCGTCGTTTTTTCACACCGTTCTGAGAACCTCTCTCAACCATGCAACAGCCCTCCCTGGTCGCACTCGGCGTCGTCGCCATCGTCACTGGTGTGGTCGGGTTCTCCGACCCATCGCTCGTCTACCGGCTCAACCCCTTCTTCGACACGGCCGAACGCAGTGATGCCGGGCGAACTGCCGACCGATTCGGTGCGTTGTTCCTCGTCGTCGTCGGCCTGTGGGCTGTCTCGTTCGGGTGGTGAGCTCACGGCGTAGCCACAACCCTTCTCGGCTGGCCTCGCGTGGGTGGCTCTGTCGTACAGAGCGACGACGCCCCGATCAAGAGGGTCACTGGGGCAGTTCACTCCCCGTCTGTGCACGCCACAACGAGGCGTACTCCCCTCCCTCGTCGAGCAACTCGGCGTGGTCTCCCCGCTCGACGACCCGTCCGTCTTCGAGGACGAGAACCTCGTCGGCGTCGACGACGGTGGAGAGGCGGTGAGCGATGACGAACGTCGTCCGTCCCTCGCTCAGTCGGTCCAGCGAGCGCTGTATCGCTCGTTCCGTCTCGGTGTCGACGGCGCTCGTCGCCTCGTCGAGGACGAGGATGGGTGGGTCCTGCAGGAACGCCCGCGCGAGAGCGATGCGTTGGCGTTGGCCGCCGGACAACTTCACGCCGCGCTCGCCGACGCGGGTGTCGTAGCCGTCGGGCATCCGCCGGATGAACTCGTCTGCCTCGGCGGCGCGGGCGGCCTCGCGCACCGCTTCGTCGCTCGCATCGAAGCGCCCGTACCGGACGTTGTCGGCGATGGTGCCGTCGAAGAGGAACGTGTCCTGTGAGACGTAGCCGACGTTCTCGCGGAGACTGCCGAGCGTGAGCTCTCGAACGTCGTGCCCGTCGACGCGGATCGAGCCGTCGGTCACGTCGTAGAGTCGCAAGAGGAGTTTGAGCGCCGTCGACTTCCCCGCTCCCGTCTCGCCGACGAGCGCCAGCGTCTCTCCGGGGGCGGCGTCGAACGAGACGTCGCGGAGGACCTGCTCCGTCGCTCTCGTCTCGCCGTCGCCACCGTCGCCGCGAACGCGGTCGGTGTAGGCGAAGGAGACGCCGTCGTACTCGACGCGGCCGGTCGGACTCGTGAGGTCGACCGCGTCCGACCGTTCGGTGACGTGAACCGGGATGTCGGCGAGACCGAAGACGCGCTCGGCGGACGCGCGGGCGCTCTGGATCTGGTCGACGATGTTCGACACCTCCGAGAGCGGCGCGACGAACCGCTGGGTCATGAAGACGAACGTGACGAACGTCCCCGCGGTCAGTTCGCCTGAGAAGCCGAGCGGCGGGCCGACGAGCAGCCAGTAGCCACCGACGAGGAACGTCGCCGCGAAGGAGAGACCGGCGAGCAGTTCCATCCCCGGTCGGTAGACGTAGCTCAGTTTGAGCACGTCCATCGTCGACTGGAACACGTCGTCGGCCGCCTCGCTGACGCGTTCGACCTCGTAGCGCTCGCTGTTCGTCGTCTTCGTCAACTCGACGCCGCCGACACCGTTCTCGACGCGGGTGTTGAACCGGGCGACGGCGGACTGTCGAGCTCGATACCGGGGTGCGATGACCCGCATGAACCACCAGGTGAACGCGACGATGGCCGGGACGGCGACGAGCGTGACGACCGCCAGCTGCGGATTCAACGAGAACAGGACGAAGGAGATGCCGCCGACCATCACGACCAACCGGAGCGAGTTCATCAGCGCGTTGTCGAGGAACGCCTCGAGGTTGCCGGCGTCGTTGTTGAGGATGGCCATCACCTCGCCGGTCTGTTTGTCGTCGAAGAACGCCATGTCCAGCGCGAGCAGTTTCTCGAAACTGTCCGTCCGGACGGCGTACATCACCTCGTGGGCGAACTGGTTGGCCGAGACGCCGTACACCCACGTGCAGACGGCCGTCGTGAGGAACGACCCGACGACGAGTGCGAGCGAGAACCAGAACTGCGCCTCGTCGCCGGCGGGGATCCACGCACCCGGGACGAACGGGAGACTGTACGGCGTCTGTGCGCTCCCACGCGAGAACACCGCGTCCAGCGCCGCCCCGAGGACGACCGGCGGGACGAGCGAGGCGGCCTGCGCGAGCAGGTTCGCCAGCAATCCGACCGTGAGCCACGGCCACCGCGGCCGACCGTAGACCGAGAAGAGACGGGCGAGCGGCCGGTCGACCTGCGCGCGGTAGCGGTCGAAGGCGCTCTCCTCTGTGGAACTCATCGTCCGTACGACTCGTCACCGACCCATCAATCCGGCGAGTCGCCTCGCCCGATCGCGGCAACCGCGGCCGCAACTGCCTACTGCCGGACGTTCTGTCCCGCCGCGTCACCGAACGACTCGCCGCCGTCCCCATCGCGTTCGTAGGCGACGTCGCCGCGAACCAGCGTCAACTCGGGGAACACGCCCTGTCGGCCCTCGAACGGCGTCCACCCGCAGTTCGAGTGGAGCTCGTCGCCGCGAATCTCCCTGCTCGCCTCGGGGTCGACGAGCACGAGGTCGGCGTCGTTGCCGACTTCGACGCGCCCCTTCCGGGGCAGATCGAAGATCTCGGCGACGTTGGCGGCGGTGACGTCCCGGACGCGCTCGTGGGAGATCGTCCCCTGTCGGGCCGCTTCCAGCAACAGCGGGAGCATCGTCTCGACGCCGGGGACGCCGCTCGGCGCGTCCCAGATGCCGGCGTCCTTCTCGGCGGCAGTGTGCGGCGCGTGGTCGGTGGCGACGACGTCGATCGTGCCGTCGACGAGGCGGTCGACCATCCCGGCGCGGCGCTCCTCGCTGCGCAGTGGCGGGTTCATCCGCCCCTTCGTCCCGAGCTCGTCGTAGTCGTCCCGGGAGAGAAAGAGGTGGTGCGGCGTCACCTCGCAGGTCGCCCCGGCGTCGTGGGCGAGGTCCGCCCCCTCGGGCGTCGAGGTGTGGGCGATGTGGATCCGCGCGGCGGAGTCGCCGCCGACCTCCAGCGCCCGCTCCACGGCGGCCGCCTCGGCCTCGGCGGCGCGGTAGGCGCTCCAGGCGTCGTAGTCGTCGGCGGCGCGTTCCGTCGCCGACTGGTCGAAGAGCGTGGCGTCCTCGGCGTGGACGGTGACGACCACGTCCTCCTCGGCGGCGCGGGCGACGGCGTCGGCGAACAGGTCGGCCTCGATGCCCATGTTGCCCGTCGAGTCGGCGAGGAACACCTCGCCGAGTGCGAAGAGGGGTCTGGAGAACAGCGAGTCGGGGTCCCACTCCTCCGTCACGCCGCCGTTGATCCCCCAGTCGACGAGCGACTGCTCGGCGAACGCGGCCTTCTCGTCGAACGCCTCGCCGGAGGTCGTCGGCGGCGACGTGTTCGGCTGGTCGACGACCGTCGTGACGCCGCCCGCGGCGGCACTCCGCGACCCCGTCTCCCACGTCTCTTTGTGTTCGTACCCCGGTTGTCGGAAGTGGACGTGCGCGTCGATCGCGCCGGGAAGCAGGAGTCTGTCGGTGGCGTCGACGACGCGCTCGTCGTCTGCGGGAGTCAGGTCGGCGTCGACTTCGGTGATCCGCTCGCCCTCGAGACGGACGTCACGGGTCCGCCCGTCGGCGAGTGTCGCGTGCTGAAAGAGCATATCGGGAGTGTTCGTCGCCGGGTGCTAAAGGTCGTGGCTTCGGGTGGAACGTTGCGCCCGTCGAAGTGCTCCGAACGCTCAGTCGCGGAGGCGCTCCGCCGGGTCGAGGCCGTCGCGGTGAGTGCACCGCCCAGGAGTGTGCAGAGCAGGGAGAGTCTCGCGTAGTTCACAGCCTCTCCTGTCAGTTATGGTGGCGTTAGTGCTGTCGGTCGGTGTGCCCACGTCCCCTGCGGTCGCCGCGAGTCGAGTTCACCGCGTCGAGACCCGGACGTCGCTCTCGCGAGACGCGCACGACACCCGAAACACACCGAGAGACCGCACCGTCCGCGTCCTCCCCAACCGACTGCGCTCCTCGTCTCGCTCGCTCTGCTCGCGACACTCCGGTGCTCGCCCCTCGCACGCCGAGGGCGATTCACGGAGGAATCGCCAGCGCGCGCCAGTGGGGTCAGGATCGGTCGTCGACGTGCTCCACGTCCATCTCGTCGTCGCCGACGAACGCCCGCTCGAGAGCGCGGGCGACGCCTTCGGGGTCGTCGGGGCCGCCGGCGTCGGCGACGGTACCCACGGAGTCGCGGTCGAACGGGACGTCGAGCGCCTCGTACACCGGGTCCAGCACGTCGACGAGCTCCTCGCGCTCGGCGACGAGCAGACAGCCGGAGACCAGCGCCGACCCGCTCGTCACGCGCTGGGCGATGCCGGCGAGTTTCCCGTCGCGCTGCACCGAGTGTGCGCCCGGACAGAACGACTCGTCGGGCTCGCCGCGCCGGGCGACGACGTCGAGGTCGCGGAGCGCGTCGAGCACCGTCGTCGTCGCCTCCTCGTACCGGCGGTCGAGTCCCCGTCGCAGGTCGTCGACCGGGACCGCCGTGGCGAACGCCAGCGTCGTCTCGCCCGTGTAGGCGACCGCCCGGCCGCCGACGCTCCGCTCGACGGCGGGGTAGCCGCGCTCCTCGGCGGCGTTCTTCGCACGCTCGTAGCCGTCGGCGTGGCTGTCTCGCCGGCCGAAGGCGACCTGCCGGTGTGGCGTCCAGACGCGGACGGTCGGGACGCCGCGCTCGGTCACCTCGGCGAGCAGTTCGGCGGTCAGTTCCCGGTCGGCCTCGGGGGTCGCCGCCCGGCCGCGGATGACGCGCATGGTCGACGATAGAACCCGACGTACCTAAGCGCTCCCGTCGCCGAGAGCGTCCATGGCGGTCACGCTCTCGGCGGACGTCCTCCGGCGCTACCGACGCTTCTCGCTGTACAACTCGCCGTATCCGGCCCACGACCACGGCTGTGCGATCGACCTCTACCCCGAGACGAACGCGGGGCTCTCGCCCGTCGCCGGCGAAGTCGTCGCCACGCGGACCGTCCGCTGTCCGGACCGCCCGTACGCGACCGACAACGACCACCTGATCGTCCTCGACTGCGGGGACGCTCTCGCGCGCGTCCTCCACGTCGACCCGGCGGTCGAGGCGGGCGACGTCGTCGCCGTCGGCGACTCGCTCGGCGAGATGGTCCGCTCGGGGTTCTTCGGCCAGTGGGTCGACAACCACGTCCACCTCGGCTTCCGCGAACGGGGGCAGAACCCGTATCGCGCCTCGGGGTCGCTACCCGTCGCCGTCGCCGTCGCCGTCGACCCGCTGGCGTGGGACGGAACGGGCGAGGTCGTCGCCGTCGGCGAGACCTACGCGGTGCTCGACGCGCCGACCCATCCGGCGCCCGGCGAGTCGTTCGTCGGCATCGCAGCGGACGACGGCGCGGTGCTCGACGGCGGACTCACCCACTACGGCGGTGGCGGCGTGCTGACGCCGTCGGCGACGCAGGGTCCGCTCTCGTTTCTCGGCACGCCGGTCGGCGTCGCCGACGGGCGCGACGTGGCGTGGGACGACGTCGAACTGCTCGCGAACGGCGAGCGCATCGTTGGACTCTCGCTTTTCGCCGCGCAGGACGCCGCGTTCGGCGCGAAACTCGTCGCCTTCGACCACGACTTTTCGGTCGGTGACGCGGTCGAACTGACGGTTCGACCGACCGACGACCCGGTCCGACTCGGTTAGTCGACGCGTTCGCGGTGGGCCGCCTTCGCCCGCTGGTAGGCCTCGTCGTCCTCGACGCGGTTCCACCAGACCTCGTACACCAGCGCCGCCTCGCGCTTGTCGTGGTCGGCCCAGCGTTCGGGGTCGCGTTCGGTCCCGTCGTCGTCGTACTTCTGCCCTCCTGGATACCGCGCGTAGCGCATCGCCCGGGTGTAGCCCATCTGGAGGTACTTCCGCGCCACATCCATCCCGACGAACTCGTCGTTCTCGCGGTACTCGCAGAAGCGCTCGTAGATGGCTTCGCCCCCCTCGTCGGCCGTCTCGCGGTCGGCGTACCCCCACAGCGGGAGCAGTTCGCTCTTGTAGGGTTCGACCTTGAACACGTCCTCCTCGCCGCGACCGACGCGGTACTCCTCGGGGCGGTCGCGAAAATCAGTGTCGTACTCGGGGCCGTCGTCTCCGGTCACGGGGTCCCCTTCGACGGCCGGTCACCTCGCTCTGTCGGTCTAGATGTCCTCGACGAGTTCGCCGAACCGTTCGACGGGGATGATCTCCATCGTCTGGGTGTCGAGTCCGTACCGCTCCATCGAGAGGGCGATCTGCAGCGCCGCCTGCTGGTCTTCGGCCTCGAACAGCACGAGGAAGTCGTGCTCGCCGAGGATGGCGTAGGCGTCCTGCAGTTCGCCGCCACAGCCCTCGATGTCCTGTCTGATGTCGCCCCAGACGGAGGCGAACTCCTGGACGTTCTGGACGTTGGCCTCTGCGACGTCGACGAGTGCGGTGTACGTGCTCATGTTCGGGCGGTGGTGTCTCCGACAGTAACGCGTTTTGGCCGACGCGTCACAACTCCCCGCACTCCCCCGATTCCCGTCGGGTTTGGCGGTCGCCGCCGCCGACCGACGACTACAAACCCGCGTTCCGCGTGGTGGCGGTATGCCGACAGACGAGTTCCCCGCGGACGCCGCTCGCTGGGTCCAAGAGTACATCGAGGACCGTCACGACTTCCTCGCGTGGCTGAACACGACCGTCGACGCCATCGACTACGGACGCGTCGTGATGTCCGTCCCGTTCGACGAGAAACTCACGAACAAACCCCCCGCCGGAGAGGTCGACGCCGACTCGCTGGGGATGCACGGCGGCGTCGCCGCGACGCTGATCGACACGGCTGGTGGCGTCGCCCAGCGGACGACGTTCGACGACCCGCTGGACGGCGGCGTGGTGACGATCAACCTCAACGTGAACTATCTGCGGCGCGCGTCGGGCGACCTGACCGCGACGGCCGACGTCGTCCGGGCCGGCGGCTCTGTCGGCGTCAGCACCGTCACCGTCGAGAGTCCGACGCCCGAGGGCGGCACCGAGACGGTCGCGACGGGACAGGCGGCGTACCGACTGTTCCGCTAGTCACCGTCGAAGCCGAGTTCGTCGCGCGTCGTCACCTCGCCGAACAGCCAGTCGGCGTGGTCGACGGCGTACTCTCTGTGGTCCTCCTCGATGAACCCCAGCGCGTCCTCGACGAGCACCGGACGATAGTCTCTGAGACCGGCACTCCCGGCGGTGTGGAGCACGCAGACGTTCGCGAGCGTCCCGCAGATCAGCAGGTCGTCGATCCCGTGGGCGTCGAGCCACCCCTCCAACTCCGTTTGGTGGAAGGCGTCGTAGGTGTGTTTGACGACGACGTGGTCCGCCTCGCGGACGTCGAGGTCGCCGACCAGTTCGGCCTCCCAGGAGCCCTCGACGACGTGTTCGCCCCAGCGGTCGAACTCGTCGTAGTAGTGGTTCCCCTCGAACTGTTCGGGCGGGTGGACGTCACGCGTGTAGACGATCGACGCGCCGGCCTCGCGAGCGGTCGCGACGACGTCGGTGACGGGGTCGATCGCCTCCTCGCTGCCGGGCGCGTAGAGACTCCCGTCGGGATGACAGAAGCCGTTCTGCATGTCGACGACGACGACGGCGGTGCGGTCGGGGTCGAAGCTCATAGCTGTCGGTTCGGGCGAGAAGTGCAAAACGGTTGGCTCGGTTCGCTACTCGTTCACCCAGCCCGACGGGTCCATGCGGCGGCGACGTGCCTCCGGAACGGGGCGAACGACGCCGAACACGAAGCGATTCACGGCTATCGCGACGGCGATACCGAGAAACAACCATCCGACTGTGTCCGTCTGGTACGTTCCGGTCACCGTCGTCCAGACGAGTGCGCCCATGACGACGAGACCCACTCCGACCAGCACCCAGACGCCGGCTCGACTCCTGTCGGCGAACACGAACAGCACGAACGTAACGAGCGCAACGACGCCAGCGACCCACCAGTCTCCGTTCGTCGTGAACTGTCGAGTCAACCAGTACTGGAGAAACGTGGAGGCGGCGAGGAACGCGTCGAGGAGGACGACTTTCGCTCTGGGACCTGTTCTCACGTGTGATTGTTTTGCCGGAGCTGGAATAAACACAAGGACCAGGACAACGTCGGTTCGGCGCACACTCGAAGTGCCGCCGAGACGACTGGACCCGAACTCGTAGAACCGCCGTACGCGGGCAAGCTACTTCACCCACCGGCCCCACTCGCACCTATGCGACGGTTCCTCGCCCTCTGTCTCGTCTCGCTCGTCGTCTCCGCCGGTCTCGTGCCGGTCGCGACCGCAGACGCCGCCGCCCAGCAGACCGACGCGCCGCCGGACCCCGACAGCGACGTCGTCGGCTGGGAGAACGGCTACTGGCACGACGAGTCGATCGACGTCGACCAGTCCGACGGCCTCTCGGACGCCGAACTGGAGGCGTACGTCGCCCGGTCGATGGCTCGCGTCGAGCAGCTGAGAGACCGAGAGTTCGAAGAGGAGGTGCCGGTGTCGGTCGTCTCCCGCGAGCAGTACAGACAGCGCTCCGCGAATCAGTCGAAGACCAACGCCTCCTTCGAGGCGTGGAACAACCAGGTGTGGGAGGCGCTGTTCGTCACCGGCGAGAAGAAGAACGTCCAGCGCGAGCTCGGGTCGACGCTCGGGTCGTCGGTCGCGGGCTTCTACTCGCCGAAGGACGGTGAGATCAAGATCGTCACCGACTCGCCCGACGAACCGGTCGTCGACAACGCGACGCTGCACCACGAACTCGTCCACGCGATGCAGGACCAGTACCACAACCTCTCCAGCGACACCTACACCGGGAAGACGCAGGACGGCGACCTCGCGGTCTCCGGCGTCGTCGAGGGCGAAGCCAACTACATCGAGCACCTCTACACGGAGCGGTGTGGCGGCGAGTGGGAGTGCGTCGAGACGCCCCGTTCGGGCGGGAGCGGTGCCGGCGACAGCGACGTCAACCTCGGTATCTTCCTGACCATCTTCCAGCCGTACTCCGACGGCCCGCCGTACGTCCACGACCTGCGACAGGGCGGCGGCTGGGACGCCGTCGACGAACGGTTCGCGAACCCGCCGGTTTCCACTGAACAGGTGATCCACCGGACCGACGAGCGACCGGTTTCCATCGACTACACTGACCGCGCCCGCGACGGCTGGTCGCTGTTCGAGGAGGGGCAGAACGGGTCGGACACCGTCGGCGAGGCGTCGCTGTTCGCCATGTTCTGGTATCAAGACCGCATCGGCACCGAGGGGTTCGACGGCTTCGAGTGGCAGCGCATCGCCGACAGACAGGGCCAGTACGACCGCTACAACTACCAGTCGACGCCGACCGAGGGGTGGGCGAACGACAGAGTGTTCCCGTACGCCAAGGGGAGCGGTGACGACGCCGAGTACGGCTACGTCTGGCTGCTGGAGTGGGACACGCCCGAGGACGCCCGCGAGTTCCGCAGTACGTACCTCTCGATGCTTCGGGCGAACGGGGCCGAGTCCCAGGGGTCCGACGTCTACGTCGTCGAGGACGGCGAGTTCGCCGACGCGTTCCGAGTCACCCGCCAGGGGACCACGGTCACCGTCGTCAACGCGCCGACGGCCGACGACCTCGCCGACGTCCGCCCGCGTGGACAGCACGAGACGACCGCGCCGGAGACGTCGACGACTGTGCCCGGGTTCGGCGTTCTCGCGGCCCTGGTGGCGCTCGCAGTCGCACTCGTCGCGATCGCCGCTGCGGTCGGCCGTCGCTGACGCGACGTCACCACCTCGATCGCTCGCCTTACGTAACTGTGTGGACGTCCGAGAGACGCTCGGACAGCAGACCTTTGCGTCTCGGTTCCCAACGTCGGCACAGACGTGCGTCGCCTCCCTGCTCTCGCTACCGTCGTTCTCGTACTGCTCGCTGGCTGTGTCGGGTCGGTCCCGTTCGCCGACTCCGGCAGCGCGTCGGACACCGTCGTCCCCGACGACGACGTCCACGCCGACGTCGAACCCGCACCGGCCGACCTCTCGGACCCCAGCGAGGACCGTCTCGGCTGGGAAGGTGGGTACTGGTACAACGAGTCGATCGACGTCGACCAGTCGGACGGACTGAACGACTCGGAGCTCGCCGCCGTCACCAACCGATCGATGGCCCGCGTCGAGTACATCCGCGGACTGGAGTTCGAGCGGTCGGTCCCCGTCGACGTCGTCGGCCGCGACGAGTTCTCGACGCCCAGCAACAACAACAGCACCTCGCCCAACCGCAGTCGCTTCGACAACGCGAAGTTCGAGGCGCTGTTCATGATCAACGAGTCGACCGACTCGCTGGCCGTCCAGACGCAGAACCGACAGGCCGCCATCGGCGGTTACTACTCGCCGCGCGAGGGACGGATCGTCCTCGTCAGCGAGAACTCCGAGTCGCCGAAGCTCTCGGAGGTGACGCTCTCCCAGGAGCTGTTCCACGCGCTGCAGGACCAGCAGTTCGACATCGCCTCGTACGAGCAGTCGACCCGCGAGGACCACAACGCCGTCGACGGCATCGTCGAGGGCGACGGCAACCTCGTCGACTACCTGTACGGCCAGCGGTGTGGCGACGAGTGGTCCTGTCTGAGCGACGGTCGGACCGGGGGCGGCGAGAGCGGTCAGGCCGGACAGGGAAGCGGCGCGAACGCGAGCGACAGCGGTTCCGACTCCGGCGGCCTCTCCGCCATCGGCCCGTACCTCCTGAAGTACCAGCCGTACTCCGACGGACCGGCGTTCGTCTACGCGACGTACCAGGAGGGCGGGTGGGACGCCGTCGACGCCGTCTACGAGAACCCGCCGGCGTCGACGTCGCAGGTCATCCACCCCGAGCAGTACCCGGACGACGACCCGACGGAACCGACCGTCGCAGACCGGACGTCGGGGTCGTGGGAGCGCATCGACGTCGACGGCCGGGCGAACTACGCTGAGGTCGGCGAGGCGGGACTCGCCAGCATGCTCGTCACGCCGCTGTACGAGAAACCGGGCGCACGCATCGTCTCGCCGGAGCAGTGGCTCAACACGAACGAGAGCGGCGACCCGCGACAGTTCGACCCGCTGAGCTACGACACCCCGTACACCGACGGCTTCGCGGGCGACCGACTCGTCCCCTACGTGAACGCCGACGACGAGACGGGGTACGTCTGGACGATCCAGTTCGAGAACGAGTCGTCGGCCAGCGAGTTCCGTGACGGCTACGGGCAACTGCTCGACCACCGCAACGCCAGCGAGGTCGCCGACGCCGACAGTCCGGGGACGGTCTACCGCATCGCCGAGGACGACCCCAACGGGTTCGGCGACGCGTTCCGCGTCGTCCAGCGCGGCGACACCGTCGTCGTGACGAACGCACCGACCGTCGGCGACCTCTCGCGGGTCCACGCGCCCCCAACCGACGACTGACGGGGAGCGGGCCGGACGGGCAGCGAGTCCCCCTCGCACTGGCGGAGTCGTCGCACTGGCGGAGCCGTCGACCCCGCGGTCCACCGTGCTGCCACCAGCGAACCACCTTTGTCGGCGGCCGCCCGAGAGTCGACGTGTCTCGACAACTCGCCGCGCTCGCGGTCTTCCTCGTCGTGCTCGCCGGGTGTGCGGCGCCGGTGACGCCACCGACGGCCGCCGACCCGAACTGGGAGTGGCCCGACGACCCGCCCAGCGACCGTCTCGGCTGGGAGGACGGTTACTGGTACAACGAGTCGATCGACGTCGACCAGTCGGACGGACTCGACGCAGACGAACGCGAGGCGCTCGTCGCACGGACGGCGGCCCGCGTCGAACACGTCCGCGGACTGGAGTTCGACCGACCGGTCTCCGTCGACGTCGTCAGCCGCGAGCAGTACCGACAGAGTCGACGGAGTCGGTCCACACACGGCGACCGCAACGCCGAGTACCGGGCGTGGAACGACCAGGTCTGGGAGGCGCTGCTCCTCGTCGGCGAGGACCGCGCAGTGAGCGACGTGCTGGAGGAGCTGTACGGCGGGTCGGTCGCGGGGTTCTACTCGCCGAGTCGCGAGCGCATCGTCGTCGTCAGCGACTCGGAGACGCCGCAGATCGACCGCGCGACGCTGGCACACGAACTCGTCCACGCGCTCCAGGACCAGCAGTTCGGCCTCGGAACCGACGCCCGGACGCAGGACGGCCGACTCGCCCACAGCGGGATCGTCGAGGGCGACGCGCGGTACGTCGAGTATCTGTACGAAAAGCGGTGTGAGCGCGGGGCGTTCGACTGCGTCGCGACGCCCGAGTCGGGAACGGGCGGCGGCGCGAGCGACCTCTCGGTCCCCGGCGTCTTCGTCACGATCTACACGCCCTACAGCGAGGGCCCCGCACTGGTCGACCGGCTGTACCGACGCGGCGGCTGGGACGCCGTCGACGCCGTCTACGAGAACCCTCCGGCGAGCACGGAGCAGCTCATCCATCCCGAGACGTACCCCGACGAGGTTCCCGTCGACGTGGCGGTCCCGGATCGCTCTGCGGGGAACTGGTCCCGGTTCGACCTGAACCCACAGGGCGACACCGTCGGCGAGGCGTCGCTGTACGCCACGCTGTGGCAGAACGGCTACGTCGACCGGGCGTCGTTCCGGCAGGACGAGAGCGACTACTCCGCGTACAACTACACCCACCCCGCGAGCGCCGGATGGGGCGGCGACAGCGTCGTCCCGTACGAGAGCGGCCAGGGCGAGTACGGCTACGTCTGGGCGCTCGAGTGGGACACCGAACGGGACGCCCGTCAGTTCGTGTCCGCCTACGAGAGCATCCTCGTCGACGAACTGGGCGGCGAACGCGTCGAATCGGGCGTCTACCGCGTCCCCGAGGATCGACCGTTCGGTGACGCCTTCCGCGTGACGCACCGGGGCAGTCGCGTCACGATCGTCAACGCGCCGTCGGTGGCGGAACTCGACGCCGTCCACCGGCGGAGCTGAGCACTCGAACCGAGCACCGGAACCGACACCGAAGACGGATTCTCTTCGACGTCGCCGACCGAACGGGTGTCTTTTTCAATTTCCCGAAAGAAGGGGGGCCAATGACCGCGTTCGACATCGTCGACGAGGAGGCTATCCTGTCGGGTCGCGCCACCGACGCCTACTTCGACCGCACGGAGACGACGCTCCGCCACGCGGGGAAGAACCCCCACGTCGTCGCCGAAGTCACCGCCGACCAGTTCCCCGACGGCGGGTTCGAACTTCTCGCGGGGCTGAAAGACGCCGCGCACCTCCTGGAGGGGCACGCCGTCGACGTCGACGCCGTCCCCGAGGGGCGACTGTTCGACGGCGGCCCGGTGATGCGCATCGAGGGGCCGTATCTGGAGTTCGGCCGTCTGGAGACCTCTCTTCTGGGTTTCCTCTCGCACGCGTCGGGCGTCGCGACCGCCGCCCTCGAGACTCGCCGGGCGGCACCCGACTCGCAGGTGCTGTCGTTCGGTGCGCGCCACGTCCACCCGTCGATTGCGGCGATGGTCGAACGCAGCGCGCTGCTGGGGGGACTCGACGGGTTCTCGCACGTCGCCGCGGGCGACGTCCTCGGTCGGGAGGCGGGCGGGACGATGCCGCACGCGCTGCTGATCGCGTTCGGCCGCGGCAACCAAGAGGAGGCGTGGCTGGCGTTCGACGAGGCCGTCGACGAGGACGTCCCCCGAATCGCGCTCTGTGACACCTACTCCGACGAGAAAGACGAGGTCGTCCGGGCCGTCGAGGCGCTCGGCGACCGCCTCTCGGGGGTCCGCCTCGACACGACGAGTTCGCGCCGCGGCGACTTCCGGCACATCTGCCGGGAGGTGCGCTGGGAACTCGAGGCCCGCGGGAAAGACGACGTCGACATCTTCGTCAGCGGCGGGCTCGGCCCGGCAGATCTGCGACGACTCCGCGACGTCGTCGACGGGTTCGGCGTCGGCGGCTACGTCTCGAACGCCGACCCGGTAGACTTCGCGCTCGACATCGTCGAAATCGAGGGCGAACCGGCGGCCAAACGCGGGAAGCTCTCGGGTGTGAAGGAGGTCTACCGGACGGCCGACGGCGGCCACCACGTCGGACTCCGCGGGCGGGAGGCGCCGACGGACGCCGAGTCGTTGCTGGAGCCACTACTCCGCGACGGCGAACTCGTCGCCGAGGACGCCTTCGACCTCGACGCGGCGGCCGAACGGGCGGCCGACGACGCGGCGCTGACGGGGTTCGGGGCCGAGACCGGAGCGTAGCCACTCGTCGTCGCGGCTGTCCGTCTTCGAAGAGGCGCGTCGTCGGTCCGGTGAACGAGTGAGAAGAGGCGGCGTTACCGGATCTGCAGCTCTTGGACGCTGCCGCCGTCGGGACGCTCGCGGAACACCTGTCCCTCGATGAGCGTCACCATCGTATCGTCGTCCTGCCACGCTAGCGGCGACAGTTTCGCCTTGCGGCAGACGCGACTGAGGTACTTCTCCTCGCTCCAGTTGTTCTCGACGGGGATCGTGGGGTAGAGCCAGCCGTGGTTGCCGCCGTTGTCGACGGCGACGCCGTGTTTGCCGAGTTCGAGGTCGGCGAGCGGATCGTTGGTGAGGATGTGGTTCGAGACGATGCAGACCGAGATATTGAGGTTCTGGAGTTCGGGTGGTTCGATCTCGGAGCCACAGGAGTCGCCGGAGGCGGCCTGGATGGCCGCGTCGACGATGGCGTGGCCGAGTTGGTTCTTCCCTCGATAGGTGCCCGCACAGCCGCGCACGCGACCCCGACCGCGCGTCGAGGTTATCCGGACGAACGCGCCGGTGCGGTTGTAGAAGGCGTCCCGCATGCTACCGGGTTGCTCACGTTGCCCGTGAAGAACGTACGATTCGACCGATTCCCGCGCTAGTTCGACCGCCCGAGCCCCATCCTCGTAGGAGAGGCGTACGGTCTGCGCCTCGGACATACCCGCACACTAGGTACCGAGAGACTTGAACGCTTCCCTTCGGACAAGATGAATCATGAGGAATATTAGGTGACGGTTAACGGTATCGAACGGCTTATTTAAGTGGCCAAGCTAGGTCCAGTCGGCAGAGAGAGCCCGACCCCCGTGCCCCGTTCTGCGGGGCATGAGGAAAGTCCCCCCACCGTCCGGACAGGTGACCGGGCGCAAGCCCGGAGTCGGAGACGACTGGCTCTGGAACAGAAACGAGACCACTCGGCCCGACCGATGAGACGTGCGAACCCGACCGCGAGGGAGGGGAGTTAACCCGTCGAGGGTCGCGAGGTGCCGATCGGCATCTCCCCGTGTGCGGGCGTCACGCCCGCTGCCGACGGCCGAGAACGGATGGAACGGCGAATCCTCACCGGTGCAAGTCCGCGCCACGCGGCGGCCGAGGACACGATTCGTGTGTCGTCGGCCGCTCGAAGGTAGTCCGGACGACGGACGCGGACGCTCAGCCGAATGTCGGGAGGAACAGAAGGGGGCTTACTCCTCTCAGCCACGTCACACGCCGAGAGCGACGTCTATCGTCGCGAAGTTATTAAAAAATCTACGTAGAGTTGTTAATACGTATTAACTACTCATGTAGCAGTGGCAGGGAGATTAATACTTCCGCGATTACTAGGTCCAGCCAATGACCGACGAGACGGAGAACAGCTGCGGCGGCGGAGCGTGTGGGTGTGACCACGAGGCGGGTCACGCTGACCCCGATGCGAGTCACGCACACGACACCGCGTCGAAGCCGACGACGGACACGACGACGGCCGAGAGCGGCGAGACGGCCCAGCTGTCCGTCCCGGAGATGGACTGTGGCTCCTGTGCCGGGAAAGTCGAGAACGCGCTGGCGGGTCTCGAGGGGCTCCGTACGGTCGATCCGCGGCCGACGACGGGGACGCTCGTCGTCGGCTACGATCCCGACACGACCGGTCTGGAACAGATCAAAGAACGCGTCGAGCGTGCGGGGTACGCCGTCGCCGACAGCGAACAGGAGGCGTTCGACGTGCCGGAGATGGACTGCGGCTCCTGTGCCGGGAAAGTCGAGAACGCGCTGGCCGCCGTCGACGGCGTCGTCGAGTACGAGACGCAGCCGACGACGGGGCGCGTCCTCGTCACGTACGACCCCGCTCGCACGAGTCGCGGGGCGGTCGTCGCCGCCATCGAGGGCGCTGGCTACGCCGTCGAGTCCGGCGACACCGACGACTCCACGAGCGACGTCTGGCGGAGTCCCCGCGCGCTGAAGACGGGTGCGGGTGCCGTGTTCCTGCTCCTCGGGATCGTCGTCGAGTACTTGCTCACCGGCGTCAACGTGACGCTCGTCACCGTCTTCAGCCGCGAGGTCACCGTCGCGTGGGCGTTCTACCTCGCCGCCGTCCTCGCCGCCGGGCAGGCCATCGTCCGCAACGGCTACTACTCGGCGAAGAACCGCAACCTCGACATCGACTTCCTGATGGCAACGGGGATCGTCGGCGCGCTGCTCGTCGACCTGCCGTTCGAGGCGGCGACGCTGGCCGTGCTGTTCAGCGTGGCCGAACTGCTCGAGCGGTTCTCGATGGACCGGGCGCGCAACTCCATGCGGGAACTGATGGAGCTGTCGCCGGACACCGCGACGGTGCTGCGCGACGGCGAGGAGACGACCGTCGCCGTCGAGGACGTCGCCGTCGGCGAGACGGTCGTCGTCCGCCCCGGCGACAAGGTACCGATCGACGGCGTCGTCCGCGAGGGGTCGAGTCCGATCGACGAGTCGCCGATCACCGGCGAGAGCGTCCCGGCCGACAAAGCCGCCGGCGACGAGGTGTACGCCGGCAGCATCGTCGAGGGAGGATATTTGGAGATCGAGGTGACGACGACCTCGGCGGACTCGACGCTCTCGCGCGTCATCGAGATGGTCGAGGACGCCCAGTCCAACCAGACGGAGTCCGAGCAGTTCGTCGACCGCTTCGCGCGCTACTACACGCCGGTGATCGTCGCCCTCGCGGTCGCGACGACGCTGCTCTCGCCGACCGTCTTCGGCGTCACGTGGACCGAGGCGTTCGTCCGCGGGCTGACTCTCTTGGTCATCGCCTGCCCCTGTGCGTTCGTCATCTCGACGCCCGTCTCGGTCGTCTCGGGCATCACCAGTGCCGCTCGAAACGGCGTGCTCATCAAGGGCGGCAACCATCTCGAGGCGATGGGTGAGGTCGACGCCGTCGCCTTCGACAAGACGGGGACGCTCACGACCGGCGAACTCGCCGTGACGGACGTCATCACGCTCAACGGCACGTCCGAGTCGGACCTCCTGCGCTGTGCCCGCGCACTGGAACAGCGCAGCGAACACCCCATCGCCGCCGCCATCGTCGACCACGCCGAGCGCCACAGCGTCCCCGACCGCGAGATCACGCACTTCGAGGCGATCACCGGCAAGGGCGTGAAGGCCGACCTCGACGGGACGACCCACTACGCGGGTAAGCCCGGGCTGTTCGCCGACCTCGGCTTCGAGTTGGAGCACACGCACGTTCGGACAGACGGCGGCGCGGCGACGGACGGCCGCGACGCTACGGACGGCGGCGCGGCGACGGGTAGTGGTCCGATCGTCGCCGGCGACGACGGCGACGCCGCCGACCTCCGCGACTGCGAACACGGCACGTACCTCGACCTCGTCAACGAGACGATCCCCAGACTCCAGGCCGAGGGGAAGTCGGTGATCCTCGTCGGCACCGAGGACGAACTGGAGGGCGTCGTCGCCATCGCCGACACGGTCCGGCCGGAGGCGAAGTGGGCCGTCTCGCGACTGCGCGAACTCGGCGTCGAACACGTCGTGATGCTCACCGGCGACAACGAGCGGACCGCGCGGGCCATCGCCCAGCAGGTCGGCGTCGACGAGATCCGGGCGGATCTGCTGCCAGAACAGAAGGTCGAGGCCGTCGAACGCCTACGCGAGCAGTACGACGGTGGCGTCGCGATGGTCGGCGACGGCGTCAACGACGCGCCCGCCCTGGCGACGGCGACGGTCGGCATCGCGATGGGTGCGGCCGGCACCGACACGGCGCTCGAGACGGCCGACGTCGCGCTGATGGCCGACGACCTCACGCGGATGCCGTACCTCTACGACCTCGCCTCGCAGGCCAACAGCGTCATCCGGCAGAACATCTGGGCGTCGCTCGGCGTGAAGGCCGTCCTCGCGGTCGGTGCGCCGCTCGGTTTCGTCTCCGTCATCGTCGCCGTCGTCGTCGGCGACATGGGGATGAGCCTCGGCGTCACGGGCAACGCGATGCGACTCGCCGGCGTCTCCCCCGAGTCGAACGGGTGGGAGCACGGCGACGCTGGCAACGAGGACCACGTCGATCACGACCACGTCAACCACACCGACCACACCGACCACGACTGAGGTGATCGGATGTCCGGCGACCCCACCCACGACGAGGAGACGGGGCACGCCGGTCACGCTGGCCACGACGACGGTCACGACCACGCGGCCGCCGGTCGCAGAGCACTCCTCGTCGCACTCGCGGTCAACACCGCATTCTTCGTCGTCGAACTGGTCGGGGCGTTGCTGGCGGACTCGGTGACGCTGCTCGCCGACGCGACGCACATGCTCACCGACAGCGCCAGTCTCCTCCTGGCGCTGTTCGCCGCGTGGGTGTCGACCCGCCCGGCGGACGCTCGGCGCACCTACGGCTACCACCGCGCGGAGGTGCTCGGCGCGCTCGTCAACGGGCTGTTCCTCCTCGGTGTCGTCGGCTACGTCGTCTACGACGCGCTCGGGCGGTTCGGCGACCCGCGGCCGGTCGACGCGCCGCTCGTCGTCGCCGTGGGCGTCGTCGGTCTCGTCGCCAATCTCGTCGCCGCGTGGGTGCTCTCGGGGCACCGCGACTCGCTGAACGTCGAGGGGGCGTTTCTCCACCTGCTGGCCGACGCCGCCGGCAGCGTCGCTGCCGTCGTTCTCGGTCTCGCTCTCCTCGTCACCGACTGGTACGTGCTCGACCCGGCCTTCGCGCTCGTCGTCGCCGCGCTCGTCTGCTACTCGGTGTGGGACCTGCTCCGCGACAGCCTCAACATCCTCCTGCAGGGGACGCCTCGCGGCCTCGACGTCGACGAGATACGCGCGGCGCTGGCTGCCGTCGACGGCGTCGCCGACGTCCACCACCTCCACGTCTGGGCACTCGACTCACAGCGGGTCGCGCTGAGCGGTCACCTCGTCACCACCGCCGAGGCCGACGGCGACGCGATACTCGGGCAGGCCCAGCGACTGCTCGGCGACCGGTTCGGGGTCGACCACGCCACGCTCCAGTTGGAGGGCGCACACGTCGAGACCGCCGCGTTCGACTGCCACCGACCGACTGACGGCGACTGACGGCGACTGACCGGCGTGGCGTCGGCAACCACACCGACGGCCCGACCCACGCCGCAACGCTCTTACGTTCGTCCGACGGAGAACGAAACAATGCGGAACGCGGCGCTCACACTCGCTCTCGTCTGTCTGGTGGTCGTCTCCGGCTGTCTCGGCGTGACGTTCGACGACGCTCCGCCGGCGACCGACGACCCGCTGGCAGACAGCGGGGAGACGGCGACCGCGACCGGGACGCCCGTGGGTGCGTCGACGAACACGACCGCCGCCGACGGGACGGCCGTGCCGTCGAAGCCGAACCCGTGGGGCGACGACTCGCTCGTCGTCGGCGTCGAGGGGCCCGCCGACCGGGGGTACGTCGACGTCGTCGAGGCGGCGACCGCCTACTGGGAGCAACGGGCGAGACAGTACGCCGGTTTCGACGTCGACTACCGGGTCGACCCCGACGCCGAGAGCCCGGACCTCGTCGTGAACTTCGTCGACGACGTCCCCGCCTGCGGCGACACTCACGACGCCGTCGGCTGTGCCCCGCTCGTCACCGACGCCGGCCAGCTCGACCGTCCCGAACAGGTCTACGTGAAGACTGGTCTCTCCACGGAGTCGACGACGCTCGTGTTGAAACACGAACTCGGACACACGCTCGGGCTTCGCCACGACGACGCCCCACAAGACGTGATGCGCGCCGAGTCGGTGCTCTACACCCCGAAGCAGCCGAACGCGACCGACCGCGACTTCCCGTGGCCCGACCCCGAGTTCACCGTCTACGTCGACGAGCGGAACGTTTCGGACCCTGGAGCGACGCGCGAGCAGGTCCAGCACGCGCTGACGTACTACGAGGAGGGCGCCGGCGGCAGCGACCGCGTCCCCGACAACCTCTCGTTCCGGTTCGTCGACTCGCCCGAGCGGGCGGACGTCGTCGTCCAGTTCAGCGAGACCTCTCCCTGCGGACAGGGCGCGGGGTCGTGCTTCCAGACGCTCGGCCCGGACCCCGACGGCGACGGCGCCATCGAGACCTACTCGACGCTCCGCATCACGCTCGTCGACCTCGACACGCCCGCCGTGGGCTGGCACGTCGGCAACTGGCTGGCCTACGGGCTCGGGATGGAGGACGCCGCCGAGCGACCCGACCCGTTCCGGGACGCCAGCTACCGCGAGCGGCGAAGCGAGTGGTGGAACTGACCGCTCGACCACAGTCTTTTGTCGGGGAGCGAAGTAGTCGACCACATGGTCCCCTCCACGGTCGAGTGGTCGGGTCGTCCACCGGGACGACTCGCCGCGGTCGTCCGGCACGTCGGTGCCGGCGTCTACCTCGCAGTCGCGCTCTCGCTCGCGTTCGCTATCGTCGCAGTGGCGCTCGGCGGGTCGCTGGAGTTCGTCCTCCTCGTCGCCGTCGTCCTCGTCGTTGGCGGGCCGTTCTCGCTGCTCTACCTCTGGTACGCGTTGCGCTACGGCGAGGACGAGGAGAAACGGACGCTCCGTGATCACCTCCCGGAGCTCGAACTCCGGTGGCTCGCGTTCGCGACGCCGGTCGGGTTCGCGCTCTTCTTGAGCCTCGGGGCGGCCCCGTGGCTGATTCTCGTCTACACGGGGGTCGGCCTCTTCGCGTGGACCGTCGCGACCACCGGGTCGAAGGGTGGGACGCTCGACACCGAGACGGGGGTGCTCGTCCGCGAACACGACGACCGACGACTCGAACACGACCTCGGCGGGCTCAAGTCGTTTCGCTCGTTCCGACTCGGCCCGTACGTCGTCTGTGCGCTCCGTCACACACAGGGGAACGCGCTCGACGCACCGTTCGGGCTCGTCGTCCCCGCGGACGCCTTCGACGAGGTTCGCCCTGCGCTGGTACAGTTGAGCGAACGAAACGAGGCCAGCGAGCCGACGCTGACCGCCGACCGGGCGATCCTCGTCGGGATCGGGCTGTTGTTCGTCGCCGTCGCGGCGGTGCTCGAGTTCGCCACGCAGACGGGCGGCGTCGGCTGGGTGCTCGCCGCGTGGGGGGCGCTGTTCGTCCTGCTGGCGTGGGTCGCGTAGGGCCAACACTCACGTACGTCGACCGCCTCGTCGCCGACGTGGACTCCGAGGAACTCGAAGCGGCTCTCGAATCGGCGTTCGGCGGCACCGACGCGGAGCGACGCGTCGTCGCCCGGCAGGCTCGCGACCTCTCGGACTCCGGGAAACACGAGGCCGACCGTGGCCGCCCGCTGACGGTCGGGGAGGTGATCGACAACCTCGCGGACGCGCCCGCAGGGACCGCTCTCCCGTCGCGCTGGAACTGGTGGCTCGGCGCGCTCGACGTCGCCTACGGCGGCTACCGGGAGTTCCAGGTCGAACGCGTCCCGCGGGAGTAGCTCTCAGTCGTCGCCGTCGCCGTCGAGTTCCGCCAGCACCTCGTCGGCGAGCGTTCGGGCGGCCGCGACGTGATCGTCGGCGGCCTCGTCGCCGGTGTCGTCGACGTTCGCCAAGAGGTCGCGGACGTGCCCCACGCGCTCTCTGACCACCGCTGCCGGGAGCTCCGACTCGGCGACGTCGCTGGCGACGGCCTCCGCCTCGGCGACCCAGTGGGTCACGTCGGGCCGCATCGGGCGCTCCGCGGTCGCTTCGAGGTGAGCGGCCAGTTCCGAGAGGCGAGTCCGGACGTGGGTGTCGACCATGTGGAGTGTTGACCGTCGAATGGGATGAGTCCACCGTCACGTCCGACGAGCCACACGAACTCTAGAGAGAGTTTCGAGAGACTTCTTGTCGAGTTGAGTCCGACTTTGAAAAATCGATATCCCCCGAGACGTCCTCTACTCTGTCGTAATGTCACGACAGACGACGCGGCGAACATTCCTCCTCGGTGTCGGTACGGTTGGAACGGTTGCACTCGCCGGCTGCACCGGCGGTGGTGACAGCGGTGCGGGTGGAGCCGAGTCCACGCAGACCGGCGAGATGACCGACAGCGGGATGACTGACGAAGGCACGAGCGAGACGACGACTGAATCCGCCGACGGGATGACCGCGACGACGTTCACCGTCCGCGTCGAGAACGTCTCGACGGCGGAGACGCTCCAGACGATGGAGGGTGCGACGGCGGTCCCGCTCTCGCCGCTCGTCTACGCGGTCCACGGCGAAGACGTGTCGCTGTTCACCGAGAGCGAGGCTGCTAGCCCTGGACTGGAGGCACTCGCCGAGGACGGCGACCCGGCGAAGCTGGCCGAGGAGCTCTCGACGAGCGTGGAGACGGCCGACGCAGTGGCAGTTCCCGAAGGCGGTGACGAGGCAGTTCCCATCGGTTCTGGTGGCGCGTACACGTTCACCGTCGAGGCCCACGCGGGCCAGCGTCTCTCGTTGGCGACGATGTTCGTCCAGTCGAACGACCTGTTCTACGCGCCCGAACCGGCGGGAATCCCGCTGTTCGACGGCGAAGCGCCACTGGACGGCGACGTGACCGACCGACTCCTCCTGTGGGACGCCGGAACCGAGGTGAACGAGGAACCGGGTACCGGTCCGAATCAGGCCCCGCGGCAGTCTGGGCCGAACACGGGACCGGACGAGGAGGAGACGGTCCGCCGCATCGGCGACGTCGACGACGGCTACGACTACCCCGACACGGCGTCGGTCGTCAAACTCACCGTCACGCCCGGTGAGACGATGGACGGGTGAGCACCACTCGTGCCATCCCGAACCGACCTCGTCGACCGTCTTCCGCCGCTCGGGTACGTGCTCGCAGCGTTACTCGCGGGGCTGGCAGGTGTTTCCGGGTCGTTCGCCGCCGCCTCCTTCACGCCCGCGTTCGTCGCTGGCCCTATCGCGGGCTTTCTCGCTCGACGACTTCCCGGGCCGGTCGTCACCTTCGGCATCGTCGTCTTGGGTGACCTCGGCGACCAACTCAACGTCTTCGTCGCGCTCGTGCTCGCGACGACCCTGTTCGCTGGCGCGGCAGTGGTCGGCTTCGCGGCTGCCCGCCGAGCTGACGGTCCTCTCGCTGGCCCCGTCGCGGCGGCGGCGACGACCGTCGTTGCACTAGTCGTCACGGGTGCACCGACTGCGTCGGTGGCGGCCGGTCTCTCGACTGGTGTCGTCGCCGCGATTGCTGACTTCGCCGCATCCCGTGGTCTTCTGACTGCGTTCGACCCGCGTGTCTCCGGTAGTTCGCCCGAGCGGCGACGCGTCCTCGGAGCGATTTCGGCGGCGCTCCCGCTCGTCGTCGGTGGCTACGTCCTCGGGTCGCGCAGTCGACCGGACGCCTCGTCGACCGGGACGCCACTCGACGTGGGCACGCCGTGGGTCGGTTCCGACGTCGACGCGCTCCTCGCGGAAGCGACCGAGAAGTCCCTCGCCGTCGAGGGGCTGGAACCCCTCGTCAGTGACGACTTCTACGAAGTCGACATCAACTCGACGGACCCGACGCTCGACGCGGCGGAGTGGTCACTGACGGTCACCGGTGCAGTCGACCGCGAAGTGAGCTACAGCTACGAGGACATCGCGACGAGGGAACCGAAACATCGGTTCGTCTCGCTACGATGTGTCGGCGAGTCGCTCAACGGCAAGAAACTGGACAACGCGCTGTGGACCGGTGTTCCCATCATGAACCTCGTCGAACCCGCTGGCCTCCCCGACGGCTGCTGTGTGATGTTCCGCGCCGCCGACGGTTTCTACGAAGAGTTCCCGCTGTCGGCCCTCCGAGACGGCTTTCTCGCCTTCGGGATGAACGGCGATGTCCTTCCCACCGGCCACGGCTACCCCGCACGAGCGCTCGTCCCCGGCCACTGGGGCGAGATTAACGTCAAGTGGCTCACCGAGATCGAAATCCTCGACCGACCGGCGGACGGCTACTGGGAGAAGCGCGGCTGGCACGGCACCGGTCCCGTGAACACGGTCGCGAAACTCCACGTCGTCAACGACCTCGACGACGGCCGGAAGCAGGTCGCGGGACACGCTTACGCCGGGACACGCGGCATCGAGCGCGTGGAGGCATCGACCGACGGGGGCAAGACGTGGGCCGAGGCGACGCTCTCCGACCCGCTACCCGGTACCGACGTCTGGCGGCAGTGGGTCTACAGCTACGACCCACCGGCGGGCGACCACGAGGTGGTCGTCCGCGCCATCGACGGCACCGGAACCCGCCAGTCGAAGGAGGTTGCCTCCCCCTTCCCCAACGGACCGTCGGGGTGGGTGTCGAGAACGGTCTCCGGGCGATGACTACCTATATGCTGCTTCTCTCAGATACTAGGGGTGAACACGGATGGAGAAGGCGCTCTGGTATCTTTTGGCTGGAATGCGCGGCGGTGAGAACCGTGCGCGCATCATCCGTGCCCTCTCGGAGCGCCCTCGAAACGCGAACCAACTCTCCGATCTGCTCGGTGTCGAGTACAACACTGTCCGCTACCACCTCGACCTGCTCGTCGAGCACGACATCGTCGAGAAGGGCGAAGAGTCCTACGGGACGATGTACTTTCTCACCGACCGCTTCGAACAACACCGCGCGCAGTTCGAGGAGATCCTGACGAAGATGGACTAACCATGGCAATGAGTACGACGCTGACGATTGCGACTGCGCTGTCCGGTTTGAGCATCCTGCTTCTGACCGTGCTGACGGCCGTATGGGTGCGTAACTACCGGACGTTCGAGTCGACGCTGACGCTCGGACTCATCGCTTTCGGCGCGGCGATGCTCTTGGAGAACGCGCTGGCCATCTACTTCTTCTTCAGTACGACGATGCTCTACTCGGGCGATCCGGTCGTCCAGACGGCCATCCTCGCGCTCCGGAGCCTCCAACTCGTCGCCATCGCGTTTCTGACCTACGTCACGGTGAAGTGAGCAGACAGGTTTTGTCGCTCGCGCGCCTTGTTCCCCTATGCGAAACTTCTCGAACGGACTGCTCGCGGTCGGCGGCGGCGCGCTCGCCTGCTGGATCGGGTGGGGACTGTACGTGAATCGGACGACCGAACGCGTCCCGTCCGAGTCGGTCGCCACCGTCGGCGACGTCGAGATCCGGCGCTACCCGCGGACGGTGCTCGCCGAGACGACGGCCGACAGTGACGAAGAGGCGTTCCGTCGCCTGTTCCGGTACATCTCCGGCGCGAACGAGTCGAGCGAGGACGTCGAGATGACCGCCCCCGTCGCCAACGACGCCGACGAAGCGAGCGACGGCGAGTCGGTGTCGATGACGGCCCCCGTCCGGACCGAACGGGCGGACCGGGCGGATCGGGCGGCCGGCGAGAGCGAGGCGGTGTCGATGACCGCGCCGGTCCGCACGAGCGACGAGAGTCGGGACGACGTGACGATGTCGTTCTACCTCCCCGCAGAGTACACGCCGGCGACGGCACCGACGCCGACCGACTCGCGCGTTCGACTCGTCGTCCAGCCACCGCAGACGCTCGCGGTGAAGTCGTTCTCGTGGTACGCGACGGACGGGCGGGTCGCCCGACAGCGGTCTGCGCTCCTCGACACGCTCGCTGAGAACGGTGTCGACCGCCGCGGCGACCCGTTCCTCCTGCAGTACAACGACCCCTTCACACCGCCGTTCATGCGACGCAACGAGGTCGCCGTGGCAGTCGAGTACGAGGAGCCACAGTAGCATCCACGCTCGTCGCGAACCGACGAACGAATAGGGGGCGAGTCGCTACTCCCCGACAATGAAACTCCAGTTCCTCGGCGGGGCACGCGAGGTTGGCCGCAGCGCCATCCTCGTCAACGACGCCCTGCTCTTGGACTACGGGATGCTGACCGGTAACCCGCCGCAGTACCCCGTCGTCTCCCCGGACCCCGAAGCCGTCGTCGTCTCTCACGGTCATCTCGACCACGTCGGCGCGGTGCCGACGCTCCTCTCGGGCGACCGCCGTCCGCCCGTCCACTGGACGCCGCCGACGCAGGAACTCGCGCTGACGCTCGCCCGCGACACGCTCAAGCTGCACGGCGGCACCTACGACTGCCCGTTCACCGAGACGCACGTCCAGCGGATGACGCAGGTGTCGAACCCTCACGGCTACGGCGAGACGTTCGAGGCGGCGGGCCACGAGGTGACGCTCTACAACGCCGGCCACATCCCCGGTAGCGCGCACGTCCTCGTCGACGACGGCGACACGCGACTGTTCTACACGGCCGACTTCCACACCGAGAACCAGCGACTGGTCTCGGGGACGACCGCGCGGCCCGACGCCGACGTCGTCGTCTGCGAGAGCACCTACGCCGGCGTCGACCACGATCCGCGCGAGGCGGTCGAACGGCGGTTCGCCGAGAGCCTCCAGACGACGATGTGGGAGGGCGGCACCGTCGTCGTCCCGGCGTTCGCCATCGGTCGCACCCAGGAGATGCTGCTGGTCTGCGACGCCCACGACCTCGAGTGCTACGTCGACGGGATGGGGAAGGACGTCACCCGGATGCTGCGGAACCACCCCGAGTTCGTCCGCGACGCCGACGCGCTCCGCCGGGCGACGTCCCACGCTCGGTTCGTCACCGGACGTGACGGCCAACGCAAGCGCATCGCGAAGCAGAACACCGTCGTCGTCACCACGAGCGGGATGCTCTCGGGCGGGCCGGCGATGACGTACATCCCCGCGGTTCGCGGCGACCCGACGAACAAGATCACGATGACGGGCTACCAGGTCGAGGGGACGCCCGGCCGCGAACTGCTCGAACGCGGCCGCGCCGAGATCGACGGGCGGATCATGCCGATCGCGGCGCGAGCGGAGTCCTACGACTTCTCCGCGCACGCCGACCACGACGGCCTCCGTGAGTTCCTCTCCGCGTACGAGGACGCGCAAGTGCTCGTCAACCACGGCGACGACTGCGAGAGCTTCGCCGCGGAGTTGCTCGAAGACGACTACGAGGCCAGCGCACCCGAGGTGGGTCAGGTCGTCGAGGTGTGAGTCGGGGTCCCGACGACGTAACCCCCGCCGATTCCGGTCACTCGTAGCCTGAAGATTTTTCACTCAGTATACAGTTTCGGTCGTATGGCTCTTCGCCTCCTCCACTACTCCGATCTCGAGAACGCCTACGACGACCCGACCCGGATCGGTCGCCTCGCCGCGACCATCGACGCCCGACGCGACGACCGGACGCTCGTCGTCGGCACCGGCGACAACACCGCGCCCGGTGTGCTCGCTCTCGAGATGGAGGGGCGGCAGGCGCTGGAGTTCTTCGACGCCGTCGCCCCGGACGCTGAGACGTTCGGCAACCACGACTTCGACTTCGGTCCCGCGAACACCCGAGACGTCGTCGCCGATTCCCCGCAGCCGTGGCTGAGCGCGAACGTCTACGACCCCGACGGCGAGCGACGGTTCGCCGACGTCGCTCCCGGGATGGTGGTCGAACGCGACGGGACCTCGATCGGACTGCTCGGTCTCACCGACCCCGAGACTACGGAGATGTGTCCCCCCGCCGCCGACCTCGTGTTCGCCGACCCGATCGAGGCGGCCCGCGAGACCGTCGCCGACCTGCGCGCCCGCGGCGTCGACCACGTCGTCGTCCTCTCGCATCTGGGCCGCGGCGACGACGAACTGGCCCGCGCCGTCGACGTCGACGTGATCCTCGGCGGCCACCTCCACAGCGAACGCCGCGACCGCGTCGCGGGGACGCTCCTGACCCGCCCCGGCCCGAACGGGGCGGTGCTGTGGGAGGTCGAACTCGACGGAACGGAGGCGAGGGCGACCCGCCACGACGTCGCCGAGACGACCGTCGACGCCGCCGTCGCCGACCGCCTCCGGACGCTGATGGACGCGACGGGGCTCTCGGAGGTCGTCGCCGTCGCGTCCGACCCCATCGTCCGCGACCGCGAGCGGCGGTTCGGCGGGGAGTGTCGCGTCGGCAACCTCGTCGCCGACGCCTACCGCTGGGCGACCGACGCGGACGTCGCCTTCACCAACACGGGCGGCCTGCGCGACGGGCCGCCGCTCGACGGCGAGGTGACCGTCGCCGACCTCGTCGGCCTCTCGCCGTTCGCGGGGCGACTCCGGACGGCCGACGTCCGCGGGGACGACCTGCGTGCGCTCGTCGAGCGGGCGGCCACGCTCCCGGCGGACCTGGACGGCAAGCGCTGGTTCGGCCACGTCGCGGGGCTAGAGGTCGTCTGGGATCGCGAGGCGATGGAACTCGTCGAACTGACTCACGAGGGTGACCCGGTGGACCCGGCGGCGACGTACACGCTCGCGACCAACGGGTTCGTCGTCGTCGCCGAGCAGTTCCCGGCTCCGACGCGAGAGGACGTCGTCGCCGACCACGGCGTCCAGTACGACGCCATCGTCGCCTACGCCCGTGAGCGGGGGCTGGACGTCGAACTGGAGGGACGACTCCGGGACGTCTGATGACGGCGAGTTCGGAAGAGAGAGCGGGAGAAGGGGGACGCTCAGTCGTCGCGGTCGGCGTCGAGCCGTCTCGCGTCGCGTTCGACGGTCACGACGAGGCGGTCGACCTCCGCGTGGAGTTGGTCGCGCTGGAGCACCGCGAAACCGACGAGGACGACGCCGAAGCCGACCAGCGTGGTCGCCGCGAGTTGCTCCCCGAGCAGGAGCCACGCCGTCACCGACGCCACCGCGGGGACGGCGTAGGAGACGAGGTTGGCGCGGACCGGTCCCGCCTCCGCGATGAGCAGGAAGTACGCGCCGTAGGCGACGGCCGTCCCGGGGACGCCCACGTAGCCGACGGCGGCGAGCGTCTCGGCCGTCCACGGTATCGTCGCCATCGACTCGCCGACGGCGAGACTGGCGGCGTGGAGGCCGACCGCGCCGACGAGCATCGCCCACGCCGACAGCGGCAACGTCGCCAACTGCGGCCGGGCGCGCTGGAGCAGGACGCTCCCGAGCGAGACGCTGAGTGCGGCGACGAGCACGAGCGACTGGCCGAACGTCCCCGAGCCGAGTTGGTCGGGTGAGGGTTGGACGATGACGACGACGCCGAGCAGGCCGAGGAGGATGCCGGCGACGTCCCAGCGTGCGACCCGGTCGCCGAGCGCGAGATAGGCGAACACCGGCGAAACGACCGGCATCAGGCTGTACATGACGGCTGCCGCGCCGCTGGCGGTGTACTGCTGGCCGACGAACAGCAGCGCGTTGTTGACGCCGACGACGAAGACGGCGCTGGCGACGACGCCGAGGACGTCTGCTCGCGTCCGCGGGAGCCACGAGTCGTACGCGACGGCGACGAACGCCAGGAGGAGGACGGCGGCGACGTCGAACCGGAAGGCGGCGAACAGCACCGGCGGCACCGTCGCGAGTCCGGCTTTGATCGCCACGAAGGAGGTGCCGAGACACACCGACGCCGCACCGAAGAGAGTGAGCGTTCCGCGGGAACTCATCGCCGCACCCCCGGTTTCGGGACGCCCGCATTGGCTGTATTGCGGGCACCGAAACCGGGAGTCGTCGAGGCGATACGGGAACGCACGTCGAGAGATTGATGGCCCATGTGTTGGGTTCCTCAACTAAACGCTGTGTTCGCTACTACTTATTTTCGTTGGGAGGTCGATTAGCGTGACAATAAGTCACTCGCGCCCGTCAGAAGAGGACACGGTAGTCACTCTCTAGCCGAGGCGGTGTCGATTCGACGGTCGTCGGAGACGGAGCGTGAGAGTCGGTGGAGGTCGACGACTGCGAGTCGACGGACGACGCTACTCCTCGTCTCGGGCGGCGTCGACGCGGTCCGCGTACTTCTCTAACTCGCCGGCGAGCGTCCGCGCCTGGTCCGCAGAGAGCGTGACGCGGTCGGCGTGCGCGGGGAGTCGGTCCAGCTGCGCGTTGTCGAGTTCCAGTTCGAGTTTCACGTGGTCGGGGTTCTCGCGGGGTGCCGTGACGTTGAGCACCGCGAAGGCCTCCTCTTCGAACTCGTGTCCCGTGGCGGTGCCGTCGAGCATGTCGAACGTGGTGTAGGCGTTGATGCGCAGCAGTCGGTCGGGCATGGGAACTCGTGGGACCCTCGCGTACAAACGACTGTCGCCACGGAGTCGAGCGGGGGAACAGTTATGTTCTCTCGAAAACATTCTGGTACAATGGCACGAACGCAAGTGACTGTCCCCTCCGAGCAGTCCTTGGTTCACATGACGCGGCACGCTCACGAGAGCGGCGAACCGCTCAGCACGGCGGTCGCGTCGGCCGTGGCGGCGGCAGACGACGCCGAACCGACGGCGACGGGGTGGACGCTCGCGGAGTACGTCGACCCGAGCGCGCTCGACGCGCTGTTCGACCGGTACAGCGACGTCACCGGCGGACACTGGCGGTTCGAGTTCGACGTCGACCAGTTCCGCGTCGTCGTCGAGAACGACGGCGTCATCAGCGTCTATCGCGCGCCGTAGCGTCTCCTCCGACGTCGCCCCACGGTCGGAACTCGGCAGTCGCCACGTTCGTCGCTCCCACATCTCACCTCACCAATACTTTATACGAGGCCGAGATACTCGCGAGTATGAAGTTCGAGATTGCCGACGGACGGAGCTACGCGACGCTGGAAGTGACGATGGACGCCGGTGACCGCATCGGCGTCGACCCCGGTTCGATGGTGACGCGGAGCGACGCCATCCGCTCGGAGACGAACGCGGGCGAGGGCGGTCTCGGCGGGATGTTCAAACGCGCCATCTCCGACGAACTCGACGTGCTCACGACGTTCCTCGAAGCCGAGGCTGACGGGTCACAGACTGTTCTCGCCCCGGACTACCTCGGCGACATCACTCGACTGGACGTCGACGAGACCGGCCCCGTGAAGGTCCAATCCGGGGGGTTGCTCGCGTGGACGACAGACGTCGACCGCGGCACCGCCGCCAACGAGGCGGGTAACTTCTTCTCGTCGGGTGAACTCACCGTCCTGCGACTCGGCGGCTCCGGCACCGCATTCGTCTCGGCGTTCGGCGCGGTGCGCGAGGAGACTGTCACTCCCGACGACCCGCTCGTCGTCGACGAGGACCACCTGCTCGCGTGGACGGACGGCCTCTCCGTCTCGCGCACGAAGGATTCGAGCATCAAATCCTCGCTGCTCGGCGGCGAGGGGTTCGTCACACGGCTGGAAGGCGACGGTCGCGTCTGGGTGCAGACGCGCGACCCGATGGTGCTGTACGGCGGTGGCGGCGGCAACTGAACCACCTGCGGTGCTGTCGACTCCGGTCGCTCGTCGGGCGAGGAGAGAAGAAAGCGACGGGCTGCGGCAGGCCGCTCAGTCGTCCGCGGGCAGCGTGTTGCCCTCGCCGTCCGTCGGCGCGGGACTCGCGTCCATCGAGTCGTCGTCCGCGTAGGGGTACCACGTCATCTTCGTGTTGTGCATCATCGGGTCGTCGTAGCTGGTCTCCTCGGGTTCGATCAGGTCGGCGAGGCTCTCCTCGTCGGTGCGCTCGACGAACTCCCGGAACGTCTCCTCACCTTCACGGCGCTCTTCGAAGTTCGCGAGCAGGTTCTTGATGGCACCGGGCACCTCGTCGACGGGGATGCGCTGGGCGACCCAGTCGGCGAAGTGCGGGTTCTCGCCGAGGCCGCCGCCGAGGCCGATGTCGAGCGCCTCGACCGGCTCGCCGTCCTTGCGGGTCTTCATCCCGCGCAGGGAGACGTCGGCGATCTGCGGCTGGGCGCAGGAGGCCGTACAGCCCGAGAGGTGGATGTGGAAGTCCTCGACGCCCTCGGGGAGATCGACGTTCTCCTTCAGCCAGCGGGCGTAGCGCACCTGGCGGTTCTTCGTCTCGACGATGGAGAGCGAACAGAACTCGGTGCCCGTACAGGCGACCGAACCGCGCATGAACGGATGCGGGTCCGGCGAGTAGTGTTCCAGTAGCTCTTCGCTCTTCAGCGCGTCGAGCTTCTCCTCGGGGACGTCGGTGACGATGACGTTCTGGCGCTGGGTGATGCGGATCTCGCCGGAGCCGTACTCGTCTGCGAGACGGGCGAGCTCCTTCGTGTCGTCGACGCCCATCCGACCGACGAGGACGTCGAGTCCGACGTAGTAGTTGCCGTCGGCCTGCTCGTGGATGCCGACGTGGTCGGAGTGACCGCCGTTGGCGTAGCCGGAGTTGTAGGAGTACTCCGAACGCAGGTCGTCGCCCGCAGTCTCCAGTTCGTAGTCGACGTACTCCTCCTGGAGGACGGTGCGGAACTTCTCCGGTCCCCACTCGTCCATCAGGAACTTGATGCGGGCGTTGTAGCGGTTCTCGCGGTCGCCGTTGTCGCGGAAGAGCGCGGAGATCGCACCGGAGACCTCCGAGGCCTGCTCGGGCGTGACGAAGACGTCGATGTCGCGGGCGAGTCGCGGTTCGTTCCGCGAGAGGCCGCCGCCGACGCGGACGTTGAACCCTTTGACGTCCTCGCCGTCGATCTCCTTCGTGGCGGGTTCGAGCGCGAGGTCGTTGATGTCGCCCTGGCCACAGCCTTCGCGGCAGCCGGTGATCGAGACCTTCCACTTCCGGGGGAGGTTCGAGTGGTCGTCGTTCCCCTTGTACTCCTCGTTGAGCTCCATCGCGACGGGGAGCGCCTCGACGTGTTCGTGTTTGTCCTTCCCGGCGACGGGGCAGCCCACGATGTTGCGCCAGGAGTCACCACAGGCCTGCTGGGTCGACAGCCCGACGGATTCGAGCTTCTCGAAGATCTCCGGGATGTCCTCCAGTTTGATCCAGTGCAGCTGGATCGACTGGCGGGTCGTCCAGTCGACGTAGCCGTCGCCGAAGATGGGGTTGTCGGCGGGGCCGCGGGCGTACTCGTCTGCCACTTCGGCGACGACTTCGGTCTGTCCCGGCGTCAGTACGCCGTTCGGCGTCCCGATCCGCATCATGAAGTAGCTCTCCTGGCCGTTGCGCTGGTGGTACAGACCCCACCACTTGAAGCGCTCGAACCAGGCGTCGTGTTCGTCTTCGGGAATCGAGTCCCACCCCTTCTCGGCAAATTCGAGGAGGTGCTCTCGAATCTCGTTGCCGTACACCTCCGACTTCCAGTTCTCGACGTCCGTAGGCATCTCTGTGCCTCCCTTACGGAGACACACGTAAGGGGGCGCGCATGCCGTCAACCCTTCCCGGTGCTCCCATACACCGGAGAATGTTGCTCATTCTCGCCGCGCTGTCACGCCAGTCGGTGCGAGGACGCTCTCGCGGTCGAGGTCGCGGAACTCGCCGTCGCGGATTCGCCCGACGGGAAGCCACTGAGTCGTCTCCTTCGCTCCGCAGGCGATACACTGGCCGTAGACGCGAACCTCGACGGTGCGGCCGTCGACACCGACCTCGATGAAGTTCTCGACGACCACGTCCGGAAGGGTGCAGGCGCAGAACTCCGGGTCGGCGAACCGCCAGAGTTCGCTGACGCTGACCTCTCTGTGGTCGTTGACGGAGATCCAGGCACCGTCGTCGAGGATGCGAAGGGCGACGGACATACCCTCTCTTTGGCCCCCCACCCTCCTGTAGCAGTCGGCGACTGCAAACCCTGCGGCGAGTTCGCGACGGGAAGGTTCGTGTAGGTACCGAACCCGTCGTGCGGTTTCGACGAAATCGTCCGTCAGAGATACCGGCAACACAGTCTGGAACGCGGGAGCACGGGTGAAGGTTACGCCTAGAGGCGGCCTTATAGACGTTCTCGTCTAACGAGGTGATGATGAGTAGCCACGAACCTGACCGTGACGTCCGCCACCACGTCTCCGCAGACGTCGCCCCGGAACTGTACGAACCCTCACAGGGGGTGCGGACCGATGAGTGAGTCCGCAGCCGAACTCGACGACGCCGACGAGCGACACGACGCCCATCTGAACGACCTCGAAGACGGGTCCGGCTGTACCGAGATCTGGGAACATCTCTCGGAGCGCCGGGAGGAAGCGAACGAGTAGCCACTTCTCACCAACTGACGCACCACGAACTGACCCGCCTGTGCAAATCTTACGCGACAGCGAGATGCTTTTGGTAGCAACCACACAATCGGACACTGTATGACAGACGAGTCGCCGCGGACGAGACTGCCGGCCGACCGCGAAGAACCGGTCGGCGAGCCCGTCGTGCGTGCGGACCCGGCCGTCACCGGCGAACGGGCTTCGGAGGCGGTCGGCTTCGACCCCGACGACCCCGAGAGCGTCGCCGAGGCCGCCGAGACGGTCAGCGCGTTCGCGCAGAACACCGTCGGTGCCGAGGACAACGTCTACATGCTCCGCGGGGCGGCGGCGTGTGCGGCGCTCGTCCGCGGCGTCGGCTCCTACAAGGCCGCCGCAGAACGAACCGAGGGCGTCGCCTCGATCGCCTTCATCCGCAAGTGGGCGCGAGTGCACGACCTCCCGCAGTCGATCCGGCGACACGTCGCCCGCGGTCACATCGCGCCGACGGCGGCGAAACACATCGCTCGCGTCCCCGGCGAGGCACGGTTCACCCTCGCGTGGGCGACCATCGACGGCGACCTGACGGTCCGCGAGGTGCGCGCCATCGCCAGCGAGGTCAACGACGGCGCCGATCCGGCCGACGCGCTCCGCAGCCACGGCGTCAGACCGGGCCGGATCGGTCTCGACCTGCCGCCGGAGCTGTACAACGAACTCCGCCGCCGTGCGTCGGTACAGAACCGGACGCCCGGCGACGTCGTCGCCGACGCCCTCGACGACTACTTCGCGGAGAGATAACGCCGTGCGCTTGCGGTGATCGTCTCGCGCGCTCGTTCGACGTCCGACCAACGGACCGTCTCGTCGGGGTAGTGCGCCTGTTCTATCGTTCCCGGTCCGAAGAGCACCGTCGGGATCCCGGCGGCGACGTAGTGTCGCGAGTCCGCCCCGTAGGTTGCACCTCGCGGGTCGGTGTCGTCGAGTCCCACCTCTCGCATCCCGCCTCGGAGCGCCGCGACGACCGACTCGTCGGGAGCGGTCTCACCCGCCTCGAACTGGACGGAGAACCGCTCGAACTTCGGCGGGTGTGCCGAGAGCCACTCGCTGTCGGCGACGACCTCGGCCAGTCGCTCCTCGAACTGTGTTTCGACCTCGTCGACGGTCTCGCCCGGCGCGACGCCGATGCGGACCTCGGCCGTCAACTCCGCCGGGACCGTCGACGCCCACGACCCGGCCTGCACGGTTCCGAAGACGACCGGCCACGGAATCGGGAACTCGTCGTACAGCGGATGTGTCACCGACTCGCTTCGTTGCTGCTCCAGCTCCTCGAAGGCGTGGCGAACCGTCTCGAAGTGTGGCAGTACGGACTCGCCGACCCACCGCGTCGCGGCGTGCGCGGACCGACCGGTGAGGTGGAGTCGCTTCATCACGCTCCCTTCCGTCGCCGTCACGACCCGCAAATCAGTCGGCTCGGCGACGAGCGCGGCGTCCCGCTCGAAGGGATAGGGGTTGTCGAGCGCCGCGGCCGCCGCACCGATGCCACCCTCCTCTTCGCCGACGACGGACTCGACGACGACGCGGCCGTCGAGGGACTCGTGCTCGTCGTGTTCTCTCCGTAGCGCCAGCGCTGCGAAGACGCACGCCGCGAGTCCGGACTTCATGTCCGCCGCGCCGCGTGCTCGGAGGGTCTCCCCGTCTTCGCTCCACGTCGGTTCGAACGGGTCGCTGCTCCAGAGGTCGCGTTCGACCGGCACCACGTCGACGTGGCCGTTCAGGACGAGCGTCTTGCCCGCATCGGGGGCTCCGAACTCCAGAACGCCACCGACGCTCGGACGGTCCGCCACGTCGATGTCGCCGGGGTCGTCGGGGAAGGAGGAGTGCTCGGCGAGTCGGTCGGCGTCGGCGGTCCACTCGTAGGTCTCGAACCCGAGTTCGTCGAACCGGTGTCGAACCCACGCCTGCGCGGCGGCCTCGTCGCCGCCGGTGGTGTCGAACCGGAGGAGTTCCTCGGTGAATGCCCGGAGATCGGTCATGGTCGTTTCGAGGTGGAAAGAGTGCGTAAGGGCTTCGAGATAATCGTAAACGCTTATACGGTAGTGCAGTAAGGTGTGAGTGAGGGCCGGTAGCTCAGTTCGGCAGAGCGTCTGGCTTTTATCGTGACTACGCGAGCGGTTTTGCGCGTGGTTGCGGGAGACACCAGACGGTCGGGGGTTCAAGTCCCTCCCGGCCCGTATCTAACTCCGCGAGCGACAGCGAGCGGTGTCGTACGAACGCGGGAGGACTCGAATCAGGGAGTGAAGCGTAAGCGGAACGACCGTGGTTCAAGTCCCTCCCGGCCCGCTTCTACGGAACCTACACGCCAGCGAGCACCTCGTGTGCTCGCCACTCGCTTGTTGCGGTGTGTGGTTACGAGGGACTTGAAGTAGACCAGTCGCGCGCAGCGGAGCGAGCACGTCTGGGCGTGGTTCAAGTCCCTCCCGGCCCGCTTCCATCCTCAAGTTTTACTTCGTGAACTGTGTAGGTTTCCGTCTTGAAAGCCCCGAGGCGCTGGACTCGGGCGTTCGTTGCGCGCTTCGCTCACTCCGTTCGCTGCAGTGCTTACGTCGCCGTCCTTCCTCCAGCGCCTCGCCCCTTTCTGTCCACCCGACAACATAGCCACCCCCTCCCCAGCCGATTCACTCACTCGCGGTGTCGCCGGCGCGGTGCGCTGGCTTCCAGCGGGACCTCCAGTCCCGCGCGGCTCGTTCACTCATCCCTTGCGAGAGCGAAGCTCTCGCTACCCCCCCACTCGCTCACGCTCGTGAAGACCTCGCACGAGTGGCTCGCGGCACACGGAGGCCGCGAAGCCACGCGCCACGACGGCTGCTCAGTGTTTCGACGAACTCGTCTCAGCCCTGCCGCTCCGCTTCTATAGTAGCTTGTGCAACTGGTCACTCATCCGACCGCACGCCGTCATGCGGTCGGATGAGTGATGACTTGCACTCGTTACTATAGTTCTACAACCCGCGCTTCCAACGACTCGATCTGCTCGCTCAGCGTCGCCAGTCTTCCACCGACCCACGTGCCGACGAGAAATGCGGGGACTGCACCCAGCGGACTCAACAACAACCAACCGACGACTCCGAAGACGACGCCGAGACCGAGAGTTCCAACGTCTCCTGTATTCACGACACGTAGCTGTCGGCAACAGAGATAAGTCGTTCTGCGCTCGTCAGTTCCCGAATCGAAAAAACCGACTCTGTGGCGTACACTGTCGACGGAGTCGTCAGTACGCCCGACCGCGCTTCCCGGCACCCTTCGCCGCCGGCGACCCGGCGTCGCGGGTGATAATCGCCTCCAGCGACGAGGCGGTGTCGATGCCGAACACCGTACAGGTCTCGCCACCCTCGAACTGGCAGTCCGGCAGTTCGAGGACGATCTCGTCGGTGCCGGCGCGGCACAGTTCGAGGTCGTACGTCCCGGCGTCGATCGGCTCGTAGTTGCTCGCCTTCCGGAACCCGACGTTCTCGAAGAGCGTCTGTCCGTCGGTCGTTCGGACGTCTAGCTTCGGCGCGTCCGGCGAACAGTGGACGAAGCGCGCGTGACACTTCCCCTGCGGGACGTCCCCGTTCTCGTCGGTCAGGACGAGCGGCTGGATGTCGTCCGAGAACCCTGTCGCGAGGACGGTGTAGTCCTGTCCCCGCTTCAGCGTCAGCGTCTCGTCGATGAGTGCCTCCGAACGGTCCTCACCCTTCGGCACGACCGCGACCTCGTACTCGCCCGGTTGCAGCGAGGCGTACTCGCCGACGTTCCCGAATTTGACGTTGTCGAACGCCCGGTCGTCGTTCAGATAGATGTCCACGCCCGACGCGTCTGGACAGCAGTGCCCGATTCGTACCTGTGTTGTCTCTACCATTGTGTCTCCCTCCTCCGAAGAGAGCTATCGCTCGCTGAGGGCTTGATTGTGGCTAGACTGTCCGGAAAGAGATGTCTTCGGGACGTGATCGACCGAGGCGACAGTCTCGCCGTGCAGAGACGTCGACTACTCGAGGTTCTCGCCCTGATAGCTCCCGTCGTAGGCGTCGTCGTGGCTCCCCTCGGCGAGCACCAACTGCGCGATGCGAGCGTCGCGTTCGAGCTCGACGTCGTGGTGGACCTGGAGCAGCCCTTCCCCGCGTCCCTCGTAGCCGGCGTCCCAGACGGCGGTGTTGAGCATACAGGAGTTGCGCATCAGCGACGACCGCGGGTAGATGAATCCGACGTGACCCTCGGGGATGTGGACCGTCTCCACGTAACGGACGATGTAGCCGCCCGCCGGCAGGTAGTACGAGTCGGTTCCTTCGTCCCGTTCCTCCCGTTCGACGGCCTGCCGCTCGCCGATCTCCTTCCCGTCGACGCCGATACGGCCGGGGTCGCGCTGCTCGAAGACGGCGTCGAGCGTGAGGTCGACGCCGTTGGGCTGGATCTGCGCTTCGGTGAGCGGACTGACGTGCTCTGCGACGAACGACCCGGCTTTGTACATGGTCGTTCGTTCACTCACCCGACGAAAAAACTGCTGACTCGTTGCAGAGGATTACAACTCAGAGGCGAGTTAGTTTAGGACCTCGCGCGAAAATTGCCGGACAGCGCTTATTTCACACGGTAATTGGAACGGAAACACGCGGGATTTATATCCGCAGAGGAACGACCCACGGACGTTATGGGACAGACGCTCACAGAGAAGATCCTCGACGATCATCTCGTCGAGGGAGACCTCACGCCGGGTGAGGAGATCGGTATCGAGATCGACCAGGTACTCGCGCAGGACACGACCGGGACGATGGTCTGGCTGCAGTTCGAGGCGCTCGACCTCGACGAAGTCCAGACGGAACTCGCCGCGCAGTACTGTGACCACCAGACTTACCAGTTCGACTTCAAGAACACGGACGACCACCGCTTCCTCCGCTCGGCGGCCGGCACGTACGGTGCCTACTTCTCCCGTCCGGGCAACGGTATCTGTCACAACGTCCACAAGGAGAACTTCGCCGCCCCCGGCAAGACGCTGCTCGGGTCGGACTCCCACACGCCGACGCCCGGTGGCCTCGGCGAACTCGCGATCGGTGCGGGTGGGCTCGACATCGCCGTCGCCATGGGTGGCGGCGCGTACTACGTCGAGATGCCGGAAGTCGTCAACGTCAAACTCGAAGGCGAGCTCCCCGAGTGGGCGACCGCCAAGGACATCGTCCTCGAGATGCTCCGTCGCCTCAGCGTGAAGGGCGGCGTCGGCAAGGTCTTCGAGTACACCGGCGAGGGTGCGGAGTCGCTCACCGTCCCCGAGCGGACCACCATCACCAACATGGGGACCGAACTCGGCGCGACGTCCTCTCTCTTCGAGACCGACGAGAAGACGAAAGACTACCTGGAGCGCCAGGGCCGCGGCGACGAGTACGTCGAACTCTCGGCCGACGAGGACGCGGAGTACGCCGACGAGGTCGTCATCGACCTCGCCGACCTCGAACCGCTCATCGCCAAGCCGTCGATGCCGGACAACGTCGTCCCCGTCCGCGAAGTCGAGGGCGAGCGCGTCGAGCAGGTCATCGTCGGTTCCTGTACCAACGGCGGCTACGAGGACGTCCTCCCGGCCGCGAAGATGGTCAAGGACCGCGAAGTCGCGAAGCACATCGAGATGATCGTCGCACCCGGTTCGAAGCAGGCCAGCGAGATGCTCGCCCGCCAGGGCTGGACCGCCGAGATGATGGCCGCAGGCGTCAACGTCTCCGAGGCGACGTGTGGGCCGTGTATCGGTATCGGTCACGTCCCCGCCTCCGACTCCGTCTCGCTGCGCACGTTCAACCGCAACTTCGAGGGTCGCTCCGGCATCGAGGACGACTCCGTGTTCCTCTGCTCGCCGGAAGTCGCGGCTGCTGCCGCCATCAAGGGCGAGATCGTCGACCCGCGTGACCTCGCCGACGAACTCGGCGACCTCGAGGCTCCCGGCATGGAGCTCCCCGAGAAGTACGACGGGTCGAAGTCCGACATCATCACGCCCGACGAGGCAATCGACGACGACCTCATCAAGGGCCCCAACATCGGCAACGTCCCGCTGAAGGACCCGCTCGCCGCCGACATCGAGGGTGAGGCGCTGCTGAAGATGGAGGACAACATCACGACGGACCACATCATCCCGGCCACGTCGGACATCCTCAAGTTCCGCTCGAACATCGAGCGGCTCTCGGAGTTCACGCTCTCGCGCGTCGACGAGACGTTCGCCCAGCGCGCCGCGGACGCCGACGGCGGCTTCCTCGTCGCCGGCGAGAACTACGGGCAGGGTTCCTCCCGCGAGCACGCCGCGATGTGTCCGATGTATCTCGGCATCGAGGGCGTCCTCGCACAGTCGTTCGCCCGCATCCACAAGGCGAACCTGTTCAACTTCGGTATCGTCCCCCTCACCATCGACGAGGAGACGTACGAGAAGATCGAGCAGGGTGACGACGTCGAGATCGTCGACGACGTCGCCGACGCCGTCGAGTCCGGCCAGGAGGAGTTCACGGTCCGCGTGAACGACGACTGGGAGGCGACGGCCACGCTGAAGGCCTCCGAACGCGAGCGCAAGATCCTCGCCGCCGGTGGCAAGCTCTCGTGGACGAAACAGCAGTACGAGTCCGACTCCGGCGCTGCACCCGCAGACGACTGAGCTGCACACCCACTGATCGTCCCATTTTTTCGACGCTGCACTGTGAGCGTCAGCGTTCGCCCTCTTCCGCGCTCAGTCGTCGGCCGGCGGCGATGCGTTCACCCGTCGGAGCTGCGAGAGGTTGACCGCGTGTTGGAGCGGTGCGTCGACCGCGTCCGTCTCCTCTCTCGCCGAGAGGTCGTGCCCCTCCGCGGCGACAACCGTCTCGGTCGTCTTCGCGGCGGCGAGATGCCACCGGGGAACCGACGTCTCGTACTCGGCGAGCACCTCGCGCATCCGCTCTCGGAGGTGGTCGTCGGCGATGGAGACGTCGAGGTGGTACCGTCGGCCGCGACCCAGTGACCGGTGACAGTCGATGCTGGCGTGGAGGTGTGGCGTGTCGAAGTAGTACGGCGAGACGAGCGTCATGACGTGGAGGTAGAGGAACCGCTCGACGCGACGGAGTCCCCGTCGCCAGCGGGGGTCCCGGTCGGTGTCGTCACCGTGGCCGCTCGTGTGGTCGGCGGTGCGGACGCCGACGTCGCGACGGAGTCGTTCGTCTGCCTTCGGCCGCCAGCGTTCCCACGCGGCGACGGAGTCGGCGAAGTCGTCTCGAATCGCGTCCAGTTCGACGAGCGCACAGGAGACGTGTTCGCCGTGTTCGACGACGTCGAGCCAGTCTCCGGTGCGGGCGAATCCAGTTGCTGTCTCTCGCAGTGTGGAGGGCATGTGGGCGGTGAGTGCGGGTCGGCGACCAGTCTCGTTCGGAGACGACGACGGTATCCGGCATAACTCTGGAGTGACTGTGCGTGGCGTACACACTCCATACCGCCGGTAGGTCGAGGCTACCACGGAGCGGGCGTCGACCGGACTAGCCGCACCGCTTTTAGCGGTGAAGTGCTAACGTCGCCCCGTGACAACTGCTCCCGCGGACAGTCGGTCCCTGTCGATCCGGCAGGTCGATCGCGCGGATCTGCTGGACGTCTTCCGCATCGAGAAGCGATGCTTCTCCCAGCCGTGGCCCTACGCCGCATTCGAGCAGTTCCTCGGTGAGGCAGGGTTTCTGCTCGCCGAACGCGACGGCGTCGTCCTCGGCTACACCGTCGCCGACGTCGTCCCGAACTACGGCCGGGACATCGGCCACATCAAGGACCTCGCGGTCCACCCGGAGTACCGCGGACAGGGTGTCGGCCGAACGCTGCTGCAGCGGGCGCTCACGGACCTGTTCGTCGACGACGTCGGCCTCGTCAAACTGGAGGTCCGCGAGAGCAACGACCCGGCGCTCGCGCTCTACCGCGACGAGGGGTTCGAACCGATGCGACGCGTCCCCCGCTACTACCAGGACGGCGAGGCGGCGCTCGTGATGGTGCTCGATCTGGACGAGTGGGCGACGGGGACGCCGGCCGGCCCGGATCTCGACGTCGCCGTCGACTCGACGGGTGACCCCCTCGACGACGGGTGACGCCGCCGACGGGCGCGGAGTGCGCGCTCCTTTTGTCTCTCGGTGTCGAACGGCGCGTATGGGATACGCCTGCCCGGTCTGCGACGTGCCACAGCGCGACGGGAAGCATCTCGCCAACCATCTGGCGTTCACGGCGCTGCTCCGCCACGAGAACCACGAGACGTGGCTCGACGACCATGTCGACGGCTGGAGCGAGCTGAACGCTCCCGAACTCGCCGACCGCGTCGTCGACCACGCCGACGAGCGGGACTTCGAGGAAGTGTTCGAGGACACGACCGACGGACACGACCACCCACACGAACACGCCGGCGGTCACGGCGATCCGGCCATCCGGCAAGGGGGGGATCTCGACGGCGAGACACAGCAGGTGCTCCGCGAGGCACGGGAGCTCACCGAGCAGATGATGGCGGGCGACGAGGACGCCGCCGAGACAGACGCGGCCGACGACGACGAGTGAGTCTCGAACCGAGAGACGGAAAGGCGTAAGCGTCGGGCGCGAGACCACTCGGCTATGGAGACAGAGGGGGTCTACGCACCCGAGACGATCGAGGAGGCGAGCGACGCGTACGAAGACGCCGGTCCCGCCGCACAGGTCGTCGTCCGCGAGACGGTCCGAGCGATGGAGTTCGACCGCGAGGAGTACCGCGACCGCGTGACGAGCGACGTCGTCGAGACGGCCCGCGACGCGCTTTTCGCCTCGCTCTTGTCGGTCCACGTCGGCGACCGAGCGGCGTTCGACGAGTGGCGGGAGCGCCACCCCGACTACGAGGTCCACGAGACGGGGAGCGAGAACGTCGACAACGTCGTCTGGCACGCTGCCCCCTTCGCGGAGACGGCCGTGGCCGCGACCTACCAAGAGGAGCGCGACGCCGCCGTGGGGACGCTCCGTCGACAGGCGTTCGGGCGGATCTATCGACCGGCGTTCGAGGAGTGACCGAGGTCGGTCGTCGGTTCCGCTCAGTCCCGGTCGGTTCCGCTCAGTCCCGGTCGGTCTCCTGTACTCGTGAACTAGCGTCGACGCGGTAGATCGACGTCGTTCGAGAGGAAGATGCTGTCACGCGCGGGGTCGAAGTAGACCTCCAACGCGCGCAACGTTCCAGCGTACGCTGCGATCATCAGGAACACGAACGCGAACAGCACGGGTAAGACGAGTTCGAGGACCATCGTCGACTCCGTTACGTCGCTCTGTCATAACGTGTCCGGTGCGACGTCGAAACCACCATACCCACGGCTCCCCAACTCCCCCCGTGCGACGCGTAACGCGAAATCTCCTCGTCGGAATCGGCCTCGTCGTCGTCGCCCTGCTGGCGCTCGGCGCGCTGCCGAGCTATCTCGGGACGGGCGACCCGTACTATCTGACCGCCGAGACGGCAGACGGGACGAACGAGTCGGCCGAGGCGGTCGACGTCAGCAACGTCTCGGCGCGACGCTACCCCTACCTGACGGGGGCGCTCGAAGACGGCCGCTCGGAGGGCTACCGGAAGGGGCCGCTCGGCCTGAAGGGGTCGTTCACCCACTCGCCGTTCGACGAGTTCGACTCGCTCGTCGTCCAGAACCCCGACGCCCGCGACGGCGACGCCGTCCTCGTGGAGTATAAGGGCGAGCGCTACCGTGTCGAAGTCGTCCACCCATGAGTGAGCACACCGACGGCCGCCGACACGAACGACTCCCCGACCCCGAGTGGCCCGTCCTTGACTCGCAAATCGAGTACGAGACGGGCTGGTTCACCGGCGGTTACGACCTCGTCGAACAGCCCGACGGGAGTCAGAAGAGGTACTACTGGGCCGAACTCGCGACGGCGGTCGTCGTCGTCGCCGTCACCGACGGGCAGGTACTCTTCGTCGAACAGTACCGCCCGACGATCCGCGAGACACAGCTGGAACTCCCTGCCGGCATCGTCGACGACGGCGAATCGTTCACGCAGGCCGCAGCGCGCGAACTCCGCGAGGAGACCGGCTTCGCCCCGTCGAGCACGTCGCTGCTGCAGGAGTTCTGGTGTTCGACCGGGTTGCTCCGGCACCGTCGCGGCTTCGTCTTCGCCGAGGGGCTCGAACTCGGCGAGCGCGAACTCGACGCCAACGAGTTCCTCGCGCCGCGGTCGATCCCGATCGACGAGGCGCTCGACGTCGCTCGCGCGTCGCCGACAAACGACGCGACGGTCGAGGGGATCCTGCTCGCCCAGGACGAAGGGTTGCTGTAGGCGAGGCACTTATCCACCTCGGTCGTTTGGTGCCTGTATGGACGGCGAAATCTCCCCCGAGGAGGTCGAAGAACTCCTTCGCAGCGACGCCCCGCCCCGAATCGTCGACATCCGCCAACCGGCGTCGTTCTCTCGGGGACACATCCCCGGCAGCGAGAACGTCCCCTTCAACGAACTCCCCGACCGCATCGCGTCGCTCGAGGGCGCAGACCACATCGTCACCGTCTGCCCCCACGGACAGGCGAGCGTGCAGGCCGCCCGACTCATCAAGTCCTACGAGGGCACCGGCGAGGCCCGCGTCGACAGCATGGCCGGCGGGCTCGACGCCTGGTCGGGCGGCCTCGAAACCGACGTCGAACAGGCGACGGCCGACGAGGGACCCGACTCGCCGTTCTGAGCCGTCTTCCGCACTCTCCTCTCGCGTTCACGTCTCGAGTCTCGCTTTTCGCTTCCCACCCGCTGTTCTCCGGTTCGCACCCCGAACTCACCGCGTGCGCCACCTCGTCGCGAGGAGAGTCAGGACGCTGACGACGACCACCGCGAGTAGCGTGAGGACCCACCCGAACCCGGGCGCCGTCGTCGACGACTCGCCCGCCGCCGAGGTCGCTCTCTCGTCGACGGCAGTCGCCGTCTCGTCGGTCGTGGCGACGACGTCGACGAGTACCGTCGTCGGTCCACCCGCGTCGAGTCGGTACGTTCCCGGGATCGACGGCGTCACCGTCGTCGACACGGTCGTCTCGCTCTCGACGTCGACGCGCACCCGCTGACGGGAGACGACCTCCTCGTCGAGTCGGAACGTCACCGTCGCCGCCCCCGGACGCGACTCGGGGTTCGCCACCGTCGCTCGCACGGTCACCTGCTCGCCCGCACGGACCCGGAGCGGCGTCGCCGACAGGTCGACGACCTGTGCCTCGGCAGGGTCACGGACGAACACGGTGTACCGCTCCTCGCCGACCGTGAGCGTGTAAGTCCCCGTCGTCTCGAACGTCCGGCGGACGGTCCGGGTCGCCGTCTCGCCCGAGTCGAGCTCGCCCGCGAGGCGCTCGACGACTCGCCCCTCGGTGCGAACCGCCACGTCGTACGACCCCCGACTGCCGCCGTCGTTGGTCACCTCGACCGGGAGTTCGAGCGTCTCGTTCGGCACGATGACGACGCCGGCGGTCCCGGCCACGGTTCCGTTCCGATACGGACCGGTCACGCGTGCCGGCGTCGACGGGTCGACCGCGAACCGCGCGTCGACGTGCGGCGAGAACGAGCCGAACGCCTCGACGTGCTGGGGGAGCCTCCACGTCGACGGGGCGTTTCGCGTCGTCGCGTACCGCACTCCCTCCTCGCGGACCGACGCGTCGCCCGCGTCGCCGACGAATCCCCAGAACCGATCGGTGGTGACCGTCCCTCGGTGGTCGTTCGTCTCTGCGAGCACCGTGTCGAGCGACGCCTCACTGTCGGAGGCGACGCGGATGCGGTAGTCGAGGTAGCCCGCGACGAGCGCTCCCTTGTGGTAGTGGCCCTCTCGCCCCCACGTCGCGGGCGTCGCGAGCACCGTCTCGGCGTAGGGATCCCTCCCGCCGAGCGCGAGCCACTTCGAGAACTCGCCGTAGCCGATGCGACCTTGCCGGAGCGTCAGCGCGGCCGCGTAGTAGGTTGCGCTCCCTTCGGTGAGCCACCGGATCTCCTTTGCCGGCCGATACGACTGCCGGCTGTGGACGTACTCGTGCAGCCAGACGTTGTTCGGCGTCGACAGCGACTCGCTGTCTCGGACCCAGATGTCCGACTCGCCGGTGTGGAGCCCCCGGACGCCCCACTCGATCCCCTCCGTCGGTGCCGCGACGACCAACACCCGCTCGTCGCGCTCGCCGACGCGGAGTCGTCCGGAGGCGTCGGCGTAGCTGTCGAGGATCGCAGACGGCTCCGCCGACAGCCGTGCCGCCTCGGGGACGACGAGTCGGAACCGCTGGCCGTCGGCCTCGCGTCGGTGGTCGGTGTACTCACCGAGGAAGACGAGCTCTCTGCCGACGACGCCCTCGCCGTCGACGGCCGACGACTGCGTGAGCGACACCTCGCTCCCGTGCCACGCCCAGCGCGTCCCCGCCGTGGGACGGCGGAACAGCGCCCACGGGCCGACGTCGGCGAAGAGGTAGCTCCCGTCGCTGGCCAGCGGAAGTCGGCCGTTCGCCGTCTCGTTCACCGACAGCCGGTAGGTGAGCGTCGGTTGGTCGGTGCCGCCCCGCCAGCGGTATCGGCCCGTCGACTGGCGTGTGAACCCGTCGCTGGAGACGACCGTCGCGTTCGCCGGGAGGCGCGTCTCGACTCGGGTGACGCGACTCGGAACGTCGTACTCGAGTGCCACGGTCACCTCCCCCGGTCGCTTCGGCGTCAGTCGGAACGTCGTCGTCAGGTCGAGCGTCTCGGCCGTCGACGACTGCGCCAGCCGTGCCGTCCGGTCGGCGTCGACGTCGCCCGATGCGGTGCCGGCGACCGGCGCGGTGCCGACGACCGGCGCGGCGGAACCCGCGAGTGTCGCGAGGACGACCAGGAGGGCGACGACGGCACGGACCATGCGGGGCGTTCGCTGGTCGGGTTAATGACGGTTGTCCCCGCACACGATGCGGTCGCTCTCGGTACGGTTCTGAAAAAGATCGCTCGACGCGCCGGCGTTACAGTACGATCACGCGACGTTGAAGCCCTTGTCGCGGAGGAAGTCCTCCACGCGGCCGGTGTGGTTGCCTTGGAGCTCGATAGAGCCGTCCTCGACCGTCCCTCCGCAGGCGAACTTCGACTTCAGGTCCGAGGAGAGACTGTCCATGTCGACGTCTTTCGGGTCGAACCCCTCGATGATCGTTACCTCTTTTCCGTAGCGGCGCTCGTCGATGCGGATGCTGATCTCCTGGGACTCTTTTGCCACGTCCTCGCAGACGCAGAGTTCCTGGGGCAGCCCGCACGTCGAGCAGACTTCCGACATTACAGTTCCAATCTACACGATGGGGATATTAAACAGTATCGGGACTTTGCACACCGGCCGAAAAGACGGCGACGGCGACTGTTCGCGATCAGTTCCGGAGTCGGCCGACGACCGGCAACCGCTCGCGGACTAACTCGTCGACGAGTTCGATCGCGCGGTCCGCCTCGTCGCGTGAGACCCCCGGTCCGTAGTGGGCCCGTTCGTAGAGTCGCCCGACCTCCGTCGCCCGCTCGTCGAGGCCGACCTTCGACAGCGCCGTGAGATAGCTCCGCGGCGTCTCGCGCGGTCGACGCGGTCGGTACTGCCGTTCGAGCAGGTACTCCAGCCGAGCGAACGCCCGTTCGGTGTCGGCCGTGGGGTCCCGTCGTGCCCCCTGGGAGTACATCCAGACGAAGCGCGCGACCCGCGTCGTCGCGCCGGTCCGTCGCGCTCCGGCGGCGAGTCCGACCATCAGCGCCAGCCCCACCCCGAGCGTCTCGCGCGACGGCAGCGACGGCAGTCCGCCGCTCGAGTCGGGCGTCGTCGTCACGGGACTCGTCGCGGCCGACGACCCCCCGCCTCGGGACTCGTCGCTGAGGATGCGGTTCGGGTTCAGCGTCGAGCGGTTCGTCGTCGACTGGTTCGTCGCGTTCTCCTCGTCGGGCGTCGGCGTCTCGGTGTCCTCGTCGGGCGTCGGCGTCTCGGTGTCCTCGCCGGGCGTCGGCGTCTCCGGCGTCGACTCGTCGGTGTCGACGCCCTCCTCCTCGTTCTGCCGCGCCTCCTCCAGTCGGGCGTTCTCGGCGTTCTCCCGCGGCTCGCCGGGCGTCGGGTCGAAGTCGACCCACCCCACCTCGGGGAAGTAAACCTGAACCCAGGCGTGGGAGTCGAGCCCGCGGACGACGTACTTGTCGTCGGCGACCTGCTGGCCCGACGTGTAGCCGGTGACGAACCGCGCCGGGACGCCCTGTGACCGGAGCATGACGACCATCGACGTCGCGTAGTAGGTACAGTACCCCGCGTCCATCTCGAAGAGGAACGACTCGGTGATGTCGCCGTCGGGTCGCTGGACCGTCAGCGAGTACTCCTTGCTCGACTCGAGATACCGCTCGATGGCCCGCGCCTTGTCGTAGGCGTTGGTCTCGTTGCCGGCGACCTCCACGGCCTGCTCGCGGACGCGATCCGAGGTGGTGCCCGGCAGTTGGAGGTAGTTCTCCGTGACGCGATCGGGGTAGTCGTCGCCGGAGCGGCGGAGCTGTTCGCGGGTGTAGCGCGGCACCTCCGAGCGGATCCGGAAACTGTCGTTCGTCTCCAGCGTCTCCGTCGTCACGACGCTCCCCTGGTGGGTGACTCGAAGCGAGGACTCCGCGATCCCGTCGACCTTCACGGGCTTCCACGCCGCCGGGAGCGCCGACATCCGCGTCTTCGCCTCCACGTTCTGGACGACGGTTCGCGAACTCCCCGGCGGCCCGCCGAGTCGCCCCGAGTACGTCTCGTCTTCGCCGGAGCGCACCCAGCCGTCGCCCGTGTAGCGGTCGTACGCGGCGGTCTGCCAGTACTCCCGGGAGTCGCTTCTGACCTCGAAGCGGACCTCCGGCGACAGGCGGATGCTTCCGAGGATGTTCACCTGGTCGTTCGAGGAGACGAGACTCGACTCGACGGTCGGCGACCCCCGGTCCTGTAGGAGCGGTTGAGCCGCGCCGCCCGGGACGACCGAGAGCGTCGCCGACAGCACGACCATCGCCGCCAACACGAGCGCGAGCGTGTCGAGCTGTGCGGCCCACGCACTGCGGTCGCCGAGCGTCGCGAGGCCGACGGCGGCCGCCGCGCCGACGACGCCGAACAGCGTCGTCGTCGTCCCGGCGTCACCTGTCAGCACGAAGAAGACGAGTGCGCCGCCGCCGACGACGACCGACCAGACGTACTTCCGTCGGACGGCGAGGTACCACGAGAGAAACACCGGTCCGGGGGCGATGGCGAGCGCCCACGTCCCGGCTTTCGTCAGTCGGAGCACGGAGAGCCCGGTCAGGAGGGCGACCGTGTCGGAGACGACCCGCTCGACGGTGAACAGCGCCCGGTTGCTCGCCGGGACCGAGAAGAAGTACGCGGCCAGCCCGCCCCCGAGGATGAGCGCGGTGAGGACGAGCGCGCTCCGCACGCGGAGGAACCGACCGAGCACCGTCGCCAGCGCGACCGTCGCGCCGACGACGAGCAGCAGCGTCGTGCTGCCGCCGACGACGTCCGTGACGTGATAGAGCACGCTCAGATACGAGAGCGTCAGAGCGACCACGCCGAGCAGCGCCGGTTGGCGGAGGTCGAAGCCACTCTCGCTCCTGTTTCTGCCCCTGCCCCCGCCCCCATCACCGTCGCCGGAAGCCGCCGTCGTCACGCGGTCGTCCCCCTCGGCGGTTCACCCGCCGTCGCCGACAGCGTCTCGCGCCGTTGCACGTCGTCGAACGACAGCCGTCGGTCCCGGAGTCGGATCTCGACGCCCGAGTCGCCTGCCTCGACGACGACGTCCGCCTCGTCGGTCGGCACCGGTCCGTCGACGACTCGCGCGCAGTGTTCGAGGAGGCGCGTCCGTCCGACGCGGTCGGCGTCGGCCTCGACGCGCCCGTTCGGGAGCGCCAGCGCCACCGGGACGTCCGCGTCGTTGAGCGCCACGGCGAGACTCGCGACCGCCTCGGCAAACTGGTCGGCCGCCGCGGCCGTCGTACCGCCGGCGATGGTGACGTCGACGACGTCGCGGTCGGCGGTAAACTCCTGGACGACGAGGTCGTCGCGCTTGGCGCTGGACTTCCAGTGGACGTCTCTGAGCGCGTCGCCGCGGACGTACTCCCGGAGGGTGTCGAACTCCGCGCGCTCGTCGGCGCTGTCGGTCTCGTGGAGGGCGAGGAGGTCACGTCGGACCGCCCCGGCGACGCCGTAGACCGTCGGATACGCCAGAAGCGAGTCGTCGCCGGAACAGCGGAGCTCTCGCTCGAACAGGCCGAACACGTCCCGACCGACGACGTGGGTCGGGCCGAGTCGGTGCTCGCCGCGGGTCTCGTAGGTGACCGAGTAGCTGATCGGCCCGTCGCCGACGGTGGTCGTCGTCGCCGGCTGTTCGCTCGTCAGCCCCTCGCCGACCTCGTCGGTGACGGTGCCCACGAACGGGCGGCCGACGTCGCGGAACCGGAGGGTCACCTCGTGTGTCGAGCCGACGAAGTCGTCCCGAGGGACGTCGCGGTCGACGGTCGGCGGGTCGAGACTCCGGACCTGGAGCGCGCCGGCGACGAGCGCGACGACGCCGGGGAGGACGACGGCGTTCAGCGCGCGTGCACCGAACAGACCGGCGAGGGCGAACCCGCCGACGCAGACGGCGACGAGCGCCTTCCCGCGGCGGGTGAGTTTCATTCGACCGCGACGGCGTCGAGGGCGTCCTCGACGACCGCCCCTCCGGTCTCCGTCGCCGACTGCGTGACGATGCGGTGGCTGAGGACGGTCGGCGCCTCCGTCTGGACGTCGTCCGGGACGACGTAGTCGCGTTCGCTGAGCACCGCTCGCGCCTGGGCGGCCCGGAGCAGGGCGATGCTCCCGCGGGGGCTGACGCCCAACTCCGCGTGGGTTCGGGTGTAGCCCGCGAGTCGACTGACGTAGCTCCGCACCGGCTCCGACACCTCGACCTCGGCGACGGTCGCGCGTGCCCGTCGGAGTTCCTCGACCGTCGCGACGGGTTCCAGCGACTCGATGGGGTGTCGTCCGGCGATCCGACCCAACATGTCCGTCTCGGCGGCCTCGTCCGGGTAGCCGAGCCGCAGTTTCTTCATGAAGCGGTCGATCTCGGCGACCGGCAGGTCGTACGTCCGTCCCTGTTCGACGTCGTTCTGCGTCGCGACGACGGTGAAGGGGTCGGGGAGTTCGCGCGTCACGCCGTCGACGGTCACTTGCCCCTCCTCCATCGCCTCCAAGAGCGACGACTGGGTCTTCGGCGGCGCGCGGTTGATCTCGTCGCCGAGCACCAGGTTCGCGAACACGGGACCGGGCTGGAACTCGAACTCCCGCGTCTTCTGGTTGAAGACGTTCACGCCGGTCACGTCCGACGGCAGGAGGTCGGGCGTGAACTGCACCCGCTTGAAACTCCCGTCGACGGACCGCGCCAGCGAGCGTGCGAGCATCGTCTTGCCGACGCCCGGCACGTCCTCCAAGAGGAGGTGGCCACGGGCGAGCGTGGCGATGAGGATGTGCTCGATGGCGTCGTGGTGGCCGACGATGACCCGCTCGACGTTCTCGGTGATGCGCGCGCTCAGGTCGGCGGCCTCGGACACTGGGAGTGCGGTACGGTCGCTGACTTCGGCCTCGGTCGTCTCTGCGTCGGTCATTTGTATACTTGGGGACCCGCCGAACACTGCTCCGGCAGTTGATAAGTCTCTTGTGCCGGACTGTGGCCCTCTGGTCGTGGTCCGTGCACACGATTCACAGGTGCTCTTGTCACGGAAACCACCTAACTCTGCCGGGAAACGACGCGGTCTCATCGACCGACTTGGTCGCCGGCGGTCGACTCGTTTCCCGGTCGCTTAAGCCCGTTCGTCACCCCCGTTCGGACATGACTTCGGTGACCGGCCCACCCGAGAAGATGGTCGCCGTCCGCGAGGACCTCACCCCGATGATGTCGCAGTATCTCGCTCTCTGTGAGGAGTACGAGGAGTCGCTCGTGCTCTTCCAGGTGGGCGACTTCTACGAGGCGTTCTGCGACGCGGCGGCGGCCGTCGCACGCATCTGCGAGGTGACGCTCACCAAACGCGAGGACTCGACGGGCACCTACCCGATGGCGGGCGTCCCCATCGACAACGCCGCCTCCTACGTCGAACGCCTCCTGGACGCCGGCTACCGCGTCGCCGTCGCCGACCAGGTGGAGGACGCCGAGGAGGCGTCGGGTCTCGTCGACCGGGCGGTGACTCGGATCGTCACGCCGGGAACCGTCGTCGACGAGGAACTGCTGTCGGCGGGGACGACGAACTACGTCGCGGCGCTCACGCGAGAGCCGGAGGACGACCTGTTCTCTCTCGCGGCAGTCGACGTCTCCACCGGCGAGTGTCTCGTCACGAGCGGCGACCGAACGCGGATCGCGGAGGAACTCGAACGCGTCGCCCCCGCCGAGCTGCTCTTCGGGCCTGACGTCGACGCCGACGCCTTCGACCCCGACGCCGTCGCCGCCGGGGCGATGGTGACCGACTTCGACGCCGACTCCTTCGCCCGTGACTCTGCTCGCGACACGCTCGCCGGGTACGTCCCCTCCCCGGCGGCCGTCGTCGCCAACGACGCCGAACTCCGGGCGTGCGGCGGTCTGCTCGCCTACGCCGAGTACACCCAGGGCGACGAACGGCTGGACTACGTCTCGCGGGTGACGCGCTACGACCCGCGAGAGTCGCTCCGGCTCGACGCGACGGCGCTGCGGAGTCTCGAACTGTTCGAGACCCGTGGCGCGAGTTCGGGCCACGCGCTCGTCGACGTGCTGGACGACACCGCCTGTGCGCTCGGTCGTCGGGAACTGACCCAGTGGCTCCGCCGGCCGCTCGTTGACCGCGACCGTATCGCGGCGCGGCACGACGCCGTCGCGGCGTTCGTCGAGACGCCGCTCGTCCGCGAGGCGGTCCACGACCGGCTCAAAGACGTCTACGACGTCGAGCGACTCGTCGCGCGGGTCTCCCGCGGTCGGGCGAACGCCCGCGACCTGCGCTCGCTGAAGACGACGCTCGACGTCGTCCCCGAGCTCAGAGCCGAACTGAACGACGTCGACGCCGAGCGACTCCGCGAACTCCGCGACGCGCTCGACGAACTCGCGGACGTCCGCGAGCTGATCGACCGCGCCGTCGCCGAGGACCCGCCCGTCGAGATCACGGAGGGCGGCGTCGTCCGCAAGGGGTTCGACGACGAACTGGACGACCTCCGGCGGACGGAACGGGAGGGTCGCGAGTGGGTCGCCGACCTGGAGGCGAGCGAGCGCGAGCGGACGGGGATCGACTCGTTAGACGTCGGCTACAACCAGGTCCACGGCTACTACATCGAGGTGACGAACCCCAACCTCGATCGGGTCCCGGACGACTACCAGCGTCGGCAGACGCTGAAGAACTCCGAGCGGTTCTACACGCCCGAACTCAAACGGCGGGAGGACGAGATCCTGGGGGCCGCAGAGCGCGCCGACAAGTTGGAGTACGAGCTGTTCACCGACGTCCGGAGCGACGTCGCCGCCGAGGCCGACCGGGTGCAGGCGGTCGCCGCCGCACTCGCCGAGTTGGACGTGCTCGCGACGCTCGCGGCCGTCGCCGTCGACAACGACTACGTCCGCCCGACGTTCCACGCGGAGGGAGAGCGCGGCATCCACGTCGAGGGTGGTCGCCACCCCGTCGTCGAGCGCACGCAGTCGGAGTTCGTCCCGAACGACACCCGACTCGGCGGCGACGCGGGGGACGTCGCCGTCGTCACCGGCCCGAACATGTCCGGGAAGTCGACGTACATGCGGCAGGTCGCGCTGATCGTCGTGCTGGCGCAGACCGGGAGTTTCGTCCCGGCCGACGCCGCACGGCTCCCGGTCGTCGACCGCGTGTTCACCCGCGTCGGCGCGAGCGACGACATCGCGGGCGGCCAGTCGACGTTCATGCGCGAGATGGCCGAACTGACCGACATCCTCCACGGCGCGACCGAGCACTCGCTGGTCCTCCTGGACGAGGTCGGTCGCGGCACCTCGACGGCGGACGGTCGGGCCATCGCCCGCGCGACGACGGAGTTCGTCGACGACGAGGTCGGCGCGTACACGCTGTTTGCGACCCACTACCACGAGCTCACGGCCGTCGCCGACGAGCGCGAGGACGTGTTCAACCTCCACTTCACGGCGGAGAGCGACGGCGACGACGTGACGTTCCTCCACCGCGTCGAACCCGGCGCGTCCTCCTCGTCGTACGGCGTCGAGGTCGCACGGATGGCGGGCGTCCCCGACCGAGTCGTCGCTCGCTCACAGCAACTGGTCGAGAGCGAGAGCGGGGGGAGCGATGCGGACGGCAGAACCGATACGGAAGGCAGCGACGAGGAGGACGCGCCGGCCGACGACGAGGGTTCGCCGGACGAAACCGGCAAGTCGCCGCGGCCCCAACCACGGTCGAACGGACGCGAGGTGGGTGCCCAAGAGGCCGGGCGGCAGACGACGCTGACGAACGGCGCCGGTGGGGGCAACGGCGACGGGGCCGAGACACCGCGACACGGACGCGAGGCGGTCCTCGAAGCGGTCGTCGCCGAACTCGACGCCGTCGACGTCGCCCAGACGACGCCGCTGGAGGCGCTCACCACGCTGAACGACCTCAAGAACATACTCGATGACAGTTAGGAGACTCGACAGCGAGACGGTCGAACGCATCGCCGCGGGCGAGGTGGTCACCCGCCCGGCGAGCGTCGTGAAGGAACTCGTCGAGAACAGCCTCGACGCCGGCGCGGGGAGCGTCACCGTCGAGGTCGACGGCGACGGCACCGAGCGGCTGAAAGTCGCCGACGACGGTCACGGGATGTCCGAGGCGGACGCCGAACTCGCCGTCGACCACCACACGACGAGCAAGCTGAGCGGGAGCGACGACATCGAGCGCGTCTCGACGCTCGGCTTCCGGGGCGAGGCGCTGCCGAGCGTCGCTGCCGTCGCGACGCTCGACGTGACGACGAACGACGGCGGCCCGCGCGGGACGCGAGTCGTCGTCGAGAACGGTGAGACGACCACGTCGCCCGCGGGCCGGGCGACGGGGACGACCGTCGAGGTCCGAGCGCTGTTCCACAACCGGCCCGCCCGCCGGAAGTCGCTTTCGAACACCGAGTTCGGCCGAATCAGCGACGTCGTCTCCCGGTACGCGCTCGTCCGCCCCGACGTCCGGTTCCGGCTGCGTCACGACGGCCGCGACGTGTTCTCTACGCCCGGATCCGGGAGCTACACCGACGCCGTCCTCGGCGTCTACGACCGCACCGTCGCCGGCCAGAGCACGACGTTCGACCGCGAGGAAGACGTCGAGATCGACGGCGAAGTGCGCTCGCTCTCCGTGTTGGGACTGCTCGTCTACCCCTCGGTGACGCGCTCCCGACGCGACCACGTCCACGCCGCCGTCAACGGGAGGGTCGTCGGCAACGCGGGGCTGAAGCGCGCCGTCGTCTCGGGGTACGGGACGCTGCTCCCCTCGGGCCGCGAACCGATCGCCGTCGTCTCGGTGTCGCTCTCGCCCACCCTGGTCGACGCCAACGTCCACCCCTCGAAGGACGAGGTGGCGTTCGTCGACGGCGACGCAGTCGAGTCTGCCGTCGAGGAAGCGGTCCACGAGGCGCTGACGACAGCCGACCTCCGGCAGAGCGGCGAGGTGGCGATGGATCTCGAGGCGACGCTCGAACGTGTGGAGGGTGATTCGCTGTTCGACGAGGTAACCGTCATCGGCCAATTTCGGACGCTCTACCTGCTCTGTGAGGCCGACGACGACCTGCTCGTGGTCGACCAGCACGCGGCCCACGAGCGCATCAACTACGAACGTCTGCAGGCCGCGCTGGCGGACTCGCCGGTCGACTCGGCGCTCGTCGACCCCGCCGAGACCGTCTCGCTGTCACCCGCCGAGGCTGCCGTCGCCGACGACGAACGCGAGACGCTCGCGCGACTCGGCTTCGAGTTCTCGACGTTCGGCGGCGGGACGCATCGAGTGACGGGGCTCCCGGCCCCGCTCGGTCGCGTGGCCGACGTCTCGGCGTTCCGGGACGCCGTCGACGCCCTCCGCGCCGGCGACGACCCCGAGGACGCCCGCGACGAGTTGCTGAAGGACCTCGCCTGTCACCCGTCGCTGAAGGCCGGCGACACGCTCGACGGCGAGACGGCGGCCGACCTCCTGGGCCGCCTCGGCGAGTGCGAACAGCCGTTCGCCTGTCCGCACGGGCGGCCGACGGTGCTCTCTATCGAGGAGGAGACGCTGGCGACGGGGTTCGGCCGCGGTGAGACGCGCCTCGGATGACCCGCTCTCCGCCTCGCGCGCTCCACGTCTCGGACAACTGCTAAGTTCTGCGACGGCTATCTCGAAGCATGGGTCTCACCGACCGGACCACCGACCTGTTGAACACCCGCGTGAACGCCCTCCTCGACCGCCTCGAAGACGACGCCGAGAGCGCAGACTACGCCGTCGAACGCCTCCGCGACGAACTGCGGCGCGTCAAGGAGGCGATCCTCGACCTCGTCACCGAGAAGAAACGACTGGAGCAGCGGCGCGACCGACTGCAGGAGCGGATCGAGGAGCGAAACGAGCAGGCCCGCGAGGCGGTCGCCGCGGGCCGCGACGACCTCGCCCGCGAGCTGCTCCGGAAGAAACAGCGCGAGTTGAGCGACCTGGAGGACCTCGAGGAACAGATCGCCGACCTCGCCGACGCCCAGGAGGAACTCGTCGAGCGGAGCGAGGAGCTGGAACGTCGGGTCGACCACTACCGCGCCGAACGTGCTCGGACTGCGGCCCGCGAGACGGCCGCTTGCGCCGACCTCGCGGCGAAGGGCGGCGTCGGCGACGTCGGCGGCGAGGCCGGTCGCTACGCCGACGCCGCCGCCGAGGAGATCGACGAGCGCGAGGCTCGCGCCGCGGCGCTCGAAGAGTTAGAGGAGCGCGGCGTCTTCGACGACGACGAGGACCTCGAGGCGGAACTCGCGCAGTTGCGGACGGACGACGAGATCGAGGACGAGCTGTCGACGATTCGCAAGGAGATGGGGAGAGACGAGCGGACGACGGACGCCGGTGAGAGGCGGCGGGACGACGCGGACGACCTCGACGACTCGGAGTAGCTACCACTCCTTGCAGTCGGCGCAGACGAACCGCCCGTCGTCCTGCCAGCGCTTCTGCACCGTGGCGTCACAGGCGTCGCAGGCGACGCCGTCCGGCGCGAAGCGGTAGGTCGGCGTGGCCGGTTCGGTCTGTGACTGCTTCTCGCTCTCGTCCTCTCCGGTTTCGTCGGCGTCGCTCTCCACGAAGTCGTCCAGCGACCGGTCCTCGTCCATAGTTCGTCCTGTCGGCGTCTGGGTTTAGCAGTTACGTAGGACGGTAGGCCCTCACCAAACGGCACTTACTGTCTCGCCATTCGGTCAAGCCCTTCAGTGTCCACGTCAACCACGAACACACAAGTACCCCTACTGCAAAGGGCCAGACATGGTCTCAGTCACGGAGTTCATCGCACAGTTGCTGACGAGCGTGGTCGACCTCGTTCGGATCTTCCTGTTCGACGTCGTCGCCGGCGGCGACCCGCTGTCCATCTTCGCGTTCGTCTCCGGCAGTATCCTCGTCGGCATCTCGGTCGCCTTCTTCGGCTACCTCGTGCTCGGCGCGGTCGCCGAACTGTTCGGCGGCGTCGTCAGCTTCGAAGCCGGGAAGCCGCCGCAGCAAGAGTAACGGCCTCTTCGAGGTCGGGGCCGAGCGGCGACCCGACCACGAGACTGTCTGCGTGTTCTCGCACCGCCGCCATTCTCTCGCCGACCTCCTCGACAGTGCCGGCAATACAGAACGCGTCGACCATCGCGGGCGTCACGAGGCCGAACGCTTCCGAGAAGTCGCCCGCGCTGATCTTCTCGCCGATGTCGCTCGCCAGGTCCTCGTCGATACCGTGACGGGCGAGCACGGGCGGGGCGGCACCCGCGGCGATGAACGCCACCGGTGGCCGGGCGGCCTCGCGGGCGGCCTCGCCGTCTTCGGCGACGCTGACCGAGGCGTAGGCGGCGAGGTCGAACTCGCCTAAGTGGTCGAGACGGTCTTCTTTCCCCTGTTCGACCTGCTCGCGTGCCCACGCGAGGTCGTCGGGGTGCGACCCGTTGAACAGCAGGCCGTCGGCGTGCTTGCCGGCCATCCGGCACATGTGCGGTCCCTCGCCGCCGACGTAGACCGGGATCTCGCCCGGCGGGTCGTAGTTGAGTCCGGCGTCACGGGCAGTGAACGTCCCGTCGACGTCGACGCGCTCGCCCGCCCAGAGCTTCCGGGCCGTCTTGAACGCCTCGATGACCGGTCGGAGGCCGCGCTGGTCCTCTAACCCGAGGTTCCGGAGCGTCGAGGGGTCGCCGGGACCGATGCCGAAGACGGCCCGCCCGTCGCTCGTCTCCGCGAGCGTCGCGACCTTCGAGGCGAGCGTCACCGGGTGGGTCTCGTAGGGGTTTGCGACGCCCGGCCCGAGTCGGATCTCGTCGGTCGCTGCGGCGATGCTCGTCAGGGCGGCGAAGGGGTCGCGGTTGTTGTAGTGACAGCTCGTGAACAGTGCGTCGTACCCCTCCTCCTCGGCCCGCACGCCGAGGTCGGTCAGCCGCGAGACGGGATGTTCGGGGGTGAGTTCGACGCCGAACATCATCCCTCGTACTCCCACTCGCGCAGTGCCTGTCGGACGAAGTCGCTCTCGACGTCGCGGAAGTGGTTGTCGCTGCCGGCGTGCTCGCCGAACTCGAAGTCGCGGACGACGACGACGGGTGTCCCGCCCGCTCCCTCGCCGGCGACGAGGTTGGCCGCGGCGGCGAGTTCGTCGACGACGTTCTGGACGGTGACGCCGAGTTCCCGCCCGTCGCGGTCGGTCTCGCCGCGCCAGTCGCGACTCGCCGAGATCCCCGCCCACCCGATCGCGACGCCGCGCTGGCCGTGACGGAACGGCCGACCGCAGGTGTCGGTGACGACGACGCTGTCGGCCGGGAGCTCCTGTCGGATGCGGTCGGCGCTCCGGGTCGGTCGCTTCGGGAGCAAGAGGAGATCGGCGTCCGGGACGTTCGAGCGGTCGATCCCCGCGTTGACGCCGACGTGGCCGAACCTGCTCTCGGTCAGGAGGAACGGTGCCTCCATGATGAGCTCGGTACTCTCTTCGAGCACTGCCTGTGCGAACCGGGGGTCTTTCTCCTCGCCGGCGATCTCGCCGAGGCGAGCAGCGACCTCCGTCGCCCGCGGCCCTGCCGGGAAATCGTCGAGATCTGCCTGTCGACCCTCGGCCTTCGAGACGACGGTGGAGGCGACGCAGACCACGTCGTCGGCGCGGAGGTCGACCCGCTCGCGGATGAGTGCCCCGAGGTCGTCTCCCGGGCGGATCTCCGGGAGGTCCGGGACGGCGAACAGTTCCATACCGAGGATGTGTGACGTGCGCTCAAAAGGCCGCCGAAGGTGGCGAAGGGAACCGGTGTCGACGTCGCCGGACGCTCACTCGCGGTGGAGGTGGACGGTGAACGCGCCGTCGTCGACGCCGAGCGTCATCATCGTCGCCTCGTCGTCCGGGTTCGCAGCCGTCGCCGTCCCCGGGTTCAGCAGTCTGACGTCCTCGACGACGTCGTCCATCGGTTCGTGGGTGTGGCCGGCGACGCCGACGGCGTCCGGCCCGGCTTTGCTGCGGACGATGCCGGCGACGCGCTTCGCGTACCCCGCTCGCGATCCGGTGCCGTGGGTGACGACGAACGTGACCCCCTCGACGGTGAGCGTCGCGACCTCCGGGAGGTCGACGTCGCCGCCGTCGACGTTGCCGCCGACGGCGGTCAGGTTCCCGTCGGCGAGCGACTCGACCAGTTCGACCGTCTCCGGCGAGTCGAAGTCGCCGGCGTGGACGGTGTGGTCCGCGGCCTCGACTCGCCGACGTACCCAGTCGGGTATCTCGGTGGCTCGACCCGGGACGTGCGTGTCGCTGATGAGCGCCAGTTCCATACTCCGGTCTCCGCTCAGCACCGCAAAAGTCGTTGTGCCCGGCGGCCAAGGAGGGCCATGGTCGACGTCGTCACCGCCTTTCTCCGCCACCGGGGTCGCGTCCTCCTCGTCCGCCGGAGCGACGCAGTCGGGACGTACCCCGGTCGTTGGGGTGGGGTCTCCGGCTACGTCGAGGGCGATCCGGACGACGCACTGGCCGACGCCCGACGCGAACTCGCCGAGGAGATCGGCGTGCTCGACGCGACGCTCGTCCGGACGGGCGACCCTCTCGGCGTGGTCGACGGCGACCGCGAGTGGACGGTCCACCCCCTCCTCTTCGAGTGGAGCGGCGAGGGCGAACTCACGCTGAACGACGAACTGATCGAGGCGGAGTGGGTCCACCCGCCGGCCGTCCTCGCCCGGGAGACGGTCCCCGCGCTCTGGGCGGCGTACGAGGCCGTCGCGCCGACCGTCGACGACGACGTCCGGGACGACGAGACCCACGGGTCGGCGTACGTCTCTGTGCGGGCACTCGAAGTGCTCCGCGACCGGGCGGCCGTCGCCGACGACTGGGCGGCCGTGGCGACCGTCGCCCGCGACCTCCGGGACGCTCGCCCGAGCATGGCCGCCCTCGCCAACCGGGTCAACCGGGTGATGAGCGAGGCGACCGAAGCGAGTCACACCCCCGAGGCGGTGCGCGACCGGGCGCAGGCCGCCGTCGACGACGCCGTTCGCGCCGACGAGCAGGCGGCCGCGAACGCCGCAGAGTCGCTCTCGGGGACCGTCCTCACGCTGTCGCGCTCGGGGACGGTGCTCGACGCGCTGCTCTCGGCGCGACCCGACCGCGTCGTCGTCGCCGAGTCCCGCCCCGCCCGTGAGGGCGTCGACGTCGCCGACGAACTCGCCCGTGCCGGAGTCGACGTGACGCTCACCACCGACGCCGCGATTGGCTACGTGCTCGCCGAGGGGTCCGTCGACGCGGCGGTCGTCGGCGCGGACACCGTCTTCGCCGACGCGACCGTCGCCAACAAGGTCGGCACGCGATTGCTCGCGCTGGCCGCGGCGCGGGCGGACGTCCCTCTCTACGTCGTCACCGCCCGCGACAAGATCAGCTCCGGCGACGACTTCCACCCCGAGTTCGGCGCCGACGACGAGGTGTACGCGGGCGACCGCGACGTCGACGTCTGCAACCCCACCTTCGACCGGACGCCGGGCGACCTCGTCGCCGGCGTCGTCACCGAGTCGGGCGTGCTCGACGCCGACGAAGTGGCCGAGATCGCCGCCGAGCACCGGCGGATGGCGACGTGGGACGACAGCAACCTCGACAGTAATTAGCGCAAGTTTCCGTACTTTTCCGACGCCACACGTCGTTTAGCTTTCGAAGTCGGTGTGTTGAGAGAGCGCGCAAGTCGGTCACTGAGCTTCTTCTTTACACTAACGAAGTTCAGAAGGGGAAACAGAACGAAAGGGGATGGATTTGAACCATCGTGGCCATCTTTCAGGCCACCCACCGCAATGGTGGGCGCTCTGGCCAGGCTGAGCGACCCTTTCACGTAGAGTCAACCACAGTACATTCATTTGTCGGAACTGTATTATGTATTGTCAGGTTACTACTTTGCTGTAGATACCCTCTCTATTCAGCACGCCGATTCTGACAACCCACCGAGAGGAGACGAATCGACTGTCCGAACGCTTTCGTCGCTCTCGACGGAACCGGTCGACCGGCGATGGCAACCGTCAAAAGCCGCCGCGCAGTAGCCCCTCTAGGGCGGCCGTGACGACAGTTACCCCCACCGAGCCCCTTGTGACGATGGACTTTCCCGAGCCGCCCTCTCGACACTCGTGAGCCGCGCGTCCGACGCTCCACCCCGGAGTCGCAATCTCCTTGAGGTGGCTCCCCGCATCGACTCGCATGCAGCTCGATCGACTGCTCGTCCACGACTCCGTCGGCATCGTCTTCCCGCCACAGCTCCTGCTCGACGAACTGGCCGACCTCGACGTCGCGGTCGAGGTCGCCGACGACGAGACGACGTTCGGCCCCGGCGACGGCGTCGTCGCGTTCGGTCCCGGACCGGGGTTCCGCGACGCCGACTGGGTCCACTGCATCCGGGCGGGCTACGACGAGTTCGACCTCGACGCCTACGAGTCGGCGAGCGTGACGCTGACCAACAGCACCGGCATCCACGGGACGGCCATCGGCGAGACGGTCGCCGGCTACCTGCTCTCGTTCGCGCGTCGCCTCCACGTCTACCGCGACGCACAGACCGACCACGAGTGGCGCAACCTCCCCTACGAGGAACCGTTCACGCTCGACGGTGAGCGCCTCTGTGTGGTCGGGCTCGGGACGCTCGGCCGCGGGATCGCCGAGCGGGCCGACGCGCTCGGGATGGACGTCGTCGGCGTCCGCCGCTCGGCCGACCCGGTGCCGGGCGTCCGGGAAGTCTACGCCACCGAGAACCTCCACGAGGCCATCGAAGACGCCCGGTTCGTCGCGCTGGCGACGCCGCTCACCCCGGAGACCGAGGGGCTGTTCGGCGCGCCGGAGTTCGAGACGATGCGCGAGGACGCCTACCTCGTCAACGTCGCGCGCGGGGCCGTCGTCGACGAGTCGGCGCTGATCGACGCGCTCGATGCGTCTGCGATCGCGGGTGCGGCGCTGGACGTCTTCGAGTCCGAACCCCTGCGTTCGGAGTCGCCGCTGTGGGACCGCGAGGAGGTCGTCGTGACACCGCACGCCGGCGCACAGACGCGGGACTACCACCGCGACGTCGCCGAGTTGGTGCGGACGAACGTCGAGCGGTTCCGGCGTCGCGAGGAACCCGTCAACTTGGTGGTGTAGCCGCGTCGCGCCGACCCTCGTGTGACAGCCTCTTCCACACGAAATCGGGCGCGTCGACAAACGAACGGGCTTTTACGCTCGGACGACGAACTGGTGTATATGATTTTCGAGAACCTGCCGACCACGCCCCGGTCGGAGGAGCTCATCGACAAGGCGTTCTCGCGGGCGTCGCGGGCCGGACGAGCCAAGAGCGGTCTCGAGGCCCAGGAGTCGATGCTGATCACTGCGTCGAACATCCTCTCGGACAACCTCGAGAACGTCGCGGTCGCGTGGCCGGACTTCAGTCTCGTCGACCAGTTCTACTACGAACTGGCCGACGCCATCGTCGACGTCGACGACCTGCGCCGGAGCCTCTCCGAGGTGATGTGGGCGAGCCGACAGATATCGGAACTCCGCAGCGAGTACCAGTCGAAACTCCGCAACGCCAACCTCGAGACGGGTCGCAAACACCGCAAACAGGCGTTCGCCCGGATGGCAGACGTCGTCGAGGAGGTCGAAGACGACCTGCTCCGCATCGGCGAGGCGCGCGACGCGCTGAAGAACCTGCCCGACATCCGCCCGGACGAACCGGCCATCGTCGTCGCCGGCTACCCGAACGTCGGCAAGTCCTCGTTCGTCAACGCGGTCACCCGCGCGTCGAACGAGATCGCCGAGTACCCCTTCACGACGAAGGGCGTCCAGATCGGTCACTTCGAGCGCGACCGCATCCGCTATCAGATCATCGACACGCCGGGGCTGCTCGACCGGCCCGAGGAGGACCGCAACGACATCGAGCGACAGGCCGTCAGCGCCATCGAGCATCTCGCCGACACGGTGCTGTTCTTCGTCGACCCGAGCGGCGACTGCGGCTACCCGCTTGCGGCACAGCTCGAACTCCGCGACGCCGTCGAGAAGCGGTTCGCCGAGCGCGACATCCCCGTGCTCACCGTCTGCAACAAGAGCGACCGCTCCCGCGACGTCGACGCCGACGCCTACATGAGCGTCACCGAAGGCGAGAACGTCGACGGCGTGTTGGATCTCGCGGTCGAGGCGGTCGGCTTCGAACCGGACATCCCGCCGTCGCGACAGGCGTAACCGGTTACTCGCTGACTACTTCTCTCGCAGACTGCCAGAAGCCGAGGAGACCGACGAACAGCCCGACGACCATCACGTAGAGACCGGTGTCTCCGTCGAACAGCCCGGTATTGCTCAACTGACCGAACCCGCCGAACAGCATCACGAGCAGCGCGAAGAGGAGGGTGTCCGTTCCTATCTGCATATCGTGTACAGGGAGTCAGCAACCTAACAAAAGAGGACCGATGGATCGCCGGTCTCGCGACCCGTGAGTCCGTTCGGATGGGTCGGTCACCGACCGGGTGACGAACGTGGAGAGCCAGCGAGTGTCAGCGGGAGCGAGTGTCGACGGCGGTCGTGCGCCTACTCGACGTCGTAGCTGATGGTGACCGTCGCGGTCACCTCGACCGGACCGGGTTGCAGCACCGTCGACCCGCTGTCGGCGGCCTCCGCGGCGAAGCGCGGTTGCGGGAACGGGTCGAAGTCGGCACCGACCGAGATGGTGCGGACGTCGCCGACGCTCACACCTGCCGCGCCGGCGACGGTGTCGGCGTCGGCACGGGCGGCGTCGACGGCCTTCTCGAGCGCCTCGGCGCGAACCTCGGCGCGGGTCTCCTCGGTCAGCGTGTACTGGACGCCGTCGACGACGATGCCGTCCTCGGCGTCACCCTCACCGTCGCCGGAGACCGCACCGACCGCGGCGTCGACGACCGTGCCAGCCTGGTCGGGTGAGACCTCTATCTCGTAGGCGTGGACGGCGCGGTAGCCGAGCAGTTCACGGCCGCCCTCGCGGAAGTCGTACTCCGGCGAGATGCGGAACGCGGTGGTCCGCACCGCCTCGTCGGTGTCGACGCCGGCGTCCGTCAGCGCCTCGAACAGCGCTCGAGAGTCCTCGGCGACGCGGGCGCGGGCGGACTCCGCGTCGGCCTCGAGGGCGGTCACGGACACCGAGACGACCGCGAGGTCGGCGTCGGCGGCGGCGGTTCCGGTCCCCGAGACGGAGATGCTCGGAGGTGTCTCCGAGTCGTCTGAACCGGCGGAGACGCCGCCGTCTGTCTGTAGTGGAGCGACACAGCCTGCCAGGAGGAGCATCGCGGCGAACACGACGGGAAGTAACGGTCGCATGAGAACTATTCGACGGCCGCGATATTCAATGCGCGCTAAGCGCAAAGATCGGTTTCACGTATCGTCCGTGGCCGACGCCGAGAACCCGTACAGCGAACTCGTCGTCTCGGCGGGTTCGTCCGTCCAGCGGTCGCCGCCGCGCTCCGTCGTCCGCGTGACGAACGTGAGCCACCCGTTCGAGGAGACCGGCCCGCCTGCGCCGACGGCGTGACGCGCGAGTCGCCAAGCGGCGGTCGCCCGACTCGGTGTCCAGCGCGGTGAGGGTCACGCGCCCGTCGACGACGTAGCAGACCAGAAACGCGCCGTCGACGAGGGTGGGGCGTCCGCTCCCGTCGACCTCGTCGTAGAGTTCGGTCCCCCACACTCGCTGCCCCGACTCGAGGTCGCGTTGTCGGGTCGAACCCGGTCCGGGCGGCGTCGCGACCGAGCGTCGGCCACGACCCCGCCGGCGGAGCGTCGCCGAGCGGTGCGCTCGTCGGTGGTGACGTCGTCGCCGTCGAGTCGTCGGAGGAGGGGAGCGTCGCACAGCCGGCGGCCGCCGCACTCCCGACGAGTGCGAGGAACCCGCGACGCGAGGACCTGTCGGTCGACATCGTTTCACGGCTCGAGAGTGATCACAGATGTCTTCTGTCTCGGCTCGCCACGCCACACGCCGTCTGGCCTCACTCGACGGCGACGTAGCGGACTTCGACCTCGACGTGGTGGTCTCCGTCGAGGCCGAACGGCGGTTCGTAGGCGGCGTTGATCCGGCGTTCGAGTTCCGACTTGAGCGACGGCGGCGTCTCAGTCGGTGGGTAGCCTACCGTGACGGTCACCTGCTGTGGGTGGCGAACCGGGAAGTCGCCGTAGACGTAGTCGATAGAGAGCAGTCGAACGTCGGCCCCCGAAGTGACGTTCTGGATGGCGTCGCGTGTGTCGTCTTCGAACTGCGAGGTCTGGAGGGTGGTGAACGTCACGCCGCCGAGGAACGCCGAGAGCACGAGCAGGACGACGCCGATGCTGGCGATGCGTCGCCACGTCGACTCGGTCGCCTCGTCCTGTCGGAACCACTGGAACGGACGGTAGCCCTGGTAGCTGAGGACGGCGAGTGCGGCGAAGTTGACCGACAGGAAGTTCACGAGCACGAGGACGGCCGCGCCCAGTACGGTCTGTGGCTCCCCCCACGCGAGTCCGATGCCGACGACGGCCGTCGGCGGGACGAGGGCGGCCGCGATCATCACGCCCACGAGGGCCGCCGAGACCCCCGAGGAGAGGCTGAGCGCGCCCGCGACGCCCGCACCGAGGGCGACGGCCAGCGAGAGCACGTCGGGCGCGAGGCGCTCGCGCACCTCGCCGATGGCGAACACCTCCCCCGCCGTCAGCGGGATCGCCCCGCTGAACTTGAGTAGCCACGAAAAGACGGCGGCGGCGGCGACCGCGAGCACGCCCCCGAGCACCTGTAGTCGGACCCCACGGACGAACAGTTCGTCCTCGTCGAGCACCGACCCGACGCTCGTCGCCATCGCCGGACCGATGAGCGGCGCGATGACCATCGACCCGACGACGACGGCCGGCGAGTCCAACAGCAGCCCCGCAGTGGCGACGATCGAGCTGATCGACGTCATGATGATGAACGTCCACCGTCTCGGCGCGAGGTCCTCCGCGCGGGCGACGAGCTCCTCGCGGGCGATGCGGTCGCCGTTCCCCTCGTCGGACTCCTCGTACCGTTCGGCGAGTCGCTCGAACCGCTTCGAGACCACCGTCTCGGCGTCGATGATGACCGTGTACGCGTCGCGTTCGATGCCCGCCTCACGGAGTTTCTCCAGCACGGGTTCGACCGCACCGACGGGGAGCGGAAATCGGACGACTGCGGTGTACTTTCGTCCGCTGTCCTCGTCGGTGAGCGCGTAGTCGATCTCTTCGTCGTCGAGGACGTCGAGAACCGTCTCGCGCTTGCCCGCCGGGATCATCACTTCAACGAGTCGCACACTCTCTCCTCATCCGGCGAGGGGAAAGTTCCTCTGGATGGACGTGCCGTCTCCGACCTACGGTACGAACTGTGCGAGGACGGGGATCTCCTCACGCCGCTCCGCGTCGAGCAGGTCCCAGTCGATTCCGGTCGGTCGCGAGGACGGCGAGTCGGTGCGGACGAGTCGCTCCGGCGTGACGACGAGATCCATCGGCACGTCGTGAGCCTCGGGGGCCGGCGCGTCGGCTTCGGCCACGACCTGTCGCTCGTGAACAGACGTCGCTACGGTCGTCTCGACGTCGACAGCGCCGAGTTCCGCGAGGACGGCGAACTCGAGGTCGCTGTACCCCTCGCCCTTGCCGACGCGCGCCCCCCGCTCCGTGACGGCGACGCTGCCGGAGACGACGAGGTCGACGTGCGGCATCTCGTCCGGCCCGACCGGTTCGGCGTAGCCGTCCATCTTCGAGACGGTGGCCGCGTCGTCGAGACTCTCCGCGTCGATGTTCGCGGGGTCGAGCTTCATGAACGGCTTCTCGTCGCGGAGCCGCGGCTGGGCCATGTAGACCACCTTCCCCTCGTGGAGCGCGCGACGGCGGACGGGCAGCTGCGGCGCGTCGGGGTTCGCCTTGAGCACCGCGGCGGCCCGCCACGCGTCGGTGTCGGCGAGCCGGTCGGCCGCCTCGCTCGCGCCGGCGAAGTTCGGGATGCGTCCGTGGGGCGGAAACGGGAACCGTGCCTCGCCGCTCTCCTCCAACTCGTCCCAGATGCGCTCGCGGAGCGCCTGTTTGTCCATACGCGGAGTCACGCGCTCTCGCACAAATATAGTAACGAGTGCAAGTCATCACTCACCCGACCGCACGACAGCGTGCGGTCGGGCGAGTGGACAGTTGCACGAGCTACTATAGCTGCGGCGTGTTCGTCGGGCCGGGACTGCTCGGGACGCCGTCGAGCGGCGGCGTCGCGTCCCGCGGCCCTTATCCCGCCTCACGGAGTAGCGAGGGTATGTTCGAAGACCGCCCGAACAGGGATGCGGAGGTCGTCTTCGTCGGGCGCTCCAACGTCGGCAAGTCGACGCTGATGCGCGAGTTGACCGGCCACGACACGTTCAACACGGGGAAGAAACCCGGCGTCACCCGGCAACCCAACCACTTCGACTGGGCCGGCGAGAGCTTCATGTTCACCGACCTGCCGGGGTTCGGCTTCATGTCCGGCGTCGAGGAGGAGCACCGCGAGGCGATCAAGACCGAGATCGTCCGCTACATCGAGGAGCACGCCGAGGAGATCCTCGTGGGCGTGCTCGTCGTCGACGGCAAGAGCGTCGTCGACATCATCGACCGCCACTCCGGCGAGGACGAGATCCCTCACGACGTCGAGCTGTTCTACTTCCTCGAAGAACTGGGGATTCCGACCGTCGTCGCCGTCAACAAGATGGACAAGGTCGACGACAAGGACGAACGGCTGAACGACCTCTGTGACCGACTCGGGCTCTACCCACCCTGGAAGCAGTGGCAGGACGACACCATCGCGCCCATCGTCGCCAAGAAGGGCCGGATAGAGCCGCTGAAGGAGACGCTGCGACACCACTTCCACGAGGCGAAGCGCGACGACCTGCTGAAGTTCGTGAAGTGATCTCCGTTCCGGTGTGAACGCCGAGCGTCCCTCGCGCGGTAGGTCGCTCAACTGCGAACCATCCCGAACCCAACGTGTTTCGTGTCGCTTCCGTCCGTGACTCCGGAACCGGCCCGAACGCTCGCGCCACGGCAGTTTCCTATCGCGCCACACGATTTATTCGGGTTCGTCGCCTACGTCCAGCCATGACAGACTGGCGTGCGGTCGGCGTCGGCTTCGTGGTACTGCTCGTCGTCGGCGCGATCGGCCTCCAACTCCCGCTCGTCGGCCAGATCGGCGCGGGACTGCTCGGCGGATTCGCCGCAGGCTACCTCGCCGGTGGCGGGATCGGCAACGGTGCGTGGCACGGCCTGCTCGCGGGCTCTATCACGGGCATCGTGCTGACGCTCGTCCTCGCGCTGCTCGGTGGCGCGCTCGGGCTCGGCGCCGGTCCGATCGGCGGGTTCCTCGGCGGCGCGGGCGTGTTGGTCGTCGGCGTCTTCGTGACGCTGCTGTTCGCGATCGACAGCGCCGTCGCTGGCGCGTTGGGTGGCTGGATAAAGGGCTGAGACTACTCTCCGCGGTCGAGATACTCCTGCTGGACCGCGACGACCTCCGTCGAGTCCTCACACTCCGAGTAGCGTCGCAACGGTTCCTCGTTCAGTTCGAGGAAGGTGTGTCCCCAGCTGAACTTCGAGAGGAGTTCCTCGGCGTGCTCCCACTCGCCGAAGATGGCGAGCGCGGCGGCCATCGCCTCGACCGTCGTGAGTTTCATCGGTCGCCCGAAGTTGACGGGGTTGGCGGCGACGAGGTACGGGAGCGCCCGGTGGTCGCCGGGTAACGAGAACCGTGCCTCGCCGGCCGACTCCCACGAGCAGTCGAGTGCGACGAGCGTCTCCGTGTCGTCCGCCGGCGACAGCGCCCGCTCGGCGTGGGGGTTCAACACGACCCCGTAGGGCGTCGCGCGGTGCGACTCGTGGAGTTCGGCGAGGTCGAACTTCGTGAGGCGACGCGCCGTGCACTTCTCGGGGTCGTCGTCGCCCTCGTAGCGGATGTGCAGGTCCACGTCGGTCAGGAGGCGGTGAGGCGACAAAAGCGGTCCGTTCGTGGGTGACAATCAAGGGGGATGGCCGCGTGGGTTTCCTCATGGGTCACCTCGAAGCCGTTCGTTCGTACTACGACGCGCTCGACGAGGGGGATTACGACGCGCTCCTCGTCGTCCTCGCGCCATCGTTCGAACAGACGCGCCCGGACCAGTCGTTCACGAGTCGTCGGTCGTTCATCGACTTCATGGAGGAGGACCGCCCCCACGAGGACACCTCACACGCAGTCGACGTGATCTACCGCGACGACGACGAGAGCGACGAACTCGCCGTTCGTGGGCGGCTGTGTACCAACGGTGGGGCCGAACTGTTCGGCTTCGTCGACGTCTTCCAGTTCGACGACGGCCGCATCACCGAGCTACGCACGTACACCGACTGACCGCTCACAGCGGTCGACGTCTCTTTTCACCGACGTCGTCGTCGAGGGCAGTCGCCTCGTCTCGCCGTCTCACCACCAGTTCGTGGTAGACGAAGTAGCTCCCGCCGAGGGCGAGTGCGACCAGGGTCGCCCAGCCGACGACGGTCAGGAGGGGGACGCCGAAGCCGAGTTCGAACCCCGGGCCGACGAGTTCGTCTCCGTAGTGTCCGGTCGCTCCCGTCCCGTGCATCGACCCCCAGAATGTCATGCGCCACATCGCTCCGACGACGCCCGCGAGGACGGTGACGAGGAGGAGACTTCCGACGACGACCGCGACCGTCGCTTCGAGTGCGTCGACTCTCGTGCTCGTAGCGACCCCTACGGCGTCGAGCAACGTACAGTCGACTGCTCGTTCTCAGTCAGTGAGAGACGAAACGGAGTCGGCAGTACTCCGAGCGGGGACTCCTCGGCTACTCTTTCTTGCCTGCGCCGACGGCTGCCTCGCCGACGGGTTCGTGGCCCTCGATGACCTCGCGGCCGCCCATGTACGGCCGGAGCGCCTCCGGGACGTCGACGGTGCCGTCCTCGTTCTGGTAGTACTCGAGGACCGCGACCATCACACGGCCGACGGCGGTTCCCGACGCGTTGAGCGTGTGGAGGTACTCCGCGGACTCGTGGCGCTCCGGCCGGTAGCGGAGGCCGGCGCGACGCGCCTGGAAGTCCTCGAAGTTCGACGCCGACGACACCTCGAGCCAGCGGCCGCCCCGGTCGGGACCCTCGTCCGACTCCGTTCCGGGTGCCCACACCTCGATGTCGTAGGTCTTCGCCGACGCGAACGTCAGATCGCCCGTACAGAGGTCGAGGATCCGGTAGGGGAGGCCGAGTCGGTCGAGCACCTCGGTCGCCTCTTCGAGCAGCGCCTCGAGGCGGTCGTAGCTCTCCTCGGGTTCGACGAAGTTGACGAGTTCGACCTTGTTGAACTGGTGGACGCGGACGATACCGCGCGTCTCGGTGCCGTGTTCGCCCGCCTCGCGCCGGAAGTTCGGCGTGTACGCCTGGTGTTTGAGGGGGAGGTCCTCCTTCAGCAGGATGTCGTCGGCGTACATGTTCGTCACCGGCACCTCCGCGGTCGGACAGAGCCAGAGGTCGTCGTCCTCGTACTCCTCGGTCTCGCTGCCGCCGATGCGGTAGGCGTCCTCGGCGAACTTGGGTAGCTGGCCGGTGCCGACCATCGACGTCGTCTTCACCGGGATCGGCGGGAACAGGTCGACGTACTCCTGCTCGCGGTGGACGTCGAGCATGAACTGCACGAGCGCGTGCTCCAGCATCGCGCCCTCTCCCTTCAGGAAGTAGAAGCCCGACCCCGTCGTCTTCGCGCCACGGGCCTCGTCGATGATGTCGAGCTCCTCGCCCAGCTCGTAGTGCGGCGTGACCTCCTCGGGCAACTCGCGCAGGTCGTCGAAGCCGACGCGGCGAAGCTCCTCGTTGTCGCTCTCGTCGGCCCCGACGGGGACGCTCTCGTGGGGGACGTTCGGAATCTCCAACAGCGCCTCCTCCAGTTTCGATTCGAGTTCGTCGGCGCGCTCCTCGACCGCCTGCAGGTCCTCTTTCAGCTCCTGCGAGCGGGCGATGGCCGCTTCGGCCTCCTCGTCCTTCCCGTCGGCCTTCAGCTGGCCGATCTCGCTCGACACCTGGTTGCGCTCGTGGCGCAGGTCGTCACCTTTCGCCTTCAGCTCCCGCCACTCCTCGTCGACGGCGACGATCTGATCGAGGTCGACGTCGTCGTAGCCGCGGTTCGCGAGGCTCTCGCGGACCTCCTCGGGGTGTTCGCGGAGATATCGTCGGTGTAGCATTTGCTCGAAGTTCAGTCGGATGCGGGAAAACCGTATCGCATCCGTGTGTCGGTGTCTCGGGCCGTGGGTGGCTATTTGACCCACCCGGACGAACGTCGACGTGACAGATGGCTACTACGACGCTCCCCGACGGTCGTCGACTCGGCTACGAGACGTTCGGCGTTCCCGACGGCGATCCGGCGTTCTTCTTCCACGGCCTCCCGGGTGCACGCACGGACGGTGAACTCCTCGCAGACGCCGCGGCGCGGGCGAACGTCCGCCTCGTCGCGCTCGACCGCCCCGGGTTCGGACTGTCGACGTTCCAGCCGACCCGCCGACTGCTCGACTGGCCCGCCGACGTCGTCGCCGTCGCCGACGACCTCGGCTTCGAGCGGTTCGGCGTCGTCGGCTTCTCCGCGGGCGGCCCCCACGCGGCGGCCTGCGCTCACGCGCTCGACGACAGGCTGACTGGCGTCGCGCTCGTCGACTCGTCGGTCCCGCCCTCGTTCGCCGACAGGGGGCCGCTCGGCCGCGTCGCGTTCGGTGCGCTCTCGCGGTTCCCGGCGCTCGCTCGGCCGGGGTTCGCGTTCGTCGGTTGGCAGGCGGCGCACCGCCCGGCGTCGCTCAGAGCCGGGATGCGCCGACAGATGGCCGCCGGCGACGACTCCGCGCTCGACGACGACGAGGTGTGGGAGACGCTGCTCGCCGGAGTGCGGGAGTCGCTCCGAGAGGGGACTCGCGGCCCCGCCCACGACGGGGCGATTCTGCACCGGCCGTGGGGGTTCGGCCCCGCGACGCTCGACGCACCGGTGACGTTCTGGCACGGGGCGCAGGACGGGTCGGTCCCCGTCGCGAGCGTCGAGCGGTTCGCCGCAGCGACGCCGAGGAGCGACCTCACGGTCTTCGAGGGTGAGGGTCACCTCTCACCGCTGGTGAACCACGGAGAACGGATCCTCGACGCCGTCGTCTGAGTCGAGCGGAGAGCGTCGGCGGGCGGACGACCAGTTACCAGAGGAACATCGGCCAGACGAACTGGAACAGCACCCAGATGAGGCCGGTGAGGATGGCCGTCATCACGAGGTTCAACGCGACGCCGACTTTCATCATGTGCTCTTGCTTCAGGTGGCCGCTGCCGAAGACGATGGCGTTCGGCGGCGTCGCCACCGGCAGGGCGAAGGCGAAACTCGCGGCGATGGCCCCACTGACCGAGAGGAACACCGCGGAGCCGACCTCCGAGATGCCGAGCGTCGACGCGAAGACGCTGCCGATCCCGATGAGCACGGGGACGATGATCGTCGCCGTCGCCGTGTTCGAGGTCATCTCGGTCAGGAAGATCACCAAGAGGACGACTGCGGCGACGACGAGCACGATGGGTGCGCCGGTGAGCGACCCGAAGACCGTCGTCGCGATCCACTCGGTCGCGCCGGTCGTCGCGAACGCGTCGGCCAGCGAGATACCGCCGCCGAACAATAGGATGGTCCCCCAGTCGATGTCGACGAGGTCCTCCCACTCCACCGTGTCGGCGAGGACGAGCGCCGGAATGGCGTACAGCCCGACCATCACGTAGTAGAGCAGCCCCTGGTGGCCCTCGACGCCGGTGACGGTCGGCCCCTCGCCGCCGAACAGCGTCGTCCAGACCGTCTCGGGGACGTTCAGTCCGGCGAGGCCGGCCAGCCACTCGAACAGGCCGTCGAGGCCGCCGAGCACCCACAGCGCCGCCGTCGCGGTGAAGATGTACGCCACGCGCTTGCCGCGCGGACTGAGGTCGCCCTCCTCTTCGAGGTAGCGACGCGCCTCCTGTCGTGCGCCGCTCACGTCGTCGATCTCCGGCGGGAAGAAGACGAACGTCAGCGCGTACCACACCAGCGGGAGCGTGATGACGACGATCGGCATGCCGACCAGCAGCCACTCCGCGAAGCCGATCTCGTAGCCGAGCATCGCCGACAGTTGGGTCGCGACGACCGCGTTCGGCGGCGTCCCGATGAGCGTCCCGACGCCGCCGACGCTGGCGGCGTACGCGGTGCCGAGCAGCGTCGAGATCTGCATGTTGGAGAAGGCTTCCTTGTCTGCGCCCTCCGACTTCACCTCGTCGCGGCCGAGCACCTGTGCGAGCACGCCGAGCGCGATGGGCGTCATCATCGCCGTCGTCGCCGTGTTCGACACCCACATCGAGAGGATCGCCGTCGCCAGCATGATCGAGAGGATGAGCAGCCGGGGCGACGCGCCCATCGTGCTCATGATCCACAGCGCGATGCGGCGGTCGATGTCGTACTTCTGCAGCGCGTTCGCGAGCATGAACCCCGCGATGAACAGGAAGATGAGGTGGTCCGCGAACCCGGCCAGCGCCGGATCGATACCGCTGTAGACGCCGAATGCGGTCAAAAGAACTGGTATCGAAAGTGCCGTCACCGCGAGTGGGATAACTCCCGTCACCCACAGCACCGCCGCGAAGAACATCGTTGCGAGTGCGTACTGTCCCTTCAGCGACAGCCCCTCGGGTGAGGGGCCGAAACCGACGGCCAACGCGCCGAGTAGTGCGACCGCGAAGACGAGCAGCCGACCCTGCGTCGTCTCTCTGAGTCCCCGTATCATTGATACACGGGGAGTGTGGACGATTCTCGTACTTAATGGTTTTTACATCGGTTGGGATTATCGTTACAGTTCTTCGGTCGTCACGGAAGCCGACCGACGGTCGGCGCGTGCGTCAGAACGCGTCGACGAGTGCACGCACCTGTTCGTCGGTGAGTTCGCTCGTGTAGAGGGTGAACAGCGCTTCGCGGCGCGACCGGGAGAGGCCGCGACGGTCGTTCTCTAGCATCGAGACGTGCGCCTGGATGACGTCGTCGAGTGCGCGTTCCACCTCGCGCTGTTCGTACCCGGCGGCAGTTCGGAGCAGTCGCCACGCCATCGGCGACACGTCGGCGACGTCGACCTCCTCCGCTCCGGGCATGCGGTCGCATCTCACGATGCCGAGTACAAATAACGTCTGGTCGTCGACGCCCGACGGTCGGCCGTCGCCCGAACGTTTTTCGTCGCCCGCGACGCTTCCCTGCGCATGGCTATCGGCGACCTCGAATCTGTCCCGGACTGTACCGACCTCTACTATCTCGACACGGGGATGTACGACACCGAGGCGTACGGGTCGGTCTACGTTCTCGACGCCGAGCGCCCCGCCGTCGTCGACACCGGCATCGGGACGAACCGCGAGCTCCTGTTCGACGCGCTCGACGAAGTCGGCATCGGCGAAGAGGACCTCGCGTACGTCCTCCCGACGCACGTCCACCTCGACCACGCGGGCGGCGCTGGCTTCCTCGCGGAGGCGTACCCGAACGCGACGGTCGTGACCCACGAACTCGGCGTCCCGCATCTCGTCGACCCCTCGCGACTCGTCGCCGGGACGAAGGCCGCCGTCGACGACCAGTGGGAGTTCTACGCCGAGCCGAGACCGGTCCCCGAGGACCGCATCGAGGGCGTCGACGGCGGCGAGACGATCGACCTCGGCGACCGGGAGTTGGACGTCGTCGCCGCGCCCGGCCACGCCCCCCACCAGGTGATGTTCCACGACACCGGCGACGACGTGTTGTTCACGGGCGACGCCGCGGGGATCTGGGTTCCCAGCGAGCGGACGGTCCGCCAGACCACCCCGCCCTCGCAGTTCGACCTCGAACAGTGTCTCGACGACGTCTCCACCATCGTCGACCGCGACCCCGACGTGCTCTGCTTCGGCCACTTCGGCCCCCGCGAGTTCGACGAGGGACTGATGAGCGAGTACAAGCGGACGCTCGTCGAGTGGGTCGAAGCGGTCCGCCAGAAGCGCGAGGAACTCGGCGACGACGGGGCCGTCGTCGAGTACTTCCGGAACCACACCGACATGGTCGACGTCTGGGGCGAACGGAAGGCGCGTGACGAGGAGCGACTGAACGTCAAGGGCGTCCTCGGCTATCTGGACTACCGGGCGGAAGAGGGCCAGTAACCCGATCAACTCGTGGCAACGAGTCTCCGATTCTGACCGGTTTTTTATAATCGACCGCCGTAGCGCCGTGGTATGGACTGGCGGGATGCGGAAACGGAGTACGAAAGCGAGGTGCTCGGGGAGACGACGCTCGCTCGGCTGTTCGAGGAGAGCGTCGAGCGGAACGCCGACCGGGTCGCCCAGCGGTACAAGGGCGGCGTCTACGACCGCTCGCTCGTCGCCGCCGACGTCGTCCCCGCGGCACCGACGGGCGACTACGCCGACCTCACCTACGACGAGATGCGGACGCTCGTCCGTCGACTCGCGGCCGGCTTTCGCGAACTCGGCGTCGCCGACGGCACCCGCGTCGGACTCTTCTCGCACACCCGGATGGAGTGGGCACAGTGCGACTTCGCGCTGCTCGCCGCCGGCGGCGTCGTCACCACCGTCTACACCTCCTCGTCGGAACGCCAGGTGAAGTACCTCCTCGGCGACCCCGAGGCGTCGGGCGTCGTCGTCGAGAACGCCGACTGTCTCCGGCGGGTGCTCGCCGTCGAGGACGACCTCGACCTCGAGTTCGTCGTCGTCCTCGACGAGATCCCCGACGGCAGCGGGATGTCCGGGGCGGTCCGCGACCGAGACGACATCCACTCGCTGGCCGACGTCCACGCACTCGGCGTCGACGCCTACGACCCCGACGCCTACGAGTCGTGGATCGACGACCCCGACGTGGACGACCTCGCGAGTCTCATCTACACCTCGGGGACGACCGGCCAGCCGAAGGGCGTCGAACTCACCCACCGGAACTTCCGGGCCAACGTGAACCAGTGTTACCGGCGGTTCGGCCCACGGCCGGACGCCCCCGACCGACCGTCCATCTCTTCGGAGTCGACGACGCTGTCGTTTCTCCCGCTCGCACACGTCTTCGAGCGACTCGCCGGCCACTACATGATGTTCGCTGCGGGAGCCACCGTCGCCTACGCCGAGAGTCCCGACACGCTTCGAGAGGACTTCCAACTCGTCAGGCCGACGACCGCTACCAGTGTCCCGCGGGTGTACGAGAAACTGTACGACGCCATCCGGGCACAGGCCGCCGAGTCCCCCGTCAGAGAACGTATCTTCGAGTGGGCCGTCGGCGTCGGTCAGACGTACCACGAGACCGACGACCCGGGGACGGCGCTGACGCTCCAACACCGACTCGCCGACCGCCTCGTCTTCTCGCAGGTTCGGGAGGCTATCGGCGGCCGTCTCGAACTCTTCATCAGCGGCGGCGGCAGCCTCTCGGCGGACCTCTGTGCGCTCTACCACGGGATGGGGCTCCCCATCTTGGAAGGGTACGGACTCACCGAGACCGCCCCCGTCATCTCCGCGAACCCGCCGGACGCACCGAAGATCGGCACCATCGGCCCGCCCGTCGTCGACGTCGACGTCAAGATCGACGAGAGCGTCGTCGGTGAGGTACAGCGCCGCGAGGCGGTCGGACAGGTTGGCGAACTCCTCGTGAAGGGACCGAACGTCACGTCGGGCTACTGGAACCGGCCCGAAGAGACCGAGCAGTCCTTCACCGAGGGTTGGTTCCGAACCGGCGACATCGTCCACCGCCGCCCCGACGACTACATCGAGTTCCGCGAACGGGCCAAACAGCTCCTCGTGCTCTCGACGGGGAAGAACGTCGCCCCCGGCCCCATCGAGGACGCGTTCGCCTCGAACCAACTCGTCGAGCAGTGTCTGGTGCTCGGCGACGGCAAGAAGTTCGTCAGCGCGCTGCTCGTCCCGAACGTCGAGGGGATCAGAGAGTGGGCCGACCGCGAGGGGGTCGACCTTCCCGACGATCGTCGGGCGCTGTGCCGCGACGAGCGCGTCCGCGAGCGACTCCAGCAGGAGGTCGACCGCGTCAACGAGAACTTCGAGTCCTACGAGCAGATCAAGCAGTTCCGGGTCGTCCCCGAGGAGTTCACCGAGGAGAACGGCCTGTTGACGCCGACGATGAAGAAGAAGCGCCGTCACATCCTCGACCGCTACGCCGACGACGTGGCGATGCTCTACGAGGCGGAGTCGCCGACGCCGGAGTGACACGATCGCCGACTGGGTCCTCGCCGAGGCAGGCCCGTCGGCGACGATCGGTCGCTCTCCCCCGGAAAAACCCACCCGGGATGGGGAGGTTTATAAAAGCGCCAGTCGACACGAAAGGCACATGGAGGGACGCTAGTGGCCGCCGAAGCAGCGGGGAACCTCATCCCCCTCGTCGCCGCCATCATCGCTATCGGCGTCGTCTCGCAGGTGCTCGCCGACCGACTGCAGGTGCCGAGTATCATCTTCCTCATCACGGCGGGTATCCTCCTCGGACCGGAGGTGCTCGGCGTCGTCACGCCCGACTCGTTCGGCAACGCGCTGCCGGCCATCGTCGGTCTCTCGGTCGCCATCATCGTCTTCGAGGGAGCGTTCCACCTCCGCATCGAGAACCTCAGAGAGGCACCCGCGGCGACAGTGCGCCTCGTCACGGTCGGTGCGGCCATCTCGCTGGTCGGGACCGCCATCGCGGTCCACTTCCTGCTGTCGGTCGACTGGCTGGTGTCGTTCCTCATCGGCGCGCTGCTCGTCGCCACCGGCCCGACGGTGATCGCGCCGATCCTGGAGGTCGTCCCGGCACGCGACCGCGTCGAGACGGCGCTGGAGACGGAGGGAATCGTCAACGACGTCACCGCCGCCATCCTCGCCGTCGTCATCTTCGAGGCCCTCGTGGCCGGCATCGCCGAGCCCGGGGCGTTCCTGACGCACTTCACCCAGCGACTCGGCGTCGGCGTCATCGTCGGCGGCGTCGTCGCCGCCGTCATCTTCGTCGCGCTCCGATACGTCGACCTCTCGCCCGGCAACGCGCCGCAGAACGCCCGACTGCTCGTCCTCGCGGGGGCGCTCGTCGCCTACGGCGGGGCGGAACTCGTCGCCACCGAGGCCGGCATCGCCGCCGTCGCGACGGCGGGGATCATCCTCGGAAATCTGGACGTCCCCTACGAGGAGGAGATCTCGGCGTTCAAAGGCGACATCACCCTGCTCGTCCTCTCGTTCGTCTTCATCGCGCTCGCAGCGCTGCTGGACTTCGGAAACCTCCAGCAGTTGGGGCTGGGCGGTATCGGCGTCGTCGTCGCCGTCGCCCTCCTCATCCGACCGTTCCTCGTCTTCGTCTCGACGGTCGGCGACCGCTTCACCCGCGAGGAGAAACTGTTCATGAGTTTCGTCGGCCCGCGCGGCATCATCCCCGCGTCGGTCGCGACGCTGTTCGCCATCGAACTGCGAGCCCAGGGGTTACAGGAGGCCGCCGACGTGCTCGTCGGCACCGTCTTCCTCGTCATCCTGGTGACCGTCGTGTTCGAAGCCGGCTTCGCCCGTCGGATCGCGGAGTTCCTAGATGTGATACCAATGCGTGTACTCGTCATCGGAGGCGGTAAGGTGGGCCGCGTGCTCGCCGAACGCCTCGAAGAACGTGGAGAGAACGTCGTCATCATCGAAGACGACGTGAGTATCGTCGAGACTGCTCGAAACAACGGGTTCACCGTCCACCACGGCGACGGCACCGATACGGAGGTGTTGCGCTCGGCCGGCGGCGAGAACGCCAAGGTCGTCGTCGCCGCGACCGGGGACGACGACGTGAACCTGCTGGTCTCACAGTTGGCTGCCTCGAAGTTCGAACCGGAGACGATCATCGCCCGCGCCAACAACCCCGACAACGTCGAGGCGTTCGAGGAGCTCGGGGTCCGCACGATCTCGACGACGCTGGCGACGGCGCAGGCGATCGACAACTACATCGAGCGGCCGGCGCTGGCCAACTGGATGGGCGAACTCGGTCGTTCCGGCGACGTCCAGGAGATCGAAGTGACCTCCGAGGAGCTCGTCGGCCGGACGATCAGAGAGATCGGCCCCGAACTCCCCGGTGGCTGTCTCGTCGCACTCGTCGCCCGCGACGGCACCATCGAGGTGCCGGACGCCGACTACACGCTCCAGAAGGGCGATCGGATCACGCTCCTCGGGCGACGAGAGGCCGTCCGCGACGCGATGCAGTTCTGCCACCCCGAGAAGGAGTAGCCGGAGAGACGAGCGTTCTTGTCTCGTCCGTTCGAACGCTTACTCCGTGTACGACCTCACGCACCCCCTCACCAGCGACACGCCCGTCTACCCTGGCGACCCGCCGGTCGGCGTCGAACCGGCGGCGACGCACGAGGCAGACGGCTACCGTGTCAGCGACGTCCGCCTGAACAGCCACGCCGGGACACACCTCGACGCACCCGCCCACCTCCTGACCGACGGCCGGACGCTCGACGACTATCCGGTCGAGCGGTTCGTCTTCGACGCTCGCGTCGTCGACTGTACCGGACTCGACGCCGGCGAGACAGTTCGGGCGAGCGACCTGCCGGACCCCGACTGTGAGCTGCTCCTCCTCCACACCGGGTGGGACCGCCACTGGGGAACCGACCGGTACGACGACCACCCGTCTCTCGCAGCAGACGCCGCCCGGTGGTGTGCCGACCGGGGGTACGACGTCGGCTTCGACACCGCCGGCCCCGACCCGACCGGTGCCGAGTCGTTTCCGGCACACCGGAGACTCCTTCGAGCCGACTGCCTCCTGTTGGAGAACCTGACCGGCCTCGCGGACCTCCCCGAACGGGTCCGACTCTCGGCGTTTCCGCTCGCACTCGCCGACGCCGACGGAGCGCCCGTACGGGCGGTCGCCGAAGCGGTGGACGGCGACGCCTCCGGGTGACCGTCTGTGACTCTGAGGACGGGCTTCTACGGGACCCCCGCTTCGGGGACGCGCTCTCCGGGGACGACGCGGTGCGCACTGAACCGACGACACCGTCCTCGCAGACCGGGACGTCGCACCCGCCGCCGACTGACTCGCGACCGACCGAGCGACTACTCGCCGTCGCCAGCCCGCTTCAGCGCGGCGAGCCCCGCAGCGCCGACCCCGAGCACTCCCGTCAGTGCCGAGAACCCCGGACTCGACGCGGCTGTCGTCTCGGACTCCGGTTCGTCCGTGACGGGACCGTCGTCCGTCGTCCCGGCGGTGCCGGCCGCGGTGGTCGTCTCACCCGTCTCGTTCGTCGCGGCGGTCTCGATGGAACTCGACCCGACCTGTTCGAGTTTGACCGAGCTGTGTCCGCCGGGGCAGTCGGTCTGACTGTTGACGACGTACTGGTTGCCGGTCTCGACCGTCGAATCCTGGGCCGGAACGTAGAGCGTCGTCTCCTCGGCCTCCGACTCCGCGCCGACGTCCACCTTCTCCGAGATGGTGGCGTTGTACGCCGCGATTCGGTCGTCGGACTCGATGACGTCGCAGGAACTCACGCCCGTCGTGTCGGGGTCGTTCTGCGGGTCCTCGACGAGGAGGTACAGTCCGGTGAAGTCGCTGTTGCCGAACTTCGGCGTCGAGTTCGAGAGCACGCCGTTCGTGTAGACGTCGTCGTGCTCTTCGTCTTCGCCGTCGGATTGGGCACCCGCCAGCCCCGAGAGGGCTGGAACGCCTGCGACGGCGGCACCACCGGCCCGAAGCAGCCGTCGCCGCGAGACGCCGTCCGTCGCCGTCGCTCGCTGGGACTCGTCCGTGCTGTGAGACATCTATCGTGAAGTACAGCCGAACGACACTAATGCGTCGTGGCCGCCGACGGAAGATGCGTCACCCCTCCATTGGGGGTGACGCGGAACCGCTATCGGTAGAACTCGATGGCCGCGCCCTGCCCGAAGCCGACGCAGAGCGTCGCGAGCCCACGCTCGGCGTCGCGCTGGATCATCTCGTGGACGAGCGTCACCGGAAGGCGTGCACCGGAGGCACCCAGCGGGTGACCGAGGGCGATGGCACCGCCGTTGACGTTGAACTTCTCCTCGTCGATGCCGAGTTCGCGCCGCGAGTAGACGCACTGACTGGCGAACGCCTCGTTCAGTTCGACGAGGTCGTAGTCGTCGATGGAGCGTCCTGCTCGCTCCAGCAGGCCTTCCGTGGCCGGCACCGGACCGATCCCCATCACCGTCGGGTCGACGCCGGCGACGTTGTTCGTCCCGACCTTCGCCATGATCTCGAGGTCGTGTTCCTCCGCGAACGACTCGCTCGTGACGAGCACCGCGGCCGCGCCGTCGGAGATCTGCGAGGAGTTGCCCGCGGTGACGGAGCCGTCGCCGGTGAACGCCGGCGACAGGTCCGAGAGCACGTCCATCGACGTGTCGCGACGGATCCCCTCGTCCTCGCTGACGGTCCCCTCTTCGGTCTCGATGGGGACGATCTGGTCGTCGAAGCGACCCTCGTCGGTCGCGGCGGCGGCCCGCTGGTGGCTGCGGAGGGCGTACTCGTCTTGGGCCTCGCGGCTCACCTCGTACTCGGAGGCGACCTTCTCGGCGGTCATCCCCATCTGGAGTTGGAAGACGTTGTACGCCTCGGAGAGTTGCGGGTGGAGATGCTGGTAGGAGTCGCCGTCCATCGGGACGCGCGACATGTTCTCGACGCCACCGGCGATGACGCAGTCGCGGTTCCCCGCCGCGATCGCGTCGGAGGCGCTGATGATCGCCTGCATCGAGGAGGCACACCAGCGGTTGATGCTCGTCGCCGGCACCCCTTCGCCGAGATCCGAGAGGAGGGCGATGACGCGGGCGACGTTGTTGTCCTGCTCTCCGCGCTGCTGGGCGACGCCCCACATCAGGTCGTCGACGTCGTCGCTGTCGAGGCCGGTCTCGGCGAGGATCTCGTTGATGAGGGCGATAGAGAGGTCCTCGCTGCGAACGTCCTCGAAGACGCCGCCGCCTCTCCCTTGCGGGGTTCGGTACGCTTTCGCGATGACTGGCGTTGGCATATCTCCCCCTCGGAGGTCTAGCATGATAAACCCACAGAGAACCGGAAACCCACCGAAAACAGTTTATCGTTTATCGGACGCCGAACCGCCGACCCGACCGCGGAGGCGACCACGCCTGCTTACGGTTCGAACAGCTCCGGGGCGACGTCGGCCGAGGCGTGTTGCGTCGACGGCTCGACCGACGCAGCGGTGTCGTCGCGTGTCGGCTCGCTCGATTCGGGCGGCGTGGAGTCGCTGGAACCGTGCACGGTCAGTCGTCCGCGGGCGTCTCGGTCGCCTCCGTCGCGCTCTCGTCGCCCTCGAAGGGGTACCACGACTGTTTGGCGTCGGTCAGATACGGGTCGTCGTACGTCGTCTCCTCGGGTTCGCAGAGTTCGACGAGCGCTTCTGAGCCAGTTGCGTCGACCCACTCGCGGAACGTCTGTCCGTCGTCGCGGTGGGCGGCGAACGCCTCGACGAGGTTCTTGATCGCACCCGGCACCTCGTCGGCGGGGACGCGCTGGCGCACCCACTCGACGAAACTCGGCTCCTCGCCGACGCCGCCGCCGACGCCGACGTCCATCGCTTCGACCATCTCGCCGTCCTTGCGGGCGCGCATCCCGAGCAGCCCGATGTCGGCGGTGTTGGCCTGCCCGCAGTCGGCCGTACAGCCCGAGTAGTGGAGGTGGACGTTCTCGACGTCGTCGGGGAGGTCGACGTTGTCGCGGAGCCACCGCAGCATCCGGGCGGTCCGCGCCTTCGTCTCCGTCAGCGCCAGCGAGCAGAACTCCGTCCCCGTACAGGCGATCGCGCCGCGCTGGAACGGGTTCGGTTCGGGGGTGTGCTTCGAGAGCAGCGGTTCGGCGAGCAGGTCGTCCAGTCTCGACTCGGGGACGTCGACCAGCAGCGGGTTCTGCCGCCGAGTCAGCCGCACCTCCCCGGAGCCGTACTCGTCGGCGAGGTCGGCCAGTTCGACGGCGTCCGCGGCGGTCAGGCGGCCGACGGCGACCGAGAGCCCGACGTAGTAGTCGCCGTCCTTCTGCTCGTGGACGCCGACGTGGTCGGCCTTCCCCTCGGTGGGCGGCCGCCCCGCGTTGTAGCTGTACTCCTCGCGGACGTCGGTCCCGGCGGTCCTGAGTTCGAAGTCGACGTACTCCTCCTGGAGACGGTCGCGGATCTTCTCGGTCCCCCAGTCGTCGACGAAGAACCGGGCGCGGTTCTTCGAGCGGACGTCGCGGTCGCCGTGGTCGTGGTAGAGCTCGACGAAGCCGCGGACGACGTCGTACGCCTCCTCGGGCGTGACGAAGACGTCGAGCGACCGCGCCGTCCGCGGCTTCTTCCCGCCGAGACCGCCGCCGACGCGGACGTTGAACCCGAGCGTCGCCTCCCCGTCGACCATCTCGAACGCCGGCTCGACCCCGACGTCGTTGATGGCGTCCTGCGCACAGCCCTCGCGACAGCCCGTGACGCTGATGTTGAACTTCCGGGGCATGTTGGCGAGCGTGTCGTCGCCGCGGAGCTCCTCGCGGAACCGTTCGAGCAACGGTCGGGTGTCGACGAGCTCGTGTTTGTCGCGGCCGGCGACCGGACAGCCCGAGATGTTGCGCATCGTGTCGCCGCCGGCCGACCGCGTGGTGACGCCGGCGGCTTCGAGCTTTTCCCAGATGGCGGGGACGTCCTCCAACCGCACCCAGTGGAGCTGAATCGACTGCCGCGTCGTCAGGTCGACGAACCCGTTGCCGAACTCGGGGTTGTCGGCGGGGCCGGTACAGTAGTCGCGGGCGACCTCGCCGATGGCCCGGAGCTGTCCCGGCTTCAGACGCCCGTTCGCGTTCGTCAACCGCATCATGAAGTAGCCCTCCTGGCCGCTCCGCTGGTGGAAGACGCCCCAGAACTTGAACCGCGTGAACCACTCGTCGTGTTCGTCCTCGGGGATCGAGTCGAACCCCTCCTCTGCGAACTCCAGGAGCTTCTCCCGGACCGCGTCGCCGTACAACTCCGCTTTGTACGTCTCTTTCTTATGCGCCATCGTCTGCGAACACTCCTCTACGTTTGTCTACGTTTGAACCGATAACCGAAACGTACATGTCGTAATTCACGGTAGAAGTATACTCGACAGAACCTTATAATGGTAATCGTTGAATTGTTCAAAAAATATCCCCAATACTTCTTTGGACAGTCAGTTTAATAGCGAATTGGAGGAATATAAGGACGTACTCCGTCCAAAGATCTGTCGTTCGTTTCGACGTGCGTTTCGTTTCTGTACGTTATTACAGAATCGAGTGGTCGGTTCTTCGAGTCGTCGCTGCGGGACGTCGCGCGTGAGAGACGGTAGAGGTCGGTTCGGAAGCGAACGACCGGTGGGACGGGAGCAGTCCACGGCGAGACGGCGGGAAGAAACAGCGGTCGCGACCGCTCACACGCTCACGCGAGCGTCGCGGAGGTCGGCACGGGTGTTGATGTTCCGGAACGCCGCCGGGTCGGCGTAGGCGGCGACGGTTCGTTCGGGGACGACGACGGGGCCGAGCAGGTCGAACACGTCGTACAGTCGTCCCGCGCGGTGGACGAAGGCGTCGGTGCAGGCGGTCTGTGCCGCCCGGACGTGGACGACGGCGGGGAACGGCTGGCGCTCGCCGTCGACCTCCGGGACGGCTCCGGCGTCCGTGCGCGCTGCGGCGAACAGGTGGTCGAGAAACGCCGTCGGTACGAACGGCATGTCGCAGGCGACGACCGCCGCGTACTCGGCCGTCGTCGCCTGCAGACCGGTTCGTAACCCGGCGACCGGACCGCGGTCGAGGATGGGGTCCTCGGCGAACCCGACGTCGAGTCCCGAGAGGACCGTCTCGAAGGTGGGTCGCTGTTTGCGCCGACAGTTGACGACGAGCTCGTCGACGGCGGGATCGAGCGTCTCGGCGACGCGTCGCAGCAGGGGGACGCCGTCGAGACGGACGGTCGCCTTGTCGACGCCGCCGAACCGGGTCGACCGACCGCCGGCGACGATGACGCCGGCACGGCCGGTGTCCGGTCTCAGCCGTCCGTCCTCAGTCATCGCTCGGGCTGTAGGAGCCACTGCTCTCGCCGAAGAAGCCGTCGACGTGGGCGCGTTCGGCGATCTCCGGCCGGGCGACGTAGGCGTTCAGGAGGACGATGGGCACCATGATGGCGGCGACGGCGACGTAGCCGCTGTGGATGGCTCCCACCTCTGCGGCGTACGAGTAGACGAGCGGGAAACCGATGCCGCCGAACGTGCCGATGCCGCCGACGACGCCCGCCGCCGCGCCGGACCGCTCGGGGAACATCGCCGGCACCTGCGCGAAGATGGCTCCCTCGGTGAACGCACAGGCGGTTCCGACGAGGAAGCCGACGGCGACGGTGAGAAGGACGCTCCCGGTCTGCCCGGCGAGCGTCAGTCCCGCCATCGCCGTGACGATGAACCCCATGCAGAGGACGGTCCACTGCTCGCGGTAGCGACCGGTGAAGACGGGGAGGATGTTCGTCTCCGTCCGGACGACCCAGTCGCTGACGTAGCCGCCGATCGGTCTGAGGAGGCCGGCCGCCAGCGAGAACGTCGCCGCGAACGTCGAGGCGACGACGAGGTTCGAGCCGAACCCTTCGCGGAAGTACGTCGGCAGCCAGCCGTTCATCGAGATCTCGAGGCCGAAGCTCATCACGTAGCCGAGTGCGAGCGCGACGACGCCGTAGCGGGTCGCGACGTGGACCCACGAGGCGAGCGTCGCCGAGTCGCTGGTCTCCGCGGCCTTCGTCTCCGTGACGGCGTCCTGGCCGACCACGTAGTAGGTGACGGCCATCAGGAGCGCGACGACGCCGGTGTAGAAGAACGCGGCGCGCCACCCGACGTCGAACAGCGGGCCGTTCCACTGGTCGAACACCCGTGGGAGGACGAGCGCCCCGCCCGCGGCACCGGCGTTGCCGACGCCCGCGTAGATGCCCTCTGCGGTCCCCAACTGCTCCTCGGGGAACCACTGGGCGACGTGCTGGATGCCGACGACGAAGGTGATGCCCGCCGAGGCGACGATCAGCCGTTCGACGAAGAACACCTCGTAGCTGGTGGCGAAGGCGCTCGCCATGCTGAACACGCCGACGTAGGCGAGGACGATGGCGAACACCGACGACGCGCCGTAGCGGTCGGAGAGCCACCCCGTCAGCATGCGACCGGGCGGCGCGCTCCAGATGGCGGCGCTGGCGAGGATGCCGAGGTCGGTGAGCGAGAGGCCGAACTCGTCGGCGATCGGTCCGGTGAAGGGAGCGAAGGAGAACCAGATGAGAAACGAGAGGTTGAACGCTGTCGTCGCGAGCAGTAACGTCCGCCACTTGGTCATCTTCATCGGCCCACCTCCCGGGTGAGCGGGTCGTCGGTCGGAGCGGGCGTGTCGTCTCCCGTCCCCGTCCCTCGATCAGCGTCGGGTGCGACGAGGCGGACGGCACACTGTTTGTAGTTCGGTTCGTCGGACTCGGGGTCGACTGCGGCGACGGTGAGGTGGTTGGTCATCGGATGGTGGATCGGCGACCAGACCATCCCGGCCGGGACGGCGTCGTCGGCCTCGACGGCCGCCGGGACGCTCGCCCGCGGCGATTCGAGGACGGTCCGGTCGTCGGTTAGCTGGTCGCTGTACGTCTCGACGGTCTCGGGGTTGACCCGCGCCGGAACCGGGCCGGGGTCGTCGACGTCGCGGGAGCGGACGCCGGTGTTGTAGCCGTCTGCCTCGCGGGCCGTCGTCAGGGTGAGCGGATAGTCGTCGCTCGTCGCTTCGGGGAGGTCGAGCGTCTCCTCGCTCCGGTAGTCGGAGAACTGCGCCCGCCCCGTCGGCGTGGGGAACTGCCACGCCTCCGTCTCGGGGTCGTAGTAGCGGTAGCCGCCGCTGGACTCGGCGTCGGGTGCGGGCCAGCGGACGGCCAGCTCCTCGTCGAGACGGTCGTAACTGATGCCCGAGCAGTCGGCGTCGGTGCCTGCAGTGAGTCGGGCGAACTCGTCGAAGACCGCCTCGGGGTCGAGCGTCGGCTCTGGGAAGAGGTCGGGCGCGACGCGGGCGCCGACGCCGGCGACGACGTCGAGGTCGGTGCGGACGCCCGAGGGGAGGCCCGTCGCCGGGCGGATTCGTGACACTGTTCGCTCCATGTTCATCGCGGTGCCGTCGGACTCGCCCCACGTCGCCGCCGGAAGGACGACGTCGGCGAGTCCGACCGTCTCGGTGCGGAACGCGTCCTGGACGACGAGGAAGGCGTCCTCGAACGCCTCGCGGGCGGTCGCGGCGTCCGGCAACCCGGCGAGGGGGTTGGTCGCGACGGTCCAGACCACCGAGGGGTCGCTGTCGACGATGCCGACGGGGCCGGGTCCGGCGTCGTCCGGGAGGTCGGACACCGGAACCCCCCACGTCTCGGCGACGCGACGACGGTGGTCGGGGTCGGTGAACGCCCGGTGGCCGGGCCACGACCCCTTCGAGGAGCAGACGCGCGTCCCCATCGAGTTCGCCTGGCCCGTGAGCGAGAACGGTCCCGCGCCGGGGCCCACGTTGCCGGAGGCCAGACAGCAGTCGACGAGCGCCCGCGACGTCGCGGTGCCGCGGACGCTCTGGTTGACGCCCATCCCCCAGTAGACGAGCGTCGGGTCGTCGAACGCCGTCGCCAGGAGGTCGACCGTCTCGACGTCGACGCCGGCCGCCGCGGCGGCCGCCTCGACCGACGGGAGCGACTTCCGGAGGGTGGCGAACCCGTCCGTGTTGGCGTCGACGAACTCGTCGTCCACTCCCCCGTTCTCGACGAGACGGGCGAGCACGGCCCGAGCGAGTGCGAAGTCGCCGCCCGGCGCGAGTTGGACGTGGTGGGCTGCGGCCTCGGCCGTCTCGCTCTCGACGGGGTCGACGACGAGGAGGCGACTGTCGTCGTCGCGGGCCGAGTCCGCGATCCAGCGGAACAGCACGGGGTGGGCGACCGCGGGGTTCGCCCCCCAGACGACGTGCGTCCGCGCCTCGGGAATGTCGTCGTAGGTCGGCGGCGGCGCGTCGCTGCCGAAGGCGTCGTAGTAGGCCGTCACCGCGCTCGCCATGCACAGCGTCGTGTTGGCGTCGTAGTTGCGCGTGCCGACGCCGCCGCGTGCGAGTTTGCCGAGCGCGTAGGCCGCTTCGTTCGTCTGCTGACCGCTGCCGAGGACGGCGACGTCGTCGGGGTCGTCGACACTCCCGACGGCGTCGGCGACGCGGTCGAGCGCGTCCTCCCACGTCGCGCGGACGAGGTCGCCGTCCTTGCGGACGAGCGGGCGGGTGAGCCACTCGCCCCCCGGGTCGGCCGTCTCCTGAATGCCCCGTCCACAGGCGAGCCCCCGGTTGACCGGGTGCGCGGCGTCGCCGCGGACGAGGTCCAGTCCGTGACCGATATCTGCACCCCGGTGGACGTGTCCGCAGCCGACCGCACACCGCATGCAGGTCGTCTCGACCGGGTCACCCACCGGCGACCACTCCTGAACGACCGTGACAGATTCTGTGACAAGTGTGCGATAATCTGCGCCGAGCAAATCTGATTGTGCGTCTTCTCACGATATAACTCGACCGAATCGAGTAATAAAACGCTAATCGTTGAAGAAACAAAATTCGACGCCGGGTCTGCGACTGTGTGTCCGGTTTACAAGGATATTTAAGGAGTTAACCCACCTACTCTGTCCGCTTTCCCCACGGCTTTCTGCCCGTTCGTCCACTCGATTTGCGGATTCCGTAACCGAGTACTGCGGTCAGAGCGGTGCCGGTGCGCGGGCCCCGGCGAGCGATCGCTCGTTCGCTCGTGATGCACGCCGGTCGTCTCGCGTCGACCGACCGTGGTGTCGTCTTCGGGTCGCGTCACGTCTCCGTCGCTTCGACGGTCTTAAGATTCTGTGGCCGGAAGTTTGCACGGATGACTGACCCGGCCTTCGAGGTAGTCGAGTTTCTTCTGACCACTCACCTCTACACGGAAAACCGGGACCTGGACGAGAACGACCTGCCGCCCCGCTACCGGCAGGTGTTCTGGAAGGACGGTGCCATCGAGCGACCGCTGTCGGCGACCGAGGAGACGGCGCGGACCGCGACGGGTGTCGAACACCCGTGGGAGGCGGTGTCCGATCTGCTCTTCACGCAGAAGACCGAGTTCTCCGGCAAGCTCTCGCTCACGCAACCCGAGATGGCGCTCGACTGGTTCCTCGACCGTGCAGACGACGACGACATCGCCGCGAACCCGACGCTCGCCGCCACGGTCGAACACCGCGACGACGTCGACGTGACCCACGAGGACGCGCGCGACCAGAACCGCCCGATCCAGGCCGACCGCGTCTGGATCGACTCGCTGCTCGAGGAGTACTTCGACACCGACGAGGAGGGCGACGCGGAGATGCTCGATCTCGTCCACGTCCGCGCTCCCGAGGAGATCGAGATGACGCTCGAGGACCTCGTGTTGACCGAGGACCAGGAGGGCGAGATACGGAAGATCGTCACCGCCATCGAGCACCGCGACTACCTCGCACAGATCGGCCTGCGCGAGATCGGCAAACTGCTGTTCGTCGGCCCGCCGGGGACGGGGAAGACGACCATCTCGCGGGCGCTGGCCCACGAACTCGGGATGCCGTTCGTCGAGGTGAAACTCTCGATGATCACGAGCCAGTATCTCGGCGAGACGGCCAAGAACGTCGAGAAGACGTTCGAGGTGGCCAAGCGACTCTCACCGTGTATCCTCTTCATCGACGAGTTCGACTCCGTCGCGAAGACCCGCCGCAGCGACGAACACGCGGCGCTGAAGCGCGCGGTCAACACGCTGTTGAAGTCTATCGACGACATCTCGCTCATCCGCGACGACGTGTTGCTCATCGGCGCGACCAACCACCCCGATCAACTGGATGCGGCGGCGTGGCGACGCTTCGACGAGATCGTCAACTTCCCGAAACCCGACTGGCAGATGCGCGCGGACATCCTGCGGGTGATCACTCGGCAGATGGAGATCGCCGACTTCGACCCCGAGGGGGTCGCCGAGCGCACGGAGGGACTCACCGGCAGCGACCTCCGGATGGTGCTCCGAGAGGCCGTCCTCGAGGCGCTCACCGAGGGACGGATGGAGCTGACCCAACAGGACATCCTCGACGCCGTCGAAGACTTCGAGGAACGCGACAACCTCAAGAACATGGACATGATCGACGGCGAAGGCGCGAAGGTCGCCGGCGACGGTCGTGGGGGTTCCGACGACCACGACCACGACGACCACGATCACGATCACGACGACCACGACCACTGACCGATGCGGGTCACCCTCCTCGGAACCGGCGACACGACGGGGACGCCGACCGTCGGCTGTGACTGTGAGACCTGCGCGGAGGCGCGTCGCCGCGGCGTCGAGCGCTCGCGGTTCTCCGTCCACGTCGAGAACGAGCGGACGGGCGAGTCGCTGCTCGTCGACGCCAGCCCCGACTTCCGTCACCAGTTTCTGACACAGGAGGTGTCGCTGCCGGACGCGATCGTCGTCTCGCACATCCACTTCGACCATCTCGACGGTCTCGGCAACGCCTACCGCGTGTTCGACGACCTGCCAGTCTACGCGGCCGACGAGGTCGACCCCGTGACGGACGAGAGCGTCGCCGACACGATCCGGACGAAGTACGACTATCTCGACCGCATCACGGTCCACGACGTCGCGCCGTTCGAGACCCGGCGGATCTGTGGACTGGACGTGACGCTCGTCCCCGTCGACCACCCGCCGCTGGTCTGTTACGGTCTGGTCGTCGAGGACCCAGAGACCGGCGCGAAACTGTCGCTGTCGGGCGACACGAGCTACGACGTCCCCGCGGAGTCACGCGACGCCCTGCGGGACCCGGATCTCTTCCTCGCAGACGGCATCGTCCCGGCGTCGCTCTGCGAGTACCACCCGATCGGCGGCCGCCACGAGAACGACGAAGGCGTCCCGCGGACGTTCGGCACGAAACATATGACCCGAGAGGGTGCGCTGGAGTTGGCCGACGAGTTGGACGCGGCAACGACACGGCTAGTCCACACCGCCCACTTCTACCCAGTCGAGGAGGCGTTCGAGGAACCGCTCGCCGTCGACGGCGAGCAGTACGAGCTCTAAGGAGTCGCCTCTTCGTCGGTCGTCGGATCGTCGGCGCCCCGAACCCACCGGAGCCCGTACTCCACGCCACCGACGAGCAGCGCGACGACGGCGACGAGCGGCCACCCGAGCAGATACCAGCCGAACGGCGTCGGATCGACGGGGGTCAGCCCCGAGGCGACGATCGACCACGTTCCGGACGCCGAGAGCGTGAACGCCGCCGCGACGACGAGCGCGGGAGCGCGCAGTCGCCTCGTCGCGACGGCGACCGCCGGGAACGCACCGAGGAGGACCGCGCCGACGGCGACGTACGCGAAGAACAGTTCGTCGCCAGCGACGCTCGTGTCGAAGTCGAACAGCGTCCAGAGAGTTCCTGCGGCGACCGTGTGCAGGAGGGTAGCGAGGAGGACGGGGACGGCGACGGTCGGGGAGGGCAGTCGACGGGACACGACCAGCACTTCTCGAGTGGGTGTCATCAACGTTGGGTCGTCGCGACCCGTGTCCGGTGGAGTCGACGCCGGTCGACGCGCAGTCGGCGGCGGAGACGTGGCGGTCGAGAGAGAACTGCAGGGAAATGCAGCCAGACCGTTTTTGCACGTCCGGACGCCGAAAACTGTATCTCAACCGGGTGGTGCTACTGGTTCGCACACCGCTATTGACGTGGCGGTCGTCTCGTCGACCGAATGTTCTACCACGACGACGAGCTCCAGTTCGAGGTCGAGGTCGAGGAGCCGAACCCCCGGTTCGCGAAGATGCTGCAGCAGGCGATCGGCGGTGCGGAGGGCGAGATGCGCGTCGCCCTGCAGTACATGTTCCAGGCGTTCGCCGTCCCCGCGGAGAAACAGGAGATCCGACAGTTCCTGATGGAGACGGCCACCGAGGAGCTGGGTCACATCGAGATGCTCGCGACCGCCGTCTCGAAGAACCTCGAGGGCGCGTCCGACGAGGCTCGCGAGGCGGCACGCGAGGACGCGGTGATCGACGAGATGATGCGGTCGGGCCAGCCCCGACAGGCGCTCTCGGCCGGACTGCACGCGATGCCCGTCGACAGCAACGGCGTCCCGTTCACGGGTAACTACGTGGTCGCCTCCGGCAACCTCGCCGCCGACATGTACGCTAACGTGATGGCCGAGTCCACCGGCCGACTGCTCGCGACCCGACTGTACGAGTTCACCGACGACCCCGGCATGAAAGACATGCTCGAGTACCTCATCGCCCGGGACACGATGCACCAGAACCAGTGGCACGCCGCCCTGGAGGCGCTCGGCGAGCACCGTCCCGTCCCCAACAGCTTCGACCAGGAGAAGGAGAACCAGGAGTACAACTACACGTTCATGTCCACCGCCCACGAGGAGCGCGAGGACCCCCAGCAGCCGTGGACGACGGGCGAGGCACCCGACGGGAAGGGCGAGTTCAGCTACACGCCACAACAGCCCGGCGGCGGCAACCCGGACCTCGACGAGATGATCGACGAGATGTACAACGAGGTCAAGTGAGGTAGTCGCGTCGGGCGGAGCGTCCCCCGTCAGTCGCGAACGCGGAGCGCCGCCACACCGAGGCCGAGCAGGAGCGCCGCCGCACCGACGACGAACGAGTCGAGGTCGCTGACGACGCCCGTGATCCCGTCGTCCTCGTCGTCGACGATGCTGGTGGAGACGTCGTCGGCCGCGTCACCGTCGTCCGTCGCCGTGGTTGCGTTCTCGCGGTTCTCCTGCCAGTAGCTGTTCTCGAAGTTCGTCAGCGCCTCGTCGCAGTCGGTCAACTCGTCGTTCTCGCGCGGCGTCCCGTTCTTCAGGGTGACGCGCTCGCTGGCGTTCAGGTCGGCCATCGTCGGCCCGCCGGACTCCGGCACCTGCAGGCGGGCCGCGTCGTAGACGAGCCACGGCGAGTAGAACTCCCAGACGACCTCGCCCTCGGGCGTCACCTCGACGACGCGGTGGTTCTTGGAGTCGGTGACGAGCGTGTTGCCGTTCTCGAGGCGGTCGGCGTCGCGCGGCCAGTCGAACACCGAGGAGTTGCCGACGCGCCAGGTGCGGTTCCAGCCGTCCGCCGTCTTCTCGTACTCGACGATGCGGTCGTTCTCGCTGTCGGCGACGAGGAACGTGGGCGTGCCGTCCTCCGACTCGAGATAGTCGGGGTTGTGCTGTTTCCGGAGGACGCCGTGGTTCCCGTAACTGCCGAGTTTCATGTCGATGTTCCCGGTCGTTCGGTTGACGAGGATCACCTGATCGAAGTTCCGCGGCGAGAGGAGATACTGGTCGTCGCCGACGGGGTCGACGTCGTTGACGTGGGTCCAGTCGTCGGAGTAGTTGCCGCCGACCTCGGGGCCGTAGTGGTCGTCGAACTGCCACTCCCAGACCACCTCGTCGGTCGTGCGGTTGTAGACGAAGACGCGGTCTTCGTTCTCCTCGGTGCTCTCGTTGTAATTGCGCATGTCTGCGACGACGAGGTTGCCGTTGTCGAGCAGGTCGACGTCGTGGGTGTCGTGGGTGTCGAGCTGCTCGGACCACAGCGTCTCACCCGTCTGCGGGTCGAGTTCGTAGACGACCGTCCCCTTGTTCATCGTCGCGGTGACGAACACGTTGCCGTTCTCCAGCGGGTCGACGTCGTACCCCCAGGTGACACCCTGGTTGGCCCCCGACTGCTGGACCCACTTCACCGCGCCGTCGGCACCGACGCCGACGAGGCGTGCGGGCTTCTTCCCGGCGTCTTCGCCGTCGAACTTCGCACCTTGGACGCTCACGACGGTCATCGTCTCGGGCGACTCCGTCGCCGTCGCCCGGCAGATGCCGGACGCGTCGGCGTCGTCGGACTGCGCCGTCACCGCGGGGAGCGCGACGGTGCCGACGAGGAGGAGTACGAAACAGAGGACCGAGAGGCGGGTTCGCATGTCACTCCGGTTCGGTGGTCGAGATATGAGTTTTGTGACTCGACGTCGTCCGTCCCTCGCGCCGTCTCACTGGAACCGGTCCAGTCCCGACTGGCGACGTGCCACGCCCGCCGGGTCGGCGACCCACGGCGACCGTTCGTCCCGGAGCGCTTCGAGGTCGACCGCAGGCGGGTCAGCCGGAACGTGGGCCGTGCACGCCGCGCCACACTCCGCGCCGGGGTCGACGACGCGGTCGAACTGGCCGCAGTAGGGGCGACCGTCGGCCGTCGCCGTCGCGTGCGCACAGGCCGGGAGGTCGTAGCTCCGCCACCCCTTCCCGTAGGCCTTCTCGGCGAGGCGGCGGCGCGCCCGCGCCTTCGCTTCGGCGTCGACGAAGGCGACGTCCGTCCGGAGCGAGTGGCGCTCGCCGAGTTCGACGCCGGTCGACTCGACGGCGAGCGGCGCCGCCTCGCGGACGACCTCCCGGTCGCCCGTCTCTGGGTCGAACCGCCAGACGCCGACCTCGTCGGGGATCCGGTTGAGGTGGGCGCGGGTGACGTAGCTCTCGGTGGCCAACACCACCTCGTCGAACAGACCGAGGCTCACGTCGGTCCGGAGCTGTCGTTCGAGGTCGCCCGGCGTCCCGAGGTCGGGTTTGTTCTCGACGGCGGTGAGCGTCGAGAACCAGTCGGGGTAGCGCGTCGTCTGCCGGACGTACTCGCGGCCGCCGCGGCGTTCGCGCTCGAAGAAGCCGACCGAGAGCGCCCAGTCGGTGAGCTCTCTCGCCCGCTCGGGGTGGCAGTCGAAGGCGTCTTTCCAGTAGACTGCGCTGCCGACGCCGACGTCGCTCTCGACGGCGAGCGTCGGGATCCGGCGGTCGGTGATGCGGGTTCGGGCGTCGAACGCCGGGCCGCGTCCGACGAGGACGACGTCGACGATGCGACTCCCGGGGTCGGCGACGCTGCCGCCGAGTTGGCGGGCGACGACCGCGTCGGTCGTCGTCTCGAGTCGCGTGCAGAGCGCCAGTTCGAACCCGAACTCGGACACGGCGGCCGTTGGGCCGGGCGGAGGAAAAGCCTCGCGCTGCCGGCGACCCGAACGCCGGTACGCTGATACCGCCTCGGAGTGTGTTCGACTGTATCGTGCCAGTCCGTGTCGTTCGAGTCCGCGGAAGCGACGTCGAGAGCGGGATCTGTCACCGTGTGACGCGACGCGACGAGGCCGTGACCGATACGAGAACAGCAACTTTATCACGCGTTCGGGGCGAAACTTCCCCAAGATTACTCTCAGGAGGTAAATGGTGACGGAAAATCCCCAACAACCGGAGGTGAACATCGGACTCGTCGGCCACGTCGACCACGGGAAGACGACGCTGGTCCAGGCGCTCAGTGGGTCGTGGACCGACCAGCACTCGGAGGAGATGAAGCGCGGTATCTCCATCCGACTGGGTTACGCGGACGCGACGTTCCGCCGCTGTCCAGAGGCGGACGAGCCCGAATGCTTCACAGTAGACGAAACGTGCGAAGAACACGGTGTCGAGACGGACGTGCTGCGGACGGTGTCGTTCGTCGACGCGCCCGGCCACGAGACGCTGATGGCGACGATGCTCTCGGGTGCCGCCCTGATGGACGGGGCCGTGCTCGTCGTGTCTGCGACGGAGGACGTCCCGCAGGCGCAGACCGAGGAGCATCTGATGGCGCTCGACATCATCGGCATCGAGAACATCGTCATCGCCCAGAACAAGGTCGACCTCGTCGACCGCGAGCGCGCGGTCGACAACTACGAACAGATCAAGGAGTTCGTGAAGGGAACGGTCGCCGAGGACGCGCCCATCGTCCCGATCAGCGCCCAGCAGGACGTCAACATGGACCTCCTCATCGAGGCCATCGAGGAGGAGATCCCGACGCCCGACCGCGACGAGTCGGAGGACCCCATGATGTACGCTGCGCGCAGTTTCGACATCAACCGCCCCGGCACCACGTGGGAGGACCTCACGGGCGGTGTCGTCGGCGGGTCGCTCGTCCAGGGCAAGCTCACGAAGGGCGACGAGATCGAACTCCGCCCCGGCCGCGAGGTCGAAGAGGGCGGCCAGTCCGAGTGGCGACCGATCACGACCAGCGTCCGGTCGCTGCAGGCCGGCGGCAAGCAGGTCGACGAGGTTCGTCCCGGTGGCCTGCTCGGTGTCGGCACCGGACTCGACCCCAGCCTGACCAAGGGTGACGCGCTCGCGGGACAGGTCGCCGGCAAACCCGGCACGCTTCCCCCGACGTGGCACTCCTTCGAGATGGACGTCGACCTGCTCGAGCGGGTCGTCGGCGGCGACGACGAGATCGAGGAGATCTCGACGGGCGAACCGCTCATGCTCACCGTCGGGACGGCGACGACTGTCGGCGCGGTCACCAGTGCCCGCGAGGGCGAGTGTGAGGTCAAACTCAAGCGCCCGGTCTGTGCCCCGGTCGGTGCGAAGATCGCCATCAACCGCCGCGTCGGCGCGCGCTGGCGACTCATCGGGATCGGGACGCTGAAAGAGTAGATGGTCACGGTCGCCATGGACACGAACGCGCTGATGATGCCGGTCGAACTCGACGTGCGGGTGTTCGACGAACTCGACCGGCTGTTCGGCACGCCCGACCTCGTCACCCCGCGTGCGGTGCTCGACGAACTCGAGAAACTCGCCGCGGGGTCGAACGGTCAGGAGGGCGTCGCCGCCGGCGTCGGTTCGGACCTGGCGACTCGTCACTGTCGCGTGGTCGAGACGGACGCATCGTACGCCGACGACGCCATCGTCGAACTCGCCGACCGCGGCGAGTGCGACTGCGTCGTCACGAACGACCGCCCCCTGCAGGACCGACTGCTCGAACGCGGCGTTCGAGTCGTCGGGGTCAGAGGGCGAAACACACTCGCGGTAACAGAGCCATAACACGAGGATATGTATAAGAAGGTACGACTCAAGGACACGGTCGAGGTGCCGCCACGAGATCTGGCGGACGTGACTCCCCAGCGAGTCAAGCGACTGCTCCAGGACAAACTCGAAGGTCGCATGGACGAGGACGTAGGCAGCGTCGTCAGCGTCGTCAACGTACACGACATCGGCGAGGGGTCGGTGCTCCCGAACCGTCCCGGTGTCTACTACGAGGCGGAGTTCGACGCCATCACCTACGACCCGCAGATGCAGGAGGTCGTCGACGGGACGGTCGTCGAGGTCGTCGAGTTCGGTGCGTTCGTCGGCATCGGCCCGGTGGACGGCCTGCTCCACGTCTCGCAGATCTCCGACGAGTATCTCGCCTACGACGGCGAGAACCAACAGCTCGCATCGACGGACTCGAACGACACGCTCGGCGTCGACGACGCCGTCCGCGTGCGTATCGTCACGAAGAGCATCGACGAGCGCAACCCGCGAGACTCCAAGATCGGGCTCACGGCCAAACAGCCCGGTCTCGGCAAGCACGGCTGGCTCCAGGAGAAGCGCGAGGAGCGCCAGGCCAGTACGGAGGGGTAAGCGATGGCCAAGAAGCGGAAGGCCTGTCGTGAGTGTCACTACATCAACGACCCCGACGCCCAGACGTGCGACAACTGCGGGTCGTCGAGTCTGACGGAAGACTGGGCGGGCTACGTCGTCATCACTCACCCCGAGAAGAGCGAGGTCGCCACCGAGATGAACGTCAGTGAACCCGGCGGCTACGCGCTCAAGGTTCGGTGATGCTTCGACTCCCCGCAGACCTCCGTGGCGCGTTCAAAGAGCCGATGGGTCGTGTCTACACCGACCCCGTGGACCTGCTTCGGGACGCCGACCAGACGGAAGGACCGATCGTCGCCGTCGGCGACGTCGTCACCTTCCATCTCCGACAGGCCGACCGCGACCCGGACGTCGCCGTCATCGACGGCAAGACGAAACGCGACGCCGTCGACGAGGCGGTCGCCGAGGTGCTCGACGGCGATTCGGCGCGCATCGGGGTGGAGAACCCCCCGGCGACCATCTCCGAGGCGCTGCTCGACGCGCTCGTGACGGCGCTCGACGCCGACGAGCCGACCGTCGTCTTCGTCGACGGCGAGGAAGACCTCGCGACGCTGCCGGCCATCGTCGCCGCGCCGATCGGCGCGAGCGTCGTCTACGGCCAACCCGACGAGGGGATGGTCCACGTCCCCGTCGACGAGGAGACGAAAGCCGAGGCCCGCGAGCTGCTCTCGCAGTTCGAGGGTGACGTCGAGGCGGCGCTGGCTCGGTTGGACTAGGGGTTATCGTAGCCAACTAGAAGCTCAGAGACGCCCGGCGAACCACGGGGTTCGATCTCATGGAGAAATCTATGAGATTCTACGATACCCCCTACGACTGTTCTCGCGACGACTTTCGACGGCACCGAGTGGGGATCACCACCGGGCGAACGGCGCGAGAACCCCGTCGATCTCCGCGTCACGAGGTCGAAATCCTTTTACTTGTTTCGAGAGGAGTTTGTAGCAACTGAACCATGGACATCGACATCATCTCCGAGGAGGAGAACCCCATGTTGCACCGTACCGACGTCCGATTCGAGATCGTCCACGACGACGCGACCCCCTCCCGTCTGCAGGTCCGCGACAGTCTCGCGGCCAAACTCGACAAGGGTTCGGACGAGGTCGTCGTCCACAAGCTGGACACGAAGTTCGGCATGCGCAAGACGGTCGGCTACGCGAAGGTCTACGAGACGGCCGACTTCGCCCGCGACGTCGAGCAGGAGCACATGCTCGAGCGCAACAAGATCACGGCCGACGAAGAGGGCGAGGCGGACGCCGAAGCCGAAGAAGCATAATCGACTGAATGCGCGTTCTCGGCATCGAAGGAACCGCGTGGGCCGCAAGCGCCGCACTGTTCGACACGGAGGCCGAGGACGACTCGATTTTCATCGACTCTGACCCCTACCAGCCGGACAGCGGCGGCATTCATCCGCGTGAGGCCGCAGAGCACATGGCCGACGCGATCCCGGCCGTGATCGACAGCGTGTTGGAACACGCCGTCGCGACGAGCGACACCGGTGGCCCCGACGTCGACGCCGTTGCCTTCTCCCGCGGTCCGGGTCTCGGTCCGTGTCTCCGCATCGTCGGTACCGCCGCTCGGTCACTGGCGGGGACGCTCGACGTCCCGCTCGTCGGCGTCAACCACATGGTGGCACATCTCGAGATCGGCCGCCACCAGTCGGGGTTCGACTCGCCGGTCTGTCTGAACGCCTCGGGAGCGAACGCTCACCTGCTCGGGTATCACAACGGTCGCTACCGCGTGCTCGGCGAGACGATGGACACCGGCGTCGGCAACGCCATCGACAAGTTCACCCGCCACGTCGGCTGGACCCACCCCGGCGGACCGAAGGTCGAGCAGGCCGCGAAAGACGGCGAATACGTCGATCTGCCGTACGTCGTCAAAGGGATGGACTTCTCCTTCTCCGGCATCATGAGCGCCGCGAAGCAGGCGTACGACGATCAGAATCCGGAGAGTTCTGCGGACGACGGTGAAGACGTCGCAGACATCTGCTGCGGACTGCAGGAGACGATCTTCGGGATGCTCACCGAGGTCGCCGAGCGTGCGCTGTCGCTCACCGGGACCGACGAGCTCGTCCTCGGCGGCGGCGTCGGGCAGAACCAGCGACTCCGCGAGATGCTCGCGGAGATGTGCGAGGCCCGCGGCGCGGCGTTCTACGCGCCCGACCCGCGGTTCCTGCGTGACAACGCGGGGATGATCGCCGTCCTCGGTGCGAAGATGTACGAGGCTGGCGACACGCTGCCTATCGCGGAGTCCTCGATCGACCCGAACTACCGCCCCGACCAGGTGCCCGTGACGTGGCGTGGCGACGAGGAGTCGGTCGCTCGCGCGGTGACGGAGACGGGAGACGTTCGAGGCGCGGAGGCGACCGTCTCGTTCGAGGGCGAGACGGTCGTCAAACGTCGCCTCCCCAAGACCTACCGGCATCCCGCCCTCGACGCCCGACTCCGCAGGGAGCGGACGGTCGCGGAGGCACGACTCACGAGCGAGGCGCGTCGTGCGGGCGTCCCGACGCCGCTGGTTTACGACGTCGACGTCCGGGAGGCGACGATCTCCTTCCAGTGCGTCGGCCGGCGTGACCTCGCCGAGGAGCTCTCCGTCGACGCCGTCCGCGACGTCGGCGAACAGCTCGGTCGACTGCACGCCGCCGGCATCGTCCACGGCGACCCGACGACGCGGAACGTCCGCGTCGACGGCGAGTTCGTCTACTTGATAGACTTCGGCCTCGGTTTCCACACCGGCCACCTCGAGGACCACGCGATGGACCTCCACGTCTTCGAGCAGAGCGTCGAGGGGACGGCGGACGACCCCGACCCGCTCCGGGAGGCGTTCGAGGCTGGGTACGCGGCCGTCGGCGACGACGAGGTGCTCGCACGCCTCCGGACGGTCGAGGGGCGCGGTCGCTACCAGTCGTAGACGACGGCCACCACCCCACGGTCGGCGACACAGCCAAAACGCTTTATCCCGCCCGGGAGTACGGGTCACGTATGGCAGACAAACCGCAGTCCGGCGAGATTCTCGGAATCCCGTACAACTTCGAACGACCGAGCATCGGCCGCCTGCTCTCCTCGTACTGGCAGCCAGGGAAGGGTATGCTCGTCGAGAAGCCGTTCGGCGTCGGCTACACGCTCAACCTCGCCAACTGGCACTCGTGGGTCGTCCTGCTGGTGGCCGGTGCGATGCTCTTCCTCGAACGTCGCGGCCAGACGGGCGCAGTCGCCGACGAGGAGGACACCGACCCCGTCGAAGTCGTCGTCGACGACGACTAACCGACCGACCTCGGTTCTCGCGGTAGTTCGTCCGCCCGCCGTCTGCGTCGTCTCGGAGCGGCGCGACCGCCTCGGAGCGCGCAACCGGTGGCTCTTTCGCCGTCGCCGCCACACCGTCGGACATGCTCAACTACGTGACGACGAACCCCGGGAAGGTCCGGGAGGCAGTCGACTATCTGGGTACCGACGACGTCCAGCAGTTCGACTTCGACTACACGGAGGTCCAGAGCTCCGAACTCGGCCCCATCGCGGCTCACGGTGCCCGCGAGGCCTACCGTCACGTCGGCGAACCCGTCCTCGTCGACGACGCCGGCCTGTTCGTCGACGCCTTCGACGGGTTCCCCGGCCCGTACTCCTCGTACGTCGAGGACACCGTCGGCGTCGAGCGCGTCTGGAACCTGGGCGAACGCGAGGAGAACCGGCGTGCGGAGTTCCGGTGCGTGCTCGCGTACTGCGACGGCGAGGAGTTCCGCGCCAGTCCCGACCCCGTCGACCGCGACGACCGCGTCGCCGCGGCGGCCGCCGGCGCAGACGAGAACGCCGAGGAACAGGATCCGCTCCCGGTCAAACTGTTCGAGGGCGTCGTCCGCGGCCGCCTCGTCGCGCCCCGCGGCGAGGGTGGGTTCGGCTACGACCCGATCTTCGAGCACGACGGGAAGACGATGGCCGAGATGACGACGGACGAGAAGAACGCCGTCTCCCACCGCGGACGGGCGTTGGCCAAATTTGGGGAGTGGTTTGCTGAGCGGTAGCGAAGCAAACCTCGATAGACGAGCGTAGCGAACCTATCGGAAGTTCGCCGAGCGCTAGCGAGGCGAAGGGCCAACGCTCACACCGTCTGTCGGTAGGAACGATACGCGATGCCGACGAAAAGTAGCGTCAGGAGCGTTCCCGCGATCAGCAGTGACGACCCGACGTAGTTGGCGAGCCAGATCGAGACGGCGACGACGATGACGATGGCCGCCGTCCACACTCCCGGGTTCGTTACGTATCCTGACATAACTGGGCAGACAGGTCCGTGCGGTATGACGGTTCTGGTCGCCAGTGACAGCTTCCGTCGTCCCCTCCGCTCGCAGCCACGTCACTACCCACTTCTCCTCCCTTCTCACTCTCAGAGAGACATTACTCCCACGACGAGTAGTCGCGCGGACGAACGCTGCCTGCGTCCTCTTACCTTCGCGGATCCCTGTCCGGACCCGGATAGTCGCCGCCGACAACCTCCCGGTACAGGCTCTCGGCGTCGAACAGCGTGGCGAACGCCTTCGGGTGGCGGATACTCAGCGGAACGCGACCCTTGAGGTTCGCGCCGGCCTGGACGCTCCCGAGGCGCTCGTCGAACGACAGGAGATGCATCGCGCCGCCCCGGTAGGCGGAGGCGAGACCGGGGTGGTCGCCGTCGGGGTGGTCGATTGGTTCGCGCAACTCCTCGATCTTCTCGCGCCAGTCGTTCGCGAGGGCGGCGTCGCCGAGCGACGCGACGACGGCCTCGGCGTCGTCGAGCAGGCGGTCGCTGGCGACGAGCGTCAGCCAGGAGTGCTGGCGGACGACGTCGAGCGCCCGGCGAGCGTCGCCGTCGACGAACAGATCCGCGGCGAGCACGTCCGCGTCGGCGACGACGCGGGCGGGACTCGGCTCAGTCTCGGGCATCGCGGTGCTCCTCCAGCGCGTCGACGACGGCCGTCTCGTCGACGTCGTAGTCGGCGGCGCGGTCGAACAGGTCTGTCCAGGTCATATCGTGGAGTGACGCGGAACCCACAAGACAGTTGTCGGTCGCCGTCGGTCTCGACGTCGCCGCCGCGTTCGGCTCACCGCCGCGAGAGCAGTTGGTGGGCGACGACGCCGCCGACGAACGCCACGCCGACGTTCACGAGCAGTCCCGTCAAACCCACCGCGACGGTCAGCGGGAGCGACGTCGTCTCCGTGGCACTCCGGGCTAGCTGGACCGCGACGACGACGAGGAGGACGCCGAGCACCGCCAGCGGAAACGCTGTCACGAGTCCTGCCACGAGCGCGGCGAGGAGGTAGAGCGCGCCCAGAATCAGGTTCGCGCCGCCGGTCCGCGCGCCGAAGGCGTACTTCCCGGCGAGCCCGCCGCTGCCGTGACACATCGGGAGGCCGCCCAGCGGGACGGCGAGGAGGCTCATCGACCCCATACTCGTCGCGAGGTCGTCGGTCTGGACGTCGGCGTCGAACAGGTCCGCACAGAGCAGCGAGGTGGCGACGGCGGCGTTGCCGACGGTCATGGCGAGTTGGCCCAGCGAGGCCTCGACCGCCGCCGTGGTGAACCGCGGTGCGCCGGCGGGGAACAGCGTCAGCGGGGGGAGCGAGGGGGAGGGGACGCCGGCGGAGACGGCGGCGAGCGCGACGCCGACGCCGAGGACGACGAGCGTCGCCGACTGTCGGTAGCCGAGGGCGGCGACGGCGAGCGTCAGGACGAGTGCCAGTCCGGCGAGCGCTGGGTCGCCGACGCCGAGTTCCAGACCGGCCTGCGCGAGCAGTAACGCGACGGCCAACTGCACGCCCCGGACGACGGGCGTTCCGACGTACCGCTCGATGTGGGCGAGCACCCCGGCCGTTCCAGTGAGGAGGAGCACGCCGCCCGCCAGCAACCCGGCGGCGACGAGTTCCGGATAGGAGATGGTGCCGGCGATGGCCAGCCCGACGAGTGCCTTCATCGGCTCGACCGACAGCGGCAACCCGTAGACGACTCCCCACACGACCTGGAAGACGCCGAACAGGAGCAACACGTGCGGCAGCGACACCGGCGTCAGCGCCCCGAGCGCGACGACGAGCGGGAGCACTGTAACCGAATCTCCCAGCGCGCCGGTCAGCTCGCCGACGGAGAACTGCAGCTCCCGGTCGCCGTACTCTCCCACCGAAATCGCCATGTAAGACGCCCTTTGCCCCCGGTTCACATCAACCTTGTCAGCAACCGAAACGAGTGTCCGTTCCCGATCGACGTAACCTGATTCAGTTACTCCCGAAAGCGAGTGACGTGTTCGGTCGGGAGGCCGACACCGACCGTGTCGCCGACGGCCGGCGGGTCGTCGCAGAACGCGTCGAACGCGACTCGCTCGCTGCGGGTCCGGGTCGCACTCGAGAGCGACACGCGGAACGCGGCGTCTTCGCGGACGACGCGTTCGACGGTCGCCTCGCAGTCGAGGGTCGCGGCGGTCGCGGGGTCGAGGACGACGTGCTCCGGCCGGATCGTGACCGACGCCGCGCTCTCACGGTCGCCGCCGACACCGTCGCCGGGCGAGCAGACGGTCGCCGGGAGCACGTTCGCGCCGGTGAAGCGCGCGACGAACGGCGAAGCGGGTGACTCGAACACCTCCTCGGACGTGCCGATCTGGAGGAGTTCGCCGTCGTGCATCACGGCGACGCGGTCCCCGAGCGCGCGGGCGGTCGACCGGTTGTGAGTGACGTAGAGCGCCGTCACGTCGTCGAGCAGGTCGAGCAGATCCGCCCGCAGCGTCTGTCGCGTCGGCACGTCCAGCGCCGAGAGCGGTTCGTCGAGCAGGAGCGCCGTGGGGTGGATGGCCAGCGACCGGGCGAGCGCGACGCGCTGTCGTTCGCCGCCGGAGAGCGTCGTCGGCGTCCGGTCGGTGAGGTCGGCGACGCCCAGCTCCGCCAGCAGCTCGTCGGGGTCGGCCGTCTCGGCGTGGTAGCGACTCCCGAAGTCGACGTTCTCGCGGACGGTCAGATGCGGAAAGAGCGCGTAGTCCTGGAAGACGAAGCCGAACTCCCGCTGCTCGGGGGGTGTGCCGGTCAGGTCGCGACCGTCGTGGACGACGACCCCCTCGTGGGAGTGGAAGCCGGCGACCGTCTCGAGGAGGAGGCTCTTCCCGCTGCCGCTCGGGCCGAGGACGACGAGCGTCTCGCCCTCGGCGACCGAGAGGTCCACGTCGACGACGAACGGGTCGGTGCCGTCGGCGGTGAACCGCGCGCGGACGTCGACGTCGAGGCGTCCGGGACTCACAGCGCACCCCCGTCGTCGAAGGCGAGCCAGCGCACGAGCAGGAAGATGCCCGCCGAGAGGCCGAGCAGCAGCGTAGCCACCGCTCCGCTCTCGGGCAGTCCCTGACTGGTGTAGGTGTTGAAGATGTAGACGGGCGCGTGCTGGGCCGTCGTCTCCCGGAGCGTGAGCGGCGAGACGTACTGCACCGTGTAGGCGACGACGGCGACCGCGCCGAACTCCGAGACGGCGCGCGCCCAGGCCATCACGCCGCCGGTCACGATCCCGCGTGCCGACAGCGGGAGCGTCACCCGGAGGAACGACGAGAAGCGACTCGCGCCGTGGGCGCGGGCGGCGAACTCCAGCCGTCGGTCGACCGTCTCGAACGCCTCGCGGGCGGCGTTGACGGCGAACGGCGCGCTGACGAACGTCAGCGCGAGCACCATCCCCGTCAGCGTGCCGAGCACGCGAACCTCGGGGAACGCCGCCCCGCGACCGAAGCCGAACAGGACGACGAGACCGGCCACAGAGTGCGGGACGACGAGCGGGAGATCGACGAGGCTCTCGACGGCGGACTGGCCGGGGAACCCCTCGCGGAGCAGGTACGCGAGCGGGACGCCACAGACGAGCGCCAGAAGCGCCGCCAGCAGCGGGGCGTACACCGACAGGACGAGCATCCGGTGGACCTCGGGGTCGGCTGCCTTTTCGGCGACGAGTGCGACGTCCTGCTGGACGAAGAAGAGCGCCAGCGGCAGCCCGAGTGCGACGAGCAGCACCGTGCCGAGCGTCGCCGCGGCGACGCCGGCCCACTGGGCGCCGTCGCCGCCGAGCCCGACGGCGAGCGTGAGAAGCGGCGGTGTCAGCACCAGCATCCAGAGACTGCCGACGACCCAGAGCACGCCCGCCAGTGCGAGGCTGCCGACGAGCGCGGCCGCGACGCCCCGCCAGCCACCGCCCGACGCGGCGACGAGCGCGGCGGCGCTGCCGAGCGCGAACAGCGCGTACAGCGTCGGGCGCTCGATGGCGACGGCCGCCGCGAACGCGACGACCTGGACGGTCACGACGGCGAGGACGACCGCGCCGCGGCCGAACGACCCGTCGACGAACGTCGACGAGCCGCCGGTCGTCGTACTCATTCGAGTGTGTCGGTCGTGACGGCGGCTGAAACCCGTTTCGCTCCGGGGTCGCCTCGCGCGTCGGCGTCGGGATCGAGAGCGGAGTGCGAACCGTTTTGGTCGCTCCACCCGCCGTCTGCACCATGGACGCTGGGGTCGAAGCACAGTTGCACGCGGACGACGTGTCGTTCGGAGCCGACGACGCGGCCCTCCTGCGGGCGATCGCCACCCACGGGTCGGTCAGCGCCGCAGCGACCGAACTGGGTCGCTCGCGGTCGCGAGCCCTGACGCGGCTCGAGCGACTGGAGTCGGCGTTCGGGTCGCTGGTCGACCGTCGACGCGGCGGATCGGGCGGGGGCGGAAGCCAGTTGACGGACGACGGCGACGACCTGCTGGCGCGGTTCGACCGCCTCCGGACGGCGCTGGCGGGGACCGCGGGCGTCGACGAGACGGTGTTCGAGGGCGAGGTGATCGAACGGACGGGCGAGCTCGCGCTCGTCGAGACGGCGGCCGGGACGCTCCGCGCGCTGGTCGACGAGGACGCGACGGCGGGGTCGACGGTGCAGGTGAGCGTCCGCGCCGACGCGGTGACGCTCCACGCCCCCGACGAGGCCCCCTCTGGCGGCGCGACGAGCGCCCGCAACCGACTCGCGGGGACCGTCGTCGGACTGGACGCCGGGGCGGCCGTCGTGCGCGTCGCACTCGACGTCGAGACGGCGTCGCCGCTGGCGGCGCTGGTGACCGTCGACAGCGTCGACCGCCTCGGACTCGCCGTCGGCGACGACGTCGTCGCCTCGTTCAAGGCGACGGCGACGCGGGCGACGACGGTGTGAGCGGTCGGTGGACCGTCCTCAGAGCTCGGCGACGAGCGACTCGAGTTCGTCGAGCGCCGCGTCGTCGACCGGTCGGTGTGGGCTTCGCGCGTAGCCCGCCGGTGCGCCGCGGGCCCGCATCGCCGCCTTCAGCCCCGAGATGCCGAACCGCGTGGTGACGGCGCGGTTCAACTCGACGAGGTCGGCGCTCAATCCGCGTGCGCCCTGCCGGTCGCCCTCGCGATGTCGGTCGTACACTTCGACCGTCGCCTCGGGGGCGACGTTCGCGAGCGCGAGCACGCCGCCGGCCGCCCCGGCGTCGAGGGCGCTGGCGAGCACGCCGCCGCTGCCGACGAGGAGGTCGAACTCGTCGTCGACGCGGTGGTGGGTACGGACGAACGCCTCGACGTCGCCGCTGGAGTCTTTCATCCCGTGGACGTTCTCGTGGGCGGCGAGTCGCCCGGCGACGTCGGGATCGAGCGCGACGTGAGTGAACATGGGGACGCTGTAGAGGTAGACGGGGATCTCCGACTCGTCGGCGACGCGCTCGTAGTACGCCTCCAGCGCGGCGTCGTCGTGCGGGAAGTAGAACGGGGTGACGACGAGCGCCGCGTCGGCGCCGGCCTCGGCGGCCCGCGCCGTCTGCTGGAGCGTCTCGCGGAGGCCGGGGTGGCCCGTCCCGGCGAGCACCGGGACCGAGGCCTCCTCGACGACGATCTCGACGACGCGAGCGCGCTCCTCGGTCGTCATCAACTCTGCCTCGCTGGTCGACCCACAGGGGACGAGGAAGTCGACGCCGCGCGCTTCGACCCAGTGGACGAGCTCTCGTAGGGCGTCGTCGTCGACGTCGCCTGTCTCGGTGAACGGAGTGACGAGCGGTGGACCGATGCCGTGCATGGTCGACACACACACTCCTGTGAAAAGTAGCTTCCGTCCGTCGGTCGGACGTCTGACGCGGATTTAAGAGGAACCCAGAAGACGCCTCAGGTGGGCGCGCGTTGACGGCCTCAGTTCCCATCCTCTCACCCTGCGCGCCCGGGCACACCCCCCCACCCGTTCGACATCTGGCCGGCACGTCAGCCCCGTCCGTTCCCCCGAGACGGTCTGTCGTGTCGGTCTCTCCCTCTCACTCACTCTCCACTGCCCAGAGTCCGCAGAAGCTCGTCGATTCCTCCACGAGAATCGACTCCTCGGGAGTAGCCGACGAGCATCAGGCTTCGGTCGGCGACGACACTGTCGCTCTCAGTCTCCGAGTAGCGTCTTCCGCACCGTCTCGACGGTGTCCCGTTCGACGAGGAGCGCGACCTGGTCGCCCGCCTCGATCTGCGTGCCGGGGAGCGGGATCGTCATCGGTTCGCGACCTCGGCCGTGGGCGTAGATGCGCGCCGTCTGTGGGAGATCGACGTCGTTGACGCGCTGGCCGACGACCGGCGATCCGTCGGGGATCGTCACCGTCGAGAGCTGGAGTCGCTCGGTGAGGTCACCGATGGCGTTGAAGTTCCCGCCGAGGAGGGCGGTTTTCGCCCCTGCCGCGCCGAGTCGCTCGGGGTAGATAATCTCGTCGACGTCCTCGGCGTACTGCTCGTAGATCTCCTTGCGGTAGTCCTCGTCGATGCGGAGCACCGACCGACAGCCGTGCTCCTTGCCGATCATGCAGGCCGCGAAGTTGACGTTGGGGTCGCCGGTCAGTCCGCCGATGGCGTCGGCGTCGTCGAGCCCCGCCTTCTGTAGGACCGACTCGTTGCTGCCGTCGCCTTCGACGACCTCGAACCCGGCTTTCCGCGCCCGCTCGACCTTGTCACGGTCGTTCTCGACGAGGACGACCTCGTGGCCCTCCTCCGTGAGGATGCGGGCGGTGCGTGCACCCACGCGTCCGTAGCCAACGATAACGAATCGCATGGCCCACCATACGTCACCCGACACAAAAAGGTAGGTCCCGAGCGACGTCGTCGACCGTCGGCGAGTGGTCACTGGAGTTCGTCCGACGACCCGCCGGCGAGACGAGCGGTGAGCGTGTCGACGACCGACCGGAGCGTCGTCGTCCCGAACAGGGCGACGAGGATCGCACCGACGAGATCGAAGACGAGGTCGACGATCGTGTCCTCGAGGCTGTACTGGACGAGCACGGCGTCGACGCCGACAGCGTCGCTCAGCTCGTGAACGGCGAACTCCAGCACCTCCCAGAGCACACCGAGCGCGAGCGTGAAGAGGAGCACGTAGACGAACAGGAACCGGGGCGGGAAGGCGACCGCGTCGGTGTGTTCGTCGATCGCCCGTGCCGTCGCGTAGCCGACGCCGGCGACGATGGTCGCCGAGAGGGTGTGGGTCAGATGGTCCCACCACCAGACGGTGCCGTACAGCCCCAACATGCCGACGGTGTGGAGGAGGACGGCGGTCGTGATCCACAGCGTCAGGCCTGCATCGAGGGGGAGATCCCAGTCGCGCTCGAGGACGGCCGGGAGGAACGTCACGGCCAGCGCCAACACGGCGTTGACGACGACGGCGACGTTTCGGGTCCACAGCCCCACGAGGAGGATGCCACCGATCGCGGCCTGCATACTGCGGGTCGCTGCCCGCGTCGTCCACGGCGAGAGACGGCGGAGGACCATACCGTCCCTATCGGGTGGGGAGACTAAGTGCCCGTCGGGCGTTTCCGGCCGACGCTCGCCTCCGGCCGCCCGCGGACCTGTGTCACCGACTGACACGACAGTCATATGTAACCCGCTCGCCTAGCCGGCATCGATGATGGCCACCACGCACGCCCTCGCTGGGGTCGTGCTCGGCACACTCGTGTTTCTCGTCGCGCCCGACGTCGGAACCGTCCCGGTCGCCGCCGCGGCACTCGGCGGACTGTTCCCGGACTTCGACCTGTATGCAGGTCACCGAAAGACGCTGCACTTCCCCGTGTACTTCTCGCTTGTGGCGGTGCCGGCGACCGTCCTCGCGTTCGCGGTGCCGACTGTCGCCTCGCTGTCGCTCGCGCTGTTCCTGCTCGCGGCGGCGACCCACTCCGTGATGGACGCCTTCGGCGGCGGCCTCGAACTGAAACCGTGGGAGGCGACGTCCGAGCGGGCCGTCTACGACCACTTCCGCGGCCGGTGGCTCCCGCCGAAGCGGTGGATCCGGTACGACGGTGCACCCGAGGATCTGCTGCTCGCCGCCGTCTTCGCCGTCCCGCCGATCGTCGTCTTCGATGGCCCGGTCGAGATCGGAGTCGGCGTCGCCCTCGCCGTGTCGGCGACGTACGTGCTGCTCCGGAAACCGCTCGTCGTCGTCGCCGAACGACTCGTCGCCGCGCTGCCGACGACGGTGCTCGGCTACGTCCCCGACCGCTTCATCGAGGACTTCAGCTAAAGACGTCGATCTCGGCTAAAAAGTCGATCGCGGTCGCGTCTTCGTTCGTCTCTGTTCTCTGCCCTCTCGTCTCAGTCGTCGTCGTTCGACGACCCGCTTCCGCTCCCGAACGCGCCGCCGGTCGTCTCGTCTCCGAGTGCACTCTGCCGGAGGTCGGCCTCGATGTCCTCCAGCGAGCGCCCCTTCGTCTCGGGGACGAGATAGTACGTGAACACCAGTGCGGCGACGCTCAGCCCCGCGTAGAGCCAGAACGTCCACGACTGTCCCAGCACGTCGATCAGCTGGAGGAACGTCAGTGCGACGAGCAGGTTCGCCGCCCAGTTGACGACGGTGACGACGCCCATCGCCGTCCCACGGACCTTCAGCGGGTAGATCTCGGAGATCATCAGCCAGAACACCGGCCCGAGCCCGATGGCGAAGAACGCCACGTAGAACATCAGACTCGCGAGGGCGACCCAGCCGACGACGCCCGAGAGCCCCGGCAGGAAGAACGCCACGCCGAGGGCGATCAGCGTCAGCGACATGCCGGCCAGTCCGGTGAGAAGCAGCGGACGGCGACCCAGACGGTCCATCAGGAGGACGGCGACGACCGTCATCCCGACGTTGACGACGCCGATGCCGACCGTCGCGAGGATGGACGCGGAGTTGTTGAAGCCAGTCGACTCCAAGATGGTCGGCGCGTAGTAGATGACGGTGTTGATACCGGTCACCTGCTGGAACGCGGCGAGGCCGACGCCGACGACGAGCGCCGGACGGAGCCACGACTTCGTGAGATCCGACAGCCCCGTTCCGGACTGCTTGCGGGCTGTCTCTTTGATCTCGTCGATCTCGTCGCCGATCTGCTGCTCGCTGCGCGTCCGTGAGAGGACGCTCCGCGCCTCCTGTTCACGCCCCTTTTCGACGAGCCACCGCGGGCTCTCGGGCATCCACAGCATCGCGACGCCCAGGATCAGCGCGGGCACCATCCCGGCACCGAGCATCCAGCGCCACCCGGCCGCACCGAGGACGTCCTGTGCGAGCGCGAGGATCGGCCCGTCGGCGAACGCGTAGTTGACGAAGTAGGAGACGAGAATCCCCATCGTCACCGCCAGTTGGTTGAGCGAGACGAGCGACCCCCGGATCTTCGGCGGCGAGATCTCGGAGATGTACAGCGGGCCGACCATCGACGCGAAGCCGATGGCGACGCCGTCGACGATGCGCCCGACGATGAGTATCTCGACGGTCGGTGCGACGGCCATGATGAACGACCCGACGAAGAACACCGCTGCCCCCACTAGGATGAGTCGTCGTCGTCCGATCCGATCCGCGAGACGCCCGCCGACGGCCGCGCCGAAGACGGCGCCGACGAGTGCGCCGCTGACGACGACGCTCTCGACGAACGACGACATCGTGAACGTCTCTTGGATGTACAGGAACGCGCCGGAGATGACTCCCGTATCGAAGCCGAACAGGAGTCCGTTCAGCGCCGCCAGCGCGGCAGCCACGTAGATGAACGTGTCGCTTGCCCCGCCCGCGGGCTGGCTCGTATGTTCGTTTGACATAGGTTATCTGTCGTTACTCGTTTCTGGATGAATATTTACAAAGGCGTCGGTTATTTTGAAATAAACTACCGTTATCGTAGTCACTCGTCATATCTAGCGGCTATCACCTACCCCACCCGACGTCGCCGTTCGCCGCCGTAGCGCTCTCACGTGGGCGATCTCGACATGGGCCGCGTTCTCGACGCAGGAGGCCGATGCCGTCCGTCGATAGTGGTCGACGCTCGGTTCCTCGACCCGCGAAAAAGGGACGGGACGGGTCGCCGCCGCCGACTCAATCGAGCGAGCAGGCGTCGTCGGTCGTGTCGACACCGAACAGCGCGTTCCCACCGCAGAACCCCGTTACGGCGTTCTGGAGCAGTCCCGCGCCGGCGACTGCCGCTGTCACGGCCGTCAGTCGCTGGTCGTCGAGATAGGCGGCGACCGCGACCACGACCAGCCAGATTCCGAGGACGCCTCTGAGCACTCTGTCGGCACCGCCGACGTTCTTGGACGGGACCATGTCTCGAACTCGTGTCGGATACACTAAGTAAGTGTGGGTCGAGCTACCGATCCGCTTTCGTTCGCGACCGACTCCGACGACACTCGCGCTCAGCTGAGGATGAGCGGTCCGACGGTCAGCGTCTGCTTCGCGAGCGTCGCGAGTCGGAGCACGTAGGCGATGAACACCAGGAAGGGAGTGATCGAGACGACGAAGGCGGCGCTGACCACCCACAGCACCGTCTCGAGACCGAGGACGGTTCCGGTGAACGTCCCCGCGTCGACGAAGACGACCATGCCACCGGCGACGACCAGCGCCGGAACTGACGTGTACAGAATCCCACGCGAGAGCTTGACCAGTGCCCACTGGATGTACAGCACCTTGATGTACTCGCGGACGGGACCGAACATCGTCACCGCCTCGAGCATCTCCCTGAACGCTCTCCGTTCCCCGCGGTCGAGGTCGTCGTCGTATCGTTCGCCGAGCTGCCGAATGTCGTTCATCTTCTTCGCGTAGTTGAAGTCTAACCCCGGCGAGACGACGGTGAACGTGCCGAAGTCGGCGTCGTCCAGCTCACCGTACACCGTCTCAGCGTTGTCACGCAGGTCCTCGACGTACGCGTCGACCCGTTCACGGAGGACCTCGTTGCTGTTCTCAGAGACTGCGTCACGAAGGCTGACTGCTCGCTCTTCGGTCCGCTCGATGAGCTTCCGCAGCAGTGTCGCCGGCTCGGACGGCGTCGTCGTTCCCAGTAACTCGTCGGTGTTCTGGTAGAAGTCCATCGTCGTATCCATCCGACTCCGTTGAGTGCCGAGCGACCCGATCTCCTGAGAGAGTACGAGCTGGTTGATCGACACCACGAGCGTCGTACTGGTGATGATCGCGCCGACCAGCCCCGAGAACACGGTCTCGACCATGTCGCTCGTCTCCATCGCCGTCCGCAGGAGCGTCGGTTTGAGGATCCCGAACAGCATGAACGTCCCGAACACGGCGAGTCCCAATCCAGCGACGACGACCCTGCGGTCGACGCTCAGGAGGAGCCAGAACAGCGTCTGGTTCACTTCCGTCCGCTCACGGAGTCGACTGGGTGCGGAGAGGTCGCTGTTCTCCGTCCGGTCACTCATCGGCGACCCGGCGTTTCAAGATCAGCAGCTTCGTCCCCCCTTTGTCGTAGTCGAGCGGTCCGACGAGCTCCCACCCCTCGGCTCCGAGTCGGTTGAGCTCGTCGGTCGGGTCGACGACCTCCCGCTTGGTGAGCCCCTTCGGCGGTTCGATCGTCTTGTACTCCCACGTCGGTCGGTCTTCGGGCGACATGTCCACACTATCGGCTATCTCACACTTAAGAGACGTTACCGACCGACGGCGCGTCGTCGCTCGCGACGCCAGAACCGTTTTTCGCGACGCCCGTGTGGAGTGTTCATGGACCACTCTCTCGGTAGACGGCTGTCGGTGGCGCTCGCCGTCGTCTGTGCGGTCTCACTCGGTGGCTGTCTCACGGTCGGCCCGACGGTCACCGCCGACGTCGACAACTCGACCGTCTTCGAACGTCTCTCACCCACCGAGTCGTGGGCCGCTTCGGGGATTCGGGTGGAGGCGACGCTTCGATCGACTCCCGAGGCGTCGAACGTCACCACCATCACCGTCGTCCGCGAGGACGGACGGACGTTCCAGTCGACGACCGTCGACCCCGGACAGTCGACGGTCGTCTTCGCCGTTCCTGCCGGACAGAACGTCACGCTCGTCGCGAGCAACAGCGTCAACTCGACGCTGATCGAGAATCTCACCGTCCGGACTGGTGGGACGCGGATTCCGTAACACTGCGGGACGGAGCTGTGGACGTCGGGTGACGACAGAAGAGGTGACGTTTCTCCGGATTCAGGTTCTCGAGAGAGAAGACGAGATGAAGAGCCTAGGCCGGGATTTGAACCCGGGCTCTCGTCCTTACCAAGGACGCGCTTTACCGCTAAGCTACCCAGGCGCGTCGGGCGTTATTCCCGCGTACCGCCTTCTGCATCCAAACGTACTGCAGTACCGTATATATATGTGGTGAAACGCGTCTCGGATGCCGTGCGGTGGCGTACCACGATACCGTCTCGTAGCGGCTATACTCGGCGGGAGAGGGCGGAGAACGGCGGTCGGCGACGGCCGCTATCGGTCGGTCGCCGAGGAGGTGACTCGGTCGTCGCCGGAGAGCGAGGCGATCTGTTCGGCGGTGGTCTCCGGGAGCGCTACCGTCGCGGGCGGGAGATCGCCGTCGTGTTCGTGTGCGAGACTCGCGACGTACTCCAACAGCGCAGACGGTGCTTCGGTGCCGACGGCGGTCGTCCCGGCGACGACGGCGAGTTCGAACACGTCGGCTTCGAGGTTCCGGTCGTCGCCCTCGGCGGGACGTTGTGCAGTCATCTGGCGCGTCTGGTCGCGGCCGAACGCCCGGACCGTCTCGACGGCGCGACCGGCGGCCTCGGTCCGTGCCAGGAGATAGAACCCACGGGAGACCAGCACGTCGGCGGCGAGGATGTCGAGGTCGGCGTCGATGTCGCTGTTCGCCTCACCGACCCACGGCTCGTCGTGGGCCAGCGTCCGCGTCAGTCGGAGTCCCTCGTAGATCAACTGCACTCCGGCGGCCCGCTCGGCGATCCCGTCGAGGTCGACCCCCGAGTCGAGCGCCCGAGCGCTCGTGAGGACGAGCACGCCGGGCGACATGGAGGCGTCGACCAACCGGTCGTCGAGCGCCTCGTGTAACTGGGGGGGTTCGATATCGACGAGTGCCTCGCGCGCGGCATCACGGACCCGCACGGCGTCTTCCATTGACCCGCTCTAGCGACGGCAAGGGCAAAGACCTTTGGAAAGCCAGCGACAGGTGGCTCCATGATTCACACGACAGATGCGGGGTCGCTCCGGGTCGTCACCGTCGACCGTCCGTCCCGACGCAACGCACTCCGACCCGCCGACCTCGACGACCTCGAAGCCGCCGTCGCCGACACCGACGCAGCCGTCGTCTACCTCCACGGCGCCGGCGACGCCTTCTGTGCGGGGGCGGATCTCGACGTCGTCGCCGACCTCGAGGATCCGGCGGCGTTCGCGCGTCACGGCCAGCGCGTCGCCGACGCCATCGAGACCGCCGAGAGCGTCGTCGTCGCCGGCGTCGACGGGGCCGCCCGCGGCGGTGGGGTGGAGCTCGCACTCGCCTGCGACCTCCGGGTCGCGACGCCCGAAGCGACGTTCGCCGAACCCGGCGTCCAGTTCGGGCTGTTCGGCGCCTGGGGTGGCACCGTCCGCCTCCCGCGGGTGCTCCGCGAGGGCGACGCCTTGGACTTCGCGCTCTCGGGTCGCGTCGTCGACGCCGCCGAGGCGAAGCGGATCGGTCTCGTCTCGCGCGTCGTCGACGACCCCCGCGGGGTCGCCGAAGAAGTCGCCGCCAACGAACCCGACGCGCTCGCCGTCGTCAAAGCGCGGCTGCGCGACGACGCGACTCGGGAGCAGCAGGAGCGCGCCGAGGCCGCGGCGTTCGACCGGCTGGTACGCGCCCACGCCGCGGACATCGCGGCCGACCGCGAGAAGGAGTGAACCGGCCGGTCCGTCTACAGGTCGAGTGCGGCGGGTGCGGGCGGCATGTGACGCTTGTGTTCGCTTCTCTCGACGAGTTCGACGACGCGGGCGATCTGTTCTTCGGTGACGTCGAGACACCGGACGGTCGCGGCGGTCGAGAGGGGTCCGTCGACGTGCAGCGCGAGGACGGCGTCGAGCGTGTCGTACGTGAGCCCCATCTCCTCCTCGTCGGTCTGCCCCAGCCACATCTCGGCGGAGGGCGTCTTCGTCACGAGATCCGCGGGGACGCCGACGTGGTCGGCGAGTTGGCGGACCTGCTGTTTGTAGAGGTTACCGATCGGGTTGCAGTCGACCGCCTGATCGCCGTACTTCGTGAAGTAGCCCGTCATCGCCTCGCTGCGGTTGCCGGTGCCGAGGACGAGCCGATTCTCGTGGTTGGCGACGAAGTAGTTGAGGACGCCGCGGACGCGGACGCGGACGTTGCCGGCGGCCATCTGGTCGTCCGCCCCTTCCGGGTAGGCGTCGAAGAACGACTCCACGAGAGGGTTGATCTCGACGACGTCGTACTCGATCCCGAGCTCCCGGGCGACGCGTTCGGCGTCGCTCATGTTGTCCTCCGTGTTGACCTCGCTGGGTAACACGAGTCCGTGGAGACCGTCCTCGCCCAGCGCCTCTACCGCCAGATAGGCGGTGAGCGTGCTGTCGATGCCGCCGGAGAGACCGAGCACCGCACCCTCGGCTCCCGCGGTCTCGACGGTCTCGCGGATGAACGTCGTGACGTGCTCGCGAGTCGCTTCGAGTTCGGTCTCCGAGAGTCGGAGGTCGAGCGGAGCCGTGTCGGAAAGAACGGAGCTCTCGTTGCTCATCGAGCAGTCGTACGGAACCAGGGGACTAATAGCCACCCTCCAGCCCGCGTTCGGTGGACGCACGTCCAGTACGCAAAAACGCCAACGTTCAAGTGGGGTCGCACAGTAGTCCCGTGTGCGAGCGCCGTTGGTCCAGTGGTAGGACAGTGGCTTCCCAAGCCACTAGCCCGGGTTCAATTCCCGGACGGCGCATTTCTGCCGAACGGAGTGAGGCGAGACCGCCAACGGGAATTGAATCAGAGAGCGAACAGCGTGAGCGACCGTGGTTCAATTCCCGGACGGCGCATTCTCCGAACAGCGCAGTTCTCCGTCCACTCCTCTCTCACACGTCGACCGGTTCGTCGTGCTCTTCGCCGTTCGTCTCCAAAATCACCGCGAGAGCTTCACGATTCGAATACTGCTCAATTCAGGAGGTGGTGTGCGAAATTATATCGTGCTCTGTGTCGATGGTACTGACAACCATGCTCGGTGGTGAACTCGCGAGAGAGAGACGAGAGGTGGTGACCGACGACCGAACGGCGGGGGTCGACGAACTGTCGACTTGCCCGCTCTGTGGACTGGCACACGGTGAACGCACGGACCTCCGCGTCCACCTGATGACGACCCACAGCAAGAGCGACCTGACCGAGGAACTCCTCCGAGCGTACGAGGAGTTCCTGGCCTGATCTGACGACTCTACGCTCGGACTCTGATCTTTCGACCGGCTCACGGCCATTCTTTTCCCCGCTCGCCGCCTCTCCCCGGTATGAGCACCTCCGACCTCACCGTCGAGACGGAGCGACGCCTCTGTGTCGTCGACGTCACCGACCGCGTCGCGGACGCGATCCCGGCCGACGCCGGCGGTCTCTGTACCGTCTTCGTCCGACACACCACCGCGGGCGTCTGTCTCCAGGAGAACGAGGGTCGCCTCGTCGACGACATCGAACGGTTCCTCTCGGAGACCGTCGCCGACGAGGGGTGGGCCCACGACGAACTCGACGGCAACGCCGACTCGCATCTCCGAGCACTCCTCGTCGGCAACAGCGTCACGGTCCCCGTCTCCGACGGCGAACTCGACCTCGGGACGTGGCAGTCGCTCCTGTTCGTCGAGTGCGACGGGCCGCGGACGCGACGGCTCTCCGTTCGCGTCGTCTGAGCCGACGACCACACTTATCAACGCGCTGTCCGAACGGGAGACGAGATGGTTCCGCTTCAGGCACAGAACACGGTACACCCCCTCCTCCGACTCGTCGGCCCGTTCGTCGTCGCGCTCGTCGCGTTCGCCGTCCTCTACGGCCTCGGCCGTCTCCTCGCCCCTCGGCTGGTCGCTGCCGTCGCACGTCGGCAGGGCGTCGACGACGCGACCGTCTCGCTGCTCGTCGACCTCGCTCGCGTGGTCGTCGCGCTCGTCGCCGGGTTACTCGCGTTCGGCGTCGCCGGCTTCGGCGCGCTCACGTCGCTCCCACTTCTCGTGACTGCGGTCGGCGTCGCGACGGGTTACGTACTCCAGCGACACTATCTCGCGACGCACGGGCGACCGACAACCGACGACTTGACCGTCGCGCTCCTCGCGCTCGCTGTGACGCTGCTCGCGCTGGGCGTCATCCAACTGAGCGTCGGCGGGGCGCTCGTCTCGTTGCTCGTCGGCACTGTCGCTGGCGTGGTCGTCGGTGGGCTGCTCGCGGCGGTGGTCGGCGGGCTGTTCGCCGGCGGATCGGCGTCGTCGGTCGCCGTCGCGGACCGCGAGTAGCCGACTCACTGAACCACGTAACCGTCCTCCTCCAGCGCACGTCGAACTCGCTCGTCGAGTCGTCGCTGGAGATCAGCCGGGAGCCGGTCGATGCTCGCGTCCTGATCCGACAGTTCGATCTCGGTGGTCTCTCCCTGTTCGACGAAACGGTACCGTCGACCGTACCGTTCGCCGTTGTTGCCGAAGACGACGACGTGGAGGTACGGTTCGTGGGCGATGGTCCCCGAATCGTACTCCGTCCAACTGCCGATGGGGTGGATCGTCAGCGTCGCGAACTCCGAGAGGTTCGTCGCGTAGCGATGCAGCACGAGCGCCGCCTCCAGGTCACGGCGGTCCCACTCGGTTCGCTCGCCAGTCGTCACGTTCTCACCGACGACGCGTTCGGGCGTGATCTCGACGACCTCCCACTCGGTGATGTGGGCCGACTCGACGTCGCGGTCGGCGTCCTTGATCCGGTCGCCGACCTTCACGCCGAAGTACACCGGTCGCCCCGGTCGCCACTCGATGTAGAGCTCGTCGGGTAGCTCGCGCACCAGCGTCTCCTGACCCTGAATCGTCCGGTGTGCGACGTTCGTCGATCGGTCTCTCCCTGCTGCGGACATAGCTAGACAGTAGCGCGCAAGGGGAATAACACCGTCTGTCACCCGAGCGAACAGTTCGGCCACCGCTCGACGACGTCGCGAAGCTCTGCCGTCGCGTCGGCGTCGTACCACAGTCGTCGTCGCCACCACGGTCCCTTCCCCGAGTCGTTTGACAACGCCGTGACGAGGTGATTCGCCGTCGCCCCGGCGTCGGGACTCGACAGCGGAACCGCGTACTCGTAGAGGCGAGAGGAGTCGTCGCCCTCGACTAACACCTTCGCGTCGACGGGGTCGCGCTTCACGTGGGCGTTGTTGTCGAAGGCTGCCCGTTCGTCCGCCGAGAGCGTCGCGTAGGTCTCGCCGGTGATCGCGCGGGCGACGCGGAACTCGCCGACGAGATACGCCCCCCAGTCGGGTGCGATCCAGTCAGCTGCCTCCTCGGGGTCGCCGTGGAACGTCAGCGTCGCGTAGAACAGCAGGAAGTCGCCGGCTTCGAGTTCGGACAGCGGCCCGGCTTTGACGCCGTGGTCGTCGCCGTAGCTGTAGCGTTCGCAGGTCGGATACTCGGCGAACTCCGGGTCGAGGTGGACGGGCGTGTCGCGGACGCCCTCCGGGAGGTCGACGTCGACCGCGAGGTCGCCGTAGGTCGGCACCGGCCGCCGTGTCGGCTGTTCCTCGGGGATGGGGAGATACTCGAACCGACCGTCCGGATAGACGGGGCCACGGACGCCGGGGAGGTTGGTGTTCGCGCCGACGTTGATGGCGATGCTGCGCGGGCGTCGTGACATGCGAGTCGCTACGTCCACCGGGGTAAAAACGTCGTCTCTCGCGCTACGTGGTGGTCACGCCAACCGTCCGGCACAGTTCCAGCAGAACGTGTACGCGGCGTCGGGTTCGTTCTCCTCGCCGCAGTGGGGGCAGTGCCGCTCGCTCAGCGTCGACACCGACTGCGGGTTGACCCAGAGGCCCGTGGAGGCGTCGGTCCGCACGCGGTCGCGTCGACCGGAGTCGTCGACGGCGTCGCCGTCGCCGTTCGGTCGGGCCTGTGGGGTCGTCCGCTCGAACGGCTCTTCCCGCGTCCACAGGTACCGGTAGACGAGTACCTGGAAGACCACGAGGGCCACCGCGTAGAGGAAGATCCAGGCCAGCCAGTCCATACCGTGCACTATGTTGTCAAGGGACTTTGTTGCTTCGGTCGTTCCATTTATATACCGTGTGCTAACGGTTGGACGCCGGGAGACGCGTCGCTACGCGAGGGAGCGTGACAGAGCGAGAGAGCTGACACGAACGGAGAAACCGACTGCCGTCTCAGGGTCGCTTGTGTGGCTTGATGGGACCGCCGACGTCGCGCTGGAACTCGTCGAAGACGTCGAGGTCCTCGGGGAGTTCGTAGGGGAGCTCGCGTTCGTCCTGATGGTTCTCGAGTCTTCCGTCGTCGATCGCCTCGGCCTCGTCTTCGAAGCCGGGTTTGATCTTCACGCTCTTCGCCGGCGCGCCGACGACGATGTGGTGGGCGGGAACGTCGCCCTGGACGTTCGCTCGCGACCCGACGATGGAGTTCTCGCCGACGTGAGTCCCGGCACGGATCACCGCGTCGTACGTGATGCGGACGTCGTCTTCGACGACCGTGTGGAAGTTCCGGACCTCGGTCTGATCGACGACGTCGTGGTCGTGCGTGTAGAGGTGCGCGTCGTCGGAGATCGACACCCGGTCACCGATGGTCAGCTTACCGCGGTCGTCGAGGTGGACGTCGTCGTGGATGACGGTGTTGTCGCCGACGCTGATGTTGTGTCCGTAGGAGAAACTGACGCCCTTGAAGATGCGGAGGTTGTCGCCCGCCTCCTCGAAGAGGTGGTTGGCGAGCATCTGGCGGAACCGAAGCGCGAACTCGACGTTGTCGGCCATCGGCGTCGCGTCGAACTGCCGCCACAGCCACTGGAGATGCTTCGATCGCCGATACGTCTCTTCGTCCTTCTCGGCGTAGTACTCCGACTCGAGCGTCGAGTTACAGGGGTCGTACCCCTGGAGTCGGACGCGCTCGGCGGGCGTGACCTCCTCGCCCGCCTGCCAGCGTTCGTAGGCGTCGCGGTCGCCGAAGAGGTCGACGAGCGTGTCCTGCACGACTTCACATGTGCTCTCGTCGGAAGAGAGACGTTCGTCGACCGTTTCGAGGAACGCCTGCAGGCCGGACTCGGCCTCTACCGGCAGGGAGACGTGTCGCTTGGTCATGACACCTCGTTCGGCGGGACCGTTCAAATGGATTCGGGTGTGTGAAAAGCACGTCAGACCCCGCTGCAGGCGTGTGGTTCTCTCGCACTCGGCGCGGTCGCAGTCGATCCCGTTCGACGGGCGAAGACGACTCGGTCGAACCGGTCCGGCTAAGTGCGCCGCACCCCATCACCCGCGTATGCACTACCGCACTCTCGGTGACTCCGGCGTCGAAGTGAGCGAAGTCGGGTTCGGTGCGTGGGTCGTCGGAACCGACTGGTGGGGAGACCGCAGCGACGAGGAGACCATCGAGATGGTCCAACTCGCGCTCGATCAGGGCATCACCTACTTCGACACGGGTGACGTCTACGGTCACGGCGAGAGCGAGAAACTGCTCGCCCGCGCGCTCGGCGAGCACCGCGACGAGATCACGCTCGGGACGAAGATCGGCTACGACTTCTACAACAACCCGCAGGCCGGTCACGGCGAGATCCCGAAGAACCTCGACCCCGACTGGATCCGCACCTGCGTCGAGCGCAGCCTCGACCGACTCGACACGGACCACGTCGAGTACCTCCAACTGCACAACGCCAACGCCGACGAGGTGACGCCCAACGTGCTGGAGACGCTCGAACAGTTGCGAGAGGAGGGCGTCGTCGACGCGCTCGGCTGGGCGATGGGTCCCTCCATCGGCTGGCTCGCCGAACACGAACGCGCCGTCGACCTCGAGTTCGACGGCCTCCAGACCGTGTTCAACGTCTTCGAGCAAACGCCCGGTCGACACGCTCTCGACCGTATCGAGCAGACGGGCGCGGACACCTCGGTTATCGCCCGTGTCCCGCACTCCTCGGGGCTCCTGAACGAGCACGTCCGCCCCGACACCGAACTCGAAGACGGCGACCACCGCGGCTTCCGCCCCGACGCGTGGTACGAGACGGGCTGGGAGAAACTCGAGACGCTACGCTTCCTCGAACGTGACGGCGAGCGCACGATGGGACAGGCCGCCATCCAGTGGCTGCTCAGCCACGACGCCGTCGCCTCCGTCACGCCGACGTTCTACACCGCCGACGACATCCGCGAGTGGGCCGCCGCCTCCGAGACGCCGCCGCTCTCCGACGAGGAGGTCGAGCGCGTCGAAGAATTGTATCAGACGAACTTCGGCGTCGACCGCGACGACGGGATGGACAGCCTCCGCTCGTCGGTCGGCGGCGACGACATCCGGAACGCCGGCGTCGACAAGCAGGCCGCCGACGACTAGATGGACCGCACGCTCCGTCGACTGCTCGGCGCGTTCGCCGCCGTCACGCTCGTCGTCCACCTCGCCTTGGCGACGCTGCTCGTCGCACACGCCCGCTACACCGGCCGCGACGACGGCGCGAAGTGGGCGCTGGCGACGCTCTTCGGTGGGCTGTTCGGCGTCGCTGGCTACGTCCGCGCCGACGACTGACTACTCCCCGTTTCGCGTCCCGAGCCACCAGCCGACGCCAGCGCCGAACGCCGAGACGGCCGCACCGACCCCGACCCCGGGGAGAAAGCCTCCGCCCTCACCTCTCTCGCTCGTGAGGTCGCTTCGTCGCTGGACACTGCTGTCTCGCGGGGCGTAGTCCTGTCCGTCGGTGACGCCGTCGCCGTCGCTATCCTCGGTCGGTGGCCGTGGTGTGGGCGTCTCTTCGGTAGCGCGACAACCCGTTGTATCCTTGCTAACTGACTCGCCAACGAGCGCGTGAACCAGTCCCTCGTCGTCGCCGACGAAGACCACGCCGTCGACGACCACGGGTGACGTCTCGACGGAGCCAGTCAGTTGGTGTGACCAATCGAGTGATCCGTTAGCTGCGTCGACGGCGAAGACGTTGCCCTGCCTGCTTCCGACGTAGACGACGGCGTCGTCTCCCGTATCGACGACCGTCGGAGAGAGGGAGAGCCACGCCCCACCGTCGAACGTCCACTGCCGTGTTCCTGTGTCTACGTCGAGTGCGTACAGGTTCCCGTCGGTCACGGCGACGTAGACGGATCCATCGGCGATAGCCGGTGAGGCCCGCACTTCGACCTGCTTCTCTTCACTCCGGGCGTTCGGTAGCTCGACCGCCCAGCGCTCGCTTCCGTCTCGCGGATTGAGCGCGTGGACGGTTGCGGCGTGGGTTCCGACGAAGACAGAGCCGTTGCCGACGGCGGGGTTGGTCGCCCGCCCGATGTCGGCGTGCCAGCGGCGTTCACCGGTGGTCGCGTCAAACGCACTGAATCCGTGCTTCCCACCGCCATAGACGAGATCACCGTACGCGGCGAGCGACCCGTACATCGAACCGTCGAGTGCGGTGTCCCAGCGAACCGTCCCGTCAGCACCGTCGAGCGCGAACAGTCGGGCGTCGTCCGCTTCTCGGTCGTCGTTGCTGTCGTCGTTCGGTTCGTCGATGCTGTCTCTGACGACGAACAGCGCCGGCCCGTTGGAGCCGTCGTCGGTGACGAGCACCGAGGTCCAGAGCCGTGCGTCGAACTGTTTCGACCACAGCTCCCGGCCGCTCTCGGAACCGAGCGCGTAGACGTGTGCGTCGTCGCTCGTGAACAGCCGGTCGCCGACGACGGTCGGTGCGCCAGGAGAGTGCTCCAACCGCGTCCGCCACACCGTCTCACCCGTCGCGGCGTCGAGTGCGCGAAGACCGTCGCTCGAACTACCTACGTAGAGATGTCCCTCGACGAGTGCTATCGGTGTGAGCCCGTTTCCGTCGAGGCTGGCACACCACCACGGCGAGACAGCCTCACCCGGACCGCGCTCGTCGGGGTCGTAGCCCGTCCGCGCGGGGTCGACACCGAACGTCGGATAGTCACCGACGGATGTCGGCGGCGTCGCCGTGGGAGTCGTCGGAGTCGCGTTCGTCGGGGTCGTCTCGTTTGCCGACGGCGCCGGTGTCGTCGTCGACGCCTGGCTCGCTCGCACGGTCTCTGCGCCGGTCAGCGCAGCTCCGAAGAGAGCGAGAACTGTACGACGGGAGTAGTTCGAGTCGCGGGAGGGCACGACTCTCCGGTGGTCGACGCCGCAAAAAAGTCGTTCGGATGCCCTCCTCTCTACTCAGGCCAGGAAGACGTGTCGCGGGCGGTCCGCGAGCACGTCACAACCCACCTTTTTCTGCGTCGGGTTCGCTCGCTCCGCTCGCGAACCACTCCTTGAAAAATGTGGATCAAAAAGCCGCTCGCTCACTGTGTTCGCTCGCGGAACGATTCAGGCGAGGAAGACGTGTCGCGGGCGGTCCGCGAGCACGTCGCGGCCCCACTGGACCGTATCGCGGAAGGCGTCCGATCGGAAGAACCCCATCGCGTCCTCCTTCGAGCGCCACTGACTCGCGATGAACATGTCGTTCTCGTTTTCGCGGTTGACCATCAGGTCCGTCTCGTAGTGTCCGTCGATGTCTTCGAGGACGCCACCGACGACGTCGAACTTCTCGACGAACTCCTCGCGGTAGTCGGGCTTGACGGTGTAGAACATCCCCATCGTGCCGAAGCCGGACTCCTCGCCTGCGCGCTCGACGATGCCGGGCAGCTCCGAGAGGAACCCCGCGGCGGTGTCGGCGGCGCTCGCCGTCTGCCAGACGCTCACGACCGCGCTGCGGTCGCGCTCGTTGGCCTCGTAGACGGCGGTCTTGACGTGCGACCCGTAGTGGTCGAAGTTCTTGCGCAGCCCGTCGACCTCCTCGAACAGCTCCTCCGGGTCGGCCTCGGAGTAGAGCACGGTCGCGTAGACGTCCTCGCCGTGCGGCTTCCCCGCGTAGATGTTCAGCTCTTCGAGCTCTCCGCGGATGTCGGCGTCGTCCGACTCGCTCCCGGCGTCTTCGCCGTCGTGGGGACGACCAGCCGCGTCGTCGTGATGGCCACCCTCGCCGTGGTGGCCGTCTCCACCGTGGCCGTGCTGCTCGCCCTCGCCGCCGTGGGGGTGCGGGCTGTCCTCGCCGTGGCCGTGCCCGTGGTGGCTCCCGCCACCGTGTTCGCTGGTCGGCACCGACTCGCCGTCGAGGTACGCACCGAGGTCTTCGGGCGGGAAGCGACGGCCGACGTAGAACTGGCCGAACTCGCCGTACCGTGAGGAGGCCTCGTCGAAGCGCATCTCGTAGACGATGTCTTTGATGTGTGCGGGGTCGTCGGCGAACAGCGTCACGCCCCACTCGTGGTCGTCGAAGCCGACCGAGGAGGCGATCACCTGTTTGATCTTCCCGGCGTACTCCTTGCCGACCTCGCCGTGGCCGGCCATCAGTTCGGCGCGCTCGTCGAACGAGAGGTCGTACCAGTTGTCCTCCTCGCCGCGACGCTTGCTCATCGGGTAGAACGAGACGTACTCGTCGTCGGGGATCTCGGGCTTCAGCTTCCCCTCGATGTAGCGGCGGAGTCCGGCGTCGATCTCCTCTCTGTTCCCTTCGAACCAGTCGTCGGAGACGTAGCCGGAGACCTCGGTGACCGAGACGTAGGAGGTCGTCTGGTCGGTGTATCCGGCCAGTGCCGTCCGCTCGAAGCGGCGCTCGGCGGTCGACAGCGCGTCGAGCGTCGGTCGGAAGTGGACGACCAGCAGGTCGGCCTTGTGGCCGAGCACGGAGAAGACGGCGGAGGCTCCCTCGTCGGCGTCGGCGACGGCCTCGTGCTCCTCGAGGTAGGCGACGCCCTCCTCGACGGCCAACTCCCGCTCGCGCTCGGGCGCGTCGCGCCAGGCGTCCCAGTCGACGCTGCGGAAGTCGTGTAGCACGTACCAGCCCTCGTCCGTCTGGGGTGCGTTCGGCATGAGCGACCCTTAGGACCCTTCGGTAAAGGGGTTTGCGTGTTCGTCCCCGTCGGCCACAGCGGTTTTTCTTCCCGGGGCTGAACCCCTCTCCAGATGCCGAGCGACGAACCACAGGGCGCGAGCCTCTCGTACAACAAGATCCTCGAGCGGGAGCTGGAGAACGCGCTCCGTGAGATAAAACGGCCGCCGAAGGGAGTGTTCCTCTCGGGGATCGCGGCCGGCCTCAACGTCAGTTTCGGCGCGCTGTTCATGGGGATGGCGCTGACGTTCTCGCCGAGTTTTCCCTCCCCGCTCGTGAAGCAGGTGACGCTCGCACTGCTGTCGTCCATCGGTTTCCTGTTCGTCGTCCTCGGCCAGACCGAACTGTTCACCGCCCACACGACGATGGCGGTCCTCCCGTTGCTCGACGGACGGACGAGCGTCCGCGAAGTCGGTCGTCTCTGGGGGAACGTCTACGTCTCGAATCTCATCGGCTGCGGGGCGTTCGCCGTGTTCGTCGCCGGCTTCGGCCCCGCGTTCGGAATCGTCACGCCGGCGGCCGCCGAGTCGCTCGCGACGGCGCTCGTCCGCCATCCGTGGTGGGTGATCCTCCTGAGCGGCGTCGTCGCCGGGTGGCTCATGGGGTTGATGACGTGGCTCGTCGCCGCGACGCGAGACACCGTCTCTCGGGTGCTCATCATCATCATCGTCGCCGCGACCATCGGCCTCGCCCCGTTCCACCACGCACTTCTCGGGACGACGGAGGTACTGACGGGGCTGCTCCTCAGCCCGCTCGTCACCGTCGCCGACTACGGCCACTTCCTCCTGTGGACGACGATCGGTAACGCGCTCGGCGGGAGCGTCCTCGTCGCGCTCGTCAACTACGGCCACATCAGACTCGCCGGCGAGGCGGTCGACGTCGAGTTCGAATCGTCGGTCGACGAGGAGCCGGACGCCTGAGACGCGCAATCGAAACCCTTTCACGAGCGCCACAGCAACCGACGGGCAATGCGGAAAAGTGGTCCGCCGAAGGGACTCATCTCGTATCTCGTACTCGAACTTCTGGAGGACCGCCCCCGATACGGCTACGAGATCCTCAAGGAGATCCAGGAGCTGAGCGGCGGTCACTGGGAGCCGTCGTACGGCTCCGTCTACCCCATCCTCTACAAGTTCGAGGAGGAGGGCTGGACCGAACGCGTCGACCGCGAGGACGAACCCGACCGGAAGTACTTCGCGCTCACCGATGCGGGCGCCGAGGAGCTACAGGCCAAACGCGGCGAGTGTGGTACCCAGGCCCGCGAGTTCGCCGAGGTCGTCCTCGGCTTCTATCACGTCTACGTCGCTTTCGCGACCGACGACCGCTTCGCGGTCGACTGTCCGGACGACGACTGGTGTTTCGACGAACGGTTCAGCTCCTGGATCGCCGAACAGATCATCCGCCACCACGAACGCGACTTCGGCCCCTTCGAACGCATCGACGACACGCCCGCCGAGTTCTACGAACGGTGTGGCGTCGACGACGCGGACTGAGTCGGCACGCCGCCCCTGCCCATCTCTGTCAGACAGGGGATACCTGTCTCATGAGGTAGTCGAACTAACCCCGAGGGGAGTTTGGCTTCATTCACGATGTTCCCCACCTCCGCGGAGACGGCCCCCGCCGCTCCGACGCTTCCGGATCGTTCGACGAAACGCGTCGTCGCCATCGGGACGGCCGCCGGCAACGCCGACCTGATCGAAGAGACCGTCCAGTCGCTCGACTGCCTGTTCGAGTCGGTCTCCTCGAGCGCGGAACTCGAAGGCGTCCTCGCGGAGCCGCAGTCGGCGTCGCTGGCCGTCGTCGACGTCAGATCCGTCACCGACCGCGTCCGTCGACTCTGCCGCCGACTCGACGACCACGACGTCCCCGTTCTCCTCCTGACGTCGCATCTCTCCGCGACGTTCGCGACGCGACTCCGGCAGACGCCGCGACTCACCGCTCACCAGAAACCGGTCGAACGGACGACGCTCGCCCAGGAGATCCGCTCGCTCCCGACCGTCGCCCCGTAGACGGCATCCTCTCGACACCGCTCTCTCCGTTCCCGTCTCCCTGCCCGCTCGGCGTTCCCTCGCCCCCGCTGCAGCCGACTCGTCGGAGACCGTCCGCCCCTCCCCACCGTTTATACTGCCGAGCGCCATCTCTCCGACGGCCGGAATGCCATGACTCTCCCACACGACAATCACGCTCCCGCCCGTGAGCGCGACGGTTCCACCGAGGTCGACGACTCGGCCCGCGTGGGGTCGCTCACCGAGGCGGGGTTCGACGCGCTTCCCACGCAGGTCGCGATTCTGAACACCGACGCCGAGATCGTCTACACGAACCGGGCGTGGCGACGGTTCGGCGAGGAAAACGGGTTTCAGGGGCCCGCACACACTATCGGCGTCGACTATCTGTCGGTGTGCGACGCCGCCACCGACGACCACGCCGCGACTGCCGCAGAGGGGGTCCGCGACGTCCTCGAGAACGACCGCGACGAGTTCGCCTTCGAGTACCCCTGTCACGGGCCGGACCAACAGCGCTGGTTCACCATGCGCGCCACCCGATTCCCGTTCGACGGCAGGGAGTACGTGCTCGTCTCCCACCTGAACATCACCGACCGAAAGCAGTCGGAGCTCCGCGTCGCCGCCCAGAACGACGAGATCGAGACGTACAACCAGGTCAACACCATCGTCCACGACGTCGTCGACTCGCTTCTCGAAGGGGTGAGACGCGACGAGATCGAGGCGACCGTCTGCGACCGACTGGCGAGTTCCCACCTGTACGGGTCGGCACTCGTCGTCGCTCCCGCCCTCGACGGCGACGCGCTCACCGTCCGCGAAGCGTCGAACGTGGACGGAGCGACGTGGGTCGACGCCCTCGACGGCGGCCGGACGGCGCTGCCCGAACTCGCCGCCGCGCTCGACGACGGCACCGTCGAGGCCGTCCAGTATCTGCACGACTCGTCGACCGTCCCGGGCGCGCTGAAGGACGTCGCCCTCGACGGCGGCTACCGCTCGTTCGCACTCGTCCCCATCTCGTATCTCGGCCACACCTACGGCGTCCTCGTCGTCAACGCGCTCCGACCCGAGGCGTTCGGCGACAACGAGACGCACGCGTTCGAGGTGCTCGGCGAAACCATCGGCTACGCCATCAACGCCGTCGAGAACCGACGGCTGCTCTTCGCGGACACGCTGACGGAACTGGAGTTGACTGTCGGCGAGGACTCGGTGCTCGCCGGGCTCGCGGCGACCGCCGACTGTACGTTCGAGATCGACGGCGTCATCCCGGCGACGGAGGGCGTCCACTGCTACCTCCGCGTCCGGGGGGCTGCTCCGGTCGACGTCGTCGAGGACGCGAGCGGGACGACCGGCGTCGAGCAGGCGCGCGTGCTCGAAGACGGCGTCGGCGGCGGCACCGTCGAGTGCACCCTCTCGTCGTCGCCGCTTCGAACGTTCTTGGACGCGGGTGCGACGGTCGCGGCGGCGACCGCCACGGCCGGGTCGCTCCGACTCACCGCGGTCGTCCCGCCCGAGACGGAGATCCGGACGCTCGTCGAGGGGCTCGTGGCGTCGTTCCCGACGGCCGAACTCGTCGCGAAGCGGGAGACCGACCGGACGATCCAGTCGGTCGAGGGGTTCCGCGAACAGCTCGAGACGACGCTCACCGACAGACAGCGCCAGACGGTCGAGGCCGCCTACCGCGGCGGCTACTTCAGACGACCGCGCGAGAGCTCCGGCGGCGAACTCGCCGAGACGTTCGGCATCGCCGGCCCGACGTTCCACCAACATCTCCAGGCCGGGCTGAACAAACTGGCCGGCCTCGCATTCGACGACGGCCGACGCTGAGCCGAAAAGAGGACCGACGGTTCAGTACTGGTAGCTTCGGGCCGAGCGGTCCGCCGACTCCTCGGCTGCCTCCATCTTCTCTCTGGCCTGCTCGAAGTCCTCGTGTGTGACCTCCGTCCGCTCGTCGCGGATGGCGTACATCCCCGCCTCGGTCGCCAGCGAGGCGATGTCGGCACCGCTGTAGTCGTCGAGTTCATCGGCGAGCTCCTCGAAGTCGAGGTCGTCTGCGACGTTCATATCCTGCGTGTGGATGCGGAGGATCTGGGCACGACCCTCGACGCCGGGCTTGGGCACCTCGATGAGGCGATCGAAGCGACCCGGCCGGAGGATCGCCTCGTCGAGCATGTCGAAGCGGTTGGTCGCGGCGATGATGCGGATCTCGCCGCGGTCCTCGAAGCCGTCCATCTCCGAGAGTAGCTGCATCATCGTCCGCTGGACCTCGGCGTCGCCGGAGGTCTTCGAGTCGGTGCGCTTGGCGGCGACGGCGTCGATCTCGTCGATGAAGATGACCGCCGGTTCCCGCTCGGCGGCCAGCTCGAACAGGTCGCGGACGAGCCGCGACCCTTCGCCGATGAACTTTCGCACCAACTCGGAGCCGGCCATCTTGATGAAGGTGGCGTCGGTCTCGTTGGCGACGGCCTTCGCGAGCATCGTCTTCCCGGTGCCCGGCGGGCCGTGGAGCAGGACGCCCGACGGCGGTTCGACGCCGACCGTCTCGAACTGTTCGGGGCTGACGAGCGGGTCCTCGACGGCCTCGCGCACCTCGCGTACCTGTTCGTCGATGCCGCCGATGTCCTCGTAGCGGACCTCGGGCGACTCGTCGACCTCCATCGCCTGTGCGCGGGCGTCGGTCTCGTCGTCGAGCAGCCGCTGGACGGCGAAGGAGTCGTTGATGGCGACGCGGTCGCCGGGTTCGAGGTCGTCCTGGAGCTGCGGCGAGACGTCCGTGAGCACCTCCTGGTTGTTGCCGTGCTGTTTGATGACGACGCCGTCGTCGGTCACCTCCTCGACGCTCGCGATGTAGAGCGACGAGGTCTTCAGTACCTCGTTGCGCCGCTTGAGGTGGTCGACCTCCTCTTGGAGACCCTCACGTCGGTCGTCTGCCTCCGTCAGTCGCTCGTCCAGTTCGTCGTTGACCTGCACGATGCGTGCGTAGTGCTTTCGCATCGCGTCCAACCGCTCGGCGTCCGACATGTCGGGATCGAGGTCGAGCCGTGGGCGGTCGGGAAGAGACGGACTATGTGACATTCGTTAGGTCCACGTTTGGTATCCGCGTAAATGTGCCTTTGGGTCGCGAGAGTGGTTGGAGGTTGCGACAGGCTGAAACCCCTCGAGTCACGACGACGCGTCTCCGGGCACTGACGGCCGCACGACGGGTCGACTACTCGAGATCCAGCAGGTCGGCCATCCGGTCGAGGTAGTCGCCGTAGACCGAGAGCGCCTGCTCGATCGGTTCCGGCGAGGTCATGTCGACGCCGGCGGTCGACAGGATCTCCATCGGGTAGGCACAGCCGCCCATCTCCAGCGCCTCGAGGTAGTCGTCGGCCGCGTCGTCGCCCTCGTCGAAGATGCGCTCGACGATGGAGACGGCCGCGCTGATCCCCGTCGAGTACTGGTAGACGTAGTAGGAGTAGTAGAAGTGCGGGATGCGCATCCACTCGCGGCGGATGGCGTCGTCGACGACGGCGGGTTCGTAGAACTCCTCCTTCAGGTCGCCGTAGATCTGGTCGAATCTGTCGGGCGTCAGCGCGCCGCCGTCCTCGGCGATCTCGTGGATCTGCTGTTCGAAGTCGGCGAACATCGTCTGCCGGTAGAGCGTCGAGCGGACGCGTTCGAGGTACTCGTCGAGCACGTGCGTCCGGAGCTCGTCGCTCTCGGCGTTCTCCAGGAGATAGTGCGTGAGAAGCGTCTCGTTGACCGTCGAGGCGACCTCGGCGACGAAGATCTCGTAGCCGGAGTACTGCCACGGCTGGGCCTCCTTCGCCAGCTCGGAGTGCAGCGAGTGGCCGAGTTCGTGTGCCAGGGTAAACATCGACGTGATGTCGTCCTGGTAGTTCATCATGATGAACGGCTGGGTGTCGTAGGTCCCCGAGGAGTAAGCGCCCGACTGCTTCCCGCGGTTCTCGTAGACGTCGACCCAGCGGTCCTCCAGCCCCTGTGCGACGCGCTGCTGGTAGTCCTCGCCGAGCGGCGCGACCGCCTCGACGATGTACTCTTTGGCCTGCTCGTAGGGTACCGCCGGCCCCTCGTCACCCGTCAGCGACATGTAGAGATCCCACATCTGGAGGTCGTCGACGTCGAGCGCCTGTCGCTTCAGGTCGGCGTGACGGTGGAGGTGATCGAGGTTGTCGCGGACCGTGCCGAGCAGGTTGTCGTACACCTCCACCGGGACGTTCGGCCCGTCGAGCGCCGCCTCGCGAGCGGTCTCGTAGTTCCGCGCTCGGGCGAGTTTCACGTCCGTCTTCACGCTGTTCTTCAGCGCCGTTCCGACCGAGTTGCGGACGTCCGCCCACTCCTCGTAGAACTCTTCGTGGACCGTCTGTCGGAACTCGCGGTCGGGATGCTTCAGCAGTTTCGTGAAGTTCCCTTGCGAGATCTCGACGGCCTCGCCTTCGGGGTTCTCGACGGTCGGGAACGTCATGTCCGCGTTCGACAGCATGGTGTAGATGTCGCTGGGTGCGCCCGTCACCTCCGACAGTTCGGCGAGCAGTTCCTCGACCTCCGCCGAGCGCGTGTGCGGCTTCATCCGCAACACGTCGTCGAAGTAGTGTTCGTACTCGGCGAGAGCGGGTTCGTCGTCGACGAACGAGGCGACGTCCGCCTCGTCGAGGTTCTGCTGGAGTTCGGGTTCGATGAAACTCGTCGCGCTCTGTGCCTTCGACGCCAGCGACTGTGCACGCGTCGACAGCGCCTGATACTCCTGGTTCCGCGTGTCCTCGCTACTCCGCAGACGGGCGTACGACGCCACCGTCGCGACGTCGCGCATCAGCGACTCCTCGAGTTCGAGCGCCGAGCGCAGCGTCTCGGCGTCCTCCGTGAGCCGCCCCTCGTACTCCCGGACGTCGTCGACCCGACTCTCGACGTCCTCGAAGGCCGTCTCCCACTCCTCGTCGTCGGCGTAGATGCTCTCGAGGTCCCACTTGTACTCCTCGTCGATCTCGCTCCGCTCGGGAACCGAACTCATAGACGGAGGGTAGGTCGTCGTGGTGGTAAGTCTTGCCAAACCGGTCGCACAGCCCCGACAGCACAGCGCTCCGTCACCTTCTCGACTCGGCCGTTCGACGCCCCTCTCGACTCGACCGCCCACCGTGCCTTTGTCCTCGCCGCGTGAACGCGGCCCATGGACGACACGCTCCACGCCGCGCTCGGGCGGACGTGGCTCGACGACGCCGGATGGGACCTGCTGACCGACCTGACCACCATCGACAGTCGGATGGGCGGCAGCGACGGCGAACGACGCGCCGCCGACCGCGTCGCCGACGCCCTCCGCGCCGCCGGCGTCGACGACGTCCGTCTCCAGTCGTTCGAGACGAACCGCTGGACGCGCGGGTCGGCGACGCTCGACCTCCTCGCGCCCGACGATCGGTCGTTCGAGGCGCTCGCGCTCCCGTACTGCCCCGCTGGTGAGGTCGAGGCCGACCTCGTCGACGTCGGTCACGGCACCCCGAGCGAGGTCGACGACCGCGACGTCGCCGGGACGGTCGCCGTCGCGAGCACGACCACGCCCGACGGCGGGCGGTTCGTCCACCGGATGGAGAAGTTCGCACACGCCGTCGACGCGGGTGCCGTCGGCTTCGTCTTCGTCAACCACGTCCCCGGCCAACTGCCGCCGACGGGCGCACTCCGGTTCGACGAGGAGGCCGACGCCGTCGCCGTCGGCGTCTCGAAGGAGACGGGCGCGTGGCTCACGGAGTACGCCGAACGCGGCGGTCGGGTCCGCCTCTGGGTCGACGCCCGAACCGAGCCGGCGGAGAGTCAGAACGTCGTGGGGCGAGTCACGTCGGAGGGTGGGACCGACGGCGACGAAGTCGACGACACGGACGGCGACCTCCTCCTCGTCGCTCACTACGACGCCCACGACGTCGGCGAGGGTGCGCTCGACAACGGCTGTGGCGTCGCCGTCGTCGTCGCCGCCGCTCGGATCCTCGCCGAACTCTCTCCCCGTCTCGACCGCGACGTCCGGGTCGCGGCGGTCGGCTGCGAGGAGACGGGGCTCGTCGGATCGGAGCATCTCGCGAGCGTCGTCGACCACGACGACCTCGCCGCCGTCGTCAACGTCGACGGCGCGGGGCGGTTCCGCGACCTCGTCGCGATGACGCACACCTCCGAGGCGACGACCGACGTCGCCGAGACGGTCGCCGACGAGACCGGACGCCCGATCCGCGTCGTTCCGGAGCCACATCCGTTCAGCGACCAGTGGCCGTTCGTCCGGGAGGGCGTCCCCGCGCTCCAACTGCACAGCGACAGCGGCGAACGCGGCCGCGGGTGGGCGCACACGTCGGCCGACACACGCGAGAAGGTCGACCGTCGGAACCTCCGCGAACACGCGATGCTGACGGCGCTCTCGGTTCTGGAGCTCGCCGGTCGCGACGTGCCGCGACTCGACCGCGACGACCTCGCCGCGGCGTTCCGCGACGCCGACTTCGAACGCGGGATGCGTGCGGCCGACCTCTGGCCCGACGACTGGTGAGGAGTGCTGTCGCTCTCGGTGCTACGTCCGATAAAAAGGTGGTCGTCGGTCGTTGCTACGAGGTAGTTGGAGGCGCTGCCGTCAGCGCTCCTGCTTCTGCTCCACCTTGGTGTCGGCGTCGCCGCCGTTGACGCTGACTTCCTGTTCCATCTCGCTGGAGCCGTCACCGGAGTTGGTCTCGGAGTCGGAGTCGGAGCTCTTGTCGCTGCTCGAACCCGACATCGAGGCCTCGCTGTCGGTGCACTTCGTGTCCGTGCACATCCCCGATGCGGCGGTGTGGGCACCCTCCGAGGAGGAGCCGTCGGTCGCGTCGTGGGTCACAGAGGTTCCCTGCATCCCCATGCCACCGACGCCGCTGAAGCTGACCTGAACCTGGGTCGCGGACGCGTCCTGCGTCTGGCTCTGGTCGTTGTCCTCGCCGTCCTGTGACTGTTCGGCGGACTGCTCGATGCTCTGCTCTTGGCTCTGTTCGATGTCGTCACCGCGAGCGTGCTGTCCGGCCGTCGCCTCGGCGTTCTGTTCCTGGCTCTGGTCGTTGTGCTTGCCTTCCTGGTCCTGTTCTGCGTCCTGGTCGATGTCCTGTTCTTGATCCTGTTCGATGTCGTCACCGTGCGCAGCCTGGCTGGCGTCTGCCGACGCGTCCTGGGTCTGCGTCTGGTTGTTGTGGTGGCCCTCGGTCTCCTGTTCTGCGTCCTGCGTCACGCCCTGGGACTGCTCCTGTTCGGTGTCGTCACCGGCGGCGATCTGCTCGGCAGACTCGGAGGCGTCCTGGCTCTGTTCCTGGTCGTGGCGGTCGCCGTCCTGCTCTTGATCTTCGTTCTGCTTGATGCTCTGTCGCTGTTCCTGCTCGCTATCCTCGCCGTCCTGGCTCTGGAACGCGTCCTGTTCGGAGTCGGCGTCCTGCGACTGGTCGTGGTTGGTGCCGCTCTGCTTCTGGTTCTGGTCCTGGACGGACTGCGAGCGCTGCTTCTGGTCGTTGTCTTCGCCGAACTGCTGTTGGGTCTGCGACTGGTCGGCGTCGGCGTTCTGTTCTTGGTCGCTCTTCTTGGCGTCCTGCTTCTGGTTCTGCTTCTGTCGTGCGGACTCGGTCTGGACCTGGTCGTTGTCCTCACCCTCGACGTAGGCGGACTGCGCCTGCTCGGAGTCGGCGTTCTGGCGCTGGTCGACGTAGGCACCCTTCTGTCGCTGGGTCTGGTCCTTGTCGGCGGCCTGCTTCTGTCGCTGGGTGTGGTCTTCACCGGTCTGACCGGCGAGCTGGTCCTGCGCGGAGCTCTCAGTCTGCTGCTGGACGCCGCGGTAGCTCTTCTGGGACTGCCGCTGTTCGGAGTCGATCTCCTGGGTCTGGCTCTGCTTGCCGTCCTTCGAGTAGAGCTGGCCGCCGGACTGACTCTGGGTCGCGTCCTGTGCCTGGCTCTGGAGGCTGCGCTTGGAGTGCTGCTTCTGGGTCGCCTCCTGGTGGACGTCCTGGTCCTGCGTCTGGTCGTTGTTGTAGCCGACCTGGTAGCCCTCGCTGAACTGCTCGGCGTTCTGGAACTGCCCCTGGGCGCTCTTGTAGCTGTCCTGTTGGGAGGTGGCGCGCTGTCGGAGGTCCTGTTCGGAGGACTGGTCGTTGCGCTTACCGTCCTGGCCCGCGAGACGCTTCTGCATCGCATCCTGGACCTGTTCCTGGGCGTTGTGGACGCCCGCCTGGGCGTTGATGCCGTACTGGAAGACGTCCTCCGCGACGTCCTGCCAGTTGTGCACACCGTACTGGTCAGCCTTCCCCGTCTGCGAGGAGCGCTGTTTCTGCTCCTGGCTACTGTGGCGGGTCTCGAACTGGCCCTGGCCCTGACGCTGGTCGAGCTGTTGGTCGGTGTCTTTGTCGTTGTACTTCCCGTCCTGGTTCTCCGTGAGGTGTTGGATGAACTCTTGGACTTGCGATTGGGAGTTCTCGAACGAGACGGACGTCGCGCCGGCGGCGCCGACGATGCTGCCGGAGACGACGATCATCGTGATCGCGACGACGAACAGCCGAGAGACGACGCGCATCCGTCGGCTTCCGGAACTGCGTCCGGTCTCGCCTTGTTGTTTCTTGTCTGACATTGTTGGGGACGTTTGACTTTCGCTTAACGTCACCATCCTATCTCGTGAGAGACGGTTTGGGTATGACCCCGTTGTTGGGGTTCTAGAACGCGATTAACACCAGTTAGGACAGTTCCGGTCCCTGAGTACGCTCGCCGAACCGGCGTTGAACGACCCGTTATCACCGCCTCGTTCCCCGAGACACGCGTCACTGTCCAGTCGCTCTTCGAACGGGCGACGACGGTCCTCACCGCGGCTGCACGCGGAGACACCTGGCGATGCGGTGAGAGTCGAATGAGGTGGTCACTCGCGGCCGATCCATCTCTCACACCGCCGGTAGGCCGAGGTCGACACCTCGACGTAGGTGACGGCAGAGTCGCCGTCGTCGAGTGCGACACGCCCGAGTCAAAACGAGATCGCGGGAGATCTGCCCTGTCGGCCACTCTCGATTCGTCTCTCGACGAGACGGTTACGCGGTCGCCTCGACGGCGGCCGTCGAGATCGACTCGGTCTCTTCCGGAGTGTCGATGTCTTCTGTCGTCTCGCTCATGTCTTCTGTCGTCTCGCTCTCGTCGGACTCGTGGTGATCAGAGTCGTGGTGGTCAGAGTCGTGGTCGTGTCCGTCGTCATCCGACGTACCGTCGCTGCTCTCCTCTGACTCTGTGTCCGCCTCTAACGACGCGAGGAACTCTTCGGCGGATCCCTGGTTGATGACGATCTCCTCTTCGACGACGACGTCGCCGTTGCTCTGCACTTCGACCTGCTGGGCGCCCTGAGCCTGCACTTGGCTGCTGTCGACGCCGTCGGTCATGTACTGGTTGATGACGATGTGGAGGACGACGGTCACGTCGCCGTCGGCCTGCACGAGCACCTGCTGTACGGCGAGCGCTTGCTGCTGGTTCTCGCCGCCGATCTGTACCTGCGTCTGGCTCTGCTCTTGGCTCTGACTCTGGCTGTTACCCTCCCCCGACTGGCTCTGGTCCTGCGACTGGTCGCTGCTCTGCGTCTGTGTCTGGTCCGCCCCGTCGTCGCTCTGGTGTTGGTACTGCGACTGGTCCGTGTTCTGGCTCTGCTCTTGGTCGTTGCCCTCACCGGACTGCTCTTGGTCCTGCGTCTGTTCGTTCGTCTGGCTCTGTTCCTGGTCGTTCTGTTCGCCCTCCTGTGTCTGTCCCTGCGTCTGGTCGGCAGACTGTTCTTGGTCCTGGTCGTTGTCCTCGCCGGACTGTTCTTGGCTCTGCTCCTGGTCGTTCGACTGCTCTTGGTCCTGGTCGTTGTCTTCGCCGGACTGTTCCTGACTCTGCTCCTGGTCGTTCGTCTGCTCTTGACCCTGCTCGTTGTCTTCGCCGGTCTGAGCTTCCGTCTGCTCCTGGTCGTTGTCTTGGCTCTGTTCCTGCTCGTTGTCCTCGCCGGACTGAGCCTGTTCTTGATCCAGCTCGCTGTCCTGGTGCTGCTCCTGGGCGTTGTCCTCGCCGGATTGCCCCTGTCCCTGTGTCTGGTCTAACTGCTGATCCTGGTCTTGGTCGTTGTTCTCGCCGGTCTGTGCCTGCGACTGGTTGGTCGACTGTCCCTGTGTCTGATCCTGCGTCGACCCAGCGGCCGAACGGTCGTCCCCGCCCGTTTCGGAGTCGTCGTCGGAGTCGTCTTCGTCGGAGCGGTCCTTCTCTGAGTCGTCTTCGTCGGAGCGGTCCTTCTCTGAGTCGTCTTCGTCGGAGCGGTCCTTCTCTGAGTCGTCTTCGTCGGAGCGGTCCTTCTCTGAGTCGTCTTCGTCGGAGCGGTCCTTCTCTGAGTCGTCTTCGTCGGAGCGGTCCTTCTCTGAGTCGTCTTCGTCGGAGCGGTCCTTCTCTGAGTCGTCTTCGTCGGAGCGGTCCTTCTCTGAGTCGTCTTCGTCGGAGCGGTCCTTCTCGGAGTCGTCCCGTCCGGCGTCTCTGTCGTCGCGGTCGCGGTCCTTCTTCTTCGACTTCTCGACGTTCTTCTCCGACTCGGGGGTCGACTTCGAATCGTCGACGGCTGGCGTCACCGTCTCGTCGTCGTCGGCGTCGAGTACCGGGTCAGAGAGCGCGGCGGGTGCGCTCGCTTTCGGTTCCTGGTCGACGTCGGCTCCACAGCCGCCGATGCAGTCCGCAGCCGCGAGATCTTGGGGGGCACCGAGGATCCCGCCGCCGCCGAGGAGCACGGCGATCAGTCCTCCCAAGACGACGACGGTCAAGATCGAGGGCAGAACGAGGCTCTGCGCGAACACGTTCGTCTCCGTCCCTCCGTCCGTGCGGAGCGACGACCTGCTGTTTCCACCGTTGTTTTTACGCATGATTCCTTCCGAGAGGACGTAACGAGACTCGACTCGTTAGTTAGACGCCGGTTGTCACGCTCGTCGTTCCTGGTACGGTCGGCTTGCGAGTCGACGCCGTCGTGTCGTGGGGAACCATACTCTTCTCCCACCCCCTGGGGCCACCCTCCGGACTCGTAAACGCCGAATTCGACGCGCACGACGGGATTAAACGCTGATAACCGACACTTACCGTTCGCTCCGAACGTCAGTCTGGAACGCCGAACGGTCGACACGAGTCGGCCGACCGACTACTCGGGGGCGACGGCCGCCAACACCGTGTCGGCGACGCGACTGCGGACGCGACCCTCGACGGCGCGCTCGCCGAACACGCTCCGCGTCGACGCGACCGCCGTCTCGTCGCACTCGAACGCGACGCCGGAGTAGTCGACGCCGGTCAACACGAGCGGCGTCGGGGGTGCCGGTGGGACGCCTTCGGGCCCGTCGATCGGCTCCGAACCCAACACGCGCTCGATCTTCTCGACTGGTGCGGCCCCGCTCCCGACGGCCTGCACGAGCGAGACGAGTCGTCGGACGAGTTCACGGGCGAACCCGCCCGACTCGACGCGGACGACGAGGAACTCACCGTCTCGCGTCAGGTCGCCGCTCAACTCGCGGACGGTCCCCGTGTCGTCGGGCGTCAGGTTGTGGAAGTCGTGTTCGCCGCAGAGCGCGTCGAGTGCGGTCCGGGCGTGGTCGTCGTCGACGTGACTTCGACCGTCGAGCGAGTCGGACTCCGGCGTCGGGGCGTAGAGGTGGTAACTGTACCGTCGTCGGACCGCGTGGTGGGTCGCGTGGAAGTCCGCGGGGACGTCCGCTGCGGCCCACGCGCGGACGTGACTCGGGAGTTCACTGTTCAGCGCGCGCGGCGTACACCACTCCGGGCAGTCGAAGGCGATCGTCTGGGCGACGGCGGAGACCCCAGCGTCGGTCCGACCGGCCGCGGCGTACCCCGTCGGCTTGGCTGCCGTCTCGTCGAGGACGCCGAGACGACGCAGCGCGTCGAAGAGGCTGTCCTCGACGGTCGGAACCGAGGGCTGACGCTGAAACCCGTAGAAGGGACGGCCGTCGTAGGCGACGCGGAAGGCGCGCATAGTCGGGGATGGCCGTCGTCGGGCTTAACCGCGACGGAAGGAGAGAGCGATTGCGAGCGCAGTGGCGTCCCTCGGAGTGCACGACTGCTCTCAGTCGGCGGGCGGGACCGTCAGGACGGGGACGGCCGCGCGGCGCACGAGACGGTCGGCGACACTCCCGAGGAGGAACTGCTCCAATCCGTGGTGGCCGCGCGTCCCGACGACGACGAGGTCGACGTCGTTGTCGTCGACGTACGCCAGGATCGTCTCCGAGACCGGCCCCTGTTCGACGGCCGTCTCCACCGTCACCCCCGCCGCCGCTCCGGCGTCGACGACGTGGTCGACCGCCGTCCGCGCCTCCTCCTCGAACCCCTCGACGATGACGCTGGTGTCGACGTCGAGTCCGTGAAAGTGACTCACGTCCGCGACCGAGAGCGCGTGCAGCGTCGCGTCGTATCGGGCGGCGAGCTCGACCGCGTGGACGACTGCAGCCTCCGCCTCCGGACTCCCGTCGGTCGGTACCAGGATCCGCTCGTACTCTGTACGCATACCGTGCCTACGTCGGAAAACAGGATAAAACGCTCACCCACTCGGCGCTCACTCGTCGAGACGGACCGTGAGGACGGGGACGGGAGCGGTCCGGACGACCCGCTCCGTCACGCTTCCCAGCAGGTAACGGTCGAGTCCCGTTCGACCGTGTGTTCCCATCACCACGAGGTCGATATCGTTGTCCGTCGCGTACTCGGTGATCGTCCGGGCGGGGGCGCCGCGGACGACCGTCGTCTCGACCGCGACACCGGCGTCCGCCGCGGTGGTTTCGACCGCCTCGACCGCCTCGCGGGAACTCTTCTCGACGGCTTCGAGCACGCTGCTCGGGTCGACGTCGACGGTGCTGAACCGCGTCGGGTCGACGACCGAGAGTACGTGGAGCGTCGCGCCGTACTGGGCGGCGAGGTCGACCGCGTGGTCGACCGCTCGCGTCGCAGTCTCGCTTCCGTCCGTCGGCACCAGAATCCTGTCGTACATGATAGTCACTCGAAGGGACGGTCGGAGAGCGGTTAAGCGTCGGTGTCGATTCTCACGGGTCGGGAACCGAGCTCCTCACTCGGCGAAGTCGTCGTAGGTCGGTGCGTCGAGCGGACCGGGGAACTCGTCGACCGGCGCGGTGGTCTGCTCGCCCGACGCCATATCCTTCACCGTCACCTCGCCGTTCGCGAGGTCCTGCTCGCCGACGATGACGACCGTCCCGGCGTTGATGCTGTCGGCGTAGCCCATCTGTGCGCCGAAACTCCGTCCGGCGACGTCGGTCTCGACGACGTTGCCGCGCTCTCGGAGGTCGCGGGCGACCCGGGCGGCGGTCTCGCGGGTGTCGCCCACCTGCAGGACGTAGTAGTCGGTCGTGAGCGACTCCTCGGGCCACGCGTCGGCGCGTTCGAGCAGGAGTTGGAGCGTCGCGTCGCCGAGGGCGACGCCGACGGCCGGCGTCGGCTGGCCGCCGAAGTCCTCGATGAGGTCGTCGTATCGGCCGCCGCCGAAGACGGCGCGGGAGACCTCGCCGGTGGTGTCGAAACACTCGAAGACGACGCCGGTGTAGTAGTCCAGCCCGCGGGCCGTCGTCAGCGACAGGCTGCAGACGTCGCCCGCGCCGAAGTCGTCGGCGGCGGCGAGCACGTCTCGGAGGTTGTCGACAGCGGCGGCCAGTTCCTCGTCGCCGAAGTCGGCGATGGCGTCGAGGTCGCCCGCCGTGATGAGGTCGTCGAACTGCTGGGCCTCTGCGGCACCGAGCCCGGCGTCTTCGAGCAGCCCGAAGTACTCGACCTCCTCGACCTTCGCTCGTTTGTCGACCGCGCGGATGGCGTCGCGGGTGTCGACGTCGGCGTCGAAGGCGGAGAGCAGACCAGAGAGGATGTCGCGGTGGCTGACGCGGAACTCGAAGTCGTCGGCGGTGAGACCGAGTCCGAACAGCGTGTCGGCGGCGAACGCGAGGATCTCCGCGTCGGCCTCGGGTTCGCTGGAGCCGAAGATGTCGACGTTGGTCTGGTAGAACTCGCGGAACCGGCCCTGTTGGACCTGTTCGTAGCGCCAGAACGGTCGCGTAGAGACCCACTTGACTGGCTTCGACAGCGCCTGCTGGCGGGCGACGAACATCCGGGCGACCGTCGGCGTCAGTTCGGGCGTGAGCGTCACTTCGCGGCCACCTTTGTCGGTGAAGGCGTACAGTTCGTCGACGATCTCCTCGCCCGACTTGTCGACGTACATCTGCGTGCGCTCCAGTCGCGGCGTCTCGATCTCGCGGAAGCCGTAGCGGGCCGCCGTCTCCTCCATCGCGTCGAACATCTGCCGACGCGACCCCATCTCCTCGGGGTAGAAGTCGCGGAAGCCCTTGAGTCGGTCGTACATGGACGAGGCTTCGGCGACTGTGCGCTTCAAGCCTGCCCTTTCGTGGCGTCGTACACGACGTGACGTCTCGTCACGACTCGGGCTCTCGGCGCACCGCGGCGTCGCCGTCGCTCGGTACGGGGAGCCTACCGTCGGCGACGAGACGGTGCAACCGGACTAGAGGGCGATGAGACCGACCCCGACGACGGCGAGCAGCGCCGCGACGAGGCGGATGCCGAGGTTCTCCTCGCCGAGCAGGAGTCCGCCGAGCACGACCGCGACGACCGCCTGCGTGTTGATCACTGGCGAGGCGATGCTGGCCGGGACGAGTTGGAACGCCAGGGACGTGACGTACTCGGCGGTGGCGACGAGCACGCCGAGGCCGACGAACTTCGGGAGGTCGCCGCGGAGTCGGGAGACGGAGGGGAGCGTGTGGAACGCGACCGGCAGGAGGACGAGTACGACGCTGACCTCGAGCAGCGGTACCCAGAGCTGTGGCGGCAGCGCCAGCTCCTGAAGGGCGACCCGCTTGCCCACGTCGCCGACCCCCCAGCCCGCGGCACTCAAGAGCGCCAACTGGGCGGGTCGCGAGTAGGCTGCCCGCTTGATCGGTTCGATCAGCTCCCCCGGTTCGTAGTTGGCGACGTAGACGGCGAGCGTCGCCGCGAGCACGCCCGCCAGTTGGAGCGGACCGAGATGCGCACCCAGCAAGGCGATCTCGATCGGCAACACGAACACCGGTGCGAGCTTGTTGATCGGGGCGACGTAGGAGACCTCACCCGCCTCCAGAGCCTGCAGAAAGAGGATGAACGCGGCCCCGATCGCGAGCACCGTGAGGAGGATCGCGCCGAGTGCGACCGGCGTGAACGTCGCGAGCGACGGCAGTTCCGCTGGCGACGTCGTCGCGACTGCGAACGGCGTGAAGGCGAGTGCGGCGAAGGCGTTGATCAGAACCGGCAACGCGAACGCCGAGTAGCCGTCGAAGTACCGCTTCAGCGCGACGATCTGGAGGCCCCACAGGAGTGCGGCGACGAGCGAGTAGAGGATTCCCGGATCCACAGGTAGGGGTTACTGCCACAGGGTAAGAGCGGTTCGACTTCGTCGTTTCCTGCCGACCGCGGACGGTGGTCACGGTCGGTGATGTACTACCGACCGTGGACGGTGGTCGGGGTCGACGCCTCACTGTCGACCGTGTACGTACGTCTGTGTGTGGTCGGGGAACACCTCGCCGACGGCGTCGCGTCCGAACCGATCTGCGACGAGCGTCCGGAGTTCGCCCTCGTAGTCCGCTCGGGGGATCTCCTCGCTCGGACCCGACTCGACGTCGAGCGCCGTCTCGACCAGTCGGTCGACGGCGTGGCGACCGAACCCCGACAGCGGCGCGAGGTAGTCGACGCCGTGGCGGTCTTCGAGGCTCTGTGCCTGCGCCCGCGAGATGGTCGGGACGCGGTCGTCGCGGCGGGTGCCGTCGGCGACGGCGTCGACGTCCCACGCGGCGACGGTCTCCAGCGCGTGCTCGTGGACGGCCTGGATACCGTTACGTGGATAGCCGTCGTCGTACATCGTCTCGGCGGCCGAGACGGCGACCTCGCGGTCGAGTTCGACCGTCTCGAACGGGAACTCGAGCGTCTCCGCCGCCCGGGCGGCGTGCTGCCAGTCCTCCGTGACGCCGAAGTGGGCGGTGACGAGGCTGACGTCGTAGAAGGAATCGAGCAGGAGGGCGGCGAGCGAGGAGTCCTTCCCCCCGCTGTAGAGGAGCGCGAGCTCCATCACCGGCGACGGATATCGAAGCTCTTCGAGTCGGGCTTGAGTTCCTTCAGCAGGCTCTTCATCTGGTCTTCGTCGATCTGGCCCTGGATGCGTCCGCTCTGCGCCAGCGCGACGATCTGCTGTTCGACCTGCTCGGCGAAGTCGGGTTTCGACATCTGGACGGCGTTGAGCCGCTGACGCGCGCCGTCGGTGAGATACTGCCGGAGGAGTGCGTCCTTCTGGGCCTCCGCCTGCTGGCGGGCGGCCTCCTCGGCCTCGCCGCCTCCCTGTTGCTGGTCGGCCTGTTCTTGGAGCTCCTGCATCTTCTTCTGTCGAAGCTCTTCGAGTCGTTCGTCGTCGGGGTTGCCACTCATAGGTGATAGTTTCCGCTTCTGCAGGAAAACGATTACGGACGGGGGTGCCGCGGCTCGCGGTACTGGCTCGAAGAAAACGGTTGCGGACGTAAAACTCTACGCGTAGCGTTCGAGCTCGGGACGGTCGAGCCGTTCGAACACGTCGTTGGCGGCGTCGTCGAGGAAGCTCCGACCCTCGTCGGTGATGCGACGGCCCTCACCCTGCGCCGTCTCGACGAGTCCCTCCTCTTCGAGCTGCTGGAGGATGACGCGGTTGATCTTCTTCGAACCGGTCGAGGTCTTCGCCTTGGCGACGCGGTAGCGGTTCGAGCCGCGCTTCTTCCCGCCGTACTCGACGGCGAGGCTCTCCATGCCGATGGGGCCCTTCGTGGCGACCTTGCGCAGGAGGCTGCCCGCACGCACGAACCAGAAGTCGTCGTCCTGCGGCGGCAGCTCCTTGCCGGATCCCGTCTTCGTGAAGTTCGCCCACTCCGGTGCTTCGATGCGGTCCTCGAGTCGGTCGGCGAGCTCCCCGATGAGCTCGTCCGCCGGAACGTCGTAGAGGGTTACCATGTCCTGCTTTTCATGGTATCGCTGTAAAAAGCCATCGTATTAGGCCCGTCCGCGGACGCTGAGAACGCCCATCACGGCCCCGCCGATGAGCGTCGGCACCCAGTAGACGGCCCCGCGATAGATGATGACCGCCGCCGTCGCAGTCGCGAACCCGATGGCCGGTCCGGTCGCCGCCGCCAACAGCGTCGCCAACACCCACTCGATGCCGCCAGCGCCACCGGGGAGCGGCGTCACACCCGCGATGGCGCCGATCGGGACGACGAACATCGCAAGAGAGAGCTTGATGGGGACGCCGATGGCCTGGAACGCCAACCAGAGGCCGACCATTTGGAAGAACCAGCCGAGCGCGGAGAGCCCGAGCGCCAGCGCGAGTCCCCGCTGGTTCGTCGCCACGCGCTCGATGGCCTCGAAGAACCGACTCACACGCGCCTCGATGCTTTCGGCGGTGGGGACCGACAGCCGCGGCAACAGCTCCGTCAGCCACTGGATGAACGGAGTGATCCGGTTTATCACCCGGTGTTCGAGTTCGTAGCGCTTCTGCCAGCCGAGGTAGAACAGCCCGGGGACGGCGACGGCGAGTGCCACGATGGCGACGACGGCCATCTCGATGCGCGAGTTGTTCCGGACGAGCGTCGTCTCGGTGACGAAGTAGCCCGCGCCGAACAGCGCGATGGTGATCGACGGGACGAAGTTGAGCGTGTCGACGCTCGCGATCGCCGCCAGCCCGGTCTCGTACTCGGCGTCTGCCGTCCGCGAGATGAGCAGCGCCGTCACCGGTTCGCCGCCGGCCTGTCCGAACGGGGTGATGTTGTTCGAGAACATCGCCCCCGAGAAGACGAGAAACGACTTCACCGGCGTGATGTCGACGCCGAGGACGCCCAGGACGGTCCGCAACGCGAGGCTCCACGCCATCAGCCACAGCAGCGTCACGCCGACGACGACGACGACGAGACGGGTGTCGGCCATCTCCAGTTGGGCGACCAACTGGTCGGTTCCGGCGAAGTAGAAGAGCGCAGCGAAGACGAGAACGGTCACTGCGAACCCCAGTACGGTCGTCCGCAGTCGCTCACCTGCCATGTCCGGAGGGTCGACGAGTGACTGCTTTAACCCACCGAAACCGCCTCCTGGTGACGGAACACCGACCGAACACGCTTCCGACAGTTCTCGTCTGTCACCGTCTCGGTGGGTTTACGACACCGGAGAGTCTGCCTCGTGCATGGACGAGCGTACGGCGCTGCGGCTGCTCGCTGCGGACCTCTCGGGCGCCGGCGACGACGCCGCCGTCGTCGACGGGACGGTCATCACGACCGACATGCTCCACGAGACGACAGACTTCCCGGCCGGAACCACCCGATACACCGCCGGCTGGCGTGCCGTCGGCGCGTCGCTCTCGGACGTCGCCGCCATGGGGGCGACGGCGACGGCGGCGGTCGCGGTCTACGCTGCCCCCGAGTTCGACGAGACCGAACTCCGGTCGTTCGTCGACGGCGCTTGCGACGTCTGTGCGGCCGTCGACGCCGAGTACGTCGGCGGCGATCTCGACGGCCACCAGGAGTTCACGGTCGCGACGACGGCCGTCGGCGAGACGGACGCCCCCGTCCGTCGATCCGGTGCGACTCCCGGCGACGCCGTCTGCGTCACTGGGACGCTCGGCCGAACCGCCGCCGCGATCCGCTTCTTCGAGGACGGCGACGCGGAGCGCGGCAACGCGCTCTTTCGGTTCACACCCCGCGTCGCCGCCGGCGAGACGCTCCGCGACCACGCCACGGCGATGATGGACTCCAGCGACGGCCTCGCCCGGTCGCTCCACCAGCTCGCCGAGGCCAGCGACTGTGGGTTCGACCTCGACGTCGCCCGCGTCCCCGTCGACTCCAGCGTCGACGAGGTCGCCCGCGACGACGCCGACCGTCGGGAGTGTGCACTCCACTTCGGCGAGGACTTCGAACTCGTGTTCACCGTCCCAGCGGACGCTCTCGAGGCCGTCCGCTCGGCCGTCGACGTCGAGGTCACACGGGTCGGAACGGTGACCGCGTCCGGTTCGGGCGTCGTCGCCGACGGCGACCCGCTGCCGGACCGCGGGTTCACACACGCGAGCGAGGAGTCCTGAGCCGTCGCTACCCTGATCTCTCGTTACGCTCCCTGCACTTCAACGCCCACCGAAGCTACTTGTCGTTTGCCCGCCCGTTTCGAGTCGTGAACGCCGCCAACGACCGTCGTCCTCGCCTCGCCTTCGTCGTCGCCGCGTCCCTCGCCGGCACCGTCGCCGTCGTCGGCTTTCCGACCGGCCCCGTCTTCGCGGTCGTCTTCGCCGTCGCGGTCGGCGTCGGCGGCTGGTCGGTGGCGCGACGGTGGACGCTCTGGGGGGCGAGCGGCAACGCGTGGTCCGGTGCGCTGGTCGGGTTCGTCACCGCCGCGTCGATGCTGGCCGGTCAGAGTCTCCCGGTTCCGCTCGACGTTCGTCTCGCGGTCGGCTTCCTCGTCCTCGCCGTCGGCGTCGCCAGCGCGGCGCTCGCGATCGAGTTCGCGTCCGAGGCTGCCGCCGACGGCTTCGTCGGCGAGACGTCGGACGCACACGCCCCCAGTCGTACCGACTCAGACGGTCAGTAGCTGGATCGGCACGAGCATGAAACACAGCAGGCCGAGGAAGAACGTGAGCGCGCCGACGGCGAGTCGGCGGCGGTCGAGCCCCTTCTCGTCGATGGGGTTCGCGGGGCCGTTGAACGCGATGAACGTCGAGAACAGCCCCCAGAACGCCCACAGCCCGACAGACTCGTTGATGCTGAGTCCGCGGCCGTAGTAGAGATACGCCGACAGGCCGAACAGGACGAGCGGCACCATCGCGGCGACCGTCTCCTGCCGTTCGCCGATCATCGCTCGGAGCATGTGTCCGCCGTCGAGTTGGCCGACGGGTAGCAGGTTGAGCACCGTGAAGAACATCCCGACCCAGCCGCCGATGATGACCGGGTGGATGGTGACGCCGGACTGCGAGCTGACCGGTGGGTCGCCGATGACGTCTAAGATGGCCGACCCGAGCGGGTTCAGCGGGACGTCAGCCGGCGGCGAGGCGGCCGTTCCGTAGGCGACGGGTTGGTTGATGAGCGTCGCGATGATGTCGAGCAACGGCGGGTTGTTGAACACGATGATTTCGCCGCCGCTGGCGAGGACGTTGTCGGGGATCGGCATCGGGTCGAGCGAGAGGCCGATCACCGTGACGACGATCGTCGCTGCGAGCCCCGCCAGCGGGCCGGCGACGCCGATGTCGAACAGCGCCTTCCGGTCGGGCATCTGTCCGCGCATCCGGATGATCGCCCCCATCGTCCCGAACGGGAGGATGAAGGGGATGACGTAGGGCAGCGAGACGTCGACGTCGTGGTAGCGCGCCATCGCGTAGTGGCCGAGTTCGTGGACGAGCAGCACGCCGAGCACCGCGGCCGTGAAAGGCCACGCCTGCAACACCGCCAGCGGGTTCGCGGTGATCTCCGAGACGGGGACGTAGTACCAGGCGTTCGCGCCCACGAACAGCGTCGAACAGACGGTCAGGAGGAGCAAGAGCAGGTTCTTCCACGGAACGCCGTCGACGCTGTTGTCCAGGGGTCGGGCGACGAGCACGTCCTGTGGGCCGTTCGTTCGAGCGATCTGTACCTCGTAGCCTGCCTCGCGGAAGGCGGGCCAGACCTCTCGGAGGAGCATCCGTTCGGGGACGAGTGCGTCGCCGTAGTAGAGCAGCCGGTCGCCGTCGCGACGGACCTCGTAGAGGTGAAACACGGCGGACAGCGCGTCCGTCGGTGGAGCGGCGTCCGACGGGTCGACCGATTCCATTGTTCGAGCGGTACGTGTCGCGGCTGTATAAAGGCCGTGACGACGGAACGAGTCCGACTGCGGTCGCTCGTCGTCAGCGAAACGAAAGGGGGAGGTCGCCTCGGCGGTCGCGTGACCGCCACGACGACGTGGTCACGGAGGGTTCGTGGTCGAGGACGGGGACCGTCCGGGGACCGCGCGTCGGGGGAAGTCGCGTGCAGCGTGTGGGGGATCTGTGTCTTACGCGACGTCGGCCGCCTCGATACGCCACGTGGTCGCACTCGTGTACGACCACTTCTCGACGGACAGCTCGGTCGCGGAGTCGCGGAGTTTGACCATCAGCGCGCCGATCTCCTTCGGGGACAGGCCGACTTCCTCGGCGATGAACTTGCTCTTGAAGTAGAGCTCTCCGTTCTGGGCCTTCTGCAGGAGGAACTGCTTCAGACGCTCTTCCTTGGACGGGGCTTCGGTGGAGGGGTGTGCAGTTGCGCTCATTGCGTGTTTCCTCGATTCGAGGTAAGCACAGTTGACACCATATAAACGGAGGAACGTTAGTGGGACTTCGCCTTCTTTCAGCCGAAAAATGCAGAAAGTATACCTTTCAGAACGCTTCTAGATTCCCTTAGAAAGTTTACAGACAGATCTCAGACTTTCTTTTCTACCCGAGTGTCGAGATGTTCAGAACGCATCTCCCGGCGGGTTTGACCGCAGAATCAGCGATGATACCGCCAGAGCGAGCCCCCGATCGGGGGTTGGGCGACCCACGCGCACGGCAGTTCGGTCGAACGCGTCTGACGAGTGTCTTGCGGCCGGACGGCGGTGACTACTGGCGGTCGTGGACCCAGAACTCCTCGTCGACCGTCGTCTCCTTCTTGAAGATGGGGACCTCGTCCTTCAACCGGTTGATGCCGTCCTCGACCGCGCGGAACGACTCGGTTCGGTGCCCCGCGAGCACGACGACGAAGACGATGTCCTCGCCGTCCTCGATGACGCCGGTCCGGTGGTGCATGACGACCTCCTCGACGCCCTCGCGGGCGGTCAGTTCCTCGCTGATGGTCGCCATCCTGTCTTCGGCGACGCCCTCGTACTTCTCGAAGGCGAGGTGCGTCGTCCGCGAGTCGTCGTCGTTCTCCTTCGCACGCACGCGCCCGGTGAACGTCGCGATGGCACCGGCGCGGTCCGCGCGCGGCGACTGTTTCACCTGCTCGACGAGCGTCTCGAGGGTGACGTACGGTTCAGCGTCGTCCGCGTGGCGGGCCAGCGCGTCGAGGTCGGCGCCGTCGACCGAGTCGACGGTTTCGACCACGTCGCCGCGGACTTCGGTCCCCTCGTCGCCGACGACGACGGCCGGCGCGCGCGCCTCGGGGAACCCCGAGAGGAGCGCGTAGTCGTACTCGACTGCGAGCGCGTCGAGCAGGTCGCCGAGCGAGCGGTGCTCGCCCGCACCGACCCACGCGCCGTCGTCGCCGAGGCCGAACGAGCCGTCGACGCCGTCGGCGTCCGCCCCGTCCCTCCGCTCGGGGAGGCGTTCGACCGTCGCTACACGTCCGTCGAGTCGCGGGGCCAGGCGCTCTGCGAGCCGGTCGGCCGCCGGCCCGACGATGGAGAGTGTCTGCATGTGTCGAAGGCGGCGACGGAGGGGCTTTAGTGTTGCCTCGGCTCGAGTCGGTCAGCCTGTCAGCCAACCACACGACTTCCTCGACTTGATAACTCTTAAGCCCGAATCCCGGCAACTCCGGTGCAATGAGAGTCGTGATTTCTATCGGTGGCAGTGTGCTCGCGCCGGAGCTCGACCCCGGCCGCGTCGAGGGCCACGCGGCCGTCGTCGAGTCGCTCGCTCGCGAAGGCTGTGAACTCGGCGTCGTCGTCGGCGGCGGCGGCGTCGCCCGCGAGTACATCGGGGCCGCCCGCGAACTCGGTGCCAACGAGGTCCAACTCGACCAGATCGGAATCGACGTCACCCGCATCAACGCGCGGTTGCTCATCGCCGCGCTCGGGTCGGGCGTCGACCCGAAGGTCGCAGAGAACTACGAGGCCGCTGGCGACGCCATCCGTCGCGGCGACGTCAGCGTGATGGGTGGCGTGATGCCCGGCCAGACGACCGACGCGGTCGCCGCCGCGCTCGCCGAGTACGTCAGCGCCGACCTGCTCGTCTACGCGACAGGGGCAAACGGCGTCTACGACGCCGACCCGAACACCAACCCCGAGGCCGTGAAGTTCGACGAGATGACGCCGACCGAACTGGTCGACATCGTGGTGCCGATGAGCCGCGACGCGGGGTCGTCCGCGCCGGTCGACCTGCTGGCGACGAAGCTCATCGAACGCGCGGGGATGCGGACCATCGTCCTCGACGGCAACGATCCGAGTCGCGTCGAGGCCGCGGTGCTCCACGGTGAGCACGACGGTACCGACGTCATCCCCGAGGGGAGCGGTGCCGAACCGAGCTACTGGGCCCAGCGATGAGCGCCGAGGACAGCCCCCAGTCGACCGATACGAACCGTGCGCAGACGACCGGTGCCGACACCGTCGACCCCAACGAGGGCGGCGACGACCACCGCGTCTTCTGGGCCGACGAGATGGCCGACCGGATCGAGGCGCGCGACCCCGAGGAGCCGATCGTCGTCAAGGGTGGCGTCTCTCCCTCCGGCATCCCGCATCTCGGGCACTTCAACGAGATCCTCCGCGGCTTCTTCGTCGCGGAGGTGCTGCGCGAGCGCGGCTACGAGGTCCGACAGGTGTTCACGAGCGACGACAAGGACGCACTCCGGAAGGTGCCCCGACAGCTCGCCGACGCCGACTGGAACATCGTCGGCCTCGGCGACGTCGACGCCGGTGCACTCGGGCGCAACCTCGGGAAACCCTACACCGACATCCCGGACCCCTTCGGCGATCACGACTCCTACGGTGCCCACTTCACCGACCTGCTCCACCAGAGCGCGGAGATGCTCGACGTCCCCGTCGAGATGCTGTCGAACACCGACCTCTACGCCGACGGGACGTTCGACGAGGTCGTCCGGTACGTCCTCGAACACCGCCAGGAGGCCCGCGAACTGCTCGCGAACTACCAAGACGGGATCGACGAGGACTACGTCCCGTTCCAGGCGCAGTGTTCGGAGTGCGGCGTCCTGACGACGAACATCACGGGCGTCGACCTCGAGGCGGAGACGGTCGACTACGTCTGTGAAGGCCTCGAAGCGGGTGGCCAGCAGATCGACGGCTGCGGTCACGAGGGGACGGCGACGTTCCGCGAGGGGAAACTGCCGTGGCGCTTCGAGTGGCCCGGCCAGTGGCAGGTGCTCGGCGTCGACTTCGAACCGTTCGGCAAGGACCACGCCGAGGGGTCGTGGCCCTCGGGGAAGGACATCGCCGAGAACTTCCTGCACATCCGTGCGCCCGTCCCGATGACCTACGAGTGGTTCACGCTCAACGGGGAGGCGCTCTCCTCGTCGTCTGGCAACGTCGTCACCGTCCACGAGGTGCTGGAGCTCTTGGAGCCGGAGGTGCTGCGCTACTTCTTCGTCCGCAATCCGAAGAAGGCCAAGGACTTCGACGTCTCGCGGCTGGACCAGTTGGTCGACGAGTTCGACCGCTTCGAGGCCATCCACTTCGGCGAGGTCGCCGACGAGAGCCTGAAGCCGCTGGCCGACCGCGCGTACCCCTTCACGGTCGACGACGTCCGCGAGGACCGCGTCCGACTCCCCTACACGTTCGCGGCCGTCCTCGGGATGACCGACGACGAGGACCTCCGCGAGCAGATGGCGCGAAACGAGGGGCACATCACCGACGACACCCCCGAGTGGGCCATCGAAGAGGCGATGAAGCGTGTCGAGAAGGCCCGCAACTGGGCCGAACGCCTCGACAACGAGTACAACTACCGCCTGCAGGTCGACCTTCCGCACACTGACTTCGACGACGACGTCGCGGCCGCGCTCGACGAACTCGCCGACTTCGTCGCCGACGGTCACTCCGGCGAGGAGATCCAGGGCGAGATCTACGAGACGGCGAAGCGACACGACGTCGCCACCGGCGACTTCTTCCAGGCCGGCTACCGGCTGTTCTTCGACGCGACGCAGGGGCCGCGACTCGGCACGTTCCTCGGCGAACTCGACTCCGCGTTCGTCGTGAAGCGACTGCGCCGCGAGGAGTAGACGACCTCCGACTGCGCTCTCGCCCTCTCGCCGCGTCTCAGTTCTCCTCGATGGCGTCGATGACGACCGTACCGATGACGGCGAGTCGAGGGTCCAACTCACCGTCGCCGCTCAGGTCGATCGTGTATCGGTCGCGAACGGGGGTGAACTGCTCGGAGATCGTCCCGAGTCGTTCGCCGTTCGGTCCTTCGACGTCGTAGGAGAAGGGGATGAGCGTCGTGACGTTCCGGCGGAGAACTGCCCGGAGCCAACTGTCCTCTTTGACCGTCGCGACCACGGTCCCGTCGGGGTCGACGAGGGCGTACTCGTGTTTGAAGAAGGACTTGACGCTGCGCTTGACCGACCCGATGCGGTCGCCCGTCCGACTGTCGACGACGTCGTAGCTGGCGGCGACGTCGATGACGCTGTCGGCCTTCACGCGGAAGCGCTCCTCGCCGGTTTCGGGGTCGTCGAACCGGAAGTCCTCCTTCAGTCGGAACTTCTTCTGTGCGGACTCGAGGATCGGGTCGTCGGTCCCCTCCTCGTACACGTTGTACTTGTCGCCGATGCGGAGTTTCTGACGGACCTCGTATCGGTTGGCGTCGAACACACGCTGTCGTTGCTGGCAGTCGAACATAGCTGCTTTGGGCACACGGCGTAGTTTTATGTCGGCGTCTCCCTTACTACGCCTGTTCAGGTCAGCGGGGCCTGACAGGGCGGGTCGAACCACGCGCCACCACGACGCGCGGCAGCCGACCACGAGACCGTCATGCAACTCACTCACTACATCCGACAGTCGTCCGACGAGGAGCGCGAGGCCGAGACGACCCCCGGTCGTCGACGCGGCCGGTATCTCCTCGTCGGCGGTGCCGTGCTCGCAGTCGCCGCGCTCGCACGTCGTCGGCGACGACGTCGCCGCGACGAACGGGAGATGGTCACCATCGAGATCAGAGACGAACCGGCGACGCCGGGACGCTGACGTCCGGCGTCGCCGAACTCTCGTAACCCGAACGCCTTTTGCGCACCGAGCCCTCAATTCGCCCAATGAATCCGCTGCTCTGGGTACTCGCAGGTGTCCTTCTGTACTCAGTCGTCGCAGTCTCGCTGCAGTCTCGTGGGTTGATTCCGAACTCCGTCCGCATCCAGGGACCGCTCACGACGATCCACACGAAGCGTGGCCGGGCGTTCCTCGATTGGCTCGCACGGCCGAGACGCTTCTGGCGCGCGTGGAGCAACGTCGGCGTCGGCGTCGCGCTCGTCGTCATGGTCGGGTCGTTCTTCCTCTTCCTGCAGGCGGCCATCCAGACCGTCCGGAGCCCCCAGCCGACGGCGATCAACCAACCGCGGAACTTCCTCGTCATCCCCGGCGTCAACGACTTCCTCCCGCTGTCGATGGCTCCCGAGATCGTCTTCGGGCTGCTCGTCGGCCTCGTCGTCCACGAGGGTGGCCACGGGTTGCTCTGTCGCGTCGAGAACATCGACATCGAGTCGATGGGCGTCGTTCTCTTGACGATCCTGCCGATCGGCGCGTTCGTCGAACCGGACGAAGAGAGCCAACGAAAGGCCAACCGCGGTGCCCGCACGCGGATGTTCGCGGCGGGCGTGACCAACAACTTCGTCGTCACCATCCTCGCGTTCGCGCTCCTGTTCGGCCCGGTCGTCGGCGCCATCGGCGTCGCCCCGGGCGTCGCCGTGGCCGGTTCCTACGAGGGGTCGCCCGCTTCGGAGGCCGGCATCGGCGGCGGCGACCGAATCGTCGGCGTCGGCGGACAGGAAGTCGAAAACGAGTCGGCGTTCGACGCCGCCTGGGCGGAGGCCGAGGGGCAGTCGGTGACGCTCTCGGTCGCCGGTTCCGAGGGAGAGACCCGGGAGGTGACCGTCGAACGCTCGCTCGTGATCGTCGGCACCATCGGCGGCAACCCGGCGAACCTCACTATCGACCAGAACGACGACCCCGTGACGGTCCGGTCGGTCAACGGAACGCAGGTGTCGACGGAGGCAGCGTTCCGCGAGGCGGTCGGCAACGACACGTTCGCTCGCATCGAGACGTCGCGCGGGACGCAGGTCATCCCCGTCGGCGCGTACGTGACGGGCACACAGGAGAACCAGCCGATGGCCGAGGCGATGGGCGCCGAGGGCGACGACCCCAACGGGAGTTTCGTCGTCACCCGAATCGGCGGTGAACGGGTCACCTCGTCGGAGGATCTGAGTCGCGTCCTCGAGGGGTACTCGGGCGGTGACACGGTCGACGTCGAGGCGGTCGTCGACGGCGAACGCCGGACGTACACCGTGACGTTCGACTCGGAGCGCGAGGACGCGTTCCTGGGAGTGAACCTCTTCTCGGGGACGAGCGGCCTCTCGTTGACCGATCTGGGCATCCAGAGCTACCCCGCCTCGACGTATCTCGCGCTGTTGGGCGGTGACACCGAGGCGGACGCCCTCTCCGGGCCGCTCACCTCGACGATCGACACGTTCCGCGGGCTCGCGTTCGTCGCGCTCATCCTCCCGCTGGCGAGCGTCTTCGGCCTCCCGTACAACTTCCCCGGCTTCACCCCCGAGGTGATGAACTTCTTCGTGGTCGAGGGGCCGCTCGCCGCGCTCGGCGGTGGGGTGTTCCTCGCGGCGAACCTGCTGTTCTGGACCGCCTGGATCAACCTCCAACTCGGGCTGTTCAACTGCATCCCCGGCTACCCGCTCGACGGCGGTCGGATCATGCGGACCAGCGTGGAGGCGATCGTCTCGCGGCTCCCCGTCAGCGACCCCTACCCCATCGTCCGCACCATCACCACCTCTATCGGCGTGACGATGCTGGCGGCGCTCGTCCTGATGGTGTTCGGGCCGCAGCTGTTGGCCTGAATCCGTAACCGCTTCTTGTCCCCGCCTCCGTTCTCCAGTAATGAGCACCATCTACGTCGTCAGTGGGTCGGCCACGGCTCCCACGGCGATGGCTTCCTACGACGCCGCGCTCGCGGCGGCGAATATCCACAACTACAACCTGGTCGCCGTCTCGTCGGTGATCCCGGCCGACGCGACGGTCGAGGCGGTCGGCTCCGCCCCCGACCTCGGCCCCGCGGGCAACCGCCTGACCGTCGTCGAGGCACGAGCGACGACGGGCGAGGCGGGGACCGTCAGCGCGGGGCTCGGCTGGACGACCGGTGACGGGCCGGGGCTGTTCTACGAGGCCAGCGGCACCGACCCCGAGGCCGTCGAGTCCGCCGTCCGCGAGGGGCTCGACGCCGGTCGCGACCTCAGAGAGTGGTCGTTCGACGACGAGACGGTCGCCGTGACGACCGCAGACGCCGACGGCGAGGGGTACACCACCGCGCTCACGATCGCCGCCTACGGGCAGAGCGAGCCGATCCTCTGACGGTCGAACAGCGGCGATTTCAACGTCCTCCGACGGGTTTATACACGCCGTTCGCATAGTGCTGGTAGCATCTCCTTATGAATGGAAACAATCCGTATGCGGGTGCCCCGGGTGTCGTCGAGGCCGGTCAACCGTCGCAGGACGTCGAACTCACGCTCGACCAGAAACGGATGCTTCGTCGCGCCGTCGCCGGCATCGTCGCCCAGACCCGGACCTATCTCCCCGATAGCTACGCTATCGGCTCTGAGCTCTCTTACGGGTCGAACGGGCCGGAGGCGACTGTCGCGGTCCACCCGCCGGCGGGTCACCCTGTCAGCGCCGGCTTCACGCCGGACCTCGACGATCTCGAGTCGGGTCTCGACGACGACGACCGCCGCGAGGTCGCCCGCGGACTCGCCGCCAGCGCGGCGCTGCAGGTGATGAACGCCGTCGGCGACGGCGTCGCACAGACCGCCCGCTAGACGGGGTTCCTCCCCGACCCGTTCGTCTCACGATTTTCTACGACCGGCCAGCGACCGCTGTCGACAGCGTCGACGGCGCCGTCGCTTGCTGACGTGCGTGTACGGCGAGTCGAGCGAAGGAGTGTCCGTCGCGACTACGGCGCGTCGTCACGTTCTCGCCCGGATTCGTCGAGCGTCTCCGGCGTGTCGACGAACAGCCCGTAGCCGACGACGAGTGCGGACGGGAGCCCACCGGCACCGGCGCCGATGGCCGTCGGCACCGACGTCAGCAACCCGCCCACGGCGCCGACCGCGAGTGGCACCGGGAGCACCTAACATGAGATCGTACCGCGAGACGGTTTCGGGGTCTGTGCGACCGGTCGAGAACGCGTCCCGCACGCTCATCTGTGCGTTCCTCCGGCCATCGCTACTCGACGATCGGTAAAATGGATTACTGCCGTGGGCGACTCTCGTGGACCGAGGTCACTTCCCCCAGAAGGGGTCGCGGCGGCGGTGTTTGTCGAGGTAGCTCTGCAGCGCCTCGAGTTCGTCGCCCGGGATCTCCCCCGAGAGCTCCTGTTCGAGGATCTTCGCGTGTTTCTCGGGGAGGTCGATCCAGAGTTCGTCGCCCTCCTCGATCTGTCGACCGACGGTCGGCCCGTCGATGGCGACGCTGACGCGCTTGCCGGCGCGGGCCTGCTTGACGTCCTCGCCCTGCTCTTGGATGCCGTTGAGTTGGCCGACGCGCGTCGGTTCGTTCCCCTCCCACTTGACGACGTACTGGTTGTTTTTGAGCGTCCCCGCGAGCACCTCGACGCCGACGACGGCGGGGTTGTTCTGCCGGAAGACGTGATCCTCGAGGATGCGGAACCGGCACGGCCGGACGATCTTGTCGAGGACGGTCTCCTGCTGGGCGCGCTTGCGCTCCGTGACGAACTCGTCGTAGTCGTCGATGAGCTGGTAGATGACGTCGTGGCTGAACAGGCGGACGTCGGAGTGCTCGAGGTCCTCCTCGGCGTCGGGGAGCACGTCGACGTTGAACCCGAGGATCACCTTGTGTTCGTCCTCGCGGGCCGTCCCCGCGATGGAGACGTCACGCGGGGCGACGTCGCCGACCTCCGCACGGAGGATCGGCACCTCGGCCTCCTGCAACGCGTTGGCCATCGCCTCCAGCGACCCGAGCGTGTCGGCCTTGACGACGACGCCCTGCTCTTCGGTGTCGACCTCGATGCCGGCGAGTTCGGCTTCGACCTCCTCGATCACCGCGTCGACGTCGCGGTCGCGGACGACGCGGACCGGCGCGCCGGCCATTGCGTCTTCGAGGTCGGGGGCGGCGATCTTGATCCCCGTCGCCGCCGACACCTGATCGACGCGGTCGAACCGCTTCTCCGTCCGGATCTCGGCGTTCGGTCGGGGTTGGAGCAGCGCTCGGACCTCCGTCACGATGGGGCCGTTCGCGCCGCCGACGACGATGGTCTCGTCCTCTCGGACCGTCCCGTCGTAGAGGACGACGTCGAGCGTCGCCCCGAACCCGCGTTCCTCCTTCACCTCGAGCACCGTCCCCTTGCCGGGGCCGGCGACGTCGATCTCCATCTCCGCTTTCATGTAGCGCTGGGAGAGCCCCATCAGGACGGCCAGCAGGTCCGGAATCCCCTCGCCGGTCATCGCCGAGAGGGGGACGACGCCGATGTTCTTCGTGAAGTTCTGGACGCGCCAGTAGAGGTCCGCCGAGAACCCCTCGTCGGAGAGGTTGCCGATGATCTCGTAGAGGTTCTCGTCGAGGCGCTGGCGGGCCTGTTTGCTCTGTGCCTCGTAGGTCTGCTGGATCGGTTCGCCCTCCTGTGGGTTCCACCCCGGCGTCGTGTCGATCTTGTTCGCGGCGACGATGAACGGCGTCCCCGTCCGCTTGAGGATGTCGATGGCTTCCAGCGTCTGTGGCTGGAAGCCGTCGTTGACGTCGACGACGAGGACGGCGATGTCCGCGAGCGCCCCGCCGCGCGAGCGGAGCGTCGTGAAGGAGTGGTGCCCCGGCGTGTCGATGAACAGCAGTCCGGGCAGGTCGAAGTCGTCGGGGTCGACGAGACTCCCCGCCATCTGCGAGACGGTGTCGAGCGGCACTGCGGTCGCGCCGATGTGTTGTGTGATGGCACCGGCCTCGCCCTCGCTGACGGCCGAGCCGCGGATCTTGTCGAGCAGTGTGGTCTTCCCGTGGTCGACGTGGCCGAGGACGGCGACGATGGGTGTGCGTAACGTTCCTGTTTGGTCGTGTGTATCTGTGTCCGACATCGAAAATCACCCGGGAGAAGTTCTCTTGTGTGAGTTGAGCGGTGGATTGTAGTTAAGTCTTTCAACTCGGCGGGAGCACGTCGGGGGCGGTCGCAGCGCCGTCGACCGGCGGACGACCGTCAGACGCGCCCCGTGGCGTTTATGTGAGGCCACACGAATACCGAAGCATGGCCGACATACTCGCCGAGAACCTCTCCGGTAAGGCCGTCATGGGCTCTGACGGCACCGAGCTGGGGATGCTGTACAACATCACGATGAACCTGAAGTCAGGCGAACTCCGCGATCTCGTGGTCGAACCGCACGAGGGAGAGCTCGCACCGAGTCAGTCCTCGTTCGACACCGACGAAGACGGGCACTTCCGCGTCCCCGTCGGTCGCGTGCAGGCAGTCAAGGATTACATCGTCGTCCAGCGCTAAGGTAGATGCACGTTCTCGATTCTTCCGCGTTCATCCACGAGTATCACACCAACAACGAGACGGCGTCGATCCCGATGGTCCAGTCGGAGCTCGAAGGCGAACACGCCTTCCGCTTCGACGCGATGGAAGGTGCCGGGATGCACATCCACATCCCCGCCGAGGGAACCGTCGAGAAGGTCGTCCGCGCCGCGGGCGAGACCGGCGACGCCGACGTGCTCTCCGACACCGACATCCGTCTCGTCGCCGCCGCCTTCGAACTCTCGGGGACGCTCGTCACCGACGACTACGCGATGCAGAACGTCGCGAACCACCTCGGCGTCACCGTCGAGGCCATCGCACAGGACGGCATCAGCGAACAGCGCGACTGGAAGTTCCAGTGTTCCGGCTGTGGTCGCGAGTTCGACGACCAGAAGGAGCGGTGTCCCATCTGCGGGAGCGACCTCTCGCGGAAGAACCCGGCCTGACCACTCGATGGACGCCGACGAGCCGGTCGAGGGGGACGACGGCCACTCGGAGAGCGATGCACTCACCGGCTGGCGCATCGCGGGTCTCGGGATGGTGCTCGTCGGCATCCCCTACCTCGTCTCGCTCCCGGGACTCGTCGACGGGCTGTTCTCGCTCGTCGGACTGGGCTGTCTCGTCTGGGGGTGGTACCGACTCTTCCAGACGCGGCGCCGCGACCGGAACTAGAGCACGCCGGTCAGCGTCGCGTACTGCGAGACGAACTGCACCGCGTTGAACAGGCCGTGGACCACGATGGGGACGACGATGTTGTCGGTCAGCTCGTAGAGCGCGCCGAGCAGCGCCCCGAGCGCGAAGATGATGGCGATCGTCGTGAACTGTCCGTCGCCGAGCAGTGACGGCAGATGGATGGACGCGAAGATGAGACTCGCACCGACGATGCCGACGACGGGGCCGTAGGCGCGGCGGATCGTCCCCTGGACGATACCCCGGAAGATGAGCTCCTCGGTCGGGCCGACGAGGAGGATGGTGACGGGGACGAGATACAGCAGGTAGGCGGGGTTCTGTCGCCCGTTCGCGACGATCTGGCTCTCGGCCGTACTGACACCGAGCAGACTGCTGACGACGCTGAGCACGTAGAGCGTCCCGAAGAGCGTCACGAGCCCGCCGACCATCCACCCGACGTCCCGCAACGTGGGGACGCGCCAGCGGATGAGTTCCCAGTCGTCGCGGAGCGCGAGATAGGCCGCGACGGCGATGCCGAAGCCGACGAACTGGAAGGCGCTGCGCATCGCGCGCGGCCCCGGTTCGGTCAGCACGAACCCGAGCGATCGGAGCAGTTCGACACCCAGCGAGACGGAGAGCACCGCGACCAGATACGCGCCGGCGACGGCGCTCACGACCGCACCGACGGTCTGGAGGTGGAGGCGCCACCCAGCCGAGGAGACGTCAGTTCCCATTGACTCGGCGGAGATAGACGTCCCCGGCGAATAGATGCACCGATTACGGAGACGACTCAGGGACGGAGACGACCGCTCGGTCTGCCGGAACGTTCGAGGTGGCGAACGGGACGTTCTGCCGCCGAAGAACGCGTGATTATCTCTCCGGCCGACGTAGCTCCTCACGGTGATTTGGCGTGTCTATCGACGAATCGGGAGAGAGAGGAGCAACGCCCGGTGAACGAGGAGGGTCCCTCGCCGACAGTCTCGAGGGACGGGTCGCGGGGCAACTCGTCCGCCCCGGCGACGCCGAGTACGACGAGGCACGATCCGTCTGGAACGGTCTGATCGACCGTCACCCGGCCGCGATCGTCCGGTGTACCGGCACCGCCGACGTCGTCGCCTGCGTCGACGTCGCTCGCGAACACGGAGCGCCCATCGCGGTCCGCGGCGGCGGTCACAACGTCGCGGGGACGGCGGTCTGCGACGACGGGATCGTCGTCGACTGCGCTGCGATGCGCGGCGTCTGGGTCGATTCCGACGCTCGACGCGTCAGGGTCCAGGCGGGTGCGACGCTGGCGGACGTCGACCGCGAGACCCAACTGTTCGGCCTCGCGGTCCCGCTCGGGGTCGTCTCCGACACGGGCGTCGCGGGACTGACGCTCGGCGGCGGGTTCGGCCACCTCAGTCGGTCCTACGGGCTGTCGTGTGACGCGCTCCGGTCGGCGGACGTCGTCACCGCAGACGGCGACGTCCTGACTGCGAGCGCCGAGGAGCATCCCGACCTGTTCTGGGCGCTCCGCGGGGGCGGCGGCAACTTCGGCGTCGTGACGAGTTTCGAGTTCGAGGCGTACCCGGTGGGTCCCGAGGTGATGGCGTGCTTCGTCGTCCACCCCGCCGAGAACGCGCCGGAGCTGTTCCGCAAGTACCGGACGTTCTGTGCGGACGCCCCCGACGAGGTCGGCCTGCTCGCGTTCACGATGTGGATTCCGGACGACGAGCTGTTCCCCGAGGACGCCCGCGGTAAACCCGGCGTCGGCTTCCTCGGATCGTACGTCGGTCCCACCGACGAGGGGGAGGAGGCGTTCGAACCTGTCCGCGCGTTCGACACGCCGCTCGCGGACTTCAGCGGCGTGATGCCCTTCACCGAGCTACAGCAGATGCTCGACGAGGACTACCCGGACGGTCGCCGCTACTACTGGAAGTCGCTGTACCTCTCGGGGCTCACCGACGAGGCGATCGAGACCATCGTCGACGCCGCCCGACGGGCACCGTCGAAGCTCTCGACGGTCGACGTCTGGCAGCTCGGCGGAGCCATCTCCCGCGTCGACGACGACGCGACCGCCATCGGCTGGCGCGACGTGCCCCACATGCTCGGTATCGAGGCGAACTGGGACGACCCGGCCGACGACGAGGCAAACGTCGAGTGGGCGCGGACGCTCTGGTCGGCGATGCAGGCGTACTCGCCCGGTGGGCTGTACGTCAACTTCCCCGGCTTCGGCGAGGAGGGCGACGACCTCGTGCGGGCGGCCTACGGCGACAACTACGAGCGGCTCGCCGCCGTGAAAGCCCGGTACGACCCGGAGAACCTGTTCCGGTCGAACCAGAACGTCAAACCGTCGACGTAGTCGGGGTCTGAGCGCTCGCGGTCGGCGCGAGACGACCAGACCGAACCTGCCACAGCGGCTATACGTCCGCTCGCCGAACGCGACACACGATGGCACACCCCGAGACAGAGACGCTCGACCGACGACGACTGCTCGCGCTAGTCGGCGGGACGGCCGTGACGATCCCGCTGGCCGGCTGTGCCTCGCCCGGTGAAGGTGGCGAGGGCGGCGAAGAGGGAGAGGACGGAGAGGGTGGCGAAGGTGGAGAAGGCGAGGACGGCGAAGGTGGAGAAGGCGAGGGCGGCGAAGGAGAGAACGGTGGCGGAGGTGGCGAAGCGGAGGACGACAGTCTGGACGGCGCGCACGTCGGTACCGAACTCGACGCCGACGCCGCGTAGCGACCGTCTCGTCGCTGTGACGCCGTGTCGCCGACGTGACGCGACTACTCGATCTCCAACCGGCGCTTGTCGCTGACGGCGTCGGCCTCCTCGAAGTCGCCGCCGCCGAGCAGGCCGCGGGCGGCCTTCTTCCCCCACTCGACGGCGGGTTGGGTGAACGTCGAGACGGTGTCGAGTTCGCCGTAGAGCACGCAGGCGGCCTCCATCCCGTAGAGCAGTTCGCCGAGACCCCGCTCGTCGACGCGGTCGATCTCGACGCGGACGTTCGGACAGTCGGCCGCGGCGAGCGAGGCCTCCGTCGCCTCGAACTCGGCGTCGAGCAGGTCGCCGAGCGACGACCCGCCGAGATACGAGAGACCGTCGAGGTCCGTCTCGGGAATCGGCGTGTCCTCTTTCTCTCGCGGTCGGACGAGCGTCACGAGTTTGTCGCGCGGGCCGGCGCGGTACAGCTGGAGCTGTGAGTGCTGGTCGGTCGCGCCGAGTGCACGGGCGGGCGTCTGACCGACGCCGTCCTTCCCGAGGCTCTCGGCCCACAGTTGGGCGAACCACTCGGCGAAGTACTCTAAGGACTCGGCGTAGGGCATCATCGCGTTGATCGAGGCGCCACGGCGGTCGAGCGCGTAGGTCGTCGCGCCGTAGGCGTAGGCGGGCGACTCGAACAGCGACTCCGAGAGGCGGTCGGCCTCGTCGGCGGCGCCCGCCAGGAGGGCGTCGAGGTCGTGACCCTGGATGGCGGCGACGGCCATCCCGACCGTCGACAGCGCCGAGAAGCGCCCCGGGACGCCGTCCGGGACGGGAAGCGCCGGCAGGTCGTGTTTGTTCGCGAGGTCGCGGAGGTTCCCCTCCTCGCCCGTCGTGACGAAGGTGCGGTCGGTCCAGTCGACGCCCGCCGAGTCCATGGCGTCGCGGACGACGAGGAAGTTCGCGAGCGTCTCGGCGGTCGTCCCCGACCGCGAGACGACGTTGACGACGGTGTCGTCCAGCGGGAGGTCGGCGAGAAGCCCAGAGACCCACTCGGGGTCGACGTTGTCGAGGTAGTAGGCGTCGACGTCGGAGTCGAGCGCCTCGGAGATCGTCGCCGCACCGAGCGCGCTGCCACCGATGCCGACCGTCAGGACGGCCTCGGGGTCTTCGAACCGCGAGACCGCGTTCCGGATCTCGTCGGGGTCGGTCGTCTCCGGCAGATTGAGCGCGGCGTAGCCGTGCTCGCTGTCGGCGCGACCCTGCTCGATGCGTTCGTGGGCGTCGGCGACGCGGCCGTCCAGTCGCTCCAGCGCCTCGCGGGAGACGCCGGGTGTCGTACCGAGCGCGTTGCCGAGGTCGACGTACATGGATGAACGCGCGCAGGGTGGGAGTAAAGGCGTTGTCCCTGTCGCCCGTCGGAGGGGAGCTGTCGTCGTCAGTCGCCTGCCGACACCGCGTTCGAACGCCCGAATCGGGCAGTTTAATCACACCAAGCCCCAACCTCGACCAATGGCAGACGGCTATCGGGGACTGTTCGGGGCGTTCCCCTACGCGTTCGGGCGGACCGACTCCCGGCTGTTCAAGTCGTACGTGCTCGTCGGGGGTCTCGCCGCGGCGCTGCTCTCGCTCTTCGTCGCGCTCAGCCTGGTCGTCCTCATCGGGCAGACCGCGAGCATCCAGGGCGGGTCGTTGACGCTCTCGCGCTCCTTCTACGCCGTCGTCGGCCTGTTTCTCGTCGCGCCGGCCGTCGCGCCCGTCCTCTTGGTCGCACGTCGCCACCGCCGAGCGTTGGCGGCCGACGCCGGGGCGCGCTACGACCAGCTGCTCGCCGTCGCCGGCTACGTGTTCATCGCCTCGCTGTACGTCGGCCTCGTCGTCTCGGTGCCGGAGTGTTTCACGCTCGACGGCGAGCAGGTGTGTCGCGGCCAGCCGACCGGGCTGTTCGCGCCCGTCGTCTCGGTGCTCTACGCGCTCCCGCAGGCGGCCGCCGTCCTCCCGCCGGCGCTCGCGGGAGGACTCATCTGGCTCGTCCACCGCACGGTCGGCGAGTGAGGTCGACCGCACGTCGACCTAACCTCGACCGCACGTCAACCGAGCGTCGTCGATACACCCCGTCGCGACGCCCCGTGTGAGCGTCTCCCGCACCGCCCGCGCGACGAAACCGGCAAAAGGACAGACGGAGTAGAGCGTCCAATGACCGACGAGCCGACGGAAGACGAACGGAAGGAGAGCACGTTCCTCGTCACGGCGGCCGACGACGAGTCGGCCGTCCTCCGCGACGTCCACGACGGGCAGGTCCACACGCTGTCGACGAACCCCGGCGTCGAGGTCCACGACGCCGTCACGGGGACGGTCGCACCCGACCCGCCGATGAACGTCTCGTGGCAACTGATCGAGATCGAGCGTCGCTGGACGATCGCCATCGAGCGGAACGACGAGTCGCCGACCGCCCACGTCAAAGAGCTCGCCGCCGCCCAGGAGACCGGCAGCCTCCACCGGGAGGAACGGGCGGGGACGGGCGAGATTCACGTCCTGACGGTCCCCGAGGAGCAGACTGAGCAGGCCGTCGACGACGTCGCGGACGACGTCGAATCGACGCTCAGCCGAGCCGCCCGCCTCGGCGTGAACCGCGTCGAGATCCGGTGGGCTCCCGGCGTGGTGAGCGTCCGCTACATGCCCTGAACCGTCGGTGAGGCGGGTCGTCTTCAGCGCTCCTCGGGACCAGCGGCGCTCTGAACTCGCCACCCGCCTTCCATCTTCGCGTCGCGCTCGACGAACTCGATCTCGGTGTCCGGTCCCATCTCGTCGCCGCCGTCGACGGCCTCGACGCGGAACGGGACGTCGAGCGTGTTGCCGCAGCAGCCGACGTCGGCGAACTCCTCGAACTCCGTGCCGACGGAGACGTCGCCGACCGTCTTGCGCAGATAGTTGACGTAACGACTGCTCGTCACCTGGTCGCGACCCCACCGGCTCAGTTCGGCGGGGTAGGAGAGGACGACGCGCGTGGCCGTGCCGGTGTTCGTGCTCATGTCGAGACGTTGGCCTCCCACGCCCAAATGTCTCTCGTCGCGGGCGGCGGACGACGCGGCCGTCGCTCGGTCCGCGTCGGCCGCATTCGTCGGCCGTGTGTCGGTCTGGAAAGAAGAAGGCTTATTCGGCGTCCAGAACGACCCGAACTCATGACTCTGTTCGCAGTACCGGAGGTGGCCTGACCCCGTGTCGGGACAGATCAGCCTCCCGTTCGACCTCTTCGAGGTCGACTACACGCGGTACTCGAATCGCCAACTCGCGGCCGTCCCGCTGGCGGTGCTCGCGGTCTCACTCGTCGTCATCGCGGGGACGTTCGCGCTGACGGGGACGCCGGTCGACCCCGGCGTCGAGTTCACCGGCGGGACGGAGCTCCGCGTCGCGGTCGACGCCCCGAACGACGGTGCGGCCCGCGAGCAGATCCAGTCGGCGTTCTCGACGACCCCGGAGTCGATCCGCTCCGTGGCCGCGGCGGACAACACTTACATCGTCACGTTCCAGGCGAACCAGGGTGACGCCCCGAGCACCACTCAACTGGAGAACCAGGCCCGACAGGCCGGGTTCGAGATCCGCTCTATCGACGCGGTCGGACCGAGCTTCGGTGCCGACACGCAGCTGCTCGCGATCGGCGGCGTCGCCATCGCCTTCCTCGGGATGAGCCTCCTCGTGTTCGCGATGTTTCGGACGTTCGTCCCCTCCATCGCCGTCGTCATCTCGGCGTTCTCCGACATCGTCATCCCGGTGGCGCTGATGAACCTGTTGGGGATCGAACTCTCGCTCGGGACCGTCGCCGCTCTCCTGATGATCATCGGGTACTCCGTCGACTCGGACATCCTCCTGAACAACCACGTCCTGCGGCGCAGCGGTGACTTCTACACCTCCGTCGGCAGCGCGATGCGGACCGGTGTGACGATGACGCTCACGTCGCTGGCGGCGATGGTGGTCATGACCATCACGGCGACGCTGTTCGGCATCCAGCTGCTGTCGTCCATCGGCATCATCCTGGTGTTCGGACTGACGGCCGACCTGATGAACACCTACCTGCTCAACCTGAGCCTGCTTCGCTGGTGGAAGTTCGAGGGGGTGGCCCGCTGATGGGCGTCCTTCGCGACAACTGGCGCGTCGTCGTCCTGATCGTCGTGCTGCTCGCCAGCACGTTCGCGCTGTTCGCACCGCCGTCGGTGACCGCCGGGGGCGACTCACCGGCGGCCGGTGACGACGCCGCACGAGAGGGACCGACCAACCTCCAGTTCGGCCTCGAACTCTCCGGCGGGACGCGCATCCGCGCGCCGCTGGTCGGCGTCACCGCCGAGGAGGTCGACTTCCGCAACGAGAGCCTCTCGACCGTCGAGGACAACGTCGCCGCCGAACTCGACGGCGTGCCGGTCACCGACGTGACGGCCCGACCCGCCGGCGAGGAGCAGGGGTCGAACGCCGTCGAGGTGACCTCCGAGAACGTGAGCACGCAGCAGCTCGCGAGCGCGCTCGACGCGGCGGGCTACGAGTACGGCAACGTCCGCGAGGGCGTCACCGAGATCACCCGTCAACAGACCGTCGCCGTCCTCGAGAGCAAGATCAACGAGGCCGGCCTCAGCGGCGGGACGGTCCAGCAGGTGACCACCTCGACGGGCGAGCACTTCATCCTCATCGAGGTGCCCGGCGAGGACCGCTCGGACGTCATCGACCTCGTCGACGACCGCGGGAGCGTCCGCATCGACATCTACTACCGGACGGAGAACGGGTCGTACACGACCCGCGAGGCCGTCCTCGAACAGGGCGACTTCCGCCGCATCGGCGCGGCCGAGCAGGGTGAGGGCGGCCAGGGACCGCACGTCCCGGTCGTCATCAGCGACGAGCAGGCCGAACCGTTCCGGCAGGACGTCGTCGAGACCGGCGTCGCCCAACCCGGCGGGACGACCTGTCGGTATCAGGAAGCACCGAACAGCACCGACCCGTGTCTGGTGACGAAGGTCGACGGCGAGGTCGTCTACGCGGCCGGGATGTCGCCGTCGCTCGCCTCGAGCATGCTGAGCGGCGAGTGGACGCAGGACCCGCAGTTCATCCTCGGCACGCAGAACTTCTCTGAGGCGCAGGATCTCGCCATCAACCTCCGCGCCGGTGCGCTCCCGGCCGAACTCGACATCGGCGACGGCGGCGAGGGGACCTCCTCGTTCATCTCGCCCTCGCAGGGTGAGAGCTTCAAGGTCGACTCGCTCATCACGGGCATCATCTCCGTCTTCGCCGTCAGCGGCGTCGTCTTCCTCCGCTACCGCGAGGCGAAGGTGGCGCTGCCGATGATCGTCACCGCGCTCTCGGAGGTGGTCATCCTGCTGGGGTTCGCCGCGGCGATCGGCTACCCGATCGACCTCTCGGTGATCGCGGGGTTCATCGCCGTCATCGGGACGGGGGTGGACGACCTCATCATCATCGCCGACGAGGTGATGCAGGAGGGCGACGTCCGCTCGCGGAAGATCTTCCAGTCGAGGTTCCGCAAGGCGTTCTGGGTCATCGGCGCGGCCGCCGCGACGACCATCATCGCGATGAGTCCGCTGGCGGTGCTCTCGCTGGGTGACCTGCAGGGGTTCGCCATCTTCACCATCCTCGGCGTCGTCGCCGGCGTACTGCTGACGCGACCCGCCTACGGTGACATCCTGCGCGCACTGCTGACCGAGAACCGCTGACCGACGCGGAACGCTTTTCTTTCGACCGACGGATTCGCGAAGTATGCCCTCCGACGACGCCAGTCTGACACATCGAGAAGTACGACACATCGTCCGCGAGGAGACCGATGCCGCGCTCCGCCACCAGCGGAAGACGCTGTTCGGCGGTCTCGCGCTCTTCTGCGGCGGGCAACTCCTGGTGGTCGGCGTCGCGCTGCTGGGGCTCCCCCTCTACGCCGTCGCTCTCGGCGGACTGCTCGCACTGTTCGGGCTGGTCTCGCTAGTAGGACAGCAGTCGTTCACGGAGCGGCGAGCACAGCGCGTCGAGACGCGGACGTCCCGTAGCGACTGACCCGACGGCTCGTTCCCAGCGACTGGGAACGACTGTCCTTATCTATACTACCGGCGTGAGAAGCAGCAGCTGTAGCGAACTGCGACCACCCGACCCCGCCGGCTATCGACGGCATCAGATCACTCATGGCAGCATCCTCTCCCCTTCCGGACGACTCGAACGGTACGACGACCGACGGCCACAGACGACCCGCTCCCGACAGCTTCCCGCATCCGGCGGCGGAGTACCGGGCCGAGATCGTCGAGTACGACGACGCGCCGGACGAGTGTACCGTCTATCCGGCCGACGCACAGGAGTGGGAGCTGATGACGCGCTGGATCACGGCCCGAGAGGGCTCCTACGTCGGCCTCGAAGAGATGCGCTAGAACTCCGCCAGCGACGGCTGTGCGATGACCAGAGCGTCTCGGACGGAACGTTTTTGCTCCGACCACCTGACTCGACGGCCATGTCAACCGACGGTTCGGAACCCTCCGAAGAACTGATGCGACGCGTCGTCCGCGACGAACTCTCCGGTGCGATACGCCAGCTACAGACGACGATCCTCGGCGGGCTCGCGCTGTTTACCGGCGTTCACGCGTTGCTCGGCGGCTTCTCGGCCGGTGGTTTCGGCGTCGCCGTCGGTGTCGTCGGTGCGGCCGTACTCGTCGAGCAGTTTCGGCTCCCCACTCCTGGCGAACCCGGAGACGATCCGAGCTAGTTCAGAACTCCGCCAGCGACGACTGCTCGTTCGCCGCCAGCAGGTCCGCGCAGGTCGACCACGACCGGCGGGCGCAGTCGGGCAACTCTCCCTGTTCGGCGACGTAGGTTCGCAGAAACTCGCGCGTCGTCGGATCGCTCGGGTAGCCGCTGCCGACGTCGCCGTACACGGCGTACTTTTGAGCGATAGCGTCGACCCTCGCGTCTCGTTCGACTTTCGCAACGATGCTGGCCGCGCCGACGATCTCGTGGCTCTCGTCTGCGCCGTGTTCGGAGACGACGTTGACGTCGGCGCCCGCCGCTGCGACGCCCTCGCGGATCCGTCGGCCGAACCGCGCCTCGCTCACGTCGCCGGCGTCGACGACGACCGTGTCGCCGCCGCGGGCGACGGCGGCGACCGCCTCGACCTGTGCGGCGACCGTCAGCGAGTTCATGTCCGTCTCGGGGTCGTCGATGCGGTCGGTCGAGATCACGCCAACGCCGACGGTGACGTCGTCGCGTGCACGGAGGTCGGCGGCGATGGCCTCGCGTCGACGCGGCGAGACGCGTTTCGAGTCGTCGATGCCGTCGGGGAGCGTCGTCGGCTCCGCGCGCACCGCCGCCGCGACCATCGGTCCGAGGACGGGCCCCTTCCCCGCCTCGTCCGCGCCCACGCGTGTCATGCTCGGTGGGTCTCCGGGCGACGACAAAGCGGTTTTCCTCTCGTGTGGTCGTCACTCGGCGTTCGGTACGACAGAACAGTTGCGTCCCCGTCGCCGACGGGGGTCTCAGGGGTTCGGCGTCACCGCCAGCCGCGGTTCGTCCACGGTGATCTCGTCGGGTTCGGTCTCGGCGTCGTCCCAGTCGAGTTCCTCGCGCAGCGCCTCCCAGTCGGCGTGATTCTCACCCATGGGCGTTCGACCCGGACGTCTCTTTCCTCTCAGAAAAGTGTGGTGTTGTCCGTCGCTATTCGTCGCGGAAGAACGCCTCGTCCTCGAAGGACTCCTCCTCGCCCTCGACGGCGACGACGTCGAGCGCCGTCACCACGGCGTCGACGCCCAGGATACCCGCGAGACTGGGGTTCGTCCGCCCCTCGTCGCCGGAGACGAGTTCTTTGATGTAGAGCCCGCCCGCACCGTGGACGTCGACCGTGGCGTGTCGGGGGTCGTGGAGTTCGCCGGTCGCGCTGTAGACGTCTCGCGTGCGCGTGAGGTTGGCGCGGCGGTGGTCGACGCGGTTCGGCGTGTACTGTTCGATGGTCGCGCCGTCGAGTTCGGCGAGCGCCTCCGCCAGCCCCTCCTCGGTGACGTCGTCGCCGAACTCCACCTCCGCGCGATACGTCTTGTTCGCGTCGAGTTCCTTCACGCGCTCGACCATGTCGTAGGTTGCGAGGCGGAGCCCCTCGACCTCGACTTTCCCCTCGGCGAAGGCGTTGATGTCGCCCTCCAACTGCTCGACGTCGACGGTGCGGCGGCGGGGCTCTTTCACCTCGACGACGAAGGGGCGACCCGTCCCGAGCATCAGCGCGTCGACGTCCTCGCGGCCGGCACCGTGGAACAGCGCCTCGACGCCGTCCATCACGTCGCGGACGACGGGCGCGGTGAGCTGTTCGACGCTCTCGTCGTAGAGGTAGCCCGACCCGCCACAGTAGTCGCAGGGCTGTTTGCCCTGATAGCCGCTGCCGTTGCACTCGCGACAGGGCCACTCGGTCTGCGGGATGTCGCGTTCGAGCTTCCGGTAGCGGCCGTAGACGAACGCCGAGTGGACGCGCGTCTCGACGTCGTCGCCCTCGAGGTCGAGCGTGAACTGGACGTCCGGGCGGTCGAAGTCGACCTCCGTCCCGGTGAGTCGGCCGACCCGCTTGCCCACCTCGCGGTTGAACTCCGATTTGAACAGTTCGCCGGCGTCTTCGGGCAGTCCGGCCCCCTCGCGCAGGAGGAGTTCGTTCTCCTCGACGAGCGGCGGCGTCCGGGTCCCGACCTGGTACGTCGCGAACTCCACGCCGTCGACGCTCTCCGCGCAGCGTTCGGCCCACTCGTCGAACTCCGCGCAACGGCCTTCACAGACCCAGCAGTCGTCCGTCTCGACCGGTTCGAACGGTTCGTCGGCGTCGAGAGCGACCGCGACTCGGAGACTGTGTCCGCGGTCGGCGTTCGTCAGCCCGAAACTCCGGTCGGCGAAGACGCGCCCCAGACAGGCGTCGCAGAGAGGCCCGCTCTCGGCGAGTGCGCGGGCGTCGTCGAGGATGCTCATACGTGTACCAACCGGAGCAGCGGTAACTGTCTTACCGTTTGTCGCTGGCCGCATCGGGTTCGCGGTCGCGCTGGTCGCCCCCCTCCGTCACCTGCTTGCCCCGATTCTCGAGATTGATAACTCGCCCGACACTCCTTTGTACAAACTATTTCTCACCGACAGTATGCGCGCTGAACATCATCGACTGTCTCGTCGGAGGTCGGCGTGACGTCCCGAAAGCTCACCACTCTGACCGTCACGACGCTGCTCGTCCTCACAGCGGTCGTCGGAACCGCCCCGTTGAGTGTCGCGGCCGCAGGGAACACCGCTGGCAACGTTCCGGTGACGGGGTCCGTCGAGTCTGCGGGCAACGAACCTGTAGACGGACTCGTCCACGCGGCGACCGAGGAGTGGGAACACGTCGAGTATCTTCCGCTCGGCGCGAGCGGGAACTTCGAACTCTCCGCCCACCAGGGTGAGACGTACGACCTGGGCTACCTCCAGTACGAAGAGGGCGAGAACGGCGACGAAACGTTCGCACGAGACGGCGTCCCGGACGTCTACTCGCTCGGTACCGTCGACGTGGACGGCGAGACCGACCTCGGGACGACGACGCTTCCCGAAGCTAACCTGTTGACGGTCTCGGTCGTCGACGAGACCGGAGATCCGGTCCACGGGGCGGACGTCACGGTAACTCACCGTTCGGACGACGGTTCCGTCGCCGGGTGGTGTATGGAGACGAACGAGAACGGTCAGTTAGTGAACTACGACAACGAAGACGCCGGCATCGAGGCCGCCGGCAACGTCCAGATCTCGGTCGACGTGCAGGAGGGTCTCGACGACGGGAGTGACGTCCACGAGTGTGGGTTCGAGAGCTCCGTCGAGGAGACGGAGGTGACTCTCACCGAGGACCGTCACGTAGAGTTCGAGGTCGACACGAGTGTCGACGGCGGAAGCAGTGGCGGTAGTAGCGGCGGTGGAAGTGCTGGCCAAGACACGCCCGCCAAAGTCACCGTCACGGACGGGGTCGCACACGTCTCGTTCGAGCCCGAAGAGCGAGGCGAACTCATCCGCGCACCGCTCGGCGACGGCGTCGACGCAGGTGACGCCACGGTCGACCGCGTCGCGGTGACGCCGGTGTTCGGCTACGGCTTCGATCTCTCTGTCGCCGACAACACGGACCAGCCCGCGGACAGTCGAGCGCTCGACGGTCACACGCCCGTCGAATTCTTCGACGTCGAGACGGACGGGGTGAAAGACGGGGAGATCGAGTCGGCGACGATCAAGTTCACCGTCGACGACGGTGTGATCTCGGGTGACGCCGCCGCTGCAGACGTGGTTCTGTACCGATACCACGACGGCGAGTGGCAGGCGCTCGACACCGAACACAAACGCGGGACGACGTATCTCGCGACGTCGCCCGGGTTCTCCACGTTCGCTATCGGTCTCTCGGACGACGGTGGCGACGACGTCTCCAGTACTCAATCCGACTCGTCGAACCGCTCGACGGCCACGTCCCAGACGAACGCGACGCCGACGTCGACGAACACCGAGCGTCCCGACTCCCCGTCGACGACGCAGACGGAGTCACCCGGTTTCGGTGTTCTCACAGTGCTGTTCGCACTCGCCGGGTTCGCGCTGATCGCCCGACGGCGCTGACGGGATCGCTCGACTTTATTCGAGGTATCCACCGCCCCGTACCAACGGGGTCAACAATCGTGTAAGATCCTGGAGTTGAGAGGGCGTCACACCCGTGTCGCGTGTTATCGAGGGTTCGAGAATATTCATGTGCCCGGGGCTATTACGTTGGTTCCCCGACTGGGATACACGATACGATGAAATCTATATGGAATCTGACTAAACACCGTGATGCACTGCTGTTCGTCGCGCTTGCGTTCGTCTGGGGTACCTCCTTCATGGCCATCAAATCCGGTCTCGCGGAACTCCCTCCGATCCTCTTTGCGGCGCTGCGCTACGACGTCGCCGGCCTGCTGCTCTTCGCCGTCGCGCTGTCGCGAACCGACCGCTGGTTCCCGCGCGGACGTGACGAGTGGATTCTCGTCGGCGTCGGCGGCGTCCTCGTCATCGGACTACACTTCGGCCTGCTGTTCACCGGCCAACAGTACGTGACGAGCGCGACCGGCGCGATCATTATGAGTACCACGCCGATGCTGACGCCGCTTTTCGCGTGGTTTCTGCTGCCGGACGAGCGCATCGGCCTCCCCGGGATGCTGGGCGTGCTGTTCGGCCTCGCGGGCGTGGTCGTCGTCGCCGACCCCGACCCCACGGCGCTGGGTGGACAGTTCACCGGCGTCGCGCTCATGTTCCTCTCGGCCGCGAGCTTCGCGTTCGGAGCGGTCCTGACCGACCGTCTCCCGGCGCGACTCCCGCTGTCGACGGCGCAGGCGTGGACGATGCTGGTCGGTGCCGGACTCCTGCACGTCCTGCACGTCGCGCTCGGTGAGCCGTCGGTCACGACCGTCCGGTGGTCGGGAGACGTCCTCCTCTCGCTCGCGTACCTCGGGGTCGCCGCCGGTGCGGGTGGGTTCCTGATCTACTTCCACCTCCTGGACCGACTCGGCCCGACCGAGATCAGCCTCGTCAACTACGCGGTGCCGGTGTTCGCGGCACTGGCTGGCTGGGCGCTGCTCGGCGAGTCGATCACCGCCGCCACCGTCGGTGGGTTCGCACTCATCTGCTTCGGGTTCGCCCTGATGAAGTGGGACGCCGTCTTCCCCCGCGTGGTTCGACTCCAGGCTCGGCTCGGCCGCGGATTCCTCCCGGAGAACGTCTACGTTCCCGACTCCCCGGCACAGACGCGGACCGAGAGCCACACGCAGAGCCAGTCGACCGGTCACGCCTACCCCGGCGACGACTGAGCTACACCAGTCCGAGTTCTCCGAGGAGCCACACGGCGAGGAGTGTCGACGCTGCGCCGAGTGCAAGCAGGAAGCCGAACAACCCTGCTGTCGCGACGAGCAGGAACCGACGGTCTGCGGCCCCGCCATCGGGGTCGACGCGGCGCGCCTCCGCCAGTCGGACGTTGCGTGCGTTGGCCTTCCAGACCGCGTCGAACACGTCACCGACGACGGGCAGCGACCCGACGGTGGCGTCGACGACGAGGTTGAACAACATCCGCAGCAGCGTCTCTCGCGGCACGCCGAGATACGCGGCCTCGACGACGATGTACGCCGCGAGCACGGCCCCCGGCGCGTCGCCGACGACGGGGAGGAGACCGAGAAGCGGGTCGAGTCCGATCCGGTAGTTCGTTCCCGGCACTCGGACGGCGTCGTCGAGGAGGTAGCCGAGACCGTGGAGTCGGTCGAGCGTCTCTCGAACCTCCGCCTCGTCGAGGTTCTCGGCTGGCGGGAGCCACGACGACTCTCCGGACGACTGTTCGCTCACACGACTCGGGAGGGCGGCAATCGGCTTGACTCTCCCGGCGACAGCGCCGGTCGGTTCCCCCACCTTCCCCGGTGGTTTTTCCCGTTCGACCGCCGAACCCCTGCTGATGTCGCTCCGTCCCGACCACTGGCTCCGGGTTCGACTTGTAGGAGCCGTCCTCGTCGTCCTCGGCTTCGACGCGCTTCTCGTGTTCGGCCCGGCAGGGTTCGTTGCGTACACTCTCCCGACCGTTGGGCTCCGAGACGCACTCTTCGCGACCGCCGTCGGAACGCCGCTTGTCGTCGCCCTTCAAGCGGCCTACGCCTACTGGCGAACGCTCGGGTCGGTTTCACCGCAGACGGTCACCGCCGAGGAGGAACCGGACCTCCACGCACTACTGGATCGTCTTTGCCGCCAGGCCGACGTTCCGAAACCGGGGCTCGCCGTCGCCGACTCACCCGTCCCGAACAGTGTCGTCGCTGGCCGTCCGGGTAACCCTGTGGTCGTCGTGACCACGGGACTCCTCGACGCACTCGACGCGGAGGAACTCGCCGCCGTCCTCGCACACGAACTGGCCCACGTGGTGAACCGCGACCGGTTGGCGGTGGTGTTCGCGGCAGCACCCGCAATCGTCGCACACCGGTACCTCGTCTGGCAGTCCGAGCGACTGAGTCGTGACGTCGACCGAACGGACGAACGAGGGTTCGTCGGTCTCGGCGAGAACAACTTCCTGAGTGCTCTCGTCGGTATCGCCGTCGGACTCGTCTTCGGCGTCGTCAGCGAGGCGGTCTTCCGCCTCTTCGCCGTCCAGCGGGAGTACGCCGCCGACCGTGCGGCGGCACGACTCACCGGGAACCCGGTAGCGTTGGCGAGCGCACTCGCGACGCTCGACGACCGAGCACGGGCGATTCCGTCGCGTGACCTCCGCGCACACGACAGTAGCGTGAAGGCGGTGTCGTTCCTGCCGTACCCGTTCGAACACCGTGAGCGCGAGACGGTCGACTCGAACGCCGACATCGACTGGACCGACCCGGCGGCCGTCGAGGCGATGTACGAAGAGCAGCCGCTGAGGCGACGAAACGAGTCGAAAGAAGCGGGTGAAGAACCGATTCCGTTTCCGGTGCGGTCGCATCCGCGAACCCGCCGTCGCATCGAGCGACTGCGAGCGACGAACTGACCGGACTCAGTCTTGCGGCGTTCGATGCCGCTCGACCTGTTCACTCTCGTCGACGGAAGCCGACGAGACCGACGGCTGCGACCACGGCGAGGAGGGCCGCGAGCAGCGGGTGGGCGACCGCGAACACGGCGGCGGGCGTGACGAGGGCGAGCGCCAGCGAGACGAGCGCCGGGGGTGCGGGTCGGTGGTCGTAGGGTCGTGCGTTGTCGTGTCGGGCGACGCGATGTCGTTTCATCGGGGGCTGTGAGTTCGGATGTAGTCGTCGAGCGGTTCGGGGGGCCGACGAGCGTCGCGGGGTGGGAGCGCCGAACTCGCGTCACCGACGACGGCGGACGGACACGACGGTCCGTCAACCGACGCCGGTGTGCGAGTCGACCGTCGCGACGGCGCGCTTGATGCCGAAGCCGTCGGCGAGCTGTGCCGCGACGCTCTCGTCGTCGGGGGCGTCCGGACGGAGGCGGAGCGTCGTCTCCACCTCCACGGTGAGGTCGTTCAACCCCGGCTGGAGGCCGCGGATGTCGACCGTCTCGATCGCCTGGACGCCGTCGATCTTGCGGAGACGGTCGCGGACGCCGTCGTGGAGGTCGCCGCGGGCGTGCCGCGACACCAGGACGGTCAGTTCGGCGCGAACCGTCACGTCGGGTCTCTTCTGGACTGACATGAGGCCCCTGTCGCGGTTCGAACGCGACGCGCCGCGAAGGCGCGCTCCACGGGCGGTGCCCGCAGGGGTAGCGATGCCTCTCTCCGGTCGGGTGGCGGTCGAGTCGACGACCGACGACCGCTCGTCGGTCGTGGGCGTCAGCCGACGAGGCCGGTCGGATCGAGTCGACCACCGGTGACAGTCCGGCGACTGTCGTCGGTGTGAGGATGCGGCGGAGAAGGGTGGACCCGCGCTCGGGTCGACCGACAGCGTCGGCCCTGCTCTCCGAGAGGGTTCAGAGAAGCGGACCGACGACCGCCGCGTCCTGCGTTACGCGACGACGAGGTCGAACCGAGTGCGCGGGTGAGAGTCCACGCCGACCCCTCCGTCGCAGTTCGTGCGACGAATCTTCCCGACGGTCTCGCCATAGCGAGCAAGCGTCGGGATGGTGTGGGTCGGAGTGGTCATGGGAGTCACCTCGCGCGGCGTGACTGCCACGCGATTGGCGTGTTTGACACGATTATTCCCAACACCATAAACGTTGTTCTGGTGTGACACGTCGTGTCAGTGTCTGCGATCAGGGGTGACTGTCGCACTCGCTTCCATAGATTGAATCATACGAGACGCAACAATTAAATTGAAACGACGAGATATTATCAACCAGCGGAACGTACCGACCCACAAATAGGTCTATATATTCGTCAGTTGCTCCGCTGACTGCTACCGTGCAACCAGTAGTGTGTGGGACTACTGTATTCGGGTATTAGCAGCCCTCTTACGTTTGAACCGGGGATGTGCTGGTGATGACGCGTGACTCAGAGCGGCAGGCCACCTCGGCATCGCGGCGCAAGTTCCTCGTTGCATCCGGCGCAGCCGGCGTCGCTGCGCTCGCCGGTTGTTCTGGCAACGGTGGGACGAGCGGCAACGGCAGCTCCACTGACACCGACTCCGGCGAGCAGGCCGCGAGCGGCGGGACGGAGACCCAAAGCGAGAGCGCCGGGTCGACCCAGCCGCTGACGGCCGACGGCTCCTCGACGGTGTTCCCCATCACCAACACCGGTGCGAGCTACTGGAACTCGAACCCCGAGCCGGGCGACGAGGACTACTGGCCGGAGCAGTGGGCCGCCGAGACGTACGACACCGACAAGCGACTCGCCGACTACTTCGCCGGCCTGTACGGGTACGAGGCGACGGGTGAACGGAGTAACCCGCCGTACCTCGTGAACGTCGCGCTCAGCCACTCCGGAACCGGCATCGAAGGCGTGATGGACGGTCGCGTCGACATCGGTGACGCCAGTGCGTCGGCGAAGGCGGAACTCAGCGGCAAGGACGTCTCCCAGTCGGAACTCGACAAGTTCGTCGACCACGTCGTCGGCGTCGACGGACAGCCCATCGTCGCCTCGAAAGAGATCGTCGACGCTGGCGTCGAACAGATCACCCTCGACCAGCTGAAGCAGATCTACAAGGGCGAACTCACGAACTGGAGTGCCGTCGGCGGTCCGGACAAGGAGATCCTCGCGCTCGGTCGCGCCGAAGGCTCCGGGACGGACACCGCGTTCCGCAGCAACGTCTACGGCGACCCCGAGGCATCCATCAGTCCGGACCAGCGCTACGGGAAGAACCAGCAGCTCCAGCAGGCCGTCTCGCAGGCCGACAACGCCATCGCCTACATCGCACTGGCGTTCGTCCAGCCCGACGGACAGGTCCCGCCCATCGGCCTCGAGATCGACGGGACGCTCTACGAGTACGGCAAGAACCTCGGCTCGAAGGAGTACCCGCTCTCGCGTGACCTCCACGCCTACACGTGGGAAGACACGTCGAAGCAGGAGGCCGCGTTCCTCAACTTCGTTCTCAGTGACTTCGGACAGAAGAACTTCGTCGAAGCGAACAACTACTTCAAGCTCCCCGAGGAGCGCCTGAAGAAGCAGCGCGAGAAGGTCAAGCCCGGCAACTACAACTGATCGCGGCGACCGTCGTTCGCGTTTCGACCACCACGATTACTTTCCATCACGTTCGTAACAATGTTAGACGCACTGTCGACCACTACCGCGGACTACCGCTCACGGTACGACGACGGCGCAGTGACGCTGTGGGGGATCGGCGCGGCGATCCTGCTCGTGACGTTCGTCCTGTTCATGACCGGGTCACGCTGGACTGCCGTCCCGTTCTTCGCTTTCGTCGTGCTAGCTGCAGTCGGCTGGTACGCGTATCAACCGGAAACTGCACGCGGACTCACGTTCTTAGCCACGATCCTGACAGTCGCCATCCTCGGACTCATCATCGCGTTCATCTTCCTCGAGGCGATTCCGGCGTTCCGAGCGATGGGGCTGGACCTGCTCACGAAGACGGACAAGCCGCTGTGGGGGAGCGGGACGTACTCGCTGACGCCGATGATCTTCGGGACGCTCGTGACGACCACCATCGCGACGCTCGTCTCGGCCCCGCTCGGCATCGCGGGCGCGTTGTTCTTGAGTGAAATCGCTCCCGGAACCGTCCGTGAGTTCGTCAAACCGGGTATCGAGATGATGGCCGGTATCCCCTCTATCACGTACGGGTTCATCGGATTCGTCATCGTCAACGACTACTTCTACTCCGAGCTGTCGACGCCGACCATCGGGAACCTGTTCACCGTCGGCACGATGATCGGCATCATGGCGTTGCCCACCATCGTCACCGTCGCCGAGGACGCCCTCTCGACGGTCCCCGAGTCGATGAAGAGCGGCTCGCTGGCGATGGGGTCGACCGACTGGCAGACGATGAAGAGCGTCACCGTCCCGGCGGCGTTCTCCGGCGTCTCCGCTGCGGTCATCCTCGGCGTCGGCCGCGCGATGGGGGAGACGATGGCCGCGACGGTGATGATCACTCACAACAAATCCGGCTTCCCGACGCCGCTGTACGACGTCTTCGGCTCACACGGGGAGACGCTCACAACCGTCATCGCCTTCGAGGCGGGCAACGCGTCGGGCGTCCACCTGAGCGCCCTCTTCGCGGGCGGCGTCATCCTCTTCGTCACTGTCTTCGCGATGAGCGTCGGCGCGCAGTACATCGAATCGCGCACGAGAGAGAAGCTGGGGGGTGCACAGTGAGCAACGTCCGACAGACGTCGCTCGTCACCGACGGTTCCAGCCTCGGTAACCGCGTCGCCTCCGGCACCATCGGGCTCGGTGTGCTCGCCTTCGTGGCGAGTTGGCTGCTGCTGTTCCGGTGGGTCACCCCCGGCACTGACGTCCTCGGCGTCTCGCTGTTCCAGGCGCTCGGGCTGTGTCTCGTCTTGATGGCCGTCGGTATCCTCGGGCTCGGTGTCGCGTCGACGACCGGCGCGATAGAGACGGACCCGACCCACACCGCCGGTCTGGTGACCGGGGTCCTGGTCGGGTCGCTCGGACTCGTCACAGGCGGGGTGCTCACGTCGCAACTGCTCGGTCTCGGCGGTGTCGGCTGGGCGCTCGGTGGCTTCGTCGTCGGTACCATCGCTGCGGCGGTGTCGGTGCTTCCGGACGAAGATATCGGGTCGACGGTACCGGCAGGCGCGTTCCTGCTCCTCGTCGGAACCGTGTTCGCGACCGGTCTCGTCGGCACCGGCTGGTCGTGGTCGCCGGAGACGCTCTCTCTCACACTCACCGCCCCGGTCGTCGTCCCGGCACTGGCCATCGTCGGTTCGCTCGTCGGTGTCTGGAGTGCCGCGAAGGCCCGAGCGGGGTTCGGCGCGCGCGGTCGACAGAGCGGGGCGTTCCTGCTCGTCGGCGTGAGCGTCTTCGGGATGCTCGCCGTCCTCACGCTGTTGGTCGGGTTCATCGTCGTCAACGGGCTCGACACGCTGCTGACCGACGCGACCGTCGGCGGGAGTGGTCTCGTCTCGATTCCGTTCCTGATGAACGTCAGTCAGAGCCTGTACGTCGACGTCCCGGGCGTCCTCCCGGCCATCGTGGGGACGCTCTGGCTCGTCGTCGGGGCGATGGTGTTCGCGGTCCCGCTCGGTATCGGTGCTGCGGTGTTCCTCACCGAGTACGCCGAGGACGGCCGGTTCACCCAGCTCGTCGAGATCGCGACGAACGGGCTCTGGAGCACGCCGAGCATCGTCTTCGGGCTGTTCGGGCTCGCGTTCCTGCTCCCCCGCGTCAGCAACGGGAGCAAGTCGCTGCTCGGCGGCCAGCTCGTGCTCGGATTCATGCTCCTTCCGCTCGTGGTCATCACGAGCAGGGAGTCGATCAAGGCGGTTCCCGCCGAGTACCGCGACGCGAGCGCCGCACTCGGCGTCACGAAGTGGCAGACCATCAAGAGCGTCGTCCTCCCGGCGGCGATGCCCGGCGTCATCACGGGCGTCATCCTCGGTGTCGGTCGTATCGCTGGCGAGACTGCGCCGCTGCTCTTAACGTTCGGCGGCCCCCCGTTCGCCAACTCGACGCCGAACGTGCTCGGTTCGTTCGAGTTCTCGCTTGCGCCGCCGTTCGTGACGAACGAGGCACTGATGACCGCGGGCAGCGCGCTCCCGTATCAACTGTACACGTCGATTACGAGCGGACGGCTCCCCGGACAGGGCGCTCCCTTCTCCGTCCAGGAGTTCGGATGGGGGACGGCGCTCGTCCTGCTGCTCGTCGTCCTGGGGCTGTACGCGATCGGTATCGGTAGTCGACTCTACTTCCGGAGGAAACTGTACCATGAGTAACGCGAAACCACGCACGGACGAACAGCACACGAGCACGAACACCGGCACCACCACGGTCGGCGAGACGGACGAGGCGGTCCGCGAGGAGTGGACCGACTACCGGTTCGAGGGCGAGGCGAAGCTCTCGGTCGAGGACCTCGACGTCTACTACGGTGACGACCACGCGCTCGAGAGCGTCTCGATGGACATCCCCGAAGAGAGCGTGACCGCACTCATCGGGCCGTCGGGCTGTGGAAAGTCGACGTACCTCCGGTGTCTCAACCGGATGAACGACCGGATCGCCGCCGCCGAAGTCGACGGCTCCGTCACGTTCGACGGTGACGAGATCTACCAGGACGGCGTCAACCTCGTCGAACTGCGCAAGCGCGTCGGGATGGTGTTCCAGTCGCCGAACCCGTTCCCGAAGTCGATCCGCGACAACGTCACGTACGGACCGCGGAAACACGGCGATCTCAACTCTGGTGTGCTCGCGAAACTGCTCGGTACCGCTACCACGGAGAAAGCGGACGCGCTCGTCGAACAGTCACTACGGAACGCGGCGCTCTGGGACGAGGTGCAGGATCGCCTCGACGACAACGCGCTGGAGTTGTCGGGTGGCCAGCAACAACGGCTTTGCATCGCTCGCTGTCTCGCGACGGACCCCGAGGTCATCCTGATGGACGAACCGGCGTCGGCGCTGGACCCCATCGCCACCTCCCGCATCGAGGATCTCATCGCCGACCTCGCCGAGGATTACACCGTCGTCGTCGTCACACACAACATGCAGCAGGCCCAACGTATCTCGGATCAGACGGCCGTCTTTCTCACCGGCGGCCAACTCGTCGAGTACGACGACACGGAGAAGATATTCACCGACCCCGAGAGCCAGCGGGTCGGAGACTACATCACCGGCAAGTTCGGGTGACCGGAGATGGAGCGTCGGAAGGTCCAGCAGACCGGAAGCTCGACCTACACCATCTCGCTACCGAAGCAGTGGGCCTGTGACCACGGCATCGAACCGGGGATGCAGCTCGCGCTCTGTCCCGGAGCGGACGGATCGCTCGTCATCGGCGCGGACCAGACGGCCGACGGCGGCACGTCGACCGTCGACGTCGCAGACGAGTCGCCGACGGCGGTCCGCCGGACCGTCGAACGGTGTTACGGTCTCGGCTACGACCGAGTCCGGTTCGTCGGCGACGGTCTCTCGCCCGCCCAGCGGCGTGCGGTCACCACAGCGGTCAACGGTCGAACCGGCTTCCAGATCGTCGCCGACACCGGCGACGCGGTCACCGTCGGCTGTCTGCTCGATACGGAGACGGTGTCTATCGACCGTACGGTGATGCAGCTCCAGTACGTCGCGCTCTCGATGCAGACCGACGCAGTGACCGCGTTGACCACGGCCGACGAGGAACTCGCGTCCCACGTCACTGAACGTCGCCGCGACGCCGAACGCCGGGCGGCCGTCGTCGAGCGTTACTTCGAGCGGACGCTGACCGACCAGAAGACGCTGAACACGCTCGGATTCGGTCGACCGGCGCTGTTCGACTACCGGGTGGCGGCCGACCGACTCGGCCGCATCGCGGTGCAGGCTGCGGAACTCGCGCCGGCCGCCGGTCGAGTCGACGAGTCGCCGCCGGACGAGTGGCTCGACTCGACGGCCTCCTACGCACGCCGCGCACGAACGCACACCGAAGACGCCGTCGCCGCGCTGCTCGACGGAGACGACAGAACGACGCTTTCCGACCTTCGCGAGTCGGGTGGTCGACTCCTGGACGACCTCGACGAGTTCGACCGTGCGCTCTACGAGAGCGGTCGAGCGGACGCGTTCCTCTTCGGGCAGGCCGTCGACACTCTTCGTCGCGTCGTCCAACACGGCGACGCCATCGCTGCTCGCGCGACGGCGGCGAGGCTCAGAGCGTTATGCCCCGACAAAAAATGACGGTCGACGCCGGTGACGAGTGCGGCGTTACGCCGACTCGTTGCCGGTAGTCGTCTCGTTGCCGGTAGTCGTCTCGTTACCGGTAGTCGTCTCGTTGCCGGTAGTCGTCTCGTTACCGGTAGTCGTCTCGTTACCGGTCACGGTTTCGTTGCTCGTCGTCTCGTTGCCGGTCGACTCGTTACCCGACGGTGTCGACGTCGGCGTCGCCGTACTCTCGACTTCGACGGTGTGCGTCGCGAGCGTCTCCTCGCCCCCGTCCTGGCTCACCCAGACGACGGCCACCTCGTCGCCGTTGGTCGTCTCGACTTCGACGTAGTTGCCGACCGAGATGGGGTAAGAGCCGGCCGTCTCCTCCGCGGAGTCGGAGACCCAGGTGACGGCGCGCTCGCCGCCGACGGTGACGTAGACCTCCTTCGTCGCGTCGTCCGTGATCCGGTCGCCGTCCATGTGGGTGACGCGCGTCGTCTCCGGCCCCATCGAGCGGAACGTGAACTCCGGGGCGGGGGCGTCGCCGGACGCCGATCCGTTGCCGGTCGAGTTGTTCGACGAATCGTTGGAGGGTGCGCCGGAACAACCGGCCACGAGCAGGGTACCGAGGCTTGCGATGACAGTTCGTCGCTGCATATCTCGGCCGTTTGAGCGGATGATATAAATGTCTTCCAGTATACATCTATGTCGGGTGATGCCCCAGCCCACGGCTGTGCGCACCACGCTACTGTCTCTCGGTTCCGGCCTCCGTTGCCGGTGTGTGGTTCTCAGGCAAGACTGCCGTCGGTCACGCCGCTTAATGCGCTGTGTCGTCGACTGTGAGACGAATGACTGCTGCGATCGAGGTCTCAGATCTCCACAAGCGATACGGCGACGTGCAGGCGCTCGACGGGGCGTCGCTCACCGTCCCCGAGGGCTCTTTCTTCGGACTCCTCGGCCCCAACGGGGCGGGCAAGACGACGTTCATCAACGTCCTCGTCGGACTCGTCCGTAAGTCCGGCGGCGAGGCGCGGGTGTTCGGGCACGACGTCGAGTCCGACTACCAGGCGGCGCGCGACGCGATCGGACTCGCCCCCCAGGAGTTCAACGTCGACCGCTTCTTCCCCATCAAGGAGGTGCTCGAACACAAGGCGGGCTACCACGGCATCCCCGCCGACGAGGCACGCGACCGCGCCGACGAGGTCCTGCGACGCGTCGGCATCTACGAGAAACGCGACACGCGCTTCGACTGGCTCTCCGGGGGGATGAAACGCCGGTTCATGCTCGCGCGCGCGCTCATCACCGACCCCGACCTGCTCATCCTCGACGAACCGACCGCCGGGGTCGACGTCCAGCTCCGCCGTGACCTCTGGACCCTCATCACCGAACTGAACGACAACGGGACGACCATCCTACTGACGACCCACTACATCGAGGAGGCCGAACGGCTCTGCGACGAGGTGGCTATCCTCGACTCGGGGAGCGTCGTCGAGGTCGCCAGCCCCGACGACCTGATGGACCGCGGTGCCGACAAGATCACCATCACGTTCCGCGAGTCGCCGACGTCGATACCCGAGCTCACAGCTGGAAACGGCCACATCGACGACGTCGACCTCGTCGACGGCCGTCTCGTCGTCACCGCGCGACAGGGTGGCGTCGTCGCTCCCGACATCGTCCGCGAACTCGACCGTGCCGGCCACGAAATCGTCGACCTCGACATCTCGCGGACCTCGCTGGAGGAGGTGTTCGTCGAGATGACGCAGGGACAGTCGGCGACCATCGGAGGTGAGACGCAGTGAGCCTGCTTCCGACGGGGTTCAAGACGCTCGTCCGCCGGGAGATCCTCCGGTTCGTCCGCCGCCCGCGCAACACGTTCGCACCGCCGTTCATCACGAACGTGCTGTACTTCTCGGTGTTCGGGCTCATCCTCGGCGAGCGCATCCGCGACATCGCGGGGGTGCCCTACATCGTGTTCATCCTGCCGGGGCTCATCGTGCTCGGGGCCGTCTCCAACGCCTTCGAGAACGCCTCGTTCAGTATCTTCCACGGCCGATGGAACGAGTACATCCACGAGACGCTCACCTCGCCGCTCTCCTACGGGCAGATGGTCTGGGCCTACATCGTCTCCAGTGCGACCCGTGGCGTCATCGTCGGCGTGCTCGTCGCCCTGCTCGGCCTCGCCATCATCAACCCGCTGTACGCCGCCAGCGTCGGCGTCGCCCAGCCGCTCTACCTGGTCGCGTTCATGCTCGTCATCACGCTGCTGTTCGCGAGTTTCGGCGTCGCCGGCGGCCTCTGGGCGGAGGACTTCGACGACCTGACGATGATGAACCAGTTCATTCTTCGTCCGTTGGTGTTCTTCGGCGGCGTCTTCTACTCGCTGTCGGACATCCCGCCGATGCTCCGTGACGTCTCGCTGTTGAACCCGATGATCTACATGGTCAACGGCGTCCGCTACGGCTTCATCGGCCGTGCAGAGGTCGACCCGAACGCGTCGCTTGCGGTGTTGCTCCTCTTGACGGTGCTCGTCGCCACGCTGGACGTCTATCTGTTCAAGAAGGGGTACGGACTCACCGACTGAGAGGCACCGTTTCGGCCGGCGCGGGCCGTGACATCGAGGTTCGGGAGTGGATAATCGTGACCGTCAGCCACCCCACTCGCCGCTCATGTCGGAGGCGACCATCGAGCGCCAGTCGCGGAACTCGTTTTGACAGCTAGGGTGGTCGTCGATGTGGTCGATGAACCCCGCGCCGCCGTCCGTCAGTTCGCCACCACAGAACGGGCACGTCTCGGGACTCTCCCAGTTTCGTGTGGTTGTCGTTCCTGCGCTCATACAACTGGTCGAATGTCGTCGAAGGTAATCAATCTATTGGTGATCGTAATCCTATCCTCGGAATAGGACCATAGAAGCGACAAATCCGATGGTCGTTTGGCCGAAACAGAACGTGATGCCGCCGGAGAACTGACCGTTCGTCCGAAAGGTCACGCCGTCCGACGCGCCGAGTTGCCGCTCGGTTCTCGCGCGCGCTGTCGACTACTGTCGTCGGACTCGGTGGCGTCTGCGGCGAACGGAACCGCTTTGGCGCTGTCGGGAGTCGTCTCCGGAATGACCACCGTCTACTTCGTCCGACACGCCCAGTCGCCGTGGGTTCCCAATCGTGAGGCCGAGCGACCGCTCTCGGCGGAGGGGCGGGACGCCGCCGATCGCGTCGCGACGCTCCTCGCAGACGAGTCGATCGACGCCGTCGTGTCGAGTCCCTACCGGCGCGCGTACGAGACGGTCGAACCCGTCGCCGACCGTCACGGGCTCGGCGTCGACGTCGACGCCGGGTTCCGCGAGCGACGGCTGACGGACGGCCCCGTCGAGACGATCGGCGAGACGTTCGAGAGCGCCGTCGCCGCGGTGTGGGAAGACTGGTCGTTCGCGTGGCCCGACGGCGAGTCGAGTCTCGCCGCACAGCGACGCGGACTCGCTGCGCTCGACCGGGTGTTGTCGCGGTACGAGGACGGCACCGTCGTCGTCGGTACGCACGGTCAGCTGCTCACGGCGGTTCTGAACCACTACGACGATCGGTTCGACGCGACCTTCTGGCGCGACGAACTGGAGACGCCGGACGTGTACGAAGCCGAGTTCGCCGATCGAGCGATGGTCGACGTCGAACGGCGACCCCTACCGACGACGTGAGCGGCGGGTCACTCCATCTCGTCCCACGCGCCGATGTCGTGGTTCCGGAGTTCGCCCTGTGCTTGCCAGCGACGCGGCCGGAAGGTGATCCACGCGAGTCCCAGGTAGACGAGCACGACTGTCCCCGTCACGACGGTTCCGGGGACCATCCCGATCGCGGCACCGGCGGGCCAGTCGGTCACGCCCATCATCGAGACGCGGAACAGCCACGCAGCGCCCAAGACGGTGAACAGCGGGAGATAGACCCGACGGAGTCGGTGGGCGACGGCCTCCTCGTAGGAGATCTTCGTCGTCGGCTTGTGGTAGTCACGGCTCAGTTTCGGCCGCCAGTCCTCGTCGTCGATCCCCTGTGAGGGGTCCAGCGAGTACGCGAAGACGTTCTTCTGGAGGAGTCGGACACGCGAGCGCCAGATGTCGTAGCCGCGGTAGCGGCGGGCCTCGATGACGAGGAAGATGCCGACCATCACCGCGCCGACGAGGATGACGTAGTGTGGGTTCCTCGAGTCGGCGAACGCCCACGTCAGGATGGCAGCCATCACCGTCACTGCCCAGTTGCTAGTGTGGTCCAGTCGCTCGCGCCACATCTTCATCCGATGGATCTCTCCCCGGTAGAGATGTGCCATCGCCGACCCCGGCGAACTCGTCTCCTCGAAGAACCCTCGCCCCATCGTCCGCGCACGTTCGTCGGTCGGGTCGAACGTCGCATCCGACGTGGCGTGGTCCGTGTCGCCGGAGGGTGACTCCGACGCCGACCGGTCGGCGGGGTCGTCTCCGGTCGACTGCTGTTCGTCCATACAGCACGGTAGCCGACTGAAGGCAAAAAGTATTGTGCGTCAACTCCACAACCACACAAACTATTCGGCGAGACCGTCCGAGCGACCAGTGTCCCGTGTCATCGTCCGACAGACAGTTAAACACGGGACAAGTGAGTTGTTCCCGATGACAGACTCGTTTCGTGGCCGACAGCGCGAACGTGAGCGCGAGCGCGAGACCGACACCGAGTCCGAACGGGGGGAACAGACGTGTCCGGAGTGTAACTCCGACCACCTGGTCCACAGTGAGGGCGAACTGGTCTGCGACGACTGCGGACTCGTCGTCGACGAGAGCAACATCGACCGTGGGCCGGAGTGGCGCGCGTTCAACCACTCCGAACGGCAGTCGAAGTCCCGGGTCGGCGCGCCGACGACGAAGACGATGCACGACAAGGGGCTGACGACGACCATCGACTGGCAGAACAAAGACGCCTACGGGCGGTCGCTCTCCTCGGAGAAGCGAAGCCAGATGCACCGCCTGCGGAAGTGGCAGGAGCGCATCCGGACGAAGGACGCCGGCGAGCGCAACCTCCAGTTCGCACTCAGCGAGATGGATCGGATGGCCTCCGCGCTCGGCGTCCCCGACTCCGTCCGGGAGGTCGCCTCCGTCATCTACCGACGGGCACTCAACGAGGACCTCATCCGCGGACGCTCCATCGAGGGCGTCGCCACGAGCGCGCTCTACGCCGCCTGTCGACAGGAGGGGATCCCGCGGAGCCTCGACGAGGTCGCCGAAGTCTCGCGCGTCTCCCAGAAGGAGATCGGCCGGACGTATCGGTACGTCTCCCAGGAGCTCGGGCTCGAACTCAAACCCGTCGACCCCAAACAGTTCGTCCCGCGGTTCGCGAGCGAACTCGAACTCAGCAAGGAGGTGCAGTCGAAGGCCAACGAGATCATCGACGTCTCCGCGGAGAAAGGGCTGCTGTCGGGGAAGTCACCGACGGGGTTCGCCGCAGCCGCCATCTACGCCGCTTCGCTGCTCTGCAACGAGAAGAAGACCCAACGCGAGGTCGCCGACGTCGCGCAGGTCACCGAGGTCACCATCCGCAACCGCTATCAGGAACAGATCGAAGCGATGGGGCTCTGATCCGCCGACCGTTCCGTTCGTCGACCAGCCACCTCCGAATATATAAAGGCCTGATAGTGCAGGGACAAAGACAAGGGGGCCGGCGAAACTACTGTTACCCGTCACCGCGCGGGATGTGCCCGTCTCCGTGTCGGTGCGTACCTCTGACAGCGATCCGAGGGCGAGTTTGCCCGGCTCGCTCGTTGGACCCCCACGACGTCGGCCCTCCGTTCGACGGCCGACAGACGGGGTCAGTTTCTGGCGACACTTCACCGAGAGTCGAGCCGACGTCCGGAGCGGGAGCCTTCGCAGTCGTCGCCGCCATCGGTCTCGGCGAACGCGTAGGTGCTCGTCAGATGGTCGAGGATGTAGTCGACGGTGTCGGCTCCGTACGTCCAGAAGCCGTAGAACGAACCTGGCTCGCGCTCCTCGGCGACGAGTGCGCACTTGTTCGCGTCGACGCCACCGCCGTCGTAGACGACGAACCACGACCGTGCGATCTCGGTGGTGTCCGCGAGGTGGAGACGGACGCCGCTGTCGGCGGGAGTCTCCGTGTCGGGGGTCGCATAGACGTGGACGTCGAGTTCGCCTCGCGTCCCGAGGCGTTCGTACACGTCGCGTTGTGCCGTGAACGTCGACAGCGTCTGGAAGCCGGCGTGGAGTTGGCCTCGGCCGGTTCGCCAGGCGCGATCCTCGATCTCTCGGGAGGCGGCGACCATCCGACCGGTGTCGAACGAGGTGAACATCGTCTCGTCCATCGCGTCGAGGATCGGTCGGTACGACGCGTCGGTGAACCCCGGTTCGGTCCGCGTCTCCTCCTCCAAGAGTTCGGCGACGCTCGCGGCGGTGAGAAACCTGTCTTGCTCGCCCAGCACGGCGTACTCGGCGGGGGTGGAGTCGGAGTGCTCCTCGACGACCCGGACGTTCCGATCGACGAAGTGCTCGCGGAGGCTGTCCGCAACTTCGGTGTCGGCGTTGACGACGGTGAGTGTCTTCTCGTGGTCTTCGACGCCCGCAATCAGTTCCGAGAGCGACATTCGCTTGCAGTTCGAAGGGGTGACACGCACTTGTGTGTTTGCATACCTCGGCGAGGAGTGACGGCCGGCGACGGCCGCCGTTCTCCACGGGGTTATACATATAACACTACTCGCCGATCGGCGTTCAGTATCTAACCAGTACCTTATTCATCCATACGGACGTAGGACGAGTTGCAATTCGAACTCCTTGCCCGGAGACATTCGAATTGTGGCATTCCGGATTCGCACCGGGTGTGAGCCATAGCCCCGGCGCGACTCTTCGACGATTCTCCGAACCCCTCCTCGCAGAGTGACTCCGCTCGGCTGTGGGACGGGTCGTACCACTATCTTGACCTCTCACATCTCAGAACAGCGTCTGACGGCCGGATGACGGGTTTTCTTACCCCCGGAGCAGAAACGACTCTCCATGCCTGGTCTGGGTGGCACCCGACGACGGTCACCGTCGAACGACTCGCTCCGTGAGCGCTGTGTAACTGCACTCTCCTCGCTCGGCGGGGACGACGGCCGTCGGTCGCATCAGGGGCCGCTCATCACCCACGAGTTCGTCAACGGACTGTTGCTCATGCTGGGGATCAGACTGCTCCTCACCGGCGTCTTCGTCTACCTGGTCGCGCCGGACCCGCTTCTGGTCGGGCTGTTCCACCTCGTGTTGTCGATCCCACGGCTCGCCCGTCGCTTCGCGGGCGACACGGGCGGACTGCTCGACGGCGTGCGCGGCGGCGTGGCCGAACGGGTCGGCGGACTGCAGTCGGGATCCGGACGGTCCTCGCGGTCGAGTCGACGGAGCAGCTCCGCTCGGTCCCGTTCGCGCTCTCGCTCGTCGCGGTCCAGCTCGAGCAAAGAGCGACTCTGAGCCCGCGCCGTCGGTTTGATAGCGGTGGCCGCTCTGGAGTCGGACGGTGAACGCCCATCTACTCGAACCAACACTTCCTCATCTCGGTCGTCGTCGGCGCCGCCGTCGCCCTCGCAGACGTCACTGCCAGCTACCCCTGGTGGTTCCTCGTCGGTTACGCCGCCGTCGTCGGCGTCGGTATCGACTTCGACCACTTCCTCGTCGCCCGCCTGAACACCGGCGAGTGGACGGCGGTCCGGCGCTGTCTCCGTGACCCGCGGATCGTCTTCGCCGAACAGAACGCCATCTTCGAGGAGGGCGACGTCGGCACGCTCCGGCGACTCCTGAGCCACGTCGTCATCGGCGGTGTCGCCGTCGCCGGACTGCTCGTCGTCGACGTCTTCCTCGCGGTCTTCACCGCGGTCGTCCTCTACGCCCACCTGCTCTCGGATCTCGTCTGGGACGTGCTCGCCGAGGCCGGCCGGGTCTGACCACTCCTCTACCGGTTCGCCCTGCTCTGCGTCCCGAACCGCTTTTATCACTCCCTCACGCTGGCGAAGATATGGACCGTCCGTTGGTTGTCGCGTTGGTCGTCGGGGTGCTGCAGGGCGTCTTCGAGTGGCTCCCCGTCTCCAGCGAGGGCAACATCGCCATCGCGCTGACCGCGCTCGGGTCGTCGCCGGAGACGGCCGTCTCGTTCGCGCTCTTCCTCCACGCCGGGACGGCGCTCTCGGCGACCGTCTACTACCACGACGAACTCCGTACCGAACTCGCTCGACTGCCGGCGTGGCGACCCGGCGACGCCTTCGACGGCGAGACGGCGACGCTCTCGTTTCTCGCGGTCGCCACCGTCGTCTCGGGCGTCGTCGCGATGGCCGCCTACACGGCGCTGAAGGACCTCGTCTCGGCGCTCACCGGCGGCGCGTTCGTCGCGCTCGTCGGCGGGCTCCTCGTGCTCACCGGACTGCTCCAGCGGTTCGCCGGCACGCTGGCGCTCGGCGACCGCACCCGGCCGGACGCCGTCGACGCCGTCCTCGTCGGTGCGCTGCAGGGGATCGCGGTGTTGCCGGGCGTCTCCCGCTCGGGGACGACCGCGAGCGCACTGCTCCTGCGCGGTCACGACGGCCCGGCCTCGTTCCGGCTCTCGTTTCTGCTCTCGATCCCCGCCGCACTCGGCGGTGGCGTCCTCGCACTCGCCGACAGCGGCGGACTGCCCGGCATCACGCCGGAGGCCGCGGTCGTCTCGCTCGCCGTCGCCGCGCTCGTCGGCTACGTGACTATCGGCGCGCTGATGCGACTGGTGAGAAGAGTCCCGTTCTGGGGGATCTGCGTCGGTCTCGGCGGACTCGCCGCCGTCGGCGGACTCGGCGTGACCGTGCTGTGACCTACAGCGTGTCCCGCTCGCTCGGGTCGCCCTCGTCGGTGTCGAAGAGGTTCCCCTCGATCCCCTCCTCGAACCCGCTTCGGTCGTCGGCCGGACCGGTACCTGCGTTGTACGCCTCGAGACCTGCGGTCAGCAGTTCTTCGACCGCCTGCTCTTCGGTGACGAACTCCTCGTCGACCATCCGTTCGAACCTGAAGTGAACGTCATCCGATAGGTTGACTTCGACCTTTGGCATGCGCCTCCGTTCGTTCGCTGGCCGTAAGAACGCTTGGAATCCGCGGCTTACTACCGGGTAAGCGTCGCGAGTTACACCTCTGTTATCTTGCTTTCATATAGGAGCGTGGGCTATCACCGAGTGATGATACACGGAACCTCGACCCATCAGGCGAGTTCGTCTTCCAGCGGGCGTCCTGCGGTGTCGGCCGCGGAGGTGACCCGGCGTGAGTGAAGCACAGCCCCGTCTCCGACCGACGACCGGCGAGTGGCCCGACTTCACTATCGACTACACGTTCAACCCCGACCTCGACGGCGTCGTCGGCGAGTTCGCCCCCGACGAGGTGGTCCTGTTCGACCGCGAGCGAGGGATGACCGCGACGCGGTGGCTATCCGCCGAACGCGGGTCGTACGTCTCGCTCGACGAGGTCCGGTGAGATGAGCGACTCGTCCACGCCGGTCGGAACGTCCACCACGTCGGATGCGGCGGGCGCAGCGAGCGTCTCACGGACGTCCGGCTACGTCGTCTCCCGGCGTGGACTCGGGACGTCGTCGCTCGTCCGCTGTGTTCGCGCGGTCCGACTGATCGCGTTCTGGGTCGCCGTGATGCTCCCGTGCTACGCGATCTGGCTCCTGTTCGGCGGTCTCTCGGCCGCCGAGGCTCCGCTGTTCGTGGCGACGGTGCTCTTCGACTGTTCGGCGTTCGTCGTCGGACACAACCACCGTTCGCCGTCGGTCGCCACTGGGCGCTTCATACGGTAAGCCGGAAAAAGCAGGCGTCGGATCCGGTCGTCGCCGACTGAGTCGGGTTCGGTTCGGTCGTCTCCGTCACCAGAGCTGGAGTGCAGGCGTCTCGCACTCGTCGCAGACGACCGCCTCGTTGTCCTTGTACGTCCCCTCCACCAGCGTCCCGTCGTCGCAGTACTCACAGTTGCGTTCGCGGAGTTTCTCGACGAGCGCGTTCCGACCGGCTGGGCTTGCCTGGCTCATGGCTCTACCTCTTGGTCTGAACGTCGCACACAAGAATCTGTTGGCGGTCACGTCACTGCCGAGGCCGTGTCTCTTCGACACCGCTCGACAGCCGTCGGTGGGTCGAGCCGCCGCTCGCCTCGTAGACGAGCGTCTCGGCGACGAGCGCACGGGTCGCCCGCCGGAGCCGTTCTGAGACCGCCTGATCGGAGATGCCGAACTGCGTGGCGAGCTCGGCGAGCGACACGCCGCGCGGGATGTCGTAGTAGCCGCGCTCGAACGCGGCGAGCAACGTCTCGCGCTGCGCGTCGGTGAGGACGCAGCCGTCGGCGCCGACGCCGGGCTGCGGTGCGTAGATCGCCTGCAGGTCGAACGCGGCACCGAGCGCCGTCCCACGCGTCCAGAAGTCGTCGAACGCCGCCCGGTTCGGAAAGCGCATCCGGAGCTCGTACACCCCGTCGCTGGCGGTGGCGTCCAACACGAGCGCGTCGACCTCGCCCGCGATCCGGTACAGTTGGAGATCGAGGATGTGGGGCGCGTAGGTGATGCGGTACAGCCGTCCGATCTCCGTCGTCTCCAGCCGGACCCAGTCGGTGATGCTGTCGTCGTCGGGGAGTGCCGCCTCGAAGGCGTCGACGCCCGCCCCCGTCGCCCAGAAGACGTTTCGCAGCGGGTCGTCGGGCGTGCTGTACAGCTGTTCGAGTTCGACGGTGACGTCCGGGGCGGCCCGGAGGCTGTTCCGGAGCACCTCGGCTTCGAGGTAAAACTCGGCGATCACGATGCGAGTAGATGGCGAGCTGTCACTATGAACGTACTGTGTGTCGGTCTGTCGTAGCTCGTCGGAGAGAACTATAGTAGAGTGCACGTCGTCCCACACTCGACCAGCCGTTGTCGTGCGGTCGGGTGTGGAGACAGTTGCACGAGCTACTATCGTGGGTCGGCGCGTGCCGAAAGGTCGACGAACAGTGTCAGAGGCAGGTCGACCCCAGCTGGCTCGTTCGCGAGCCTGCGAGAGAAGAGAGTCTCTCGACGGAGATAGACCGTGAGCTTGGTCATTCAGGGTCGTCCCTTTCTCGGCGTCGCAGCGGTCGACGACTGCGCCGGCGGACCGGACGGAGCGTCGCCGGACGGCAGACGTCCGCCTCCGCTCGCGAACGGCCACTGCTCGCCCGTCTGTGGTGCATCGACGCCACGTCGGTACGGACGCTCACTCTCGCCCGTCCCGCGCGCGGAGCATCGCTCTCGCCTCCGGCATCGACACCGGGACGTCGTCGGCGTCGACGCCGTCGAGATCGTCGAAGAGTCTGACGAGCGTCGGCGGGCGCAGTCCCGCGGTGCGCAACCGCTCGCGGTCGGTCAGCACCTCGCGGGGCGTCCCGTCGGCGACGACACGGCCGTTCGAGCCGAGCAGACAGACGCGGTCTGCGACCGCCGGCACGAGATCCGGGTCGGGCGTGGCGACGACCGTCGTCACGCCGTCGGCCGCGAGCTCGTCGAGCGCGTCGAGGATGCGACGGCGGTTCTGCGCGTCGAGGTGGCTCACCGGTTCGTCGAGCAAGAGGGCGTCCGGCTCCGTCGAGAGCGCCGCGGCGAACGCGGCGCGGCGCTTCTCGCCGCCGCTCAGCCGGAACGGCGGTCGGTCGAGGAGGCCCCCGAGGTCGAACTGCGCCGCCAACTCCCTCACTCGGGCGTCGATCTCGGCCGTCGACAGGCGGAGCTGTCGCGGGCCGTACTTGAGGTCCTCGCGCACCGTCGGGTTGAACAGGTAGTCGTCGGCGTCCTGCAGGAGGACGGCGAGTCGGTCCCGGACCGCGTCGGCGTCGCGGTCGCCGAACCAGCGGACGGAGCCCTCGTCCGGGTCGTGGAGGCCGCCGAGCAGCTGCAGCAGCGTGCTCTTGCCCGCCCCGTTGGCCCCGAGAAGGGCGACGCGCGTCCCCGAGTCGACGCGGAGGCTCGCGCCGTCGACGGCGACGGTACCGTCGGGGTGGCGGTAGGTCACGTCGCGGGCGTCGACGACGGGGTCGGTCACGCGACCACCACCCCGGCGACGCCGACGAGGACGAGCGCCGCGAACGCGACGTCCGAGCGCCGACTCGACGTCGTCCGGTGACGGCCGCCGACGTCGATCGCCCGTCGTCCGCCGCCGCGAGCGACCGCCGCCGCCTGGACTCGCTCGCTGCGTTCGAGCGTGCGGACGAAGAACGTCCCGAGGAGGCTCCCCGACTCGCGCCACGACTCGCGGAGCGAGAGTCGACGGCCGCCGATCGTCCGCGCGCGGCGAGCCACGACCAGTCGCTGCAGTTCGCGGAGGAACACGAGCAGGTAGCGGTAGGTGACGGCGACGATGCCGACGAACAGCGTCGGGACGCGGAGTCGCCGGAGCGCGGCCAGCAGGTCGGTGAAGCGGGTCGTCAGGAGGACGAGCGAGAGCAGCGCGACGCAGGCGGCGACGCGGACGACGAACGTAACGACGTAGGCGACGCCCGCGTCGGTCGGCGACAGCGGTCCGAGCGCGACAAGCGGCGTCCCCGGGGTGAGGACGACTCGCGGCGCGACGACGACGGCGGAGAGCGTCGGCGGGAGCCAGACGCGAGCGAAGAGCGTCCGGAACGGGACCGCCGAGAGTCGCCCCAGTCCGAACGCCGCGACCAGCAGCGCGAGCAGCGCCCCCGTCTCGCGCGTCGCGACGGCGGCGACGACGACGGCGGTCACGCCGAGGAGTTTCAGCGTTGGATCGACGCGCTGGAGGAAGCCGTCGCGAGCGGGGTACGACTCGCCGAGCAACAGCAGTCGGACGTGTGCACCGAGTTCGGCGGCCGTTCGGTCGAGGATGCGGCCGCGCGTCATCCGTCGAGGACGCGGCCGAGTCCGAGCGTCACGCCGAGCGTGAGCGCCGTTCCGACCAGTCCGGCGACGAACGTGCCGAGGTGGGGGTCCACACCCGGAACCGTGTAGTCGGGGAGGACGCCCGCGTTGAACGTCTCCGCGTGCTCCGTCGCGCCGGTCGCCTCGGCGGCGTTCTCGAGCGGTTCGGCGTAACCGACGGCCCCCGACGCCCACCCGAATGCGGGGGCGAGCACGACGAGCACGAAGACGACGCCCAGCGCGCGACGCACCCACGGTCGGCCGAGGAGGCCGTCGTCCTGCTCGCTCATGCGGTCACCTCCGCGTCGGGAGTGGTCGCGAGCACGTCGGGGCGCGCCCGGACGATGTAGCGGTAGACGACGAGCGTGATGGCTCCCTCGACGAGTCCCAAGACGAGGTGACCGACGCCCATGATGGTCACCGTCGTCCCGAGTTGGTAGGCGAACGCCGAGGAGAGGCCGAGTTCGACGGCGGCGGCGAGTGCGCCGAGCGTGATACCCAGCCACCCGGCGGCGAAGACGGCCAGCGACTCGTCGACGTCGCGGAGCGCGCGGTAGACGGCGTAGCCGGCGTACACCTCGACGACGGCCATGTTGAGCACGTTCGCGCCGATGGCGGTCAGCCCGCCGTCGCCGAAGACGAGACTCTGGATGACGACGACCGAGGCGACCGACAGCGCGCCGAGGTGGGGTCCGAGCACGATCGCCGCGAACGCGCCGCCGACGAAGTGCGCGCTCGTCCCGCCGGGGATCGGCCAGTTGAGAAGCTGTGCGGCGAAGATCCCCGCCGAGACGACGCCGAGCAGCGGCACTCGAACGTCGTCGAGCGTCTCCTCCGCCCGGCGAGCGGCGAACGCGAGCACCGCTCCCGCGAGGACGAGACAGCCCGCGGCGAGGGGAAGGTCGAGAAACCCGTCCGGGATATGCATACCGTCGCGTCTGTCGCGGCTCAAGTAATACTTTCTCCATGGACAGTATTACGGAGGTTCGAGGAGCGCCACCAAGCGAAGGTTGATGGAGAGACCTGGCAAAGACGGAGCCATGACCGACGAGTTCGACCGGATCAGTCTCACCCTCCCGCGAGGGATGGTCTCTCGGCTCGACGCCATCGTCGACGACTGGGAGTACGACAGTCGTTCGAAGGCCATCCGCGACGCGCTTCGAGACTTCTTCGTCACCTACGAGTGGGACGCCGACAGCGACGGCCGCCACTACGGCACCATCGTCGTCACGCACGACCACCACGCCGAGGGCATCGCCGACCGCCTCCAGCGGGTCCAACACGAGTTCGCCGACGCGATCATCTCCGTCCAACACATCCACCTCTCGCACGACCGCTGTATGGAGACGCTGGCCGTCGACGGCGACACCGCCGACCTCACCGAACTGTCGAACCGACTGCGGTCGATGCGCGGCGTCCGACAGGTGAAGGTGGTCGTCGTCGACGAGTGAGAGTCGTCTCGACGCTGGGTGCTCGAACGCTCACGTCGCCTCGTCAGACTCCTCGCGCTCCTCGTCGTGGACGATCAGGACGGGGAGGTCGGCCGTCCTGAGGACGCGCTCGGCGACGCTGCCGAGGAGCAGTCGGTCCAGTCCGCGACGGCCGTGCGTGCCGACGACGACGAGGTCGACGTCGTGTTCGCGTGCGTCTTCGAGGATCGCGCGATGCGCCGTGCCGCGGACGACTGCCGTCTCGACGTCGGTGACGCCTCGATCTCGCGCGCGGGTCGCGATCGTCTCGACCGCCTTCTCGCTTCGCTGTTCGAGGTCTGCGAGCATCTGTTCGCTGATCGACTCGGAGAAGGCGACGTCCATCTCGATGACCGAGACGACGCGGAGGCTGGCGTCGTACTCCCGTGCGAGGTCGATCGCGTGGTCGCCCGCCGCTTCGGAGCACCAACTCCCGTCGGTAGCTACCAACACTGTGTGGTACATGGTACTCGTTCACGCTACACCGACGTAAAACGTCAGTCTCGCCGGAGGACGCGAGCCGACGCCGGTCGTCGACGGCTCACTCGCGGACGGGGAGGGTGTGGTCCGACCGAATCCACGCGTGTGCGCGGTTCGGATCGGAGACGAGGGCGATGGTCTCTCCCTCGACCGTGAACTCGGTGTACTCTACGGAACTGTGAGGTTTCGGAGGCTGTGTAGTCATTGGACGGAGAGGGTGGTGTGGCGACGACGGAGTGGTGTGGGACAGACACCGTCGTCGGTGCTCGCATCCGACGCTCGTCGGTCGTCGACGAAACGGCCGTGGGTCGCACGAGGGAGTTGTGGGAAGGGATGGATGGGGTACGTGCGTCCACGGTCGGATACGATCCGCATGGCAGTTGGACTGTGAACAAGCGCGTGCAGCCGAAGGCGGTCATCCGCCTTCTGCCCGTTGCTCACACACTCCAGTACACGTCCATCCGTGATATGGGTTCCATCTACGTAGAACGACTCCACTGGGACGGAACTCTATTCATCTAGAGCGCGACGGCGGCAGGAGTCACCCGGCCGACAGGAGACGGTGACCGACCCGTCGACGGCGCGTCCGCTGGGCCGGTTCGGTCCGGAGAATCGGGTGGGTGGGGGAACCTACTGTTCGACCGTCGTCGTCACGTCGGATTTGAGCCACGCTCGTGGGTTGTCCGGATCGGAGATGAGACTGATCGTCTTCTTTCCCAGCGTGAACTCGGTGTACTCTACGGCGCTCGACGGAGATGTCTGTTGCTCGTCGTTCATGGTTCGTTGCGGTGGTCCGGCGCTACGGACACGGCCCGCGGCCACGTCGTGGCCGAGACCGTGTCGACGGGTCGCGACTGTCGGCGTCGACCGGACGAGACCGACCGACGCGATGGGTGCCTCTGTGCTGTGCCCGGAGTTCGGTGACAGCGCGACCCGGTGAACGGTTTCCGCTCGAAAGGTGGGTTCGGTTCGCCGGTGCCCGTCTCGCGTTCACGTCACTGTGTACCAGCGTCTACCGCAAAGCGATAGTCGCTTCATAGAACGACACCCTCGACGGGAGGGGGCTATCTATCTAGAGGGGTGGTCGCGTCGTCCCCGTACAGCAGCTCGAAGAGCTTGCGCTGTCCGGTCCGGAGGTGGTGGTTGAACGTCGGTTGGGTGATGTCCAGCGAGGCGCCGATCTCCTCGCCCGTGCTCGCACGGGGCGACTCGAAGAACCCGCCGAGATACGCCGCCCGCATCACCTCCGCCTGTCTGTCGGTGAGTCGTTCGGACAACTTGGCCGCGAACGTCTGTTCGGAGTCGCTCGTCTGGGTCCGGTCGCGGCGTGCGACGAGTTCGGCGTCGGGGTAGTTCGTCCGGAGCATCTCGATGAACGCCCGGACGTCGGTGTCGTAGGCGACCTGGACGATGGCCGTGAGCTCTTCCGGCGTCGCGACGATCGACTTCGGGACGGCGCCGTGTTTGGTGAACGTCCCCGCCAGCGTCTCGCCGGTCGTGACGACCTCGACGAGCGATCCGTCGTCACGTTCGGTGACGAGTCGGACGGCACGGACGGCGACCAACTCCTCGAACGCCCCGAGGACGGACTGGACGTCGGCGTCGCTGACGGTGACGAACAGCACCGCCGAATCGGGTTCGGGGACGACGCCCTCCAGTTCGAGTCGACAGGACGTCTGTTCGGCCACCCGCGCGAGCAGGTCGTCGGTCTCCGACAGTCGGAGGTCGAGTTCGAGCGTCCCGTCGGTCAACACGCCGCGTTTGGTCTCGACGGCGTTGATGGCGTAGCCGATCGTCTCGCCGAGTTCGGCGAAGACGGCTCTCGTGGTGTCGTCGAAGGCGTCCAGTCGCTGTGCGTAGACGGTCAACACGCCGTAGAGGAACTCCTCGTAGACGAGCGGCACCGCGAGGATCGACTGGTAGTCCCGCGAGAGCGCCTCCTTCCGCCACGCGGCGGTTCTGAGGTCGTCGGCGACGTTGTCGACGACGACCAACTCGCGTCGCTGTGCCGCCGTACACGCCGGCTCGGGAGGTTCGTCGCCCGACAGCGACAGCGAGACGCTGTCGAGATAGCTGTGGTCGCTGCCGCCCCACGTCCGCGGAACGAGTTCGTCGCGAGTGATGTCGGGGTCGCCAACCCACGCGAAGCCGTAGCGATCGACCGTCGTCAGCCGTTCACAGACGGCTCGTTCGATCTCCTCGCGCGTGGTCGCCCGGACCAGCCGCTGAACGAGTTCCCGGATGGTGCCGTTGAGCTCGTTGAGTTGGCCGAGCTGTTCGTTCTGCCGTTGGAGCTCTCGGTCGCGCTCCCGCAGCTCGTTCTCGCGGTCGACGCGGTCGAGTGCGACCTCGGCGTTCGTCGCGAAGAGATCGACGAGCTCGACGGTCTGCTCGCTGAACGCGTCGGGCTCCGGTGAGATGGCGACTAGGACGCCCTGACTACCGAGCGGGATGTACAGCCCGCTTCTGACCTGCGTGTCCGGGTTGTCGACGTACTCCGACTTGCGGACGTCTCCGAACACCTTGCTCTCTCCCTCGGCGAACACGTGCCACGTGATACTGCTGCCCGGCCGATACGACGGCGGGACGCCGACGAACGGGGGGACGTCGGGGGAGAACGCGACCGGCTGCAGTCGGTTCGACGACTCGTCGAAGAGAAACACTACGACGCCGGTGAGGTTGAGCACCTCCGTCGCGCCCTCGACGATGCGGTCGGCGACCGCCTGTTTGGTCTCGGCGTCCAGCAGGTCGCGCGTCGAGGTGTGAAGCGTCGTCAGCATCTCCTGATACTGCGTCCGCTCCGTGACGTCGACGGCGACCGCGAGCACCCGCTCGACGTTCTTCTCGTCGTCGAGCACCGGTCGATATCGACACTCGAACGTTCCTCCCTCGAACTTGATCGTCGACGTGAACGACGCTCCCGCGAGCGCCCGCCGAACGTCGCGAACGACGTCGGGGTCGTCGTAGATCTCGAACACGGAGCTCCCCACGACTTCCCCCGGCTCCAGTCCGAGCGTCTCCAGCCCCTTCCCCTCCGAGAGCAGAAACGTCCCGTCGGCGTCGAGTGCGAACAGCACGACCGGCGTGTTGTTGATCAGCGACCACAACTGCGCGTCGCTGTCGAGGATGTCGCTGTATGGTTGGTGGTGTGTCTTATCCATCTGAGTTCCTTACCCACGTTTCCCGTCACCACTGTTGGTACGGCGTACTTATGAAGGAAACGTACGGTGTCCTGACAGTTCTCTCCGACGGATCACAGTTGTCAACGAGACGTAACCACTGTATTAACTGAATCAGATCTGTTAAATTTGTTATCTGATTCACATTTGTCGACTCGAACGAGGGGCAATCAAAAGGGATACATCACTCTCCGTGAGAGGGGCAGACGACCGCTTCCGTGAGGTAGTCCCGACCGATGTTCCAAGATACGAACGACTGGCGCTCGGTGGTCGCCGAACTGCAGTCGCTGAACACGCGCCGACTGAAGCACGTCGGCATCGTGACCTACTTCGGCGTCTACGCGCTCATCGCGCTCGGCATCCGACGCGGCCTCAACTCGATGTTCCAGTCGCTGCCACAGACCGTTCGCCCCGCTCCGCTCTTGCCGCTCGACGTCCTGTTCGGACTTCCGACCAGCGTCGCGTGGAGTCTGACCAGTCTCGGCGTCGCCCTGTTCACCGTCGTCGTCGTCGCCTGCCACTCGCTTTTCGTGTCGTTCTCTCGGAGAGACGAGGCGACTCCCACCGACGCGGACGAGGGGAACGCCGACGCCGCGTCCACCGCCGACGCGGACGAGACCGACTGACGACCGCTCGCGGTTCCATTCTCATCGACGACCGCTCGCCGTCCGATCACGCTCGACTCCGCTGTCACGTCTGTTTGGCTCTTGTCGACTCCCTTCGATCTGCGGTGCTACCTGATTCAAGGAGAGAGTCCCGCCCTTTAGGGCGAGCGTGAATCCGACACTCTACTGCACAACCCACGTTCTACGCTTACTCCGGGGTATCCTCCCTGACTTTCTTCTCGCCTTCGAGTAGCAGTCCCTTCCATGTCAATCCACAGTGCTTCTTCAGTTCCTTCAACCGCTCGTACTGTTCCTCGTCGTCAAATTCGATGCGAATTGCAACCATATAGTATCACACGAACGGAACAATTATGTGCGTTACGATACAAGCAGTAGTCGATGAAGCGAGCCAACACGTTCGACGTGATTCCGCAGTCCGACGAGGACGAGGAGTTGCTTCGACGCCTGTTGGACGCTTCTGCTGCTCTCTGGAACGAGATTAACTACGAGCGTCGCGAGAACTACGCAGATCCAGACGGCGATGTATGGGAAATCAGTGAGTATCGCGGTCGTTACGGCGGTATTCTCGGTGCGTCCACGGTTCAGCAAATTGAACGCAAGAACCGTGAAGCGTGGAAGTCGTTCTTCAGCCTCAAGAAAAAGGGTGAAGCCAACGGCAAACCCGGCTTCTGGGGCAACTCAGAAGACGGACGAGAACTCCGCACGTATATCCGCAACACGTCGTACTCTGTCGAGTGGGGCGAATACTCCCGGCTCGAAATTCTCGTCGGCAAAGACCTGAAAGACGAGTATGGTCTTGGATACCGCGAACGCCTCCGGCTCGAAATTCGGGGCGACCCGAACTGGAAGGAGTACGAAAAACAAGGTCGGTTGGAGTTGTTCTACGACGAGCAAGCACAATCGTTCAGGGCCTTTCAGCCAGTCACAATCAGCGAAGACCATTCTCGACTGGCACAACCACTGGGTTCGGAAGAATCCGCTCTGGATATTGGTGCGAACGGCTCTGGTGAATCACTAGACGGCGTCGGTTTCGACCGGTAGAATTTGGAAGATGAAGCGGGAAACCGGCGATGCTCTATGTCGAAGATCTCCCGCTTCACGAGCAAAGCAGTCACGTTAGCTAAAAACGCTGTTGGTGGTCGAGGCGAAGTCGCCGCCCCCGAAGGGGGTGGCGGCTTCGCCGACTACGCCCTCGTGTCGCTGCACTGTCTGCGGGTTTACCTCGATGAATCGTACCGCAACGCACTCGATCTGCTGAGCGAGATGCCGCATATTCTCGGGGAGATCGGCCTCGAAGAGGGCGATCTCCCTGACCACTCGACGCTGGTTAAGGCGTTTGATAGGTTTGAGATGAAGGTTTGGCGAGTGCTGCTCCGACTCTCGTCGGAGCTGCACGACCCCTCGGGTCACGCCGCCATCGATGCCACGTTTTTCGACCGCGAAAACGCCAGCAAGCACTACTGCCGCCGGACGAATTATCGCGTTCAAACACTGAAAGCGACCGCTCTCGTCGACACAGACACTCAAGCGATTCTCGACGTTCACTGTACGACCGAGAAAACGCACGACACACAGCTCGGCTGGCAGGTCGCCTGCCGCAACGCAGGCGACCTGCACAGCCTCGCCGCTGACAAAGGCTACGACTGGATGGATTTACGCGAGAAACTGCGGGAAGAGGACGTCAGACCGCTGATTAAGCATCGTATCTTCCGGCCCATCGACCACGCGCACAACGCGCGGGTCGATGGGCCTCGCTACCGCCAACGATCGATGTGTGAGACCGTCTTCTCGTCGATCAAGCGCACGCACGGCGACGCCGTGCGAGCGCGAACGTGGTACCGAGAATTTCGTGAACTCGTCGTGAAATGTGTCGTTCACAACATCAAGCGTGCCGCAACACAGTGAAATCAACCGCCGTATGGCGATTCACCAGAGCCGTGCGAACAACCTCGTCGCCTGTACAACCACAACCGGCAAGCAATACCTGTACGAAGGACGCGATCTGTTCGAGCGATTCCGTGAAACCACGCGAGAAATTTCCCGGCTCCAATCGCTCTTGGAGGACGGTCGGTACAGTAGTCACCGTATTCGACGCCTGTACGACCGGCGTACTAAGCGACGTGACCACGCCCAAGACGCACTCGCTCGTGACCTCATCGAACGCCTCTACGATGAAGGCGTTTCGACGGTGTACGTCGGGGCGTTGACGGATGTGCTTGACACGCACTGGTCGGTGGAGACGAACGCGAAAACGCACAACTTCTGGGCGTTCAGAGCGTTCGTGAATCGACTGGCGTGTACCGCCGAAGAATACGGTATGTCGGTCGAGATTCGGTCTGAGGCGTGGACGAGTCAGGAGTGTCCGAACTGTGGTTCGACAGAGGATACGACACGCCACAGAGACACGCTGACGTGTCCGTGTGGCTTCGAGGAGCACGCTGACCTCACGGCGTCAGAGACGTTCTTGAGACGTCATCAGAACTCAGAGAGTTCTGATTGGCGAACGAGACACGGAGTGTCTCGTCAACGGCAGACGACGGCAACACGGTCGATGGCACGGCCTGTATGCCTCAAGTGGGACAACCACGAATGGTTGGAGTCATCACGCTCAGTTCCCAACGAGGAGCATACGAACCCGCAAGTTGCCTCCGTGGGTCGGTAAGCGATACCCCCAACGCGAGGAAACCTCGCCGTTTACGGCGAGGAGGATGTCATTCGTCGACCTCGGCACAGAGGATGCCCGTCCCGCAGAACGGACAGTAGTTGATGGGGATGGCGCTCTCGAACTCGCCGTCGTCGGTTCGCTCGTAGGCGACGACGCAGACCAGCGGCACCGACTCGTCGGTGTCGACGTCGACGCCGGCCTCGAAGCTGAACGTGTCGCGCTCCCACGCGGTCAGACACTCCTCGCAGCACGGCACCGTCTCGACGGCCTCGTACGTCGGGTCATGTTCGCCCGACGGGTCCACTCCCGACTCTCCGCGAGTTCGGTACTTCACCTTCATAGCTGGACGGTCGCCCGCCGTCGGTATGAACGTTCGTCGTTCCGGCCGAGAGCAGGGGAACCGAACCACTGAAGCGTCGTCTCCCGCCACGGGAAGACACCGTGACGGCCGAAGAGAACGCGTCGCCCACGCCGGCGGCGTTCGGGTCCGTGTCGACGCACGACGACCTCGTCGCGTGGTCCCGGGGGTACGCCCGGAGCGTCGCCGACGGCGACGAACTCAGCGTCGACCTGTCGCTCGTCGACTGGGCGGTGTCGACCCGCGCGAAGCGACGTGCGGCGGCGGTCAAACGACCGAGAATCCCCGGGACGGAAGTCGGGAACCCGGTCGACTGGGACAGCGTCGCGGCGGCCGCCGAGTCGCCCGAGACGGTCCGGCGCTGTACCGTCTCGCTGACGTGGGAGGCCGCAGCGGCGTTCTCCCGCGCGGAGTGGACGGCGACGCTCCGCCACGAACTGATCCACGTCGAGCAGTTTCAGCGGTACGGGACGACCGACCACGGTCCGCGCTTCGAGCGTCGCGCTGCGGAACTCGACGCGCCGGTCCGGTGTCGGCGGTTCGCGACGCCGAAGTACCGCCTCCGGTGTGCCGACTGCGGGGAGGTCGTCGCCCGCCGCTACCGCGACTGCAAACTCGTCCGCGAGCACGAGCGCTATCGGTCGTCCTGCTGTGCCGCGGCGCTCCGCTGTGAGCGCGTCAAGAACCAGTAGGTCGAGGCGGTGACGAGCACGCCTGCGACGACGCCCGCCGGGATGCCGACCAGGAGCGACGGCCAGACGTACGGGTCGAGCAGCGCGGTGACGCCGAACCCGACGGCGAACAGCGTCGCCAGTCCGAGCAGGGCGGCGACGGCGGGTGGGCGGGTTCGCGAGGACATGCTCGCGGAGACGTCGCCCGCGGGGATAACGGCGTTGCCGACGAGCGCGACCTGTCGCGACGCTCCAGTCCGACGGCCGCCGGTAGCGACGCCGGTCGCCGCGACGGTACGACGCCGAACTGTGAACGCCCCTATCCTCGCGTCGGTCGTCGGACGTCGGCGACGAGGTCGGCGAGCTCCCGTCGTTTCAGGACGACGAACCCGGCGAACACGACGAGGAACCCGACGACGGTGAGCGGCGTGATCGACTCGTCGAGGAGGAAGACGCCGGCGACCGTCGCGACGACGGGGACGAGGTAGGCGACGAGCGACGTCTCCAGCGCGCCGCGAACCTCGAGCAGCGTGAAGTAGATGAAGAAGGCGACCGCCGTCGCGAACACGCCGAGATAACCCACTGCGACCTGTGCGCGGACGGTCGCGGGCAACGCCAGCGACTCGCCGACCGCGAGACTCCCCGCGTGGAGGAGGAGACCGCCGACCAGCATCGACCACCCCGAGAGGGCGGCCCTGTCGAGCGTCGGTTCGGCCCGCTGGACGAGGACGCCGCCGAGCGAGACGCTCACCACCTGGCCGAGCACCAGCAGTCGGCCGATGCCGTCCGCCCCGAGCAGGTTCGACGGGTCCGGTCTGACGATGAGGCCGACGCCGAGAAAGCCGAGCAGGATGCCGACCGCGCCGACCGGCGAGACGCGTTCCTCCGGGAGGATGCCGAGCGCCCACAGACTCGTCACGATCGGGACGAGACTCTGCATGATCGCCGCGACGCTGCTCGGAACCGTCTGTTGACCGACGAACAGCAGCGCGTTGCCGGCGACGAGGAAGACGCCGCCGGCGAGCACGGCCGCGAGGTTCGCCCCGTCGGTCGGTCGCCACTGACTCGTCCGAACGACGGCGTACGCGAGGAGGAGCACCGCGGCAACGTCGTAACGAAACGCGGCGAACAGGACCGGTTCGAGTGACTCCAGTCCGACGTCGATGGCGGGAAACGAGAAGCCCCAGAGCGTCGCCAGCAGCGCGAAGAGGCCGATCGTGACGAATCGGTTGTCCACGTACCGCGTAGCCGACACGGCCGAATAGTGCTCACGGTTGCGGCACGCTGCGACCGTTCCGACTCACTACCGCCGAGATCGTCGACGGAGTTGTCCGACGACCGACTACCGACCCGACTGGTGGGGGTTCGTCAGATACTCGCCGTGCAGCGGCAGGTCGAAGTAGTCGTCGACGTCGACGTCGCCGAGGGTGTCTTCGGCGATCGCCTCTAGCGTCGTCGTGAACCCGACGACCGTCGACTGCATCATCCGGCCGAGCGCCTGCTGGCCACGGACGTCAGTCTGGTAGGACGTCTCGTAGAGCATCCCCGCCGCACCCGTGGTCGGACACACCGTGTCGAGGTACGACCCCCACAGCGGGTAGTAGCCGTACCGAGTGACGCTGTCGAAGACGCTGTCGCCGCGTTCGGCGAGCGCGTTGGCGACGAGCGCGTTCATCTGGATCGACTCCGTACTGGTCGCCTCGTCGATGAACGGGTCGACGACCTCTTCGACGGACGCCTCGGGGTCGTCGAACGGCGACCGGTCGCGGTAGGCGGGGCCGTAGGCCGGCATGACGCTCAACTCGGTCTGCTTCGCCGGCTTGTTGCCGTCGCCGGAACCGGGGACGAGATACTGTCCCTGGTGGTGGTGGGTGATGGCGTAGTCGGGGTCGGCGTCGAGGTACGACCGAGTGACCGCTCGAACCTCGGGGGCGAGTCGGAGCCCGCTGCTCGCCAGCGTGTACCCCTCGTACTCCAGGTCGAGATACGCCTCGCCGTCCTCGGAGACGTACCACTGGTCCTCGGTGGTGTCGCCGGCGTCGAACTCCCCCGGCGGCAGGACGTTGAAGTCGCGGTTCATGTCGTAGCCGGGCGGCGCGTCGGCCGGCGACCGGTAGTGGTAGTACGGTTCGTACCGCGAGTCGTCGCTCGACCACGCCTGTGTGTTCGTCCGGCGGCCGACCCACTCGTCGGTTCCGTCGTCGTCGACGTCGTACTCGAACATCGCCCCGTCGGGGTTGACCCGAGGGACGACCGTCAGCGTCAGTTCGTCGAGAATCGTCTCGACCTGTCGACTGTTGCTCTGGGCGAGTTGCCGTAGCAGTTTCACCGCGACTTCGGTGCCGACCGCCTCGTCGCCGTGGATCTGCGTGATGAGGTGGACGCTCGTCGACCCGTCGCCGACGGTCGCCTCCCAGATGGGGTCGTTCAACCCCGCCGAACGACCGATCTCGCGGAGCGAGAGACGATCGCTCTGCGAGTCGAGCGTCCGGAGCGTCTGCGCTAACTGCTCGTTGGTGTGGAAGCCGTCCATCGGTTGGGCGTGTTCGTCGCCGGGCCACGGACCGCCCGGACGGTAGTTCTCGCGTCGCGGCGAGTGCTCGTCCGCGCTCGCCGTCCCGACGGCCGAGAGTCCGGCGGTCGCCGCACCGACAGTTCTGAGGAAGCGTCGTCGTCTCATACTTCACTCGAGTCGTTCGCTCGATTAAGGATATGTGTATCTAAAGAAAACTGAGACGTCTGTCGGTCAGAGCCCGACGACCGATCCGTCGCGCCGGGGGTCTGCCGCCCCGACGTACTCGCCGGAGTCGGGGTCGACGAGGATCGCCTGTGCGTTGCCGAGCTGCGACGGTTCGTCGGCGAACTCGAATCCGGCCTCGGCCAACTGTCTCCGGACGCCACGCGGGACTCCTCGTTCCCAGATGATCTCCGGGTCGGTGTCCTTGTAGACGCGCGGTGCGGCGATCGCCTGCGCGAGACCCATGTCGAACTCGACGACGTTCAGGACGATCTGGGCGACCGTCGTGATGATCGTCTTCCCGCCCGGCGAGCCGACGGTCATGTAGGGGTCGCCGTCCTTGAAGACGATCGTCGGACTCGTGCTGCTGAGCGGCCGCTTCCAGGGTTGGACCTCGTTCGGCCCGCCGGGGACGGCGTCGAAGTCGGTGAGCTCGTTGTTGAGCATGAAGCCGTGGTCGGGCACCATCAGCCCCGACCCGAAAAACTGCTCGATGGTGCTGGTCCACGAGACCAGTTCCCCTCGCTGTCGGCCGTCGTGAAGTGGGTCGTCTGCCCGCGGTCTCTGGCGCGCCCGCCGCCGGCCAGTTCGTCGCGTCCCAGCGCGTCGATCTGGTAGGGTTCCCCCGGCTGGTAGTCCCAGGGGTTGCCGGGTCCGGGCGAGGCGTTCGCCTCCCCGTTCGCGGCGATACCTTCCCGACGGCTGTCGAGGTAGTCCCCGTCGAACAGCCCCTGCCACGGCGCGTCGACGAACGCCTTGTCCCCCATGTACGCCCCGCGGTCGGCGTAGGCGTGTCCGTACGCTTCGAGCAGTATCTCGTACGTCTCCGGCGACTGGCGGCCGTAGCGACAGAGGTCGAGCGGTTCGACGAGTTTGAGGATCTGTCCGATCGTCAACCCGCCGGAGCTCGGCAGCGACTGCGTCCGGACGGTGACGTCGCGGAACTCGGCGTGCTCGGGGTGGTCGATCGTGACGTTGTACCGGCCGACGTCAGACGGTCGCATGCTCCCGCCGGCGTCCTGCACCGTCTCGGCCATCGCCTCGCCGATGGGACCCTTGTAGAACGCGCCGATCCCCTCGTCGCGGATCGTCCGGAAGGTGTCTGCGAGGTCGGGCTGGACGAGTCGGTCTCCCTCCTCCAGCGGCTCTCCGCCGGGTGCGAACACCGACTGCGCGGCGTCGTTGAACACCTGTGCGTTGCCCGCAATCGCCTCCGCCAGCGGCGCGTCGACGGTCACTTCGGGGCCGGACGTCGCCGCTAGCCCGACCGCCGGATCGATCAGCGACGAGAGCTCCCGCGACCCGAACCGTTTGAGCGCGACGTCCGCGGCCCGCAGCGTCCCGGGGACGCCGACGGCGTTCCCGCTCGCACGGCGCTGCTGGAACGGGATCGGCTCGCCGTCGGCGTCGAGGAACATCTCCGGCGTCGCCCCGAACGGCGCTCGCTCGCGGTTGTCGATACTGTAGAGCTCGTCCTCCTCGGCGTCGTAGACGACCATGAACCCGCCACCGCCGATGCCCGAGGCGTGCGGTTGGACGACGTTCAGTGCGAACTGGACCGCGACGGCGGCGTCGACGGCGTTGCCGCCGTCCCGGAGCACCTCCGCACCGATCTCGGTCGCCTGCGGGTGGACGCTCGACACCATCCCCTTCGAACTCCGTGCGGTGGGAACGTCGCCCGCGGTCGGACCGCGCTCCTCGCGTCCACGAACCGACTCGGCCGAGACGGCGCTCGCGCCGAGTGCCGCCGCCGACCCTTTCAGGAACGTCCGCCTGTCCGTCCGTGGCCCGGAACTACCGTCGCTCTCGCTCGACTCTCCCTGTGTGGGGTTCTCTGACATACGACTTTTGGGACTCGCCGTCGCCCCTTAACCTTTCGGCGGAAAACCATAACTATTATCGGCACATATCGACGTACCGACGACGTTCACGCGCGAGACGACGAGCGACGCGTCGGTCAGTGCGACCGCTCTGCGACCTTCACCAACTGCTTGCCGACGTTCTCGCCCTCGAACAGTCCGAGGAACGCCTCCGGTGCGTTCTCGAACCCGTCGGTCACCGTCTCGCGGTACTGGAGCGTCCCGTCGTCGACCCACCGAGCGAGTCGCGACGTCGCCTCCTCGAACCGGGGGGCGAAGTCGGCGACGAGGAATCCCTCGACACGGGCGCGCTTCTCGATGAGCGTCCCGAGTTTTCGGGGACCAGTGGGCAGTTCTGTCGCGTTGTACTGGGAGATCTGCCCGCAGACGGCGACGCGGGCGTCGACGTTCAACTGCGCGAAGACGGTGTCGGTAATCTCGCCGCCGACGTTGTCGAAGTAGACGTCCACGCCGTCGGGTGCGGCCTCCGCGAGTGCGTCGCCGAGGTCGTCAGTCGTCTCGTAGTTGATCGCCGCGTCGAACCCCAGTTCGTCGGTCAGCCACTCCGTCTTCGTGTCCGACCCGGCGAAGCCGACGACGCGACAGCCGGCCTCGCGGGCGAGTTGGCCGACGACGGACCCGACCGCGCCCGCCGCTCCCGAGACGACGACGGTGTCGCCGGGTTTCGGCCCCGCGACGTCGAGCAGGCCGAAGTACGCCGTCCGGCCGGGCATCCCGACGACGCCGAGCGCCGTCGAGACGGGCGCGACGTCCGGGTCGACGGCCGTCAGTTCGCCGCCGTCGACGGCGGCGTACTCCGCCCACAGGAGGTTGCCGACGACGACGTCGCCCGCCTCGAAGTCGGCGTGGTTCGACTCGACCACCTCGCCGACGACGCCGGCGCGCATGGGGTCGCCGACGTCCCACGGTTCAGCGTAGGACTCGGCGTCGCGCATCCGGCCGCGCATGTACGGGTCGACTGAGAGATAGAGCGTCTTCACCAGTACCTCGTTCGGTCCTGGTTCGGGGACCTCGGCTTCGACCAGTTCGAAGGTGTCGTGGTCGGGTTCGCCGGTCGGTCGCTTCGCCAAGTGGTACTGTCGGTTGGTTGCTGTCGCGTCGGAGGAGTCGACCATGTACCCCTTCGTTCGCCGAGTAGACCAAAGGACGTTCCGCTGGGCGGCGGCCTTGCCTCTACCGGACGACTGCGCTCGGCGTGATACGTCGACGACATATATCCGGTTCGTTCCCGAATAAAAGACACTACGTTCGAGAATAATTCCGCCAGTACGTGTCGTTGGGTAATAAGTAACGCCCAAGACGGCCCGAGTGTAAACTTCTCACCTCTAATGAGTTCTGTCGAACGGCGGATCTTACTCGTCGAAGACGACCCGGCGGCGCTGCGACTGTTCGAGGAGGCGATGACCGAATCCCGCATCGCGACGCTCGAGGTGGCGACGACGGGTCGCGAGGCGCTCTCGATGCTCACTGCGGGGGACGACGACCCCGAGCACACGTATCCGGATCTGATCGTCCTCGACGTCCACCTCCCCGACTTGACCGGACTCGACGTGCTCGAAGAACTCAAGTCGAGTTCGGCCCCGTTACGGCGGATCCCGGTGTTGATGCTCTCGACGTCGACGGAGCAGGCGACGATCGACCGCGCGTACGACCTCGGCGCGAACGCCTACCTCGCGAAACCCGAGAGCTACGACGACCTGCTGACGCTGCTCGAGGAACTCCGCTCGTTTTGGCTCCAGCGCGTCGAATTTCCGAGTCGGTAAGCGTCGGTCTCGACTCGTCGTGGCCCCGAGTCGGCAAGCCTCGGTTTCGACTCGTCGACCGCCGCGGACGTGGGGTTCTTGTCGTCGGCGTGCGGTAGTCGAACCAGACCGCTCAGGATGGACGCCACAGCCACCGACCCGTCGCAGACCGCCTCTAGGGAGCAGCCGGCCGCCGACGTCGAGACCGCGGACGCACGCTGGATTCGCCTCCGTGCGCTCGCACGCATCTGGGTCGTCGTCTACGAGTTCCTCCCGCTCGTCGTCACCTACCTCCGCGACCGGCGCCGGTTTCTCCTCTTCGGGCGGCCGCGACAGGTCACCGTCGCCCAGCAGACCGCCCGTGCGGAGCGGTTGCTGGAGAGTCTGGTCTCGCTCGGGCCGACGTTCATCAAACTCGGGCAGGTGCTGTCGACGCGACCCGACGCCCTGCCCGGCGCGTACATCGAGGTGCTCTCGCGACTGCAGGACCGCGTCCCCCCGTCCGACTGGGAGGCGGTACGGACCGTCGTCGAGGACGACCTCGACCCCGTCGACGAGGCGTTCGACGAGTTCGACACCGACCCGATCAGCGGGGCGAGTCTCGGACAGGTCTACGTCGCCCGCGTCGGCGACCAGACGGTCGCGGTGAAGGTGCTCCGGCCGAACATCCGCCCGCGCGTCGAGGCCGACCTGCGCGTCATCAACGTGCTCCGCCCCCTGCTCGTCGCATCCGCGCCGGAGGGGCAGGCCTACACGCTCGAGAACCTCGCACGGGAGTTCACCGAGACCATCCGCGAGGAGATGGACTACGCCCACGAGGCGGCGATGCTCCGAGAGATCCGCGGGAACTTCGCGGACGCCGACGACGTCGTCGTGCCGGCCGTCCTCGACTCGCACTCCTCTTCGCGAGTGCTCACGATGGAGTACGTCGACGGCATCAAGATCGACGACCTCGAGGCGCTCGAGGCGGCCGGCGTCGACCGGACGGCGCTCATCCGACGCCTCGAGGAGGCGTACATCAAGATGATCATCGAGGACGGCGTCTTCCACGCCGACCCGCATCCGGGGAACCTCGCGGTCAAGCCCGACGGCAGCATCGTCTTCTACGACTTCGGGATGACCGGACAGGTCTCTGCCGAACTCCAGAGTCACATCGTCGACTTCTACATCGGCATCGCACGGGACGACATCGACGCCGTCATCGACGCGTTCGTCGCGATGGACGCGCTCGACCCGGCGGCCGACCGGGAGCTGATGCGCGAGGTGTTCGAGATCGCCATCGACAACTTCCGAGGGCAGAACCTCGACGAGTACCGGATCCAACGGCTCGTCGGCGAGTTCCAGGCGAACATCTACGAGTTTCCCCTCCGATTACCGCAGAACGTCGCGCTCATCGTCCGGGTGACGACTGTGCTCGACGGCGTCGCCCAGACGCTCGACCCCGAGTTCGACGTCATCGCGCTCATCACCGAGTACGTCCGCGAACAGGGGTTCGCCGAGGAGGGCGCTCGGCGGGTGGTCGAGTCGGTGGCGGATCAGTTCCAGGCGTCCGCACAGTCGCTGGTCCGAGTGCCGCCGAAGCTCGACCGAGTGCTCTCGCGGGCCGAACGCGAGGACCTGCGGGCGGCTATCGTGTTGGCCGGCGGGCGCGAAGAGCCGTACGACGCGTTCGCCCGCCGACTGACCTACGGCATCCTGTTCGGCACGGGCGTCTTCACGACGCTCCTGCTCGTGGCGACGACCGGCGACCACGTCTCGGTTGCCGCCGGCGTCGGGACAGCCCTCGTTGGCCTGTTGTTCGTCCGGTCGTTCCGTGGTCGGCGCGGGACGCGCATCACGCCGCAGTTCACCCGACAGGAGCTCCGCCAGCGACGGCGCGAGTGAGCGTGCGCGACGACCGCGTCGCACTCGCGACGAGGTCAGTCGACGGACGGTAACTCCACGCGCGTCTCGACCGGGAGACACTCGGGTGGGAGTGGCCCCACGAGGTACTGGAGGTTCGTCGAGCGCCTGACGAACTCCCCGGCGCCGACGAGTGCGGCCGACAGCTGCTCGTCGGAGTACCGCTGCGACGGTCGCCACAGCGGACGGACGACGTCGCCGTCGACGACCCACAGCGTGTCGACGGGTCGACCCGGCGGATCGACTACCACCTCTACTGCCAGCCGATCCGTCACGAAGTCGACCAGATAGCTCTGGAGCGTCACCGTGTACGTCGTCTGCGTCTCCTCACCGACTGTGTGCCCGTCTATCGTCGTCATCTTCGGCTACTCTCCGCTCCGCGTCGTCTCCGATACGTCGCCGCCGCTACTGTCGAGAAATGCACCGCGACCGGCGGTAGCGACTCCCTGAATGAGTGCAGAGCTGAAAAGCCTATCTGACGCTCCACTGTTCGGTTCGTCTGTTTCACGGGTCAGCCGTTCCCGTCGGCGGCGCGGTCGCCCTGTGACGGACGGCGTACGCTCGACGTCGTGACCGTACTACGCTCAGAACGGAGACTGCACGGAGGTGTCCCCGGCGCGACTCGTCGCGTCAGCGAGGGTGTGGGGGTGCCTCCGACGTCGCTCCGGATTCGCACACCGAGGACACGGAGAATTTTCAGCCCGGTGATTTGACCGTTGTGTTTCTACCGGCGCGTTCGAGCGCCGTACCAAATCCGAAGCGGGGAGTCGAACTGTGTCGCGTTCGTTCGGAAGAAAGACACTTCCGACGACGCCATCTCTGTCCGTTCAGACGTATGTCCTCCTTGCTCACGTCCCGTCGCCGTCGACTCGGTCTCGCGTCTCTCCTCCTTGCCTTCGGTGCACTGCTCGTCGTCGCGACGTTCGCGTTTCCCATCAGTAGTACGACGGTCGCGTGTGGTTCCGACGTCACCACTTGGTCGCCCGCCCCTGGTCTGTCGCTGCCGGTCGTGAACCCGACCGGGCTCGGACTCGCCGATCTGGCGTTCTACTGGTCGGACGGCTGCAACGGCATCGCGAGTTCGCTCGTTCCCGTCCTCCTCGCCGTCGGCTGTTTCGTCGGTGCGGCGAAAGTCGTCGGCAACTGAGAGACGATCAGTCGTCGGCCGCCGGGGTGACGTCGGCCTCGGGGCCGCGGGTCGCGTCGGCGTCGCGCCACGTCCCGCGTCTGTACCACGTGTAGGCGATGAGCGCGCCGGCGACGTTGGAGATCGAGAACGCCAGCCAGATGCCGTTCTCGCCCAACTGCTGTGCGCCGACCCACGCGGCCGGCAGGCGGATGAGCCCGAGCATCGTGATGGCGACGACGGCGGCGATCAGCGTCTTGCCCGCACCGCGGAAACTGCCGGTGTAGGCGCGCATGATGCCGATGAACCCGAAGGTGGGGGCGACCCACCGGAGGAACGACGCGCCGACGTCGACGACGGCGGCGTCGGTGGTGAAAAGCGCCGTGATGGGGCGGGCGGCGACGAAGGCGACGACGCCCAAGAGAGAGAGGACGACGAACATCACCTTCGCGGCGAAGTTGGCCGCCCCGGCCGCGCGGTCGGGTTTCCCCGCACCGATGTTCTGGCCGGTCATCGTCTCGACGCCGCGGGCGACGGCGATGGCCGGCAGGAAGATGACCGAGAAGACGCGGACGCCGATACCGTAGCCCGCGACGACCGTATCGGGGAACAGCGCAACGATGATCAAGAGGAGGTTGACCGACAGCGCCCGGCCGGTCCCCTCGATGGAGGCGGGGACGCCGATGGCGAGCAGCTTTCTCGCGTACGAGAAGTCCGGCCGCATCTCGGAGAGGCTGATCTGGACGCCGCGACTCCCCTCGAACATGAGATAGAGGCCGACGATCAGAGCGAGCGCTCGCGAGAAGACGGTGGCGACGGCGGCCCCCTGGATCCCGAGCTCGGGGAACGGCCCCCAGCCGAAGATGAGAAACGGGTCGAGGGCGATGTTGAGCGTCACCGACCCGAACATCACGAGCATCGGGGTGATGGTGTCGCCGTAGCCCCGCATCAGCGAGACGAAGACGAAGAAGCCGAACATGAAGACGAGCCCCAGCGAGATGACCTCCATGTAGTCCGTCGCCAGCGGTAGCACGTCCGCCGACGCACCGAGCAGTCCGAGGAACTGCTCGACGAAGAGGAAGCCGACACCGCCGAGTAGGACGGCCGCCAGGAGCGAGAACGTCACGGTCTGGGAGGCCGCGTACTCGGCGCGTTCCTCCTCGCCGGCGCCGGTGTGCTGGGCGACGAGGACGCTCCCCGCGACCGACAGCCCCATCCCGAGTGCGATGAGCAGGAACACCATCGGGAACGCGAAACTGATGGCGGCGAGTTCCTCGGTGCCGTACTGGCCGAGCCAGAACGTGTCGGCGAGGTTGTACGCCGTCTGCAGCAGGTTCGTGACGACGATGGGCAGCGAGAGGTAGAACAGCGGCTTTGCGATGCCGCCCTCGGTCAGGTTCACCTCGTCGCGGCCCTTGAACAGCGATCCGAGTCGCCCGCGGAGGCTCACGCCGGGACCTCCGCCTCCCCGTCGACGAGGAGTTCCGTCCGGACGTACTCGTGCAACAGCCGCCGACTCTCCTCGAACGACGCGCCGGTGGCGACGAACCGCGTCTGGGCACCGGTGAGATACGTCTTGACGAAGGTCGCGACGTCGCCGGGGTCACGTTCGGCGACGATCAGCCCGTCTTCGATGCCCTCGGCGACGAGCGACTCGATGCGGGCCTGCAGTCGCTGATCGAACGCGGCGAGTCGGTCCCGATAGACCGGTTCGTACGGGGCCTGTGCCTTCAGTTCGAGGACGGCCGTCTTGAACTCCGCGTCGGGCGACTCGTCGTCGTCGGTCGGCGGTGTCAACGCCGTGTCGACGAGGTCGAACAGTCGCTCGACCGGGTCGTCGCCGTCGAGGTCGGCGATCCGCGCCTCGAAGTCGTCGAGCAGTCCGTCGAGAAACGTCTCCAAGAGCGCCTGCTTGCTGTCGAAGTGGTAGTGGAGTGCGGCCTTGCTCTTGTCGCACTCGTCGGCGATGTCCTGCATCGTCAGCTCGGCGTACCCGTGCTTACAGAGTGCGCAGTACGTGGCGTCCACGATGTCGTCTGCTGGCTCCTGTGTCATTGGCGAGAGGCGAGAGTAATCGTACACTACTTTACTGACTAGTCAGTCAAAAACGTTCTGAACGACGAACGGGCTGGCTCGGTGTCTCACGGGAGTCGGTCGCGTCACTCGGCCGACGACCCGAGGCGTTCCGGCCCGTCGTGGCTGCGTCGCCGTCGCGTCGGTGGGACGTCGCTACTCCGGCTGCAGCGTCGCGTAGTCGTGGACGACGCCGTTCTCACCGACGTACGGCGCGTCGCCGTCTTCGGGGTAGCTGAACACGCCGTCGGAGGGCGTATCTTGGTGCGGGATCGCGGCGACGGTGAGTTGACCGTCGGGCAGTTCGTCGAGGACGATCGGGAGCTTGTGGTACGTCCCCGAAGACAGCGGTGCGGAGACGCCCAGTACCGGCCCCTCGGTGAAGAACGACGCGTCGTGGACGGCGACGAACCCGTCGTCCGGGAGCGTCACCGTCGCGACGGTCACAGTCCGGTAGTGCGGCGACTGGTCTTCGAGCGTCACTGTCGCCTCGGCCGTCGACTCGGTCGCTGCAGTCGCCTCCGATTCGGTCGTCGACTCCGTGTCGCTCTCTGCGAGCCCGGTCGACGTGCCGAGGCCGACCGCGGCGAGGCCGGAACCGAACAGCTTCAGCGTCTGTCGTCTGGAGGGGGTGCCCGGAGCGGTGTGAGAATCCATCTCGTATCCCATAGCTCGGGGATGAGGAATGTATCTTGTGGCCGAATTTATAGTTGTTCTAACTGAATATGTTCCCTAGCCAAGGTTATTGCAGTAGATCAGGGAGCCGGGGCTCCGCCTGTTAGAAGTGTCTATCTGCTTACTAAATCGGCGTTCAGGGAACGCTTACAGCGGTGGCCGGCCATCGTTCGTCCGTATATGTCTCAGTACGAACTGGACCCACTGCCGTACGAGTACGACGCGCTGGAACCGGACATCTCCGAGCAGGTGCTGACGTGGCACCACGACACCCACCATCAGGGCTACGTCAACGGCTGGAACAGCGCCGAGGAGACGCTCGAGGAGAACCGCGAGAGCGGCGAGTTCGGTTCCTCGCCCGGTGCGATCCGCAACGTCACCCACAACGGCTGTGGCCACATCCTCCACGACCTGTTCTGGCAGAACATGTCCCCGGAGGGTGGCGAGGAGCCCGCTGGTGACCTCGCCGACCGCATCGAGGAGGACTTCGGCTCCTACGACGCCTGGAAGGGCGAGTTCGAGGCCGCCGCAGGCAACGCCGGCGGCTGGGCGCTGTTGGTCTACGACAGCTTCTCGAACCAACTGCGCAACGTCGTCGTCGACAAGCACGACCAGGGTGCACTCTGGGGCAGCCATCCCATCCTCGCACTCGACGTCTGGGAACACTCGTACTACTACGACTACGGCCCGGACCGCGGCGAGTTCGTCGACGCGTTCTTCAACGTCGTCGACTGGGAAGAGCCCGCCAGCCGCTACCAGCAGGCTCTCGAACTCTTCGAGTAACGCGGTCCTTCCCCGGACCCGTAAGCACTCGGGACGCTCGGGTCGACCGGCGTCCCGTCTCGGCGCGACCACTGATTCTTCAGCCGGCGAAGTCACTCGTCAGCGAGACGAGAGGATGCACAATCGTTATGATTCTGTAGTGGGTTGTTCTGTGTGGAATGGGAGGTTCCGAAGCATGCCAGCAGTACCACACTACCCCTCGGACGAACCGGACAGTCCAACAGGTGCACCGGACTTAGAGGAGATCGTCGACCGCATCCTGCACGGTGGTGACGACCGTTCGCCGTCGCCGTCGGCTGTCTGACGCGCGCGCCTGCTCGTGTGACTTCGGCCGTGGTCGCGGACGACCACGGATTCATGTTCTTCGACGACGACCTGCGTGACGATGCACCCGTTTCGCGATCTCCCTCCCGTCTCGACCGGCATCGATGGACTGCTCGACGGCGGTCATCTCTGGCTTCAGGAGCTGCTCGTCGGCGGACCGTTTCGGTTCCAACTCCAGTCGTCCGGTCGGCTCCGCGTCGGTGACGACGAGGCGGAGTACGACCCCGAAGACGCCCCGCCAGCGTATCGACACGCCGTCCGACACGTCCGCGAGTCGTGTGACTGGAGTGCGCTTCGGTCGGCGGTCGACGACGTCCAGTCGGTGGTGTTCTTCGGACGGGCGATGCACAACCGGGGACTCGACTACGACTGGGAACGGACGCCCTCGTTTCTCGGGACGGACGTCTGGGTCGGTGAGAAAGACGCGTTTCTCGGCGTCGACCGAGTCGAGCACGTCTTCGAGCGACTCGGTCTCGACCCAGTGAACACGTTCGCGAAGGAGCTCAGAGCCGTCGACTTCGACCCCTCGTCCTACGGGTTCCCGCAGTCGGCCTGGTACGACGGTCCCGCGGCGGGCGTCGTGGTCCGGAACAAACGCGGTGCCTGCGGGACGCTCGAGAACCGCGCCGTCGACGTCGCCGAGAACCCGTCGTTCGACCCGACGACGGCCGAGGAACTCGCCGCGGAGGTCGTGACGACGTCGCGCGTCCAGCGGGTGGTTGCAACGCTCGAACGACAGGGTCGCCCTGCCACGTTCGACGCCGTCTACGACCGGGTGCTCGAGAGCGTGTTCCGTGAACTCCCTCCCTCGCGGTTCGCCGATCTCGACCGTCGGGCGTTCCGCTCTACTGTCGCCGAACGGATTCGCCGACTGCGCTGAGGGGTTGCCCTATCCGTCGAGGAGGTCAGAGGGCGCGACGACCTCCAGCCCGGTCTGTTCGATGTGATCGAGGACGTTTCGGAAGTCCTCCGGCGACGTCTCGTAATCCTGCCCCCGACCGATGGTGTGCCAGTTGACGACGACCAGTTGGTTGTACGCGTCGGCGAGGTTGAGCACGCGGCGCGTTCCCCGTGGATCTTTCCCCATCACGCGGGAGATGGTGTGCACGTTGCTCGGCCGTCGAGCGTTGTTCGGGCACGCCCCGAACATGTAGCCCGCGTCGTGGAACTCCGAGACGATGTCCAGCGTCGTCTTGCTGACGCGGTTGTACGGGGCGACGAAGTGGCGTGCCCCCTCGGGGAACCCCTTGAGGTCGAGGTAGTCGTACGCCTCCCGGATCAACTGCCGTTGTTTCGTCTCGGAGTACTGCGGGAGCGGTTGCGACGCCTGCGGGTGCGACATCATGTCCCAGCCGGCGTCGCGCATCTCGCGCATCTGCCCGGTCGTCAGGTAGCCTTGGCTGTTTATCGCGTTCGGGATGATCGCCGACCCGCCCGCCCAGCCGCGCTCCTGCAGTTCTTCGAAGGCGACCTCGTAGTGCGAGATGCGACTGTCGTCGAACTGGAGGACGACCTTCCCGGTGTCGGGTTTCGGGATCTTCCGGAGGTCGTCGACGTGGACGTCAATCGGCGTCCCCTCCTCGGTGAGCACCATCAGTCGGAGCTCCTGGACCGACTCCATCGCCGGGTCGCCGGACCGACCAGTGTAGCCGAGGTCGATCCGCACCCAGTCGTTCAGCTCCTTCGGGATGAACCGCTTGCTCGTGAGCATGTCGCTGCGGGCGGGGGCGAGGAATTCGGCGGCGATCCGTCCGCGAACGGGCTTCTCGAGTTTGACCGCAAGCGACAGGTCGTGTTTCGAGAGGTCGAGCCCGTCCGGGAACGACTTGAAGATCCCCGCGACGTCACCGTTCTCGTTCGTCATGTGGACCGACTGCGTCCCCGCGTAGACGTCGTCCGTGTCGGCTTCGACGGTTCCGCCGATCCTCCCCCAGCGTGAGTCGTCGGTGCCGAAACGCTCGAAGTCGTCGACGACCGTCCCGCGGTCGAACGACGACTCGACACCGCCGGAGTCCGGCGTCTGCGTCGACTCGTCGGTGCTCGTTGTCGTCGACGTCGACTCCTCGGTGACTGCCGTCGTCGTCGCGTTCGTCGCTGGCTCCGCCTCTCCCGAACAGCCGGCGAGGCCGGTCACTCCGACTACACCTGCTGCGGCGAGAAACGTCCGCCGGGTCGATAGCTCCTTCATGTTGCGTGTGACCTAACGGTTCGCTCTCATTTAATTCCTTACACGTTGTCAGATCGGGATCGTGTCGGTGACGGTCTGGGTGTGTTCGTCCGAACGGACGACGATGACCACGTCGACGTTCCCGTCGGACCGCGCCTGTAGCGCCTCACCGAACCCGAGCGTGATCCGCTGGGAGACGGGGCGCGTCTCGCCGGCCGGGAGGGTTCCGATCGACTCGGTGCCGGTCCAGACGACCGTCTCGCCGACCGAGAGTTCGATGTCGGCTTCGACGTTGTGCGCGTCGTCGGTGCCGACGTTCCGGAGCGTCCCGGTGACGTCGCGGCAGGTCGCCCCACACGCCTCGACGCGGTCGATGCGGATGTCGAATCTGACGTCCTGTGCTTCGACCGCGTCGGTGTCGCGGGTGGCCTCTCCGTCGTCTGCCTCTCCGTCGTCCGCTGCTTCGACGCGCTCGACGGGCCGGGTGGGTTCGGCGTCGCCGGTCACCGCGTCGTCGCTCGTCGCCGCGTCGTCGCTGGTCGCCGCGTCCTCGCTCGTCGTCTCACCCCGCTCGCTCGTCGCCGGCGGCGTGGTCCGCTCCTCGGCGGTCGTCGTGTCGTCCGGTGGCTGTTCCTCGCCGGTCGTCGGCGGCGGCACGTCGACGCGCTCGTCGTCGAAGTCCAGCGGCGTCACAGACGGGGTCGGTGCGGTGAACGCCACGGAGACGGGTTCACCGCCGACGAGCGTCAGCGTCGGTGGGTAGACGGTGTTCGGCGTCGAAGGCCGACCGTCGAACGCTGCCACGAACCCACGGAGGGCGTCGTAGACGACGTCGACCGTTCTGGCGACCACGTCGTCGGCGAGCGTCGCCCGGACGCGACGCGTCTCCGCGTCCGCCGTCTCGGTCGCAGTGTCTGCGTACTCGCAGGCGGCGTCGTACTCGCCGCGCTCTAGCGCGTCGTACCCCTGCTGTCGGGCACCCGTGGCCGCGGTGACGTCCGCCGTCACGAGCACCGACGAGGTCCGGTTCGCCCGCTCGATAGCGAGCGCTGCCTCGTGGAGTCGCCCGACGCAGACGTCCGCGCGGACGAACGACTGTCGGAGCCGCGTCGCGTCGCTCGGTTCGAGACTGCCCTCTTCGAGCGACTCCGAGAAGCTAGTTAGCTCTGATTCGACCGCATCGAGTTCGACCCCCTGCGCGGAGAGGTTCGCGAGGTAGGTCTCGTAGTGGACCCGCTGTGCGGCGTACCGAGCGAAGCGCAGGTCTCGCTCGACGGCCTCGAACCGGGCGTCGGCGAGATCCGCTCTCGCACGGCGGAACCAGACGGCCGTCGCCGACGACGTGTCGACCTCCTCGCGTTCGAGGCGGGCGGTCTCGGCGGCGATCGCCGTTTCGGCGGCCGCGCGTCTCGCCGCCGCCTCGGCGTCGGTCTGGACGGCGAGCGAGAGGAGTTCCGCGCGTGCCGCTGCCTCGATGGCACGGTCGGTGTTCGGCGGGGTCTGCTGGACGGCTTCGACGCCCGCCGTCAGCGCCGCGTGTGCGTCTCCGAGTCGGTCGTCGAAGGGCCGTGTGTCCACGCCTGCGTCGTCTGCCGCGTCGACGGTGGCGAGCGCCGTCTGATACCCTCGGTTCGCCTGTTGGAGTCGTTCGTGGGCGCGTTCGACGTCTTCCGGCGACGGCTCTTCCGGAGCCACCTGTTGGCGGACGACGTCACCGCCGACGCTGGCGGAGACCGTCCCCACGAGGAGGGCAGCCACGAGGAGACAGGCGACGAGGACCGGCCGCAGCTCCCGTATCATCGTCCGATACGTAGGCTGTACGACGGCATAACGAACCGTGCGGGTTCCGCCGACCGTCTTCGAAGTCCGACTGTCGGGGGCGAGTTCGTGCCGGTCCCACGAGTACGGATCGGTGGAGCGACGGGCGGCGCGACCTCGCCGTCACAACGATGGTCTCGTCCCACGTCTTCTTCAGCGAGACCACTCCACATGCCTTCAGCCAACCCTCCCACCCCGCTGACGTGGCCGTTCGCTCTCTGGCGCTCGACGCTCGACGCCGCGACGGAGCTGACGCACAGGGCAGCCGTCGCCGACGATCGACTCGGCCGACTCGGGTCGGCCTCGGTCGGGGAGACGCCGAGCGAGGTCGTCTATCGGGAGAACAAGCTCACGCTCCATCGGTACGAACCTTTGACCGACGCCCAGAGCTCCGTCCCGCTCCTCGTCGTCTACGCACTCATCAACCGACCGTACGTGCTCGACCTCCAGCCGAACCGAAGCGTCGTTCGCCGTCTGCTGGAGGCCGGTCACGACGTCTATCTCGTCGACTGGGGCGAACCCTCTCGACTCGACGCGTCGCTCACGCTCGCGGACTACGTCACCCGCTATCTCGACAACTGCGTGGACGCCGTCCGCGATCGGTCCGAGCAGGACTCGATCAACCTGCTCGGCTACTGTATGGGCGGGACGATGGCGGCGATGTACACCGCGCTCTATCCGGAGAAGGTGAACGCTCTCGGCCTGTTGGCGACCGGGCTCCACTTCGACGGGACCGGCGGTCTCCTCGAACGCTGGGGCGACGAGGCGTACTTCGACCCGCACACGATCCCGGAGGCGTTCGGCAACGTCCCCGCGGAGTTCCTCGCGGCCGGCTTCGCCGCGATGGACCCGGTCGCCAACGGGGTCTCGAAGTACGTCTCGCTGTACGACCACCTCGAGAACGAGGACTTCGTCGCGAACTTCGGGCGGATGGAGCGGTGGCTCGCCGACGGGATCGACGTCGCCGGCGACGCCTACAGCGAGTTCGTCGAGTCGATCTACCAGCGCAACCTGCTCTCGAAGAACGAACTCGAACTCGACGGTCGACACGTCGATCTGACCCGAATCGAGGCACCCGTCCTCCAGATCGTCGGCAGCTACGATCATCTCGTCCCGCCGACCGCCTCGACGCCGTTCAACGACGCCGTCGCCAGCGACGACGTGACGACCGTCGAGTATCCGACCGGGCACATCGGGCTCTCGGTGTCGGCCGCGGCCCACCGTGACCTCTGGCCGGAGGTCGCCGAGTGGTTCCACGAGCAGTCGCCGTCGCCCTCGTCTGCGGACGTCCTCGGCGAGGGGGTCGAGCGACTGCTCGGCGTCGACGTCGAGACGGACGTGACCGTCGGCGACGTCGACGAGGTGGCGGTCAGCGTCGCGGACGCCGACGGGACGATCACACGGGACGTCGTCGAGCGGAACGCGACGGCAGTCCGGCGATTCGTCGAGGCGGTGCTCGACGTCGCGATTCGACTCGAACCCGAGGCGGACGGGATTCGAGTCGTCGTCGAGCACGACGACACTGTCGAGTCGACGCTCGTCACGGGTGTGAGCGACGCGATCCGTCGGGAGGTCGAAGAGTCGATCGAGGACCGCGACGTCGCCGCAGGTCACACGCTACAGGAGGTGAGCGGTATCGGGCCGACGTACGAGCGGCGACTCCGTGCGGGCGGTATCGAACGCGTAGCCGACCTCGCAGCGGCGGACGCCGTGACGGTCGCTCGGGTCGCCGACGTCACCGAGCAGATGGCTCGCGAGTGGATCTCGCAGGCGGCGCGACTCGTCGCCTGACTCCGACGTCACCTGACCCCGACCGGTCGCTCAGTCGGTCGCGTCGACGACGACGACCTCGCAGTCGGCTTCGTCGGCGACCTGCCGACCGACGCCGCCGAGGTGGTCCTCGTGTTCGCCGTGTGCGCCGACGACGATACAGTCGGCGCCGAGTTGGCTGGCACACTGTAGTATCGTCTCGTGTGGAACGCCGTGGCGGATGTCGTGGTCGACGTCGACACCGGCGGCCGTCGCCAACTCGACGACCGCTCCGACCGACTGGTGGCCGTGGTCCTCGGCTTCGATAGTGGCGAGCTCTTCGGTGCTGAGCGCGGGTTCGTCGAACTTCCGGCTGTCGACGACGGCCAGCACGTAGAGCGGTTGCCCCCGCTCGGCGGCGAGATCGATCGCTCGTCTGGCGGCCGCCTTCGCGTACGTGCTGCCGTCGGTGGCGAGAAGAATGGCGGTCATGCTCGCAGAGACGACGGCGACTGTGATACGTATTTCTGGGGGTCCGAACTCGGACCGCCGCCGGCCGTCCCCACCACCGATTCTGGCGACTCGTGTCCACATCTACCGCGTCGACCCCAGTGCTGTTCGACATTGTTCGGCTCGAAACACACCTAAATTATCTCGCTCGCGCCGCGTGGTGTGTCGTATGGACGCGTCCGTCTCCACACTCGACTACGAGCGGTTCGACGTCAGCCCGACGCGCGGGTTCGTCCCCGACGCCGACCCCCGTGCCTCGTTCGGCCCCGACGCCCACCTCTCGCTGCAGACGCTCGACGACCTGGCCGCCAGTCTCCCCCGGCGACTGGAGGAGGACACGCTGCGACCGACGCTCCGCGAACTGCCGGCCCCGCCGGACGAGCTCTTCGACGAACTGAGCCACGGAGAGCTGCTCCGTCTCTACACGGTCTCGGGCTTTCTCGCGAACGCCTACGTCCACAAACTCGACGGACCGTCGGTCGACTCGATCCCTAGCGGCGTCGCCGTCCCGCTCTACGAGTCGACGGCCCGCCTCGGTCGGACGCCGGTGCTGTCGTACGACGGCTACGTCCTCTACAACTGGACCCGCCTCGACGACAGCAAACCGTTCACCCCGCCCAACGTCGAGACGCTGACGAACTTCGTGAACCTGCGAGACGAGCGGTGGTTCGTCGCCGTCCACGTCGCCATCGAGAGCACCGCCGGTCCCGCGCTCGGTGCCATCGGCGAGGCGCAGGCGGGCGTCCGTGACGACGACGCAGGCCGCGTCCGCGAGGCGCTCGACCGGATGGAGGCGGCGCTGGCGGAACTCGAAGGCATCCTCGCTCGGATGCCCGAACGCAACGCACCCGAGAACTACGGGCGGACGTTCCGTCACTATCTGAAGCCGCTCACCGAGGTGACGTACGAGGGCGTCCCCGAACTGGCGGGACCGCAGTCGTATCGCGGTGCGTCCGGCGCACAGTCGTCACTGCTGCCGGCGCTCGACGCCGCACTCGGCGTCGACCACGGCGACAACCCGCTCGTCAGTCACCTCCGAACCCTCCGGAAGGACATGCCGCCCGCTCACCGTGCGTTCGTCGAAGCCGTCGACGACGGTCCCAGCATCCGAGAGTACGTCGCCGCCGCCGCCGACGGCTCACTCAGACGGGGGTACAACGACTGTCTCGACCGGTTGGTCGCCTTCCGCGACTGTCACACCGACATCGTCGAGCAGTATCTCACGGTGCCGCTGGGGGAGACGACGGGGACGGGGGGGACGCCGTACGGTGCGTACCTGGAGATGTTCACGCAGGACACCCACCGCGCGCTGCTCTGAGCGACGATTCAAAAAAGTGGTCAAGCTGGTTGATGACCAGCGGCACCCGACGTGAGCTGTTCGTAAGGGGCACAGCTCGGACACGCGTACACGACGTCGTTGTTCGTCCCGAACACCTGTGCGAAACGGACGGTCACTGGACTGCCGCAGTTGTTGCAGTGCTTCATAGGCTGCCACCTCCGGAGTCGTCGCCGAGCCGACGGTGAGACTCGGGCGCGTCCCACCGGGCCACGCTCGGGAGACTCCATCGAGGGACGCCCGAACAGAGGAAGTCACCGGTGACAAAGACGCGCCCTAGATGGCTAGATACTACCGAGATGCGAACTGTCGCTGCCGTCGACGGGCGTCACGCCGACTCCGACTCGTCGGCCGACGACAGCCGAACGTCGGTGGCGGTCTCCGAGACGTCGGTGCCGTACCCCGGTCGCGAGACGAGTTCCCGGTCCGGGTCGTAGCTGATCACCGACGCGCGGGCCAGCGCCGGGAGATGCGTCTCACAGAGTTCGAAGTAGACGTCGGCCACGGCCGTCGGTTCGACGTCGTCGAGCGACGTGTCGTGTTCGCGGGCGGCGATCTCGTCGGCGAGATCCGCCACCGTCAGCGTCGTATGTTCGTACAGGAGGTCGACGACGAGCCGTCGGCACCGGGCCGACCGTCGCTTCGGGTTGGCAGTCGCGTCACTCCGCATTCGACTGGAGGTCGGCGGCGTCGGCCTCGAAGTCGTCGGTCGCGGCGAGTTCCAGGTAGGGGACGAGGTCGGTGGCCGGTTCGAGCAGCTCCACGACGTCGGAGGCGGTGTAGTACGCCACCACGCCCGCCGCCTCGAACTTCGGCAGATGTACCTCGCGCAGTTCCGCCGTGATCTCGGCACCGTCGACGTCCTCCTCCCACGCGACGAGCCGGTCGCGTAACTCGCGCATCGTCGCCACCCCCTCTTCCCGGAGAAGTGCGTGTAGCACGTACCGACGTCGTTGGTCGCTCAGCAGTGCGAACGCGAGGTCCTTCGGGAGTTCCTGGCTGGACTGGGCAGACCGACGTGCGTGCGCCGATGTCATTTCAGTTGGCTGTTTCCCTCTCACCCCCGAAAACTGCCACTCTAGTCAGCTAGTGACTAGAGTCTGATACAATCGTTCGGCGACGACACGACTAGTCGAAGGCGCAGAGAGACTGACGCGAACGTTCGGAGACGACGGCCGCCGCAGACGGGTCCGAGTCGTCACCGGTCGGAACCGACCAGCGTCCGCTCCGAACCGCCGTAGCTCAGCGGTCGGAGTGGTCGCGGTCGTCGAGCAGTTGCTCCAGAAGCTTTCGGGAGGCGTTTCGGATGTGGACGTAGAAGGTGGGCGAACTGATGCCGAGCGACTCGGCCAGTTCCTCGCCCGTCGACTCCCGTGGCGACTCGAAGAAGCCGCCGTGATACGCGAGTTCGAGCACTTCGCGTTGTCGGTCGGTCAGCGTCTCGCCGAGCTCCTGCTGTTCGGCCGCCAACTCGCGTACCGGCCGATCGATGGTCCGTTTGGCGACGAACGACGTGTCCGAGTAGCGCGCCTGCATCGCGTCGGTGATCTCGTGGACGTCCGACTCGGGTGCCACCTCCGCTCGGATCGTCTCGACGCCGTCTTCGACGACCGCCGATCTGATCGTCGCCCCGTGGTTGATGAGCGTCGTCACGGGCGAACTGTCGACGATGCACTCGACGGTGCCGGTCGTCCCCTGCTCGTGGACGACGCGTGCGGTGTGGACCGTCGGCGACTCGACGAGTCGATCTCGGACCGTCTCGGGTGCCGCTCCCTCGACGGCGATGTAACCGACGAACCGGTTTTTCGCCGCGGGCACCATCGATTCGAGCGTGAGCCGACAGCCGAGTTCCTCGGAGACGGCCGTGTAGACGTCTTCGGGTGACCGCGTCCGGAACTCGAGTTCGACGGCCGTGTCGGTGTGCAACAGCTGTTTGTTCCGTGCGGCGTCGAGTGCGTGACCGACGTGTTCGCCGAGTTCGCCGAGCAGCGCCCGCTCGTACTCGTCGAACGCGTTCGGCCGCGTCGAGTAGACGCCGGCGACGCCGTAGACGGTGCCGTCGAAGACGATGGGGACCGCCGCGGCCGCTTCGTACGCCGTCTCCGTCTCGGGGAAAACCGTCGTCCAGGGCGGCAGTCCGTCCTCGGTGTCGAGCGTCGTCTCCGCGTGGACGTCCCCTGTCTCGACCGCCCGGGCGAGCGGGTCCCACCTCTCGACGTCGATCTCGTCGAGTCCGTCGACGCCCGGGAGGATCTCCTCACACCAGACGTTCGGCGTGACGCGGTGGACTGCCGGATTGTAGCTGCCGTACCAGGCGAACTGGTACGCCTCGGACGCCGTCAACTGCTCGCAGACGGTCCGCTCGATCTCGTCGCGGGTCGAGGCGCGTGCGAGCGCCCGGTTGAGCGGTCGGAGGCTCTCCGTGACCTGCCGGACCCGTTCGAGCGACCGACGCTGCCGCTCGAGCGTCCGTTCGCGCTCTTTCTGGTCGGTGATGTCCGCGTTCACCGCGACGAACCGCTCGACGTCGCCGGCGTCGTCGGTGACGGGGGCGATCGTCTGGTTGACGGTGAACCGCTCGCCCGACTTCCGTTCGTTCGTCACCTCCCCGTGCCACACCTCGCCGTCGAGGATCGTCTCCCAGAGGTCGGCGTAGAACGACTCCTCGTGGACGCCCGACTGGAGCAGACGCGGGTTCTCGCCGATCACCTCGCTCGCGTCGTAGCCGGTGAGTCGCTCGAACGCCGGATTGACGTACTCGATGGTTCCGTCGACGTCGGTGAGGTAGATGGAGTGACCCGCCTGTTCGACCGCCTCGCGAAACGCTCGCACCTTCCGGTCCGCCTGCTCTCGCTCGACTGCGGCGGTGAGCAACGTCGCGGCGCTCTGGACGAAGTTGCGGTCGTGCGTCGAGAACGTCTCCGGGTCGGTGGCGGTGGCGACGAGCACGCCCCACGGTCGCTGCTCGGACCCGATACGGGCCGTGATCCCGGCGACGACGTCGCGGTCGCCCGGCAGGACGGTCCGAACACGCGTCTCGGCGTCGACGTCGTCGACGACGAGCGGGTCGCCGGTGTGGAGCGTGTGACCGATCTGTGAGTCCCGCGCCGCCGCGACGGCCGCGGTCGGGTCGACGACGGAGACTCGGCCGGCGTCCGCCCGAACCGACAGGTCGTCGCGGTCCCGATCGTGACGGAACACGGTACAGCCGTCGACGTCGAGGGTGTCACGGAGCGCGTGGACGGTCTCCTCGAACAGTCCGTCGACGTCGGTCGTCTCCAGCGCCACCTGCCCGAGTTCGGTGATCACCTGCTGTTGGGTGAGTCGACGCTGGAGCTCCCGTTCGTGTCGCTTCTCCTCCGTCACGTCGCGTACCACCGCGACGACCTGCTCGACGTCGCCGTCGGTCGTCCGGACGGGCGCGCTGCTGGCCGACAGCCACCGGTTCTCGCCGTCGAACCGAGCGATGCCGAACTCGTAGTCGAACACCGGTTCGTTCCGTTCGAACACCCGCGTGATGGGGAACTCCTCGACGGTGAGACGGTCGCCGTTCTCGTCGTAGATCTTCCGCCCCAGTCGGTCGTACCCTCGCCCGACCGTCTCCGAGGCGGTGAGTCCGAACAGCCGTTCGACGTGGTCGTTCACGCGCGTGATGGTTCCGTCGGGTTCCGCGACGACGATACCGACCGGACTCGTCTCCAGCAGTTGGTCCAGAAACGCCCGTTCGCGTTCGAGGTCGGCCTCGACCCGCTTGCGGGCGATCATCGGACCGAGGTTGCTCACGGCGACCTCGATCGTCTCTCGGAGGTGATCGTCCCGGTCGTCCCGGTCGCCCCGATCGCTCCGGTCGTGTTCTCCCGAGCGGGCGAGCACGAGGACGGCGACGACGGATCCGTCGGCCTCGATGGGGACGCCGAGTGCACTCCAGTCGTCTCCGGACTGCAACGCGCCGGTCGACGAGGCCGACGGCCCCCGAAGATCGAACGACCACGCCGCCTCACCCCGTCGTGTCACCCGTTCGGCCAACGCGTCGAGTCGTCTCCGGTCGTCGGGCGGCCACGACCGAGCGGTCGTGTCGACGCGATCGTCCGGATCGACGACGGCGGCGCACTCGAGGCCCGTCTCCGAGTCGTTCGGTATCCACGCCTCGCCGTAGTCGACCGGTGCCAGCGTACAGAGCGTCGTCAGCGCGGTCCGGAGACCGCCGTCGACCGTCTCCGACTTGGCGAGACCGCGGCTGACGTCGGCCAGCAGCTGTCGCCGACTCTCGTCTCGACGCTCCGCCGTCCGATCCTGGACGATCTTCGCGTAGCCGCTGAGTTCGCCGTCGTCGTCACGGATCGCCGTCATCGTGACGTCCGCCCAGAAGCGCGTGCCGTCCTTGCGGACCCGCCACCCCTCGACTTCGATGCTCCCGTCTCTCCTCGCCGTCGCCAGCGTCTCGTCGGGGATCCCCGCTTCGACTGCGGTCGCCGGATAGAACACCGAGAGGTGACGGTCGCGGATCTCGTCTTCCTCGTACCCGGTCATCGCCGTGGCACCCCGGTTCCACGTCTGGATGTGGCCGTCCGGGTCGAGCCGGTAGACGGCGTACTCCTCGACGGCCTCGAACAACGCCCGGAACTGGTGGTCCGGTCTCTCGGCTGCCGACGCCTGCTCGGAACGGGCCGTCCTGTTGCGGAGAACGAGGGTGAACAGTCGTTCTCCGTCCTGCGTCTGTTGGCAGAAGCTGACCGTCACCGGAACGTCGTGTCCGTCTCTGTGTCGGACGTACCGCTCGAACGTGGTGTCGTCGACCGGTCGGTCGTGCTCCACCCAGCGCTCGAACGATCGGGAGTACCACTCGAGAAGTCGCTCCGGGACGAGCGTCCGGGCCGACTCGCCGACGAGTTCCTCGGGGCTGTAGCCGGCCAGCGACGCCCCCGCTCGGTTCGCGTAGACGATCGTCTCCGACTCGTCGACGGTGATGACCCCCGCAGCGAGCCGCTCGACCAGCGTCTGTGCGAACGCCGCCTCGTCGGAACCGAGCGACGACGCGGCGAACTCGCCCGCGAGAGCCCGTGAACCCTCTGTCTCGCTCCGATCGCTTCTCCCCTCCATTCGTGTCAGACACAGGTATGACGATAGATATAGCTATGGAAAGTATAAATCAGAAAACATTCTGCATTTATTATAAATCTCCTCGAACGATGGGGCGAGTGGCTTATCTCCTCCGGCGACCTATCTCCGGTCACCACTTCGCTGCCGAGCGCCCGCTTTCGGGAGCGCACCCGGTGTCGAGAGGCCAGATCGCCTCGTCGACACCGTCTCTACCGACCGCCGTATTTCGGCCCGCGTTCCCCGAGCACCGCCGCCTGCGATCTGCTCCACCGATGACGACCAAGACAGACGAACTCCGAGAGATATTCCTGAAGCTGAGCCCCGTGACCACCTTCACCGACAGACAGGAGACGGCGACGCGAGTCGGTGACGTCCCCAGCGACCGCGAGATCGAGGAGACGCTCGCCGACCTGGTCGCCGAGATGCGCCAGCGGTTCGACTTCCGCTCGTCGCTCGACGACGCGGCGCTCGTGACCGTCGTGAGAGGGTTCTACGCCGGGCGCGACGACGCCGACGTCGCCGACCACCTCGGCGTCGACACCGACGCCGTCACACAGGCTCGGCTCGACCTGCAGCTGTTCCGCCCGGAGGATTCGGCAGCGCCGTTCGACCTGCGCGAACTCCTGCGACTCGTCGAAACGGGGCGCGACGACGCCGCCTGCGCGTCGGCGCTCGACACGAGTGAGGAGACGGTGCGGGAGTACCGCCGGGTGATCGACGCTCGGCAGCACGCCCGCCGCGACAGCTACCACTACCCGCTGGAGTTCGAGTCGCTGCTCGGCGTCGACACCGACGAGGAGCTCTCGGCGTCGCTGGAGGCCGACCGGGAGCTGTTCGCCGAGATCAAGGACTGAGCGCGTCGCCGAGCGAACCGTTAGCATCACCGAACGGTCCGCCATTCGTGTCCCCGAACAGACAGCTCTCCATCGCCCTCCTCGCAGGTGCCGTTCACGCGGCGTTTGACTCGATGCGTGGTTCGTCTTTCTCGGAGTGCTGCTGCTCGTCGCCGGCGTCGACTACGGGCTGCGTCACGTCGGCGGCGGGGACCGACGACTGGCGGCGTGAGCGGACGTTCAGAAGGTTTCGACGTAGCGACAGCGGTCACACATCCCCGAGCGGTCGCTCACCTTCGCGTACCCCTCGCGTCGCACGCCGAGCAGTCCCGACTTCTTGAGCCAGACGTTGCCGCAGCCTGGACACTCGAACTTTCGTGTCATCGTTTGTCTCTGTGCGTAAGTGTCTCTGCAAATACAAGACAATGTATACATTATTTCGACAGGAGAATAGAGAATACAACATAGTCGGACGCATCGATCGTCGATAGATTCGGCGCGTTGACCACGCACGACCCCGAACGCGGCGTCGACCGTCCTACGGGGATTCGGAGCCTGCTCCGCGGGCGGCGCTCATCCGTTCCTGTTCGACGTCGCCGTAGTGGCTCTCGACGAACGACGCGAGCGCGTCTTCCTGTTTCCGGGGCGTCCACTCGGTTTCGGTCCACGACTCGACGACGGTCCACCCGTCGGCCTCGGGGTCGAAGCCGAGGACCGACGCCCGCGACCCGCCGTCGCTGGTGACGAACAGCGTGTAGACGCCGCGGGGGTGTTCGTCGGCGTCGGCGGTCAGTACAGTGAGCGGGGCGACGGTGTCGGACTCTGCGAGTGCTTCGCCTTCGTCGAGCGTGAGCGGACGGGCCGGAAGCGAGTCGAGGAGCGTCACGACTCGTCGTTCGGGAGTGGGGCTGAGGAAGATTGCGGTTCGGTCTCTAGAGGAAGTCGAAGCGGCGTTCGAGCTGCATCCGGGCGTACCGAGCGAGCACCGGCACGTCCTCGCGCTTCAGGAGGTGGAGCATCGAGAGGAGGTTGCCGCGGTTGGCGTTCTGGGCGATCTCGGCGTCGCTGTCGTTCAGGTCGGCGATGAGGTCGTCGTAGCGGTCGTTCGAACTGAGGTAGAGCAGTTCGGTCATCACGAGTCGCTTGCGCATGTCGGGGGCGACGTCCCGGTGCCACAGTCGGTCGTAGACCGCCATGTTGTCGGCGCTGGTGTCTCGGCTCCGGTGGGTGAGACAGCTGTCCGCGGTGGCCGCGGCGGCCCGCCCGGAGCGCATACACTTGTCGATCCCCTCGCCCCAGAGCGGATCGAGCGTCGGGACGGTGTCGCCGACCGCCATGAAGTTGTCCGTCGACAGCGAGGTGGGCATCTGGATGTGCGCCGACCCGCGGTGCTGTTTGCCCTCGATGCGTTCGGCCTCGGCGAAGCGCGGGTCGGTGTCGAGCCAGTACTCCAGATAGTCGTCGATGGTGAACCCCTCGCGGGCGTTGTCGGAGTGGGCGCCGTTCTGGAGGTAACAGACGCCGACCTTCGCGGTGTCCTCGCCGGTGTGGAAGATCCACGAGTAGCCGCCGGGCGCGATGTCGTGGTCGAGACGGAGCATCATCGCGTCGGCGACGTCCGCGTAGCCGTCGGCGTCGGTGTCGACGCCGGTGAACTCGTACTCGATGCCGATCGCCTGGTGCTCCCGTTTGAGGTCGACGATGCCGAGCTTCCGCGCCAGCGGGGCGCTCGGTCCCGTCGCGTCGACGACGATGTCGGCGCGGATCTCCTCGTCGCCGTTGTAGACGACGCCGACGATCTCGCCGCCCTCCATCAGCGGTTTGCTGACGCGGGCGTCGAACCGGACCTCCGCGCCCTCGGCGCGACCTTCGTCGACGAGCCAGTTCTTGAAGTCCGCGAACTCGAGGACGGCACCGGTCTGTCCGTACTTGTAGTAGTCGTTGGGCGACTCGATGACGACGTCGTCGGTGTAGTGCATCACCACCTCGTCGGGGACGTTGAACGTCGTCATCGTCGACGGGAACGTACCGGCCGTCGACTTGTTGCTCGCTCGCGGGAACTCTGCCTCTGCTTCCGTCTCGAGAAGCACTACGTCGTGGCCGCGGGTGGCGAGGTCGCGCGCACACTGCGCACCTGCGGGACCCGCACCGGCGACGACGACATCGTATGACTCACTCATGGTAGGGAGGTGAGACGGACGTGGGTCCGTCTCGCTTCGTTGCCTCACCCGTCGGACGGGTTATGTATAATTCACCCTGTTTCGTCGCGCGGATTCTGCGCCGTCGAGACGCGAACTACGTCCTCTCTGAGAGGACACGATACGGGACGGACCGCCGGCGACGTCGGGGGAACAGCCAAGTCGCTGGGGAGACGCTGACACAGTATGGACGCAGACAGCAGAACGCGCGTCGAGGAGATCATGTCGTCGCCCGTCGCGACGATTTCGAAGGATGCGACGGTCAGAGAGGCGGCGACGCGGATGCGCGAACAGGGGATCAGTTCGCTCCTCGTCCCGACGACCGAGGCGGCAATCGTCACCAGCACCGACGTCCTCGACCTCGTCGCCGAGGGCCGCGACCCCGACGAGGTCCGCGTCGCCGACGTGATGACGACTCCCGTCGAGACCGTCACCCCCGATCTGTTCATGGAGGAGGTCGCCGCGATGATGACCACCCTCGGTATCAAACATCTCCCCGTCGTCGACGACGACTACGTCGGGATGGTCTCGTCGACCGACGTCGCCGCGCAACTGTCCTGAGAACACGACGTCACCGGTCGACCGACGCCGCGACTGATCGCTCTGGGGACCGTGACGTCGGGGGAGACAAAGAGACACCAGGGTGGCAGCCTGGTGCGAGCGGGGACAGCGGTCGGCAGCCTGAAACCCCAGTGGACTTGTGAACCGCTGTCATCGAAGCGTCGACCGCCTTCGGTAAGTGCCTTGTGTCCGCGGCAGCGGCGAGCGACGCCGACGTTCGCCTCATCCCTCGGTCGGCGCGACGAGCCGATAGACGCCGCCCCCGTCGCTCCCGACGCCCAGCGCGTACACGTCGCCGTCGTCGTCGTGGCCGAACGAGAGCAGCTGGCCGAGTTTTCCACGGTCTCGGTCGACGATATCGACCACCGTCGCGGCCCACTGTCCGTCGCCATCACCGTCGTTGCCACCACCGTCACTGCCGTCACTACCGTCACCGCCGTCCGGTCGTCGCGCCGCGAACAGCCGCCCGTTCGTCTGCAGGTCGCCGAACAGGTACGCCCCCTCCAGCGCCGGCAACGCGGGTCCGCGGGCGACGTAGCCGCCGATGACGGAGATCCCGCTCACTCCGTCGCCGGAGTGAGGGTACTCGACGATGGGGTCGACGAGCGGTTCCCCGCCACGGACGTCGTCGGGCGTCCCGTCCGAACACTCGTCGGCTCCGTAGCAGTGGGAGGCCTCCTTGACGTTCCACCCGTAGTTGCCGCCCGCCTCGACGAGGTCGATCTCCTCGTATCGGTTCTGTCCGACGTCGCCGACGAACAGCTCCGCCCCGTCGAACGAGAACCGCCACGGGTTCCGAAATCCCCAGGCGTAGTGTTCGTCGAGGCCGTCACGACCGACGAGCGGGTTGTCGTCGGGGATGCCGTACGGTCTTCCATCGGCTCGTTGGTCGACGTCGATGCGGAGGATACTCCCGAGGAGGTTCTCGGTTACGTCCTGTCCGTTGCCGCCGTCGACGCCGTCGTACCAGTCGTCGACGTGGCCGGTTCCCTGGTCGCCGCCAGCACCGCCGTCGCCGACGGCGACGTAGAGGTAGCCGTCCGGTCCGAACGCGACGTCGCCCGCGTTGTGGTTCCCCTGTGGTTCCGGGATCTCCAGTATCGTCCGCTCGGTCTCCCGATCCACTCGTCGTCCGTCCGCCGTGGCCCGAAACTCCGCGAGGACGAACGTGTGACTGTAGTTCGACGGCGTCCCCGCTCGTCGCGGCGCGCTGTACCGCACGTAGAGTCGCCGGTTCTCGGCGAAGTCGGGGTGGAGTGCCAGCCCCAGCAGCCCCCGCTCGCCGCCGAACTCGATCGAGTCCCGCAGGTCCACGAGCGGGTCGTCGCGGCGGCTCCCCGACTCGAGGACGGCGATCTCGCCGACCTGGTCTGCGACGTACGCCCGATCTTCGCCGGGGACGAACGCGACGGCGACCGGCGCGTCGAAGCCGGTCGCGACCGTCTCTAGTGCGACCGCGTCCGGAGTCGTCGTCGACTCCGAGGACGCCGTCGCCGGCGACGGTCCGTTCGTCCGCGTCGACGACGTGGGTGTCTGACTACAGCCGGCGAGCGCCGCGAGCACACCGGCGATACCGCGAGACAGCAGCCGTCGTCGGGTCGACCCGCGTCTCATGGACGGAGACACGGCCGTGAGACGGAAATACGTGTGTGTCGTCCCGCACTCGCGCCGCTCGTTCGGCAAGAGCGCTTAAGCCCCTTGGGGGCGTGTCACACAGGTGATGACACACACCTCCACCCACCGGACGGACGACATGCGGGACGACGGTCCTACCTGTCCCCACTGCGGGGCGTCGCTCGGTCGTCGACAGACGGGGACGATGGGGCTGTCGGTGACGACCCGCTGTCCGGAGTGTCGCGGCGACCTGTGAGTCGGCCGCCGTCGACTGGGACTTTCACCGGACGTCGACGACCTCGATCTCCAAGACGAGCGTCTTACCCGCGAGTTCGTGGTTGAAGTCGACCTCGACCTCCCCGTCGCGGAGGGCGGTCACGTCGCCGTGGAGTCCGTTCTCCGCGTTGACGTGGAGGCCGACCTCGGGTTCCTGACCGACCATCGCCTCGAACGTCTCGGCGTCGTAGCGTCGGACGCGCTCGGCGTCGAACTCCCCGTAGGCCTTCTCCGGGGGAACCGTCACGGACGCCGTCTCGCCCGCCGCCATCCCGACGAGCGCCTCGTCCAGCCCCGCGATGACGGCGTCCGTCCCGACGGCGAACGTCAGCGGCGCGTACTCCTCTCGCGTCGCCCCCTGCGCTTCGACCAGTCCGTGTTCCGCCGCGACTTCGTACCGGGACGTGTTGAAGACGTGTCCGTCCTCGAGACGGCCGACGTACTCGACGGTGACCGTGTCACCGGGTTCGATGGACATAGACGACGCTCCGGTCGAGAGGCGGATAAGCGTCGTCATCGACGCTCCTCGTCTGGGCGTCGGTGACAGGGCGTCGCCGACGTGTCTCTCATCTGTAAACGGAATAAATTGAATAGTGTGGATCACAAAGTAAGGGGATAAAAAATTCGATATATCCAAATTCGACACTCTCGCAGACGGCCCACGCCACGGCGTCGGGAACCTCGAATCTGTCGAGCTTCGACAGAGCTCGGCCGGGAACTGTCGACTCACACTCTCTCATCGCTGTGTCGAATCTGGAATGCGACTAACTATATTTTATATCTCCTAAATTTTCTCCCGATATAGCGCTGGTTCGTCGATTCAGTGAGAGATCTGTTCACCGAGAGACCGCTGATCTATGAACCCGGAGTCAAAGAGCAGATCGACCGAAATACGCAACTAGCCGGACGATCAAACCGAGACCACACGCACCGAGGAAGTCTAATTACTTCCGTCGAACTGGAAGAGATCCCATCATTCAGCCTCGAGGGGCTTACACACCTATCGATGTAACGCCCTGTCCACACCGATCCGAACGCTCGTTCTGCAGAGCCGAACTACGAGTACGTCGCCCGGATACCGATGATCCGGGCGGCCTGTTTCACCATCTCGGGGACCTCTTGTCTGTACCACTCGCCTTTGAACCGCGTCGTCGGACCGGAGACGCTGATGGCACCCAGCACCGAGTCGTCGTCGGAGAGGATCGGCGCTCCGACGGCGCGCATCCCCGTGATGCGCTCCTCGTCGTTGAACGCGTGTCCCCGCTCACGGATGGTGTCGAGTTCCTCGACGAGGGTCTCGCGATCGCTGATCGTGTTCGAGGTGAGTTCCGAGAGCCGTTCGTCCAGCAGTCTCGTCCGAGTCTCGTCGTCGCAGAACGCCAGATACGATTTGCCGACCGCCGTCGTGTGGAGGTCGACGGTGGTTCCGATGTGCGAGTCGGTCTGGACGCCCTGTTCGGTCTTCACCTGGTAGATATAGACGCCGCGGCCGCTCTCCTCGACCATCACCTGTCCGCGTTCGCCGACCGCCTCCACGAGGTCGTCCATCTCGCTGATCGAGGCGTGGTACAGCGCGTGTCGCTTCCGCGCGTGGTCCCCGAGGTCGAGGAACTTGAGACTCAGATCGTAGCCGTCGTCGGTCTGGACGACGTACCCGAGGCGTGCGAGCGTCTGGAGGTGGTTGTGCGCGGTGCTCTTGGAGGTGCCGAGAGCGTCGGCGACCTCCGAGACCCCCGCTGTGCCGTTCTCCCGCAGGTGTTCGACGATCCCGAACGACGTTTTCGTCGCACCGATCAGTGCCCCATCAGACGGGTCGTCCGCTGTCATGAGACGAGGTAACGGGCGGTCGTTAATAATTGTTCGTAAGTTGGTTCAGCTGCACCGAACACCTGTTCTCTATCGCTGAATTCGGAGTGCGCGGACGGTCTCGGTCACGGGCACCTCGTCGACGGCGTCGAGCGCTCTCAGCGCCTCGTCGACCCGGTCGCTCGTCGGGTCGGCCCCCAATCCGACGGCGAGCAGCGCACGCGTCCGTTCCTCGAAGGTCGCCGCCGGGAGCGGGTCGCGGTGGTCGCCGCTGGGATAACGCCTACTGCCGGTACGCGTCTCGCCGTCGACGGTCCGCACCTCGACGCTCGCACCCCACGACTCGGGGAACGCGGCCTCGTAGTCGTCGTCGACGCGGAGGTGGACGCGCTCGGTCAGCGCCTGGACGGGTTCGTCGTCGAGCGCGTCCGTGAGGAAGTGCGCGAGCGTCAACCCCCCTTCGGCGACCCATCGAGCGAGCACGTAGGGCGTCGAGAACTTCGCCGCCGTCGTCGTCGCCGGTCGCGTGTGGCTCATGTCGACAGCGTTGCGGTAGGTGGTGACGTCGATGCGGTCGACGTCGCCCGGCGAGAGGTCGTCGACGCCGGCCTCCCGGAGCGCGTCGAGCGGCGCGTGCGTGTATCGACAGGACGGGTACTGCTTGTGGTAGGCCTCGGTGATCCACCAGTCGTCGCCGAGCGACGCGAACAGCGCCTCGAACTCGCCGTCGTCGAGCAGGTCCTGGAACGGGTCGTAGACGCGTTCGATCGCCGCCGCGGAGCCTCGGAGTCCGGCGGCGGCACACGTCGCGGCGCTGACCCCTGCCTGCGCGGAGAACCCGGCGGTGAAGTTCCGTGCGGGCGCCCCCTCGGCGTAGGGGTCGTGCATCGACACGACGGCGAGGTTCGCGGCCGTCCGGAACGTCTCGCGGAGGCCGTCGGCGTCGAGGCCGAGACAGACCGCCGCCGTCAGTGCGGGACCGACCGTCGTCCACGTCGAGTGTGGGTCGCGGACGAGCCACGGGACGGCCTCGTTGATGCGCGCCTTCATCGCGAAGATGGCGTACTCCAGTCGGACGCAGAGTTCGTACGAGCGGACGCAGGCGTCGACGAACGTCTCGCCGGCGACGTCGTTGGCCTCCGCGACGCCGACCGCGCCGGCGACGACGCTCGCGCCGACGTGGCCGCCGCGGTCGTGTCCCTCCTCCATCTCCTGTGTGATCGCCGCCGTCGCGTTCAACAGCGCGGCCTGCGACGGATCGACGCGACGGTCGGTGCCGAGGACGGACGCCGCCCCGTCGGCGAGCGCCGCCTCCCGGAACACCTGGTCGTGCTGCGGGGCGACAGCCCCGGCGACCGTCGCCGAGAGGACGTCGGTCACGACGCGACGGCCGTGGTCGCGGACAGTCGGCGGGACGTCGGTGGTCAGAAAGTCGTACACGTGTCGTTCCCAGTCGCGGACTGGTGTCTGTGGAATCATGGCTGTGAGTGTGAGAGAGTGGTTGCAGTTCGTTACGCCCGCGTCAGCGCACACAGGACGCGCGGTGCGGCCGGTTCGCGGGCGGCAGTCCAGAGGTCGCCGACCTGCGACGCGCCGACGACTGGGCCGACGAGGCGGTCGAACTTGGCTCTGAGCTCCCGTTCGGTGAACGGGTCGTGCTCTCCCCCGCGGGCGGCGCGCACCTCGCTCGTGAGCGTCTCGCCGTCGGCGAGCGTCACGGTGACGCGTGCGCCGCGCTCCTCGGGGGCGCGGTCGGCGACGTCGTCGGCGACGGACACCGACACGCGCCGGGCGAGTCCGAGAGCGTCGTCCGTCAGCGCCTCGTCGGTGAAGGCGTCCTTCCCGCTCGTCCCCGTCGTGAGCGCGGTGCCGACGGCGAAGGGGAGAGAGAACTTCGCCTGCAGCGCGTTCGTCGGCTCCGGGTTCGAGAGCGTCGCCGCGGCCGGATACGTCTCGACGGCGACGGCGTCGACGTCCGCGGCGTCGAACTCGCGGTCGGCGCGGAGTCGTTCGAGCGCGTCGAGGGCGGGATGGGTGTAGCGGCAGGCGGCGTGCCGTTTGAAGTAGCCGCGGTCGAGTTCCCAGCGGTCGCCCAGCGCTGCCGAGAGCGCCTCGCGGTCGAGCGTCTCGCCCGCCAGCGGTTCGAGGTGACGGGCGACGCCGTCGTCGAGACCGGTGAACCCGGCCTGCGCCTGGTCGGCCGCGACGAGACCGGCGAGGTTGCTCATCCCGGCGTAGCCGTGCCGGACGGTCGCGCCCTCCGTCGCCGCTTCGAACCGGGTGTGTTGGGCGTAGTCGGCGGCGATCCGCATCGCCTGCAGCGTCGTCTCGGTGTCGAACCCGCGGAACCGAGCGACGCCCGCGGCGGTACCGACCGTCCCCCAGACGCCGTGCGGATGGTACCCCGCTGCCAACGGGACGACCAGCCGCGCGACGCGGACCGCCGCCTCGTAGCCGGCGACGAACGAGACGAGCAGTTCGCGACCGCTCCGGAACTCGCTCTCACCGTCCGCCAGCAACGCGGGAAGGACGTGAATCGCTGGATGGCCCGCCGCGAACCGGTGACCCTCGTCGAGTTCGAGCACCGTCCCCGCCGCGGCGTTGAGGAACGCCGCCTGGTACGGCGTCGTCCGCTGGGCAGCGGTGCCGAAGATCGTCGCCGTCCCGCCGCTCCGAGCGGCCCACTCGGCGGTCAACGCGGTGATCGTCGGATCGGAGGTGCCACCCAGAATCGCCCCGACGGTGTCGGCGACGGCCAGGCTCGCGCGGTCGGCGACGTCGTCGGGGATCGACGCCTCGTCGAGCGTCGAGACGAACGCGGCGAGCCGTTCTTCTCGCATCTCACACCCCGAGGTAGGCCTCGACGACGCCCTCGTCTTCGAGCAGTTCGGTCCCCGGTGCAGACATGGTGATCTGCCCGTTCTCCATCACGTAGCCGCGGTCCGCCAACCTGAGCGTCTGTTGGACGTTCTGCTCGACCATGAGCACGGTCACTCCCTGCTCGTGGACCTCCTCGACGACGTCGAACACCTCCTGCACGAGGTGGGGTGCGAGTCCGATCGAGGGCTCGTCGAGGATGAGCAGGTCGGGGTCGCCCATCAACGCCCGCGCCAGCGTCAGCATCTGCTGTTCGCCGCCGGACATCGTCCCCGCGCGTTGGTTCTGCCGTTCGGCGAGCCGGGGAAACAGCGCGAGCATCTCCTCCATCGTCTCCTCGCGCTTCGCCTTCGCATCGGGCGTCTGGGCACCCAAGCGCAGGTTGTCGACGACGGTCATGTTGGTGAACAGATCCCTGTTCTCGGGCACCTGCACGATCCCGCGTTCGACGATGCCGTGCGGTGGCTTCGACTGTATCTCCTCGCCGCGGTAGGTGATGGTGCCCCGACTCGGCGAGAGGATGCCGCAGATGGTGCGCATCGTCGTCGTCTTCCCCGCGCCGTTCGATCCGATGAGCGCGACGATCTCGCCCTCCTCGACGGTCATGTCGACGCCGTGGAGCACCTCGATCTCGTCGTAGCCCGCGCGGACGCCGCTGAGTTCAAGCATCGACGTCGAACCCCCCGATGTACGCCTCGACGACGCGGTCGTTCGAGACGACCGCTTCAGGCGTTCCGAAGCCGATTCCGCTCCCTTGGTCGAGCACCTTCACGTAGTCCGAGATGTTCATGATCGCTTTCATGTCGTGTTCGATGATGAGTAGGCTGGTCCCCCGCTCGCGCAGTCGCCGGAACAGGCCGAGCATCTGCTCCGACTCCGACGGGGTGAGCCCCGCCATGATCTCGTCGAGCAGGAGGATCTTCGGCTTCGTCGCGATCGACCGCGCTAGTTCGAGTCGCTTCTGTGCGCCGATCGTGAGTTCGCCCGCCTCCTCGCCGGCGCGGTCGGCGAGGCCGACGAACTCCAGCTGCTCCATCGCGATTTCCCGCGCCTCGTGCCGCCGGCGAGTGTGAATGTGTGCGCCGACCATCGCGTTCTCGACGACGGTCAACTCCTCGAGCGGGCGGGTGATCTGGAACGTCCGAGCGAGTCCCCGGCGGGCGACTTTGTGGGCCGGCAGACCGGAGATCCGCTCGCCTTCGAGCAGCACCGTCCCCGACGTCGGTGGGAACGTCCCGCTGATACAGTTGAACAGCGTCGTCTTTCCTGCGCCGTTCGGCCCGATGAGGCCGATGATCTCGCCGCGTTTGACCTCCAGGTCCACGCCGTCGAGCGCCTGCAGGCCGGAGAAGCGCTTGCCGACGTCCTGTACCGAGAGGATCGTCTCGCCGTCGCGGTCGGTCGGTCGGGTCTGTGCGGTCGTCTCTGTCTCGTCAGTCGTCGGTGTCGGTTGTGAGTCTGACATCAGTCTCTCACCTCTCGGATGCGGTTCCAGAGTGCGCGCGCTCGACTCGGCCAACTCACCACGCCGCGCGGCGAGTAGATGACGATGACGACGAGGAACGCGCCGTAGATGATTCGGTCCAGCCCGTTGATGTTCGTGAACGTCGTCCGCGCGATCTCGCTGACCGGCGTGACGATGAACGACCCGACGATGGGGCCGACGAGCGTCCCCGGCCCGCCGACGACGGCGGGCAGTAGGAGTTCGACGTTCTTGAACAGCGCGAACACGGTGTCCGGCCGGATGGTGTTGAAGTACATCGACCAGTACGCCCCGCCGAGCGCCGTGAAGAACGCACTCACGGCGACGCCGAGCAGCTTGTACCGGAAGGCGGGGACGCCCACGCTGGCGGCGGCGGGTTCGTCCTCGCGGATGGCGAAGAAGTACAGCCCCACCCACGAGTTCTTGATGAGCCACGAGACGACCGTGACGACGAGCAGGAACCCGAGGATGAGGAAGTAGTACGGCAGATCGCTCTGGAACTGGAAGGCGAGCAGTCCGTACTCCGCGCCGTAGTCCTGCGGGAACGGTTTGAAGTAGCCGTTCGCGCCCTGTAGCTCCGACATGTTGGTGACGACGAACCGCAGCAGTTCGGCGAACGCGAGCGTCGCCAATGCGAAGTAGTGACCCTTCAGCTTGAACCGGAAGGTGAGAAAGCCGATGAGCAGGCCGTAGAGGGCGGCGACGCCGCCGGCGACGAGCATTCCGATCCACGGGTTGAGCGCGAGGTCGGCCAGCAGTTTCTGCGTCGCGTACGCGCCGATGCCGAAGAACGCGGCGTGTCCGAAGGAGAACTGACCGGTGTAGCCGGACATGATGTTCCACGCCTGTGCCGTGTAGGCGTAGATGAGCGTGAGGATGAGCACCTTCAGACTCAACGTCGCCGCCAGCTCCATCCCGGCGACGTCGATCTCGATGATGTACGGGAGCGCAGCGAGGAAGCCGAACAGCGCGACCCCCTTCACGAGCGGCGCGTACGACTGGTCGTCGAAGTCGCGGTAGCTCTCGCGGACCGACTCGATGGTGCTCACGCCTCCGCACCTCCGAACAGCCCCTCGGGTTTGACCAGCAACGTCGCGATGAACAGCAGGAAGATGACGATCTGGGCGGTCGTCCCGGGGAGGTAGTAGCCGCCGAACACCTGTATCATGCCGACGATGAGCCCGCCGACGAACGCCCCCGGGAACGAGCCGAGGCCGCCGAGGATGACGATGACGAAGGCGTTGATCAGGTAGGTCTCGCCCGTGAAGGGGTCGAACCGCTGGAACAGGGCGATCGACGCGCCGGCGACGCCGGCGAGCGCCGCACCGATGCCGAACGTGAGGTAGTTGATGCGCTTGACGTTGATGCCGACGTACCGCGCCCCGTCACGGTTGTCGGCGGTCCCTCGGATCCGCCGGCCGAGGTCGGTCCGGTTGAGGAACGCTCGGACGCCGAGCATCGTCCCGAGCGCGATGACGAGCGCGTACAGTTGACCGAGCGGGATGAACACGCCGCCCACCTGCAGCGACCCGAGCGACAGGTCGATCTGCTGGGGATCGGGCGTGAAGACGATCTCGATGGCCGACTGAACGATGAACAGCACGCCGAGCGTCGCGATGAGTTGGTTCTGCTGTGGGGCCTCGATGATCGGCTCGACGGTCAACACGTGGACGAGGACGCCGACGGCGAACAGGACGAGCGCCGCGATCGGGATCCCGACGAACGGGCTGATACCGAACGACTCGGCGACCAGCCAGACGGTGTACATCCCGACGACGAGGAACACGCCGTGGGCGAAGTTGATGACGTCCATCACGCCGAAGATCATCGTCAGCCCCAGCGCGGTGAGTGCGTACACCCCGCCGAGCAGGAGGCCGAACGTGAGCAGCTGCAACAGGACGGCGTCCAAGCCCGCGAGGTCGGTCAAGAACTGTACGAACGGCTGGGTGAACCGGTCGAGTCCGCCTCCCTGTAACAGGAGCGGCTCGACCGATGTGTCTATCGGTGGCATGTGGGTGGCTTACACTCGGTGATTGTTGCCATCACGCATAAAGGGTTCCGCTTGGATCGTGCGTTTCGTTGACGGGACGGTACGGGGGTCGGCTCAGACCTGCGGCGACGCCTCGGCGTACTCCTCGGGGTAGACCACCTTGACCGAGAGGTCCTGCACCTGGTTGACCGGTGCCAGCGCGTTGACGTTCTCGCCGGCGTCGTTGAACTCGATCGTGCCCATCGCGGAGATGTGGTCGTTGTACTGGAGCTGCTTCAGCGCGTTGTTGATGTCCTCGGTGTCGGCACTGCCGGCCTCCTCGATCGCCTGGATGATCACCTCGCCGGCGGTGTAGGCCATCCCGACGGACGCGGAGAACTCCTGTTCGTAGTTCTCGGTGAACTGCGAGCGGACCTCCGCAGTCTTGTCGATGGTCGGGTTCAGCGCGTAGTTGTTGTCCAGTACGCCGTTGGCGAACTCGCCGATGTCGGCGACGGAGTCGTCGTCCGTGAACGTCGCCGACGCACACGCCGTCAGATGCGACGGCCGGTAGCTCTGGTCCTGCAGCGCCTGCGCGAGGAGGACGCCGCCGGCGACGTAGGTGGTCGCGATGATGGTGTCGGGGTCGGCGCTCCGGAGTCGCGACACCTGTGTGTTCGCGTTCGACGCGCCGAGTTCGATGGCGGTCTCCTCGACGATCTCGACGTCCTGCTGGGGGAGCGTCTCCCGGAGGCTGTCGCGGATCGCCTGTCCGTAGCTGTTGTTGACGTAGAATAGGCCGGCGGTGTCGACGGTGCCGCCGTTGTCGCGGATGACGCTCGGCACGAGTTCGGAGTAGTCGCTGCCGATCCGCCGGGCCGGCGGCTGCGGGCGGTAGATGTAGTCGAACCCGCGGCCCTCGAGGATGTTGTCCGCCGCCGCGATGGAGATGACGAACGGGACGCTCTGCCGTTCGGCGACCTGCGTCGCCGCCGTCGTCACCGGCGAGGAGTAACAGCCCGTGAGCACGTTCGCGCCCTCCGAGATGAGTTCCTCGGTCACCTGTCCGCCGAGCTCCTGTTTCCCCTGGTTGTCGCCCTCGACGACCGTCACCTGTGCGCCGCCGAGCGACTCGATGCCGCCCTCCTCGTTCTTCCGGGAAGCGGCGAGTTTGATGGCGTTGCTCATCCCGACGCCGGTGGCCGCGAGACTGCCGGAGAGCGGATGATTCGACCCGATGACGACCTCTTCGACCGAGGAGTCGCTCGACCCGGCGGTCGACCCCTGCGTCCCGCCGGAGCCGCCGTCGGAACCGTTGCCACCCCCGCCGCCGGACCCGGTGTCGTCGCTCGCACAGCCCGCGAGCGTCAGTGCCGCGACGCTCGCGCCCGTCGCTTTGAGAAACCGTCGCCTGTTGCTAGCCGAGGACTCGTGAGTCTTACCCATGGCAATCACTCTCTGGGTTTGGAACTCTCACTAATAAATACCACTGTATGTATCGTGTCATGTTTCGAGAACAGTTCACCGCGACGGCGAGTGGTGAAAACGTGTCTGTCGCACTCGCTGGCTTACACTACGAGAGCGACTCGCGGGCGTGGATGCCCGCGAGTCGTCCGTAGCCGAGCGCCGTCGTCAGTCCGTTGCCCGAGAGGTAGCCGCCCGCGCCGTGACCGCTGATGCCACAGGCGGTTCCGCCGCCGGCGTAGAGGTTCTCGACGACGCTCCCGTCGGTTCGGAGCACGCGCGCGTCGTCGTCGACGACGAGGCCCCCCTGCGTGTGGAACAGCGACCCGGTGACCTTCGTGCCGTAGAACGGCGGTTCGAGCGGGGCCGTCCCGTCTGTGCGGCCGACCTCGTCGGGTTCGCCCGTACGGGCAGCCTCGTTGTACGCGGCGACCGCAGTTGCCGCCGACTCTCCGTCACAGCCGAGTTGCTCGCACAGTTCCTCGACCGTCTCCGCAGAGTGGTACGTTCCGTGTTTCGCGGCCTCGTCGAAGTCGTCGAACTCCCCTCGTAACGTCTCGAAGATGCGTTCGTCGAACAGTTCGAAGCCGATTCCGCCGGGCTGTTTCAGCACGTCGATGGCGAACTCGCTGTAGCCCGCCGACTCGTCGCCGAACCGCTCGCCCTCGGCGTTGACGAGGATCCCGCCGTTCATCACGACGGCGTACGTCGACAGCATCCCCGTCTGGCTGGCGACGGTCGCGTGGCCCTGATAGGCGTCCATGCACGCCAACTCGCCGCCGAGTTCCGCACCCAACCGGACGCCGTCGCCGGTGTTGCCGTCGGCACCGAAGTAGAGCGCGCGCTCGACGTCCGCTTCGCAGTAGTCGGTGACCATCTCGCGGTTGCCCGCGAAGCCGTCGGTCGCGAGGACGACCTTCTTCGCCTCGATCGCCTCCTCGCGGTCGATGCCCGCGACGACGCCGCGAACCGTTCCCGCCTCGGCGACCAGTTTCTTCACCGGAGCGTTCCGCAGCAGTTCGACGTTCGGCGTCGCCTCGACCCGCTCGACCAGTTCGGCGACGAGGTTCTCCCCGTTTCGTCCGTCGGGGGCGTGCATCCGGTACTCCGAGTGTTTCGGGTACTTGAAGTCGTCGACGAGGTGGAGCGTGATCTCCCAGTCGTCGACGAGCCAGTGGATCAGGTTCGCGCTCTCCTCACAGAGGTATTGGACGCGCTCCTCGTCGGCCTCGTAGCCGTTCTTCTCGAGGATGTCCCGCGCCATGTCCGCCGGCGTCTCGTGGATACCCGCCTCACGCTGGAGGCGCGTCCCCGCAGCGGGGACCATCCCGGTCGACAGCGACGTGTTGCCACCGCACTCGGGGGACTTCTCCAGAATCGTCACCCGCAGGTCGGGGTTCTCGCTGGCCGCGAGTGCGGCGACCAGTCCTGTTCCGCCGCCGCCGGCGACGAGGACGTCGGTGTCGATATCCCACTCGACGTCGCTTGCGGGCACGATCTCGGAGGCGCTATCGCTCGGCGTCCGCCGCGCTAGTTCGTCCATGGCTCGTGCTAGGGACTCTCTCTCGTAAAGCTACCGTTCGCGGTCGTCGTCGGGAGGAACTGCGACCGCCATCGGGGTGGTTCCGCTCGCCGAAGTAACTCCGACCACCGACCCCTCGGAGAGTGAGAGCTATGGTGTCTCGGCACACGTCTGTCGTATGGACTCGCCACGAGCAGTCGTCGAGGAGTTCTTCGACCGCATGGGTGACGACCGACGCGACACTGTCGCCGAACTGTTCCACGACGACGCGATCGTCACGCTGCCGGGTGCGACGTTCCGGGGACCGACCGCCGCGACGGAGTTCCTCGAGTTTCTCGAACCGCGCTACGAGTGGGCCGGCAAGGAGTTCGACCGCTGGATCGAGTCGGGCGAGACCGTCGTGAGTATCGGCACGCTGTACGGCGTCGACAACGACGGCGACGAGTTCCGCGACGTCCGCTACGTCGACGTCTACGAGGTCGAAGACGGGAAGATCCGTCGGCTCGACGTCTGGAACGACCTCGCGGTCGACGGGGTCGTATGACCGCCCGACCTCGGCGGAACGACGCGTCGTCCGACCGTACTGCCGTGCTCTTCGCGCTCAGAGACGACCCGTCGCTCGTCGTCCGCGCCGAGGAGTTGGGGTACGAGTCGGCGTGGGCGGCGGAGGGGCAGGGGAAGACCGCGTTCGGCAAACTCGAACGCTGGGCGGTCCACACCGAGGAGATCGGCCTCGCGACGGGTATCGTCAACGTCTTCTCCAGAACTCCTGCGGCGCTCGCGGCCGCGGCGGCGACGCTCGACGACCACTCCGAGGGACGGGCGATCCTCGGTCTCGGCGTCGCACACCCGGGCGTCGTCGAGACGTTCCACGGCGCGCCGTTCGAGCGCCCGCTCGCGCGCATGCACGAGTACGTCGAACTCGTCCGTCGGTATCTCCGCGGCGAGGCCGAGCGCTTCGACGGGGAGTTCTACAGCCCCGAGCGGACGAGTTTCTGGGACGCTTTCGAGCCGGTCCGGGACGAGATCCCGATCTACAACGGCGCGCTCGGTCCCGGAAACGTCCGGCTCACCGGACAGGTCGCCGACGGTTGGCTCCCGAACCTCTATCCGCGCCCGCAGTTCGAGGAGGCGACGGAGTGGCTCGAGACCGGCGCCGAGCGCGCGGGCCGCGACGTCGACGACGTCGACGTGGCGATGTACGTCCTCACCTCGGTCCACGAGGACGCGGTCGTCGCGCGCGAGCAGGCCGCCCGCCACGTCGCCTACTACCTGCGCGACGTACCGGGTTACTACGGGCGAGCCGCCCAACACGCCGGACTCGGAGGAGAGGTCGAGGCAGTACGGGCGGCACCGACGACGGACGCCGCCGTCGACGAACTCTCCGACGAGTTCCTCGATCTCGTCGCACTCGTCGGCACGCCCGACGAGGTTCGTGGCCGACTAGACGAACTCCGGGCGATGGGCGTCGACCTCCCCGTCGTTCGCGCGCCGTCGGGCGTCGACCGCGAGTGGGTCGAGCGGACGCTCGCGGTGTTCGCGCCGTAGGGCGTCGGAGACGTTCGCACCGCGGGGTGCGAAGATGTTCTCACCGCAACACGAACGACCGACGGGAGAGCCGTACTTTTATGCTGGTTGGCACCGCACCACAAACGAAACCTGTATGACAGAGCGTATTTGGGAGGACCTGCTGTCCGAACGGGACCGGCAGGTCATCACGAAGGCTGGTTACGACAAGGAGGGCGCGTCGTCGTGGGAGTCACGCGGCATGGGCGAGAACCCGATGGTGCTCGTCATCGACATGCAGCGGCTCATCGTCGGCGACGACGTCCCGATCCTCGAGGCCATCGAGGAGCATCGCACCGCGATGGGCGAGATCGCGTGGGACGCCATCGAGTACATCGAACCGTTCCTCGAGTTCGCGCGCGAGCAGGAACTGCCGGTGACGTACACCCGCGTCGTCCCGTCGAGTTACGACGACCCGGACCACCCCGACCTCGACATCGTCGACGCCGTCGCGCCCGAAGAGGGCGACGCCGTCGTCGACAAGTCGTACGCGTCGGCGTTCTACGGGACTGACCTGCTCTCGCGGCTCGTCCGCGGCGGCCACGACTCGGTGATCGTCGTCGGCAACTCGACGAGCGGCTGTGTTCGTGCCACTGCTGTCGACGCGAAACAGAACGGGTTCAGCGTAGTGTTACCGCAGGAGTGCATCTTCGACCGCATCGAAGCCTCCCACAAGGTCGGCCTGCTGGACCTGTGGATGAAGTACGCCGAGGTGCTCGAAACCGAGGAAGTGACGGAGTGGGTCGAGACGCTATGAGTCGCGACTACGACCTCGTCGTCTCCGGCGGGACGGTCGTCACGCCCGAGCACGGGACGTTCGAAGCCGACGTCGCCGCCGACGGCGAGACGATCGCTGCGATCGCCGCACCGGGGACGCTCTCGGGCGAGACCGAGATCGACGCGGCGGGCAGACACGTCCTCCCGGGCGCGATCGACCCCCACACCCACCACGGGATCTATCGCGGCCTGGAGGCGGACGCCGAGTCGGAGTCGAAGTCCGACCTCGTCGGCGGCGTCACCACGATCGGGAACTACTTCCGTCGCGCCGGGGCGTACACCGACATCATGCCGGACTACTTCGCGCAGGCCGAACCCAACTACTACCACGACTACTTCTTCTCGCTCGGACTCCTCTCGATGGAGCACGTCGAGGAGATCCCCACCGTCGTCGAGGAGTTCGGCATCACGTCGTTCAAGTGGTACGTGAACTACAAGAACGCCGCCCGCGAGAAGTTCGGCGTCGACTGCGACATGCACGACGACTTCGGCGACGCGTTCGTCCGGACACTCGCCGAGCAGGACGTGCCGACGACGCTCGGCTACCACTCCGAGAACGTCGAGATCACTAACTCGCTCGCCGGTGGCAACGTCTACGTTACCTCCGAATCCGACGATGCAGGCGACGAAATCGACGAAGACGAGGGCTACGAGGTGATGGTCGAGGAGTTCCCCGGCTACGCCGAGACCCAGAGCATGGTCGCTGGCGCGTCGCTGGCAAAGGTCCACGGCTACGACGACCGGTTCTATGCCGTCCACATCTCCGCCGGCCAAACTGCCGACGAACTCGCCGCGCTCCACGACGCCGGCTACCGAACGTGGGGCGAGACCTGCATCCACTATCTGACGCTCACCACCGAGGAGTGCGACGAGCGGATGAAGGTCAACCCGCCGGTCCGCTCGAAGGCGGACCAAGAGACGCTCTGGGAGCGTCTCGCCGACGGCACCATCTCGACGGTCGGCACCGACCACTGCGCGAATCTCGCGGAGAACAAGTTCGGCGAGGGGATTCGCGACAGCCTGCTCGGCTTCCCGTCGACGCCGGTGATGCTCCCGCTGGTCCTCTCGGAGGGGGTCAACGAGGGCCGGCTCTCGCTGGAACGCGCCGTCGAGGTGACGAGCACCAACGCCGCGAAGGCGTTCAACCTCTACCCGAAGAAGGGGACCGTCAGAGTCGGAAGCGACGCCGACCTCGTCGTCGTCGACCTCGAGAAGACGGAGACGGTGACGCCGGAACGCTTACACAGCGTCTCGGGGTACTCGCCGTACGAGGGTCGGGAGGTCACCGGGTGGCCCACGCAGACGGTCGTGAAAGGACGACTCGCGTACGACGACGGCGACGTCGTCGGGACGAGAGGTCACGGGACGCACGTCGACCGCCCCGTCTGACTATCCCGACCGAAAGCGACGGCCGAACAGGCGGAGACACAACCACACGAACACGCAGCACACACGAACACGCAGACGACACCAAGACAACACACATGACAGACGACAACGACGGACCACTCGCAGGTATCGTCGTCCTCGAAGCGGGATCGATGATCTCCGGCCCGACGGTCGGGCGGTTCCTCGCCGACTTCGGGGCGACAGTGATCAAGATCGAGCATCCGGAGTTCGGCGACCACATCCGAAACTTCGGCCCGCAGAAAGAGGGCGTCGGCCTCTGGCACAAGTATCTCTCCCGGAACAAACAGTCGATCACGCTCGACATCTCGACCGACTCCGGGGGGGCCGTGTTCGAGGATCTCGTGAGCGAGGCCGACCTCCTCGTCGAGAACTTCCGGCCGGGCACGCTCGAACGCTGGGGCCTCGGCTGGGACCATCTCTCCGACGTCAACCCCGACCTCGTGATGCTCCGGATGTCCGGCTTCGGACAGGACGGCCCGTACTCTCAGCGTCCCGGCTTCGGCACGCTCGCCGAGGCGATGTCCGGCTTCGCCTACCTCAACGGCTTTCCCGACTCGCCGCCGCTGCTACCACCGACGGGTCTCGCCGACAACGTCGCGGCGCTGTTCTCGACGTTCGCGGTGATGTTCGCGCTCTATCACCGCGACGTCAACGGCGGCGGCGGCCAGTACATCGACACGAGTCTCATCGAACCCATCTTCGGCCTACTCGGTCCCCAGCCGCTCAGATACGACCAGCTCGGCGAGATCGAGTCGCGGTCGGGCAACCGCTCGACGTCCTCGGCCCCGCGGAACGTCTACCGGACGGGCGACGACCGCTGGGTCGCCATCTCCGCGAGCGCCCAACCGCTCGCGATGCGCACCTTCGACGCCATCGACCGCCCGGAGCTGAAAGACGACCCGCGGTTCGAGACGAACGAGAAGCGACTAGAGCACGTCGAGGAGCTCGACGCCATCATCCAGGAGTGGATGGACGAGCACACGCGCGAGGAGGTGCTCGCCGCGTTCGAAGAAGCAGACGCCACCATCGCGCCGGTGTACAACGTCGAGGACATCCTCAACGACGAGCACTACGCCGCCCGCGACGCGTTCATCTCCGTCGACGACGAGGAGCTCGGCGAGGCGACGGTACAGAACGTCTTCCCGAAGTTCTCGGAGACGCCCGGACGGGTCGACCATCTCGGTCCGTCGCTCGGCGAGCACAACGACGAAGTCTTCCGCGAGCGACTCGGCTACGACGACGAACTGCTCGACGACCTCGAGTCGGAGGGAGCGATATGAGCCTGCTCGACGACCTCCCGGAGCGGGTCCACGTGGTCGAGATGCTCCCCCGCGACGGATTCCAGCGACTCGACGAGTTCGTCCCGACCGAGGAGAAGGTCGAGATCGTCGACCGGCTCTCGGCGACGGGCGTCGACGAGATCGAGATCTCGTCGTTCACACATCCGAAGGCGGTGCCGACGCTGCGGGACGCGGACGAAGTGGCTCAGAAGATCGAACGTCGCGACGACGTCACGTACCGGGCGCTCGTCCCGAACCTCGTCGGGATGGAGCGCGCCGTCGAAGCCGAAGTGGACAAGGTGAACGCGCTCGTGACGGTGAGCGAGACGTACACCGAGAAGAACCAGAACCGCACGCGCGAGGAGGTACTCGCGGAGATGGACGACGTCGTCGACCTCGCGCACGACCACGGCATCGAGGTCGAGGCGGGGATGGGGACGAGCTTCTACTGCCCCTACGAGGGTCGTATCGACCCGGCGGAGACGCTCGCCGTCGTCGACAGCGTCGTCGACTCCGGCGTCGACGAGGTGACGCTGGCGACGACGATGGGGCTGGCGAACCCCGTCGAGATCTCGCAACGATTCAGTGCCGCCTTCGAGGCACATCCGGACCTCGACATGGGACTGCATCTCCACGACACGAACGGGATGAGCCTCGCGAACACGCTGGCCGCGATGGCCGTCGGCGTCGACCGCTTCGACGCCTCCGTCTGTGGACTCGGCGGCGGCGTCGTCCTCCCCGGCGGGATGTCGGGCGTCGGCAACACGCCGACGGAGGACCTCGTCCAGATGCTCACTCGGATGGGCGTCGACCACGGCGTCGACTTCGAGCGGATCGAAGCCGCCGCTCACGACGTGTCTGAGCAGTTGGGTCTCGGCGCGACGAGCCACGTCCTCATGGGCGGCACCGTCGAGCGCGTGTTGGAGACGGTCGCCGCAGACGGCGACGCGAGTGACGCGAGCGGAGGCGAGCGCGCATGAGCGGCAAGACGCTGGCCGAGAAGCTGCTGTCGGAGAAGTCCGGCACCGACGCCCGCGCCGGCGACTACGTCGAAGCGGAGATCGACGTCGCCATGGCCCACGACATCACGGGACCGCTCGCGTTCCAGACGTTCGACGAGGTCACGGGCGAGGACGCAACGCTGTTCGCGCCCGACAGAACCGTCTTCACGATCGACCACCACGCCCCCGCCGACGGGGTACAGGCGGCGAACAACCACAACGCGGTCCGGGAGTTCGCCGCCGAACACGGCGCACACCAGTTCGACGTCGGCGACGGCATCTGTCACGCCGTCCTCGTGGAGGAGGGGTTCGTCCGTCCGGGCGACCTCGTCATCGGTGCGGACTCCCACTCGACGACGTACGGCGGCATCGGGGCGTTCGGCACCGGCGTCGGGTCGACCGACCTCGGGACGGCGCTCGCGACGGGCGAGCTGTGGTTCCGCGTCCCCGAGACGCTGCGGTTCGAAGTCGACGGCGACCTCCAAGACGGCGTCTACGCGAAGGACCTCATCCTCCGGTTCATCGGTGACGTCGGCTTCGACGGCTGTACGTACAAAGCCGCCGAGTACGCTGGGAACACCGTCGAGTCGCTGCCGATCCACGAGCGACTCGTCCTGTCGAACATGGCCATCGAGATGGGCGGGAAGGCGGGGTTCGTCGCCCCCGACGACCGGACCGCCGACTACCTCGAGCGGCAGACCGGAGCCGACGTCGACCTCGACGGGAGCCTCCGGTCGGACGACGACGCCGCGTACGACGCGGTCCACACCTACCGCGCCGAAGAGCTCGCCCCGCAGGTGTCGAAGCCGTCGAACCCCGAGAACGCCGTCGACGTCGACGAGGTCGAGGGGACCGAGATCGACCAACTGTTCGTGGGCACCTGCACCAACGGACGGTACGAGGACATCAAACTCGTCGCCGACATCCTCGCCGGCGAGGAACTCGCGCCGAACGTCCGGATGGTCGTCGTCCCGGCCTCGAAGTCCGTCTACCAGCACATGCTCGGGACGGGCGTGTTCCAGACGCTCACCGACGCCGGGGCGGTCATCCAGAGTGCAGGCTGTGGCCCGTGTGCGGGCTACCACCAGGGCGTGCTCGGCGACGATGACGTCTGTCTCGCGACGGCGAACCGCAACTTCCCCGGCCGCGAGGGGTCGATGCAGTCGCGGGTGTACCTCGCGAGTCCGGCGACGGTCGGCGCGAGCGCGCTGTACGGCGAGATCACCGACCCGCGTCGGGTTCGGACCGACCGCTACGACGACACGGTGTTCGCGGAGGTGCTGTCGTGAGCGACCCCAGCGACCCCGGACGGGCGTGGGTGTTCGGCGACGACGTCGACACCGACCAGATCACCCCGTCGCGGTTCATCGTCTCCTCGGACCCCGACGAACTGGCGACGCACGCCTTCGAGGATCTCCGACCGGCGTTCGCGGGCAGCGTCGAGAGGGGTGATTTCGTCGTCGCCGGCGAGAACTTCGGCAGCGGTTCCTCGCGGGAGCACTCGCCGCTCTCGCTGGTCGGCGCGGGCGTCTCGGGCGTCGTCGCTCAGTCGTTCGCGCGGATCTTCTTCCGGAACGCCATCAACCTCGGGCTCCCGGTGCTCATCTGTCCGGGCGCGGACGCCATCGACGACGGCGACGAGGTGAGCATGGACATCGACGCGGGCGTCGTCTACAACCACACGACGGGCGAACGGTACGACGCGGAGGCGCTCCCCGAGTTCCTCCAGACGCTCGTCGAACGCGGCGGGCTGAAAGCCTACACGAAGGCGAAACTGCAGGAGTAGCGGTCGTCGCGGGCAGCGACAGCACAGAGGCACCCACTTCTCGCCGACCGGTCGCTCTCCGTTTTCGACGCCGAACGGACTCATCGCTCCCAGAAGAGCAATCCGGCGGCGACGAGAAGACAGGCCGCGAGGCCGGCGAACGCGACGACGTAGTCGGCGTAGGTGGCGACGATGCCGACGTACGCCGGTCCCAGTGCGTTCGCCCCGAGGAAGAGAGCGCGTGCTGCGCCGAGATCCGCGCCCATGTCGCCGTCGGGGGCGTTGTCGAGGACGATCGTATCGGCCAGCGGGAACTCCATCTTGTAGCCCAACGCGAGGACGAGGATGCTGCCGTAGACGAGAAGTCGGGCGTCGGCGACGGCGAGGACGCCGAGGGCGACGGCCGCGACGAGGAGCCCGCCGACGGCGATCGACTCACGGCCGAACCGGTCGCTCACACCGCCTGCGACCGGCTTGACCGCGATGCCGACGGCGAAGACGATGGCGAACGCCGCGCTGGCGAGGCGGTGTGAGAACCCCTTGGTCTCGATGAGGAACGTCGGGAAGAAGTTGACGAACCCGCCGACCATGAAGTAGAACAGCGCGAAGGCGACGAGCGTCCGCCGCTGGGCGGGGGTGGCGACGAGGCGGCCGACGGTCCCGCTCACGTTGAGCGACGGCGTACCGACCGCGTACCCCTCCGTCGACCAGTGGGCGAAGAGGACGGCCAGCCCGGCGAGGACGAGCGCCACCGGGACGAACGGCGTGCGCCACGTCGCGTAGGTGAGCGTGAGGATCGCGACTCCCGACGCGAGCAACCCGCCGAAGTCGGTGCCGGCGGCGTACAACCCCAGCGCGCGGCCGCGGCGCTCCACGTAGAGATCCGAGAGGAGCGCGCGCGAGGGGATGGCGAACAACCCCTTCCCGAGACCGGTGACGGCGGCGGCGACGAGGAACCCCGCCAGACCGCCCACGAGGCCGAACGTCGCGAACCCCAGTACGAGAACCACGAGACCGGGGACGATGAGCGTCGTGCGCGTCCAGCGGTCGGAGAACTCACCGCCGGGGTACTGCGTGAGCGCGTAGACGCCCTGAAACACCGCCAGCGTGACGCCGGCGGTCGCGTCCGTGATGCCGAGATCCGCGATGATCGTCGGCAGCAACGGCGACAGGAGGTTCCGTCCCAGTTGGAGCACCCCCCACGACAGCGAGAGGGTCGCCAACATCCGCCCGGGATAGCCAGCGAACAGTCGCTCACTCGCCGCCGACGCTCTGGTCACAGTCACCGTACGCAGGGGTGGTACCAGTGAATTTCGATTGTGGACGAGAACTCTCCTGACTGATCGATAGATCTATTTGAACAGCAGTAAATAAAAAACGCGTTTCCCATTTGTATTGAGTGTTAATTCTATAGTAAATTAGGCGAATTAAAGTATATATAGTGGATATGTGCGATTTTAACCGTCGAAAATAAAATAGCCGAAGGAACTATCTCGTTTTCTATATCAACAAGCGCACACTAGTACGAATGGTCGAATGGCTATCCAACTATTTCTGTATCTCAGTCGTGTGGAGTCGGCGTTCGACCACCGAGATGCGCCGAAACCAGTTTCGACTCGATCCGTTGGAGATGTTCGCTGACCGTCCCGGTCGCGAGATCGAGTTCCGCCGCGAGTTCGCGGTGGGTCGTCCGGCGGGGGATCTCGTAGTAGCCCGCCCGGACCGCGACGTCGAGCACCTCGAGTTGGCGGTCGGTGAGGAGCCCCGAGAGCCGTCCCGTGTCCGGTTCGTACTCGCCGATCCGGTCGAGGGTGAGATCGAGCGTCGGCGGGAGGTCGGCCACCGCCTGTTGGATCGCTCGGTCGGTTCCGAGCACCGTCAGTCGGAGACCGCGCGCCGTGGCGTCCTCTCGGTAGTGGACGGGCCAGTCGACGACGATCTCGTGGTCGTGGAGCGTCGCGAGCAGGTCGCTCACCAGTCCGGCGGTCCGACACTGGACGTACGCGACGCCGCGGCCCTCCGACCCCGTGATGTCGAAGGTGAGCACGTCCGGCGCGTCCTCGAGCACCGTCGCCGCTCGCTCGAGGTCGCCGCGCAGTTCGAGCAGTTCGACGTACTGTCCCTCGGGACCCGGACTCACGTAGTGGATCGCCTCGACCGCGATCGCGTCTTCCCGCGCGAAGACGTCGTCGACCGGGTGGAGCTGTCCGTCGGTCCAGCGGAGTGTCACTGTCGCGTAGCGCATCGGTAGTCTCCCGTGTTCGACCGGCCGACAGTCAGACCTCCCCGTCGTCGCTGTCTCGCGGCCGGTCCGTCCCGAACGTCGTCGCCGATGCTACTTGAATACACCTAGGATGCTCGCAAACAGGTAGAGGGAAGTCGGGGCCGAACCGAGCATCGATGAGTAGCGACACGCCCACCGCAGCGGAGATGCCACCCGGCCCGGACGGTCTCCCGGTCGTCGGCAACTATCTCGCGTTCGTGCGTCGCCCCTTCGAGTTCATGACGCAGAACGCCCGAGAGTACGGCGACATCGTCGGGTGGACCGAGATCGACGGACCGGTCTACCAGTTGAATCACCCCGAACACATCGAGCACGTCCTCGTCCAGAACAACCAGAACTACATCAAGGGTGAGGCGTTCCAGCGGACGCTCTCCCCCATCACCGGTAACGGCATCCTGAACAGCGAGGGGGCGATCTGGCGTCGCAACCGCCACCTCATCCAACCCGCGTTCGGCCCGGAGCGCATCCAGGAGTACGCCGGGATGATGACCGACTGTGTCGAGGACCTGCTGTCGACGTGGGCCGACGGCGAGACGCGCCCGTTCCACGAGGACATGATGGAGGTGACGCTCCACATCGTCGCTCGGGCACTGTTCGGCGTCGACATCGAAGGGTACGTCGACGACGTGGCGCTCGCGCTGGAAGAGTTCATGCAGGCGTCCGACAACCTCTCGAACTACGTCCTGCCGGAGGGAGTTCCCACGCCCTCGCGGCGGCAGATCGGCCGCGCCCGCGAGCGACTCGACGACGTCGTCTACGAGATGATCGAGCACCGTCGCGACGACCCCGGCGAGCGCGACGTGATCTCGATGCTGTTGAACGTGACCGACGAGACGGGCGAAGGCCTCTCGACGGAGCAGATCCGCGACGAGGTGGTGACGCTGCTGCTGGCCGGCCACGAGACGACCGCCCTCTCGCTGACGTTCACGGCCTACGCGCTCGCCCGTCACCCCGAGGCCGAGCGACGACTCGTCGCCGAACTCGACGAGGTGCTCGACGGCGAGACGCCGACGATGGCCGATCTCTCGGAACTGACCTACACCGAACAGGTGGTCAAGGAGTCGATGCGTCTCTACCCGCCCGTCCCCGGCATCGTCCGCGAACCGGTCAAACCGGACGTCGTCGGCGGCTACGAGATCCCGCCGGGCGCGACGATCCGGATGCACCAGTGGGTCGTCCACCGCGACTCGCGGTGGTACGACGACCCGCTGGCGTTCGAACCCACCCGCTGGACCCCGGAGTTCGAGAAGTCGCTGCCGAAACTGGCGTACTTCCCCTTCGCGGCGGGACCGCGGCGCTGTATCGGCGACCGCTTCGCCATGCTCGAAGCGCGCCTCCTGTTGGCGACGATCTACCAGCGGTTCCACCTCGAACTCACGCCGGACACGGAGCTGAACCTCTCGGCGGCCGTGACCGCCCGGCCGAAAGACGAGGTGCTGACGACCGTTCACCGTCGCTGACTGGACACCGGCGCCGGTCGTCGCTCCAGCTGTTCTGCCGACTCCCTTCTCCCTCTCCGCACGCACTGCCGGTCGCCGCTCCCGACTGTCCCATCGTCGACGGGAACGCCGACCACCGGTCCAGTAATGGTTGCTGAAATAATACGACAATCGTTTAGTCTATATCTCGAACGTTTATGTTACCCATTGTCGTTAGAAATTATTTTCAATGGAGTACAGAAATGCGAACGCGGCACACATGGCAATCGAATTTGCACACAGTCCGCTCGTGACGTTCGCGGTCGGACTTGCGTTGGTGGTACTGTTACTCGTCATCTGGGACCTCCCGGCGTTCGTCGGGTTGACGGTTGCGGCGTTCTCTGTGGGCCTCGTCAACGCCGTGTTCGTCCCCGACTTCGCGTTCAGTCAGGCGGCGACCGAGACGGCGACCGCGTTCGGCAACGGGATGGCCGGCATCGGGATCCCGATCCTGATGGCCGCCATCATCGGCAAGTCGATGCTCGAGAGCGGGGCGGCCCAGCGCGTCGTCCGCGCGTTCCAGTCGCTCCTCGGGCGGGAGAACTCCGACGTGGCGCTGTGGGGGAGTTCGACCGTCCTCGCGATCCCGGTGTTCTTCGACAGCGTCTTCTACCTCCTGGCACCGCTGGCGCGGTCGATGCGCGCCCGGATCGGCGACAACTACGCGCTCTACATCGTCGTCGTCGGCGCGGGTGCGGCGACGACGCACGTGTTCGTCCCGCCGACGCCCGGCCCGCTGGCCGTCGCCAGCGAGATCGGTGCCGACCTCGGCACGACGATGCTCGTCGGCGCAGCCGTCGCACTTCCCTCGGCGACGATGGGCGGACTCGTCTACGGCCGCTGGATCAACAACCGCATCGACATCCCGCTGCGGGACACGATGGGGACGACGACCGAGGAGCTCGAAGAGCGCGCCGAGCGCGACTCGAGTGCACTCCCCGGCGTGCTGGAGTCGATCGCGCCCATCCTCATCGCCGTCGTCCTGGTCGGGGCGTCGACGGCCATCGGCCCGCTGCAGCAGGCGCTCCCTGCTCTCTCGGGCGCACTCGCGACCCTCGAACCCGCCGTCGCGTTCCTCGGCGACAAGAACGTCGCGCTGACCGTCGCGGCCATCGCCGCGGCGCTCATCTACCTCCGGTGGACCGACCTCGCACGCTCCGAGTGGGAGAGTGAACTCACCGAGGCGCTGAAGAGCGGTGGCAACATCGCCGCCATCACCGCGATGGGTGGCGCGTTCGGCGCGCTGCTGGCCGCCTCGGGGATCGGGTCGTACCTCGCCAACGGCCTCGAGGGCATCGGCATCGGTCTGCTCGTCACGGCGTGGCTCATCGCCGCCATCGTCCGCATCGCACAGGGGTCGGCGACGGCCGCGATGCTCACCGCCGCCGGCATCATGGCCCCGCTGACCGGCCAGCTGGACGTCCACACGGCGTACCTCGTGATGGCGATCGGCGCGGGCGGCAACATCTGCTCGTGGTACCCCGACTCGGGGTTCTGGCTCGTCAAGGAGATCGGCGGCCTCACGCAGGCCGAGACGCTCCAGACGTGGACCGTCGTGACGACGATCATCTCGGTCACCGGCCTCGTGTCGGTGCTCGTGCTCTCGACGCTGTTCCCGCTGTAGGAACACGCTCGATCCGAACTCCTTCACTCCTTCTGCGCCCGTTCGTGACCGACGCGGCTCTCGCCCGACTCGACTGTTGCAACTGCTCGCACTCCACACGGCCACAGCACATACCTACCTCGCGGGCGACGGTGTCGCTATGACGGACGAAGAACTCGGCCAGGCGACGATCGTCTACGAAGATCCCGACGGGGAGACCGTCGAGAAGCAGGTCGACAACGAACACATCGCGTACTTCCAGGACCACTGGATCCTCAAGACCGACGAACAGGACGGCCAGGACATCGTCCGCCGCATCCCGCTGCAGCGAGTCTACTACGTCGAACGCTCGGTCGAGGAGTTCGAGGAGGAGGTCGCCACGGTGCGCAATCAAGTCGAGTCGCTCGCCGGCAACCTCCGACAGCGACTGTTCGGCAGCGAACAGCAAGAGCAGAGCCAAGAGAGCGGCGAGAGTCTGAAGATCAACGTCGGCGACTCGGACTCTGACGACCAGAGTAGTTAGTAATACTCGTTTTCTCACTCGGTATTTTTCGTGGTCTCCCGTAGAACCGAGACCACCGTCTTTGGAATCGGGCACACCTCGAAAGCCCCCGCACTGTCGACTGTGCGCGACGACTTTTCCAAGTCGACGGTCGCGTTCGACGACCGGCGACGCACCGATCATCTCGATTCGACAATATACTCTGTCATATTTGTCGTACCGTCATCTGAGAGAACGATTTATACGCTATCGTCTGCAAGGCTGAGTATGGAGTCCCACCGAGAGCGACAGTCGACGGCGGGCCCCCCTCCGGTTCCCGTCGAGACAGCCGACCCGCCGGGAGGGATGAGATGACGACCGACACCGGTCCCGACGTCGACAGACTGTGGCTGCTCGCCGTCGGCGTGCTCCTCGTCACGATGCCGGCGCTGACGCTCTTCGTCGCCTACGCCGTCCTGTCGGCGACCCGGAGCGTCGTGCTCGAACAGGTGACGCTCGTCGAGGCGGCCGAACTCTACCTGATCGAACTGGTGGCGTTCGGCGTCTTCAGCTACGTCCTGTACCGTCTCACGAGATACATCGTCCGAAAGGAGTTGACCGGCGAGCGGGGAGACGACGAACGGACGGACGACGAGCCACAGCAGAACCGCGATCGGTCGACGGAGCACGCCGAACTACGGTGAGTGGCAGAGGCGGTGACGACACCGTCGGAGCATCCGGTCTCCGCGTCGCCGAGACGCTCGGGAGACTCTCAAAAGAACTGAGAGGTGGATCCGGCGCCACCGGCGACGGTCTCGAGCGAGTGGTCGACGAGCGCGCCGGCGTCGAGCGGATACCAGCGATCGCGGTAGGCGACGAGCAGCGGTCGTTCCCCGTAGTCGCGGGCCCACGACCCGGGGGAGCGATCTTCGACGGATTCGAGGTAGACGTACTCTCTGTCCCCGACGGTCACCGTCAGGGGGTCGGAGACGAGAAGCGACTCGGGGACGTCTTCGTGGTCGACGAGTACCGCGCAGTGTCCTTCCGGGATCACGAACCCGGTGCGGAAGCCGAGCGCGTCGCTCGACAGCACCCCGGCGAGCACGAGCGCGAGGTCCTCACAGTCGCCCGTGTTCTCGGCGATCGTCTCGGCCGGATACCGGATGTACTCCCGCTGACCGGTCGTCGCACGGTCCGTCGCGTACTCGATGTCGGCGACGACCGCCTGCGCGGCCAGGAGTCGGTCGGCGTCGCTCGCGTACTCGTCGGCGATCTGTCGCCCCACCCGTTCGAGTGCGTCGTTGTCGCGGGCGGCGTCGACCGCGCGGGCGAACGACCGGTCGCGGTCGCGGGCGGCGGCGTACGCCGACTTGGGGATGTCGACCTGGAACGCCGCTCTCCCGCCGTCGACGTCGACCGCGTACCGCCGCGAGAGGCGGCCAGAGACCTGCTCGGTCGAGCGGGTCGTCTCGCCACCGCCGACGCATCCTGCGAGTCCGGCGGTGATCGCGGCTCCCAGTCCGGTGAGGAGTCTTCGGCGTGTCGTTCGGTCACGTCGCGACGATGTCGGTGAACTGTCGTCTACCATTGTCGGTTGTGAGCGACGGAGGTGAGTACGGCGCGGTGCCGGAGCGCACCGGCTGAGCGGGGTGCTGAGTCGTCGGTAGCGGCGAGAACGTTCGGACGTCTCTCTCGGCGTCGGTGGTGGCTCAAGACAGTGTGTAGACCGAGTGCTCCCACCGACATCGAACTAACGGCCGTTCGGCCGTCGCTCGCTCTCCGGACGACGACGTGCGTCACAGAACTTGGAGTTCGAGATAATTAACGTTCCGGCGTTCGGGAGTCGATTCTCACGTCGTTGGAACTGGCTTCCCCACCTTTTTGGGTGGCTTCTGAAGGGTCAACTGTACTATGAGTGACCGCATCGGCGCACCCGGAACGGGTATCTCACGACGCGAGTTCCTCGCAGCGACCGGCAGTGTGGGCGTGACGACGCTCGCCGGCTGTCAAGCACCGACCAGTCAGACGAACCCGAAGGCCGGACAGTCGGCCGTCGCCAGCATGCAGCAGTCGTCGTTCCCGACGACCAGTCCACCCGAGGTCGTCGACGTTGACGAGCAGGGCGGGAAACTGACGCTGAAGACCCAACCCGCAGTTCACGAGGCGCACCCGCTGGAGTCGATGGGCGGTCCCGTGAAACTCCCTCGTGTCTGGGCGTTTCAGGCCGACAACCACGACCCGAGCGTCCCCGGTCCGATCATCCGCACCACCGAGGGCGACGACATGGAGGTGACGCTCGACAACACCGACGGGAGACGGCCGCACACCGTCCACTTCCACGGCGTCCAGAAGGCGTGGAAGGACGACGGGGTTCCCACCACGACGGGGATCACGGTCGAACCCGGTGAGAAACACACCTACACCGTCCCGGCGAACGTCCCGGGGACGCACTTCTATCACTGTCACTTCCAGACGCACCGTCACATCGACATGGGGATGTACGGCATCTTCCGCGTCGACCCGAAGGGGTACGAGGAGGCCGACAAGGAGTACTTCATGACGGTCAAGGAGTGGGACTCCCGGCTCAACCGCATGATGGCCGGTGAGGACGCCTCCTACAGCCCACGGAGTCGCGACCCCGACGTCTTCACCGTCAACGGGAAGTCCGCGCCACGGACGCTCCACCCCGAAGACGGATCGCCCATCGTCGTCGAACAGGGGGATACCGTCCGCGTCCACTACGTCAACGGCGGCTACATGAGCCACCCGATGCACATCCACAACCACCGCTTCCAGCGCGTGGAGAAGGACGGCGGGGTGATCCCCGAGGCGGCCCGCCACGAGATGGACGTGACCAACGTCGCCCCCGCAGAGCGTCACACCATCGAGTTCACCGCCGACGCCCAACCCGGCATCTACCTCATGCACTGTCACAAGGTCAGCCACGTGATGAACGGGAACTCCTACCCCGGCGGGATGCTCTCGGGTGTCGTCTACAAGGAGGCGATGAACACCGACATCTTCGACCAGCTGATGCAGTACGCCGGCTACGAGGGCTAACCGACCACGAGGACGCAACCTATGTCATCCATCTCAGCCACGATACGCGAACGCGATGCGACGTCAGCGGTACGTGAACCGGACGTGACGCGGCGGACGGTGTTACGGGGTGCTGTGAGTGCGACGACGGCCTGTCTCGCACTCGGGTCGGCGGGAGGTACCGCGGCACAGTCGTCCGGTGAGTCGGACCTCGCGGGGTGGTTCGGAAACGTCGACAACTACGAGGGAGTCGTCGACGAGACCGGTAACGCAGAGGTGACGATCACCGTCGGCACGTCGGCCAACGGTGGCAACTTCGGGTTCGGCCCGGCCGCCGTCCGCGTCGATCCTGGAACGACTGTCGTCTGGGAGTGGTCGGGGAAGGGCGGGACGCACAACGTCGTCGCCGAAGACGGTGGCTTCGAGAGCGAGATGACCGGCGAAGCCGGCCACACGTTCGAGCACACCGTCGAGTCGACGGGTGTCTTGAAGTACGCCTGCGTCCCCCACAAGTCGATGGGGATGAAGGGGGCGGTCGTCGTCGGCGACGTCGACGTCGACGTTGGCGTCGGAGAGGGCGAGAACGCCGCGGGAGAGAGTGCAGCCGGTGGTCCCGACTACGACGGCTGGTTCGACGACGTCGGCAACTACGAGCGGACCGTAGACAGGACCGGCGAGACCGAAGTGACGATCACCGTCGGTGCGGATGGAAACCACGGAAGTGTCGCGTTCGACCCGCCGGCCGTCCACGTCGATCCCGGGACGACCGTCGTCTGGAAGTGGTCCGGTGAAGGAGGGTCGCACAACGTCGTCGCCAAGGACGGGAGCTTCGAGAGCGAACTGACCGGTGCAGCGGGTCACACGTTCGAACAGACGCTCGAGTCGACAGGCGTCCGGAAGTACGCCTGCGTTCCGCACCGGGCGATGGGGATGAAGGGAGCGGTCGTCGTCGGCGATCCGCAGTCTGCCGACGAGGACGACGGACTGGCGACCACGCTCACGCTCGGCGGCGGAGTCGGACTCGTCGGCGGTCTCGTTGCACTGTTCGGGTTCGGGACGCGCGAGAAGGCGAAGCGACGGGGACCCCGTCCCGACCTCTGACCGCGTCGCCGTTCGGGGCTCTCTCCTCACTGCTGTCGACGAAACGCTCGCCGCGGACAGCGGTTCACGGCAACCGAAGGAGTCCGTCCACCTCGTAGAGATAGCCTTTCTGCAGCAGTTCGGTGAGGACCGCCGCGGCGTCGTCGCCGGTGAACTCGTCGCTCTCGAGCAGCGACTCTGCGGCCGACTGCGACAGCCCTGCGCTGGTAGCTTTGATCTCGGGGCGGAGCAGGTCGAGCGCCTCCTCGGCACTCGCGCTGAGTGGGGTCCGACTGTTCCGCATCGTCCCCATATATCCGTCAGACTGCATTGTAGGTTCGGGTCGGTGCAGTACCCGCTCGGCGTGAGATATACCCCCCTCGGACGCGTTAGCTCCCGTCATGGGTTGGGTCAAACGCCACCTCCTCGTCACCTCGCTGGTCGGACTGCTCCTCTCCGTCGGTCTGCTCACGGCGCTCGTCGGCTATCTGGGTGTCGTCGTCTACGCCGCGCTCGCGAGCGGCGGGCCGGTCGTCGGTCCGCTCGTCGAACTCGCGCTCCCCTTCTTCGTCGCACTCGCAGTCCTGCTCACCGTCGCGACGCTGTCGGGCGTCGGACTGACCGTCGCCGTCCTCCGTCGACTCTCCGTCCCGCGGAGCCAGCGCGCCCACGCACTCGTCGACCGCGTCGAACGGAACTACTCGCCGCTCGACTCGGTCGTCTTCGCCGACTTCCTCGCGCCACCCCAGCCGTCTGACGAGGAACGGGCCGAGCGGGCGCTCGACGACCTCCAGCGGCGCTACGTCGAAGGCGAACTCACCGAAGCGGCGTTCGAGCGAAAAGTCGACCGGCTCGTCGCCACCGACTCGCTCGACGAGGCGCGTGCCGACCGCGAGCGGCGAGCGACGCTCGAAGAGGAGCGCTCGCGGTGAGTGATCGGTCGAGCGTCGTGTTCCGGGGCGTTTTCGTCTCTCGTACCAATACGCTCACCTTCGCTCCCCCGGTGTGTCGGTGTGGGGACCCCTCGGCCCGTCGACCCGGTCGTCGAGGCCGGCGTCACCCCGGCGTGGACGCTGCCGACGCCCCCGCTGACACTCCCACTGACGCTCCCACCCACTGTCGTCCCGTGGCGTCGCCGTCTACGCCAGGTCTTCCGAAACGCTCGCCTCGAGTGCTCCAGTCCGCGTCGGCAACTCCTACACAGAAGCACAGCGCTTTTCGACCGCCCGAGAGTCGGCATCGGTATGGCCGACACTGCGGTAGACCACGAAGAGACGACCGACGAGACGAACGCGGTCGACCCCCTCCGGGTCGGCGTCGTCGGCGGTGGCTTCATCGGGACGACCGTCGGCGGCGAGTTCGTCGAACACGACGACGCCACCGTCGTCGCCGTCGTCGACATCGACGAGGAGGTGCTCGAGGAGGCGGGCGACGAACTCGGCGTCGAGACGGCGTCGCAGTACACCGACTACGAGACGATGCTCGACGCCGAGACGCTCGACGCCGTCCTCATCGGGACGCCGCACACCCTCCACTACGACCAGATCCTCACGGCGTTCGAGCACGACCTCCACGTCCTCTGTGACAAGCCGCTCACGACGGACCTCGACGACGCGCGTGATCTCGTCGACCGCGACCGCGAGCGCGACGAGGTGTTGATGGTCGGCTACCAGCGACACTTCTACCCGGCGTTCGTCGAGGCGCGAGAGCTGTGGGCCGAGGACGACCGCGACCCGCGCTGGATCACCGCCGAAGTCTGTCAGGACTGGGTCGACCGGTTCGACGGCGCCTGGCGGCAGAACCCCGATCTCTCCGGCGGCGGCTATCTCTACGACACCGGGAGCCACCTGCTCGACGGCGTGCTGTGGAGCACGCAGTTGACTCCCGAGGCGGTCTCGGCGAGTATGCACTTCGTCGACGACGAGCAACGCGTCGACGGCCGCGCGAACGTCACCATCCGCTTCACCAACGGGGCGACCGCGTCGTTCTCGCTCTCCGGCGAGACGCCCTGCATGCGTGAACACGTCCGCATGTGGGACGAGAAAGGAGCCGTCACGCTCGACAGCAAGGACTGGGAACCGAGCGAGTACGCCGAGATCGACGAGGAGAGCGGCGAGTACCGGCCGCGACTCACGCGCAAGGGCCGGGAGACGAAGGTCGACGCGTTCCTCGAAGCGATCCGGACGGGCGCGGAACCGGCCGCGACCGCCCTCGACGGCCTCCGCGTGACCGCCGTCACCGAGGCGGCCTACGAGTCCGCCCGCGACGACGGGTCGTTCGTCGCCGTCGACCCCGACGACGTGAGACTGAAGTAGCGGTTCTTTCACATGAATGCAAGGAGGAAGCCCACCCGTTTACGGGTGGGAGGAATCCGACCATACGCTCCCCAACCACGACGATAGCAGACCGACTCCCCCACTCCCAATCCGAATTATTATAAATAACTAGTCTAATATGTGAATTATCGATGGAGGTGATTCGCACCGTTAAAGTCAAACTCGACGTGCCTAACGAGCGGTGCGACGACCTTCATCAGACCAAAAACCAAGTTTCTCCACTGTGCGAACACAACCGCAGAGTGGGCGTGGAGACATCCGAACGACTACTGCGTGACCTCGAAACAGAGAGCCGAGAACGCCCTCTACGAGCAACTCCGCAACGAGACGAAGTTGACCGCGAACCTCGTCCAGAAAGGGATTCGACGTGCAATCGAGGCCACGAAAAGCGGTGTCGCTCGTCTCAAGAAGGGCGACAACACGAGTCAACCGCACTTCGATGCATGGAGCGTCGTCTACGACAAACGCTCTGCGACATTCCACCGTGACCATGTTTCGCTCTCGACAGTAAACGGTCGCGTCGAGTGTGACTACATAATTCCCACCGAGCCAGAGGGAACACCGATTGGTGAGTACCTGTTGAACGAGGACTACGAGTTCCGTATGTCTACGTTGCAGTACGACCGCTCCACAGAGTCGTTCTACCTCCACACACGGATGCGCCGAACTGAAAGCGATGAACAGTCCACCACTGATTCTTCCGACGCCAAGCACAGAACAGTCCTTGGTGTTGACCTGAACGTGGACGGCTCGCTCGCTGTAACTTCGACGGGCGTGTTCATCGGGAATGCCGACGAGATGAACCATCGACGCCGAGAGTTTGAGAAGACTCGCGGGTCGATGCAACAGACGGGCACGCGGTCGGCACACTTGTCGATTCAGTCGATGGATGATCGCGAACACCGCTGGATGCAGGACGAACTACACCGCGCTTCAAACCAGATGCTCGAAGAAGCCCGCGACCACGGATGCACACATATGGCGTTCGAGAATCTGACCGATATTCGTAAGCGGATGGCTGGTGCAAAGCGATTCCATGCGTGGGCATTCCGACGCCTCTACCAGTACGTCGAATACAAAGCCGAGATGTTCGGCATCGAGGTTGAGCAAGTGAGTCCTGCGTACACGTCTCGTCGGTGTTCGTCGTGTGGGTTTACCCACGAGTCGAATCGGCGGTCGAAGCACCAGTTCGTGTGTCAAAAGTGCGAGTACGAACTGAACGCGGATTACAACGCGAGCAAGAACATCGCTCGTAAGCTGTTGAAGAAACTCCACTCGGGGCAGACGTCTTCGAGTGGAGGCGCACCTTGTCAGTGTGCGCTGACGTCAGGGACGCTGACCCCGAATGGCGATTACACCGCCTCCTCCATTACAGAGGTAGAAGGGGAGTCCACTGATAAGCCCACGAGTTCACTCGTGGGTTACTGACATCTGCACACGCGGTGGTCGACGTCGCTTGCTCGCACCGCCGTCCTCTCACCCTCTCGCGCCCGAAGACCGCCACCAGAGTCGGCTGATCGCCGACACTCCGACGAGGATCAATCCGAGGCCGAACAGGAGACCGAGCACCCAGGCGGCAGTACCGGGCCACGGGACGACGAGCAGGGCGACGAGACCGACGAGGCCGACGCCGAGGAGTACCGAACGCGTGTCTACTGTCCCGCGGACGGCACCGACGAGCCGACCGACCGCGTCGAGTAGCAGCGGAATCGCCAGCAGATACGAGAGCCGAGTCGGTTCCAGTGGGAAGACGACGAGTACGATTCCGACTGTCACGTACCCCGTCGCACGAAGTGCTTCGGAAGCGAGGAGGTGGACGTCGACCGACGAGCGCGACTTCAGCGCCTCCAGACGGACGACTCCGAGGACGACGAGGAGCAACCCGAGCCAAACGCTTACGAGCGCTCCGACGAGAAGCGGCATCGCAACGGCGACGACGCCGACGGCGATAGCGACGACACCGACTGTCGCCTCGACTTCATCGTTCGACTGGTCGTCCGGGGCCGACGACGTCGACGGTCGGTCGTCGGTGAGCGTACTCATCGCTTCGTCGACCTCGCATCCAGCCGGGCGGCCAGTTGATCAGAGAGACCCGTAAGGTGGACCGTTCCGAATATCGCCACCAGCAGTCCGCCAACGGTGTCGTACATCAGGTCGAGCACTGTGTCGTCCAGCCCGTACTGAGTGAGCACTCCTGCGGTACCAAACAGTCGGGCCGCTTCGCCGATTGCGAACTCCAGAAGCTCCCAGACGACCCCGAACGCCATGGTGAACAGGAGGAGACACGCGAATCTGAACGCCGGCGAGAGCGTGATCTCGTCGGAGTGGACCTCGACCGCCCGAAGCGTCGCGTAAGCGATACCGGCGACCAGCGACGCCGAGAACGTGTGGGTGAGATGGTCCCACCACCAGACCGCCTGGTACGGGCTGAGAAACTCCAGTCCAGGGAGTGGCAGTGTTCCCAACGCGTGGAAGAACATCGCAGCCGTGATCCACAGTACGAGGCCGGCGTCCATCACGATTCGGTGGTTCCGTTCGAGATACGTCGGAACGAACGTCGCAATCAGTCCGACACCGGCGTTGACTACGACGCCCACGTTCCCGAACCAGAGACCGAGCCCGAAGATGAGGACGATGACCGCTTGCAGTCCGTGAACGAAGCGGAGCTTTCGCCGTTTCGACACGTGAAGACGTCGGTCGAGTCTCATACGGCCTCCCGCTCGTCGGGCGACTGTCTCACGTGGTCGGTCGCGAGATATCTGGTGAAGTACCATTGGAAGGAGAGTCCCGCGAGGACACCCGCAGTCGCTGCCGCAGCGAAGGCGTACATGAGTGCCTGGTTCGTCTCGAAGAACGCCGTTCCCAGATAGCGGCTCGACAGCGCGGAACCGACGGCCCAGAACCCGACGAGCCCCAACGTCGCCATCACGACCATCCCCACCGCGAAGTTTGGTGTCATCCGGATCGGCGTCACCAACTGGAGTGCGGTGACGACGAGCATCGCGAGCGTCGCGACCGAGAGACCGACGACGACCTCGAAGAGGAACGTCGGGTCGGTCACCCGAACGAGCAGCGGAATCGAGGCGACGAACACCATCGGCCACGGCATCGTCCGCGTCCACGACCCGCTCACGACCGCGGGGACGGTGGCCACGACGACGACGGTGAGCGCGAGTGCGACGTCGACGACGTTGGCTCGGAAGAACGCCGCAACGGCGGTCGCAGCGACGACGGCGACGAGCGCCCACGCGACGGTCGCGTTGAGACGAGAGTCGGTCACGAACCACGCGTTCGTCTCGGTCGTGGTCATCGACTCCTCCGAGCAGTGTCGATCCGAACGGTGGGCCGTTCAGACACCGCCGACTCCGGTGACTTGGCTACCGTCTTCCGTCTCGGAGAGGCTACGGCCGCCGAGTGCGAGCGCGACCATCGACGTCCCCGTAAACAGGAGGTTGATCCCGAACAGGACCCCGACCGCCCAGATCGCGGTACTCGGGAACCCGGCCCACAGCATCGCCCCGAGAGCGACACCGAGGACCCCACTCGCGACGCTCCAGAGCCAGTTCTTCTCCCCGCGGAGGCGAAGCCCCATCACGATCTCGACGACGCCGGAGGCGACGAGATATCCGATGACGGCGAGCGTCAACGTGAGCAGCCCGAACACCGGATTCAGGAGAACGATCGCACCGGCGGCGACGCCGATCACACCGAGTAACAGCTGCCAGACGAATCCCGTCCACCCCCTCCCTTTGAACGCACCGACGAAGTGGAACAACCCGCCGACAACGAGCAGTACTCCGACGAGCATCGTGATCGAGATCCCGGTGAGGAACGGTGCGAGGGCCGCGATCAATCCAGCGGCGGCGAGTAGCAGTCCAGCGTACAGTAGCGGCCGCCAGTTGTCCCGAAGGGTGTTGGTGAACCCGATCTCAGTGGCCGAGTCCGGATAGTTTGTAGTCGAAGCCATCACAGCTACAGTATCGTCACATTCGGGATTAAGCCATTTCTAGCAAATCGTCGGATGTCTTCGACTAACAATTGTACGAACCTACAGATTATCTGCGGTTAGGTGGGTGATATGGCGGGGAAGGTCGTGTGGAACGACGAGAGATATCGACTCAACTGGACTGTTGGGCCTCGATGACCCCGACTCGGACGACGACGTCGCGACCGGTCGCAGCGGTGAGGTGGTCGTCTATCTGCGTCGCGAGATCGGGGGGTGTCGCCGCGCTGTTCGAGCGACTGACCAGTACATCCACGGTTGCGGGCTCTCCCAGTAGCATCGAGACGCCGTCGTAGTCGGTCGACGCGGAGACGAACGTGATCTCTCCATCGACCTCGCCGACCAGGAGCTCGGTCTCGGAGGACACCTGCTGCTCGAATACGCCAGTCTGGAACGAAACGAGTGTGACGGCAATCAGGACGATCGAGAGGGCAGCGATTCCCACCGCGATGGTACCGACCCGGGAGATGACCGACTCGCGGGCCTTGCCGGTCTGTGAGGTGTCGAACGGTCGGTAGCCGGACAGCCAGAACATCACCAACGCCGAGAGGTTGATCGCGAGGAGGTTCACCAAGACGAGAACCGCTGCCGGGATGGCGACGAGCGGCAGCCCCCACGCGATGCCGAGCCCCGACGTCGCTGCCGGCGGGACGAGAGCGACGGCGATCGCGACGCCGACCAGCGTCGACCCAGTGTTCCGAATCAGACTGATCGCCCCGGCGACTCCGGAGCCTAACGCCAGAAACAGCGACAGGAAGTTCGGCGAGATCCGTTCGGCCACCTGACTGATCTCCCGGATGTCGAGTCCAGGTGGGAGAAGGACGGACTCCTTCAACAACCATCCGACGGCGGCACCGACAGCGATCGCTGCGAGTAACCCCGTCACCTGAAGGACGACACCACGCCTGGCGAGTGGCCGTTCGTCGAGGACCGTCCCGACACTGGCCGAGATGGCCGGTCCCATCAGCGGCGCGATGACCATCGCACCGATGATCGTGGCGGCGGAGTCGAGGAGTAACCCGGCCGCTGCGATGACGGTACTGAGGACGATGAACGCGAAGAAGGTCGAGTTGCGCGGCGCGAGGTCTTCGGCGCGTGCGAGCAGTTCCTCTCGAGAGATTCGTGCGTCCGAGTAGCGCTCCTTGAGCTCGTCGATGCGACTCGAGACGACGGTCTCGGTTGCCATGACGATCGTGTACGCATCGTCTCTGATCCCGGATTCGTACAGTTTCCCTAAGATCGGTTCGACGCCACCCGGCGGCACGGGGAACGAGACTAACGCCTCGAAATCGCCACGTCCCGTCTCCTCCCAGACTGCGTAGTCGATCCCCTCGCCGTCGAGTGCGGCGAGTACTGGCTCTCGGCTCCCGTTCGGTATGAGCACCTGTACGAGTCGCATGTCGTTCTAGTTCGCTGTCGGAATAGATAACGAGGATTCGACTTTCTCCGGACAGTCAGGGGAGTCAGTAGCTGACACGGCAAAGCGGCACAGAAGCGTTAGTCCGCCTTCGACTCCGGGTCGGCGGTGGACCCCGACGAGGCGGGGCGGTCGACGACGGTTCGTCTCGGGATCTCCTCTCGAGGCTTCCGACGGGCAGTGAAGAGACGTTCTAAGAGCGTGAGTTCGGGAGTGGCTTCCTTCGAGACTTCGTCGTACTCGATGATCGTGTGGCCGTCCTCTGCGAAGACCCGAAAGTAGCTCAGTCGATACGACGGGCGGTACACCGGCGGAAGAAGCGTGAACGGCGGTTCGACACGGGACAGTTGCTTCAGCCACGTCCCGGTGTTCACTACGTAGCGTCCGTCTAACTCCGTCAGCGAGACGCGGTGCGTGTGACCGTAGACGAACACAGTCACGGATGGAACGGTGGCGAAGACTTCGGTCGCCGCGTTCAGGTACGGAACGACTGCCTCTCTCCGTCCGACCTCCTGCAACAACCCGAACCGTTCGGCTACCCGACGGCCGTCTCGGGCGAAGAGATACAGCGGGATGGAGATGATCGCGAGAAGGACGATGATGACCACGTTGACGGTGATGACCGTTCCGACCACGTCCCCGATGATTCCGAATCGGAACAGGATGTCGTCTAACACCGGAAGCTGGAAGATTCCTAACTGCCTTGCCACCAACACGAGCGTGTAGAGGATACTGAAGTTGAATAAGAGAAGGAACGGGACGATGGCGTATCTGAGGAGTGGACTCATCTCGCGGTAGAAGTACTTCGAAAAGATCCAGCGCGGGATCTCTTCCATCGGAGCGACAGACTGGATGTCTTTGAGCCAACTGTATCGACCCCGTCCGGAGAGTCGGCCTGCCGTGCTCGTGACGTGGCGGTTCACGAAGTACCCCAGCGGGTTCGCGTGCGGATCTCCGAAGCTGGGCATCCGATTGTTCGAATCGTGCTGCATCCCGTGCTCGATCCAGATCGTGTCGTCACCGACCGCTCGTTCGAGGTGGAGCTCTTGGTGTAGGTCGACGTTGTAGTCGGCGAGAAAGTCGACGAACTCGGGGTAGCAGGCGAGTTCGTAGTCGTGGTTGCCCGGGATGAACGTGATGTGGATCCGCGCGCCGGTCGTGTGGAACTGCTCGAAGAGGGCCGGAAACTGCTCGGTCAGATAGGCGAGTTTCTCCGGACCGTCGACCTCGGTCAGTTCCCACAGTCCGAAGATGTCTCCCGGGACAATCAGTTCCGTATCGCCATCCTCCCGTTCCAGTCGAGCTAGAAACTCGATCAGTTCGTCCTCGAAGTCACACTGGCAGAGATGGTCATCACCTCCGATATGGAGGTCGCTGATGAAGTAGTACTGAGTGGCCATCGTCGACGAGAGATATCGTCACACAGTAACATCTCTCTGTCGTCACTCGGTGGACGCCGACGGAAGCACGTGAACTCGACTCACGCTACATCTCGCTCTTCGCTGTGCTCGAGGTCGTCGATCGGTTCGCCCCAGTGCGGGCATCGATCCCCAGCAGAGAGACGGCCCACAAGACAGTAGTCGCTCCCGCCACTTCCCGTCGGTGTGATCAGGGTCTGTGACGACCACGGCTACTTCGCCGCCGAGACGTGCCCGCAGTGCGACGCTACGGGCGCGGACGTCCTCGACGACGACCGGCGCGTCCGCCTCTCGAAGTTCGCCAGCGGTGCGCTCCGTCACTTCCCCGACGACGCCGGTCTCTCGCCCGACGACCACGGCTGGGTCGAGTACGACGCGCTCGTCGACGCCGTCACGAGGAAGTATCCGTGGGCCGAGCGCGAGCACGTCGACGCCGTCGTCGCCACCGACCCGAAGGAGCGGTTCGAACGGCGGTCGGGTCGCATCCGAGCGGCCTACGGTCACTCGATCGACGTGACGCTCGACCCGACCGAGTCGGCGGTCCCCTCGCAGCTGTACCACGGGACGGCGCGCCGAAACCTCGAGTCGATCCGGGAGTCGGGACTCCGGCCGATGGGCCGACAGCAGGTCCATCTCTCGACAACGCGGGAAGAAGCGCGTACCGTGGGGAGACGGCACGACGACGATCCGATCGTCCTCGCCGTCGACGCGGCCGCGATGGTCGCCGAGGGATTCGACGTCGACGAGCGAGGGACCGACACCTACACCGTCGACCGCGTTCCGCCGGAGTTCCTCTCGGTCGAGTCCCGCTCCGGGTGAGTCGAGCGACGCGGTTGCCCGCTCGGCGGTCGTCACCCCGGCTGTTCGATCAGGATTCGGTCGGCTGTTCGCTGCTGTGTTCGACGTAGTCGTCGATGGCTCCCTGGAGTTCCGGGCCCGGCGACTCCTCGTCCAACTCGACCAGCGTCTCGACGACCGCCTCGACGTCGACGTTCTCCGTCGCGGCGCGGAACGTCTCGGCGGCGATCCGACTGCCGATCTCGCTCCCGAGCGCCCGTTTGGCGACGCCGATCGTCCCGTCGCCGTCGACGACGTACTGGGCGATCGCACGTCCGAGCGGTCGCCCGACCGCCTCCGCGAGCCGGTCGACGTCGACGGCGTCGACCGCCGGTTCGTCGGCCAAGAGCGCCTCGAAGTCGACCGCGCGGAACACCTCTCTAGCGACCTCCGAGGCGAAGAGCACTTCCAGTCCCTGTTCGATACGTTCGAGCCGTCTGTTGTCAGAACTGTCTGTCATAGTTGCGGAGAGTCCGAAAGGAGTCCTACTCGTGACTGCGACCCGCCACGGAGATAGGGCTGTGGCTTTCGCTTGCAAGGAGTCTCGGCGCCGAGATGGGGAACCGCAGGCGACGGGACGACCGCCCGTCAGACGGCGCGACACTCGACGATAGCGTCCTCGTCTCGAACGCTCACTCCTCGTCGTCGGGTTCGTCGCGGACTGTCAACACCGGCACCGGGGCGGTGCGAACGAGTTTCTCGGTGACGCTCCCCAGCATGTATCGGTCGAACCCGGTCCGCCCGTGTGTGCCGACGACGATGACGTCGATGTCGTGTTCCTCGACGTACGAGAGGATCGCCCGGTGGATCGACGTGTCGATCTCGACGGACTTCGTGACCGAGTCGACGCCCGCGTCGGTCGCCACCGTCGCCGCCTCGTCGACGGCGTCGTGGGCGCTCTCCTCGAAGGCGTCGATCTGGATGTCCGCCCGGACGTCGACGCCGAGGCTGGTGACGGCGACGACGGACAGCAGGTGGAGTGTCGCGTCGTCGAGGGCTGCGAGGTCGGCTCCCAACGTCAGCGCGGCGGTCGCACAGTCGCTGCCGTCGGTCGGAACCAACAGGTCGTGATACGGGTACGTCGGGTCGGCGTCCGGTCCGATGGTGAGGACGGGAACGTCCGAGTGTCTGACCACGCGCTCCGTGGTGCTGCCGAGCAACAGGCGACTGAGTCCGCTGCGACCCTGCGTCGGCATGACGACGAGGTCGACCTTCTGTGCCGTCGCGTAGTCGACGATGGTCTGATACGGTTCGCCCTGTTCGACGGTCGTGACCGTCTCGACGCCGCGGTCGGTCGCTCGTTCGGCGGCCTCGTCGACGACCCCTGTCCCCGACTCCTCGAGCGCGTCGACGACGTCGCCGCGGACGTTCGTCACGCTGTCGCGAGTCGTGTCCGCCACGTTGAGGACGTGAAGCGTCGCGTCGTGTCTCGCCGCGACGTCGATGGCGTGGTCGAGCGCACGCGCCGTTCCGTCGCTGCCGTCGGTGGGAAAGAGGAGGTCGGTGAACACGTCTCACTAGTCGCTCCGTCGATACAAAAAAGGGGGCCTCGGCTGGCTCCGGCGTCGACACGCCGCTGCCTCTCGGGTGTCGCCGACCGCTCGAGCTCCCGTCGGCGCGCGACACTCTCTCGTCGGAACGACGGCCGACGACGCTGACCTAATCAGTTTGGCGACGCGTTCAGGTTCCGGCGACGCGTCGAAGTGAACACTGATCATGGCCGACCCACCTGCGGCCCACCGTCAGATCGAATACCATCTCCGTCAAGCGTTTCTGCGGGCGGAGTCCGAGACCACGAAGTTCCACGTCCGAAAGGTCGCGTCGTTGTTGGAGGAGACCGAGGGGTTCGAGACGCACCTCGAGTGACGCACTCGGCACGTTTCGTCACCGCTCGGTCCCGCTCGACCCCGCTCAGTGCCGACGAACGTCCGAGTCTCACTCTCTGAGCGAGAACCGTCCCGCTCGCCACTCCCACGCGACGACGAACAGTTCCCAGAGCAGGAACCAACTGATCGCGAGAGCGAACACCAACATCGTCGTCGCCAGCACGCCGAAGTTCATCGCGACGCCGACCAGAAGCGAGTAGGTGGCGAACGCGAACAGTCCGACGACGACCAACGCGACGCTCCCGCAGATGTAGTGTTCTCGCGCCGGAACCGTCCGTCGTCTCGGCTCGGGGTCGGTGAGCGACCCGCCTTCCGGGTGGAACATAGTTGAATGTTAACGTGTGACAACATAGTCGTTGTGTGCGGCTGCTCGACTCTGTCGACGGCGACCAGTCTCGAGCGTCGTCGAACGAAGACGCTCGTCAGCGGTCGCTCGGTAGACGGAATACTGATATATCACCGTGAAAGAAACCGGGTATGGTCCCATCGTACGTCAAGCGTGAACTCTCGGTCTACGGCGGCGTCGTCGCCGCCGTCGTCGTCGCGACCGCGGTCGGCGCGAGTTCGCTTGCGGCGTTCCCGGTCCGGTACGTGCTGTTACCGCTCCTCATCGGGACGCTCTTCGTCGGCGGTATCCTCGCCGGTGCGAGCGACTCCGGGCCGGGGATCACCGCCGAAGGGAACGTCAGCGGCGAGGGCGGCGGCGATCTCTCGGAGCTCGGTCGCGGCGACTTCACGCCCGGGCGCAGCGAGGAGGGCGTCGTCCCGTCGATCCGCTCGCGTTCGGTCGTCTTCCTCCTGTTCGGCGTCGCGCTCTGGAGCTTCGTCGGGTTGGTCGTGACGGTAGTGCTCGCCTGAGCGCGGTCGTCTCGGTTCCTCCCTCGTTGCCCCACGAAGGACTCCCCCGGTGGCTTCGTCGCGACGATTCTCACCCGAACTGTTCCTCGATGTCTCCGACGGCTTCCTCGATCGACTGGCGCTCGAAGTAGAGCGCCTCGATCCCGAAGACGACGATGGCGATCACGACGACCAGAGTGAACACGTGAGGGAGCTGCGAGTACAGATACCAGAGGAGCATCGCAAAGAAGGAGAACGACCCGACGAGGCCGACGAGCGGCGGGATGAGAGACGCATCCGCCTCGTCGCGGTTCACGAGGGCGAGTCCACTGACCGCGCCGAAGACGACGATGAACATGAGCGACGCAAACTCTACGACCGACTCCAGACTACCGAGCGCAGAGAAGGCGGCGGTCAACGCGCCGATCACGAGTACGGTCCGGTTCGGCGACCCCGACTCGTCGGGGTCGCCCATCTTTTGGGGGAGGATATCGTCTGCGATCAGGTTCTTCGCGAAGATGGCCTCGTTGAACAACGTCGAGTTGATCGCACTCGCCGTCGAGATCAGTGCGGCGATCGCGATCGCGATCGCCATCCACTCGCCGATCTGGAGCGACCCGAAGATCAACGCCGCCTCCGGTTGCGCCGCCACGACCTCCTCGGGGAGGAGACTCGTGATGACGAAGCCGACGAGGATGTAGACGAACGCCGCGATCGGGATCGAGACGTACACCCCTTTCGCGATCGTCTCTTTGGGATCGTCGAACTGGTCCTGACTGTAGAAGAGTAGCTGCCATCCCTCGAACGAGACGAAGCCGACCGAGGCCGCGATGATCGGGTTGAGTCCGAACTCCGAGAGCCCCAATTGGAGAGTTTGCTGTTCGAACCCGTACCAGAGACCGACTAACCCGAACACGGCGATGATACCGACCTGGACGAACACGAGATACCGCTCGATCGCGGCCGTCTCACCTGCCCCAAGCAGGTTGACTCCCACGAACACGGCGACGATGCCGATCGAGAGGAACGGCCGGATTGGAATCCCCCAGAGGTACTCGGCTCCGACGAGCATCCGACCGAACACCCCGAACGCGTAGGCGTACATGGCCATCGTTCCGATGTAACCGACGACGAGCGTCCAACCGATGACAGCCGCGACCGTCGATCGACCGCTCAGTTCCTCGATGAACGTGACTGACCCGCCCTTCGTCTCCGTTATCTCGTTGACCTTCGCGTACGAGTACGCACAGGCGAGGACGACGACCGTCGCCAGCGAGTAGGCGAACCAGGTCAAGGTGCCGGCGGCGGCGACGACAATTCCGATCGCTGCGTAGATGCCCCCGCCGACGATACCGCCGACACCGAGTGCGACCGCCGTCAGGAGACCGAACTTCTCACTCATCGTCGATCGTGACCCCGCCGCTCTCGGTTGTGACCTGTGGGTTGAACTCGGCTCTCGGGTGCACTCGGAAGTTCCGAACCGTCTCGTCGACGCCGAAACTATTCCGGAACGAACACACCGGGAGGTACACCCGTTCTTCGAGTAACGTGGTCAGCGCGGACCGATACAGGCGCTGTCGCTTCGACTCGTCCGTCGTCTGTCTTGCAGTCAGAATCTGATCCATGACGTTCTCCTCGTCGTAGAAGATCCCGTTGGTCGTCCCCTGGTTGTTCTCGTGGAAAACCGGATAGACGAACGAATCTGGATCGGGAGTACCGGTCACACCTCCGACGAAGACGGAGTAGTCCTTCGCCGATCCCGTCAGGCGCTTCTCGAGGTACTTCTTCCAACTGACCGCCTCGACGAGCGCCCCGTGGCCGGCGTTGCGGAGTCCCCCCGCGAGCGCTTCGGCGATCTCCTTCCACTGAGGGTCTTTCGACGTGAGTATCCGGAGTTGACCGCTCGCGGCGTCGGCCTCTCGAAACAGTCGCTTCGCGCGCTCCGTGTTCTTCCGGTTGGGGATCGAACGCCACTCTTCGAGCGGCATCTCCCACCGTTTCGCCATCTCTGTCGGGAGGATACTGTACTGTCGCTCTCCGGCCTGTCCGACGAAGTCCGAGACGACCCCGTCGACGTCGAGACAGTAGCTGATCGCCTCGCGGACGGTCCGCTCGGTCGTCGGCCCGTCGTTCAGGTTGAACCCGATGTAGTAGGAGGTGTACCCTTCACGTGTGGCCAGCGAGACGCCGTCCGTCTGCTTCGTTCGGTCCCACAACAGCGGCGACACGGGCGTGACGAGGTCGTTCCGGTTCGTCTTCAGACTCGTCAGCCGCACGATCGGCGATTCGACGTAGGCGCTCGTGAACGACGCGACTGCTGGCGACTGCGATCCCCAGTAGTCGTCCCACCGGACGGTCTGTGCCTTCTTCTCCTCGCTGAACTTCCGTATCTCGAAAGGACCAGAGCCGACGGGTTCGCGCGCGAACTTCTCTTTGTTCGCCTCGCGGGCGTCTTTCGGCACGATCGGAAGCGTCAGGCTGTGTCTGAACGCTGGGTAGGCGTGTTCGAGTGTGAACCGTACGCTCCGGTCGTCAACGGCTTCGACGGACTCGATCATGTCGACCTGCCACTGCTGTGGCGTCTCCTCTCTTACCGGCGCTTCGAACGAGTACTTCACGTCCTCTGCGGTGACAGCGTTCCCGTTCTGGAACGTCGGCTCTCTACGGAGTTCGACGCGGACCGTCGACTCGTCTTCGACCGTCGGCATCCCGGCTGCGAGCTGCGGGCGGAAGTTGCCCTCGGCGTCGTAGACGTAGAGGCTCTCGAAGATCCGTCTGATGACTTGTTTCGACCCGACGTACTGGGCCTCGACGGGGTCCAACGTGATCGGCGGATAGAGCGTCCCGAGCCGAAGGTGATCACCCGGTGGCGTCTCGGCCTCCGCCGAACAGCCGGCGACTGACACGGCTGCCGCAGTACCGAGACCCCCCAGAAATCGCCGCCTCGACAGGTCGGTACTGGACTCGCTCATCTGTCGGCTCGAACCCTCGTTCGTACTCTCGACTCGATGTCTCGATACGAAGTCACGGTCCGTCTCTTCGGCTGACAGAGGCATCACCGTTATGGCTACCCATCCAGATCTCGATCGAGGCGTTTCGGCGAACTACCGAACGCCGACTCGACTCGACGCTCGGGTCTCTGCCGTCAGGTTCGTACCGGAGAGAGCGAGACAGCTCGTGTGTCGAGGAGATCACATACTCTGTGCTACGCTCTTCCCCCGACACTTATCCCACCAACAGGTCAACGACCTAACCGAAATGGCAGTCATCGAAGCCCTCCGCACCGTGCCGTCCGCGCTGGCACGGAACCCGATACTCGTCGTCCTCTTCGGGTTGTTCGGTCTCGTACAGGCACCGCAGCTACTCGTTCAACAGCTCGATCCGATCCTCTCGCTGGCGGTCTCCGCCGTGTTTCTCTTCCTCTACACGTTCGGGATCCCGTTCGTCCAGGCGGGGATGATCGGGATGGCCGACGAGGCGCTCGACGGTCGCACGACGGTCGGGACGTTCCTCGACGCCGGGAAGACGTACTACGTCTCGTTGCTCGGGGCGTACCTCCTCGTGTTGGGCGTGAACGCCGTCTTCGGTTTCGTCGTCGTCGCCGCCGTCCTCGCTGGCGTCCTCTCGGTCGGTGCGGCCGGGAGCGGAAGCGGCCTCCTCGTCGCCGGTGGCGTCGTGCTCTTCGTGGGGCTCACGTACCTCGTGTTCGCCTTCTTCATCCAGTTCTACGGGCAGGAGGTCGTGTTGAACAACGCGGGTGCGATCGCGAGTCTCAGACAGAGCGCCGGCCTCGTCCGTCGGAACCTCCTCAGTTCGGTCGGCTACTTCGTCGTCGCCGTCGTCGCTGGCGGTGCGCTCGGACTCCTGTTCGGTGTCGCCTCGACGGTGCTCCTTCCGACACCGACGATGGGTGCGACGCCGTCGCTCTCGGCCGTGAACGCCGTCGCCTACGTCGTCCTCTCGGTGCTCGGCACCGCGCTGTTCGGGAGCGTCCTGGGGGTCTTCTCGGTCGCATTCTACCGCGAAATTAGCGGGCAACCGACGCGAGCGGACCCGACGCCCGGCGTGTAGTCGCCGCCGACGCGCCGGTCTTCTCGACGAGTGCTTCTTCGTCTCCGAGCGACGGGTCTCACCGGTTGCCGGTGACGACGAGCAGGAGGCCGAACACGACACCGAGGACGATCAGGAGTCCGCCGCCGACCGCGTACAGCTCTCCCGAACTGTACTCGAAACGGTGACCGTACCGGGCGATACCCGCAGAGATGAGTAAGGTAAGTCCCGAACCGGTCAACACCGTCGCGATGTCGAAGCCGGCAGGGTTTCCAAAGTCGGGCACAGTAGAAGTTGGCCGCCGGTGCGGATAGTCGTGGTGGCTGTCGGAGTGTCGCCGCTCGTCGCTCACTCGGACGGTTGCCACCAGGCCTCGTGTGACCCGCTCGACCGCTTCTCCTTGTAGTGGACACGGAACTCGTCGACGGAGACGTCCGCTGGGGTGAGAAACATCACGTCGCCCTCGCGGGACCCGCCGGCGTCGACCTTCCCGCCGATGTACTTCGCGGAGACGCTCTTGTTCCGTCCGGGGTGGAAGACGCGTTCGCGGACGACTCCTTTGAGGTTCAACGTCAGCGGCAGTCGGATGGGTCCGTCGGTCGTGTTCTCCGCACGAGTCGGGACGACGACCCACTGTTTCCCCTCTCCCGCCTCGGCAGTCTGCTCTTCACCGTCTTCGCTGTACGTGTAGCGGTTCGTCGCACGCGGAGCCTCGACCGTGAGTCGAACCTGCGGGAGGTCGAACGTCTCGCCGAACGCGAGTTGCCGTCCGCCGGACTGCTTCGCCGAGGTGGTCTTCGTCGGCTGGCCGCCAGGTTTGTTGTCGCCGCTGTCGGTCGAGGTCGCGCTACAACCGGCCAGTCCGGTCGTCGCGAGCGCTGCCGTCGTGAGGAACGTTCGTCTGTTCATGATCACCGAAGATACGCTCTGAGTGCGAGGCTACCCTGTGCGACGATGCCGAGCGCGAGCGTCCCGAGGTTCCACAGCTTCGACTTGACGAACGCCACGTCGAGAATCACCCGGTCGGTGACGAGTGGGTACAGCGGTTTGAGCGGTGGCGCGATGTCGGGCGTCGTCACCAGATCCGCGACCACGTGGGCCGTCATCCCCGTGAACAGCGCTATCGTCGCGAACGCGTAGATGGCGGCCGTCGACGTGTGCGTGTCGTCGCGGACGAGGAGATAGCCCCCCGTGACGACCGCACCGAGCAGCAACGCTGCCGGGACGATGAACACGAAGCTATGCGTCAGTCCGTGGTGTTCGACGAAGAAGTACTGCATCAACACCAGGTCGCCGTCCGGGAACATTCCCATCGACGCTGTCAGCGCGGTGAACGCCAGGCTCGCCTTCGCCTCGGAGAAGACGAACCACGCAGGGACGGCGAACAGGAGTGCCATGCCGATGTGGCCAGGGGACTGCACACCGTCCAGTACGCGCCGGACCTTTCAAATACAATGTGGCCGGTCGTCGTCGACTGCGACGCCGAGACCGAGACGACGGGCCTCGAATCGGTCAGTTGGCCCGCGTCGACTCGCGTCCGGTCGATGCGAGCAGTTCGTCGCCGAAGAACGTCCGTTCGAGCGAGAGCGCACCGGGGCCGCTCGCGACGAGCGACAACCCAAGCAGACACAGCGTGAGCGTCAGTTCGACGCCACCGTCCGACGCGGGGTAGCCGCTGGGGAGGTGGACGAGGACGGTCGCGACGAGCATGTTCACCGCGAGCAACGCCCCGGTCACCCGGACGAACAACCCGACGAGCAACAGCACGCCACCGACGAGTTCGAGGAGTCCGACGCCCCACGCGACGACGGTCGAAAGCGGGATGCCGAGACTCGCCAGAAACCCCGCGAACCCGGAAACTCCCATCGCCTTCGGGCCGACGCCGAAGACCTTCCCGACGCCGGAGACGACCATCGGGATCGCCAGCGCGAGGCGGACGAGAACCGGTGCCAACCGTGCGCCCGGCGCGGTCGACAAGGGACGTGACACGGGAATCACCTCACCCGACCCGTCGATTCGGTTACCGTGACTGGTGGACGGCGAAGACGACTGTCCGTTCTCTCCGCATTTCTTTCCATACAAATGTGGGTAAGGTCAAGAGATACATATAGATGGAGGAAGTGCGCAAGTATCGTCACGCTCGATATCCCGTCGCGGTTCGGGCGAGACCGTAGACGTCGTCGAGACGCGGGCGACGCCAGGGCGGCGAGCCCCAGTGGCGTCGCTACCGAAGTTTCCAGAGGAGCGAGCGGAGTTTGTATCTCACCGAGTCGTTCCGGTAGCCGCGCCACCCGCTCATGCCGCCGCGGAGCGTCACCGCGTCGTACCCCTCCTCAGAGAGGAGGGCAGTCGCTCGGTTGGCGACGATACCCATCTTGCAGACGACGACCACGTCTCTGTCGCTCGGAATCTCCGCGAGTCGGTCGCGGAGTGCGGACTCGTCGCCCCGTCGCAACGCGTCGTACACGGGGACGTTGCGACTGCCCTCGATGGACCCCGCTCGGAACGCCGACTCCGGGCGGATGTCGAGGACGACGGGTCGATCTCCCGTCTCGGCGGCGAGACGGTCGGCTAGCTCGTCCGGACGGATACTGCTCATCGAATTAATATTGTACCGAAAGAACAAAACTGCGGCGTTTCGACGGTAGCGGTTGCGACGGGTCGCCCCTACCGTGCCGACTGTCGGTCTTTGGCGAGCGACAGCGACGTGAAGAAGCCGTAGTAAGCGACGACGCCGGACGCGAGACACAGCTGGTAGGCCCAGTTCGGTCCCTGGACGACCTGGAACAGGACGGTGACGACCGTCACCCACGTAAGCGCGAACACGAGGTCGACGACCATCCCGCCGCGATGTTCGCTGACGTGGTTGCGGACGGTCGCGACGACCCCGCCGTCGCTCGAGTCGGCGTCGGTCATCTCAGTCCCTCCGCTCGTCGACGACGAGCACCGGGATGTGCGTCGACCGGAGCACGCGTTCGGTGACGCTCCCGAGGAGCGCCCGCCGGACGCCCGACCGGCCGTGACTACCCATCACGATGACGTCGATGTCGTTGTCCTCGGCGTAGTCGGCGATGACGTCGTGCGGTGTTCCGACGCGTACGTCTTCGTGAACGTCGATGCCGTGCTCGGCGGCCGCTGTGGCGACGGCTCCGGTGGCTCTCTCGGCTTTCTCCTGCAGTTCGGTCATTTCACCGAAGTTGCCCTGGGTGATCCGGTCGACCTGTTCGGTTCCGAGTCCGAAGCTCACGGCGTCGATGTCGACGACGTACAGCGCGTGCAGTTGCGCGCCGTACTTCGAAGCGAGGTCGACAGCGTGGTCGACGGCGACGTTCGCCGTGTTGCTTCCGTCGGTCGGGATGAGGATGTGTTCGTACATTGTTAGTCGTCCGCGGGCGTTCCGCCACTATCGCTGTTGGCGACGATGTCTTCGGCAGTCTGTTGCTGGCCCATCGGTTCGGGGCTGTGACACTGTCGAACCATCCGTTTGGTCTCCAGCGGCGGTTCCGGCGTCACCAACGAGACGGCGATGGTGACGAGGAAGACCAGCGGCGTTCCGACCAGCGCAGCGCCGATCGGCGGCACGTACTGTGCGTAGATCGGGATGAGCGCTTGTCCGGAGCCACCGGCGATGTCGGCGAGGAAGCCGACGTAGGCCGGGAGCACGCTGTTGACGATCGACGTGATCCACAGCAGGAGGCCGACGGTCATCCCGGCCAGCGCGCCCTGGCGGTTGGTGTTCTCCCACCACAGTCCGAGGAAGAACATCGGGAACAGCACGGTGCCCGCGAGCGAGAACGCGTAGGCGACGAGCTCGCCGATGAGCGCCGGCGGGTTGAACGCGGTCACGGTGACCAGCGCGCCGATGGCGACGATGGTCGCACGACCGATGAGCACCTGCTGTCGCTGCGTCGCGTCGGGGTTGATGAGCTCCGAGTAGATGTCGTGTGCGACGGCCGACGAGGCCGTGATGAACAGCCCGGCGGTCGTCGCGATCGCCGCTGCCATCCCGCCGGCTGCGACGAGCCCGACGAACCAGCGCGGGAGGTCGGCGAACTGTGCGGCGAGGACGACGATGACGTCACCCTCTGCGCCGGACATCGCCTGCTCGCCGCTGAAGACGGCCTCCGGCGAGAGGTTGTTCACCTGCGCGAAGAGGTCGACCCCGAACGCCGCCATCGCGGGTGCGCCCCAGTAGAGAAGCAGGATGAAGAACAGCCCCCAGACGGTCGACCAGCGGGCCGTCCGTTCGCTCTTGACCGTGTAGAACCGCACGAGCACGTGCGGCAGCCCACAGGTGCCGACGATGAGCGAGAACGCCGTCGCGATCCAGACGTAGTAGGTGTTGTTCACGAACGGCGCCGAGAACTCTCGGCTCAGGTCGTTGATGAGCATCCCGTACTCGATCTGCGGGAGGATCGTCGAGTAGCCCTGCGTAAAGCCGACGACGTACACGCCCGCGAGGAACGCGACGATGAGGATGACGTACTGCACGGCCATGTTCTTCGTCGCCCCCAGCATCCCAGAGAGCGTGAGGTAGCCGACGGTGAGCGTCATCATCACGACGATCATTGGGATGATGTCGAGTCCGAAGACGTACTGCCCGACCAGTCCCATCCCGCGGGCCTGGCCGACTGAGTAGACGTACGCGATGAGCAGAGTCGTGAACGCCGCCAGTGCGCGGGCGGTCGGCGAGTTGAACCGGTCGGCGACGAAGTCCGGCGCCGTGTACTTCCCGAACCGGCGCATCTGCGCGGCCAGGAAGATCAGCAGCACGAAGTAGCCGGTGGTCCAGCCGACGATGAACGCGAGCCCGTAGAAGCCCGAGAGGGCGACCAGTCCCGCCAACCCGAGGTAGGATGCGGCCGACATCCAGTTGGCACCGATAGCCATCCCGTTCTCGATGTTACCGATGCCGCGGCCGGCGACCCACATCCCCTCGGCGTCGGCCACCTTGAAGATGTAGCCGATGACGAGGAACGACGCCATCATCAAGAAGACGATGATCGCCGGCACGAGCTTGAACGAGATGTCGAGCGCTTCGGCCTGGAGCGGAACCGTCATCCGTCGACGCCTCCGTCGGTGGCCGTCGCCTCGCTCGGCTCACCGCTCTCGGGCTCGTCCGTGTCGACGACGCTGTGGTCGATTCCATACTTCTTGTCGAGTTTGTCCCGCTGGCGGGCGTAGACGGCCGCCAGGATGAGCGCCCCGGTCGGTGCGCCGAAGGCGACGAGGAAGTAGTGCAGCGGGAAGCCGATGACCGGCATCGTCGTCGTCATCACGTCGGGGGCCAGGAACGTCGCCGTCACCGGGCCGAAGACGATGAGCGCCCAGATGACGAAACTGATCCAGACCATCTTGAGGTGGTCCCGCATGAACGCCGTGCTCGGTTTGAGGAGGTTCACCTCCTCGTCGAGATAGTTCGTGTTTCGATGTGCCTGTGCGGCCTGCGTGAGCGTGCCACCGTCGGTCTCGACCGACGGCTGCTCCTCGGAATCGTGCCTGTGTCTGTCTGTCATAGTTTCGGTTGTCGTGTGTTGTCGTCTGTGTGTCCTATCGAAAAACGGTTGTGTGTCTTTCAGTCGTCGCCGACTTTCGAGGCGATGTCCTCGACGACGTCGGGGTTCCGTAGCGTCGACGTGTTGCCGAGGTCGTCGCCGTTGGCGATGTCTTCGAGCAGGCGGCGCATGATCTTCCCCGAGCGCGTCTTGGGGAGCTCGGGAGTGAAGACGACCTGTTCGGGACGAGCGATCGGGCCGATGGCGTCTTCGACGCCCTCGACGATGCGCTCGCGCATCTCGTCGTCGCCCTCGTAGCCGTCTTCGGTGATGACGTAGGCGTAGACCGCCTCGCCCTTCAGGTCGTGTTTACCGCCGACGACGGCGGCCTCGGCGACGCCGCCGACGCCGACGATCGCCGACTCGATCTCCATCGTCCCCAGTCGGTGACCGGAGACGTTGATCACGTCGTCGACGCGGCCCAGCACCGTGATGTAGCCGTCCTCGTCGATCTTCGCACCGTCCTCGGGGAAGTACACCCAGTCGTCGGGGTCGTCGCTGTCGAGATCCGAGTACTCTGCCCAGTACTCCTGGATGTACCGCTCGTTGTTGTTGTACAGCGTCCGGAGCATCCCCGGCCACGGCTTGTTCACCGTGAGATAGCCCGCACGGCCTGCCTCAACGGGTTCACCCCGCGTGTCGACGATCTCGACGTCGAGTCCGGGGAGCGCCGGACCGGCCGACCCGGGTTTCATGTCTTTGACGCCCGGGAGCGTCGTGATCATCATCCCACCGGTCTCGGTCTGCCACCACGTGTCGACGATGGGGCACTCCTCGTTGCCGATGTGCTTGTAGTACCACTTCCACGCCCGCGGGTTGATCGGTTCGCCGACCGTCCCGAGCAACCGCAGCGAGGAGAGATCGTGATCGTCGGGGTACTCCGGACCCCACTTCATGAACGCGCGGATCGCCGTCGGCGCGGTGTACAGCTGGTCCGCCTCGTACTCCTCAATGATCTCCCAGAGGCGGTCCTTCTCCGGGTGGTCGGGCGTCCCCTCGTACATCATCGTCGTCGTCCCGAGCGCCAGCGGCCCGTAGACGATGTACGAGTGACCCGTGATCCACCCGATGTCGGCCGAGCAGAAGTAGGTGTCCTCGGGTTTGATGTCGAGGACGGACTGCGACGTCCACGTCACCCACGAGAGGTAGCCGCCAGTGGTGTGTTTGACCCCTTTCGGCTTCCCGGTCGTCCCCGACGTGTACATCAGGAACAGCATGTCCTCGGCGTCTCGCTGGACCGGTTCGACCTCCGCGCCCTCCTGTTCGGCGACGAGTTCGGCGTAGTCGTAGTGGTTCTCCGCGAGCGGGTGGTCGTACGCGTCGCCGAGGCGGTCGACGACGACCGTCTCGACGTCGTGGTCGACGCCGTCGAGCCCCTCGTCGGCCTTCTCTTTGTGCTCGAGCGGGTCGCCGCGGCGGTAGTAGCCGTCGCAGGTGACGAGATACTCCGACTCGGCGGCGTTCATCCGCGTCGCGAGCGCGTCCGCGGAGAACCCCGCGAACACTACCGAGTGGGGAGCACCGATGCGCGCACACGCCAGCATGGCGATGGGTAACTCCGGTACCATCGGCATGTACATCGTGACGACGTCGTCCTCGCCGACACCCATCTCGCGCAGCGCCGCCGCGAACTCGTTTACTTCGCGGTGGAGCTCCTCGTAGGTGTAGCTCCGGTCGTCTTCGTCTACCGGTTCACCGACCCACTGGATGGCGACCTCGTCGCCGCGCTCCTCGAGGTGGCGGTCGAGGCAGTTGTACGAGGCGTTGAGCGACCCGCCCGTGAACCACTCGTAGAACGGCGGGTTCGAGTCGTCGAGGACGGTGTCGTACTCCTCGTCCCAGTCGAGAAGGTCGGCTGCCTGCTCCCAGCACGCCGGCCACTCCGCTTCGAACTCGTCGTAGATCTCCGAGTCGGAGACGTTCGCCTGCTCGACGAACGACGACGACGGTTCGAACCGTTCCTGTTCGGCGAGTCGTGCTTCGAGTTCGACGTCTGGGTCACCCTCTGACATGTGGTACTCTGACAAGCAGTAGAGAACCTTATAAACATCCCGCCTAACTAGCTAACAATCGTGAAAAACCCCGAATTGATGCATTTCACGGGCTGATACGACGCTTTCTCCGTTCGAGCCGCCCGTCTGCGACACGACGTTCGGATCGGAAGGGGGCTAAACAGTTAGTATCGACTCGATGGCCGACCCGTCGTGTCGACAGTATCATAGGAAGAGAGTGAGTGGCTCGTCTCACCGCTCGGAGGCGTCGGCGAACACCGCCGCCAGCACCTTCTGTTGGGCCTTGCGCAGGTGGTTGTGGAGTGTCGGCGACGAGATGTCCATCGAGGCGGCCAACTCCTCTGCGGTGCTTCCGCGTGGCCACTCGAAATACCCCGACAGGAACGCCGCTCGGAGCACCGCCCACTGTTTCTCCGTCAGCTCCTCGTCGACGACGTGCTCAACGCGTGCGGTCGTCTGGACCGGCTCCTCGATCTCGCGTTTCGAGAGCAGTTGGGCGTCCGAGAACGTCGCGGTGAACTGTTCGACGATGCTCCTGACGTCTCCGTGTCCGGAGAAGACGCCCGTCACGTGGGCGGTGCCGTCCTCGACTGTGAGCGTGCGGACCGACCCGCCGGTCTCGACCATCGTCGGGACGAGCGCCGTCCCCGAGACGACGAACTCGAGGAGTGCCTCCGACCCGTAGTCGCGGATGAGACGGGCGTCAGTCACCTGCTCGGTGTGGTCCACGAACTCGAGGACGTCGCCCACGCTCGCTCCGCTGACGGTGAGGAAGTGGAGCAGTGACCCGCCCGACATCGGGACCGCACCTTCGAGTTCGAACCGGCAGTCGAGTCGACTCGAGGCGTCGACGAGCACCGACTCGCGGGCGGTCGTCTGGAGGGTGAGTTCGACGCCCGTGTCGGCCAGGAGGAGCTGTTTGCGCTCGACGGCGACGAGCGTCCGTCCGACCCGTCGTCCGATATCGGCGAGCACGCGGCGGCTCGGGGCACTGAACGTCTGATCGGCCACGCAGAGATAGCCGTGGAGCGCGTCGCTGGATCGGACGGCGACGACACAGAGTCGTTCGTCCGACGAGCGGTGACCGTCGACGATCTCGTCGACGATCGTCTCGTCGCCGTCGGCGAGCACGTCGAGGATGTCCGTCCCCTCCAGTGTGTTCCGAACCGTCGTCGAGGAGACCGTCCGCCCGCCGGCGCTCTCGCGCAGGTCGCCGTTCTCGTCGCAGAACCAGACGCCGTCGAAGCAGGTCGCCAGCGCCGCACACGTCGCGGTGACGACTTCTGAGCGCGTGGCAGCGTCGTCGAGTCGCTCGCCGAGTTCCTCGATACAGGCTACGAGTTCATCCGTCCGGCGCGTGAACGCTCGGTCGGGAGTGGGACGCGAGAACGAGGACGCGCCGTCGAGGTCGGTACGCGAGGCCGAGGCCGCTCCGTCCCTGTTCGCGAGGCGGTGATGCTGGCTTCCGCCGCCTCGAAGCGGACGGTCCTCGACGGCCGCACACGCCTCGAGGATGTCGTCTTCGGTCGGGTGATCCAGAAACGCCGCCAGTCGGTCGAGGCTGCTCCATCCGCCGACCGCCTGCACGATCCGCGGATCAACTCCTTGGTCGACGAGGAGTCGGTACGCGAAGGACTGTCTGAGCCCGCGCGACGACACCGACTGGAGCCGGTCGGTCGCCGTCCGGTCGCTCACCGCCGAGACGAGCATCTGGATCCGCCGCGCGCTCACGCCGAAGACGGGGTCGTCGGGGTCGCTGTCGTGGCTGTTGGCGAACTTCCGGAGGTCGTGTGCGACGTCCCGCGGGACGTACGCCGTCCGCGTCTCCCCCTCGTCATCTTCGCGGACGGTCAACAGGTAGTGTGGTCGTCCGTCGCGGCGATACTGCTGGAGGTCGGCGAGTCGTAGTCGGGCGATCTCCGCCGGTCGAAGTCCGACGCGCCCGGCAAGCGCCACCACGAGCTCCTCCCGGTAGGTCTCGGTCGCGTGTCGGAACTGGTCGAACTCCGCCGGTGTAAGGACCGCCCGTCTCGCGGAGGCTGTCATCTCTCGTTTCGCTTTCTTCGAAGAGCACGAAAAAGACTTCGGCTCCAGTACGTCGCTAGCTGCCTGGAGATCGACGGATATCAATCCCGTCCCGGCTCGAATACCGGAGAATAGCTTCGCGACTTCGACTACGAGCGAAATCAGTTGTCGACGAGCGATTCGAGTTCGCCGACGACCTCCGGGTTCCGGAGGGCGCTCGTGTCGCCGGGGTCCTCCCCGTTCGCGATCGCCTCGAGGTACCGTCGGAGGATCTTCCCCGAGCGCGTCTTGGGAAGTGCGCTCGTGAACGTGATCTCCGTCGGGACGGCGACGGGGCCGATGGCGTCCGCGACGCCCTCCCGCACCCGTGTTCGGAGGTCGTCGTCGCCGGCGACGTTCGCTTCGGGACTGACGTAGGCGTGGACGGTCGACCCCCGCAGTTCGTCGTCCCCGCCGACGACGGCGGCCTCCGCGATGCCGTCGATGGCGACGATGACCGACTCGATCTCAGTCGTCCCGAGGCGCTTGCCGGAGACGTTGAGCACGTCGTCGAGTCGGCCGAGCAGGCTGACGTAGCCGTCGTCGTGTCGCATCGCGCTGTCGCCGGTCGCGTAGCGCCAGCAGTCGACGCTCTCCGTCACGTGTGTCGGTCGTGCCCACTCGGTGCCGTCACAGAGCGACCTCGGCTGTCCCGGCCACGGTTTCGTCACGACCAACTGCCCCGTCTCGCCGTCGGGTAGTTCCTCGCCGAGTCCGTTGACCACCGCCATCTCGACGCCGGGGAGCGGTCGACCGACGACGCCGGGTCGCATCGCGTCGACTGCGGGCAGCGTCGACAGCATCATGCCGCCGGTCTCGGTCTGCCACCACGTGTCGACGATGGGGCACTCCTCGTTGCCGATCTCCTCGTAGTACCACCGCCACGCCGTCTCGTCGATCGGTTCGCCGACCGTCCCGAGCAGGCGCAGACTGGAGAGGTCGTAGTCTGCGAGGTGGTCAGCCCCCCACTTCATGAACGCCCGGATCGCGGTCGGTGCCGTGTAGAAGACGTCGACGGTGTTGCGTTCGATGATCTTCCAGAACCGGTCTTTCTCCGGTTGGTCGGGCGTCCCCTCGTAGAGGACGGTCGTCGCGCCGAGCGCGAGCGGGCCGTAGACGACGTAGGAGTGACCCGTGATCCACCCGATGTCGGCGGTACACCAGTGGGTGTCCTGCGGTTCGAGATCCAACACGGCGTGGCTCGTCCACGCGACGTGCGACAGATACCCCCCCGTCGTGTGGCGAACCTGCGTCGGTTCGCCCGTCGTCCCCGAGGTGTAGATGTAGAACAGGAGGTCGTCGGCCGCGCGCTCGACCGGGTCGACGGTCTCGCCGTCGTGGGCCGCGAGCAGGTCGCAGTACCGTCGGTGGTCGCCGAGATACCGCTCGTCACCGAGGCGGTCGACCACCACCTGCGTCGTCTCGTAGGGGACCGAGAGACAGGCGTTGTCGGCCTTGCTCAGTAGGTCGACGGCGTTACCGCGACGGTAGTAGCCGTCGCAGGTGACGACCACGTCCGACTCGGCGCGCTCCATCCGTGTCGCGAGCGCGTCTGCGGAGAACCCCGCGAACACCACCGAGTGGGGCGCGCCGATACGCGCACACGCCAGCATCGCCACGACCAGCTCGGGGATGACCGGCATGAACAGCGTGACGACGTCGTCTGCCTCGACTCCAAGGTCGCGCAGTCCGGCCGCGAAGGCGTTGACGTCCCGATGCAGTTCACGATACGTCTTCGTCCGGGTCTCACCGAGTTTCCCCTCCCACTGTATCGCCGTCTGGTTCCCGCGCCCGGCGTCGATGTGGCGGTCCAGACAGTTCGCCGACGCGTTGAGACGGCCGCCGGGGAACCATCTGACGCCGTCGCTGTCGCCGCTGTCGTCGATTACCGACTCGGAGGACTGCGTCCACGTCAGCAGGTCGGCGGCGCGCCGCCAACAGTCCGGCCACTCCGTGTCGAACGTCTCGTAGACGGTCGGGTCGGTGACGTTCGCCTGCTCGACGAACGATGGTGGAGGGGCGATCCGGTCGTCCATCCGCGACTGGCCCGTCGCGGTCTCGTTCCTCCCGTCGCTCATTCGTGGTTGGACTTTGGCAAGGGTTCTCAAAGTTGTTTGCCCCGAACCGTTCATTCGACGAGGCGAATGGGTAAGGGTGGCTTCGGTCTGTCGGGTCGTCAGGGAGACACACCACTATCGAAGTGAAGCGTCTCGCGTCAGTCAAGATAGAGTAGTTCCCCCTCCCCCACCGCTCCGTTGCCTTTCTCTCTCCGGCGTCGACGTTCTCTCAACGCCCCGCCAGATTTAATACCGTGCTATCGGTTGTCGTTCGTAATGGTTGATGAACGAAGTAATCGTTCGTTAGCGAATTTCGACCGACGGACGTTCGTGAGCGGGTTGGCTTCGCTGGCCGCGGCCTCCACCTTCTCGCTGAACGTCGCCGCCGAGACGGCCACACAAGTGACGACGGGTGACGACTCGACCGTCCAGACGCTCACGTCGCCGGATGGTCGCGTCGAGGTGACCGTCGACGTCGCCGACGGCGTCCCGACGTATCGCGTCGCGTACGACGGGCGGACTGTCGTCGACGACTCCGTACTCGGCTTCGAGTTTCAGCGTCAGGCGCCGTTCGACGCGGACGTGACGGTCACCGGCACCGAGCGAACCACTGTCGACGAGACGTGGACCCCGGTCTGGGACCAGTACGACGAGATCCGCGAACACTACGAGGCGCTCCGCGTCGGCCTTCGCGAGGCAGGGGCCGCGGAGCGTGCGCTCACGCTCGAACTGCGTGCGTTCGACGACGGCGTCGGCTTCCGATACGTCTTCCCCGAGGAGAGCGGGTTCGGCGACTTCACGATCAGTTCCGAACGTACCGAGTTCGCGTTCGCGGGCGACTACACCTCGTGGTGGATCCAGAACGACTTCAACAGCTACGAGTACGAGTACACCGAGTCGCCGCTGAGCGAGGTCGGAGAGCGGAGTCCGTTCGGCGGTGCACACACGCCGATGACGATGCAGGCCGCCGAGGACTGCTACGTGAGCGTTCACGAGGCGAACCTCGTCGACTACGCGGCGATGGGCGTCGAACCGGTCTCGGCGGGGTCGACCACCTTCGAGTCGACGCTGGCACCGCTGCCGGACGGGACGAAGGTGACGGCGTCGGCGCCGCATCGGACGCCGTGGCGGACGCTCCAGGTGGCCGACTCGCCGGGCGGACTCGTCGAGTCGAGTCTCGTCGTCAACCTCAACGAGCCGCGCGACCCCGCGGAGTTCCCGCAGGGGACCGACTGGATCGAACCCCAGAAGTTCCTCGGCGTCTGGTGGCTGATGATCACGGGGCGTGCCGACTGGGAGTACACGGGGGCGGAGTCGGGCAACCACGGCGCCCAGACCGGGCGGATGAAGCGCTACATGGAGTTCGCCAGCGAGCACGGCATCCCGAGCGTGCTCGTCGAGGGGTGGAACGAAGGATGGGACTCCTACCCCGGCGACGGGAGTACGATGGACTTCGACGACACCTACCCGGACTTCGACATCGAGGCGGTGACCGAGTTCGGCCGCCGACTCGACCCGCCGGTGGAGATGACGGCCCACAACGAGACCGCCGGAAACGTCTCGAACTACGAGTCGCAGTTGGACGACTCCCCGAACGCCTTCGCCGATTACGACGACCTCGGCATTCGCTCGATCAAGACGGGCTACGTCGCCGACAGTGGCGTCTCCATCGACGGGACGACGTACAACCACCACTGTCAGCCGCTGGTCAACCACCACTACCTCGTCTACCGCGAGGCGGCCAAACACCGACAGATGCTGGAGGTGCACGAACCGATCAAACCGACCGGCGAACGGCGGAGCTACCCCAACGTGATGACTCGCGAGGGCGTGCTCGGCCAGGAGTACGACTCCTTCGGGACGGTCAGCCCCTCGCACCACGTGACGTTCCCCTTCACGCGGATGCTGGGCGGTCCCGTCGAGTACACGCCGGGTATCTTCGACATGGACTCGGGGTCCGGCGGCATCGAGACGACGCGCGCGAAACAGCTCGCGATGTACCCGACCTACTTCAGCGGCCTGCAGATGGTCGCGGATCTCCCGAGTTCCTACCTCGCGGAGCAGGACGCCGAGGCCGACGTCGGCGAGGTGCTGCAGGCCGAGTTCGCCGACCGCGACGGACTCGCGCGGGCGGCTACGTGGGCGAACGCACAGGGCGGGCGGTACGTCGAGTTCGACCCCAACACCGTCGAGACGGGGTCGAGTCTCTCGTGGACGGTCTCGGACGTCGACGAGGCGGGCGACTACGACCTGCAGTTACGGTACGCCAGCGACAGCGAGAACAACGCCGTCCCGGCGGACACGCCCCGGACGGTCACCGTCGCCGTCGACGGTGAGCAGCGCACTCGGCTCACGCTCTTGCCGACCGACTACTGGGACGAGTGGACGACCGTCGCCACGACCGTCTCGCTCGACGCCGGCGACACCGAAATCGCGCTGACGCTGACCGGCGACGACACGGGCGGCTTCAACCTCGATTCGGTGGCGCTGACGCCCGTCGGCGAGTCGATGCCGACGCCCGCGACGGAGCCGACTCGGGGATCGACGGTGCCCGCCTTCGAGTTCGTCGAGGACGTCCCGGCCGCCGGCTGGGACGACACGACGGTGCTCGACGCCGAGATCGGCGGCTACATGGTCACCGCACGGCAGAAAGACGACGTCTGGTACGTCGGCGCGATGACCGACGAGAACGGGCGTGCGCTCGACGTCCCGCTCGACTTCCTGCGTCCGGGTCGAAACGGCGCGAACGGAGACGCCAAGGGATCGAACGGCACGACGGGCAACGGCCGCGGACCGAAGGGGCCGAAGTACGTCGCCGAGATCTACTCGGACGGCGTCGACGCCTCCTTCGACGAGAACCTCACCGACGTCCGGATCGACGAGGTGCTCGTCGACCCGAGCACGACGATCCTCGCGTCGATGGTCGAATCCGGCGGGACGGCGATCAGACTCCGGCGAGCGACGGGGACGGAGATCGCCGACCTGCCGACCTACGAGCGACCGACGCAGGACCTCTCGGTCGACGTCGACGACGAGGCGTTCGTCAAAGAGCAGTTCGTCACGGCCACGGGGTCGAACGACAGCGACTACGTCGGCGGGACGACGGTCGAGCTACTCCTCGACGGAGAGCTGTCGGCGACGACGAACGTCCGCTTCCCGCCGAACACGACCGAGGAGTCGACTACGCTCTCGTACGCCATCGACGACCCGGGGACGTACGAGCTGACCGTCCGGACGGCAGACGGGACGACGCTGGCGACCGAGACGGTGACGATCGAGCCGCCGGTGACCGTCGCCTCCGTCGCCGACCCGCAGGGTGACGACGACGGCCCCGGCGCGTACACCTACCCGACGAACGACGCGTTCCGGCCCGGTGCGTTCGACCTCCAGTCGTTCACTGTGGCGCAGACGCCGAGTCTCTACGAGTTCACGTTCGAGGTCGAGACCCTCTACAACGCCTTCGGGAGCGGCCGCGGCTTCTCGCCGCAGCTGTTCGTCGTCTGGGTTCGCGACCCGACGAAGGAGGGCGGCAGCACCGAGAGCCTCGACGACCTCGGGGCGAACGTCGACTTCGAGCGGCCGTGGCACTACCGTCTGGAGATCAGCGGGTTCACCAAGAGCGCGGTGACGTCGAGCGGTGCGCCGCTCACCAGAGACGACGGCTCTGCCGTGTCCGTCGCCGAGAGCGTCGACGCGTCGGCCGGAACCGTGACGACGAGCCTCGACCGCGAGGCGTTCGACGGCGTCGACGCCGCCGACCTCGAGGTCGTCGCGATGGTCCAATCAGAGGACCGCGGCAGTCTCCGACCGGTCGCCGAATCCAACGCCGGCTACGTCTTCGGCGGCGCGAAGGCCGACGCGGTCGACCAGGCGCCGCTCGTGATGGACCTCGTCACGCCCGACGGCGTCTCACAGGCCGACGCGCTGGCCTACACGAGCGGTCAGCGGGCGACGCTCCCGTTCCGAGAGTTGTAGGCGCACGACTCCGCGGATCGGAGGTCGATGCGAAAGCGACCCCTCGACGGGAGGCCTTCCGGGGAACTATCGGCGAACGAACTTTTGTCCGCAGAAGTCCTCCGGACACCCGGGTGCACGATGGCTATCTGTGAAAGCAGTATCCGAAGCGGGTGGTGGTCGCATCGTTCCCCTGGACGACCGGATAGCGGTCTCGAAAGGACGTCGAGGACAGTGAAACCGCACCTACCGGACGACTCGGTTACGGCGGTTCGGGGAGAGCGTCTACGACTGCGGCCGTGGAGAGAGGTCAGCACCGTCTCGTCACGACCCGCTTCGGGAGGAAGGCCACCGTGAGCGTCGTCCTCGCCGAGATTTCGCTTCCGAGTGACTCGCTTCAGCTCGGAGAGGTTCTCAACGACTACCAACCCGTCCGGATCGAGTTGACACAACTCGTTCCGACGGGTGAGATGCTAGCGCCCTACTTCTGGGCAGAGGCGGAGGACTACGCTGCGTTCGAGGAGTCGGTGCGTCGCGATCCTCGAGTCGGGAGCCTCAGAGAGGTCAACGTCGGCCCCGGCAAGCGGCTCTATCACATCGAGTGGGCCGACACGCTGAACAGTGACGGGTTCCTCGGAGCGGTTCGCAGCCACGACGTCATCGTCGAGTCGGCCGTCGGAACCGACGACGCGTGGCAGTTCAGGTTACGGGCCGCCACCCACGAGACGCTCGCGTCGTTCCAGCAGGCGTGTACCGACAACGAAGTGCCGCTGACCGTCCACCGCGTCAGCGAGCCGGCGTCGGACGCCTACGACTTGGACGGTCTCACCTCGAGCCAGCGAGAGGCACTCGTCGTGGCGAACAGACGCGGGTACTTCGAAACCCCGAGCAAAGCCTCGCTCGAGGAGATCGGCGACGAGTTGGGGATCACGGCGCAAGCCGCCTCGAAACGCATCCGCAACGGTGTCGAGACGCTCGTCGCGAACGCCGTGTCCGTCGATTGACCGATCGTCACGTCGGATTCTTATAAACACGTAGTCACGTCAACCACGGCGCGTTTCGGTATTACTACCGTCGATACGTGTGACTGGGCGCAAACGCGCCGCAGGATATCCAATGACAACTGACGACACCGCGTTGGTGACAGTCGACCGCTTCTCCGAGGAGGCGTTCGACCTCCTCGCTCACGAGCATTGTCGGCGTCTCCTCGTGGCGCTCGCCGGTTCCGATCAGGGGGCCGAACACGGCGTCGCTTCGGACTGGATCGTCGACCCCGTCGACGACTCGGACCTCCTCGAGAGAGGGCGCTGCTACGACCACCTCTCGAGACTCGTCGACGTCGGAGTCGTCCAGTGGGACCGCGAGACCGACACCATCACTCCTGGCGAGCGGTTCGACGAACTGGCTCCGTTGTTCGCTCGTCTCGCCTCTCGGCGTTCGCTTTCCGACGCAGCGCCACCGACCGACTGTTCGCTGGACGAGGTGTTCGACGCACTCGGTCACCCCTTCCGACGATACGTTCTCCGCTTCCTCGCTGACCCGACGGCCCCTCCAGACCGGGAATCAGAGCATCCAGACTGCGAGCCAGAGTCGTCTCACGCGGGCATCGACGACGACCCCGACGTCCTCGAACGCAAACTCAGGTGCGTCCACCTCGACGCACTCGACGACTACGGGTTCGTCGACTGGAACCCGCAGACGAACACCCTCGCTCGCGGCGAGAACTTCGAGGAAGTGGCGGCCGTCCTCGAATTCGTCGCGGAGAGCCAGGAGGACGGCCGCGGCAACGACAGCATCGAAGAGTTCGACTGGACATCGACTGGTACTGGGGTCGAGTACTAGCCACGCGGACCCGGTCGCTGCTCCCGCTTCCTGTCTCCGACACCGACAAGAGCATCCTGGCGCACTTTCTGACGTTCGAACTCGAACCGTTCACAGAGATTCGAGGAGGAAGCCCCCGACTTTAGTCGTGATAGGAACCCGACAACAGACTACCATCCACCAGCAATGGAAGGCTGACTCCCAAACGTGTATAATAGTCACCCTCGTATGTGAAGTTGCGATGGAGGTTAAGCGAACCGTCCCCGTCAAACTCGACGTACCCGACGAGCGACGGGATGACCTCCATCAGACCATCGACCAGTTTAATCGCGCCTGCAACTACACCGTCGAACACGGTCGTAACGGTGACGGCTACCTCATTCTCAACAGGTCAAAGATACACGACAAGGTGTACTACGACCTTCGAGACGAGACAGACCTCCCCGCAAACCTCTGTGTTCGTGCGTACTCAAAAGCCGTCGAAGCGATGAAGTCCACTGTGGCTGAGTGGAAGAAAGGTAACAGCCGACCACTTCCACGCTTCAAGCAACCATCTGCCGTCTACGACAAGCGTACGCTGACTATCAAAGACAGGTCAGCCACGCTTTCGACCATCAACGGCAGGGTCGCAGTCGAATATGTCATCGGGGACTACCAACGGTCCTACCTCGATGACGACGACTACGAGAGGCGGATGGGGACGTTGCACTACCGCGGGGATGACGACTCATTCTACCTCCACATCGTCCTCCTGAAAGAGGTAGAAGAACGCGGTGGCAACCGCGTGATGGGCGTCGATTTGAACTAGAAGAACGTTGCCGTGACCAGCACGGGACGCTTCTTCGATGGTGGCGAACTACTGTGGGGACAGAACCACTACTTCCGAGTCCGCCGTAGCCTCCAAGACAAAGGCACTCGTTCCGCGAAGCAAGCACTCGCGCGACTGTCGGGACGAGAAAACCGCTTCGTCTTGGACCGCTTGCACACCATTTCTCGGCATCTCGTTGAAGAGGCTCGTTCCCACGACTGTTCGTATATCGCCGTCGAAAATCTAACACACATTCGGAACCGAATGGGCAACGGACACGACCGTATCAAACGCCAAATGCACCAATGGGCGTTTCGAGAACTGCAAGAACTACTCGCATACAAGGCATCTGAGTACGGCATTCGAGTCGAGCTGATCCCGCCTGCGTTTACGAGTCAGACGTGCTCTCGGTGTGGTCACCAATCGAGTACGAATCGGGACTCGAAGACGGGATGGTTCGAGTGCAACGAGTGCGGTCAAGAATACGACGGCGACTACAACGCAGCCAAGAATATTGGGCTGCGACTACTAACTGTACCCGAGGGCAAACGCCCCTCGGGGTTGGGCGACGGTCATCTCGCCCTCAAGAGCGGGACGCTGAACCTGAATGGCGATTACACTGCCTACGACATTGCGTCGTCAGAAGGGGAGTCCCACGCTCAAGCCCACGACTTCAGTTGTGGGTAGATGACGCTGTTCGAACTCGGTCTCGTCTCACTCGCCGTCCTCGTCTGGTGGGCCGACGACCGGCCGGGAGTGCGGACGCTTCTGAGGCTGGTTGTTCGGCGGTGACTCTCGGGAAGACGACGGTCACTCGGTCACCGTGTCGTAGGTCGCGTGACCCCACCGTCGGCGTCGCGACGGAGTCGTTTTTGTGCGCTACGTCTCGCGGCGAGGCGACGACACCGACTGTGTGAGCGAGTTGAGCGCGTTCTCGGCCGCCACGTGTGGATTATCCCGATACGTGTAGAGTTCGACCGTGACGAACCCGTCGTATCCGATGTCGTCGAACGCCTCGAACACCGATTCGAAGTCGAGATCGCCGAGACCGGGGATCAGGTGGTAGTGTTTCCCTCGGCGCCCACCTGCGATGTCTTCGACGTGAACCCCCGTGATGTGACCGGCCGTCTGGTGGATCGTCTCGGCGAGGTCTTCACCGTACACCGCTGCGTGGCCGATATCGAGATTGACGCCGAGCGACGACCGATCGACGTGCTCGACGAGATCCAGCGTCTCGGCCGTGTTCTCGATCAGCAGCTCCGGTTCGAACTCGATGCCGATGTCGACGTCCCGCGGCTCGGCGTAGTCCAGTAGTTCGTGCAACGAATCGACCAACGTGTCGTACGCACGGTTCGGGGGGTTCCCTGGGAGTGCACGCCCCGTCGTGACACACACTGCGGGAGAGCCAGTCTCGGCCGCGAGGTCGATCGCCCGCTTCGTGTACTCCAGACGCCACTGTCGCTGCTCGTCGTCGTCAGTGACGAGGCTCGGTTCGAAGAACGGCGACGGTGGCGCGTCGTCGTAGTACCCCATCGCCGTGTTCGCGTTGACGTTCGACACGGCGACCCCCGTCTCGTCGAGTGCCGACAGCAGTTCGGCGCGCTCCGCGTCGGTGAACTCCGGAAAGAACGCGTGTGGCTCGTCTGCGAGCAGTTCGACACCGTCGTACCCATGTGCGGCGATCTGCCGAACAGCCTCCGGAAGCGAATCGGTCCCACCAAGCGAAGAGCCGTCGTCGAGGGGACGCCTTTCTCAGTCGTCCGCTTCCTCACCCGACCCCGTCTCCACGATCTCGATCCCGGAGACAGTGGGGTTCTCCGCTTCTCGCAGGAACCGAATCTCGATCATCCCGTTCTCGGCGGTCACTTCGAACGACTTCATCGCGCCGACGTCGTGACCGTGTTCGACGAACGGTTCGTAGTTCGAGAGCACTTGCTCACCGTTGATTGCGACGCCGAACGTCCGTGGACCACCTTCGCTGTACGGTTCTTCGTACGCTCGGCCAGAGTCGTCAGCCGTGAAGTACGCCTCGAGGAAATACAGCCGCACTTCGTAGTCACCACTCTGTTCGACCGGGAAGCGCCAGACCATCTCCTCGGCCTGTCCGTTGCCCGCACGATCGAACCGATAGGTCTTGAAGACGGCGTCCGAAACATTGGGTGGAACGTTCCCCTCAGTCGTGATGTTGTCCGGCGTCGACTGCACGACGGTGTCGCTCGCACGCGAGTTCAGATACGGCGATGGGTTGTTGTCGGTGTCGGCTGCCCACGCGGGACCGCTGTCGTTCGCACTGACGTTCTGTCCTCCGACGTTGACGCGGTGGACGACCTGTGCGCTCGTGTTCGTCGTGTTGTTGGTTTGATTCGCCGTTCCAGCGGCTGGAGTCGACGTGGATGACGTCTGCTCAGCAGTAGCCGTACTTTCGGTCGGTGACTGCTGTGTCGACGTGGGTGTAGACTCACCGCCGCTTTCAGTCGTCGGGGCTGCTGTTGGCGTGGTCTCGACCTCGGGTGTCGACGCCGAGTCGCCGTCCGCGGCAAGCCCGCCGAACGGGGTCGCAGGAACACCAACGACGAGAAGCACACCTGCGAAGAAGAAGAGTCCGCCGACGCCGAGTAAGACCCATTGAATTCGACCCTGTGCCCGTTGCGAGTTCGACGAAGAACGCAACCACTCAAACATAGCGGCCGGTTGTGGTTGGACCATGATATACGTCTCGGCCTATCGCCGAAAGTAGCCCGCTCAGAGCGTTCTCGAACTGACAGGAATAACTGTTGGAACACTGTGAAGTCTTCGTCATTTGGTACAAAGAGTGTCTCATCAAGGAGGAGTCTGCCCGCGTCCCTGGACACAGTTCGTTTCTTTCTTGCAACTCTGTGGGTCGAATTTGCGTCCACGTCATCTTGCCACTCCCTAAAAGAGGACCGAGCCGCCGAAACAGACACCAACTCACCGAAACAGTCGTACCCTATTCTATTGCTCGAAAGAGAGTCTGCTCAATGCAAATGATGGAAGAGTTGACTGGATTCCAGCGCGATATCTTGTATGTAATCAGTGGAATTGAGGAGCCGTACGGACTTGCGATCAAGGACGAACTCGAGAACTACTACGAACACGAAGTGAATCACGGGCGGTTGTATCCCAACCTCGACACCCTCGTCGAGAACGACTTCGTCGAGAAGAGTGCACTCGACCGACGGACTAACTCCTACACCCTCACGGAAAGCGGTCGTCACGCTCTCGAGTCTCGACGAGAGTGGGAAGATCAGTACGTCCAAACGGCCTGACTTCACGCAAGAAAGCAGCAGCGTTATTCCATGGGTGTGAGCCGATTGCGTAACTCACCGCCGCATTCGGGACAGCTCTCCGGTTTCGTGTTCGCGGTCGTCACGGCGCCACAGTCGAAACACTCGTACTCCGATTCGGCCGCCGGGTCGTAAGCAACGTCTCTCATACGCATCTGTATTATCGGACCGCGGCAAATATTCGTAGCCGTTGAGTACTGAACCGAGCTAAGGAGGGGTGGTTGAATAGTGAACTACCAATTCGAGCCCGTGGTTACGGCCCGTCGACGGCGGGAACTGGGACGCCACCCTCCTCGAACACCGTCGAGAAGAGCTTGCGCTGGGCCGTCCTGACGTGACGGTAGAACGCCGTCGGTGAGATGTCGAGCGCCTCGGCGAGCGTCTCGCCGGACGTCGCTCGCGGCGACTCGAAGAAGCCGCTGTAGTGAGCGATCTGCACCACTTCGAGCTGTCGTTCGGTCAGTCGGCCGAGGAACGCCGACGAGAGCTCGTCGCTGGAGGCACGCTCGACCGTCCGTTTCGACCGTAGTTCGACCTCGGCGAACGTCTCTTCGAGGAGCTGTGTGATGTGACGGCTGTCGACGCTGTTCGGGACGTCGACGACGAGACGTGTGCTCGACTCGACGGTCGACTCGTCGACGGTGACGCTTCGGAGGACGGCCCCGTGGTCGGCTAACTCCAACGCGAAGAACGGTTGGGTCAGGCGGAGTCGGAGGACGCCGCCGGACTCGTCGGCGCTGATACGCTGGACGTCGCTGACGGCGACGAGCTCGCCGGCCGCCTGTTCGACGGCATCGACCGAAGCATCCTCGACCGTGACGAAGATGGAGGTTCCGTCTGGCGTCTGCTGGATACCGCCTTCGTAGGTGAGTCGGCAGTCCGCTTGGCGGGCGAGCCGTGCGAGCACGAACGCCGAGTCGTCGACGTCGACCGTCAGACGCGTCATCGAGGGGGTCAACAGCGCGTTCTTCCGCTCGATAGCGCTCGTCGCAGAGGCGATGGTCTCGCCCAGTTCCGCCACCACGGACCGCGACATCTCGTCGAAGGCGTCCTGTCGCGCCGCGTAGACGGTCAATACGCCGTAAGTGAACTCGTCGTACGCGAGCGGGACGCTGAGTACCGAGAGATACTCACGCGCGAGGGCGTCCTTTCGCCACGGCTCTTCGCGAAGCCCGTCGGCGACGTGCCGAACCATCGTCACTTCGCCTGTGGCCGCGGTTCTGCCCGCGGGTTCGACGCCGTCGGCTGCGATCGGGAACGAGACGCTGTCGAGATACCCCTGCTCGGCACCCGCCCACGCTCGCGGGTGGAGCATCTCGTCCGGCGAGTCGGCCGCACCGATCCACGCGAAGGCGAAGCGGTCGTCGTCTGTCAGCCGCGAACAGACCGCGTGTTCGATCTCCTCGCGCGTCTCCGCTTGGACGAGCGCCCCGTCGATCTCGCGGATGATCTCGTTGATCCGGTTGAGCTCGGTGAGTTGGTTGTTGCGCTGCTGGAGCTCGCGGTCCTGTTCGCGCAGTTGGCTCTCTCTCCGGACGCGGTCGAGCGCCGCTTCGGCGGTCGCCGCGAGCAAATCTGCGAGTTCCCGCGTCACCTCGTCGAACTGACCACGTTCTGCGGTGCCGACGACGAAGACGCCGTGGTCGCCGAGCGGGATGTACGCGACGCTCCGGAGGTCGGTCGCGGGGTTCTCCAGCTGGGGCGAGTCGTGGACGTCGTCGAAGAACAGCGATTCGCCTTCCACGAAACTGTAACTCGTGAGACCTTCGGCGTCGGTGGGAACGGTCGAGAGCGGTCCGTTCAGCCGTTCCATCGCCGGAGAGTGCGCGACCGGGACGAGGTCGGTCGCGTCGGCGTCGAACAGATACACGGCACTCGCATCGAGCGTGAGGACGCTCGGGACGTCGTCGACGACGTGTTGGGCGATCTCGTGGCGCGTCTGTGCGTAGAGGAAGTCCCGCGTCGTCTCTTGGAGCGTCGTGAGCGCCTCCTCTCGCTGTTTGCGTTTCGTGATGTCGCGACAGCTGTACAGCAGCGTTCCGTCTTGGATCGACACCTCTCGGACGTTGACGAGCAGCGTGTGCTCGCGTCCCGCCTTGTCCGTCGCGGTGCACTCGATGTTCTTCAGGACGCCCTCGGCGGCGAGCTCCTCGCGATCGAACAGGTCCTCGCCGAGCAGTTCGTCGATCGTCCCCAGTTCGTAGATCTCCTCGGCCGTGTAGCCGAAGATGAAGTTGACGTTCGGACAGACGTAGGTGTACTCGCCGTCCTCGTCAGTCATCAACACCGTGTCGGTCATGTTGTTGAGCGTGACGCGGTGCAGTTCCTCCGAGCGACGGAGTTCGCGTTCGAGACCGACGCGGTCGGTGACGTCGACGCCCTCGACGACGAGCGAGACACAGCGACCGCGGTCGTCGAGGACCGGGCGAACGGACAGTTCGAGCATCTGCGTCTCCGTCTCCGTCTCTGCCGCTTCTGGAGTGGTGACGACGGCGTTTCCGAACGATCCCTCGCGGGCGGCGTCGACGAGGTGACGGACGTCGGCGGCCGTCTGCTCGTCGTCGCCCCACCAGGGAAGCGACCAGAACGAGCGACCGACGAGCGCCTCGCTTCGCTCACCGTGGAGCTCGCTCGCCGTCTCGTTGGCTCGCGTGACCACGCCGTCGGCGTCGAGCACCCACGTCGCCGTCCGACCGTCACCGAAGATCGCGTCGAACTGTCGTGCGCGCGCTCGTTCGGTCGTCGTGGTGTGCACCGAATCGAGCGTCCGCTCGAGTGCCTCACGGATCGCCGTGACGTTCTCCTCGTGGTCGGTCCCGGCCGCGAGCGGGAGATACTCGCTTACGCCCGCGGCGACGGCGTCGCTGGCGAGTCGTTCGCTCCCCGACGTCGCACACAACACTACCGGGAGCGACGACGTCTCGTCACGGACGGCGTCGAGGACGTCGAGCCCGCTCCCGTCTGGCAGGTCGGCAGCCGTGACGAGTGTGTCGACGAGTTGGCTGTCGAGTGCAGTCTCGGCTTCGGCGGCCGTCTCGACGGTCGAGACCCGGTAGTCGGCGTCGACGTCGAGAGCCGTTCGGAGGGGGTCGACCCACTCGGCCGTCCCAACGAGAAGCACGTGCACGCGCTGTGGCGTGCTCGGTCTGGCTACCATCGGATAGCTGAACGTGAACGCGGAGAAACAAAGAGTCACGGAAACCCGTCGGGGTCGACGGTCGCCCGACGCCGACGTCGGATGCGTCGGCCGAAACGGGAGGAGAAACGACCACCGAGACGTCAGAGAGTCGTGACCGACGGTCCACAGTCCGTTCGTCGTCTGTCGTTATCTCGTCGCCTGCGGTCGGCTCACCGTCCATAGTCGGATCGGATCGAGCGGAGACGCTGGCGACGAGCGCATCGCAGTCAGTCCGACCGGAGTGCGGCCGCGACGCCGTCGACGATCGCTTTCCAGTCGTGTTTCCGTTCTTCGACAGGGGTACCGACCCAGACACCGCTCGATCCGTCCGCCGTCAACTGGTTGACGAGGACGTGCTCGCTGTCTGCGCGGTACCGCTCGTCCGCCAGCATCGCGGGCGATGCCTCGTCCGAGAGCTGTCGGTTGATACAGTCGCGGACTGCGATGCGGACGTCCTTCGACGCGCCGCCACCGACCTGAATCCGCTCCGAACAGGTGCCATGGAAGCTGACGGCCCGGTCGTACCGTCGCTCGGCCACTGCGGCGAGTTCGGGGAACGAGGCGGGGTGGACGTCGTAAGAGGAGACGTGCCAGCGAACGAACGCACCGCCGCCGTCACGGAACCCCTGTGAGAGCCACGAGGTTGCGTCGGTGAACGTCTCGCGGAGTCGCTTCGCCTGTGCGGCCGTCCGCGGTTCGACGTCGCCGCCGTTGGGAGCGAGGACGAGCAGGTCGGTTCCGCCCGACGTCCGCTCTTCGACAAGCTCGCTCTGTTCGCGCGCTTCGTCGACGGAGAGGTCGGTCGCCGGGACGGTCGACTCCACCGTCACCGTGAACGACCTGTTCGCGACCGAGGTGGTCTCCTTCGGGCGCGGACAGTCGATACGGCAGTCGGGTTGTCCGACCCACTCGGCGTCCGAGAGCGCGAGCCGCGACTTGGCCGTCCCGTTCATGCGGACGGTCGGTTTCGGTTCGTCTCGCGACTCGGCGACGGTGTAGACGGCGTACTCGTCGTCGGTTCGGCCGATTCGAACCTGCTGGCCGACCTCGACGCTGAGTTCCGCCAGGAGGTCCGTCGACACCGAGACGAGGTCGTAGTCGTCTCGGATCTCGGTCTGCTCGCGCTTCGGCGAGTGAACGCGGACGGAGTCGGCCGTCCGCTGTGTGGTCTCCGCACTGAGCGTCGTCTCCGTCTGCGACGTACTCGCCGCAGCGCCGAGTCGGGCGTCGAGTGCGGTGATTCCGAGACCTGCAAACGCCGGGGAGGCGAGTCCGAGGCTCATGAACGCTCGTCGCTGGAGGCTGCTCGATTCGTCAGTCGAATTCGTGTTGTCGTCAGTCATCAGATTGGATTGCTGTGTGTTCGGCTTCGGTTCGCTGGTCGGCGACGAGCTCGTCCGGGTTGGTGTCGTCCGTCACGAGGAGTTCGTCCAGTTCCGCCGGCGGCGCGACTTCTTCCTCGCGGCGCTCGATGTCGGCTTCCAGCGCTCGCATGTACTCGGCGACCGTGTTGCCCATGACGAGCACGGGCCACCCGTCGCCGAGTGCGGCGTCGAGCGCGTCTGCTGGCTCCTCGTCGTGGATAATCACCGGGAACGGCGCGCGGTCTGCGAACAGCTCCGTCGTCTCACCGGCGACGCGGACCTGTTCGATGGCTCCCTCCCGGTACAGCTCCGTGAGGTAGTTCAGGAACGAGGTCGTCCGGGCGCGTCGGTCGCCTCTGAGATAGAGGAACGGCTGGACAACGTCGCCGCGCTGTCGACAGAGCGCACGGCGGATCATCTCCGTACTGTCGACGTCGTTGACGGAGGCTGCGTTGAACACGCGACCCCTCGCAAGGCGGGTCCAGTCGACGCGCATCTCGTCGAGGTACGTCTGCAGCTGTGCGTCGGTCAGTCGCGGCTCGTCGACGGCGTCGAGGACGTGGTCGACCGCGTGGACCGTCTCGGCTCCGGGTATCGTCTTGTCTTCCGCCGGAACCTCGACGTGCGTCAGCGTCACGTCTCGATCGGCGAACGTCTCCTCGAAGAACGTCTGTATCTCCTCGGTCTGTTCGCCGTTCACGACGTGCGTCCCCTCGGGCACGGCGCGGGCGAAAGACCGGGCGATCTCCATCCGGTTGGCTCCGAGTCGGTCGATGTGATCCCGGCGGACGTTGGTGAGGACGACGACGTCGGGGTCGGTGAATCGCTGGTTGATCAGTCGGGTCGTGTACTCACCGATCGCCTGGTTCTCGACGACGAGCGCGTCGACCGGGTCGTACTTGCCGATCTCGGCTTCGTTCTCGTAGAGCGTCACGCGGCCGTCCCGCTCGATCGGTCGCTCCTCGTCGTTGTGGATCATCTTCGGGTGGTTGCCCGTGATCTTCCCCAGCACGTCGTTGTCGCGACTGGAGAGAGCATCGCAGAGTCGGCGCGTCAGCCCCGACTTTCCGCGCGTCCCCGAGACGACGATGGTCGAGTCGATCTGCGAGAGGTGGTCGCTGTGGTCTGTGCCGCGTCGAGCGAGGTCGGTCAACTGGTGCAGTGTCTGAGAGAGCTTCATCAAATATCAAGGCGGATACCCCGAGGCTTGATTTCGGGGAGGAAGCCGACATCATATGAGATAAACCACGCTCAATAGCAAGCTTGACTCTCTACCCGATATGTGACTTTAAGTATTCCCACCAATACCAATGAAGTATGGTGGTTGTTCGGAACATCCAAATCAAACTCAGCGTTTCCAAAGAGGACTACGAAGTCCTTGACGAGACGTTCGATCAGTTTCGACAAGCGGCGCAACACGTCGCTGACCACGGATGGGACGACAACCCCTACAACATCACAGACACCAAAAATACGCTCCACAAAGAGACGTACTCTGATGTCCGTGGCAAAATCTCCCTACAATCTAGCCTCGTTCAAAGTGCCCGCAACCTTGCGGCAACGGCGCTCGGCAACTGTAAAGACCGAATCGTCGAAGACGACGAAAAAACCAGCAAGCCCGAGTTCCGTGGAAGCGTTGTCGTGTACAACAGTCGAACCATCACCTACAACGACGACTACGTATCTCTCGCCACAACCGACAAGCGAGTGACTGCCGAATACGTCACACCCGTCAACGAGGAAGGCACGCCGTTCGAGGAGTACTGGACGGACGAGTGGGAGAAACGCGAAGCAACGCTCCATAAGCGTGATGGCACGTACTACCTCCACGTCGCCGTGAAGAAAGACGTTGAACCTGATTCTTACGACGACGAATCCGAGAACGGAGTGGTTCTCGGTGTCGATTTGAATGTGGATGGCTACCTCGCTGTCACCAGTACGGGAGCATTCTTTGGCAACGCAGATTATCTCAACCACAAGCGCGACGAATACGAGCGTCGTCGTGGAAGCCTACAACAGACAGGTACTCGCTCAGCCCACCTCACCATTCAGTCGATTGGCGACCGATTCGCCCGATGGAGCGCCGATTATCTCCACCGTATCTCCAAAGCAATTGTTCAAAAGGCTGTGGAGAACGATTGCACGGCAATTGCATTCGAGAACTTGAAACACATCCGGAACCGTATCTCGAATGCTTCAAAGTTCCAACAATGGGCGTTCAAGGAACTGCAACGTCACTCCGAATACAAAGCCGAAGAATACGGCATCGCCGTGGACGATGTGAATCCTGCATACACGTCTCAGAGATGCAGTCACGGCGAGTGTGGATTCACGCACGAGGACAACCGTGACGGTGATAAGTTTGAGTGCCTGAAGTGCGGGAAGCAATTGCATAGCGATTACAACGCTGCTCGAAACGTCGGGTGGCGTCTTGTTCAGCACTGGCTCAAGTCTGGTGCTGAACGAGCCACAAGTCAACTGGCTCTGAAGTCAGGGACGTTGAACGCAAATGGTCGATTTCGACCTACCGAGTTACTCGGTTAGAGCGGGAGTCCACTGACAAGCCTCGGGGCTTGACCCCCGAGGCAGTTGACGAGTGTCCGTAGACGGTGTTCGAGAGTCGATCGTTGTGGCGACGCTTCCGTTCGAGATTGACGACGACGAGTGCGGGCACACAGAGGAGCGCACCCGCGAGGACAACGAGTCACTCACGCTTCGCCCCGGGACGTATAGTTCTTCAGTTTACATAATGTTAATACGCAATAGTCTCTCTTCGGAGGTGTACCATGCCATCAGCTACCGAACTCCAGACCATGTACGAGAATATGGTCACGGCGAGACACTACGAGGAACGGCTCCAGGAGGAGTATCTCGAGGGGAAACAGCCGGCGTTCGACATCTCCGCCGGGCCGATCCCCGGCGAGTTGCATCTCGCGGCTGGTCACGAGGCGTCGGGTGCGGGCGTCTGTATCCATCTCCGCGACGACGACACCGTCACTGCGCCGCACCGACCGCATCACGTTGCCATCGCGAAGGGCGTCGATCTGAAGCGAATGACGGCAGAGATCTTCGGTCGGGAGACCGGGCTCTGCCGCGGCAAGGGCGGACACATGCATCTGTTCGACCCCGACGTCAACTTCGCGTGTTCGGGCATCATCGCACAGGGCGTCCCGCCCGCCGTCGGCGCGGCGATGGCCGCCAAGAAGCGGAACAGCGATGCCGTCGCCGTCGCGTTTCTCGGCGAGGGAGCGATCGATCAGGGTGGGTTCCTCGAGTCGCTGAACCTCGCGAGCGTCCACGACCTGCCGGTCGTCTTCGTCGTCGAGGACAACGACTGGGCGATCAGCATGCCGAAAGACCGCGTGACCGACGTGGAGAACGGCGCACAGCGCGCCGACGGGTTCGACCTGCCGGGCGTCCGCGTCGACAGCGACGACGCACTCGCCGTTTACGATGCCGCCAGAGAAGCCGTCGGTCGCGCCCGCGACGGCAACGGACCGACGCTCTTGGAGGTACAGGTTCACCGCCGGATGGGCCACTTCATGGGCGACGCCGAGGGGTACCGCCCCGACGAAGACGTCGACCGCGCCACACACCGCGACTCGATCACGCGGCTCGAAGCGGACCTCGCGAGATACGGCGTCGACGACGAGACCGTCGCGGAGTTACGGCGTCGCGCCGAAGAGCGCGTCGAGGAAGCCATCGAGTGGGCCAAAGACCAGCCCGAGCCGGAGCCGGAGACTGCGTACGAGGACGTGTTCACCAACCCACCGGCGCAGGGAGACGTCGAGGCCAACGGAGGTGAGCAGTGATGACCGCCGAGACCGAGACGGACCGCGAACTGACGATGAGCAGGGCGATGGTCGAGGCCGTCGCTCACGAGATGCGCGAGGACGAGGAGGTGTTTCTCATGGGCGAGGACGTCGCCGACTACGGCGGCATCTTCAGCAGTACGACGGGGCTGCTCGACGAGTTCGGTCGCGACCGAGTGATGGACGTCCCCATCAGCGAGACGGGGTTTCTCGGAGCCGCCGTCGGCGCGGCACAGGCCGGGATGCGCCCGATTGCCGAACTGATGTTCGTCGACTTCTTCGGCGTCGCCATGGACCAACTCTACAACAACATGGCCAAGAACACCTACATGAGCGGCGGCGCCGTCTCGGTGCCGATGGTGTTGACGACGGCCGTCGGCGGCACCTACAACGACGCCGCCCAACACTCCCAGACGCTCTACGGGACCTTCGCGCACCTTCCGGGGATGAAAGTCGTCGTCCCGAGTACGGCCTACGACGCGAAAGGACTCATGCACGCGGCCATCCGCGACGACGACCCGGTCGTCTACATGTTCCACAAGCGCCTAATGGGGCTCGGTTGGATGCCCTCGCCGGAGGGGCCGAAGACACCGGTCCCGGAGGACGACTACACCATCCCGTTCGGTGAAGCGGACGTGAAACGAGCGGGCGCGGACGTCACCGTCGTCACGCTCGGGCTGCACGTCCACCGGGCGCTCGAAGCAGCCTCGGAACTCGAATCGGACGGCGTCGACGCGGAGGTGATCGACCTGCGGACGCTCGTCCCACTGGACACCGAGACGGTACTCGACTCCGTCCGGAAGACCGGTCGGTTGGTCGTCGTCGACGAGGACTACCGCTCGTTCGGCGTCACCGGTGAGATCGTTGCCCGGGCGGCCGAAGGCGCGCTCGACGATCTGCAGGCCGTCGAACGCGTCGCCATCCCGGACGTCCCGATCCCGTACGCGCGCCCGCTCGAAGACGAAGTCAACCCCGGCGTCGAGGACATCGTCGACGCCGTCCAGTCGGTGCAATGAGCGAGGAGGCGACCGTCTCCGCGTCGTCGGTCTGGCCCGAGGACGCCGAAGACGTCGAGGAGGGCTACCTCGCCAACTGGTTCGTCCGCCCCGGCGCGACCGTCGAGGCGGGTGAGACGCTCTGTGAGGTGCAGGTCGAGAAGGTGAGCGTCGACGTCCCCGCCCCTGTCGACGGCACGCTCACCGAACGACTCGTCGAGGAGGGCGACGAGTTCACGCGCGAGGACCCGCTCGCTCGCATCGACTCCGACGACTAGACGTTCTTGACACTCGCAACCATTATTTGTCAACGAGACGTAGAAAGAGTATGGTAGAACACGTTCTCGTCCCGTTCGACGGCTCGCCGCTCTCGGAGAAGGCGCTCGCGTACGCCTGCGAGGAGTTCGGGTCGAGCACTATCACCGTCTTCTACGTCGTCGACAGTCACAAAGACAAGACGGCGGCCATCGGCTGGGGCGACCACCCCGGCGAGTGGGAGGAGTGGCTCGAAGACCGGCGAGAACACACCGAGGACCTGTTCGCGACGGCCCACTCCATCGCCGACGACCACGGTGCGGCGATCCAGACGGGTGCCGCGGTCGGTCGGACACAGGAGATGATCCTCAAGGCCGTCGACGAGTACGGTGCCGACCAGATCGTCGTCGGCACACACGGTCGACCACATCTCGAGGAGTTCGTCTTCGGGAGCGTCGCGGAGGCGCTGGTGCGGAAATCGCCGGTTCCGGTGACGACGGTCCGATAGTCCCACGGTTTCAGTCGTAGGAGAGGTACAGAAGTTCAGAGAGAAAAGTCTGCCAGCTGGACAGAGAGGATGTCAAGCGTACTGTTCGTTGAACTCGCGTTCTCGGCGCATCAGTTCCTCGACGCCATGCTCGAGTATCCCCCGCCCCATCGCAGTCGGACGGTAGTAGGTGTAGAACCCGTGGCTATCGGCTGTCCGCCGTTTACGCCTCTCGACTAATCCGACGTCCACCAACTCGTCGAGATGATAGTGGAAGTTGTGTGACTCGACGTCGACTGCGTGTTTGAGTTCGGACGCACTCAGTTCGTCGTTGGCGACGAGCGTCCGAAGCAGTTGGAATCGCGTCGGATGCCCGATCGCACGCTGCATCGCGAGATACTCTTCGAGCGTCAATCCACTCTCCTCTGGAAGCGGTGGCTCTGGTCGACGGATGTCGTCTGTTGCGCGACTATCAGTTTCGCCCATACTCTACTCCCTCTGTCGCTAGATTGCTCACACAGCTACTTATCTATTCTCTAGTAGAATTTCTTTGAGAACGCCTGTCTTTATACACTGCGCGCGAAAACAAACGATTGGATGCGCCAACGGATCATCAACGATCTACCCCGTAGCATCGGTGACTCCGAGGCTCTTGCTCCAGTACGTCGTGAACAGTTTCTCGTCTACCTGATGGGTCCGTATCGCACGTTCGACGTTAGTGCACTCGTCTCAGATGACAGTAGGGGGGAGACCGAATTGCCGTCGTTCGCGACGTGGGATTCCACCACTGGCGAATATTCGGAGGACGAGGTACTTCGACTGCTTCAAGAGACGCGTGATTGTCTCCGAGACCGTGGATTCAACGCATTTCTCGCGATCGATGTTGGTATCTCTCTTGATGAGATGGACGCCGCGACACAGAGTATCGAGTTTGCTCGTGCGAGCAATGCGGTCGTCTTCGTCGCACCACAGGTCGGCGACAATCTCGGTGTTGGCATCGAGATCGGTAGCGTGTTAGAAGATTTGTTGACGGATACTGAGATGCAGGGTGCTGCCGGCGAGGCAACTCCCCCAACGCAAACACGGCGATTCATGGTTGTGACCGAACCGAACGTTCGGAGTGCGATGCTCGGGTCAGTTCACACTCGGTGGGACGCCAGTGTTCGGACGTTCACCACTGCCGACGACCTCTGTCGGGTCTGTGCACAATTCTGTACTCACATCCAAAACGAAGAACTGTACGGGACTCTCGATCGACGGGAGTAGGTTGCGTGTCGTTCGCTCATCGACTGGTCAACCGAGAGTGGGCGTCCGCAAACCGGTCACGGTGGACGCCCGCCCCAGACGATGCACGTTCATCGAGGACCCCGAGTAACGACTCGAACTCCTCCGAAGAGAGCTCTGCTGCAGTCACGCACTCGACGTAGCCATCGAGCGCATCCTGAAAGCTTCGAGCGTAGTGGTCGTAGGCACCGTCGACGAGATCGACGTTGTCGTCGATCCCCTCGAACAATGCACGGTAGACGGTCGCTGCCATCTGGTAGTGGCCGTTCTCATGATACTGTTCGGCGAGGTCGAAGAATCGCGAGAAGTCGATCGCGCCAGTGACGACCGGGTAGTCCTCGGTGTGCTCGTCGAACAGGTCGTCGACCTCGGTGCGATACTCGTCGACCGACTTGCCCGTCGGGCCGCCAAATCGAGCGACGAATTGATCGCGCAGTTCCGGTCTGGGAGCGACGACGTCGAGAACGAACGCACGCAGATCGTCCTCTGAGACGTCGTCGAGCATCGCGTTGAGACGCTCGGCTTCGTCTTCTGGTGGATCATCGACGAGAGTCAACAGCACGGCGACGACGTGTTTGCAGTCACCGGGACCGTCGTACGGGCAGGTACACCGCGGGTCGAGCGTCGACTCCAGCCCATCGACGGTGACGTCGTACGCACGTGTCCCCCGGACGACGGCAGTGACGACGTCGCCCACGCGGTCGCGTCGCTTGATGCGTCCCTCTCGCCGGTAGTTCTGTCCTCGCTCGAACACCGCCTCGGTACATCGCTCGCGGACGGTCTCCTCGTCGAGATGCATGGAGTGATATTCGAGATCGAGGCTGTTGGAACTTCTGACAGCCGGTCCACATCATCCAAGCGAAGGTCGAAACGGTGAACTGACTCTTTGACCATCCCTCGAACAGTGACCACAGAATCGACGGTCGCCGTCGTCGACGTCGGCAGCACGAGTCTCCGCTACGGCGTGGCGACCGCGGAGGGGCCGCGCGACGTCCGGACCGAAGCCACCCGCCCGAGAGAGATCACGGACCACCTCGTCGACGTCGTGGCGCGACTGCAGTCAGAGGGGAACGACGTCCAACACGTCTCGGTGTCGACGACGGGGTTGGTCGACGCCGGCCGAGGCGTAATCGCCGAGTTCGATACGGCGGCCGGCGAGACGCTCCACGACATTCCCGTCACGTCGACCATCGAGCGCGAACTCGGACTCTCGGCGACCGTCGCGAACGACTGTACGGCGGCGGCGCTCGGTGAGGCGGTCTTCGGCGCTGGACAGCCGCACGAGACGGTCGTCCACGTCACCTTCGGGACGGGGATCGGCGCGGGCGTCGTCGTCGACGGCCGACCGCTCCGGGGCGAGCGAGGGTACGCCGCGGAGGTCGGACTGATTCCGATCGTCGCCGACGGGGAGCTGTCTAGCACCGGGGTCCGCGGCGCGTGGGAGGCCTACTGCTCGGGACGCGGGATCCCACAGTTCGCTCGGCACCTCTTCGCCAGCGACGACCGCGAGTCGACGCTTCGCGAGAAACAGCCGCTCGCCGCACCGGACGTGTTCGCCGCCGCAGACGACGGCGATCCCGTCGCCAAGACGTGTCTCGACCGAGTCACACAGTACAACGCTGCCGGAATCGGCGCAGTTGTCAACGCCTACGACCCCGGAATCGTCACGCTCGGCGGCTCTGTCGCACTGGAGCATCCGGAGTGGATCGTCGACGGGATCGACGAACGGCTGGGCGACTACGCCCTCGCTGCTCCCCCGGACGTTCGACTCACTCCGCTCGGTACCGACATCGAACTGTACGGGGCGGCGGCCGCGTTCTTCGGCGACGGGCGATAACGGAACAGTCGTCCTCGAAGGTTGGGTCCGTCTCGACACGGCGATGCGACCGCACTACTTCCGCGGAGCCGTCTTCGATCACCTGTCTCGAAGGAGTTTCCGGATGGCGCTGATCGCCTCTTCGAACGCTGTGACTGCCATGCTGTCCGTGGTGAAGAGGACACCGTGGTCGCCTTCGATCGTGCGGACGACGAAGCCGTCGTGGTGGAATCGTACGGTAAACTCGTAGGGACCGATCGTCGACTCCTCCTCTTGGAAGATAGCGGTTCGAACCGGAGCCTCCGCGAACCCGACCTGTTCGAGTTCGACGAGCGGTTGCTTGACCGAGCGGGCGTCGTCGGGTGTGTCGTAGAGGTCCTGTCGAACGTACAGGACGTCGAACGACGACGGCGTGAAGTACACTACATTTCGGAGCGTGTCGCTGAGACTGGTCCGTGCGGCGCTGACGATGTTTTCTGCGACTGCGCCGTCGATACCGGTCGTGAACTGTGTCTCGGACATACCGTTCTGTAGGCACTCAGACGAGTTGACATCCTCTTCCGCCTGAAGGCGGAGGAATCCCGACCGCGTTTGGGATATTAAGGTTTGCAGTCTACCACCTCTGCCCGAGGTTGGAATCCTCGGGAGAGGTCATGAAGGTAGACTCCGGGCTGTGCCAACCAGCCGGTACTCCTATCCTCACCCAAACTGGGTGCGGACTCGGAGTTACTTTCGCTATTGTTGATGTCGAGACGGATGTTCTCCGCCCCGTTCACATCAGCGTTGAACGCTGCATCACACGCCTCGCAGACGTACAGGCCGCGTTCGACACGCTGACTGTCGTCTTCTCTACCGCAGACACAACACGTCTTGCTCGTGTCACGCTCGGACACATCCACGACTTCGATACCCTCGACTTTCGCCTTGTATTCGAGGATGTTCGTGAATCGGTCGAACGCCCACCCGTGCAGGTCGAGGTTACCGTGCCGACCCCAATTCTTCGACTCGCCATTCTCATCCTCACGGACGCCAGCGAGTTTCCCGATATTGATGCGACCCACGCCCCGCTCGATGCACTTCTCAACGATGTGTTTGGCGAGACTATGGAAGAAGTGGGTTCGACGTTCCGACCACTTCGCGTGCAGACAAGTCGCCTCTGAGCCACCAGAGTCGTCGCACTTGGCGATTTCCTTCGGGAAGTAGTAGCCGTCTTGCTTCAGGCGGTTTCCGGGGTACAGGTCGGCTTGCTCGGTGCTGTATGCGACCGCCGCGAAGTTACAGATTCCGAGGTCGATGCCCGCCGTCTCGTTACCGGGAGCGGTGGGCGTCTCGATTTCGTCCTTGCAGACGAGGTGCAGTTCCCACCGCTCTTTCGCCTTGTCGTAGACAGCGCGAACTTGTTGTAGGTTCTCGACGGTGACACCGGGCCGAGTCTCGTATTCGACAAGGATGTATTCCCACGCTTTCGGGTGTTCCTTGTGATCTGCTCCTTTTGAGAGTCGGACACGGTTGTTCTTGGTGTCGTGTTTGACGCCGTTCTGCTTCCACGTCACGGTGGAACGCGGGTGTTCCTCGTGGACGCGGCGGCCTTGCGAGTCGTAGTAGTTTTTCTTGCGGTAGCCGGGCGGATTCGCTTGATTGTCGGACTTTCTCTTGCCGTACCACGAGTTGAAGGCTTCAGCAAGTTCCTCCAGAACGCGCTGACTGGACTGCGAGTGCAATCCCTTGTACTTTGGATGGGTCTTCAACTCGTTTTTGAGGTCGCCGTGGTCGGGGATCTCGCCCGTATCCTCCCAGACTTGACGGGAGTGGTAGTTCGCGACGTTCCAGAGCTTGCTGGCACTCCACCCGTGATGGTCGAGCGACTCCTCTACCTGTCCGTGGTTGAGGATTTTCGCTCGGTGGGTGCGGTGGACTTCCAACATTCTGAACGCCTGTATAATCGCTTATACTCCTGTCTCTTGTAAAGACTGGGGTTGAGAACGGTGGAATATCCAGTCTTGCTATCGACGGTGGATTGTGGAGAGGTTGTCGGATTCATCCCGCGCCTAAAGGCGGGGTATTCTCCTTGCTTTTTATAACTCGGTGCGTCATCGGTAGTCCACCCCCAAGAGAGGCAAACGACTGTATCGTTCGCAGTCGTCTCTCTAGGGGAACATCATGGCGATCACAACATCTACTCGACGGCAATTCCTGTACCGCACGGCGGCGATGACTCTCGCGACGTCTCTCGCCGGTTGTACCGCCCCCATCGTTCGGCCCCCGCAACAGGCCCCCGGTCCCGGCTCTGGTGCAGGCCCCAGGTCAGGTTCGGGTGCAGGTCCTGGTTCGGGTGCAGGACCGGGTCCCGGATCGAGGTCAGGTCCGGGTTCTGGTCCCGGACCGGGCGCAGGTAGCGGTGCTCACTCGCCGATGGGACCGCCCGACGGGATGGGTCCACACGGGCAACGTGGGACGGGATACGGACCTGGACAGCGCGGAACGGGGATGGGGCCGCACTACCGACAGACGCCGGGACAGAGCACCACCTCGCTCGATTCGTGGATGCGCGACGTGGACAACTACACCGGTATCGTGGACTGGACCGGTCGTACTCGGGTGACTGTCGCGGTCGGTGCGGCCGGAAACGGTGGCAACTTCGCCTACGACCCACCCGCGATTCGGATCTCCCCCGGAACGACCGTCGTCTGGGAGTGGACGGGACAGGGCGGCACCCACGACGTCGCCTTCCTCGATGGCAGTCGGTCGAGTCGACTGACGGCGACTGCGGGCGCGTCGTTCGAACGGCGGTTCGGACGTACTGGCACGTATCTGTATTACTGCACGCCGCATCAGACACTCGGGATGAAAGGCGCAGTCGTCGTCGGGTGACGTCGCTCTCGTCGAACGACCGACTCTCCGCTGATTGGTAGCATATCTGACTTGTAGTTAATTCCAACTAGTTCAAAGTTTATTCGATGTAGAATTATCAATATATTTATTACATCTTAGCAGATATTCTATTTTAATGGAATATAACGATAGTGAGCCGACTCAGAGTGAAACCGCTCTGTCAGGTCTCTTCGAGCAAGAGAGGTCGGATGAGCAACGCGGCGGACTACTTCGTCGCGACTTTCTGAAAACTTCGAGCGTTGGATTACTCGGGGCGCTCCTCTCTCACAGCGGAACCGCAGCCGGAACGACGCCTCGGAAGACGCGTGCGAGCTTTTTCACCGAGACGAAGCGACGAGCCGCTCGCGACAACGTCGACACCTACAGCTGGGCCAAGTCGATGCGAGATCGGGTCGTGAACGTCGCAGAGAGCATTCTCGACCAGTACACGCTGGACGAGTTGTGGCGCTACGTCGGGTCACAACACATTCCTCGTGCGGCGTATCTGGCGGAGGGGACGGCGGGACACTACCCCTGGTCGAGCGAGTGGGATGTGAAGTTCCCCGCGTCCGACGTCTCGTACGCGGCGAAACCGGGTCAGCAGTGGAAGATAACTAACGGCGACTACACGCTTCCGACCAACGACTTCGAAGCATATCGGCAGAGTGGTCTCGACGAGCGGGGCACGTTCGACCCGACGCGTGCCGACGATTCACTGCTCGTCAACGAGGAACATCCCGAGATGGGGTCGACGTGGGGCGTCGACGACGGGTTAGGGTGGGTCGACGAGTCGGGAGATCTCGGTGCCGCAGGGACCCGGTGGACACCAGTTGCGTGGGCGCATCACTGGAACGTCGTCTACGGCGTTCGTTCTCTGCTCGAACCACTCTACGAGGCGTACATCTACACGGAAGACGAGCGGTATGCACGCGCAGCAACCGTCCTCCTCGACCGACTCGCAGACGTGTACCCCGAGATGGACCTCCAAGACACGGTCTACTTTTCGGATGGCGGCTACACGGAGCGAAACGGACTCCCGAATCCGTCTCACGGTGGGACCGGCCAAGGCAAACAGGTCGGGTCGATCTGGGAGTCCTACTGGGTCAAATCGGTGATGAAGGGGTACGATGCGGTCTTCCCGGCGCTCGACGTCGACTCGACGCTCACGTCGTTTCTCGACGAGAAGACGACGACGTATCCTGAGTTGCCCGCGAAGGACACGACAGACGCCATCCGGACAAACATCGAAGAGGGCTTCGTCAAACAGATGCTCCCGGGAGTCCAGCAAGCTACGATCCGCGGCAACTTCGGGAGCCACCAACAGACGTTGGCACTGTCGGCAGTGATCCAAGACGACCAAGACGGCTACACTGCCGACACGCTCGACTTCCTCTTCAAGGCAGGAGAACTGAAAAAAGAATCCGACGGAACCGCATACGGAAACTGGTACATCACGGGTGGTGGCGTCCTCTCGCGCTTGCTCACCGACTTCGACCGTGACGGGTTCGCGAACGAGGAGAGCGTCCAGTACAACGGTATCGTCAGCGGCGGGCTGCAAGGCACTGCCGACGTGTTGAACGGATACGACGGCTACTCCAATGCGGACCTGTATCAAACGCCCCAGTTCAAGCAGACGTTCCTGACCCAGTCACAGCTGACATATCTCAACCAGTACGTTCCTCGACTCGGCGACACCGCCGGAGCAGGGAAGCCTGGCTTCGGGAACACGATCGCCCCGGACAACCTCGTCCGAGCGTATCAGACGTACGAGAACACCGACCTCGTCAAGTGGATCTATCTTCGGAACGGACGGTCGACGGGAGGACTCCGCGGAAGTATCTACGACTCGGATCCGGAGGCCGTCAGCGACGCCATCGCCACGGTACTCGACTCGTCCGGCCCGCTCGATCTCGATAGCACGCAGCTCGCTGGGTTCGGCTTCACCGCACTGCGAGCGGGGTCAGCCGAACAGAACACCGAACGGGGCGTCTGGACGTACTACGGGCGGAACGCCTACGGTCCGGATTCGGGATACGGTACCAGTCACTGTCACCGGGACACCCTCAACATTGGTCTGTTCGGACACGGGTTGAGTCTCTCTCCCGACCTCGGGTATCCCGAAGAGACGGGTGACTGGCCCAAGCGGTGGAACTGGACCTCGAACACGATCAGTCACAACACGGTCGTCGTCGACGAGCAGACGCAAGATCGGCAGTACGTCGCCTCACCAGAACGGTTCGACCACACCGACCGAGTCCAACTGTTCGACGTCGAGGCGCCCGACGCGTATCGTGGGACGAACCAGTATCGACGGACGACCGCACAGGTCACCGTCGACACGGAGAACTCCTACGCAGTGGACTTCTTCAACGTCGACGGCGGTGACGACCACCACTTCAGCTTCCACGGTCCGGCAGTCCCCGTCGATCAGTTCGAACACGAACTTCGGGAGGGCGTCTCGGAGTTCGTGATCCGAGCGGGGACCGGCGGCGTGGGCGTGTCCCAAGAGCAGAGTTACCAGAGCGAGTGGTCGACGACGGTCTTCGACCCGTCGGGAGGGTCACACGAGTGGCGCGGGCTGTCCACGACTGCCAACAGTTCCGACGTGGACGTCAGCGTGTACGTCAACTCGTCACCTACTGGAACGGACACTCACTGGCATCACGTCCAGGCAGTGTATCTCGGTCGAGACGCAGACGGGCGGCACGTCTGTGCAGGGATCGGTGATCACAGCACCGGGAAGGACCCCCGGATCGGGCTGTACTATCCGGAGGACAACGAGTGGGAGACGTACGATTCGATGGACGATTGGGAGAAGGGGGCCTGGTACGCACTCGACGTCTCGACGCAAGGGACGGCGGTCGAGATCTCGCTCCGATCGACAGCGAGCGGATCGGTCCACGCGAGCGGATCGTATCTCCTATCGAGCGAAACCGACGAACAAGTCGGCATCTTCGGTGCTCTCGGAGAGGGACAGACTGGCGACCTGTACTTCGACGAGTTCACGCTTGATGGCACCCAGACCGAGTTCCTCCAGTCTGATTTCACCGAGAGACAGAAGGTCACCACGACGAATCTCGCGCTCTCGACGCAAGATGGCGGAACGTACGCCGGGACGGACGTACCGAAGCCCGAATACGGTGAGGACACGGAGTACAACGACGCTGTCGGGAACGGCTTCAACTATCTGTACGACGTCGAGCGCGACTCGGACCCTGCTTCGCAGTTCAGCGTCGAGTGGGACGTCCGCGACCACTGGGACGTGCGACCGGACAACGCCGAAGACGTGAAGCTACGGTTGACGATGCTCACCCAGTGCGACGACGTCGCCATCGCCAGCGGCGACCCACCCCAACGGTGGAACAATCCAGCGACGTTCAAATACCTCCTCGCACATCGACGCGCTCTCGGCGGGAGCTCGTCGTTCCAGTCGGTGATCGAATCGTACGACGGAGAACGGTTCATCGAGCAGGTTACCGAAGTGCCAGTCACGAGTAGCGACCCGACCGCCCGTGCTGTCCGCGTCACCCTGAAGAATGGGCGAACAGACTACATCGCCAGTGCGACAGTCCGGCCGAGCGGAGAGCCGACCGAACACACCGTCGACGACGTGTTCACGTTCGACGGCGCGTTCGCGGTCTACTCGGTGGACGCCAGTGGAAACCACGAGCACGCGTACTTGCTCGACGGAACGACGCTGGACGTCGGTAGTGAGACGCTGATCGAGCAGCGACCGCGTGTCGAAGGAGTCGTCGAAGACTTCACACGAGAACTCACGCTCGACAACACACTCCAGATTCAGGTGACGAACGGAGATCTCGACGCCCAACTCGTCGAGAAGCTCGTCGGGTCGTGGGTGTACGCTGATGCCGTCGACGAGCGAAACGGTGCGTACGAGGTCGTCGGCGTCGAGAATACGACGAGTACGACTGCGACGCTCAAGCTGGGAGAGCAGACCACGGTGAAGGAGTTCACAGACCCCAACGACCCCGATGCGGGCTACGAGTACCTGCTCGAGGAGAACGGGAACTTCACGATTCCGCTGAGTTCCACGTGGACCGCTTGAAGGAATTTATCGCCGTCACGTGACGAAGCCACGCCGGCATCGTTTTTAGGGACGTTCGGTTTCGAGAACCCACGTCTCCGGAGTCGCGCGTTCGACTCTGAACGGGTCGAAGTCGACTGTTTCGTCGTCTCCGTCGACTAGCTCGGTGAGAAAGCTTCGAACGGGCGTCGGGTCCCGGTCGCTGACGAGCACGAACGACTCGCCGGACGAGAGCGACGTGAACCGCTGTTCGACCCGTTCGTGCCGCTCGGCCGACGGAACGCCCCGGAGGTCGAGTGCTCCCTCCGGGAGATCGACGTTCCAGACGTCGTCCAGCCGATCTCTGACGCGTTCAGCGAGTCGGGTCACGACGGATGGAACGTCGGTCGGCGTCGGTGTTTGCTGGAGCTCCGACGTGAACGGGAGTTCTTCGAGGACCGGTGAGTCGATGTCGGCGAGCGGGCTCTCGTCGGGGAAAAGCGAGTGTTCGTCCCCACAGGACGAACAGGTGTACGTCCCCATGTTGACCACCGTGCCGAGGACCGGCACGTCGTTCTCTTCGAACAGGGCGATACTGCGGTCGGTGTCCGTGACGGCAGCGTGAAACGGCGTCGTCACGAACACGACACCGTCGATCGGAACCTCCTGCAGCGTCGTCAGGACGACGTCCCCCGTCCCTGGGGGGAGATCGACGACGAGTGTACTCCGATCGTTCCACGCAGTGTCCTCGAACAGTTCCGTGAGTGCGTCGTGCGCCATCGCGCCGCGCCAGGCGAGCGGTGCGCCGGACTCCATCAGCCCGACGCTCATCACCTCCAGCCCGTTCGTTTCGACTGGGATGGGGTTCCCGTCGTCGTCGGAGTAGATGGGGCCGCTAACTTCGAGCAGGGACGGGACGTTCGGTCCGTGGATGTCGGCGTCGAACACGCCGACGTCGTCCCGTCCGGCGAGTGCGCACGCGAGGTTGACTGCGACCGTCGACTTCCCGACGCCGCCTTTCGCGGACGCCACGGCGACGACGGTGTCGATGCCCTCGACGCCCACGCTCCGACCGTCGGTCGTAGGAACGGCGTGCTCGACGTGTGCCCGTTCGACACCCGGGGCAGTCGACACCGCCTGCAACATCGTGTTCATCACCGCGTCGCTCTCCTGCGGTCTGAACTCCGAGAGGTCGGCTTCGATCGTGACGCGACCGCCCGAGAGGCGGATGTTCTCGACGAGTCCCGCCTCGAAGACGTCGACGTCGAGGGAGGGGTCTCTGACGTTTCTGAGTGCGGCTTCGATATCGTCTTTCGTCGCTTGCTGTGAGTCGTGTTCTGACATGGTTAGAGCTCTGGCTGTCTGTTGAGCGGGTCTTCACCGGGGAGTTTCTGCGTCGTCTCGTCGAGTGCACCCCGGAACTGCCGACGGAACTTCCCGGCGTCGGTCTGCAGGGCGTGGACCGCAGTCCGGCGAACGATCTCACACTCGGTGTCGTCTGCGGCGATCTCCTCCAGTCGCGATTCGGCCCGGTCGTCGTCGACGCCGGCGAGTAGATGCGTCGCCCACTCCCGAACCCGTTCGCTGGAGTCTTCGGTCTGTTCGAGCAGCGTATCGCACATCGCTTCGCCACGATGTTTGAAGAGGGAGATGGCGGCGTTCCGTCTGACTGCGTGGTGGTCGTCGGTCAGTCCGTCTTCGATTCGTTCGGCGTGTGCGACCCGGTCGAGGCGGTCGAGCGTGACGATAGCCTCGGCGCGGACCCACGGGTCGCCGTCGTCGGCGATCGGGAGTGCACCCACCGCCGCCCGCTCACCGCCGAGTTTACCCAGCGCCTCGACGGCGAACTGACGGACTTCGCTGTCGTCGTCGGTTCGCCCGGCGACGGCGAGCGCGTCGACGACGGGACGGCTCCGCTCCGCCTCGGCGAGTGCGAGCGCAGCGCGTCGTCGTTCGACGACGTCACCCTGCGTGAGCGACTCGAGTTTCGTCGCGACCGACTCGTCGACCAGCGGCGCGACGTCGCTCGCGGACAGCTCTCGCTTCGACGCCTCGCCGATGGTGACGTCGCGACTCACCTCGATCTCGTCGAGTCCCTCCCGGTCGTCGTCGAACCCCGGACTCGCCTCCGGATGGACGCGCGGGTCGGTCGGCCCCTCCGCTGCCTCCTCCGGGTCCATCGGCCGGTCGGGGTCGAACGACGGACAGTCGGGGTCGTCGGAGTCGGTCATCGGTCGTCACCTCCCGCGTGACCATCGCTCACCAGGTGACGCTCGTCCGCGAGGAGTGTGACGCCGATGACGACCGCGAGTGCTCGTGGCATCGTCGCTGGCACTCCGGCGAACAGCAGCAGTCCGAGACCGACTGCACGCCTTCGTTCTCCTGCCCGGACGGCACTGACCAGTGCCGCTGTCACGCCACCGACTCCGAGGGCGACGAGGACGAACGGCGCGCCGACGACGGCGAAGCCGACGAGTGCGACCGCCCCCGTGACGAACGGCGCGACGACACCGCTCGCCAGGACGCCGCCCGCGACGGCGACGCCGAGGAGGAGCTCAGTTCGACGCGGAGACGTCAGCAACGGCGTACAGGCGAGCCCGACCAGCCAAGCGGTCGTCCCGAGAGACCGCAGCGAGACGGAGAGTACGCCGACCGCACTCCCGAGAGCGAGCACGACCGCGACGGCGAACAGTCCCGCGACGACGGACGACCGACTCGTGCGACGGGTCGGCCGTGACGAGACGACGAGCACCCCACCAGCGACGAGGGCGACGCCGGCCGGAATCGACAGCGACGACGTGAGCGTCGTGAGCAACGCGAACACGCCGAGACAGAGGTAGCCGACCCGCGAGGGCAGTCGGTCGCTGGTCACACCGAGACAGAGGGCTGCAAGGGCAGGCCCGACGAGTGCCGCGGTGGTTACGACGTCGTAGGCGTCGGTGACCGCGCTCGGAAGCGAGACGGGCGCGTTCAGTGCGAGTCGGACGAGAGCCACCGCGAGTACCGTCGCGAGTGCACCCGCCACGGCGACGGTCTCGACTTGCTGGGTGTGTGTCCGCGAGCGAGAGACGGCTTCGGTGGTCGCAGATCGGACGCTCGCCGTTCGGTCACGGTCGTGGTCACGATGCTGGCTCACCCTGTCTCACCACCGTCGAACCGCTCGGCGAGGTCGTCGACGTCGGTCCGACTGAACCGGTCCAGAAACGACGCGAACTCGCCGTAGATGCCGGTCCCGGGTTCGGACTCGAGCCGCTTTTCGACACCCGGTGCGAGGACGCGGAGATGTCTGTCGAGGAAGTCGAGTCGGGCACGGTGGCAGTCGGTGTGGCCGACTGCTGCCTGCCGACAGAGATAGCCGACGAACTCGAGTTCGAGTCGGAGATGGTCGTGGTTGTCGCGGTCGGTCTGGTCGACGTTCACACCGAAGTACTCGTAGGCACGCGCGAGGTCGAGGTTCACGTCGTTCCACGAGACGTCCGGTCGGTAGTCCGACTCGTACAGCGGAACCGCCGGTCCCTGTGAGGACATCGTCCCGTCCATCGGGTCGACCACCTCGGAGAAGCCGACGACGAACAGGTCGTTGTACCGCGCACAGAGCGTGTCGTAGTCGTCCGTCGTCGCCAGCGTCGGTGCCGCGACGTCGAGACCGCTGTCGTCGAGGAGCGACCGCAGCGTCGCATCGAGCGTCCCGTCGGTCAGCGGGTCGTAGAGCTCCTCGTCGGGGTCACGGAACGCCCGTGCGAGGAGTGCGTAGACGCCGCCTCTGGCGGCAGCGGCTCTGTCGACGTCGTCCGGTCCTGTCGAGCTGTCGGGGGGAGTGTGTCGAGACATGATCTCAGGTCCGGCGAACCGCCGAGATGGTGACTGCGGTGACGGCGACGATCGCGACCCCCGCGATGGTCCACAGCAGGGTCTCGTACGGTGGTCCCTGCGGCCCCGGTCCCAGCGCGAGGAAGTACCACTCGCTCACGGCTTTCCGACCGGACCGTTCCTCGTTCGAGCCGTCCCAGACGGCGAACGCGAGGTCGGTGTCGCGGTCTGCGGGGAACGTCGTCCGGTTCGCTCCGTCCGGCTCCAGCGAGCGGCTGAACACGACGGTCCACCGGTCGTTCTTGTAGGTCGCCGTCGTCTCCGTCGTCACCGTCTGGAACCGCGTCGTCGACCCCGCTCCGCCGGCGAGTAGCTCCTCGCCGCCTCTGTCTGCACTCCAGTACCAGACGTTGACCGGGTTCTGCGGACTGCCCATCGCGATCCCCGGTTGCGTGTCGTTTTCGACCGGGAACTGGACCGCGAGCGCGTCGGGGAACTCCCGTGGGTCCGAGCTGTTCGCGTCCCGACTCTCGTCGGGCCACGAGAGTCGGAGATACAGTCGCTGGTCGGTCCGAACGGATCGAACGTCGATCTGCGTGACGGACGTGTTGTCGGCGTTCGGAACCGTGCTCGGCGCGCTCGTGACGGGGACGTCGACGGTCGTCGCTCTCGCCCACACGGCACTGCCGGGGTCGGCGAGCGTGTCGTCCTCACCGGGAGCGTACTCGACTGGGACGTCGTACGCCGCTTGACCGGAGACGAACGCCGGGACGACCGCGGCGACGACGACGAGACTGACGACGAGGACGCTCGGCCCGACACCGCCGTCATCCATCGTCGAACACCCCGAGTCGACCCTCGTCACTCATCGTCGAACACCCCGAGTCGACCCTCATCACTCATCGTCGAACACCTCGAGTCGATACTGTTGGGCCGGGTTCGTGGTGGTGAGCAGGTCCATCAACTCGCTGGACCCGCCACGTCTGACCTTGTCGCGTTCGCGTTCGATCGTGTCGAGTGCGTCGTGGACGTCGTCGCCGAACAGGTTCTCGAGGTACGTTCGCGGGATCCGGTCGATGTCGAGCGTCTCGCCGTCGTCGGAGTGCTGTGGCGGTGCAAAGGGCGGGATGTAGTAGACGTTCGGTTCGGTCCGGTACTCCGGATGCAGTCGAAGCGCGACCCGCCACTCGTTGACGAGTTTGTGGATCGGCCCCTCCTCGTCGTCGAGAAAGCCCACGACGCGCAGTTGCGGCGGGCAGTCTGCCGCACACGAGGGGGGACGAACCTCGCCGTCGGGTCCCTCGCCTTCGATACGCGGGTAACAGAAGATGCACTTCTCGGACGTCTTCTTCACCGCGTTGTAGTACACCTTCTTGTACGGACAGCCCTCGACACAGTAGCGGTAGCCCCGACAGCGGTCCTGGTCGACGAGGACGATGCCGTCCTCCTGTCGTTTGTAGATCGCTTTCCGCGGGCAGGCCTCGACACAGGAGGGATGCGTACAGTGGTTGCAGATTCGGGGCAGGTAGAAGTAGTAGGAGTTCGGGAATTCGCCTGCACCCTTGTCCTCGTCCCAGTTCGGCCCCCACTCGGGGTCGTTGTCCACGGGCTGGAGCGGTTCGTCGCTCCCGCTGTACATCACCTGTTCGTGGTTGAACTCCCAGGCGCGACCGTAGTCCTCTTGGGACGGAATCGTCCCCTCGCGCCGATTCCCGTGTGCCGGGTCGTGCGCCTGCTCTCGGGACTCGTAGCCGCCACCCGACTCCTCCCAGTTCCGCGGATACCCCTCGCCGGGTTTGGTCTCGACGTTGTTCCAGTACATGTACTCTCGGCCGCCGCCCTGCGTCCAGTTGGTCTTGCAGGCGACCGTACAGGTCTGACAGCCGACGCACTTGTTCAGGTCCATCACCATCGCGACCTGGTGGTCGACGCCGTCGGCGAGGTGGACGTGGTGGTCCGACTGACTCATTCGCCGTCACCCCCGTCGACTTTCTCGACTTCGACGCGAACGTCGCTGTTCACTCCCGTCGGTCCCCAGTAGTTCGGGGAGAACGAGAGGTGTTCACCGCTCTCTTCGGGGTACTGGACGAGTTGAGTAGGTTTCATGTACATGGGCACGAGCGTGTTGAAGTTGTTGCGACTGGCGAACTGGAACTTCTCCCACGCGAAGAACATCCGCGCCGTCCCGGGTTCGCCGCTCGGGTAGATCTTCACCTGGAGTTCGACCGACCCGAGGTCGTTGTAGAGGCGGACGGTGTCGCCGTCTTCGACGTCGCGAGCAGCAGCGTCGTCCGGGTTCAGGTAGACGACGGGCTCGCCACGCTGGAGGCGCAACAGCGTCTCGTTGTCCCGCCACGTCGAGTGGATCGACCACCGACCGTGTGGGGTGTTGTACCGCAGCGGGTATTCCTCGGGGTCCTGTTCGTTCGTCGGCCGTTTGTGCGTCGGCAGCTCCTCACCGAGGTCGAGGAACCAGTCGTGGTCGATGTAGTACTGTTGGCGACCGGTGAACGTCGGCCAGGGCTCTTTGTCCTGGACGAACTGCTTCCACGGGGCGTACGCCTCGCCCTCCTCGATGGGTGAGGTCCAGTGATCGCCCGTCGCCAGGAACCGTCGCGGCTGCTCTTCGATCTGGTCGAACGTGATCCGGTCGTCGACGTCCTGTGGGTTGGTCTCCTCGGAGTGGTCGAGGATGAACTCACAGGCCGCTCTGTCCGCTTCGAGCGCCCCTTCCTCGCCGGTCAGCCAGTCTCTGACGTAGTCGTCGTGGACCGACTGGAGGTCGATCTCGCGGTCGAACTTCCGGTCCTGCACGGGGTCGACGCCGCGCTCGGTCGCGATCTCCTGGATCTTCTCGGCGAGGAGACGGAAGATCTCCCAGTCCGTCTTCGACTCGCCGAGCGGTTCGACAGCGGGTGTGAAGGGGTGGACGTAGCTGTGCATGTCCGTCATCGAGAGGTCGTACTTCTCGTAGTGACTGGCCGTCGGGAGGACGATGTCGCTGTACAGCGCCGTCGAGTCCATGCGGAAGTTGACGTCGACGACGAGGTCCAGTTTCGGCCAGAGCGTCTCCTCGACGGCGACGTTCCCCTTCGCCTGGTTGAAGTAGTTCCCCCGCCAGACGAGCATCACCGACGGGTCGGGTCGCGACCCGTTCGGTCGCTCTGCGGGGTACAGCGGCATCCAGTCGTTGTCGATCGACTCTCTGATGCGCCGGGCGGTGTCCTCGTCGGTGTTGTCCAGAATTCCCGCGTGGTAGTACGTCCACAGCGTCGTCGCGACGCCGCGGACGTTCCCCGTCGGATACGACAGTTCCTTGAACCCGTGGGTCGCCCACATCTTCTCTTGGCCGACGTAGTGGTCGAGTCCGGTCCCCTGCCGGCCGAGGTTCCCGGTGAGCGTCACGAGCAGCTGGATGGCGCGGTTCGCGAGGTCGTTGTGATACCAGTCGTTGACGCCCTTGCCGTGGATGATCTTCGCGCGTTCGGCTTGTGCGAACTCGCGAGCGACACGCTGGTGGGTCTCTCGGCCGACTCCCGACTCCTCGTTGACGTACTCGGGGGTGTACGTCGCGAGTTCGTCACGGAGGCGCAGCCAGACGGTTCTGACGCGGACGTCGCCGTCGCCCGTCGAGACCGTCCGGTCGACCGCCAGCTGCGGGTCGAACTCCAGTTCGATGCTCGCCTCCGGGTCGTACTTCCCGGCGCGGTTCCCGAGCGACCCCGGAGCGGTCCGAAGCGTTCCGTCGGCGTCCTGCATGACGAAGACGTTCTCGTCACCGTCGTCGCGGATATCTGCACTCCGGAGGAACTTCCCCGTGTCTTCGCGGACGAGAAGCGGCATGTCGGTCTGCTCTTTGAGGTGCGCCTCGTCGTAGCGTTCCTCGTCGACGATCGTCCGGGCCATCCCGAGGGCGAGCACCGTGTCCGTTCCGGGTGTCGGTCCGATCCACTCGTCACAGTGGATCGCGGTCTGTGAGTAGTCGGTGAAGACGCCGACGCGTTTCGTCCCGTTGTAGCCCGCCTCGAGGAAGTACTTCGCGTCGGGGATGCGCGTGACGTTGATGTTCGACCCCCACGCGACGATGTAGTCGGCGTTGTACCAGTCGGCGCTCTCGGCGTTGTCCGTCTGGTGACCCCACGTGATGGGCTGACCGGGCGGGAGATCCGAGTACCAGTCGTAGAAGGAGTGGCTCACCCCGCCGAGCAAGTTGATCAGTCGCGACCCGGAGGCGAACGAGACGGGGCTCATCGCGGGGATCGGCGTGAACCCGCTAATGGCGTCGTACCGCTCTGCGGTGACCTCCTCGACGACTTTCTCGGCGATCTCGGTCAACGCCTCGTCCCACGAGATCCGCTGCCACTTCCCCTCGCCGCGAGCGCCGGTGCGTCGCAGGGGGTACTTGATTCGCTGGTCGGCGTTGACGTAGTCCGAGTAGCACGCCCCCTTCTGACAGCCTCGGGGGTTCGGGTCGGGGACGGTCTCGTCGAAACGGGGGTAGTCGCCGGCCTGCGACTCGCGCCAGACCTGTCCGTTGCGGACGAACACCTCCCACGAGCAACTTCCGGTACAGTTGACGCTGTGGGTGCTCCGGGCGGTCGAGTCCCAGTCCCACTCCTCGCGGTAGAGGTCCTCCCAGTCGCGATAGGGGTAGTTACCGATCGGGTCGTCGACGACTTCGAGGCCGTCCATCTGGAGGAAGTCGTCGGCGAGTCCTGCCCCCGACGCGCCGAGGAGTCCGGCGACGCCGACGCCTTTGAGGAACCCTCGCCGGCCGACGCCAGACAGCAGTGTGTTCGACTCGTCTCGTTCCGTGGTTTCGTGTCCGTCAGTCATTGTTCACACTCGATGAAAACCGTGAGTACTGCCAGTGCAACGCCGAGCGCACCGAACGCGATTCCAGTCGTCGTCTGTCCACCAGTCTCGAGACCGATCGCGACGAACGCGACGCCGAGCAGTTTGGTGAGTCGGTCGAGACGACGGTAGCGCGTCGCCGAGAGCATCACGCCCATCAGTCGTCACCTCCGCTCTCGTCGGTCGACTGGGGCTTCCGATCCGAACGGGTTCGATCGTCTCGCCCGTCGAGGACGAAGTACGTGATGCCGCCCGCGAGGAGCGGTCCCAGAACCATCGACGCGACGAGACCGGTCGTGATCGCGTCGGTGGTCGTTCCCAGAATCCCAGCGAGGATGTTGTTCATCCCCGCGATCGAGGCGATCATGATGAACACCACCGCCGCGATTCCGACGGCGGTCTGCCAGGGCCGATCGAGGGGACTCGCCGTGAAGTGCGTCTGCTCTTCGGACCGGTCGACGAACGGCCAGAAGAACACCGCCGCGAAGACGAGACCGGGGAGGACCATCCCTCCGATGAACTCGGTGTTGACGTGGACGTCGACGATCGGGATGGTGAAACTGAGCCACCCTGGAATCACCTTCAGGAAGCCGTAGAGCCACATCAAGAACCAGTCCGGCATGATCAGTCCCGGCGTCCCCGCCGGGTCGTTCGGCCCGTACTCCGCGATGTTGTGGACGGGGAGGAAGCCGGCGAGCAACGACAGCGTCGCGAGCGTCAGGAAGAACACGACCGCGCTGACCGCCGCCTGGTTGGGGAAGGCGGGGAGTCCGACGACTACGCTGTCGTCGTCCCGCGCGACTCGTCGCTGTCCCTCGACGTCGTCGTCGCGAGCGTGTTCGGTGTGTTTCTGCCGGACCAAGATCGCCATGTGGACGCCGATGAGCCCCGCGATGATCGCGGGCAAGACGAACACGTGCAGGAAGTAGAACCGCGGAATCGTCGCGCTCGAGGGGAACTGTCCGCCGAAGACGAGCTTCGCGATGGCGTCACCGACGATTGGTATCGAGAGGGCAATGTTGTAGCCGATGCCGGTCGCGGTGCTGGCGAACTCGTCGAAGGGGAGGGCGTACCCCGTGTAGGCGGCGAACATCGACACGACGGCGAGCCCAGTTCCGACGAGCCAGTTCGGTTCTCGTGGGTTCCGGTACGCGCCCGTGAAGAACACGCGGAGCATGTGCAGTGCCATCGACGCGACGAACAGGTGGGCGGCCCAGTGGTGCATCCGCCGCAGGAGCATCCCGAACGGGACGTCGTAGGTGATGTGCAGGACGCTCACGAACGATTCGGGCAACTCGTCGCCCTGATACTGGGCGACGCTCCCCTCGTAGGTGGTGGTGCTCGTACTCGGCTCGAAGAAGAACCCCAGGAAGATGCCGGTCGCGACCAACACGAAGAAACAGAACAGCGCGACCTCCCCGAGCAGGAACGAGTCCTCGGCCGGGAACGCCTTCCCGAGGAAGGTCTGGGCTCGCCGCAGGTCGAATCGGGAGTCGAACCACTCGTACGCCCGGGTGAGACGGCTCACGACTCACCTCCCGGTCCGACTGTGCCGACGAAGTCACCGGTCGCGACGAGTGTCCCCTCGCTCGAGAGCGTGATCGGGAGCTGCGGCAGCGGCCGGGGTGGTGGTCCGCCGACGACGCTCGCGCCGTCTTGGAGATTGAACTTCCCGAAGTGACACGGACAGACGAAGACGTCGCCCTCTCGTTCCGAGACCATACAGCCGGCGTGCGTACAGACCTTCGAGAAGGCCGCATAGCCGCTGATCGTGTACTCGGCCCGCGTCGACTCGCTGAACGCCTCCTCGGGGTAGCGGACGAGCAACGTCGGGGCCTTCTCGATCCCGGGGCGGGGTTCCGGAAAGACGGTTGTCGCCTCGCCCATCGCGAGGGTGTCTTCGGTGATGCGCGTCCCGTCGCTATCGACGAGGGGGACGCCGTTCGAGTAGATCGGACCCGTGTATCGTCGCTCGAAGACGCGCGTGAGGCCGGCGAGTGGGGCGGCGAGACTTCCCAGCGCGGTGAGGCCACCGATCGTCGCGAGGATCTTGGCGTAGTCACGGCGGACGAGTGAGGCTCTCGTGTCCGAGTAGATGCTCGGCCGCCCGCCGTCGCTCCGACAGTCACAGCACGTGGTGGGCGAGTCGTCGACCGTCGAGTTTCGCCCGTCGTCGTGAGGTGAGGGGGGCATCGGTCAGTGCCCCCGCTGTTCTGCCACTTCGACGTGTGGCATGAACCACGCGTAGTACGCGATCGTCGATGCGGCCAACGAGAGAAACATCCCCGCCGCGTAGACGCCGAAATACTGGGTTCGAGCGAGCGTCAGGTACTCGCCCGTGAACAGCGCCGCGAAGACGATCGCGAGTATCGTCAGCCCACCCATCACGACGATTCCCTCGATCGCATCCGAAGAGTCGTGGTACTCGACGACCCACCGTGACTCCGTCTGAAACCACGGGAGACCGGCTCGGCCACCGTCGGCGACGGCGGCATCCGAGTCGTCGTCGGGTCTGACGGCTTCGTTCATGAATCGGTGAGCGCCGCTGAGGACGCCGACGAGTCCGAAGAGTGCGACCCAGACGATGACGCCGACCTGACTCGGCGAGAGTTTGGTCGGCGTGTCGACGAACCCCGCGAGCGGTTGCATCTCGGATACGCTCTGGTCGATCTCGATCTCCTCTGCCGGTGGCTCCCCCTGCAGGCCGATGTACCACATCGGCAGGAGGACAGCCAACAGGACGACGCCGATTGTGACCGTTTCCTTTCTCATATCTTGATGGCTCGCTAGTGTGTTGGAGGGGTTCGAACACCCCCCCAACTTCGACGACTGATCGCGAAACGTCCCGACGGTAGCTGAGATCTGGTCGAGGGGGTCGACTGCACGGTTGTGTGACCGCCGAGCGACGATACAAAATACTGCTTCGTATGTGGGTAGTTCACAACCCACAGAACCACGGGTTTTTATAACTCTCAATCTGTCTGTAACGAAATTTTATGTCGATAGTCAGTCTCTTTCTGTTATGGCTGCGGGAATACACGCGGAGATCGAGCTCGCCTCCAAAGGTGCCTGTTCGATCGCGGCTCTCAGTGAGAACTCGACGATCACGTCGGTGAAGCGGGGGACCCCGAACGGATCGGAGCTCGAACCTGTCGAGTTCACCGTCGAATCGGGTGACGACCCGGGAGACATGGAACCGCTCTTCTCGTACGAGTCGAAGCGCGTCTATCGGACGCACCGTCACGTGGACCACACCTGTCCGTGTGACCAGATCGAACAGTACGACTGTCCGGTACGCGACGTCCACGCCGAACACGGACGGCTCCGGCTCGCGTTCTTCGCACACGACACCGAAACCCTCCGACGGATCGTAGCGGAGTTGGAAGCCACGTACGGAACGGTCCACATCAGACGACTCACCCAGTCGCAGACGAGCGACGGCGACTCCTCGCTCGTCTTTCTCGATCGGTCGCTGTTCACTCGTCGTCAACTCGAGGTGCTGGAGGTCGCCCACGCGATGGGGTACTTCGAGTATCCGAAGGGGGCGAACGCCAAGGAAGTGGCCGCCGAAATCGGCGTGTCGAGATCCACGTTCGTCGAGCATCTCTCTGCAGCACAGACGAAGCTGCTGAACCAACTGCTAGGATAGTGAACACGCGCTGTCCCGCAACGCTCGCCGCCGTCACTCCGACTCGGCGACGGTGACACGCGTGACGTGGCCGCCACAGCCACACTGGTCGACGTACTCGAGTCGTACGTCGTCGCCGAACGTCGCCACGAGTTCGTCGGTCAGGTAGGTGTCGGGGTGGCCGTGTGCAGCGTGCGTGACGAGGTTGACGTGGTAGCCCTTCGCAGTGCGGACGACAGCGTCGAGAGCGTCGGCGACGAGTCGGTCCCGGTCGGTTTCGTACTCCGGCCCCTCGAGGTTCATCGACCACGAGGTCGTGTGCAGTTGTCCCGACTGTGGACTGTCAGCGGGGGTCGTCTCTCTCATCGTCACTCCACCACCACGACGCCTTTCATGCCGAGTGACTCGTGCGGCGTGCAGACGTACTTGTACGTCCCAGGGTCGTCGAACGTGTGCTCGAAGGTGAACCCCTCCTGTCCACTCATCTCGCTTTCGAACGTGCCGTCCGTGGCGGCGACGTTGTGCATGCTCCCCTTCCCCGTCCAGGTCCACACGACCGTCGTCCCGGCGTCGACGCGAACCGCGACGGGGTCGAACGCGAAGTTGCCACCGTTGCCCGCAGCGCCGACGCTGACCTCGACCGTGCTCTCGCCCGTCTGGTCGACGACGGTGTCGCTGTCGTCGACGCCGTCGAGCCACCCTCCGAACGCAGTATCCGTCGCATCGGCGTCGGTGCCGGACGCCGACGTGGTCGTCGGTGTCGACTCTGGTGTCGGTTCGTCCGCGTTCGCCATACAGCCAGCGACGAGCGGCGAGACGACGAGGGCAGCCCCGACCGTCTTCAACACTCGTCTCCGGTCGTGAGTGGATTCGAACGTCATCTGTATGCCGTCCTTCGAGTCCGAGGTAGATGTAGCGTCGACGTCGTTCCTACACCGTGAGAATCAGCGAACAGCGAGCGACAGCGGTCGATATCGGTGTCGAACGTCTCGATCGTCCGTCGTACATACGAATCCGCAAGTTGCCTCCGTGGGTCGGTAAGCGATACCCTCAGCGCGAGGAACCCTCGCCGTTTACGGCGAGGAAGATGTCATACGCCGCCGCTTCGTCGAAGCTCTTCCTTCGCGTTCGCGATCCCGTGCTGGTCACCCAACTCCTTGTAGTGGAGGTAGAGCGCATAGAGGAACGGGACGCCGAGGACGAGTCCCCCACCACCGGCGGCCGTCAGGCCGAGCGGAGTCAGCGTCGTCTCGTTCTGTCCTCCTGCTCCGACGACGACCGCACCCTTCATCCCCCGCTCGGCGTGCGGTTCACAGACGTATCGGCAGATGCCGTCGCCGTCGAACGCGAGGGCGAACGTCGTCCCCGCTTCGCTCGAACGGTCGCTCTCGAACGTGCCCTCCGTGTCGACGACGTCGTGCGTGCCACCGTCGCCGGTCCACTCCCAGACGACCGTCGTTCCGGGGTCGACGCGGACCGCCGCGGGTTCGAACGCGTATCCGCCGCCGTTTCCCGTTGCGCCGACGGCGATTCGGACTTCGTCGAGCCCCGTCGCGTCGACCGTCTTTTCGTAGTTGTCGACGTCGTCGAACCAGTCGCCGAAGTCGGGTTCCGGGTGCGAGGACGTGCTCTCGCCGACGAGCACGTTGCCCACGACGACGGCCGCGCGCATCCCCATCGCCTTGTGCGGAGTACACGCGTAGTAACTCACACCCTCGGCGTCGAACGTGTGTTCGAACGTCGACCCGGCCGCACTGACGAGATCGCTCTCGTACGCGCCGTCTTCGGCGGCGACGTTGTGGCCGCCACCTTCGCCGGTCCACTCCCAGACGACCGTCGTTCCGGGGTCGACGCGGATCGCCGCGGGGCCGAACGCGAACCCGCCACCGTTCCCCTCGGCACCGACGGCGACCGTCACGGTCGTCTCACCCGTCAGGTCGACGACACCGTCGTAGTTCTCCACGCCGTCGAACCAGCTCTCGAAGTCGATCTCTGTCTGTGCCCGTGCGGTCGGCACCGTCCCGAACACGCCCAGCGCGACGGCGGTTCCGGCGGTCGCTTGCAGGAACTCACGTCGGGCTACCGTCGGAGCAGCGTCTGTCGAACTCATGGTTAGTCACAACAGAGACGACGAGACGACGCCCGATAACCAGTCACCCCCCTTCTCGGGGTATGAGAATCAACTATCTAACACATCAGTGTCGGTCTCGTACGCTCAGTCGTACTATGACCGCTTCAGCTATGACCCGACGACAGGTCCTTCAGACGATGGGTGTCGGCGGTGCGGTGGCAGTCGCCGGCTGCCTCAGCACGACGAACACCGGTCAGATCTCGGTCGACCCCGTCGCCACACCCGGCTCGCTCACGGGAGCGCTCCCCGTCGACGTCGACCGCATCGCAGCCGATCCCACGGCCATCCCCGGCCCGATCACGCGGACGACCCCGGAGACGGTCGTCGTCGAGCTCGAGACTCGCGAGCTGGTCGCCGAAGTCGAACCCGGCGTGACGTTCACGTACATGACGTTCGACAACCAGATCCCGGGGCCGTTCATCCGCACGCGGGTCGGCGACACGGTCGACCTCACCGTCACGAACCACCCGGACAACTCGATGCCGCACAACATCGACCTCCACTCGGTCCGTGGTCCCGGCGGCGGGGCCGAAGACACGATGGTGATGCCGGGAGAGACGAAACGCATCACGTTCAAAGTGACGTACCCAGGGCTGTTCGTCTACCACTGTGCCGTCCCGAACCTCGATTACCACATCTCGGCGGGGATGTTCGGCGCGATCCTCGTCGAACCCGAGGAGGGGCTGCCGCCGGTCGACCACGAGTTCTACCTCGGCCAACACGAGCTCTACACGACGGGAAAGACTGGCGAACAGGGACACCACGAGTTCGACTTCGAGGCGATGGCACGCGAGGACGCGACGTACGTCCTCATCAACGGGGAGAAGTACGCCATCGGACCGCAGGGGTACAACGACATGCAGATGACGGTCGGCGAGACCGCCCGCGTCTACTTCGTCGTCGGCGGGCCGAACCTGCTCAGCAGCTTCCACCCCATCGGCTCGGTCTTCGACGAACTCTACCCGGACGGGTCCATCCGATCGGACCCGCACCGCTACGTCCAGACGACGCCCGTCGTCCCGGGGAGTGCGGTCATCGCGACTCTCTCGGCACCCGTCCCGGGACCGATCAAACTCGTCGACCACGCACTCAGCCGCGTCGCGCGGAAGGGCTGTATGGCCGCCATCGACGTGCAAGGCGAGGAAGATCCCGAGATTTACGACCCCGACCCCGCCCAAGGGTGAGCACACCTGCGCCGGACGCTCGTCGACTCCTCTCGGATCGAGAGTTCGACCCAACTGTGCGTTCACTCCTTCTTCCGAATCTGACAGTTTGGAATTTCAGACAGTATTCGGCGACTTCAAATCAATATATCGTCCGTGGCAGTGACTATCTGACATGGCATCAGTACCAGACCTCGGTATCGAGATTCCGGAGATCACACAGGTCGCGTTCGTCGTCGAGGACATCGAAGACGGGATGGACCGCTTCGGCGCGCTCCTCGGCGTCGAACCGTGGGACGTCTACGAGTTCGAACCGCCGACGCTCCACGACACGACGTTCCGTGGCGAGGACCGCGACTACAGCATGACGCTGGCGCTCACCACCGTCGGCGGGACGATGCTCGAACTCATCGAACCGAAGGAGGGCGAGAGCATCTACACCGAACATCTGGACGAACACGGCGAAGGGCTCCACCACATCGCCTGCTTCGCGTTCGAGGACACGGAGTCGGTGGTCGAGACGTTCGAGGACAACGGCTTTCCCGTCCTCCAGAGCGGCGTCTACGGCGACGTGCCGTACTGGTACTTCGACACCGCAGACGAGTTGAACGGCGTCATCTTCGAGACGGCGACGAACCTCGACGCCATGACCGAGCCGGACAGGCAGTATCCATGATACATAGTGCGAGCGCGTACCCCGCGTCTTCAGGCGCGGGTCAAGCAGACAATAGCGTACATCTCCACTGACGATTGCACGGCTGGATTTCCGACCGTGTACGGGAGTTTTAAGATATCGAAGAAGAATAGTGTGTCGTACGGATGAAGACCACACGGCACGCAACGTACAACCTCAACTACCACATAGTGTGGATACCGAAGTGCCGCCAATCGATACTCGTCGGTGACGTTGAAACCCGTGTGCGAGACATCCTCCACGAGATCGCTGACGAGAAAGGGTTGGAAATCATCGACCTCACCATTCAACCCGACCACATCCACCTGTTCGTCAGTAGCCCACCGAAGCACGCCCCGTCACTCCTCGCCAACTGGTTCAAAGGCATCAGTTCGCGGAAGTACAACCACCGCCACGCCGACCACGACGGCGAGAAAATCAAGTGGGAACGCGGCTACTATGCGGGAACAGCAGGGGACGTTTCAAGTGAGACTGTCGAGAAGTACATCCAGCGTCACGAGGAGGACGAACAGTGACCGAACTCACCGAGACGCTGGAACTGAAGCTTGTGGAACCGAACGCACACAAGCATCGGAAACTCTGTGAGACAAAACGAGCGTACCAAGACGCGCTCGAAGCCGCGTTCAACGCCAACTGCACCACACAGTCGGTGGCCAACGACGTGGTGGTCAACTACGACCTGAGCGGATACGCGAAGAACGCGCTCAAGAAGTACGTCCCGCAACTCTGTGGCGGGAGCTACGACGCGAAAGAGCTTCACGACGACCATCCCGTCCGATTCACGAACGAAGGCCCGAAGCTCGACCACAAGCCACAGAACGCCATCGAGTGGTACGTCAAAGTCCCGCACCACGACGACTACCACCTCTGGGTGCCTGCGCAACCGAATCCCGAACAACGAGAGTGGCTGGAAGCGCTGCACGCAGGGGACGCGAAGATGGGTGAGTGTCGGCTGTTTGACCGTGACGGTGAGTGGTACTTCCACATCGTCGCTACGCGGGACGTGGAGGAACGAGAAACCAGTTCGGCGGAGACGCCGATTGGGGTAGACATCGGGGAAGCCTCTTTGTTAACGGTGTGTCACCGTGACGAGTGCGGCTCCCCGACTGCTCCCAACCTCTGGAACGACGAAGGAAAGATAGTTCGACAGCTCCGTGAGACGTATTTCACGGCGACTCGACGCCTTCAGCAACGCGGAAGCGAACGTATCGCTGCATCTTACGGTGACGAGTTGTGGCGACACATCGACCACATCCTTCACACGGTCACGTCGGAGGTCGTCGCCTACGCAGACCAATTCGACAATCCCGTACTGGTTTTGGAAGACTTGACGCACATCCGTGAGAACATGGACTACGGCGCGTTCATGAACCGACGACTCCACGGATGGGGCTTTGCGAAGATGCACGCGCAGATTCGCTATAAGGCGGCTGAGAGGGGGATTCGCGTGGAAATGGTGAATCCCGCCTACACCTCGAAGACGTGCCACTGTTGCGGTCAACAGGGCCACCGCCCGAAGCAGGCGACGTTCAAGTGTTCCAACTCGGAGTGTTGGGTTTCGAAGTACCAAGCAGACGTTAACGCCGCGCTCAATATTGCAAACCGCTACCTCAGTGGAGAGAGCCATTCAAGAGAACACACGAATGGCAATGACTCGGCTGAGGACGGGGGGTCTTTGACCGCCCCACAAGACAGCCAAGCCGATGCTGAAACTCAGCAGGCGACGCTTGGAACGTATGCGTCTTGAACCCTTAGGGCCGCGCTCGGCCTGAAATCCCATGGTGGGGTTCTCGCGACTTTAGGCGCGGGAGGAGGTCAACTGGTTGGGATACCGTCCGCCGTCGAGTGTCGCTCGAAGCAGTCGTGGTTCGTAGCTATCTGGGTCGAACACCGTCTCGAGGACGAGCGAGTCGGCTGTCAACTGTCGCTCCAGCAATCGCAGCGTCTGTCTGTCCGCCGGTCCAGTCGAGTCGGAGTCCGAGTCCTCTGGTGGCGGACTCATCTACGCGGGGAGCAGATGGCCATCGTTCTGCGAGAGCTGTCGAGCAAGTTCGTACAACCGAATGTCTCGAATCACTCCTTGCCAGTCGCTTACCGCAACCATCCGCTCGTGAATCGTCTCGTGGTCGTCGTGGTCGAAGACCGACACGTCCGTGGGGTCTGTCGTCCCGAACTGGCTCTCGTACTCAGAACGCTGTTCCTCTAGTGCCCTCACGCGGTCGATGATCTCCTCGACAGTGAGGTCGGTCGCGATTCGACTGGCGTCCTGCCACTCGAGATAGCCCTCGTTCCGAGTGTACCGAGCGGGACGACTGTCCCGGTCCGCTTGGACGATACCCATCTCGGCAAGCCGGTCGAGGTGCTTTCTCGCAGCGTTCGGCGAACAGTCTGCGAGCTCCGCGATCTCCGTGTACGCAGTCGGTGCTGTAGTTCCGAGGGCGACCTCGTAGATTCGATCGAACGTGTCCTTTCCCTCCTGCCACCGTCGTTCGTCGGAATTAGAACCCGGAGCAGGGTCGAATTCGACCATAGCCGATCTACGCGGCTGTGCTCAATATATCTTCGAATTTTGCAAATATCTGTGAGCAGCGTTCGTTGTAGTTCACGACGCGAAAACGGCTTTACCGTGCGTGGAACACTGCAGCGAGCAGAAAGAGGTACAGCGCCGCACCGACCAGCGTCGACAGTTCGCCGAGCGTCGTCGCTGCCGAAACCCCGCCGACGAGTCCGACGGTCTGTCCGAGGAGCCCGCCGGCGAGTGCGCCGATCGAGACGAAGGCGGTGCGGTTCGACGCGCCCGGGAGCGTTCCGATCGCCGGCGGGTAGAACTGGTAGGCGATGCCGACGATCGAGAGGCCGAGGAAGCCGAGCAGGTTCAATCGGAGATGCGCGAGCACGGCCGACGGAGCGCTGTGGCCGACCGCGAACCCCACTCCGAGCGCGGCGGCGACGACGCCGCAGAGCGCGCCCGCGAGCACACCGTAGAACCCCACGCGTCGGCGGTCAGAGCGGACGAACAACAGCCCGTACCCCAGGGCGAAGCCGACGACTGCGACGGTCTCCAACAGTGCGCCGAGGTAGAACCACGGCGCGTTCCAGAGGTGGACGGCGAGCAGACTCGGTCCGACCGCGCCGGTCGCGAGGACGAGCACGACGAGTCGACGCGGCGGCTGTGCGACCAAGAACCGCGGGAGGAGTCGAAAGCCCAGGGCGAAGATCAACAGCCCGGCGGTGCCGGCAGCGAGGAGATGCGTCACGCGGGGACCGTAGCCGTCGAGGAGCGGCGGGAGCGACGTCGCGAGCGCGAGCGTCTCGTAGCTGCCGACGGTCAGATAGAGCAAGGCGACGGGGACGAACCCGTTTGCCACTCGGTCGACCGGTCGTCGGTCGACGTTCGTCTCTCCCGTCGCAGTCTCGCGTCCCGTGAGGTTCGTCCGGAGGGTCCAGAGGAGCGTCCCGAGAAAGACGGCGACGCCGAGCGACCACAGGAGCGCACCCACTGGTTCGAGCCACGACGGGCCGACCTGCAACGACGCACCGACGAGGCTGCCGGTGCCGAGGACGACGAGCGGGAACTGGACGGCGGGCGCACGCGGGAAGGCGAGCGTGCGGGCGAAGTAGCTCGGAACGAGCGAGTAGGCTTTCCCGAACACCATGTGCAGGACGAACCCGAAGAGCGCCAGCAACACCTCCGTTCGGCGGGGAACGCCGACGAGAGCGGCGAGTTGCCACGAGAGGAGCGACACAGCGCTGACGAGGACGTAGCGTCGTGCCCACCGTGAGACGGTTGCTGGAGCCATGTCGAGCCAAGCGTATATCTCTCGGTCGACATATTAACTCTCCGTCCGCACTCGGTCGAGAGTGGGAAGGTGAAGAGACGAAGGTACTGTCATTCGAAGCGTGCTCGTCAGACTCCGCTGCAGTGCTGTGCTCTGCTGACTCCCCGCTCCGAAGACGAGCGAGACAAAGACCTTGCGGCGGTTCTTCCCCGTCGTGAGCCAGCCACTAGTTCTTACTTGCACCGGTGTCTCACAGAGAACATGACACCGACGGAACTCCGTGCCGACATGCCGGCGCTCGAAGAGGTCACCTATCTCAACACGGGTGCGAGCGGTCCGAGTCCACGCCACGTCGTCGAGGCCGCAGAGTCGTTCCTCGAGTACCACGAGTTCGAGTCGCCGGCGGGTGAGGGGATGTACCCGGCTGCGTTCGACACGTACGACGACGTGCGGGCGACCGTCGCCGACTTTCTCGGTGCCGACACGGAGGAGGTCGCGCTCACCCAGAGCACGAGCGACGGCATCAACCGTATCGCTGGCGCGCTCGAGTGGGAGGCGGGCGACGTCGTCGTCCGCACCGACTTCGAACACCCCGCCGGCATCCTCCCGTGGCAACGACTCGAGCGGACACACGACGTCGAGGTTCGCGTCGTCGAGAGCACGGGCGGACGACTCGACCTCGACGCCTACCGCGAGGCGGTCGAGGACGCGAAGCTCGTCTGTTTCAGCTCGCTCACCTGGAACTACGGGACGCGCATGCCCGTCGAAGAGCTGGTCGACATCGCTCACGAGGCGGGGGCGTACGTCCTCGTCGACGCGGTGCAGAGCGTCGGACAGACGCCGGTCGACGTCCACGAATGGGGGGCAGACGCCGTCGCCGCCGCCGGCCACAAGTGGCTCCTCGGCACCTGGGGTGCGGGCTATCTGTACGTCGACGACTCGTTCGCCGAGGAACTCCACCCGCGTGCGCTCGGCTATCGCGGCGTCGTCACGCCGACCGACGAGGAGTACGAACTGAAGTCGGGCGCAGCACGACTGGAGATCGGGACGACGAACCCCGCACCCTACGTCGCCCTCCAGCAGGCGATCGAGACGATGGGCGACGTCGGACTCGACACCGTCGAGTCTCGGATCCACGACCTCGCCTCGTCGCTGAGCGACGCCGTCCCCGACGACCACCTCCTGAGTCCGACGACGCCCGAATCCGGACTGGTCACCGTCGACGTCGCCGACCCAGAGGGGACCGTCGAGCGGCTGAAAGAACAGGGAATCGTGATCCGACCGCTGCCCGACCCCGACGCGGTCCGCGTCTCCGTCCACGCCTTCAACACCGAAGACGACGTCCAGTCGGTACTCGAGGCGCTGGACGGGGAGTATTGACTCCCGTCCACACTCTCTTTTTGTCTCGTAAGTTGTAGTTATCGTGTAATAACAAGTCATTTAGCTATTGTATTGGCTGTTCTCCTCCCGTCTGTCCACGTCGACGGCTCGAAGGGCGGTCGCCGGGACGGGTCAGCGCGCGAACTCGGCGTTCGCAGTCGCTGTCGTGTCGAGTCCGTCGACAGCGCTCGGGGACACTGTCACGGTCGTATCGGTCGAACAACACACGCACGTCCACGTGGTGGGTTTACCTCTCCGAGCCACCATTCCCAGTGGGCGTCGACCGGTGACGGATGGGGCAAACTCTCTGAAATTCGATAACGTCTGATTACTCCCGAGATCACTAGACCTGAACGGTGTGTCCGACTGTTGAACGTAGGCGAACTGTCTGTTCGTTTTATTAGCTCTTGGTTAGATGACACAACCCAGACTGATGAGCACAAAAGCCAGCCCTCCAACAGACGAGACATCGACGGTCCCCCGAGAGCGGTCGCTGGGTAGAGACGAACTCTTTCACCTCCTCCAGAGTGGTCGCCGCCGTGCCGTCGTTCGGTATCTGTGCGACCAGAGAGACGACACGACGTTCGAGATGCGGGATATCGCGGTTCAGGTGGCCGCCTGGGAGAACGACAAGCCGGTCGAGCGATTGGAGTCCGACGAACGCCAGCGCGTGTACATCGCGCTCTACCAGTCGCACCTGCCGAAGCTCGACGAAGCGGGCGTCATCGAGTACAACCAGAGTCGGGGGTGGGTCGAGCCGACGCCGCTTCTCGACCACGTCGAACAGTATCTCGTGGTCGACGACCAACCACGCGAGTCCGACGACGCGACCGACGAGGAGCCGATCCCGATGCGGTACTACGGCGGTGCGACTGCGCTGAGCGTGGGTCTCCTCGTCGCCTCCAGTCTCGGTCTCGCGCCCACGCTCGCTGGCGGGTGGCTCGCCACGCTCATCACGGGACTGTTCGCCACGATCACGCTCGCGCTGTCGTCCCGAAAGTGGAACCCGAACTGACGGTTCCGCAACTACGATCGGCGACCGAATCGTGTCGGACGACGTTCCTCGGTGTCCCCGCCGTGCTAGAGACCGTCAGACCACAGGAAACGTCTTCGTTCCCAGTCCCATTATGGCTTGAGTGCTCGGTGGTCGGCTACCGCGGTCGCCACAACCGCGCGTCGAACGCAGTGAGCGCGTCACCTGTGTCCCCCCTCGGAAGGACAGCAGTGAGCCTGTAGTCGACGGCAGTCGCCATTCTTTTCAGCCACTCGATGGAAGCTGTCACCACATGGTCCTCCCGAGACGAATGCTCGAAGGGGTCGGCGTCGCCGTCGGTCTCTTTGTGCTCTTCGGTGTCGTGACCGGGTTGATTCCGAACCCACTCTACGTTCGGATGGTGCCGCGAACGCCGCTCGACTATCTGTATCTCACGACGACGTCCGTGTTCGCGGGGGCGTTCGTCGCCCAGCGACCAGTCACCGTCGGCACGGGCGACGACCGCTTCGCGGCCGGCGGCGTCGTCGGCGGATTTCTCGCGTTCGGCTGTCCGATCTGCAACGTCGTCTTGCTCACGCTCTTCGGGTCGTCGGCGCTGATGACGTACTTCGAACCGTACCGTCCGCTGCTCGGCGCGGTGACGACGGTCTTCCTCGCGGGACTCCTGTACTATCGCCACCGGCGCACCTGTGAGATGTGCGACTGACAGCGGGGCCGCGCGGGTTCCGGTAACTCCGGCGGCGTGAGAACCGGAACGGGCATTTATCCCTCGTCCGGACGACCCTCCACCCGATGTACGAGCGTATCCTCCTTGCGACCGACGGAACCGTCGCGTCGAAGAACGCCGAAACGCACGCGATCGAGACTGCCGCCGAACACGGGGCCACGCTCCACGTCCTCTACGTCGTCGACGAGAGCGTCTACTCGGCTTACAGCGGCGACGAGTACGTCGACGAGGCGGAGGGGCCGGAACACGGGCTCGAAGAGCACGGCCAAGAGACGCTCCAGCGGATCGAAGCGCGGGCCGACGAGGCCGGCGTGACGGTGGTCGACGCACTCGAACACGGGACGCCGCACGAGGTCGTCGTCGACTACGCGAGCGAGGCGGACGTCGATCTCGTCGTCCTCGGGACGAAACGCCGTTCCGACGAGTACCGGAGTCTCCTCGGCAGCGTCACCGACCGCGTCCTCCGACTGACCGACCGCCCGGCACTTGTCATCAAGACCGACGTCGAGGAGTAGCACCCTCGAGAGTTTCGGTGCCGACACCGACGTGAATAGATTCGACCGTGACGTCAGTTGCCGGCGGAACGGCAGTTCAGAGCGGTCTCGATGCGTGAAGTTAACGTCTCTTCCAATATGGGGGGAGTAACATACGCGCACTGACAGAGGCCACACTCGGCGACCTTTTGTCTCGTCGCTGCCATCATAACGAGACGGTACTCGTACTCTTCTCGGTCAAACCGCTGTAACGTCGCAGCGTCGATCGGTGCGCGCGGTTGATAGTGAAACACTACAACGTCTGCCGACCGAACTCGGTCGGCGTCTAACTGACGAGACTGACTCACCCCATCGGCGTCGTACTCCGGGGTCAACCAGTCTGTAAACAGGTTGGCCAACTGTGGGTTGCTGTCGATTACGAGCACGGTCGGACATGACCCCTGCCGGTGTTGTTTCTGCCAGTCGCCCAACTCGTCGACGAGAGCGAGTAAACTCACGCCTGCCTCTGTCAGTTCGTACGTGACGTGAGAGCTGCTGTGGGCAGTCCGGGTGAGGAGACCGGCGTCCGTGAGTTCGTTGAGACACGTGGTCAATACTTTTGAGGAGATGTCGAACTGGCGTTTCAGTTCGCTGAATCGGTACGGCCCCTGACTGCGGACTGCACACATGACCTTTATCCGCCACTTCTTCGAGAGCAAACTACTGACGTCCTGTATGTCTTCGATGGTGGTGTCGTTGTTCTCCATGGAGGGCGAGCGTATATTCGACAACTCTTCTCACTGTGATAAAATAGCTGTATAGTGGTAATTATTTAATTCGAGAATGACTTTCACAGTAGTAACTTCGTCGTTACCAATTCAGTGCGTATCTTTCAACATCTAAACGAAAGAAACCAACTCTGTATACGATGAAAGAGAACTCGCCAGAGCAGAGCGAAGACGGGTTGACCAGCTGGTCGCGCCGTTCTTTTCTCGAGTCGACGGCGGCCGGTACCATCCTCGGTTCGGTAGGAGGTGTACAGGCCAGAGAAAGGGACACGACCCCGGCCGACGCCTCACCACCCACTGGTCAGTTACAATCAGCATCTGGTGCAGCGCTTCAGATCGGTCCGAATCTGAACCTTGGTGGACGTCGCATCGTCGCCAGCGGCGACTACGGATACGATACGATTCAAGCCGCGTACGACGACGCCAACAGCGGTGACGTCGTCTTCGTCCACGGGTCGTACGACGCCCAGACGGCTGGCGAGGAGTTTCCGATCGTTATCGACCAGTCCGAAAAGGAGATCATCCTCACCGGTGGGCATCCCTCGGGGTCGGTCATCGACGCTCGACACGTCCCAGAGAAGAACGTCATCGAGGTGCTCGGGCGGGGGCAGAACGACTATCGGAACAAGGCGATCGTCCAGAAGTTGAAGATTCGGGGCGGAAACATTGGCCTCCGCATCCGAGCAGCACCATACTCGACCTACAAGGATCTCGTCTTCTTCCAGACGAACTCCCACGGGGTTTCCGTCGAACCGTACACTGACGCCAGTGGTGCGTTCAAAGGCTCGTTCGGCATCAACTTCCGCAGTTGCGTCGCGTGGTCGTGTCGGGGTGTCGGGTTCCGACTTAGCACCGAAGCACGACCACATAGTACGACGTTCTACGGCTGTCACGCTCTGTGGAACGGTTACTACGATGGGAACAACCATCCGGGTGTCCTTCTCAGGGGCTACTCCTCGCGGTGGAACGGCGGAACCGTCCAGAACAACGGCAGCTACGGGATCGACGCCCGCTCCGGCGGCTCGCAGACCATCTACGGGACGTACTTCGAAGGGAACGGAACGAGTTCGGAGTATCCGCACGCGATCTACATCAACAAATCGCCAGGCCTCAGTGTCGACAACTGTTATTTCAACGGTCACTTCGCTCGCGACGGCCGAAACGGACTCGACGACGCCTACCGCGCGATTGCTGTCATCAACACCACCGGGGTCGACATCCGAAATGCTACCTACCGCAACTACACCGACGCGTTCCTCTACGGGCGCGGTGCCCACGACTTGGACATTCACCGGCCGTCACACGATGCCTACGACGACACATCGCTTATCAGCGACGCCAGCCAGTTCACCCGCCTTCGGAGCGACGGAGTAGTCCAAGAGACCGACCTCCGAGAGACGGACGGCCGCTATCGTGGCGACATGGGGATCCACAACGGCGACGGTGAGGGACTCTGGGGGCCGGCCGTCTGGAACGGCCGTGAGTGGATCAGCGTGATGGAACCGATGGTACTGTGAGCTCCTTCGAGAACGCGTCGTCTCACCTCTCAAATCAGTTTACAACGATGGCAACGACCAACCGCTATTCGGTGATGAACGGAACGGAGTACGAAACGGACGTCCACGTCTACAAGTCTGATCGAAGCGGGCCGACGACGATGGTGGTCGGGGGGGTCCACGGAAACGAACCGTCGGGGTATCGGGCGGCAGAGCAGATTGCGTCGTGGCAGGTCGATCGAGGAGAGTTGATTGTCGTCCCACGGGCCAACGAAGTCGCAATCAGGCACACTAGTCGTTACAACGACAATGGCGACCTGAACCGGCAGTTTCCTCCTCGATCCGGAACCCCGCGAACGCCGCTCGCACGAGCAATCTGGGACGAAGTCGTCAGACACGACCCCGACTGGGTGTTCGACTTGCATTCGGCACGTGGTATCTACAAGTCCGGCGACGGCAGCGTCGGCCAGGCGATGTTCCCCACGTGGAGCTCACCCGCTCGGTCGTCTGGAGAACGAGCTGTCGGCGATCTGAACAGCGAGTTCGATCTCACCGGAACGCCCGCCTATCGGATGGGTAATACGCTCGACGCAGACCGCGACATGCTCATGCACCGCGTTGCGGGACTCCTCGACGTGCCGGGGCTCCTCTGTGAGACGACGCGAAAAGGAACGACGACAAGCGAGCAGATCCAGTGGCATCTTTACTGCGTCGAACACGTGATGACCCAGTACGGCCAGCGACGGAAGGCTCGCAAGCCACAGTTCGAGTTCGACGCCGGGATGGTCTGGTTAGAGGATTACTGGAAGACGTTCTCCGTCGGCAACCGCTACTCGCATCCCGCTGTCATCGCCCCCGCGTTGTCGCACGTCGGTGACGACCCCGCTCACGTTCGCATCGAGGGGCTGACCGGCAACTCCTTCGACGCACGCGTCGAGGAGTGGCCGTACCTGAACGACCGCCACTACGCGGAACGCACCGGATTCCTCATGGCCAACCCGGGCGTGTACTCCGCAGACGGCGGAAACAACGTCGAAGTCGGACGAAAACACGTCAATCATCAGTGGCACAGCGTCTCGTTCGACACTGACTTCTCAACGACACCGGTGGTGTTCGCGATGCCGCAGTCGACCGTCGGTGTCGATCCAGTGATTGCGCGTATTCGGAACGCCACTTCGGATGGGTTCCAGTACCGCTTGCAGGAAGAGGACGCCGGTCACGAAAGCGAGTATCACTACGACGAGATGACGAGCTGGATGGCATTCGAACGGGGCCGTGACTCGTTCGACGGTCGCAACTACGAAGCTCGGACTGTCACGGCGGACGACTCGTGGACGCACGTCGACTTCACGCGGTCCTACGAGAGCCGCCCCGTCTTCCTCGCCGACGTCATGTCGTACAACGGGTGGAACACCGTTACCGTCCGGTGGAAGAATCTGACGACGTCCGGCGTCGACATCCATCTCGAAGAGGATCAGAGCGACGACACAGAAACCGGCCACGTCGACGAGACCGTCTCGTATCTCGTGATGGACGGGTAGACCGACGAGTTGAGACGACGACAGAGTTATCAGACCGAATCCGGAGCAAGACCATGACAGGACACGACGACGAGACGGCGACGGAGACCGAATTACAAGTGAACAGAAGGGACGTGGTCCGCAGCGTAAGCGTCCTCGGGCTGCTGGCGGCCGCTGGGACCACCCCCAGTGCGGCAGCACCCGACAGCGACGGTGAGCCCTCCTCGCCAGTCCTCGGGGGAGGGGGCGACGTCGTCTGGTACCGTACCGGCGACAGAGACGGACGCGAGAAGTTCCGCGACGCCATCCCGACAGTCGACGGCGGGGTCACGACGCTCGGGCTCGCCGCTGTCGACGGTGGGTCGGAAGCGCTGCAGTACGGCTGGAGCGCTGGTGGCGAAAAAGAGTGGACCGAACTGCTCGGAGATGCGAGAATCGACAGCGTCGCGGGAGGTACGCGAACGGCGAGTGAGGGATACGTCCTCTGCGGCCGGACGCGGACGGCTGGCGAGGCGTACGACCGATTCTACGTCGTCGAGACGGGACCACGCGGTGAGGAACGGTGGACCAGACGGTTCCACGTTGGCGGCTGTACCGACGACCACGCGAACGACGTGATCCAGACGGCCGATGGCGGGTACGCCGCCGCTGGCGTCGCAGCGGACAGGGCTGCACTCGCGACGCTCGGTGCCGAGGGCGATGTCGAGTGGACGACCACCTACGGCGGCGGTCCGGTCGTCGAAGCGGTCTCGCTCGTGGAAGCCGACGAGGGGTACCTCCTCGCCGGGACGGTCACCCACGAGGACGACACACACGAGTTCCTCTTGATCAAGACGGACGGGTCGGGACGAGAGCAGTGGCGACGGACGTATTCGGTGGGCGAAGACAGCCGTCTCGCCGACTGTATCTCGACCGACGACGGATATCTGCTGGCCGGGACGACCACGGCGGCGGACGCGTTCACGACGGACGCACTGTTCGTGCGGACGGACCTACAAGGGAACGTGCTGTGGCGACAGACGTACGGACGAGAGGGCGAAGAGTACACCGCAGACGACATCACTGCGACCGAGAACGGCTACGCGTTCGTCGGGACGCGCAGTACCGACGTGATTGGGCCGTTGCTCTGGCTCGGTGGGATCGAAGAGAGCGGTGACCGGCTCTGGACGGACTCGTTCGGTACCGAGCGCCCGGAGATCCCACACGCCATCACGACGACAGCCGACGGGTTCGTCGCCATCTCTGGTTACACTGACTCTGCAACGTACGACGGCGAGACTGACGGGTTCGTCGCGAAGCTCGACCTCCTCGAATCGTCGTCGTGAGTGAGGAGAGGATAAAGTAAACACTTATCATATCCCATACTATTTCCTCGGTATGAGACCCATTGGACCAAAACTGCTTGTCATCCTCTCATTACTGGCTCTTTTTGTTGTGAGTGTTCTCAGTCAAGCAGTACTGTGAACTACCTCACCCTACCGCTCGCCTGACTGCTCGCGCTTGAGGGTGTCGTCAGAACTCGAAGAGTTCTGACTGCTAACCAGAAGTCTCTGACTTCTGGTGATGGGTCTTCCTACTTCGACGACGCGCTTTGCAGACACCGAGGTGTCCACAGGGAGCGCAGTCTCCACAGGCGTTGATTTGGAGCGTCCCGCTCCTAACCGCTTCTTGATGCCGCGAGAAAGAATGTTCCACGCCGCGTTCGCGTCTCTCTCCGTCTCAAACCCGCACGCCGGACACGAGTGTTCACGCACCCACAGCGGTTTCTCGGTCGAGACACCGTACACTCTTTGGTCGTCCCACTCGGATTCACCGCGACGAAGTGTATTCCTTCACGTTCACACTTGTATTCGAGCATTCGCAGGAACGTTCTCCACGCCGCACCAGCGCGGTTCCGAGAGTTTCCAAGGAGTTCGACCAAACCCTTCGCGTCCAAGTCCTCCACGGCTACGAGGTCGTATTCTCGCCCTGTACTCGGGAACGACGACCGCGAACGGGTCCGACTCCCGTTCCCCGCTTGGGGTAGAGCACGAGAACACCGGGAATTAAATCGGCGGGACAATCTACGTGGACGGTCGAAGGCGGGCCTGAAAGCCCCCGCCCGAATCGTGGACGAGAAGAGGAAGCCGGGCCGCGTTCATGCATGGGGTCGCGGGGCACAATGTCGTTGCGGTAAAGCTCCGCCCTCAAGCAGTGACCGACCGCCGCAAGGCGGGAGGGAGCGAGTAGGGCGGGGTAGTTTACACACGAGTCCCACTACAGGTCGAGTGACTAGACGGTACCGATCGTCGGAAGCCCCATTCCCGAGACAAGGGCGTTACGACTCTCGAAGTGGGTCTCAGGCTGGAAGGGGTTCAATATTGTTCCCACACACAGCACACGTGTCTGCTTGCCACGATACCGTCTTCACAATTTCTTGCTCTTCTTTGCATATTGCACAATAGGCAGTCTCAGGCATATCTATTACTTTCTCGGCCACCTGAATAGGGCCTTTGAAAACGTAGTCTTGAACAGAATGAGAGATCATGTTCTCTGGTTTAACGCGCAGATTGCCGAGACAACTGTGCTCAATATCGATACTGGCCAGTCAAAAGCGTGTGAAGTCTTGACTAGAACAGGCATCAAAGCGACGACACCTGGGCAGTCGCCTACGAAAGGGGCAACAGTCAGACTACTCAGCAGGTAGCTGAGGGTGACATTGCGTAATTCCAGTTCGTGTCACAGCTCAACATCAACGACCAGTTCACTGCGATTGCTGTTGCGATAGACGACGGCACAACAGGTCAACTTCAAAGTGAACAAAAACGTCCAGCAGGCCCACGCAACCACAGAGAACGCGAATAGCGGTGAGAACCACGATCACGACTGTGGAAACAACAACCCTGCGACGCTCTTGCGAGGGAAATTGTCGATCGGATAGAGCGGCCTCTCTGACTTCGGTTACGAGTTTGCGAATACGAGCGAAAGGCGTTCAACTGGACCGTCAGCGCCCGACGATATGCAGATATAACTGTCTTCACGGCGACTCTCGTGAGGACAACATCTAGCTGCGTTATGTCCGCACTCATCGCATCCATTCTCCGAGAACTCCACGGAAGGTTGGACACAGAACAATAATATCTCTGCACTTCTGACAATGGTTCATGGACGAGAAGGATATTCGAATTCTCAAAGCAATTGGGACGCTCGAATCAGGGAGCCCAGACCGGATAACCGAAGAGACCGGTATTCCGAAGTCGACCGTTCATTATCGTCTTGAGAAACTACAGGAAGACGGAATTATCAAAAACGACATCTTCGACATTGACTTCGAGAAGGCCGGCTTGAACCTCACACTTATCACAGAGGTCCGGGCTGAATATGGCTCGAAATACCACGAGGAAGTCGGTGATAAACTCGGTGACGTCCCCGGCGTCAATCAGGTCTACTTCACCCTTGGCGACACCGACTTTGTCCTGATTTCCCATCTCGCCTCCCGAGCAATGGTCGAAGATCTCATTTCAGAGTTCGAAGAGATCGATGAGATCTCACGGACGAGTTCGACATTCGTCATCACGACTATCAAAGACGAACCAAACCCATTCAACGACTACGATCTCGAAGAACTGAAAGATGCGCTCCTTCCAAATGTGTCCTGACATGGTTGCTTCCGTCCCGACCACTAACCACCATCACGGTCGGTCCGCTTCAATCTTCGAGTTGTTGAGCACTTAGATGCGCTTTTGCTTCCGTCCGGGTCGGGAGGCCACCGGCGATTCCGAGTAAGACAGCACCAAGAAGACCCCACGCGCCAACCATCACCCATTCATAGGGCCACGCCAGCGCCGAAGGCGACCCAGGGAGATAGAGACCGACGAAGAAAATCGTTAACAACAGCGCAACAGCTCCAACAGCGTAGCCAGCAGGGAGTTTGAACGGTCGCTCAAAGTCAGGGTCGCGGTATCGAAGCACGAGGAATGAGATGACGACGAGGAGCCACGCGGTCACCATGCCGAGGCCGCCGGCGTTGACGACCCACACGAGCATCTGCTCGCCGAACAGCGGTGCGAGCGCTGCCAGTCCCCCGACAAGCAGAATCGCCGTCGACGGCGTATTGTGCTCGTCGTGAAGCGTCGCGAGCGACTCAGGAAGCATCTTCGAGTCGGCCATCGCGTAAATCGCTCGGCTGGCACCGAGGACAAAGCCGTTCCAACTCGTGAGAATGCCTGCGAGACCTGCGAGTGCCATGATCCGACCGATGGCCTTACTCGAGAATGCGATTTCCATCGCCGTCGCCGCGGGAAGAGAGCTTTCGACCAGCGTCGTACCTGTAGCCACTTGTCCGGCCGCCCAAATGACCGCGATGTAGAAGGCGGCCGCGCAGACGACCGAGAGCCCGATGAGCCCGCCGAGCAGCTTCGGTGACACATCAGCCTCACCGGCAGCCTGTGGAATCACGTCAAAGCCGACGAACATGAATGGGGTCATAATGGCGACCGTAAACACACCACTGAGACCGGCGTTCGCGAATGGCGGGGTTGACGGTGAGGTGCCGTTGAACAGTGCGCCGAGAAGGAGCGTCAGTCCCGATAACGTGATGATGAGTGCGAGAATCGCCTGGAACTGCGCCGCCGGGCGAACTCCTCGATAATTGAGATATGTGATGACGGCGGAACCGACGACGCCTGTGAAGACCCACGTTCCATACACAGGTTGGCCAGCGACCGTCCAGAGTTCGAAGACGTTGAAATTGGGAACGATGTACGCGAGGGCACTTGGCAGTGCAACCGCCTCGAACGCGACAACGCTAATGTAACCGAAAATTATCGCCCACGTACAAACGAACGACCCGGCCGGGCCCAACGCCCGCATACTGTAGACGTGCTCGCCACCAACGAACGGCATCGCCGAGGCGAGTTCGCCGTAGATGAGCGAAACGACACTCACCATGAGCCCACCGAGAACAAACGCTGAGATGGCGCCAGTAACGCCACTCTGGTCGATGAAATAGCCCGTCTGTACGATCCAACCCCAGCCGATCATCGCCCCAAGTGCGAGTACGAACACATCGCGCTTGGAAAGCACGCGTGAGAGTTCACCAGTCATGATTGTGATTGACATCCCCACGTTCTAACTTCGCTGCTATATACCTTACTGTGTTCAATATATTGTGGCAATTAGGAACACCATCCAAGAATAACGCAGTGCCTAGAACAACATCTCGTACGGTGATTTAACGAGGATCTCCTGCCAGAATACGGTTCGAATAGCAGTTGCCCCGAAGCGACAGAAAAACCGACCGATTCTGATCCGCTCACTGAGATCAGGTACCGCCATTGAAACTCTCAAATGAACATGGCTACCTCTCGTAGTGTCTACCTCCTCTCGAAAACCGACTAATCGATCGGACTGAATCCCATATAGAATACTTTATTAGAATACAGTTTAGTCTACGATTTCATGAGTGGACAGAAGACGAATTCATCTGTCGAGTCGGCATACGATAACCACGTCATGCCCATCTGGAAATCGCTGAACGTCCCGGTCAAGCGGGCCTCGGGTTGCACGCTCGAAGACTTCGATGACAATGAGTACCTCGACGTGTTCTCTGGGATCTCGGTGACGAACGTCGGTCATGGCAACGAAGCCGTCGTTGCAGCCGCAACCGAGCAGCTAGAAGAGTTCGTCCACGGCTGTTCGTATGTTCACCCAAACCAGCCGGTCGCTGATCTCGCCGAGACCATCGCCGAGGTAACGCCTGGCGACCTCCAAAAAACGTTCTTCTGTAACTCCGGGACAGAGGCGGTCGAGGGAGCCATCAAACTCGCGCGAAAGTACACTGGCTCCAAAGAAGTCATCTCTCTGGAGATGGGCTTTCACGGCCGTACCCTTGGAAGTCTCGCCCTCACGGGGAATACGGCCTACAAGAAGGACATGGCACCCACACTCAACGACGTTGCTCACACGGCGCCGCCATACGCCTACCGATGTCCTCGCTGTGACGGCGACACCTGCGGTGCTGACTGTGCCGACGCTCTCGAACGAGTCATCGGCTCGCATACGAGCGGTGATCTCGCAGCGGTCATCGTTGAACCCGTCATGGGCGAGGCTGGAATCATCGTGCCCTCTGAAGCGTGGCTCAAGCGTGTCCAAGAAATTGCTCACGATCACGACGCGCTTCTCATCGCTGATGAAGTCCAAACCGGCTACGGCCGCACTGGCGAACTCTTCGCTAGCACCCATTTCGACGTCGAACCGGACATCTTGACGCAGGCAAAGGGCATCGCGAATGGCCTCCCACTTGGTGCATTCACCGCCCCGACAGCGATCGCCGACGCGTTCGGATCTGGCGATCATCTCTCAACGTTTGGTGGCAACCCCGTTGCCTGCGCAGCCGCGTTGGCGACTCTCGATGAGCTCCAAAACGGCATCGTAGCAAACGCCCGCGAAAACGGTGAGTGGCTCTCAAGTGAACTCGATACGCTCGAATCCGACTATGAGGTCGTCGGCGAGACGCGTGGCCTCGGTTTGATGCAGGGTATCGAACTTATCGAACCAGGGACGAGTGGCCCACAGCACGTTGCGCCACGCCCGAACAAGGAACTCGCGGCCGCCGTTGGCGAGCATCTTCGCGAGGAGTCGAACGTCGTCATGGGCGTCGGCGGCTACTACAAGAACGTGATGCGCTTCCAGCCCCCACTGACGATCTCACAGGATCAACTCGGCGAGGCCGTTGACGCAGTTCGGACCGCGCTAGACGACCTCAGCTGAGCTGAGCACCACCAGCTCATCAACTGAGAGAAGCTAAGGATTGGATTTTTGCCACTATCGAATCCTCTTCTCTATCTGGATGTACGGAGTGAGATCGGATCTCGCTCGAATTACCACTTCTCTGCGTCTGAGATACGAGACTTGTGGTGCAAGCTGTCGATACGTCCTCTGCCCTGTCCTCACCAAACTGAGCCTAGTGTGAACCGCCTTAGGGTAAAGCCCCGAGGCACTAGACTTGCTCATCTGTAGAAAGTCATTTATATGACAACTTGGTAGCAAAACGTATGACTTCGAAACGGACTGCGATAACGGCGATTTGGATATCGTTTCTCTTGATCGCTTCGTTATTCGCTTTCGCTCTTGTGTAGAGCTGCGGAACGACCGTGTAGTTACGGTGAGCGAGCCGAAAACTTGAGGTTATGCCTCAGACTCAGCCCGCGTTCGGTGGGATGCTTCGCCAGCTCGTCGATATTGGATTGTTCGAGTTGGACACCGAGCCGCTCGATGCCGGCATCGAGCGGCGACTCAAGGAGTTCTGGGAGTATACCACGTGTCCTCGCTGCGACCATCCCAGCATCCACACGTGGGAATCGTCCGATCGCGTTATCTGCCGAAACTGCGATTTCAAACCGGTTTACACCTATGGGACACCCTTTCACGAGAAGCACCTCTCCTGCGGTGAGGTGCTTCTCACGTACCTCCTCTATGCGGATACGTTGCTCAGTATCTCTCAAATTGCGGTTGTGCTCGACAGGGCGTACAAGACTGTCTACTACACGATCCGAGAGGTGGAAGCCGCGGTCACGCGCGGCTTCCCCCTCGTCTGGGAGCAGTTCCAACACGCTATCTCTGGGCCAACGCAAGTCGACGAGTCGAGCACGGTGTGTTCAGGCTACAAAGGCCAAGACCCGCCGCGGAACAGCCGTTACCGCGGCGGGTCATCCCGATCGGGGCGCTCACGATGGAAGGGGCGTCACGGTGATCAAATCACGCTCGTCGCGGCCTGCCGCGACGTGCTGCGGGTGATTCGCGGTCATCTTGGAATCGACTTTGAAACGGACTTAGCGCCGGTCATGCAGGAGGCTGAAGACCTCTCCCAACCGCTGGGAGAGGTCTGGACCGACGGTCTCCAAGCGTACCGGCGAATGGAGTACGACCATCGAATCGTTGTCCACGACGAACGGTACGTTTCCGCCGACGGCGTCCACATCAACCAGGTTGAGTGTCTCTTCTCACTGGTCAAACCGTGGCTGCGGAAGTTCCGCGGCCTGTCCAAGCAAGGCTTGGAGCAGGCCGCTCACACGTTCGGACTCATTCGCTCGTTGAACCTCGTCGGCGCATCTCTCGAAATCGTCGTCGATTGCCTTGCTACAGGGTCACTCCTGAGTTCTACATAAGAGCGTTCGCTTTTATGGATAACACCACGCGGGTCGCTGCAGTGCTCGGTGCTCTCGTGTCGCTGGTTGCAGCACTCTCGTTTCTGATCGCGTATTCCCGGCGCCAGGGTTGGTCTCTGCGGTCGTAGTGAGGGGCTCATCAGCTGAAGCTAAGTCGCATCTACGGGTGTACAAGCACGGCCTCTCGCACGGTTGCTGCGACTCTCCCAGACAACGTGCAGGTTCATCCCGTGATTGGGAACACACTGGAGGTCAGAACAGCAGATTGCTCGCGATCCCACCGACGAGGAACAAGGTGAGCGAGAGGATGACAAGTAGTTTCGGTCCGAGAGATGTCATATCTGTAGCTTCGATTAGCACTTGATAACATTTTCTATATAAATAGTTCCTTCGAGCGGTAGTCGCTGTTCATCTCATTACTATGCACATCGCGTGACCGACCGAGATCGCGTGGAAAGAAGAGACAAGACGACAGTCGACATGAGAGAAATGACCCATCGCTACTGACAGTCGGTATGCCGACGACGACGGCAACGAAGATGACGACCTAGCCAACGCAATTCTGGACCACTGCAGAGTTCTTTCCCTTCCTAGCGTTTCACAACCTCGTGCAGTCTGTGGCTGTTGAGAGGTTGTGACTGTGTCCGAAGCGCGTGACCAACTACTTGATTGAACACTCTCGATCTTTGAGTACGTCTGTGTTTCGGCCGGCAGGTCCTGTTTGTGCCGCACTGCTCTTGGCCAGCCCGTCTTGATACCTTTGTGAGTGAGACGAACACTCTTGATTGCAGTAATTATTTACTATCCCACTCAGACACGGTTCATGTCATGAATTCTCGTATCACGGGTTTCTACAAGCAATCTCCAGAAGAGCGCTTGCAAACTATCGCAGACCGTGCTAACCTCTCAGCAGATGCCGAGTCAGCACTTGACAAGGTGGGCCTCGGAATCAATGCAGCCGACAACGTCAGCGAGAACGTCATCGGAACGATTGAATATCCGTTGAGTGTCGCGACGAACTTCGTTATCGACGGCTCCGACAAACTGGTCCCCATGGCTGTCGAAGAGACGAGCGTCGTCGCCGCAGCGTCCTATGGGGCGTTGATGGCACGAGAGACTGGTGGCTTCGAGACTAACGTCTCGGGACCGATTATGATCTCACAGATACAGGCCACTAATGTCGCAGATCCGTATGCTGCCAAGGTTCGGATTCTCAATGAGAAAGAGACCCTCCTCGAGCTCGCAAACGAGCAGGACCCGGTCCTCGTCGAACACGGCGGCGGTTGTGAAGACCTCGAGGTTCGCGTCATTGACACCCCGACAGGACAGATGGTCATTACACACCTCGTCGTCGACGTGCGGGATGCGATGGGCGGTAACGCCGTTAACACGATGGCAGAAGCACTCGCCCCAGAAATCGAACGACTCACCGATGGGAACGTCTCACTCCGTATTCTCTCGAATCTTGCCGACCGCCGCCTTGCTCGCGCCCGATGTCGGCTCGACCCAGCGGTGCTCACGTCTTCGGATGTTGACCTTACTGGCCCTGAAGTCCGTGACCGCATCGTCGACGCGTGGGCCTTTGCCGCCGCCGATCCTTATCGAGCGGCAACTCACAACAAGGGAATCATGAACGGCATCGACGCCGTTGCGACGGCGACGTTCAACGACTGGCGAGCAATCGAAGCAGGAGCGCATGCATATGCTGCCCAAGGCGGGTATGGCCCACTCACCAGCTACGAAGTGGATGAGGAGGGGTGTCTCGCATGCAGCATCGAGATTCCGATGCAGGTTGGCACTATCGGGGGAGCGACGAGGCTTCATCCCACTGCGCAGGCAGCGATGGAACTCCTGGATGTCGAGTCCGCAGACGAACTGGCTGGCGTGATGGCCGCAGTCGGATTAGCCCAGAACTATGCCGGTCTTCGGGCACTCGTCTCAGAGGGAATTCAATCAGGGCACATGAGTCTCCACGCGAAGAACATCGCTATCCAAGCAGGTGTCCCTGAAGACCTCGTCGAGGAGGTTGCAGCCCAGATGGTCGCCGAAGAAGCGATTCGCCAAGATCGAGCCGAAGCTATCGCCGACGAGCTTCAATGAGTATCCGAATCGCGAATGGGGCTGGCTTCTGGGGGGACTACCCGGATGCGACTACACGGCTCCTCGAAACCGGCGAGTTCGATTATCTCCAATTAGAGTATCTGGCAGAAGTGACGATGGGCGTCCTCGCTCGGCTCCAAGAGTCGGATCCAGATCAGGGATACGCGACTGATTTCATTCGCTTCGTCGTCAAGCCACATCTCAAGGAGCTCCTTGAGCAAGAGATTCGAGTCGTGACGAACGCTGGCGGCATCAACCCCGAAGCGTGTGCACAGCAAGTTCGAGCAATTGCAGCCGAAAACAACCTTGATGTGACCGTTGCGACGGTCACTGGTGACACCCTTACCGATTCACTTGAAGAGATTAACTCGGCTACGTCACTCCAAAACCTGGACACTGGGGAATCCTTCGAGACGATCGTCGACGAGGTCGTCACCGCAGTTGCGTATCTCGGTGCTTTCCCAGTTGCAGCGGCACTCGATACTGGCGCCGATATCGTCATCACGGGTCGTGTCGTCGACCCAGCGCTTACCCTCGGACCACTCATCCACGAACACGGGTGGTCCAGAGACGACTATAACCGTCTTGCGAGTGGCGTCGTCGCTGGTCATCTCATTGAGTGTGGCACACAGGTAACTGGTGGCAACTTCCTCGGCGACTGGGAATCCATCGACTTCGAGAACCTCGGATATCCAATCGCAGACGTCACGTCGGCTGGCGACATCACGATTACCAAGCCGCCAGGAACGGGCGGTCGCGTGAGCACCGAGACGGTGAAAGAGCAACTCATCTACGAGATTGGCGACCCAACAGCATACACAACACCGGACGTCCACGCTGACTTCACCAGTCCCACTATTTCACAAGTTCGAGACAATGCCGTTCGCGTCGAAGCGGTCACGGGGACCGAACGACCAGCTCAGTACAAGGCGACGGTTCACTATCAGAACGGCTACAAGCTGAACGGAAAGTTGCTGTACTCCCGTCCCAACGCGCTCACAAAGGCACGCAAAGCAACTGAACTGCTCGAACAGCGAATCGAAGCGCTGGAGTTGGCTATCGACGCGACTAACGCCGAGTATGTCGGTTACGATGCAACACACGGCCCAGCAGCACCCGACCGTGAGGAGTACAACGAGATCTTGCTCCGCTTTGGAGCACGAAGTCACGACAAGGATTCTCTACGGCGTCTCGGGATGGAGTTTGCACCACTGTCGATGGCGGGTCCCCCGAGCGTCACTGGCCTCACTGATGGTGGTCGGCCACGACCACAACCAATCATTGACACGTGGCCAACGCTCGTCCCACGCGAGTCCATTAGTCCAGAGGTGACTCTCTATGAGTGAGTGGGCCCAGCCAACGACGGTGGGTGAACTCGCACACGCCCGCTCCGGTGACAAAGGCAATCGCGTGAATATCGGCGTCATCGCCACCGACGAGGCTGCCTTTGAGCGCCTCGAAGCACAACTCACTGCAGCGCGTGTTGCAGCTCACTTCGAGGGGATCATCGACGGCGATGTCACCCGCTATCGCCTCGAGAATATTCAGGCGTTCAACTTCGTCGGGACACAGGCCCTCGACGGTGGTGGACAGATGAGCCTCCGCTACGATACTCAAGGGAAAACGTACGCAGCGTTGCTGTTAGCGTGTGAGCTTCCCGCGACGACAGACCAATGAGCGATGCATCCGAATCGGCGACGCAAGATGACCGTGTGTGGGCCAGCAAATGGTATCGCATCCGTCCACAGACATTCGAGCACTACGAATTATTCTTCGAACGCGATTGCATTTACGCAGCGTACGCCGAGGAGTCATTCAAATCATTCCTGCTCCGTCGCGACGGTCGAGAGCGAGAAGCGACACGAATCGGGAAGACCCTGCGCGATGCACCGACCGAGAAACTCCTCGCCAACGATCGGAGCTTTGCTATCGACACGGCTGATGTAACCCGTCTCGAACTCCGCAGCGGAACAGTCCTGTTCAAGCCGAGGCTGATCATCGAGACTCCATCGAAGTCCTACGAGTTCTATCACCCCGAGCGGTCGCACGACACCACATCGCTGGCTGCACGGCTCGAGATGCAGTTCACGGACGAAATACAAATCGAAGAGACGAGCGGGCCGCTTAGCTGGTGACGACGCGGTGGATATCCGTCGCAATCTGTTCACGGGCACTCGAGGACGTCATGAAGCTCACCACGATGAGCGTGATCGAAGACACGACAAGTGTGAAGGCACCGATGACGACACCATTTGGCAGTGCAAATCCGACGAACTCACCAGCTGCCGCAAGTCCAAGATTCAACACGAGCGAGACAGCAACGGCAGCGACGGCCCCCTCTCGTGATGCACCATCCCAATTGAGACCAATCCCGAGCAGCGGAACAATCGCGCTCGCGAACAGTGCCCAGCCGACGACACCGAGCAACCCGACCAGAATCTGTGCGTAGTACGCTAACAAGAGCGACCCGACGATGATACTCGCTGCAGCAATTCGGTGTGCCCACAGTTCCTGACTATCTGACGTAAACTCGTAGCCAAGACTCTCCGGGATATCTCGTGCCATATTGGCTGCCCCGATGTTGATGAACGCATCACTCGTACTCATGATGGCACCGAGTGCTGCTGCAAATACGACACCCGCAATCACCGGGGGCGTGAAGTTCGTCAAAAAGTATGGAGCAGCGGCGTCCGCATTTTCAAGCGCCGCAATACCACCAGTCTCAACACTTGCTCTGACACTGATTCCAATGCCGAGCATCATCAGCGACGACGCGAAGTACGACAGACCCGCGATGGGTGCTCCCCACTTCAGGAGCTTCACATCACGAATCATGTATAGTTTGTGCGCCATATGCGGTTGTCCGGAGTTCCCAATCGTGAACAGGAAATACCAACAGAGCACGAGCATCACCGGGAAGCTCCCGAAGGCACCGGCAAACGTCGGGTCGTTCACTGCGATATCACTGCTCATCTGCTCAAGTCCGCCACCATAGTTGAGCGTTATCACGAAGACGACGATACTCCCAATAACCATCACGACGCCCTGAACGAGGTCCGTCATGACGCCAGCAATCATCCCGCCACCAACCGTGTAGACGGCGATGACACCGACTGCGATCAGCAGTGCGACAAACTGACTCGTGCCGATAATCTCCGACAGCACGAAGCCCATCGCTTTCAGTTGCACGGCGAGATAGGAAATGACTCCAAGCAAAACTGACACAGCGGTCAGACCACGCACTGCGTTGCTATCGTAGCGTGCATACACTGCATCCGGGATCGTGAGGATTTCACGAACCTCGGCCATGAGTCGCATTTTCTTGCCAAGGACGAACCACGAGATTGGGAACGCAAGTGGGGCAGCGATGGCAATCCACAGGAATGCATACCCTCCCTGGTAGAACAATCCCGGGCCGCCGATGAACCCGAACCCACTCATAATCGAGGCGAATGCCGAGAAGGCAACCGCCCAGATTCCAAATCGCTTCCCGGCGATGAGGAAATCAGCCGTACTATTCGTTTCTCGTGTCGCCCACACCCCGACCGCAAGCATCCCGACCAGATAGAGGCCGACGATGCCAGCGATGATGTAATCAACAGCCATCAGTTCAGTCATCCCCCGTCGCGGCCGGACTTGGAGTACGCTCCATCTGCTCGAAGCGTTCAGCCTGATCTTCGTGCCAGATGAACCGCTCAAACAGGTAGGGGTAGGCGAACATCAACAGCAGTGCCGGCGGCATCCACAGCGCATACACGACAACTGCTGTCGCTCGCGGGAAGCCCAGCCAATATGTTGGGTCTGTGTACGTTGGATTCTGAAAATGGAAGTACCAGAGTGCAGTGAAGACGACAGCTAATACACCGACGAGGGCCCCTGCGAGTGTGAGAAACGGTGTCCACTCGTAGCGTTCGGCCGTCGACTGGACTCCGAGCAACAAATAGAGTCCGAAGAAGGTGATGATGGTATATGAGAAGACAACTTGACCGGCTGTCCCTCCAAGCAACATTGCCCCGAGCATGACGATAAGTGTCGCCAACGCTGCGAGGATTACTCGATTCGAGTTTGCAGAGTCTGTCATGTGTGGTCCCGTCACACGATTTTGCTGACACCTAAAAGAAGTTACTGTTGATTCATGCTGTTCGGCGCGATGACAGGACAGAGCAGGTCTCATTGCTTTCGTTGCATCAGCCGAGTCGTGCGTGACAAATTGTCCCCGAGTTACTGCACGCCATCACGCCCGATCTCTCGCTCGAACTGCGTGAAGAACTCCTCGATAAATTGCCAGCGAGACTCACCAAGCCGACGTCCCGGTTCCGTATACAGCTTCTCAAGACGCTCACGTGCCCACTTTTGTACGAGGGTGATATCGGGCAGCTCCGAGGGTATTTCGGACACTGAGGTATCGTCGATGATCGCATACTGCTCGCCGGCTCGCCCTGAGCGCTCGCCAACGATACAGGCCAACCGGATGAGTCCACGTGCGCCTGCTGCCTCCAGTTTATCGGCATCAAACAGCAGTTTCGCCTCGATCGTCTCGGGCTCTGGGGAACTGACCCGGATGCTATGTGTCCGAAGACAGTGTTGGATCGCCTCGAGTTGGGCGGCAGAGACTAATTCGGATCCGAGGAGTTCTGGCGCTTTCTGTGCGGCCCATACACCATGCTGATCAATTTTCCCAACTCGTTCTCGTGGCCGGCCAATATCGTGTAACCACGCGGCCGCCTCCAGTACGTCTCTCTCAACGGTCTGTGCACATTCATCTGCTAAGCGAAGTGCGAGGTCACGGACTCGCTTGGCATGGAACTGATCGTGCGCCGGGAGGGCCTCCTCATAGTAGGGAATCGATAGCTCTCGTGCACGCGGGCCTAACTTCTGTGTCATGAACTAGACGAGACGACACGATCCTGCTGCATGATGGTTCTGAAACGCGCAGCGCTCTTTCCCTGTAGCCTGCGGTCGCGTTTGCGTACAGGCCGCCGCTATTTGTGTAGGGTCCATACTTTTCACGACTTACGTCGGTGATTTGAGTACGTGCATTTCAATGAGCAAGCAGCATTCCCCAACCGTCGCGATTGCGTGCCAAGGTGGTGGGAGTCACTCGGCGTTCACTGCAGGTGTGCTCAAACGACTCCTCGCAGCACACGGGTCTGACTACGAGATTACTGCCCTCACTGGCACCTCCGGCGGCGCCATGTGTGCGGTCCTCACGTGGTATGGACTTCGCATTGGTGACGACGAAGCCGACGGTGCTGACAACGCACGCCAGTTACTCGATTCATTTTGGAACGATATTGCCGCAACCACTCCACTTGAACGGGTGGTCAACGAGAGCGTCGTCTGGTCATCACGACTTCGAAACAACGGGTTCCCACTGTGGCAACTTAGTCCGGCTGTCAATCCACTCGCAGCACAGGGACAGCGACGACTGTGTCGGACCCTCGAAGGCCAACTCACTGGACCGCCACTTGCAGATCTCATCGTCGACACAGCGCACGCAGAACCACCGCTCCCAACGCCCACTGTTCTCGTCAGTGCTGTCGATATCACCGACGGAAGTTTCGATATCTTCACCGATCGACCTGAAACCGCCCCCTCCAACACCGATCCCTCACCAACCCCCTCCAGTAACGAGCCGGCACTAACGCCCCAACTTGACAGTCCCATGCGACCGATCTCGATTGATGCTGTACTTGCATCCGCAGCGGTGCCACCACTGTTCGACGCCGTCGACCTTCCTGGGGACAGTGACGTCACCCATGCGTACTGGGATGGCTTGTTATCACAGAATCCGCCGATCCGAAACTTGTTGACCGGCCCCCAGACAGCCGCAGCGAAGCCCGACGAGATCTGGGTCATCCGCCTCAACCCGACGACGCACACGGAAGGCCTCACTGGACTCGAAGCGATTCACGACCGCCGAAACGAACTTGCAGGTAACCTCTCGCTTCAGCAAGAGCTCTACTTCATCGACCAAGTGAATACGTGGCTCCGTAGCGGGGTCTTTAGCGACGAGGCAGAGCAGAAGTACAAACAGATCACCGTTCGAGAAATCGCACTCGATGAGTCCCAACTCGATCCTCCACGACAGCTCGTCACCTCGACTGCAGTCGACCGCGACGAGACGTTTCTTGAGGATTTAATGGAGCTGGGAGTGTGTCAAGCGACGACCTTCCTCGCTAATCCAGACAGCGAGCAGTATCTCCTCGTCGATTGACATCCTCCCGCGCGTGAACACGCAGGAATCCCACGGCGCCGCACCGCTGAGTTGGGATATTATGGTTTACGACGTAACCTGTTCTTGAGGTGCAAACGCACCAGTTTCCTTGTCAAACAAGAACGTCGATGGCTGTGCCAACCAGCCGTTACTCCTATCACCGCCATCCGTGACGGGACTCAGAGATACTTTCTGCCGAATATTCTCAGCACCATTCACGTCCGCATTCGCCACCGCCCCGCACTCGTCGCACACGTACAGGCCGCGCTCAACACGGTTCCCGTCACGCTTGCGACCACAGCACGAACACGACTTCGACGTATCACGCTCAGACACCCGCTCAATCGTGATGCTCTGCATCTCGGCTTTGTACTCAAGCATCGATGTGAATCGGTCGAACGCCCACGAGTGCAGGTCGAGGTTGCCGTGCTTGCCCCAGTTCTTCGACTCGCCGTTCTCTTCATCCTCACGGATACCGGAGAGGTCTCCCACCACAATCGTTCCAACACCCTCCTCAACACACCGCTGGACGATATGCTTTGAGAGGGTGTGGAAGTAGTGAGTGCGACGACCCGACTTCTTCTGGTTCAACCGCGTGGCTTGCTCAGAGTCCGAATCGTCACACTGGGCGATGTGCTTGCTGAAGTAGTAGTCGTCTTGCTTCAAGCAGTTCAGTGGGTACAACTCGCTGTGGCCGCTTTCGTAGGCGAGTGCGACGAAGTTGTTGATACCGAGGTCAACACCCACCGTTTTCTCACCAGGTGATTCAGCAACCTCGCTCTCGACTTTGCACACGAAGTGTAGTTCCCACTCGCTTCCCGTCCAGACGACTCGAACCTGTTGGACGCTCTCCACGGTGGAGAGGTCAACGTCGGGTCGGGTCTGGTACTCACAGAGGATGAAGTCCGACCAGTACTCCTTGAGGTTCGAGCCTTTGTTGAGTCGGACGCGGTTGTACTTGGTGTCGAGTTTGAAGCCTGCGTCTTTGAACGTGACTGTGCTTCGCGGGTGTTCGTTGTTGTGTTTGCGGTACTTTGGTGGGTTTGCTTTGGTATCTCCGTTGCGTCGTTTGCCGTACCAGCCGGTGAACGCTTCAGCGAGTTCTTGAAGGACTCGCTGACTTGACTGAGAATGCAGGTCATCGTAGCGGTCGTGGCTTTTGAGGTAGGCGGTGAGTTCGTCGTGTTCGGGGATGTAGTCGATTTCATCCCAGACGCGACTGATTGTCCACCGTCCGACGTTCCAGAGTTTTGAGGCTGAGAACCCGAGCGAATCAAGGTCGTTTTGCACTTGTGACTGGTTCCGTATGGAAGCAGTGTAGGTGCGGGTGACGACCTGTTTCGCCATATATAACCTATGTCGGTAGGATTACTTGAAGACAGGGATTATGCAGCGTGGAATATCCTGCCGTGTTATCGAACAGTGGACTGCGAAAGGTAGTGTCGGATTCATCCTGACCCTCAAGGGTCAGGCATTCTCCTTGAATCTCTGTAACTCTGGGTTGTGCTCTGTGAGCACTTCGACGTTGTCTCCGATCTTGCCAATGTGAGTCCGTACGTACGAGCGCGTCTTTCGCTGGTATGAGCGAGATGCCTCTCCGGCGAGTGCGTCCTGGTCACGCTCTGTACGTCGCCGCCGAAACCCACGTGATCGACCTCGAGATGGCGCGGGCAGACGAATCAAACGGACGGTCGCATGCTGAAGCTGACCCACCGCTACTGGCAGTCAGCCTGTCGACGACGACACCGCAGCGGGCGACAGCGCCACCGCAATTCAGGACCGGACCACTGTGGCGTTCTTCCCCCTGGCGTTTCACAACCGACTGCAGTCTTGCGAGGGCGTGACTGTGTCTCCAGCGTACGATTCCCTGCTCAATCGAACGCTCTCGGTCTTTGAGTGGTCTGGTGTTTCGGCCGGGAGATCTGTTTGTACAGCAGTGCTCTCGGCCAGCCCGTTTCTTCGGCGTTGCCTGCTCGTTTCGACCTTTATTTGCTCCATTATAATAGCGATCAAAGCATTATTATATTATTTTAAGATAGATACGAATGGAAGGGTGCCAGCGGTATTGCCTCTGACCCGCCTCGTGCATCCTTTCTCAACTTCTCCTGGGCTGTGTCCGTTTCCCGGTGCTCTCAGAGAGCCCACTGGCTGTCGTTGTCCGCTCTTTGTTCCGCTTCAACCGGTCCCCGACGGGTCGTATCGAACGGGAGCACTGCCACTCCACACCCAGCCATCGCCATCGCTTCGGCGTCGTGATCGGCGCCGCGGGAACGCCACACTACGAGGCCGTAGCGCACGTCTGGCAGGGCTCTAGTCTTTAGAGTGCAAGTCGAGAACGGGAGAGAAGGGAACGGCGACCGACTCTCTTAGTCCTCACAGACGACGTCGCGGAGTTCTTCCAGGAGTTGCTCGTCTTGTTCCTCCAAGCGTTCGACGTCCTTCTCGAGTTCCTGCAATCGCCGTCGAACGTACGTCCGCGTCTTGTAGCGATAGAAATCAGATGCATCGCCAGCCAGTGCTTCCCGTTCACGCTCTGTGAGTAGCCCACGACCTCCAGCCATAGTGGGGTAATCCTCAGGCGTGGTATCGGTTATTCGGTGTGTTGACGTGTGACGGGTCGAGCACAGCTGTTCACGCAGCGTACGCGACACGGCATGCTCTGGATTGTGTCTCAGTGAAAGTGCGCAGAGGCGACGATACTCTCTTTTAGTCCTCGCAGACGACGTCGCGGAGTTCTTCGAGTAACCCCGGGTTGTGCTCTTTGAGCATCTCAATGTCATCTTCGATCTTGCCCATGTAAGTCTACATTCACGAGTGCGTCTTTCGCTGGTACGAGTCAGACGCGTTACCAGCGAGTACTTCGAGGACTCTATCCTCGAATGGACCCCAACTTCGATCGTCACTCATCGGTAACAAGTGTCCACAAGTATGCGTTGCCAACCTTCTGTGACGACACACGCCCCTCGTCATCCAGCTCATGCAATTTAGCGTTCGCAGTGCGATACTTGCAGCCGACTTCGTTAGCGACGTCCTGTGTGCCGGCTGAACCACCGAGTGACTTGAGTGCTTCAATAAACGCGGTCAGTGGATACGTCTCTGTATAGCGCCCGGAGTCGGTGTCTCGGTCACGATCTGCCATTGGCAAGGCCTTTGCAGCCATCTGCATTAGTCTGTTTGACTGATCCCTCTTGTCCTGTGCAGATAGCTGCAAAGGAAATACTTATGCCCTTTGCAGTATAATGCAAAGGTAGAGAAGCCGTGTTCCTTGAGGCGTTGCAGGATTAGAGAACGCCCGCGTGTTGTCGCACGCGAGCACTGGTCTTCTCAGCCAGAGTAAGACCATGTCGCAACACGAATTCGACAGACAAGAACTTGACGTCTTAACCGACGACCGACACTGTCTCGGACGAGACGCGAACGGACGGTTCCACTACTGTGATGCCGTTTTAGGGGTGGTATGGGTCGTCGTCGACGGTACTATCGCACACATCGAACACACGCGGGAGATCGAGCGGTGGGTTGAGTACACTACTACTCACGTCGACTGGGATGAGTGCCGATACGACGACTGTTCACTTGTTGAGTGGCTATTCGATGCGCTCTCTGGGGCTGCTGTATGACTGTACTCATTGAGTGTGCCATCTGTGGCTGCCAGGGACTTCCCGAGCGAATCGACATGTATGCGTGTTCCCCGTTTTGGAGCGTCGCCAGCGGCGGGTGGATGGACGGCATGTTTCTCGCTCCCAGAGGGGAGTGGATGCATCCTGAGAGGAGAGCGAGCGCTGCTAGCCAGGTTATCCACTCTGTGTGGACAGGTGAGGCCTGACCCCACACAGCGCAGCTGATCGGATCTGCTCGAATGAACATCACTGACTGCGAGGAACCCAAATGACGAAACGAGACAAAGAGACGTTGATCGCGGATTTGCAAGCGTTTGCAGTGGAATTGGGGAAGACGCCAACGCGGACGGAGATGAATGAGGAAGGCCCACACTCGTCGACGCCGTACTATACGCAGTGGGGCAGTTGGAATGCGGCGCTTGAGGCTGCCGGGTTGGGAACGAATCACGAGAACGGGATTTCGGAAGAGCGGCTTGTAGAGGAGTTGCAGCGACTGGACGAGGAGTTGGACAGGCTACCCCGGTTTGAAGATATGGACGAGTACGGCGAGTATTCTGCGCATACGTATTTGCGGACGTTTGGATCGTGGGGAGAGGCGAAAGAGGCCGCTGGGTTGTCGAAGGAAAGACGGACGAGTCGGCGGATCGAGAAAGAGGAGTTGATTGAGGCTGTTCTGGAATTAGCTGAGGAGTTGCAGAAGTCACCGACACAAATCGAAATGAACGAGCATGGGCGGTTTACTCAACGGCCCTACTATCGCGAATGGGGTTCGTGGAAGGATGCACTGCGGGCTGCTGGACTAGTTCCGAATCATCAGAACAACATCAGCGATAGCGTTCTGATTCAGTCGCTGCAAGAGTTAGCTAACGATCTCGGGCACACACCAACGCGGTTTGAGATGGACAAGCATGGAGAGCACTCATCAGATGCATACCTCCGAGCCTTCGGATCTTGGACAAACGCGTGGGACGTTGCTGGGCTGGAACATCGGGATTGGAACCCCGCTCGTGCCTCTGAAGAAGAACTGATCGACGAGCTGCAGGCACTCGCTGCCGAGTTAGGTCGTGTTCCAACACGCGAGGAGATGGAAGTACACGGATCATTTTCGCGTGAACCGTTTGTTTATCGATTCGGGACATGGAGCGCAGCGTTAGAGGAGGCAGGATTTGAGCCGTATCGGATTGGAGATTCGGAAGGTGAGTACATCTACTATGGGCCAAATTGGCCCTCGCAGCGACGTGCGGCACTCCGTCGTGACCAGTATCGATGTCAACATACAAACTGCTCAATGACGGATGCTGATCATCGGGAACGCTACGGGTGCAGTCTTCACGTGCATCATCGAATTAAGTTCCGTAAGTTCGAGGAATATAAGGATGCGAATTGTCTGGATAATTTGGTGACACTATGTCGTGATCACCATACAATTTGGGAGTCTATATCTCGAATATAACCGAGAAGTCAAACTATAGCTTGAATAACGAGCGTGTCATAGAATACGTCTCACACCCGCTACCCAGCGATTAGACAGCCCCCATTTGTTTGTCGTCCAGTGATTCCACCAGTTGTGTGTCTTATCCACGGTTGGGTTTGTGAATACTGGTGGTTGAGAACTATTGTGTGGCATCCTCTGAATAACAGATGGTTTGGCGGACGTACAGTCGATGACGGCGTCAAAGAGCCGGATTTGTAGGTTCAGTTGAATCGCTGTAGTAGTATGGTCTGTATGTATCTTTGTTGGTTAGGTATGTGTGTGTTAAAAATCGAGCGTGTGGAACGCTATTATGCGGTGTTGTCGAGTTCGACTTCTTTAGTCATAATGACTGTCTGGCTATCGCCGTTGTGGGCCGTCACAGTCACCGTTACCGTCCCAGAGTTACCGCTCGGAAGCGTCGCGACAGCGGTGCTCCCGATATCGGTTATCTCTGTCTCACTCGATGCATCAAGGCTGCCTGAAATGCCACCACTGTAGTCGATCGTGAGCGTGGTCCCAGACTTTTGCGCCGAAACGAACGTCGTCGTAATTTGGTCAACACCATTCGTCTGAACAGTTGAACCAGCTTGCACGTTCGTCTGAATGTTGTCGCCGAGACCGAGTACGAATGTCCCAATAACTGCCGCCAAGATGACAGTTATCGCCACCATAAGTATCACACCTATGACAGGACTGACCGCACGATCCTCTTTGTTGAACAGATTTCTGATTTGCATTGTGTTGTTTCTCCCACGCCTGAAACGACTCCCATCACCAGCCCACTCCGAGGCAGACTGCACGGGTCGACCCCGGAGTGCCCCTCTGCATTGCGTAGGGAAGTGTGGTTCGTTCGTGACGTGTTCAACATCCAAAACTAACTGCACCTACATAAAGACTGTGTTTATTTCCAGAATATAGATTTTCGAAGGAACTTTCGAAATCCATAGACAGCGTCGAGTTACCCCACTTCCTTACATGCCGGTAACTATCACAGGTTACTCTCCGCTCACCAGCAATCACTTATAAAGACGCTGGCCGAGAAACCTGAACGCGCGCCGATATATATTCTGTCTGCCATACTGGGATATTCAAGCTAATAATACTGTCTCTACCAGCAGTTTTATCAAATTGATTACCCCACACCAAGCAAATGAAGCCACCTCACCGCACGCTCGTCGCGACAGTGCTGTGTGTTTGTGCGGTGATACTCGTGAGTGGGCCGCTCGTGAGTGGGGTTGATCTCACGCCCACTGATTCACACAAACCAAGTGGGCTTGCTTCAGTTGACGCCCAGAATGGCTCGCTCGTCGCGTCCAATGTCTCAATCCCCACAGAGGGCTATCGACTGGAGAAAGGCGTCGCCGGCTCAGGCGTCTATAAACTTGCATCTCCACCAGCGCGGTTCCATATTGACGAGGTCACCAACTCCGTCTTAGTCACCTTCGAGATTGCAATCCCCGAGTTGGGCTATACAACCCAAGGAGTCAGCGCTGTCGACGCAGAAACTCCCCGCAATGTTACTCTTGGTGTCCATGGCGGTCGCATCGAAGCGAGCCAAATCGACGCTCAAACCTATCCGGCTACGGCAACCCTGTCGGTCCGCGCGAACAACACGACACGAACGCTCGCGACGGAGAACGTTACCATCGTCGTCGATGGGAGTGGGGGAAGTCAGTAAATGGATTTCTGGTGGTCTCAGCACCGCGCTCACGACGACACAACAGAGACCTCGCTCCTCACGCGGCTCTCTACAGTGCTCTTTGGGGACAACTATGGCCTGCTACTCTTCCTCGCGTCACTGACCTTCGTCGGCTTGTTTTGGCGAGTTGGCATCCTTGTTAACGACAACTACACCATCGCAAACGCCCTGTATAACCTCGCCAATGGTCACCTTGCGGTCACTGATATCATCTACGGACCGGAGTCGGGCGCGACGCCGGGGATGATCACCACTCATGGCCATCGGTACGGACGCAACTACGCCCAGATTGTGGTCTCACTCCCAGTGATCTATGCACTCCGTGGACTGGCCGCTGTTGGCGACCTCCAGATTGGGCTCATCGGACTGTGGTCACTTACGTTCTTGGCTACAATCTACCAAGCAGGCCGTCTTCTCAACCGTGAACTCCTCGCAGCTCGTGTCGGCGCTGTCTGTGCCCTCTCGGTATTCGCGCTCAACACTGCCTTTGCAACCCACCTCGATGAGAAGTGGATTGCTTTGCTGGCGCTCCAACTCACCTCGATGATTGCGGCCGGCTTCGTCGCAGTACTTACCTACCGCCTGCTCACTCGAATTCATGGCCGATATATTGGCCTTGCAGCCGGCCTCGCTATCATCTTTGCCACCCCAGTGAGCTTCTGGGCGACGATTCCAAAACGGCATACGTACATGGCGGCGCTTGTCCTCACCGTCGTCTACGCCTTTTATCGGAGTCGCGCTGCTCGGGACTCGACGACGGCACTCCGCTTTCGTGCGCTCTCGTATGCGTTCGTTGGGCTAGCCACGTGGCTCCAACCTGCTGAAGCACTCGTCGTGTTTGTCGCACTTGGTGGCGTTGACCTCCTCACTGCCGACTCGAACTCTCCCCGTGAGCTGGCGGTTCTCGGGGTGGTCTTTGTCATCTCGTTGCTGCCGTTCATGATTACGAACCTGCTCATTGCAGGGAACCCATTCAAACCGCCGCGTGTGTTACCGCGCTATACCGGCGAACTGCTCGGATCTGGTGGCCAGCCAGTGCCTGAGAGCGACACGCCGGCCGGGTCTTCTCAAACGCCATCTGGCGACACTGCACCGCCACAAAGAGATTCACCTCTCGAAGAGGACTCTCGAGTAGTAGGTGAGCGGGCAGGTGCTGCGGCAGTCGCCGCCGTCGCTCGCTTCTGGCGAATGCTCTCGGCAGGATTCACTGCCGTGCTCGAACCCACACGTCTCTATCACGTGTTCATCCGCGGGGGTTACATCGAGGCCATCGCCCGCAAGGATCTGGGCCACGCAATCAACCTCTCACTGCTTGAGTCGGCGCCGATCTTCGCGGCGCTCGTTGTGCTTCCTGGGGCACTCGTGGGCCGACTCCGCCGCACCGACGTGGTGACGCTCATCACTCGTCGTCGTGCACTTTCTGCTCGCCATGCCACTGACCTTCTGGTCGCCGCCATCGCCGTTCTCTTCGTGCTCTTCTATCTCCCGCGACTCCCACTGCACGTGATGATTACGGTGCGGTACCTGTTGCCCGTGATGCCCTTACTCCTGTATGCTGTGTTCCGGTTCCAGTCGGTCCACGATCTCCTTGCGTATCCACGCACCCTCGCTGTCTCGTTCGCCATCACCGTCTGTATCGGCGTCCAGCTGCTCGTCGTCGCTCTCATTCTCTTGAACACCAATCTTGGTGAAGCAGCGCAGGTCCACGCGTGGGTGAACCTCGCGGCGGCGACGTGTCTCGCTGGCTGGCTTCTCGTACAGCGTCGCCTTCCCGAGCGCTCCACGCCTGTCGGCGCCGCCCTTCTCGGCTTGACTGCGGGTGTCACAACTAACTTCCTGCTATTGGCGGGGATCGTCTACTTTGCGCTCGAACCGGGATTCGTCTTGCCGCTCATTGAACTCCTAAGCGAACGTGTGAGTTGGTTGTAGCGTGTGGGTAGTGGGGTGGAATCGTGACCGGTGATCCACTCGAGTGTGAGACGTTTCTCGTGCAACCTCCTGTGTGAGCATCCGAGCTCGAGGGATACTCACGAAAAGTACTCCCTGGGTCTGAGGCACACCCCTCGTTTTGAGTGAAAGAGGCGCGATTTCGGGAGTTTGTCGTACTCTCTGGTCGGTTTCGGTTCAGTGGGCGTCCTGAGAGAAGGGGCATGTTCAGTGGTGGTTCTACTGCCCTGCTCCCGAAGACACACCACCATTTCCAGTATTTCCAGTATTTGGTGAGTGGAGTACACCCCTCGTTTCCGTTGTTCGTGGGGTTCGATCAGCGAGCTCTATGTGGTATCCCCCCAGTGGCACCCGCTCGTTGTGACGCACACGGAGAGTACGTTTCGTCTGTTCTCGACAGCGAGGTGGGGTCGTTTCGTCTGAGCGCGTCATCCAGATTTATCGGGGTCTGAGCATCTCTCAAGCGGAGTAACTCACGAAACGTACTCTCCATGCTGCGTTTTTGGAGGACTACTCGAAGGGACCGATGGGATGACCCATCCCTCGTTCGAAGTGTAAACGGGCTGTGTGAGTACCGAAGCTGTGCTGTGAGCGCAATTTGACGTCGGATTAGATCTGACGACGTCGCAAGAGGCGGACTAGCGAGTGGGGGACCGGAATCGAATGGCGATGTACAGACACACCGGACTTCCGAAGCTCTTCACCAGACCGTCTCTGGCACGAGTTTTGATATGGACACCGGACTTCCGGAGCGAACACATATCGATTGGCCAAACCCTCTGTAGTCGCTGTGGACTGTCCGCGCTGTTTGTCGGGGAGTTTCAGCCCCGATTTTCAATTGAACTCCGGAAGAGGGGTGTGCCACTGTGAGCAGTTGGCTTCGGAAGAGTAGTGTGTCGGCGTCGCGAAGCCAGTGTTATAGGTGACGCTTGCTGTGCACTCTCCTACCCCTCGTTTGGAGTAAAAGAAGTGTGTTTTCGGGTACTAGGACTCTCGTATCGATGAGGTAGCCAGGTAGACACACCATGCTTGCGAGTGAAGCGTGTCTCTACTGTGGGCGTGGGTTCGGCTGTACACACCACCGTTACAAGTGAAGCACTCAGACACACCACCGCTGCAATGAAACGCCCTCCAGCGGACGTGAACTACAGTCCCTTACACACTGCCTCTACAAGTGAAGGTTGACGGTTCTGACTTGCACTCTCACAGTTCGCTCCACTTGCAGCAGTGGTGTATCTCCAACAGTCTGTAGTGCAACGATTTCTCACGAAATGTACTGTCATCTTGGGATGAGACGCACCAATCCCTGGTTGACATCCCACTTGGGGGAACAGTTCTCATTGCTGTGGTTCACCGGGGCGATGAGAGATCGCTCTGCGTTGGTGGTTTCAGCGCCGAAAGCGCTCTCTGTAGTCCACTCAGAGAGTACATTTCGTTTGTTCTCGGCGGAGGGGTAAGGGTCATTTCGTTTGTGGGTGTATGTCTCACCATCTCTTCCGAGAGTTTACTCACGAAAGGCACTCTCTGTCTCGACTCGATCGTCGCTCATACTCAAGCAGATCACAGTAACACCCATCTCTGATTTGAAGTGGAAGCTGGGTGTCTGAACACCGAAGGTTCGCTCTGAGTGTGTATTGAGTGACGTTGGACATGTCACGAAGACTGGGGTCCGGATTAGTGAGTTGGCAAAACGTATTCTCTCTTCGTGGTCGTATCCCGCATGGGCTTCCAAAGTATTCTCTCACTGAACATGGCTTCACGACCCACCAGAAGACAGACACTCCACCGCTGCAAGTGAAGCTGTGTCTCCTTACGGGCGTGGCTTCAGCCACACTCACACCACTTTTGCAAGTGAAACCCCTACGATTGGAGGACAAAGGGAACCCAGACACACCATCACTACAAGTGAAGCTGTGTTTCTCCTACAGGCGTGACTTTGGACACACCACCTCTGCAAGTGAATATGGGCGAATGAGGCCTGCTAGACCAATGCAATCCAACTCAACTCTCGAAATTATGTAAGCTAATTAGATGAAATGATGGTGTGTCGCTCATTTCAGACCTCTCTCACAGTTCGCTTCACTTGCAAGCGTGGGGTGTGTCTGTGCATGGCTGTTCAGCCGAATCACTTGAATCACTTGAATGGGTGGCTTTATATGAAGACATCTAGTAATAGAAGATAATGCGTCGGTTTGAGCGAAAACAGAACATCTTCACAGATAAAGACGCGCTGGGCGAGTCGTATCATCCTGAACGAATCCAAGAACGAGATGAGGAGATCGACGCGTACATGGACGCCCTCCAACCGGTTGTCGATGGATGGGAACCAAACAATATCTTTCTCTACGGAAATACGGGGGTGGGGAAAACAGCAGTCACAGAGTATCTAATGTCTGTACTGAGTGAAGACGTCAAGAAGTACGATGACGTCAATCTCCATGTTGTCTCATTGAACTGTAAGACGTTGAACTCATCATATCAGGTTGCTATTGAGCTCGTCAATGAGCTTCGTCCCAGTGGTGGAGAGATTAGCTCAACTGGATACCCTCAACAGACCGTTTTCAAGAAGCTATACCGCGAGCTCGATTCATTAGGTGGAACGGTGCTTATCGTTCTTGACGAGATCGATTCAATCGGAGAGCGAGATGAACTTCTCTATGAGCTCCCACGGGCCCGAGCAAACGGGAAACTGAACAACGCCAAGGTGGGCATCATCGGCATCTCGAATGATTTCAAGTTTCGTGATCGGCTCGATCCCCGTGCACAAGACACGCTCTGTGAACGTGAACTGCATTTTCCGCCATACGATGCCCCCGAACTGCAGAACATCCTTGAATCTCGCGTAGGCGTCGCACTGTCGGAGGGGGGATACACAGATGGTGCAGTGAATCTCTGTGCGGCGCTCGCTGCTCGAGACAGTGGGAGTGCACGACAAGCACTGGATTTGCTCCGACTGGCAGGTGAATTCGCGGAGAACCAAGATGATTCAAAGATCACGCGCTCCCACGTGGAGAATGCCCGTGAAGAACTAGAAAAAGAACGTGTGGTCGAGGGAATGCGTGAGCTGACGGTAAACGGGCATTACGTATTGCTGGCAGTTGTCTCGAAGGCAGCCCAAGGCAAAACGCCGTGTCGAATGCGGGATGTGTATAACGAGTACACTCAGTTGTGTCAAACTGCCGGCGTTGAATCGTTGGCACAGCGGTCGGTTCACAACCATCTGTCTGACCTCCGCATGCTCGGAATTTTGTCTGCTGAAGAAAATCGCTCTGGCTCTCGAGGAAACTACTACAGTTACTCGCTCGATGTCCCACTGACGGGTGCGTTAACGGCGTTAACAGATGTACTCTCACTTGAGGGGACGCTAAACGAAATTCGGACTACTGCAAAGCAAAGCGGAGTGATTTGACCCGACACTTCACTTGAAGCAGTGGTGTGTCTCAGAAACCCGTGGCGCGACAATTTCTCAGGAGAGTACTCTCATCGTCGAGATGCTATAATTCTGATTGCCCTTCCACTCGAGAATTCTCCTCATTGTGAGTAATAGAGTGCTAATTTCGACCATCTCAATGGGTGCGAGGGCCATGTGCGCTTTCGTGGTCGTTGTCTGAAATTGAGCTGTTCCTGACGAGGTGCAAGTAGAACCCATCTCGTGAATACGGACACATCACTATTGCCAATAAACGGAGTCTGAAGCGTTCCTACTCCCCGTCTAGTCCATTTGCCCACGGGTTTACAAAGCGGAGTAGATGAAATGGTGGTGTCTCGTTTTTCGACAACCCGGCTGCGACTCGCTACACTCGAAACGACCACTCTGTCTCGTATATAAGTGGAGAGAACACTCGAACCACTCGAAGCGTAGTGTGACCATCTCACTGGTGTTCGAATTCCGCAGCGAGTTGTGTCCGTTGAGATTCGATTCCGTCGAGAAGGGGGGATCCCACAATGTCTGGAATCGAAGTCGTCCAGACGAGCCCTCAGAGAGTACCGACAACTGAAACCAGCTGCAATGCTGTCCTTTCCAACGGTTCTCGTAACGTGCATTTTGAGGCATTCGTCGACATCTGGCCACGGGTAGCCCGGGGCAAATGGAAGATGTGCGTAATTTCTGGAATCGCAACAGCTGGCCTTTAACTTTATATGATTCACACCGCTACCCGATGATAATAAAATAAGCCACGCTATGATGACTCATACCAATCAACCATCCGTCGAGATCTGCGGCAATCGCGGCCAAGCGGTTCTACGTCGTCTTTCCGAACGGACCGCCTTCCAACGTGAGCGGGACGCATCCCACACCCATCGAATGGCGAGCGCCACCAGTCCAGTGGGGAGGGGTTGCTCATGAACGACCGCCTTGCCGACGCACAACGATGTGTGGACGACGAATACCAGGCGATCGATGACCGACTGTCGGCTATCGAGCGGTTTCTCTCGCGTGTGTCATCGCTGAAGACAGGACAACATACAGCGACACAGCCCCGCGCAACGGCGTCTGGGCACACTGCGAGTCACACAGCACCCGCCGAAGACGATGCCTGTCGGACCGTTCGGACCATCTTCGATGAGACGATCGGCGCCGAAAGTACACAAGACCTCGAGCACTCAGAATCGGTGGTGACGACGATAAGCGAAGAACTGTCTGAGCCGGTCGCGTTTGCACTTGCCCCCGGCTCGAACGGATCGTTCACCGACGAGGTGAAACAGGAGGTTCTCTCACAAGCAACGAGTCGAAAACGAGAGACGAAGGTACTGAAACACGTACTTGAGCAGGAGCGCTCGCTGGTGGCGGAGACGAAATCCCTGAGCGAGGAACTCTCTGCAACCCGCTCTGAGATTGACAGTGAATACTTTGAGACACTCGGATTTCCCGAACTTCAAGCCCACCACGAAACACTGGATACATACCGCAGACGGTGTGATGAGTTCGTCACACGACGCCAATCGTTCCTTCAAGCCTCCACGGCGCGACTTCCACACTCCGAGATCACACACCGGATATTCGTGCTGTACCTGTATCAGAATCTCGAGGTCGACCATCCGATATTGGCCACCATCGCCGATTGTGATGCCTCCTGTGCAGCGACCCAACGGGCGATTCGAGACCAGTTGATTCGAACGGTGTGATTCCTGGTCGAGGAACTGACTGCCGAGAAGCTTCGGATGCTTTTGCTGGACGTCACTCAGGATGACCGCGGCCTCCAAGGCCGATTCGTCGCGTTTGCGGGCGAAGACACCTGTTGGAACTCACACTTGACTGCAATGAGCGTGTCTCTGGCTGTGAATCCAACAACGCCGATCTCGTGTTCGCGAGATCAACACTCACCAATGGCAGTGACTTTTCCCACGACTAAAGTCATGGACTTTCTGTAATCAGACACACAAAGTACAACTTGCGAAGTGCCGACTGCTAGAGACGCTCAAACGTCTCGTTTGCGAAAATCTGCTAACGTGGGTTCGATGAGTGTGGCAAATGCGTTATCGCCGAAGTCGTCGTATCGCGTTCCCGTCGCATAGACGAAGTAGAATGTGTGGTGTTTGAACATACCACATGATTAACTGTCTTTAGGTGGTACTTCTGACGGATAATGTCAGATATAGAGCTGGAATTCGACGAGATGGTGGATACGGTGGGCACAGCGTACCCTGGGCCGCTGATGGTCCTCGTCGGTTCAAGAAAACGCGCCGAGTCGGGGGCACTCGTGCGGTTCTTGCGTGACACCGACCAGTCGCTTAGTGCTGTTCCCACGTGGGCCGAACAGTCAGGAAAGACAGTGGTGGGGACTATCGGACAGGGCGACAGCAACGACTTCGCCGTGATGAAGCCATGAGTCACCAGATCGTCATCATCGGCGGGGGAACCGGAGGTAGCGTCCTGGCGAACACCCTCGCAGAGCGCCTTGCAACCGAGCTAGCCGAGGGAGACGTCAACGTGACGCTTGTCAACGACGGTCCTGACCACGTCTACAAGCCCGTCTGGCTCTATGTTCCGTTCGGCAAACGAGAACCCGAAGATGGTCGTCGGCTCCTCTCGGAGCTCATCGACGATCGCATCGACCTTCGAAACGCCCGGGTCAGCGACATCGACACCGACGCCAAACAGCTCCGCTACCACGACGGCATCGGGCCGGTCAACTACGACTCGCTCGTCCTCGCGACGGGGGCAACGCTCGCTCCGGACGAGATCCAGGGGCTTGCCGAGGGCGGCCACGATTACTACAGTGAGGATGGTGCGGTGGCACTTCGCGAGGAACTGCTGTCGTTCACCGAGGGGCACCTCGTGCTCAGCGTCATCGGGACGCCCCACATGTGTCCGGCCGCACCGCTGGAGTTCGTCTTCATGGCCGACGATTGGTTCCGCAAGCGTGGGCTTCGAGAGGCGATCGAGATTACCTACACGTACCCGATTAACCACGTCCACAGCAACCCGAAGATCGCCGAGTGGGCCATGCCACTGTTGGAGGAGCGCAACATCAATGTCAAGACGTCCTTCAACGCAGACGAGGTCGACCCGGATGCCAAGGTCATCACGTCGATGGAGGGGTCGGATATCGACTACGACCTCCTCGTCAGTATCCCCCCACACCGCGGCGTCGACCTCATAACGGAGGCTGGCCTCGGTGACAACGGCTGGGTCAGCGTGGACAAACATACCCTTGAAGCCGAGCACGCAGACGACGTGTACGCGCTCGGTGATACGGCCGAGACCGCTGTCCCGAAGGCGGGGAGTGTCGCACACTATCAGGCCGGTGTCGTGGCACAACGGTTATCCAGCGACGTCCGTGGCTACCCAGCGACGGCGTCGTACGACGGAAAGACGCTCTGTTTCCTCGAGACGGGCATGGATGAAGCGTCGTTCGTTGCGTTCGACTACGAGAACCCGCCGAATCCGGCGCCGCCGTCGCAGAAACTGCACTGGTCGAAGCTGGCGTACAACGAGGCCTACTGGCTCACCGCACGGGGGCTGCTCTGAGCATGTCAGACAACCAGCCACCACAGCGTGACGCGCTCGAAGCGGCGGTCGAAGCGAACCCGGCGGCAGTCGTTGCGTTCGTCGAACGGCTCGACGCCGTGAACGAACTGTTGGACGTGCTGTCCCTCGGCGAGAGTGCACTCAGTGACGAAATGGTCCGAGAACTCTCGGGGACGGCCACGACACTCGCGGAGTCTGCAGACGGCCTCGCGACCGACGAGACCGTCGGTCTCGCCGCAGCCGTCGGCGACAACGGGGCGGAACTCCAAGCGGCACTCGAGACGATCCTCACGCTGCAGCAGTCGGGCGCGCTTGATGACCTCGTGGAGCTAGCTCATGTGGCTTCACTGGGCAGTGCCGCACTCAGCGACGAGATGATTCGCGAACTCGCGAGCACGGGCGCTGCGCTCGGCGAAGTCGCCGATACGGCAGCCGACACGGAGACCCGAAATGGCGTACAGCGACTCCTCGAGGGAGTCGGCACGGCCGAAGCCGAGGATCCCGAGCGCGTCGGTGCACTCGGACTCGCGCGGGGAGTCCGCGATCCAGACGTCCAGTACGGTGTGGGCTATCTCCTCGCACTCGCAGGTGCGATTGGACGGTCGCGGAACCCGGACGACGTCTGAGACGGTCCCACATAGCAACACGACACCAGGACTATAACACCGGGGCCGTCGTAGCAGTCGACACATGAGTGGCGGGGAATGGCCCACCCTGACAGAAGCGACTGTTAGAGAACTATCGAGATCCAAATCCTACGAGCGGGGACAGTCCTACTACGAGCAGGGAGCGGTCAGTGATGTGGCTCGACGCGGTGAGACAGTCCAAGCCGACGTCACGGGGAGTCAGTACCAACCCTACACAGTCACTATCAAATTTGACGACGCTGGGGTCGCTGGCACGGACTGCTCGTGTCCCTACGACCACGGCGGTATCTGCAAGCACCGGGTTGCTGTGCTGTTGACGTGCATCCGTGATCCCGAGAGCGTACGCGATCGGCCACCGATTTCGGAACTGGTCGCCAACGCGGATCGAGAGACACTTCAAGACCTGCTCGTCGAACTTGCCGACAATCGTCCGGAGGTGACCGATTGGCTCGAGACTCGCCTCACCTCTACAGATGATACGGCTCCCGATACCGCTGTGTCCGTGAATACCGAGTCGATACGTCGACAAGTGAACCATGCACTGCCGAAGCCGGGACAGCGAGGACACAACGATGCCTACGCTGAGGCAGAACGGATGGCTGAGGAACTGGACGGGTTAATCGAACAGGCACGGAGAGCGATCGAGGCCGGTGACGGCGAGACGGCACTCGAGGTGCTCGCAGCGGTCACGGACGAACTCGCGGACAACAGGTGGGCCAATCTCCTTCCCTATGATGTTCCTCGCGTGTTCGAGGTGATCGAAGCACTCAGTAAGACATTCACCGAAGCGATTCTCACGGCCGAGTTGACCGCGTCCGATCGCGATGACTGGGAGGAACGCCTCATCGAGTGGGACGAGCAGTTCGAGTACTACATGGGCGAGTCGACGTTGCTGGCTGCGGCAGACGCAGCGGCTCAAGGATGGGACGATGAACGGATCCAGCGGGCGATAGCAGGCGAACTCGACGAGGGAGAATTCTGGGCGGATGACGATGTCTGGTACAACGACGATATCGTCACTGCTCGGCTGGCGGTGCTTGAACGAGAAGACCGTCTCGAAGAGTATCTTAACTTGGCAGCAGCGGCGAACCAGACCCGGGCGTACGCGAGGATGCTGGTACAAGAAGGACGCATCGAGGAGGCAGTCGACTACGCGATCGAGCGGTTCTCGACACCGGACGCGATACTTGAGTTGGCCAAGACACTCGCTACTCACGACGAGACACAGGCGGCACTGCGAGTAGCCGAACACGGTCTCACACTCGATGGCGCTCGGAAAGAGACGCTCGCAGAGTGGCTGCGCGACCGGGCTGCCAGTGTTGGCGACCGCGAACTCGCACTGGACGCAGCCATCACTGCCTTCGAGGCGAGTCCGTCGCTGAGTACGTACGAGGCAGTCGAAGAACTCGCCGACGACGACTGGGAAGCCACCAAGACCGAGCTACTGGCATTTCTCCGCACGACGAAGCCGAGCGGCACCACTGCTGGCCGGGCTGTAGAGGTGTTTCTCCACGAGGGACAGTACGATGCGGCCATCGAACTCGCGGATCGGACGGGCCGGACCAGTGTAATCGAACCCGTCGTCGAGGCTGTTACGGAGGTACGTCCGCAGTGGGTGATCAACACGTGCAAATCCCACGCCGAACCAATCGTAGAGCAGGGACAACACGACAGTTACACGACGGCTGTTCGCTGGCTCAGACGCGCCGGCGAGGCAGCACGAGCAGCTGACGAACTCAACGAGTGGCGTGACTACGTCGAGACGATGCGAGACGACCACTATCGGAAGTACAAGTTACGGCCAATGCTGGATGAGCTGTTGGAGGAGTTCTGAAGTACGGTGCACCCGTTGGGCCGGTATGCCCACGATCGAATACGCATCCGAACTCGATCCCTTGCTGGATATCTCGCTCCCGCCGGACTGGATCGTCGCCGTCGTTCCGGAACCAAGCCAACTGCTGGCGGAATCTGACCGGCTGGAGGAGCAGTTGTTCGCGTCACTATTCTCAAGCAGCGACGACGAACGGATTGTTGCGACACGGATGGGATTTCTGTACTACCGTGGTATCAACCCTGATCAGGAGACCGTACCGCGCGATACGCAGATTTCAGTCAGATACGACCTTGAGAACGCGCAGTACGAACTTTCGTCGGTGCTGGGCGAGACGACCGTCCAAACACCCGACGCAGCGGTGAGCTGGGTGAACGACCAGTTCCTCGCAGTCGAAACCTTCGTGGACACGTATCTGGTCCTGATCGAACTGGCTGACGAGATCCACGGCCTTGGGCGGACGGGCGTTCGCGGTCTCGTCGAAACCTTCGAGACGCTCGATACGATCCGAGAGGCAGATATCGATGCACTGGCAGCTGTTCCGTACGTCGACGAGGAGAACGCGACGGCACTGCAGACTGCCCTCGAAGATGTCGACGCCATGAATAGAGCCGATCCGACACCACTCGAACAGGAGTTGCAGGCTGTTGACGGACCATTGCTTCTCGATGTACAGGGTGGCTCTCTCTCGGGAGAGTTGATTCCAAGTGGCGCTTCCGAACCGAAGTATAGTCCGGACGCGATCGGTAGCACCGAGCCGAATGATCGATAGCTACGCCAAGGCGATTGGTTGATACGGCTGAGTCGACGCTCCCAATGTATGCAACCGACCCGCACGACGTCCGTGACGAGGATGAGCGAACGCCGATTCTCGGCCACCATGTTGACCGACGGCGACAATCTGGAGAGTACCAATGGCTGAAATGGGACTGACACCCACGGATCGCTGGCACCTGCTGGACAAACACAGTTGTCATCACGTCGACTCTGCGGACTTCGTGGAGACGAGAGAGTTCGACGAAAACAGCTTGACGCACCCAGAGCGGGGAACCGTCGGCGTGCCGAGCGACGCTGGTGGTCCGGACGCGCGGTGGTGTCGCCACTGCGAGCAAACCATCGACGATATGACATCCAGACGGTACAACACTATCGTCAATTTGAAACGACTAGTGCCGTATCGCGATGTCTCGTGGAGGGTCGTCGACTGTACGGGCGACTGCTCGTGGTGTGGCAAAGCCGACAGTGCGACCCAGTACAACACCGATCTGGACGAAACTGTCTGTCCGGCCTGTGCCCAGCAGTACAACAATCCTTGGATCGAGGTGGAAAATCCCCCAGAGACGGATCGTCGACGCGAGAAGCCGATCGACGAGGTTGAGCCGATTCGATATCTCCACTATACGGGGAATGCCAAGCGTCCACCAGATGAGCCGTCTCCGTCTGAGTCCCTCAAGCAGGCTCGCCAGCGCGCTGCCGATGAGCGACGACCGTACGTCGAAGTGAAGATCAAAGGCAAGTACGCCGATGTTATCTGTGACATTGCGGGAACCGGATACCGGTTCACGCCAGCCGCGAGTGAGGAAATCGAATCGCTGCAGGCCGAGCAGAAGGAGAAGACCGACGCTAATCCCGATCACAAATCGTACGTCATGACGGACATCGGGCCACACGGAACCCATGTCCGGACTACGACACTCTTCCCGGAGGACGCAAGAGATCACGCAGACAATCTCGCGGCAATCGCTGCTGATCCCGCAAACTGGCAGTGACTCTCCGAGAACACAGACAAATCACAATCCTTGAAGAAACCTCAGAACTGCTCGGACTCCTCCCCCGAGACCGACTCAAACTCACTGTCGAAAAAGCCACCACCGAGGACTAACTCACAATGGACACCGCGCTTCGCTGTCGAGCCACCCCCGACGAAGACACGGCCGGCGAAGCGTGGCGGCACATCGAAAACCACCGCCAAATCCGCAACGATACAGTCCGTCATTATGACTCTCGTCAGTCTTTCGTTAAGAGGTGAACCGCTGTACAGCGGCAGCTTATCGAGGACTCTTTTCCGAAGGAATGAGGAAATTGAGTCTGTGCACAACCAAACTTTCTCATCTCAGCTTATGCGTGACTTACTCCACTGTTTCCCTCCGCTTGCCCGTCTTCGGAGACTCCCGAACCGAAACCCACCGTGAGATTAATGCGCTTCTAGAGATTCTTCCACAGTGAGGCTGTTTCCTGGATGTACAACACTCCTGATCGATCGCTGGGCTCGCTTTCTGAAGACGCCTATGAGCTCCTGTTGACTGCCATCGAGCCATCAGCGGGACTTGCCTCTGAAGAAGCTCTGGGTCACCTTCGAGAGGAAGGATTCGCTGAAGGTGATGCCGAATATGCGATCGAACGTCTCCTGTTACGGGGGTACCTCTATGAGGTTGACGGCGAGTTATTCGTTACCACGCGTGAGAACTCATCGAACAAGTAACCACACTACTGGGATCGAAGTCGTCGAGATCGTCCGACTCAGCGCTAGTGAGTGGTTCCGCTTCCGATCAGTGGGTTGCAAGCAGAGGCGATGTTGCAACGAGCACGGAGTCGCCTCAGGAGCAAGGTTTAGCCCCCCGAGAGGCAAAGCCCCTATATGCCGTTCAGCGTTAGTTGGCACAATCTGCTCGAGAACCTCGATGAGTTGCCGGATGGAGCGACGCTCATCACTCCACTGTCACACGAGCGATTTCAGATCGCCGAGACCCAAGAACACCGCATTATCATCCACTTCGAGGAGTCAGGTGAGAAGCGATCACTGCAACGCGAGCAGTTCGAGACGCTCTATGGCCGAATTCAGGATTCTCCAACCGGGTTTGGACTGGACCGACTGCCACCGGATGCAGACCCCTATCCTGCCGTGTTGAGTCTCCATCCACGCTTTGAAGTGAACGAAGACAGAGGAGTCATTCTCGAGATGGAGGGATCAACGGTAACGCAACTTGTCGACTCCGAGCCCAACCCTGACGAAGAGGAGCGTGCCGAGCCCGACGGGTTGGAAGTGTATTCAGATGCACTGCTCCTCGTCGATGCACTCGAACGCCATGACGTGACCGACCCATCCGAATTGGAGACAGAGACGCTGGTGAATATCTACACGCTGCTATCGGACGTCCAGCGGAATGCGAATGATGTGCGGAAAGCACTTGCCGACATCTTGCTCACCCGACTGCACCATGACCGACCGGTCCATGGACAATACGGCTCTGTTCAACGGACGTCGCGGCGCAATCGCACACTCAAAGACGACGAGGACGTCCTCGCGATGATTGAGTCCGAAGGAATCGATCGCGAGCGCATCATGAGTGTCGACCGTACAAAAGTCGATGAAGCACTTGAGGTGACAACGCTATCGGAGTCTGACGTCTACGAGATTGCCGAAAGCGAATACGTTCGGAAGGCGGAGGTCGACGAGGAAGTGAAAGAGACCCGCCTGCAAGGACTGAAAGACCGGCTTGCGGGGTCCGAAGAGCCAGAGGCAGCGGAGCTGCGAGATGAGATCGAAGAGTTAGAACAACGCATTGAGGACCTCACGAGTTTTCGCACAGGAACAGAAATCCACTGACTTGCTTTCTTGAAACTAGTGCGGTTTCCATCGTGAACTGGTAGATCTGATTCCGTGACGTCTCCCGGTTTTGTCTAGCATCTCTTGACAGAAGCGGCACTAGGAGACAGTGTAGCGTTTCTGTGATTTCCTCGAAAATTCAAGGCGGATACCCTGGAGCTTGACCTCGGGACAGGTTCACCTCGCGGTAGCGCGGAGGCCCCGCCCTCAGCGAGCGAAGCGAGCAGGGTGGGGAGGAAGCGCGTTTCGCAACAGTCAATACCATCCACGACAACGCTTGACATACTGCATCGGGGCCAAACGTGTCCCGGCGTAGGGGCCGCCGTAGACCGGCCCCGGACAGACCGTCCCGGCAATGAGCCGAAACTCGGGGCCGATGCCGCTGTCCCTCTGAGGCGCATCCTGCGCCCGCGAAACAGCCGCGTTCGAGGCCACCGGGAATTAAAGTCGGGTGAGACGGCTTCGGACGCAGACCACGGGTCAGAACACCACGCAGGAATCCCCTCCGTGTGCCTGACCTGCCGTCGTGAACCGCGCCACGTCCATGCACGGGGGGAGGGCCGAAACAACACCCACGGGAAAGCCCCACCCTCAAGGAGCGCGTCAGCGCGAGTAGGGTGGGGTAGTTTACTCGTATTGGATGTGGATCCCGTCGTCTTTATAGAGGTCAAAGAAGCGCGCGAAGCGGTGGACTGACTCGGACTGTGATTCAATATCATTGACCTGTTGTTCGTATTCACGGAGCAGGCGATCCTCCTCGTCCGCCGGGAAGGGAAATGAAACGCCGGAGGTCATGGTGAACTCGTCGTAGGGGACCAGTCGAGAGAAGAGTAGCACACCGGGTTTGGCAGTTTTGCTGAGGTTGACGTCCGTCACGATGATTTCGTCCCTGTCGTCGTCCAGGAGATCTGTCAGGGTCAGCTGCTTGTTGGTCTCGTCGATTGCGGTGATCGTGAACAGCGAGGTCTCTGCTTCGAGAAGGGCTTCCAGAGTCGTTCGCTCAATCTCGGTCTCCCAGTGATCCTGATCGTAGTATCTCTGAACGGGAGTCTGGCCGTGCTGGCGGTACTCGTTGAGGAGGAACTCGTAGTGGACGGTCATATCGGCCTCGGCGTCATACAGTAGCGCATCGCCGTCTCGCTCGATACCCAGCAGCTGAGCCGACTCCATAATCGCCTCGCGATCAACACATTCGCGTAAGATTTTGGTGTTCAACGCTTGTCCAGCCTCGCGATACCGCCGATATTGTTCGAGCTGATTCATCGAGCGAGACTCAGTCTGCTCGAAACTCTCTTGAGTCTCATCGGAGAACAGAGGAGATGACGTCTCCGCGTGAAAAGCAACGTTCTCGTAGGCCTGCTCAATGTGCTTTGCTTTCGACTCGGGGGAGTCAGCTGCGAGCGACTGGAGTTCTGCTATCATCGTTCGGTGTTCGTCGCCGGCTCCGATCATCTCGGCAGTCAGGGATAGCTCCTTGAACGCTTTGGCGGCTGCACGCCGAACGCGTCCATCGTCGTCGACGATTGCCTTCAGATACAGCTCTCGTAGCCGTTCACGGTGCGTGGCCGTCTCTTCGACTGTATACTCTCCGGGGAGTGCGTCGTCAGTGAACTCTGTACCGACTGCTCGATACGCAAGACGAGGGTACAGTGCCGCCGCGAAGCGAATCGCTGACTGACGCTGGTACCCATCACCGTCTTCGTAGAGCGTTTTGCACACCTCAAAGCACTCATCGAACAGCGCGGCTCGGTCCTCGAGTTCCATATTCTTGACCTCGTCCACTGCACGATTCACCTGATTAGACGCTCCCGAAGACAGAGCGTCGGCGAAGGCTGCTGGTGTCCGCTCCATGAGCCACCGTTCTCTGGCTAGCTGTGTAATTCCTCGGACCGAACCATGCGAAGAGCGAGTGCCCAGGTTCGGACGCATCAGTATCGTTTCCGGTTAGGTCCATGGCCTCAATCGAATGTGGTCAAATTCGACGATGAGATGTTCTGCTCTGTGATGCGTCAGACGACATGCCCGCTGTAACTGTCCGATGTCCGGACACCAGCAGAATAGCATCGAGTAGCCAAATTCGAAATAGGCTATGCTGAAATTGGCTATCTGAGAATAGCCACTTGTCCACTGTTTCTGCACGACGTCACTCACTGGGTACTCATCGAAAGAGTCGACCAAGCCGAGCAAACACGCTCTGTGTGGCTGTCTGGTGGGCGTCTGTCGTGACAGGCTGACGCGCTTCTGTGAGTTCGTCTCGAAGCCGTTCGCACTCTTCTTCGAGTGTGTTCACACGCTCCTCGAGGTACTCGAGTGTCTCTTCAGTCGTTGTGAGTCGGCGCAGGGTGTTCTCAGCAGCCGGATGTGGCGTCTCTGTGGAGGGTACGCGGGGTGTCGATGCGGGCTGTGTCGAACTCACAGTCGCTGACGCTGCCGACGACGATGTCGACGTCGACGACGATGGCGTATAGTGCTCCGTCGTGCGGTTACACGCCCGCTGAATCGTCCGCTCGCCGTAGGTGCTGCCGTCCGCAAAGTGTTTCTCGTCCCATTTGTCTCGATACAGTCCTGATCGGCAAAACAGTCGATTCATTCGGTGTGTATCCCCTCCACTCCAAAATGCAAGCAAGCAACACAGCGCCATGTCGGCCTCGGAGTGGCTGTCATACTGACTCGTATCGCCACCCCACAGTTGCGTGAACTTCGCACCGTTGGCAGCCGTCTTCGCTCGCTCGAGGAGTTCCTCATCGCTGAGCGTGGGAGTTGCCGTCGTCGATGATGGTTCGTCCGCCGTGTCTGTTGTCGACGCCGCTGGTGACGCCGTGTCCGACGCCGCGAGATACTCTGTGGCGATCGCACCGAGGACAGCCGTTCGGTGGTTGATCGTTGAGGGGGTGCCGTCGACGTGGTCGCCAGTGACGGTGAAGAATCGCGATTCCATGTACATCTCCACATCGCCACTTCGATTTCGGCTCGTGGGCATCGTCCCTCGACAGAGTACGTGACAGCCCGTTCCCGAGGGGCTCACTTCGGTATAGGAATCGAGTTGCCCGATGAGCCCCGCTGCCCAGGGTTCGAACGTGCCGCTCTCGGGATCGCGACAGTCATCGAGGTCGACGCCGACGAACGCATCGTCGGCGGTGAACACGAATCCGAGGCCAGCCTCTCCACGCTGTTGTGCGGCTGTGCGTGCCGTCTCGTAGGATGCCCACGTCTCGGCGTCTGTCGTTGAGGCGAACGACCCCGTCGTTGGATCGACCGGAACTTTGGTGGGCTTTCCGGCACCTCGATCGCGGGTGCGCCAGCAGACCCACTGGTCGACATCGCGGAGTGCGGCAGGAACGGTGGCTGTGTCAGGAAGCGTTGGTTGCATCGTAATTGGTGTGTTTGTTACTACCACACATACTCTCGTAACTATTTCTGTTGGCTATTCTAAACAATCGTGTGACGAAGAGTCGATGGACGACGTTGTGATTCACAGCGGGTCTCACGCACGGAGGGGTGTCAAGAGCGTGTCTCGGCGAGTGTACACGTACAACAGGGGATTCACAGTATCGTCTGAAGTCCGGAATAACAGCCGTGTGAACTGGGTAGGAAGGGGAAGAAGGGAGAAACACCCCTCTGCCAACGACAGGTGGATAACAAATCCCAGCGCGACGCTCGAAGAGTAGACACACAACGACACGGACGTGAGTGGGTCACCGAACGTCTACCACTCACTGTGAACGCACCTTCGTAGCGGGGTAAATCGCATAACGACTCGACACTCTTGTATTGGCCGACTGTAGTGTGCACCCATCGATTGCAGCGTCACCATGCACAGAGGAAGACAACTCAAGAGCGAGTCACAGACGGTTGACGCGATCACGGCTGTGCGACCACTCACGTCTTGCTGTGGTCACCGCCCCTCGAAAATTTTCACAGTACCGTTCCGTCTTGCGGTTTTTAGTACTGTGAATCAGTCAAAGACGGGGGTGAGTAGCCACCCTTCGCAAGTGGAGAGTGACAGCATAAGACGAATCGGATACAGCCGAGAGAAGTCCCCCATATGCGCATACCGGGAAATACGCATCTTTCGTGAGGTGGCTCACCAACAACTGCTGGGACCGGCATATGCTCGCCAAACGAACATCCGCGCTGTATTTTCACAGTACCGTTCCGTCTCTCGATTTTCGCCTCTATGAGGACGCACACTGCATCTTGACTCGCGGGCGGCCTGCAGAGTCAGCGGGGCGTACACAGTACTCTTCGACGGCGTGAACGTTCCTTTAGGCGAGATACCGCCGTGTGCACCCTCTCTCCCTTGATTCGCTGCAACGAGTAGAACCAGCACTCACACACCTCACACTACACCATGTTTCCGGACCTATACTGGTGTTGGGCATGCTCAACGACCGACCGAACCGTCTCGAGACCTGCTTAACGGCACACAAAATCCCCCAATCAGTACTGTGAACGCACCGTCGCCGTCGCAGCGCTACTGAACGCTGCCACACTCGGTACCCCACGACTGAATTTGTCGGCTGGTCAGTAGACGCTCCTTTGACAGTCGAAGTGAATCACTTATTAGCCGCAACTACAGACGCCGCCTTCACGAATCTGGTTGGTGACGTGTCGGTGGACTTCACGCGATAACTGATGCATCGTTTCGGCTTGCCGCTTCGTTGGATGGCGACCGCCGTAGTAACTGTCCGTCCGATTATCTCCGTACAAGTCTTTGAGTTCACGCGTCAACGCCCGCGTGAAGAGACCTAATTGCGCCGCCCGGTCGTAGCAACGGTCGTGTGAATCGGTCTGGAAGTCTCGTAATGTATCGCCTCCCTCCACGATGGCAAACGCTTCCAGAGACCGCTCAATTATTCCGAAGCACAATTCGACGGAAGCGGTGTAGTAGCCGCCACTCTCGATCTCCTCAACGGCGGCCAGGAGACGACACCCTTTGGTCAGTTGTGTCTTCCAGTCAGCATTTGCATCTATTTCGGGCTCTCGTGTCGGGATGCCGTGTCCTGCCTCGTTGAAGGCGTCAACAGCTGCGTCAAGTGCCCCTCTGACGGAATTTGGGTCACTCATCAATATCACCGTGCAGAACCATATTACAGACCGTTTTGAACTCCGCTGTTTGGTGGACGGCGATGCTATTCCGGAGTATCTCTTGTAGGTCCTCTAGATAGTTCGGGACGGCTTGCACACCTTCGACATCAATCTCGAAGGCATAGCGGTTACTGTCGAACGTGTCTGCTTCGAGTGATTGCCTGAGTTGGTTTGCCTTCCGCTGGTTGCTCATCCTGTCCTCACGCACCAATACCCAGAGGTCAATGTCACTGCGTCTGTCGGCATCCCCACGTGCGACGCTTCCATAGAGGACAACCCCCAGAACGCCATCAAGCTCGTCCAGTATCGCCTCTGTGGCCGCTTTTACCGGAATCTGGAACTCAGATTGCGGGATTTCGAGGTAGGGGTTGTCCGGGATGTGTAATCGATCGCGGTTGATCTGTATGAGACGACTTGCCCCGTCTCGTTCCTCGACGACGAGGCCATTGTTAGAGAGAACATCGACCGTTTTGGTGATTGTCGGTCTGCTATAATTAACTATATTTGATATATCAGTTATGGAGAAAGATTCGTCGGGGTGGCGAGTTAAAAACAGAAGGATGTCATCTGTGGCTTTTCCTTTGAATAAGCGGCTGTCTTGAAGCGGTATATCGACCGTTATCTGGCTCCTCTCAGCTGAACTACCGTTCGCATCTGTTATCATTGTAAAGTAATCCTTTACACTACTATTTGAATCTTATTTCTATGAGAAGGAGAAACTTATGCCAGTAGTTGTTCCAACGGGATTAGAGGAACCTAGATACTCCGAGACAACGAGGAGATCCTTGCTCTCGCCCCAGGCTCGCCCAGTGACTCAACCCGATTAACGCACCTCAAGTGTGAAACTGCAGGTGACGCATATATGTTATTTAATGTGGAAAAACCACGGCGGCAACACTGTGACGCACCGACCGCTCGGCACCCAGTCAACGGCTACGACTCGAGCAGCGAGTCGCGGACGTGGCGGACTGTATAGATGGCCGTACAGCCCGGTGTGTCGATATCAAAGCGACGCGGCTGTGAGCTCTCGCTGTATGTCTTCTCGACGCGAGGCAGCCCCGCAGCCGGCGTATTGAGCGCTTGCAGCACCTCATGAGCAGCCGGTCGGTTCATGGTGATCCAAATCGCCTCCTCAGGCTCGCACGCAGCCATCTTGTCGTAGTCGTCGGGAACGCCGGTCTTCACATCATTGTTCACGCGTTCGGCTTCGAGTGCGATGACGACCTCCCCCTGTGCATCGAGACCGGCAGCATCCAAGCGAGCACCCTCGGCAGTCGAATGGTACGTCACGGCCTCAACGACACGCGAATTCGTGTCGTCGACGAACGCCTGTTCGAGATATCGACGGCCGACCTCGACCATCATGACGTGCTGACTGGACTCGCTTAGATCACCCTTTCCAGCGCCGTGTGAGAGTCCCCGGCGATGCCCTTCGTGGATGAGTTCGCGACCTGCTGCTGACACTGTGTACAGCCGATGCGGCCGACTCCCGTCGTTTCGGAGGACGCCATCGTCGATGAGCTCCTGGACAGCAGCCGGGTCGACGTCAACGTATTCGCGGAGCCGAACCATACTGTCGGTGACGATATCGTATTCGAGTGTATCGTAGCGGCCCTGATGAGCGTTGTAGACCGCCTGGAGGAAGGCAAGCTGGCGATCGGAGTAGTCGAGTTCGGCACGCTCCGCCGCAGAGAGGGTAAGATTGAGCGCATGAATTGGAATATCGTCGCGGTCGACACGGTCGAGGCTGAAACAGCACTCGAGCGCATCACACATGCCCTCGAACGTGGGCGCATAGCGGTTCTCACAGCCGTTGCAGACGAGGGCATGGCTCGCTTCGTTGTACGTGACAAACGTCGGCAGTCGGCGCGTCAGGGGCAACGCACTCTCAATTCGTGGGTACTCAGTGAGTAACGCTGTGTCTTCGGCGGTCTCCTCGTCTATTGTGGAGTCCGTCACCTGCTGGGTGGGCTGTTGAATCGACAGCCCACACTGACCCTGCGTTCGCGACTGGACGCGTTCGATCGCGGCGGCCACGCGTTGCTCCTCATGTGTCGAAAACGGCATTGGTCCTTCAGGATGTCCCGGTGGCAACGGCTGTGAGGAAAGGACGAACGGTCGTGGCTCAGGCTGGGCGAACGGTGCGGGGAGGCTCACCAACCACTGCCCGCGCTGCAACGCTCGAAGCCGATTACCCACCTCTGGGGGGTCCATATCGGCCGTCGCGAATCGCCGCTCGAAACGCTCGTCGACGGCGACGTTCCCCGAGACGATCGTCGAGACGTTGTTCAACAGCTCTGCGTACGCACCGACGTCGGCCGCCTGCAACTGCGCGGGAAACTGCATGGCGAGCGTCACCGCAAGTGAAAACTCCCGTCCCCGAGCCAACAAATCTGATAGGAGATTCGAGACCGCGACGCTAGAGGCTTCCTCAACGAAGAGATTCACCAGTGGATACGCCTCAGCATCGCCGGCTCGGTGACGCCGCTTCAACGCTGTCCACAACTGTGAAAGCAACACGAGCGTGATGACGCGCTGGGCCTCCGGACGCAACGCGCCAAGATCGAAGATGACGACGGCGTCTTCGTCGATGATCGTCCGGAAGTCGAACTGTGGGCGGGCGGGGTCATCGGTCTCATCGTCGACAGCGACGTGATTGAAGAGGTGACCCAGACGCTCGTCGGCCGGGATCTTCTCGATCCGATTGGCGACCCCTTGCATCAGTTCGTCGAACGACCGCTTGCTGTTGGTCGTGATGCCCCCAAGCATCCGCGCGAGGCCGTCGTCGCTCACGGGCGGCGCATCACGTGAGTCGTGCATCTGTGCGGCTGCTTCTTCGAGGTCGTCGTGCCCGAACGCATCGTGACCGTTGACCGGGTCGAACAGCGCCTTCACGAGATAGCGAATGATATCGGGTGAGCGAACCGCACGGTCGAAGCGCTCGCGTCCCATCACCTGTCGCAGGATATCGAGATAATGGTCGACGACGTCTTCGACGGCGGCTGTCCGATCGATGCCGTCGGCGAGCTGCTCGCGAATGTCGAAAAACGAGATCGCAGGCAGTGTCTTCGCACAGTCGAAGTAGTAGACGTTCCGCAACGACCCATACCGTGCGTAGTGGGCTCGCAAATAATCGATTGGCAGATCCCCGCCCTTCGGGTCGATGAGGATGTCTGCGCCATCGGTGGCTGCGTGATTATCGAGCATCGCGTTCAACAGCGACGTCGATTTACCTGAGCCCGTCTTGCCGAACCAGGCGATATGCAGCGGTTGCAACGACGGCGGGAGTGCAACGGGCGCTGTCTCCGACGTTCGGTCTGCAGTCTGTGGTCGTCCGAGGGTAAGCCCTGGCGTGCGGTACGTCGAGAGTCTCTCGAGGGGTGGTCGCGGCACTGACGATTCCTCGCCGTGTGTGATATCGAGTGCGCGCGTGCCGGCGGTGGTGAGTCGCGCCCCATCGACCAGACAAAACGACGGCAGTGAGGCGGGGTCGACCACGAGACAGGGGCTGTGGTTGGCCGTGATGGGCAATCGTTGTGTGAGTCGGCGGGTGAACCGTGGCCCTGCGCGGAACGTCTGTGCTGTGATGTGCTCAAAGAGCGTGTGAGCGGGGTCGCCGGTGACGACGTGGGGACGAACTGTGTAGTAGGTGTTGCCGACGTCGCTGAAGGCTGCCTCGAGGGTGGCGATCACGTCGTGTGGCGACTGCTCGTCGTCGTCGCTGCCGATCGCGACAGCACGAACGTTCACGTCGAACGACCGGCGTGTGTCTTTCGCATCGAGTTGCGCGATGCGTTCGGCGTGGCTGTGATCCAGTTCGTCGACGGAGCGCTCGCGAATCGGGCGGTCGTCGACACTGCCGAACCAGCGTTGGGTGAACGTATCTTCGTACGTGAGTAAGTCATCGCGACGCAGGGCTGCCGCGGCCGTCCAGTCGGGCTTCGGGCGGACAAGCACCTGATACACCATCGGGACCGGAGCGGCGGCCATCGCCTCGACGACACTCGCAAGTGGATTGCGGGTTCGGCGGTGGTCGCTCTCGAAGTCGGCATAGTCGGTGAGTTTCAACTGCCAGTCGTGGCGGCGTTCGGCGTGGCCGTGGAACTCGATGCCGGCAACAGGGAGTGTCGGCGTGTCGCCTGTGCGGTCTTCGGCGTCGGTCGGCTGGGGCTGGGGTGTCGTCGTCGGGAGCGCGAGTGTCGTCGCTGTGAGTTCGTACGTGTCGGGAAAGAGCGTCCGTGCGAACTGTCGAAGCCGGTCGAGTACGGCTTCATCTGTCACTGAGAGGTAATACTCGAGATCATCTTGCGCAGTTGGTTTGACGAGCAGCCACTCGACATACGTTGTGTCGGTCTGTTGGGCAAGCCGGTGTAACGTCCTAAACTGCGTGTAAACGGTCTCGAGTGTGAGCGTGTCGTCCGTGGGGGTGATCTTGAGTGCCGGTCGCTCCGCTGGCGTCGCCTGTGGTACCTGTGGCGTCTGTGCTGGGTCGTCGTCGACGGGTGTGTGACTCATGTCGTGTATATTGACCTCATACAACACACACGACGAGATAAATTCATCGGAGATTATTCGCATCAAAATACTGTCTCGTTGACGAAACCAGTACGTGTCCAATCGACGCTTCATTGCAAGCTGGCCGTTCGCGGTTCAGATGACGGTCTCAGCACTACGACAGTGAACAGGAGCACCGTAGCGCGAACCTAGTGAACCGACCGGTATATTCTCCAATTTGTGGGTACAAGGGATGTACAATATGGGCACGAAACGAGTCAATTTCCGACTGCCAGAAGCGCTGATTACGGAAGCGGATGTCGCTGCAGAGATCACGCACAAAAACAGGACTGAGATCCTTATAGAGAACAAGGAGAATACCTGACCCTTCAGGGTCAGGATGAATCCGACACTACTCTACGTAATCCACCGTGCCGAGACCCAATCTGGATATTCCACGTGACGTAGATGCAAACCATTATATAATTTTATCGATATAGGTTATGTATGGCGAGTGAGGTTGTTGACCGAACACTCGTAGCGTCCATTCGGAACCACGAGCAAGTTCAGTCAGACCTCGACCCGCTCGGTTTCGCCGCCAGTAAACTCTGGAACGTCGGTCGCTGGACATGCGACCGCGTGTGGGACGAAACTGGCCTCATTCCCGAAGAAGGCGACTTGAAATCCTACCTCAAAACCCACGAACGCTACGCTGACTTACATTCTCAATCGAGTCAGCGCGTTCTCGAAGAACTCGCTGAAGCGTTCGACGGTTGGTATGGGAAACGCCAAAACGGAGATGAGAAAGCGAATCCGCCCGGTTACCGAAAACACAACGACCAGCACCCGCGTTCGACAGTCACGTTCAAGCAGAAAGGATTCAAAGTAGATACCACGAACAACAGGATTCGTCTCTCCAAGGGTCGAAACCTGAAACAGTACTGGTCTGACTTCATCCTTTGCGACATCGAGACACGCCCAGACGTGGACTTGAAAGACGTACGGAGCGTCCAGCAAGTCCGCGCAGTCTGGAGTGATTCTCGACAGAAATGGGAACTCCACGTGGTCTGCAAACTCGCCGTTGAAGTCCCAGATGCTCCCGGTGAGAACACCGTGGGCATAGACCTTGGTGTGAAGAACTTCGCTGCTCTCGCGTACGAAGATGGTTTCGCGGAGTTGTACCCGTTGGACTGTCTCAAGCAGGATGATTACTACTTCAGCAAGCACATCGCTCGCTGTGATGATTCTGCTTCGGCGCAATCCACGCGGTTGAACGCCAAAAAATCCGCTCGTCGTACTCACTACTTCCACGCGCTCTCAAAGCACATCGTTCAGCGATGCGTCGAAGAAAACGTTGGAACGATCGCGATTGGCGACCTTGGTGGAATCCGTGAAGACAAGGACGGAGACGTGAAAAACTGGGGCAAGCACGGAAACTTGGACTTACACTCGTGGGCGTTTGACAGGTTCACGAAGCTGCTCAAGTACAAGGCTGAAGCCGAGGGCATATCCCTCGAACAGGTGTCCGAGCGAGATACGTCGAAGTCGTGTTCGTGTTGTGGTCGCAAGCGTAAGGCGAATCGCGTTGAACGTGGTCTGTACGTGTGCGATTCGTGTGAGATGGTGGCTAATGCGGATGTGAATGGAGCGGAGAACATTCGACAGAAAGTACTCCCGAGTCTCGCTACGGATGGCGGTGATAGGGATAACGGCTGGTTGGCACAGCCATCGACCTTCGTGTTCGATTCAGAGAGCGGTGCGTTCTCACCGCGAGAACACGCTGGCTCGTAAACCACAATATCCCAACCCAGCGGTAGTGGTGCCGTGGGATTCCCGCGTGTTCACGCGCGGGAGGATGTCAATGGACGACAAGATGCTGAAGCAGTCAGAGCATCGAAACAAGTGCTGGACAACGGTGAGGAGCTCGCAGACAAACTCGCAGATCTGTAGATGATTGTCGCAGATACGAGTGCGCTTGTTTCACTCGCCGTCGGCGACGTTCTTGAACTGTTTCTTGAGGAATTCGATGTCGTAACCACATCTGTCGTCGTTGCGGAACTCGAAGAGACTGCAACCTATGACGATCCCCCCACGGACGAGGAGCCGCAGTTGTACTTGCTCATGTAGATCGCATCGAGGTGATTACTGTCGAGAGCCCAGACCTGGTGACGAGTCGAATCGACATCGGCGAAGCCAGTTGTGTTCTCGCGGTTCGAAACGTCAATGCACAATTTCTCATCACCGACGATTATCGCGCACTGCTAGAGCTTCAACAGCTTGTCGAGTGCGACGTCGCATTGTCGCCGATTGTCTTTCGTGCACTCGTCAAGCGAGGTGCGCTCTCGGATGATGAGGCAACGGCTGTGCTTGAGACGATTGCAGACCAACGAGATTGGCTTGGTGCACCCATCTATCGCTACGTTTTGGAACTCTTCGATTGACGTCTTCACTCTCGCTCAACTGACCTTCATGGGGTTTCTGTCTGTGTTGTCCCCCAGTTGCTCAGCTCTACCCAGACCGCTCCTACGTCGCCAGACTCGCTATACGTTAGAGATCCTTGAGGTCAGCAGCTGTGTGGTCGCTTCCGACCCACGTGATGTCGTGTTCTTTTGCGAGTTGGGCGAACTCCCACACGTTCAACCCCGCACGCTCGGCTGCCTTCGAGACGGTGACATCTCCCGCTTTGAGCTTCTCAAGTGCGCGCTCTTGTCGCCACTCTTCGAGCCCTTCGGCGAGGAGTTTTCGAATTCCGGTGCTTCGGTCGAGTTTCTCCGACTCGAGATACTCTTCAAGCTCTTCTTCGAGCTCGTCCGGAACGTGCGTTGATATCGTGCCCATGCTGTCTACGATATCTTCGTTGTGTACAAAGGCTCTATTGGGTTAACTTCCGATACTTGGGGAGTTGTTCTCGTCAACGGTGAGGAACGTGACTCAAGACACCCTGAAAGCCCCCGACCGCTCGACTCCCGCGACCACGCGAGACTGCGTCTCGCTGGCTTCCGTTCGCTTCGCGTACGGAACCCCCGCTGCGCGCCTCGCTTCGCTGCGGTGCTTGCGGGGTCGGGGTTCGCCGAGCGTCCGGCCCCTTTCGATCCCACCCGTGGTGTCGGTGTAGCATGGTCGTCTCGTGTGTGGTCGATGTGTCCACGACGGCACGCCCCGCTCGCCTCCTGCCGCCCACAGACGGCACGCCTCACTTCGTTCGCCGTGTCCCGTCCCCGGCGCGACTGCCGTCGCACCGGGCGTCGCTCGGACCCTTCCGGTCCGCCAGCAGGATAGTCCGGCGGTTTCTGCGCGCCTGCGGTGCTCGAAACGCGCACAGACTATCTCTGCTGGCCGCTCGCTGTGGGCGCCCCGGCGCGCGGTGCTGGTTCTGTGGCCTCACAGGCGCGTCTCGCTCGCTCCCGATGGTCGCTCACGAAGGCGCGAGCGAGACGCGCGGATGTCGGTGACGAAGCGTTGGGCGGAGATGAGACTCATGTAGTGGTGAGTGTCGGAGAAGACGCGGTAGTGGACGCGCCTTCGGGTAGAAACCCATGAAGGACTACAGCAACATCGGTAAAGAAGATTTGGAGCGACGAACGACTGACCGGACGAGTGAGTGTCCCGAGTGTGCGGGGCGACTCGGTGTGTCTGGAATCGAAACGATCTGCAGTGAGTGTGGGTTAGTGGTGCGGACGGACGCGGTCGACTGCGGGGTGTCATCAAGCGCGCACAAGCAGCTGGATGGGTCGGGACGACAAGAGTGGGCCATCGAGCCGACGACGGTGTTCAGAGCCGACAAGGGGCTGCACACGACGTTCTTCCTGCGAAGTGATGGCTACGGCAATCAACTCTCGGGGACGCAACTGAGTCGCTGGCGCTGGCTGCGACGGCTCGACCGGCGCATGGCCAAGCGGGATGCGCGGCTGAACGAGGCGCTCCGAGATGTGCAGACGATCGGCGGGAATCTCGGACTCCCGGGATACGTCCGTGAGGAAGCGTGTGCACTGATGCGAGTCGCGAGTGAGAAGCGACTGCCGGGCGGCTGGATGGCCTGGGAGTCGCTGGCGGGTGGGGCGGTGTTGTTGGCGGCGCGGCGAGCAGGGCTTCCCATCGGGTCGGAAGACGTGGCCATGTTCGCGAAGACGGACCACGAGCGACTCTGTGCGGCGGCGCGGAAGATCCGTATCGAGGGTGGATTGGTCGGGCAATACCCGCCGGTTCGGACGGGAGCAGTCAACGCCGTGTTGGCAGGACTGGGCGATGTCGTGGACGTGCGGACGCTTCTCGAGTTCGCCCAGATCGGGCGGTATCTCCTTTGGATGGCGGATGACGAGCCAGTCGGCGGTGGGACGGCACGCCTGACGGTTGCGGCGGCGGCGGTGTATGCGGCAGACCGGCTGACCCCTGGAAAGAGTCTGACCCAAGCGCAGGTGGTCGCGGCGGCACGGCCGGTGTGTGCGACGTCGAAATCGAAGGTCGCACAGTACTCGCAGGCACTCTACAACACCTACGAGACACGGCATGGACGGACGGCGCCGACGAGGGTGCTCGAAGCGAAGCGCGACACGGTGGCTGTGCGGTAGTCGGCATCCTCGGCTGCTTCTTTTTCGTCGCCAGCCACCCACAGCCCACCTCCCCACCCACCGCTCCCGGCCTCTGGCGAGGCCGGCAGCCACGACCGAGGTCGGTGGGAAGCTGTCCCTTGGAGTGTTATTTGTAAGACAATGACAAGAGAGGAGTGAGGAGTGCCTTAGTGAATTCTGCTCCGCAATTGAGTGGTGATCAAGCGTCTCCGACGATGTCGTCGAGGCCGAACAACCGGATGTCGTCGCGGTCGGCGGCGGCCTCGCGGATCGATTGCGTGAACCCGTTTCGGGCGAAGAGCGCATATTCATGCGTTATCGACTCACCGCTTGGTGACCATCGAATCTCGTCGGTGTGGGTTTCGAGTGACGCGAGCGCGCTGTAGTCGAGCGAGGAGTTCGTGAACTTGCACTCGCCTGTGACCATCGTGCCATCGTTCGTCAGACCGACAACATCGACTTCGTGCTCTTTGTACCACCACCGGCCGATATCGATGAACGTCTCCGCAGGGTACAGGTCCGGAAGGACATCTTGACAGAGTATCTCGAACTCTTGGCTCGCGAAATCGGCCAGCTCCGGTTCGATAACGGCCTCGTAGGCAGCACTGCCCAGTCGGTCATACCGGTCTTCGTTCCCATAGACGAACCGGAACCAAAACCGAAACAGCGGGTCGAGAATCCGATAGCGACCCCGACGTGACTTTGTCTTGTCCTCGGTGACTGGCACCTCACGTTCGATCAATCTGAGGCGCGCTAGCTTCTGCGTGTACGTCGAAATCTGCTTCCCATCGATTCCAATTGTCTGTGCAATCTCATTTGTGGTCGTATTCCCGGCAGCGATCGCTTTCAGGATGGCAAAGTATCGATTTGGTTCCGTAAGCTCAGTGCGAAGCACGTACTCGGGTTCGTTGTGGAGAAACCCCTGCTGGGAGAGGAGCGACTGTTGGATGATCGTTCCGAGATCTGAGTCACGTGTGACGCTGTCAAGATAGTACGGCGTGCCGCCGAACACACTCCACGCAAGCACCTGCTTCTCGGGTGTATAGGTGTCCGGGAAGAACTCGGATGCGGCGTCGAAGTCCAGCTGTTGGAGGTCGATTTTTTCGGTGAACCGACCGTACAGCGGGCTATTGCCGAGGAGCGTCGCCTCTTCCATCATGCTGATCGACGACCCGACTAGAATGAGTGTTCCTGCAGTCGCTTGGGTTTCTTGATCCCACAATCGCTGCACGACAGAGGGGAGACTCCCGTCAGCGTCGATGAGGTACGGGAATTCGTCGAGGACGACGATCGCATCCTGCTCTGTCAGGTACCCAAGGAGCGACTCCCACTCTTGTTTGATCCGGTCGACGCCAGGAAACGACTCTGAGGCGACATCGACGAACTCGTCGAGTTGCACCTGTGGCGTCGTCTCGGTCGCTTGGTACAGTACAGCGTCGTCGCGGTCTGACAGCGACTGTCGAACGAGTTCGGTTTTGCCGAGGCGACGACGACCGAAGATGACGACCATTTCAGCGTCATCCGAGTCATAGCAATCTCGAAGCCGCGAGAGTTCAGTCTCCCGGTCCACGAATCGGTCCATGCTGTCTCACGTCCAGACACCAGCATAACACTTCCGGGTAGCCAACTCTGAAATAGGCTATTTTGAAATAGGCTATTCTAAAATAGGTAATCTTCGAGTTTGTATCTGAACACCGATCCGCAGTAAACTACGGACCTGAATTGATGTGGAGAACACAGAGAGGAGCCGATTCGAGTGTTCAGATACGTCTACTAGATAACAGCGAGAGTTCCACAGGCCACCCAACCCGTGGTCGTTTACAGAAAGGCGAGGAGAAAGCTCACAATCAAAATCTCTCGACAATATCGTTCGAGGAGAACAGCGAGACGCCTTCACGAGTCGCGGCAGCCTGTTTGAGATCTGTGGAAAACCCGGAGCGACTGAAACAACAATAGTGGTAGGTTGGGTCGCCTCCCTCCGGAGGTGTCCATCGAATCTTGGCTGCCGTTTGCTCGAGTCTTACGAGGTCGCCTTCTGTCATCTGCCGCGTCGTGTACGTGCACTCTCCCGCGACGAGGGTGCCATCGTCACCAAGTCCGACGACGTCGAGTTCGTTCTCTTGATACCACCAGTAGCCAACCCTCTGGTACAACTTCGGGACGAGCTGTGGGAGTGCCTGCTGACAGATGATCTCGAACATCGTGCCCATGTAGTCAGCGAATTTCGGGGCGACAAGCTGGTCGTAGGCATCCTCACCGAGCTGGACGAGTTTCTCTTCCTGCCCGTAGACGAACCGGAACCAGAAGCGAAAGAGCGGTTCACTCAGTCGGTAGCGACTCGTCCGCGTCGTGTTAGGGTTCGCCGTGACGGGGATATCGCGCTCAATCAATCGGAGTCGACGAAGCTTTGTCAGATAGGTACTCAGTGAATTCGTATCGACTCCTGTGAAGCCCGCAATTTCGTTTGTCTCACGTTTGCCACTCGCAATCGCCCGTAGAATCGCGTAGTACGTCTGTGGCTCACGGATGCCGAACTCTGTTCGAAGCAGGAACTCAGGCTCGGTATGAAGCACGCCGTACTCCGACAGAATAAGCGATTGAATGTTTGCTGTGAGTGATTTCGACTGGTCAATCGCGCGAAGATAGTAGGGGGTCCCGCCAAAGACGTCCCACGATTCCAGCAGCTCCTCTGGGTCGGCTGTCGGGTACAACGCTGTCGCATCACCAATCCCGAGTGGTGGCAGATCAAGTGCAAGCGTTCGTCGGCCGTATAGTGGACTGCCTCCATCGAGGACCTTCTCTTCCATCACGCTAATCGAAGAGCCAACGAGAACGAGCGTCATCGCCGTGTCTTCAAGCGTGGTGTCCCAGACACGCTGGAGCTTCGATGGGAGTGACTCATCGGACTGCACGAGATACGGGAACTCGTCGATGACAACGAGTGCGTCTTCGCGACCGAGTGCTCGGAGCAATGCTTCCCAATCGCGCTTGATGTCTGTCAGGTGTGGATACGACTCGCTTGCTGTGTCAACGAAATCTGTGAGCTGAACCTCTGGCGTCTCCTCGGTGGCTTGCCAGTAGACCGCTTTTGGGTAGTCTTTGATCGACTCCCGAACAAGCGCACTCTTTCCGAGGCGTCGGCGGCCATAGACAACGATGAACTCCGCCTGCTCGCGTGCATATCGCGATCGAAGTGCCTCAAGTTCGTCGTCGCGGTTCACGAACACACGGTCTTCCATTGGGAGTGTACGATACACTCTGTTATAGAATCTCGATTTGTAGAATCTCGATTTACAAAACTACGATTTCACTAATCTAGATTTCCTAATCAAATCGTCCGTCTGGTGTAACACTACTCGAAACTTCTTTATAAATGAAGTTCGTATTATGTTACAGCGTGTTGCGACGCATTGAACTTGAGGTCCTCGCTGTCGTCGAACGTGGCGACACGATCTCCGAGTTGGCAACGAAGCTGGACTATAGCGAGAGCTACCTCTCTAGGGCGGTTACAGACCTCGTCAAGCATGGGTTAGTCTACACGAAACGCGATGGCCGCCGGAAGCGGATTATCGCTTCGGATGCCCGAGCGGTCGAGATCTACCACGATCTCGTCCGCCAGCACTCCCACATCGACTTCCCCGAGTTATTGACGGGCAAGGCACTCGAGGTCCTCTATTATTGTGACCAGCCACGAACCGTTGCCGACATCGCTGAACAGAGCGGTAACTACCGCAACACTGTCAACCGAATTCTCAAACAATTTCGAGACCGTGGTCTCGTCGGTACCGATGACGGTCGCTATCACTTCAACGGCGACTTCAGCCGGCTGCATGAATTCGCCTGTGAACTCATACACCACCTTCATCGCCAACGCCTCGAATCGGTTGCTCCAGACGGGACGATTCTCTGGGAGGACTACGACGAGTTTCTCGCTCAAACGGAACAGGAGATTGACGCCGAGCACTTCCATGAGACCGGGCTTGCGCGTTTTGCGGCGTTCGACCTCCAGTTTCTGCTGACTCGTCACCGCTACTACCGCTACTCCACGGAACTCGATTCGGTGTCACCGGCGGAGCTGTGTTGTCACACGCTGTTAATCGACGACGGTCCCCGCTACCGGTCGTACTGTCTCCTCCTTCTCAGCCACGTTGACGTCGACGAAGACGAACTCCAAGACCAAGCGGCAAAATACGGACTGGAAGGGACGGTCAACGCCTTGCTTCGATACCTCGAAACGCACGGTAACGGTGAGGGAACCGATCTCCCGGAGTGGTCCGAACTCCAGGAGTTGGCAGCTGACTACGAGGTGTCTCTTCCCCAATGAGGCCGACATTCGGACGCAACTACATTGAAGATGAGTTCCAGCGCATCGCAGATGGATTGTCGAATCAGCTGACAGTCTACTTGATTGGCGGCGGTGCAATGTCGCTCCGCAATCTTAAGGATGCAACCAAGGATATCGACCTCGTCGTTCCAGACAGTGACGCGTACGGTCAGTTGTGGGCTGTCATGATGGACCTCGGGTATTCAGAGGTCCAATCACTCGATTCCGACTACCGGGCGCTGGGAGCGACGAGCTGTGTCGAGAATGCTGATGGGTGCCGGCTCGACATGTTCAACCAGCAGGTGGCGAACAAGCTCGTGCTAACCGATGGGATGCGAGAATGTAGCGAACCGTTCTTCACGACGAATCAACTGACCGTTCGTTTAGTTAGCAACGAGGATATTTTCCTGTTCAAACTGGTTGCAGGCCGTGACGACGACATCGAGGATACAAATATGCTCGTACAGGCTGGACTCGACTATGACGTTGTCCAGACTGAGCTCAGTGCCCAGATTGAGCAACTCAACGACGACCAGTTCACGACGTTCGCAAACGAGGCCTTGATCGACCTGAAAGAACGGTACGGGGTAACCACACCCATCGAAGACCGCATCCAAGGGCTGACGACGCGGTACTACAGCGGGCTCGAAGTGCTCCAAACGCTCGATCGCCCGAGGACTGTCGACGAATTGGCCGCCAATTTGGACCTCGACGTCGCTGAAGTCCGAGACCGTGTCGCGTATCTCGTGGAGTTCGACCGGGTCTCACGAGATGGCGAGACAGTCCGTCCAACTGAGTAGCACGACGATCTTTTAGTTCGCAGTCGCAGCGTCCGTGTTCGAAACGGCAATTGCACGAATCCTGAAACCTACGAATACCGCGTTCGGATTGAGGATGACATCCCGGTCTCTTGTACCTGTTCCGCAGACGAACACTTCGAGTGGGGCGTGCAAACACCGCGTTGCCGTTGCAATTCGAACACCAGTGCTTACTGCAGCGACGACTTGGCCAGTCGCTGATGGTGGTGCCCCTCCGGAGGAAACGTCGGATGAGAGGCAACAGACGGAGCCAGACGACGAAGACTGTAACTGTGAGGGTCTCACAGAGACGTTACCGTGTTGGAAATATGGTCGGACTGGTCAACTCGTTGTTGGTGAGCGGCGTCGGCGGGCGGACGCCCGCCGGCGGAACCCTCTTGAAGATGGGTCGCAGGGAGTCTGTATGCGTCGGAACTTCCTGTCGGTCTTGTTCGCACTTGACGCGACACTGCTCGTGCTCCTCGTCATCGCGTTCCAGTTCGTCGAGGCAGGCACGAGCGAGTACGCCATCCTGCAGGTCTCACTGGGGGTCATCCTCCTCACGGTCGTCGGTCTCGCCATCGCTGCCCGACGCGGCCAGCGACTGTTCGAACCGTAACAGCCGTTCTCCCTCCTCACCAGACCTGCTCGATCGTGGACTCGCGGGCGTGCGCGACCACGCCGTATTCTGACTTGCTCAAAAGTATCAGCTAAAGTATTTATTGGGCTCCTACACCAAAACTATCATGAAAAATACATATGTACTACGAGGGGAATTGAGTGTCCATGTCCAATACTCACACAGGACAGGGACAGAGAGACCGACGAAAAACACGCCGCCGCTTCCTCCAGTCTGTTGGAGTGGCTGGGGCCGTCAGCGTCGCCGGTTGTGCGGGCTCGAATACGGAAGCCGCCGGCGACGACGCGGGCACGTCGGCCACAGCTGACGACGCGACACAGAGCTCAGACAGTGTTTCGATGACCGACCGGACGTTCGTCACGGCGACGACGAACGTCCCGAAGGACATGCAGTTCAACCCGTACGGCCAGAAGTACCCCGACCGGGCGGCATTCGCGCTGTTCGAGAATCTCCTCTACGTCAACGAGGCGACGAGCACGTTCATGCCTGGCGTCCTCAGCGAGTGGGAGATCGGCGACGAGTCGGTGACGCTCTCGGTGCGTGACGGCTACCACTGGCACAGCGGCGACGCGGTGACAGCCGACGACGTCGCGTTCAAACTCAAACTCGACATTCACGACGGGGCCGCCCTCAGCAACATCGTCGCCCCCGAGGACGTCAGCGTCGTCGACGATACGACGCTCGAACTCGGGCTCAAACGCCCGGTCGCCAAAGAAGTGTTCCTCTACTCGCTGAAACCGATCGCGCTCGACACCCCACGCGAAGAGTTCCAAGAGTTCCTCGACGCCTACGAGGCCGACGGCGAGGCGCCGGGACTCACCGAGAAGACGCTCGAGAAACCCAACGGGACGGGACCGTTCGCGTTCGTCCACGCCCGAAACCAAGAACTGCTTGCTGAGCGCTTTGCGGATCATCCGGATGCCGACCAGATCAACTTCGCGCAGATGCGGTGGGACTACCTCCAGTCGAACCAAAAGCAGTGGCAGGCACTGCGAACCGACAGTATCGACGGCATCGACAACGTGTTCACGCCTGAGAACATCGCGCAGTCCTACGGTGACCACGTCCGTGAGATCCAGATGCCCGCCAACTGGGGGATGGGGATCATGTTCAACCACGAACATGAACACTACAGCCAACAGAAGGTCAAACAGGCGATCCAGTACGTCATCGACCGCGAGAAACTCGCCCAGACCGCGGGCAGTAAGATGCACGTTCCCGTCGAGGTTCCGTGTGGACTGCCGGGCAACTTCGACGGCAGTTACAAAGAGTGGCTCGGGAACTCGCTGTCGGACTTCGAGAAGTACGAGCCGAACACCGAGAAGGCGGCGCAACTGCTCGAATCGGCTGGCTTCTCGAAAGCCGATGGCACGTGGGTCGACGCCGATGGGAAACCCCTCGAGTTCCCGTACAAGATTCCGGCTGGCTGGAACGACTGGACCGCTGGTGGCCAATCGATCGTCCAGGACCTCAACGAGTTCGGCATCGAGGCGTCGCTCAACCCGAGTCAGTCCTACTGGGGCGACATCTACGGCAACCAAGAGTACGTCGTCGCCGGACTCGGATGGCCCGACGGAAAGCTGTACCCGTACTTCTCGCTCAACAAGCTCCTCAACGGTTTCCGCTCGCGGGATATCCTGAACTTCCCGCGCTCGGTAGAGGTGCCGCCACTCGGCAACCCGAATGGCGAGACTCGGACGGTCGAGTTGGAGCCCGAACTAGAGGAGCTCGCTGGGCTCTCCGGTGACAAAGCCAAACAGAAGACGCAGGAACTCGCGTGGATCGTCAACCAGCATCTCCCGATGGCGCCCCTGATGGAGAAGGTCGACCAGTCGTGGCTGACGACCGACGACTGGAACACCGTTACCGACGAGGATGTCGCCGCGATCGTCGACTGGCCACAGTACTACCTCCCCCGTGAGGGCAAGCTGACCGCCAAGCCGGAGTGAGTCACAGATGTACGACTACTTCGTCAAACGAACGCTCCAGGCACTCTTCACGACGTTCGTCGTGGTGTCGCTCTCGTTCGGGCTGGTCCGGCTCATGCCCGGCAACCCCGCCGACCAACTCCGCGGCCAGCTCATCCGCAACAACCCCAGTCTCTCCCAACAGGAGATCAACCGACGAGTCGCGAACTACATCAACGTCGACTTTTCGGCGCCGCTCCACGAGCAGTATCTCAATTATGTGCTCGGTGTCCTGCAGGGGGATCTCGGGCAGTCGATCAGCCAGAACGCCCCCGTTGCCGAGGTGCTCGGCGGGGCGCTCCCGTGGACGATCTTCGCGTTCTCGGTCGCGATCCTGCTCATGTTCGTCGTCGGTATCTCGCTTGGCTCGATCATGGCCTACTGGGAGGGCAGTCGTTTCGACATGGGCACGACGGGGCTCGGCATCGTGCTCAACTCGACGCCGAACTACGTGACGGGGCTGTTGTTCCTCTACATCTTCGGGTTCACGCTCGGCTGGTTCCCGACGAGTGGACACATCTCCTCGGCGGTCGTGCCGATCGTCGATCCCCTCAAACCCGTCGCGACGTTCCAGTTCGTCGCCGACGCGATGTATCACGCGAGTCTCCTCATCGGGGCCGTCGTCATCACCGGGTTCGGTGGCGTCGCCCTCGCCATGCGCGGCAACAGCATCCAGGTACTCGGTGAGGACTACCTCCGGGTCGCTCGGCTTCGTGGTCTCTCGGATACGCGTATCGCCCTGCGGTACGTCGCCCGCAACGCGATCCTCCCGATGTACACGGGGTTGCTGCTCGCGTTTGGCGGCGTCATCGGCGGCTCTGCGATCCTCGAACAGGTGTTCACCTACCCAGGGCTCGGCTACTACATCGTCGCTGCCGTCGAGGCGCGCGACTACCCACTGATGATGGGCGGGTTCATCCTCATCACGCTTGCCGTCGTCGTCGGTGCGTTCATCGCCGACCTGACGTACGGCCTCGTCGACCCACGTGTCTCCACAGGCGGTGACTCCGCATGAGCCGTGAGAACCACTCCAATACGTTCGCCACCAGCGGTTCCGGCGGGTTTGGGACCGTCGCCGAGTCCTCGTTGACCCGCTCCGAGCGGGTCCGTCGCGTGCTCGACCTCTGGCTCGCCGCCCCGCTTCGCGTCATCTGGAACGACGTTCGCGCGCGGATCGGCGTGACGCTCCTCGTCGGGTTCGGTCTTATGGGACTGGTCGGTCCATCGCTCGTTGCCGAACCCAGCGTCGGGCAGGCCCCACTGCTCGTCGGCCCCTTCGAGGGCGGGCTCGTCGGTGGGAGTTGGTACGCGCTGACGACGACAGAGCTGTTCGGTGTCTCTCTCCCGTGGCTGGCGCTGCAGTGGCCACTCGGCACCGACAACGTCGGCCGTGGGATCCTCGAACAGGTGGTCCACGCCACCCCGCGGATGCTCACGATGATTGCGACTGCCGGGCTGTTCGTCACGGTGCTCGGCACGAGCATCGGCGCACTCGCCGGCTACAGCGGTGGCCGCATCGACCAGACGCTCTCGACAGTCATCGACATCGTGATGACGCTGCCAGGGCTGCCGCTGCTCTTGATCCTCGTCGCACTGCTCGAACCGAAGAGCCCGGTCGTACTCGGCATCGTCCTCTCGCTGCAGGCGTGGGCCGGGATGGCTCGGGCCATCCGCTCGCAGGTGCTCACCATCCGCTCGACCTCCTACGTCGAGGCCGCACAGGCGATGGGGCTGTCGACGCCCACGATTGTCGCGAAGGAGGTCGTCCCCAACATCATGCCGTTCGTGATGATCAACATGGTCAACGCCATGCGCGGGGTCATCTTCGCCTCGGTCGGGCTCTACTTCCTCGGTCTCTTGCCATTCTCGGAGATTGCCAACTGGGGCGTCATGCTCCAACTGGCCTACTCCAACGGCGGGATGCTCACGCTCGAGGCCGCCCACTGGCTCCTCGTGCCGATGGTCGCCATCATCCTGCTGTCGATGGCACTCATCCTGTTCGCCCAGGGGATGGACCGCGTGTTCAACCCCCGCGTCCGCGCTCGACACGCGACCACGACGTCGACGGCCGACGACACCTCCTCATCCGATCCAGCGTCGCCCGATCCCACGTCACCAGCCCCGGCCATGGGAGGTGACCGATGAGCGAGTCGTCCCCCACGGAGGTCACGACAGTCGTCGACGCCGCCACGGATCCGAGCGCCGACGACGTCGTCCTCGAGTGTCGGAATCTGTCGGTCGCCTTCGAGATGGACCGCGGGACCTCCCGTGTCCTCCACGACGTCGACATCGATATCCGTCGGGGCGAGATTCTCGGCATCGTCGGCGAGAGCGGGAGTGGGAAGTCGATGTTCGCCTCGGCGTTATTGAACGCCGTCGTCGAACCGGGTCGTACCGACGGCACCGTCACCTACCACCCGCCCGACGACGAGTCGGTCGACGTACTCGAACTCGAGAAGGGGCCGCTTCGGACCCTCCGCTGGGAGGAAATCTCGATGGTGTTCCAGGGGGCGATGAGCTCGTTCAACCCGACGATGGACTTCCGCGAGCACTTCGTCGAGACGCTCGAGGCACACGACTACGACGTCGCTGCGGGTCTCGAACGTGCGGAGGAACTTCTCGCGGACCTCTATCTCGACTCCGACCGCGTGCTCGATTCGTACCCCCACGAACTCTCCGGGGGGATGAAACAGCGAGTGCTCATCGCACTCTCGTTAGTTCTCGAGCCGGAGGTGCTCGTCATGGACGAGCCGACGGCCGCGCTGGACCTGCTCATGCAGCGGTCGATCATCAGCCTGCTGTCGGAACTGCGTGACAAGTACGACCTCACGATGGTCTTCATCACACACGACCTCCCGCTGGTCACCAAACTCGCAGACCGTATCGGCGTCCTCTACGCCTTCGAGTTCGCTGAAGTCGGCGATACAACGGAGATGGTCCGCGATCCGAAACATCCCTACACCCGTGCGTTGCTCAATGCGACGCCGAACCTCGACGCGCCGCTCTCGGAGATGCGACCGATTGCGGGCGCTGCGCCCGACCCAGTTGCCGTCCCTGCGGGCTGTCCGTATCACGAGCGCTGTCCGATGGCGACACCGGAGTGTGAGGACGTGAAGCCACCGATGGAGTCGGTGACGAAGACCCACGAGGTCGCCTGTCACCACTGGCGCGACATCGACGACGAGATTCCCCTCTCGACGGGGGTGGAACGATGAGTGCCGACGAGCCGGTGCTCTCGCTTTCGAACGTCGACGTCCACTTCGAGAAGGCCGGCAGCGGTCTGAACCCCTTCGCAGCTCGCGATACGGTCCGTGCGGTCGACGGGGTCGACCTCGACATCGACAGTAACGACGTCGTCGCCATCGTCGGCGAGTCCGGCAGCGGCAAGACGACACTCGGCAAGACGGCCGTCGGTCTCCAGCAACCGACCGGCGGCTCGATCAGCTATCGCGGGCAGGATATCTGGCAGGCCAAAGGCTGGGGCTCCAACCCCGAGATTCCCTTCGAGGAGATTCGTCGGTCGCTGCAGATCATCCATCAGGACCCCGGCGCGGCACTGAACCCGAACCGGACCGTCCTCTCGTCGCTCGCCGCCCCGCTGAAACGGTGGCAACCCGACCTCGGCCCGGAGGACCGCGAGGCGCGTATCCTCCACTTCATCGAGCGTGTGGGAATGTCGCCGCCGGAGGACTACGCTCATCGCTACCCCCACCAGCTCTCGGGTGGCGAGAAACAGCGCGTCGCGCTCGTCCGGGCACTCCTGATGAACCCGGACGTGATTCTCGCCGACGAGGCCGTGTCGGCGCTGGACGTGAGCCTTCGCGTCGAGATGATGGATCTGATGCTCGAACTCCAAGCAGAGTTCGATACGTCCTTCCTGTTCATCAGCCACGACCTCTCGAACGCACGCTACATCGCCGAACACGCGGGTGGCCGCCTCGGCGTGATGTATCTCGGTGAACTCGTCGAACTCGGTCCAGCTGAGGAAGTGCTCCAGAACCCCCAGCACCCCTACACGAAGGTGCTGAAGTGGGCGACGCCGGAGCTCGGCGTCGACGAGGGACCGACCGAGCCGCCCGTCCGCGAGATCGACATCCCAGACCCGGTGAACCCGCCGGCTGGCTGTCGATTCCACACCCGGTGTCCGAACGCCACTGAACAGTGCCGTCAAGCGCCACCGGACGTGGCCACTGTCAGCGACGATGGGCGACACCGCGTCGCCTGCTATCGATCGACCGACGACGATGCCTACTGGAACAGCACTCCGCTCGACGGAGCGGAGAAGTAACGCACACGACACACATGACAGACGAACACACGACAGACGACGCGAACGCAAGCGAGTCGATCATGACACACTCACTCAGTCGTCGCCACTACCTCGGTGGTGTTGGCGCACTCGGACTGGCCAGCATTGCTGGCTACTCTTCGGAGGGCCGCGCAGCAGATTCGAGTGTGGTCAGCGTCGGCGCTGGCAGTTACACCACGACACTTCCCAGCGGGGAGGGGTCGCCACCGGCGACAGTCTACGCCACGGGCGACATCGCCGCACCGTATCCGACGAACGACTGGTGGAGTAGCATCCTCTTCGAACAGTACGGGTCCCCGCTGTGGGCACACCCACTTGCCGGACAAGCGACGAGTGAGGGGTTGGAGCTCTCGCACCCGACGGAGTGGACGTTCACGAACGACTCGGGGGACAGTAACCGTGACAACATCGCTGCGATGGACGACAGCACCGACGTCACCCTCTCGACGACGGGCGGCTCATTCGCTGACACGCAGTGTGCTGGCTACGGTGACTGGCACACTGACATTCGCTGGGGAGCGGGTGACTCGACGACGCCGACGCTCGACGTCACCCTCACGCAGGGGTCGCCGTTCGCGTTCGCGGAAATCTCGGGCGGGGACGCAGAACTCACGTTCGCTACGACGCCCACCGTCTGGGCCGACCAAGGGAACGTCCTCGGCGTCTCGGTCAACGGCCACCACTACGGTCTCTTCGCCCCCAACGGGTCGACGTGGAGCGGTCTCGAATCTGCGACGCTGACCAGTGCGCTCGACGGGGCCGGCTACCTCACGATTGGCGTCCTTCCCGAGGCGACGACGACGGCGCTCTCGCGCTACGAATCCTACGCCTACAACCAGATCACGGGAACTACCGTCTCGTGGAGCTACGACGAGGCTGCCGGTGCGGTGCGGACGACCCACACGTTCGAGACGACCGATCGCGCCGAGTCGTCGGCAAGCGGCACTATCGCCGCCCTCTACCCCCATCAGCACAAGAACACCACTGCCACACTGGATGGCGACACGTTCGTCTCCCCGCGCGGGACGATGCAGACGACGACTGGCACCTCCTTCGAGACAGTCCTCGAGCTCCCACCGGTCCTGCCGTACATGCCCGACGTCGGCAGTGTCGACCAGACTCGGCTCGCTGGCTACGTCGACGACGTCGAGGCGGAGTCGCCGCTGGTTCGTACTGGTTCGGACACGCCCGGTGACGGAACCTACTGGACGGGCAAGAACTACGAGCGGCTCGCGCAGTTACGTCCCATCGCCGAACAGGTCGGCGACACGACTGCCGCCGACACGTTCGTCACGGCACTCCGAACCGATCTGGAGACGTGGCTCGATGCGTCTGTCTCGGGGTCGACCGACTCGGAGGACGTCTTCTACTACGACGACACGTGGGGGACGCTCATCGGCTACAACGATTCTTTCGGCTCTGGAGCGGACCTCAACGACCACCACTTCCACTATGGCTACTATGTGAAGGGTGCCGCCGAGATCGCACGGCGGAACCCAACGTGGGCCGACGCGTCCAACTGGGGCGGGATGATCGACCACGTCATCCGCGACTACGCAAACCCCTCGCGGACGGACTCGATGTATCCGTTCTTGCGGAACTTCGGTCCGTATGCCGGTCACTCGTGGGCCTCTGGCAACGCCGGCTACGAACTCGGCAACAACCAGGAGTCCTCGTCGGAAGCCGTCAACGCGTACGCGGCCATCCTGCTGTACGGCGAGTACACCGGAGACACCGAACTCCGTGACCTCGGTGCGTATCTCGTCGCTCACGAGACGGCCGCCGTCGACGAGTACTGGTACGACGTAGACGAAGAGAACCACCCCTCGTCGTGGAACTACAGCTACGCCGCGATCGTGTGGGGTGCAGGCTACAAGTACGACACCTGGTGGACCGACGACGTCGAAGCCATCCACGGCATCAACGCACTGCCCGTCGGTGGGCACTCGCTGTCGCTCGGTCGGAATCGGGCGGCCGCAGCGTCGACGTACACCGAACTTGTCGACGCTAACGGTGGCGACTACTTCGATTATTGGCCCGACATCCTCTGGGAGTACCGGGCGTTCAGCGACCCGGCCGACGCCCTGAGCCTCTTCGAGGGGCGGGCGTCCAGTTACGCCGTCGAATTCGGCGAGTCGAAAGCGCACACCTACCGCTGGCTGACGGCGATGGACGGTCTCGGTGCGGTCGACGCCAGTGTTTCGGCTGACACACCGCTCGCCGCCGTCTTCGACGACGGCACCGCGAAGACCTACGTCGCCTACAACGCCGCCGACACGGAGACGACCGTGACCTTCTCCGATGAGACGTCGCTGTCGGTTCCGGCGAACTCGCTGGCGACGACGGGCGGGAGTTCCGACTCGGACTCGGGTGGCTCCGACGGCTCGAGTGCACCCACTATCGACTCGGTGTCGACGACAACCAGCACGACGGGACCGTGGACGAACGCGACCGTCGACTGGACCGTCTCGGACGCCGACGGCGACCTCCAGTCGGTCACAGTCGACCTCCGTGACGACGCGGGGACGGTGCTGGACGAGACGACGACGGCTGTCTCTGGGTGCTGTGCCTCGGGAACGGCGGACCTGCGGACGAAGACCACGCCGACGACGGTCGCCGTGACGGTGACCGACGCCGCGAATCAGACGACTACCAACACTACAACGCTATGACGACTCACGACACACAGCTGACGCAGACGGACGAGACAGACGACCGCGTCGAGACGCTCCTCGACGAGATGACGCTTCGCGAGAAGGCCGCCCAACTTGCGGGCACGTACGTCGGCACGATGGGGGAAACCCGAACCGTCGACGACGCCGAAGAGATGGTCCGCAAGCACGGGATCGGCTTCGTCACCCCGTTCGGCTACGGCGCCTCCCCACACCGCGACTCCGAGGAAGTCGTCGACATCGCCAACGAACTCCAGCGCATCGCCCGCGAGGAGACCAGACTGGGGATTCCGATTCTCATCCCGGTCGACGCCATCCACGGGCATGCGTACGTCGAAGACACGACGGTCTTCCCGCACAACATGGCCGTCGCAGCCGCCCGCGATCGGACGCTCGCCGAGCACATCGGCACTGTCACGGCGACCGAGGTCGCTGCGACGGGGTCGAGTCTCACCTACGGGCCAACCTGTGACGTCGCTCGCGACCCGCGCTGGGGGCGCACCTTCGAGACGTTCGGCGAGTCGCCGTATCTCGTCGGGGAACTCGCCGCGGCGAAAGCCCGCGGCATTCGTGGTGCACCCGTCGACGTCGCCGCGATGGCGAAACACTTCCCGGCGTACGGCGAACCCGAACGCGGTGAAGACGCCTCGCCAGTCGACAAGTCGCTCTCGTCGCTCTACCGTGATTTCCTGCCGCCGTTTGAGAAGGTACTCGCCGAAGACGTCGAAGGCGTCATGCCGAGCTACAACTCCATCAACGGCGAACCCTCTCACGGCTCGCAGTACTGGCTGACCGACGTCCTTCGTGACGACCTCGGCTTCGAGGGCTACGTCGCGTCCGACTGGAACGGCATCAACATGCTTCACGAGAACCACGGGGTCGCAACGAGTCCGAAGGACTCGATCTATCAGTCGTTCACCGCTGGTGTCGACGTTCACTCGCTGGGCGAGGTCGCACACGTCGACCACATGGTCTCGCTCGTCGAGTCCGGCGCAGTCGACGAAGCGGCTGTCGATGCGTCTGTCCGTCGGGTCCTCCAACTCAAGTCCGACCTCGGACTGTTCGAGGACCCGTTCGTCGACACCGACGAATCCGCAGACACACTCGGCACCGACGCCCACCGAGATGTCGCTCTCGAGGCGGCACGCAAGTCGATGACGCTGGTGAAAAACGACGACTGTCTGCCGTTCGAGTCTGACGTCGGTGACCTCCTCGTCACGGGGCCGAACGCCGACGACCTGACGAACCAGGTCGGTGGCTGGAGCCTCAAAGAAGCGGACGAACTCGAAGGCACGACGATCAAGGAGGGCATCGAAGCCGTCGTCGACGCCGACACGACAGTTCGCTTCGAGCGTGGGTCGGGCATCGACGAACCTGCTGACCTCGATGCGGCAGTCGCAGCCGCTGAAGCCGCCGACGCTGCCGTCGTCGTCCTCGGAGAGAACTGGTATCTCCACGAGTTCGGGCCGCAAGATGTGAACGGGCCGACCGAGGCGTTCCCGAACCGGTCGGCGCTGACGCTCCCTGCTGCACAGCGCACGCTCCTCGAAGCGGTCGTCGAGACGGGAACGCCGACGGCGCTCGTCCTCGTCTCTGGACGACCGCTCGCTATCCCGTGGGCCGCTGAACACGTCGACGCCATCGTCCAGGCGTACTACCCGGGCGCAGACGGTGGACAGGCAGTCGCCGAGACGCTGTTCGGACACAACAACCCGAGCGGCAAACTCCCGATCTCGGTGCCGCGCTCGGAGGGACAGCTCCCACTCCGACACAACTATCTCCCGCATCCCTACCCGATCGGCGACGACGAGCATCTGCCGTCGTACGACCCACTGTGGGCGTTCGGACACGGCCTCTCGTACACCGACTTCGAGTATCGCGGGCTGTCGGTGTCGGATGCGTCGCTTGCCGAAGGTGAATCGATTACAGCCTCGGTCACACTCGCGAACACGGGTGAGCGAGCGGGTGAGGAGGTCGTCCACCTGTTCGGCGGTCGTGAGCACGCATCGGTCGTCACGCCGGTCGAGGAACTCGTCGGCTTCCAACGAGTCTCACTCGACCCGGGTGAAGAGACGACCGTCGAGTTCGAGATTGCAGCCGAGGCGTTCGACGTCGTTCGTCCGGATGGAAGCAGTCGATTCGAGTCGGGTGAACTCTCGCTTCGATGTGAGTCACTGGACGCGTCGCTCACGGCAGTCGTCGACTGAAAACGACTGCACACGCAGGATCTGGTTTGATCAGTCGTCGGGGAACAGTTGCTTCCCTGGGCTGATGCCGACGAGCGAGATCGTTCGCATCTCGACGTCTTCGAAGACGGCCCCCCAGCCACCGACGACGACGCTGCCGGTTTCGGTCTCGAGTCGGACGGTCTTGTAAGACCCGAGGTCCGAGAGACTCAGCTTCTCCCGCGGGTGTCCATCACCGAGAAACGAGAGGTCTCGTACTGTCCCCTCTAATGTCGTTGCCGACTCTGTCGCCAGGTCGATGCCGTTGACGACGACGTCCAACTCGTAGTCGTCTTCGAAGAGGGGGTAGTAGTCGCGGATGAACTCCTCGAGGGCGACGTAGGTCAGCCTGTCGGCATCGTCGACGTAGAGCTGCGGATACAAATCCCACAGACAGGTGAGGTAGTACCAGTGGAACACGAATGGGAGGATGCGGTCGTTGATCAAGACGCCGTAGTCCTCGTCGGAGCGAGTGTTCGGTGCAAAACACGTCCGATGCCGGTCGATGATGACGAGGAACGGACCCGGGATGGTACACGCCCGCAACTCTGAGAATCCATCAGTCGGATCGAACTCCGCTGGCGGTGTCTGGTCGTCGTCAACGTAGACAGCGGCGCGAACGACGACACCTCGCTCGCGGGCGTCCCGAAGCATGGGTGCCAGTCGCTGTAACTGCTCGAACGTTCCTGCAACTTCGACGACGGTTCCGGCCTCGCCGATGAGGTTCTGTGCGTTCTCGACGGCCGTCTCGACGCGTTTCGTGACCCCGACGCGTGTGTCAACGCGACTCGGCTGTCGATACCGCTCGCGTACCTCTTCGGCCGCATCGTGGAGGAGATCGCCTCTGGATTCCAAGTCGGCCATCGACTCCTCTGGCTCGCACGGGCGGACGTGGAGCTTCTCCCGTTCGATAGTCTCGACGTATCCTTTCGCTTCCAAATCTCGAAGAACGTCGTAAACCTGTGAGACTGGGACCGAGCTTTTACGGCCGACCTCGATCGCTGGCGACACACCCATCCCGAGGAGAGTGAGGTATGCATCCGCCTGATAGGATGTCAAGTCCGCATACTCCAACGCCTGTGCGAGTGTGTCACGGTCCATAGCCAGACTCAGTGGATAGCGGCATATGAAGGTTCACTGTTTTTCTCTGAGCACAGCGGCGTGAGTCGGCTCGTGTACTCGTAGGAGAATCCCTCCCCGTGGTGAACGACGGGGCTTCCCGTCCCGCAGTTGGGATAGGCTGACTAGATATACATAGTATAAAAACACCTATACTAAGGGAGGACGAATACCAGTATTAGTGAAATGCCGACTCGAGAACTTCCCGAACGGGCACCGGGCAAGTACGTACCGTACCATCCCAATCCGTACTATCTTCCCGACCCGCTTCCAGTTGAGCCGAAGCCCGAGATCTCGGATCGGACTCATCGACTTGTAGCCGATAGTGCGTATCAGATTGGCCGTGTCGACGGCATTAGCTCGACCGTCGACTTCTCTGCTGTGCTTTATACTTCGCTTATTCGTATCGAAGCAGTCGAATCTGCACGAATCGAGGGGGCTGACGTCGATTATGAAGAGGTTGAAGCCTATCACACACAGCACCCATCAGGTGAGTCTGACACGACAATTGAAAAAGACCTGCAGGAAGCGCTCAACTACGAGAATGCGCTGACGTATGGTCTTGACAGAATCAGGGACGGGGACCGAATAACTCTCTCGCTTATCAAGGAACTCCATTCGATGCTTCTACGGAACGTTCGTAACGATGGTGACGTCGTTGGCGATCTCCGTGACCACATGGTTCACCTGACGAGTCCACGACCCGGACAGCGCCCGTTCGTTCCACCGACCCCGGGCAGTCTCGACAAGCTCATGACTTCACTGGAATCGTATCTCAAGATGAGTGGACAGTACCATCCGCTCGTCGATGCCGCCATCATTCATTACTTCTTCGAGACGGTCCATCCGTTTTCGGATGGCAACGGTCGGCTTGGGAGACTCCTCATTATTCTCTACCTCGCGAGTGAAGGGTATCTTGAGAGTCCGTATATCTATCCGAGCGCGTATTTCAACCGTCACAAAGTCGACTACGTCGAACGAATGCGTGCGGTGAGCGAAGACGGCGCGTGGGATGAATGGCTCACGTTTTTCATCGAGGGACTGCGGAGCCAAGCAGAAACATCGTACAACCGAACGCATCAACTTCGTGAACTTCAACAGCGGTACGAGAAGGAGTACCCGGGTAGCACAAGCACCGCTAAATTCGCTCGTCAGTTGCTCCAGTATCCCTACTTTACGGCGCCAAATCTCGTGGAACACCTCGATGTCTCGCGTCGGACCGCCTACAAAATCGTCGATGATCTCGAAGCAGACGGCCTTATTGAGGAGGTAACCGGAAAACAACGTGGAAAGGAGTACAAAGCAGTGGACGTGTTCGACATTCTCAATTAGCCCTGATTGTCGGAGTAGTCGACAAGCGGACGTCCAGCGTTTACCAGCGATACAGTAGCGGTATTTATCGGCCCCCAAAGGGTGCGGAGTACGCGTTCACAGCGTGCTCATCAGGAGCTGTCGACTGTGACACCAACAACACACAGAACCGCCGTAGGAATCGCTCATGAAGTACCCCGTGAGAGTCGTGGAGTCACTCTCATCGTCGAAGCCGACCAACCACTCATCGGCTCGGAGTACAACACAGGAACAATGACGACGCATACACTCAGGGACGCCTTTGGCGGAAGCGAGTGAACCCACATGACCACACACCAATCACCGGAGGCAATCGTTGAGACGCTCATCGAACACGACGGAGACCCAGTTCGCGTGTGGCTTACAGACAGCGAACTGGTCGTCCCAACGGAACCGTACGACGGCCAGTCGGTTTGTCAGGCGACGACGTCTGTCGAGTCGTTCGAGGCGGTCGTTGACTTCGCTTCGCTTGAAGATGAGGGCATGTCCCTGATGGGACTGCTCCACCTGAGTGACAGCGAATGGCAACGAATCGGGCTTGAGCACCACTGGGAACACCCTGACGCATGTCTCAACGGCGAACAACGGATGCTCGACGTCTGGGCGTCTCGCGATTGGGACGACGGTCCTGGGTCACCATTCGACCGGCCAGAACTCTCCGTGTACGTCGCGAAGACGACCACCGCGATTCGACGGGGCAGTAGCGGACTCGACAGACTGACTGTAGGAACGATTGCAGCTCTCGAACCGCTCGGTGAGCTTGATCCATGGCCAACGAAGCGTCCCGGACTCGCTGTCGAGCCGCCCCAGACAACACCAGTGAGTACACTCGACGAAGCCGACCCACTTGATCCGACAGCACAGGTGTTGGAGGCACTGTACGTCGTCAACAAACACGCAAAGCAGGAGGCAGACCGGGCGGCGTCTGCATATGCAGAGGGTCGCGGCAGCGATGCACGTTTTCACTCGCTCCGGAAACAGGCACTCTACGACGTCAAAACGGTTGCACTGCATCGAATCGTCGTGAGTAGTGAAGCGAAGGTCGCCTTCGAACACCACGACATTGATGGCGACCCATTTCTGTGTTTCTCCGTCGATGGCTGGTCGTTCCATCAACCACTCGATGCGGTCGATGACGCACTCCTTGAGCGCGTTGGTATAGAGGCCGCGGGAGCGTCAGATAACGACGCGTCGATCGACTACGACCGAACCACTACCGTCGAACATGCAGACCTCTCGCTCGAAGCCGCACTCTGTCAGTTCCAGCGCGTTGGCATCGACGCGAACGAGTATCTCGCGCAGTCTACGATTGTCGACGAGTGGTGGTCCGAGCGGTCTGTCGAGTGGACCTGTCTCCACGAGTGATCCTTGTTGGTCGGTAGACACCGGGTAGCTGTCGCAATTCGAACGGCCCATGCTTGAGGCGACGCGTAGGTATGTCGTCGCCGATGCCGGTGCTGTTTTCGGGTACTTGCCTGCGGACTTGGATGCACCGATGAGGGCGGTGACTACGAGCCTGATGAGTTCCCCTGCTGGAGATGTGTGCGAACCGGTCGACGAACGCTACCTCGAGAAAGTTATCACCCGAATTGAGTTGGAGATAGAATTATTGACTTTGACCTCAACACATGGTGTATGAGCGAAACGTGGATTAAGCAGACCACCGCATTTGACCGCGTGAAGAGCGTGGCCCTCACACTGTCAGAACCGCGTACTGCTGCGTGGATCGCAGACGAAGCGCACGTCTCGGAGAATACTGCACGGAGCCACCTCGTGCGACTTGCTGACCTCGGTGTCTTAGCGACGGCCACGACCGAGCAAGGGACGGGGTACTCCCCTGATGCCATCTATACGCGCTCGCAGGACATCCGGGAACTCATTCAGGAGAACACTGAAGACCAACTTGCTACGCGAGCGGTCGAACTGCAAGAGGAGCTCGCCTCGTACGCAAGCAGATATGACGCCGAGTCACCTGCTGCACTCAGGACGTCAATTGCCGCGGCCGAACTTTCCCCAGATGAAGCACGCGACCGCCTCGAAGTTGCCTCGAACTGGGACTACGCACAGTATCGGTTGTCGGTGGTTCGCGATGCGCTCGAACACTACGACACCTACAGTTCGTCACGTCCTGCGTCTGCATGACTGACGAGCATTCGTCAAGTGGATGGGATTCTGGTGCCGAGCGTCACCACATTCTTCGACAGCTACGCCAGCAACTCGAACAGCATCCTGCTGTTGACGCGGCCTGGGGCGAACCAGCCGGTTCCTATGCAGAAGTCGCTGCAACGGTCACACCGGAGTATTTTGGTCGCGACGCTGAGACTGCAACACTCAGACTCGCGTGGCATCCTTCGCCAACTGTCGCCGAGGAGGACTCGCGTCCCGACCCAGGAGATCTGCTCACTGCAGGCCCTCGAACACAGTTCGAGGCAATGTTCAAGCTACATTACAGCGAGTCTGGTGGGTACGACTGTGGCTTCCATAACGAGCCGAACCCACACGTCGAAGGGTGGTTCCACTTCCAAGAACGTTTCACGCCAAGCGAAGACTATGACTATTCAGCATGCAGTCTGGATGCCCGAACACCGGTCAGTGCCCTCTGGGAGTTGTGTGACCTCCTCGAAGCGAGACTCAGAGCGTGCGACGATGTGTGAGGCGTCAGAGATCCGAACATCCTCTTTTGCTAATTAGTGGCACCTGAACTACAGCAGTTTTGACTGTTATAGTCTTCACCATAATAATTATGCCACTACACGACCGAGTTGGACGTGAGCAGCCAGACACTCATGAGTAGTCATCCAGACGAGTCCCACACAGTCGGCGGCGACAACCAAGAGTGGAAACTCCTTCGCGACATCCTCCAGCAGGTCCGAATCAAGATCCTTCAGCAGATTCTCGCCCATCCCGACCGGCAGCTGAGTCGCGAAGAACTCGAATACCGGAATCCGTCGACGGATCGGTCGAGTCTCCAGTACCATCTTCGTGAACTCTCGAACAAGGGCGTCCTTCAGAAAAACGAGATACCTGCCGGGAGCGAGAAGCGCTCCCGTGACTTACCCTCGACGTTCTATCGAGTGACGCCGCTTGGTGAACGTCTCCTCAAGCAGGCGAATCTCTACGAGGAGATTGAAGACTGGATGACAGTCTATGAGCGAATGGAGCGGACTGACCGGATTCGTCGCATAGAGGATTCGGCGAATCGCCCTGAGTAATCAACCACCTCACGAGATATATCACGGAAGAGCCTCAAGAACTACTATGTCCAACTCAGGTGACTCCCCTACCGAGACAATCGACATCGAAGCTATCAGGGAGTACCTTGTTCAAACAGAGGTTAGTTTTGCGATTCTGTTTGGTTCCCATGCGAGAGGGACAGCCGGCACGGCATCGGACGTTGATATTGCACTTCGGTTTCCAGAGGAGATGGGCGAGACCGAGCGCTTTCGACGCCGCAATCGTATCGATGCCGACCTCCAAGCGTACGCGGAAGGATTCATTGACGTGAACGATATCGAATCACTCCCAATTCACGTCGCCCATGCCGCGCTCCGCGACGGAGTTTGCATCGTGGGCGACCAACAGGAAGTCGAAACGTATCAACAACAGGTCAACGCAGCCTATGAAGCAGGTGCGAGCGAACGAGAGCAAGAACGCCGTGAATTCATCGACCGACTCGCCCGTGGTGACGTCTAGATGGTTAATGAGGATGTCATGGTCGACAAGCTTCGCTATATCAACGAGTACACAAACGACCTGAAGCAGATGCGAGGTGTCTCGAAAATGGAGTACACTGAAGATATCGTCCTTCAGCGTGCAGTTGAGCGAACTTTTATGAATCTTATACAATCCTGTGTCGACCTCGCTCAACATATTCGCGCCGCCGAAGATCTTTCTCCAAGTGGAACAGCAAAGAGCGAAATCGAATCTCTCGGCAATGCAGACATTATCTCAGACGGAGTCACAGAGAAGATGGCAGAAGCGGCTGGGTTTCGAAACATCCTCGCTCACCGATATGGGGACGTGAATCACGATGTGGTCTATGACGTGTTGCATAACGATCTTCACTGGTTCGAACAGTTCCAGCAGGAAGTTGCTCGGTGGTTTCAACAGCGGTATTGATTCGAATACTGCTTCGGCTGAGTGAAGCCATCAGACTACGGTGATACCCATGAACAATACCACGCCGCTGCTGCACCCGATAGAGCGCGAACAGCTTCGAGCCGAATCAACGCTCGTCGTAACCGTGAAGCCGTCCACTGAGTTCCACGACGATGTCACCGAGGGCATCGAGGCACTCGAACGGGGCGATGCGGAAGATTCCGCACCGACGCTCTCGTTCACGAGTTACGACGATCTTATCACGGTCTGAAAAGGTCATAATCTGGATTATGATTATCTAGATTATGCTCAGCTCTTCTCGTGGAGTCGGTCTGGTGCATCCACTGTATCCTCTGTTGTCCTCGATTGGCCACCATCGAGTGTGACCTGCTCGGTGTCACTTACAGAGTGCTCAACTGGCGACGTGAACGTCCGACTCGACGAATCACTTCGTGGGTCGAAGTCGATCACTGCCTTCTCCTGTGGCATCGCTTGGACGCGAATCCCGCGCCACTCGCCGTCGACGCCGACGAGTGCCTCTGAATAGCCAGTATCGTCGTTCCCAGGAATCGCATCTTGGACGAAACGCATCTGCGCATAGTTGAGCCCGAACTCTTCGGCCCAGTGGTCGTCCATTCCGTCGAGTCGGTGGAACTGCTTGACTGCACACTGGTCGAGAATCGCCTCGGATTCGCGATGCTGGAAGAACTCATCGACCGTCTGTGTGATGAGCCGAATCGACAGGTCGTGATGTCGGTGATGGCGAAACACCGTCTCTAAGAATGACAGGCTCGCGGTATCCTTCATCAGGTAGCGCGCTTCATCAAGGTAGAAGACGATCTCCGCATCACTCGACTTGGCCCGTTCATAGACGAGTGAGATGAGGAGTTGCATCGTCAAAGCGGTAGAACTGTCGACGCTGCCCTCACGCTGTGCAAGGTCGAGATAGACGACCTTCTCGTCGCGAATGTCGAACTCCGAGGGTTTCCCGAGGTTTTCGTATCTGCCGCCTTTCTCAAAGGGACGGAACTGGCCGAGTAACCACGTCGCATCCGCTTGGAGTTTCGCGACCTCTGCTTCGGAGCGAACGACGAACGGTTCGGGTGTCTCGATCATCTCCTCGAAGACGTCCATCATATCGCGAATCGTCGGGCTCTCGTTGCCGTGCGTGGCGATGTCGTCTGTGATGCCCTTGCGGTAGTACGCTTCTCGCAGCGCTCGTTCGACAGTGGTGCGGCGGTCGTCAAGTGAGACGTCCCTGAGCGCGAAGAAGTTCGTCAGGAAGCTCATCGCATCGTCGAGCTTCTCGTTGAACGGGCTTGCGTCCTCACCCATCGCTCGCTGGACGTGCGCCGGCGTTGGTCGAATCTCCAGGGGATTCAGACCTAAGGTCCCACCCACGGTGATGCGCGTCGCACCGAGTGCGTCGGCGACGCCCGCCCAGTTGTTGAGCGGTTCGAGGATGATCCCAATCCGGTCGGGACTCTGTTCGATCGAGCGGATGAAGTTCTGTTTCGAGGCGAAGGATTTCCCCGAGCCGGTGTCGCCGACGACGAACATCGCATAGCCATTTTCCCGCGCGAACGGGTCGATGACGACCGGGTTGCCAGTGCGTCTGTGAATGCCGAACTCAACCCCACCGGGTTCGAGAATCGTCGCGTTGTGCGGTGAAGCCACGAGTGCACCGACGGCGCCACCGAGCGCAATTGATTCGCGCTCGAAGACGTTTGGCCCAATCGGAGCTGCTGACTGCAGTGCGAGATCCTGCCGACAGAGCGCCGTCTTCGGCGTGAGATTCGCTGGGTCTTCACGAAGCGTACTGCGGATCTTCCGTGCCGCTTCCCGGAGTTTCGGCCGTGTCTCTGCACGCACGGTGATGAGGATACTCTGGCCGAAGACGTGCTGGCCGCTTTCGACGGCGTTGTACGTCGCTGCCGCCGTGTTGGCTCGTTCTTGGAGATAGGTACTCCGGACGCTTCGTTCGAGGTCGGCATCAACCTGCAAGTCGTCGGCAATCTCTTGGAGTTCGTTTCGCGCACGTTCCTGATTCTTCGGCCTGATTCGGGCGGTAACATCGAATTCGACGTCTGTGAGCGTGAACAGATCGCTCAGGTAGCCATCACTCGGGTAGTCGGGGTACTCGGCGACATAGAGGGTCGTCGTCCACTGCTCACCCACGCGGGCAGCGCGTGTCTCCCACTCGATTGCAGCGGGAGCGACGGCTGTTTGGTGGTGTTCCGCAAGGGTCTCGAAAAAGACAGTCTCGAGACCGGCTTTGGTGTCGCTCTCGTCGTCGGGTGTGTAGTCGGCTGGCTCATCGCTCTTGGCGCCGGGTGTGTGGTCAGCTGGCGCATCGCTCTCGTCGTCGGGTGTGTGGTCAGCTGGCGCATCGCGCTCTGTGGATGCAGCATCCGTGTCAGCTACTGTGTCAGTCTCGTCGAACGCTGCTGCAAATTCACCGCCTTCGATACGCGGTGACGACCCATCGCTTGCTCGGGCAAACCTGGCCACAAGGAGGGAGCCGATACCCATGACGGTCGTGACCACAAAGAACTGCAGCTGGAGTGCTTCAAGACGCGGGTCGGCCTGCAGGAGGAGTTCATGCATGGTGGGACTCCTGGCGGTGGCTGTGATCCATTACTGGCTCGGTGCGAAGCACGGAGTCGGCGTCGCTGTAGGTGTGTTCTTCGCCGTTCCAGAAGTCCATCGTGAGGACGAACAACTCGACGGTGCTCAATCGACGGGCAGACCACCCAGAGGCCGGCTCGACGAGCTCCGAGCGAACGGTTGCGACTCGCTCATCAAGTTTCTCGACCATCTTCGCACGTCGCTCCTCGTCAGTGAGGCGTTCCCGACGCGTGACGAACGGTGTGAACAGCACGCCGATGACGGGAAACTCCGTCAGCCGCTCTGCAGGGGTTGGTTCGTCTGCATAGCGATTGTACACCTCGAGTGGCGTGACTTCGACGCCGAGGAAGTAGCGAATCTCTTGCAATCCGCGGGCGTGCATCTCGGCGGGCCGTGTCTCGCGGTACTCTTCGAGCAACTCACGGAAGACGGGGTTCGCCGTGACGTCCTCGTCGGTGAGTCGTGATTCGATCTGTTCGATCAACTGTTCCACCGGAAACGAACGGGTTGTGGTGTGGATTCGCAATGGGAAGGTCAGCTCGTTGTTCGCAAAGTCTTCGGCGATCGATTGGAGGCTCGCCCAGTCAGTGGACATCGCGAAGTCCATATTGCCCGGCGTGAGTTCGAGGAACGCTTCCATCGCGCCGTCTGTGCGTTCGATCGTACCCGTCCCAGGCCACGCACGCTCGATGTTGGTGAGCTCTTGGGTTCGCTCGTCGGGAGCGAAGGGCGTGTAGTTGGCAAGGCCGCCTTCGTTTCGTGGGTGGGGTGTGTCGGTGGGTGTGCTGTAGGTTGCCCGTGGTCGTTTCGCGAAGCGCCACACATCGGTAAGCCACGCCCACGCCGTCAGGTGACTCGGGGCAACGTAGACGATGGCAACGCCGATGCCTAAGCCCGCAGCCACGAACGGCAGTGCCAGTGTATCGATACCGGTGAGCGCGGCCGTAAAGAGGCCGACGGTGGGACAGGCAACGAGCACGCCGATGTCGCCTTCCTCGACGTTGAGGAAGGGAATGCGGCTTGCGTCACCGAACTGGTTCATGATGCGTCTGGATGCGGCGTCAGTATCTGCGGACATTACTGGTAGGTTGGGTCAGGGTCGTTCTCGGTTCGTCTGTACGAGGGCTGCGCTTGTGTCGAGGTGTCGTTTTGGGCGTATGCGGTTGCACGCTGGGCGAACGCTTGCCCAGCTGCTGCCCGTGGCCCCCAGCGAGCGGCAGTTGTCGCGACGCTCCCGCCGGCGACGTACGCTCCTGTGGTGACTGCGCCGACGGTGACGGCCGTCTGCGTTGCCGTCCCGATGACGCGTGCGGTGAGTGGTGAGGCGTATTTGAACGTCTTCCACGTGACGTAGAGCGCGATAAGCGGCAGGCTCGTCGCGACGAGATGCTTGAAGAACACTGTCGGCGGGCTGAGGGCACCTGTCTGGTACAGGGGGTCATAGCCCTTCAGGACGATCGCCGCCGGGAGTGGGAGGATAGCGAGCGGAACGAAGCGTCTCGAGAAGCCCGTGGCAATGTCCGCGAGGATGGGGACGTTGCCGTACGAGAGGGCAAAGGCGATCGGCATCGCATAGAGGTAGACGTACAACAGGAGTTCACGCAGGTAGAGGAGCGCCTGGAGCGTCCACATCGAGAGCCCGCCGATGGCGGCGAAGATCAGGCCGAAGAGGGGATTAGCGAGAGAGACACCAATAAGATTCGCTAAAGCAGTGCCAAGAGAACCCAAGCTAGGCAGTAGTGCTATCGTAAATCCGTCCACTAAGTGGAGAAAGAGGACGGCCAGCCAGTACCAAGTGATAATTAGAACTGCTCCTGTCCATGCTGTCTTTTTCGCCCTCTGCATTTCGTAGGCGCTGCCCAGACTGAATATTCTCAGTAGATGGCGCGCTTGAACAGAGACTAATAGCAACAGTAGTGCGAGAAACATCACCTCGCCACCAATGAGTGAATCGTGAATAGCTCCCCATGGTTCATTATTCGGAGTGCCGAAAACGAAGTCTCCTGCCGTCCTTGGAGTCGGTGTTCCAAATAGTGACTCTGAAAGCTCGTCATAGCCCGTCTTGAGAGACTTATTGAATTGCAAGGCAACCCAGTCGAGAGTCCTTTTGAACCCTTCTAGAACCACGTCAATCAGATCGACCATTATTTACGCCTCCTCGATTGCGATTTTGCAGTCAGACATCTCATTAGAGCCAGAATACTCGATAGAGAACGACTTCGTTATCTCCTGGTCGGATACATCTGAGTGAATTTTGACTACAAACTCACCGCTTGATCCCTCTATTGAACATTGAGCCCTATCTTGGTCAAATGATGCTCCAAACGGCAGGGTATTGCTGTAGACGTCGTCCGATGCACCCGCGGTGATCAGAACGCGCTTCTTGCTATGAATTCCGCTATCAGAGCGGTCTTCGGTACTATTCGGGAGGAATCCCTGAAACAATAGTTGGGACACGCTGTCAGGGCCACTTCCTCTATTTTCGATGGTGACGTAGGCTTCAGCATTTGTTAACCTGTTAGTCGGACTTTCCCCATACACTTCCTCCCACGGTTTCTCTGGGTGATTCCGGTAGAGCCCAACATCCATGATCTCCAACTGGGGTCGAATATCGAGCGCGACTTCAGCAATCGACTCGTCGCCTTTCACCGCGAGTACCCGATGCTCGCCAGGTGTGTAGGACGTCCCGATTGCAAAGGAAACACGCTCTGCACCAGTGGCGACGTCACGTGATTTCCAGAGTTCGCCGTTGGGTTCGATGAGGTTAATGACGTCAGGGTCGTCGTTGGCGAGTTCGACGACGAGTGTCGTCTTCTCGATCGCGACGTGTTCGAGGACGCCATCGTGTTGGCCGGCTGTCCCGCCGTTCGCCTCATCGGATTTCGCAGCCTTCCCAGTACACCCAGCGATGAGTGCAAGAGAGCTGCCTGCAAGTGTTTTGAGGACGGTTCGTCTGTGTCGATGTGTTGGTTGTGTCATAGCGTGAATTGTGATTGTCATCTGTCGATACGGCTGCCGGGAAGGAACGTCAACACTCGCTGTCCGGCGTACAGCGCCACGAGGAAGGGGGTGGCCCACCAGACGACCTCAACGACAAATACAAGCCAGCTATCAATCGAACTGAGCGGATGCCATCGCGCCGATGCTGACGCTGGGGTGTATGCTGGGTCGGTACTCAGCCACGACCCCGGATGGTACGTTGCCGTGTAGATGCCCGGTTGGTCGACGGTGATGAGTGCAACACCCGTGGAGTTCGTCTCCACACGCTTGCCTGCGATAGTGATGTACCCGGTTCGACTCTCTTCGCTGAGTGGGTCGAGTCGCGGATGCTCTGCGAGTGCGATTGGCGCGCCCGTCTCGTTGTCTCGGAGTTCGATGCGAAGCGTCGCCTCGGACGTCGTCTGTGAGACGACTGTGACCGTGAGGTTACTCTCTCTGAAGGTGCGGTGGCTGTCTGCAGCGTCGACGATGGTCGCGTTAACACCGCGAACGATACCACTCACGGTCAACGCATCGCGATCGACGCTCTGAGCTCGCACAGCAACACCGTAGGACGTCGCATACGGCTGATCGACGACCTCGACGGCGACGTTCGAACCGAGCGTCTCGTTCGGTGACGCATGTTCGACACCCCAGACGTCGATGAGTTCTGGGCCGTCTCGAAGCGGTTCGGCTCGTGGGCCAATACGTGAGGGGTACGCATGGACGTACACCGGCAACGCTGGTGAGTCGACTGTCTGGTTGGTTGTCTCCGTCGACACCGACAGCCTATCCCAGCGGCGATCGCGTGCGGTGTAGAAACGCCACACCCCACGGACGCTCGCGTTCGCATCCAGCATGTATCCCTGCCAGGGCTGGTTCTGGAAGATCGCAACCCCACTGTCGCCGTCAGGGTAGGTGGTGTAGTGGGGGTACGCCGTGAGGTCGTAGACGACCACCTCGAGTGTCTCCGAGACAGTGAGCATCTCCGTTTCGGAGATGAGGCCGTTGTCGATTGTGACCGCAATGTCAGCCTCGACAGTGAGGGTAGTCGGGCCACCATCTGTGAGGGTGTACTCGAGGACAGGCGTGTGTCCTGTCGTCTGTGCGATCGTCGTCTCCTCATGGGAGAGCCGAACCGACTCGATTTCGTGCGAGGTGATGGTCCAATCGCGGACACTACTGTTGTTCGTCGACGGAAGTCGAACACGGTAGTCGACCAGTGCTCGCAACGACCCCGTCGGCGCGATGTACAGCGGCGTCTCACTCGGGGTGAGATGCCCGCGTGTCGAGGGGTGGATGGCGAAGGTGCTCACGTGGGCGTCCCGGATGAGGACACCATCGCTCAGGTTGGCGTGAGCCGGCGCGACACTCGTGGTTTCGTCGCCGGCCGCCAGGTCTTCGAAGTCGTGGTCTGTCCACGTCGCGGCGGTCTTCGGTGGTCGTGTGAACGAGATGTCCGTCCCATTGGCCAACTGCTGCATTGGCACCCGAGAGCGGTTGTACTGCGTCTGGTAGGTGGATTCGTTGACGTACGCATCACGGTCGTGTGACCACAGCGTCGCCGACTCGTTTTTTGTGAGTCCATTGTCGTCACTCGGTGCTGGTGGCGTCGCCGAAACCGCACCGACAAGAAGGCTTGCGATGCAGAGTGCGACACTCAGGTGTGAGCACCATCGTGTCGCCCGCCTGTTTCTGGGAGTCACTGGTCGCTCAGTGACTCACCACGGGACGAGATTGATACACGACGCGAGTGGGAGGCCCATAATCGACCCTGCGACCGTGTAGAGTGGCCCAAGGACGAGGAGGATCACTGCCGATTTGAGTGCCGCTCGCTTGTGGCGCTTCAGCGTGCGCTTTTCGTCGATTCCGATGGTGAACATCTCCACCAGCGAGTCGCCCTGCCAGATGAGTGCAACGCCGAGGACGCCGAACGCCGTCGTGATCTCGAAGAAGCCCTCGAGCATGGTTGGAATCTTTGAAGCGGTGCAGACGGGGTCGGTCTGTGCAAGGACGGGAGTCACAGCGACGAGCAAGACGCCGACCGTCACAGTCAGTCCCTGTCGGAGGAACCGAGAGGTCTCGAGTTGTCGCAGCCACGTCGTCGATGGTGGATGTGGTGGTTTCTGTATATCCATGGTGGTACTGAGACAGCTGTTGTGTGTGTCTGGTTCTTGTTCCATGTTGACAACACACATACTGTCTCAAGTTACGTGTGTTGTATTCGGTTAAAAATATGATTGATGCCGAAACTACATTTTTTAGGACAATAAAGAATAAAATATTGTATGTTTGAGAATATTCTGGTCCAGCGTAACTCGTCGGCTGTTGGGTTATTTCTTTGACTGGCAACGTCAGCTTCGGAGCGATCATCTACTTGCTTGAGACAACTACAGTAATCGAGTAGGAACTTCTCTGTGGGTTTTGCGATGAGGTGAAATATCGAATACAGAGACTATTGTGGCACAATAATCAGCGGATAGTTACTGTACCGGACAATTCTGTCCATAGTATGCGGATGAACAGGCGAACGGCACTGTATGGTATCGGCGCAGTTGTAGCTGGTAGTACACTGACAGCAGCAGTGGGTGCACAGAGTGAGTCTACGGTGACGATTGGCGGACTCTCCGCCGAGGACGAGCGATTCGTCCTCAGCTCTGAGACGGGGATCGACCTCTCGGGGTTCATCATGGAATTCGAATACGGACAGGAGGTGAGTCAATCTAAGCGGTTCCCTGATGGAACGACCATCCCTGAAGGTGGTGAGATCTACGTCGCCGCACAGGTTGACGCAGATGCTGATGTATCCTTCGGGTACGAAGACGAAGTCATCAACGACGATGGTGATACCATCGCTATTCTCGGTCCGGACGGCGAAAAAGTGTACGACACCGCGAGCGTCAACGGTGGCGGTGGTGGGACGTCAGATGACCCCACTGTGACGATCGACGGCGTTGTGGCGGATATCGAGCGCCCAGCAGGTGAAGAGGCGGTCATACTCTCCTCCGAGACGGGGATTGACCTCTCTGGATTCATCATTGATTTCGAGTACGGAGGAGAAGCGAGTCAATCCGAGCGGCTTCCTGATGGGACGGCCATTCCCGAAGGTGATGTAATCAACGTGGTTCCACAAACCAACGCGGGTGCAGCGGTGTCATTCGGGTACGACACTGAGGTCATCGACCCCGGTGATACTATCGCCATTCTTGGCCCGGACGGCGAGAAAGTGTACGACACGTTCACCGTTGAGAGTGACGGTGGGACGTCGGACGACCCCACTGTGACGATCGACGGCGTTGTGGCGGATATCGAGCGCCCAGCAGGTGAAGAGGCGGTCATACTCTCCTCCGAGACGGGGATTGACCTCTCTGGATTCATCATTGATTTCGAGTACGGAGGAGAAGCGAGTCAATCCGAGCGGCTTCCTGATGGGACGGCCATTCCCGAAGGTGATGTAATCAACGTGGTTCCACAAACCAACGCGGGTGCAGCGGTGTCATTCGGGTACGACACTGAGGTCATCGACCCCGGTGATACTATCGCCATTCTTGGCCCGGACGGCGAGAAAGTGTACGACACGTTCACCGTTGAGAGTGACGGTGGGACGTCGGACGACCCCACTGTGACGATCGACGGCGTTGTGGCAGATATCGAGCGATCGTCTGGTGAAGAGGCGGTCGTACTGTCCTCCGAAACGGGGATCGACCTCTCGGGATTCATCATTGACTTCGAGTACGAAGGGGAAGCGAGTCAAACTAAGCGGTTCCCCGATGGAACGACCATTCCCGAGGGAGACACGATTAACATCGCCGTACAGAGCAACGCCGATGCTGCGGTGTCATTCGGCTACGACACGGAAGTCATCGACCCCGGTGATACCATCGCTATCCTCGGCCCTGACGGTGAAACAGTGTACGACACTGTGACTGTTGAGGATGAAGACGGTGGCTCCGATGGTGGGTCTGATGGTGACAGCACTGGGGATGGCAGTGATAGTTCTGAGGAGGGACACGAGAGCGACGGCCACAGTGGCGATGGCGAGGGCGGCAGCGGGCCAGATGTTACCGAAGGCGAGTGCTGAGGATCTAATCGTCTTCTGAACACAGACGCTTCTCGTCTGTGTCGCTCAATCGTTATTCGAAGCTATCGAATCGTCGAGAGACCCACACGTGCTGTTCTCTGGGTTGATTCCCAATTCACGGAGGTCCTGGTCGCACGGAGACCCGTTTTCACCATGGTAGCCCGAAAGCGCTTCATCGAGATTTTCGAGCACTTCCTGACGGCTTCCTTTGACTGATGACGCCCGTGTCCTCGTCTTTCGCCACCCACCAATTGGTCTCGCGAGTGAGCGTGATTGTGATGCCTGTCAAAAGATCGCAATTTGTTGCTCGTCCGGTGCTTATGCTTCGACCTCCGTCATTAACGGGCGACAGTCTCTGTGAAGCGATGAGAGTCGGTTTGAACACGGGAGCTGTAGCCGTCTTGGCAACTGTCCAGTCGTCACCTACCTATCGGACACCCGATCAGCGGGGTCTGTCGTTGGGGCGAGGAAGTCCCACTCGCGAATGGCGAATCCGATAATCTTGATGCGCCGCTGGAGCTGTTCCCACTCGCGTGCAATCTCATGCCGACGGTCTCCCTCGTCGGCATCAAGGGTTTGATCGGCGAGCGTCCCGCGAAGTTGGTTCGGCGACTCGATGTCGAATTCGCTCTCCCACTCTCGGATCTGCGTCTTCATGTCGGCGAGGCGGTCCGTAAGCTCCTCAACCGTGTGTCCGCTGTCCCGAAGCCGCATCGCTTCTTGCAGCGCTTGGCGGCGGTAATCAGGGTAATACGTTGTGTGCGTCCCGCTTTCATCACGGTGGAGGATGCCATCGTCGACGAGCCGCCCGAGGACGCGTTTCGTCGGCTCGTGTGACCAGCCCGCTTCGGACGCGATCCAGTTTGCCGTCCGCGGCTCAGCTAGCTGCCGGGCGACCATCCGTACACGATCTTCGCCTGTCGTCTGGCGTTCCATCAGGCTCTCGGAGTTCGATTCGTCTTCGGTCATATAACACAGTTCGTACTTTGTTTTTTGTCTTCATATGGATTGAAGTCATTCGACTCATATCGAACCTAGTCGATCTCTTTGCGTGTCCGCATCGTCGACCGCCGCGTTGTCGTGGTGCTCGCTGCCAGCGAGTGCCTCGGCCTTGGTGGCGACATCCATCTCCGTAATCGTTCCCTCCGCGAGTGCAGTCTGAATCGCTAGTCCAAGGTCGTCGCTCAGCAGTGATCCAGTCATCCAGACAGGGCGGGTCGACAACTGTGCGTCTGCTGTGGTGTCGTCTTCGGTGAGATGGTGATGACGTCAAGAGAGCTGCGGGTTTCCGCGTCAGGTATGGTTTTCTGACGCAGCTCCGACGTCGTACGCATACGTATAGACCAGGACCAACAGGACGCCACCGAGCGCGAACACGTTCGTGAGCCAATCTGCCACGGTGAAGACCCCGAGAAAAGAGACTGGGATGCAAAGTGCGGTCCCAACGGTGAGCCACCACGCACAGCGATAGCGAGGAATCAGAAGGTCGATCTCTCGTTGGTCAGAATCACCGTTAAACACTGGCCAAAATGCGCCACAGACGGCTCCAATCCCAATCGCAGTGGTCAGCGTGACCGGGAGAAACTTCGGATGCCAAAAGAGGAGTGTCGTCGTCGACAGCGTAGTAAGCTCGCTTACCACAAGAACGAGTGCGCTTCCCAGAGTAAAATACAGGAGCCCGGCGGTCAATACCCACTGGACGGTTGTGGAAAGTCGTGTCAACGGTGCCGGTCGAGCGATGGATATTCTCTCAGCGAACATTGTGCGTTAACACAGACAATGGTTCAATCTTATTTACTTCATTTGTCTGTATGTTGTTAATTGACAGTGGGTCATCCAAGGTGTCGTCCCCAGACACCACAGATCTGCAAGTTGGTATGCCAGTTCCTCGACGTTGTTCAGCGCTTATTTCGACGCTTTCTGAACACGACCCTCAGAAAGAGCAACTGCTCGCCTAGTCCCAGAACGACTGGATTCGCTCACTCAGCTCTGCTATCACACATGAAATCACTTCGCGCCAATCACTCGCAAACATCATATCCTCTCCAGGTGTCGCCGCGTCCGGCGGCGGATGAAAATGCTCACGGTCGTTGTGACTGTTCGGATGCCGATCCCACCGACACTCCCACGAGTTCCCGTCACGATACTGTTCGGAATAATGCACGTTGAAATCGTCCGTCACAAACCAGCGAATACGAAGATATGCACGCTCCACACGCGCCGGAAAATATCCCACATCAAAATCAGCCACCACAGCATTCGCTGCATACGAAGGGCGATGCTCAACATTGGAGAACCGAGCACTCTTCTCTAACCGCCGACCAATCCGCTCTAACACATCGCTATCGATGCTGCCAGTACCGTTTGACTCCCCCTCAGGCATTGATGCTCCCAGCACGCCCACCCGACAACCCATCACGACGCGCTGCATCCAACAACGCCGCACGCACCTTCAGTGTCTTCCACTCAGATACCGCTTCCCAAATCTCCTCCACCGACTGCTCGCCACTCCTGTCCACTAAGGACACCTCGTCAGGTGACTCCACGTCAAAGCGTTCGCGGTATTTGGCAGCCGCATCAACCGTTTCTTTGAGGCGCTCGATAATCTCTTCCTCCGAATACTGCTCGCGGATCTGCTCGACTCGACGCCACCGTAGATACGAATCATTCCGCTCGTATCGCACCGGTCGACCCGCTAGTTCACGAACAACTCCCATCTCCGCAAACCACGCTAAGTAATCTCGTGCCGTTTCTGTATCACAATCAGCACGTTCAGCTACCACTGACACCTTCGTCGGCTCTCGCAACTGCATCACAACATCCAGCAGTCGCTCTCTCGTTGGCCCACCCTTCAGTAGCTCCTCCGGAGACTCCCACGCATCGAATTCAGGCGGGTCCTCATCCGCATCAGGCATCCCCGCAGGCGTATCAGTGATGTCCATGTACGCACTAACAACCTTCTCTGCCATATATCTACTGTGCACAGAATTATTTCAGGATTTTCGGGGTTGGCTTTGTTCTACAGACGTATCCGAGAGCGCAAAGAGAACCTCGTGTTCGCTGCCCGTGCGGTATTGACCGCATAATCTGTTCCCGGTCGTTGGTGCCATCATTGCCCACTGATACGCAACAGTGCGTCTCCAGCGGTGAAATTCACTGGTTAGCTGTAATCGAAGCCAAGATACGACACGTGGCAGCCTTCGGGGGTGTGGTGTATGCTTCGGGGTCGATCTGCGGCGTCTCAGAAAGCGACGGCTCGAAGATCGAAATGGGTGCTGCGGTGTACGGTGCGGTTGTCGTCGGTTGCTTCGATCGAACAACGACGAACAGTGCCACAGTCATTATAAGCATGTGAGTCACCACGGACTTTCACGCCGCGATTGACATCCTCCCGCGCCTGAAGACGCGGAAATCCCACGGCACCGCACCGCTGGGTTGGGATATTAGGGTTTGCAGTCTACCACTTGTTCCTGCGGTTGGAATCCGCTGGACAAGTCGTGAAGGTAGACTCCGGGCTGTGCCAACCAGCCGGTACTCCTATCTTCGCCCAAACTGGACGCAGACTCGGAGTTACTTTCGTTCACGTCGAGACGGATGTTCTCCGCCCCATTCACGTCAGCGTTGAACGCCGCATCACACGACTCACAGACGTACAAGCCACGTTCCACGCGCTGACTATCGTCTTCCCTACCGCACACGCAACACGTTTTGCTCGTGTCGCGTTCAGACACTTCTACGACTTCGATGCCCGCGACTTTCGCTTTGTATGTAAGTATCTTGCTGAAGCGGTCGAACGCCCATCCGTGCAGGTCAAGGTTGCCGTGCCGCCCCCAGTTCTTCGACTCACCGTTCTCATCCTCACGGACACCAGCGAGCCTCCCGACGTTGATGCGACCCACACCACGCTCGACACATTTCTCAACAATGTGCTTCGCTAAGGAGTGGAAAAAGTGGGTTCGACGCTCCGACCACTTCTTGTGAAGACGAGTGGCCTCAGAACCACTACTGTCGTCGCACTTGGCGATTTCTTTCGGGAAGTAGTAGCCATCCTGCTTCAAGCGGTTGCCGGGGTACAAGTCAGCCTGCTCGGAACTGTACGCGACCGCCGCGAAGTTACAGATACCAAGGTCGATGCCAGCCGTTTCGCTACCGGGTGCAGTGGGCGTCTCAACTTCGTGTTTGCACACAAGATGCAGTTCCCAGCGATCTTTCACTTCGTCGTAGACGGCTCTGACTTGTTGCAGATTCTTGACGGTGACATCTGGACGAGTCTCGTATTCAACGAGGATGTAGTCCCAGTCTCTCGGGTGGTCTTTGTGGTTCGCGCCTTTTGAGAGACGAACACGGTTGTGCTTGGTGTCGTGTCGAATGCCTTTCTGCTTCCACGTCACCGTGCTTCGAGGGTGTTCTTCGTGGACGCGGTTTCCATCGTCGTCGTAGTAGTTTTTCTTGCGATAACCGGGGGGATTCGCTCGATTATCAGACTTCCTCTTTCCGTACCACGAGTTGAAGGCTTCAGCGAGTTCCTCCAGAACGCGCTGACTGGACTGACTGTGCAGTCCCTTGTAGTTGTCATGGCCTTTCAACTCGCTTTTCAAGTCCGAATCGTCGGGAATCTCGCCCGTTTCATCCCACACTTGGCGGGAGTGGTAGTTTGCAACGTTCCACAGTTTGGATGCACTCCATCCGTGTAAGTTGAACATCCGCTCCACTTGCGAGTGGTTGCGGATTTTCGCTCGGTAGGTGCGATGGATGTGCATCCGTGGAACACCCTATAACAGGTTATGTAGTGTTGTATTGTAAAATTTCGCATTAGAGCGTGGAATGTCCAGCCGAGTCATCGAGCGGTGGGTAGTGTAAGGTATTGTCGGATTCATTCATCCTATGCCTAATGGCGCAGGTATTCTCCTTGGTTTCGTATAACGCGAGCAAGAACATCGCTCGCAAACTGCTCAAGAAACTCCACTCGGGGCAGACGTCTTCGAGTGGAGGCGCACCCTGTCAGTGTGCGCTACCGTCAGGGACGCTGAACCTGAACGGCGATTTCTACGCCTACTCCAGTATGGAGGTAGAAGGGGAGTCCACTGACAAGCCCACGACTTCACTCGTGGGTTACTGACTCTCGATACTGCCGGTTCCGTCTGACTCTCACTCAGATATCGACGCTCCCAGCAGGTCCACCCAACAACTCATCACGACGTGCCGCATCTAACAACGCCGCACGCACCTCCAGTGTCTTCCACTCAGATACCGCTTCCCAAATCTCTTCCACCGACTGCTCGCCACTCGTGTCCACCAGAGAGACCTCACCAGACGACTCCACGTCAAAGCGTTCGCGGTGCGTTTCAGCCGCTTCGACCGTTTCTTTGAGGCGCTCGACAATCTCTGCCTCCGAATACTGCTCGTGGATCTGCTCGACTCGACGCCACCGTAGATACGAATCGTTTCGCTCATACCGTACCGGTCGGCCCGACAGCTCGCGAACGATTCCCATCTCCGCAAACCACGCTAAGTAATCTCGTGCTGTTTCTGTATCACAATCGGCACGCTCAGCTACCACTGACACCTTCGTCGGCTCTCGCAACTGCATCACAACATCCAGCAGTCGCTCTCTCGTTGTCCCACCCTTCAGCAGCTCCTCCGGAGACTCCCACGCATCGAATGCAGGCGGTTCCTCGCCCGCAGCAGGGATCCCTTCAGGTGTGTCGGTCATGTCCATATCCGTAGTAATGACTTTCCCTGCCATACATTTGCTGTACACAGAATTATTTCATCTCCGAGGTTCGCTTTGTCCTACTCTCGTGGTTGCTACTGCTCCCTCAGCACTCCGTCACCGCTCCCGCCCTATTCACTCGCTCTGCCCATTCCTCGAGGAAGGGGGTTGCCGCTCGCCGTGAATAAGCAGGTAAAGAGTTATAGAGTACACTCTCCAACCTCTTGCGACATATGGTGCAAGAGATTAACACACATATCCAGCGTCTCACCGATCGTGAGACTCCAGTCGTGCCCACGCGTGGCGTACGTACTCACCAACACCGCTTGGAGCGACCCACACCCCACGATTACCGATGACGAGTGACTTTGAGTCCACGATCACCGGGACGCGCTATTCGTTCGACTCACTTACCGAGGTCTTAGCGAAGGCCAACGAAGAGAAGACCGGCGACGAACTCGCAGGCATTGCGGCAGACTCTGCGGCCGAACGGGTGGCGGCCAAGGACGTCCTCAGTCGAGTTTCGCTGGCGACCCTCCGAGAGAACCCTGCGATTCCCTCTGAAGAGGACGAGGTGACACGCGTCATCCAAGATGCAGTTGACGAAGACGTCTATGCGGAGCTTCGTGAGTGGACCGTCTCGGAACTCCGTGAATTCCTGCTCACCGAAGAAACAACAGAACACGAGATCGCCGAGATTCGTCCCGGGCTAACGAGCGAGATGATTGCGGCTGTCGCGAAGCTCATGTCAAACCTGGATCTGATTCAGGCAACCTCGAAGATGACCGTGACGGCGCGCTGTAACAACACCATCGGCGGCGAGGGAACACTCTCGTTTCGCCTCCAACCAAACGACCCAACCGACGATATCGACAACATTCGGAACTCGATTCGAGAAGGCCTGTCGTACGGGGTTGGCGACGCCGTCATCGGTATCAATCCCGTCGAGGATAACGCCGAGCAGACGAAGCGTCTCCTCGAGGTGACAAAGGAGTTCATCGAGACGTGGGAGATCCCCACGCAGAACTGTGTCCTCTCGCACATCACGACGCAAATGGAGGCGGTTGCGAACGGTGCGCCTGCAGACCTTCTGTTTCAAAGTCTCGCCGGAACGGAAGCTGGGAACGAGAGCTTCGGGATCGATGTTGAGCTCCTCGATGAGGCGTATGCGTTTGGCGAAGACGAGTGTACAGCCGCTGGGCCGAACTTCATGTACTTCGAGACGGGCCAAGGCTCAGAGCTCTCGAGCAATGCCCACGCAGGCGTCGATCAGGTGACGTTGGAAGCGCGCTGTTATGGGCTGGCGAAGCGGTATGACCCGTTCATCGTGAACACCGTCGTCGGCTTCATCGGCCCCGAGTACCTCTACGACGGAAAGCAGGTCATCCGAGCCGGACTCGAAGACGTGTTCATGGGCCAGCTGACGGGCATTTCGATGGGCATCGACGCCTGCTATACGAACCACATCCAAGCCGACCAGAACGACATCGAGAACTTGGCCGTCCTATTGACCGCTGCTGGGTCGAATTACTTCATCAGCGTCCCCATGGGTGATGACACGATGCTCAACTACCAATCGAATAGCTACCACGATGCGGCTGCACTGTGGGATATCTTCGATGTGCATCCGGCGCCGGAATTCGAGTCGTGGCTCGAAGCGATGGGCATCGTCGACGATGGCCAGTTGACCGCGAAGGCAGGCGACTTGACGATCTTCTTGGACGACCCCGAAGCACACCTGCCACAGGAGCAAAACCAATGACCGATTCTGAATCGCGTGCCGACGGCGACGATGAGACAGCGCTTGATCGAATCCTTGAGGCAAGCCCCTCTCGACTTGGGGTTGGCCGCAGCGGCCGCCGCCCACGGACGGCATCGATGCTGTCCTTTCGGGCTGATCATGCGCGAGCTCGCGACGCCGTCCTCACGCGTGTCTCTGCGGAGACCATCGAGCAAGCGGGGCTTCTGAAAATCACGAGTCGGGTCTCAGATCAAGATGAATATCTCGCACGACCAGATTTGGGTCGAGAAATCAGTGATGAGACAGCAACACAGCTTCGTGAAGACTGCATTCATGCCCCAGACGTCCAGCTCATCGTTTGTGATGGCCTCAGTTCAACTGCTGTCGATGCGAACATCGGTGACCTCCTGCCGATACTCATTGACGGACTCGAAGAACGGGGCTTTACCGTCGGCACGCCGCTGTTCGTGGAGTTCGGCCGTGTCGACGTAATGGATGCCATCGGTGAGGAACTCGAGGCCGAAATTGTTGTGAACCTCATCGGCGAACGACCGGGGCTGAACACCGCCAAAAGTCTGAGCGCCTACCTGGTGTATGGCCCCGAGCGAGGGAAACCGACGGCGAAGAAATCGGTGATCTCGAACATCCACCCAGATGGGTTGCCAGCGATTGAAGCGGGCGCCCAGATTGTCGAGCTCGTAGCCACGATGCATGACCAGCAGGGCAGCGGCCTCGACTTAGAGTGATGGGGGCTGAGTGATGGCTGGAGAGCCACCCACGCTGACAAGCGTCGGTATCGATATTGGCACCACAACGACGCAGCTCATCATTAGTGAGCTCACCCTCTCGACGACAGGACTCGGTGCGGTGACCGTTGAGATCGAGGATACAGACATCGTCTATCGGGGCACCATCTACGAGACGCCATTGGTGGACCACCAGACGCTTGATGTCGATGCGATTGCGGAGTTCGTCACGACCGAACTTGAGACCGCCGGGTACACGCCCGCGAGCATCGACAGCGGTGCCGTCATCGTCACTGGTGAGTCCTCCTATAAGACGAACGCCGAAGAACTGGTGCGGCGGATTGCGGCCGACGCTGGGGAGTTCGTTGTTGCGACGGCAGGCCCCGAACTGGAAGCCGTCTTAGCGGGGACTGGCTCGGGAGCTGCCGCCTGGGCACGACAGCACGAGGCGACGATTCTCAACGTCGATATTGGTGGGGGAACAACGAACATGTGTCTCTTCGCAGGGGATTCGGTCGTCGAAACGCGGTGTCTCGACGTCGGGGGTCGACTACTCCGATTCGATGCGAGCGGGGCGCTTACACATGTCTCTGCCCCAGCGGCGAAGTTGCTCGAGGAAGCAGGCCTCTCTCTGGAAATTGGGTCTCATCCAACAGAAGGGGAGCTCCGTGAACTAGCAGCGTTGATGGCTGATGCGGTCTTCGAGACTATTGACGGAACCGAGCGAAGTTCGATCACGAAGGCGCTCACCATCGGGGATAGCGAGTACGACTCTCGATCGCTTGATGGCATTTGTGTCAGTGGTGGCGTCGGACAGCTGATTGTCTCGGGTACGGACGACGATTTGTTCGCGTACCAGGACTTCGGCACTTTCCTGGCTGCAGCAATTCGTGACCGGCTTGAGTCGTCTCCAATTGAGTACCGCTCGCCGAACGAGACGATTCGTGCGACCGTTATCGGTGCCGGGACACAGACGACGTCTTTCAGTGGGACGACGGTGTCACTCGACGAAGACGCCCTTCCGTTGCGAAACCTCCCCGTCGTCGAGGCGTCACTCACTGCAACGGATTGTGGAGCGCTGACTGCGGAAGTGTGTCGGTGTTTGGAGCATGCGTTCGGCCTCTATGAAACACAGCAGTTGGCGGGGCTCGCGTTGGCGCTTCCCGACGTTGGCTCGCTCTCGTATGACCGCATGCAGACCCTTGCGCAGGCACTCACCAAGGGGTATGCAGACGCTGGGTATACTCACAGGCAATTTCCAGTCGTCATCGTTCTGAGGCAGAACTGTGCGAAAGCCCTCGCCCAATGTCTGCGAGCGACGTCGAGTGACTTGTCGCCGCTCGTTGTTATCGACGAGATTGCTGCGAGCGATGGTGATTATCTCGATATTGGTGACCCGATGCTCTCGAGCCAGACCGTTCCTGTCGTGGTCAAGTCTCTCGTCTTTGGAAGTCAATGACATTCTCCCCGGCGTGAACAGTAGTTATCGAATCAAAGTGACGCCAGAAGAGAAGCGGTGGTTTCCACGGTTCGGATGGGTTGTCTTGGAACTGAGACTCTTTAGACAGTAGTTCGGCGCGTCGAAATGCGTTCACAGCAAGAGTACTTGAGACCGCGACTGTGAGCGTCTTTGTATACTGAGGGTGGTGCAGATTCAAGACGATACGGGCAGGCACATAGCACAATGGCAGTCCTCATCGGCGTCGACGCAGGGACACAAAATATCAAGGCGATCGCTGTCGACCACCGTGGGCATATCCTCGGTACATGCACGCAGTCTGTTCCATCACTCACTCCTGAATCTGGATGGGCCGAACAAGAGATGGATACAGTGTGGTCGCAGACTGCCACAGCAATTCACTCAGTCATCGAAGCACTCGACGACGACGTCGAAATCAAAGGCGTGGGGGTGACTGGACAGGGCGATGGCTGTTGGCTCATCGACAAGGCTGGTGAGCCAGTCCGGAATGCAATCCTGTGGTCGGATAGTCGTGCAGCAGGTGTGCTTGAGGCGTGGGAGGGAGATGGCACGCTCGAGAGACTCGTCGACGTGTGTGGGTCAGCCCTGTATCCGGGGATGTGTCTCCCCCTTCTTCGGTGGCTCGCAACTGAAGAACCCGACACGCTCAAGCAAGCGAGCACTGCGTTCGCATGCAAGGATTGGCTCACGTTCAACCTGACCAGCCAGCGTGTGACGGATACATCTGAGGCGACGGTGCCGTTCCTTGAGCAGGAAACAGAGACGTTCACCCCGGCTGTCTTCGACGAGGTCGGATTGGGCACACACGGGGAGTTGATTCCGGAGGTTGTCGCTCCCACGGACGTTGTTGGAACAGTGACTGCAGATGCTGCTCGGGAGACCGGGCTCCCAGCGGGCACACCTGTCGTCGCCGGCGCAATCGACGTGGTCGCCTCCGAAATTGGAAGCGGCTGTGTCAACCCTGGGGATGGGGCGGCTTCGATCGGGACCTCGCTGTTCACGCAAGTGCTAAGTGACGGACCAGGTGCGTCGACGTCTGGAATCGGCATGGCCATCGGCATCGATGGACGATGGACAACGGCCATCGGGTCGAACGCTGGGACGCGGAGTCTCGAATGGGTGCGTGAGGAACTCGGTTCGGGCTTGTCGTTCGAGGAGTTAGAAACCCAGGCGAAGTCAGTGCCAGTTGGGTGTGAGGGTGTGCTGTATCTCCCGTATCTCAGCACGACTGGCGAACGGGGGCCATTTGCCAACCCGGATGCACGTGCACAGTTTCTCGGGCTGGGTCCCGATCACACGACCGCTCATCTCGTTCGGAATGTGTACGAAGGACTTGCCCTTGCACTCCGTGACTGCATCGAGCATCTCCCACGCGCGCCTCAGTCGGTGTCGCTGAGTGGTGGCGCATCACAATCGACGTTCCTGTGTCAACTGCTCGCCGACTGTCTCGGAACTGAGGTCGTTGTGCCGGCGCATTCGGAACCCGGTGCGATGGGTGCTGTGACGTTCGCCGGTGTTGGTATCGGTCTGTTCGACAGTCTCGAGGCGGGGACAGACAGCGTGCTGGGGGCAGACACCAGGTATGAGCCGTCCCCGGCGGCGGCAGCGAACTACGATGACCTCTATGCGGTCTACGTCACGGCGCGTGAGCAGATGGCGCCAGTTTGGAACGCACAGGCTCGATTCCGCGACGGATCTGCGTGACTGTGCGAAACAGTGAGTGTCGTCCCCGCTGTAGGGTACTCGGTTCCCACGACTCGGTATACCCTGTTCGTGGAAAACGTGGCTGTCAACGGGGTCGTGTAGTCGATACTATTCGAAAAGACAGGGATCGAAGCGTGCTCGGTACGCTCTCACCTTCTCGTTCATATCAATCTATAAGGCTGTCACATGGTGTGGGAGGGAACTCGTCTGTGCGTGTTCCGTAGACTGCCGTCGACTGCCGTTCGAGACAGAGACCGACGACTAACCGACCCGGCAAACAAGGCGGGAGCAATCCCAACGTGTGTAGTTTGTGTCGTGTTCCGGTTGTGAGTGTGAGCCCGGATGGGCGTTCAAGGATGGCACAAAAGGGTCGTAGCGGTGGCTACAATCTGAATTTCAAATATATAACGCGGCGTGTCTGCGTCAGCTCTCTCAACTAGGGATATTATGAATTCTCTCTCGGGTCCTCGCTTAACTCATATACTCCTGTGTCTAGTAAGTTCTCAATGTAACCATGCTCTTCGAGGCGTTTGAGTCGTTGTCCAACATATTGTGACGTAAGTGACTCCCTGATACCCTCCTGAATGATTAGTTTCTGTGCAAGACGTGGTGTGACTCGGCCCTCTTGAAGAATGTCTAGAAGGGTTACATCAATTTCATTGAGGTCTTCCATGTCGAGCGTCATATTGTATGCCTATCGTTTCGGAGCTCTTGTAATCTCTCAATTTCAATATCAAGTTTGTATCCCAAACTATATGGTACTGCGAGCTCTACTGTTTGATGAGGCGCCCTGCCACAGAAATGGCCGCGTGCGAGGACACGCGACCGGTGCCTCAGGAACACTAAGGCAATGAAAGCTAACGATGCATGCAGTGATGAACTTGATGATACGCAAACTGACCCTGTCTGTCCCCAGACTGGTGTTGTCCAATCTCTCAAACAGATGTCGCGGCTTATCCAGTATGGACCGACAGTAGTAACTGACCAACCGTATGCTGTTCACTACCGCTCTCAAGAGCTAGCAGCGAACTTTCCCAATTGGGGTACCGTCTCTCGGGATTCTGAAGGTACATTTCTTCGTGTTGAGTCGAACAAGACCCTAAAGACAAATCTAAGTCAAGCTTGCGATCAGAGACTTGACTTTCAGCAGCTCCATCGAACGCTGAAGAAGCTGTCTGAGATCGTTGGAGAAGCAGCACGACTTACCACCAATGCGTCCAATCAAAGCAAATACCGCTTAGAGGTCTACATCCCGTTCGGCTACTCAGTGCCCGACATTTTCGGTCTAAGTTCGAACTTTGCTGATGAAAAATTAGCAACTACAACAGAATCTGGACAGTTCCCAACACCTGTTCAGGAATCCAAATTCTGGAAGACCGAGACATTACTTGGGCTACATCCACGCCAGTTTGAATACTTGGTCGCAAAATTGTGGAAAGAACTTGGCTACGAAACGTCAGTGACACCCGATTCTGGTGATGATGGTGTTGATGTTGTGGCAACAAAAGATGAGACACTTGTTGTCATTCAGACCAAAAGAAACCAGCCATCTCACCCAGTCACAGTAGATGTCGTTCAGCGAACTATCGGGACAATTCCGCAGTTTCGTGCTGACCGAGCTGTCGTTGTCACAACGTCTGACTTTGCTGTGTCCGCACAAGAATCTGCAGTTGCGAGTGACGGTCTTGTTAGGTTAGTTAATGGTGATATGCTTCACGGCATGTTAGCAGCGTCGAATATTGAAAAGCCGGAGACGTTGTGACAATGGGAGCCATAGCAACTACACCACAAGAGCGTACCGCATCGCTAACTGACCTCCTCACTAGTGCCTTAGCCAATTCGTTCACCTTGGGCACAGATTGTACTGGTTCGACGCACCACTACTACCGTCCAGCTAATGCAATCATCGTGTTCAACGGACGTGAGCTGGATCACTATCAACCACTCAATGGTCGTACTCTCGAAGAGTGGCGTACGTTCGTCGCCCACGAGCGCGGGTGGATGTCCTTCGGCCCACTCGCACAGCTTGGATTGCAAATGGATGCGAAACGTAAGGAGACTTGCCAATGAGCACTCGCGAGGAGTTACAGATGCATCTATCGCAGGCGCTCTCGCGGACCGAAAACCCTGATGTCCAAGCGCATCTGCATGCTGCAATAGAGTCTTGTGAGGAGCTTCCTTTGACGCCGCTCGTTGAATGTCCAGTGTGTGGCAAAGTAGGACTTCCAGAACGGATCACACTTCACGAGTGTAGGTAGACTAAACTGAACAGAACATCTCTTTCTTTCCCGCTCTTACGCACAGCTACGGAAAAGCCAGTGCATTCCGCCGGCGTATGGCGGATATGTCTAAAACCCAGCCAATCTTCGGCAGAATGCTTCGAAACGGCTCTGTTGAAATCCCACAGAGAGTTACAGGTTGGTCCGGTAGTCTGGCCGGATAGAAGCCCTCCCGAAATCGCGGTTACTCCGGTTCGTTGAGCACGCGATACACTCGGCACGCCGAGCTGTCGCTCATCGACTTTCACGTGACGACGACCAGAAAACACGACACCCAGATCGCGCCGTCGCTTATCAAGCGAAATATCGGTGAAGTAGCGATTCTCCTTGGCGACGAAGGATACGACGACCAGAAAATACACACCTTAGCTCGTGACGGGGGTTTTCGTCCGCTTATCAAGCATCGTGAGCTCTCGTTACTTCACAAGGCGTGGAATGCTTGAATAGACACGGTCTCTACGGCCAGCGCAGCCAGAGCGAGACAGTAAACTCCCGTCTCAAACGCAAGTACGGTGGGTTCGTTCGGTCTCGACACTGGTGGAAGCAGTTTCGTGAACTCGTTGTTGGCTGTCTCACTCACAACATCGACAAGGCACTCTGAACGTTAGATATAGACCGTGTCTCTAACACTGTTCTTATCACGAGTGGCGACGACGCAACAACAATTCAGACCAAACTGGGCGACTTAGACCCTGATACAGGAGGTAGTCAGTCTGGTGGTATAGCCATCGTCACCGGGCCTGTAGGTTGATATCACCAACTGACAACTATGCGTCATCATTTGTACGTTAGTTATTGAGCAGGTAGAATCCCGCAGATCCCGAGCTGTAAACTTTGTGTCGTCGGGGGGTCTCTGTCTGATTAAACAGTAATTGCTCGTGGTCTAAGAATGGGTAGAGGCGGGTGGGATACTCTTCGTCAAACTCTGTATGCACAAAGTATGCGCTTGTTTGATTTGAAGAATCATCGATTGGATTAGTATTAAACTCCGAGGCGCGTTGTTCGTATGTTTTTCTCCCGACTGCAAAAGATACGAAGCGCTCAGGCTCTGTTCGGTATCCCGCCACTGACCCATCGGTTTTGTGAGCTGTCGTCCATTCAAAGCCTTTAATCACAGGTTCCTGAATCTGGGCGTTAGGATGCGCATTTTGCGGAGATAGATATATCGCCGGGAGTGAAGCAGCCGTCAAAATGAGGAGACAAACAAATGCAACTTTCTTCGCAGGCCCCTTGCGAGTGTGAAACGCTGCCCGAGCAGCAAGTGGTCCGAGAACTATCAGAATCATTGGGATCGGCCTCCAAGGTTGGACGTTGACGACATTTATAACGGCATTCGCAGCAGTGAAGCATCCGACAACAGTCGTCCATGCGAGGATTAGACCATCTGCTCGAGTGATTTGATTCATGACAGCTCCGCGAACGAGAAGCAAATAGCAGACGAAGGCAAAGAGACAGGCAAAAGCGAATGCTGTCCCCCAAAGAACCAAATCAAGGATTGCGACGTTTCCAAGTGCGCTGGACGCTGTTGTTGCTTGCTCTTGGGTTAGCGATTCGGATGTGAAAAATTGGCCGAAGGACAAGAGTGCGGAAACCAAACGGATTCCTAACACACGGGCAAAAAACTCCACCCGAAAGGTGACCCAACTTGTGAGTGCCACTGCTAACGTGATAGGTAAAACAAATGTTGTCGAGCCATTGTGGTGAGCAGCATTAGCAAACAACCCGACGAAGACGACTAATGAAACCAACGGATGAATAAAAACTGTCGCGACGGCGACGAGCATCACGAGTAACTTCGTTCGGACGTCACGGAGAGGGAGAAACAGTACGCCCATAAAAAACAGCGAATAGCAAACCGCCTGTAAATAGGGCTTGAAGTATGTGTATGACCCGGTGTCTTTCGGAGCGGCGAGAACAAGTGCAAATGGCGCGAGCAGACAAAGCCGCCAATCAAATCCATGCCGCCTGCCGATTAATGCCCCACCAGCCACCATCATCGAGATGAGACCCAGACTAGCGGCGTGAATGCCAAGAATCGGATTGATCTGGGTCACGTTGACCACGCTAGCCGCTAAGATATGAGGGACAGGATAGATAAGAGACTCCAGCACGTTCCCCGATGAGATAATAGTCTTGACGTGGCCCGCATGGATCGGGGCATCGGTCCCACGCCCGAAAAAGGCGTAACCTAATGCTTGAGGAAACGAGATGGTCGCAATGAATGCAATCAGCAAGCTCAAGAACCCAATTCGGTTTCCATGACCGCTCATAGCAAGCCCAAGCAGAATGATGAATGCTGAAAAAACCAGAACCGTTGAGGGTAGTGATGCGGTGTATATTGAAAAATGGCGTTCTGGTGTCTCGTGAATCAAACCCACAACTCCCGACATAACTGACAAGTTTAGCAGAACTAAGAGCAATTTAATTCCTCGAGATCGAGATGCTCTCATATTTCTCATACTACGTTTTTTTCAACACGGCGATTAAGAGTTGTGACGTGACTCGACGAGACATACTCTACAAATGGCGTGAAAATCCACGGAGGCCTGTGGCTTACCTTTGTTTTTTACTTCTTGGAGGGTGCGCGGCACTGGTTGAATATGCCGCAGAAATACCCTCGTGGATTGTCTTCGGCACGCTTGTTTCATTCCTCTTTGTCCTTTGGTGGATTGATGAGACGACGGATGCGATGCTAGACTGGTAACTTAGCGACCAAGAGTTATCAGAAAAATTAACCGATATGACTGAATAAATTGTACCGTCAACTACGAAAGCCGCGACACAAGAGCGTATCGCATCGCTAGCTGGTCTCCTCACTAGTGCCCTTGCCAACTCATTTACACTGGGCACTGACTGCACAGGTTCTACCCACCACTACTACCGCCCAGCTGACGCAATCGTCGTGTTCAATGGCCGCAAACTAGACCACCATCAACCACTCGACGACCACACAGTCAAAGAGTGGTGCACGTTCATTGCCCAAGAGCGCGGGTGGACGTCCTTCGACCTCCTCGCATGGCTTGGATTGCAAGATGGATACGAAACGCAAGGAGAATCGCCAATGAGTGCTCGCGAGGAGCTACAGATGCATCTCTCGCAAGCGCTCTCGCGAACCAAAGATCTGATGTCCAAGCGCATCTGCATGCTGCACTAGAATCGTGTGTGAGACTCTCTTTGACGCCGCTCGTTGAGTTTCCAGTGTGTGATAAAGTAGGGCTTCCAGGACGGATTGAACTTTACGACTGCGTTTGATCTCTTGACAATATTGTAACTTCACATAGGTTAATATCTATCTTGTAACTTGCTTATATCCGTAAAAATTGTCCCAGAATTCAATACGCCAGCCTCATATTCACAAATATACATAAATGTTCCCTGATAATTCATATCATACATCGATTTTTCTACTATTAAGTTAGATAATCTTTTTAGCCTTCAAACCACACGCTAACTCAAGTATGACTACAGGAGAACGTGGTGCAATTGGTGTTGACCCAGAAACCCGTGAAGAACTCTCGACAATTGCAGACCAGCTAGACAACTTTGATTCAGAGTTGGAATTACTGGATTACATTTTGACTAGGTTTATAGAGGAATTCGACGCAGGGTCACCACAGTCAAGTTCTACGTCTGAAGAGGATGGTGTACAAGAACGACTACAACAACTCGGTTATATTGAATGACAGAAAGTTCGTCTCAGGTATTTATCATCGGCCTCGATGGTGTACCTCCCAGAATCGCTGAGCGAGGTATTGATCAAGGCCGACTATCTGCCTTAGAAAAAATGCAAACTGAGGGCGCAAGTGGGGTTACGCGCTCAACTGTTCCCCCTCTCTCAATGATGGCTTGGAGTACATTTTCTACCGGCCAGAATCCCGGGAGCCACGGTATTTTTAACTTCATCCTGAAAGATCGTGATTCTCACAATACTAGATTTGCTGATTTAAAATCGTTGGAAGAACATAGTACCCCGTTCTGGGATTACTTAGATTCTATTGGTGTCTCATCCGGCGTAATTAATATAATGCCTGGTTATCCACCATCTGAGTCAAAAGGCTACCACGTGTCAGATCATATTACGACACCCAAAGGTGGTTCAATTGCATATCCGGAGTCGGTAGAACAAGCCATAGAATCCGTTGAAGGTGCATTTGAGTTTGCTCCCATTACAGGGTATTCACCCGGTGATGGTGAAGAAAATCTCTCATCCTATATTGAGCGTTTTCTAGAAATTGAGCAAAAGAGGGCTACTATCACAAAAGAATTAATCAAAAAGAACTCAGTCTCTGTGTCAGCGATCGTATTCAGTGGGCCTGATGTGTTTTTGCATGAAATTGGTCATCTACTAGACCCCAATCATCCGAAGCACGAACCCCAACTAGCTGAAAAGTATGCTTCCTCTATATTTGATCTCTTAGAGATTTATGACGAATTCTTATGTTGGTTGTCCGAATACTTGGGTGAGACTGATTATCTCATGGTATTATCAGACCATGGCCATGATAGTGTTCATACTGCGGTTAATCTAAATTCGTGGCTTTATCAAAACGGATATCTTTATCTTAAAGACCGACCGCAAACCCAATTAAAGAAAGCATTATATAATAACGTATATCAAAATGTGCGAGAGTTAATGAAAAGGTTTGGGATATATGAACAGATCAAACTTACCGTCGCTCGTTCAGGTAATAGTGAGGGGCTACTAGACTTAGAAGATATACTAACCATATCGGAAGAGGACATTAACTGGAAAAAGACAGACGCATATACGGTTGCTGGCGATGGTCAAATATACGTGAATTATAAGCGTGGCACTACAGCTTACCAGTCAACTAAAGCTAATCTTCGTAATGACCTGAACCACTTGTCGGATCCTACAACAGGAGACAACATCGTCGATGAAGTTATTGATGGGGATAGTGCATATCCAGGCGATGTAAAAGATTCTCGCCCGGATCTTGTCTGCGTACCAGTACCGGGGTATCGATTTAGTTTCCCCCAGACTATGCAGACGAACACCTATGTTACCTCTCCCCAAAAGTGGTGGAGCCATACTTCTTCAAAAGACCGCAATGGGATATTCTATATGTCAGGGCCAGATGTCTCATCGACGGATGATGCAGAGGTTGGGCTAGCCGACTTCGCACCAACTATTTTTTCTATGTTAGGACATCCAATTCCAAAAGCTATGGATGGCACTCCACAATCCGGCTTGTTCAATGAAGATAAAAAACATATGAGAGAAAAATACGATGGTCGAATAGAAGTGACTAATACAGTCCGGCAGATTGCCTCTGAACTCTAATACTAATACAAATGGATATTGCTTTTCAGTCTACAGTGAACTATGGCGGCGTTGGTCGATTCACTGTAGAGTTACTGTCTGCACTGTCGCCGATGTGTGATAAAGTAACTCTCTATCCTACGCCTTTATCGGTTGACAACCCTCAAGAAATCGATTGGTGGGACAAAATCCCTGCTAATTTAGAAATTCGCGCAACTCCAAGTACCCCCGAAGTGCTTCTCTCTCATTCCCGAGAGATGAGCTCACATGACATTTCACATATAAACTATGCGACCTTTGGATCCGCAGCACTAATCAGTTCATTATTAACTAATACGCCATATGTTTTTACTATCCATGGTTCACTCGATATCGATTTCCAAACAAGGACTCTAGCTGATCGGTTTAAACATGACGTACTTGAAAGACGTATCTTTCTACCCATTCTCAGCGGCCACGGCCAACCAGTTACTGTCTCAAACTATGCTAGCAACCGTCTTGAACAAGAGGTTGGAGTTAAGTCGCCAGCTATTCATCACGGAATAAATATAGAAAAATATCAAAATCCTTCTAATTTCCAGAGAGAAAAGTATGGATTTAGCTCAACCTCAGATATTATTCTCTTCGTTGGACGATTCTATCCATCTAAAGGTACAGTTCCTCTTTTGAAATCATTTGACAGGATCCAACAGCGGTATGAGAATAATGTTGAGTTAGCAATCGTGGGGGGCGGAGAGCAGTCATCTGTTGTCAAAGATATTGCTAAATCTCACCCACATAGTGTCCACTTGCTACAAGATTTGAATGATGAGGATCTAAGATCTCTGTATAACGAGGCAAGTATATTTGCACTGCCTTCTACCAGTGAGACGTTTGGTCTAGTATTCCTTGAGGCAATGGCAACTGGGACGCCTATTGTGCATACGAATGCTGGTGCTGCTCCGGAAGTTGTAGGTGATGCGGGTCTTATGACACAATCAAACACTCCAAGAGAGATTGCTGACACTATCCTCGAATTATTAACGGACGCCAATTTGTACGCTCAGATCAAGAGTAACGCAAGCCAACGAGCAAAGCGATTCAGCTGGAAAAATGCTGCAGAACAGTATTTGCAAGTATATGAGAACGTAATAACTAACCAAAATTAAAATGATAATTGATATGTACTCCCGGTGGATGGTCTCGTGGAATGGGACATGCCAAGTGATTAAAAATCTCTCTGAAAACCTGATGAATGAAGGGCATGAAGTTCGGATAATGTGTAATCGGCTTTCAGAGGGACCCTGGCTGCCTGAAGGAATTGAGACAATAAAGTTAGAGAGCAATCCGTTATCAGCATATACTCAAATCAAAAGATTATATTCTGAGAACCCGCCAGATATCATTCACAGTCATGATAATTTAGGATTCCTCGCTGAATCTGTCTCAGTACCACATATAGCTACTAGTCATAGTAATTGGCCACGTTCCTGGTTTTTGAGTAAGAAGCATTTTGCTGCTGGTCTCTTTCAAGAGATCCCTCATGACCTTCTTCTTAGACTTTCTGACGTAGCGGTCGCAGTGTCAAAATACTCTCAGCAACAGCTCCACAAGAGATTCAATCAGTCTGAGTTTGTATATAATGGTGTTAAAGTTCTAGACCATGTCTCATATTCAGATACTAATTCATTTTTATTTGTGGGCACAGTAGATGATAGAAAGGCGAAACATCTCCCAAGAGTCTGGAAGGAGATCTCCTCTAAATCGGATGCGACACTGGATGTCGTCGGTAACCCTTCCTCAAAGCCAATTATTCAGAGATTAAGTCGATTAGATAATGTCACCGTCCACGGAAAAGTAGAATCTGTTGAACCATTTTATTCCGATTCGTCAGTACTTCTGTTCCCTTCGAGAGCTGAGGCGTGTCCATTGACTGTTTTAGAGGCTCAATCGCATGGTATTCCCGTAGTCGCGTTTGATATCTGCTCTCACGATGAACTAATCAACAATCAAAATACCGGAGCTGTAGTACCTGCATATGATACTTCTACATTCGCAGAAGCAGCCATTCGTCAGATCGAAAGTTATGATCATTCTACATTCACCAATTGTCGTAATTGGATCCGATCCAATTTTAATGTCAAATCAATGTATCAGAGTTATTTAGAATTATATATGAGTGAACTAAAGCAGAGCTAACTCTCACAGCATTTGCTTATTTATCAGGTTTTGTGTTTGCGTTTGATAAGGCGAAATTCATACAGTTGAAGCACGTCTCTACCTAAAAAAGGACGTCAGAGGATCTGCTTGACCAGCTTCCACGTCTGGTGACAGGACACGCACCTTCCATGCTATCCATTAGAACCACAACCATGTCCTGAGACGTTCAATCCTCTATACCCCTGCCGGTCGTTAAGCGTCACAGCTGCTTCGAATCTACTGTCTAACAAATAACGTGAAAAGCCAAGTCACTTGACAGTCACTTAGTTAGTGTATCTCCAGCACGTGGTTTGGTATCAAGTTTGACAGCGGTCATTCCGGTGGTGCGTCGCTCGCTTTCAGTTGGAGGGCCCGCACAAGCAAAGACCGAGAGTTAGTATTAATACTCAAAAGGTCATCCACTGATACAATGGATATTGGAAGCTGGCTGTCTGACTTTCATTCATCATTTCAAAAAGATGGGATTAGAGGATCTATTGATAATTTTTACCCAATATATCACAAATTACATCAATTAGGAACCTTCATATCTGGAGAGCACATCTACAATGATAAATGGGATGTGTTTGTAATTCTAGACGGGTGCAGGGCCGACACCCTTCGCCAGCTTCAATCAGAGTTTGATTATCTCTCTGAGGACATTGAAACACGAGTTTCGGTAAATAGTATGACCAAATTCTGGATGCGAGACACATTTGGAGACCGGAACAAACTGTCCGAAACAACGCAAAGGGAAATTTCAAACACAACCTATGTAGTAGGGAATCCATACAGCGACGAGGTACTTAACGAAGATTGGTTTGCAGAACTAGACGAGGTCTGGAAATATGGGTGGGATAACGAGCTCGGTACTCTGCCGCCAAGAGTCGTGACAGATTGTGCAATTAAGCACGGTCGAGACCCCTCCACAGACAAACTAATCGTCCATTACATGCAACCGCACTGTCCGTTCATCGGTGAGACAAAGATGGGGTCTGCGAAATCTGGAGAGTCGTTCACCGGTGAGCGTGGGAACGCCGATGTCTGGACAAAACTTAGACGCGGACACCTCTCAAAGTCTGAAGTTGAGAAGGGATACAAGGATAACTTGTCCTTTGTTCTTGACGAATTAAAGTTATTGGTTAATAATATCGATGCGAACAACTTTGTCATTTCGTCGGACCACGGCAACGGATTTGGCGAATGGGGGATCTACGGCCACCCTCCAAATATTGGAACGCGAAACGTTCGAGAAGTCCCATTTGTCTGTTTATCAACTCATGATTCTGAGTCATATCAACCATCTGAATTAGTTAAGAGTTCCTCCGAACAATCCGTTGAAAGTCGGCTTGCGTCACTTGGTTATCTGTGAACAATTCAAACACACAAGCGTCGGCCATTCTTGGCTTAAAAATTTTCACAGCTGTGACAACGTTTGGTGGGTTGACACTCTTCACCAGAGTTGTTTCGGCATCAGAACTTGGACAATATTTACTCTTTCACACGGTCATTGCCATCGGTGCCGCGGTGACTGGTTTGGGAGTCGGTGAGGCGGTTACTCAGCGCATTAGCACATCCCACGATCCTGAGAAAATTCTGGGTGCTGCTAGTGTGATTATAATCCTCCCTATATCTTTAGCAGGCATCCTAATCTATACATTCCAATACCGATTAAATGAATTTATTGGCATTCAATCATCCGCGCTACTCTTTGTTGCATTAGTAGTATGGCTGAGCAGCACAATCTGCCTCAGATATGCTGATGGGATAGTGAGGCCAGTCACCGGGTCGGCCGCCGCATTGGTGGGACGCCTTGTTTGGGTTTGTGGAGGCTATGTACTTAGTCAACAAATGCCCGGTGCTGAAGCCTTAGCAGTAGCGTTAGTCCTTGATCGATTGGCAGTTTTTGTTATTCTCGTTCTATCAATTCAGCCAACTGTGTCTGCCCCCACGATTGCAAGTATTCGCTCCGTTGTGGAATATGCGAAATTCAACTATATCTCTTCATTGGGATGGAGTGCATTTAGTTGGGTAGACACACTTCTCATTGGGTATTTCCTCGGATCACAGTTTGTGAGTCTTTATGAGGTGAGTTGGCAATTAACGATGTTTGTTGGATTAATCGCTGGAAGTCTTGACCAAGCACTCCTCCCAAACCTTGGGCAATTGCACGCAAACGGGAATACGGATTTACTCCAAACACGTGTTATAGAATCTGTAGTATTGGGTCTTCTGTTAACGGTTCCTGCAACTCTGGGCGTGATAGCTCTTTCAGAACCGTTGCTCTCGGTATTGTTCACTCCCGAATATGCTGATGCCGCACTTGTCCTCTCAATTCTGGTCGTTCAGAAACCTCTCCTCACGATTGCCACAATATTCAAGCGGATTCTGCAGGCGACAGGACAGGTGAATGTGACATCAGCGATTACACTCGTCAGTATCATGGCAACAGTTTGTCTTAATTTGATATTGATTCCGCAATATGAGCTCGTTGGTGCTGCATTAGGTACTCTGACAGCATATACCCTCTACACTATCGCAATGGTCGCAAGGGGGTTGGAAGTTTTTTCAGTTCCAGTCCCGAAAAAAGATATTGGGCGTATTCTTATATATTCGCTGATAATGGCTGGTTCAGTGGTTTTAGTAAGGGAAGCAGTGCCCACTGATATAGTCGGATTGGGAGTGGCGATCGGAGTTGGGATGATTGTCTACGGCATTATTACGACAGTCGATAAAAAAATGCGGATGCTAATCAAGAAGGCGATTACTCAGTAGGTACAAAAGGGAATCGTATAAATAACCTCTCTCCTGAGCTAGTGTTCGCCGGTCAAGCGTCTAGCGCAGTCGTTGACAATTATAGTTGCCCCTTCTGTAGGAGATTGTTGATACCGGTTGCTCTAGCCGAGACCGAACAGAGGTTGACCGGCTAACCTCTCAACGACCCGATTCTCGTCTCAACGACTGCATCCAAGAATCACCAGACTGCTCTCCATCAACAATGTGCAACACAAGAGCGTTCTACAAAATTTCGAGACTTCTCTCTATCAACCATTTGCTACATAAGAGCGTTCTGTATTATTCTTTGAGCACCGTCAGTTATCTACCCATCAAATACCCCCTACAGATGTGTATTCAGTGAATGCAGAATGATCGCTGTAAAGCACGCAAAGATTCCGACGAGTGTGAAGAAGGTAGCAGTAATGGCTAATCCGATCGGGAAGGTGCCGCTGTTGATAAAATTCGAGAAGGTAGCGTATCCGAACCCCAAGCCAACAAACGAGCTGATAAACCCTGGTACTCCAAGGACAGTTACTGGACGCTCATGCTCAACCGTCTTCAGGATATTCCCAACGAGAGAGAGGCCGTGTGAGACGGGGTTGTGCGTGCTTGCATCCTCAACGTCATAGGAGATAGTCGTCCCAACCTCGGCAATCTCGTAATTCTGCTTGTGGGCATGATATAGAATGTCTGTACTCGCACTCATGTGATCGCCAATAGTCTCATCAGCTGCGAGCGACTCAATCGCATCTGGATTGTATGCCCGAAATCCACTTTGCGTATCGCCAACGCGAGACTCAGATCGAACGACGCCCATACTCAGGTTGGTCAGCTGATTTATAATCAAGAGACCAAATCGCCGGTACAGGGGAATCTTCGTCTCTGAACCGTCGGCGAATCGACTTCCGATGACGATATCAGCATCCTCGGTTTGCTGTGTCTCAACCAGCTTCGGAATGTCGCTACTGTCGTGTTGGCCGTCGCCATCGAGAATCACGAGATGGTCCACGTTACGACGCTGAGCCGCCGCAAATGAGGATTTCAGTGCCCCACCATAGCCTTTATTCTCAGCGTGTTGAATCACCGTCGCGCCTGCATCGCGCGCTTGTTCAGCAGTGTTATCTGAACTCGCATCGTCAATGACGAGAACCTCATCAACATATGGCGTCGTTTCCGAGACGACCTCAGAAATAGCATGCCCTTCGTTGTACGCTGGAATGGCAGCGATCGTCAACGTTGAACCATCGTCACTGGATGATGCAGATTCTAAAACCGCGTCGACGCTAAAGGTATCATCTTCGAGTCTGTTCTGGCTCCGTTCATAGTCGATTCGCGCTCCATTTGTCGGCGCAAAGATGATCCCTGGATGTGAGTGTGCACGCGCGCTTGCTGCGAGTTCCGCTCGCAACTCATCGCTCCCAAGTGCTGGCTCGTGCGGGGGGACGATTTCAGCCCCGAGTTCCTCAGCAAACCGGACCGCTTCAAGATTAGATTCGCTCTCATATGTAACAAAGACTTGCTGTGAGTGCTCTTGGGCTCGTAAGACCATCCTGGCAATGGCATCGCTGTTTGTTTTGGTGGCGATGACACCAAGTGCCGGATTCTCAGTAATATTGTCCTGAGATTGTGTACTCTCCAAACTCATTGCAGTCTATATCTCACTCACTCGGTTCAACTAACAAAACCTTTTCTTGATAAACAATTCTGGGAGCGAGGACAAGTGCCAGTACGTCGTATATCGGCTCCGCTAGAGGGTACCAAGTGACATATATGAGTCTTCTGTCGGTGTAATAGTATTTCTTGAATACGTGGATTTATATACAAGCATCTGTCATTCTACACATACATGATTCAGGATCAGACAGTCCTCATTACTGGTGGTGCCGGATTTATTGGAAGTCACCTTGCAGAGGCATTAACCGAGAAGAATTCTGTCTACATCTTGGATAACTTCTCGACCGGGAAGCGATCGAATGTTCCGGATGGCGTTGAAGTCATCCATGACGATATCAGAAACGCAAGCGCATTTGATGCATGCCCGGATGCAGACCTCATCTTCCATGAAGCAGCACTTGTCAGTGTCCCTCAGTCTGTCGAAGAACCCGAGCGCTCAAATGCGATTAATATGGCAGGCACGCTCAATGCACTCGAATATGCACGTGAGGTTGATGCGCGAATTGTCTTAGCATCAAGCACTGCTATCTACGGGAATGCCAATGAAATCCCGACGCCAGAATCCGAATCCAAGAAGCCCTCCTCCCCGTACGGAATCGACAAAACAAGCCTTGATCACTATGCACAGGTCTATCACGATCTCTACGGCGTCGAAGCGGTTCCGCTTCGCTATTTCAACGTCTACGGACCACGACAGGCTGCTGGCGATTACAGCGGCGTGATCAGTATCTTCCTCAAGCAAGCGTTCAACGATGAACCGATTACGGTGCATGGAGACGGGTCACAGACGCGAGACTTCGTCCACATCGACGACGTTGTGCAAGCGAACCTGAAAGCCGCAACCACAGAGCATGTCGGTGAGGCCTATAACGTCGGTACTGGCAGCGAGATCAGTATTCGTGAGCTAGCGGAGACCATTCGCGACGTCACGGACTCCGACTCTGAGATCATTCACACAGAAAGCCGGGGTGGTGACATCGACCGCAGTCTGGCAGATCTCTCGAAAGCTCGTGCAGGACTGAACTACGAACCGACGATCTCGCTTGAGGAGGGTCTCAAGACACTCGTCAAACACAAGCTCGACAAACCGATTCCTGTTCAGTAATCGCATTGCAGGGATTGTCGAGACGTCACTAGCAATGATGGTTTAGCAGTTCATCTAGTCCTCGAAATTCTGAATACCACGTATTTTGGAGCGGTGTCTCTGTCCTGTCTTCGATTGATGCTACCAATGGAGATTCAAGACGCAGAATTTCTGCGATCTCGACTCTTTGGCCGCGAGTCTCAGGTCTCTCTTCTTGCGGTATCAGATATTAAGACTCTGAAAAGAGACAGAGCAGCCCTAGTTCTGCTGCAGTTTCGTGTGCGCTCCAACCACAGCTTCATTCAAGTCGACACCCTCTATCGTCGACTCAATATCGACGACTGTATCCGCCAACTCGGCATCCCGAATCTGCGAATCCGGGAACACGACCGTCCGCGACAACTTTGAGTCACTCACTTCGGCACCCGAGAGCACCTGCACAGTCTCATCAACGGTACTCTCCTCAACTGTCGCACTCTCTGCGATCATCGCTTCACCGTCAAGCGCCCACTCAACTGCATCGAGATACCCCTCTGCGGCGCCGATGTCGAACCAGGCGCCGTCGAACGAATACGCAAACACGTCGCCACGCTCCTGTAACCACTGTAGGAACCACCCAGGCTCATCGGGATTGTTCCCATCGGAGAGATACTCCTCAAAGAGTGGTAACACCTCTGCGGGGAACCCATAGCACGCAATCGAAACGAGCGTACTCTTCGGGTTTTCGGGCTTCTCTTGAAAATTCACGACCTGCTCACCATCCAACTCAACCAACCCGTAGGACTTCGCACGCTCGCGTGATTCGACGTCGTAGGCGGCGAGCGTCGGCGACTCACGGTCTTCGAAGAAGTCCAAGAACTCAGAAAACTCGAAGCTAAACAGGTTATCTCCAGCAACGACAGCCAGATCCTCCTCGACGCCCTCACGCTCGATCAACTCAGCAAGCGCCCCAACGACGCCGAATTTCTCATCCTCGTCGCGCGTCTCCTCAATCGAGAGCGTTGGCTTCTCGAAGTCGCTTACCTCGAGGTGTTCCTCGAACTCCTCGGCGAAGTACTCATTCGTACTCACGAAGACCTCTGAGATCCGCTCATCCGCTTCTAACTCCGCAAACAACCGATCGATGACGGTCGTCTCTCCAACGGGCAGAAACATCTTCGGGCGTTCTTTCGTGATCGGCCAGAGTCGAGTCGCGTAGCCACCTGCAAGAACAACTGCTTTCATGAGACGGTTAACTTATCAAAGGACATCCGTGTTAAAGGTAATGACTACGATTGTAGTTACTATTTCTAGCTAGTGCGACGATGGCGAAAAGCTATATTTGTCAATCGCTCCCAAATACGACCAATGACTGAACACACGACAGCCGACGTCGACGACGCAGACCCCCACTGTTCGAACTGTGATGCACCCATCTCACGAGGCGCAACTGGAACGATGTCGATGTCAATTACGACACACTGCCCCGAGTGTGGAACTCTTCTCTGAGTCTACCCGCGTCGTCGCCAAAGAACTCGGCTGACATTTCCAAAACAGATTTGTATCTACATTCGTCTGAACTAGACACTCTTCGCACGCAACATTTGTCAGGACTAGTATCGTAATTTCACTTTTCTTGTACACTCTATTGCGATGAATAGACAGACGTTGGTTCTGTATATTATATCTAGAATAAATATAGACATATCCACCATGAATTATTCAAACTCCCAGACATTCATCCTGTAAGACAGAAAGATTGTAGTAGCTGACCAAATAGACGTAGTGCATGAATGTCGCCTCGGCCGTCGTGCTCGCAGCGGGCGAAGGACAACGGCTCCGCCCACTCACCAAACACCGCCCAAAACCCATGTTACCGGCGGCCAACCGCCCCATCTTAGAGCACGTCCTTGATGCCATCATCGACGCCGGGATCACCGACCTCCATCTCGTCGTCGGGTACAAGCGTGAACGCGTGCAGGATCATTTCGGCTCTACGTACCGCGGCCACGACCTCACCTACCACCACCAGCACAAACAGCTCGGAAGCGGCCACGCCCTCCTCCAAGCCGATGGCGCGATCGATGCAGACTTCCTGGTCGTCAACGGTGACCAGCTCATTAGCACACAGACGGTAAGCGAAGTTATCGAGGCCCACTCAGTCGAAGACGTCGCCACACTCGCGATCATCGAGAGCGACGATGCGCCCCAGTATGGCGCTGTTCGCATGGAGAACGACCACATCACGGAACTCGTAGAGAAGCCCCACTCTGATGAATATCGTCTCCTCAACGCAGGTATCTACGCCTTTGCACCCTCCTTTTTCGTTGAAGTTGAGAACACACCGCGACAGGATGGTGAACTCTCACTGACGGACACCCTGATTCAACTCATCGATGACGATGAGCTCGTCCGTGGCGTCCAAACCGACGAGATTTGGCGTGATGCAACGTATCCGTGGGACCTCCTCTCGCTTGCGAAGACGCTACTCGTCCGCCCAGGGACGATTGCCACTCCGCTCGTCGAGGATGGAATTTTTGTCGACGAACGGGCACTCATCCACGATGACGCTACCCTCCGCGGTCCGGTCGTCGTCGGGCCGGACAGCGTCATCGGCCCGCAGGCGGTCGTCGGTCCCGACACAGCAATCGGCCAAAACGTCACCATAGAGGCGGGCGCTGTCGTGTCTTCGTCGGTCATCGACGACGACACTCGTATTGGCCCGAACGCAACACTTTCCGAGTGTGTGACCGGACAAGACGCTGAAATCGACGCTGGGACGACCATTGCTGGGACCACCGCCGATGTCCGCATTGGAACACGAGTCCACGAGGATGTTGCACTCGGCGGTGTCATCGCTGACCGGACGCACCTCGGAAGTGGAACCACCCTCTCGCCGGGTGTTCTGATCGGTCCAAATGCCGAAATTCACCCAGGAAGCCACATCACGAGTAACGTTCGTGAAGACATGGAGGTGCGCGAATAATGTGTGGGATCATTGGCTACGTCGGCCCGAACTCGAACCCTTCTGAGATCCTCATGTCCGGACTCTCCACACTCGAGTACCGAGGCTACGATTCGGCGGGCATTGCCGTTGCAAACAGCACCCTCGACATCAAGAAACGTGAGGGCGAACTCGAGATGCTCGAAGAGGTCGTTACCACCAGCCAGTTCAGTGGGAACGTCGGCATTGGACATACCCGCTGGAGTACCCACGGGCCGCCATCTGACCGCAACGCCCACCCCCACACGGACACGAATGAGTCAGTCGCAGTCGTTCACAACGGCATCATCGAGAACTACCAAGAGCTGCGCGATGAACTGCATGCGGAGGGCATCATCTTCTCGAGTGATACGGACTCAGAGGTCGTCCCGCATCTCGTCGCCAAACATCTCGAAGAAGGTGACGACCCCGAAACCGCCTTCCAGCGGGCAGTCGGGAGACTCGAAGGCTCCTATGCCCTGGCGTGTGTCATCGAGGGTGAAGATGCGATCTTTGCCGCGCGCGAGGACTCGCCATTGGTCCTTGGGATTGGTGACGATGGGTACTACCTCGCCTCCGACGTACCGGCGTTTCTCGAGTACACGCGCGATGTTGTCTATCTCGACGATGGGGAGTTCGTCACGCTACGAGAGGATGGCTATACGGTCTCGAAAGACGGGCAGGTCGTCGACAAAGAGATCAAGACGGTCAACTGGAGTGCCGAACAGACGGGCAAAAGCGGGTATGATCACTTCATGCTCAAAGAGATCCACGAGCAACCCGCGTCACTCCGGCAGTGTCTGAGTGGGCGTGTTGACGAACTCGCAGGCCACATCATCGTCGAGGAACTTGAGGAACTTGAGGCCCCCAACAACGTCCACTTCGTCGCCTGCGGAACCTCCTATCACGCCTCGTTGTATGCGGCGGCACTCCTTCGTGATGCTGGCGTGCCGGCGACAGCCACGCTCGCTAGTGAGTTCGCGACCGCAAGCCCACCGCTTCCCAACAATACGCTGGTTGTCGGAATTACTCAAAGCGGAGAGACAGCCGATACGATGAGTGCGCTTCGCGATGCCAACAATCGTGGCGCTGAAACTCTCGCGCTCACGAACGTCGTCGGCAGTACGGCAGCGCGCGAGTGTGATCACGTCCTGTATATCCGTGCGGGCCCCGAAATCGGGGTTGCAGCGACGAAGACGTTCTCCTCACAACTCATCGGTGCGAATCTGCTCGTCGAGAAGTTAGTTGGCAATACAACCACCAGCCGTGAACTGATCGAGGCACTCCGTGACCTCCCGGGTGACGTTCAGGCCGTCCTCGATGACTCAAATGCCGAGGAAATCGTCGACGAGTATCTCAATTCGGAGGCGTATTTCTTTATCGGGCGCGGGCTGCACTTCCCAGTCGCGCTTGAGGGGGCGCTGAAGTTCAAGGAGATCACGTACGAGCACGCTGAGGGCTTCGCAGCTGGCGAGTTGAAGCATGGTCCACTGGCGCTTGTGACGCCGAACACGCCTGTCTTCGCAGTCGTCACAGGTACCGACGAGAATGCCCGCAAGACCATCGGGAATATCAAAGAGGTCGAGGCTCGGGGTGCACCGGTCATCGTCGTCACTGACGGCCAGTCAGACGCCGAACGCTATGCCGATGCTGTCCTCGAGATCCCTGAGACGCACAAACGGATGGCCCCGCTGCTCGCGAACATTCAACTCCAGCTCGTGGCCTATCATACGGCCAAGCGGCTTGGCCGGTCGATCGACAAGCCACGCAACCTTGCAAAGAGCGTGACTGTCGAGTAGCTGCAATCTCCACCTTTGAACCGTCTCTAGTGAGGCCACTCTATTCTCTTGAAGTGGTTTAGAAAATCGGACCGCGATGCGTTCCGCTGAGCTAGAGGTTTGCTCAAAGAAACTACTTGAATGACCAATTCTACCAACCCGGATATTTATGTAGGAGTAATATAGTAAATTTGGTAAACAATATATACAACATTTGCCAAAGCTAGCGCTGTAATCTTTCATTGGAGAGAGTTTCTTGAACGACAGCATCTGCTGCCAAATGAAGAACATCGCTGAAAGCTGCTTGGTAATTCCGTGCATATTCGGTAGTTCCCATCGTTCTCGATTATTGACTCGATTTCTGGAGTCAAACGAACGCGATCAGAGGAACTAATCCGATGACTCGGGCAAAGACGGCGCTCTCACTAGCGTGAGAACGCCGTCATCCGGACAAAGATCCACAGCTGTCGCTCACCACGAGGCGGCTGCTGGACGCGGGCAGATTCAGCCCGCGTCCAGCTGGCTGTAGGTCAGCGGGATTCCGGTACGGTTGGTCGGGGCTTCCCATTTCCGACATAACGTCTCGTCAAGAGCGTGGTCAATCCACTCGCGGAACACCTCGAACCGAAACCAGACGGGGAGTGCTCGCCCGCCGCGCCGCGGCGTGGCGAGCACACCCCATCGGACGATCAACCAGAGATTCCGCAACAAGAAGCTCACAAGAACGAACAACAACCTAACCACCGGATCAGTCGTGCTTGTCCGCGCACGTGCCTCGCGCATCGTCCGGAACGCTGTCTCGATGGCCGAGCGTTTCTGGTAGAGAGCTTCGACTTCCTTCGGCGTGCGATCGGCCAGATCGCACGCCACATACGCTCTGACGAGCAAGCCGTGTTTGCCACGGTTCCCCTGCTGGTAGGAGACACAGACCGCGAGCGGGAAGCGCAGTTCCCGCTCGCTTCCCTCGTACATCACGTACTCCGTCCAGTAGGAGACCGTTGTGTCCAGTTTCTCGGCCATCTGTTTCCCACGGCGGATGATTGGAAGGGCGACCGGTGCAACTGCATCAAGTCGCTGGATTGACGCGCCGTTGTAGAATCCACGGTCAGCGAGGAGTCCAGCGATGTCAAACGGAAGGGCTGCGACGTGGTCGAGCAGACGCTCGACCGCGTCGCTTTTCGGTTCGTCTCCACGGACGGGTGTGACTGCGACGATGAGTGGTTTTGCCCGACAGAGAACGAATCCAGCGAGATAGCGATGGCACTGAGAGGTGCCATCGCGGGGGTTTGTGTGGCAGAGTTCGCCAGCCTCAGCGTGTGGACAGCCGTGGTAATGAATATCGACGAAATCGAGACAGATGATCCTCGGCGTGGGGCCGAGGATCATCGCGGCTTGCTGAGCGAGCAGGTTGTTGACAGTGTCTTCGAGTTGGTCAGCCGGAATAGTGTGTAACTGCTCGAAGGTGTAGTCGTCAGAGTAGGTCCGACGAGTGGTGTCGGTAACGGCCTTGATGGACTTCTGATCAACGGCTGCTTGGGTAACAGTGTCCCAGATGATCCCGGAGTCGAAGACTGCGGCTTCGACTCCGGGGAGAGGAAGCTCCAGTAGAAGTCCGACCGCTAAGGTTTCGAGGTCTGAAGCCGTAAGGAAAGTGTCTGGATGGTAGAGAAATCTCACAATCACCCATCCAGACGCTTGCTGAGAATCTAACCCTACCAGTTGTGACTCTCCGCTAACCCGATGGGAACTACCGATATTATAGTGGAGTATTTGTACACATCTACTGCGGGGTACCCGCCTCAACGAGGAGTGGATGTGAATGAATTAATCCTAGAATATCTCCTAATAGATGCCTTCTTGGAATTGGTCTCCACAATACGGGATGTTTGCTTTCTCAGCAAGGTTATGTTCTATATCCACAATATTTTAGAGATATCGTCAGAGAAAATATTTTCGGGAGCGTGGGGACAGGCGAAGCAAAGGTAGTTGCACACTCAGTGTATTGAGTGGTACATAAACTGTAATCGATACTGCATACCAATTCTCTGAACGATGATCTGCACCGATAATACATTTCAAAGAGAAGCGCTCTTCTGTAGGAGATTGTTGATAGCGTTCAGCTGTGGCTCTGAAATCGAAGAGGGCAAGGACACCGCGCTAGCGGTGTCCGACACGAATGATTCCGCTGGATGTGTTTAGCTCGGAATCGCTCGCAGCGGACCTGCTCCAACAGGTTCGCTGGCGTGACGGCGTTTCCTGCCCTCGCTGCCGTTCTGACCTGACGGTCAGAAACGGCAGCTATGGGGCGTTTCAACGCTATCTCTGTAAGAATTGCGACCGCACGTTCAACGATAAGACGGGCACAATTTTCGCCCACTCGAAGGTTGCGCTCCGCAAGTGGTTGTTCTCGATCTACGTGTTTCTGCGGTTCAATACGAGTCTCCGCCAACTTCACCGAGAGATCGGTGTGACCTACAAGACGATGCACCGGCGCGTCGAGCGCTTCACCAGAGCGCTCGACGCGCCTCAACTCGACCTTGTTGGACCAATCGAAATCGACGAGCTGTACGTCTCTGCAGGGTTGAAAGGCCGCGAGCGCGACCAACCGTCGCGCTCGCGTGGCCTGTCCACGCGCGGACGTGGCTCGTATGAGGGAGACAAACCACCCGTCTTCACCATCGTTGATCGTGGAACGGGACAGCGATACGTCGTCCCAGCGAAATCCGCCGACGAATCGAGGGTGCGACTCCTCCTCGCGGATCACGAGGAGGAGTCGTTAACCGTCTACACCGACGGATTTCGGGCATACGACCCACTGGAGGACGACGAGGAGTTCGACCGCGAGTACGTCGTCCACGGTGACGGAGAATACGTGGATGGAGACGTTCACGTCAACACCTGCGAGAGCCACGCGTCGCTGGCGCGACGCTGGCTCTCGCCGCATCGAGGCGTCTCGAAGGACAAGTTGACACAGTATTTTCGCGCCTTTCAGCTACGCAGCGAACTCTTCGAAAAATCTGGGCGAGAAGCACTCAAACACGCTGTCAAAGCGACTCTCTGAAATCAACAATGTGCTACACATGAGCGAAGAGAAGAATAAGAATTTATAAGATTGAATTATTACATTTAAAATCCAAGATGGTCACAAACGAGAAGTATGGAAGATATCCGCTAGTTCACTTTCTTGTTGATATTATTTCCACAGACCGCACACGAGTTTGATTGCCAAGGAACTGTAGCAACGAGATCCTGTTCCTGTTCACAGTGTGAGCAGTATGCGGTATTCGACATAACTCTTCGATGGGGAGTTACTCGTATAGTTAATCAGAGCTTATTTCATTGAGTTCCCGTCTGTTTCGACAAATATCTGTCTAGTCGACAAAATAATCTTGGAATATCACTTTTGTCCTCTCTAATATACACTTATTTCTAATAGTGGCTCTCCAAGAGTAACTTTGGATCGACCCTACCACTCTATTGGATAGCCGTGTCATCATCTCGAAACAGGGTCCAATCAGCGTTTGCGGCGCGATATAGCGATTTCAGAAATATCCTGCGTTGACTACAACGGTTGAGTGTGCAGTCGCTGTGACTTAGAGGGAGAATCGTCATAGAGAGATCCATTCTCGAGATAGACTGTCCGATCGAACTCTCGTTCCAAAGCTGGATCGTGGCTAATTGTTACGAGTGCGGTGTCGGTTGATTCGTGCAACCGAAGCAAAAACTCGAGCACACGCGAAGTGGTCTCCGGGTCAAGCTGACCCGTCGGCTCGTCGGCAAGCAGCACATCTGGCCGATTCGCAAGCGCTCGTGCAATTGCAACGCGTTGCTTCTCGCCTCCGCTCAGCGTTCCCGGATACTGGGTAGTTAAGTGACTAATCGCAAGCTCCTCAAAGAGCGTCTCAAGCCATTCTTCGTCTCTTTGTCCAGTGTGATCCTGGGGAAGCGCTGCATTCTCGAAAGCGGTGAGATCAGGAATGAGTTGGAAGTCTTGGAAGATGAACCCAATTGTATCCCGACGGACCCGTGCACGCTGTTTTGGTTTGAGTGTACTCGCTTCTTTTCCCGACACATAAACAGCCCCTGACGTCGGGACGCTAAGGAGACCAAGCACATTGAACAACGTTGTTTTCCCCGACCCACTTGGACCTCGGATCAAGAGCCGTGCGTCAGATTCAACCGCAAGTGATACATCTTCGAGAATTTGAGAAGGGCCTCTCTCAACTGAGAGTTCGCGCGCCTCCAGTACCGGTTCACTCATTATCAGATTCGGTGTTTCCCAGCCATAATAAAACCTCCTATCAACATGTAAATAGTTCACTTGTAGAATTCATCCATGCTCGCTTCGATCTCCTCGTCCCTCGAACCACTCGCTTCAGTGAGCAACGCTTGAGAAGACTTCTGCATGAGTGGCACTGCTGCAAGAACCGCACTGACAAGTGATAGCTCGACGCCGGCAACCAACACTGCCCCAAGTAAACCCACAGGTAAGGCGAGTGAGGGCTGAATGCCAAACAAGACCAATTGCCCCGATGCTCGCAAGATGATGAGAATACTGAAGGCTAACGTGACAGCGATAATCACAGCAGGGATCGAGAGACGGAGTACATCAGCTAAGACAGTGTACACAACGCTATCTTCGTTTGCGCCAGTCGCTTGATAGACTCCGAAGGTCTGTCGTCGAGCATGAATGACTTGCGCAAATGTTGTTGTCGTCCCGCCAATCGTCATCAAGCCAGCTAAGACCATAACTCCCCCCAAAACGAGGTTGATGTTGCCAAAGACGGTCTGGACGACCCGATCGAGACCATTGCCGTCGCTGATTTGACTCCCGCTCGCAACTGCTGAGAAGATTCGTTCGTCACCATGGACGGAGTACGTCGCTGTATCGAGTTGCTCCCCATCCGAAACAATCCGGACGTTGTACGTCCCTGGTGAGACTCGATCCTCAGTTCCACCACCAAGCGTGGTCTCATACCCGGTTACATTGCCAGGCGACAGCGTCACAGTCCGAGTTGTCGTATCAGAGGGCGTAACGAGTGTGATGTTGCGTGTCAGCGTCTTGTTCCATCGGTTCCCGAGTTGGACAGTCACTGTCGGTCGGGTCAACACACTTGCTTCAGTTGGTGAAACACTTACTGTGGCAGCCAGCTGCTTGTTCGCAGTTGAAGAGACGGTTAGATTCCGAGTGACGGTACGCTTGTCTGTTGTCTCGACGGCGACCATGTATGCACCGTTAGTCGGTGGGACTGACAAACGTGCAATCCCTTGTGCGTTCGTTCGCGCAGTGAAATCTCCAAGTGTGACAGTTGCGTTCGGCACCGGTTCACCAGTAAGGGTCCGGACTGGGACGAACAGTGAACTATTCGGTGGTGCTTTCGATGGGAGCGCCTCGAGGGTAAGCGAATCAGCAGCACGCACAGAGAGCGATTGTGAGTGACTGCCCGCCTGAATGGAATACTCTCCCGGCGATTCAATCTGGGTGGTGACCGTCACCTCCCGTTGCGTATCGGCAGCGAGTGTCAGCGTGCGGTTGATCGTTTTCGGGCCAACCTCTACCGAGACGGTCTGTGTTTTAGGTTCTGCGTCGAAGTTCTGCATCTGGAGTTCGACGGTCACTGGTGATCCAGCAGGTGCCGTTTTTGGTGCCGCGAGATCGGTGATTGTCACACCGGTCTTTCCCGTCATCTCGCTTGTGGGCAGTCCACCTTCCGTTCGGATGAGGTGGACGTTCCCTTCGCGTAACGAGAGGTGGTGAGCAGTTTCGAGTGGGACAATCAACTGGTCGTTGTAGACTCCTGTTCCGTCGAATCGTCCGACAATCTCAACCCGCGTGACTGCTGGCGAAATTGTGCCACCTAACGTGAGTTGATCGCCTACATCAATGCCCAGCGTTTGAGCAAGGTCGTTTCCAATGACTGCTTCGCTAGGGGTCTGTGGGGCCCGTCCAGCGACAAGAGTTGTTTCCGAAACCGCTTTGAAAGACGAGTAATTCGCACCGCGGGCAAGGAACGACTGACCATCGATCCGTTGTGCAAGAATAATTTCGGGGCTCGCTGCAACTCCCTGTGCGCGAAGCACATCTGCGTACCGAGAATCAACCTGACTCCCGAGTGGATTCGTGGTTCCAGCTTCAGTGATTGTCGTCCCAGAGGTCCCAGAGAGCGGCGCAGCGGCGCCGATAAGCGAGCCGATCAACACAACAACAAGGGCAAACACAGTCAGCGTCGCGGTCGCAGGAATCAACGCTCGCCAGTTGAGCATCGTCAACGAGAGATACGGTTTGAGCGCCTCCGGAATTCGACTCGAATGATTCCGCTGTCGGTGGGTTGTTTGGGCGATCGTTGCTGGTTGACCTCGAACTGATGGCCACGCAGCGATGATCCCAGCGACGATACCAATAAGGATGTAACCGATGAGTATCGGTGTCAACACCCGAACAACCGCTGGTGTGACACTCGGATCCAATGCAATCGGGAGGCTGAAGACGATCGCGAAATTCACCATCAAGTTCGTTAAAACAACACCGAGCCCATACCCCAGTGCAACGCCAACAGCGGTGAGGATACCAGCTCGCAATCCGAACAGTGCCAATACCGTTCGGCGTTGCCCCCCAGTGGCTCGGACAATTTGTATCGTTGCGAGTCGCTCTCGCACGCTCATCAAAGAGACGTTGTAGACGAAAATGAGAACAAGCACAGACCCCGCAATCGCGAGCAAAGAGAGGATACTATTTACTTGCTGAATCCCACCCAGAAGGAACGGAACTGCAGCTAAGAGGGGTGTACCACTGGTTGAGACCATTGACCCGTCTGCTCCATTGTCGATAACCAACGACCCAGTTTGTCCAAGGTCGCTGACAGTCGAGACATTGGCGGCGTACCAGTAGCGAGGGAAAATCGTCGAGTTCGGATACGATTCAACCGTAACAGTCTGTGTCCCCGCCGTGCCCTGAAGCGTGCGCTGTGTTGTTGAATCGGGCGGACCATAGACTGTTTTCGTTGGCTGTGGAAGACGTGCGGGTTGCCACTCTACGGATGCTGTGGTCAGCTCAGACGGTGCATCTGCAGGGATTCCAACAACGAACCCTTGCGTCCCATCTGAGAGTTGGACATCGGCAACTGGGAGTACTGTTTGCCCTTTTTCTGGCGTCGGTGATGAGGAGGCCTCATACCGGATGCTTGCAGAGCCACCAAGGTCATCCTCAAGTGCCGCGATCTGAGACGTCGCCGCAAACAAGAGTAGCGCTGTACCGACAAGAAACAGAGTTGTGACAGCGACAACCACAACCGTCAGTCGGTCACGTCGAGACCACCGCGTCAACAGCGCACGAGCATAGCTCATCGTACCTCCCACTGCCCATCATGCCAATCGGGAGATTCGCTCCGCGTCCACGAACAGAACATGCGCGTACTGCTCACGGCCACTCGACAACTATCCGATTCGGTCTCATTCTATATTTGCGTCCACAATGGATTAATAAAAAATATGCGGTCAGCTCGAACTACTGTCTCGGTAGGTTCTGGTTACGTTAGGTGTCAACACATTACTAAGTTGCTTGACCGCCTACAATATCACTCGAGTTGGACTCGATGTTCACAGCGTTCTCGCCTTCCGAAACCACTCCAGCGATTCGATTAGACACGGTCTCGAAGGAGTTTCACCACGGAGAAGCAGTCACTGTCCTCGACGAGATCTCATTTGCGGTTGCTTCTGGTTCGTACACCGCACTTATGGGTCCAAGTGGAGCCGGAAAGAGTACGCTACTCAATATTATTGGCTGTTTGAGTCTGCCGACCTCGGGAACGGTATTCATCAATGGTCGCGACGTAACCACACTTGATGAACGGGCGAGAACCAAAATTCGGCGAGACGACATCGGATTTGTCTTTCAGTCATTCCAGTTGATTCCTCACCAATCTGCACTGCGGAACGTCGCATTGCCATTGGTGTTTGCGGGTGTTACTCGACAAGCGCGTCATGAGCGGGCACGCTCGCTTCTCGAACGAGTTGGCCTCGAGCATCGAATCGATTATCCACCTGAAGAGTTGTCGGCCGGCCAGCGCCAACGAGTTGCGATTGCGCGAGCACTTGCTAATGACCCAACGATTCTCCTTGCGGACGAGCCCACAGGGAGTTTAGACCAGAAGACCGGCGAGACGATTCTCGATCTCTTAGACGAATTTCACAACGAGGGGCAAACCGCGTTCGTGGTTACCCACGACAGTACTGTTGCAGCACGTGCTGATCGGGTGATTCGAGTACAGGATGGGTCGATTGACACCAGCTCAGAGAGCGCCATTAATGGACGTACGTGAGAGCATTCGGCTCGCGTGGACGAACCTCGGAAATCACAAGCTTCGATCAACACTGACTACGATTGGAGTCGTTGTCGGGATCGCTGGCGTCATCTTGTTTGTCACACTCGGAGCCAGTTTGCAGGCTGAGATTATCAGCACCTTCGTTGGAGACGAGCAAAACATAATCCAACTCAGCGCCCCACGAGGCGATAATGAGTACTCTGCACTGCTGGGGTCGAGCCAAAGTGTCTACACCGAATACGATATCGAACACTTAGAAGCAATTTCAGGCGTTAAGCGAGTCGTTCCCTACAGTGGGATGGGACTGACTGCCGTTGGAACTGAAGATAACTCGATGTCAACACAGCGGGTGATTATTACTGAGCCCACGTATTTCGATCTCCGAGGCGACCCGTTTGTCGACGGTCGTGCCTTCCGTCCCGGACAGCGAGAAGTCGTCTTGAGTCACTCTGCAGTTGTGGCTCTCGGTGGCAATGTCTCCGTCGGTGATCAGATAACATTGGGCCAATCAACTGAAGACAGGCGTAATGCGACTGTCGTTGGCATCATCGACTCGTCTGACCAACTCAGCCTCGATAATAACGCACCGCCAGCAGTCGTCTATGCACCAGCAGATCCCTACTCTACTCGCCGTGGGACGTCTCCCAATGCAGAAACCCAGCAGTTCGTCTACGAGCGGCTCTTCGTCCAAGTCACGACGCTCAACGAGATCGAACAAGTAGAAACTGAAGTCGAAACGTACCTCGCAGAGTCTTCGGATGCACGAGAGCTCAAAGCAACTGGCACGGAGCTCCGCACGCAGACCAGAGAAGACCTGATCGATCAGGTTTCGCACGTTACAGAGACGTTTGTTCTCTACGTCACCGCAATTGCTCTCCTTTCGTTGATTATTGGAGGAATCGGCATTGCAAATATTATGCTCGTGAGCGTCGCTGAGCGAACACGCGAAATTGGTGTGATGCGTGCAATCGGAGCCTCTCGTGGATCTGTCCTCCAGATTTTCCTCGTGGAATCGATTTCGCTTGGGGTGCTTGGTGCAATGCTTGGCACTGCGCTTGGAGTCCTCTCGGCGAAAATCACGACGGATCTCATTGAGCTTCCGTTCACATTCCAACTTGAATGGGTCCTCGCAGCAATTGGTGTCGGTATTAGTATCGGGGTGCTCGCAGGACTGTATCCTGCGTATTCAGCATCCCACGTTGACCCTGTTGAGGCGCTTAACCGCGAGTAGTACGCGCAATTCGAGTTGACCAAAGGATTTAATTCGACTATCTGTCTCCTATGAGATAACAAGACAACTCTCACATGGCTGTTCTCTCTTCTCTCATAGAACATTTCACAGACGAGCCCAATACGGGCGATATCGAGAGTGTCTCAGGAGCGATATGGGATATCGACGTGCGCTGTTAACCCGCTGGTCACAGCGAGACCGGCTCACTGTGCTCGTAATCGCCGTGACGGTTGCCTTTCTCACTGGGACGACACTGCTCGTCCTTGCGATTGGTGGACAGACAACCGCAATTGCTGCAGAATTCGACTCACCAGGGTCTGTGACCTATGTCGAATCCCCCATAGAAGAGCGACCATCAGACGGTGCAGTTGTCCTGCCTGTTGCTCACGTGGAGCAGGCAGATGGTACTTCGGCAACCGTCATTAGTCCTCCTCCAGAAGTAGAATCTGGCTCATGGACATCAGCACAGCAGATACCCCCCTCACCTGAAAGCGTCACTCATGGGGCCATTACAAGTGAACAGGCGATGCGTCTTGAGGGGACGAACCATACACTGACGCTCACGGTCACACCTCGAGAAGGGACATCACTGATTTCTCCCCAGTGGTACGTCGCCAACACAAGTGTCGTCAATCAGTTGGGACAGACGGGAGGATTTGTACTCCAGACTGGCGAAGCAGGCGTGAGTGGGAGTCCGCTTCTCTCGGCGCTTCAGTTCTTCATTACGGGTACACAACAAGCACTCACAGTTCTCACGGTGATTGCAGGTGGCGGTGCCATCCTCGTCGGGGTTACTGTCTACAGCGTCACGCGAATGAGCGTCCGGGATAGACTCACGACGATTCGGACGATTCGAGCAACAGGTGCGACAGCGACGAGTGTGCTCAGCCTCTTTGCGCTCCGGTCGTCTCTCCTGACAAGTGTCGGGGTTGCACTCGGGTTTGCAATCGGGACGATCGTCCCCAGTACTGGTGTCAATCTAGCTGTTGCAATTGGGCTCCCACTGTCGCTTCCAATCTCGGTGACGCTGACTGCGAGCCAGCTCTTGCTCCCCCTATTTGGTGTCATCATTGCCGTGGGTGGACTTGCAGGCGGTCTTGCAGCGTGGTCGACAGTACGACAACCGCCGGCTCACATTACAGCGACAACGACACCGAAAACCCCCTCATCGGTGAATCAGAACGAGACACTGCGATCACGACTCTCACCAACACTTCTCAGTTGGCGCGCACTGATTCCCACGACAGCCACACTCACCGTGTTTATCGCCTTCGTCATCTTGACAGCATCAATTGCAGGAGTCGTGGGCGCATTCGCTGCTGCAGACAGTGCAACCATCACTGAACAAGACAGCATTCATCCTGTCGCGAGTACCGTTCCCGCCAGCTATGCAGACCCACTCAAGGCTCGTGATATCAATGCAAGTCCAGAGATCCTCTTATTCGAGACACACGCGAATCAACCACTACCCGCTCGTGGGGCGAACTTCTCAGCCTTCGCGGCCGTCTCTGATGCGACACTCACAACCGGCGCTCGTCCCCAAGCAGTCGATGAGGCCGTCATCGGTGAAGATCTCGCGCAATCACGTGATATCCAAATTGGAGACACCATTACGCTCGGTGGCTCCACCCAACCAGCCTTCACGCGTGTAACAGTCGTGGGGACGTTTACTGCGCCCGGTCCATATGACGACCAGCTTTTGGTTTCATTGCCGACCGCACGCCATCTTGCAGGGAAAAGCGAGGGAACTGTCCATTTCATTCGAGCAGACCGACTACCGACAACTGATCACGCACTGTCGACAGGTGTTTCAGTCACCGATATTCAGACGTCCACGGCTGTCGCCGAAGGAGAGCCGTTCACAGCGACGATTACTGTTCGAAACGACGCGCTTTCCCAAGAGACACACTCGATTACCATCCAGTATCGCAATCAAACGACAGCCCAGGAACTCACACTGCAGACAGGCGACAAGCGTACCATCACCCATCAATTCTCCGCTGGCTCACAGGGTAACTACAGTCTCACCGTTGAGAACGAATCGAAGATGGTTCACGTCGTCTCTCCACAGACAGCACGTATCACCACGCTTCCGAAGCGTGCTCCTCCAAATAGTGCTCCGCTCGTTCAGGCACAGACACTGCAGGGGACAGCACTGCCTAACGCAACCATCATCGTTGGCGAACAACGCATCCAGATGAACGCAAGTGGGTACGGACGACTTCCGCTTGAGGCACCCGGTGAATATGCACCTCGCATTGAGGGACGACCAACCCTCACACGCAACTCGATAACTGTCGAGGAAGATGCAGAAAAGTCACTCGTTGCAGACCTCAGTGTTCGCCCAAATACGCCGAGTGCAGTCACCCGGCCGACTGCTCACCTCGTGATTTATAACCCCTGGAACGAGACGCTTACTCAGAAAATTACCGTTCGCAGTGTAAGCAAACAAACGACGAGCTCTGTGACACTTTCACCAGGAATGCAGACGACACAGACGATAACCCTCCCCCGACGCACGGCAGGCACATACAGCGTCGAAGCGACGACAGCACAGGACACACTAGCCCAAACCAACTACACCGTCGCTAGCGACGACCGGCTTGCTGCTGCGATTGCGAGTAGTGGTCGAACTGGGACAACTGGGGTTGGGCAGGCCGTTGAAGTCGCATTCGGGAACTTCCAGTTCGTCTTGCCAACGCTTGTCGCCTTAGCCGGCATCATGACGATCGGCGGGACGACAGCGACGTTTGCCCAGACCGTTCAGGCCCGTCGACGGACTATAGGTATCTATCGTGCGACGGGTGCACCGCCACAGAGAATCCTCAAAATAGTCCTCAGTGATGCATTGCGTATTGGAGTCGTCGCGACCGGGGTAGCAACACTCATTGCCGTGAGTGCACTCGCTGTGCTTGACACTCTTGGATTGTTGGTCGTCTTTGGCGTTCGCCTTTCGCCGTTCCCCGGTCCAACTGTCTTCCTCGCCGTCTGGGGTGGGTCTCTCGTCATCACGCTCTTGGGGACGGTACTTGCGACCGCCTCGCTCATTTCCGCCCCGCCTGCCACGCTCTTATCGGCTCTGCAACCACGAGTGCCGGGAGGTGAGACAGATGAGTAAGGAGCGGACCGGAACGTATCTTGACATCGCACTGGTCGTCTTCGCTGTTGCACTCACACTTCGGTTAGTACCGTTGTTCTGGAGTCCGTTGCCCGCGACGCTCGATGGATTTCGATACGTCTCACTTGCGCATGAAACGGTAACGCAGACGCTTCCGCTCTCTCGTATCGACGCCGACGAGTTCGTGTTCACCATCGGATTAGCGATGGTGAGTCAAGTGACTGGACTGGAACCACGCAGTGCAGCCCAGCCCTTTGCAGCGATGGTTGGTGCTGCAGCACCTGTCGTTGGTGCTGCACTCGCCTACCTGCTCGGTCGGGAACTCCAGTGGTCGCGACGACGACTCCGACTCGTAACTGCGATCGTAGGATTCTCACTTGCTATCGAGGGTGTGTTTCTTCGACGGACAGGTGTTCCCGACGAAGAAACAATCGGACTGCTGTTAGTTCCGATTCTCGCCTATGTTGCACACCAAATGCTCGTGACTCGGGACCCGCGATGGATGGCACTGACGGCGCTGTTCATGGGGGTATTCCCACTGCTTCACAATCTGAGTACGACCATCGCCGTCCTGACCGTGACAGCCTTGGTCGCCCTTCACGTCACAAGGACGCTCTCTCGGGATATCATCGTACTCGGGGGCGGCCTCGTAGCTGGCTTCTGGCTGTGGTTCTGGGCGTATTTCGAATTTGCAGAATCCGTTGGGCTCACCATTACCTATAGCGGACTCTTCAGAGACCATCCCGGCCTCTTACTCGCCTGGATTATCGTCCTCACGATTGGGGTGGTCTGGCTCCGTAGCACTTCGAAGCGGTTGCAGCGAGCCGCATTTTTGTTATCGATTGGGAGTTGGTTCGTCGTCATCATCGCGAATATATTCACGCCCATCTTCCCCGGGACTGCCCCCTCTCCACGACTCATTGCACTCGGCTTTGCTGTGTTTCTCATCCCGGTTGTGCTAGCAAGCCGTGCACTTCCGCTCGTCAGAGCGTACGAGACAGGGGCGTTGGTTCTCAGTTTGGTTGCTGCACCGGTCGCTTTGACCTACTACGCGCTCACAGCTGAGCTCACTCCCCAGTATTTCGGTGCCGTGATGCGCATGCCAACGTTCGCCCACGTTGCGGTGTTTCTGCTCGCTGGGTTTGCAGTGACGAAGTGTGCACTTCCAACGACGGACACGGTGTCCCGATGGAGGCGAGCCCTTGGTAGCGCTGCAATCGCTCTCTTGGTCATTACTGTGCTTGTCACTGCACCACTTGGCTACGTTAACCTCGATACCGGTTCATATCCAAGTACGACGATGGAATCAGAGTTTCAGGCGGCCACGTTCGCGACGACACACGTCAATGGGTCGTTCGCGAGCGATCATACTATCTCTAATGTCGCCACTCACTATGCGAACTCCGAGAACGCAACGATGGCGCCCGCAATTGAGTGGTTGCGTGGGAATCCTCGACCGAGCTGTCCACTTGTCTCACAGCGATCGTGGACGACAACTGGTGCCCATTTCTTCCCAGCGGCTCCCGAGACGGTCAGTTCGGCTCAACATACACAGCTGCTCACAACCAGCAATCTGGTCTATACAACTGATGGCTATGATCCGCTCTACCTCACGACACCGCCGTCGGGGTCGAAGATGTGCTGAGAGAGATCCGTGATCGCTCTTGTGTAGCACACTGTCAGTGGAGAGTGATTGCGTGATTCTGTGGTCCAGTCGATAACAGAGTAGTGAACTACCCCCGCCCTACTCGCACTCACGCACTCGTTGAGAACGGGGCTTAGTGACCTACTCAGGTGATTTCAACACCCCAGCTCCTTACACTATTGCTGTAGGTTATATAATCAGTCAATACATATTATTGTTACATACTTTCTACGAGTTGCGACATGCCTGAGACCCCAAAGCAGACCCCAACTCGAACAGTTAACCGTCGTTCCGTTCTTGGCACGATCGGGGCGGCAACGGTTGGCACAGCGGTCCTTTCTGGACGTGCAGCTGCCAGCTCAGAGTACGAACAGATCAATATCGTCGACGCCGGTGCGGATAATACTGGCAGTGAGTCCATCACTCCTGTCTTGGACGACGTCCTCGGCAACAACAGGAAGATCTACTTCCCGCCTGGCGAGTACTACGTCGACGAGGGAATCCGATTCACCGACTTCACCAAACTCTGGCTCGTCGGTGATGATGCGACGATTGTCCCTGCTCCTGCTGATGAATTTGATGGGCCCCATCATATCTTCAAGCTTGGGACGTACTACGCACCGGGTGACTGGCTCCGTATCGGTGATTTTACGTTTGACTTCAGTGCGGACAACACCGGACTGCGCGCGATTCAGGCACAGGTCAACGACTGTTACATCCACGACGTCGACTTCGTCGGCGAGCACGATGCCGGCACCCACGGTCCGATGCTCGTCGACATTATTGACCCCGACAAGATCGCCGCGGTTGACCGAGTCTGGATACGCGACGGCGGCGCGTGGACCGAAAACACTGATCGCGACGGCAACCCCGACGTTCAGTGGGGACCGACCGGCTTCATCGTCAGTCCCTACCACAAAGGGGAACTCTGGGTACGCGACTGCGAAATCGGTGGCTTCCCTGACAACGGTCTCTACGACTCCGGCGGCGACGGTCGCGTCGTCGTTCGCGGTGGACGATTCGAGAACAGCAACTCCGCGAACATCCGCCTTGACGGTGACGGGAGTACCATCCAGGACGCGACCGTCGTCATCGATAACAACCGCGAGCGCGACACCAACCAGCGTGGGATCCGCCTTGACGGCGGGTCGGACTGTTGGGTGGACAACTGTGAGATCGTCCTCGAAGAGCCGAACGGCCACGCGATTACCGTGATGCCGGACTGCTCTTCAGCAAAGATTGAGAACACTTCGATCACACTCAACTCCAGTGACGAGTCGAATGATGCAATCAAGCTTTCGAGCGGAAGTGGTGACGTCACCATCCACGAGGTCGACATTGAGATGAACTGCCCTGGACAGGCCATTGAGGTGAAGGAGGGTGACGGAGACGTTCTCATCGAAGAAACAACCATTACCGGTGATGCTTCTGGTGCAACTGGTGGTCGACATGCCATCCGCTGTGAACGTGATGGAACTCGGCTCTATGGGAATACAATCAAACAGCCAGGACCAGGCTACCGCCGTGCCCTCACACTCACCGCCAACGACTGTGTCGTTGCTAACGGCTCCTACGAATCGACCCATCATCCCATCATTAACGACGGAGATGGGACCGTGATTTCGAAGATCACTGCTCGCTCGTATGAGGGCTATGAAGGTATCAAACTCGTTAGTGGCTCCTTGAATCTGTACTGGAGCACCATATACGAGGGTGTTAGCGGCGACTACGACGGTTACGGCAACGAGTTCCCGAGCTAACTTCTCTTTCTTGGAGGAGAGAATCTCACCGCTGTGACTTCTCTCACGACTACAGTCGGAGGCTTTCTTCTCAACTTTCTGCAACCCCACGAGACAAGTCAGATTGCACTTATCGGGGGGAACGGGCGTTCCGAACGCTCGCTCCCGCTCGAACCATGTCTTGACAGTGTGGACACACTCGTGGGTTATCCAGACTCTCCGGCGTGAAGACACGGACGTATTGTTTTGAGACAGTGGCACCACAGTTCTGGCACGTTGGCATATTTTCTAAATGTTAATGAAATAATATGAGCCTAGGGGTCGATATTCAGTCGGAGAATATCTCAACTAACGCCCTTATTAAGAGTAAGGAGAATACCCCGCGTTTAGGCGCGAGAGGATGTCAAGAAATACTGTGTCTCTATCGATAGTTTGAGGAACGCCATAGCCAGACATTCAGACAAGATGTGGCCATGGGGACACGCGGCAGTGGGGTACCTCCTGTACTCACTGTATAGCCATCGGACCTACAATCACTCACCAACCAGCATGGCCGCGATTCTCGTTGGAGTTGGGACGCAGTTTCCCGACCTCATCGACAAGCCACTGGCCTGGTCCGTTTCGATTCTCCCAACGGGACGATCACTCGCGCACTCGCTCATCACTGCGTCGCTTGTGATTGCGCTTGTACACAAAGTCAGTCGCCGATACAACCGCTCGGGATACGCACTTGCGTTCGGGATTGGCTATCTCTCGCATCTCGCTACAGATGGATTATATCCCTTGCTCAACGGTGACTTTGCAAGCCTCACCTATCTCACGTGGCCACTCCTTCCACTTCCGGTCTACGACACTGACAAGAGCTTTCTTGCGCACTTCTTGGCCTTCGAGTTCGAGCCATTCACACTATTCGAGTTTGGTCTCGTCGCACTCGCACTCATCGTCTGGTGGTACGACGACGTGCCTGGTGTGCGAGAACTATTCGATCCACTAACGGAACGTTCGAAGCCCTAGCACGGCACATTCCGCGTCGAAGGCCTGTACAGCAGCGAAATATTCGAAAAGTCGAACAACACTATGGGCCCGTAAACGAGTAGAGGAGAGGGGGTGAGTCAGCTCGCTTTAACAACCCTCATCGACCTTGTCGCCGTCCTCGTTGTTTCCGCCGTTCTTGCCGTCTTCGTTGTTACCGCCGTTGTCGTCTGGACAGAAGACGCGGACCCAGCAAATCTCTGCGTTCTTTTCACTGCCCGTGGAAACTGTGGCGCAGAATTGGTCGTCGACAGACTCGGCGAGAACAGCGTCCTGTTCTACACAGTCTTTGGAGTGGCCACCCTGATGGTGCTTCTCGTGGTGGTGTTTCTTTTCCCCGTGGTGGTGCTTCTCGTCGTGGTGGTGGTGTTTCTTTTTGCCCTTCGTCCGCGTTGCAGCGGCGGCTGCGAACGGGAAGGGCGCACAGATTGTCACTTCCTGCAGATCGCCGTCGATCGTGAAGACATCTGGGTCGGCCACGTTACCGGTACCGTCGTTGGAATATGGCCGCCAGGTACCGTGTTTGCATTCGAACTTAATGTCGAGTCCTGGTGGGCACTCCGGTGGCTCTGGTTCCGTGCACGGTGCATCAGACGCTTCGACGAACTGGTCGTATAAGACGAGCCCGTCGTACTCCACGAGGAGCTGTTCCGGATCGCGGTCTCCGGGGAGCGTAACTGTCGCAATACCCTCGGCGTTGACCGGCGGCGTGTACATCTCTGTGGAGTCATCTGTGAAGGTCACCGTCACATCCAACGTCTCTTCTTCGTCGATGTTCGCGGTTTGGATGAGAATCTGCGCGCACGTAACCTCGACGTTGGTGATTGCTGGCTCATCCGGACATGGTGGGTCTGCTACGACACCATCATCGAACAGAATCTGGTCGTCCTGATACGTGACCGTCACATGGACAGGGTTGATGTCACCAGGGAGCTCGACCGTTGCTTCACCATTCTGGACCGCCACATTGTCGTAGGTCTCTTCCGATCCATCAGCGAACTCCACCGTTACGTCCAGCGTCTCACCGTTGATGTTCGACGTCGTAATAACGACCTCGTCACAGGACGCTGTGACGTCGTCAACCGATGGAGGATTTTCGTTCTCGTCCCCGCACGTGTAGAACGTGGCATTGCTGATTTCCGGGGCTTCTTCCGGTTTGCAGAACGTCACCTCACCCTCGAGGTCATCAGGAACCGCTGCCAGATAGCACTCTGTTCCTGCTTTTAGCGTGAGGTAGTCGGCAGTGTCCGGAATATCTTCAGCTGCGACAGTGAAGCAAAATCCGTTCAGACCGGAGTACAATTCGCCGACAGCAACCGGTTCTGACCCGTCTTCACACGCCTCGCGGACACAGGCGATACACTGTCCTGCCTGTCCACCTGGCGGAGACTCTGGCGGCGTACTCGCTGGCCCACAGAAGGACGCTGGAATCGCCCCGTCTTCTTGTGCGAAGGACGTGGTTGAGAGTCCACCGAGACCACCAAGAGCAATGCCTGTGGCAGTGAGCCCCCGAAGGTAATTTCGTCGCTTCATGCTACTGTCGGTATCGCTCTTTTCGTCTGGCATACAGGTTTAGCAACGACATGACAGTCAATTATTATGAGTTTGCAAAAAATCGCTCTAACCAGTCATTATCTCAGACGAGAATCTATGTTCTGGAATAATGCACACTTACTCGATGAGATCGGGTCTGATTTAACAAAATATCGCTGTAGAAATAGCACACGGTCGCTGTGAATCTCAACGGTTCTGCTGGTGACTCCTGGTTGTATTCACCACAGACACTCCGATACTTTAGTAAGCCTCCCTCACTCAGTCCCGGCTATGGTCACCACGCGTCGAGAACGCTTTATTCGCGCACAGGTTGCGTGGATGACCGCAGCACTGCTTGTGCTTGCACTTCTCGATGCGCTCACCCTCGAGTTGTTTTTTGTCGTCTGTCTCATTGGCTTTCTCGTCGTGGTAGAACTCACGGCTCCGTTCAGTGTAACGCCCACGTGGCGAGCCAGACTCAAATGGATTATCGCTGTGGGACTCGCCGTGTTCGGCTACATCGTTGTCCGTCGGATTCTCGAGATCCTCCCGGAGGGAGTGCTCTAAGATGACGTGGCGTGAGCTTCGTGATGACTACCCTCGTCTCTTACTCATCACACTCATTGGAGTCGTTGGACTTGCGTTCATTATTGCGGCCAGCACATCAACCGCAGCGTTTGGTGTGTACAACGCGGCCTGGGACGGCGCCTCGGCGCTGCAAAACCAAGCAGAGACCGCTGGCGCAAGCAGTGAAATCGCATTGAATACGAGTGCCTACAACACAGCAGATACAAACCAGACCGTTGCCGTCGTACTCTCGCCTGCCGAATCGTACAATACGACGGATACACATCGTGTCACCCAATTCGTCGAAGCAGGGGGAACACTCGTTGTTGCAGAGGATTATGGGCCACACAGCAACGACCTCCTGCGAACAGTCGGGGCAAATGCGTCAGTCGACCGACGGCCTCTCCGAGATGAGCGGAACAACTACCGTTCGCCTGCAATGCCCGTGGCGACGAACGTGACCAACAGCACGCTCACCCAGAACGTGAGTCAACTCACGGTCAATCACGGAACTGTCATCGAACCGAATGGGTCACGCGTACTCGTACGCTCCTCTGAGTTCTCTTATCTCGATACGAATCGGAACGAAGAACTCGACGAAAACGAGACACTCCAGCAGTATCCGGTTGTGACGACCGAATCAGTCGGGAAAGGTCGTGTTATCGTCATCAGTGATCCCAGCTTGTTCATTAACGCAATGCTCGAACGCCCGGGCAACCAGCAGTTCACGCAGAACCTCTTCGGTGCGCACGAACACGTTCTCTTGGATTACTCGCATGCGGGCCAACAGCCGCCCCTCGCTGTAGCACTCCTTGTGATTCGTGGCACGCCACTTCTCCAAGTCCTCGTCGGCACGCTTGGCGTTGGCGCACTCATGCTCTGGCTTCAGCCACCACGAGTGCTTCGTCGACTGAGTGGAACTGAGCCCGACTACCCCGCGGCTGATTGGAGCACCCATGGCACAGAAGCAGCACTCATCGCGTATCTTCGGAAACATCATCCAGAGTGGGAAGCCAGTCGTATGCAACGCGTAATAACAGGTATTTTAGACCGCCAATCAGACGAATCAAACAATGAGTAATCCCAAAGCAGTCTTCGAGGCCATCCGTGATGAGGCTGGCACGGTTCTCATCGGCAACGAAGACGTCGTCGAAGGCCTTGCGATTTCCATGCTGACGGGCGGACATACGCTTCTTGAGGGCGTCCCAGGAGTTGCAAAGACGACCATCGCGAATCTCTTTGCACGCACCACTGGGTTAGACTATCAGCGGATTCAGATGACACCTGACGTCCTGCCCGCCGATATCACGGGGACCCACATCTATCGAGAGAACATTGGGCAGTTCGAACTGCAGCGCGGCCCGGTGTTCGCAAATCTTGTCCTTGCAGACGAGATCAACCGTGCAACGCCCAAGACACAAAGTGCACTGCTCGAAGCGATGCAGGAAGGGACAGTCACAATCGAAGGAGACACCCTTCAACTCCCGAAGCCGTTCATGGTCGTTGCAACGCAGAACCCAATCGAACAGGAGGGAACGTTCGAGCTGCCGGAAGCACAGCGTGACCGCTTCCAACTGAAGTACATCGTCGACCTCCCCCAGCGTACTGACGAACGAGAAATGCTCAAGCGGTTCGACTCGAACCCAGGGCTTGGTCCTGATGCCGTCGAACAAACGGTCTCACTGGATGACCTCTTGTCCGCACGCGAGACTGTGAACGACGTCTACGTTGATGAGAAGGTCCACGAATATATCCTCGATGTCGTCGCTGCGACGCGTGAGTCGGAACTCATCAAACATGGTGCCTCTCCTCGTGCGTCACTCGCATTCCTCAACACCGGGAAAGCACGTGCCGCAATTCGTGACCGTGACTTCGTCACACCGGACGATATCAAAGCACTCGCACCGAACGTGCTTATTCATCGGTTGATCCTCGGCACGGAAGCCGAACTCAGTGGGCGCTCTCGCAAAGAAATTGTGTCCGAGATTCTCGATACTGTCCCGTTGCCTCAGCACAACATCGATTCTGACGAGGCGGCGTCAGTCGATTCAGCACGGTAGCGCCGCTCGGAGTTCGCGTCGGTTCTGGTTCCAAAGAGAGATTTGAGCGACAGCGATCACTACGTCGAGGTTGATGCAGCGTCCCATCGGCATGTCACACGGAAGTCGACGTCGCTGTCATCGCTGGGATCGATCGACACATCCGTCCTAATTGGCCTCTCTAATCCAACCGCCAGACCAACCGCGAGGAAGGATGCAACCGGGTGATCAACATCGTCATCAACCTGATAGGCGCTATTAGCTATTGCAACAGTGATACGGCTATCCTCTCGGTCTACCTCTGCAGTCGCCGTCTCGACCAACTCAAACACATTCACCAGTGCATCCGTCAACTGGGTACTCAGTTCCTGGGGCGTCGACCCAAGCGAGCCTGACACAGTTTGCTCGAACTCTTCAAAGAGGCTCTGACCGGTCGGTATGAGTGCAAGCCCACGTTCACGCTCATTCTCTGTGACCACGAGTGTCGATTCGAGTTCGTCGTCAGCTGGTACGTCGTACTCGGCGTGCTGGGGAACGAACAGCCGGACAGTCTCCGCCTCATCCGGGACGTAGAGGCGCGTCTCCGACAAGCCAAGCTCACGAACGAGCGCCGTCTCGTTGTCCATCAGCGCCGTATAGATGCGCTCACCAACGTCGGCGGCGATGAATCGTTCGGGCGTGAGATAGTACGTCAAGAGGGCCGCAAAGATGCCGATTCCAGCCAGTGCGAACAACACGGTCTGTGCGGCCGGAAACACCACGGCACCGAGGGCGGCGATCCCACCAACGAGACCCAATCCAAGGGCGCTTCGTCGATAGCTCGCTCGTCGGGCCCGAACATACTGCTCGCGAAGGCGTCGGTTCTCCTCTTCGAGCAGTTCGACTTCGGCCCGGAGGTCATTGTCAGTACCCTCTGTCTCTGTGCCAGTACCGTTCTGGAGTGGTTGTTGTTGGCTCATGAATTTTCGAGAACGAGGTCAAGTTGGACGAGCTCGAACCGATGAAGCCCGTAGGCAATAAGCGACGCAAGCACGACGCCAGCTATCGTAACGACCCACACATCGCCACCAAGGACGACGGCAAGGAAGCCGACGACGCCACCAATAGCGATGGTAGCGACAGTCGCAAGTTGACGACGACGCGAATGGGTCGTCGACGCGTATTCAGAGAGTAAGATGAGAAATAACCCACTCTCAGCGAGGAGAAGTCCAACGGGTGTCCCGTCGGTCACAACCCCAAAGACAAGCACCTGTCCAAGGGCGAACGCAAAGGGTGCAGACAAAGCGAGAACACCAACAGCGAGTACTCCGCCAAACAGCAGCGCAAGCGGACCGGTGAGCCACACCCACACAGCAACTGTCACGACAGTTCCAAGCCCAGCCAGAAGCGTCGGCCGTGACCACGACCATGGAGTTGCCTCCTTTGGGTGTACAGACGTACTCATTGGGTTGTCCCTCCCTGCTGTGGGCCTGCACGTTGCATCTGCAGAATCGTACTCAGGTGATCGCCCGGACCAACTTCGAAGGCAGTGACACGAGAGAGGTCCTGCAATTCACGTCTGAACTCCTCGAAGTCAACGTACCGCTGATATGTCGTCTCAAGGTCAGCCAATGTCCCCGTCTCGAATAAGATGGACGGTGTCATGAACACGAGCACACTGTGCCCACGCTTCGAGGCGATGCGAGCAGTCTCGCGAATCCGGTCGCGTTCGGTATCATCAGTTACGAGAATGGTCCAGGTCTTTCCAGACTCATGCATCTGTGCCCGGCGAACAGCCTCGAATAGTGCATCGCCTTGAATCCGCTCAACGTAGACGTCGCTCGCATCAAGGAATGGCCGGATTCGACCGGCAAACATCGACTGGTCGTTTGCAAGTCGCTGTGACGCTTGCCGTGCAGTAGACGGATGAGCGGTAGTCGTTTGTTCACTGGTTGTGTGTGTCTCCTGTGGGGTCGGTGTGAGTTCGTGAAGCGTTCGACGAATCTGTCGATAGCCACCTGACGTCGCACTCGGCGGCCGCGTTGTCGTTAAGCCTGCATCACCTACGCTGTAGAACCCAAGTGAATCGTTGTTCTCCCGGGCTGATTGGACAATACCGAGTGCAACCTCCCGAGTGAAATCCAACATTGTCTGGCCTGCTGGGCCGACGTTCATGGCTGCGCGGTGATCAACGACGAGTAGCGTCGTTCGCTCAGCCTCAACCTCGTACTCACGAACGTACGGAGAGGCATGCCGGGCTGTTGCCTTCCAGTCGATTCGATTCAGTGTGTCACCGGGGAGGTACTGTCGGAGGCCCGCGGGAGTCAGGCCAGCACCGGCTTGGTTCATTGGATGGTCACCGTAGGCGCCAAGCATCTGTTCGCCTCCCTGTCCGATGTGAATATTGCGGGGTGCACGTGGTTCGACAGTAAACGACTCAGTTGGGCCACGCTGATACGTCTCGGTGAAGAGGCCCTGCTCATCAGCCAACTCGACTCGCGGCTCGCCAAGTTCGACACGACCGGCCACTGGAACAGTCACCTCGAACGATTTCGTCTCCGAGGTCTCACCAGGTGCGAGAGAGAGTTTTCGATCGGATTCAGGAACCGAGTGTGCAGCAAGCGGTGGCTGTGCCGTTACCGTCACACCAACGTCACTCACAGTTGTCTGTCGAGCAGTTATCGTCACAAAGACGGTGTCGTCAACGGCAACGCGCGATTGAGAAACCGAATACTCGATTGAGAGTCCGTCGTCAGTGTTCGTGAACGACGCGACCGTCATCGCTTGCGACACTACCAAGACCGACCCGAGAGCAACAGCTCCGACAAGCGCGAGTGGACGGTCGATAACGACAGCAAATAGAACGAAGAACGCGCCGAGTCCGGCCAGCGTCCAGTATCGACGCGTTGGGTGCATCGTCCGAATGAATCCAAGCGGAACAATTGAAGCTTGCGCAATTTCTTTTCTTTGGGCTAGTGGTCGATTGAGACGAAAGTATCTTTATGCGGTCATCGATATCGTCTTGATGTGACCCCGTGGCCCAACTCACGATGGCGGGTACTCATCCTTGCGGTAGTCCTACTAACCTCGCTTTGTGTCCCGCCTGCCGCAGCAACGGGGTCGTCACACGCCTCCTCCCGTGTGAGTCACGCCGAGCAAGCAGCACTCGAGTCGGATGTCTTCCAACAACAGAATAATACGACTGTCCAACACGAAAATCCTGATTCGACGAATCAGGATGGCAATCTCGCCGGACTCGAATCACATCTCGCACGCATTCTTGCTGAACGACTGGGACAAAGTAGCGTTCAGTTGAGCCAAGGAGAGTACGAACAAGCTCGACAGCTCGTTGGCGATGACTACTCTGAGACACTGGGGAAGTACATCGACGTCGCAGGTGAGACGGGCAATGAGCGGACTGCAGATCGGTTCGAGACGACCCAAAACACCCAACGGAACTACACGACGACTGTCAGTGAGTTCCGCCAGACATACGATGCATATCAAGAGGCGAAACAGAACGGCAACGAGGAGCGTGCGCGTGAACTCGCGCGTGAACTCACAAACCTTGCTCAGCGATCAAATCGCCAATCGACACAGCTGAACAACTCATACACACGACTTTCGAATCAGACTGGGGCAGACTTCACTGAGGCACAGGAATCTGTTGACGAGATTCAACAGGACATCTCGACCCAAGAGCAGTCGGTACTTGAGGAGGAGTTCACGCCAACAGAACTGGACGTTGAGATCAGTCAGTCACAGGTATCGTTTCAAGAGCCGCTACAGGTGAGTGGACAACTAACCACCGAGGACGGCACAGCGCTTGCAGACCAGACGATCCGTCTCGAGACGGGCGGCCGCAATGTGACAACGACGACCGACAGTGATGGGACGTTTTCGCTGACGTACCGACCGACAGTCCTGCCGCTCTCGAGTGAGAACATGACGGTCCGATACGTGCCAGAGTCGGCCTCGATCTACCTTGGTGCCAATGAGACGGTCGACGTTGCAGTCACCCAGACGGAGGCAACACTCCAACTCGCTGAGGCTCCCTCGACGACAGCCTATGGTGAGGGTCTCACAGTCACCGGTGACCTTGCAGTGGATACCACACCCGTTCCGTCGGTTCCGGTCACAGTGTCGATTGGGTCGACTCCGATCGGAACGACTCAAACAACTGACGACGGGAGCTTCCGCTTCCAAACAACATTGCCTGCCAACGTCTCGGCCGGTAATCAAGCGCTCCGCGTCGGGGTTGGTATCTACGACCGTGCAGTGACGGCCTCTCCAGCTACGCAATCGGTACAGGTTGAGCAAACGCCGACAGAACTTACACTCAATACAAGCGCAAGCTCCGGGCGGACGATCCCTGTTTCTGGACAGTTCCAGACAGCAGATGGACGCACCCTCAGTGGCCAAGAGATCAAGTTCCTCGTTAATGGTTTGCTCGTCGGAACAAGTACGACCAACCCCGACGGAACGTATCAATCACAGATTCGCGTTCCGAAGCACGTCGTCGCTGGTGGCTCGACGGACGTGCGGCTAACCGCAGTCTATACTGGCGAGGGAACGAACCTCGGCAGTGCGAGAGCCAAAGCGACGGTTCCGATCACAGTTTCCACTGGCGACACGACGAATGACCTCCCACTACCAGAGAGCGACTCGAATCTCATCTACTGGGTCGGTGGCGGGCTCATCATCGTCGCACTACTCGCCGGTGGCGGGTTCCTATATCTCCGTCAATCTACAACAGAGACAGCATCGACCCCCCAGAGTGACGAGACGTCTGCGGCGACGCCGTTACAACCGACACCCACACCAGAAACGAATACATCACTTCTCGAACTCGCTCGAGAACGGGTTGCGAGTGGGCAGACAGAAACGGCCATCGAGGCTGCGTATGAAGCACTTCGGCACCGATTTGCGACGAATCTGGGACTGGGTGCAGCGGCGACACATTGGGAACTCTATCACGCCTATCGAGCACAGGTTGGCGAGCACGCAACCAAGCTTCACGAATTGGTGGAACGCTACGAGCGCGCCGTGTACGGCCCAGACAATCCATCAGCAGATGAGGCAACAACGGCTATTTCTCTCTCTTCAGGGATTCTTGAGTCAGACGATCAGTCGACCGAGAACGACTGACCGAACGACTCGTTTCAACGGATAGTCCTAACCGACTGATTTTTCAACCGTGACTCGTTCCGCATAATTATGACCGACCGCGGGACGTGGCAATTATTATTGCCTCCAACCGTCCGCCATCTCCCAGCAGACCTCGCAGCTGTCATCGCATTTGTCCTCCTGACTGTCGGGGCTGTCTTCGTGCCGGGAATCAACGACTCGTTCCTCCGTGTGATTCTCGGTCTTCCGTTCGTCTTGTTTCTGCCTGGGTATGCATTCATTGCCGCGTTGTTCCCTGAAGCAGGCGATAAGCCAGCAGACGACCATGTACTCACCCCCGAAGATGGGAGCCCACTCCCCGATGAGGAGCTTGAGGACATCGAAACACGCGGCGGTATTGATAGCCTCGAGCGTGTTGCGCTTGCGTTCGGGACGAGCATCGCCATCGTACCGCTCATCGGCCTGATCCTCAATTTCACGCCGTGGGGAATTCGCACCCTCCCGATTGTCGTTTCTGTTGGTGGGTTTACGATCATCTCAGCAGCCATCGCCTCATCGCGTCGCCAGCGCGTTCCCGAAGACGACCGATTCAGCGTTCCCTATAAGGCGTGGATTGGTGCGAGTAAACGAGAGCTGTTTGAGCCAGATTCGCGCGCAGATGGTGCGCTCAACATTGTCCTCGTTGTGAGTCTCTTATTGGCGACAGCGAGTGTCGGGTATGCAGTTGCGGTCCCAAAACAAGGCGAGTCCTTCTCTGAATTCTATCTACTGACAGAGTCAGACGACGGTGAACTCGTCGCTGATGATTACCCAACAGAATTCACGCGCGGAGAGAGTAAGCAACTCTACGTCGGCATCGGAAACAACGAGCACGAAACACTCAACTACAGCGTTGTTGCGGAGTTACACCGAGTGCAGGTACAGAACAACTCCACACAAGTGCTCGAACGACAGGAGATTCGTCGATTCCAGACCCGACTTGCGGATAACGAGACGTGGCAGCGTAAACACAATGTTACTCCGCAACTCACTGGAGAGCGTCTTCGGTTGACGTATCTGCTTTACAAAGGTGAGGCACCTGCCAACCCCACAGTGAACAATTCGTATCGAGAGGTGCATCTCTGGGTCAACGTCACTGCGCGCGAGTCATAGGCGTAGTAGCTTAACCTCGTTTTTAGAAGTCGCTCGAAGCGTGTTCTGATACGACGAATCTGGAGCATCAGCGCTGTTTTGTTGCAAATTCAGTGCGCAATTGACGAAACAGAGTTGGTCCTCCCTCCAGCAGCCAGACGACTGCTGCAATGAGGGCGAGCCCCCACTGTGCAGTATGATCTCCGAGAACGTGGAGTACGAGCGGGTTCTGGAAGTACGCAGGGACTGTGTACGCTGGAACATCGAATGTGAATGGCCAGACCAGAAACGTCGTCCCGAAGTGCTCACCACGAAGCAGCGAACCACCAATATCGCTGAACGCATGTGAGATATTTCCGACTGCAAATGGGACGAGCAGGCTCCTGTACTGTGTCCCGCGGAGCAAGACGAAGAGGACACCAAACAAGAGCGTCATCGTAAGCAACGAGTGTGCAAGCGAACGGCCATACGAGAGTACACCGAGTGCTGCCAGTGGCTTATCGATGAGATCGGGGAACTGTGTTCCGAACCCCAGTACAATCGTTTCTACCCCAGTCGGTGCACGGCGATACCCCAGACGGGACAGAAGAGAGAAACTGAGGTAGCCAACTGCGGCATGACCCCATGGCATCATAGTGCTAAGTATACGCACTAGAGCAGGATAACCAATCGCTCACATTCGTAACGAACGCTATTACTCGCAGATCAGCAAGTCCAGATTTTTATTCAGTATACGAACTGTAGTCTACACTTGCCTGACTGAGTTGTTGGCGAAATCGTCTGTATCCGAGTATGTTTGATTTCCTCGGTCTCCTGACTCAAACAGTAATGTCAAGAGGCGGGTTCGAAATTTATTGTCTGTTTGCGTATCAAACAGGTTAAGATGACAGTGTGAAAATCCACGACTAACCGAGTACCCATGAAGCTCATTGATGACCAAGGGAATCTGTTCGGTGCAGTCAACATCATCGACGCACTGGTAGTACTCCTCGTGGCAGCAGTCGTCGTTGCAGGGGTTGGCCTCGTTGTCGGCAGTGAGAGCGAAGATCCAAACCCGACTCCAAATAACACATCCACGTCCCCAGAAGTCTCGTCTACAGCCACGACAGTCGAAATCAGGGGGGTCCAACCGTATGTTGCGAATGCGCTCACGGTCGGCCCAGTCGAAACAGATGGAATCGTCGCAATCGAGAATAAATCCGTTTCAGCGACGAAAGTTGTCACTGAAGACGAAGCCGGAAACCTCTACGAGCGGGAGCACCCCCAGAAACAGACCGTTGTGCTTGGTGTAACGCTTGAGACGACCGCACAGGGCAACGAGACGATGTATGGAGAGAAACCCCTCGAGATCGGTCGAACTGCGTCGTTTGACTTCGGCAACGTCACCGTGAAAGGAACCGTTACCGAGGTTGGCGAGTCAACATAATGCCAGAAACATCGCTCTCGCGAGCACGCGAGCAGTCGACCGTCATCGGCGTCATCGGGGCTGTTGTCGTAACGCTCCGTCGATGGGTCGACGAGTCAACGCTCGCCGACTACGTTCGGCGGTTCCAGAACGCAGTCTCGACGGTCGCCACGACGTCGGTGCTGGTCAGTAGGAACCGACTCTTCCTCACGTGGGGTCGGGAGAGCTACCTGTATCGCTGGCTGACCGCTGAACCGGACCCACAGGTCGTCGTTATCGACCTTCGGGAGACTCGGACTGTCGGGCCATTTGTGCGAGCATTCGACTGGCTACTTATTCGCACGGTCCACTTCGCACAGCACTCGCAACTGGCTCGGGTCGGAGCCGAGACTGCCGCTGCGGTTCGGCGGACGCCGATTCGAATTGCGGGCGTAATCGTCTGTTTCGCCGCGCTCATCAGTCTCAGCCTCACTGTGCTTTCCGGTACTGTCGGAGGTCTCGACGTCGTACTTCACAGTGCCGTGCTTTTCGCGGGTCTCCTTGGAACACAGATTCGCGTCTCGCTGGAGACGCTCACTGACGCACGAACGATCCAACTGCTACGTGCTGCGTTCGAACCTCCAGAACCAGCTGAGCGGACTGATAGAGAAACTGAAACCACGCAACTGAATCGCAACAAGTGATCGGAACAGCCTGGCCTAGATTCAGGTAGGGTAACGATTCAACTGAGTGTCTCAAGGAGATCACCTACGAACACGCCGAGGGGTTCGCGGCGGGCGAGCTGAAACACGGGCCGCTGGCGCTGGTGGCCGAGAACACGCCCGTCTTCGCGATCGTCACCGGCGATGGCGAGCAGGCGAGAAAGACGATAGGGAACGTCAAGGAGGTCGAGGCGCGCGGCGCGCCGGTCGTCGCCGTCACGGACGGCGCGGCGGACGTCGAGCGGTACGCCGACTACGTGCTCTCGATCCCCGAGGGACACGAGCGGACGAGCGCCGTGCTCGCGAATATTCAGTTGCAGCTGGTCGCCTACTACATGGCGGCGCGGCTGGGGTGGTCGATCGACAAGCCGCGGAACCTCGCGAAGAGCGTCACGGTAGAGTGAGGGCGCTCGCCGACGAGACAGCTCGCTGTGACGTTTACTGCGAGAGACGGTCTGCAGAAAAACAATTATCTACGTCCAGTTCAGACGTGTGAGCAACTAAAAATATGCTCTCGGGAAACACGGTGCTCGTGACGGGCGGCGCGGGGTTCGTCGGCAGCCACATCGCCGACAGCCTCGTCGACGACAACGACGTCTACGTGCTCGACAACCTCACCTCCGGCGACACCTCGAACGTCCCCGACGGCGCGGAACTGCTCACCGACGACATCCGCAACGCGGGCGCGTTCGACGGCTTCCCGGACGCGGACGTGATCTTTCACGAGGCCGCGTTGGTGAGCGTCCCGCGGTCGGTCGAGGAGCCGATCAACTCCCACGCGATCAACGTCGCGGGGACGCTCAACGTGCTGGAGTACGCCCGCCAGGTCGACGCCCGCGTGGTGCTGGCGTCGAGTACGGCGGTGTACGGCGAGGCGTCGACGCTGCCGACGCCGGAGTCGGAGTCGATCACGCCGAGTTCGCCCTACGGCATCGACAAGGCGACGATCGACCGCTACGCGCGGGTGTATCACGAGCTGTACGGGCTGGAGACGGTCGCGCTCCGGTACTTCAACATCTACGGGCCGCGGCAGGTCGCGGGTGATTATTCTGGGGTGATCAGCATCTTCTTAGAGCAGGCGCTGAACGACGAGCCGATTACGGTGCACGGCGACGGGTCGCAGACGCGGGACTTCGTGCACGTCGACGACGTGGTGCAGGCGAATCTGCTGGCGGCGACGACCGAGCACGTCGGGGAGGCGTATAATGTGGGTACGGGGACCGAAGTGAGCATTCGGGAGTTGGCCGAGACGATTCGGGCGGTTACTGGGTCCGAGTCCGAAATCGTGTATACTGAAAGTCGAGAGGGAGATATTGCGAGGAGTGTGGCGGATTTGGGGAAGGCCGGAGAGAAGTTGGGGTACGAGCCGCGGGTGGAGGTTAGTGAGGGGCTGGCGTCGTTTGTGGAGGGCAAACTGAATCAGATTCCCCAGATTCGATAGGTAGCCTGTCCTAGGTTGAATCACTACTATGCTGTAGATCTCTCGGCTTACAGGCAGGTGGGTCAGGCAGATTTTAACACGGCGGTCGGCAAAAACACTTGTTTTGGCGTTGTTCCCTCGTCACTGAAGATACCCTAGATCTTCAAGTCGTGATTGCGTCTCGTCGTCCATCGAAACACCACCCGTGCTCTCTGCTCGCTCAAAGGAATCAAGCCAGTCGTCCAAGATTTCGTCAAGTTCGGCTGCGGTGTCCTCTCGAATATGGAAGAGGTTGTCTGTTTCGCTGGGATCATTCTTGACGTCGTAGAGTTCCCGTGAGCCGTCGGAACCGCGGATGTACTTGTATCGATCAGTACGGATTGCTCTGAGCGATCGGTCATATTTTCGGACGTGGTCGGGAAGGTCACCGACGCGCTTTTCAAGTGCATCCATCGCCGGTTGCGGGGCCATGTACTCGGCGATAGCGTACTCACGTTGATCATCGGCGTTGGGATGGAATGAGAACCCCTGGAACTGCTCACGTATCTTCGTAGATCCGACGCCGACCACGTCAAGTACTGTCGGCGGGATGTCGACGAGTTGTATAAGGCGGTCGTCAACCTCGTCTTCGAAGGGACCACCATGGATGAACAATGGAACGTGGACGAGCGAGTCGTAGAGAGCATACTGATGATCCATCAACCCGTGTTCACCGAGGTTCTCACCGTGGTCGCTCGTGACGATGAAGAGAGTGTCGTCCCATTCACCGGCCATCTTGAGCATTTGGACGACTTCATTTATCTTTTCACTTAGATAATCGATCTCCGCTCGATAGAGTGCGTGGAGAACGTCAAGATCGTCTTCGGTCAGGTCGACGTCTCCCACGATGTACCCCCAGGCGTCCTGTGATAGACTCATCGCCTCTTCGTACGAGACGTCCGCGGGAAGATGCCGATTCGCGTACGACTCTAGTGGTCGGTATTCGAGATGTGGTTCGAGATAGTTAACAAACAGGAAGAAAGGTCGCGAATCGTCTCTGCCTGCCAACCAACTGTCGATCCACTCGTTCGTGCGAGTAGCCCCGTCGTCCTCGTTTTTCCTGAAAAACTGACCGTAGAGTGCATTTGCGATGTTGGTCACAGGGTTGCCATCGAAGAGTGCTCTGGTTGCTTTGCTCACTTTCCGGAACCCCTCTTCTTCACGGGCTATCCGTCCGAGGTCGGTCTCTGATTGGACGTACTGCCACGTCTTGTAGAATGTCTCAAACCCCTGATTAAATCCAAACTCTTCACTAATCCAGGTGTTGTTTGAGACGGCGACAGTCTCATACTCTGCATCAGATAACGACTCTGCCAGCGTCGATAGTTCACCGTCGAGTCGTTTGTGGTCGGCGTGAGCCCCGTGCTTCGAGGGATACGTCCCAGTGAACAGCGACGCGTGTGAGGGTAGCGTCCACGGAGCGGGTGAAAAGCTGTTCATGAACCGAGTTCCACCTTCAACGAGTGATTCGATTCCCGGGACAGCCGGTTGACTGTCGTACTCTCCAAGAGCGTCACTCGCTCTCACCGTGTCCATCACAATGAGGACGACGTTCTGCCTGGTCATCTTCCTCTGCGATCAGTCGGTCGACGAGTAGAATGAATGGTGAAGTTATACATTTAAAGAACAAATAGCAGTTGAGATTAAAAATACCCGTTGGTTCAAAGTGGTCTCTCTATCTTCCTGTTGGGTCCTCTTCTCTTTGTGAAGCGAGGAACCCTCGCAGAGGGGATGGATGCCGCCTCAACTCTGTTTAACTCAGTTGATCGTATATCCGAGAATATACCCGAGAAATGATGTCAATACTGTATTTTTGTGCCATTTTTCTTGATTGTTCTTCTCTCTTATGTCGCATCCCTGGCGACTGCAACAGCCCCTGAATCGCATTCGACAGTATTTGTTCGTCTCGCGGTTCAAAGTAGGAGACACATTCGGTCGAGCCTATCTCTCTGTACGCTGGGATATCTGATGCGATGATTGCTTTTCCGAGTGCCATTGCCTCTAGTAATGCGATTCCGAACCCCTCTCTAATCGACGTACTCACGAACAAGTCCGACTCGCTTATTATAGCGAGACTTTCGCTTCTGCTCACTTGTCCGACCAGCGTCACCTGATCTTCGACACCGAACTGTTCAATTGTGCGATTCAGGCTCTCCTCTAGTTCACCGCCACCCACGATGACGAACTGACCTAAATCGGGATTCGTATTAGCGGCTGCACGAATCAAGGTACGGTGGTTCTTCGACTCTGTGAGTCGTCCGACGCTGACAATCAGGTTGTCGTACTGCTGGAGGTTATATGTCCGAAGGACCTTATTCGAGTTTTGCGTACTCTCGTTGAGAAGGTCGAAATCAATCGGGTTGTAGACGACTTGAATGTCGTCACCTGCCACCCTTCGGGTAAGTGAGTCGGGGTCATTATAAATCGCTCTGGAAACAGCTTCGGAAACACAAATCGTGCAATCAGAAAGCCTGCCAGTAACCACGTTCGCCATTCGGGGAACCGACAGTGCGTCTGTGACGCCGTGGTGGTGACTAACGCTTTTCGTAGCTGGAACGACTTTTGACGCGAGCCTTGAGATAACATTGCAGTAAAGTGAATACCCGTGAAGAACGTCTACTCGCCGCTCTCGGAGAAGCGATACCACGGCCGGAAGTGGTTTTAGCTGATATTTTTCAGCCGCACTGTACGGCTGCTTCCTGACCCGATAGATGTTGACGTCGTGGCATTCGAAGTCATGTCGCACTGCATCGTCGACCGGTCCCAAACACCAGATTTCGAACTCCACCTCGCTGCCGATTGCAGCGACGATGTCTAGAAGGAGAGACTCTCCTCCGCCACGGACAATTTTGTCTGCCAGTACAGCGACGCTCGGATTCATAATTGTCCGTAGAATTCGACCGTTTCTCGGGCGATTTTTTCCCAGCCACTCTCTTCGGCCTGTGTCCGATTGTGAGTACCCATCCCCTGCATCTCTGTCTCGTTTTCTATCGCGTATGCTAAGGCCTCGGTGAGTTCTTCGCGGTCGTCCGGCGATACTAGCAGTCCGTTTTTACCTTCTTCGAATCTTTCAGCGAACCCTTCGACTTCGGTCGCGATCACCGGGAGACCGAACGCAAATCCGATGTGGACGACGCCGCTCTCAGAGATCGTATCGTACGGCGTCACGAGCGTGTCAGCTGCTTCGAAGTAGAGCGGCACGTCCTCGTTTTCGACGAACCCAATGTGCGTCTCGACGCGCTCGGATAGACCGTACTCGTCGATTCTCTTGAGGTAGTCTGCGGTGAGCTCGTCGTCAATGGACTGTCCAGCGATTAGGAGCGTTGCATCTTCTGACCGAACGTCTGGGAGATGAGCGAAGGACTCCAAGAGGAGATCCAATCGTTTGTCCTGACGCAGATAGCCGAAGAACAGGAACACGTGGGTCTCGTCCGCGATGCCGAGTTCTTCTCTCGCCGTGGTTTGAGTGACGTCGGTCCGGTAATCTGTGTAGAAACTATAATCACCGTGGTCGATAACTGTTTGCGGCGTCGTTACACCCGCTTCTGTCATTCGTTCCTCGTCCTGTGTCGTATGCCAAATTATCCCATTGCAGATGTTGTAAATCGCTGTCTGGAACTTCTCGTACACTGGTCGCTCAAAATGAGACTTAGAACTGTGTGGCGTTAACACCAATTTGAAATCGAACAAGGTCTTGCAGAGAATAAGTGTGAATAGCAATCCTAAATTCGTACTCTGAGAGTGAACGACGTCTGGATCAAATTTGTGCAACTGCGCTATCGTCGCTATAACATCGCTGATCGGTCCGGACCCATATATCGGACATGCTGACGGGTTTCTCTCCAAATACGCATATTCATGGTTACAGAGCATACGGAAGTCCTCGACTTCGTGAATTACCTCAGAATAAAGGTTCTCGGAGTAATCCTGGAGCCCTTGACTTATCGAGGGACACACGGCAACAACTCGGCTGACCATTCTTGTCTGAATTTATTTGACCGGTATTTAAATAATTGCTTCCATGGTAGTGGACGAAGCTGTCGTTTGACTTCCAAAGGTCTTTGACGAGTGTTTTGAATACCTATGTATGGCTCACTCAAGACTTGAAAGAATCTTGAGGAGTGGGGGGATTAATTTCCTTGGTATGGCGGCTCGGCTTGGGCTGTCTTTCCTCGTTTCAGTACTCGCTGCTCGCTACTTAGGTAAAATTGGTTACGGAAAGGTATCTATTGGAACAACCATTCTAACTGCTGTATCAACCTTAACCATGGTTGGGTTAGGTCAAGGAGTAAGTAGCTATCTCCCGCGATACGATGCACGCGAAGAGAAGCGAAATATCCTAGTGTCCGCTTCTTTAATAATATTCCCTGTCTCTATTTTCATCTCACTACTCATCATCTTATTTGCACCTTTGCTCTCCTCGGATGTCTTTGGCGATCCTTCTCTGACCCCCGTTATTCGTGTATGTGCTTTAGGAATACCTGTGGCAAACTTAGGTCAACTTGCAGTCAGTGCGATTAGAGGGAATAAACAAACCTTTCCGAAAGTTCTAATCGACGATCTTAGTCTGCAAGGATCCCGTGTGATCATTATTGGTCTCTTCGGTTTATTTGGATTAGGTGCCGTCGCTATCGCCGGGGCACACACGCTGTCGCTTGCGGTTTCCGCAACATTGGGTTTGTATTATCTTTCGCGCTATACTCCTCTATTTTCGGAGCTCGGGCAGATTGAGATGCGTAGAGACCTCGTAGCATACAGCCTCCCACTGTGGATTTCTGCAGGTATGAGTGTTATATATTCTGGTGTTGATACATTTGTAATTGCCTACTTTTCCGACACGGGGTCAGTTGGTGTGTACAACGTCGTCTACCCGCTCGGTCATCACCTCTCGATTGTAATGATAAGTCTCAGCTATATCCTTCTTCCAACATTTTCAGAATTCTATTCAAAAAATAAATATGATAAGATTCAATCGGACTATCAGTCTACTACAGAATGGATTTTTCTAGGTACTTTACCGGTATTTGTGGTACTCCTATTTCTTCCTGGACCAATTATTAGGCTGTTTTTTGGGCAAGAGTTCATAGTTGGGAATTTTGCTCTTTCAATCCTCGCTTTTGGGTTCTTTTTCCACTCTATCACTGGCCCTACCTCTGATATAATAAAAGCGACAGATTCGTCCCGTTTGATCATGATTGATGGTTTACTCACCGCTAGCTCGAACTTGATACTAAATCTCCTCTTGGTACCTCAATTTGATTACGTTGGTGCGGCAGTAGCCACAACCATTTCGTATATATTTCTGAATGTTTTGTATTCTTATCAGGTCTATACCCGGACTGGGGCACACCCATTCTCAAGAAACTATCTAATCCTCATGTTTCTAACAGTAGCTTCGATTATAATTTGGGCAAGTTCGTATCTCTAAGTAGCCAATTTAATACACTCCGCTAACAGAGAAGAATCTACTAATGAGCTCGCAATTACCTTTAAAAAGTGCTGCATCTGTTGAGAGTGTCGACAATGTAGTTGTTTTTATTTCTGATTCTGTTCGGTATGATTCACTTCCTGACCAGGTTCGGAGCCAAGGAATTACCGCTAAGGCGATCGCCCCCAGCACATTCACCGGATCGAGTGTTCCTTCAATTTTGACAGGCAAGTACCCATCAGGACATCAAGTATGGTCTTTTGATGAGAAAATCCAAGTTCTTCCTTCGTTGTTCTCTGGTCCGGAAGATGCTGTGTACGATTATGATGAAGAGTTTTATTTACGACCAGAGGCACTTGCTTCACCACCAAGAAAACCATTTAAAGAATTAAGCACGCCATTCGTCTACGTCTACCATGATCGTGGGGGACATTTCCCATATGGTGAGTCTTTTGAACGCTACGACGACATGCATTCGTTTTTTAAACAAAATCGGGATGTTGAGAAGCTACAAACTCTCTACTCTCAAAGTGTCTCGTCGTCAGCTTCCCGGTTCACGAAAATAGTAGACGAATTGGAGAACAGAGGTGAATTAGAAAGCACGCTATTGATATTCATCAGCGATCATGGAGAGATTTTGGGCGAACACGGTCAACTATTCACTCACGCTGTTCCAATGGTCCCTGAGTTAGTCGAAATTCCCATAGTATTCGCTGGTGCTGGCTTGCCGTTGAACGAAGAATTGGATGTTCTACTATCTGGAACAGATGTTGTACCAACTGCACATGGTGCACTTGAACGAAAGCTTCCAAACAGGACAGACGGCGTAAATCTCTGGCAGCGAAGCCCTGATTCTAAACGACTAGTGCGTTCGGAGGTATGGAAGCAAACGCGCTACGAACATCTGAAGTCGTATATCGCTGGAAGTGCGTGGGACAAGAATGGAGGTTACGTTTCTCACACCGGGTCACGTTTAAATCGCCTAATGTATTCGTTTGGTGTCCACCTCGTAAAGGGGCCTCATTCCTCATTGGCTCGGAGTTCATCTGTGCGTAATTACTGGAAGATGTTCAAAGCGCACCTGCCATCTGAAATCAAATACGGTCAGCCAAATTTCAGTGTTGACGAGGCTCTTGCAGCAATACCTGAGTTCAAACAAAATAGCCGGACGCCAAATCACGAAGTTGATCGAGATCGGTTGAAACAGTTGGGGTACTTAGAGTAGTTAGTGCTCTATGAGTTCGTGTACGCTATCCACAGTAGAAAGGTCTGATTTGAAGAACTCTCGGTTGGACTTTATTTGCTCATCTGACCAGTCCCACCATTGAAGATTCAGTAGCTCCTTTCTGATGTCTTCTGAAAACCTCCACTTTTTGTGTGTTGCCGGTACTCCCGCTACAACAGAATATGGTTTCACATCGTCTGTCACAATTGCCCCCGCGCCTACAATTGCCCCATCGCCGATCGTCACTCCAGACAGGACTATTGCCCGTGAACCAAGCCATACGTCGTTGCCAACAGTAATCGCCCCGTCAGAAACTTGAGGAAGCCTCATATCGAACATATCTCGGTAGAATTTGTCTTGTAATGATGCTCTGTTTGTCCTATGGTTATGTTGCCTGAACATAACCGAAGGAGCGATGGCGCAATACTTCCCGATTGTAATATCTCCATGTAGTTCATTTCTGCCGTTGAGATTTGTTCCCTTTCCGACCTCAATTTCTCCGTTTAGTACCGAGTGACTCCCAATTCGTACGTCATCACTTAGACGAATATCTCCACTAAATTCACATCTAATATCAATATCAACTTCAGACCCCGTCTGAATCGAGGTCGAAACAGGAGCTATATTGATTAGAAATCTTACCATTTCAGGATATCTTACGAGCGAGATAATCCACAGAATTTTGGACTTTAGTTCATCTAACATTTGTTCGTTCAATCTTCTTCATCCCTATTTACTATTGATATGTGTCTCTGTTCAAGCGTGCAAATGGTATTTGTCGTCATGCACAATAGATACCAACGCCCAGTGTACCAGATATACAATCCAAATTAAACAACTTATCTGGCATCGTAGTTGGCAGCGGTGTTTCCGTGTTCGCCAAACTTATCAGCGTTTAACCGCTGACTCCGAGAATGTACCTCGGATACGACTGGCTAACCCAATCCCGCCGAATAAATAAATTACCCAGACGAACATTTGTCGATGCCGAACAGCTGTTCCGACATTTGCCGTTCCAAACCCATAGACTGTTACTCCCAGCAGAAACGCGCCGACAAGCGCCAAAACTGGTGGCATCTTTCGATGTAATGCAATCCGAGTGCCGAGAACAGCGAACACAGTGAACAACAGGTGAATCATCGATTCACCCATGATGATGAAATCGGAGATAGTTTTGACCTGCCAGGGGAATGGCGAATACAGCAGGTAGGCCACTCCAATCCACGAGAATACAATAAAATCGGCGACCCCAGAGAACATGACGTCTCCAAGATACGCCGTCCGTCCGCGAGCTCGGACCTCTCGAATCTGGTTGAAGTAGGTGGCTATCTTTGAGGCAAAAATGAACATGCTGACCACACCTATCAGTCCCACCGATGCTAACAGAGGGCGACCGATACTGCGTTTTCGCAGATTTGGGTAATACCACGCAATCATCCCAATTATAACCGATCCAGAGTAAAGCACAATGTTCTCGAAGCGCAAGAAGACGGTCACAGACAGCACAGCAACGGCGACAAACCCTCTTGAGAATCGCCCAAGTTGTGTCCCAGGTGCAATGAGAACTCTGGCTGCAGTCGTCATCCCGAACAAGATTGCTGCCTCGCGAAGAAGCGTTGTCTCGACGAAGACGAAACTGGGGAGACAGATGAGGGGAATTGTCGCATATAGACCCGCCTGATCGCTTCTCCCAAGATGGGTTGCAAGCACATAGATGTTGTAGATCGACAGCGACCCGAGCAGGGCAACCCCGAGGGTCGCATATATCTGACTCGGGCCAGGGATCAGCCAGAATGGAGACAGCAACGCACCCCAGATGCCGTATGTATCTCGCAGGGATTCAATGACTGGCGGAGAGAAATCCGAAAGGCGAATCGCCGCACGAACCGCGTGATTTGCAAATCCGATCGCGTCGCCTCCTGCATAGGGATTGAGGCCAGCGATCGACGCTGGAACTGCCGCAAGGCGCACGCAAAAAGCGGCGGCAAAGACCGCAAACCCTGTTCGTTTAGTGCTCTCCATCTTGGTTCTGCCTGATTTGGCAGCCACCTTAGTGGGTGTGGTTTCTCACGATGACCACCTGACGAGGGGTTAAGAGAACCTATCCGACTATTACACTCTCAACACGAATGCTAGTGATTGGGGGCAGGAATAAACGACTTCTCAGGTCGACAATATAAATAGTAGTGATAGATTTATTGTGAATTCTGCCACCCAATTCCATTCGGTTCGACAGTGACAGAAAAGCTCATTACAAATCAAAATGTCGGAACAATAAACGTGGTCCAATTATCAACAGCGGATCTTTATCGGTCAATCGAATCTAATCGAGACACTATTCTTTTAACTGTTCTCTTTATATCACTATTTATCATTTCGATTAGACTGGGATGGTCAATTCCTAATTTAGATGGGGAAGATCCCTATCATATAACCCGACGCTCCCTACACGTTGCGGAGACTGCGAATCCACTCGTCACAATTGATGCGCCAATGCGGTATCTTCCGCTTGCAGTCGTCTATGCTTTTCTCAATCCTGATTTTGACCTCGCTCTTCGGGTGGCGCACGTCACGGCAGCACTGACCAGCTTCACGCTCATTCCTGCAGTGGTGTTCCTGCTCTCTGACGAGATCGCAAACCGACGAGTGGCTCTGCTTGCACTGTCGGGAACAGCAGTTTGGAGACTGACCCCGATTGCGACGTCGTCATATAGCACTGGGTTCTGGCACTATACCTACTGCCTTCCACTGTTTTTGTCACTTCTTTGGATTCTACACAGGACCAATAACAAGACTACAATGACCCACGCTCTTCTTGTGGGGTTCTTAATCGGCGTTATTGGATTAACGCAATACTTCTATGGTTTCTTGGCAGCAGCTACGACGACAATAGTCTACCTCCACTCAAATAAGGTTCGCGAATGGATTATTGCAGGACTGACGGGGGGGATTTTTGCAACTGCTCTTCTCTTTTTACCAGCGGAGGCAAAGTCCTTCCAATCTCAGCGTATGTCGATGTTTCTCTCGGTCAATACACCTGGACAGGTGTTCTCTTTAGTGCGGACATATATGGAGCATTCAGAACTTTTCGTCCCTGCAGTAGCCGGAGGAATAATTCTGTATCTCTGGCTCAACGGATATTCGATATCTGAGTCCGAAGTCCTGGAGGTCGCAATAGGAGTGCTTATCCTCGTATTTGCTGTTAGTCTGATATTGGACGCTTGGTTTTACAGACTAGCTCGAAGTCTCATTCAGTACCTGAGTATTATCGCACTCATGTATTACTGGCATATTAGCCGCATACCGACATTCCTAGACCATCTCTACGAGCGACCAGTATCACAATACCTCCTGATAACGATACTGGGTTCGGCCGTTTTTGTTTGGGCGGCATTCGTAGTTCTGCCACGAATACTCGTGGTAGTTTGACTCCAGGCAGTTGTTCGTCTAGAAACCCTCGATGTGCGATTTATCTCCGTCACGTGTACCGCTGCAAGAACCCGAATCGCTGAATACGGTCATTTACAGTAGCTCTCTAATCTATTTGTTGTCTCTCTGACTGTTTGGTCCCAACTGAACTGCTTGCCAAGAGATTCGCGAGGATTCTCGTCGTATGCATCTACGTCACGCAGAAACCGTTCTATTGAGTCGACAAATCTCCCCACGTCCCCAACTGGGACTGTCTCCCCGGCCTCCTCGACGATCGGCGCGACCTGCTCCAAGTCACTCGCGACTACGGGCGTCCCGGAGGCGAACGCCTCCAACACCGTCCGCGGCAACCCTTCGGCCCGACTCGGCAACACGAGTACGTCCGCCGAGCGATAGATCGGCGGCATCTCGTCGTAGTCGACGTGACCCAGGAACTGCACCGACTCCGTCAACCCGCGCTCGCGAACCAGCTCCTCCAACTCCCCGCGTAGCGGTCCGTCGCCACACAGATACAGCTCGGCGTCGGGATGTGACTCCCGAACGCCCGCGAACGCCTCGACCGCATCACTCGGTCGCTTCCCTTCGACCAGTCGCCCGACGAACAGCACGACCGGCCCGTCAGCAGCGATCAGTTCACTCCGCGGCCCGTCCGGCGTGAACCGCGTCTGGTCGATGCCGTTCGGCACCACCGCGACGTCGGTCTCGACGCCGAACTCCCGCAGCCGGCGTTCGTCCTCCTCGGTGTAACAGAAGACGACATCCGCGCTGTCGAACGTCCACCGCCCGACCGTCTTCAGGTAGGCGTCGAACACCCACTCGGGGGCGGTCTGCGAGTAGAGGCCGTGGTTCGTGATCGCCAGCGGCGTATCACCGAGACGCCGCTTCAACGCCGCGAGGTTCGTCGAGAAGTACAGATGCGAGTGGGCGTGGATCACATCGTAGTCGCGAGCCGACGCCAGCTCCCGCGCGACGCCGGCGGAGATCTCGTTGCCCAACAGCTCGACCGTCGGCGAGCGACGGAGTACGGTGTAGCCGTCGCGCTCCTCTCGCCGCGGGAGCGAGTCGTCGTCGGTGACCGTCAGCACGGTCACCTCGTGACCCATCGCCGCCTGGTCGCGACTCATCGCGTGGACGTGGTACGTGCCGCCGCCGGGGACCTCGGGGTAGAGATTCTGTGCGACGCGGAGGATCTTCATTCGTCTCTGCCCACCGAGTACGGCGGATTAAAACCCTCGATAGCGTCCAGAGACACCCGTCAGTCGTCCGCAACCCCTTTCAGGTCGACCAGCACGCTCCACACCTGCCGGAGGACGATCTTCACGTCGAACCAAAAGGACTGCTTCCGGATGTACTCGACGTCGTAGCGCAACTTCTCGGCCGGCTGGTGACCCGTCGCGCCGTTGATCTGCGCCAGCCCGGTCAACCCGGGTTTGACGAACCACCGCTGTCGCCACTCGACGACCCCAGTTCGAATATCGGCGTCCAACTCGGGGCGCTCCGGCCGCGGCCCGACGACGCTCATGTCCCCCACCAGAATCGACCACAGCTGCGGGATCTCGTCTAGGTGGGTCTGTCGGATGAAGCGCCCGACGCGGGTGACGCGCGGGTCGATACCGCCCGCGTCCTCCTCGCTGATCGTCGCGCCGGTCTGTGCCTCGGCGTCGGTCACCATGCTCCGGAACTTGTAGATCTCGAACGTCTCGCCGAACTCGGCGGTCCGCTGCTGACTGTAGAACACCGGCCCCGGACTGTCCAGTCTGATCGCGACCGCGACGGCGACGACGACGGGTGCGAGCACCAGCAGTCCGGTCGCCGCGAACGCGACGTCGAAGACGCGCTTGAACACGTAGTCCTGCCAGTCCCACGGTTCGAGGTCGATGTCGACGATCTTCCCGTCGCCCGGCGAACTGCTCGTCAACACGTCGTTGGTGTGCTCGCCGTGGACCTTCGCCTTCACCCCGTGCTCGTAACAGGTGTCGAGCGCGCCGAAGAACTCCGCGCGGTCCGGCTGGGCGAACGCCAACACCGCGGTGTCGATGTCGTACGCGACGAGCACCTCGTCGAGTCGGGAGAGCCCGCCGAGACAGTCCAGATCGTCCAGCAGGACGTTCCCGCTCCCGTCGGCCACCGTCGCCGTCGCGACGATCGGCTCTTCGGCCTCCGAGTAGTAGGGGCTGGGCGGCGAGACGTAGCCGACGACGGGGACGTCGATGGCGTCGAGCACGTCCGCGATCTCCTCGGGGTCGTCGCCGATGATGAGCGCCCGCTGGCTGCCCGCCGGTCGATGCCGGATCGCGACGAACCAGACCGGCAACAGTACCAGCAGCCCCAACACCGACAGCGTGAGTGTCGACCGCGGCAGCCGGTACGTGTAGTCGAAGTAGCCGATCCCGGCCAGCGTCGCCCCCGCGACGAGGATTCGCTTCTGTGCGAACAGGAGGGTGTCGAGGATCCGTCGCGGTCGCGGCTTGAACAGGGGGACGAGACTGCCGACGACGACGAGAACCGTCGTCGCCAGCGCCAACTCCAGTTCGTCGCCCGAGAGCACTGCCGTCGGAAGCCGCCGAACCACGGGGACGACCGTCGTCACCGTCGTCTGGACGACCGGCTCGTTGACGAGGAGCACCGCGAACAGCGTGAGCAAGACCGTCCCGGAGACGCTCGCGACCCGATACCGAACCCTCGTCTTCATCGTTTCAACGAGGGCAGTCTGTTAGCTTAAAGTCTGTGAACCACGTATCAGTACGGATAGACGTACTGTTCAGGAGTTCCGCACGAGCGGCTCGTACCACTCGCGGTTCTCGTCGTACCAGTCGGTGAATCGTTCGACCCCCTCTCGGATCGTCGTCGTCGGCTCGTAGCCGAACAGCTCGTTGGCCTTCGAGATGTCCGCGTGCGTGTGCTCGGCGTCGGCGTCGTGACGGTCGGCGTACGCCAACTCCAGCTCGGGTGCGAGCTGGTCGCGGATCTCCTCGGCGAGCGTCTGGATCGAGATGTTGTCCGTGCTCCCGACGTTGACGACTTCGCCGTCGGCGGCGTCGGTGCCGAGCAGCGTCTCGTTCGCCCGCACGACGTCGTCGATGTACGTGAAGTCCCGCGTCTGCGTCCCGTCACCGTAGATGACCGGCGGTTCGCCGTTGGTGCACCGCGAGACGAAGTTGCTGATGGCCATGTTCGGTCGCATCCGCGGCCCGTAGACGGTGAAGTAACGCAGCGAGACCGTCGGCAGTCCGTACACTTCGTTGTAGACGCGCGCGTACTGCTCTTCGGCCAGCTTCGACGCGCCGTACGGACTGACCGGCGTCGTCGGGTGGGCCTCGTCGTAGGGGAGGTACTGCGGCTTGCCGTAGACGGACGACGAACTCGCGACGACGACCCGCTCCGTCTCGGAGTCGCGAGCGGCCTCCAGCACGTTGAGCGTCCCGTCGACGTTGATCTCGTTGACCGTCTGGGGCTGCTCCACGCTCGTTCTGACCCCTGCCTGGGCGGCCTGGTGGAAGATCACGTCCGCCTCGGCGACGTGCGCTCGGACCAACTCCTCGTCGCGGATGTCGCCGCGAGCCAGTTCGTAGCTCCCGTCGCTCCGTTCGCCGGCCGCTCGGCCGCGCTCGACGTTGTGTTCCTTGATACCGAGATCGTAGTACGGGACGAAGCTGTCGAGCGCGACGACGTCGTGACCGTCGCCCGCGAACCGCTCTGCGAGGTGCCCACCGATGAAGCCAGCGCCCCCGGTGACGAGTATCTGCATCGTGTTTCTTTCCTCATCGCTGCCCGCAAAAATCCACCGAGTTCCGCCAGTATTCAGTCCGCGACTGTCTCTGCCGTTTCTACGTCTTCCCCTCGCAACAACTTCTCGGCCTTCTCTCTGTCCTCCGGATAGCCCACGTCGACCCGCCAGCCGTCCATTCGGATCGCGTCGATCGTCCGCCCGCTCCGGATCAACAGGTCCACCGCCTCGCTGATCTCGTACTCACCACGATTGGACGGCTGCACGAGATGGCACGCGTGGAAGATCGCCGGCGAGAACGTGTAGAACCCCGTCATCACGAGGTTCGTCGGCGGCTCTTCGGGCTTCTCGATGACGTCCGTGATCTCGCCGTAGTCGTTCGTATCGCACACGCCGTAGCGCCCGGCCTCCTCGTAGGGCACCTCCTCGACCAGGAACGCCGCGTCCGCGCGGTCCTCTCGCTGACGCTTCACCACGTCGGCGAGGTTCGCGTCGAAGATGTTGTCGCCGAGGATGAGCATGAAGTCGTCGTCGATGTACTCTTCGACGGTCAACAGCGCGTGTGCCAGCCCTTTCTGTTCGCGCTGGTGGGCGTAGGTGATGGGGATGCCCTCGAACGCGTCGCCGTAGTGGCTGATGATGTCCTGTTTCCGGTAGCCGACGACGACGACGAACTCGTCGGCACCCAACTCGGCCAGTCGGGTGAGACAGTGCGTGAGGATCGGCTCTCCGTCGACCTCGACCATCCCCTTCGGTTTGTCCTCCGTGAGCGGTCGGAGCCGCGTCCCTTCACCTGCTGCGAGTACGACAGCCTTCATGTCTGCGTTCACTGTCGTCCATGCAATAAATAATCTCGGTCTCTCCTGTCCGTTCGCCGGACAGTCAGTTCTCGACGCGTTCTCACTCCCCGTCGCGCCGCGTCCGAACCTCCGTCCCTTCGGTCACCGCCGCCTCGTCGACGACGTACGTCCCTCCGGCGACGTCGTACTCGCCGGTGTAGGGAACCGTCATCGAGAACGTCCCGTCGGAGCCGACACCCACCGTCTGCTCGTAGGTGAACGTCTCGCCGCCGACGTCGACGTCGACCGACGCGGTCACCGACTCGCCGTCGGCCTGCCCTGTGAGCGTCGCGCCCGCGACGAGCGTGAAGACGCGGAGCGACCCCTCGGTGTGCACCAACCGATAGTGCGACAGCGCGTCGCGTCCGTCGTTCTCGCTGCCGTAGTTCGCCAACCTCGCCGCCACCGTCCCGCCGACCGGCCCGTCGCCCGTCACGACGAAGCCGACGCGGTCCCGGAGTCGCTCGTACCACGCCGCCGGATCGCTCGCCCGCAGGAGACTGTCGTAGTTGTTCCGCGCGTACGCGTACGACTTCGACTCGCCGTTGACGATGTAGTTGTACATGCGGTTCATCCCCCACGAACTGAGGACGTAGTTCTGGGGGTACGACCACCCCTTCTCGTCGGCGTACTCGCGCATCCACGCGGCCGTCCGATACTCCTCGTCCGTCACGGTCAACTGACTGAACTTCACCGGGATCTGGACGAAGCTCAGACTCCCCACCAGCGCCGTGAAGCCCAGATACGACATCGCCTCGCGTCGCGACGGTAACTGGAGCTCCGACTCCTGCCCGCCGTTCGCGCGAACTCGCGGTCGCGACTGTGACGCCGTCGCGTCGTCGAACAGGCCGACCGGTTCGGCGAGGTCGACGGCGGACGCCAGATGGACGAAACCGACCCCGGCGAAGAGCGCGAGGAACACCGAGAACTCGCCGGCGAACCGCAGTTGCACGAGCGACAGCGCGAGGAACCACCAGGCGTACACCGTCAGCGCGAGCCACTGCGCGTCACGCCGCCGGACCGCTCGAAGCGTCGCCCAGCCGACGTACGGGAGGCCGAGCGCGAAAATGAACCCCAGGAGCAACAGCGGCCCGACGAGCGTCCCCATCTCGCCGGAGACGAGCGACGTCGTCTCGACGATCTCTCGACTCGCGAACAGCGTGTCGAGCCCGCGATCGAGTCCCTGTGAGAGCTCCGGCAACGCCGACGGGAGCACCGCCAACAGTCCGACGCCACCGACGACCTCCGCTCCCAGGAGCGCCGTCGCCGACAGCCCGACGCGGCGAGCGCCTTCGGCGAGAGCGAAGACGACCGCGGACCCACCGAACAGGAGCGCGGGGACGGACGCGACGACCGTCGAGTGCCAGCCGAGCGTCGCGTGTGCGCCCCAGACGAGCACCGACGCGAGCGCCAGCCCGGCGACCAACGGGGCACCTGCACGGAGCGGCGACCGATCGCGGCGAAGCTCCAGCGTCGCGTACAGCGGGGCGACGAGCGCGAGCGGGACGACCAACAGTGCGCCGTTGTCCCACGCGAGCAGTTGGCCGGTAACCGCCACGCCGAGGACGGCAGCGTAGGGCCACGACCGCTCGCGCTCCGAGAGGAGCCTCACGAGCGCCAACGCGGTGAGTGCCAACCAGAGATAGTCGAACGCGTGGTGGTCGGCGAAGCCGAGCCCCGTCCGATAGGCGTTGACTGGAATCAATGCGAGCATCAGGACGGTCGCCAACCCGACTCGACGGTCGCCGGAAACCGTCGTCGCAGTAAAGTACAGCAGCGTGCCGGTCGTGACGGCGGCGACGACGGGATACCACGCGACGACGAGACCGATGACGTCAGTACTCCCCCCGAGGAGCGCACTCACGAACCACAGCGTCGCGACGAGCAGGGGTTCACCTTTCGTCAGACCACTCGGTAGCTCCGCGAGCGCCCCGAAATCGAACGCATCCGCGCCCGCAGTGGCGGCCGCCTGCTCGACCCAGTAGCGGTAGTAGTAGGGGTCGTTGCCGAGCAACACCACGTCGCCGTTTCGGAACACCGACGGAAACGAGAACAGACGAAACGCGACGACGACCAGCAACGCGCCGAGGAGGAAGGCGGTCGCACGAGGGCCGACTCGCTCGCGGAACCCGTCGAAGTCGAACGACTCGAACCACCCGTGGGACCCGAACACGTCGCTCGCTGCGGTCGAATCGCTCGCTCGCTCGTCGTCCAGTGCCGCCCGGACTGCGTCGCGGTCGGCGATCTGATACGCCTCCCCCCGCTTCTCGACGATCCCCGCCGACACGATCTCGCCGAACGTCCCCGAGTCGAGACTCGTGTCGTGGAACGTCCAGGGACCGTCCGCGTCGAGGGCGAGTAACTCCCGAAGCGTCGACTCGGTGACGGTCCGGTCTTCGAGGAGCGAGGTAGTTGCCGCACGGACGTCGGTCATTTGGTATCACTCACAGAGTGAGTATCTAAAATCCACCGAGACTCGGCTCCTCGGGAAGCTCTCTCAGACCGAAGTCGCCGACGCCTCGTCGGCCGAGAGCGTGCCGTCCAGAACCAGATAGCCGACGACGACCGACCCCAACACCGCCCCGACGGAGAATCCGAACAGCGAGTAGGCCTCGAACAGTTGGTGGAAGGCGAATCCGACGGCGAGCGCGAGCATCGCTATGTCGACCCGGTCTTTGTGAAGAAACCCGTCGAAGAGAGTCCCGAGCGTCAAGAGGAGATACGCCGCTCCTCCGAGCAACCCGACGCGGAGGAACACCGAGAGATAAGAGTTGTGCGGGCTGGTGCCGCGGATCTCCGTCGGGAGGTGCGGCGCGATCAGCCCGCTCGGATCGACGATACCCGAACCGAGGAGAGTCGGGTCGTCGAGCAGCGCTCGCAGGCCCGCCTCCCAGAGGACGAACCGGTTCGACGAGTCGACGCCGACGATCGGCAGCGACGTTCCGAGTAGAAACAGCCCGACGAGTCCGACCATCAGCGTGAACGCGAAGGGGATCACGGCGCGACCGAACAGGAGGACGATCGCGTAGAATCCGAGTGCGACACCAAACGCCAGATAGCTCGCACGACTGTGGCTCAAAACTAACCCGACGCCGTTGAGAACACTCAACGCGACCGGAAACAGCCAGACGAGCGGTAACCCCTCCGACGCGTACGTCCGGCGGGCTACTGCGATGCCAGCGAACGTCCCCGCGAAGGCCAACACGCCGAGCGTGTTCGGGTTCGCGAACACCGACTCCAACACACGAAGCTCCACCCCCACGCCGGGGGGCTGCCACGTGCCACGTAGGTCGACGAGCGCCGACCCGATCTCGTACGGCCCGAGAGTGTACGCCCGCAACCCCACCACGGTCGGAATCGCCGCAAGCAGGCTCACCCCCCAGAGGAACGCATCTCGAGAGACGTATCGCGGAAAGACGAACAGGTTCAGTCCCATCGTGAACCCCGCCAACAGCGGAAACGTCGCGAGCCCACTACCCGGCCGCAACGGGACGGCGTGAACGAAGAACACGGCCAGCAACACCGCGAACGCGAGGAGATAGACGCCACTCGACTTCAGGAAGCGCCACTGTGTCTGGTGGATGCCGAGATAGACGACGAACAGAACCAACACGGCGAACAGTGTGGCCTCGCGTGCAGAGTCGAATCCCTGTCGCTGGACGAGCAACACCATCGCGAGCAACCCCGAAAGCAGAAGCGACGACGGAGCGACGTACAAGAGAGATTTGGCGCTGATCGACTCCCGAGCGTACCCCTGAAGTAGCTGTCCAACGCCACCGAACAGCACGTACCCGACCAGCAGCCACCGGAGAGATAGCCACTCGATCTCCGCGGTCGTGTCGAGCAGCATCATGGACGCCAGCAGTAACATCGGAACAAGAGCCAGGAGGCGCCGCATTGTCTTCCTGCAGATTCCACGAACGAGCAGTTTAGTGTTGTGGACCGTCTGTGTTCCTGTTCGAGAGACGAGCGTCTCCGTTAACAAAGAAACCTGCGTGTCCCCGAGTCGTGCTCACGAAATAAGCTTCGAGCCGAGGGCGCTATCGCTCGCGAGATGATACGCAGCTAAGAGGACACACAGTACTAACACGATGACGACACCCGAAAACGCGACCTCCTCGACAAGCGGTATCTCGACCAGCCCGGCGAGTTGCACAGCGAGCCCGATCGATGCGAGCCCAAAGTAGTACGCTCCCCACGGACGCGCAGCTGTCGAGTCGGCGGCGAGATAGTCTGTGACCACACTCGCCTGCGCTGTCAGCGTGATTCCGTCCTCGTGGTCGGCGACGATGTTCAGTTCTTTGAGTTTCGGGAGATGCGTTTGCAGTAACGACACGTAGACGCTCTGTCGAACGTCTCTCGGTGCGGGGCTCTCCCCGGTTTCTCGTTCGGCCGCCAACTCCGAAAGCGTCCGAGCGGTCAGTGGTTCTGTTGCCGCCTGCAGTTCAGATAATACATATCGTCGTCGGTCGTTGCTCAGTACGTGATGAATGTCCGTCCGTTCGATCCCAGTGGTCGCTTGGCTTGCTGGTACGCTTCTCTGTTGGCCCACTGATTCCATTCTCAGATATAGTGTAACTCCGCTAACTAATAATCTAGTTGTATGATTTATACTAATTTGATGGTTGTTTAACAGGAGTCGTAGGCGATGAAAAGCTGGACAGCGTCGCAGAGACCGGAAGGCCAGGCGAGCGGGCGCAGATTGGCATGCCTGCGGCAAACTGTCCCAAGCGTCTGAATGATAGAAATCAGTACGGCCAAACGAAGTACAACCTCGCAACCGGCTCCGTTTGCCCCCTGCTTTTTTGCCCCAACGCCGTATTGATTGATCTATACTGAATGCAAGCACCCGAAATACTCCTCCGTCTCGTCGCGGGTGCCGCGTTGATTCTCGCCAACGGATTTTTCGTCACCATCGAGTTCGCACTGACCCGCGCCCGACAGTATTCCGAAGCGGAGTTCATGGAACCCGGTCTCGAACGCGCCTGGGAGATGACCGAGGAACTCGAAATCTACCTCACCGGGTGTCAGGTCGGCATCACCGCCTGTAGCATCGCACTGGGTATCGTCGCCGAACCCGCGCTCGCAGCGCTGTTCAAGCCGTTGTTCGGCGGTACCGTTCTCGCGTCGATTGGCGCAGGCGTGATCTTGGCGTACATCATCGTGAGCCTGGTACACAAGATCTATGGCGAACAGGCTCCCACCTACCTCGGCGTCGAGCGCTCGAAACAGGTCTGCCGCTACGGCGCGACGCCGCTGTATTGGTTCACGTGGGTCATTCGACCGATTCTCCGCGTCGGTGACTGGGTGGCGAAATGGACGCTTTCGCTGTTTGGCGTCGAGATGACCGGCGCGTGGCTCGAATCCGACGACGAGGATATCGAGGGGCGGACAGACCTCCACCGGCAGCTCGGGTCGATGCTCAACGACAGCGAGGTTTCCGAAGAGCGTCGTCAGGAAGTGATGAACGCGTTGGTCGTCGAGGAAATCCCCATCCGTGACAGCATGGTGCCGCGTGAGGAGATCGCCGCACTCTCAACCAACAATACCCCCGAGGAAAACCTCGCGGTCATCGAGGAGCATCCACATCTCCGCTTTCCGCTGGTCGGCGAGAACATCGACGATTTCCGAGGGGTCGTTTACCTCGCGGCGATCACAAACCAGTTCGAGGCGTTCAAAAACGGCGATATCGACGTCGAAGACCTCGCCGAGTCACCGATGACGCTGCCAGCCGACGAGGAAATCAGCGACGCCATCGACCGCTTCCAGACGGAAAATCAAGAGCTCGCCCTCGTCACTGAAGAGGGACAGGTCGTCGGTCTGCTAACGTCGACGGACGCCTTCGAGGAAGTGATGGGCGGACTCGAAGACCCCATTGACGTCTACCAGCGCGAACAACGCCAGGGCGACGCATCGGGATTCGACTCCCAGAGCGACCCGGCTTGAGATCGCTCGTGAGAACGAGATTCGTCGTAGTGCGAAGGATCAGTTCGCGGTCAAACTGTTTTTCCGTGTCGCCATTCACGTAACTTACTATGCCGATGACTGCGCTCGAAGTCTCCCTCAGGCTTATTGCCGGTCTGTTACTCATTCTCGCCAACGGGTTTTTCGTCGCCATCGAGTTCGCGCTGACCCGCGCGCGACAGTATTCCAAAGCGGAGTTCATGGAACCCGGTCTCGAACGCGCCTGGGAGATGACTCAGAACCTGGAGATCTACTTGACCAGCTGTCAGATTGGGATTACGTTCTCGAGCATCGCGGTCGGTATCATCGCCGAACCCGCACTCACGGCCATCTTCGAGCCGCTGTTCGGCGGCACCGTTCTCGCATCGGTCGGCGCAGGGGCCATCCTCGCGTTTCTCATCGTCAACCTCCTCCATCTCACCCACGGCGAGCAGACCCCGACCTATCTCGGCGTCGAGCGCTCGAAACAGGTCTGTCGATACTGTGCGACGCCGCTGTACTGGTGGACGCGGGCCATCTGGCCAGTCATCCAATTCGGAGACGGAGCAGCGAAATGGACGCTTTCGCTGTTTGGCGTCGAGATGACCGGCGCGTGGCTCGAAACCGAGGAGGATGTCATGCAAGGGCGTGCGGGCCTCTACAAGCGCTTCGGCTCGGCCCTCGAAGAGGGAAACGTGCCCGAAGAACGCCGGCAGGAGGTGATGAGCGCGCTAGCCGTTGGCGAGATCCCGGTCGAGGCAATCATGGTTCCGCGCGAGGAGATTGTCGCGCTCTCGACCGAGAATACCCCCGAGGAGAACCTCGCACTCGTCGAGGAACACTCCCATTCTCGCTACCCACTGGTCGGCGAGGACATAGACGACTTCCGCGGCATCGTCTATCTCCCGACGATCACGAACCATTTCGAGGACCTCACGAGTGGCGAAGTCGGCATCGCAGACATCGCCGCGTCGCCGATGACGCTGCCAGCCGACGAGGAAATCAGCGACGCCGTCGACCGCTTCCAGACGGAAAATCAGGAGCTCGCGCTCGTCACCGAGGGCGGCGAGATCGTCGGTCTCCTGACCTCGACGGACGCCTTCGAGGAGGTCATGGGCGACCTCGAAGACCCGATAGACAAGCGGGCTGGACGCACACAGCGTGGAGCGAACCCGACCGGGACGTAAACTACCCTGCCCTACTCGCTCCCGACCGCCTTGCGACGGTCGGTCACTCCTTGAGGACAGGGCTTTTCCCGCAACGACATTGTACCCTGTACCCCATGCATGGACACGGCCCGACTTCCTATTACCGTCCACGAAGTGGGTAGCGGGTCGGAGTTGTTGCTGCGACCCACACTTACCAGACCCGTTTCGTGGATTGTCCCGTCGATTTACTTCTCGGTGTTCTCACGCTCAAACCCAATTGGGGAGGAGAGGCACATGGCGTCACTTCGGAGCTGCTATCCTCTCAACATGCACCGTCCGACGACTGAAGTCGATACCTGCGAACACAGCACTCCCTTCCCGTGGAAACAGCGCCTTCTCACACGCAAGGAACCACGTCGCTCCTTTATCATTTCAGAGCGCGTACCTAGGGGTTGGTGCAATAGACATGAAAAAGAACGTTGGCGGCTACGATCGAATCGCGCGGCTCATCGCGGGACCGATCTTGATCATCCTCGGTGGATCGGGGCTCGGCGGACTCATCACACTCGCAGCGGGTATACTCGGGTTGGTGCTTTCGGGGGCTGCGCTCCTCGTCGGAGCGGTGCTCACCGCGACTGGCATCACGCAGAAGTGTCCGCTCAACTCTGTCATCGGGATGAACACCTACACGCCTGAGTCGACTCGTGAGCAGCCCACCGAGGAGGCCGAAGTAACCCCCAAGTAGACGTCACCGATTTTTGCATCCGATCTGCAAGCTTTGAGTGCCTGCTTCGAGAGACTGCTCTCGGTTTGTCGCGACGAAGCCACACCACGAACGAGCAAAAAGTATCAACCGGTGAGCTGACCGGGATGCGGATTTGCTTCAATCCTATCGAGAGGCGATAGGCTGTGGAGACAACATAGTAACAAGTCATCAAAAATTGCGCAACCGACAGTGCGTGTTCAAATGTGGTGAATTGCAACCTCGGTCGACGTGCATTCTGGACACGAGGTGTTCACCGTCTCAAGCGTCGTCCCACAGTTTCGACACTCTGAGACGAGGGTCTCACCAGAGCGCCGTTGCTCGTAAATGAGGATCTCGTCGGATGAGAACAGGTATACGACCAACCGAACCAGAATTTCGCGTGCCAACATATGACTAACTTGCTCACCCCGTATTCATAATAATTTTTTATGAGAGTGTGACGTGTCCCACAACTATCCGGAATATCAGAACGTTCACTTTGAGAAATACGATAGCCACATATTCTGTTAGATATTCTACTATACTTCACTCACTCTGCTGGGCTCGCTCTTGAAGGGGTGGCTGCACACACATGGCAACCAGGCAGCAACTTTCGCAGGGACGACCGTCACCAAAGACAACAGCTATTTGAAGTGTTAACCCAATATTTCTAGAGCTGCCCCCGGTTGGTCTCTCTATGCACCAATTTCTTATTTTCTGACCTACAATATTTATATATTTTATATCATATTTTATTAAATATATTAAATATGTGCCGCGCTGCAGGTGATAGTGTGATGTCCGAAGCAAACGACATGAAAGCGTATCTGTCCCAGCATCCGAAGATGATCGGGGCATTGTTCACACTTATCCTCCTCATTTCTCAGGCAGGAACAGCACTTGCAGGGCATGCCTCAGCACTAAATGGCCCCTGAACGTCGTAGAGTTACAATTCGATTTCATTAGCCCATCGTAGCTCTTCTTGATATAATACTGCACAGTCTTCCATTGAGAAGAATTGTTGCACCTTGTCTTTAGAGAGTGTAAACTCCTCTAGAGGACCGAAGCAGAGGTAATATCGATCATTACCTGGAATATGTGGTAGAAGACATGTTCCTGGTCGATTTCCAGTGCTGGGGTGTGTCTCCATGGTGACAGAATATTCTCCCTCTGTCCCCTCGTAAGGCTGTAGCTCAACAATACTTGGAACGCCACTATCTGCTTGGGAAACTGCTAGTCGTCCATCACCGATAACTGAGTATCGAAGTCCCTGCTCGCTTTGCCCTCGCGCAATGTCTAACGCGGAGTAGACGGTGAAACCAGCATTAAGCAGTCGCGCAAACGTAACTCCGAGTTCTGTAGCTCCGTTATTGCCGACTGCAGTTGACGTCACAACTCCTGCGATACTGCCCCGTTCGATGAGCGCATGTCCCTGTTCTCGTGACGCACACGCATTGAGGAAGAATGCATCGACACCAACGGTTTCGAGATCGTGTACGTCAAGTATCCCATCGATACATTCCATCCCATCACGTCGGATGTGACCGATGTAATGGAGAAAGTCCAAGTCAGCTTCCAATGCGGTTGCTAATTCGTCAGTGGTCGGATGATCGAAGATGGTAACTTCGAACGGAGAATCACCGCGATAGGCGTCGTCTACTAACTCTTTTTCACGACGCATTTCGGTGTCATTGAGGACAACGGCGATCTCGAGATTTCCCTCTGTCTGAGCTCGAGTAAGGCGATTTTGATGTGCAATTGGGACCGTCCAGTTCCACTCTGGCGGTGCAGTCTTTCGTGGACCAATCCATACCTGTGTGAGTGCGTCAGTGGATGCTATTGATTGCGGAGGGACTGCTGAATCGACGACCCAACTATCGTCGCCGCGGGTGGTTGATGCGGCCCCTCGAAGGAAAGATTGGATGTCGGCTTCGGCTTTGGTGTGCTGATCAACTGGCTCGTGAGTTCTCTCATCATTCCCTGGAGTGGACATCAGTGCCAATGTGTCAGCAAGGAAGGGAAGCATCCGTGTATTTTGAGCATCCTCAGTTACCACTGCAGACAATTCCCACGTTGGAACAACCTCTGAGAGGATATCCCACGGGATATTGAGATATGACCCAATTTGCTCAGCAAGTGGTTGGTTGTAGAGGGTAGAGAAATCGACATCAATCTGCTCAAGAATCGTCTCTCGCTCCTGCAACTGGACGTTGTAGATTCCATCACACCGTGTACAACAATCCAATGTAAAAACGTGTCTCAGAACACGATTTACCGCCGACTGTAGATCCGGTGCCGCCAACGAATGTCGGACGCCAGCAGTTGTGCGCAACTCAGCTGATTTTGACGTCGGCTTGACCTGAGCCCCAAAGTAGTACGCAAGCGGTGCAACAGTGAATACCGACTCCCAAGTTGGGGGAACGTGGATCGAGACTCCTGTCTGAGGCTGTTCTAATCCCGCGGGTGTAACCACTGAATCCCTCTCCTCCGAGATTTCGAGTAGCGGTGGATGTCCACGTAGTGTTGGATATGATCGCTCGCACGACGTCGTTTTGAGCGCACTTCCAAAGTAGGAGAGTGCTTCCATCACCGACGTTGGATCGGCTGGTGTCTCAATTGTGCCCGCTGGTTGTTCATGGAATGAACGTGCACCAATGAAGATTGTCTGAGTATGCTTACAACTTACCTCGGTGTAGGCACTGTTCGTAATTGTGAGTGGCCCTCGAAGACGAAGATAGAGCTTGATCGGTGTAGCCAACTCAAGGGTGTACCACTCGTCGCTCTCGAGGGTTGCTGATGAGAGATGTTGGACCTCGTCGACGACCGTGCCAGTACTATCTCGGACATAGACCGTGGTAAGATCTGGCAACACCAACTCCGAAGTACGAATCCGTGCAGCCGTATCGAGTGGCGCGATAAACTCGTCAGTCGCCGCTGGCCGAGGTACGACCGACTTTGGTGTCTCGAAGTAGTACTCCTGTCGGTCAATCGGGTCAAATACCCGAATTCCATCGACACCGTCATCCCGTTGTTCTATTCTCGGCTCAATTGGCATTCATCTACACCGACCAAACGTTTCGTAGCAGTTCGTACCGTCGCTAATCAATCTGTCTGAAGAGGGACCCGCGTCTGGATATTGTGTTCGGGAAGTTCCCACGTTTGGACATATGAGCCATCAGATTGTTGCTCGACCGTCATGATAATCTCGAAGTGCTGCTCGAGCGTTTCGATGACCGAATGCGAGCGGGGGTACGAGAGAAAGAATTGCCCCATCCCATCGTACGTCCGGATGGCGGCAGTGAGTTCCGCAACAAACGAATCGACTGTCTCAGTCCCGAACATACCTAGCAACGGCTCTAACCCATCCAGCGAGACACGCAACTGTGCTGGATCGAATCCACCCGTGGAAGCAGCGTGGTGCGAGTCGATCTCTTCGAAGAGTGCGTGTGTAAAGACATCAAGGTCTGCTTCTCGCTCCGAGTTGAGCTGTGGTCCCGAGAGGCCACTCCTTGAGGACTGTGGTGCTGCCGTTCCACCACGAGCGGTCGTCGAATACGTAATCACACTCGTGTGGTCGTGTCGATCGACCGCAGAGAGCTCCGAGGGGAACCGTTGTTCGATGGTGTCCTGGTTTAGATTCGTAACTGCGAGGACTCGATAGCGACTCTCCTCAACTGCTCCGAAATGGGTGCGACTCAGTTGATATGCAATCGTCTGTGGAAAGGTTCCGACGACGAGGGTGTTGTTCCCCGTCGCTTTGTACTGCTTGAGTGCATCAGCGAACGTAATGTCGCTTGATGTGTCCACCGCTCCCCCACGAAGTATCGTCGTCATGGTTTGAGTTCATTTGACACCAATATAATATTTTACATCGTCTGTTAAGTGACCATCAGATTGGTGGCGTGTACTGCAGAGTCAAGACAGAACTCACTATGTTTCTACAAGGAGAGAACCTCGCCGTTTATGGCGTTGACGAGACGCGAGGCGTCTCGTTCTGGGAACGAGAGTGAATCCGATACTTCCTACGCACGCTCTTGTGTAGCACATTGTTGATAGAGAGCCGTCTTGTGATTCTGTAGTGCAGTCGATGAAACGAGAACCGGGTCGTTGGGAGATCAACCGGTCAATCTCTGTTTCGGCTCAACTGGAGAGAACGGTATCAGCCGGTAGTAATCACGGGTTACTCGGTAAGTGTATCTTCTAAGACATTCATAACAAAGTGTAAGTCAGGCTATTGATACAGTGCGCCATGGTAGAAAATAACGAATGCAGAGACAAGATTAATCGAAGAGGGTATCTCAAAGGACTCGCAGCAGCCGGGATGGGTGCCGGCGTTCTGTCGAGCACTGCTGACCGCGCAACTGCGGACTCACATGACGGCATGCACGTGGACGGGGACGATTTGTACCTCGTCTTCGGTGCAGAGACGTCGGAAGCCGATCTCGACTCGTGGGTTGACACGCACATCTATGATATCAAGGCGAACTCACAGCAATCGTCGACGGAAGTAATCCAGTTTCAGGACATCACCCAGCTGAATGTCACACAGCAGGATGTTGCCGTTTCGATTTCCATTGATGGTGGTGAAGCGGAGGCAATCCAGCGCACCTACCAAAACAATGAGAACACGCAAGCCGGAAGCGCGCAGTCGATAAACACAGCACAGCAACAAGAAAAGCGGACATTCACCGATGTCGGTAACGCATACGTTGTCTTCGTTGGAGAGACCGGCTGCCGAGAATTCTCTGGCTGGGTCGTCAGTGACAGTACGTATGAGAGTGACCAGTCTGCTGAGGCAACGGTCGATCAAGTCCAAGAGGTTGAACAGGCAAACGTCAATACCCAAAGTGCCGCTGTCGCTGTCTCGGTTGGTGACAGCTGTTCGCAAGCGTATCAACGAAGCTACCAGGAGAACAACAACTCCCAGACGGCTGCGGCGCTCGCAGCCAACGTTGGTAAGGGATCCTCGCAGGATGCCGACTCGTCGGTTGGCCAGTCCCAAACGGTCGATCAACTCAACGTTAGTGAGCAGGGTGTCGCAATCGCCATTGCCGTTGGCGAGGGAAGCGTCGCGACAGCCCGACAGATTACCTGCCAGTTCAACGTGAACAAGCAACTCGCCGATGCCACGGCGATCAACTTCGATCCGAAATCACTCACGGAAGTGACTGCGCATGCGAAGATGGAGGGTGACTTCTCGGCGAAGGACATGTCCCATTCACGGGAGGGAGCGGAGCAGTCCAACATCCAGGCTGCGGCGGCCGATATCGAGCAGTTCCAAGCGGTTCGGCAACTGAACGCCAATGCGCAGAATATCGCCGCTGCCGTCGCCGTTGATGACAGTACAGCGACAGCGACCCAGGCCAGCTACCAGGGGAACTTCAATGCGCAGATTGCCGAAGCAACGGCGCTAAACGTCGATACTGGGCAGTCGAAGGCGTCGAAGGTAGTGACTGGCTGGGACGTCAACGGTGACGACTCTTGGGCGGTTGCATACGATAACGGTAGCAACCAGACTACCCAGCAGGTGGCTGCGGCTGACATTACGCAAACGCAGTTTGTTGAGCAGCTGAATGTCTCTGAGCAATTCACTGCGATCGCTGTCGCGAGAAATGATGGCAGTGCAACGGCAGAACAGGTCAACTACCAGGTGAACCAAAACGTGCAGCAAGCCCAAGCAACCGTAGAGAACCCGAAAAACGAGTGTTGAAACAGTTTGATTAGTCACATCCCCTTGTGAATCACCTCGGGGTCAAGCCCTGAGACACTCGCCTTACTCATCTGTAGATATTCGTTCGAAAGTCTATAAAATTCGGGTAAAGCTAGACTTATAGAAAATCTAATAAGTATTGGTGTATCGGAGAATATATAATTAGTTGCGCTATATAAGTCATATATTCGTTTTCAGAAGCCCCATAAAATTCTAACAACTCAGTATGTATAGAAGAACAATAAGAGGTGTTCATGTAGCAACCCAGTGTCATGTGTTCGTGTGAGCAACGTGCTCACAGAGAACAAAACATGAAGCGCACTACACAGCTACTGTTTGTCGTCGCTGCAGTTGGCAGTCTCCTCATCATGGGTGCTGGCTCTGTGGCTGCTCAGCCGGACAGCTCAACGACCGTCGACCAGAATAGTTCAGCAACTGTCGAACAAGGCCAATCTGTTGGACAGAGCAATGCCAACGGACCATCCGGTGCTGTGGCCGTTACGTTCGATAGTGACGAGGGTACTTCCATGGCCAGCCAATCGAACTGGCAGTCGAATTCTAATTCGCAGACCGGTATCGCCGTTTCTGGGAATTACGCTGAGCTAACGGAGCTCGCTGATGAGGGCGAAGACGAAGACGAAGACGAAGACACTGATGCGTAGATGACGCTCTAGCACCAGATCGTGTTCGTTGATTGACCACCTTCCGCGCCTCAAGTCGCGGGAATCCCATCATGGGATTTCAAGCCGAACGTCTGCTCAGTCCTACGGTTTCAAGACGGATACGTTCCAAGCATCTTTTGCGTGGTAGCATCAGCTTGGCTGTCTTGTGGGACGGTCAAACACCCCGTCCTCAGCTGAGCCATCGCCACTCGTGTGTTCGCTTGAGTAGACTGTTGACAGAGCAGGCGCTTTTCGAGGTGTTGGGATGAATATGGCAGCTCATGCAACATTCACTCGCCCGGCCATATGCTGTCGTGCGGTCGGGTGAGTGATGACGTGCACTTGGTACTACACGTAGTCTCCTTCTGATTCGTACACTGATGGGTCGTCTTTGAACCGGTGGGCGATCTCTTCTAGGGTTTTGAACTCGGCGTTCTCGTGACCTTTGACGTACTGGATGAACTCCTCGAGGTGAGAGATCATGTGTGGGAGTCCATGGAGATCTGGGTGGATCGTGAACGTGTAGACGCCAGCGCCGCGGCGGTTATACAGGAAGTCAAACTGACGCTTGTAATACTGCTCGTACATCATTGCGGGGTCCTTGTATCCAGCGTGGTACAACGGCTGTTTGATGAACAGCATCGGAGGGATGTCGTCGCGATACCAGCTGATCGGAATTTCGACGATATCGGTTTCGTCGCCGTACTCGTAGGGTTCCATCCAGGTCTCGGCGTCCTGTTCGTACTCGATTTTCTTCCAAGAGTCCCCCTTTCGCATCCATGTCGGCTCGAATTCGGTCTCCATGAGACTGCTGTCGTAGAGGAACCCGTGTTTCTCGACGAGATCAGGTGTATTCTCGCTGAACTCCCACCAACTGGCACGATGGCCGACTGGTTTCTCTCCCGTTACATCTTCGATGAGGTCGATCGAGGCTTCAATGATCTCGTCTTCTTGCTCACGAGCCAGGTCGGTCGGATTTTCGTGCGAGTATCCGTGCACACCGATTTCGTGACCTCCAGCAGCGACTGCATCTACTTCGTCGCGGAACGTCTCGATTGTATGTCCAGGGATAAACCACGACGTGTCGATTTCTTGGTCCTCGAACAATTGTACTAATCGAGGGATGCCTTCTTTCCCAGCAGAGAGTCCACGTGAGAGGTCTGCGGGTGAGTCGGCCCCGCCATACGACCCAAGCCATCCAGCGACGCAGTCCGCGTCGACACCGATTGCCACATCAATTTTACTCATAAGATGCACGTGGTTCTTCACCCGACAGAATCATAACGATAGTTGAGCCAGAAATCCTTGCTCGTACTGGCAGCTGTCGGTGATTCGGTTCCTGTCGCTGCCGTCTCCCACAGACTATTGTCAGTGTGATGCGACCATTGAACGATGCGACCCAGTATCTCAATTTTGGGGACTGGTGGAACGATTGCGAGTACCCAAACCGCGAGTGGAGCAGCACCGAGTAAACGAAGCGAGGAACTCGTGGCTGCAATCCCGCAGCTGGAGGAGTATGCGGATTTGACGGTCCGCGAGGTTCTGCAGCGACCAAGCTTCACGATGGATCTCGAAGCAGTTGAGGACCTCCGAGAGGCAATTCAGCAGGAGATCGAAAACGGGGCGGATGGAGTTATTGTGACGCACGGGACTGATACGATGGAAGAGTCTGCATATCTACTCGATTTGACGCTCGAGAGTGACGTGCCGGTGGTTTTCACTGGTGCACAGCGATCGGCCGACGAACTGAGCGCCGACGGACCGTCGAATCTCGTGACGGCAGTACGAGTGCTTACTGACGAACGACTTCTCGCGACGGGGGGCGTGTACATCGCTTTCGACGAGGAGCTTCACGCGGCCCGTGACGTCACAAAGCGACACACTCACGCCCTCGATACGTTCGCTTCGCCCGATAAGGGTCCAATTGCAGTCCTCACTCGTGAGGCGATTCGGCTATATCGAGCACCGGGAAGCTATTCAGATTCGCTCGAGGACGTCGACGCGGCTGCGACCGTTCGGACAGTCACATCCGGCCTTGGTGTCGGCAGTGCACAACTTGAGGAGGCAATCGCAGCAGACGTCGATGGGATCGTACTCGAGGGAACGGGATTAGGGAATGCGACCACGTCGCTTGGGAATGCCGTCGAGCAGTCGATTGATGCGGGGATTCCAGTCGTTGTTACGTCTCGCTGTTATGCCGGGTCGACAGCACCAGTGTACGGAACTGCTGGCGGTGGACAGACGCTCGCTTCGCACGGCGCCCACCACGGTGACGACCTCCCGACGCACAAAGCACGGCTGAAACTACAGCTAGTGCTTGCGCAGACTGACAGCTCAACAGCGCTTGATCGGTATTTCGACGCCTCGACGTACGATTCACGGCAATCGTGACGGAGCCCCATTATCTTCCCAGTAATACTGGCTGGTGAGTTCATCGCGTTCAGTATCTCATTCGGAGAGTTCACCGCGACTCAGTTTTTCATCCCCTCGGAGACAAGTACGGTCCCTATTATCAGTCACCTACGAGTTCAATTGTGGGTTGCTGACTGATACTGCTGTTCCCACTCCTCGCGAGCGGTGAGCTCACGGTGTCCCCGTTTCGTAATGTGGTAGCCGTTTGTCCGCTTGTCTTTCTCCGTTTTGTCGACGAGGCCCTTATTGACGAGGGTGTCGAGGTTCGGATACAATCGTCCGTGGTGAACCTCTTTCTCGTAGTACTGTTCGAGTTCTTCTTTGATCGCGAGGCCATGTGGATTCTCGAAGCCAGCGACAACGTACAGGAGGTCGCGCTGGAAGCCAGTCAAATCATGCATGCGTGGATGAGGATACACTCTCGATTATTACATATACCAGGTATCGTTGCACTCAGTTGTTGATACTTGAATGCGTTTAGTGAGTTCATATGGGCGCTATTATGCAGTTTCCCCCACGACCAGTATTGATTGTCAGACATCATTTCATGACATATTGAATTATTCTATATCTGTCTCATCACACTCGTTTCGACAGATCTGGGTTCTCGAACAGCGAAGTTATTGAACTCTCACAGACAGCTCTGCCCACAAGGCATATATCGAACCCACAGTTGAACGCTAGTGACAGCGGTCACGGAACAACTCGACCCGTTCCCGGTCTCAGGCATACCACCGCTGTCCCCGCTTGCGTCAGGCCGCCACCTGACGCAGTTCTTAGAAGCTTATTCCACCGACTGGAGAGAAGAGAGGGCTACAGGAACAGCGAAAGCAGAAGCATACTGCCAACGAATCCGACAGCGAGATACACCAGCCAGTTCGTGGTCGATCCTGTCTGTGTCGCGAGTTCCGTTCCCAAGGACGTGCAGAGCAACGGGAGCGGGATCGTCGTCGAAGACACGTCGAGCGCATGAACGTCGTCGATAGTGAACCCCTGTCGGTTCAGGACTCTGTAGAACTGGTTTTTTGGGGCGACGACTTTCGTCACTTCTCCGGTCTCGAGCCGTACTGCCAACTCGACGAGTTGTGTAGCAGCGTCTGTCTCGTCGGATGGTCGGTTTCTGAAATTCAGCAACTCCCCACGCGCCGCACCCGATTCGTCGATCTTGGAGGCGACGACCAGGTCGTCGACGAGATCGTCGACGCTGGCAGATCGATGCTTGGCCATTCACTTACCGTCATAGGGACACCGATAAATGTTTTCTGGATAGTAAAAAAGAAATTTATTCCCATACTATTGCGTAGTAAGTACAATATTAGGACGAGATCGTCTATCCAAAATTGAAAACAATGTATTATCGGCTCTAAAGAAGATATTTTGATGTAGTAGATCAAATTCGTCAAATAGTATATAAAAACACCGTAGAAGTGATAATGTAGTAAATATTGCAAGATAGTTGTAAACTCGTACGTACATCGATCTCTACAGAGAGTAAAGATTCTCCTACTTTACAGGCATATTCGAGTAGAGTTGACTTTTCTAGTCGTGTGCTCGGCGAATACTATTGTGCAAAAACCACAACACAAGATGTGAAAAGGCTGCTCGGCCCAGCTTCCTGATCCGATCGAGGAGTGACGTCGTCGCGACGGTACCATTGTCGGCGGGTCGCCCGTCTCCTCTCGTAGGCGACGACTCGACGCCGCCGAACAGTCAAAATCTTGGCAATAGTGATTTACAACCGTTGGAAGAAAGGACGTCCATGTCACAGTATCTCGTGCGTGATGCGACGCTACTCGATGGGTCGGCGGCGGACGTCGTCATTACCGATGGAACGATAGAGCGCGTAACGGACCCGAAGACCGCCGATACGTCGACGTTCGATCCGGCGGACCAGTTCGATGCGAGCGGCCGGTTGGTGACGCCGACGCTCACCGAGCCACATATCCATCTCGATGCGACTCTCACCGCGGGAGAGCCGACCTGGAACCAGTCGGGGACGCTGGCGGAGGGGATCGATATCTGGGCAGCCCGCAAGGAGTCACTCACGACAGACGACGTCAAGCGACGTGCACGACAGACGATCGAGTGGCTCGTCAGCCACGGCGTCACGCGCGTGCGGACACACGTCGACACGACAGAGCGGACACTGACCGGCGTCGAGGCGCTCGTGGAGCTCCGAGCGGAGCTCTCCGACCTCGTCGACCTCCAGGTCGTGGCCTTCCCGCAGGACGGTATCCTGACCGAAGACGCTCACGAAGAGCTCCTCGTCGACGCGATCGAGATGGGTGTCGACGTCGTCGGCGGCATTCCGCACAACGAGCACACACGAGAGGACGGCGTCAAAGACGTCCAGATCGCGGTCGATCTGGCAGAGAGACACGGACTGCCGCTCGACCTCCACATCGACGAGACCGACGACCCCCAGTCGCGGTTCACCGAGGTACTGGCCAGCGAGGCGCTCAAGCGGGGTATCGGGGCGAAGACCACGGCGAGTCACACGACTGCGATGCACTCGTACTCGAACGCCTACGCGAACAAACTCGTCTCACTGCTCGCGGAGAGCGGCGTCAGTGTGGTGACGAACCCTCCAGACAACGCCGTTCTCCAGGGCCGATACGACGACTACCCGCGGCGACGCGGCCACACTCGCATCGACCAACTCCGCGAGAGCGGCGTCACAGTCGGCATCGGGCACGACTCGGTGATGGATCCCTGGTATCACTACGGCGTCGGCGACCCCCTCGACGCGGCGTTCGTATTGCTTCACTACGCGCACATGAACGGCCGGAGCGACGTCGACGCGCTCTGGGAGATGCTGACGGGGGCGAACGCCGCCATCGTCGGCGAGGAAGAGTACGGACTCGAACCGGGGTGTGAGGGGTCGCTCGTCGTCTTCGACGCAGCGGATCCGTTCGACGCGCTCCGTCGCCGTGCGCCTCGCGTGCGTGTCGTCCGTCGTGGCGTCGAAGTTGCGCGGACGACGCCCGCGGAGACGACGGTCAGCCGCGGTGGAGAAGAGCGGACCGTGACCTACACTCGAGAGTAGCCGTCCGAACGCCTCCTCTCACTCACCGAACGTTCGGAGCGCATCGAGCACCGTCGTCTGATACGCGTCGCCGTCGACTCCAAGCGCCACCTCACAGTTCGGTGACTGCTCGTAGACGCCGTGTTCGTCGTAGATCGTCGCACCGTTCGACGGCCCGCCGGTCGTGTCGATCTCCACGTACGCCTCCTCGAACTCGAGGGCGTCGTTGACGATGTCGGCAAGCACTACTGCGTCGCTCGCCAGCCCGCCGTCGTGTCCGAACTTCGATCGGACCTCTTCGATGCTGAACTCTAAGATGGCGGCCATCGTCGGCAGCGGGTCTTCCTCTTCGGCTAGCGCTCGGATGTCCTCCGTGTCGACGTAGACGTGTTCCGTCACGTCGAGGCCGACGACTTTCGGGTGGGCGTCTTGGACGACGCGAGCGGCGGCGGCGGCGTCGACGTAGAAGTTGAACGACGCCTGCGGCGTCACGTTACCAGTGGTCTTCAGCGCGCCGCCCATCTGGTAGATGTCGCCGACGCGCTCGGGGAGACTCGGGTCCTGTGCGAGGGCTAACGCGAGGTTGGTCTGCGGCCCGAGCGCCGCGATCGTCAACTCGTCGCCGTGTTCGTCCGCCTGTTCGAGGATGAACTCGACTGCGTGTGTGTCGATCGGTTCCGTCGTGGGGTCCGAGAGATCTTCTCGAACCACCTCGGGGAGTCCGTCCGGGCCGTGGACGTGTTCGGCCGTCACGAGTTCGTCAGCGAGCGGTCGGTCCGCTCCGGCGGCGACGGGAACGTCGGTTCTGTCGACGAGTTCCAACAGGGAGAGTGCGTTCTGTGTCGCGTTCTCCACCGTGGTGTTCCCCGCGACGGTCGTGATGCCGACGACGTCGACGTCGTCTGCGGCGAGAGCGATGAACAGTGCGATCGCGTCGTCGTTACCTGGGTCGATATCGAGCAGTAGTTTCGTATTCATGAGTTGTGTGGTGTGTAATTCGGGTACGATGCGGAGGGCAGTTACACGGACGTGTCGTCGATTCGGCTGCTGATCGTCTCGAACAACTCGTCGACCGAGAGGAGTGGTCCAAGACCGAGTTCGAGACCGATTCGCGTTATCGTCGGCGGGTGGACGTTCGAGCGAGCGAGCGTCTCGTCGTCGCCCAGCACGTCGCGGGTGTCGCCGTCTGCGATCACTTGTCCCTGTGCGAGGAGGATCGTGCGGTCGGCGTGTTCGCGCACGAAGTCCATGTCGTGGGTGATGACGACGACGAGCTTTCCGTCGTCGACGAGTCGTTCGACCGCCGTCCCGAGCTGCTCGTAGCCGGGGACGTCCTGTCCGCTCGTCGGTTCGTCGAGGACGACGACCGAGGTGTCCATCGCGACGACCGACGCCACGGCGACTCGCTTTCGCCACGGTTGGCCGAAGTCGTAGGGGTTCTGCTCTCGCCGCTCCTCCAGATCGAGCAGCGACAGCGCTCTATCGGTCGTCTCGTCGATCTCGTCGTCGTCGAAGTCGAGGTTCCGCGGTCCGTACTCGATTTCACCTTCGACGGTGCTGTGGAACAGTTGGTCGTCCGGGTTCTGGAAGCTCAGACCGACGTGACGGGCCAACTCGGCGGTCGTGTGCTCGGTCGTGTTCATCCCGCAGACGGACACCGACCCGTCCGTCGGATCGAGAAGCCCGTTGAGATGCTTCACGAGCGTCGACTTCCCGGCACCGTTCTGGCCGATGAGACAGATACATCCCTCCTCGAGCGAGAACGAGACGCCTCGCAACGCCTCGACACCGCTCGGATAGCGATGATGGAGGTCGTCGAGGACGACTGTCGGGTCGGCCGCCCCGTTAGACAGGGTGTTGTCGGCACTGTCCACAGTCGGGGCCCGCGTCGTCGCGTCCGCAGCGGACGGTCGGTCGACGACGTGACGGAGTTCCGCGAGACACTCCGCCTCCGTCACCGGGAGCGGTTCGTCTCGAGAGACGAGCCCCTCGTCGCGAAGTCGGTGACCGACGGTAACCGGGTCGGGGACCGAGACCGGCAGTCCCTCTTCGGCGGCTCGGACGAGCACCTCGTCCGGCGGACCGTCGAACGCGATGCGGCCGTCGTCCATCACGACGAGTCGATCGAGGTGAGGGACGAGCCGTTCCATCTCTTGGCTGACCATCACGACGGTGTACCCCTCGTCGTTCATCCTGCCGACGACCTCGAACACCTCTTCGGTCCCCTCGGGGTCGAGCTGTGCCGTCGGCTGCTGAAGCACCATCACGTCGGGCTGCATCGCGATCACGGAGGCGATGGCGACGCGCTGGCACTGTCCGCCGGACAGCTGCATCGGGTTGCGCTCGGCCAATTCCTCGACGCCGATCGCGGCGAGGCTCTCTCGCGCTCGACTACGCATCTCGTCGCGAGTGAGCCCGTGTGTCTCCAGCCCGAACGCAACCTCCTCGAGCACCGTCGACGTCGCTCCCGTGAGCTGGTCGTACGGGTTCTCGAAGACGTAGCCGATCTTCTGAGCGAGCTCACCGACGGACGACTCGTCGGTCGAGATCCCCTCCACCGAGACCGTCCCCGAGCGCTCCCCGTGGTAGAAGTGGGGGATCTGTCCGGAGATGAGCCGACAGAGCGTCGCCTTCCCCGCTTCGCTCTGCCCAGTGACACCGACGAACTGTCCCGACTCGATGTCGATGTCGACGTCTTTCACGGCGTACTCGTCGTCCGGTTGCGTCCCGTACTGGAACGTGACGTCGTTCAGTTCGATCAGACTCATACGAGCACCCTCCAGACGACTGCGCCGAGCACGGCGACGCCGCCGAGATAGCGAAGCACGCGCTCGCCCGTCGGATCGGGAACGTCGTAGAGATACGTCCGCGGGCCGGTCGCCTGAAACCCACGGGCGTTGAGTGCCAGCGCTCGCGTGTTCGCCACAATGAGCGTACTGATCAGCAGCGGTGCCAGCAACGCGACGATCGAGGTGATCCGCGTCCGTACGTCCGCCTCGGTGTCGAGGCCGCGTGCCTGCTGTGCGTCCGAGATGGACGCCGCCCGGTCGCGAATCTCGGGGATGATCTGCAGTGATGCGATGAAGACGTACGCGAGTTTGCTCGGGACGCCCTTGTCCATGAGTGCGATTCGCATCCGCTGTGGCTGCGCAGTCGTGGCGAACAGGAGGAACGCCACGATGAGGACGCTGATGCGGAGGAAGATGAGTCGCGCCTGTGCGAACCCTGATTCCCACACCGTCACCGACCAGAAGGTGACGAGTGGGGTTCCGTCCGTCGGTGTGAGGAGAATCCCCTGGATGAGCAGGAGGAAGAACGCGAAGGGGACGGCGACGGCCGCGTACAGTTTCAACACGAGTCCGTGAACTCGTGCGACGAATACGAACGCCAGCAAGACGAGCAGCAACGTCAACGGAACGTAGTAACTCTCGACGATGAAGACGACCAGCGAGAGACAGGTCGCGAGGACGATCTCCGTTACTGGGTTCATGCGATGGAGGATGCTCTCCCCGGGCTGGTAAATCGAGGTGTCGGATTCAGACATTGTTTGATCTGTTATGTAGGGGTAGTCGACGAGAGCCGATACTGCCTCTCTGTGCTCTTACTTGCCACAACTACGAGTATATATCTTGCCCCTGGGGTGGGAGGTATCGGGTCGGCACCGACTTGCCGATGAAGTACGCGACGAACGCCGACCCACCTTTGTCGACGAATTCGACGCCGAGCTGGGCAGTGGCCGCGCTCTCGACGAGACTGCGGCCCGTCGCGACGAGCGTAGCGGTGACCAGGCTGGTCCCCGAACTCGTGACGCCACCGAACACGAGGACGACGATGGGCGTCGCGATGAGCGTCGCGACCACCGTGAGCACGAGGGCTGGAACGATCGTCTTCTTCACACTGTCGAACCACCCGCGCCGAGCGAGGAACCCAGTTACGAGCCCGATCGCGACGGGGACGGGGAGGAACGCCAGTTGCACTGGGTTACCGAGCATTGCCTGCACGATGTTCGCGAGCCCGCCAGTGAGCGCGGCAGCCCACGGCCCCGCCAAGATGCCGATCAGCATCGTTCCGATGTTGTCGAGGAACAACGGTAGCTTCAGCGTACTCGCGATGAAGCCACCGATCGCGTTGATACCGATCCCTAACGGAATGAGGACCCACGTCGTCGTCGAGAAGTCCTCGCCGATGTTCTCTCGTAGTCGTTCGATACGGCCGCCACTGGTCGCAGATTCTGTGCTTGACATTGTATGACAGCCTACTGTGGCCACTACCTCATATTAAATCTTTGGTGAATCCCCCCAAGCTAGCCGAGAAATTATCTGTCTGCTGTTCCTCTTTTCCTCCCGAACTGAGATCACGGACTCGCACCCCGTATCACTAGATCCGTCTGTCGAGACTTCGACGAAGGTTAGTCCGTATCGGGTTGGCATCCACCTACGACTGAAGTCGTGGGATTCCTCTCGTGGGTGTTTCAATCGTCTGAGTCCCCGAGAGCGACATTCCCGCTCGCTGCGGTACTCTAGTTTGTGTATTCTTCGTTGGCTGTTGTCTCCATCGCGATGGAGGGCGGGTTCTTTTCTCAGGCGCTTCGCACAGTCACGAACCCGTCGAAGTTCAGGATCACCGACTGCGCAGTGTCGCCGAACAGCGCCTTGCCCGCCGGCGACCGACTGCGGTTGGTGACGAAGACGTGGTCACAACCGTGGTTCTCTGCCACCTCGATAATCATGCCTGAGGGACGCATGCTCTCGACCGGTTCCCCGATTCCGAGATACTCGACTCCGAGCGGTTCGAGAACCTGAGTTCCGAGGTGGTTGGCGAAACGACGGCAGGTGTCCGTCCCGTCGTTACCGGTGTCTTCGAACCCTTCCCAGCGACGCATCGCCTCGAGCGACGTGTGTTCGTCACCCTCTATGGCGAGCGCGAGAACGACGACTTCGACGCCGGCCGCTGCGGCGATTTCGCCCGCTTCTTCGAGCAGTTGCACATCCGCCTCGGTCGGCGCGACGACGGCGAGTATGCGGTTCATGGTTCTCCGGGCAGCAACCTCTCCAGGTTGGAGAGGATCAGTTCACGGCAGCGCTCGACGTCCACGTCGAGTGCGACGGTGCAGTTCGGTGGCTGCTCGTAGACGCCGTGTTCGTCGTAGATCGTCGCACCGTTCGACGGGCCGCCGGTCGTGTCGATCTCCACGTACGCCTCCCCGTAGGTGATCGGATCGCCGAGGATGCCGGCCAAGACGACGGCGTCGCTCGTGATGGAGCCACCTTCGGCGACGGTCCCGTCGGGACCCTGTGCCTTGTACTCGAGGATGTCCGCGACGACGTCGCCGTACGCTCCGTGGCCGCGGAAACGCTCCTGTGCCGCCGGCGGGAGATACGCTGGTTCGGTCACGTCGAGGCCGACGACTGTCGGCCACCCGTCTTGGACGACGCGGGCGGCGGCAGCGGCGTCGACGTAGAAGTTGAACGATGCTTGGGGTGTGACGTTACCGGTGGTCTTCAGCGCGCCGCCCATCTGATAGATCCCGCCGATCCGGTCGGGGAGGGTGGGGTCCTGTGCGAGCGCTAACGCGAGGTTGGTCTGTGGTCCCACGGCCGCGATCGTCAGTTCGTCGCCGTGTTCGTCCGCCTGTTCGAGGATGAACTCGACTGCGTGTTGCTCGACGGGCTCGTTCGACGGATCCGGGAGCGCCTCGCGGACGGTGTCGGGGACGCCGCCGGGACCGTGGACGTACTCGGCCATGACGAGTTCGTCGGCGAACGGTCGGCCCGCCCCGCGTGCGACTGGCACGTCAGTCCGGTCGACGAACTCCAAAAGCGCCAGCGCGTTTCGGGTCGTGTTCTCGACGGTCGTGTTCCCCATTACCGTCGTGAGCCCAACGACGTCGACGTCCTCGTTCCCGAGCGCCATCAGGATGGCGAGTGCGTCGTCGATACCGGGGTCGACGTCGAGGAGAAGTTTCTCCGACATTTATCTCCCCTCCGGTGGCGCGTCCCACTCCTCGCCGTTGTCCTGTGGGTCGTAACCGAGTACCTCCCGGGCGTGCTCGATGTCGAACCACCGACGGTCGTTGTCGCTGACGCCGTAGAACACGTCGAACTCGACGTCGTCGTCCTGCAGACAGCAGTCGACCTGGTGGGCGAGATCGCGACGGGACTGCCACATCCCCTTCATCCGCGCGACCTTCTCCTCGTACTCGGGGCTACCACGCTCCCACTTCCCTTGGTCGACGCCGTGTTCGGCGTCGCCGTAGGGGTGGTCGTACTCTTCGTGCCGAACTGAACAGATCCGCAGCGCGTAGAACTGTTCGGTCGATTGGTCGTTCTCGACGTAGTACCGGCCGAGGTCCTCGTCGAACGATTTCGAGGAACCGTAGTACGAGTCGGGACGCCGAGGCGAGTTCTCGTCGACCGTCAGATCGAAGTCGCGTTCGTAGAGTTCGGGGGCGAACTCGACTTCGTACATCCCGACGACGTGGTTGGTGGAGCCGAACACGAACTTCGGAACGCCGGCGTCCTTCGCCGCTTCGAGCGTGTTGTACATCCCGACGATGTTGTTCTCGAGAATCTGCTCCCAACTCCCGTCGGTCTCCGGATACCCCGCCAAGTGGATGACTGCGTCTTGGTCGTCGAACGCCGGGCGCATCTCCTCGTAGTCGGAAACGTCGGCGACGAACGTCTCGTACTCCTCTCGATCCGACCGATTGAGGTACGTGAAGTTGTACTCGTCGCGGTCGGCGAGGTGGTCGATGATCGCCGTCCCGACCCGGCCGAACGCACCCGTCAATAGGACGTTCATGGTCATAGGTGTACGAGACCGATTGTCGTCCCTCCACAAAAGTGTTCAGGTCAGATTCACACCACCTCGCCGGAACAGTCTTGTAATCGGCCACGAGAACACCGCTCATGCCATCGTCGGTACCGACCATCACGTACTACGGACTGTCGTCGTTCGACCTGACGGTCGACGACACTCGATTTCTCGTCGACCCGTGGGTCGTCGAACCCGACTGGGTCGATCTGGAACCTTCCGACTTCGAGGACGTGGACGCTCTCTTCGTCACCCACGGCGCGTACGACCATCTCGGCGATACGATTCCGATCGCAGAGGCGTCCGGTGCGACGGTGTACACCGAACCGGCCGTCGCCGACTACCTCGCGAGCGAAGGGATCCCGGAGGCGCAACTCGACCGCGTCATCTGGGGGAACGCGTTCGAGACGAACGGGGTCGGAGTGAGGGTCCTCGAGACGCGTCACCTCTCGTACTTCGACGCTGGAGACCAACGGCTCTCGGGGATCCCGCTCGGCTTTCAGTTCGACTGTTCGGACGCGAGCCTCTACTACGTCGGGGACACGTCGCTCTTCAGCGACCTCAAACTGTTCGCAGAGCTAAACGAGCCGGACGTCGTGCTCTTACCCGTCGGGAGCGCACCGGGCGACCGGGCACCGCTGCCGCCACGCGACGCCGCCGTCGCAGCGGGCTGGTTCGACGAGAGTACCGTGGTGCCCGTTCACTACGTCCCCGGGAGCGACGAGGTCGAGGAGTTCCGGACGGAGGTAGCCGCCCACTCGGACGAAGCCGCGCCGACAATCACCGAACTGGCCGTCGGCGACCGATTGGAGTTCTGAAACAAGACGCCTTTTCGGCTCGTTTCGACCCTTAGATGCGGAACTCTTCGAGAGCGTCCCGTTCGAGTTCGACGCCGTGTCCCGGACGCTGGGGGAGTTCGATCATTCCGTCTTTCGCTTCGACGGGGTACGTCAGTACGTCGTCGAACGCCTTCACGTCCGAGTCGCGGTAGAAGTACTCGATCCAGAGTCCGTTCTCGATCGCCGCGAGGAGTTGGATGTGCAAGTCCCAGTTGTAGTGGGGGGCGACCGGGATGTCGTGGCACGCTGCCATGTGGGCGACGCGCATCCACTCGGTGACGCCACCGACGACCGTCACGTCGGGTTGGATGACCTCGACCGCGTCTTCACGGAGGAGGTCGGCGAAGCCGTAGCGGTTGAACTCCAGTTCGCCGCCCGCCACGGCGTAGTCGAGCGACTCGTTGACCTCGCGGTACAGATCGAGGCTGTCGGGCATGACCGGTTCCTCGATGAAGTAGGGGTCGTACTCCGCGAACCTCCGGCAGGCACGGACGGCCTCCTGTTTGTTCTTCCACTTCCCGTTGGCGTCCATCAGGAGCGTCCGCTCCGGACCGATCGCCTCACGCGCCACGCGAACACGTTCGACCTCCTCTTCGAGCGACTTCCGCCCGACTTTCATCTTCACGACGTCGTGGCCTCGTTCGACGTAGGTCTCCATCTCCTCACGGAGTCCTTCGAGACCCTTCCCTTCACGGTAGTAGCCACCGCTCGCGTAGGCCGGCACCTCGTCGGCGTGCCCACCGAGAAGCTTGTACAGCGGCATCCCCGCCGCCTTCGCCTTGATGTCCCAGAGCGCGATGTCGATACACGAGATGGCTCGTACCATCACACCTTTGCGGCCGATCTGGACCGTCCCGTCGAACATCTCGCGCCAGAGGCGCGACGTGTCTCGTGGGTCCTCGCCTTCGACCATCGGTGCGAGAACGCTCTCGACGGCCTGTGCGACGACGTCGGCACCGCCGTACCCGAGCGTGTATCCGACGCCCTCGGTACCGTCCTCGGTCCGGACGTAGACGATAGCGTGGTCGCGTTCCTCGACGACGCGGGTCGCGAAGGCGACGGGTTCTTTCAGCGGAATCGATACAGCAAAGCTCTCTACTTCTGCAATCTTCATGGTGTATGTCAGTGTGTCTCAATTGGTGGTTATATTTCTTCCGGCGAGTCGAGAGCGAACGAGATCATCTCACGACGTTCGCTGTCGCTGTGCCGACGCGGTCTACCTCTGCTCTGACGCTGTCGCCCGGAACGATATGTTTCGCACCGGGCGTTCCCGTCGAGATGACGTCGCCCGGTTCGAGCGTCATGACCTCCGAGTGGAACGACACGAGCTCCCGGGGCGGCGTCATCATGTTCCGTATTCGGTTCTCCGCGGCCACCTCGTCGTTGACGACGGTGCGGACCGAGAGGTCGTCCAGGGCACCGACCTCGTCGGTGGTGATCAGTTCCGAACCGAACACGAGAAACGAGTCGAAGCTCTTCGACCGGGTCAGAAACCGAGGGTTCCGCTCGAGGATGTCCTCGGCCGTCATATCGATCACCGGGACGTACCCCGCAACGACGTCGTCGACGTCGGCCTCGGCGACGTCCGAACAGGTTCGACCGATGACGACGGCGAGTTCTGCCTCTGCGGTCACCCGGTCGCTGATCTCCCGTGACGGGAGCCGGATCGGACCACCGGGACCTGTCACGGCAGTCGCGGGTTTCATGAAACTCGCGGGCTCCGTCGGGCTGTCCTCGTTCAGATCCGACGCGTGGTCGGCGTAGTTGAGTCCGATCCCCCAGAGCTTCCCCGGTCGCTCGAGCGGTGCACCGAATGCGAGATGTGCCGCGGAGACGGGACTGCTCGGGGCGTGATCCGGCGTCGGGAGTTCACCCGCTGCGGCTAGTGGAAGTGCGTCCTGAACCGTCGTGAGCGACGGGTCGACAGACGACAGTGGGACGAACCCGTCCTCGTCGCCGATCATCGGCCGACCGTCGATCGTTCGTGCTAATCGTGTCATGTTCTCTCAGAGGTTCGACGCTCCTTGTCCACCGTCGACGGGGATCGCGACACCGTTGAGGAAACTCGAGTGCTCCGACGAGAGGTAGGCGACGACGTCGCCGAGTTCTGTCGGGTCTCCGATGCGCCCGAGTGGGTTGATCTCGCCTTTGGTCTCGAGTCCCGCCTCGTAGCTCTCGTACTCACCGCGGTCGACGGCCGCCTGGATGAGTTCCTGTTGGCGGGCCGTCTCGTGGGGGGCCGGAAGAACCGCGTTCGCCCGCACCTCCGGCGCGAGCTCCTTCGACAGCGTCTTCTCGAGTCCGATGACGCTCATTCGAACTGAGTTCGAGAGCACGAGCGACGGGATCGCCTCTTTCACGCTTCGAGAGGTGATGGTGACGATGGTGCCGCCGTCGCCTTCGCGGAGGTAGGGTGCCGACTCGCGGACGAGACGAACGACGCTCATCACGAGCAGGTCGAACGCCTGGTACCAGTCGTCGTCGTCAGTCTCCAAGAACGAACCGCTCGGCGGTCCGCCGGCGTTCGTCACGAGGTGGTCGATACCACCGAACTCGTCGACCGTTCGGTTGACGAGTCGCGTGATGTCTTCGGCCTCCGTCAGGTCGCCCTGGACGGGGAGTACGTCGCCCTCGGCGACTGCTCGTATCTCTTCGGTCGCCTCGTCGAGTCGTCCCTCGTCGCGGCCGTTGATGACGACGTTGGCACCCTCGCTCGCGAGAACCTTGGCCGACGCCTTACCGAGTCCGCTACTCGATGCGGCGACAATAGCCGTGTTTCCGTCGATCTCGTAATCCATAGTGGACACCAAGATGTCTACTGTACCCCTTGTAAAGTCTTTCGCCGATCTGGGAAGTCGAGATGGGCGTTTAGAGTTACAAAACCAGATCTCACAGAGACGGATGTCGTTAGTTCGAACTGACGGTTTATTTCCCCTCTTGAAACTCGACTGTATCCAGAGAGGCAGAATTAGATGGGCTGTCGCGGCGGAACAGCTTATTGGGACGCGCCACCGAATCTGTTTAGAGGAGCCAAACAAGCTTTTTGTGGCTGGATGTTCACGCAGGGGTATGGGACGAGCGAAGAACCCGGTGAAGGCGGTCAAAACGACGTCGAGTATCGTCGAGAAGTTAGCAGAGTTGGACGAGGCAGGAGTGACGGAGCTCTCGAACCACCTCGAGATCACGAAAGGGACGATCCACAACCACCTCACGACGCTCGAGGAGACAGGATTCGTCGTCAAAGAGGACGGCAAGTTCCGGCTCGGTCTTCGGCTCTTCGAACTCGGTGAACAGACGAAGAGTCGATACGAAATCTACGACGTCGCAGTGCCGGAAGTCGACAAACTCGCCGAAGAGACGGGCGAACTGGGGAACGTCCTCGTCGAAGAACACGGGAGAGGGTTCTACCTCTACCGGAAAGAGGGCGAGAACGCGCTCTCTCTCGACACGGGCATCGGTTCACGGGTGTACCTCCATCAGACGGGATTAGGGAAAGCAATCCTCGCACATCTCCCGGAAGAACGGGTCCACGAGATCGTCGACGAACACGGGTTGGCGCCCAGTACCGACCAGACGCTGAGTACGCGGGAGGCACTCCTCGAGAACCTGGCAGAGATCCGTGAGCGCGGGTACGCCCTCGACATGGAAGAGCGAGCAGAGGGGATTCGCTGCGTCTCGGCACCCGTCATCACGAACGACGACGTCGTCCGCGGCGCTGTCAGCGTCGCCGGTCCCGTGAGTAGAATGCGAGGGGAGTATCTCGAATCGACCGTTCCCGACCTCGTCATGCGAGCGGCCAACGTCGTCAGCATCAACCTCTCGTATCGGTGAGCGCCGTTTCGGATCGCTAAACACATCTCGATCGGACGTTCGTCGACAAGTGCCAGCACGATGTTACTGGCATAGTGTTGTAATGACGATTCGTCACCCACCGTCTCGTGGACGCTATCCGCGTGCTCGTCAGAGAGTGTCGAGTGCGTCGGACGCGCCGTCCCTTTCAGCGTCGGACATCCGAGTTTATAATTAACCTGATATATATTTTATTTCGATATATCGAAGACATACGTGAGTTCGATATCCAGAGACATCGCGACTATGTGATCTGAGAGAGTATCTCCGAGACGTACGTATATATTGATATATCCATGGTTTTCCTACGAAATTTCTAGTAGTAGTGGGTAGAAAGTCGATTGTGGGGCGTTATTTCGGTGGAGTGAGAGAAACTGCAGCCTTACTCTGTGGCTCAGTCCACAGAATCGAGAGAGGCGATCAACGTCTTCAAAACGTATCGGTACCGTCTTCGATCGGGACGATTACCTCGAATGACCGAGAGACCGAACCTGTTCACTTTTTTCTATATCGTCGCCCGATCTAAACCTCAAGTAACTGATGGTTAATCGATAGTGAAAATAATATTAGTACTCTCTGCATCCGAGGAGCGTCGTACTTGGTCCGACGAAGAGATAGCCGATCTCGAAGAAGAGTGACGGAGTGCGACGCTAGCGGCGATGGGGACGCCCTACAGGCAGGAAGCGGGTCTCTCAGTCGTCCGTCTCGCGGTTGTCGACTCGCACGACCTCCGCGTCCGGCGCGTTCGCTTTCACGCTCTCGAGCCCCTGTTCACATTTCTGTCGACTCGCGTACCCCTCGCCGCTGTCGGCGATGATGTTGCCGTTGGCGTGGACGAGTCGCCACCGCCACAGCTCTTCGCGATCTTGATAGATCTCGAACGTCGCACGTGACATACTCGAGCGTTCGCTTCGGCGGACCAAAGTCTCTGTCGTCGACTACATCCGGCGACGTGACGGACGCCAGCGACCTGTAGGTCACTGCTCTTGCACGGCCAGATTGATGTACGGCAACATGAACTCGACGAGCTTTCGCTCCACCTTCCGGAGGTGGTTCGAGGCGGTCGTCTTCGTGATGTCCATCTCGGCTGCGACCTCCTCGAGCGTCACCTGTCGGGGGATCTCGAAGTAGCCCTTCTCGACCGCCGTGTTCAGGAACTCCCGCTGCCGTGGTGGGATCGAAGCCAGTAACTCCTGCCACTCGGAACGACTCGGCATGATCTCGCGTCGGAAGTCCTGCGTGATGCGCTCGACCGTCACGTCGCCGAACGCCGAGAGCAACTCGATGGCCTCCGACAGTTCCTCCCGGTCGTTCAACAGCAGGTCGAAACACTCACAGCCGTCGACCAACTGCGTCGGGCCGAGCGGCAGAAACCCCTCGTACATCAGCGACTGTAACGGCGTCACCTCGGTTAGCCGCCCGCGGAGCAGCATCGTCGTGGCACACCGCCCCTCGCTGGTCTCGTACTGTTCGACGACGTCGATCGTCTCGACGGTGTCGTGTGCGTCGATGACCTCCCGGACGGCGTCGCAGTCTTCGGACTCGATCGCCAGCATCCCCACGTAACGGTTGTTGCGGAACGTCGACGCGACGAACTCACCGAAGACGTCGTAGTGGGCGAGCTCCGCCGTCCAGTCGCCGTCGTACTGGACACACACCTTCGCCGTGAGCATCGTTCGCATGGATGTGAAGCGGGTGTATAACTGCTCTGGGTCGCTCCGCCGCCGGGGACGGTGTTCGACGGCGTCGACCCATCTGTCGAGTCAGCGAGGCTTCATATGGTGTGTCGTCGAATACCACATATGCCAGACGTCACAGATGCGGACGTCCGTGCGGTCGCAGCGCGACACGGAATCGAACTCGACGACGAAGCGGTCGACGCGTTCCGCGAGGCGACCGCCGGACAGGCCGCACAGTACGCGGCGTTCCCCTCGTCGCTGCCGACGGCAGACGCTCCGAGCACGCTCTCGCCGGGAACCGACCCGTACAACGCGTTTCGCTACGAGTTCGAACTCGAAGGAGACGACGGCCCGCTGTCCGGACTCGAGGTCGCCGTCAAAGAGAACGTCGTCGTCTCGGGAGTTCCGACCACGTGTGGCTCTCCGGGCTTCGAGTACGAACCCGACTACCACGCGACGGTCGTCGACCGACTTCTCGATTCCGGCGCGTCGCTCGTCGGCACGACGAACATGGACGAGTTCGCCTTCTTCACCACCGGCGAAACGTGTGCTCACGGTCGGATCGAGAACCCGGTCGTCGAGGGCTGCGTTCCCGGTGGCTCCTCGAGCGGGAGCGGGGCCGCCGTCGCTGCGGACGTCGTCGACGCCGCACTCGGAACCGACACCGGTGGCTCCGTCCGCATCCCCGCCTCGTTCTGTGGCGTCGTCGGCGTCAAACCGACCCACCAGACCGTCTCCCGGTTCGGCGTCGTCGACCTCTCGCAGTCGCTCGACCACGTCGGCCCGCTCGCCCGCGACGTCGAGACGGCGGCCCGCGTTCTGGAGGCGATCGCCGGCCCCGACGCGAACGACCCCTCGACGCGTGGGTCGCCCGACGCCGACGCGTACACCGAGACACTCGACGACGGCGTCGAAGGGCTCCGCGTCGGTGTCGTCACGGAGGCGATGGACGCCGCGGAGGAGGACGTCGTCACCGCAGTCGAATCTTCCATCGAAGAACTCCGAGACGCCGGCGCGACGGTCGAGGAGACGTCACTCGAGGGGTACGAGTTGGCGTCGGCCGCCGTCGGCGCGATCGCCGGACTGGAGTTCGCGTCGTTCGTGGGGACGAACGGCGCGGCCTACGCCACCGGGACGGGAACGACCGAACCGCTCCGAGCGGCGGTCGCCGCGGCCAACGAACGAGGCGAGTTCGGCGAGAACGTCGTCCAGATGCTGCTGACGAACGGGGTGCTCGTCGACGGCGACGGGAGCGAGTACGTCGCCGCGAAGGGCGTCCAGCGGACGTTCGCCCGGACGGTCTGTGACGCCCTCGAGACCTACGACGCGCTCGTGACGCCGACGACGCCGATGGCTGCGCCCGCGTTCGGGGAGATCACGGGTGTCGAGGGACTGCTCCGGACGGTCGAGAACACGGCACCGTTCAACTGCAGCGGGCATCCCGCCGTCTCGGTCCCCAGCGGCGCTGCCGCCGACAAACCCGTCGGCGTCCAAATCGTCGCCGGGTGGAACGACGAAGCGACCGCGTTGCGAGTCGCTCGGACGGTCGAACGACGGTAGTCGCTCCGCTACCGAGCGGTCGACGCCGGTCGGGGACGGCGCTTATCTCACTCCCCGTGGTACGTTCACGAATGTCGTTCTCGTTCGACGAGACTACGTCTACACCGTGCTCGCCCGACGGCGGCGAACCCCCATCGCTCTCGCCCGACGACGCGTTCACTCTCCTCGGCAACGAGACGCGGGTGGCGATCCTGCGGGCGCTGTGGGAAGCCCACGAACCGTACGATTCGGACACTGCGGTCCCGTTCTCGGAGCTCTTCGACCGCGTCGGCGTCGACGACACCGGCAACTTCAACTACCATCTGGGCCGCCTGACCGGCCACTTCGTTCGACGGACAGAGTCCGGATACGAACTCACCGCCCCCGGCTTCGAGATCGTCCACGCGCTCGTCGCCGGAACGGCGACGGAGAACCCGATACTCGAACCGGCCGTCGTCGCCGCGACCTGCCCACGCTGTGAGCGTCGGATCGAGATCGTCTACACCGACGGAACCGTGTGGGCGCGGTGTCCCCACTGCGAGGGCTACTGGCCGCAGCGTGGTGGGGAGATCTTCGGCTTCAGCCTCCCGCCGGAGGGGCTTCGCGACCGTGACCCCGACGAGATTCTCGAGGCGACGATACGCTACTCGATCCACCGCTTCGAGTCGATGAACGACGGCGTCTGTCCGGAGTGCGGCGGGAGCGTCGACGGGTCGCTCTCCGTGTGTGAGGACCACGCCCCTTGCGACGCTATCTGTGACCGCTGCAGTTCGCACTTCGCGGGCGTCATCACGTTCGTCTGTCGCTCCTGCAAGTTCGCGTGGCGCAGTCCGGGCTGGGCGCCCGTCCACGACCATCCCGCGCTCGTCTCGTTCTACTACGACCACGGAATCGAACACGTCCTCGACGACTGGAGGGCCATGAAGCGGAGCTTCGACTGGCGCGAGGAGGTCGTCTCCACGGACCCCCCTCGACTCGGCGTCACCGTCTCGTACGAGGGAGACGAGCGAACGTTCGTGCTCGACGAGACCGGCACCGTCGTCGACGACAGCTAGCACCACCGATACAGTCCCGGTTCTGACGTCTGATCTACAGCAATCGCGTGCTGATTACGGTTTTCTCCGTCGACGACCGATCTCTACTCGGGTGTCGTGACGATGCACGCAGCAGGCAGACGGACGGTGACGCACTACTCGGCCGAGAGACGACGAGAGCCGAGCTACGAGCACGAACTGGGGGTGTGGGACGTATGACGCTGGCCACGATGCCAGAGTACGACAGCACTCGACTCGAGATAGTCGGCTCACACGCCGTGGTAATCGGAGCGAGCATGGCAGGACTGTGTGCGGCTCGTGTGCTCACCGATGGGTTCGACGAGGTCACCGTCGTCGAGCGCGACTCGCTCCCCGACGTGCCCGCTCCCCGCCGAGGAGTGCCGCAAGCGCAGCAACCACACGTTCTGTGGGAGGCCGGGCGAGCAACGTTGGAGCATCTCTTCCCGGGATACAGCGCGGCGGTGTTGGAAGCGGGTGGCGTGAAGGTCGACGGCCAGACAGAGTTCAACAACTACAGCAACGGCGACTTCCTGGCCGACGGCGACCGCCCCTTCGCGATCTACTCCGCGACCCGACCTGTGTACGAGCAGATCGTCCGCGAGCGCGTCGTCGCACTCGGACGTATCAGACTCCGGCCGGACTGTCAGTTCACCGGCTACCTGTTCGACGACACGGAGACCACGGTCGAAGGCATCGAGATTCGAACTGAGGACTGTGACAGCGAACAGGTCCGCGCTGACCTCGTCGTCGACGCGACCGGTCGGACGAGCAGAACGCCGGCCCTCCTCGAGTATCACGGCTACCAACCACCGGCCTTGGACGAGGTACAGATCGACGTCGCCTACAGTACTACGTTCATCCAGCGACCGGCTGACGACCACCGGGCGTTCGGCGCGCTCGCCGAGGCACCTCGCACTCGTGGGGGTGTCGTCGCTCCTGTCGAAGCGAATCGGTGGCTCGTGAATCTCCACGGCGTTCACGGCGACCATCCTCCCACGGAGTACGACGACTTCGTCGACTTCGCAGCGAGCGTTCCGGCGACAGAGATACGGGAGTTACTCGAAGAACATCCACCGGTCGACGGCGAGATTCACCACTATCCGTTCGCAGCCAACCGTCGGTACCGTTACGAGCGGCTGTCTCGGTTCCCCGAAGGCCTCGTCGTCGTGGGCGACGCAGTTGCCAGCTTCAACCCCATCTACGGGCAGGGGATGTCGGTCGCCGCACTCGAAGCCGTCCTCCTTCACGACGTGCTCGCGACGGGTGGGAGTGCAGACGCCGGACCACGGTTCTTCGACCGGACGACGGAACTCGTCGACATCGCGTGGACGATGGCCGTCGGCGCGGATTTCGGATTCTCGGAGACGACAGGCGAGAAGCCGCGCGGCGCTGCCTTCTTCAACTGGTATCTGAATCGGTTGCTTCGGAAGGCCCACTCGGACGGCGCGCTGACCGATGCGTTCGTCCAAGTGCTGATGCTGGAGCGCCCCCCGACTACACTACTTCGTCCGAGCGTCGTATGGCGGGTTCTCAAGCCCGGTGGTGGCGTCCGACAGGCACTCCATACAGAGGTCGAGGGGACGGTCCGACGGTGAGGGTTCGCCGACGTGTGCTGGGTAGCCGTGTGACTATTTGCCCATCGGTGCGATAGGCGAGGTAGATGGAGTACACACGACTCGGCGATACCGGTCTCGAAGTCTCGCGACTCTGCCTCGGCTGTGTAAACTACCCCACCCTACTCCCTCGGCGCATACGCGCCTCGGTCCTTGAGGGTGGGGCTTTGATGTGGACTCCCGGCAATCAGTCGCCAGCAATAGGCCGGTGACTCTTGCCGTTCAACGTCCCACCATTTATACGCAGGTCTACTTCTGCGTCTCCGCCCCCCGACTTGGGCGAGGAACGGAGTTTGTGTCGTCGTTTCCGGGCGTACCGTAACCCGATATTCTTCGCGCCATTGTAATCCGCGTTCGCCTCGTACCCGCACTTCTGGCACTCAAAGTGTTCCCCGTAGCGGTTGTCGTCGTGCGTGAACCCGCAGTCCGTCCGAGAACAACGTTCGGACGTGTGGTTCGGCGCGACTTGCTCCACGGAGACACCCTGCTCAGGCGCTTTGTACTCGACATACTCGTAGAGGCGTCGAAACGCCCATACGTGATGCCACTTCGCGTGCGGAAGGCGCTCGCGTATATCAGTCAAGTCCTCGAACACGATTACGTCGCAGTCGTGTTCGACGGCTTCCGAGACAAGTTCGTTGGCGACAGTGTGGATGTACTGTTTCCGCCATGCTTCTTCGCGCTTACCGAGGCGAAGTAAGGCGTTGTGAGCGGCTTGGGTGCCACGCTGTTGCATCTCTCCACGTCGCTTCTCGAACTCGCGGCACCAGTGGTCGTAGTCATCGCCCTGCCAGAAGCGCCCGGTTGAGGCGACTGCGAGACTGTTGACGCCGAGATCGATACTGAGGACCGTTTGGTCGGGGTGCCCGGTATCTGCCAGAACCTCCGCGTCGTCGCTGTCTATCCGCCGTGTCGAGATGTTGAGGTAGAACTCGTCTGTTGCCGCGTCGTACCGAAGCGTACTCTCGCGGAACTCGTAGGCCTCGGAGAGAACGTACCGCTCGTAGGGCGTCGGGCTATCTGCCGGGAGAAGACCTCGGCCGGAGATAGCACGACTGACACCTCGCCTCTTCGATTTCGTCAAAAAGCACTCCAGCGTGAGGGTCCGGTGGGCGGACCAGACCGATCAGCGACTCACTGGAGCCGACTCGCTACTCTTTGGCGTCGGCCGATGCCGGGTCGTCGACCTCGACGGCGACGGGTTGACGGACGAGGTTCCCCCACTCGGTCCACGACCCGTCGTAGTTCGTGGTGTCCCAGCCGAGGAGTTCGTGGAGCGTGAACCAGGTGATCGACGAGCGCTCACCGATGCGGCAGTACGTGATCACTTCGGTGTCACCCTCGATTCCTCGCTCGGCGTACACCGAGCGCAGTTCGTCGCCGTCTTTGAACCGCCCTTCGTCGTCGAGGTTCTCCTTCCACGTGACGTTCGTCGCACCCGGGATGTGGCCTGCCCGACGGGCCGTCTCCTTGCTCCCTTCAGGGGCGACGATTTCACCACGGTACTCCTCACCTGAACGGACGTCGATCATCGGGATGTCGGAGTCCTCACCGACCTCGGCACGGCCTTCCGCAGAGGACTCGCTCTCGATAGCGGCCACTTCTTCGACGCGGTCGAGGTAGGCTCGCAGTTCCTCGTTCGGGCCTGCGGACTCGTACTCTTGGGTTGTGTAGTCGGGTTCTTCGTCGGTCGTCGGATAGTCGTTGTCGAACCAGTGGGCACGCCCTCCGTCTAGCAGTCGGACATCGTCGTGACCGTAGTATTTGAACTGCCAGTAGGTGTAGGCAGCCCACTGGTTGGATTCGTCACCGTAGAGGACGACTGTCGTGTCCTCCGTGATGCCCGCATCCTCCATGATCTCCTCGAACTCCGCGCGCTTGAGGATGTCGCGTTCGATGGAGTCCTGCAGATGAGTCCCCCAGCGGAACCCGACGGCACCCGGGATGTGGCTTTCCGCGTAGGACTCGTCGTACTCGATGTCTGCCTCGACGAGCCGGTAGTCCGGGTCGTCGGACTCGAAAGAGTCGAGATGCTCGGAGAGCCACTCTGGGGAGACGAGCGCGTCGGTTCCCGTGTCGTACTTCTCGTCGACTTCGGGGTCGGAAAGTTCAGCGTCGCTCATCGATTCGACGTTTGAGTCGCCTGCCCGGTAACGGCTGTGGCCGTCTCGGAAGACCCACTAGAACAACCGATGATGAGCAGAACCCCCGCGGTTGGCTCGATCAGCCGATGTACCCTTCGCCCATCCGGATTCCTTGCTCGACCACCCGACGTCCTTCGTCGACCCGATCCGAACTCCACGTTCGGAGGCCGTCCTCGATTCGGTGCTCGTCGCCACCAGTATCGAGTGCGTCGGCGAGTGCGACGCCGTCGGCCGCCGCCTTCGACGTTCCGGCGGCGGTGTGCGGTCGCGCGACGAACGCTGCATCGCCGAGCAGACACGCGCGGCCGAACCGCATCTCGGGGACGGTGAGGTCGTAGATGGTCTGGACGAACGCGTCGTCGGTCGCCGCGACGAGATCGGCGAACACCGACGGAAGCCGGTCGTCTGCGGCCGCGAGCAACTCCGCGCTGACTTCCGGGCGGAGCCGCCCCGGCGGCACCGAGAACTCGTTGGACTCGCCACCTTCGTCGGTCAACAGTCGCCGCCGTTCGGACGCGCCGCCGACGTCGTCGTACCAGACCCAGTTGAGTCGTCGCTCGCCCGAGTCGGTTCCGCCCTCCGGGCCGGGGACGAGATAGCCGAGAATCAGTTCGTCCTCGCCCTCGTAGAAGACGAACACGTCGTCGAACGTCTCGCGGACGCCGTCGGGGAGGTCACCTTCGGGGACGACGCCACGCCAGGCGACGTAGCCGGCGGGGTCGGGTTCGACGTCGGGTAGGAGTCGCTCGCGGGTCGTCGAGCGCCCGCCCTCCGCGATAACTGCGAGGTCCGCCCGGACGGTCGACCCGTCCTCGAACGTCAAGACGGCCCGGTCGTCGCCGGGGTCGACGTCGACGGTCCGACGACCCGTGTGGTATCGGTCGTCGGGGAACTCCTCGCGGAGTTCCCGATACAGCGCGTCCCACCCGGTGAACGCCATCCGCTCGGCGCGCTCCCGTGCGACGGTGCCGTCGCGGTTCAGATACTGTCGGCGGGACGTGGTCGTCGTCAGGGCCGTCGGCCGTGCGATCTCGTGCGTTTCGAGGAACTCGCGGACGTTCGACTGTGCGACGATCCCTGCACCGCGGCTCTCGAGTCCGTCGCTCGCTCGCTCGAAGACGTCGACGTCGTGACCCGCCGTGCGGAGTGCGATCCCGGTGAACAGCCCGCCCATCGACCCGCCGGAGATCGCGACCGAGAGACGGGCGTCGGGCCGCTCGTCTCTGACGTCGTCGACATCGTGCGTCGGGAGTTTCGTCACTGGTCACCGTTACCGGCCGCTCGCCCGATAATCCTCCGAAAGACGTCGCGCGACGGTATCCCGCTCTCGCGAGGTCACGGGCGATTGCTCACCACGGTTCGAGCAGTTCTACGACCGCCGCCGACTCGCGACCGAGCGCGTCGTCGACTCGGCCGACGGCGCTCGTCGGCAACGTCGGCGTGACGAGTCGCCGCGCCTTCTGCAGTCGCTCTCCGGTCGACAGCGGCGCGTCGCGTGCGCCCCGCCCGCGCGTGACGTCCGACCGATACGTCCCTTCGGTGGTCTCCACCGTCACGCGAGCGAGGCACTCGCTGGGGAACCGGGCGTCCAACTCGTCGTCGACGACGAGTTCGACCCGGTCGGCCAGAGACAGGGTCGCCGCGTCGGTCCGCGCGGACGCCGCGTGCCCGGCCTGCGTGAACTCCCCTCGAACGAGCGCGGCAGCAACCGGATACGGGTAGGAGTACTGAGCCTCCTCGGGCGTCTCCGGCCGTCGCGTCTGCAGCGTCGTCGCCTCCTCGAACGTCGCGACGCGAACTGACTCGACGGACGTCGGGTCGACGTTCTCTCGGGAGCGGAGGTCCAAGACGGCTTCTATACCCGGTTGCGCCCAGCGACAGCACGGGTACGGTTTCAGGTATCCCTTCGTGACGTGGAACTCCTCGCCCAGCGAGTCGTCGACCGACGATTCGTCGAAGACCGTCCCGGACCCGGTGAAGCCGGCTTCGGCGAGTTGCGCGGCGACGACGCCGACGTACGCCCCCCAGCCGATGCCGTCTTTGGTCATCCCGGGACGCTCGACGCCGCGCATGATCGGCGTCCGCGGTGCGTGGTACTCGGCGACGCCGAGAGCGTGTGCCGTCTGTGCTGCGGAGAACTCGAACAGCCGGGCGGTCGCCGCGGCCGCGCCGACCGCACCCCACGACCCCGTCCCCGTGTAGACGTCGTCGATCGCGTGGATCGCCAGCCCCGCGCGGACGGCGAGTTCGTAGCCGACGAAGACGGCGTCGAGGAACTCGCTGACCGACGCGTCGACCGCCTCGGCGGCCGCCAGCGCGGGTGGGACGACCACCGCGGCGGGGTGTCCCTTCACCTCGCGGTGGCCGTCGTCGACGTCGAGTGCGTTCGCGGCGACGCCGTTCGCGAGGGCCGCCCCTTCGACGCTCACCGTCTCGCCCGACCCGTCGAGCAGCGTCGCCCGCGCCGTCTCCGTCCCGTCGAGATGGGACGTGGCGTACTCGCGGACGACGTCGACGCCGTCCTGTCGATAGCCGGCGGTGACGGCCGCGAGCGTGTCGAGCACGCGCGCTCGAACGTGTGCGTCGACGCCGTCCGGAGCGTCCGCGGTCGTCGCCGACCGTGCGAACGTGACCGCTCGCTCGGTGTTCATCAGAGTTAGAGGTAGACGACGACCTGTTCGTCCTCGACGTCCACCTCGTAGGTGTCGACCGGCGGCTGCTCGCCCTCTATGTTCGCTCCGCAGTCACAGCCACCGTCGGTGGCGTTGGCGTCGGCCTCCTCGCCGCTCTGTGTCGACTCGACGGCCGTGTCGAACGACCGCGCGCGGACCTTGTGCGGGTTGAAGACGGATTCGCCGGTCGCGATGTCGAACTCCCAGCCGTGCCACGGACAGCGCAGTATCTTCCCGTCGTCTCGCCACTCCACTTCGCCGGGCGTGGCGGACGACGTCGTCCCCGTCACCTTCCCCATGCAGAGCGGCGCTCGCTGGTGGGGACAGTCGTTCTTCAGCGCGTAGTACTCGCCGTCGACGTTGAACACGCCGACGGAGTGGCCGTTCAGGTCGACGATCGTTCGTTCGCCGGGTGGCAGTTCGTCGGTCGGACAGATCTCGAATCGTTTCTGCATTGTCTCTCAGTTGGTCGGGAGGCTCGTCGGGTCGTTCGGCAGTCCGTACAGCTCCTGTGCGTTGCCGGCCATCACGGCCTGCTCCATCTCCTCGGGCATCGGCGGCAGCGCGTACAGCGGCGAGTCGGTGTCCCAGTGAGGGTAGTCGCTCGCGAACATCACCGTCTCCTCGGCGTGCATCATCTTCAGAATCTGCAGGAGATGCTCGGGGTCGTCGGGTTCCTCGATGGGCTGGGTGGTGAACCGCACCTGGTCACGGACGTACTCGCTCGGCGGCTTCTGGAGGTACGGCACCTGTGCGCGGAGCGCCTTCCAGTCTTTGTCCATCCGCCACATGAAGTGCGGCACCCAGCTGAGCCCCCCCTCGACGACGACGAAGTTCAGGTCGGGGAACTTCGCGAGCACGCCCTCGGCGACGAGACTGACGAGCTGACCCATCGCGTACGTCCCGAGGAGCGTGTGCCACTCGAAGTAGGTGTTCGGGTGGCCCGCACCCGTCGGCGGCCGCGTCACGCCGTGACCCTCGGTGTAGGGGTGCATCGCGATCGGCAGGCCCATCTCCTCGGCGGCCTCGTACATCGGCCAGTAGTACTCGTGGCCGTAGGGCAGCTGGGAGGCCATCGGCATCACGACCTGCACGACGCGCGGGTGGTCGCCGAGTTCGCGGATCATCTCGGCCATCCGCTCGGGTTTCTGCGGGGCGACCAACAGCGACCCGACGAACGGGCCGCCCTCCGCGAGCCAGTTGTCGATGGCCCACTTGTTGTTCGCGACCGCGAGTTCGGCGGCGTAGTCTCGGTTCGGCAGGGCGGTGAGGTTGAGATAGGAGTTGCCGGTCAGAACTGCGTAGTCGACGCCGAACTCCTCGAAGTGGTGTTCCTTCATCTTCTCGATACTGGACCCTGCCGGCCCCCCGTCGTCCGGGACGGCGTCGCGACGCGAGAACTCAGCGACGTTGTCGTAGAGGATGCTCGGCGACTGCACGCCGCGGTCCTTGTACTGGTCGGGCAGGTAGGCGACGACCTCCTCGGGGTCGCGCCACTTCTGGTGGATGTCGCAGTCGATGAGCGTCGGCGCCGCATCCGCCGTCCCGGTCGACTGCTCGGCCTGTCGTCGTGACATCGTATGTGAACTACAAACAGGGACACCTCCCTAAGCCTCCGGGCGAACTTGTAGCGGCTATTTATACACCTCCTTCCGTCCCTGTTCAGGATTTAAGTCGTGGAGATGTAGGGGTGAACGGTTACCCCGGCGACGCGCCAACGTGAGGGTATGTTCCATCGACGGAGGTCGAGCGAGCGACCATGACACAGCCTCGTGTCGCAGCCTGCCAGTTCGAACCGACCGTCGGCGACGTCGACGCGAACCTCGACCGGATCGAGCGACTCGCCGAGCGCCTGCCGGCGGCGACGGCGGTCGCCGTCTTCCCCGAACTCTGCGTGACCGGTTACGACCTCGACGTCGTCCCCGCCACGAAGACGAGCGTCCCCGGTCCCGTGACCGAACGCGTGCAGACGGTCGCTCGCGACACCGGCGTCGACCTCGTCGTCGGACTCCCCGAGGCCGCCGGCGACGACGTCTACAACGCGCTCGTGTACGTCTCCGGCGACGGCGTCGAGACGACCTACCGGAAGCGACAGCCGTGGGGCGAGGAGGCGACGCAGTTCACGGCGGGGTCCGAGGCGACGACCGTCGACACGCCCGTCGGTCGCCTCGGACTCCTGCTGTGTTACGACTTGAACTTCCCCGAACTCGCCGTCGCCTACGCCGAGGCCGACTGCGACCTGCTGGCGGTCAGCGCGGCGTGGCGTCGCTCGTTCGACCGTGACTGGCGACTGCTCTGCCGCGCCCGTGCGTTGGACCAGACCTGCTACGTCGTCGGGTCGAACCACCTCGGGTCGCAGTCGGGGCGTCACCACGCCGGCGAGAGCCTGATCGCGGGGCCACGCGGCGACGTCGTCGCCAAGACCACCGACGGCGTCACGACCGCGTCGGCAGCGGTCGTCCCCGAGGCGCTCGACGTCGCCCGCGAGCGGAACCCGGTCCGACAGTCCCGACGCGAGGGGGTCGACACTTCTCGACGGTGACAGCCGTCTCACACCTTCTGCCGGCACATTTGACACGTTTGCCTGCGTGACGGCGTCGTCGCCACCACCCCCACGAGCGTCTCGGTATATAAATGATGAACTAGTGTGGGTCAACCCTTAGGGTGCTCATTCCAGAATGAGATGGTATGCCAAGTCAAGACACACGGCGCGGGCTGCTCAGGAAGGGGGGTGGGCTCGCCGCGACGGCGGCTGTCGGAGGGACCTCCGGCTGTCTCACCCTCGCGACACAGTTGCGGAGTGATTCGATCAAGGTCGGCTCAAAACGGTTCACCGAACAGGAGATTCTCGGCTATCTCGCCTACGAGGCGCTCTCGGCGAACACCGACCTCACCGTCGGCGATCAGGTCGGTCTCGGCGGCACGACGACCAACTTCCGGGCGGTCGACTCCGGAGAGATACAGCTGTACTGGGAGTACACGGGCACGGCTTGGCAGACCCTTCCGCCGAAGCACGACGAGGTCGTCACCGACCCCGCGAAGCTCTACAAGAAGGTCAAACAGGAGTTCGAGAAGAGACACGAGCTCACGTTCCTGCGACGGGCACCGCTCAACAACACGTACGTGCTGATGGCGAACCCCGAGTGGGCGAACGAGACCGGCGTGAAGTCGCTCTCTGGGCTCGCCTCGTATCTCAAGGAAACCGACGAGGGGGTCACGGTCGCGCTGAACGCGGAGTTCCAGAGTCGCGCGGACGGCTGGCCGGGTCTCATCAAGCACTACGGGTTCGACGGTCACACGCAGCAGATACAGGTCGAGAACATCGGTTCCGGACTCCTCTATCAGGTCGTCGGCGGCGGCGAGGCCGACATCGGCGTCGGCTTCAACACCGACCCGCGGATCATCCAGTTCGACCTGCAGGTGCTCGAAGACGACGAGAAGTTCTTCCCGGTGTACAACGCGGCTCCGATGGTTCGGATGCCCACCCTCGAAGCCAACCCGTCGATTCGAGAACCGTTGAACGCGATCAGCGAAGGGCTCACCACCGACCAGATGCGGAAGCTCAACAAGCGGGTCGCACTCGACAAGGTGAACCCACAGACGGTCGCCAAAGAGTACCTGCAGCGGACGGGGGTGCTCTGATGGCGGTTCCCGTCGACTCGCTGCCCCTGTTCGTGGACGCCTACGTCGAGTACTTCCTGAAGAACCAGTCGCTGCTGTGGGAGCTGCTCGTCAACCACGTCATCGTCGTCCTGGACTCGGTGTGGCTCGCGTTAGTCCTCGGCGTCCCGCTCGGCGTGCTCTGCACCTACGACGACCGCCTCGGGAAGGGGATCCTCTGGGGGGCGAGCATGATGATGACGGTGCCGAGCATCGCGCTGTTCGGGCTGTTGATCCCCCTCGTCGGCATCGGTCAGATTCCGGTGGTCATCGCGCTCGTGCTCTACGCGCAGCTACCGATCGTCAGGAACACGTACCTCGGACTCACGCAGGTCGACGAGGCGACCATCGAGGCCGGCCGCGGGATGGGGATGACGAAGACCCAACGGCTGTGGCGACTCCAACTCCCGCAGGCGATCCCGGTCATCATGGCGGGCGTGCGCAACGCGGTCGTCATCCTCGTCGGCATCGCCGCCATCGGCGCGTTCATCGGCGCGAACAACCTCGGTGACCCCATCTTCAACGGCATCAGCGAGGCCTACCCGGCGGCCATCGTCGTCTCGACGGTCGTCGTCTCGCTGCTGGCACTGGCCTTCGACTACACGTTCCGCGTCCTCGAACAGCTGTTCAGGCTCAAGAACGGCGAGGACGTCGAACCGACGCTCGGTACGCAGCTCGTCCAGAGGTCGATAGCATGACTCAGCACCCGACAGACACGGCAGACACGACAGACACGACAGTCGCATCGCAGCGGGAGACGATGATCGAGTTCGACGACGTCACGAAGATCTACTCGGATCAGACCGTCGCCATCGAGGAGATCAGTTTCGCGGTCGAACGCGGGACGACGACGGTGTTCGTCGGCCCCTCCGGCTGTGGGAAGACGACGACGATGACGCTCGTCAACCGGATGCAAGACCCCACGGAAGGGACCGTCTACTACGACGGCACCGACGTCCAAGAGCTCCAGAAGGTCGACCTCCGGCGAGACATCGGCTACGTCATCCAGGAGATCGGCCTGTTCGATCACATGAGCGTCGGTGAGAACATCGCGACGGTGCCCGAACTGAAGGGGTGGGACCGCTCGCGCATCGACGACCGCGTCGACGAACTGCTCGAACTGATGGACCTCCCGCCGGCGCAGTATCGCGACCAGTACCCCACCGAGCTCTCCGGCGGCCAACAGCAGCGCGTCGGCGTCGCTCGCGCACTCGCCGCGGACCCCGACGTCATCCTGATGGACGAGCCGTTCGGCGCGTTGGACCCGATCACCCGCGAGGAGCTGCAGAACGAGTTCCTCGAGATCCAAGACCGGATCGACACGACGATTCTCTTCGTCACCCACGACATCAACGAGGCGCTGAAGATGGGCGACAAGATCGCCATCTTCGACGTGGGCGAACTCGTCCAGTACGGGACGCCTCAGGAGATCCTCCACGACCCGGCCAACGACTTCGTCGAGGAGTTCATCGGTGCCGACCGGACGCTCAAGGAGTTGCAGATCACGCCCGTCCGCGACGTCATGCAGGAGGACGTCGACGCGGAACACGTCGCCGACGGCGAACCGACGGACCAGGCGGCGAGTGTCACCGAGACGTCGCCCGCGACGGCCGCGCCGCTCGCCGACGGCACCGGCGACCACTACGTCACACCCACAGACACGGTCGACATCGCCCTCTCGCGGATGATCGAAGCCGACGCGACGTCGCTGCCCGTCGTCAGAGACGACGACGTCGTCGGGTCGATCACGGAGGCGGACATCCGCGCCCACCAGTCGGACGGGGGTGCCTGAACCGATGGGGCTGCTCGACACGCTCGCGGCGGCGTACAGCTACCTCGTGACGCACTCCGACGAGTTCCTCGGCCTCCTCGAGGAGCATCTGACGCTCGTGTTGGTGTCGGTGGGGCTGGCGATCGTCGTCGCCGTTCCGCTGGGCATCCTCGCGACGCGGAACGAACGGGCCAAGTCCGTCGTCATGAGCGTCGGCAACGTCTCACAGACCATCCCGACGCTCGCCATCATCGCACTCGTCTTCCCCCTGCTCGGACTGGGGTTCCTGCCGGCACTGGTCGGCCTGTTCACCTACGCGCTCCTCCCGATCCTGACCAACACTGTCGCCGGCCTCGAGAACGTCGACGAGAGCACCGTCGAGGCGGCCCGCGGGATGGGGATGACGGAGAACCAGATCCTGCGGAGGATCAAGCTGCCGCTCGCCGTCCCCGTCATCTTCGCCGGCATCCGGACGAGCGCCGTCCTCAACGTCGGGACGGCCTACCTGGCGTTCTTCATCGGCGGCGGCGGGCTCGGCGTCTGGGTCATCACCGGCATCTCGCTTTTCGACACGCCACAGCTGCTCGCGGGGGCGATCCCGGGGGCACTGTTGGCGATCGGCCTCGACTCCCTGTTCGCACTCGTCGAAGGGCGACTCAGCGGTGAGAGCGCGACCGGCCAGTCGCCCGTCAGCGGGTGACGGTCAGGCCGGTTTCCCGAACGCGAACAGCGTCGTCGGCGTCTGGTTCTCCGCACGCGGTGAGAGATGTTCGGTGACGAGATCGTCGTAGAAGGTGAACCCGCGACCGCCGAGTCTCCGGTGGGCGTAGGTCGCGAGATACAGCCGTCCCAGTCCGACGCCGCCCAACAACTGAGCGAGTCGGTAGCCCCGGTTCCCCACTCGCTCGACGAGGCCGTCGACGTCGGCCAGCAGATAGACGTTCACCGCGGCGTCGCCGACGACCGACTGGTCGAGCGCGAGGTGGCCCGCCGTCCGACGACTCGTCTCGCCCAGTCGTTCGAGGACGTTCTCCTCGGGGTGGTACTGGTAGGCTCCGCTCGGTACTCCCTCGACGGCGTGGATCAGACAGTAGCAATCGAGGAGACGTCCGGTTTCTCCGGCGACGCAGTCGGTCGGGACGCCACGAAGCGCACGGTCCATCACCGTCGCGAACAGTCGCGCGCTGATGGCGTCGTGGCTGTACTCGCGGAGCGACCCCCGGCGGTCGACGGTCGCACCGACGGGTCGACTCGACGCCGTCTCGGCGTCGACGGGGTCGAGCGACACGGTTTCGCCGTCCCCTACCCCGTGCGTGGCGACGCCGCTCTCGACGGTCTCGGCGACCCGGTCACGCCACGTCTCCACCTCCGAGGCGTCCGCCAGCCTGCTCTGTCGCCAGGCGTCGGGAACCAACGGGTAGTCGACGACCGTCTCCGACAGCGGCCGCTCCGTCGGATCGATCGGGTCGACCGCCCGCGCGTCGGGGACGGGGTCGCCGCTCCCGACGGGGACGAGTTCGAGCGGGGCTTCGGTCTCGGGGTCGACGCCGAGCAGGTCGGCGACCGGGTCGTCGGCGAACCCGGTGACGACCGTCGCTCGATGTCCGCCGCCGTGTGCGACGGCCAGGAGGTTTGCGAGGATCGTTCCGGAGTCCCAGAAGGCGTGCCGGTACGTCCGTTCGCGGTACTTCCAGGCGTTGCGCCACCACTCGGAGGTGGCGACGAACGTCACCGGCGCGGTCGCAACGTCCCGGCTGTTCGTCGCCTCGGCGAGCACCCCGCGGTAGTCCCCTTCGCGGAGCACGTCGAACACCTCGGTATCGGGGTCGAAGTGGTAGACGCCCGCGTCGAGACCGTCGAGATCGCCAATGACGGCGTAGAGATCGACGTGGTACAGCTTCCCCGTACAGGAGGCGGCCCGGAACCGCATCCGTCGCCCCTGGCGTTCGATCTCCTTCGTGACTCCGGTCGCGTAGTGACAGAGCGCGTGGAGCGTCCGTGCGTCGATCTCGGCGGTCTCTCCCTGGGGATGCTCCGGTTCGCTGGTCGCAGTCGCGATCGCCGACAGCGTCGGTTCTGTGGGCGGTGTGGGCGACTCCGAGGGCGTGACTCGCGGCAGGTCCTCGTACACCTTGTACGGTCGCGGCTGGTTCTCGAAGTCCAGCGAGAACGAGTCGCTGCGGATGCTCGCCGGAGAGTGTTTCGTCCGTTCGTGGTACTCGCGAGCGTCGACCATCACGTGACCAACGTGGACGAGCGACAAACGCCTTGGGGGAAGCCGGACGTAACCCGAGCCAGACGACGGCCGTCGAATCGAGCGAGCGGCAGCTCGCCGGGAGGGGCTCGATTCGGTGCCCGCTCGGGACGACGCCGATCCGTGAGAGGGTAGGACATGCTTACTTCGTTTATCTGACACATAATAAACGCCCTGCGACGTTCTCTCGGAGGTAGACCGAAGGTGCCCTACAGAATGAACTCAGTGACTCCCACGAGACGGCAGTACGTGCAGGCCGCCGCCGCCGGTATCGGACTCAGCGCGATCCCGGTCGCCAGCGCTCAGGAATCGAACGGACAGTTGGTGTTCGTCTACGACGACAGTCCCGCGTCGGACTACTCGAAGGCGTTCCCCGTCCACCGCGAGGAGGACGCGCCGGCCTGCGTCGGCGCCATCGTGAGCGTCGTCGAAGCCGACGACGAAGGACTCAGCCGCGACCAGCTGTTGGAGATGCAGGACGCCGGGTGGGAGGTCATGTCGCACACGTTCGAACACCGAGCGGTGGGGCCGATCACCATCACCGCGGACGTCGAGTCGGGCGACGAGCGGGTCTACGTGGAGCGGAGTCTCCACGGCGGGTTCCCGGGCGACACTATCCTGATCACGGACGAGGAAACGGAAGAAGGAGAGGTCGCCACGGTGGTCGGCGGCGAGAGCGACGAAAGGGGTGATTACCTCCTCCTGGAAGAGCCGGTCGAGGGGTCGTACGCCGTCGAAGACGACGCCTACGAGCGACTGACCGACGACGTTCTGGAGAGAGCCACGAAAGAGTCGAAGGAGCGACTCGAGTCGATGGGGTTCGACGTCGACAACTTCGTCTTCCCGTACGGTCGCCGCGGACCGGCCGTGATGGAGATCGTCGAAGAACACTACGCCGGCGTCGCGAACTACGACTACGACGGACTGAACCCGGGAGCTGACGCCGACCCGTACCGCATCGGACGAGAGTACTTCCGTGAGGAGCGTATGTCGGAGTCGGAGATCACCGACTTCCTCGATACGGTCCAGCGCGACGGGATGCTGGGGATGTTCGCCGGACACAACTACGCGGACGACCTGACGCAGGAGCGCATCCGCTTCGCCATCCGACAGGCGAAACAGCGGGGCATCGAGATCGTCACCCTCCGAGAGGCGTTCGTCGACCAGGGGATCCTCGACGAATCCAACACCGCGGGGGGAGAGACCACGCAGACGCCGACCGCCACCCCGACCCAGTCGCCGACACCGACCCAGTCGCCGACGTCGCAGACGAGTCAGACGACGTCGTCGGAACCTCCGACGTCCTCATCCTCGGAGCCGACGCCGACGCCGGGGGCGCTGTCGTCGGAACCGACGCCGGCAGACCGCTCCAACTCCGGCTTCCTCGACGGGATCCTCCAGTGGCTCTTCGGGCTGTTCTAGTCACGCGAGAGTTTCGTTCGATGGGACGGTCGTGAGACCGAAGAGAGAAAGCGAAGAGAGACCGACAGTCGGGACGCGAGATCGCTCGTCTCGGCGGACCGTTCAAGCGCGTTCGCGGTGCGGCTGTTGAACCATCTGCGGCGACATCCCCACGATCTCTGCGCGCCGCGGGGCGGCCACTAGCGGTTCGACGAGATTCAGTAGTTCGCTGAAGTTCGGCGGCTTCTGGACGTACGCGTCGGCTCCACGCTCGTAGGCGTCGGTGACGTCGACCGGGTCGTCGGAGTGACCGAGCACGACGACCGAAACTGACTCGAGGTCGACGCGCTCGCGGAGCGACTCGAGCGTCGCCAGCCCGCGGCCGGCACCGAACTCCCGGCTGACCAAGAGGAGATCCGGCTGTTCCCCGGCGGTCAACGCTTCGACTGCCGCGTCGCGGTTCCGTGCCGTCCGCACGTCTGCGCGCGTCCGACTGGAACGACACACTTCTTCGAGCAGTCGACTCGCGAGCGGGTCGTCCTCCAGATACAGGATGTCGACGGCTGTGTCGTTCATCGTATCTCTACCCTCGAGCCCCCGACACATATGTGATACAGACTGTCCCATCGTTGCAACAGTCGTGAAACAGTATATTACCACGACAACGCCCGGTTTCAGCGATCGCCGTTCGGCGTGGGCAGTCGACCGCTCGGCGGTACCACGGCGTCGATTCGGTGCGGGGTTGACTCTCGTCGGGACGGCCTGCTCCGACGACCGACCCTCGTCTCGAGGTCTCCCAGCTCGAGACGTCGCTGGGACACTGATAGGGGTTATCGGAGAATCTCATAGTTGTTCTCTAGAAGCATCGAACCCCGTTGCGTGCCGGGCGTCTCTGCTCTTCCGGTTGGCTACGATAACCCCTATGAGTCGAACACGGCCGGTACCGAGTGGCGTGAAAGACTGAGACGAAAGGAGCGAAGGCCTGCGTGCGAGCGGTCACGCAGGGCGGCACGCCCCCGAACACGACCGACGAGAAAAGCGTCGGTCGTGATTCCGACGTTGCTGGTTGGTGGTGGGGAGAGTGCGTCTCTCAACGCACAATAATCCGTATGTGCTCTGCTCGTATATAAGTTTCGTTCAGACACAAAATTTAGAAACGAGGTGGACGGGAGCGACGTCGACGAACTTCCGAAGTCGACGTTCGACTCCTGCCGATCAGGGTGAGGAGAGGATCACTGCTGCTCGTAGGTCGGGACGTCGACCGTGACGACGAGTCCGGTCGGGTCGTTCGCGGCGAACCGAACCGTTCCACCGGCGACGTCGACGCCCCACTTGACGATCCAGAGCCCCAGCCCGCTCCCGTGTTTCAACGGCGTCTCGGTTCCGTCTTCGAGGGGGCGCAGCTCGTAGTCGTCGATCCCGGGGCCGTCGTCGGCGACGGCGACGCGGACGCGGTCGGCGTCGGAGACGCGACGGACGCTGACTCGGACGTGTGGGTCGTCGTTCGGGTTGTGGACGACGGCGTTCTCCAGGAGGTTCGAGAAGACCGACTCGAGGACGCCGGCGACGGCGACGTCCTCGTCGAGCGGATCGTACGTGAAGGTGGCCGCTGGCTGTTCGTCGCGAGCGTCCGTGAGACAGTCGCCCAGGAGCGACGAGAGCGACCGTGGGCGGTCGCCTCCGCGCGTCGTGTCGAACAGTTCGATGGCCTCTCGACCTTTCTGTCCGATCTCGTCGATCCGAAGCGCCCGCTTCTTCACGATCTCTGCGTTGGCGTCGTCGGCGAACTGGTCGACGTAGCCGTGGATGACGTTGGTTTCGGTCCGGATGTTGTGCCGCAGGATGCGGTGCAACACCTCGAGTCGTTGCTGTTGACGGAGATGTTGCCCCACGTCGTGAAACCGGATCACGCGCCCGATCGGAGTTCCGCGGACGTTGTTGATCCGAGTGACGACCACGTCGTACGGGCGGGTGCCGAACTGCGTCTCGACGGTCAGATGGCCGGAGAGCTTCCCGTCGTCGGGGAGGCGGTCGTACTCGGGGATGACCTCGTCTGCGGGGGCTCCCAGGACGGCACACGAGTCGACCCCCAGGATGTCGAGCGAGCTGTCGTTCACGTCGACGACGTTATCGTTCGAGTCGACGACGACGGCACCCTCCTGCATCCGATCGAAGAGGAGCCGACGTGCCCGTGCGTTCGGCGTTGGAACCGTCCCCAACAGTCGAAACTGCGTGAGCGCGCCGAGATACGCGACGCCGGAGACGCCGAAGGCGACGGGCGTCGGGTCGACGCCGCCGATCGAGAGCACCTCCCCGAGATACAGCAGGTTCGTCACCCACGGCACCACCAGTCCGACGAGGAGCGCGACGCTCTGTCCGCGGAACGGGGCGGCGTCGCTCGTCAGCAAGCCGAGCAGGGGGATCATCCCTCCGACGCCGAGCAGATAGGTGTAGCCGGCGGCGACCCAGTACCACGTACCGTCCTCCACGACGACCGGGACGCCGGTCGTCCCGAGCGAGACGGACGTCACGTACAGGAGGTCGTGGTACTGCCTCGTGAGTGCGAGGACGACCGTGACGACCGGCACGACGGCAAACAGTCCGACGTACCGGGGTTGGACGTACTGGTCGCGGCCAGTGTACTCCAGCGAGAACAGGAGCCAGGCGACGGGGATCGTGAGTACACCCACCCACGCGAGGTCCGTCCAGAGCAACACCGCCTCGCGGGTCGGCGCGCGCAGTTGAAACAGGAGACACGTCGACCACCAGCTCTGTCCGACCAGTAACCCGACCAGCGGCGTCGCTCCCGGTTCCGGTCGTGCCCGCCAGGCGAGTATCGTCGCCGCCGTCCCGACGGCGACCGACGCGGCCAACACCACGGTGAGCACGAGCGGAGTATCCACAGCTACTGCCCCCGACGCGGCGGGCACATATCAAACGTGCGATGGTTATTGCGACGAAGAGTGTCTGGTTACAGACGATGTCGCGCCGGGCAGAGTGCGGGACCTAGAGGAGCGACACGCCGAGGACGGCCACGACGACGAGCGACTTCAGTTCGCCGGCGACGGCGAGACGCGCGTATCGTTCGGTCCGGCCGACGAACGCCGCCACGACGAGTGCGTAGCCCAGACCGACGAGCAGGGCGACGGTCACCGCGGTCGAGAACAGTCCCGCGAGGAACGCGTATCCCACGAGACCGGCCGAGAGGAGATCGAGACCGTAGACGATCTGTCGGGTCCGACGCACGCCGAAGACGACCGGAAGCGTCGAGACGCCGGTGGCCTCGTCGACCGCTCTGTCGTTGACGTTCGGGATCTCGGTGTTGACGAACGAGTCGAGGAAGAAGTGGACGAAGACGACGACGGCGGCGGGCGTGACGGCGGCGTCGGCGAACGTCAGCGGGAGGAACACGAGGCAGACCGCCCACGCGAGGGCGACGACCGCCGAGTTGAGGACGAGCACCTCTTTCAGTCGACGGACGTAGAGACCGAGTTCCGGAAGCCACTCCGAGGCGTACAGCACCCAGAACGCACCGGGGAGCAGCGTGATGGCGAGTGCGACCGGGCCGCCGAGGATGGAGACCGCGATCGCGAGGCCGTACGCCGCCGCGGAGAGCACCGAGAGCGTCGTCTCGTGGCGACGGACGAACGCCGCCTGCAGCGGGTTCGACAGTTCGTCGGTGTCGACGTCCGCGAGTCGGTCACCCATGTAGACGGCGAAGGTGACCAGCCCGACGACGAGCGGTGCCGGACTCGACGACAGCGAGAGCGCGGCCATCACGGTGAGGACCTCGGCTATCGCGACGACGACGAGATAGGTCGAACTGAACAGCAGCGCATCTTTGGTCCGTTCGCCGAGAGTCAGAACCGAGTCGACGAGCGTGCTGTGCGACGAGTGGCTAGTGTCCGTAGCGGGGGACAGGTTCGTTGGTTCGTTGGACATAGGTTTCTCCGACGGCAGGCGGTCGGCGTCGACCGGACAGCCGCCGGTACGCAAAACTGGTGTTCGACCCACGTCAACTATCCGCTTGAGATGAATTTCTGTTAAATTGAAATATAGAGTACTCTCGTCGGTGTGGTCGACGCCGGTACGCTCTTTGGGACCACCGTCAAAGTCGGCACCGAGAATGGTACTCGATTCCGTGCTTCCGGACACGACACTCGTTCACGTGGTGCTCGTGGCACTCGCCACGGTCTGTATCTGGTTCGGCAGCGGGTGGCTCGAGGAGTCGGCCGACCGCCTCGCGACGTACTACGGCCTCCCGGCGGTCGTCCAGGGCTCTGTCGTCGTCGCCGTCGGATCGAGCTTTCCGGAACTCGCAAGCGTCGTCGTCGCGGCGCTCTCCGGCGTCTTCGACATGGGCGTCGGCGCCATCGTCGGTTCTGCGATCTTCAACATCCTCGTCATCCCGGCACTGTCGGGACTCACCGTCTCGGAGGACCTCGAGACGAACCGGACGGTCGTCTACAAGGAGGCGCAGTTCTACATGATCGCCGTCTCGGCGCTGGTGGTGACGCTCGCGTTGTCGGTCATCTACTATCCGGCGTCGACGACCGGCCAACTCACCGGGACCGTCACCCGCCCGCTGGCTGCGATTCCGCTCTTTCTGTACGGGCTGTATCTGTTCATCCAGTGGCAGGACGTCACCGACTCCGACACCGTCGCCGACACCAGCGGGGGTGCGATCGGACGCTCGTGGGGGATGCTCGTCGGCGGACTGGCGATCATCCTCGTCGGCGTCGAACTGCTCGTCGGGAGCGTCGAGTCGCTCGGGCAGACGTTCGGTATCCCCGAGTTCCTCGCCGGGGTGACGATCATCGCCGCGGCGACGAGTCTCCCCGACCTGCTGGTGAGCGTCCGCTCGGCGCAGGACGGAAACAGCGTCACGAGCCTCGGCAACGTCCTCGGGTCGAACACGTTCGACCTGCTGGTGGCGATCCCGATCGGCGTGCTCATCGCCGGGAGCACGGCGGTGAACTTCTCCGCGGCGGTGCCGATGCTCGGCGTCCTCACGCTGGCGACGGTCCTCCTGTTCGCACTGCTCCGGACCGACCTCTCGTTGACGACGGCGGAGGCGTGGCTGCTGCTCGTCGCGTACCTCCTGTTCGTCGCGTGGGTCGTCGCCGAGGCGCTCGGTCTCGCTCACCTGCTCAAGGGGTCGTGACCGGCGACGCGTCGGCTTCGTTCTCGAACCGTGAGAGTCGGGCCTAGAACTATTCGAGCAGGCGGCGAACTTCCGAGGGTATGGCACAGATATTCGGTTCCCCGGAGTCGTACGTACAGGGCCGCGGCGTCGCCGCGGAGATCGGCACGCACACCGAGTCGCTCGGCGGGTCGGCGCTGCTGCTCGCCGACGAGGTCGTGATGGATCTCGTCGAGGCAGACGTCACCGAGAGTCTCCAGTCGAGAGACGCCGCGGTCACGACTGCGATGTTCAGCGGCGAGTGTTCGAGCAGCGAGATCGATCGCGTCGGCGAACTGGCGGCCGACGCACAGGCCGAGTTCGTCGTCGGTGCCGGCGGCGGGAAGGCGCTCGACACAGCGAAGGCCGTCGGCGAGGACCTCGGACTCGGCGTCGTCGCCATGCCGACCATCGCCTCGACCGACGCACCGTGCAGCGCGCTGTCGGTCGTCTACACCGAGCACGGCGAGTTCGAGGCGTACCGCTTCCTCGACCGTCACCCCGACGTCGTCCTCGTCGACACGGCGCTCGTCGCCGCCGCACCCACCCGGTTCTTCACGTCCGGGATCGCCGACGCCCTCGCGACGTGGTTCGAGGCCGACGCGACGATGCGCGCTGCCGGCGACAACATCCTCGGCGGCAAGGACACCCGCGCGGGTCACAGACTCGCCAAACTTTGCTACGAGACGCTTCGGGAACACGGCGTCTCGGCGGTCGACGCCGTCGAGAACGACGCCGTCACCGAGAGCGTCGAAGCCGTCACCGAAGCCAACACGCTGCTGTCGGGGCTCGGCTTCGAGAGCGGCGGACTCGCGGCGGCGCACTCCATCCACAACGGACTGACGCAGCTCGAGGCGACCCACGAGGCGACCCACGGCGAGAAGGTCAACGTCGGGACGCTCTCGCAGTTGGTACTCGAGGGACAGTCCGACGAGGTCGTTGAGGACGTCGTCGGCTTCTCGCTGGACGTCGGACTCCCCGTGAAACTCGCCGACGTCGGCCTCGACGATCCGACGGACGAAGAGCTGTTGACCGTCGCCGAGGCCGCCTGCGCCGAAGACGAGACGATCCACAACGAACCGTTCGACGTCACGCCGGAGATGGTCCGCGACGCGCTCGTCACCGCCAGCGAGATCGGTCGTCGCGTCGAACGCCGGCGTTGACCGCGGTCGCAGGAACTGTCGAACAGCGTCGACTACACCGTTTTTCTCGCCCGGAGGGCCGACCGGCTCGCCGAACGGACAGTGTCTCTCCGCTCCTCCGGCTCCTCGACTACCGGCCAGTAGCGACATTCGTCGCTGAAACAACAACAGTTAACTGACTCTCATCCATCGATGTTCCCATGACGATACAACGGAGGCGGTTCCTGCAGGCGGCGACGGCCGGCGCAGTGTTCGGACTTGCTGGCTGTACGTCACAGGGGGAACAGCCACAGAACCAGACGGGGAACAGTACGGGGACGGGCGGCGACGGCGGCTCCGGCGCACAGGCGTCGGGACAGATCGGCGACGGCGAGCTGACGCTCGCGACGACGACCAGCACCTACGACACGGGTCTCCTCGACAAGCTCAACCCGGTGTTCGAAGAGAACTACGGCGTGACGGTCAAGACGGTCCCCAAGGGGACTGGTGCGAGCCTCCGGACGGCCCGCGACGGCGACGCGGACGTCATCCTCGTGCACGCGCGCAACGCCGAAGACCGGTTCATGCAGGACGGGTTCGGCGTGAACCGTCGCGACGTGATGTTCAACGACTTCGTCGTCGTCGGTCCCGAGGACGACCCGGCGGGCATCAACGGGATGGAGAGCGCCACCGAGGCGTTCTCGACCATCGCCGACAGTCAGTCGACGTTCGTCTCCCGCGGCGACGACTCGGGGACGAACAAGAAGGAACTCATCATCTGGGAGGAGGCCGGCGTCGAACCCAGCGGGAACTGGTACCGCGAGATCGGGAAAGGGATGGGCGACACGCTCGTCCAGGCCGACCAGTCGGGTGCGTACACGCTGGCCGACCGCGGGACGTACCTCTCGATGAAGAACGAGATCGGACTCGTCGTCCACGTCCAGGGACCGCTCAAGGGCGGACCAGTCATCCTGAAGAACCCCTACGGCGTGATGGCGGTGAACCCGGCGAAGTACTCCGACGTCAACTACCAGGCCGCGATGGCGTACATCGGCTTCCTCACCAGCCCCGAGACGCAGTCGATGATCGAAAACTACACCGCAAACGGGTCGCAACTGTTCTTCCCGAACGCCGTCTCCGAGAAACCCGACTTCGCACAGTACGTGCCACAGGGGTACTCCGCGAGCGAGGCACAGCAGCTCTCGGCGCGTGACAAGCAGTACCTCCACTGGGTCGAGACGACGGTTCCGGCCGACTACTGAGACACAGACCAATGCACCCACTGCAAGTACAGCTTCCCGACGGCGGCTGGACGTACATCGTCAGCATCGTCCTCGTCTCGCTGGAGGTGAGCGTCGCCGCCGTCGGGCTCAGCACCCTGTTCAGTCTCCCGGTCGCCCTCGTCGTCGGCTTCACCGACTTCCCCGGGAAGCGGGCGGTGACGGCGCTCATCAACACCGGGATGGGGTTCCCGAGCGTCGTCGTCGGTCTGGTCGTCCTGATGATGGTCTCGAACAGCGGCCCGCTCGGCGCGCTCGATCTGGCGTTCACGCCGGAGGCGATGATCGCCTCGCAGTTCGTCCTCGCGACGCCGGTCATCATGAGCGTCAGCCTCTCGGCGGTCGAGGGGGTGGCCCAACCCGTCCGCGACGCTGCCTACGCGCTCGGCGGGACGAAACTCGACGTCGGGCTCGTCGTCATCAAGGAGGCGCGGTACGGCATCGTCACCGCCGTGCTCGCGGGGTTCGGCCGCGCCATCAGCGAGGTCGGCTCCATCCTCATCGTCGGCGGCAACATCGTGTTCAGCGGCGGCGAATCCTACACTCGGACGCTGACGACGGCGATCACGGTCGAGGCCCGACAGGGACGGTACGAGGTCGGACTCGTCCTCGGCGTCGTCCTGCTCGTGCTCGTCCTCGGCGTGAACGCGCTCGGGTCGTGGCTCCGCAACAAGGGGCGGGGGGAGCGTTCGTCGTGATGCTGGAGTCGATCGACGTCTCCGTCGGCTACGGCGACGAGACCGTCCTTCACGACGTGTCGCTCGGCGTCGACGCCGGCGAGGTGCTCACCGTCGTCGGTCCCTCGGGGACGGGGAAGACGACGCTCCTGCGCCTGCTCTCGGCGTTCCGCCCGCCCGAGTCCGGGACGGTCGCGTGGGAGGGGACCGACCTCTGGTCGCTCTCGGAGGAGGAACGACTCGCGGTCCGTCGGCGCACGAGCATGGTGTTCCAAGAGCCGAGTCTGTTCAACGCGCCCGTCCACCGGAACGTCAGCTACGGGAGACGCGTCCGGCAGTCCTGGCGGGCGCGTCTCGGGAGCGAACTCCGCGGCCTGGTGGGCCGCGAGTCGATCGCCGACCCGGTCCGGACGGCGCTCGACGCCGTCGGCCTCGCCGACAAGGCCGATCAGAACGCGCTGTCGCTGTCGGGCGGCGAGGCACAGCGGGTCGCGTTCGCCCGCGCGCTCGCCGTCGACCCCGACGTGATCTTCCTCGACGAACCCACCTCGAACCTCGATCCGCGCAACACGGCACTCCTCGAGGAGGCGATCCGAGAGGCGCGACGGCGGGGCGTCGGCGTCGTCGTCGCCACCCACGACATGCACCAGGCGGAGCGACTCTCCGACCGCGTCGGCTTCATCTACGGCGGCGAACTCGTCGAGATCGGCCCGCCAGAGCGGCTGTTCGAGAACCCCGACGACCCCCGAACCGCACAGTTCGTCGCCGGCGAACTGCTGTACGACGAGGAGGCCGACGGCGACTCGGAGCGTCCGCCGGTCGAACAGTATCCGTCGACGTAGCGGAAAAAGACTCCCCACGAGTCGAGAGAGGGCAACTACGACCCGCTCAGCGACGGACCGAGCGTCGACAGCGCGTCGAGTCCCTGTGCCTCGTCCGGCAGTTGCGGAACCCGTCTGACCGGGAGGTCGAAGCGGTCGTCGATCTCCCGTAGCCGCCGGGCGTGTCGTTCGGCGTCGCGCCGACAGCGGTCGCACGGACAGTCCGCCTCGTTCTCGAAGATTCGGTTCACCACCAGCGAGTCGACCGGAACCGCGGCCTCGCCGAGTCGGGAGACGAGACGCTCGGCCTCGGCGATCGCCATCCGCTCGGGCGTGAGGACGACTCGAAAGCGAGTCCGCGTCGGGTCGCGCAACAGTTCGCCGACCGCGTCGACCCGTTCTTGGAGCGACGCGACCTCGTCGGACTCGTCACGAGACCCCCAGTAGGCTGCCGGACCGAACATCATGCTCTTGGCCGCGCGAGCGGTCCGCTGGACGCGCCGCTGTACCTCGCCGGCGACGCCCAGCGTCTCGCCGAGCACCTCGGGGAGGTCGAGCAATCGTAGCGTGTGGCCGGTCGGCGCGGTGTCGAAGACGACGTGGTCGTAGTCGGCGTCGGCGTAGCGGGCGATGTACTCCAGGGCGGCCACCTCGTCGCCGCCGGGGACCAGCCCCGCCTCGAACAGCCGTTCGAGGTCGTCGTCGGCCAGTCGCAGGCCGGCCTCGCGGAACTCGTCCGCGAGCGCCTCGACGACGCGTCTGTAGGCGTCCTGTCCGCTCTCGGGGTCGACCTCGACGGCGAAAAGCGAGTCGGTCACGGCCTCGGGCTCGCCGGACAGCTCTCGCTCGAAGGCGTCGCCGAGCGAGTGGGCGGGGTCCGTCGAGACGACGAGCGTCTTCGTGTCTGTCTCAGCTGTCGAGAGTGCGAGCGCGTGGGCGGCCGCACACGTCGTCTTGCCGACGCCGCCTTTCCCGCCGTAGAGGACGATGTCGGTCGTCCGTCGGTCTCGCGCGTCCTGCGTCATGACAACGTGTTTGCGGGCGAAACGTACAAAGTCGAGGGTGGACCGTGGAGGACGCACACCGCACTCGGCTCCGGCAATCTGGTTTCACGCCGAGTCGTCCAGCAGCCGGCCGTGGACGTCGATCTCGCCGTTTCGGATGCGCGTGCTGCTGATGCGGACGCCGTCTTCGGCGACGACGAACGGCGGCGTGTGGATCTCCAGTGGTCCGAGTCCGCTGTCGACGCGTTGTTGGTTCACTTCGTGTGCACGACGCTGGGCCTTCGCCTCCGGCGAGGCGATGAGCGCGTCGACGTCGGGACGGGTCGCGGCGGGGCCGCGCGTGTCCGCCAGTTCGATGATCTCGTAGGACGCCGTGTAGGCGGCGCTCGTCCGCTCGAGTTCCGACTCGAGGTCGTTCTGCCGGCGCTCGAACGTCCCGAGCAGTTCGGCGTGCGACTCGTTGCGCATCTGTGTCGCGAGTTCGGTCGACGTGAGGCCGACGACGACGTGGCCGTCGCCGTCGCCGTCGTGGCTGGCCGTCTGAAACGCCTTGTGTAGGAGTGCACGATGCCCGTTGTGGATCGGCGTGAACGTCCCGCCGAGGATCGCGATGCGTTCGTTCTGCGGCACAGGTGCCCGATTGTCCCCCACGTAAATATAGGTTGTAGCGACAGACTCAGCCGATCGTCCGCTCGACGTCGGTCTCGATCTCGAAGTTGCCGCCGTCGCGAACGACGTCGACGCCGTAGAACAGCAGCGTGAGTCCACCGACTGCCCCCACCACGAACAACAGCCACTCGGCGGCGGCCGCGGTGCCGGCGAGGACACTCGGGAGATAACTCGCGGGGAGGACCAGCGCGAACAGCGCGTACGTGACGCCGACGAAGTACCGCCACGACACCGTGACGGGACCGAGCGCGATGCGGGCGACGCTCCCGGCCAGCAGCGCCGAGAGGCCGGCGAGCAGCATCGCCGGCAGGACGATACTCGACGCGAGCGTCGCCGGCCCGAACAGCGCGACGAACCCGGCGACGAGAAGCAGGTCGAGCACCCCCAGATAGCGGAACCTGGACTGTTTCATCGAAAATTCAAGGCGGATACCCCGAGGCTTGACCTCGGGGAGGAAGCCGACACTACCCTTCCAAAACCACGCTCGATAGCAAGGTCGACTCCTCCAACATGTAGTCTTAACTAGTTCAACCTATACTAATGAAGTATGGAGGTTGTTCGGAACATCCAACTCAAACTCAACGTTCCCGAGGACAACCACGAAGTCCTTGATGAGACGTTCGAGCAGTTCCGACAAGCAGCGCAGCACGTCGCTGACCACGGATGGAACGACAACCCCTACAACATCACGGACACCAAGAACACGCTCCACAAAGAGACATATTCTGACGTTCGTGAGAACCTCTCCCTCCAATCCAGCCTCGTTCAATCCGCAAGGAATCTCGCTGCAACGGCGCTCGGGAACTGCAAAGACAGAATCCTTGAAGACGGTGAAAAAGCCAGCAAACCCGAGTTCCGAGGAAGTGTTGTCGTGTATAATGGACGCACCATTACGTACAACGACGACCATGTATCCCTCGCCACCACAGACAAGCGCGTGACTGCAGAATACGTCACGCCAGTCTACGAAGAGGGGACGCCGTTCAAGGACTACTGGACTGATGAATGGGAGAAAGCCGAAGCAACGCTCCACAAACGCGATGACACGTACTACCTCCACGTCGCCGTGAAGAAAGACGTTAACCCTTCTTGCGACGAAGAATCCGAGAACGGAGTGGTTCTCGGTGTGGACTTAAACGTGGATGGGTACGTGGCCGTCACCAGCACGGGAACGTTCCTCGGCAATGCAGATTACCTCAACCACCGCCGTGACGAGTATGAATGTCGTCGTGGGAACCTGCAACAGACAGGCACTCGTTCGGCGCATCTCACCATCAAGAGCATCGGGCCACGATTCGCTCGTTGGAGCGCAGACTACCTCCACCGAATCTCCAAAGCACTCGTTCAAGAAGCGGTGGAGAACGATTGCACAGCGATTGCGTTTGAGAACTTGAAGCACATCCGTAAGCGCATCTCGAACGCCAGTAAGTTCCAGCAGTGGGCGTTCCGTGAACTGCACCGCCACGTCGATTACAAAGCCGAAGAATACGGCATCGACGTGGATGACGTGAATCCTGCATACACGTCTCAACGGTGCAGTCACAGTGAGTGTGGATTCACCCACGAAGGCAACCGTGATGGTGACGAGTTTGAGTGCTTGAAATGCGGAAAGGAGTTGCACAGTGATTATAACGCTGCTCGAAACATCGGGTGGCGTCTTGTTCAGCACTGGCTCAAGTCTGGTGCTGGACGAGCCACGAGTCAACTGGCTCTCAAGTCAGGGACGCTGAACGCGAATGGTCGATTCCGACCTCCCGAGTTACTCGGGTAGAGCGGGAGTCCACTGACAAGCCTCGGGGCTTGACCCCGAGGCAGTTGACGGGGTCCGTTGCCGACTGGCCCCCAAATAGCTGCTGTCACGCGGCGTGGCTCCGATTCGACGACAACCTAATCTGTATCGTGACCGAACAGTCTCACATGTACTCGACGATTCTCGTGCCGACCGACGGAAGCGAGACCGCGGCCCGTGCGGTCGATTACGCCGTCGACGTCGCCGACACGTACGACGCGACCGTCCACGCGCTCTCGGTCGTCGACGCGGGCGAGCTCGGGTTGCGGACGCCGCCCGACGTCGACGTCGAGGAACTCCGCCGGCCACTCAGAGAGCGGGCACAGAGCGCCGTCGACGCCGTCGTTCGGGCGGGCGAGGCGGCCGACGTCCCCGTCGTCGCGGCGGTCCGGATCGGCGTCGTTCACCGGGCGATCCTCGACTACGCCGAGGAGAACGAGGTCGACCTCGTGGTGATGGGGACCCACGGCCGTTCCGGCCTGTCGCGAGCGCTCCTCGGCAGCGTGACCGAACGGGTGGTCCGCGAGTCGCCCGTCCCCGTGCTCACCGTCGCACCCGACGGGAGACAGGAGCGGGACGCGTAGACGGGTGCTGTCAGTCGAAGATGAACCGCCGATACCGTCGAACGGCGTAACGGTACGAGAGCAACGGGACGCCCGCGGTCAGCGCGAGGTAGACCCCGAGGCCGACGACGGCGACGGCGGTGAGCCGGAGGTTCCCGGTGAGCGCGAACCACAGCGTGAAGACGCCGACGCTCGCACCACTGACGACGACGAAGGTGAACACCATCGTGATCAGCGTCGACGGGGAGACCGTCTCCGTCCCCCAGACCTCTCGCGCGTCGTAGATCGGATACAGACAGCCGAGTCCCAGCGCGAAGAGCGCGGCCGCGAGGCAGGCGGCGACGCCCGCGAGCGCGAAGGCGACACCGTCGAGCGGGCTTCCGCCGACCGCCAGCGCGAGCAGAGGGACCACGACCGCCACCGGGAGACCGACGGCGAGTCCGGCGACCGCCCGCCCGTCGACGTACGTCCGCGGCGACGTCTCCGTCAGGAGCAACAGGGGAAACTGCGGTCGATCGTCGCCGAGAGGGTTCAGTCCGAACGCCGCCCCCGAGAGGTACGCCCCGAGGACGACGCCGAGACCGGCTCCGAACAGCGGCGCCGTCTCCCCGCCGAGGCCGGTCTGCGTGACCGTTCCGAGGAACGGTCCCGCGACGAAGACGATGGTGAGCAGATGGACCAGTTCCTGCGGCTTGCGGACGGCACGGACGAGGACGCCCCACGCGACGCGGCCCGCGGCCGTCCACGCGAACGGCTTCGGCGGCGAGAAGTGGCTCCGGGTCGCGGCTCCCGTCTCACGTGACGCCGACTCCTGCTCGTCGGTCGACCGGTCGGACTCGCTGCCCGACCGCGGCGCGTCGGTGAACCACAGCGCCGTCGCCTGTCGCTCCGCGACGAGCAGTCCGACCGGCGTCAGACCGAGCACGCCGAGGAGGACGAGCGCGCTACTCGGCGCCACGGGTTGCGACAGCGGCGTCCCGACGAACGCCAGCGCGACGTACTCCACGACGGGCGCGACGGAGAGGACCGACAGCAGCGACTCCAGCGACACCTCGACCGTCGCGAGATACTGCCCGACGAACTGCGAGGCGACGATTACGCCGACGAACAGGAGGACGGACGCCCCTTTCAGGAAGCGACGGAGCGTCGGCAGCCGTCTGAGCCCCCGGAGGGCGGCGAGTCCGAGAGCGTACCCCCAGACGGCCGCACAGCACGCCAACGGGAACACCACGAGCGTCCCGGTCACCAGCAGTCCCGGTGCGCCGAGCCCCGCCGCGAAGACGGCGGCGACGAGGACGATCGGCAGTCCGAACCACAGCGCCAGTCGCGCGATCTCGGCGACGAGCAGGCCGACGACGACCGCACGCGGGTGGACGCTCGTCAGCAGTAACGACTCACCCTCGACGCCGCTGATCCGCTCGACCGTCCGCAACGCGGCGAACAGCACCAGCCCGACGGGGAGCACCGACGCCGCGGGACCGAGAAACGGGATCGCGCTCGCCGACTGCGCGGTCCGGCCGAGCAGGAACACGGCCGGCAGCGCGAACAGCAGGTTCCCGCCGAGAAACAGGAGCGCGACGACGAAGCCGAGGATGCGACGGTTGTCCTGGAGATACTCGCGGCGGCTCCGGACGAACTCCGCCCGGCCGATGCGGACGCCGTGACGGACGTCCCGTCTGAGGCTCATCCGTCGTCCTCGGCGGTCGTCGCGGCCGTCGTCGGAGACGCCGTGACGTGGCTCGTGACCGCGAGGAACGCGTCTTCGAGCGACCCGCCGGCACCGGTCTCGGCGCGCGCCGTCAGCTCCGCCGGCGTCCCCTCCGCGACGAGTCGCCCCTCGAAGAGCACGCCGACCTCGTCGGCGACTGCCTCGACCACTGGGAGGATGTGCGTCGAGAGGAAGACGGTCGTCCCCGCGTCGGCGAGGTCGGCGATGGACTCGCGAATACGCCGCGCCGCCCGCGGGTCGAGCCCGCTCGTCGGTTCGTCGAGGAAGACGACGTCGGGGTCGTGGAGGACGCTCTGGACGAACGCCGTCTTCTGCCGCATCCCCTTCGAGTAGCTGCCGATACGCTTGTCGGCGTCGTCCGCGAGGTCGAACTCTTCGAGGTATCGGTCGATCCGGTCGCGCGCGACGTCGCGAGGGATGTCCCGGAGGTCGGCGCTGTACTGGAGTTGCTCGCGAGCGCTGAACTCGTCGTACACCGGCGGCGTCTCCGGGAGGTAGCCGACGCGCGGGACGAACGCCCGTCGGTCCTCGACCGGCGTCCCACAGACGCGAACCCGTCCGGCCGTCGGATTCGAGAGCCCGGTGAGGATGCGCATCGTCGTCGACTTGCCGGCCCCGTTCGGGCCGAGGAAGCCGTACACCGTCCCCGTGGGAATCGAGAGTGAGATACCGTCGAGCGCCGTCTCGGAGCCATAGCTCTTCCGGAGGTCGGTCGCCTCGATGGCGAGTTCCGTCGTGGAGGGCATAGACGACAGACCCTTCCGCTGGTCGCCGTCTAAGTTTTGTGATAGGGTCACGGCCGGTATCACCCTCGCTTCGTGTCTCGCGGACGGTCAGAGGGCCGACAGCTATGTACTTCCCCCACCTGTTTCTCTCACAGATAGTTCCGCTATGTCGTCAGAGACAGCCACCTCCACGTCGGTGTTCGCGTCGACCGCCCTGTCGGCCGAGCGGTTCGAAACGTTGGCCGAGCGTGTCACCGCGTCCGGCACGGAACGCATCCCCGTCTCGGCACCGGCGACGGACAGCGTGTTCGCGTCGGTGCCTGCGTGTGACGAGGACGACGTCGCCCACGCCGTCGATCGAGCGCGAGCGGCGCAGTCGGCGTGGGCCGACCGCTCTCCCGCCGACCGTGCCGCCGTCGTCGACCGGTTCGGCGACCTGGTGCTCGAACGTCGCGAGGAACTGCTCGACCTGACTCAACTGGAGACGGGGAAGGCTCGTCGCACAGCCGCCGAAGAACTGCTCGACGTGCCGATGTCGTGTACGTACTACGCGGACGCCGGTCCGTCGCTCCTCGCGGAGGAACGCCGCCGGGGTGCCTTCCCGGGTGTGACCAGCGCGCGCGTGAGCTACGACCCGGTCGGCGTCGTCGGCGTCGTCTCGCCGTGGAACTACCCGCTCACCCTGGCCGTGACCGACGCGATTCCCGCGCTCGTCGCCGGGAACGCGGTGGTCCTCAAACCCGACGAGAAGACGCCGTTCGTCGCGCTCGCGCTCGCCGAACTCCTCGAGGAGGCCGGACTCCCCGACGGCGTCCTCGAAGTCGTCACGGGTGCGGGACCGGTCGCGGGGCCGGCGCTGATCGACCGGGTCGACTCCGTCGCGTTCACCGGCAACACCGAGACGGGACGGAGCGTCGCCGAGCGGGCGGGGCGGAACCTGATCGACTGCTCGCTCGAACTCGGCGGCAACAACCCGCTGGTCGTACTCGACGACGCGGACGTGGAGGAGGCGGCCCGGGGGGCGGTCGTCGCCTGCTTCACGAACGCGGGACAGCTCTGTCTCTCGGCCGAGCGCGTCTACGTCGTCGAACCGCTGTACGACGCGTTCCTCGACGCGTTCGTCGGTGCGACGCGTCGCCTCTCGCTCGGCACCGAGTTCGACTACCGCGCCGACGTCGGATCGCTCGTCGACGCCAGCCAACTCGACCGGGTCGAATCTCACCTGGCGGACGCCGTCGAGACCGGTGCGTCGGTCGTCACCGGCGGCCGTCACCGTTCCGACGTGGGACCGTTCTGTTTCGAACCGACGGTGTTGACGGACGTCGACCCCGACTCGACCGTGGCCTGTGAGGAGACGTTCGGTCCCGTCGTGTCGGTGACGGCGGTTCCCGACGCGGCGGCGGCCGTCGCCGCGGCCAACGACTCACCGTACGGACTGAACGCGAGCGTCTGGACGGCCGACCGCGAGCGCGGCCGGGCGGTCGCGCGACGGCTCGACTGCGGGACCGTCTGCGTCAACGACGCCTACCTCTCCGGGTGGGCGGCCATCGACGCGCCGATGGGTGGCTACGGGGACTCCGGACTCGGTCGCCGCCACGGGCCGGAGGGTCTGCGACGCTTCCTCCACTCGAAGACGATCGCCACCTCCCGCCTCGGCCCGATCGCGTTTCCCTCGGGCAGTGCGACGAAGTGGGCGCTCGATGCGGCGTTCGGACTCTTCGGCCTCCAGCGACGCGTCCGGCGGTGGCGGCGATGACTGCCGACGCGTCGACCGACCCGCAGATCCTCCTGACTGGGTTCCCGGGGTTTCTCGGCTCGCAACTCGTCGAACGACTGCTCGACCGTGACTCGGGCCCGGTCGCGTGTCTCGTCCAACCGAAGTACCGCGACCTCGCCGAGCGGCGCGCGTCGGAACTGACCGAAGGAGACGACCGAGCGCGGATTCGACTCTACGAGGGCGACATCACCGAACCCGGACTCGGCCTCGACGGTCTCGACGACCTGTCGTCGGTGACGGAGCTGTACCACCTCGCGGCCGTCTACGACCTCGCGGTGGCTCGCGAGGTCGGGGAGGCGGTGAACGTCCGCGGCACCGAACACGTCCTCGACGTCGCCGCGGAACTCGACGTCGACTGCCTCCAGTACGTCAGCACCTGCTACGTCAGCGGACGGTACGACGGCGTCTTCACCGAGGATCACTTGCGGGAGGGACAGACGTTCAACAATCAGTACGAGGAGACGAAGTACCGCGCAGAACTGCTCGTCCAGCGGCGGATGGCAGAGGGTCTGCCGGCGACGATCTACCGTCCGGCGATCGTCGTCGGCGACAGCGAGACGGGTGCGACCCAGAAGTACGACGGCCCGTACTATCTGCTTCGGCTCCTCCTCGCCCAGCCGTCGACGCTGTCCGTGCTGACGACCGTCCCCGGCGCGGCCGAGACGGAACTGAACGTCGTCCCCCGGGACTTCGTCGTCGACGCGATCGCACACCTGAGTCGGCGAGACGACACCGTCGGCGAGGTCTACCACCTCTGCGACCCCTCGCCGCTGTCGATCCCACGGTTCGTCGACGTCGTCGCCGAGGCGACCGGCCACCGGACCCTGTCAGTTCCGCTCCCGAAACCGACGGTGAAGCGGTTGCTGCGGTCGCTCCGGGCGCGAGGTATGCCTGCGGAATCGGCGACGCTCGACTACTTCGACCACCCGACGCGGTACGCCTGTCCGAACACACGTCGTGCGCTGGCGGGAACGGGAATCGACTGCCCGCCGTTCGAGTCGTACGTCGGACGCCTCGTCGCGTTCGTCCGGGAACATCCGGAGATTCGCGACGACGCGATGACGTAGCACGCGACGAACCGCGCGAGGCGGGCGTCGAGTTATGGTGCTTGCTGTCGAACTAGAGACATGCTCTCCGGGAAGGTAGCTATCGTCACGGGCGGATCGTCGGGAATCGGGCGAGCGATCGCGGCCGAATACGTCGAGCAGGGCGCGACGGTCGTCATCTGCGGTCGGACCGAGTCGACGGGGAACGAGACGGCCGACGAGATCGGCTGTGAGTTCCGACAGTGTGACGTCCGCGAGTACGAACAGGTCGAAGCCCTCGTCGAGGGCGTCGTCGACGAGCACGATCGCCTGGACGTGCTGGTGAACAACGCGGGGGTCGGCAGCGAGACGAGTCTCGACGAGATGAGCCTCGAGGAGTGGCACGACGTGATCTCGACTAACCTCGACGGCGTGATGCACGGGTCGAAAGCCGCGTTGCCACATCTGTTGGAGTCGGCGGGCTGCATCGTCAACGTCGAGTCGATCTACGGCCTCCGAGGAGGGAAGGGGGCGACGTCGTACTCGGCCGCCAAGGGGGGCGTCGTGAACTTCACGCAGCAGGTCGCCGTCGACTTCGCCCACGAGGGCGTCCGCGTCAACGGCATCTGTCCCGGGTTCGTTCGCACCCCGATGACGGAGAACCTGCTCGAGCAAGACCGGTTCTACCAGTTCCTCAGGTCGCACACGCCGATGGGGCGACCTGCGGAACCGGAGGAGATCGCCCCCCTCGCGGCGTTTCTCGCCTCCGATGGGGCTTCGTACATCACCGGGGCGAACATCCCCGTCGACGGGGGGTGGACGGCGTTCTGATCGGAGCTACGCGGTCTGGTCCTCTTCGAACCCCGGCGGAATCCCCGTTGATCTGAGCCCCGTCTGTTCGTCGATCCGAAACTGGTAAATCCTGATGTTGTCGTCGGCCAGCGCCTGTCTGAGCGCGTCCGGACGCCACGCGTTATCGAGGTCCTCCTGTACCGTCTCCCACTCGCTCTCGGGGACCTCGCTGAGCGTCCCGGTGAGCAGCACGCTCCGCCAGGTGAACGTCGTCTCGGCGCTGTAGACGAGAAAGCGGGCGACGTTCGCCTGTTCGCTGAGCTCTACCTTCCTGCTACGCTCGCCGAGGAAGTAGAGCAGATACAGTCCCGACTCGCCGTCGAACCAGAACGACATCGGACGCAGACTGGGCGCGCCGTCCGTCGGCAGTCCGAGCACGCCGACGCTGTGACTCGACAGGAACCCGCGGATCTCCTCGTCGTCCATCCGGTCGACGTCGTACTCGGTGATTTCATCTATCGTCATACGGTATATGTCTGTCATCATCCGACATAATTCACCCGTCGATTCCCGCCGAGAGAGAACTGGAGACCGACCGAGCGACGGACGTCGACGCGGTCAGCGGCCCCGAGGCGCGTACTCCGGCGGCGCGTACACGTTGACCGTCTCCAGTGGCTCCCTCCCGGTGTTCGCTATCTCGTGGGTCTCGCCGGCTTCGACGAGCACCAGCGTCCCCGCTTCGAGGTCGACCGACTCGCCTTCGACGGTCGCCGTCCCGGACCCGGAGACGACGTAGAGCCACTGGTCGCTCCTCGCATGGGCGTTCGACGGGCCACCCGTCGACTGGCCGGGAGCGAGCACCATCGTCGCCGCCTGCGACCGTTCGGTGCCACCGACGACGTCGAAGAACCCGTTCGCTGCCGTCGTGTCGATTCGCTTCATCCGTCTTCCTCCCCCTCGTCGGCCGTCTCGTCGGTGGCCAGCGCCGGCAGTCGGCGGACGACGAGAATCGGCGCGAGCGCGTGGTCGGCGATACGCTCCGACGGTTCGCCGAAGACGAGCTCGCGAACCGACGGCCGACTCTCCCCGAGAAGAACGAGATCGGTTCCGGTCGACGCGGCGTCGACGATCGCCTTCACGGGCGTCTCGCTCACCAGCACCTCGCTGTCGATCCAGGTGGACGAGACACCTTTGTCGACGAGCGAGTTGCGGGCTTCCGCGAGCAGTCGTTCGCCGCGTTCCCGCTCGGTTTCGGCCGTCGCCACGTGGAACAGTGAGACGGTGACGTCGGACCCGCGCGCCAGCGAAGCCGCGAGTTCGGTGATTCGCTCGGTGTTGATCCCCTCGCTGAGTGCGACCATGATGCGGTCGACGCTCGGCGCGGGGTTGAGCAGGAGGACCGCGTCGGCAGCGACATCGACGGCGATTCGCTCGAACGTCTGGGTCGGGTCGCGGGTGAAGACGAGTCGCGTCTCGACCGTCCCCCCGGCGTCCCGAAACGCAGCGGCCAGGTCGTCGAGTTCTTCGCGTGCCTGCTCGCCGAACGACGCCCGTGCCTGTTCGGGCGCGGTCTGTTCGGGAATCACGTGATAGCCGAGCAGGACTACCGACGTCGACGCGAGTACGTCGATGAGGGCTGCCGGAACCTGTTCACTTTCGAGAATCTGTACGGGGACGAGCACGGTCATCCCACCCGTCGTCGGAGTTGGTGTTTCGGACATGATCAGAGGTTCCCCCTGAGTACGACGTCGGACGCGTAGAGCCGATACCACACGACTGCTCCGACCATGACGGCGACCCCCACGACCTGCGAGAGCGGTTGCATCAACGCGAGGAGGCCGAAGCTGGCGAGCGCGCCGAGCGCCGGCAACGCCGGGTAGCCCGGGATACGGTAGTCGGGGTCGTACCAGTCGGGCGAGCGCCGGCGGAGCACGATCAGCGTGACACACATCAGTCCGTACATCAGGAGATGGAGGAACGACGCGACTTCGGCGAGCACCTCGACGCGACCGACCACGACGAGAAAGACGATCGGCCCACCCGCCAGCGCCAGTGCGACGTGCGGAGTGTTGTACTGGCGGTTGAGCTTCCCTGCGACCGCCGGGACGAGTTCGTCGCGACTGAGTGCGAACAGCGCACGGGACGAACTCAGAATCGACGCGTTCGCGCTCGACACCGTCGCGAGGAGGCCGGCGAGCAGGATGGTGACCGCACCCCCGAGGCCGACGAAACTCCGTGCGACCTCGACGAGCGCCGTCTCGCCGAACGTCGCCAACCGGCTGCTGCCGAACGCGCTCGTCGCGACGAGCACGGTCGTGACGTTGAGTACCGCCACCAGAAGCACCGACCCGACCATCGCCCGCGGGAGGTTCCGACTGGGATTTTTGATGTCGCCGGCGACCGTCGCCACCTGTGCGAAACCGAGATAGGCGGTGAAGACGAACGCCGTCGTCGTCAGGATCGGGAGGACGCCGAACGGGGCGAACGTCTCCGGCACCGTCTGTCGACCGAAGAAGCCCAGTGCATCGAGGCCGCCGTAGGCGAGAAACAGCGTCAGAATCCCGAGGAGGAGTCCGACGACGACGTTCTGGAGTTTGGCGGTGTTCTCCGTTCCGACGATGCTCGCACCCGTCAGGCCGACGCCGACGGCGACTGCCAGCGCCGGGGCCACGGCCGACGACCCGAGTGAGAGTCCCAGTTCGGCGAGTATCGCGGCGGCGTACTGGCCGAACCCGACGAGGTAGAACGCCGAGGCGAAGACGAGTCCGAGCCAGAGACTGAGTCCGACCACCGCTCCGTACGGGTTCCCCATCCCGCGAGAGATGAAGTAGTAGCCGCCACCGCTCTGGGGCATCGCCGTCGCCAGTTCCGAGGTCGGCAACGCGACGAGCAGGGCGACGACCGCTCCGAGTGCGAACGACAGCGCCGCGGCGGGCCCCGCACGTCCGGCGGCGAGCCCGGGGAAGACGAAGATGCCTGCGCCGACCATCGTCCCGACGCCGATCGCGACCCCGCCGGTGAGTCCGATCGTCCGCTCAAGTTCGACTTCGTCGTCGTAGACGGTCACTTCGTCGGTGGTCTCGACGTTCGACCCGGGCGGTTCCGACGTTATCGCAGTTGGTTCACGACGCACCGTCTCGTCTGTGTCTGACTGGCTCATCCACGAGCGGATACAACGACGAGCACTACCTTATAGCTGAACAGGGACAGCACGGCGCAAAGATCTCTCCGCGTGTGTCGCTCTCTTCCGTCGGAGGGACGAGACGAAGACGCTCAGGCGATCAGACGCGTCGGTGCGACCGTCGGCGACGTACGCTCCGGGTACAAACCGGCTTCGACGATTGTACCGACGTGTGAACGAGCCTATCGTTCTTATGTCGTTCGGGACGTACGTCTGGTATGACAGACACGTTCGTCGTCGTCGGTGGTGACGCAGCAGGGATGAGCGCGGCCAGCAAGGCGAAGCGCGCAGAGCCGGAGCTAGACGTCGTCGTCTTCGAGAAGGGTGAGTGGGTCTCGTACGCGGCCTGTGGGCTGCCGTACTACGTGAAAGGCGAGATCGAGTCGCTGGACGACCTCGTCCAGGTCACGCCCGAGGAGTTCCGGACGGAACGAAATATCGACCTGCGGACGGGTCACGAAGTCGTCGCGATCGACCCCGAAGCACAGACCGTGACCGTCGCTGCGAACGGCGAGCAGTTCGAGCAGCCGTACGACTCGCTTCTCGTCGCGACCGGCGCTCGCGCGATCGAACCTCCCTTCGACGGCATCGACCTCGACGGGGTGTTCACGATACACAGCATGGACTCGGCGGCCGCTATCCACGAGTACGTCGAGACCGAGCGACCGGAGACGGCGGCCATCGTCGGTGGCGGCTACGTCGGCGTCGAGATGGCCGAAGCGCTCGACGCCCGTGGTCTCGACGTCCACACGTTCGAGATGCTGCCGCACGTCCTCCAGCCGTTCGGGGAGTCGGTCGCGACCGTCGTCGAAGACCACCTCCGAGAGAAGGGCGTCAGCCTCCACCTCGACACCCCGGTGTCGGGGTTCACAGGCGAAGACCGCGTCGACGCCGTGCAGTTAGAGAGCGAGACGGTCTCAGCGGACGTCGTCGTCGTCGGCGTCGGTGTGGCACCGAACGTCGCGCTCGCCGAGGAGGCGGGGATCGAACTTGGGGAGACGGGTGCGATCGCGACCGACGAGTACGGCCGAACGAACTACGACACCGTCTACGCGGCAGGTGACTGTGCGGAGTCGACGGACGTCGTCACCGGCGAACCGACGCACGTCCCGCTGGCGTTGACCGCGAACCGCGCCGGCAGAGCCATCGGACAGACGGTGACGGGAACGCCGACCGAGGTCGGCACGATCGCAGGCACGGCCATCGTCAAGGCGTTCGACCTCGGTGCGGCACGGACGGGCATCGTCGAGGAGTCGGCGGCACGCGAGGCTGGATTCGACCCGGTCTCCGTCGAGATCACCGACGCCGCCCGTGCTCACTATTATCCGGGCGCGACGGAGCTCACGGTCACTCTCGTCGGGGACAGCGAGACGGGGCGCGTCCTCGGTGCGAGCGTCGTCGGTCGGGAGGGAGCCAAGCGTATCGACACGGTCGCGACTGCGCTCCACGCCGGCATGACCGTCGACGAGGTCGCGAACCTCGATCTCGCGTACGCGCCACCGTTCAGCCCCGTCTGGGACCCGATCGCGACCGCCGCGAAGGTCCTCGCGGGCAAACTCTAGCCCCTCGGCTATCGGGGCGACTGTCCGCCGAGCGCTCGTCCGAGAAACGACAGCGTACCGTGCCATGCAGCGGCGTTGGCACGAGCGTTCGCCGCCCGACTACCGCCGTAGACGTGGTACTGGTCTCTCGTCGTTCCTGCCGTCGGGAGAGACGGGAGTCTGAGGTAGTGGCCCGCGCCGGTGTACCGCTCGTGGGTGTACTCGTGCGGATACCCAGCTCTGTCGAGGCGGTCGACGACACGTTCGGAGAACACAGTCGACGGCCACCGTCTGTCGTCCGTCACGGAGACCAGATAGACGGGTGCGCCGGCGCTCTCGACCGGAATCGTCGCCGCGTCCAGTGCGGCACTGCTCGCGTCGGTCAGTGCCGGTTCGTAGTAGGGCAGTGACGGAGACGGTGGTGCTCTCGGGGTGGCGTCCGCGAGTTCGAGAAACGGTACCGGGTCGCCGTCGCGCGACCACGCGGACGTCCCCGCCGGGGTTCGTCCCGACCCGAGTCCCTCCCAGACGATTCCACTCGGTACCCAGCCGACGACCGCCCCGACGTCGTCGGTCCGACTGCCGACGAGTAACGCCAACTCACCCCCTCTGGAGAACCCGAACAGTCCGACGTCCCCGCCAGCGACGCGGTCGTGAGTCCGGAGCCACGACGTCGCCCTCTCGACGTACTCGACTGGAACCTCTGTCAGCGCGTTCGGAACTGGGTCTGGTTCACCGAAGTACTGCAGCACCAGCGTCGCGAACCCGCGAGAGGCCAACAAGCGGCCGGTCGCGAGATGCGGTCGCCCGCCCGCTCCGTGGAGATGGACGACTGCAGGTGCAGGTTCCTCACTCGGCGGGACGAAGAACTCACCGACGAGGGCGTCGTCGGTGACGGGCCGCCGTTCGATGTCGGAGTCGAACAGCCGTCGCGTCGTCGTCTGCTCGGCGACAGATTCGCCGTCGACCTCTACGACGAGCGTGACGTCGTAGGCCGACTTCGCTGGAACGAACAGCGTATCCGGGGGGAGCGGTCGGTTCGGGTCTGCGCCGTCGGGCCGCATCGACCAGAACAGCCCCATCGGGTCCACGCCCTCGTACGTGCCGTCGGTCGGGGCCTGCTCGGGGAGAGAGACAGTGCCGTCGGAATCGGCTTCGAAACGGGCGTTCGCTACCCACTCGGTTCCTTCTCGCGAACGAGCGCTCGCCCGAACGTGCAGCGCCGTCTGTGGCTCGACTCCATCGACTTCGATGCGAATCGACTCGTCGACGAGCGCCGTCGTCGGAGCGGTGATCGACGGTGGAGACTCCCTCGTACTACAGCCTGCGGCCGAGAGGAGTCCGACACTGTTCACCGTCGCCAGTAGCTCGCGTCTCGAGAGTGAGTTGCCGTCTGCCCACAGGTGATCCGCACCCACCATCGTCTTCGAACTGTTCGTGTGATGACTTAATCGTGCTGTCTCTGCAGCGGGCGACGAGCCTTGCGAGCCGCTGGGCCTAGTGCCCGCTGCACGACAGCAGTCGCGTCCGAGCGACCGATGTCGCGTCGAGAGTGCATAGTTATTATGCCGCTCTCGTCGACACGTCGTCACAGATAGAATGACTGACACCGAGGACGGATACACGCGACTGCAGCGAGGGGGGTTGGTGCTCGGGCCGCTCCTGTTCGTCGTCGTCCGACTCTTCGTCTCCCCAGCGGGACTGTCGCCACAGGCCAACGCCGTCCTCGCGGGGACGCTCTGGATCGCGGCGTGGTGGATGACCGAAGCCGTCCCGATCCCGGTGACGAGTCTGCTGCCGATCCTGCTGTTCCCGACGCTCGGCGTCGCGTCCGTCGCCGAGACGGCCGCTCCGTACGCCGACCCGGTCGTGTTCCTCTTCCTCGGAGGGTTCCTGGTCGCGCTGGCGATCGAGCGGTGGAACCTCCATCGGCGCATCGCGCTCGGCGTCCTCGTCCGCGTCGGCGACGACACCCGCCGACTGCTCCTCGGGTTCATGCTCGTGACGGCGTTTCTGTCGATGTGGGTCTCGAACACCGCGACGGCGATGATGATGGTCCCGATCGGGATGGCAGTCGTCGCTCAAGTCGACGCGTTTCGGGCGTCCGGGGGGTCGGCGGAGCCCGCGACTCCCGACTTCGAGCTTTCGCAGGAACCGCTCGCCGCGGGCGAGACCGGACCCCCACGGTCGAACTTCGGCACCGCGCTGATGCTCGGTATCGCCTACGCGGCCTCGATCGGCGGTGTCGCGACGATCATCGGGACGCCGCCGAACGCGATCCTCGCGGGGATCGCGCAGTCGACGCTCGGCGTCCGGATCGGCTTCGTCCAGTGGATGGTGTTCGCCCTCCCCATCGCCGTCGTCTTCCTCGGCGTCACCTGGGTCGTGTTGATCACGCTCCTCCGACCCGAGGTGCGGACGGTACCGGAGAGTCGGGCCGTCGTCAGGTCGCAGTTGGCGGCGCTGGGCCCGATGAACCGCGGCGAGCGGCGGGTCGTCGCCGTCTTCGCGCTCGTCGTCTCCGGGTGGCTGCTCCGTCCGTTCGTCATCGAACCCGTCGCGCCGGGCGTCACCGACACGACCGTCGCGCTGGTGGGCGGTATTCTCGTCTTCCTGGTTCCGGTCGACCTGAAGCGAGGCGAGTTCCTCCTCGAGTGGGAGGCGACCACACGCGTCCCGTGGGGCGTGTTGCTGCTCTTCGGGGCGGGGTTCTCGCTTGCCCGACTGTTTCAACTGAGCGGGTTGGACCGGTGGATCGCCGGGACGCTCGTCGCGTTGCGCGGCGTCGAGTTCGTCTGGGTCCTGCTGGCGGTGGCGACGCTCGTGGTGTTCCTCACCGAGGTCACCTCCAACAGCGCGACCGCCTCGCTGTTCATCCCCGTGATGGCGAGTCTGGGCGCGTCGCTCGCCGTCTCGCCGGTCGTGCTGATGGTGACCGTCTCGGTGGCCGCCTCGTTGGCGTTCATGCTCCCGGTGGCGACGCCGCCGAACGCCATCGTCTTCGGCAGCGGCTACGTCTCCATCCCGCAGATGGCCCGCGTCGGCTTCTGGCTGAACCTGCTCGGCATCCTGTTTCTGACGCTGATGACGTATCTCTGGCTCCCCGTCGCGTGGAACCTCTAGGCAGACGGGACAGTATCCGTTCGCGCCCGAACATACGTTTTTCAGCAATGCAATCGAGATAACGCTATGGAGCCCGTCCGGAGTAGTCTCGGCGGCGGCATCGTCGCGACGACCGCGCTTCTGGCGCTCTTGCTGGTCGCCGACCTCGTTCGTCCGGGTAGGGCTCGATCGCCACCACGAACCGTCGGGGTTCCTGTCCAGTCGCCGAAAAGACGATGAGGAGTGACGAAGAACGTACTGTATGGTCGAAACTCAGTGGGCAGAACTCGGTGGCAAGGAACTCCGGTATCTCGATCACACGTGGGCGTGTACCGGCGACGTCGACGTCCGGCAGAGCGGCGAACTCCTCGCGGTCAAAGCCAAGCAGACGGACGACGTGAAGGGCCGTTCCGCGACGCTGTTCTTCGCGGTGCAGAACTCGCCGGACTCGTTGAACCCGGGCGCGCTCGGCGACCACTTCGACCGACTCGGACAGGAAGACGGCGAACACTATCTCGAACTCCGGACGGAGGGACGGACGTACCGCTACGTCCTCCAGCGGCTGTCGTACGAGTGAGAGCAGCCTGCCTGTAGCGCGGCCACCGACGCCTCGTTCTCGCCGCGAAAGCTGCGTTACAGCGCTATCGATGTAAGAGACATTCCGGAATTTCGAGCGGTAACGCCTGCCACACGCCGGTGTTCGCTCGGCCCGAAACGGTGCTCCATCCGACTGTTCGTCCACACCCGATCGGGGACGACCGGTGACGCGAGAGCGGCGACGCGGACCGTCGGGGAGGCTACGGCGGGACGTCCCCGTCCATCTCGTGGTACTCCCAGACGTGGTCTTTCAGCTCTTCGCGCGTCGCGAACCGGTCGTCGCAGAGGTCACACTCGTACGGTCGTTCGTCGTCCGATGTCTCCCGCTCGCTCATGGGGGCGAGTACGACGGCGACGGTATTATAGTCGCTCGGCGACGCGAACGACCGGACACGATCGAAGCGACAGCGCTCTACACCCGGTCTGCGTCGTCGAGCGGTCAGAGCGAGGCGAGACGCGCCAAAGTATATTCGTCCGGCCCCGGTTCGTTACGGTATGGGCGCACCGACGTTCGGAGACGTGACACCGGAGACGCGCTCGCTTTTCACCGACCTGTACGAACTGCGGATGATGCAGGCGTCTCACGCTCACGGTCACGACCCGACCGTGACGTTCGACCTCTTCGTCAGGAAACTCCCGCCCGACCGCGGCTATCTCGTCGCCGCCGGTCTGGAACAGGCCGTCGAGTATCTCGACTCGGTGCAGTTCGGCGAGCGAGCGCTCGACTACCTCCGCGAACAGGGGTTCGACGACGACTTCCTCTCGTCGCTCGCGTCGTTTCGGTTCACCGGCGACGTCCGGGCGGTTCCCGAGGGGACACCGGTCTTCCCGAACGAACCGCTGGTGGAGGTGACCGCGCCCCTCGCGGAGGCACAGCTGTTCGAGACGCTGCTCATCAACCAGCTCGGGTTCCAGACGCTCGTCGCCACCAAGGCCGCCCGGATGCGCGACGTCGTCGACCGCGACGGGGAGGGACAGTCGCTCGTCGACTTCGGATCGCGACGGGCGCACGGACTCGACGCCGGCGTGAAGGCGGCCCGCGCGGCGTTCGTCGGCGGTTTCGACGGCACCTCGAACGTCGCTGCCGGCGAACTGTTCGGGATCCCGGTGTACGGGACGATGGCCCACTCGTGGGTGCAGAGCTTCCCCACCGAACGGGAGGCGTTCGAGCTGTTCGTCGACGAGTACGGCGACCGCTCGGTCCTCCTCGTCGACACCTACGACACCGTCGCCGGCGCACGGACCGCGAAGGCGGTCGCCGCCGAGAGGGGCGTCGACGTCGGCGTGCGACTCGACTCGGGCGACCTCGTCACCCTCTCGAAGACCGTCGCCGACCTGCTCGGCCCGGACGCCGACATCTTCGTCTCCTCGGGGATGGACGAGTACGCGATACAGACGTTCCTCCGGAGCGACGGCGTCGCGAGCGGGTTCGGCCCCGGGACGGCGCTGGCGACGAGCGACGACGCGCCCAAACTCGAGACGGTCTACAAACTCGTCGCCGTCGAACGGGACGGCGTCCTCCAGCCGTCGATGAAGTTCTCGACCGGGAAGGTGACGTATCCGGGCGAGAAGAGCGTCCGACGCGTCGAACGCGAGGGACGTTTCGACCGGGACGTCGTCGGACTGCGAGACGAGGAACTCGAAGGAGAGGAGTTGCTCGTCCCCGTCTTCGAGGACGGCGACCTCGTGTACGACGTCCCTCCGTTGTCGGAGATCCGCGACCGGAGAGCGCGGACGCTCTCGAAACTCCCCGAGTCGTGTCGGTCGCTGCGGGAACCGGGCTCCTACCCGGTCGAGACGAGCGACGGACTCCGAACCGAGGTGGCGGCGTTCGAGCGGTCCTACCGGGACCGGACCCGAGGATGACCGTCGCGTCCGGCCCCATCGGGATCACCTGCCGACTCGACCACCCCGTCTTCTCGGACGTCGCCGACCGACTCCGAGGACGGGGGTTCGAGGTGCGGTTTCTCGACCCCGCCCGTCGCGTCGACGCCGAGACGCTTCGCACCCTCTCGCTCCTCGTCACGAAGAGTACGACGCCGACGACGGTCCGGACGCTTCTGGACGCCGAGCGTCGGGGGGTTCCGACGTGGAACAGCGCCACCGGCGTGATGGTGTGTGTCTCCCGGCTGAGCGCGCTCTGTGCGCTCGAAAGCGTCGGGTTTCGCGTGCCGACGGTCTCCCCCGAACGACCCGAGACCGGCGACTACGTCGCGAAGTCTCGCTACCACTGGGGATATCCCCCCCGTCTCAACGGGGAGGGGGAGATCTACGAGGAGCTGCTCCCCTGTGACCCCGTCGACTCCAAGTACTACGTCGTCGACGACGGGGCCGAGTACCGGGCCGTCACCCTGCAGGCGACCTCGAAACTGTTCGGGTCGAAAGCGATCCTCGGACGGACGACCCCGCGACCGGACCACGTCGACGGGATACGGCGGCTCATGGAGCGCTTGGAGATGCGTGCGCTGGGTGTGGACTTCGTCGAGACCGACGAGGGCTCCTACGCGGTCGACGTCAACCCGTGTCCGAGCTTCGCGCAGACGGGGCTCGAAGCGGCACTCGTCGCGTCGATCGTCTCTGCAGTACGGTGAGGCGGCGAGCGACGATCAGGTCGGGTTGCGACCTCCGGCCGTCGCGCTCGTCGCCGAGCGCAGGTCGGCGCCGAACACGAGCGCGGGGAACACGACGAACGCGACGAAGAGCGCCAGCGACGGAAGCAGGTCGTCACGGAGGTCCTGCAGGAGTCCGACGTCGACGCCCGTGAGCAGATCGACGAGAACGCCGCCCACGGCGACGGCGACGACGACGCTCCAGACGGCGGTGACGAGGAGTCCCGCCGTCGCGACCGTTCGGAGCGGTCGGTGAGCCTCCCGTAGGACGCAGACACCGGCGGCGAGGAGGGTGACGCCGAGGAGCCACACGCTGCCCAGCGCGACGAGCGCGGCGGCCGACTGCGTGAGCGCGCCCTCGGCGACGGCGAACAGGCTGCCGACGGCTGCAGCGGCCAACACGAGGAGGCCGAGCAGGAGATGGGCGACGACGCTGACCGTCCGTGTAGCGAGGACGGCATCGGCGGCGGCGACGCCGACACTGGCGAGCGCTGCGGCGAGGAGTGTCGCCAGCGCGACGACCCAGAACGGGTTCCCGGCGAACCACGTCGCCGCGAAGACGCCGACGGCGAGGACGGCGACGATCGTCGCCGCCCACGGGAGCGGGAGGACGAGTCGCTCGCGGAGGGGGGCCATCGCCACCTACATGTACATCCGGTCGTCGGGTTGGTGCTGTTCCTCGACCGCTTCGAGCCGCTGGGCCAGGTCGCGGTAGTACTCTTCGACCTCGCGTGCGAACGCCTGCAGCGGTTCCGAGTCGATCTCGACGTCGTACAGCGTGGCGACAGTGTCGACGAGGCGGATCGACGCTTCGACGTCGGGCGCGCGCTCGTGGACCGGGGTGACGAGCAGCCCCGTCCGGAGCGTCGAGTCGATGCCGCGGTTCATCAGACTCGCGTTCACCCCGTCGAGATAGCCCCGTGCGACGGGTTCGAGACCAGAGTCTTGGAGTCGATGTTCCTGGTAGTCGGTCGTCGCGACGTAGAACACGTCGTGTTCGCCGGGTCTGTGGACGAACGGGACGCCCGAGAGCACGGTCACCTCTTCGACCCCGTTTTCGTCCGTCCACGCGAGGATCTCGTTCGCGAAGCCGTTGACTGCCCACACTGGGATGTACAGGTCGTTCACGAGCACCGTGATGTCGAGGTCCTCGCGCGAGAACAGCCGCGAGTGGTGGCGTGGCGTCCCGTTCTCGAACGGTGCGAACGCCGGTAGCTGATCCGACGTCACGTGACCGGTCTCGACCAACTCCAACTCGTCGACGACGAAACTGGCGGCGGTCAACCCAGCCAGTCCGTACGAGGCGAACCCCGCGATGAGCGTCTCGGACGGTTCGGTGTCGTGTGTGACCTGGAAGGTCGCTTCGGAAGTGACGTCGACCATAGCGACACAGACGGTCAGCGAGGTAATAACTGTGTGACACGAAGGGAGACCGACGCGACTCGCCCACCGTCGGCACGGACTGTCTGCTAGCTCGACTGATTGGCTGAACTTCATCTCTCTCCGACGCGTCTGTCTGACAGGTGAAACACGATGGAGATCACGGATATCGTCTCGACGGCGTACAGATCGTTCGACGGTGACACGCCCGCGTCGAAGCTACTCGGTGCGTTCCAAGAGAGCACGCAGAAGGCCGTCGTCGTCGACGACGGGGAGTATCTCGGCGTCGTCACCCAGCGACAGCTGGCGTCGGCCCGCCACGACCCCGACGAGAAGGCCCGCAACCTCGTCTGGCACGTCGCGAAGGTCTCGGTCGACGACGACGTGCGGCGAGTCGCCGGTCTCATGCTCGGCAGCAGCGCCCAACTGCTCCCCGTCTTCGACGACGGGGAACTCGTCGGCGTCGTCACCGCAGACGACCTCCTCCGACACGTCCGCCCGTTCCTTCGCGTCCTGACCGTCGAAGACGTCTCGTCGACGGAACTCGTCACCGTCGATCCGGCGACGTCGACCGGTGAGGTGCTCAATCGCCTCCGCGAACACCGCATCACCCACCTCCCGGTCGTCGACGACGGAACCGCGGTCGGCGTCGTCAGCCTCTTCGACCTGCTCGGGTTCACGACCCGGGAGATGGAGAAGTCCGCCGGCGGCGCACCGCCGTCGGTCGCCGCCGGTGGTCGGTCACACGGCGGCTTCGGCGAGCGCGCCGGCGACGTCGAACGGATGCTCGATCTCCCGGTCCGCGACGTGATGTCGACGCCCGCCGTGACCGTCGGGCAACACGAGCGACTCGACGCCGCCGTCGAGTCGATGTTCGAGAACGAGATCTCCTCGCTCGTCGTCACCGTCGACGGTCGGCCATCGGGCATCGTGACGAAGACCGACGTCCTCCGGTCGTTGACGTGGACCGACGAGACGCAGTTGCCGGTGCAGATCGTCGGTGTCGACCTGTTGGACGACATCTCACGCCGAGAGCTCTCGGAGCTGATCGAACGGACGACCCGGAAGTTCGGCGACATGCGGGTGCTGGAGGCGAACGTTTACCTGCACAGACACGACGAGAAGCTCCGCGGGACGCCGCTTCTCATGGCGCGTATCCGCCTGTTCACCGACAAGGGTCACTTCGTCGGCACCGGGGAGGGGTACGGTGCAGCGCACGCCCTCCATCTCGCTCGAAACACGCTCGAACGGCAGATACTCGAAGGCAAGGAGTACGCACACACGAAGAAACATCCGACCGACGACGAACGCGCGAAGATGTACGGGTGGTGGATGACGGGGACGGGTGCGTAGCGTCTTCTCGCCCGCTCACTCGATGTCGATCTGCCGGGACGCTTCGTCCGGTTCGGTCTTCGGAAGCGTGAGCGTCAGGACGCCGTTGTTGTAGGTGGCGGTGACCGCCTCTGCGTCGACCGGGTCCGGCATCGTCAGCGTCCGCCGCATCGATCGCTGTGAGCGTTCCTGACGCAGGTAGTTCTCTTCGCGTTCCTCGGTCTCCTCGGCGTGTTCCGCACTGATCGTCACCCGACTGTCGGAACACTGGACGTCGATCTCGTCCTTACTGTACCCCGGCAGGTCGGCCGTGACGACGAACTCGTCGTCGTGGTCGGCGAGGTCGATCTGCATCCCCTCGGCCGACGACAGGTCGTCCCACTCCTCTCGGTGTGCCCAGGGCATCTGGTCGAACTGGCGGCTCATTCGCTCGAACATTCGCTCGACGTCTCTGAACGGGTTCGTACTTGTCATACTCTATGTTCACCCGATTCGCTCATTCACGCGAAAACATCTTAGAGGTTTGTCTATTCTCTGCGAGTGACGACATTCGGGCCGGCCGAGAGGTCACCGGCGACGGGCGCGTCCCCGGCTATCCGTCACTCCGTACGTCGTGTGGATCGACCCAGCAGGTAACCGCCGAGCACCAGCAGCCACACCATCACGGGGTGAACCGCCTCGTGGTCAAGTGGTTCGAGAGACCGCAGGTCTCTCGTCATCACGAGACGTTCTCGAACCAATCGAGGCATCTCTGGAAGCGAGTTTCCGCGACGTTTGCGACGAGTACGACTACGAGATACTGTCGTCGTCCGAAAATCTTCGATTTTCGGGATCACGAGAGACTCCGTCTCTCGAACGACCCCACATCTCACCCGACCACGTACATCTGTTCCTCTCCGCCCACCCGAAGCACGCGCCGACCAAGATTGTGCGGACAGTCAAGAGCATCACAGCACGGGAGACGTGGGAACAGCACGAACAGTATTTGGAAGAATATCTGTGGGGTGGTGGGTTCTGGGAACAGTCGTACTACATCGGAACGGCGGGACAGGTATCCAGCGAGACGATTGAACGGTATATCGAACGTACAGAACACGTTTGAGTGTCGGCTTCACCCTCGGGGTCAAGCCCCGAGGCACTCGCCTTGCTTATCTGTAGACGATCATCCGTTTGCATCCAGTCGCTCGTAGCAGTCGAGGTCAGTGCCTCGACTGCCTACCTGTGGTTCGTTCGCCCCTGTTCGAGTTCGTCGATACGGGCTTCGAGTTCGTCGAGGCGTTCGTTCCGTCCACCGACGCGAGTCAGGAGGTACAACACCCCGCCGACTGCCGCGACGATGACGAGGAGGATGAGCAGGACGACGAGTATCTCCGGTCCACCGAGCATCTGTAACGGGATCATCACGAGTAGAGTTACGTCAGTTCAGGCTGTCACTGTATCGTCGGTTCTCATCGATCGGGAATCGCTTCCACGGAGCGAGAGACAGATGCGGCCGAGCGAGCGTTTCTCGTGGTAGCGTGCTCGTGAATGTCACTATTCTCACCTCCTAAGAACGACGGTGGCGGGTTAGTCTCTCTCGCGCCGATAGATAGGACGATGAAGTCGTTCACCAACTCCCCCGTCCGGTCGTGGATCGACCGCCATCGAATCGCCAGCTTCCTCCTCGTCACTTACGCGTTCACGTGGTCCGTACAGGCGCTGCTCGCGCTCTCGGACATGCAGGCCTCGTGGACGCTGTCGATCCTCGTCGGCTTCGGTGCGTTCGGTCCGCCGCTCGGCGCCGCGGTCGTGGTCTGGGCGTCGGGTGGCAGTCTCCGGTCGTGGCTGGCGCAGCTGTTCCGCTGGCGGATCGGCCCGAAGTGGTGGCTCGTCGCACTCGGCCTCCCCTTCGTCGTCCTCGCCGCCGGGAGCGGCCTCTACGTCCTCTTCGGCGGCCCCGTCGACTTCGGTGCGCTCCCGTTGGTCGGCATCTACCTGTTCGCGATGGCGTGGGGGGTCGTCTGGGGTGGTGGACAGGAGGAACTCGGCTGGCGCGGCTTCATGCTCCCCGTGTTACAGGAGCGCTACAGCGCGCTCGCGTCGAGTCTCCTCGTCGGCGTCGCGTGGGCCGGGTGGCACCTCCCGTTGTTCCTCAACGCGAACACCACGCACGCCGGGTGGCCGCTCTCCCAGCAACTGCTCTGGGTCGTGACCATCCTCGCGGGATCGGTTCTCTGGACGTGGATGTACAACGGGACCGGCGGGAGCGTTCTCGCCGTCGCTGTCTTTCACGCCGGCATCAACGCGATGGGCATCTACCACCCCGCCGACCGCGACGCGCTCGTCCAAGGTGGGGTGCCGGACCCGTGGCTGAACCTGCTCGCAGAGGCCACGACGAGTGCCGTGCTCGTCGGTATCGCCATCGGGACCGTCGTCCTGTACGGGGCGACCCACCTCGCGAAGCGGCCCCGCCTCGGGGGCGAAGTCGTCGGGTACGAGGGCGACCCGTCGTCTCCCGCTGGTGGACGCGACTCCAGCGAAGACCGTCTCCGGGACGACCGCCGTCGCACCGAAGAGCTCCGGTAATTCGCCGTGCGTGTTCCGTCGTCGAGCGGTGAAATCGGAAGACGACGGCCGGAAGCCCTGCTCGTGCCATTCGAACGAGAGCTTCTCACGTGCCGAGAATCGAGACGGTCGGTTATCCGTCTGTGACTCGTCGTGGCTAGTGGACGACCATGACTTCGATACTCGTCGCCTACGGAACCGGAGAGGGACAGACCGCGAAGGTCGCCGACCGAATCGTCGACGCCTTGCGGAACCGCGGACACGCCGTCGTCGCCGTCGACGTCGCTCGGTCCGCTGACGAGGTCGACGTCGACGACTACGACGCCGTGCTCGTCGGCGCGTCGATTCACGGCGGCAGACACCAGTCGGCGGTTCGGACGTTCGTCGCTACCCACCGCGACACGCTCGCGACGCTCCCGACGGGGTTCTTCCAGGTGTGTCTCACCGCTGTCAGCTCCGACGCGGAGAAGCGGGCGGCGGCAGCGGGATACGTCGACGAGTTCGTCGAAGCGACCGGCTGGCGGCCGGACCGAATCGCGATCTTCGGTGGCGCGCTTCGCTACTCGGAGTACGGCTTCCTCAAGCGAGCAGTGTTGAAGCGAATCGCGAAGGACGTCACCGGCGATACAGACACGACACGGGACTACGAGTACACCGACTGGGACGAGGTCGAACAGTTCACCGCGGAGTTCGCCTCGTTCGTCGAGGGGCGTCTCGACGTTGTCGGTTCCGAGACGACACCCTCGGAGTCACGGGAGGTCGACGGTGACTGATCGCCAGCTCTCTCCGTCTCGACCGTACGTACTCGCGTCCGTCCTGACGCTCGTGCTCACCGTCGTCGCCGCCGGCGTGGGGCTCTCGGTTCCCGGCGTCTATCGCGACGCGGCCGTTCTGCTCCCGCAACTGCGCGGACAGGACCTCCTGACGCTCGCGGTGGCCGTCCCTGCTCTCGGCGTCTCCCTGTCCGCCGCCGTCCGCGGGTCGCTCCGGGGCTACGTCGTCTGGCTGGGCGTGACCGGCTACCTCCTCTACACCTACGCCACCTACGCGTTGATGGCGGCGTTCAACGAACTCTACCTCGTCTACGTCGCTCTGTTCGCGCTGACGCTGTACACGTTCGTCGGCGGGGTGGTTCGACTCGACGCGACGGCGCTGAAAGAGGCCGTGGGTGACCACAGCGTCGCCCCGTACGTCTGGTTCCAGTCGCTGGCCGCCGTCGCGGTGGGGCTGATGTGGCTCGCCGACCTCGTCCCGGCGATGCTGGCCGACACTGTCCCTGCCGTACTCGCCGGGACCGGTCTCCCGACGCCCGTCGTCCAGTCGCTTGACCTGGCCGTGCTCGTCCCCGCGTTCCTCCTGTCGGCGTACTGGCTCCGACGACGGCGGCCCTGGGGGTACGTGTTTACCGGCGTGCTGTTAGTGAAAGTCGCGACGTTGGGGCTCGCCGTACTGGCGATGGCGGTGCTGCAGGTTCGCGCCGGTCAACTCGTCGCCCTCCCGATGATCGTCGTCTTCGGTCTGGTGAGTGCGCTCGCTGTCGTCCTGACGGGACGGTTCGTGCTCGCCGTCGAGCCTGCAGAACGGCGGTCGGGACGGACGAGCGTTGCTCGGTCGTCGAGCGAATCGAAGACGCGCTGAGGACGCGTCGACGTCGTCGAGTCAGCTGAATCTCGAGGCGAGATCTCACCCGAGGAGATACCGAGCCCACGGGTAGCGCTCGACGAGCGGTCGGCCGTCGATCTCGTACTGCTCGATGTAGGCGTCGAGGCCGAGGATCCGGCCCGCACCGAAGGCGGCGACCGCGAGGAACACCAGCATGTACGCGAAGTCGCCGTTGATGTACCCGTGCGCGATGTCCCAGTTCCCCAGATAGAACAACAGCATCATGAACGCGCCCCAGAACGCCGCGAGGCGGGTCAGGACGCCGAAGACGAGCCCGAGCCCGATGAGCACCTCACCCCACGGGACGGCGACGTCGACGAAGTCCACGAACCACGGGGTGTTACCCATCGCTACGAAGAGGTCCGCAACCGGACTGCCGTTCGCTGGCGGGGCGTTTTGGAGATAGCCGGAAGCACTGAAACTCCCGGAGACGACCTTGTCGAACCCGCTCTGGAAGAACGCGAGTCCCATCATGAGTCTGAGTGCGAGGATGAACCAAACGCTCAGCGTGTGCAACTTGCCGGTCGCCGTGAACCCAGCGACCGTACTCTGGAGACGTACTTCTTGGGAGCTCATCGTACAAGACGTCTGACCAGTCAATAGTACATAAGCTTGTGCCCCTGAACCCCACCTTCGCGCTCGTTCCCGTTCGCTCGGAGCCGATTCTCACTCGACGAGAGCCAACAACGCCGTTGAGCACTCTGCACACGTCTCTAGAGGCATGGTTGCGACGAAATATCTCAAGAACGGTGTGCTCGGGGTGGTGACGATGATCGTCGTTGGACTCGTGCCGATGGTCGGACCGGTCGCTCCGCTGGTCGGCGGCGGGGTCGCCGGATACCGCCAGCGAGAGGGCGTGAAAGGCGGGGCGATCACGGGGCTCGTGAGTGGACTCCTCTGGACGCTCCTCACACTCGTCCTCCTGATCGGCGTCGTGGTCGGCGCAGAGCTCACGGCACCGCCCGGACCCGGGCCGCTGAACTGGCTTCCCGCTGCGGGTGGCGGCCTCTACGTCGGGGTGCTCTTCGTCCTGATGAACGCCGGCGTCTGTGCTGCGACGACTCTCGGCGGCGCAATCGGCGGTGCGCTGGTGAGAGACGCCGAGAGACCGGTAGTTTCGAACGAACACGGGTCCGGCCAGTGATGCGAGTCCAGCGACTCGGGATCAGTTCCGGTCGTCGTAGGTGGACACCACGTTCAAGACGTGTTCCCGGAGCGCACCTGTCGCGAGCGACCCCGTCACGTGACCGTTCCTATTTTCGGTAGCAATTGATAGTGACCCGTACAAAACGGGGAATACCAAGCATCGCTGGGCTTGATGCACAAGAGTTGCTACTGTTGTTTTCCGTCTCTGTCGGGGTGACAGCGGGCGCTATGAAGCACGACCCGCCACCAGCAGTCACCGCTTTCGACTGTCCAGTAAACGCGAGGGGCACTTCACCGAACACGAGACGCGAGCCAGCGGAACGGCTTGCTGGCACGATTTCAAAGTCTCCCGTATAGGAAGACGTGAAATCGTGGTCCAGCGTTGCCGTCTCGCTGAAGAACACGCGCGCCACGTTCACAGCGCCAACGTAGTCACGGTCAGCTTGGAAGCCACAGCGGGCGTTGTCACAGCGGAAGTGCCCGCCCCACCACACCTCAAACGAGTGGTCAGGCGACTTCACAGTGTGCCCAGTAGAACCGCATCTAGGGCACGACCGGCTCGTGTTGCCCGGACGCACTTGCTTCACGTGCAGTCCGGCGATGTCCGCCCGGTACTCGATTTTCGAGATAATCTCTCGGCGTGCCCACGAACTGAGTTTCCACGAGAGTTGGCCTTCACCCCGAGGCGGTGAGAGACTCCGTGGGTCTTCGTGAACAATCGCATCCACGTCGTACACGAGAGCGAGTGCGAGGACTTGATTCGCAACGTCGTGAACGAGTTGCTCTCGCTTGTTCACGATTTTGTTGTTTACACGCTCGTACTCTGCTTGGACGTTCTTGAACGAGTTCGTGTGGTCGCGTCCTTTCCGACGCAAATATGTGAGCTTTGAGTTGAGTTGGTTGCGTTCACGAGCAAGATTTCGCATCCGTTCTCGCTCAGTGTTCTGGATGAAATACGGGACGGAGAGTTGCTCACCATCCTCGTTGACAACGACGGTAGTTGATCCTTGCGGATACCTCCGTCAATCGCCAAGACAGTTTTAACGTCGTCAGATTTCTCTTGATGTTCGACTTCGACTGGGAACGAGAGTTCGTGATATTCGCCCTCTGTTTTGGTCTGTGTGGGGTGGAACGAAGGTGCGGAGAGACTGCCGTGTTCGAGGAGTTCGTGGAACGCTTCGTAGCCTTCAAGTTCGTGTTCCATCCACGTCCAATCACCCCGCGTCTCCGGTTCGAGCGTGTCTGGTGTTTTGAGTTTGACCGTGAGCGTCTGCGCATCCTCGTTGTATCCGTATTTCACAGCCTGCCCGCTCGTCGGGCCGTCGTCTGCTGAATACGGAAGCGCACCTTTCGAGTACGATGGACAGTTCTGAATCTCGAAATACGATTCAGGGAATTGACCGTGGCGGTCGTAGTATGAGTTGAGTTGACCGATGAGCAGGTCAACGTACCCCGATTTGATGTATTTCTCTGAGTCCCAGAGTTGTTCTTTGATTCGTCGGGTGTGGATACGGCGAATCTTGTGGTCGGGGAGAACAGACTGGATGGACTGGAACGCTTTGCGTTTGTCAGCATGACTGCGAAGCGTTTCACCAACTTTCTGCATCACACACCGCTTGTACCGCGACGGGAGGTACAAGTCAACCTCAGCAAACGCTTCGTCCTCGTCAAAGTATTTCCACGCTTGATACGAGTATTCGGAAATCCCTGTGAGGTGGTTTGGCGTCCAGTATCGCTTGATGAGCGTTTTTGCTACTTAGTCGTGAGTGCGTCTAATCGAGCGTGGCGCTCTCGCTCCTTGAACGGGAGGTGAATCGGGAGTGAGAGGTGTGTGGACGCCATTCGTGGTGATTAGTCTTGGTCGAGGCGGATGATTGCGACTTCTTCACCAAGCCACTCTTTCGGGACGAAAACGTGTGCTCCCGTCCCAGTTTTGGTGACTTCCTTCGTGATTGCTTCCTTGCCTTGGAACGTGAACTCAGCCATTACCACTATGTAGATTAGATATACATATAAAAATTTGGATTAGAATTACTACCGAACACTACCATTCACGCCCGTTTTTCGTAGCAGTTACGCAACCCTTGTTCACCACGGAGAGCGGCAGTTCGTCGTAGCTCGGTCGCTGTCGGTCGAACGTGACGATTCGGTCGTGGCGCGCCAAGAGCGGGTGACAGTCGGTGTCGCCGACAGCGGTGAACGAGTCGACGAAGTCGAGGACGTCTCGAAGTTTCGCCGACTGTCGACGGGCCGACTCGGCTGTCAGTGCGCGGTAGGCCGACGAGACGAACAGGTCGGCGAGCGCTGCCCCCGCGAAGATGGGAATGTAGGCGTCGACGTGGTCGAAACAGACGCGGTGGACGTTCGTCGCGACGCCGCCGAGACTGATCCCCGAGGCGATCACTGGCCGAGCGGACCGGTCGCCGACCCGTGCGGCGAGTGCCTCGACGAGTCCCGCCGACGCCGCGAGCATCCCGACGAAGTTCTCGAGGTCACCCATCGCGCGGGCGTACTCGGCGTTCGACCCCGCGTGGAACGGTGCGCGGACGGCGATGACGTTGGCCGGCACTCGCTCGTCCCCGACGAACAGTCGACGAAACGAGTTCGAGCTGAACCGCCCGAAGTCGAACGGTCGTTCGCCGCTTCCGTGGTGATAGATGAGCGTCGGCGCATCCGACCCGACCCACTGCCAGGGGAGATACGCGGCGTCGAACGCGCCGAGCGGCGTGTCGACGGCGACCTCGTGGACGCCGGCCGTAGTCGGATCACCGACGTCCACCGTCGCGTCTGCGGCGACGTCGACGAGTGGCTCCGAGTCGACCGTCCGCGCGAAGAACTTCGCGTCTCGGAGGAGCAACGCGCTGAGTCTGACCGTGCCGACGTCGATCGCTGCATGGTGATTCACACGCCACCTCCTCGTGCCAGACGGTAACGTCGTGTGGCTCGGGGGTCACGCGAGAAGCCGAACCGGTTCGACCCCGCGCAGTCCGAGAGTGCGTCGGGCCACCGCGACGCCCGCCGTCGCCACGTCGGGGCCGACCGGAACCTCTCGACCGACGACGTGGCCGAAGACGTCGGGAGCGACGCGACCTCAGCCACTCTCCGGCGACTGCTCGGCGATCCGCCGTTCGAACTCGGCGACTTTCTCTTCGAGACTCGTGACGATCGTCCGTTCGCGCTCGTCAGTGTGGATGTACGTCGGTCCACAGACGTTCAGCGAGCCACAGACGCGCCCGATCGGATCTTTGACGACCTTGCTCACCGCCCACAGCCCCTCTATCGCCTCCTCCTCGTTGAGTGCGTACCCCCGCTCGCGAACCCGCTCGAGGTCGGCGAGCAGTTCGTCCCGATCGGTGATGGTCCGGTCGGTCTCGGCGGGCAGTCCCCACTGGTCGAGAATCTCGTCGACGCGGGGTTCGGGATACTCGGCGAGGATCGCCTTCCCCGATGCGGTGCTGTGCATGTGGAACAGTCGCCCGTCGACGAGAAACGAGGGCGTGTCCGAGTAGTTCGTCACGTCGTACAGCGAGACGGTCCGTCCGTTCTCCTCGACCGTGAAATCCGTCTCCAGTTCGGTCTCGTCGGCCAGTTCGGTGACGATGCGCTTTGCGACGTCGTACGCGGTGTTCTGCTTGCGAGCGTAGTCGCCGATGTGATAGAACTTCAGGCCGACCCGGTAGCGGTTGTTCTCGCGGACGACGTACCCGTACTGTGCGAGCGTCTGGAGGTGGTTGTGGATCGTGCTCTTCGCGAAGTCGGTCTCGGCGGTGAGTTCGCTCAACGTCGCCCCGTCGGTCTCGACGAGGTGTTCGATCAGTTGAAGCGAGATCTCGGTCGTCCTGAGCCCGTTCTCCGTGCGACGCGGTTGCATGCTCTACCGATTCCTGCAGACCTACTTAGGACTATGTTCGTCCCCCTCGCCGAAACGAGACAAGAGTGTTAACAATATCTGTATATCATGTGCCGATCTCAGTTTCCTTATACAATATTTAGTGGAGATAGAGTGACGTTTGGCTTATATACCCACTATATATGGTGAAAGAGAAAATATGGAATCGAATACAGTCAAACAGTACACAGATACCGTGTACTGTTGTGGAGGCAGTTTCTCACTCGGCTGTTGGCCGGTCCTGTTATAAACGTTCGCGAGCGATGAACGATCGAGTACCTCACGTCGTCGGCAGAGACGTCGGGCGCCACCGTATCGTTACAATATTAGTTATGTAATTCACCACGGTCAATCACGTGACTAGTCCATCGTGCGCTGCAGACGGCATCCGCATATAAACGTTCGTCCCTCCGAAACGCCCGGTTCTGCAGCAGAGTGTGGTCGCTCGACGGCGGCTCGACCGAGCGATCTCTCTTCGTGGGAGCGAGAGGAGCAAAGGAAAGCCGATACGTCAGTAACCCACGAGTGAACTCGTGGGCTTGTCAGTGGACTCCCCTTCTGCCTCTGTAATGGAGTAGGCGTGGAACTCGCCATTCAGGTTCAGCGTCCCTGACGTGAGCGCACACTGACAGGGTGCGCCTCCACTCGAAGACGTCTGCCCCGAGTGGAGTTTCTTGAGCAGTTTCCGAGCAATATTCTTGCTCGCGTTGTAGTCCGCGTTCAGTTCGTACTTGCACTTCTGACACATGAACTGGTGTTTCGACCGCCGATTCGACTCGTGGGTAAACCCACACGACGAACACCGACGAGACGTGTACGCGGGACTCACTTTCTCAACCTCGATGCCGAGCATTTCGGCTTTGTATTCGACGTACTGGTAGAGGCGTCGGAACGCCCATGCGTGGAATCGCTTTGCACCAGCCATCCGATTGCGAATATCAGTCAAGTTCTCAAAAGCGATATGGGTACAGTTGTGATCGCGAGCTTCTTCGAGAATCTGGTTTGAGACTCGATGTAGTTCGTCCTGCATCCAACGGTGTTCGCGGTCGTTCATCGACTGAATCGACAGGTGCGCCGACCGCGTGCCCGTCTGTTGCATCGACCCGCGAGTCTTCTCAAACTCTCGGCATCGATGATTCATCTCGTCAGCGTTTCCGATGAACGCGCCCGTAGAAGTCACGGCGATCGAGCCGTCCACGTTCAGGTCAACACCAAGGACTGTTCTGTGCTTGGCGTCCTCAGAACGCTCTGCGTTCTGATGGGTTCCATCAGACGTAGTCTGATGAACGTCAGAAGTAGTCGCGGACTGCTCGTCGCTTCCAGTTCGGCGCATCCGTGCGTGGAGGTAGAACGACTCTGTGAAGCGGTCGTACTGCAACGTGGACATACGGAACTCGTAGTCCTCGTTCAGCAGGTACTCACCAATCGGCGTCCCCTCGGCGTCGTTGGGAATCACGTAGTCGCACTCAACACGACCGTTCACTGTTGAGAGCGAAACGTGGTCGCGATGGAACGTCGCAGAGCGTTTGTCGTAGACGACGCTCCACGCATCGAAGTGTGGTTGGCTGGTGTTGTCGCCTTTCTTGAGTCGTGCGACACCGCTTTTGGTAGCCTCGATAGCACGTCGAATCCCTTTCTGTACGAGGTTTGCAGTCAACTCTGTCTCGGTGCGAAGTCGCTCGTAGAGGGCTTTCTCGGCTTTCTGTTTCGAGGTCACGCAGTAGTCGTTTGGGTGTCTCCACGCCCACTCTGCGGTGGTGTTCGCACAGTGGAGGAACTGGTCTTTCGTCTGATGAAGGTCGTCGCACCGCTCGTCGGGTACGTCGAGTTTGACTTTGACGGTGCGAATCTCCTCCATCGTTAGTTCACATATCGAACTGTCTCTTTATGATAATTCGGATTGGCGTGGGGGAGTCGGTTGGCCATTGCTCGTTGTTGGTGAAGTACATGGTCGGATTCCTCCCATGACTAAAGTCATGGGCTTCCTCCTTGTATCTCTGTGAGACGGGAGACCGCGTCGGAGTCGGCGACCCACCGTCCGCGTCGTCAGTCGTCGTCCGTTCCGGCGGCGACCTTGGTCGAGCTGGACTGCTTCGTCGAGTCCGGTTTTCTGAAGACCGTCGCCTCCTCGGTCAAGAGGAGGTTTCCGCTCTTCTCGCTGAACGTCTTCACCAGGCCGACGACGGCGATGACGCAGACGATGGCGAACGGGCCACCGGTGATGATCGCGGCCGACTGGAGCGCGCTCACGCCGCCGATGACCATGAGGATCGACGCGACGGCGCCCTGGAGGATACCCCAGAAGACGCGGTTGATCGCGGAGGGTTCCTCCTTCCCGCCGGTGGTCATCATCGAGACGGCGAGCGTCGAGGAGTCCGCCGACGTCACGAAGAACGTCGTCACGAGGACGAGGAACCCGAACAGCAGCAGCGTCCCGACCGGCAGTCCCATGAAGTCCATCGCGCCGAAGAGGACGTACCCCGAGACGGCCTCGCCGTACTGGTTGACGGGACCGAGGATGTCCGCGGTGCCGTTGTGCTGGAAGATCGTCGCCGTTCCGCCGACGATTGCGAACCACGGGATCGTCGCGAGCGACGTCGCCACGATGCCGGTGAAGGCGACCTCGCGGACGCTTCGACCGCGGGAGATACGTGCGATGAACAGTCCTGCGAACGGCGACCACGCCAGCGGCCACAGCCAGTAGAAGACGGTCCAGGCGTTCGACCACGACCCGCCGTTCGTGTAGTCGGCGAACAGCGCCATCTCGAAGAAGTCGCCGACGAGTCCGCCCGTCGCCTGCGTGCTGAGTTCGAGCACGCGGAACGTCGGTCCGAACACGAGGGTCGCCACCATCAGCGCACCGAACAGCAGCATGTTGAAGTTCGAGAGCCGACGGATTCCCTTGTCGACGCCGAGCACGAGCGACACGGTGAACAGCGCCGTCATCCCCGTGATCACCGCGATCGTCCCGGCGTCACCCAGCTGGATTCCCCACTGGAACTCGAGACCGGTGAGGAACTGACTGCCGATGAACCCCAGCGACGTCGCGACGCCGCCGAGCGTCGCGAACACGGCGAGGATGTCGATCGTCTTCCCGGCCAGGTTGTCGACGTTGTCCGCACCCACGAACGGCGTCAGCACGGCCGACACGCGGAGCGGTGCGCCGTGTTCGTGGACGAAGTAACCGATCCCCAGTCCCATGACGGTGAAACAGGACCACTGAACGATCGCCCAGTGGAACATCGAGTACTGCACCGCGATCGGAATCGCCGCCTGTGACTTGGCCGCGACGTCGTACAGCGGCGGAACGGTCGAGTAGTGGAGGAGCGCCTCGGACGGTCCCCAGAAGACGATACCCGCGGCGAGTCCCGCCGAGTAGATCATCGTGAAGTACGAGAAGTAGCTGAACTCGGGCGTCTCGTCACCGAGTTTGAGCCGTCCCCACGGCCCGAAGATGAGGAAGACGAGGAAGCCGACGAACCCCAGCATCACGAGCAGGAACGCCCAGTTGAAGTGTCCGAGGACGAAGTCGGTCGCACTCGAGACGAGACTCCCGGCCGCCTCCGGGTTCAACGCGAAGACCGCGACGAATAGGAGCGTGATACCCGCCCCGAAGGCGAACACGATCGGTTCGATCTCGTCGAGGAACTCTTCGACCGCTCCTTGGTCGGTCCGTTGACTCATCTGTCTCCTCCCTCGTCGACGTCGTTCTCTCCGATGCGATGCTGTCCGTCTCGCCGGGACGACGTGGTCTGACTACCGTGCGTGTTGCGACAGTTCTCGCGCAGACACGCCTCCGTCCGACCACAGTCGCCGATATCTTGCAATCTCATGTCTCGTACGACCACCACTCATGGCACAGTACCTCCTGAGCCATGACACACCACACCAATCACGAATCATCAGGATAAATGTTACGGCTACTGGAGACGGTGTATACGGATGTTGTTGATTTCATCGAGAGCCGAGCGAAACTTGCAACCTGAACGTGGCGTCGATTCCCGCGCTGGAGGCTCTCGGACCGCTATTACTCCGTATCGGGGACGACGGAGAAGTAACAACTTCTGCATACGTTCGTAACCCTTAATTGAATTCGTCTACACAAACTGTGTATGGCAAACAGTGATGACGGGGACGGTCCCCACGACCGCTTGGCGCTCTCCGCCGACCGCGGACGGGGGATCCTGACGCCGAGCGACCGCGAGTTCCTCCTCGAGCGGAAGACGGACTACACCGAGCACTCGAAGAAACAGAAGCGAAACCGGATCCGCCGTCGGCTCCGGAACGCGATCCTCGACTTCAGCATCCTCTTCGAGCATCTCGAAGACCGCGACCGCGAGACGGTGTTCAACCCCGAGTCGGAGGCGCGCGACGACTACACGCAGGGGATCATCGACATGCTCGGCTTCCTCCACCTCGGGACGATGGGCTACCACGTCCCGTTCAAAGACATGCTCGGACAGGGTGTCAACCGGGCCGAACAGAAACTCGCCGGCTCGGACTACCGGATGGTGACGGTCGACTTCAACGTCGACCCGGTCGGCCAGATCGACGTCGACGAGGTGATCGACAAACTGGAGGGCGGAAGTTTCGACGAGATCACCGACGAGGAGCTGCGCGCGTTCGTCCGGCTCTTGACCGAGTCGGAGGACTTCTCGCCGACGGCGATGCGCTCGGAGATGAAAGAGCAGATGACCGAGTTCTTGGAGAAGGTGAACGAGGCGACCGAACAGCGCAACCGCAGGGTCGAAGAGCTGAACGACTGACGCGGAGCCGCCTCGTCGCAGCTTCTTTTCGAAGAGACGCGTCCGGTGGTGACGTCCAGACGCGGAGTGAACACGGCGAGAGAGAAGACGAACTCGGGAGCGTGCGTCAGCGGAGCGTCAGCCGAGGTAAGCGACGGCGTCCATCTCGACGCGGACGTCGTCGGGGAGCCGTGAGACCTCGACACAGACGCGGGCCGGCGGCTCCTCGGCGAACTGCTCGCCGTAGGCCTCGTTGACGCGGTCGTAATCGTCGAGGTCCGTCAGGTAGACGGTCACTTTGACCACGTCGTCGAGCGACCCGCCAGCCTCCTCGACGGTGGCGGCGATGTTCTCGAGGACCTGTTCGGTCTCCGCCTGGACGTCGCCCTCGACGTCCTCGCCCGTCTCGGGGTCCACCGGACCGTAGCCCGACACGTAGAGCGTGTCGCCGGCGCGGACCCCCTGCGAGTAGGGGTTGTCGTTACGCGGTGCGTCGTCGGTGACGATCGGCTCTGAACTCATTGTGCGGTGTGGTTAGACGGTCTGTTTCGCGGCGCTGGTCGTCTCGATAGCGTCGACGATGACGTCGAGCGCCGTCTCGGCGAGCTCCTGCGTGAGCACGAGCGGCGGCAGCAGGCGGAGGATGTTGCCGTGGCGACCCGCCTTCCAGACGAGCACGCCGTGCTCGAAGCAGTAGTCCTGGATCGCGTCGGCCATGTCGTCGGCCGGGTTGCCGTCGTCGTCGACGAACTCCGCACCGATGAACAGCCCCTTGCCACGGACCTCCGCGAGGTGCGGGTTGCCGTCACCGGCCTCCTTCAGACGCGTCTGGATGTACTCGCCGAGTTCGCGGGCGTGGGCGAGCAGGTCGTGTTCCTGGATGTACTCGATGGCGCGCGTCCCGGCACGCATCCCGACGACGTGGCCGCGGTACGTCCCGGCGTGGTCGCCGGAGCCCCACGTGTCGAGTTCCTCGTCGTACATCGTCGCCGACAGCGGGAAGCCGACGCCGCCGAGCGCCTTCGCGGAGGTCATCACGTCCGGCGTGACGTCGTACCACTCGCTGGCCCACCACTGGCCGGAGCGGCCGAGCCCGCTCTGGATCTCGTCGAAGATGAGCGGCACGTCGTTGTCGGTGGCGAGGTCACGCACGCCCTGCAGGAAGCCTTCCGGGGGCGTGATGACGCCGCCCTCGCCCTGGATGGGTTCGACGATGATGCCTGCGGGGTTCGCGAGACCGCCGTAGGGGTCTTCGAGCGTCGCCTGCAGCTCTTCGAGCGCGTGGTCGACCGCCTCCTGCGGGGCCTTGTCCTGGCCGAGCGGATACGGATACGGCGAGTGGACCACGTCCGGCAGCAGCGGCGTGTACGCCTCCTTGAACTTCTTGTTCGAGGTGACGCTCATCGCCCCGCTCGTCGCGCCGTGGTACGCGCCGCGGAAGGCGATGAGTCCGTCGCCGCCGGTGTTGTACTTGCCGAGCTTGATCGCCGCCTCGACGGCGTCGCTGCCGGTCGGGCCGCCGAAGACGACCTTGTTGTTCCCCTGCAGCGCCCCCGGCGCGATCTCGTCGAGCTTCTCGATGAGGTCGAGGCGGGCCTCCGTCGGGAAGTCGACGGTGTGGACGAACTTGTCGGTCTGTTCGTGGACGGCCTCGAGCACGTAGGGGTTCGCGTGGCCGACGTTGAGCACGCCGATACCGGCGAACATGTCGATGAACGTGTTGCCGTCGACGTCGCGGACGGTCGCGCCTTTCCCCTCCTCGAAGGCGATCGGGATGTCTTCGGGGTAGGCGACGGCGCTGCTGTCGATGTTCTGTTGCTTCTCGATGAGCGCACGCGACTTCGAACCGGGCACGGAGTCGACTGACGGTGCCTCGTCGAAGTGCAGCTCCTCGATCGATGGTCCTGCTGCCATACGTGTGCCAATGAGGAACAGTCATAAATAATTTGTCCACAGAAACTGCCCAGGTTGTACACAGTTTCTGATTGATCGGCCGGGGGACGAAAACGGAAACGTCGGATGACGTACACAGATTTCGTGAAGGATTAAGTACCGCGGGACACGTTGTCTCGGGCATGCTGCACACAGAGGGGCCGCTCCTCACTATCGACGTGGGGACGCGGACGACGGAGACCGAAGCCATCGACGAGGTCCTAGAGTCGTTCATCGGCGGTCGCGGCGTCGCGACGAAACTCGCCCACGACCGCATCCCGTTCGACGCCGACCCGTTCGGCGCGGAGAACCGCCTGTACTTCGCGACCGGGCCGATGCAGGCGTCGACGATGAGCTTCACCGGGCGGATGAACGCGACGGCCGTCTCGCCGCTCACCGACGGACTCGTCTCCTCGAACGCCGGCGGCTTCATGTCGCGGAACTTCGCGGACGCGGGTCACGCGGCCGTCGAGATCACGGGCGAGAGCGACGAACTCCTCGTCCTCCACGTCACCGACGAGGGCGTCGAGTTCGAGTCGGTGCCGGACCTCGCGGGGGCGACCGTCCCCGAGACGGTGTCGTATCTCGACGAGGAACACGGCGTCGGCGCGGACCAGACGGCCGTCGTCGGCCCCGCGGGCGAGAACCTGGTCCGCTTCGCCTCCATCATGACCTCCGAGGAGCGGGCGTTCGGTCGCGGCGGCCTCGGCGCCGTCTTGGGGTCGAAGAACGTGAAGGCGGTCACCTTCGAGGGCGACTCCGCACCCGAGATCGACGTCCCCGCCTCGCAGATGGAGATCCACCGCGAGGCGGCGACGGACGACCACATCATGAAGCGACAGGGGACGGTCGCGGTGATGGATCTGGCGAACGAACTGGACGGGCTCCCCTCGTACTACTTCTCCGAACAGCAGTTCGAGGGCGTCGAAGGGATCAACGGGTCGGCCATCGAGGAGAAGAAGTACAAGAAGGGCACCTGTTCGGCGTGCGCGTTCGCGTGCAAACTCCCGACCAAAGACGAGGAGCGCGGCGTCGAGACCGAAGGTCCCGAGTTCGAGGTGGCGATGGCGTTCGGGTCGAACTCCGGCGTCGACGACATCGTCGACGTGATGAAGTCGAACGAACTCTGTGACCGGTACGGACTCGACGCCATCTCCGCCGGCAACACCGTCGCCGCCTACCTCGCCGCCGAAGACGAGTTCGGCGACGTCGACCTGATCCACGAGACGGTCGAGAAGATCGCGAAGCGGGAGGGCGTCGGCGACGACCTCGCGGAGGGCATCGCCCGCGTCCACGACGACCTCGGCGTCGAGAACTGGACGGTGAAGGGACTCGACTTCGCGGCCCACGAGGGGCGCGTCCTCCACGGACAGGGGCTCTCCTACGCCGTCGCGAACCGCGGGGCGGACCACATGTACGCCGTCTTCTACTCGCAGGAGTACCCGCTCGTCGACGAGCACGACGCCTACGACCCCACCGGGTTCGAGGGGAAGCCACAGCGACTCGTCGAGAAGGAGAACCAGATGGCCGTCAACGACAGCGGCGTCGTCTGCAAGTTCTCTCGGGACTACATGACTCCCGAGCGCTACGAGATGCTGTTCGGCGTCGACTTCGACGATCTGCTGGCCGTCGGCGACCGCATCGTCACGCTCGAACGCCACTTCAACAACCAGCGCGGGTTCGACCGCTCGGACGACACGCTTCCGTACGACATCCCGGGCTTCGAGGACGCACTGGAGGAGTACTACGACATCCGCGGGTGGGACGACGGCGTCGTCCCCGACGACCGGGTCTCTGCGTAACTCCGGAATCCATCTCACCGTCACGACCCATACACACGAACCGTAATCGTCGTACACAAAAAATTAAAATAGTTGTTCGACCAATCCACTTTCGAGAACGGGTAGCATGCCACAGTCAGTGTTCACCGCAGGCGAGTACGAGAGGCGAATCGAACGGACGAAAGAGCGGATGCGCGAACGGGAACTCGACGCGCTCGTGATCGCCGACCCGGCGAACATGAACTATCTGGCGGGGTACGACGGCTGGTCGTTCTACGTCCACCAGGCGGTCATCGTCACGCAGGACCGCGACGAACCCGTCTGGGTCGGTCGCGGACAGGACGCCAACGGCGCACGGGCGACGACCTGGCTCGGCGAGGAGAGCATCCGCGCCTACAGCGACGACCACGTCCAGTCGCCGTACGACCTCCACCCGATGGATTTCTTCGCCGAGGTGCTGGAAGATCTCGGCGTCGACGACGCGCGCATCGGCCTGGAGATGGACGCCTACTACTTCACGGCGAAGTCCTACCTCCGCCTGCAGCAGAACCTCCCCGAGGCCGAGTTCGAAGACACGACCCTGCTCGTCAACTGGGTCCGCGTCAAGAAGTCCGAACAGGAACTCGACTACATGCGCGAGGCCGCCCGCATCTCCGAGAACGCGATGGCGGCCGGGCTCGACGCCATCGAGGAGGGCGTCCCCGAATCTGAGGCAGCGCGCGCCATCTACAACGCGCTCATCGACGGAACGGACGAGTACGGCGGCGACTACCCCTCGATCGTTCCGCTGATGCCCTCGGGCGACCACACCGGGACGCCGCATCTCACGTGGACCGACCGCCCGTTCGAGCAGGGCGACCCGGTCATCATCGAACTCTCCGGCTGTCGGCATCGCTACCACTCCCCGCTCGCGCGGACGACGTACGTCGGCGACCCGCCACAGGAGATGCAGGATCGGATGGAGATCGTCGTCGAGGGCGTCAACGCCGCGCTCGACGTCGCCGAACCGGGCGTCACCTGCGAGCGCGTCGAGAAGGCGTGGCGCGACGTCATCCAGAAGTACGACCTCGAGAAGGAGGAGCGCATCGGCTACTCGATGGGGCTCGGCTACCCGCCGGACTGGGGTGAACACACCGCCAGTCTCCGCCCCGGTGACGAGACGGTGCTCGAGGAGAACATGACGTTCCACATGATCCCCGGTCTCTGGTTCGACGACTTCGGCGTCGAACTCAGCGAGACGTTCCGCGTCACCTCGAACGGCGCCGAAGTGCTCGCAGACTTCCCGCAGGAGCTGTTCTCTACGTAACCATGTCCAAATCAACCGCAGAAGACGTCGACGCGACAGAGAGCGAAGAGGCGACCGAATCGGCGCTCACCACCGCGCGCCGTCAACTGAAACGTGCCGCGACGCACGTCGACGTCGACGACGGCGTCGTCGAGCGACTCAAACACCCCACGAAGGTCCAGCGCGTCTCCGTGCCGCTGAAGCGCGACGACGGCGAGCTGGAGGTGCTGACGGGGTTCCGCGCCCAGCACGACGACGTCCGTGGCCCGTACAAGGGCGGCCTCCGTTACCACCCCGAGGTCAACGCCGACGAGTGTATCGGCCTCTCGATGTGGATGACGTGGAAGTGCGCCGTCATGGACATCCCGTTCGGCGGCGGGAAGGGTGGCATCGCCGTCGACCCGAAGGAGCTGAGCAACGAGGAGAAAGAGCGGCTCACCCGCCGGTTCGCCGAGGAACTCCGCGACGTCGTCGGACCGAAACAGGACGTTCCGGCACCCGACATGGGCACCGACGCCCAGACGATGGCGTGGTTCATGGACGCCTACTCGATGCAGCAGGGTGAGACCACGCCCGGCGTCGTCACCGGAAAGCCGCCGGTCATCGGTGGGTCGTACGGCCGCGAGGAGGCACCGGGACGCAGCGTCGCCATCGTCACGCGGGAGGCGATCGACTACTACGACTGGGAGATCGAGGACACCACCGTCGCGGTCCAGGGGTACGGGAGCGTCGGTGCCAACGCCGCCCGCGCGCTCGACGAGTGGGGCGCGAAGGTCGTCGCCGTCTCCGACGTCGACGGCGCGATCTACGACCCCGACGGCCTCGACACCAAGGACGTGATGGGCCACGACGAGCGTCCTGGGATGGTCTCGGGTTACGACGCACCGCGGAAACTCGGCAACGAGGAACTGCTCGAACTCGACGTCGACGTGCTCATCCCGGCGGCCGTCGGCAACGTGCTCACCGCCGACAACGCCGACGACGTGCAGGCGAACCTGGTCGTCGAAGGCGCCAACGGGCCGACGACGTTCGCGGCGGACACCATCTTCGAGGAACGCGGGATCCCGGTCCTCCCGGACATCCTCGCCAACGCCGGCGGGGTGACGGTGTCGTACTTCGAGTGGCTACAGGACATCAACCGCCGCCAGTGGACGCTCGACCGGGTCCACGAGGAGCTGGAAGACGAGATGCTGAAAGCGTGGAACGCGGTGCGGAAGGAGGTCGAAGAGCGCGACGTGACGTGGCGCGACGCCGCGTACGTCGTCGCGCTCAACCGCGTCGCGACGGCCAAAGCGACGCGCGGCCTCTGGCCCTGACGCCACGGGTCGGTTCGGACGCCGCTGCTGCTTTTTTTTTGCTGTCGACGGTCGACGACGAGCGATGCGGACAGCGGTGAGAGGAGAGAAACGGAGAGACGAGAGGACAGCGGTGAACCCCCGAACGGACAGCCGCGAGATCGGAGACGCGACTCAGTTTCCGAGCGCCGCGGCGACCTTCTCGATGGGGTGGGTCGGCGTCTCGCCGCCCTCGCGGTCGCCGAGTTGCGTCCGGCAGGACGCACCCGGGGCGACGACCTCCTCGCCGTCGCTGTCGTCGACCTGCTCGAAGAGGATCTCGCCGATGGCGCTGCTCATCGAGTAGTGCTCGGCCTCGTAGCCGAACGAGCCGGCCATCCCACAGCAGCCGGAGTCGAGCACGTCGACGTCGTAGCCGGCGTCGGCGAGCACCGCGGCGGCGTGGTGATCCTTCTTCGTCGCCTTCTGGTGGCAGTGACCGTGGTAAGTGAGCGATGCCGAGCCGGCATCGGTCGCCGGTGAGGTAGATGCCGAGCCGGCATCGGTCGCCGGCGAGGTAGACGTCGAATCAGAGCCGAACTCGAGTCCGAACTCGAACCGGTCGAGATACTCGCAGACGCCGTAGGTGGCGGCCGCGACGCGTTCGACGTCACGCCCCGACAGCAGGTCGAGGTAGTCCGACTGCAGCATCACGGCGTCGGACGGTTCGACGAGGACGACGTCCCAGCCGTCTGCGACCCGCGGGGCGAGCGCGTCGACGTTCGTCGCCGCCCGCTCCCGCGAGAGGTCGAGAAAGCCCTTCGAGTGCGCCGGGCGGCCGGTCGAGGTGACGCCCTCGGGGAGGCGAACGTGAACGCCCGCCGCCTCGAGCACTCGGACGGCAGCCTTCCCCGCGTCGGGGTGGTTGTAGTTGGTGTAGGTGTCGGGGAACAGTAGCACCTTCCGCGTCGCCTCCGAGGCGGGCACCTGCGGTCCGCCGCGGGCCTCGAACCACTCCTCGAAGCTCTCGCGGTGGAACGTCGGCAGCGACCGCTCCTCGGCGATGCCGACGGTCTTCTCCAGCACCGTTCGTGCGCCGGGCACCTTCGCGGCCCAGTTCGACAGCGGCGCGAACGTCGACCCGAGTTCGTTGAGCGTGTCGACGTTGGCGAACAGTCGCTCGCGGAGGCCGGCGCCGTGTTCCTCGTGGTGGGCGTGTTCGACCTCGGCTTTCAGCTTCGCCATGTCGACCTCGCTGGGACAGTCGCGGGCACAGCCCTTACAGCCGACACAGAGGTCCATGATCTCGCGCATGAACTCGGTGTCGACGGCGTCCTCGTCGAGGTCGCCGCTCATCGCCTGCCGGAGCATGTTCGCCCGACCGCGAGTGGCGACGCTCTCCTCCTCGGCGGCGCGGTAGGTCGGACACATCACGCCGCCGGTCGTCTCCTGCTGGCCGCGGCAGCCGCCGCAGCCGTGGCAGAGTTCGACCATCCCCTGGAAGCCGTTGTCGTTCCGCCAGTTCAGCGCCGGGTCGAAGCCGGCGTCGAAGTCGTAGTCGCCGCCGAACCGGAGGTTCTCGGTCATGTCGACGTCGCCGCAGACCTGCCCCGGGTTGAGCAGCCAGTCGGGGTCGAAGGCGGTCTTCAGGTCGCGGAACAGCTGCCAGACCTCCTCGCCGTACAGTTTCCGGTTCCACTGCGTCCGAGCGCGGCCGTCGCCGTGTTCGCCCGAGACGGAGCCGTTGTACTCGACGACGAGGTCGGTCACGGCGTCGGAGATGGACTCCATCTGAGCGACCCCCGCCGGACTCTTGGTGTCGACGAGCGGCCGCATATGCATACAGCCGGGGCCGGCGTGGGCGTAGAACGACGCGAACGTGTCGTTCTCGTCGAGCACCGTCTGGAAGTCGGCGACGTAGTCCGCGAGGTTCTCCGTCGGGACGGCCGTATCCTCGATGAACGAGATGTGCTTCGCGTCGGTGGTCCGCGAGAGGAGGATCGGCATCCCGCTCTTGCGGAGCTTCCAGAGCGTCGCCCGCTCCTCGGCGTCGTACGCCTCCAACACGTCGAAGGCGCGTGCGGGGTCGTCGGCCGGACGGTCCACGTCGTCGTCCGCGTCGGCGTCGCCCTCGACGCTCGGCGTCGCGGACGGTACACGGTCGGCGACGAGGTCCGCGACCTGCTGTCGGCCGTGGTCCGCGTCCTCGGCGTAGAACTCGACGAGCAGCGCCGTCTCGGTCGCCTCGGGGAGCATCGCCGCCACCTCCGCAAACTCCTCGGTGTCGCGGGCGAGATCGAGGAGGACGTCGTCGATCGCCTCGACGGCGGCGGGGTCGTGGTTGCGGACGATGGTGTCGACGTCGGCCATCGCGTCCAGCAGGTCGTGGTAGGTCAGGAGGGCGACCGACTTCGTCTCGGGCACCGGTTCGAGCGAGACGGTCGCGGCCGTCACCACGCCGAGCGTCCCCTCGCTTCCCGCGAAGACGCGCGCGAGGTTGACCGACCCCGACTCGGCCTCCCGGACGAGTCGGTCGAGGTTGTAGCCGGAGACGTTACGCTTCAGCTGAGGGTAGACCTCGCGGATCGTCTCGGCCTCCTCGTCGACGACGTGCGCGAGCGCGGCGTAGATCCGACTCTCCACGTCGCCGTCGGCGTCGGCCCGCTCGCGGAGCTCTTCCAGCGTCACCTCGCCGAACGTCGCGACCGAACCGTCGGCGAGGACGACCTCGGCCTCCTCGACGTAGGCGTCGGTCTTGCCGTACTTCAGCGAGTGTGCGCCCGTCGAGTTGTTGCCGATCGCACCGCCGACCGTACTCCGGTCGCCGGCGGCCGGGTCGGGCGCGAACTTCAGATCGTGCGGTTCGAGCGTCGCGTTCAGATCCGCGAGCACCGCGCCGGCCTGGACGTCGGCGACGCGAGCCTCGGGGTCGACGTCGACGAGTTCGTTCATGTGGACGCTCAGATCGAGGACGACCGCCTCGTTGGTCGCCTGTCCGGCGAGGCTGGTGCCGCCGCCGCGCGGGAGCACCGGAATCTCGCGGTCCGCACAGTAGTCCACGACGGCGGCGACGTCGTCGGTCGACTGCGGGAAGACGACGCCCACCGGCGTCACCTCGTAGGCGGAGGCGTCGGTCGCGTAGAGCTGTCGGGAGTACTCGTCGAAGCGGACGTTGCCGTCGACGAGCGCCTGCAGGTCGGCGACGAGTCCCTCCCGTTCGACCGACCCGCCGGTGTAGTCGTACTGCGCTCGCTCGTCGGCGGCCGGGTCGGCCGACGCGTCGTCCTGCAGACGGGGGTCCTGTGTCGCCATCGCGGTCAGTTCTGCTCCGGGGCGAGCACTTGGTTCACGAGCTCGTCGCCGGAGCCGAGCCGCTCGACGTTCTCGCCGACGATGTCGGCGAGTCGGTCCCAGTGTTTCGGCGTGTGACCGCCGGTGTGGGGGGTGACGAGACAGTTCTCCAGCCCCCACAGGGGGTGGTCGGCCGGCAGCGGTTCGGGGTCGGTCACGTCGAGGGCGGCCCCGCGGATCTTGTTGGAACGGAGCGCCGAGACGAGCGCGTCGGTGTCGACGATGCCGCCGCGGGCGGTGTTGACGAGGACGCTGTCGGTCGGCATCGTCGCTAGCTCCTCGCTCCCGACGAGCCCTCGCGTGAGGTCGTTGAGCGGGCAGGCGACGACGACGTAGTCGCTCCGGGAGAGCGCCTCGTGGACGTCGTCCTCGTCGAAGCCGAGCACTTCGTCGGTCGGCCCACCTTTCGAGGGGGTGTACCGGATGCCGATCGTCTCGACCTCGAACCCCTGCAGGCGCTGGACGACCGCCTGGCCGATCGAGCCGAGTCCGATCACCGTCACCGTGGAGTCGGTGAACTCGTTCGACTGGAAGTGACGCCACTGCCCCTGCTGTTTGCGTCGCCACCCCTCGTGGAGGCGACGGGTGAAGACGAGCATGTTACCGATGGCCTGCTCGGCGATGCCCGGCGCGTGGATGCCGCCGGCGTTCGTGACGGCGACGCCCCGAGCCTCGAGTTCGTCCATCGGGACGTGGTCCGTCCCGGCGAACGTACAGGCGAACAGTTCGAGCTTCTCCGCCCGCGCCAGCAGGTCCTCGTCGATGGAGTTGCCCGTGACGACGCGGGCGTCCTCGACGAGTTCGCGCTCCTGTTTCGGCGTGCGGGCGAGCGCGACCGTCGCGTCTGGCAGTCGGTCGCGCAGCTGGTCGGCGTACGATTCCATCGACAGTCCTTCCGTCCCCTCTCGGAGGACGACAACGTCGGCGTGCTCACTCATGGTTAGCTCGTACCTGCGTCTGGCGAGACGCGTGTCCGTAGTCTGTGATTGTCACTGTTCAACTTAGTCTTTTTGTGTATTCGACATCAACGAATCCTGTGTACAGTTAAGTGTGTCGAGTGTGAATGTGGCTCATATGTCCGCACCGGTCACAGACCGACTGGTATCGTTACGGCGCGACCTCCACAGACACCCCGAACCCGCGTGGCGGGAGTTCTACACCACTCACCGCCTCGTCGAGGAGATCGAGCGAATCGGCGTCGACGACCTCGCGGTCGGCCCCGAGGCGTACGACCCGGCCGACCGGATGGCCCCACCCGGGGAAGACGACTTGGAACGTTGGGTCGACCGCGCACGCGAGCGCGGGGCCGACGAAGAGCTCTTGGAGACGATGGCCGGGGGGAACACCGGCGTCGTCGCCGTCCTCGAACGCGGCGAGGGTCCGTCGGTCGGCCTCCGCGTCGACATCGACGCGCTGTTCATCGAGGAGTCGACCGACGGGGGTCACCTCCCGGCGGCCGAGGGGTTCCGCTCGGAGTACGGCGAGTCGATGCACGCCTGCGGCCACGACGCCCACATGACGTGGGGGCTCGCCGTGCTCCAGGCGATCAAGGACAGCGACTTTGCAGGGACGTTCACCGTGTTCTTCCAGCCCGCAGAGGAGGTCTCCGGCGGCGGCTGTCCGATGGCGAAGAGCGACTACTGTGCGGACCTCGACTACTTCCTTGCCGCGCACGTCGGCCTCGACCACCCCACCGGCGAGGTCGTCGCTGGCATCGAACGACCGCTGGCGATGTGCCACGTCGACGCGACGTTCGAGGGGACGTCGGCTCACGCGGGGAAGGCTCCAAACGAGGGGGACAACGCGATGCAGGCACTCGGGACGGCTATCCAGAACACCTACGCGATCCCGCGTCACAGCGACGGGATGACGCGAGTCAACATCGGCCGCGCGGAGGGCGGTACCGCGAGCAACGTCGTCGCCGACGAAGTGAACGTCCTCGGCGAGGCACGCGGTGAGACGACGGAACTGATGGAGTACACGAAGGAGAACCTCGTCGACACGCTCCACACCGCCGCGGAGATGCACGGCTGTACGGCCGACGTCGACGTCGTCAGCGAGTCGCCGCGCGCCGACAGCGACCCGGAACTCGTGGACGTCGTCGCCGACGCTGCCCGCGGCGTCGACGGGGTCGAGACGGTGACGCCGACGGCCGACTTCGGCGCGAGCGAGGACGCCACGTTCCTGATGGAGCGCGTCCAAGAGGCGGGTGGCTACGCGGCGTACCTCATCGTCGGGACGGACCATCCGACGAGCCACCACACCTCGACGTTCGACGTCGACGAGCGGAGCCTCTCGATCGGCGTCGACGTGCTGACGAACGCCGTGCTGTCTGTCGGTGGTGAGCGATGAGCGACCCGAGCGCACCGGAGGTCGTCACCGTCGACGACGTGGCGGCCGCCCACGACCGCATCGCCGACGTCGCCCACCGGACGCCGCTCGACGTCTCGACCACCTTCGCCGAGCTGAGCGGCGCGGCGTCGGTCGGCCTCAAACTCGAGAACATGCAGCGAACGGGGTCGTTCAAGATCCGCGGCGCGTACAACACGATGGCGCAACTCCCCGACGACGTGAAGGAGCGCGGCGTCGTCGCCTCCAGCGCCGGCAACCACGCACAGGGCGTCGCGCTCGCGGGCGACCTCCTCGACGTCGACACGACGATCGTCGTCCCGGAGGTGACGCCGGCGGCGAAGATCGAGGCGACGCGGGGCTACGGCGCGGAGGTCGTCGTCGAGGGCGACATCTACGAACGCTCCTACGAGTACGCGCTGGAGCTCGCCGAGGAAGAGGGGCTGGAGTTCGTCCACCCGTTCAACGACGAGGGCGTCATCGCCGGCCAGGGGACGGTGGCCCGCGAACTGCTCGACCAGTTCCCCGAGCTGGACACCGTCCTCGTCTCCATCGGCGGCGGCGGCCTCATCTCCGGTATCGCGACCGTCCTCAAGGAGCACGATCCCTCGATCCGCGTTATCGGCGTCCAGCCGGAGGGTGCCTACCACGCGAAGCCGTCGCTGGAACACGACGAGATCCGCGAACTCCCCGAGATCGACACGGTCGCCGAGGGGATCGCCGACACCCGCCTGCTGGAGAAGACGTTCGCAGTCGTCCGCGAACGCGTCGACGACGTCGTCTCGGTGAGCGACTCGGAGATGAGCGTCGCGCTGACGCTGTTAGCAGAACGGGCGAAGACGGTGGTCGAGACGGCCGGAGCCGCGCCCGTCGCCGCGCTCCTGTCCGGGGCGGTCGACGTCGACGACGAACACGTCGCCGCCGTCGTCTCCGGCGGGAACGTCAACCTCACCGAACACGGCGAACTCGCGCGGGCCGGACTGATGGAACTCGGTCGCTACGCCGACGTCGACGTCGCCGTCGCGGACTGGCCGACCGGCGTCGGAAGCGTGACGACGGCAGTCGAGTCACAGGGTGCCGAACTGGACGTTCTGGAGCGAACGCGTCGGACGGCAGCGGACGAGCCGAACCGAACGCCCGTCAGGCTGGGAATCGAAGGGAGCGGTCCCGACCACCTCCAGTCGGTCGTCGACGCGCTCGAGGCGCTCGACGGCGTGACCGTCACGTCGGGGACGTTAGACTGACCCGACGTCGGGTCGACTCGCCCCGTCGCGTCACTCCTCCGACGGCGACGCGGCCTCCGAGTTGGTTCCCGCTGCGAGCGCAGCCCGAGCGACACCGTGCAACCAGGACAGACTGTCGGAGCCGAACCGCTTCACGTGCGTCTCGGTGAACGAGTGGTCCGACGCGGCGAACTCGGCGGGGCTCCAGAACCGTGCGTCCGTCGCGTCCGACCCCGCTCGGAGCGTCCCCGTGGTCGCCGCGCGCGTCGTCGCGAAGGTGATCGTCACCAACTGCATCCCCTCTACGGGTTCGACCGTCGCGTCGTAGCAGTAGGTGAGCGCCGCGGGGTCGACGGAGAGCCCCGTCTCCTCTTCGAGTTCACGTATCGCGCCCTCCCGGGGCGTCTCGCCGACCTCGAATCGGCCGCTCGGGAGTTTCCAGCCGCCGGGGTCGCGGAAGTCCTCGACGAGGAGGAGACGTCCCCCGTCGACGACGGCGACGCTACCGCCGGGTGTCGGGTTGTGGAAGACGTAGTCGTCACAGGCGTCACAGTGGCTGATCGTCGGCGGGTCGACGGCCGAGAGCGCCGTCCCGCAGTACGGACAGTACTCGGGTGGGAAGTTGACCATGCACACAGTAGCCGTGCGAGAACGATAGTTCTCCGGTCCGGTCCGGTCGGCCGGTTCGAGAGCACGACGTCGGAGACAGGAGAGGAGATCGTCCGCGAGAGAAGAGATCGTCCGTGAGCCGACGAGAGCCTACTGCGCTGCGGCGATCGCGTCGGTGAAGATGCCGACGCCGAGTTCGATCTCGCGTTCCGTAGAATCGAGCGGCGGGAGCAGGCGGATCGTCTTCGCGCCACAGCCGAGCGTGAGCAGCCCGCGTTTGAGCGCCTCCTCGACGACGGCGTCGCGGCGCTCGGGCGTGTCAAACTCGATGGCGAGCATGAGCCCCTTCCCGCGGACGTCCTCGACGTAGTCCGGGGCAGCGTCGCGGACCATCTCCTTGGCCTGTTCGCCACGGGTGGTCGCGTTGTCGAGGAGGTCGTACTCCTCGATAGCTTCCAGCGTGAACACGCCCTGCATCGACGAGAGCAGGTCGCCGCCGCCGAACGTCGATCCCAAACGATTCTTCTCCGACGGGAACAGCTCCGAGCGGGAGATGGTCGCGCCCACGCGGAGCGCCTTCGCGCTGGCGATGATGTCCGGTTCGATCGGGTAGTGGTCCGACGCCCAGATCTCGCCGGTGCGGCCGACGCCCGACTGGATCTCGTCGACGACGAGCGGGATGTCGTACTGCTCTTTGACGTCCTGGACCTCCTGCATGAACTCGGTGCTGGGGAAGCGGTAGCCGCCGACGCCTTGGATCGGTTCGAGGACGATGAACGCGACCTCCTCGGGGTTGATGTGACCGTGCTTCGGATGCAGCATGGTCCGCAGCTGTGAGCCCTCGCCGGCGAAGAATCCACAGTCGCAGCTGTCGGGGCTGCAGCCGCGGTCGTCACAGAACGGCACCATCCGCATCCCGGAGAGCTCAGGATAGTGGCGGGTGTAGACCTCCTTCGAGCGCGTCACCGAGAGCGTCCCGAACGTCCGCCCGTGGAAACTGTCCTGGAAGGCGAAGCCGTACTTCGCCTGTGGGGTGTTGTCGTAGGAGATCTTCATGCTGTTCTCGACCGCCTCGGCCCCGGAGTTCGAGAGGAACACCGTGTCCATCCCGTACTGGCTGGAGACGTCACAGAGCTTCTCCATCAGGTGACTCGACCCGGGGAACTCGCTCTCCTCGGGAGTCTCGCCCGCGCCGAAGTACATGTCCTGCCCGGCGATCTTCATCGGCTCGACGAGGTCGAACTCGCGGAGTTTCCCGAGCACCTTCTCGTTGTTGTAGCCGAGCGGCGCGGCACCGATGTGACAGGTGAAGTCGAGCAGCACGTTGCCGTCGACGTCGGTCACGAACGGTCCGTCGGCCTCACGGGTGATGTCCCAGACGAACTCGTGGGAGTACTCGCTCGGTGCGGCGTGTTTCGTGTGGAACTCGACCCACTCCGTCGCGTTCGGACCGGGGAGAGCCTCTGCTGTCGGCTCGGCGGTGTGCCTGTCCATACACAACAAGTGTGAACACCATACATTAAATCTGATGGTGAGTGTGATTGGCTCCCGAGAGAGACGAACGTCGCACCCGCTGGTGGGACGCGCTCGCGGTGCTGCGGACCGCACCGAACACGGTGATGTGCAACCATCTCTGTCGAACTGCACGCTCCGGCAACTCTCCAACGAAACTGTCTTCGGTGGTGAAGAGCCGTCTCGAGTTCGATTCTCCGATTATTCGTCGCTGACATCACCCACCGACCATCGTGTCCGTTCGAGAGGGTTATCGCCCAGAGAGGCCGCTCGAACGGGGAAAGCGCAACCAGAGGCTGTCGTCTCCGGTCCGAGTCGCGAGAGACGCTCGACGAGAAGTCGTTGGAACCGACACGGACGAACAGCGAGAGTTCTCGCGGTCGAGAGCGGGGAGCCGCGTAGAGTATTGTACGGATCGAACCATAGCGTTCTTGCGTCGGGGGGTCGTAGCGTTTGTATGCTCAGCAACGTCGCCAAGAAGTTCGGCTGCCTGGTCGTCGGTTATCTCGCCGTGTACTCGCTCGTACACTACTATCTGTTCGACTCGTGGCTCGACGTCGACACCGAGTGGGTGAGCCACGCCTGGCAGTTGATGGGACCCTCGGGGACGGACGAGTAGTTCCCGCTTAGGAGACCATTCGGGTGACTCGCTCGACGGCGCGCCGTGCGTCGGCGACGCAGTCGGCCGTAAACGAGGAGAGTAGCGTACGTGCCGCCTCGCGGTCGCCAGTTCGGAGCAGCTCTGTCGCCTCCTGCTCGACGTCGGCGGCCTCCACGACGAACTGCCGTTCTACCTCGTCGAAGACGCTCCGTGCGATCGCGTGGTTCCGTTCGAACGCTCGTCCGTGGTCGTCACCCTTGACCGCCTGCAGCAACCGCATGAACTCCCACCAGTAGGAGCCGTCTCGGTACTCGTCGCGGGCGACCCCGGTCGGCGGTCGCACCGACCGCTCGGCCGTTCCTGCGCGCGAGACGACGTCCGGAACCTCGCCGCCGAGAACGTAGAACGGGACGTAGAGCCCGACACAGGGAGGTATCGGCGTCCACCACGTCGTCGGGACGCCGTCGTCGGTCGGCAGGTCGAAGACGACCGAACTCACGGTGTTCCCCCACGTGAACTCCGCCGGCGACGAGTGCATACAGAGCGTGAGGAAGTCGGGGAGCGCGGCGTTGAACTTCGGCCCGTCCAGAAACGTCTCGTCGTAGTGGTCTCTGAGGAGGCTCTGTAGGTCCTCGCGGGCGACTCCTCCGTCACGTGCGCTCGCTTCGAGCAGTTGTCGCGAGCGTTGGAGTCGGATCCGCGACACCTGCGCGGGGACCTCGGGGTCGGTGTAGGCCGCCGCGAAGTCGAACGGTTCGCGGTCGGCGTCCCACCAGCCGTTGTCGACGGCGTGGCTCACGAGGTCGTCGCTCCCGGCGTCCCAGCGATGACGGATGGTCAACTCGTTCGAGATGGCGGCCGTCCCGCCGCCGACGCGCTTCGCTGCCCAGCGTCGCCCCGCGGTCTCGAGCACCCACGCCTCCGTGGCGTCCGCGACGAGATACGAGTTGTCGTACGCGCCGTCTTCGTGACTCTCGTCGGCGACGGCCGACCCGAACTGGCCGTACGACTCCAGTAACCGGGCGATGACGTCGACCGCGTCTTCGGCAGTTCGGGCGCGTTCGAGTCCCAGTCGGACGAGCTCCATCCCGAGCAGCCCGTCTGCGACGTCCGCCTCGTCGGGACTCTTCCCGTCCGGCAGTTCGTCGAGTCGGGTCGCGAGCTCGCGGGTGAACACGGCCTCGTTGCCGACGGTGACGCCGTGTTCGTTGATCCCGAGTTCGTACCCCCAACACCAGTACGGCGCAGCTCCGAGCGTCGCGTACGTCCGTTCGGCCTGTGGAATCGTCCGATACGTGAGGTCGAGCGTCCCGTTCGACCCGTGGCTCTCACCGTCGTCGTAGACGAGCGGTTGGCACTCGAAGGGGGGGCGGTCGCTGTTCTTGCCGACGAGTGTGCTCCCGGTCTCGGTCACGTCCGAGAGCGCGACGACGTTGTCACAGCTCAGGGGGTAGGCTCTGTCTGGCATTCCTGGTAGAGGTACTCGCTCACGTCGACGGTCGACTGGGTGTCGTACGCCTCGTACGCCGCCTCGGTGAGTGCGACGACCCGCTGACCGAACGATCCGGGGACGGTCGGCGGGTGGTCGCCCCGGACGGCTTCGACGAAGTCGGTGAGCTTCTGCTCGAGGAGATAGTTGAAGTCGATGCCGTCCGGCAGCGGAATCTCCTCGGTCTCTCCGCCGCGTTCGGTGACGGTGAGGCTGTCGCGACTGTAGGTGAGTCGTCCGTTCGTCCCCCAGATGGTGAGCCCTTCGTAGGTGCCGGGATCTTCCGTGCCGTCGGCCGTGACGAGGACGCTCGCCGTCACCGGCCTCCCGTCGCGTTCGAGCGTGAGCGAGAGCGCGCTGTTGACGTCGACGTCGTGGTCGCGGTAGTCCATCGTCGCGGCGACCGACAACGGGGTCGTCTCGGTCGTCCACAGGAGCGTGTCCAAGAGGTGTGACCCCGAGTCGTACAGTTGGCCGCCGCCGGAGAGTGCGGGGGTCGTCCGCCAGGCGTCACCGAACTTCCGGATCCAGTGCTGTCCGAGGAAGCAGTTCGCGGCGTGGATCTCGCCGAGTCGACCGCTGTCGACTATCTCCTTGATCTGCTGGTAGACCGGATGGAAGTGGCGTTGATAGCCGACGACGAGGACGAGTCCTCGCGTCTCGGCCGTTTCGACGAGAGTCTGTGCAGCGTCGACATCAGTAACAAGGGGCTTTTCAAGAAAGACGTGGAGATCGCGCTCCAGACACGCCATCGCCTGCTCGTAGTGGAGCGTATGCGGCGTGACGATGTTGACCGCGTCGAGTTCGTCGCCGTGTTCCGCGAGCATCGTCTCGTACTCCTCGTACGTCGGCGCGTCGAACCGATCCTCGAACGTCTCGCGTCCGGTCTCGGCGATGTCGGCACCGGCGACGAGTTCGACGCCGTCCATCTCGTCGTAGACGTCGAGTTCGTGTAGGCAGAGCTGCCCGAGACCGATGGCGGCGAGTTTGAGGCTCACGCCGCTTCACCTCCCGTCTCCGCGACGGTCGGTATCGTCGCATTGTGTCGCTGACAGTTGACGATCGCCTCGCCGGAGTCGGTGTCGAACAGGTGGATCTTCTCTTCGGGGAATCGGAGCCTGAGTGTACTGCCTTCGTGAACGTCGTACTCGCCGTCGACAGCGGCCGTGATCTCGGTCCCGTCGACGTCCAGATGCAGGAAGTTCTGGTCGCCCATCGGTTCGACGACCTGCACGGTGCCGGTGAAAGAGTGGGGGCTGCTCGACTCGACCACGTCGATATCCTCCGGTCGGATGCCGAGCGTCACCCGGTCGTGGCCACGGACCGCGTCCAGTCGCGGTCCCGAGAGGCCGTAGGTGAGCGACCCGTCTGTCAGGGTGTCGCCCGCAGTCTCGAACGCGAAGAAGTTCATCGAGGGTTCGCCGATGAAGTTCGCGACGAACAGGTTCTCGGGTTCGTAGTAGCACTCCAGCGGCGTACCGACCTGCTGGAGTTCGCCACCGTCGAGCACGGCGATGCGGTCACCCATCGTCATCGCCTCGGTCTGGTCGTGCGTGACGTAGACGGTGGTGACGCCGAGTTCCGACTGCAGCTGCTGGATCTCCGTCCGCATCTGCGTCCGGAGCTTCGCGTCCAGATTGGAGAGCGGTTCGTCCATCAGGAACACCGAGGGCTCGCGGACGATGGCGCGGCCGAGTGCGACGCGCTGTTGTTGCCCACCGGAGAGCTCTTTCGGTTTGTCGTCGAGGAGTTCCGAGATCCCGAGCATCTCGGCGGCGTCCTCGACGCGCTGTGTCCGTTCTGCGGACGACAGGTTCGAGGTCATCTTCAGCCCGAACGCCATGTTCTCCCGCGCCGTCATGTGGGGGTACAGCGCGTAGTTCTGGAACACCATCGCGATGTTTCGTTCCTCGGGGGTCTGTCCGGTGACGTCTTCGCCGTCGAACCGAATCGCCCCCTCCGAGATGGGCTCGAGACCGGCGACGCAGCGCAGCGTCGTGGACTTGCCGCAGCCCGAGGGGCCGACGAGGACGAGGAACTCGCCCTCGCCGAGGTCGATGCTCAACTCGTCGACCGCGACGATTTCGTTGTTCGTTCCGTCCTGATACCGCTTGACGAGGGTGTCGATCGTTAGCTGTGACATGTATCGATAGGGTCGACTGCTGGTTGTCTGTGGTCGATTGGATCGTCGCTGTGCAGTCCGGGTCGGCTCATCCCTTCACCGCCCCCTCGACGAGTCCCTTCACGAAGTACCGCTGGAGACCGACGAACATGACGAGAAGCGGGGCCATCGCGACGACGCTCGCGGCGGCGATGACGCGCCAGTCGGTGCTGTACTGCCCCTGGAAGGAGAACAGACCGATGGAGATGGTGTAGAGACTCGAGTCGCTGAGGACGGTGAACGCCATGACGAACTCCGCCCACGAGAAGACGAAGTTGAAGATGGCGACCACCGCGATACCGGGTGCCATCGACGGCAGGAGCACGTAGACGAGCGTCTGCAGGCGACTACAGCCGTCGACGCGTGCCGCTTCGTCGAGCCCCTGCGGGATCGTGTCGAAGTAGCTCTTGAGCAGCCAGATGGAGAACGGCACCTGCAGCCCGATGTAGAGGAGGATGAGTCCGACGTGGGTGTCGAGCATGTTCAGCGACGCCATCATGTTGTACAGCGGGATGACGATGACGACCGGCGAGATCATCTGAAAGAGGAGCACGCCGAACAGCGCGTATCGCTTGCCGCGGAAGTCGAACCGCGAGAACGCGTACGCCGCCGGCGTCGTGACGAGGACGATACCCGCGACTTCGAGCAACGCGATCTTCAGCGAGTTGAACAGCCACGTCAGCATCTCCGACCGCTGGATCACCTGCACGTAGGGTTCGAGGGTGACGTCTCGCGGGAGGAACTGTACCGGGTAGGTGAGCACCTCGCCCGACTGCCGGAGACTCATCGAGACGACCCACAGCACGGGAAAGAGGAAGAACAGCATCGCGAGCGCGTAGACGGCGTACGTGAGTACCGTGTACGCCGAGAGCTCTTCGGCGACCCCGCCAACCCGCGACTGGAGATCGATCGCACTCATCTCACATCGCCTCCTCGTCGATGAAGACGTGCATGTAGACGGCGGTCATCACGACGTTCACGAGCAGCATCAACACCGCTACCGCCGCCGCCTCTCCGAGGTTGAACCGGGTGAACCCTTCGAAGTACATGAACAGCGCCAGCACCTCGGTGGCGTGGCCCGGCCCGCCGCCCGTGAGACTCATGATCATGTCGAAGGTGTTCAGCGTGTAGATGGTGATGAGCACGAGGTTGATGAACACGACCGGTTTGATCTGCGGGATCGTCACGTACCGGAACCGCTGGAGCGCACCGGCGCCGTCGACGCGGGCGGCGTCGTAGAGATGCGTCGGCACCTGCTGGAGTCCGGCGTAGAGCATGATCATCGAGAACGCGGTGCCCCGCCAGGTGTTCGCCGTGATCGTCGACACCAGCGCCATCTGCGGGTCCGAAAGGAACGCCACGACGTCGAACCCGAGTGTGACGAAGATGTAGTTGACGACGCCGTAGTTGGTCTCGATGAGCATGATCTTCCAGAGGATGCCGATGACGATGCCGGGGATGACCCACGCCGAGAGCACGGCGACACGCGTAGAGACACTCCCGTAGAGTTTCTCCTTGACGCCGTAGTCGATGGCGAGTGCGAGGATCATCCCGAAGACGATCTGGAAGAACACGCTCACGGCGACGAAGACGAGCGTCACCTCCGCCATCGTCCAGAACGACGGCGCAGTGACGACGTCCACGAACGACGAGAGTCCGACGTACTCGTACTCGGGGTCGACGAGACTCATGTTCGTGAAGCTCATCCGCACCGCTTCGACGAGTGGGTAGAGGCGGAACACCAGGAGGAACAGCGCCGCTGGTGCGATCCACCCGAGCGGATGCTGCTGAAGTCTACCGACCACCGCTCGTATCGACGTCACCGTCCCGGCGACGTGGTCTGGAAGCCGCTCGCTGTTCACGGCCATCCGGGATCACCCGCCTCGCGACGTCGGGTCTCGGCGACGGACGCGACCCCGTGACCGTCGGAGCAGTCGAGGAGTGACGCCATCGACTACCCCTCGTACTCCGAGTTGACGTTCCCGATCATCGTGTTCACCGCCTGCTTCGGCGAGGCCTGCCCGGTGATCACTTTCCCGGCGGCCGTCTGCCACTCCGAGGAGATGGTGAGGTAGATGGGGACGCCGGGACGGGCACGACCGTCCTCGAGCAGTTTCTTGAACACCTGCATGTAGGGGTCTTCCGAGAAGTACGACACCTCCTCGAAGACGGACTTCCGCGTCGGGAGGTAGCCACCCTTCTTACAGAACTCGCCCATGTTCTCCTTGTCGGTGAACATGTCGGCGTAGTCGAGGGCGGGCTTGCGGAGATTCTCGTCCTGCTCGAAGATACCGACGGTCCACCCGCCCGTACCGGTGGCACTGGTGTCGGCCTCCATCTGTGGGATCTTCGCCACCTTCCAGTTCTTCCAGTCCTCCTCGCTCTCGACCTGCTGTTTGATGGACGCCATCTGCCAGTTCCCGCCGAGGAACATCGCCGTCTCGCCGTTCAATGCGGCCTTCCGAAGCAGCGCGTAGTCGTTGATGTTGGCGACGCGCTTCGGCGTCACGCCGGAGTCGATCGTCCGCTTGAAGAAGTTGAAGACGTTGAGCAGCGCCTCCTTGTTCTTCGGTTTGTCGAGCACGGGCTTTCCTTGGTCGTCGACGAGATTGCCGCCCTGCGCCCAGAACATCGCGAGGTTGTCGAACGTGGTGGCCTCCCATTTACCACCGTTGTACATGTAGCCGTTCATCCCCTCGTTCTCCGCGATCTTCGTGCCGACTTCGACGAGTTCGTCCCACGTCTCGGGTGGGTTTCCGTCGTTGTGTCTGTCCATCATGTCCTGCCGGTAGTAGAGCGCCCGGCAGTCGGTGTTCTTCCAGACGGCGAGCCACTCGCCGTCCTGCACGACGACGTTCTTGACGAAGGGGAACCAGTCGTCCGGGTTGTCGATGGCGTCGGTGACCGGTTGGAGATGGTCGGTGAAGTTCGGCACCCAGAAGGAGTCCGTCTGCGCCATCGACGGTGCGTTCCCCTTGGCGGCCTGCTGGAGCAGTTTCGTCTTCATCTGCTCTAAGTTCGTCTGGTACTGCAGTTTGATCGCCGTGTCAGGATGGTTCTCCGCCCACGTCTCGAAGAACTTCTCGTAGACCTTCCCGTGTTCGGGGTTGTCCTCCTGTGTGTGTGACGCCGTCGGGAGGAGCCAGTGGGTCAACGTCTGTGATGCATCCTGCCGTCCGATCCGATCCTTCGTCACCAACTCGCCGTTGCCGCCTCCGGACGAGTTCCCACCGGAACCGCCTTCGGAGCCGCCACTCATCGCCCCGGTACAACCGGCGAGTCCACCGAGAAGCGCACTCGCTCCCGTGGCCGCGCCGAGTTTGAGCGTCGAACGCCGCGTCAGTCCGTCGTCGGATTGGTCTGTAACCATCGTTAACACACGTCTACCCCGTCATTCTTATAATATAAAATTCTGGTGGCCGAATTGGTACTAGAGTAGTGAATAGATTGCATCTGAACTGAGTTAGTGAACTACGCCCTCTGGAACTACAGTAGTAACTAATTAACGTCCATCTCCGCTAGAGAGAGTAAGATGGACAAGGAATCAGTCCGCGAGACGCTCCAGGCCGCCGGCTTCACCCAGTACGAGGCAGACGTCTATCTCACGCTCGTCGAACAGGGGTCCGCGTCGGCGACGGAGGTCGCTGAAGCGAGCGGTGTCCCGAAGTCGCGCGTCTACGACACGCTGCGCGACCTCGAAAGCGACGGGCTCATCGAGACGTACAAACAGGACAGCCTTCGCGCACGTGCGCTCGACCCGCAGTCGATCATCGAAGACCTCCGTACTCGCGCCAGTTCGTTCACCGAGACGGCCACCGAACTCGAAGAGTTGTGGGAGGCTCCCGACCTCGGGGAACACGACGTGACGCTCGTCAAGCGACTCGACACCGTCCTCGAGCAGGCTCGACGCTTCATCCGCGAGGCCGAAAACGAGGTCCAACTCGCCGTCACGTCGGAGCAGTACCACGAACTGCGGCCGGTCCTCCACGAGGCGCACAGTCGAGACATCGTCGTCAAGGTCTCGATCTCACCGGAGAACAACAGCGATGGACTCCCGCCCGCCGACCACGACTTCGAGGGCGTCGCAACCGAGGTGAGCTACCGTGAACTCGTGACCCCCTTCGTCGCGCTCGTCGACCGGTCGAAGATCTGTTTCTCGCCACAGCCCGGTTCGGGCTACGAGTTCGGTATCGTCGCCAACAACCGTCCACTCGCGTACGTCTTTCACTGGTACTACCAGACGTCGCTGTGGGACCCGTGGGAGATCGTCTACACGACCCACGGGACCGAACCGCCGATCACCTACGTGAACATCCGACAGGCGATCGTCGACGTCGCACCCCTGTATCACGAGGGTGCAGAGATTAGCGTCACCGTCTCCGGGTTCGACACGTCGACCGGCGAAGAACGCGAAATCTCCGGGACGGTCGTCGATCTGGTCTACACTGGGTCGACCGTCGACAACAAGTACCCCTCGCTCTCGGAGGTGTCCGGCAAAGTCACCATCTTCGTCGACGACGGCGAGGAGATACACAGCATCGGCGGTTGGTACGCACAGGTCGAGGATCTCGAACTCCGGCGACTCACGGTCGAAGCCATCGCGATTCCGGACGACTCGTCGCAGCGCTGACAGCTCGACCGAGACCGACACGGAGCGGTGTCGATGCCTCTCGTAACGCCTTTCAGCACCCGTTTGCTCACTGTGGGTACCGATGGACCTCACGCTCGTTCTTCTCGCGACGTTGACTGGAATGTTGACCGGGGCGGTGTTCAACGCTGCCGGCGTCCCGATCCCCGCTCCGCCGAACTTCGCGGGCGTAATGGGCGTCGTCGGCGTCTTTCTCGGCTATCGACTCGTCGAGTGGGCGTCGGCCGCGCTCCTCTAGGTGACCGTCTCCGAACGCGGCCGTCGCGCTACTCCGAGCCGTCGTTCCCCGTGTCCGGCGTCAGATGGAGTATCGTCTCCGTCGCCGACTGGCTGAGACGGGTCGCCGTGTACTCGCCCGACGCGAACCAGTCGTCCGACAGCGTGAGTCGGTCGCCCGCGTCCGCCTCGGCGACTCGCACGGTCGTCGTCGGCCACTCCCCGTCGCTCTCGTCGGGGTCGGTCGACCGACCGACGGTCGCGGCGTAGTCGACGAGTCCCGCACCGTCCCGTGGTTCGCCTTTGATGTCACGGGCGTGGCGCTCGAAGACGGTCATGATCTCCTTCGGTGACACCGCCCCCTCCCGACTGCGATACTTCGCGACCATCCCCGCGACCTCGGGTGCGGCGAACGACGTTCCGGACGCTTTCACCCACGGTCCCGAGAGCTGTGTCCCCATCGTCGTCCCGGAGGCCTGCGCGAGGCGGTTGTCCTTCCCGATGGCGGCGACATCGGGGTTGTCCCCCTGCGGGTTGTAGGAGGAGAACTCGGCCATCTGCCCGCCCTCGGTGCAGGCGCCGACGCTGAACGCCCGTTCTGCCGTCGCCGGACTGCCGCTCGTATCGCCGGTGTTGCCCGCGGCGACGACGTCGCGGACGCCCTTCTCGACCAGTCTGTCGTGGACACGATCGATCTGGTCGGACGCCTCGCTCGACCCCCACGACATGTTCACCACGTCGTACTCGTCGACGTGTGCGTGGAGCCACTCGTAGGCGCGCATGATGACGTTGGTCTTCGTCTGCCCCTCCGAACCGAAGATGCGCAGCGAGATCAGCTCCGCCTCGGGTGCTAGTCGCGTGGTCTGTCCGAGGACGGCCGTCCCGTGTCCGACGGCGTCGCCGGACCCGCTGCCAGTCACGTCTACCTGGCGGACCGACGTGTCACTGAAGAGCGGGTGACTCGTGTCGACGCCGGAGTCCATCGCGACGACCGTCTGTCCCGAACCGGTCGCTCCGTCCGTCGGGACGTCGTGCAGCTGTCGGACGTCTTCGATAGTCGCGACCGCGGCGTTCGACTCGGTGACGAAGTCGAGTGCGGTCCGGAGGCCGATGTCGTGGTTCGATTCGACGCTTCGGATGCGACGGTCCCAGCGTCGAATCGTCGAGGGCGGGTCCTCACACTCGACGTGGGCGGCCGATCCGACGTCGTCGCCGAAGTGGTACGTCTCGAGGACGGTACAGTCCGTCCCGTACAGGAACTCTGGGCGGCCCGCGGTGAAGATGATCCAGTCGTGCATGGTGTGGGTTCGCAGTCGTTCGGACGAGCGTTCCGGTGTGGTGTGTCTTCACCACACAGTGTTATCAGTCGACACTACTAGGTGGTAAATTGAACGGCCAAACGTGAAGAAAAGCACCCGCTCGCCCGCCCCTCCGACTCCTCACCATCGACGACGGAGGCTGTCGCACGTCGAGCTGGCAGCGGCTAGAGGCTCGGCTCTGCCGGTTCGGGGAGTCGGTCGGCGTCGAAGACGTCGAGTTCGGCGTCGACACGGGCGAGTCCGTCCCGAATCTGACTGAAGTTCGGCTGACCGGTGGTTCGCATACTCATACACTCACCGAGGAGGGACATGAACAATACTATGAACCCAATATAGCCGCTTATAGAAATCCAAAGACGCTCACCGAGCGCACCGATCGGAGTCGGCAGACGAGACGTCGACGTCCGTGCTACTCGAACCCGGCGTCCTCGAAGTGCTCGGCGAGCAGCGTCGTGAGTCTGTCGTCGACGACGGCTTTCGGTTCGGGGTCGAGGTCGTCCAGCCGCTGGAGTCGTGTGCGCGCCGAGCGGAGCAGTTCGCGGTTGAGATTCATCTCTTCGTCGACGATCTGCAGTTCGAGGTCGTCCGGCCGCTCCGGTGGGAACCCGGACGCCGAGAGGAGATAGTGGTCCGCCACGGCGGAGAACCGCTCTGCGTTCGCCTCGCTGCCGACTCTCTCCGCATCGTCGTGAGTGTATGCAGTACCCGTCCACACAGGGTCGTGCATCTCGTAGGCCATTGGGTCACAGTCGGCCCGCCTCGCGTATCCGACTGTGGGCTGTATATTCCTGCACGGACAGCTTCGGCCGCAACACACAGGCGCGTGGGCCGCCGAGTGACTGTATGGCGAGTCGACTCCAACGCGTCGCCCGTGGCATCGACGACATCACCAGAGCCGTCTGGGACGACTCGGGAACGGTGACCAAAGCCGTGATCCTCGTCGTGTTGATCGTGACCGCGCTCGCGATCCCGGTCATCCCCATCGCCGTCGTCGCACGGTACGTCGCCAATCGGTGACAGCGGCGCATCCGACGGTTTCGGACTGTTTCGCACCGTTCACGTCGGTTCAACGGCCGATACGCTGTGCATAGCTTAGTGAACACACCTCGTACGAGCGTGTGTCATGGGTCGAACGCCAACGCAGACCGCTCCCGCAGACCGGGACTACAACAACATCCGCCGAGGACTCACCCGGGTCAACGCGGAGATGACGATCCTCGTCGCCGGTCGATGTCCCGAACCGGCGGAGTGACGGGCCGCGACTCGCCGAGACGGCGATAGGGGTCGCGTCTCTCGACGTTCGACCAGCGTCGAACAGTAGTTTCTTCCGGTTCGACGAGAAACAGTCGATCGTCCATGCGTCTTGCATGGACACCACCGGAATGCCACACTCCACACCCACCGGGTGCCTTGGAGGGCGTTCCGGTGGGCCTCAACGACCCGGAGTGACTACCACGTCCGCCCGAACAGGTTGTTCAGCGACTCGACGTCGCGCCGTCCGTGTGCCGTTAGCGTCTTCCCGACCCGCCGTCGCCAGTCGACGCGGACGCGACGCCCCGGAAGGAGTTCGCGGAGTCGGGCGTTCAGTCGCCGACCGGCGGGGTCGAAGTCGGTCAGGATCACCACCTCCGGCTCCGAGATCGACGAGGCGAACGCGACGAGCCCGTCGGCCTCCGCACACCGGTAGACCGGGTTCTCGAAGCCAGCACGGCGAAGTCCGCGTTCGTCGTTCCGCCCCTCGACGATGGCGGCGTCGACCTCGATACTCATCCGTCGGACCGCCGTCGCCAACGCTTCGACCCACGGCTCCGGGCGATGGACTGTCATGGCACGTCTCTAGAGGGACCGACGGAGCGTGTATCTCTCGGTCAGCGCGGCTCCGCCGACGGCGACGGGGCGGGTGTGGGGTCGTCGACGAGCGCGTAGCCGAGCGTCCCGAAGGCGACAGCGAGGAGGAGGGTCGCGAACGCCGACGCCGAGAGCGCGACCGCGGTCAGCAGGAGCCCGCCGACGAGCGCGACGCCGACCCGCCGTGCGGGGCCACGGCGGGCCAACACGAGGCCGTAGAGACACAGCCCGACGAGCGCGAGCACAGCGCCGACGACTGCGACGAACGCACTCGCGACCCCCGTCGGTTCGGCGACGTCGCCGGCGAGTTCGTTCAGGTGGGTCACGGCGAACCCGAGAGACGCCACCGCGACGAGGCCGACGCCGAGCACCGACGCGAACGCGAGGAGATGACGGAGCGTCCCGTACGCTCGGCGGTCGCGGAGCCACAGACCGAGGAGACCGACCCAGAACCCGAACGCCGCGAGCAGCCACGTGATCGGGAGGACGACCGAGTGGACGAACTGCGGGTGGGTGACGGGCGGGCGGAACACGAACGAGTCGGGTCTCGCTACGAGCGTCTCGACGACCGTCCCGACGATCACCAGGACGCAGGCGACGAGCGTCGCGACGCCGCACGCCAGCACCCACCGCGGCCGAACTGTCTCCGACGAGAGTCGGCTACGCATCCGCGGCCTCCGCGAGTGCGACGACCTGTCCTCGGTCCGTCGTCGCGAAGACGGCGTCCGTCCCGACGGCCGGCGATCGGAGACTCCCGGGCGCTCGCAGCTGCCATCCCGCCTCGCCGAACCGCGAGGCGAACTGCTGGAGCGTGCGACCGTCGTCCGTTCCGACGAGGACGGCGTCGCTCGTCGCGGCCCGTGCGACCCCCTCGCCGAGCCAGGAACACCACCTCGGCGTCGGCTCGCCGGAGTCGGTGTCGAGCGCGAAGACGGCGCTCGGTCCCTCCGGCGGCTGTTCGACTGCGTAGACGAGCTCGTCGGTGACGACGGGCGTCGCGAACCCGCCCGTCTGTCGTTCGTAGCTCCACCGCCCGTCACCGTCGTGCGCGCTGGCGCGGAGGCCGTCGTACGACCCGACGTACAGCGTCGACTCGGTGACGACCGGTGCACTCGGTCGGCGGCCGCCCACCGTCAGCGACCGGCGCGTCCCGTCGGCGAGGTCGTACGCCGCGAGCGTCTCGTCGGCGACGAACACCGACGACCCGAACGCGGCCGGCGGCCCCTCGGCCGTACTCGCGGCCGCCTCCCACCGCCGCGTGCCGGTCTCGCGGTCGAACGCGACGACGCCTCGCTTCGCCGACGCGACGACGACGTCGCGGTGGACGGTCGGCGCGGCGGTCGGCAACGGGAGCGCCATCTCCCACTCGACGGTGCCGTCGTCGGTCGCCAGCGAGACCACGCCGTGGGCGTCGTGGACGTAAACCGACCCGTCGGCGACGGCCGGTGTGACCGTCGTGCCGACCCGGTCGTGGGTCCAGCGTCGCTCTCCGGTCGTCGCCTCGAAGGCGGTGAGTCCGCCGTTGTCGCCGCCGACGTACAGCGTCCCGTCGGCCAGCGCCGGCGGACTGGCCTCGTCGGACGCGCCCGCCGCTGTCAGCTCTCGACGCCACGCGACGCGCGGTTCTCCGGTCGGGACGGTGTTGCCGTCGCCGAACCCGGTGTGACCCGCGTCGAAGCGGTACTGCGACCAGTCGTGCGTCTGCTCGGGGAGTGGGGTCGCCGTGGTCCCCGTCTCGGTCCCCCCGACTCGCAAGGTGACGTCCGGGTCCGGTGGGTCCGAGTCGGGACACGACGAGCTGCAGCCGGCGAGTCCGACGCCGAGCGCGACGAGGCCGGCCTGCAGCACGTTCCGTCGCGTTCGTTGGCTTCCTCGCTGTCGCCGTCGTTCAGACGACACGACGTCACCACCTCTCGGTGGGCTCCGCCGGAGAGACGTGAGCGGAGAGAGACGGCCATCCGAGCGACGGGCGACAGCCGGCGGACGTGGAGGGAGGGCAGACGGTCATACGAACGGTCGACGCAGTGACGTATCAAATCTCTTGTGCTCCGGCCGGTCGCAGCCGTCTACTTTTTCCCCCCGGGGGCGAAAGCCCCCACTACTCAATGGATTCACGAGAGAACGACGATGTCGACGTCCCTTCTGCCGAGGAGACACCCGACCTCGGCGACGACGTCGGCGGATGGCCCGACCACGACCAGGAGGATCTGGAGAACGACGAGACGTTCGACGCGACGTCGTCGAACGGCAAACTGGGTGGAGCGACGACGTCGTCGACCGACCCGGGGATGACGGACGAGGAACTGATCGAGATCCTCGAGACGCTGGAGACGAACATCACGGTCGTCGGCTGCGGCGGTGCCGGCTGTAACACCGTCAACCGACTCGCCGAGGTCGGCGTCACGGGGACGAAGCTCGTCGCGGCGAACACCGACGTCCACGACCTCGTCGGGACGGACGCCGACGAGAAGATCCTCCTCGGGGCGGAGGGGAGACAGGACCGCGGTCGCGGTGCCGGGTCGATCCCGAAGAACGGCGCGGACGCCGCCTACGAGAGCCAACAGGACATCCGCGACACCGTCGAGGACGCCGACATGGTGTTCGTCACCGCCGGGATGGGTGGCGGCACCGGCACCGGGTCGGCCCCGGTCGTCGCCGCGACCGCCCGCGACGCCGGCGCGTTGACGATCAGCGTCGTGACGATGCCGTTCGCCTCCGAGGGGAAGGTCCGGATGGAGAACGCGATGGGTGGCGTCTCCCGACTCCGCGAGGAGAGCGACACGCTCATCGTCATCCAGAACGACCGCCTGCTGGACGCGGTCGGTAACCTCCCGGTCGAACAGGCGTTCAAGGTCGCAGACGAGGTGTTGATGCGCTCGGTGAAGGGGATCTCCGAGCTCATCACGACCGAGAGCTTCGTCAACCTCGACTTCGCCGACGTCAAGACCATCATGGGTCGCGGCGGGATGGCGCTCGTCGGCATGGGCGAGGGCGAGGGTGACTACCGCGCGGACAACGCTATCAATTCGGCGCTGCGCTCGCCGATGCTCGACGCCGACATCAGCAGCGCGACGGGCGTGTTGGTGAACGTCACCGGCGGCCCCGACATGAGCATCGCGGAGGCCGAGGGCGTCGTCGAGGACATCTACGAACGCGTCGACCCCGGCGCACGCATCATCTGGGGTGCGTCCGTCGACGAGGACGTCGGCGAGGAGATGCGCGTCATGCTGATCGCGACCGGCGTCACGCCGGCGAGTCTGACGCCGGAACAGACCGAAGTCGACTGGTGACTTCTCCCACGACTAACGTCGTGGGCTTCCTTCACTGAAGGTTTGGCCCACGTCTGAAAGGGAGTTCGCAAGTTCCATCTCACCGTTTGTTCCTTTGAGTACGACTTGCGTTTCGGGGCGAGCCACAACGCCCCCCGCCATCGACAGCGGGCTTCCGATATCCGTGCCAATGGCTCGTTTTCCGATGTTCGTTGCACCGTTCTTGTCAGCGTTATCGTCCAACCCACAGGCGTGACACTCGACACGGCCTTGTACCTCACGACTCGTGTTCTGTGACCCACATCGCCAACACGTCACGGATGTATCGTATTCTTTGACGGGGACACACGCTCGACCGTCGAGGTGTGCCTTGTACGTGAGGATATTCGCCATCTTCGCAAACGGCATCTTGTGTGTCTTGTCGTTGACGTACCGTTCCTCGTCGTTGTCGAAGCGAATACCCGTCATGTCTCCGAAGACGATGACGGCGTTGCGCTCTCGTGCGCGAGCGACAACCTCGTTGGCGACTTTGTGGAGCGCATCTTCGACCGTTCGGGATTCTTTGTCACCGAGACGTGCGATGACTTTCCTCCCCTGTCGCACCTTTGCTTTCCCGATGGACTTTCGGAGTTGCTTGTAGTGTTCTCGAACGTCTCGAACGCGCTTCCCGTGGAATTGGGTATCTCGGTCGGAGAGGAACGTGCTGACAGCAATCCACTTCGCCCCCATATCGACGGCAAGCACGTCGTCGTATGCCTCGTCAACGGTCACAGACCGCTTGCAGACGAGGTGAACGTACCACTTGCCGTCTTTGCAAATTAACTCAGAGTCACGGATGGTGTTATCGTCCATCAACGACTCATCCTTCGAGGGAACGATAGCGGGGCACCAAATACTGTTCCCACGTCCCTTTTCGGGGTCGTAGATGGGCACTTTGAACCACCACTTCGAGAGAACCGTGTCAGCATCTTGCTTGATGGTGATACAGTCGTTTCTGAGAACGACAGGCTGCGTGGTGTCCGTTCGTGGATTCTTGTTTGTGCGAACCTTGCTTGCCTGTTGTTTCGTCGCTGAGTAGAGGTTCACGTCGTCGGCTCCGTGGACTGCTCGTTGAAACTCGTCGTACTCTCGGGAGAGCAATGCTTCCTTCCGTCGAGTGAGCGAGTGGAGCCGAACGCGGACGGTGGTTGTGACCTCTTGGTTCATCGGTTCGCTGTACTCTGAATCTCGGACTGAACTGTCTTAGCGATGACGGGAGCAACCGTTATCCACGCTGTGTCTGTGATTTGTGAAGTGTAGTGTCGGATTCATCCCACCCCTAAAGGAGTGGGCTTTCTCCTCGATTTCTGTAATCGACCGTTCAGGTCAGCGCGACGCGCCACGTCGTGGCGTTCGTGTACGACCACTTCTCGACTTCGAGGTCGGGGGCGGACTCGGCGAGTTTCAGCATGAGCGCGCCGATCTCCTTCGAGGAGAGGCCGACGTCGTCGGCGATGAACTTCCCCTTGAAGTAGAGTTCGCCGCCTCTCTCGGCCGTCTTCTCGCGCAGGTAGTTCGCCAGTCGGAGCTCTTTGGAGGGCGATTCGAGGGCGGGCTGTGGTGCAGTCGTACTCATGGTGACTCCACCTTTCCCCAGGCACGCCGACCCCAAGTAGTGTAAACAATATGAATTCTATTTTCGTCTGATTCGTCTCGAATCGGTGCAAAACGTGATCGGCGAAACGTTTCTGGATCTTTCGAGACCGTTGCTACGCGATTCTACGGTCGTTGTTTGGAGAACACGGCTCGGAAGAAGCCGAACCGCGAGCGGCCGGCGTCCGCGCTCACCGTCGGCGAGTCCGGTGTGACGACGTCGAAGTCGGCGGCGTCGTCGAAGTCGTCGACCGTGACGGACAGTCCGTCCTCGTCGTCCGCCGTCGCGTCCGTCTGGGCGGCGAGTTGCTCGGACGACTCCGACGTGGTCGCGACGAGGTCGACCGCGTCCGGCTCTCCGGAGTCGACGAGGCCGGTCGGCTTCGACTCGGCTCCGCGACACGCGAGACAGGCACGGACGGTTCGGTCGTTGTCTCCGAACACTCGGACGAAGTCGGGCGACACGTATCCTCCACAGGTTGCACACGCTGGCATCTCTCTTCCCACCGAACGATGGCACGTGAGAACGTAGCATAAGTATCGAGGGCGTACAGCGCCGGTATGGTCGACATACTCCCGAAATCCAGTACGTCAAGAAGGCTGACAGGGACTATCTGGCGGTCGGGAGACCGACCGACACGGCACCGTCGTCCGGTTCGGCGCAGCCGCTCAGTTCGACGACTCCCGTTCCTCTCCGTCGGTGGGACGGTCCGCGTCCCCGAGGTGATCGGTCGTCGAGGCGTCGTCGGTGTCGATGTCGTCGGTCGCGACGGCGTCCGTCCGCGTCGTCTCTGCAGTCCAGGTGGACTCTCTCTCCCGGCCGACGGTTGCTCGCTCCGCGGTCGTGTACGCGTCGTAGATGGCGTACACCCAGATGATCGGGTACAGAACGAACCCGACGACGATCACCACCGACAGCACGGCGAAGAGACTCGCGACGATGAACCCGAGTCCCTTCTCCAACTCGCGGTTGTACAGCTGGCCGAGTCCCGGGAGCAGCGCCGAGAGCGCGGCGGCGACGAAGGGGTTGCCACCCTCGAGCGCGGCGTCGACGGACGACCGCGGCGGCGGTAGCTGCCGGACGCCACACTCCGGGCAGATCTCGGCTCGTGCGCTGATCACCACACCGCAGTCCCGACAGAACGCCTCGTCGGGATCGCGGGTTCGACTCGACTCGGAGCCGGAGGGCGTCGTCATGGCTCACGCTTGGTCGCCTCGAGTTAAAAGTACCCGGACAGGGGAGAACCGTCGACGTCGCGGGACCGCCTACTGTGGGCTTGGGCTCCCGCCGCGGCCGACGCCGTCGAACACCGTGTCGGCGATCTCGAGCAGTCGACCGAGCGGCGAGTCGACGTCCGGCGACCCGTCGAGGGCGTACGCGAGCACTTCGCTGATGTGCGAGACGGGGAGGATCTCGACCAGCTCCCGGTACTCGTCTTCGACCATCACGTCTTGCAGGTTCGCGGCGGGGACGATCACCCGCTTCATGCCGGCCTTCGCGGCCGCCTCGACCTTGTGGGTGATGCCGCCGACGGGGAGGACGTCGCCGCGCACCGACAGCGAGCCGGTCATGGCGGTCGACTGGTCGACGCCGACCCCCTCCAGCGCACTGATGACCGCCGTCGCGACGGTGACCGATGCCGAGTCGCCGTCGACGCCGCCCGCTCCGGCCTGCACGAACTGGATGTGGACGTCCCGCTCGTGGAGCGAGGTCTCCGAGTACTTCTTGACGATCGCCGAGACGTTCTGGACGGCCTCCCTGGCGACCTCCTGGAGTTTGCCCGTCGCGATGACGGATCCCGGCCCCTGCGAAGGCGTCACCTCGGCCATCACGGGGAGGACGATGCCGGAGTCCTCGCCCATGACGGCGAGCCCGTTGACCCGTCCGACGACCGACCCCTCGACCATCGCGACGTCGTAGTCCTTGCGGCGCTGGATGTAGTCGTCGGCGATCTGCTGTTCGATGCTGCGGGCGCGCCGCTTCGCCTGCAACACGTGGTCGCGGGTGGTCACAGTCGCGTCCTCGGAGCGGGCGACGTCGCCGGCGACGCGCACCAGTCCGCCGAGGTTCCGGAACTCGAGGGTGAGTCGCCCCTTGCGCCCCGCCCGGCGCTGTGCCTCGAGGACGACCTCCGCGATGGCCGCCCGCGAGAACGGCGGCAGTCGGCCGTCCTTGGCGACCTCCTGAGCGACGAAGCGCGCGTACTTCCGTCGCATCTCGGGGGAGTCCTCGGTGGTGTCGTCCATGTACACCTCGTAGCCGTTACCTTTGATACGTGAGCGGAGCGCGGGGTGCATGTGCGCCATCGCGTCGAGGTTGCCGGCGGCGACGAGCACGAAGTCGGTCGGCACCGGGTCGGTCTTCACCATCGCCCCCGAGGAGCGTTCGGACTGCCCGGTGATCGGAAACTCCTGTTCCTGCATCGCGGTCAGGAGATGCTGCTGGGAGCGGACGTCGAGCGTGTTGATCTCGTCGACGAACAGCACGCCCTTGTTCGCCTTGTGGATCGCACCGGGTTCGACGCGGTCGTGACTCGGCGTCTCGAGGCCACCCGACTGGTAGGGGTCGTGACGGACGTCGCCGAGCAGCGCCCCCGCGTGCGCGCCCGTCGCGTCGACGAACGGGGCCGTCGAGTCGGGGTCGGCCGTGACGACGAGGTTCGGGACCAGCGCGCTACTGCGGCGGGCGGTCGAGCGGAACAGCAGGAAGACGATGCCCGCCGCGAGAACGCCCAAGAGCAGTTGCCCCGAGACGAGCACCGAGTAGCCGAGGATCAGGAGGATCAGTCCCCACACGAGGAACGACCGGAACTGCCCCGACTTGCGCGCCTCTGCCCTGTGAGCCTCCACGATCTCCTTTCCCTTCCCGGCGGGGACAGTTCTGATCTTCGGGCGGTTCCCGTCTTCGGGATTGTGGTAGACGAGGACGTCCTGTACCGACTCCTTCGGCAGCAGTTCCGCCATCGCCTTCGACAGCATCGACTTCCCGGTTCCGGGCGACCCGATCATCATCACGTGCCGACGCTGCTGTGCCGCCTTGGTGACGACGTCGCGGGCGTGCTCCTGGCCGATGACCTGGTCGACGAGTCGCTCGGGTATCTCGATCTCCTCGCTCGTCTCGACGTCGAGACCCCCGAGGAGAGCCGTCACGTCCCCGGGTTCGACCGTGTCCGCGGTGGTCGATGCGCCTCCGGTCGGAGACGACGTCGCTCCCGTCTGTCGACTCAATGACTCGATCTCTTCGGAGATTGCGTCACTGGGCGGTTCAGCGATCATAGAATACGTACTAGATTGTTATGCGAGCTGATATACTTTCCTCGGTGACGCTCTCCCGGTTTCGGTGACGTCGAGTGGTTCGACGGTGCTCTGTCCGCCGGCCACGGACCGCGACGGGACAGATGAGACAACCGACACGTCGTCGGACCGGTGTTTCTCGGTCGGCAGTGACGTTATCTCTTCGCCTCGCCAACGGTCCGCGATGATCGGTGGCAGACTCACGCGCAGCCTTCGAACGCTCCTGCCGCCGCTGCGACTGCGCGAGGCACCCGAGTTCTTCGGGCCGACGGACATCAACGCCCAGTCGGGGAACCAGCGGCTCTCGGTCGCGCTGAACGGCGAGGGGACGGTCACCGTGCTTCGGTGGCCGCGGCCGTCCTTCTTCAACCACGTGAAGTACCACACCACGCGTCGGAGCGACCCCCGGTACGGGGCGCATCCGAACGAGGGGATGTTCCTCGGTCTACACGTGGAGACGGAGGCCGGAGCCGAGACGACGTGGCTCCGGGACTGGGCAACGACACAGCGGTACGACGGCGACGGATCGGACACCGTCGTCACCGAACACCGCTCGGACGCGCTCGGTCTCACCGTCCGCGTCGTCGACACCGTCGCCGTCGACGAAGACGTTCTTCTCCGGGCGGTGACGGTCCGGCGAGACCCATGCTCGCCCGTCGAATTCGCCTCGCTGCTCGCGTTCGCCCACTTCCATCTCGGCGTCTCGAAGAAAGCCAAGAGCCCGACCCACGACCTCAGACGCCACCCCGACGACCGCACCCACGCTCGCTATCGGGTCGACCTCGACGCCGTCGTCGCGACCAAACGCGGCGTCGACGAGTCGACCGACACCCGGCGTCGAGTCAGCGTCGCGATGGGGTTCGACCAGCGGAGCGACCACCACCAGGTCGGCCGCGACGCGTTCGATCCTCGCTACGACGAGACGGCCGACGCGCGAGACGCCTACGAGAGCGCGTCCGCGGGGGAGTTCTCCGGAGACGACGCCCACAGCGGGAAGCCGACCGCCGTGTTGGCGACGCCGCTCGCGTTCGAGGACGACGCTGCCACGGCGACAGTCGTCGTCGCGGCGGCGACAGATCGGGAATCGGTCTCGGCGCTCCTCGCCCGTGCGCGGACGCTCGACCCGTCGACCGTCGCCGCAGAGAAGGCCGCGTGGTTCGACTCGTTGCTCGCCGACGCGCCGATGCCCGCCACCGACGACCCCGTCGTCCGAGCGGTCGCCCGGCGCGCGCTCGTCACGCTCGTCACCAACTACGACCCCGTCTCGGGAGCTATCGTCGCCTCTATCGCCACTCAGAGCCCCTACGCGCAGGACTGGCCGCGCGACGGCGCGTTCTGCAACCACGTGCTGAACGTCGTCGGTCTCTCCGAGTGGGCCGACAAGCGCAACCGCTGGTACGCGGCGCTCCAGCGGACCGACGAACGCCGTCTGTTCGGTCACACGCTCGTCCCGAAGGGGAACTGGGTGATGAACTACTACGCCGACGGCGTCGCCGGGGGCCCCATCCCCTGGGAGATCGACCAGACGGGGCTGACCGTCTGGACGCTCTGGGATCACTACCGCGCGACGGGGGACGAGCGCTACCTCCGAGAGGTCTACCCGGCGATCAGACGCGCGGCCGACTTCCTGGCGGGCTACCGCGACGCCACGACCGGCCTCCACCGGGCCGCCCACGAGGACGACAACGTCGTCCCCTCGCGGACGATCCACGGCGCGAGTACGGTCTGGCTGGCGCTCGACTCCGCGCTCGCGGCCGCCCGAGTGCTGGGTGCCGTCGAGGACGCGGCGCGCTACCGTCGACGACGGGACGAACTCCAGGCGGCCATCGACGCCCACCTGTGGGACCCCGAGGCAGAGGCGTACAGCAGCGGGAAGTCGGTGCTCGACCGACTGCTGGAGCACCGCCACGCCCCGGACGTCCTCCGCGCGCTCCCCATCCTCCCGGGGACCGGCGGCAACACGACGCTCGCGTGGCCCGCACGGTTCGCGGCGGCCGACCACCCGCGGATGCGCGGCCACCTCGACCACGTCTGGGCGGTCGTCGAACCCTCGTTCGCCGAACCCACGGCGGGGCAGCGTCGCTTCGGGATGTACGAGTCGAAGGCGCTCGTCGCCCTCGCGACCGGGTGGCGCGACGATCCCGAGCGGCTGGCTCGGGTCCGACGCGGCGTCGGTTGGATCGCTCACAACCACGCGACGCCCGACACGCACGTCCTGGGCGAGGCGTGGATCCGAGAGGACGGTCGAATCCGAACGGCGGTCTCACAGCCACACACCTTCACGCAGTTGCTGTTCTACTACGCGAGCGTGCTCGCCTTCCCCGCGTCGGAGCAGACCGCCGACGCCGCCGCCTGGTGAGCTCGAAAGAACGAGTCTTATCCCGCGGTGAACCGCCGCTGACGGAGCACGCCGACGGTCACCAGCGCGAACAGCCCGGTGATGAGGAAACTGAGATAGCTGGAGAGGACGGCGGGAGCCACGCCGAGCCACGAGACGGCCGTGAGGAGGAGGCTGACGACCGTCGCCGTCCCGTAGTAGCGGTTCGACTCTTCCGAGAGCGGCGCGGCGGCCGTCGGTTCGGTCTCGGCCTCGTCGTCGGCGTCGTCCTCGCTCTCGACGTCGATGTAGGGTCGGAACTGCTCGACGGCGGAGGTGGGAGTGACGACGCCGCGGCTCTGATTGTAGTCGACGATCCCCTTGTCGTCGAGTTTCGGCAGGTGACACTGGTAGAGCGAGATGTACGCACGCTGGCGCTCGTCCGAGGTGAGCCGCTGGAGCGTCGTGTCGTTCTCCCACGCCGCGACGGACTCCGCGATGGCGCGCATCTCGAACGGTTCGTCGTCGTCGTGGGTGAACACGTATCGGAGGACCGCCCGTCGACGCGCGTTCTGCAGCAGATGGAACACTTCGTCTGCAGACAGATCGGTGACGGCGTGCTCCTGTTCGCTCGTCGGCTCTTCGGTGGTGCCTGTTGCACTGTCCTGTGCGCTCATGTTCGTGTCTCACCGACTCTCTGCACGAGAGATAAACCGGGTCGTCCGTTCGGTCTCGTTCGACGCCGTTCACTCCGTTCAAACCCGTTCACGTCGCGCGGTTCACGTCGCTTCGGAGCCGTCACGAACGTCGGTTCGATCCGACAGTCCCCAAGTCGAAACAGTCCGAAACGCAGTGAAACAGTGACCAACAGCGGACCCGCTCGTCCCCCGTCTCCGGCGTGCGAGACGACGCCACGCGTTGCACAAGACATTTAACTTCCCCTGACTGTCTGTCTGATACGGAAATCGGACGACGGACAACAGGCAGCACGGGTAGGGGTACACGGACTGCCTCGCGTCGGTCGTCCTTTTTGAGTATTTCAGCCGCCGAGCGACGGCGCTCGTCGTCGCTCTCCTGCGGCGGAAACGCTATCGGGTCGGGTCGCGACTCTCCGGGTATGCAGACAGTCGTACTCGCTGCGGGGGAGGGCACTCGGATGCGACCGCTGACGGTGCGCCGCCCGAAACCGATGCTCCCGGTCGCCGACCGACCGTTGGTCGGCCACACCGTCGCCGCGGCAATCGAGGCCGGCGCGACCAGCGTCGTCCTCGTCGTCGGGTACGAGGCCGACGACGTCCGAACTCACTTCGGGGACCGCGTCGACGACGTCGACGTCACCTACGCCGTCCAGTCCGAACAGCGCGGCACGGCCGACGCCGTCCGCACCGCCGCCGCCCATCTCGAAGACGGCCCGTTCGCCGTGCTGAACGGCGACGCCCTGTACGACGTCCCCTCGCTCACGGCGCTCTACGGGACCGACGCCGCCGTCGGGTCGTACCGCGTCGACGACCCGACGAACTACGGCGTGTTGACGACGGACGGGTCGACCGTCACGGGCGTCGTCGAGAAACCCGAAGAGCCACCGTCTGATCTCGTCAACACGGGTGCGTACGTCTTCCCCGCCGAGGCGCAGTCGTGGCTCGACGTCGGCGAGAGCGAACGCGGCGAACTCGAGTTGACCGACGTGCTCGAACACGCCTGCCGGGAGTACGACGTCCAGTCGGTCCCGTTCGACCGCTGGCTCGACGTCGGCCGGCCGTGGGAGCTGTTGGAGGCCAACGAGTGGAAGCTCGGCGAACTGAAACGCGACGTCCGCGGCGACGTCGCCGAGAGTGCGGTGCTCCGCGGCGACGTCGTCGTCGAGGACGGTGCGACGGTCGGACCCGGCGTCGTCGTCGAGGGACCGGCGCTGATCCGTGCGGGGGCGTCGGTCGGACCGAACGCCTACGTCCGCGGGGCGACGCTCGTCGGCGAAGGCGCGAAGGTCGGTCACGCCGTCGAGGTGAAAAACAGCGTGCTCATGGAGGGGGCGACGGTCGGTCACCTCTCGTACGTCGGCGACAGCGTGCTCGGCCGCGACGTCAACTTCGGTGCCGGCACGACGGTCGCCAACCTCAGACACGACGGGGCGGACGTGCGGACGACGGTGAAGGGCCAACGCGTCTCGACGGGCCGCCGGAAGTTCGGCGTCGTCGTCGGCGACGGGACGAAGACCGGTATCAACGCCAGTCTCAACGCGGGCGTCGTCCTCTCGACGGACGCCCGGGTCGCCCCGGGCGAGGTCGTCACCCGCGACCGATAGGGCACGCCGATCCGCGGTCGGGACCGGTGCCGGTGCCGACGTCGGCCGAACCGCTCTTTGTGCACGAGTGAGGACAGTGAGACGAACGGCGGCCGTCGACGCCCCGTTCGTCGCGACACAGATGAACGGACCACTCGTCTTCGCAGTCATCACGATGTTCGCCTGGGCAGGATGGACCATCTTCGCGAACTTCGCGGCGAGGTCGATGCGACCGGCGACGGTGGCGACGGTGTCGTATCTGGTCGCTCTCCCCGTCGTCGTCGGCTACATGCACGTGTCCGGAGAGCAGATCTCGATGACGACGCGGGGTGTCTGGTTCGGAACCCTTGCGGGCGTCTGCTCGGCGATCGGGACCGTCTCGCTCTACATCGGTCTCCAGCGAGGGCGGCCGTCGGTGGTCACGACGGTCAGCGCGCTCTACTTCGTCGTCGCGGCGGTGGTGGGGATGCTGGTCCTCGGTGAGTCGGTCACCGCGACGAAACTGCTCGGCCTCCTCTTCGCCGTCGCCGCCATCGCACTGCTCGCTATCTCGTGATCGCGGGCACCGGCAGTGGCCCCTCTCGTCACCGTCCACTTTTGTCACCTCGGTTCGTAGCCCCGAGAAGATGCTTCGCACACTAGCCGCCCTGCTCGGACTCGTCGAACTGCTCTTCCCGAAACAGGTCGTCGACGTCGCGACCCGACTCGCCTATGAGACGCCCGAGGAGTTCGAGGTCAAACCGTGGGTCTACACGGCCGCTCGCGTCGAGGGACTCGTCTTCCTGCTGTTGGCGACGGGGAAGCTGAGGTGTTGTGACGACACGGACGGCGAGGACGACGACGCCACCTGATGAGTCTCATCGCGGAGTATCGGCTGTCGAGTCCGAGCCTCCCCCTCATGGAGTCACTCGGGACCGTTCCGGAGTTGACGCTCCACCTCGAACACGAACACGCCGAGAACCCCCGCGAGCCGACGCTGTTCGTGTGGGCGGAGGGCGGCGACTTCGAGGCGTTCGAGACCGCAGTCGACGACGACCGGTCGGTCGCCTCCCTCCGCGTGCTCGAACGACTGGACGATCGGCGGCTCTACCGGATCCAGATCTCCCCCCGGGCCGAGGTCGTGATGTCTCCCGCCGGGGTCGAGGTCGGTGCGTCCCAGCTGTCCGTCTCCGCCACACACGAGGGGCTCGACGTCCGACAGCGGTTCCCCGACCACGACGCGCTCCGCCGGTACAGCGAACTGTGTCGGGAACAGGACGTCTCGTTCTCGCTCCGGCGGCTCTACGGGCTCGACTCGGACGTCTCGGCGTCCGACAGCGCGTACGGACTCTCACAGAAACAGTGCGAGGCGCTCCGGTTGGCCGTCGCGACCGGCTACTTCGACGTCCCCCGCGACGTCGACCTCGGCGACCTCGCCGCCGAGTTGGGCGTCTCCTCGCAGTCCGTCTCCGAACGACTCAGACGGGGGACGGCCACGCTGGTCCGGCGAACGCTCCCGACGGACGAGGAGGAGTACTCGCTCGACGGGCGGTAGGGGAGGCCTACTGCCACGCTGTCCGTCGAAATCGGCCGTACTAAGTGCCGACCCTCCAAGGGAGCGATATGGCAGTGATCGACGCCGCGATGGCCAGTGCGCATCTGCTCTTCGCCGGACTGTGGACCGGGAGTGTGCTTTTCACCAGCTACGCCGTCCTCCCGACGGCCGCGAGCGGCGACATCGACGTTGCACCGCTCGAGACCATCGTCGGCAAACTGACGACCGTCTCGCGGGCGAGTGCGCTCTTCTTGCTCCTTTCGGGTGGCCACCTCGCCGGGACGCGCTACACGGCCGAGTCGTTGTTCGGGACGCCGCGAGGCCACCTCGTGCTCGCGATGGTCGCGCTGTGGTTCGTCCTCGCGGCGCTCGTCGAGGTCGGTGCGAGCAAACTGCGTGACGGACTCGACGAGCGGAAGGTTCGGACGCCCGCTCACGACGTCCGGCGTCTGTTTACCGCCGCCGCCGTGGTCGCGCTGCTCCTCCTCGTCGACGCCGGCCTCCTGCTCGGCGGCGTCCCGCTCTGAGGCTCACCCGAACCCGAGCAGCCAGCGGACGACCTCCGACCCCAACAGCGCGCCGCCCTCGACCCGCGAGAGCCGCCGCCCCGTCCACAGCGTCACGAGGAAGACGGCGACGAGCGCGAGCAGCCACAGCATCCCGCCGAAGGCGGCGGCCGTCACCGAGAGCGGCTCGACGAGCGCCGCGAGCCCGAGCACGCCGAACAGGTTGACGACGTTGCTCCCGATGACGTTGCCGAGCGAGAGCCCCGACCGTCCGCGGAGGGCGGCGAGGAGCGAGACGACCAACTCGGGGGTCGACGTGCCGACGGCGACGATCGTCGCGCCGATCGTCCACTCGGAGATGCCGAACGAGCGCGCGATCGTCGTGGCGGCGTCGACGAGCAGCGCGCCGCTGCCGACGACGACGACGAGGCCGACGACGAGTTTGCCGGCCGCGCGAGCGAGCTCTCTCTCGGTCGTCGCCCCGGAGTCGCCGCGCGGACCCTCGCCGTGGTTCCGGAACAGCGACCAGAGATACAGGAGCCAGAGAGCGAGCAGTAGGCCGCCCTCCAGTCGCGACACGCGGCCGTCGGCGGCGGCGACCGTCGCGAGCACCGTCGTCCCGACGAGGACGACCCCGTCGCGTCTGACGAGTGACCGCGAGACGGGGAACGCGCGGACGAGCGCGACGACGCCGAGGACGACGGCGATGTTGACGATGTTCGACCCGACGACGTTGCCGACGGCGAGATCCGTGTGACCGGTGGCGACGGCGTCGAGCGTCACGACGACTTCGGGGAGTCCCGTCCCGAACGCGACGATCGTGAGACCGACGACGAGTTCGGAGATACCGAGCCGACGCGCCAGCGCCGAGGCACCGGTGACGAGCCACTCGGCACCGAGCCAGAGACCGACGATGCTCCCGACCAGCGACGCGACAGCCCACAGGAGTTCCATCAGTCGGACTGTGGCGGCGTGCTACCTTCGAAGGTGTACCTACGCATAACTGTGCAGAAGGAGACTCTCCCGGTGTATCATCTTTTCTGTCGGTCCCGTCGTCTCCACGCTCGGCGAGTAGATCAGATGTCGAGATCCCGGAACGCCTCGATGTCGGGGAGTTCCTTCACCCCCTGGTTGACGCCGACGTACTCGCCAGTCTCGACCGCTCGTTCGAACGCCTCGACGTTCGGATACTCGCGGAAGGTGAGCACCGTGCCGTCTTCGACCATGAACACGACCTCCGTGGTGCTGTCGAGGTACTCGTACTGGTCTGCCTTCTCCGGTGATTTGATCTCGTCGTCTTTCACGGTATATGTTACCACTGAGCGCACATGAACGTGTGCTTCGTTCGTCTCGCTTACAGGTACTGGTCGAGGAACGTCCGGAACGTGTCGTCGTCGAGCGTGAACGAGACCTGAACGCTGTTCTCCTTCGGATCGTACTGGACGCCGTCGAGATCGATCGTCTGCCTGACCGTCCGGATCGCGTCGGCGAACTTGTCGTCCGAGCCCGACTCCGTCGTGACGCCGTCTTCGGTCACGCGAACGGTGACGTTGTCCATCGTCGTCCGGTAGGCTCCCTTGGTCACGATGCCTGCCTCGAACTGGGTGCACTTCTCGACGAGTCCGAGATCGTGGAGTTGGCGGAGTCGACGGTAGACGGTCGCCTCGGAGACGTCACACTGGGCGGCGAACTCTTCGACGGTGACGACCCGTTGTTTGCCGAGACGGAGTATCTCGCGGGCGACGGCGTCGCCGAGGATGTCGAGAACGGCGGTCGAATCGACACCGTTCGATCCGTCGGCGCTGTCGGCCTGGTCGGCAGTCATTGACACGTAGGGTCATAGTCCGCATAACGGCTTAATCAATCGCCTCCTGCTGTCCGTTCAACGAGCAGTTTAGTCGGGTGGCGCCGTCGCCGGTCGCGAGCACCGGAGACGGTCGTCGACGGGGGACTGCGGGCGGTCGGTCGGAGAGCGTACCGGACCGGCTTGGACTCCCTACCAGCGTCCGGGCGGGTCTCACTCGACGGTGACGCACTTCGCGAGGTTCCGCGGCTTGTCGATGGGGCGGCCGAGTCGGTTCGCCGCGTGGTAGGCGACCAGTTGGAGTTGGACGTTGGCCGGGACGCCCGCGAGGTCGGGGTGAGTGGGCGGTATCGCCAGCACCGCGTCGGCGACGTCGACGACGTCGCCGTCGGTGTGGCTGGTGACGGCGACGACGGGTGCGCCGCGAGCCTGCACCTCTTTGACGTTGTTGAGCGTCATCTCGTCGTCGCGACCCGTGAAGACGGCGAACACCGGCGTCCGCTCGGTGACGAGCGCGAGCGGGCCGTGTTTCAGTTCGGAGGCGGCGAACCCCTCGGCGTGCTCGTAGGAGATCTCCTTGAACTTCAACGCCCCCTCCAGTGCGACCGGGTGAGCCACCCCGCGGCCGATGAAGAAGTACGCCTCGCTGCCGGCGTACGCCTCCGCGACGTCGGCCGCCGTCGACGTGTCGAGGACGGCCTGGACGTCGCCGGCCAGCCGTGCGACCGACTCGAGGAGTTCGCGGCTCTCGGCGCTGGCCGTCCCGGTGACGTCCACCGTGATCCGTTCGCAGAGCAACAGCAGCGCGGTCACCTGCGAGGAGAACGTCTTGGTCGCGGCGACGCCGATCTCGGGACCGGCCCGGATGAGCAGGCTGTCGTCGCACTCGCGGGTCAGCGACGAGGCGACGACGTTCGTCACGGCGAGCGTCCGCGCACCGGCGCTGCGCGCCCGCCGGACGGCGTCCAGCGTGTCGGCGGTCTCGCCGCTCTGGGAGACGGCGACGACGAGCGTCGACTCCGTCACCGGCGGTTGCGCGAGACTGTACTCGCCGGCCATGAACGCGTAGGCCGGCACGCCTCGCGTGGCGAACAGCGAGGCCGCGTACATCGCGGCGTGGTAGGAAGTACCCATCCCGACGAGATGGAGTTGGGTGACGTCGGCGAACCGTCCCGGGTCGAACTCCTCGAACTCGACGGTTCCCGCGAGCGCGTTCACCCGTCCCTGCGTGGTCCGTCGCAGCGCCTCGGGTTGCTCGTGGATCTCCTTGTGCATGTAGTGGTCGTAGCCGGATTTGCCGGCCGTCTCGGGGTCCCAGTCGACCGTCTCCAGCGGGCGTTCGACGGCGTCGCCGTCTGCGTCCGTGAGTTCGACGCCGTCGGCCGTGATGCGCACGAAGTCGCCGTCGTGGAGGTAGCGAACGCGGTCGGTGTACTCGACGAACGCCGGAACGTCGCTCGCGAGGAACCACTCGTCGTCGCCCTCCCCCAAGACGAGCGGCGACCCCATCCGGGTGGCGTAGATCGCCTGTTCCTCGTCGAAGATGGCCGCGATGGCGTAGGTGCCGTCGAGCGCCGCGATCGCCGCCCGGAACGCCTCCCCGTTGGACGCGCCGCCGTTGAGTGCCTCCTCGACGAGATGGGGGACGACCTCCGTGTCGGTGTCGCTGGCGAAGTAGTGTCCACGACGCCGAAGCCCGCTCTTCAGGGCGGCGTAGTTGTCGATGATCCCGTTGTGGACGACGGCGACGGTGCCGCGTTCGTCGGTGTGGGGGTGGGCGTTGCGGTCGGTCGGCGGGCCGTGAGTGCTCCAGCGGGTGTGCCCGATACCGACGGTCCCCCGCAGACGCCCCTCGTCGACCCGTTCGCAGAGCAGATCTACCTCGCCAGCACACTTGACGAGACCGATGCCGTGGCCGTTCTGAAGTGCGATGCCGGCCGAGTCGTAGCCGCGGTACTCCAGTCGCTTCAGCCCGGCGAGGAGCGGTTCGAGACTTCCGTCGGCACGGAGACAGGCGGTGATGCCGCACATCAGCACGCCACCTCCGTCCCGTCGGCGATCGTGTCGTCGCCGACGCGGACCCTCTCGCCGCCGAACACGGTCGGCTCTGCGGTCACGGTCATCGTCGCCCTCCCACAGCGGACGACGGACGGATTGCTACGGTCATACCGAGGAGAGGGGGAGCGAGTCGCTTTGTTATAAGGTGGCTGAACACTCTCGGTTCGGGGTTAGTCGTTCGCTCACTCACGACACACGAGAGCGGACTCGATCGATGTCTTCGTGGACGCCGTCCGTCGATTCGACCGGGCGCACAACGGTCACCTACCGGCGGTCGTCGGCGACTACCGCCCGCTCGGACGCCGCTCGCCGTCGACAGTCGCCGACGGGTGGAGCGGGAACGAGAACGCACGGGCGTAGCCGAGCAGACGTCGTAAGCGACGCTCGGTGCGTGAGATCGAGAAAAGCGTGTCGTCCGGTCGTCCGTGGCCGTCAGATGCCGACCGCCTCGGTGACGGCGAACAGGAGGAGCGCGACGGTGCTGACGACCGCCCACCCCGCAGCGGGGAGCGCAGACAGGACAGGTGCGCCCACGAGTCCGGCGGCGACCACCAGGGCGACGGTCGCCGCAGCGCCCATCCGCAGCTCGGCGCTCGAGTCGGCGGCGACGACGTCGTCGTCGAGGTACGGGTCGAGGAGTTCGGCGGCCGGGAGCAGTTCGATCGTCCCTCGGTCCTTGTCGAAGTCGACGACGCCGAAGTTCGCCATCTTCGGGAGGTGACACTGATAGAGGCCGATGTACACGCGTTTGCGTTGACTCGACGAGAGGGCACCGACGTCGATGCCGTTCTCCTTGGCCGCGATGAACTCTGACATGTCGCTGAGGTTCACCTCCCCGCCGTTCTCCTTGAGAAAGGAGAGCGCGTCCCGTCGGCGTTGGTTCTTCAGGATCTCGAAGAGTTCGTCCTTCGAGAGCGTCGGTTCGGTCGTTTGTCTGTCGGCGCGTCGGCTAACGGTTCGTGAGCGTATCGTTTGGAGTTCCATTTCCCTTCCCCTTGGCTGATGGCCGCATCCTCGTCAGGGCGCCGTCGTCGGAGGTCGACGAGTGACCGATAAACATCCCGTTTTCCGGTATGTTCTGCACGTTCGGGCGTCCGCCCTGTTGTTCCCCAACAGCTACCAACGTTGTTCGTCATACATAATTAAATCGTTGACTATTAACTGCATACGTTGATTGGTTCGCGCTCGAATAGTCATATTTTGAGCTTACTTGACGGGAAAAAAACACAGTCGGGAGAGACTGTACGTCGGTGGTATCGTCGGAGTTCCGCGTTCGAGTGCGTTTCTCCGTTCGAGCGTTCGTTTGGCGTTTCGAGAGACGAGTCACGCAGAAAGAGCGTCACCGTGGCTATCGTGTCCGCTCGGAATCGTCCGACGAGTCGAACGGTGACGTCGCTTAGTCCGACACTACTCGCGCCCTCGACGACGTCGACGGCGCGTGTCGGTCAGTCGACGAGCGACAGGAGACACTTCCGCGTGAACGTTCGCGTCCGACGGAGATACTGCCCGACGACGAGACCGGCGAGCGCGAGCGAGACGACGAGGAGGAGACCGCTGGCAACGCCGACCCCGGCGACTCCCCCGAGCGAGAACGCGACGCCGCCGAGGGCACAGACCAGCGCGACGACGGCGTACCCGACGAGCCACCTGTCTGCGGTCGCCTCGACGCAGTGCGTCTCGAGCGCGCGTCTGTCGAGCGAGAGCGTCCGTTCGCTCTCCTCGTAGCTGATCAGTCCGCTCTCGGTCAGCGTCGGGAGATGCGTCTGGTACAACGAGACGTAGACGCGCTGGCGTTCCTCGTCCGTGAGAGCCTCGGGCGTCGTCCCCTCCTCCTCGGCCGCGATCAGCGTGGCGAGCTGCTTCAGATCGACCGGGTCGTTCGCCCGATACAGGTGGCGGATGATGAACCGCCGACGGGAGTTGCCCAGTATCTGGAAGAGTGCGTCCGTCGAGAGCCGGCCCCCGTCGGCGGTCATCGGCGGCCGTACCCTCGACGGACGCAGTTCGATTCGTCCTCGGCTCGCTCGCTCGGAGTCATTGGTACTAGAAAAGCAGCAGTTGACTTGGTTATAATCGAGCTATTTCTCCGTTCGCTGTGCCTGACGACGAGTCCCCCGGTCCTGTCTTTCACTTTCCGAGTACAGTCTCGCCAGTTCGTCTCTCTGTTTAATCGTTCGTTCTCCAGAGTCGTTGCGGACGAAGTCGACTGCGGCGGCGAGTTCGTGGGTGGCTAACAATATCCGATGCCGTGCAACTCTGTTGTCAGATGAGTCTGTTCGAACTGACCGGCTTCCAACGTGACCTGCTGTACGTCATCGCGGGAGCGGACAAGCCCTCGGGGCAGATGGTGAAAGAACGCATCGAACGAGATATCGGTGAGGTCAAACACGGACGGCTGTACCCGAACCTCGACACGCTCGTCGACCGTGGGTACGTCAACAAAGGCCAACACGACCGACGAACGAACTACTACGAGATCTCCGAAGAGGGGTTACAGGCGCTCCGCGAGCGACGTTCCTGGGAGAGTCAGTTTCTCGACGAGGAGTGACGTCGACGGACGTCTCGCTCGTCGCCGGGAACGTCCGTCGAGCACCACGCGGACCCGTTCACTCACAGGTCACTAGACGTCGGTCGCCGGTCGATCGACGCTCCTCTTGCAGTCAGTTCGACGACAGCGACGCTGCCGACCGCCGCGGAGCTGTACGACCGTCGCCTCGGAACGGCCGTCCGATCCCGCGGTCGTCGACTGACGGTGACGTTTTCCGCTGATCACTGCCCCGTCGGCCGTTTATACGGTCCCGTCGGTCGGTTATACGGTCCCGTCCGCAGGGAAGCCGCCGTATAACAAAGAGTCACACACCGATATAGTCTCTTACAGAAGCACTCCCGTCGACGACGGGCGTCGCTGCTGACTTACGACTTCGATGATTCCACCCTACCGACCGACGAGACCCCCGAGTATCGACCGGCAACCGCCACGTTACGCGTCCCCCGGAGTGATGTGAGATGTACAGAGGACACACCGTCGCCGTCGTCGTCCCTGCGTACGACGAGGCCGAGTTCGTGGGCGAGGTCATCGACACCCTGCCCGCGTTCGTCGACCGCGCGTACGTCGTCGACGACCACTCTCGAGACGGCACGTGGGAGGTGATCCGTCACCACGCTCGCGCCGCCAACGCGACGCGGCGGTCGCTCCGAGCGGACGGTTGGGCCGAACCGACAGAGCAGGGGACGAAGTTCGTCACGCCGATCCGCAACGAGCGGAACCGCGGCGTCGGCTACTCCATCACGACGGGCTATCGGCGCGCGCTCGCCGACGGGGCCGACGTCGTCGCCGTGATGAACGGAGACGGACAGATGGACCCGGCCGTCCTCCCTCGCATCCTCGATCCGGTCGTCGACGGACTGGTCGACTACGCGAAGGGGAACCGGCTCCGAGAGAACCCCCGCCGGCTCGGGATGAGTGCGTGGCGGCTGTTCGGAAACTGGACGCTGACGTTCCTCTCTCGCATCTCGAGCGGCTACTGGCACGTCTCGGACTCACAGAACGGTTACACCGCCATCTCTCGCCACGCGCTCGAGACGATCGACCTCGACGACCTGTACGAACGCTACGGCTTCCTGAACGACCTCCTCGTCACGCTCAACGTCCACGGCCTCCGAGTCGCGGACGTCTCACACCCGGCGCTGTACGGCGAGGAACGGAGCGGCATCAGCTACCCGTCTTTCATCTCTTCCGTGTCGATGCTCCTCCTCCGGAACTTCCTGTGGCGCCTCAAACAGAAGTACGTCGTCGACCGACTCCATCCGACGGCGCTCTACTACGCGCTCGGCGGGGTCAGCGTCCTCGGCGCCCTGCTCGTCGCACTCGTCTTCGCGGTCGGTGCGTTGGGTGTCGACGCCGTCACCGTCGACGTCTGGCTGGTGCCCGGTGCGCTGGCGGCGGGGATCGTCTTCTTCCTCCTGGCGATCGTCTTCGACGCACGACAGAACGCACATCTCCAGGTGTTCGTGCCGGAGCTATCGAGCAGAGAGCGCTGAGCGGACAGCGGGCGACGACGAGACTCGGACGGGAACGGTCGAACGGACCGCTCCCGACGCCCTCGTAAACCGAGAGTCGCGATAGAAACTCGTGGCCGCTCGTCACGGTGAGTCAGCTGTGTGTCATACTCCGACCGTCCCGGTGCTCGTCGGTAGTCGCGCATTAACATCCCGGAGACCACGCGTACGCCGTCGTTCACGGTCGTTCGACACATTATCGTTATATTGAAAGTCTGTGATTCAATAATAAATTCCACCCTCATTCACCTAATTTGATGGGACGGTTATGGGAACATTTATTGGCGACTTCGCGCAACCCAGAGGTATGGCACGCGAACCGGCAGATGGGTCTCAGCAGCGAGACGCATCGTCGAGCGAGAAACCGTTGCTTAACAGACGTAAGTACCTGCGACTCGGTGCGACGGCGACCGCAGTCGGGACGGTCAGTGCGGCGACGATGCCGACCTCCGTCGCCGCAACGAGTTCGAGTGACGTCTTCAACGACCGATTAAACGCCGTCGACGACCTCGGGATGGACCCCACGGGCGAGGAGCCGATCGACGACGCGTTGACCGAGCTCTCGGACGACACTCTCGTCGCGTTCCCGGCCGGGGAGTATCTGGTGACGGACGACGTCGAGACCGACGAGGAGAAGCGAGTCGGTGTCGAACCGGTCGCCGGTGCGACCGGCGACGTACGCTTCGTCGTCGACGCGTCGGCCGACGACGCCTCGGAGAGTGAGAACCCGGGCATCCTCGCCAGTCGCTCGAACGACGACCCTGCTGTGGACTCGGCCGAACGCGACGCGTCGACCGACGTTCACGCCGGGTCGACGCTGCTAGTCTATCGGGAGGCGAGTCTCGAACTCCGTCGCGTCGACCTCGCGGACTTCGACGCGGCGACGACGTTCACGGGAGGGAAACCGAAGACGCTGACCGTCGTCGGTCCGGACGACGGGGTCGCCAACTACCGGCTCACCGTCTCCGACCGCATCGACGCTCGGGGAGACGAGGGGACACAGCAGTCGGCCGGGTTGCCGTCGACGAGCGTCGAGGACGCGATCGGCGACACGAGACACAGCTACCGCTACACCGGTGAGATCGCGTCGTTCCGACTCGACGGCGAGGCGACCGTCCTGGTCGACGGACAGGAGGTCGCCTCCGAGGAGCTCGCCGCGGACGGTCCGCTCTCTCTCCCGGAGCTGCTGGTGTTCGACGCTCGGGAGGCCGACTCCGACTACGAACTGCGCGTCGCTCCGCGCGACGACCGTCCGTTCGACGCCGACCACGCCGAGCGGCGACACTGAGCTCGACCGGTACCGTCGGCGAAACTACCCTCCGAGAGAGAATTCTTCATTACGGACCCGCACGGGTCTCAGGCACTCGCGGGTCCACCGTCTTTTGACCGAGACGCTTCTCGAACCCCGTTCAGTCGAGTGTCGTCACGAGGTCGACGAAGGCGTCCCGAAACGACGCTCGTTGCGACTCGGCGTCGAACGTCCGACCCCGTCTGCGTGCGTACTCGGCGAGTGCGAGTCGGTCGTCCGTCGGTCGGTCGAAGTACGTCGAGATACCCGTCGCGAGTGCGTCGGGGGTCGGTTCGACGACCAGCGACTCGTCGACCGCACGCGCCTCCGACGCCGTCCCGGTCGTCGTCGTCACGAGCGGGGGGAGACCGGCACACATCCCCTCTAACGTGCTGACGGGGAACGTGTCCATCCGGGAAGGTTGGACGTACAGCGAGGCTTCCGCGAACGCCTCCGAGAGCCGGTCGACGTAGCCGTGGACGACGACTCCGTCGGTCGACTCGTAGCTCGTCGGGTGGTCGTCGCCGACGACGTGGAGCTCCGCGTCGGGATGGTGGTCGCGGACGGTCGACCAGGCGTCGACGAGCATGTCGAACCCCTTGTACCGCTCGTCGCGACCGACGGCGACGGCGACGTTGCGGTCGAGCGCCGGGTCGCATCGCTCGAGGCTCTCGTACACGTCGGGTTGAACGTACGGGTGGGCGACGCGAATCGGCGTCTCGTCGCCGACGACGTCGGCCGTGAACGTCGCGGCGAAGTCGGAGACGGCGACGACGCCGTCGATGCCCCACCTGGCGGCCCCCTTGATGGCGGGGACGCCGAAGCGGCCGAGGAGCGACTTCACTGCCGAACTCCCCTCGAAGTCGTCTCGACCGATGTGGTAGAGCCCGTGGTCCGCACACAGATAGACGACGTCGGTCTCGGTCGTCGCCCGTCCGACGAGTGCGGCGTACAGCGGCACCGACCCCTCGACGAGACAGACGTCGTAGTCGGGGAGCCGGAGGCCGTTGAGCACGTCCTCGACGACCGTCCCCGACAGCGGTCCCGCCGAGTGCTTCCGGTAGTGGACGAGATCGGCGTCGACTGCGTCGGCAAACCCTCGATGTGCCGGATGCGGGTCGAAGTAGAGCATGACTACGTCGAGGTCGGCCAACACCTCGCGTGCGGCCTCGTCACTCCCGAGCTGCGTCGTCGTCGTGGATGCGCCCTCGCTGGACCCACCGCGACCCGACTGCCGTCTGTTTCGTGGCCGCTGGATAGCCATGGATGTGACTCACCGTAGCGTCCCCACCGGTGTAGTTATGAACCAGATAAGGAGACTTTCAACAGTTTCGGATAGTCCGGTAACCGAAGGTTTGCGGCGCAGAACGCCCGTTCGCCGTCAAGAGGGCGGAGATCGACCCTGACCGTTCCTCGCGCGACGATAGTAACCGAATATTATTCCCCTCCGCCCGAGAGCCCACAGCCAATGAGAGCGTCCGAGCGGCTTCGGCGTGTCGGCGCGGTCGGTGTGGTGCTCGTCGTCGCCGCCGCGGTTCGACTGTACGGGTTGGGTTACGAGAGTCTCTGGACCGACGAGCTCGTCACCGTCGAGTTCGTCGCGGAGCTGACGCCGCTCGAACTGCTCGTCCAGATCCCACAGGTCCAGCCGCATCTCCCGTTGTACTACCTTCTCCTCGACGGCTGGATCGTCCTCGTCGGCGAGTCGGCGGTCTCGATGCGTCTCCTCTCGGCGGTGTTCGGCGTCGCGGCCGTCGGTGCCATGTACGCCGTCGGACGACGACTCGTCGACCACCAGGTCGGACTCGTCGCCGCGACGCTCCTCGCACTCTCGCGGTTCCACGTCTACTACTCACAGGAGGTGCGGATGTACAGCCTGCTCACCCTGCTCACGCTCGTCTCGTTCTACTGGCTGGTCCGACTCCGCGAGAGCCCGACCCGTCGTCACCTGCTCGTCTACCTCTTCTCGGCGACGCTCGTCGTCGCGACGCACTTCTTCGGCGTGTTCGTCGTCTTCACACAGGTGACCTACCTCGTCGTCCGCCTCGACGCCGTCGCCGGCGACCGACTGCTCGGGCTCTCGACGCGACGGCTCAGACGGCTCTACGGGGTCGGCCTCCTGGTCAGTCCAGTCGCGATCCTCGTCGCCGTCGCCGCCATCGGCGGCGCGCCGCGCTACCACTACATCCCGTATCCGACGCTCTACGGCACCGTCGCGACCGTGAGCGACTACTTCGGCTACCCGCGCGGGACGAACAGCCTCGTCGTCGCCGGCGTGTTCGCCGCCTTCGTCGGGACGGCGACGCTCGCCGTCGTCCGGTTCGGCGACGCCCGCCGACTCACCGTCTCGCGCCTCCGCGACGCGGTGACGAGCGCACGGTTCGACCCCGACGCGACCGACCGCGACGCGCTGACGCTCGCGCTGCTGTGGTTCGTCGTCCCGTTCGGCGGCCTGCTGGCGCTCTCGTATCTCGTCACGCCGCTGTTCTGGCCGCGGTACACCATCGCCGCATCGCTCGGGCTCTACCTGCTCGTCGCGTTCGGCGTCCGGAACGTCCCGAACCGGTATCTGCGGGTCGCCCTCGTCGTCGTGCTCGTCGTCGGTCTCGTTCCCTCCGTCGCGCTCTACCACACGAACACCGACAAAGAGCAGTGGCGGGCCGTCGGCAACACCATCGACGAGCGCGCCGAGTCGGGTGACTTCGTGTTGGTGATGGACCAGATGACGGACTACGGCGTCGAGTACTACGTCGACCGCGAGGACGTCACCGTCGCGAGCGTCGTCGCCGAGAACTCCGGGACCGGATACGCGCCGACGCCGACCGCGGAGATCGAGAACGTGACCGACGACCGCGGCCGGACGTGGCTCGTCTTCTCACACGCCTCCGAGTCCGAGCGCGAGCGCGTCCTCGACGTCGTCGACGACAGCCGGACGCAGGTGTGGCACCACCAGTTCGTGAAGGTCGAGCTGTATCTGTTCGTCCCGGAGGAGTCGGCAGCGTCGGCGACGTCCGAGACGACGACAGCCTCCGAGTCGAACGCGTCTGCCCGACTCCGGTCGGTCGACGTCGGTACTGTTTACCCGCCGTCTCGAGTCGAGTCAACCACAGCATGGTATCCGTCGCCTTCTTCGGGAGTCACCCACTCGGCGAGACCTGTCTGACCCGCCTCCACGACCACCCCGACGTGACGGTCGAGGTCGTCGTCACCTACCCGCGAGACGCCGACAACTGGTGGGAGGGGTCGGTCCACGACCTCGCGCTCGACTACGGCTATCCCGTCCTCACGCTCGACGAGGAACGAGCGGTGACCGACTATCCAGTCGACTACCTCCTCAGCGTCTACTATCCGAACATCCTCGACGCCGAGCTCCTCTCGCACCCCGAGAAGGCGGCGCTCAACCTCCACCAGGCGGAACTCCCCCGCTACCGCGGCAGCAACGTCTTCAGTCACTCCATCATGAACGCCCGCGAGGACGACCACTGGCGACACGGGACGACGCTCCACTTCATGGTCGAGGACGTCGACGCCGGCGACGTGGTTGACCGCGAGTTCGCCGAGATCACCGAGGACGACACGGCCCGGTCGCTCTACGAGAAGGTCCGGGAGGCCTCCGTCAGCCTGTTCGAGGAGGCGCTCCCCGCCATCGTCGACGACAGCGTGCTGGAGATGGGGACGCCACAAGAGGCGTTCGACGGCCCGCGCTACTTCTACACCAAAGACAGCCTCGACGACCTGAAGGAGGTCGACCCGGCGGAACTCGCCGACCCCGATGACCCGACGGCGCTCTACGACCGCATCCGGTCGATGGACTTCCCGCCGCACGAACCGCCGTACACGTGGGTCGGAGGAGAGAAGATCTACCTCACGAAGGCGGGGTACGACGGTCGTTGAGCGGCGTCGCCGGGCTAGCGCCGATCGCCGAACTCGACGGCCTGGCTTCGCTCGGAGGAACGTCGGGCGGCTTCGAGTAGTTCGACCGTCTCCGCACCGACCCGACCGGGTGCGCGCGGTTCCGTCCGCCGTTCGCAGGCCTCGACGAACGCTTCGACCTCGACGCGGAGCGGTTCGCCCGGTTCGGTCTCGTGGCGACGCATCCCCTCCTCGCGGCGGCGGAGCACGTCGCCGTCGTCGACGATCTCGGCGTCGTACAGTTCGACGACCGTATCTTCGAGGTAGTCGACGTGCGCCGACCGCTTCGTCCCGACGACGGTGAGGTCTCGCCGCTTGCCGAAGACGGGAACGTGCCACGACTCGTTGATGACGCCGGTCGTCTCGCCGTACGAGAGGGTGAGCGTCGCCGTCTCGTCGACGCCCTCCCGGACCGTCGAGTCGAGTTCGCAGTAGACGCGCTCGGGTCGGTCGTCCAGCAGGTAGTTGTAGATGTCGACGTCGTGGACGGCCAGCGAGAAGAGCACGCCGGCCTCCTCGCGGGGGACGCGGAACGCGTAGCGGTTCGTGGTGAGATACTTGATGCGGCCGAGTTCGCCGCGGTCGATGCGGCGTTTCAGCTCCGACAGCGCCGGATGGTAGCGGAAGATGTGGCCCACGGCGAGCACCCGATCGTGCGCCGCTGCGACGTCGACGATCTCCCAGGCCTCGTCGCTCGTCCGCGCGAGCGGTTTCTCGACGAGCAGGTCGACGCCGGCCGAGAGCAGATCGGTCGCGATGGCGTGGTGCGTCGGCGACGGCGTCGCCACGGTGGCCGCGTCGACGCCTAACTCGGGCAGTCCGGTGTGGTCGGTCGTGTACGCGACGCCGTAGTCGTCGGCCATGTCGGCGACGCGTTCCTCGTCGACGTCACAGAGGATCACGTCGTCGACGACGCCCTCCTCGAGCAGTTCGGCGGCGACGCGGGCGTGGTTGCTCCCCCAGTAGCCGGTGCCGATGACGGCGTAGCCGAGCCCGCCTGCGGGCGTCTCCGCCGTCGTCATCGGCCGCCCTCGTGTGCGCCAGTTTCGCCCGCGTCGTCCGCGAAGTAGTTCTCGATAGCCGTACAGACGCGGTCGAGTTCGTCGTCGGTGATGCGGGGGTGCATCGGCAGCGAGACGACGCGCTCGTACAGCCGTTCGGTGACGGGAAGCGTCGTCTCCCCGGCGTCGTCGACGCGGTCGACCAGGGCGGGATGTCGGTGCAGCGGCGTCTCGTAGTGGAGGCTCGTCTGGATACCCCGCTCGTCGAGATACTCGCGAAACGACTCGCGCTCGTCGGCCGGCACTTGGATCACGTAGAGGTGGTAGACGTGGAAGGCGTCGGCGGCCTCGTGGGGCGTGACGACCTCCGGAATCGAGGCGAGGCGGTCGGTGTACTGCCGGGCGGCGACGTTGCGCGCCGTATTCCAGTCGTCGACGTGTTTCAACTGCTCGTCGCCGACGGCGGCTTTCAGTTCGTCCATCCGGTAGTTGAGCCCGAGCGTCCGGTGGGTGCCCGACTCGTCGCGGCCGTGGTTGCGGAGCCGTCGTGCGGTATCGGCGAGTTCGTCGTCGTCGGTGACGAGCATCCCGCCGTCGCCCGCGACGGTCATGTTCTTCGAGGGGTAGAAGCTGAACGCGCCCGCGTCGCCGGCGGTGCCGGCGAGGTGACCGTCGCGCTCGGCGAAGTGTGCCTGACAGGCGTCTTCGACGACCGCCAGGTCGTGGTCGTCGGCGACGGCGAGGATCTCGTCCATCTCGGCGAGCTGGCCGTAGATGTGCACCGGGAGGACGGCGGCGGGTTGCTCGCTCGCTTCGACCTTCGTCGCGAGGTCTGCGGGGTCCATCGTGTAGGTCTCGGGGTCGACGTCGACGAACACGGGCGTCGCGCCGAGTTCGACGACGGGAGAGGCGGTGGCGAAGAAGGTGTTGCCGGGGACGAACACCTCGTCGCCGGGGGCGACGCCCGCCGCCTGCAACGAGAGCAGGATGGCGGCCGTCCCGCTATTGACGCCGACGGCGTGGTCGACGCCGCAGGCCGCCGCGAACGCCGACTCGAACGACGCCAGTTCGGGACCCTTCACGTACCGCGTACTCCGGAGCACGTCCGTCGCGCGCTCGACGATGTCGTCGTCGACGTAGATGTCGGTGAACTCGACCGTCTCGACCTCACCCGTGTCGTCGCTCATGGTTCGGCAGTTATCCGGCGGCGGTAAGACTGTTTGGCCTTCCGGACGGTCCGAGAAGTCGGTGGGTCTAAGCGGCGGCCGCCGGTCTGTGCGCGTATGACGGCCCTCGTCAGCGCGGTGATTCCGACCTACAACCGGGCGGAGTACGTCTGCGGTGCCATCGACAGCGTCCTGAACCAGACGTACGACGACGTCGAGGTGGTCGTCGTCGACGACGGGTCGACCGACGACACCCGCGAAGTGCTCGCCGGCTACGACGCCGACGAGCGGGTTCGCGTCCTCCACAACGACGAGAACCGAGGGATCCCCTACACGATGAACCGCGGCGTCGACGCCGCCGAGGGCGACTACGTCGGCGTCTTCGGCGACGACGACCGCTGGCGACCGACGAAAGCCGAGAAACAGGTCGCGGTGTTCGAGCAACTCGACGACGACTACTGCGGCGTCTACACCGGCGGCGTCATCCGGGATACGGCGGGCGACGTCGTCCAGCGGGTGGCGAGCCACCACTCCGGCGACGTCTACCCCGAGATACTCGTCCGCAACACGATCATTCCGCACTCCAGCCAACTCGTCCGCGCGGAGTGTTTCGAGGCGGTCGACGGCTTCGACGAGTCGTTCTCGATCGCCTGCGACTGGGACCTCACCGTCCGTCTCTCCGAGCGGTTCGAGTGGGCGTTCGTCCCCGAGGTGCTCGTCGAGCGGACCCACCACGGCGGCAACGTCACCGGTGACCCCGACTACGACGTCCGGTGCCGGCGACAGATCTGGGAGAAGTTCCGCGCCGACATCGCGCGACGTCCCGACGTCGAACGGCGGTTCCACGCGGCGTGGGCCCGGGAGCGCGGCGTCCGCGCGCTGGAAGCCGACGACCGACTGGAGGCCGTCACGGCGTTCGTTGAGGCGCTCGCCTCGGAGCCACGGGCCGACCACGCGGCGCTCCTCGGTCTCGCACCGTTCGGTCCGGACGCGCTGTCGACCGCCCGAACCGTTCGAGACGCGCTCCCCTCGCTGCGCTGAGTCGCCGTGAGCCTCGACCGCTCAAGCGTCGCGCTGTACGCCTCCCGCATCGGCATCAGCCTCGCCGGGTTTCTGAGCACCGTCTACTTCGCTCGCGAACTCGGTGCCTCGGGGCTCGGCGTCTACTTCACGTTCGAGACGGTCGTCGTCGTCCTCGGCGTGTTTACCCGAATCGGCGTCGACAACGCGGTGATCAAACGACTGAGCGGAGCCGACGGCGACCGTCAGCGCGGGGTCTACCTCGGTGGTGCGCTCCTGCTCGTCGCCGTCCCCTTCGTCGTGCTGTCGACGGGCGTGCTGCTGTTTGCGGGGCGACTGAACGCGCTCGTCGAACTGGCGGTCGCACCGCTGGTCGCACTCACGCTCGCGTTGGGGGCCGGTCGAGAGCTCCTCATCGCCGTGCTCCGCGGCGAACGCAGGATCGCGACGAGCGGTCTGCTGGAACTGCTCGGCGAACTCGTCCGGGTCGGCGCGAGCGTCGCGCTGGTGTTCGACGGCTACGGCGTCGTCGGCCTCGTCTACGGCTACGTTCTCGGGCAAGTGGCGGCCGTGCTCGTCGGGACGCCGCTGCTCCGGACGCGCCCTCGGCGGCCGAGTCGGGCGACGTTCCGGAGCCTGTTCGACTTCTCGAAGTACACCGCGGGGATGCAGGTGAGCTTTCTCGCGTACAGTTGGATGGACACGCTCCTGCTGGCCGTCTTGGTCTCGAAGTCGGCCGTCGGCGTCTACGAGGCCGCGTGGCGAGTGAGCGCGGTGACGATGCTCGCGGGCCAGGCGATCGGGACGTCGCTCGCGCCGGCCGTGAGCGACTGGATGTCGTCGGGTGCCGTCGACAGGGTCGAACACGCTGTCGCCGAGGCGCTGACGTACGCGCTGGTGCTCGTCGTCCCCGCCGTCGTCGGCGCGGCGCTCCTCGGCGAGGCGGCGATGGACGTGCTCTACCAGTTCGAGACGGGCGGGGTCGTCCTGACCGTCCTCGTCGCCGGGAAGCTGTTGCAGGCGACGAAGGACGTCGTCCAGAGCACGCTCTTGGGAACGGAGAACCAGCGCGTCGCCTTCTGGGTCAACGTGGCCACGCTCGCGGCGAACTTCGCGCTCAACCTCGTGCTCATCAGCTACTTCCAACTGCTCGGCGCGGCGGTCGCGACGGTGACGACCGCCGGAGTCGCGGCGCTCGTCCAACTGTGGTATCTCCGCCGAGTCGTCCACGTCCGCTTCGACTGGGAGGCCATCGGCTGGCAGGTCGTGGCGGCGCTCCTGATGGGCGTCGTCGTCTACGCGCTCTCTCAGCAACTGCCGCCGACGACCGCCCCGCGACTGATCGGTCTCGTCGCCGTCGGCGCGGCGGTCTACGGACTGGTCGTCCTCGGCCACGAAGGGATGCGCGAGCGGTTCCTCGGCGTACTTCCGGGCGACGTGGGCGCGAACGCTTAACCGCCCGGCGCGTGTCGAGTCGACCACCCTCTCGCCTCCGATGACCCGAAACGTCGTTCTCGTCTGTCTCGACACCGTGCGCAAGGACTACTTCGACGAGTACGCCCCGCGTCTCCGCGCACGGGCGGACGTCTCCTTCGAGCAGTGTCGAGCGGCGAGCGCGTGGAGCACCCCGAGTCACGCGAGCATGTTCACCGGACGCCTCCCTCATCGGCACGGCGTCCACACCCACGCGCTGGACTTCACGGCGCTCGACCCCGCCGACACGTTTCTCGGCGACCTCCCCGACCACCGGAGCGTCGGCGTCAGCGCCAACGTCTACGCCGGGTCGGCCTACGGCTTCGACGCGCTGTTCGACGCGTTCTGTGACGTCTCGCGCTACCACCGCTTCCCCGACGGGTTGGACCCGAGCGCGTTCGTCCGTGAACACGGCGACCAGGGCGTCCGGACGTACGTCGAACTCCTCCGGCAGATCCGCGACAGCGACAGTCCAGCGAAGAGTCTCGCCAACGTGGCGCTGTTCCGCGCGAACGACCTCGTCCGCCACGGCCCGCTCGGTGACCGGCCCGAACTGTTCGACGACGGCGCGAACGTCGTCCTCCGGGAGGCCGAAAGGCGGTTCGACGACGCCGAGGGGCCGTTCGTCGGCTTCCTCAACCTCATGGACGCCCACGAACCGCACCGGGTCGTCCGCGGGTACGACGACGCGCTCCACGACGTGCCGACGACGTGGACGACCGAGCGCTTCGACAACGGCGACGTCCTCGCCGACCCCGACGCGTACGCCGATGACCTCGCGCACTACCGGGCGCTGTACGGGGCCGCTATCGACTACCTCGACCGGAAGGTGGTGCAGTTCATCGACCGGGTACAGGCCGCCACGGAGCGCGAGACGACGTTCGTCGTCACCGCCGACCACGGCGAGAACCTCGGTACCGAGACCGACGAGCGACTGTTCGGCCACCTCGCCAGTCTCTCGGAGGGGGTGCTCCACGTCCCGCTCTGTGTCGTCAACGTGCCGGACGGCCACGAGTGTCCCGAGACGGTCGACGACTACGTCTCGCAGCTCCGTCTACGGGACCTCCTCGTCGGCCTCGCGAACGGCGAGACGCCCGACGTGACCGCCGAGCGAATCCCCGCGGAGGTCGTCGGACTGACGCCGAACAACGCCGACGTCTTCGAGCGCGACCCCGCCCACTGGGACCGGATGCTCCGCTGCGTCTACGACGAGACGGAGACGAAGACCGTCTGGGACTCCGAGGGCGGCGTCGACGTGTACGACCTCGACCGCGCGCGACCGTGCTGGCAGCGGCAGCGGGCGTCGGGCGGCGAGAGCGAGAACGGAGCCGCGACCCCCCCGAGCGTCCCCGACTGGGCACGTGCCCGCTTCGACGTCGACGTCGAGACGTACAAGCGGGAGGCGCGAGCGGACGACCACCAGCGGAACGTCGACGACGACACCCAGCGCCGTCTCGAGGATCTCGGCTACCTTTGACCCGCTGACTGGCAACCTATTTCCCCCCGGTGGCCGACGGCTGGGACATGTCCGAACCGTACTACGTCTGGAGTCACCGATGACCGTCGCCGTCGTCGGACTCGGCTACATCGGCCTGCCGACCGCGCTGTTGCTCGCACGCACCCGCGACGTCGTCGGCGTCGACGTCGACGAGGACGTCGTGACGACGCTGAACGAGGGGGGGCTCCCGTTCGAGGAACCCGGTCTCGAAACGCTGTTCGCGGAGGTCGAAGGGGACTTCGACGCGCAGACGTCGGTCCCGGCCGCGGCCGACGCCTACCTGATCGCGACGCCGACCCCGTTGGACGAGGTGACCGAGGTCGCGAACCTCCGGTACGTCGGCGCGGCCGCCGAGTCCGTCGCCGCGAAACTCGACGCCGGCGACCTCGTGGTGTTGGAGTCGACCGTCCCGCCGGGCACCTCCGAACGGCTCGTCCTGCCGGTTCTCGACCGCGACGGTCCCGCAGGCGACGTCCGCTACGCCCACTGTCCCGAGCGGGCCTCGCCGGGGGCGACGCTCGAGGAGATGGTCCACAACGACCGCCTCGTCGGCGGTGTCGATCCGGAGTCCAGGGAGCGGACGGTCGACCTCTACGAGTTCGCCGAGGGGGAGATCCACCGAACCGACCCGACGACCGCCGAGTTCGTGAAACTGATGGAGAACACCTACCGCGACGTCAACATCGCGCTGGCCAACGAGTTCGCGCTGCTCGGCGAGGAGTACGGCGTCGACACGCGCCGCGCGATCGAGTTGGCGAACGAGCATCCCCGCGTCGACGTTCACTCGCCCGGCCCCGGCGTCGGCGGCCACTGTCTCCCCATCGACCCGCAGTTCCTCACGCAGTCGACGACCGACTCGCGGCTCATCTCGGTCGCTCGCGACATCAACGAGTCGATGGCGGTCCACGCGCTCCGACACGTCCGTCGACTCGTCGACACGGTCGCTCACGCCCGAGTGACGGTGCTCGGCGTCGCCTACAAGGGAGGCGTCGACGACACGCGCGAGACGCCCGCGCTCCGACTGCTGCGACTCGCCGAGAACGAGGGGTTCGACGTCCGCGCGACGGACCCGCGGGTCGCCGACGGCGACTTCGCGTACCCGCTGGCCGACATCGACGCCGCCGTCGCCGACAGCGACTGTCTCGTCGTCGTCACCGGCCACGCGGAGTTCGCCGACCTCGACCCCGACCGACTGGCCGGACGGATGCGGCAGGCGGCCGTCGTCGACACCCGTGGAGTGCTCGACGCCGACCGGTGGCTCGACGCCGGGTTCGCGCTGAGTCGCCTCGGCGACGGCAGTCGCAGCGGTCGCCGCGAGCCGGGAGAGGGACGACGATGAGCCACGGTTCCAGGCGACTCGACCGCTTAGGACGTTCACAGTTAAGAGACAGTCGCGTCAACAGAGGAGACGACTGATGCGCGACGAGGTGCTCAAGCGGTGGGTGAAACAGCCGGAGGTCGCACCGATGCTCCAGTATCTGCGGGACGCCGAGAAGGAGTCGGCGTGGGAACTGCTCGGCGAACGCGGACGCGTGCTCGACATCGCCTCGGAGTCGAACGTGACGCAGGGACTCGACGCCGACCACGTCACGCGACTCGACTTCTCGGACGACGCCATCGAGTACGCCGAAGAGGTGCTCGGCGACGACGTCGACCGCTACGAGTGGGTCGAACCCGAGGAGCCGAAACTGCCGTTCCCGGACGACCACTTCGACGGTGCAGTCTCGATCGGCCCGTACGACTGGCGGTTTCTGGACGTCGAGACGTTGACCGACGAGGTGCGGCGGGTGACGACGAGCGACGGGCTGTACGTCTTCTCCGTCCCGACGCCGCGGTCGCCCTACTACGTCGGCGGGAAGTACCGCCTGCGCTACTACACGCCCGACGAGGGCAAGCGGATCTTCTACCCGATGTGGCGACTCGCGGACTACGACCTCATCTACCAGTACCCGTTCCGTCTCCACGCTCACGGTTCGCACGCCCCAGAGTTCGTCCAGGAGCCGATGGTCGATCTCGCGGGCGACCTCTCGGAGCGACTGGTCGAGAAGGACGACTGGGAGAACGCCTCCTACCTCGTCTTCGGCGTCCAGAAGCTCGACTACGAGTCGTATCTCGACGACGCGCTCGACTGCCTGTTCCGGCCGACCGAGGCGAACGGCTTCTGGGACGCAGACCAGAACAGACTGATCCGCGCCCTGGCGTACGACATCGACGAGTCGGGCGGACTCGGGTGGTCGCCGATTCGACGCAACGAGTGGCGATACGCGCCGTTCGCGCTCATGGGACTGTTGCAGTGGCGCGTCTCCGAACAAGGCGACGACCGATACGACGAGCAACTCCGTGCACAACTGTCGTACTTCGCCGACCAGATCGACCAGGGGCGGACGCTCGACGCGATGCCGAGCTACGGAATCGGTCCGCTGACCGTCGCGTTCAGCCTCGCTGCGGACGTGTTCGGTGGAGACGACGGAGACGACGAAGACGTCGATCATCTCTCGGTGGCGACGACGCTGTTCGAACACGCGGAGGGGCGCTTCGACTTCACCGACAGCGAGGACAGTCTCCTGCTCTACGGCTGGACCTACCTCTACGAGCGCACCGGCGAGGAGGCCGTCGGCGACGCCATCGACGCCGCGATGTACGAGATCGTCGACCAGCAGAACGCCTGGAAGACGCTGTTCTACTTCGACAACCCGACGACTCGCCGCCACCAGAACCAGATGTACACGCTCTGGGGGCTGGCGCGGGGTATCGAGGTGACGGGACGGACGGGCTATCTGGAGAACGTCGAGCAGGTGCTCGACTACACGGTCGAAGAACGGATGCGGTCGGACGGCGCGTTCGTCTGGGAGGACCCCTCGAACCGCGCGTACGCGGGTGCGGAGCTCCGCCGGCGACTCGGATCCGGCGACGGCCGACCGCCGCACTGGGAGTTCCTCTACGAGTGTCACCAGACGTTCTTCGTCAACGCTGTCGCCCACTACTACGCCGCCGGCGGCGAGAAGAACTACGATAGAGAGGTGGGCGAGGCGATGGAGTGGATCTACGCGACGAACGACCGCGGCGTGAACCTCGCCGACGCGAGCGGACTCGGCGTGCCGATGCGGTTCATGACGACCGACGGGCGGATGAACGTCGAAGACCAGCAGTTCAAGGGTGCCTACGAGGTCGGGTCGTACGTGATGGCGCTGTCGAACCTGCTGACGGGGACGGCGCGGCGTCGGTAATTCACGCGGCGAGTCGGGACTACAGCGACTCGTAGACGCCAAGCAACGACTCGCCCTCGTTCGCCCAGTTGTAGCGTTCCTCGACGGCGCGACGGGCGTTCCGCCCGAGCTCTCTCGTCCGTTCTTCGTCCGTCGCAAGTTCCACCACCGCCTCGGCGAACCCGTCGTGGTCGCCGTCGGCGACGACGTGTCCCGACTCGGTCTCGCGGACGATGCGGCCGAGCGGCCCGACGTCCGTCACGACGACGGGTTTCTCGAAGGCCATGTACTGGAACAGCTTGTGCGGGATCGTCGTCGACGTGTGGGGGTTCTCCGTGTGGAGCACGAAGGAGACGTCGCTGCCGGCGACGTAGGAGGGGACCTCCGCGAAGTCGACCCACCCGGTGAAGGTGATGTGGTCGGCGACGCCGCTCTCGGCGGCGATGCGTTCGAGCCGCCGCTGGTAGGCGTCCTCGCCGGCGGACCCGACGAGCAAGAGACGCGCGTTCGGTACCTGTTCGACCACGTCTAGCATCGCCCGGATGGCCGTCTCGATGCCGCGGTGGGGGCCGAAGCTCCCGACGTAGGAGACGACGAACTCGTCGTCGTCGACGACGTCCGACAGGTCGGCGTCGTCGAAGCGCGACAGTTCGACCGTGTTGGAGACGACGGAGACCGTCGTCGGGTCCGCGCCGCAGTCGCGCAGGTAGTGCGCGCGGGCCTCCTCGACGACCGCGACGACGTGGTCGGCCCGCTGGACGCAGTTCCGTTCCAACCGCTTCAGCCGGGGACGCGGCGTGAACGTCTTCTGGACGAGTCGTCGGGGCCGCGACATCCCCTCGCGCCACTGGTGGGCGGCCTCCGGATAGTTCTCGTGGAGGTCGGCCACGAGCGGGAGGTCGTACTCCTCGGCGACCGAGAGCCCGGTCTTCACGAGCGGGAGGTCGTGGACGTGCAACGCCTCGATACCCTCGCTCTCGACGAACGCGCGCAGCTCACGTGCCCAGATGGAGTCGTACAGCGTCGTCACGTACCGGAACGTCTTGAGCGTCCGCTGGACCGTGTTGTACGTCTCCCGGCGGTGGATGCGACGCACCTCGATGTCCTCGAACCGCTCCGTCGCCGGTTGGTCCGGCTTGCCGAGACAGAGCAGCGACACCTCGTGGCCCGCCGCGGCGAGCGTCCGCGCCTCCTTCTCGATGCGGATGTCGTGCGGGAAGAAGCCCCGGAGCACCATCCCGATGCGCATTCAGCGTCGCCTCCGTCCGTCGGTCGCGGTCGTGTGCGTCTCCATTCGAGTGGTTCGACGGCCGCCCGGCAGCGACATAAACGCACTCACTGCACTCGCCGTCCACCCAGTTCGGCGGCGAGGTGGTCGACGATCCGTTCGCCGGCGTCGCCGTCGCCGTACAGCGTCGACGCACCGGTCATCTGCCGACGTTCGGACTCACAGACGGCGCGGAGCCGACCGTCGAGGGCGGCCGGTTCGACGAGTTCGTTCACTCCCGCGTCCACCGTCTCCGGGCGTTCGGTGTTCGGCCGGACGGTCAGACAGGGGATCTCGAGGATGGAAGCTTCCTCCTGGACGCCGCCGGAGTCGGTGACGACGACGCGGGCCGACGAGAGCAGCGCGAGGAAGTCGAGGTAGTCCAGCGGGTCGACGACGCGGAGCGATCCCGAGAGGTCGAAGCCGATCTCGTCGAGGGCGTTCCGGAGTCGCGGATGTGCCGGGAGGACGACCGGCCGGTCGGCGGCGTCGAGCGTCTCGACGACGGTTTGCAGTCGCGTCTCGTCGTCGGTGTTCCGCGGCCGGTGGATCGTCGAGAGGACGTACTCCTCGGCGTCGAGCCCGAACCGGTCGAGCACGTCGGACTGGTCGACGGCGAGCTCGCGGTGACGGAGACAGGCGTCGACGACGGTGTTGCCGGTCTCGACGACGCCGTCGTCGATCCCCTCGGCGGCGAGGTTGTCGACGGCCGTCGTCGTCGGCGCGAACAGCCAGTCGCTCACCCGGTCGGCGACGACGCGGTTGACCTCCTCGGGCATCTCGCGGTCGAAACTCCGGATGCCAGCCTCGACGTGGCCGAACCGGGCGTCGTGTTTGCTCGTCGCCACCGCCGCCGCGAGCACCGTGTTCGTGTCTCCCTGGGCGAGGACGGCGTCGGGGTCGTCAGACCGGAGCACGTCGCCGAGTGCCGCCAGCGCGTCGGCCGTCTGCCGACTGTGGTCGCCGCTTCCGACGTCGAGGAATCGGTCGGGCGTCGGCAGCGACAGCGTCTCGAAGAACGTCCCGCTGAGTTCGTCGTCGTAGTGCTGTCCGGTGTGGACGAGCGAGAACTCCAGTCGGTCGGTCCGCTGGAGTGCTCGGACGACGGGTGCCAGTTTGATGATCTCGGGACGGGTGCCGACGACGACGACGACGTCGGTGGCGTCGTCCGCTGGTTCGGTCATCGTCCACTGGTTTGGTGGTGATTGGAATGTATGTTTGGGTAGAAAGTTGTTCGGAGAGGACGATTGTATCAACAGGACTTATCCCGATACGCGAAATACAACCACTCAGAGAAACGTGTCCGCGAACCAGGCCCCGCTCGACGTCCTCTTTCTGCCCTACTACGACGACAACCCCTACCAGCGAGAGCTCAGGGAGGCGCTCGAAGACCGGGGCGTGGCCGTCCGGACGGGAGACCACGAGGCACCGCTCCCGATCCTGCAGTCGGTGCTCAGCGACCAGCCCGACGTGCTGCATCTCCACTGGGCGCACTCGCTTTTCGTCATGCACAACAAGCTCGTCACGCTGGTGCTCGGTCTCCGGCTACTGTTCGAACTCGCCGTCTGTCGACTGCTCGGGGTTCCGATCGTCTGGACCGTTCACAACACGCTCGACCACGAACGGCGACATCCGCGCATCGAGTTGACGGTCAGACGGCTGATCGTGCGGTGCTGCGACGGACTCCTCGTGCACGGCGAGAACGCCCGCGAGGAGGTCGTCGACACCTACGACGTCCCCGTGACCGACGTCTCGCAGGTCGCCGTCGTCCCGCACGGCAACTACATCGGCAGTTACCCCGACGACGTCTCCCGCGAGGAGGCACGCGAGGCGCTCTCGCTCCCACCCGACGCGACCGTCTACCTGCACTTCGGCAACGTCCGCCCGTACAAGGGGGTTCGGCGACTGGTCGAGACGTTCGACGAGTTGGACGACCCCGACTCCCGGCTGGTCGTGGCGGGTCGTCCGCCCACGGACCCGAAACGTCGAGCGCGACTGCTCGCGGCCTGTGAGCGAACCGACCGCGTCCACGCCGACTTCGGCTTCGTCCCCGACGACGACGTGCAGCACTACTTCGCCGCCAGTGACGCCGTCGTCCTCCCGTTCGAGCGGGTGCTCACCTCCGGGAGCGCCGTCCTCGCGATGTCGTTCGGGCGTCCCGTCGTCGCCCCGCGGATGGGGTGTCTCCCCGACACGCTCTCGTCGGCCAACGACCTGCTCTACGACCCCGACGACCCCGACGGTCTCCGTCGCGAGATGCGGCGCGTCCGCGAGGAGGAGCTCTCGTCGGTCGGTGCGAGAAACCGGACGCGGGCGGTCAGAAACGACTGGGACACCGTCGCCGCCCGAACGCTCGCAGTGTACCGTGCCGCCGAGCAGGGTGCCGACGACCTCGCCGTCGCCGCTGACCGCGCGACGACCGACGTCGAGACGGTCGTCGGGAAGGTCTGAGGGCGACGTGCGTGACCGACCGCTGTCGTTATGCGACGTTGCCCACGACGTTGCGACCGTGAGGGGACGATGCGCGACCGACTGAGACGCCTGATCGCGACGCTGATCCCCGGCGGGGGCGTCGGTGAACAGACCGTCAAGAGCGGCATCTGGGCTTCCCTCGCCAACGGACTCGGGCGCGGACTCCAGTTTCTCAAGCTCGGCGCGTTGACCTGGTTGCTCACGCAAGCGGAGTTCGGACTCGTCGGGTTCGCCCTCCTGACGCTCGCGGCGCTCCGCCGCGTGTCCAAACTCGGCATCGAGGAGGCGCTCATCGAACACCGGGAGGACGACGTCGACGCCTACCTCGACACCGCCTGGACGCTCCGGACGCTCCGCGGACTGGGTATCGGTCTCGTCGCGGTGTTCGCCGCGCCGTTCGTCGCAGCCTTCTTCGGCAACCCACGGGCGGAACCGCTCATCCAGGCGATGGCGGTGCTCCCCCTGCTGAAGGGGCTCGAGAACCCCGGCGTCGTCTACTTCCGCAAGAACCTCGCGTTCCACCGCGAGTTCGTCTACAAGGTCGGCAAGGCGGCGACCATCGCCGTCGTCACCGTCGTCGCTGCGGTGGTCCTCCGCAGCGCGTGGGCGTTCGTCGTCGGCGACGTCGCCGGTGCGCTCGTCGCGCTCGCCGTCTCCTACCGTATCCACGACTACCGACCGCGCCCCTCGTTCGACTTCGGACAGGCGCGCGAACTGTTCGGCTACGGCAAGTGGATCACCGCCTCCGGCGTCCTCGTCTACCTCATCAACGAGGGCGACGACGCGTTCGTCGGCTGGTTCCTCGGGGCGGGCGCGCTCGGCGTCTACCAGTTCTCCTACCGGTTCTCGAACGCACCGGCGACCGAGATCACCCACGTCGTCTCGAGCGTGGCTTTCCCCGCATACTCGAAACTGCAGGACGACGTCGACCGCCTCCGGAGCGCGTTCTATCGGGCGCTCACGCTGACGACCGTGCTGTCGTTTCCGACCGCCGTCGGCATCGTCGTCGTCGCGCCGACGTTCACCGCGACGTTCCTACCGCCAGAGTGGGCGGAGGCGGCGCTCGTGATGCAGGTGCTGGCGCTGTGGGGGCTGTTGCGGTCGCTCGGTGCGACGACCGGACCGCTGTTTCAGGCGGTCGGCCGCCCGGACTACGCGACGAAGATCCAGTTCGGAAAACTGCTTCTCATCGCCGCACTGATCTACCCGGCGACGGAGGCGTACGGCATCGCCGGGACGGCGGCGGTTGTCGTCGTCAACTCGGCGCTGTTCTCCGAACCGGTCGCCTCGTACGTCGCGGTTCGGACCGTCGACGGCAGTTTCACTCGGTTCTTCCGGGTCGTCGGCTTCCCGGCGCTCGCGAGCGCGGCGATGGGAGTCGGCGTCTACGGCCTCCGCGAGTCGTTCGGGCTCGACGCGGGGCTGTTCGCCTCTGCTGCGCTCGTGCTGACGGGTGTCGTGCTCTACGTCGCCGCCGTCGGCCTGCTCGAACTCGTCTTCGACTACGAGGCACCGACGGTGCTGCGGTCGGTCGTCGACACGGCCGGGCGGAGCGAGGGGTAGCGGGGGCCGGCGCTTCGAGTCAGTCCTCGACCGACTCCGCCTGCGGCGTCGGCGTCGACGTCCGCTCGTCGGCGAGTCGCCGTTCGGCCTCGTCGCGGTTCTCGGGGTAGCCGACGTCGATACGCCACCCGTCTAGCGGGATCGCCACGATGGAGCGACCGCTCCGGAGCAGGAGGTCGATCGCGTCGGGCAGTTCGTACTCGCCGCGGTCCGACGGTTGCACGAGGTGACACGCGTGGAAGATGGCGGGCGAGAAGGTGTAGAACCCCGTCATCACGAGGTTCGACGGCGGGTCGTCGGGTTTCTCCAGCACCTCGACGATCTCGTCGTCGCCGTTGGTGACGCAGACGCCGTACCGGGAGGCCTCCTCGTAGGGGACCTCCTCGACGAGGAACGCCGCGTCGACGTCCTCCTCCTTCTGCGACTGGACGACGGCGTCGAGGTTCGACCGGAAGACGTTGTCGCCGAGCATCAGCATGAAGTCGCCGTCGACGTGCGTCTCGGCGGTCAGGAGCGCGTGAGCGAGCCCCAACTGCTCGCGCTGGTACGTGTAGGTGATGGGGATCCCCCGGTACTCGTCGCCGTAGCGTTCGATGATCTGTTCGGCCCGGTAGCCGACGACGACGATCAACTCCTCGGCGCCCAGCGATCGGAGCTCCTCGAAGCAGTGGGTGAGGAGCGGTTCGCCGTCGACGGCGACAAGCGCCTTGGGTCTGTCCGCCGTGAGCGGACGGAGACGCGTTCCCTTCCCGGCGGCGAGGACGACTGCTTGCATGACAGCCCACACAACGGGCGAGAGCGGTATTGTTACACGGCTCGTAACGTGTGTAGAACCATCCGCGCTCTGCGGTCGAGAGCAGGTAGTCGTCGACTACCCGTCTCGCGTACCGACGCCGCACTCGACGAGAAGACGGAGACGGCGACGACTTCGGAGACGGGTTTTGAGCGGAAACGTGCTCTCGGCGCTCGTCTCCGCCGGTCGTCGCACTCGGCGTTCGTTCGGCTGCCAACCGGCGAACGTGTCAATGCCGTTGCCGACGTAGAGTCGGTATGCGGAGTTACACGGTCGCTCGAATCTGGGGGATCCCCATCAGGGTCAACGTCTCGCTCCTCGTCTTCCTCCCGATACTGGCGTGGCTCATCGGCAGCGGTCAGCAGATCGCCCTCTACGCCGGTGTCATCAACCAGTTCGCCCCCGCGCCGCTGGACGTCGCCGTGCTCCGCGCCGGCACCACGCCCTGGGTCGTCGGCGTCGCCGCCGCGCTCGGCCTATTCGTCGGCGTCCTGCTGCACGAACTCGGCCACTCGTGGGTCGCTCGGCGGTACGGACTCGAGATCGAGTCGATCACGCTCTGGGTGTTCGGCGGCCTCGCGCGGTTCTCCGCCATCCCCCGCGAGTGGGACCGCGAGTTCTGGATCGCCGTCGCCGGCCCGGTGACGAGCGTCCTCGTCGGACTCTGCTGTGCCGCCGTCGTCCAGCTCGTGCCGAGTCGGTTCCCCGTCGTCGTCTTCGTCTTCGGCTGGCTCGCCGTCGTCAACGTGACGCTCGCGGCGTTCAACCTCCTGCCGGCGTTCCCGATGGACGGCGGCCGCGTCCTCCGTGCGCTGCTCGCCCGCTCGCGTCCCTACGGCATCGCGACCCGGATCGCCGCCCGCATCGGCGTCGCCTTCGCGCTCCTGTTCGCCGTCGTCGGCGTCGTCGGCTTCAACCCGATCCTCATCCTCGTCGCGCTGTTCGTCTACGGCGCGGCCAAGAGCGAGGCGAGAGCGAGTCTCGTCGACGACCTGCTGACGGGGTTGACCGTCGCCGACGTGATGGACGCCTCGACGGAGACGCTCTCGGCCGACGACCCGGTATCGGCGTTCGTCGCACTGATGCTGCACCGCCGTCGGACGGCGTTCCCGGTCGTCGACGGCGAGTCCGTGGTCGGAGTCGTCCGACTCTCGGACCTCCGGGGTCTCCCGCGAGAGCGTCACGAGGCGGTCGCCGTCGGCGACGTGATGGGGCCGCCGCCGCTTCGCGTCGAGGCGACCGCGGACGCCTTCGACACGCTCGCCGAACTCGGCCAGCAGGGGGCCGACTACGCGTTGGTCGAAGAGGGCGACCGGATCGTCGGCACCGTCTCACAGGAGTCGTTCCTCGCGGCCATCGAGATTCGACGGGGACTGTCGGGGACGACCTGATCGACGCTCGCCTCGTCCGACGTAACCATCACCAGTTACGAAACAGCTATGTCGAAATCTGAGAGAGTTGCGTCACATGACGTCGAACCGCCGACGGTTCCTCCGCCGCGTCGCCGCCGGCGGACTCACCGTCGGGACGCTCGGAACGGTCGGTCTGCAGGGCGTCGAGTACGTCACCGGCGGCCCGCGCGAGTCGCGGACGACTCCTGCACGGGCGCTCGTCGCGGGCAGTCTGCTCGTCCTCGCCGACGACGTCGCCGGCGCGGACGTCGAGGCCCACGGCAGTCTGACCGCGCGGAACCTCGTCGTCGACGACGCACGCGACCCCGACGTGCTCGCGCTGGCCGATCCGGACCTCTTTACGGGGATCACGGCCGAGACGACGCTCTTTGCGACCAACGCGCTCGTCCTCGCCTACGACCCCGAATCGCCGCACGCTGACGCGATCGCGGACGACTGGGCGGCCGGACTCGGTCGCGAGGACGTTCGAGTGGGGCAGACCGACCCGAAGGCCGACCCGCTGGGCTACCGGACGGTGCTCGCGATGCGTCTCGCCGACGACCGCGGACTCGCCGCTGCGGACCTCCTCGACGACGCGCTCGTCTTCCCGGAGACGGCGCTCATGCGGACGCTCGAGGCGGGGAAGATCGACGCCGCGTTCGTCTACGAGAACATGGCCGTCGAACACGACCTCCCGTTCGTCGACCTCCCCGCCGCCATCGACTTCTCCGACCCCACGCGGGCCGACACGTACGCGACGGTCAGTCTCGACCTCCCCGAGCGGACGGTCCGCGGCGCGCCGATTCGCTACGGGGTGACCGCCCTGACCGACGCCGGAACTGCGTGGGCCGACTCGCTGGCCACCGACCGCGACCGCCTCCGCGACCACGGGTTCTCCGTCCCCGACGACTACCCCGTCGTCCGGTCGGTGGAGTGACCGAGGAGGCGGATGGCGACCGGACGACACGACCGCCACACGATTAATGCGCCGGCGCTCCGACCTCCACCTGAGAGATGTCGTTCATCCCCGAAGACGTCACGACGGTCACGTTCGACTCCTACAGCACGCTCGTCGACGTCGACGCCGCAGAGCAGGCGCTGGCCGAGCGCGTCGACGACCCCGAACCCGTCTCGAAGCTGTGGCGGGCACGCTCGCTGGAGTACACGTTCGTCGGCAACCACATCGACGTCTACGAGCCGTTCTACGAGGTGAACCGCGACGCACTCCAGTACGCGCTGGACGTCCACGACGTCGACGTCAGCGAGGAGGAGCGCGACGAGATCCTCGCCGTCTACCACGAACTCGACGTCTTCGACGACGTCCGCGACGGCATCGAACGCCTCCGCGACGGCGGGTACGACTGCTACGTCGTCTCGAACGGCAACCCCGAGATGCTCGAGTCGATGGTCGACCACGCCGACATCGGCGACCTACTGGAGGATACGATCAGCGCCGACGAGGTGGAGACGTTCAAACCCGACGCCGAACTGTACCGTCACGCCGCCGCCCGAACCGGCACGCCGATCGACGAGATCGCCCACGTCACGGCCGGTTGGTTCGACGTGATGGGTGCCCAGCACGCCGGGATGCAGGGCGTCTGGGTCGACCGGAAGGGGACGCCGTACGAACCGTTCGACGGCGACCCCGACCTGACCATCGAGACGTTCTACGAGTTGGCCGACGAACTCGGCGTGTAGCCGCGGTCGGTCGCGACGCGCTCGCTATCCGGAACGCAGCGGCGTCCCGTCGACTGCGAAGTTCCCCTCCAGTCGTGCCTTCGTGTCGAAGCCAGCGAAGAAGGCGTCGCCGTAACCCCGGAACACGTTGTCGCGGACGGACACCGACTTCGACTCGTGGAGGTTGACCCCTCGCTGGACGTCGTCGTGGTCGTGCCACACCTTCCGGGGCGTCGCGCCGTGGAAGTAGCAGTCGGCGACGGTCAGCCCGTGGGCACCCCGCCCGTAGAGTTCGACCGGGTAGTCCTCGCGCCGACCGTTCCCTTCGATGTAGGCGTCCTTGACGGAGACGGCCGGCGACCGGACGTCGATACCGTGGCCGTGATTCAGTTGGGCGGACCCCCCGAGCATCGACGTCTTGTAGCCGTCGAGCCGGAAGCCGACGCCCTTGTTGGCGATGGCCTGACAGCCGAAGAACTGCGTCGCGTGTGGGCCGGCGTCCGTCTCCAAGCGGAAGCCGTCGCCGCCGCAGTTCCACGCCTGGACGTTGAACAGACTCGTCCCGTAGCAGTTGTGGTCGGCGGCGGCGACGGCGACGCCGTCACCCGCAGCGGTCACGTAGACGTTCGAGACGGAGGTGTACGGCGCACACCGGATACGGATACCGGGCGACCCCCCTACCACGGAGAGGTTCTGTATCGTGGGTGCTCGTTTATAGGTCCGCGCACCGTGACCCGAGACGTCGACGATCGGCCCCTTTTCGACGTCCTCGTGGCCGATCTGGCTGACGCCGGGTCCACAGCCCTCGATGGCGAACGGGCGGTCCTCGTCGAAGACCAGCGGGTACGAGTCGACGTCCGGTTCGTAACCGTTGAGAACGCCGATGTGGGTGGCACCGCCGTCGTACGTCGCCTGGATGGAGTCGCCCTCGTCGATGATGGCGTCGTAGCCGAAGTAGCGCATCGGTCGAGAGTACGCGGTCGACGGTCATCAACGACCGGGCCGACCGAAGCGTCAGTCGTCGCCGTTGTCAAGTCCCGCTCGGACCGCCCCGACCTCACAGTTCGGTGTCGAGGTCGACACTACAGACGAAGTGTCTGCTCCGGTTGGCGGCGACGTACTTGTAGACGCGTTCGCCGACGACGGCGACCGGCCGCGTCCCCATCAGCCAGACGATCGGAGCGAAGACGGCGAGCTGCCGGAGCAGTTCGCGGAACGCCCAGTAGCCGCGATACGGCGTTCCGTCGGCGTCGAAGACGTACATGGCGCTGCTGTAGTCGACGTCCGGTCGGTCCTGGTACCGCGCAGGGAGGTCGGACTGCGAGTAGAACGTCATCGTGTCGTTCACGTCGAGAAGCTCGAACGGGTACAGACTCCGGGCGCAGAAGTAACAGCGTTCGTCGAACACGACGTCGACCGCCCGGTCGCTCGCGAGGTAGCGGTACGCCGCGTCCCACGCGAGAAACAGCATGAAGAAGACGACGGCGTCGCCGAAGAAGATGCCGAGCAGGACGATCGAGGAGAGTTTGAACCCGGTGAGACCGACGAAGAACGGCGTCACCGAGCGCTTCGAGAGGATGGCGACGAGGAGCCCTCCTTCGAGGACGAGCGTGCTCACCGCGAAGAAGAAGATCAGAAGCGGGTAGTTCACGACCTCGTGCGTGAACGGGAACAGCTGGTCGCGGGTCGTGTGGAAGATGGTGACGATGCGCGAGAGGTTGTACGGCATGAGCCACTCGGGTTGGAACTTCTGGAGGTTCGGAAACAGCTTGTCGAAGGCCGACCCGAAGTAGATAACCCCGAGCACGAGGAGGCTGTACTTCAGCGGGTCCGCACGGAAGCGCCGCGGGCGCGACTCCTTGAGTCGGGAGACGACCGACTCGACGGACTGCCGTCCCGTCCGGCGGACGCCGTCGACGGAGAGTTCGTCCTGCGGGGCGAACAGCGCGAAGAACACGAGGAAGTACACCGGGATGAAGACGGCCGAGCCACCGCCGAACCCGTTCATCGCGAACCGGAGCAGGCCGAGGTGGCCGAGGAGCAACGCGGAGAGGGCGGCCGTCGCTCTGATGCGGTAGCCGACCGCGAAGAGGCAGACGCTGACGACGAGCAGATACTTCTCGACGACGAGCAGCTGCGGGAACGCGTACGGGACCAGAAACTCGTACTCCTCGAGTGCGACGAAGGGCACCTGCAGGTACACCTCCCAGTCGATCCAGATCGTCTTCCAGATCACGTAGAACGCGACGACGACGCGCGCCATCGCGAGGTTGACCGGCGAGTCACGGACCGGACTCGCGACGTAGTTGACGTACACCGACCCGAGCGAGCGCAGGCGGTCGCGGTTCACGAGAGCGCACCTCCGGGGACGACGGCAGGCGACCGGACGGCGGTCGTCTCCAGCGGGTCCGCAACGTCGTCCGTCTTCGTCACGTCTGCAACGTCGTCCATCTTCGTCACGTCTGCAACGTCGTCCGTCTTCGTCACGTCTGCAACGTCGTCCGTCTCCATCGAGTCCACAGCGTCGTCGACGCTGGCGATCTCGACGGTCGTCCCACGGTCCTCGTAGTACTCGTAGACGAGCGTCTCGGTGTAGGCGGTCACCTCGGTGCCGTCCTCGGCGAGCGTCATGTCGACTCGGTACAGCCGCAGTCCGGTGAACTCCGCGTAGTCCGCGACCGTCTCGCGGGTCCACGTGTCGGCCATCGCGTGCCGCGGGAAGTAGAGGAACCGCGTCGGCGAGGGGTTCGTCACCCGTTCGCGGTGGACGGCCGCCCGGTCCAACAGCCACTGGGCCGTCTCGGCGTTCTGGGCGGGCGTGAACTCGTTTTGCATCTTCAGCCGGACGTAGGAGGGGGCGACGCTCCCCGTGTTGAGCGTCGCTTCGTCGTCGTAGGTGAGCTCTGCGCCGTCGACGTCGACGACGCGGAAGACGTACTCCGTCTTCTCGGTCCCGCGGACCTCCGAGAACTTGTGCCACTTGATGACCGGCGCGGGCGTGACGGGGGCGAACAGGTTGACGACGACGAGCAGCGCGAAGAAGCCGGCGAGGTAGCTGTTACGGACCGTCCGGTCGTCGCTCAGCGCGATGGCGACCAGTGCGACGAGGAAGAAGCCGACGACGAACGCGGGGACGACGAGGTCGAAGAAGGGTCGCAGCTGGGTGACGAGCCAGGAGAGCGACGCGGAGACCATCACGTCACCCCCTCCGTCGCTGGCGGGTCCCGTAGCGGCGTCTGGCGGGTCCCGTAGCGGCGTCGAGTGACCGGTCACGCGACGGGACCGGTCCGGTACTGCTCGCGAGGCGGTACGTTCGGCTGAGTGTCATACGACTGTTCGTCGACCGTCGACGACATAGTTATCACACCGTTTCCGGTTCGGCGGGCGCAGTTAGTCGCGCCATACTCGTGGCGTTCCGACCGTCTGTCGGAACGCCGTGGCTGTGAACGCCACGCCGAAGCGAATCACGTCGACTGCTCCGTCCGCCCCCGGCCTCGGACGCGACGGTCGGAGTTGCCGCCGCAGACGACACCGACGGACAGTGATCGAGGAGCCGGCACACACTGCATAACAAAGAGTCTCTCCGCAGTGCTGACACCACGGACGTGCTGCCGAGCGGTCGCTCGCGGTACGGAACCACAGGCCATGATACGATTCCCTTCGATCGACGTCCGGACGCGCTCGCGAGCGTTTCGGACGCGAGACGGTACGACGCCCGAATCGCCACACCGAACCGACGAACTGTCGGTCGGGCTCCTGACCGACGTGCTCGCGTACGCCCGGGACCGTGACTACACGGGGTACGACTACTTCGACGGGATGAGCAGTCGGCTCCTCCGAGTGCTCCCGGTGGAGAACCAGTGGCTCAACCTCGCGGTCCAGGAGGGGATCAAACGCGCCCCGGTGAACGTCAGACCGCTGTTCCTCGTCGAGCGACGGCGGAGCTTCAAGGGGACTGCGCTGTTCGCGATGGCGAACCTGACCGCCTACGAGCACACCGACGACGAACTCTACCTCGCGGAGGCGACGTACCTCGCCGACTGGCTCCTCGACAACCGGAGTCCGGGGTACAGCGGGTTCTGTGGGGGACACCGCCACGCCATGCAGCAGTTGGACGAACTGCGACCGGCCGAGACGCCGAACGTCATCCCCACCTCCTACGCCGTGCGAGCGTTGCTCCGACTGGCCGCCCACGACGACCGATACGCCGACATCGCACGCACGGCGGTCGACTTCCTCCTCGAGGACCTCAAGTACACGGAACTGGACGGCGGCGCACGAATCGTCTACCAACCCCACTACACGGGAGCCTTCTACACGCTGAACGGCGGGGCCATCGGTGCGCGGATGCTGCTGGACCTCTACGACTACTTCGGCGACGAATCGTACCGCGAGCGGGCCGCCGCGCTGCTGGACTATCTCGCGACGAAACAGACCGACCTGGGCGGGTGGCCGTACCGCGACCCGCCGTCGGCGTCGCATCTGTCGATGGACAACCACCACAACGGGTTCATCGTCGAGTCGTATCTCCACTACCACGAGGTGACCGGCGAGCAGCGATACGAGGAGACGCTGTCGAAGGCGTTGTCGTTCTATCGTGACGTCCTCTTCGACCCGAACGGCGCGCCGAACTGGGACGAGTCGCACTCGTACCCGCGTGACGTTCACGCCGTGGCGCAGGGCGTCCTCGTCTTCACGAAAGCCGGTGACACCGACTTCGCGCGGCGCATCCTCGACTGGGCGCTCGCGAACCTCTACGCCGGCGAGGGACAGTTCTACTACCAGCGACGCCGGTTCTACACGAAGCGGTTCACCCTGATGCGGTGGTGTCAGGCGTGGATGGCGTACGCCGTCGCGGAGTATCTGGCCGCGACGACGGGGGACGAGTGAGATGGACCGTTCGATACTGCTCACGAATCTGAAGCGCCACTGGAACGACCGCTCGTGGTGGCGCGAGATCGGCGTCCCGTACGCCGTCCGGACGGCCGTCGTCCAGCCGTACTTCCGGTATCTCCGCCGCGGGGAAGGTGTCGCCGTCGTCGACGAGGAGTGGGACAACCTGCTCGTGCTCGACGCGTGTCGCTACGACATGTTCCGCGAGCACAACACCGTCGAGGGCGAGTTGAGCGCTCGTCTCTCCCGCGGGTCGAACACCGAGGAGTTCCTCCGGCGGAACTTCGGCGAGGGGCGGTTCGACGACGTCGTCTACGTCACGGCGAACCCGCAGGTGAACGTCCGCCTCGACGCCCCCTTCCACGCCGTCGTCTCCGTCTGGAAGGACGCCTGGGACGACGACCTCAACACCGTCCTCCCGGAGGCGATGGTCGAGGCGACGCTGGAGGCCGCCGAACGCTACCCCGACAAGCGCATCGTCAGCCACTTCGTCCAGCCGCACTACCCGTTCGTGGGCGAGCTCGGACGGACGCTGTTCGAGGACCAGGCGGGCATCGAACTCTCGCGTCGGCTGGCGACCGGCGACACCGCGGCGAGCGACCACCTCAACGTGTGGGACCTGCTCCAGCGCGGGAAGGTCAGCGAGCGAGACGTGTGGAACGCTTACTGCGAGAACCTCCAGGTCGCCCTCCCGCACGTCCAGCGGCTCGTCGACGAACTGTCCGGACGGACCGTCGTCACCTCCGACCACGGGAACCTCGTCGGCGAGTACCCTTCCCCGTGTCCCGTCCCGCTGAAGATGTACGGCCACCCGCCGGGAGTGTACGCCGAGAGCCTCGTGAAAGTCCCCTGGCTCGTCGTCGACGGCGAGACGCGTCGAACCGTGGTCGCAGAGGCGACTCCGACGCGGGGAGACGACGACTCCGACGGCGAGGCGATCGACCGACTCCGCGATCTCGGTTATCTCGATTAACGGGAGCTGAATTGGCGTAGTCCGTCTTCGTGGATATTCCTTCTCCGTGGCAAAAACAGGCCACACAGCCGTTATTGGCTCCATAACGAAACTCGCACGTAGAGAATCTGCAGCTGTGAGTGGAGTCGACCGTCGCCAGTATCTCGGACTCGTCGCCGCCGTGGCGACGGTCAGTGCTCTCGCTGGCTGTTCGGAGATCGTCCGCGAGCGACCGGAGACCGAGACTCCCACGCACGTCCCCGGACCTGAACCCGGCCCCGTTACGACGAGACCCGGACCGGCCCCCGACCGGTCGGAGCGCACCGTCCGGTACGGCGTCGAGTTCGACCGCGTCCTCGACGCCGTCGCCGACCTCGGGATGGACCCCACGGGGAAGAGACCGATCGACGACGCCTTCGCGTCGTTTCTCGTCCGTCGACGGACGCTGCTCGAGTTCCCACCGGGCGTCTATCGGTTCGACGAGAACCACGCCGTCGAGTCGGTCGACAACCTCGGGATACTGGGTCGCGGTCGCACACGGGGTGACGTGGTGTTCAGAACGCCCTCGCGGGAGGGTCGGCAGTTCGTCAACGTCAGAGGCGGCGGCGTCGGATTCCTCCTCGAGAACGTCACCTTCGATCACGGTCCGGGAGACGGGTCGATCGGCAACGTGCTCCGCCTCGACGACAGACTCCGCGTGCAGAACGTCGAACACGTCGGCTTCAACCCCATCGTCCAGCACGGGGCGCTGGACAACCTCAGCCCGCAGATCCTCACGGTGGGTGGGCTCGGCGTCGTCGACAGCTACGTGCGGACGGGACCGACGCACATCGTCTCACACGGTGCGCTCGACGGGACCGCCAACGCGGGCTGTCTCTGGCTCGGCGAGGACCACGTCGGGACGCTTCGCATCCGAAACTGCCACTTCGCGAACACCGGGACGAACGCCGTCTACTGTTCGCGCGCTCCGGGACGCGTCGAGGTCGTCGACTGTCGCTTCGAGAACAACAACCAGGCGTCGCTGCGAATCGGTGGGAAGGGGACGCTCGTCCGCGGCTGTACGTTCCGCCTCGACACCAACGACGCACACCCGGAGAACGTCGGCGAGTACATCAACCCCAACGCGATCATCTGGGAGACGGGCAACAGAGGACAGCGTGGCGGCGTCATCGAGAGCTGTTCGTTCGTCTACGACTCCGCACCGTTCAGGACCAACGCGGCGATCTGGGCCGACGGCTCTGCAGGGTCGTTCACGGTGCGAAACTGCCGTTTCAGCATCGACGTCCCCGGCGTGAGAGCGATCCGCGTCGACGACCCGCGACGTCCCCGTCTCGGGAAGACGGCGGCGAAACCGTGGGGAGTGACGCTGACGAACATCGTCGTCGAGGGGCAGACAACGAGACTCGTCCCGACGATCGAGATCAGCGGTCGACCCAACTCCACGCTCGACGGCTGCTGTCTCTCGGTGTCGGACGCGACGCACGTCGTCAGGCTCGTCGAGTCTCCGGGGAGTTCGCTCCGGAACGTCAACGTCTCCGAGACGGACACGTGGCTGACGACCCAACAGGGAGAGTGGTTGCTCGCACAGCAAGGGGAGTTCGTCGTCAGCAACGTCTCCTACGAACGGCGCTGTCGAGCGGACGCGACCCGGAGGCTGCCGCCGAACACGCCGGTTCCGTCCCGACGCGGTTGACTCAGACGTAGTCGAGGCCGACGAGGGACACCTCAGAGGTAACCGAGGCTCTCGAGGCGGTCCCGAACCAGTTCGTCGTCGGGTTCTGAGTCGTCGCGCCGTGGCACCGACCCGTCGGAGGTCGTCGACGCGACCGGGTCTGCGGTCACGGGGGTGCGGTTCGACGGGGGAGCGGTCGACTCGCCGTGTCTGATCTCCTTCCGCGGGCCGTTCTCGAACACCAGCCACGGCACCGTCGTCAGCTGTTCGGTGTAGGTGCCCGGCGGGTGGCCGTACTCGACGCTGGGGATCGGCCGGGAGCGCTCGCCGATCATCTGACCGTGGTCCGCCGAGACGACAGTCCTGCCGGGGAGTGCACGCATCAGCTCCTCGACGTGCGGGAGGGCGACGTCGAGGTTCTCGCAGAACGCTCGTCGGAGCAGGTCGTCGGAGAACCCGAACCCGTCGTCGAAGGCGGCGTCCCACTCGAAGGCGAGGTCGTCGAGGTCGAAGTTCGCCACTCCGGTCTCGCCGACGAACGGGTAGTGCGGCTGGAGGAAGTGGACGAGCAGCCGCTTGTCGGGGTGGCGTTCGGCCGCGTCGAGTGCGAAGCGGACCATAGTCTCGGGCATGACGGTCCGGTAGCTGTCGTGCCACCCGCCCTCCTTCCAGACGTCCACGACCTCGTGGAACCGTGCGTTCAGCGCGTCCCTGTTTCGGTAGTACATCGGGCTGGCGGTCACGTACACCGTATCGCGCAGGTCGCGGTCGGCGACGTTCGCCTGCAGGAACTCGCTCGTGTGCGACCCCCGTGAGACGCGCGACTCGAGTCGGCCCGGGAGCGCGTGCTGGTCGCGGAACATGTCGTAGCGACAGGCGTCGAGGAGCAGCAGGTTGTCCCACTCCTCGGCGAAGACGTCGACTCCGCTAGGGTTGAACCGGCTGTTCCCGCGGGTGTGGTACAGTCGGTTCACCTCGCGAAAGAGGAGATTCGGCGTCTCGACCGCCCGCTTCAGCTGTGAGAGCGTGTACATGTGTCGGTACGTCGACTTGGCCGGACGAGCGCATTGTTATAACACGGTTAACGCGACGGCAACGGCCGCGAACCGGGATGTCACGGGGTCGACGTCGCCGGCAGCCGGCCAGGGTCGGCCCCGTCGACGTCGCCGACGGTCACGGTCGGAGCACGCCAGCGTCGCACGGCTGACACCGCCGACGGTGCGCGGCTGACCCCCTCGACGCCGAAACGGCGTCCACTTCGGTCACGTAGCGGACGTATAACCAATACCGCTCCGGACGAAGCGTCTCTCCAGCACACACGAGCCTCGTGTCGTGACCGCTCTAGCAATGACAGGACTCATCGGTGGTACACTCTCGGAATCGACGTTGACAGACCTCCTCGCGAGCGCACCGACGAGCGGCGACCCCGAGACGGTCACGCTCTCTCGCGGCGACGTCGCGCTCGGTCTCTCACATCTCGGAACGAGAGACCCGCGCGGCTGGGCACACTGGGACGGTGACGGGGTGACCGGCGTGCTCTACGGCGCCGTCTCCAACCTCGACGACCTCGGCTTCTCTCTCGGCGGACTGTTCCGCAGCGTCTTCGAGAACCCGACCGACGTCCTCCCCCACGTCGACGGCCCGTTCGTCGTCGCCTGTACCGACGGCGACCGCGTCGTCGTCGCCACCGACAAACTCGGGACACGTTCCTGTTACTACACGCTCGCCGACGGGTTCGTCTTCGGGTCGAACCTCGACGCGGTCGCGTCGACGGTCGACAACCCGACGGTGAACGAGCGGGCGGTCGGCGACCTGCTGATGATCGGTCACGTCTGGGGCGACAAGACGCTCCTCGAGGAGGTTTCGTTTCTCGACTCGGGGGCGGTGCTGGAGTACGTCGACGGCGAGGTCGAGAAGACGCGCTACTGGACGTTCGAGTTCGACACGCGGGCGCGGTCGTCGTTCATGCCGAACCTCGTCGACGCCTACCGGACCTGCATCCGCGACTCCGCGGCGACGATGGACGGCTCGGTCGGTCTGTGGCTCTCCGGCGGGCTCGACAGTCGCGCGATGGCCGGCGAACTGAGCCAGCACGTCGACCTCCTGACCTACACGTACGACGCCAACCCCGCCGGCGGCGGCAACGTCGAACTGGCCCGTGAGGTGGCCGCCCGCCTCGGACTGGAACACGAGGAGGTCGAACTCACCCCGGGCCCGTTCGTCGACAACTTTGCGGACGCCGTGACGCTGACTGACGGGATGCTCGGCTGGCAGACGTTCTTGAACCTCACCGCCGTCTTCAACATCGCCGACCCGACCGACATCCTGCTGGAGGCGTGTGGCCAGGGCGGGATGATGGGCGACGGTCTCAGCCGCGCCGCAATCGAACTGAGCGACTCTCCGGAGGACGCACTCTACCGTGCGAAACACCAGACGTCGAAGGAACTCGTGAATCGCATCCTTTCGGGCGACGTCGACCTCGACCGGACCTACCGCGAGGAGGTCGCAAAGAGCCAGCAGTCGGGGTACGTCGAGACGGTGATGGACTGCTACTACCGCAACTACTTCCCGCGGGGCGACTTCGCCAGCAACAAACTCGTCCGGAGTCGCGCGGGGACCCGCGTCCCGTTCGCTCACGGGGAGTTTCTTCGGGCGGTGACGAAGATGCCGCTCGACCAGCGGGTCGGCTGGGTGCCGGCGACGAAGGGGAAGATCCCGTTCGGCACCGCCGAGGCGAAACTCGAACTCACCCGCCAGCTGGGGTACGGGTTAGAGTCGATCCCCTACGAACGGACCAGAGTCGCCCCCGAGCGACCGCTCTGGCTCCACGCCGCCGGCTTCGTCGTCGGGACGTCGATTCAGCGCGTTCGCGGGAAGACGGCCTACGGTGGCCGACGGCTGCAGAGTCAGTGGTCGATCCGCGACGAGCGACTCGCGGCGACGTTGACGGGGCTCATGGACGACGCGGCCGACCGCGAGTTCTTCGACGGCGACCGGCTCCGCCAACTCTCCGAGGAGCACTTCAGCGGCGACGTCGACCACATCGGCGCGGTGTCGGGGATCACGACGGTCGAGCAGTGGCTGCAGTCGCACTACGACTGAACGACCATCGGTCGACGAACTCGCTCGTTTTCGCTCTCAAGCACTCGAGGTATACAGTGTTAGACGCGATACGAAATCAGAGACGAGCGGCACGACTCACCGAGCGTTCAGCCGGGAACCGGTCCTCGTCGTCCGGAGAGCCACTGCTTGAGGCGACGGGCGGGCGGGTAGCTGACGGGACCAGTGAGGGCCAACGCGAGGTAGCCGTAGGTCGACCGTCGCGTCGGGTCGTAGCGGAGCGAACGCAGCAGGTGGACGACAGCGTCGCGGTAGTAGCCGTTCCGGAGCGCCGAGAACCCCAGCGTGGCGTTCAGGTGGCCGACGAACTGGCGGGCGCAGTCGGGACCGTACGTCGCCGCCAACGCACCGTGTTTCTCGACGAGAAGCGGGTAGGAGACGTCGCGCTTCCGCTCGAAGTCGTCGGTGATCTGCCCGTGGCCGGTCACGCGGCGGACGACGAGCGGTTCGGCGACGGAGGCGTACCGACAGCGCTGCGAGAGGCGGATGTGCCACTCTTTGTCCTGCCAACTCGGGAACCGTTCGTCGGGGTAGCCGGCGGCCTCGACGGCCGACCGACGGACGGCGAACCGCGAGAACGTCGCCGCCTGCAGGTCGCCGCGGAGGATGCGCTCCGTGATGTCGCCGTCGTACTCCGGGATCGTCCGGCCGATCTGCTCGCCGTCGGCGTCGACGATGCGGACGCCGACGGCGACGGCACCCACCTCGGGGCCGCCCGCGACGAACGCCTCGACCAGCCGCTCGACGGCCGTCGGTTCCCAGTAGTCGTCGTCGTCGAGGAAGGCGACGATCTCGCCGTCGGTCGACTCGATCCCGGTCCGTCGGGCCGCGTTCGCCCCCCTGTTCTCCTCGTGTCTGAGACACCGCCACTTCAGCGTCCCGAGCGACAGCGTCGAGAGGACGGGTTCGACCGGCTCCGGCGAGTGGTCGTCGACGACGACGAGTTCGACGTTCGGGTACGTCTGTGCGGCGACGCTCTCGACGGCGTCGGGGAGGAACTCGGGCCGCCCGTACGTCGGGATGACGACGCTGACCAGCGGCGTGGTGGTGTGCTCCATTGCAGAGAGGTCGGCGCTCGGCGACTTTGTTATACGGAACGTTCCGGGACGATACGCGTCGTCTCGGAGTCGTCGCGAGTCGGCTCGCGAACGACACGCACGCAGCCGGCGACGCCGACCCTCGGTATCGGAGACCCTGCGTGACGCCCGACGGTAAGCGACGATGTCCGTCGTTACAGAAGCTATAACAAAGCGGATCCGTCCCCGATGAGGTGGCAGTGATACTCGACTGTCCCCCCCGCGTCGACCGCCGACTCAGACCGTCTGTTCGGAGAGGTGACGATGCGTAACCGGTCGTTCGTCGCGCTCGTCGGCGACGTCGTCGCGACGCTCGTCGCCGTCGCCGTCCCGGTCGCCGTCGTCGCCGCGGGCGTCGGCGGTCCGGTCCGGGCGGTACTCGGCGGGGTGCTCCTCCTCTTTCTGCCGGGGTACGCGCTCACGACACTGTTGTTCCCGGCCGAGAGAGCCGTCTCTGCCGACCGTGACGTCCGGTCGCCGATGGCCGGCGTCGCCAGTTCCGGCCGGGCGGGGCTTCCACTCCTCGAACGCCTCGCGGTCGGATTCGGACTGAGCGTCGCGCTCGTCCCCGTGTTCGCGTGGCTGCTCGGCACCGCGAACGCGGCGGTGGCGTTCGCGACGACGTCGCTCCTCGGCGTCTCGGCCGCGACGGCCGCCCTCGGAACGCTGTTCGGCGCCCTCCGCCGCGCTCGACTCCCGCCGAGCGACCGGTACGTCCTACCGTTCGGCGACGTCCGACGACTCCGAGCGCTGTGGGACGTTCCGAACGTCGACCGGGCGTTGAACGTCGCGCTCACGCTCTCTATCGTCGTCGCCGCCGTGGTCGTCACCGCCGGGATCGTCGCCCCCAACGACGGCGAGACGTTCACGCAGGTGTCGATCCTGACCGAGGCCGACGACGGGTCGCTCGTCGCCGGCGACTACCCCGACCGGATCGCACCCGGCGACTCCGCGGCGTTGGTGCTCGAAGTGGAGAACTACGAGCAGCGACGGGTCGCGTACACCGTCGTCGTCCAACTCCAGCGGGTGGACGACGCCGGTCGCGTCGTCGAGCAGGCGGAGCTCACTCAGTTCTCGCGGACGCTGCGAGACGGTCAGAGCTGGCAGCGACCCCACGAACTGTCGCCGACGCTCGAGGGGGAGAACCTCCGCGTCGCCTACCTCGTCTACCGGGGCGAGGCTCCGGAACAGCCCACGCTCGACTCGGCGTACCGCTCGGTGACGCTGTGGGTCGGCGTCACGCCGGCGACCGACGAGGAGGGCGGCGATGAGTGACGCGGTGGGGGCCACCCGACTGCCGACGAACGTCGGAGCGGACGACCGCCCGGTCGACGTGTGGGTCGACCTCGCGAGCCCGTGTCACCCGTTCTTCTTCAAGGCGTTGACCGACTCGCTTCCGGACGTCCGGACGACGGTGACGGTCCGCGAGAAGACCGAGACGGTGCCGCTCGCCCGCGAGTTGGAGTTCGACTTCCGCACCGTCGGGAGGGACTACGAGAACCCGACGCTCCGGAAGCTCGGCATCCCGCTGCGGACCGCACAGCTCGCGCTCCGGATGCCGACGGCGGACGTGGCGCTCTCCTCGCGAAACGCGATGTGCGTCCTCGCGGCGAAGGCCCGCGGCGTCCCCTCGATCCACTACACGGACAACGACATCTGCGCGTACGTCGACGGGCTCCGGTCCGAGGAGCTGTACCACCGACTGGAGGCGCAGGCGACTCACAACGTCGTTCCGGCGGCGTTCCGGACGGAGGTGCTCACCGACCGCGGTGCAGACCCCGACCGGGTCCACAGCTACGACGGCTACAAGGAGGACGTGTACGTCGCGACGTTCGAGCCGGACCCGACGTTCCCGGAGCGGCTCCCGTTCGACGGCGAGGCGTTCGTCGTCGTCCGCCCGGAGGCGCTGTCGGCGACGTACGTCGACGCCGAGGAGAGCATCGTCCCCGACATCCTCGCCGACGCGACGGCCCGCGGCATCAACGTCGTCTACCTCCCGCGCGACAGCGGCGACCGCGCGTTCGCCGAGGGGGGAGACGAGTCGCGGCTCTACGTCCCGCCGGAGGCGCTGTCCGGACTCGACTTGGCGTGGCACGCTCGCTGTGTCCTCACCGGGTCGGGGACGATGGCCCGCGAGGCCGCGCGGATGCAGACGCCGGCGGTGTCGTTCTTCCCGAGCACCCGCATCTCCGTCGATCAGGCGCTGATCGAGGCCGGCGACGTCTACCACTCGCGGGACCCCGAGGCTATCGTCGACTACGTCGAGTCGCTGTCGAACCGGGACGCGCGGTCGGATCTCTCGACGGCGAAGCGCGTCCACCGCGAGGTCGTCGACCTCACCGCGGATCTGGTCGACGAAGTGAGGGAGTGAGATGTCTCGAAAGACGTCGACGGAGCATCCGGTCGGGAGTCGGAAGGAGGGCGTGCTGACGACGCTGTCTCGCACGGAGTCGCCGACCCCCGGCCGTCTCGTCCGCCTCGGACTCACCGTCGGCTATCTCTCGCTCGCGGTCGGCGTGTTGGCGGCGCGAGCGGCCCCCGCCACGGGGTACGAGCCGTCGCTGTACACGGCGACCCCGCTCCTCTTCTGGGTCGGCGTGGTCGCCGCCGCCACCGTCGGTCTGACGGCGAGCGTAGTCGGCGGCCGACTCGGCCGCTACGCCGGCCTCGGACTCGCCGGCCTCGCGACGGTCGCGTTCCTCGCGCTGCCGTTCCTGCGGAGCTACTACTTCTACGGCTCCGGCGACGCGCTGACGCATCTCGGGTGGGCACGGGCGATGCTCGGGCCGGAGTTCGGCTTCTACGACCTCATCTACCCCGGCGGCCACGCGCTCGCCGTCTCGCTGGCACAGCTGATGGGCGTCCCCGTCCGGTACGGACTGATGTACGCGATGCTCACCGTCTCGGTGGTGACGCTCGTGTTCGTCCCGCTTTCGGTGTGGGTCGTCCTCCGCGATCCGCGAGTGCTCCCGGTCGCCGTCGTCACCGCGATGTTGATGCTGCCGATGAACAACGTCAGCACGCATCCGGGGTTCCACAGCTACACCCTCGGGACGCTGTACTTCCCGTTCGTCCTCTATCTGACGTTCAAACACGTCACCCGGGCCGCGGACGACGACGCGCTCCCGTCGTGGCTCTCGGCGGTGAGCCTCTTCTCGCCGGTGCCGCTGGCCGCGATGGTGTTCTACCACCCGCAGGTCGCCGTCGACGTCATCATCCTCCTCGGGACGATACTCGTCGTCGGCGTCGTCTACCGACGTCGGGCCGCACACGACGTCGACGGGACGCGGTTCCAACAGCGACTGCTCGTCGGACAGGTGTTCGTCGTCGGCCTCATCTTCGTCTACTGGGCGCTCCAGTACGAGAAGACCTACTCGTTCGCGGCGAACACGGTGAACTCGCTTCTGGCCTTCCTCGACACCGGGGAGGGGGCGGGCAGTATCGCGCGGGAACGTGCCGACTCGACGGCCCGGTTGGGGGTCAGCATCTGGGAACTGTTCGCCAAACTGTTCCTCGTCAAAGTGGGGTACGTCGCCCTCGCCACCGCGCTCGTCGCCGCGAGGCTGTTCGGACGGGTGAACAAACGCGAGAGCGACAGCGGGATGGTGATCACCTACATCGGCTTCTCCGGGCTGACGCTCGGCCCGTTCTTCGCCGTCCAGTTCCTCGGCAACGTCTCGACGTACTTCTTCCGTCACCTCGGGTTCGCGATGGTGCTCGTCGGGATCCTCGGAGCGGTCGGACTGTACTACGCGTCGAGGTCTCTCGACGGCTACGTCGGCGACCGGGGGCGCACCCTGTTCGCCGTCGTCGGCGTGCTCGTCGTCTGTCTGTCGCTCGTCGCCTACTTCCCCTCGCCGTACATCTACGTCCCCTCCTCGCACACTCCGGAGACGCAGTTCGTCGGCTACGACGCGACGTTCGACGACCTCCCCGAGGAGGCACCGCTGGCGAAGGTCCGAACCGGGCCGGGTCGGTTCTCCGACGCGCTGAACGCCGACCGGCCCGACCGCCTGCTCTGGGGGGTTCCGGGGCCGCAGCTGGACAGCGTCGAGAACGTGACGCGGTTCCGCGGCGGCGACGGCACCGAGTTCCCGGCGTACTATCTCGTCGTCTCCGACCGCGACGTCGGCCGCGAGGTCGTCGGCTTCCACGGCCTGCGATACCAGTCCGACGACTTCCGGCGCGTCGACGAGGCGGTCGACCCCCGGATCTCCCGCGTCCGGACGAACGGCGACTACCGGCTGTACTACGTCGACCAGCGGGGACTCCCGCTCGAACCGACCGCCCCGGCCGCAGGGGGTTAGCGCTCGGCTAACGGGCGTCTCGGTGGTTCCGTGGAGTCTCCGTCTCCGCGGACACTCGCTCTCGCTCGGGTAAGCGTCTGCATTACTATCCGTCGAGCGACGAGCATCTGTCTCATGCGGGCGACAGAGATCCTGTTGATCGGCCCGGCGGGGAAGCAGACGGGCGGCATCGCACGATACATCCACGAGCAGCGCCGCCGACTCGGCGACGGGACACGCGTCTACGACGTCGCCGTCCCCGACAGCGAGACGCCGTGGCAGTTCCTCCGGGCGACCCTCCTCGCGTTCGTCCAACTCGTCCGGTTCCCGTTCCGGCGACCGCCGGACGTCGTCCACGTCCACACCAGCCACTGGTACTCCTTCTTCCAGTCGAGCGCCTACGTCCTCTACGCCGCGTCCGTCTGGCGCGTCCCGGTCGTCCTCCACGTCCACGGCTCGTCGTTCGACACGTTCGTCGACACGGAGTCGCGACTCCTCGGAGCGTTCCAGTCGTTCGTCTTCGACCGCTGTACGAGCGTCGTCGTCCTCTCGGACTACTGGTCGGACGTGGTCGGCGACCACGTCGACCCGGCCAAACTGTTCGTCCTCCCGAACGCCGTCGACCCGACCGACTACGACCCCCGGTACGACGCCTCCCCCCCACACGTCGTCTTCGTCTCGAACCACATCGAGCGCAAGGGGGTCGCGGAGTTCGTCGCCGCCGTCGACGACCTGCTCGAGGCGGGCGTGCGGATGCAGGTGACGATCGCCGGCTCCGGACCGCTGTCACATCTCTCCGAGGAGTTGGCCGCACGCAGAGCGGCGGTGACGTACGAGGGGTACGTCAGCGAGGCGCGGAAACGCGAACTGCTGAACGGGGGGTCGGTGTTCGTGCTGCCGACGCACGCGGAGAACCTGCCGATCGCACTGCTGGAGGCGATGGCCGGTGGCAACGCGCTCGTCTCGACGACCGTCGGCGCGATCCCGAGTCTCGTCGACGACGACAACGGCGTCCTCGTCGCCCCCGGCGACGAGGAGGCGCTCCGGGAGGCGCTCTCGTCGCTGCTGTCGGAGCCGACGCGCATCGAGTCGATGGCGCGGACGAGCCGCACACGTGCAGAGCGCGAGTACTCCTGGCGCACCGCCGTCGACTCGCTGGAGGGACTCTACGCCGAACTCACTCACTGAGCGGTGACGAAACGTCGCCGTCGCACCGCAATCGCGGCGTACCGTCCATTACTGGATTCATAACGATACTGTCCGAGCACGGTCACTCGTGTATGAGCGCAGGTGTCGGTGGAGAGGTGCGAGGATGAGCGGGGACCGGTCGCTCCTAGATCGGATCGTCCCGAGCGGGGGCACCGCAGAGCGCGTCGTCAAGGGGGCGTTCTGGGCGATGAGTCAGAACGCCTTCGGTCGGATCCTCCAGTTGGCGATGCTCGTCATCCTCGCCCGGCTCATCGGCCCGTCGGAGTTGGGGTTGGTCGGCATCGCGCTGCTCTCGGTGAGCGCGGTCCAGAAGTTCACGAACTTCGGGCTCAACGCCGCGCTCGTCCAGCGAGAGGAGGAGAACGTCGACGAACATCTGAACACGATGTGGGTGCTGGAGCTACTGCGCGGGACGCTCATCTTCACCGTGCTGTTCCTGGGCGCACCGCTCGTCGCCCAGCTGTTCGGCGAACCGCGTGCGACCGATCTCGTCCGCGTCATCGGGCTCTCGCCGCTGCTGTTCGGGCTGACGAACCCGGGCGTGATGTACTTCCAGAAGAAACTCGAGTTCCACAAGCAGTTCGTCCTCAGGATCGGCGGCGAGGTCGCGCAGTTCGTCGTCGCGGTAGGCGTCGCATTGGTCGAACCGACTGCGTGGGCGTTCGTGGCGGGCTACGTCGCAGCCGACGTCGTCCGACTGGCTGCGTCGTACGCGATGCACAGCTACCGGCCGAGACCGGAGTTCGACCGCGACTCCGCCGGCCAACTCGTCGGCTACGGCAAGTGGATCACCGGCTCCTCGATCCTCTACTTCCTCTACAGCGAGGGCGACGACGCGTTCGTCGGCTGGTTCATCAACCCCGCGGCGCTGGCGTTCTACCAGTACGGCTACCGCTTCTCGAACGCGCCGGCGACCGAGTTGACGAGCGTCGTCTCCTCGGTGATGTTCCCCGCCTTCTCGAGGATACAGACCGACGCCTCGATGCTCCGAGAGACGTTCCGCAAGACGCTTCGGCTGAACGCGTTCGTCTCGGCGCCCGTCGCCGCCGGCATCGCCGTCGTCGCCCCGAACTTCGTGATGACGTTCTTCGGTCCCGAGTGGATGTCGATGGTGCTCCCGATGCAGATCCTCGCGGTGTACGGGTTCCTCCGCGCGCTCGGCCAGACGTTCGGCCCGGTGTGGAAGGCGCTGGACCGTCCCGACCTCATCACGAAGCTCTCGGCGATCCGCGTCGTGCTGATGGCGATCCTCATCTGGCCGTTGACCGAGGCGTACGGCATCGCCGGGACGGCCGCGACGGTGACGATCATCTCGCTGTTCCCGATGGTGCCGCTCGACATCTACGTCACCGTCCGGATGCTCGAACTGCGGACGATCGAGGTCTACCGCGAGATCGCTCTCCCGACCGTGGCGAGTCTCCTCATGGCCGGGGTGGTCTGGTTCGTCGACGGGAGCGTCGACCTGCCGGCGGCCGCCGAACTCGCCGTCTCCGTCGGCGTCGGCGTCGTCTCGTATCTCCTCTTCGTGTTCCTCTTCGAGCGGCAGTTCGAGTGGGGGATCGGCCGCAACCTCGAGAGCATCGTCTCGGCGGTCCGCCGCTGACCCGTCTCGTCGACGTCGCCACGAGGGGTGACGCGCCGACGCGCCGCCGGACGGACCGCCGAATCGACGGCGCGCCGTTAGGTTGTCTATACTAATCGACCGCCAGCCTGTGAGTACAGCTATTCAATGCCCGACCTGAGCGTGATCATCGCGACGCTGAAGCCACGAGCCGAGATCGAGTGCATCCCGTACCTCGAACGCGGAACGTTCGACGACTACGAGGTGATCGTCCGCGACGACGAGCGCGTGACGGTCGCCAGAAACGAGGGGATCCGAGAGGCGGCGGCCGAGAAACTCGTCTTCCTCGACGACGACTCACAGCCGTGTCCGGACTACCTCGAACGGGCGTCGGCGGTGCTCGACCGCGAGGCCGCCTACGCGGGGAAGGTCGTCCACCCACGCGACGACATCTTCGCCAAACATTTCACCCCGCACTACAGTTTCGGCGAGTCGCCGCGGTACGTCACCCGTTTCTGGGGCTGTAACATGGGCGTCCGCAAGGAGGTGTTCGAGACGGTCGGCTACTGGGACGAGAACATCACGTGGGGCCACGAGGAGAAGGAACTCGCCGAGCGGGTCGTCGCGGCCTACGACATCTACTACGACCCGGCGCTGCTCGTCCACCACTGCTACACCGACTCGATCCTCGGCTACTGGAAGAAACAGTACCGACTCGAACGCCAGACGCCGTACTTCTGGGACACACAGGGGAAGACCACCCGCTGGCAGTGGCTCAGGATCGCCCACGACGTGCTCCACCCGATGCACTACCTCGGCTGGTCGGCGAAACACGCGCTCGTCCGTTCGGGCGGGAACCTCGCCCGGACGGCCGGTCGCGTCCGCGGGATGCTCGGCAAACGACCGCCCGAACGGTCGACCCACTCCTGAGCGGCGTCGGGAGTAGGCACTCGTTCCCGCCCGTCGACGCGACGTTATCGAACGACTACTCATCTCACCGGAGTCCGTACGGGGGAGCGAGATGACCTACACAGTGGCGGTCGTCGGCACTGGCGCGAACCCGGACAGCCCCGACTCGAACGGTTATGCGATGGCGTACCGACACGCGCGGGCGTACGAACGGCTCGAGAACTGTCGCCTCGTCGCCTGTGCGGACGTCGTCGTCGAGAACGCGCGGGCGTTCGCCGAGACGTTCGCGATCCCGCCGGAGCGCGTCTACGAGGACTACGAGCGACTGCTCGCGGAGGTCGAACCGGACGTCGTGAGCGTCTGTGTCCCCCCGGCGGTCCACGCGGAGATCGTCGTCGGCTGCGCCGAGAGCGGCGTCGTCCGGGCGATCCACTGCGAGAAGCCGATGGCGAAGACGTGGGCGGAGTGCCGCGAGATGGTGCGCGTCTGCGACGACCACGGCGTCCAGCTGACGTTCAACCACCAGCGGCGGTTCGGCGGCCCGTTCCGGGAGGCGAAGCGACTGCTCGACGCGGGCGAGATCGGCGCGCTGGAGCGGGTCGACGTCGGCGGACCGAACCTCTACGACTACGGGTCGCACCTGTTCGACCTCTGTGGCTACGTCACCGACCAGACGCCGGTGGAGTGGGTGATGGCACAGATCGACTACTCCGAGGAGAACCTCCAGTTCGGCGTCCACAACGAGAACAGAGCCATCGCCCAGTGGCGCTACGAGGACGGCGTCTACGGCACCGCCTCGACCGGAGCCGACAGCACGCTGAACTGTGAGCTGCGCCTCGTCGGCAGCGAGGGGACTCTCGAGATCGGCGTCGACGGCGGTCCCGCCCTCCGGATGCGGACGTCCGGCGGGTGGAAGACGGTCGACACGGACGGCGACGGCATCCACGGCCCCACGCCGGGGCTCGTCGGGCGCACCGTCAAACAGGTGGGGAGCCGCGTTCCGTTCCTCCCGGTGGACCGACTCACCTCCGACGTCCCCACGTTCATCGACCGGGCCGTCGCGGACGTCGTGAGCGCACTCGACGAGGGGCGACGGCCGGAACTCGCCGCCGAGAACGCACTGCAGGCGACCGAACTGATCTTCGCGTGCTGGGAGTCCGCGCGACGCCGCGGGCGGGTTGACCTCCCGCTGGACGTCGACTCGAACCCGCTGGAGGAGATGGTCGAGGCGGGCGAGATGCTCGTCGCGTCTCGCGTCGCAGAGTGACTGTTTAGGTGCAGGGAAGCGGCGCGAGAGCCACCTCGACGCTCGGGTCGGCGAGACGAGGTTTTTTCAGCTCTCTCGGCGAACCCGACTCCCGTATGGAGGATCGTCGAACGTCGGCCGGCCGCTGGCAACACGAGCGGTGGGAGCGGATCGCGCGTCGCTCACCCGTCGAACGCGACGCTCGCGTCGGCCGCTCGGTCCCCTCTCTCGTCGTAGGCGACGCATGAGACTCCGGGTCGACTGGCGGGTGAGCTGTCGGCTGGTCGGAACGATTCTCAAGTGGCTGTGGGTGCCGCTGCTCGTCCCGCTGGCGCTCGCGCTGTACGACGGCACCGCGCTCCTCCCGTTCGCCCTCCCGATACTCGGCACGACGGTCGTCGGCTTCGGACTCGAACAGCTGACCGACGAACCCGACCTGCGGACGCGGGAGGCGTTCCTGATGGTGTCGCTGACGTGGCTGAGCATCGCGCTCGTCGGCGCCGTCCCGTTCGTCCTCGCCGGTGAGGGAGTGCTCGCCGAACCGGTCAACGCGCTGTTCGAGAGCATGAGCGGCGTCACGACGACGGGCGCGACGATCATCACGGAGTTCGACCGCCACTCTCGGGCGATCCTGATGTGGCGGGCGGTGCTCCAGTGGATGGGCGGGCTCGGCATCCTCGTCCTGGCGACGGCGGTGCTCTCGCAGCTCTCGGTCGGTGGAGCACAGCTGATGGAGACGGAGACGCAGACCAGAGACGTCAACAAGCTCACGCCGCGCATCTCGGAGACGGCGGCGCTGCTCTGGAAGATCTACCTCGGGCTGACCGGCCTCCAGGTGGCCGTCCTCTACGGGCTCCACCTGGTCGGTCTCGCGCCGAACATGACGCTGTACGACGCCGTCGCTCACGCGTTCACGACCATCTCCACCAGCGGGTTCTCACCGCGGGGCGACAGCATCGCCGCCTTCTCCCCGGCCGTCCAGTGGGCGATCGTCCCGTTCATGGCGACCGGCGCGACGAGTTTCATCCTGCTCTACTTCGTCCTGCAGGGGAACGTCGACCGCCTCCGCAACAGCGACGAGTTCCGGTTCTACGTCTCTATCCTCGGCGTCTTCACGCTCGGCGTGAGCGGCGTGCTGATCGTCGACGGCGGCCCGCACACGGGCCTCGAGGAGGTCGTCCGCCACGCGCTGTTCCAGGTCGTCTCCATCGTGACGACGACGGGGTACGCGAGCACGGACTTCAACTTCTGGTCGTCGGGCGCGAAGCATCTGCTGTTCGTCTGTATGTTCATCGGCGGGATGGCCGGGAGCACGACGTGTTCGATCAAGACGCTCCGGTGGCTGGTCGTCGTCAAGGCGTTCCGCCGCGACCTGTTCACCGCTTCGAACCCGAACGTGATCCGTCCGGTCCGCCTCAGCGGCAGCGTCGTCGACGAGGAGACGATCCGCGACATCTACGCGTACACCCTCGTGAGCCTCGTGTTCTTCATCGTGGCGACGGTCGTGATCGTCGTCGACGGCTCGCGAATCGAGTTGACGATCTCCGAGTTCGAGGCGATGAGCGCCGCCGCGGCGACGTTCTTCAACGTCGGCCCGGCGTTCGGGGTCGCCGGACCGATGGAGAGCTACGACCCGTTCCCCGAGTCCTCGAAACTGCTGATGACGTTTCTCATGTGGGTCGGTCGGATCGAGATCATCCCGGTGCTCGTGCTGTTGACGCCGTCGTACTGGCGGTCGTGAGGCTCCTGCGCTCTCAGTCGTGCGCGAAGTCGGTGAACCGCTGGATCCCCTCGTCCGTCCCGGCGATGACGACCTCGTCGCCCGACTCGAGACGGAAGTCCGGGCCGAGATCCGTGAGGACCCGCCCGTCGCGCTCGACGCCGACGACGGTACACCCGGTCTCCGAGCGCACCTGCGCGTCCCCGAGGGTCCGCCCGGCCAACTTCGGGGCGGAAGTCCGGACGACCTCGACCTGCTGGTCCAGCGAGAGCACGTCCTCGTCTTCGAGCACCGTCGACGCGATCATCCGGCCGCTCACGGTCGCGAGCGACAGCACGTAGTCCGCACCGGCCCGATACATCTTCTGGATGCTGGAGGCCTCCTCGACGCGAGCGACGACCTCGGTCTGCGGACTCAGATCGCGGATCACCAGTGTGGCGAACTCGGCGGCCGTGTCGTCGGGCAGCGCGAGGACGACCGTCCGGGCCTCGTCGATGTCGGCCGCTTCCAGCGTCTCCGGGTCGGTTGCGTCGCCGACGACGTCGACCCCCTCCATCGCCGTCCGGTCGACGACCGTGTAGGGGAGCTCCGCCTCGGCCAGCGCGTCGGCGATCGTCCGTCCGACCTGCCCGAACCCGACGACGATAGTCTCACCGTGTTCGAACCGTCTGATCTCCGAGAGCGTGAGCTCTTTCAACCGCTCGAGTTGGTCCTCTCGGCCGGTCACGAGCAGGACGGTCCCGTTCGTGAGCGCCGCCCTCGGGTCGGGTGGACTCTCGAACTCGCCGCGGAACCACGCGCCGATGACGTTGACGCCGGCGTGTTCCCGGATGCCGCTCTCGGCCAACGTCGTCCCTGCGAGTCGGCTCCCGCGGTGGATCGGGAGTTCGGCGACCTCGATGTCGCCACCGATGTCGATAGCGCCGTCCAGGTCGCTCGTCACGGAAGTCGTCACCTTCGAGGCGAGACTCTTCCCGAGGAGTGGACGCGGCGAGAGCACCGTGTCGGCACCTGCGAGGCGGTGGTACGCCGTCCGGTTCGGCTCTTCGACGACGCTGACGATCGGTATCTCCTCGGCCACCTCTCGGGCGGTCAGGACGATACTGGCGTCGACCTGATCGGAGACGTCGGCGACGAGCGCCCGCGCCTCGGCGAGTCCTGCCCGTTCGAGCCCCTCGACCGACTCCGGGTCCCCGTGGATGACCGTGTAGTCGTCCTCGTACAGTTCGGTCGCTCGCTCTCGGTCCGGTTCGACGACGACGTGGTCGACGCCCCACGAGTCCAGCTCGGCGATGAGCGTGTCGGTTCGGGGGGTGTGCGAACAGATGACGACGTGGTCGGAGACCCCGTTCTCGATCGACTTCGGGACGGTCGTCGAGAGGACGTCCTCCAAGAGGGGGAACACCAACACCGGAAGCGCCATGAAGATCACGGCGACGCCCGTGAGGTCCATCAGGATGACGAAGGCGTTCATCTCCGGACTCTGCCAGGGGGCGTCGGAGCCGAACCCGGTCGTCGTGAACGTCTCGACGACGACCTGCAACGCGTGGAGGAACGTGATGTCGTCTCCCTCGAAGATGCGCATCCCGTGGTGATAGAGGACGGCGTAGCCGAGCATCAGCCCCGTCAGCAGAATCGAGTAGTAGACCGTGCGCCGCCGCCACTTGTCCATGAGAGGAGAGACTCGCTCGGCCACACTAAACCATGTGGAGACGAGTCGTCAGCCGGTGGCGGGGGAGACGTGGCGGAGGACTCGGGAGGCGGCGGACGACGGCGCGATCAGCCCTCGTTGTACCAGACGTCGACGTGGTGGTCCGGACCGTAGGACTTGCCGACGATATCCGGGCGGCCGTCGCCCGTCAGGTCGGCGACCTTCCCCTCGTGGGTGGCGACCCCCGTCTCGACGACGTGTTCGCGGAACTCCCCGTCGCCGAGATTCTCGAAGATCAGCTGCTGCGGGGAGTCGTTCGTGCCGAGTCCCATCTCGGCGACGTAGACGTCGAGGCGGCCGCTCCCGGTGAAGTCGGCCAACTGGAGCGTGTGCGGACAGAACAGGTCGCCGCGCAGTACCGTCGGCGTCCAGTCGGGGCCGTCGACCCACGCGAGACGACCGGGGCGGGAGCCGTATTTCGGGGAGTCGCCCTCCGAGTAGACGATCTCTAACTCGCCGTCGTCGTCGAGATCGCCCACGGCGACGCGGACGTCGTCCCAGTCGGTGAGGACGTCCTCGCGGTGCCACGTCCCGTCGTCGTTCCGGTGGTAGATGTACGTTCCGGCGACGATCTCGGTCCGCCCGTCGCCGTCGACGTCGACGATCTGAACCCCCTCGACGCGGACGTCGTCGTCGACGACGTGGCAGTGCGAGGCGGGCCACGGCGACCGATACGGGTTCTCGGGGACGTCGTAGTAGAAGATGGTGCGACTCTCCTGTGAGAGCCCGACAACCTCGACGTCCCCGTCGTCGTCGACGTCGGCGACGATCACGTCGTGGTACTTCTCGAAGTCGGTCGTGATGGTGTGTCGCGTCCAGCGCTCGCGGGGGTCGGCCGGTTGTTCGAACCAGTAGACTGCGTTGTGGTGGATCCCCTGTCCGGCGACGACGTCGAGGCGGCCGTCGCCGTCGACGTCGCCGAGCGCGCCCCCGACGTCGAGGTGGGGGGCGATAGCCATCTTGTGACGCTTCCAGCCGGGGTTCTCGTACCAGAACAGGTGCATCTCCTCGAACCCCAGTCTGGTCCGGAGCGCGTCGAACGTCGGCAGTCGACTCTCCTTGGCCTTCAGCACGTACTGCTTGCCGGGGTAGGGTTTGCCCGCCCCGCCGACGATGACGTCGTCGCGGCCGTTGCCGGTGAGGTCGGTGGCGAGACAGAAGCCGAGACGGGCGCACGGCGGGTCGGGGTCGACGGTCTCGTGGCGGAACGTCAGTGAGGGCTCGGTTCGGTGTTGGGACTCCATCGACGAGAGAACGGCCGCTCGGGGCATTGTAATAGAGCGGTTAATCCCGACCTAGCCGACGGGACGGCGACGTGGCGTGCGGCCCGCTCGTGGGTCGTGTGACGTGGTACCGCCAGGCGCTCTATAACAAAGCGCGTCCCGGACCTGGATACGAGACAGTGAGTCGGCCATATGACAGCACAACGTGCCCCACCGACGGCGGACGACCGGAGGAGCGAACGATGACAGTCCGCGAGGCTCCCGAGAGCGTCGTCATCGTGCTCGGGACGCGACCGGAGATCATCAAGTTCGCACCGGTGATCCGCGAGTGTCTCGCCCGGGACGTCCCGTTCACGCTCGTCCACACGGGACAGCACTACTCGCGGGAGTTAGACCGAGTGTTATTCGAGCAGCTCGACCTCCCAGCGCCGGACGTCCACCTCGACGTCGGCTCCGACTCCCACGGTCGGCAGACCGCCGCGATGCTCGAAGGCGTCGAGGACGTCCTGGTCGACGTCGACCCCGACGTCGTGCTCGTACAGGGCGACACGAACTCGACGCTCGCCGGCGCGCTCGCCGCCGCGAAACTGAACGTCGACGTCGGACACGTCGAGGCGGGTCTCCGGAGCTTCGACCGCGAGATGCCCGAGGAGGTCAACCGGGTCGTCGTCGACCACGTGGCCGAGTACCTGTTCACTCCGACCGACGAGACGCGGCTGTACCTCGAACGCGAGGGGGTCGCCGGGCGCGTCGTCGTGACGGGCAACACGGTGGTAGACGCCGCCTACCAGTACGCCGACGTCGCCGCGGAGAAGAGTACCGTCCTCGAGACGCTCGGCGTCGACGAGGGCGAGTTCTACCTCCTCACGGCGCACCGCGCCGAGAACGTCGACCACCCCGACCGGTTCCGGTCGCTGCTCGCGGGCGTCGCCGAGTTCGCTGCCGCGACCGGACGGGAGGTCGTCTATCCGATCCACCCGCGCGCACAGTCGCGGCTCGACGAGTTCGGCGTCGACGTCCCCGACCAGATTCGGGTGGTCGACCCGCTGGACTTCCTCGACTTCCTCCGCTTGGAGTCGACGGCCGCGCTCGCGTTCACCGACTCCGGCGGCGTCCAGGAGGAGTGCTGTATCCTCGGTACACCCTGCGTGACGCTTCGGTACACCACCGAGCGCCCCGAGACGGTGTACGTCGGCGCGAACTGTCTCGCGGGACTCGACCCCGCCGACGTCGTCGCCGCCGGGTCGCTGATGCTCGGCAAGCAGCCCGACTGGACGGTCCCGTTCGGCGACGGGCGGGCCGCCGAGCGGATCCTCGACGCGCTGACGGGGGTCGAGACGGACACCGACACGGCGGCGGCGACAGTGACGCCGACCGAGGCGACGGCGACGGAGACGCTCCAATGAAGCTCTGCGTCCACGGCATCGGCTACATCGGACTGGCGACGGCCGCGCTCTTCGCGAACGCCGGACACGAGGTCGTCGGCTACGACCCAAACGAACGACTCGTCTCGGAACTCCGGGCGGGCGACCCCCGGACGACGGAGGACGAACTCCGGGCGTTCGTGCTGGAGGCGCTCGACCGGGAGTTCGAACCGACGACCGAACCGGTCGAGGCCGACTGCCATCTCGTCTGCGTGCCGACGCCCTACGACGAAGAGTCGAGACGGGCGGACCTCAGCTACGTCGAGGCCGCCGGGCGGACCGTCGCGGACCTCCTTCGGCCGGGCGACCTCGTCGTCCTCGAGTCGACCGTCCCTCCGGGGACGACCGAGGGCGTCTTCGCGACGCTCCTCGAGATGTCCGGGCTGACGGCGGGCGTCGACTTCGCGCTCGCACACTGCCCCGAGATGGTGCTGCCGGGGAACATCACGTACGAGATCGTCCACAACGACCGCATCGTCGGCGGCGTCGACGGCGCGTCCACCGACCGCGCGGTCGCGCTCTACGAACCGCTCGTCGAGGGGACGATCCACCGTGCACCCGACGCGACGACCGCCGAGTTCGCGAAGCTCTCGCAGAACGCCTACCGCGACGTCAACGTCGCCTTCGCGAACGAACTCGCACGCGTCGCCCACGACTACGGCATCCGGTCGCGCGACGCCATCGCGCTCGCGAACGTCCACCCTCGCGTGAAGATCCTCCACCCCGGTCCCGGCGTCGGCGGCCACTGTCTCCCCATCGACCCCTGGTTCCTCGGGCAGTCGTCGGACTCGCTGGACCTCGTCGAGAGCGCCCGCCGCGTCAACGAGGGGATGGTCGACTTCGTCGCCGACCTCCTCGAGGCCGAACTCGGCACGCTCGCGGGGCGGAGCGTCGCCGTCCTCGGCGTCGCCTACAAGGGGAACGTCGACGACAGCCGTCACAGTCCCGGACTGCGCTTCGCCGACCGACTCCGGGCGATCCAGGCGGCCTCGGAAACCGAACTCGAGGCGACGGCGACCGACGGCGGACAGACGGACCCGGACGACGGCGTCGACGTCCGTCTCTCCGACCCCTACGTCGACGACCACGACGGGACGCTCGGCCTCGTCGCCCTCGACGACGCGCTCGAAGACGCCGACGCGCTCGTCGTCACCGCCGCACACGACGCGTTCCGCGACCTCGACCCCGAACGCGTCCGCGACCTCGTCGCCCGCCCGCTGGTCGTCGACACGCTCGCGTGTCTCGACGCCGAACGGTGGCGGACGGCCGGGTTCGACTACGTCGAGGTGTGAGTCGGACGTCACAGCGGCGGCCGAGACGTCACACTACGGACTGATTTTCGCCGTTCGTCGATGCCGGTTCGGAGGCGCTCAGTCGGCCGGCGTCTCCGTCGGGTTGGCAGCGGCGTCCGTCCCTTCACGTCCGATCTGGACGCCGATCAACATCGCAGCCCAGCCGACGCCGAACACGAGGAACCAGAGTACGATGGTCAGACTCTCCGAGATCGGGAGATCCATGTTGACGCCGTACATCGCCCCGCCGACGACGAGGAGCACGTGGAGCGCAGACCACCGCGATCCCTTCACACCGTCTGTCCGGCCGACGAGAACCAGCAGCCAGCCGACGAGCGTCCACGAGAACCAGACGGAGAGTGCGAGCAGGGGGTTCCAGTAGCCGTCGACGTAGAGAACTGTCACCGGGAACAACCCGGCGACGAGACCGACGAGGAGGGCTTTGCGGTCGACCATAGCTCCCGTTCAGTTCGGGTCGACAAGACAGTTGTGAACGTATAAGTAAGAATAGGAGACGGCAGTCCGACGTCGAGCGACGCGGCCCGAGCCGAGACGCTCAGAGATAGCCGAGATCTTTCAGATGTGCTGCCATCGACGCGTCGAACTCCGAACGCTCCTCTCGCCGCGAGCGGGGCGCGCCGAACTCGGCCAGCCACGACTCACAGCGCGCGGCGAGGTCGTCGCGCACCGCCGACCGCTCCTCGTGCAGGTCGTACGTCTCGTCGGGAAGTTCGAACAGTTCCACGCCGGAGTCGCTCTGCGAGTAGCGGTACTCGGAGGTGCGGAGGCTGGTCAGGTCGCCGACGTGGTACCGCGAGGCGTCGAACCCGGGGTCGTGCTCGCTTATCTTCGCCAGCTTCTCGGCGGCGCGGTCGCCGCCGCGCTGCGTCACCGCGAACTCCCGGCGCTCGTCACGGAGGTCGAAGCCGACCGGGACGTCGGCGTCGACGCTCGCCTCGGCGAGGACAGTCCGCATCGCGTCGGCGTGCTGGACGATCTCGTCGTGCCACCCCGAGAGTCCGGAGACGCCGGCGACGACGAGCGGGACGTGCGAGACGGCGTCGTTCACGGCGATCATGTGCGCCAGGAGACCGCGCTCGCCGAGCAGTTCGCCGTGGTCGGAGGTGACGACGACGATGGGGTCGTCTAGCCGCGCTTCGGCGTAGTCGACTATCCGCCGTGTCGTCTCGTCGACGTGACAGACGCCCGCGTCGTACATCGCGTGGATGGCGTTCCACTCGTCGTCTGCGAACGGGACGCCGCGGGCGATGTGGCCGTGGAGGTCGGCCGACATGTCCATCGAGACGTCGAGCGCCTCGTCGACCGACATCTCGAACCCGTCGGCGAAGCGGTGCTGATACGGTTTCGGCGGGTAGTACGGGTGGTGGCTGTCGCCGAGGTGGACGTAGAGGAACAGCGGTCGACCCTCGTCGACCGCGGCGTCGACGTGTCGCCGGGCGAGCGCGGCGTTGAGGTAACCGATGGAGTGCTTCGGCGTGTCTCGCGTGTAGCCCGCGGAGTGGCGGTCGAGCCCGGCGAGATACCGGGCCATCGTCACGACCCCCGCCTCGCGGAGGAGCGTGCGCTTGCCGAGGTAGTGGAAGTAGTCGAACCCGCGAGCCAGCCCCGTCACGTCGCTCAGCTGTGGGTTCGGCGAGACACACGCCGTTCGGTAGCCCGCGTCCCGGAGCGCCTCGGGGACCGTCGGGACGTCACGGGAGAGGCGGGCGTCTTCGCTCCACGTCCGGTGTGCCGACGGCGTGAGTCCGGTCAGGATGGACGCGCTCGACGAGCGCGTCCAGATGTCGTGCGAGAAGCAGTTCGTGAACGCGGCGCTGTCGGGGCGGGCCGACAGCGTCCGGAGGAACGGCGTCGTGTCGCGGTCGTACTCGCCGAGAGAGGTGTGGTCCTGTCGGACGCTCTCGAGCGTGATCCAGACGATGTCTCGGGCCATGGGCTGTCTCCACACACGGGAGCGAGTGCCATAATTCGGCAGTCGCTAACCGAACGGCGAGACGCGCGACGGTGCGGTAGTCACCGACTACTGGTGGTTTCGCGGCGAGAAGGAGAGCGAAGACGGGGTCGCTTCGAACGGGGTTCGAGGGCTCGACAGCAGGTCACGGCGCGGTCTCGACCCGCTGGCTCAGCTCCGAGAGGCTGTCGACCAGGTCGTCGGCGATGCCCGTCTCGATCCAGTCGCGGGTGCGGGGGACGAGCATCCGGTAGGTGGGGACCGTCTCGAACAGCTCCGAGAGGATCCGCCGTTCGCTCGCGAGCACCGACTCGAACTCGGCGGACTTCTCGGCTCCGGGGAACAGCGTGTCGAAGGCGGCGAAGTACTCCCGGAGCAACGTGTTCCACTCGTACTCGTTGATCGTCGTCGTCTCGGTCAGCGCGTCCTCCGGGTCGATGGACGCCATCGAGACCGTCTCGCTCGTCGGTGCCGCACGGAGCACCACGACGTTGTCGACCGTCGCGTGGTCGACGAACGCCGACCCCGGCAGTACGTCGCTCAGATTCGCGAAGGTTCGGCGGCCGTCGTCGAGGAACCGTCTCGTCAGGAAGAGCAGCCCCTCGTCGACGACGGAGCGGGTCCGGTCGGTGTACTGCTCGACCAGGGTGGCGACCCGCGACTTGAGATCGCCGTCCTCGCGGTCGGTGTCGGTCACGCCGCCGAACGACTCGACGTTGTGTGGCTGCATGTTGACCCCGAGCGGGTAGCCGCGGACCGAGCCGTCGGCGCTCACCAAGAGGCGGTCGTCGGCGAGATAGTCGCCACCCGAAGAGAGCAACGAGAGGAGCGTGTTCGTCTTGCCGGCGCTCCGCCAGGCGGGGAAGACGAACGTCGTCCCCTCGCGCCGGACGCCGGAGGCGTGGACCAGGGCGAACCCCTGCTCGACGAACCGGCGTCTGAGTTCGTACTCCAGCGGGTAGACCACGTTGAACGGTTCCCAGTTGGGTGAGACCGTGACGTGGCTCCAGTCGGCGTCGACGGTCATGTAGTTCGACCCCTTCCGGACGACGAACCGGTCGCCGTCGCGCCCGTAGTACGACCCCGGCGTGCCGAGGACGGTGTCGGGATCGGGCGTCTCCGTCGCCAACTCGACGACGAGATCCGGTTCGCGGGTGGGGTTCCGCTCGCGGAAGTGGTCGTACATCTGTCGGTGCTGGTCGACCGCCCGTCCACCCTCTCCACGCACTTCGACGAGATAGGTGTCGAAGAAGTCGTAGTAGCTCATGTCGGGGTTCCCCGGGCGACGCTCGGGTGGCGTCGGTCAGTGGAGTCGCGTCGTCGCAAAGCTCTCCCGTAGACAGGTCGATGCGGTGACTGTCGCCTACCCGCCGTGTAGGGGACTCGTCGGAGCGGTTGCATAGTCACCGTCCGACAAAGGTGGCGACGGACTTAGTAATCGACTCGATACCCGTCTCGTCGCCCCACCAACCCCGCGAAAACGACAGGTTTCGACACGCCGGAAGCGAGTCACCGCAGACCAGATACGGCGCCCGTCTCGCCGTCACGACGAGCGTGAGAAGGTGACGACTCACCTCGCCGGTCGACCATCGCGGCGGTACGAAGGGCCGAACGTGGGACAATCGAGCGTTAAACGTCGACGGTAGTGAGACGCTAATCGTTACAGGAATCATAACTTTTGCACGCGACATACATACGTTTGCGGGAGAATATGTCCACGAACGTCAACTGGGTTCCGCGCTCGCCGCCGACGAGTCGGTACGGGGGGGACGACACTCGACTGCACCGACTCGACAGCGATGCGGAGTGACCGCCGTTCGGTCCGCCGCCGAGCGGTACTGAAGGCGCTCGGCGTCGGAGTGGCCACCCCGCTCGTCGTCGGCGGCGTGGCTTCCAGGGCGGACGCGGCCTCGGAGTCGTGGACGGTGGTCGTCCTCCCGGACACGCAGAAGTACGCGGAGAAGTCGTCGCTCGTCTCGTACGCCCACGACCAGGCGAGGTGGGTCGTCGACAACCACGAGGCGGAGAACGTCCGCTTCGTCACTCACTGTGGTGACGTCGTCGAGAACCCCGCGGAGCGAACGGAGTGGGAGCGGATGGACGAGGTGATGGGCCGACTGGACGGCGTCGTCCCCTACTCGACGGTGCCGGGGAACCACGACTGGGTCGGCTGGTTCGACCCGCGGTCGATCGAACACTACCGGTCGTACTTCGGCCCCCAACGGTACGACGGACGGAGTTGGTACGGCGGCAGCGGTCCCGACGGACTGAGCCACTACCAGTTCTTCTCGGCCGGCGGCTACGAGTTCCTCCACCTCGCCCTCGAGTGGGAGGTCCCGGGGAGCGCGAACGACCCGGACACTCCGTTCGGGTGGGCACAGCAGCTGCTCCGTCGGTACCCCGACCGTCCGACCCTCGTCACCACGCACTCGTATCTCAGAGACGACGGCGACCGGATGGAGCGCGTTCAGGGCAACTGGGGGGAGACCACCGTCGACGGCGACCCCGACCCGAACAGAGCGGTGGGGAACGCCGGCGAGACGACGTGGCGGGAACTCGTCAGGACGAACGGTCAGATCTTCGCCGTCTTCAACGGCCACTTCTCGAGCAACGGCGGGGAGAGCTTCCGGGTGTCGGAGAACGACGACGGACGACTCGTCTACCAGATCATGGCCGACTACCAGCGGCGGCGACGAGGGGGGGAGGGGTGGCTGCGACTCGTCTCCTTCCTCCCCGGCGGAGGGGCCGACGGCGACGACCGCATCCTGGTCCGGACGTACTCCCCCTCCCTCGACGCGTTCGAGACCGACGCCGACAGCGAGTTCGGGTTCGACCTTCGGTTCGCCGACCGGTTCGCGCCGTCCGGTGGAGGCGGGGAGAGCGAGGAGGACCCCGAAGACGAGGCGCTCGCGGGCGACGTCGACGGCGACGGCGACGTCGATACGGACGACGTCGAACTCGTCCAGCGGCGGATCGCACACTACGACGACGAGATCGACGAGACCGCCGCGGACGTCGACGGCGACGGCGACGTCGACATCGCCGACGCGGTCGCGATCCGCAACAGGATCGGAGCGGGGCGGTAGATGACGCCTAACGCCTCACTCGGCCGACTCCTCTCGGTCGTGCTCGTCCTCCTCGTCGCGGTGGGATCGATGCAGACGGTCGGCGTCGCGGTCGCCGCGACCACGACGGTCGGCGTCGGCGAGACAGCAGGTGCCGAGGGCGGGACGCTCGACGGGGCACCCGGCGAGACGGCGACGGTCGTAGTGTGGACCGACGCCCGGAACGTGGGTGGCTACCAGGCGACGGTCGCGTTCGACCCGAGCATCCTCCGGGTGCGGTCTGTCGACGGGACGGACGACTTCGAGACGCCGGTGGTCAACGTCGACGAGGGGACGGTCACGTTCAACCAACTCCGTGAGGGGGGCGTCGACGGACCGGCGCTCGCCGAACTCACGTTCGAGTTCGTCGGAGCAGGTGGGACGCAGACGGCCGCTCGACTCGTCGAGTCCGAGACGAAACTGGCCGACCCGACGGGAGTCGAACTCGGTGTCGACGCCTACGGGGACGTGACGTTCCGCGTCGTCGAGCCGACACCGACGACGCCGGAACCGACGCCCACTGCGACGCCGGAACCGACGCCCACTGCGACGCCGGAGCCGACGCCCACCGTGACGCCGGAGCCAACGCCCACCGTGACGCCGGAGCCAACGCCCACCGTGACGCCGGAACCGACGCCGACCCCTACGTCGACTCCAGTCCCGGCGCCGACGGCGACGCCAGAACCGACGGCGACTCCGACCCCCGTGTCCGAACCGTCCCGGTCGTCCGGTGGCGGTGGCGGAAGCGGGAGCGCGAGCAGTGGTGGGGCCGACGCCCCCTCGGAACCCGAGATCACCGTCACACGGCGACAGAACGGGGCGCTCGTCGGTGTGGAGCGGGGGTCGGCCGCGACGTCGTTCTCGGCCGACCTCCCGCGGTCGGCGGCGTCGCGTGGAGTCGACGTGATCCGTCTCGACTGGGAGACGCAGTCGAAGACGAACCGGTACACGATCACGGTCTCGACGGTCGAGACCGTCGAGGCGGCTCCGGAACTCGCCGCCGCGAAACCGCTCGCCTCCGTCTCGGTGACGCCCGACGGCATCGAGAGTACGGCTGTCGACACCGTCACGGTTCGGGTCGCCGTCGACGGGACGCTCGTCGGTGGAGATCAGACGGTGTCGCTGTGGCGGTACGACGGGTCGGCGTGGCACCGTCTCGAGACGACCGAACTCGGAGACGGTCGCTACGCCGCCACCGCCCCGGGGCTCTCGACGTTCGCGGTGGCTGTCGACTCGGCGTCGACGCCCACTCCGACACCCGCCCCCGAACAGACACCGACGCGGGAATCTCCCCGGAGCGAGACGCCGGAACCGACGACAGAATCCGAACCGGGAGAAGAGACCCGCGCGCCCGCGCTGGACGACGTCTCGAACACCGCCGTCGACACGTCCGCGACACCCATCGGAGCCACGGGGAGACCGAGCGTCGTCCTCGTGACTCTCGTCGTCGGTCTGCTGGTAACGGCGTCGGTGTTCCGACTCCTCCGGCGGCGGTGAGGGCGCTCACGCTTCGTCTCGGCCGGACGCTCATCTCACGACCGACGCGGCGACCCCTTCTCGATCGACGGACACAGAGAGCGCGGCGAAGCCGTCGCTCGTCGGGCGTCGCCGTTCGGTAGAAGGTTCCGGGTCGCAAGCCGGTCGTTTTGGCACGCGAACCGGTCGATTGCGGGGCCCGGAACGATAAAGAGTAGCACCTCGTGAGGTATAAACTCTGTTATACCCGATAACACAGACGTCGCCACGGAGGCGAGAATCGACGGCCATCGAACGGGTTCGGGCGAGAGCGACCCGGGGACAACTCGGGTTTACTGTCATGTAAAACGCGCCGGGTGTTCGGGTCAGTCTCGTGCGGTGACCGCGAGCGAGATCGACCCGTCGCCTCGGACTGTCACGAGACAGCCGGCGTACCGAAAGCAGAGCGATCGAACCGCGACCGACCCGCCGGGCATCCCGAACAGCGCTTCGAGCGCGTCGGTCTCGATACAGTCTCCCAGCGGCGTCAACACCGAGGGCTCGACGCCCGTGACAGCGGCGACGGCCCGAACGACCGCCAACGAGACCGGTTCGCCGTCGCCGAACTCCGTGTCGTACGTCGCCGTCGCTGTGGGAACGTCGAACTCCTCGCTTCGGTCGTCTCCGTCTCGTCGCATCTTCGTCACGGTTCGTCTCTCGGGTTGCCGCTCGATACCCCACGGCAGGTCGACGGTCGACCACGAGTACGTGCATCGCCGACATAACTCTACACTGCCTAGCGTCTGGGCATCTCAGCTCTGTACGAATTCACGGGACGTGTATCGAGACAGTCGGACGCGCCGGCGTGTCGGGAGAACCGGACGACGGAGCGGCCTCCCGGTCGAGCAGAGGGGCAGCCTTCCGGCGGCGCAACAGTCGTACCCGATTCTGATACGGTCGGCGGGACGTATCCGTCGGACGATTCACCGTTCGATCGACGAACGGATGCTCGCAGCGCTGCTGTGACGGTACGCTACCACGTGAGTCCCTCGTAGATGAGACCGTCCCGACGTTCGACGATGTGTCGGCCGTCGACGACGACCGGGCGAGCCATCGCCTCGAACTCCTCGCCGAGCGCGGCGAACTCGTCCCAGTCGGTGACGACGACGGCGGCGTGGGCATCGCGGAGCGCGGCTGCGGCGCTGTCGGCGTACTCGATCTCCGGGAACCGCTCGCGCATCCGGTCGGTCGCGACGGGGTCGTAGCCGACGACGTCGGCCCCGCGGTCGAGCAGCCCCTGGATGACGGGGATCGCTCGGGACTCGCGGACGTCGTCGGTGCCGGGCTTGAACGCGAGACCGAGGACGGCCACTCGTTCGCCGGCGACGTCGCCGTGGTCGTCCAGCAACGCGAGCAGTCGCCTCGGTTGCTGGTCGTTGACGTCGACGGCGGCCTTCAGGAGTCTCGCGTCGTAGCCTGCCGCGTCGGCGGCGGCGACGAGCGCGGCGACGTCCTTCGGGAAGCACGACCCGCCCCACCCGACGCCGGAGGCGAGGAACTGCGACCCGATGCGGTCGTCGAGACCGATGGCGTCGGCGACCTCGTAGGCGTCGACGTCGTACTCCTTGCAGATGTTCCCGAGTTCGTTCATCAGGCTGATCTTCGTCGCGAGGAAGGCGTTGTTGGCGTACTTGATCATCTCGGCCTCGCGGAGGCCCGTCTCGACGACCGGGACGTCCACCCGCTCCGTCAGCGGCCGGTAGAGCTCCCGAAGCGTCGCAATCGGCCCCTCGCGCTCGGCACCGAAGACGAGTTTGTCGGGGTCGAGGAAGTCGGAGACCGCGTGTCCCTCGCGGAGGAACTCGGGGTTCATCGCGACGTCGATCCCCTCGCCGAGTCGCTTCCCGCTCGTCTCTTCGAGCAGCGGGGCGACGCGGTCGGCCGTCGTCCCGGGGACGACGGTGCTCTTGACGACGACGAGATGTGAGCCCTGCTTCTCGCGGAGCGCCGCGCCGAGCGACTCCGTCCCCTGCTCGACGAGACCGGTGTCGATGCTGCCGTCCTCGCGCGACGGCGTCGGGAGCGCGAGGAAGGTGACGTCGGTGTCGCGGACGGCGTCGTAGGAGGTGGTCGCCGTGAGGCGGGTGCCGGCGTGCTCCGCGAGCAGGTCGGCGAGACCCGGTTCGTGAATGGGCGCGTCGCCGGCGTTGAGCCGGTCGACGACGGATTCGTCGACGTCGATCGCGGTGACCGTGTGACCGAGATCCGCGAGACACGCCGCGAGCGTCGTCCCCACGTAGCCACTGCCGATGATGCTGACGTTCACTGTCGGAGAGAGACACCGTCCGACGAGTTGAACGTTTCGTCGGAACGGCAGCCTCCACCGGTCGACATGGTCGCCGCTCGGCCGGTCCACTCAAGCCGAGAAGCTGCGTCGGCCGAGATTCGAACCTCGTCACCTTCAGAGCCGAAACTGCGAGACTCGGAATAAAATTTCGGGGAGAGCTTTTCGTTCCCGTTTCGTACACTCGAGAGCTTCTTTTCTTGAGAATATTTCAGCCAAAAGCCCTTTTGGGTTGTGGAATCTATCATAAGTCCATGCCGGAATGCCATACGCAGTTAGCGATCGACAGTGTCGGGTCTCAGTCGACGGGGGCTCACGAGCGAGGTGAGCAACGGGTCGCCCCGGCCGTATGACGCAGCGCACAGCCCGTCCGCAGTCGGCACGACACGACCGGCCGTCGGACACCGAGACGCAGTCGAAGATGCAGTCGAAGGCGAAGGAGGAGACGGAGCAGGAGTCGGACGAACGGCTCGACCCCGAAGAGGTCGACGACGACGAACTCGTCCGCACGGCGGACGGCGAGCTGATCCACGAGGAGACGGGGCTCGTCGTCGAGGAGGAGAACATCGACCGCGGGCCGGAGTGGCGCGCGTTCAACCAGTCCGAGCGCGAGGAGAAGTCGCGCGTCGGCGCGCCGACGACGCCGGCGATGCACGACAAGGGGCTGACGACCGAGATCGGGTGGCGAGACGAGGACGCGAACGGTCGCTCGCTCTCGGGCGAGAAGCGCCAGCAGATGAACCGACTCCGAACCTGGCAACAGCGGATCCGCACCAACGAGGCCGGCGAGCGGAACCTCCAGTTCGCGCTCAGCGAGATCGACCGGATGGTCTCCGCGCTCGGCGCGCCGGACAACGTCCAGGAGATGGCCGCGGTCATCTACCGCCGCGCGCTCGACGAGGACCTCATCCGCGGACGCTCGATCGAGGGTGTCGCGACGGGGGCGCTCCACGTGGCGATGCGACGCGGGGGGATCCCCCGGACGCTCGACGAGGTCGCCGAGGTCGCACGCGTCGACCACGACCGCGTCGGGAGAGCCTACAGACATCTCTCACAGGAGCTCGGACTCGAGGTCGAACCGACCGACCCCAGCCAGTACGTCCCCCGGTACTGCTCGGAGCTGGACGTCTCGCCGATCGTCGAGCGGAAGGCCGAGGAGATCGTCGCAGACACGACCGCCGAGGGGATCCACGCCGGGAAGTCGCCGTCGGGGTTCGCCGCCGCGGCGGTGTATCTCGCCTCGATGCTCTGCGGCGAGAAGGAGACGCAGTCGGCCATCGCCGACGTCGCCGACGTCACCGAGGTCACCATCCGAACCCGCTATCAAGAGCAGATGCGGGCGATCGAACTGACCGCCTAAGCGGCGACGTCCGTCCGCTCGAACAGTTCGGCGCTCGCCACCACGAGCACGACGGTGACGACGACGAGGTAGCCGAGTCCGGCCCAGTCGACGTCGCCCGCGACGAGCAGTTCGCCGACGTCGAAGTGACGTGACAGCGCGATGTCGCCGAGCCACTCGTAGTCGGTGTCGAGCGTCAGGCTGTCGACGAGGTAGAGCCCGAAGTGGGCCGCGATGGCGATCCCCTGGGCCGCCCGCACGCGGTCGACGAGCACCGACGCGAGCAGGCCGACCGACGCGGACGCCGCGTGATAGAGGACGAACAGCGCGTGGACGACGAACAGGTCGACCGGATCGACCGTCTCGTCGACGAGCGCGACGGCGACGAGCACCGCCACCCACGCGACGGCATTGACGACCACGACGACGGGGAGCAGCGAACAGAACTTCCCGACGACGAGCCGCGAGCGGGAGACGGGGTTGACGAGTAGGAGGTCGATCGAGCCGTTCTCGATCTCTCCAGCGACCGTCCCGGCGGCGGCGTAGCCGAAGTAGATTCCCAAGAGCAGTACCCAGACGAACTGATAGAGCTCCGTGACGAGGAACCCCTCGACGGTGCCGATGTTCTCGACGCTCCCGAGGAAGGCGTTTCGCACCTCCGGGGGGAACGACTCGACGTACGCCTCGAAGTCGATGCCGGAGGCGGCGATAGAGGGGTAGAGACCGACGACGAGGCCGATCGTCGCCACCAGTAGCGTCGACAGCAGCAGCGTCTGTCGGCCGCGGCGACGTGTCTCGAAGGCGGTGATCTCAAACATCGGTCGGGTCCGTGGTCGAAGCGACGTCCAGGGCTCCGTCGCCCGCGCTGTCGACGCCCGGCGTCGTCCCGTCGTCCGCGCTGTCGACGTCCTGGTCGGTGTAGAAGTGCATGAACACGTCCTCCAGCGACGCCTCCCGTATCTCGACGTCCTCGACCGTGTAACCGGCGAGGCGGTCGAGCAGTTCGTCGTAGCCGCCGTTGACGACGAGTCGGAGGACGCCCCCCGACTCGTACTCGCCGCGGACGACGCCGGGGAGGGCGAACGACTCGACCGGCGGCCGTTCGGCGAGCGACGCGCGGACGACCTTCCCGCTCTTCCGCAACAGCGCGTCGATCTCCTCGACGGCGACGAGCCGTCCGTTGCGGATGACGGCGACCCGGTCGCAGACGCGCCGCACCTCGCTGAGGACGTGTGAGGAGAACAGCGTCGTCACGCCGCGGTCGCGCTCGGCCTCCAGAAACTCGTAGAACGTCTGTTGGACCAGCGGGTCGAGTCCGGCGGTCGGTTCGTCCATGACGACGAGCGTCGGGTCGTGCATGAACGCCTGAACGATGGCGAGTTTCTGTCGGTTCCCCCGCGAGTACGTCCGAACCTTCCGGTCGAACGGCGCGGGAAACAGTTCCTCCAACTCCTCGCGGCGGTCGCCGCCGCGGAGGCGCTCGAAGTAGTCGAGGTGACGACGACCGGTGAGCGAGTCGTAGAACGCGAAGTCACCGGGGATGTGGCCGATCTCGCGTTTGACCTCGATGAGCGCGCGACGGTCGGAGACGGGGGTTCCCAGCAGGTACGCCTCGCCCGCGGTGGGTCGGAGGAACCCGAGGAGCGTCCGGATCGCCGTCGACTTCCCGGCTCCGTTCGGCCCGAGGAACCCGAATATCTCGCCGCGGTCGACGGTCAACGACAGCTCCTCGATCCCGCGGACGTCGCCGTAGTACGTCGTGAGACCCGACAGTTCGATCGCCGGGGGTGCTGGCATACCCACGAGATAGGCGTCGAGAGAACATATATCGTCGTAACAGTCCTATCTGACGCTATGCGGATCGCCCTCCGTATCCTCCTCGCGGCCCTCCTCCTGTGTTCGGTGGTTCCCCCCGCGGCCGCCCAAGAGGAGCAGACCGTCGTCGGCGAACCGGAGCTCGAACTGTTCGCCCCCGACAACGTCCTCCTCCCGGGTGAAGAGAACGTCGTCGAGGTCTACATCGCCAACACCGGGTCGGTCGACCGCGGCGGTCCCGCCTCCTACCTGGAACGCGTGACGACCGCGCGAGCGACGACGCTCGAACTCAGACCGGGGAGGGCACCCGTCACCGTCGCCACCGGCCGGTATCCCGCCGGGACGCTGCCGACCGGGACGCACGGCCCCTACTGGTTCACCGTCACCGTCGACGACGACGCCGACCCCGGTCGCTACGAACTCCCGGTCGTCGTGACGTACACCTACACCCACATCGTCCGGTACGACGCCGAGAACCCGGACCGCGAACCCCGATTCAGCGACTGGGACGTCACGAGGCGACTGACACTCGTCGTCCGTGTCGACGACCGCCCGCGCTTCTCGGTCACCGACGTCGACAGCGACGTCCAAGTCGGAAGTCGGGGAACGGTCACCGTCGCCGTGACGAACGACGGAGTCCAGACCGCCCGCGACGCGGTCGTCACGATCACCGCGACGGACCCCGAGGTCCGCTTCGTCGAGAACGCCACGCGTGCGGAGGCGTTCGTCGGGTCGTGGGAATCCGGCGAGACCCGACGTGCCGAGTACGTCGTCGACGTCGCCGCCGACGCCGCTCGACGCGAGTACCCGCTCCGTGCCGTCGTCGACTACCGCGACGCTCGGGGTGTCGACCGCAGTTCGCGCGTCCTCACGTTGAGCTTCCGTCCGGACTCCGAACAGACGTTCGCGATACAGGGGGTGAACGATACGCTCCGCGTCGACGCGACGGGGCGACTCGCCGGCGAACTCGTCAACACGGGGTCGAGGTCGGTCACCGACGCCGTCCTCGTCGTCCGGTCACCTCCCGAGTCGTTCACGGCGCTCGAACGGGAGTACCCGCTCGGCGACCTCGCCCCCGGCGACCGCGTCCCGTTCGAGTTCGTCGTCGCCGTCGGCGGCGACGCCGACCCCGGTCCGCGCCGGTTCGAGTTCGTCGTCGCGTACGAGACGCCCGGCGGCTACGACGTGGTCAGCGACCGGATCGGCGTCTCGCGCGTCGTCGGCGAGCGGCGGGACGTCCTCACCGTCGAGGCTGTCGATTCGACCGTCGAAGTCGACTCCGACAACCGCCTCGAACTCCTCGTGACGAACGTCGGCGACGAGACGCTCACGGACGTCCGCGCGTCCGTCGACCCGGTCGACCCGCTGTCGAGCGACGCGCCGTCGGCGTTCGTCGGAACGCTCGAACCCGGGGAGTCGACGAGCGTCGCCGTCCAGGTAACCGTCGACGACGACGCCGTCGCGACGACGCATCCGATGCCGGTGACGCTGACCTACGAGGACGAGCGAGGCGTCTCGCGGACCGCGACACCGGTGGTCGGACTGGAGATCGTCGAACCGACGACGACCGTCCCCGTCGTCGCGCTCGTCGGCGTCGTCGGTGTCGTCGTCCTCGGTGCAGCGTGGTGGTGGCTCCGTCGGTGAGCGGTGAGCAGTCCGGAGAAGCGCAGCGCCTCGGTGGCGCGAGAACGAGACGCGTCAGTCGCGTCGAGTCTCGATGCCGCCTGTAGGCTCGAGCATACGGCTGCCACAGTCGGGACACGTGGCCTGGTGGATCTCGAGCGTCGTCCCGCAGGCCCGACAGAAGTAGCCGGCGTCCGTTCCGTCGGGGCGCTCGGCGACGGCCGACAGGAGATCACGGAGCGGGGTGGTCAGGTCGACCTGCGGACAGTCACTCATCGAGCCCCCCCAACGCCTCGCTGGCGAGCGCGAGGACGTCCGCTACGCGACAGGTGTGGTGAGTGATGTTTCGACTCCGGGCGTCGTAGGTGATGACGCCCAGGTCGGCCAGTTTGGGGAGGTGGATGTGGTGGAGGTCGCTCGCGAGTCGGTCGCGGTCGACGGGCTCTCTCTTCGCGACGCGGTCGACGAGCGTCTCGAAGCTCACCTCCTCGTCGGCGAGTGCTGCCAGTTCTTGGAGGATGCTCCGCCGGCGGGGATCGCTCAGAACCTCTTGCACACGCTGGACTCGGTCACGGTTCGTACCCGAATGCCCTTGTGCGGCCATCGACTGAGTCGACGTTCCATGAGACTAAAGCACATACACACCGTTTCGATGAGTTTCAGACTGTTGCGCGGCGGAGCGGCCGCTAGCGCCTGCCTAGTCGCTCACGGTAGGGCGAGGATATCGGTCGGGGGCGACCGGTACGCGGCCGCGACGAGTGGTTCGGGAGAGCGCAGTCGGGGGACGGTCCGCTCGCGGGACTCCCGCGACTACGTGGACGTTCGACCGTCCGTTCCGGTGTCGAGTTCGGTCGCGGGGTCGCTCGGTTCGTGACCCGAGAGATAGACGACGTTCTCGCGGCCGACGCGACGGCGGGTGATCGTCCCTTCCTCTTCCATCGTCGTGAGCGTCCGACTCACCGTCGCCTGTGCGAGCTGCGTCGCCTCAACGAGCGTCTGCTGACGGAGCCAGCCGCCGTTGGCCTCTATCAGGTCGACGAACCGCTCTCTGGGTCGCACGCCCGCTTCGAGCAATAGATCCGCCTCGCTGCGACTCCCGGCCGAAGGTCGTGCGTCGGCGGTAGCGTTCGTCGACGTGTCACGGCGGCGTTCTCCGCTGCCATCTGCTCGCGTCTGTCTGTCCGGTTGGCGGTCGAGGAGACGGAAGAGAAACCGACGGAACCGATCTCTCATCCGACACCCTCCGCTATCCGCGGTAGTGGTTGACTGTGGATTGGCATTCCGGCCTGTTCGTAGTCGAAGGCTAGATGCAAATATCTCATACTTGCAGGAGCAAGCCACTCCTGGGCGAGTCGTCAAGCGGTTCGAGCACGTATCACATCCTATGTACGACCGTATCCTGCTTCCGACCGATGGGAGCGAGTGGGCGAACGCGGCGGCGAGACACGCGTTCGCGTTCGCTCGACTCGGGGACGGCACCGTCCACGTGCTCTCGGTCGTCGACCTCCGACACTTCGAAGACGAGTTGGTCGGACCCGACCGCGAGGAGGGGATGTCGGTGGCCGAACAGAGCGCCCGTGCGGCCGTCGACCACATTCAGAAACTCGCCGAGGAGGCGGACTGTCGCGTCCGGACCAGCGTCCGACAGGGGGTCCCTCACACCGCGATCCTCGACTACGCGGCCGCCCACGACGTCGATCTCGTGGTGATGGGCACGCACGGACGGAGCGGACTCCAGCGGTTCCTCCTCGGGAGCGTCGCCGAGCGCGTGCTCCGGGAGGCACCGGTGCCGGTCGTGACCGTCCATCTCGACGACGAGCGAACCGTCCCGTCGTACGACCACGTGTTGGTGCCGACCGACGGCAGCGAGGGGGCGACGACGGCGCTCACGCACGCGCTCGACGTCGTGACGGCGACGGGCGGCCGACTCCACGTGCTCTCGATCGTCGACTCGCGGGCGATCGCGGGGGGGTTCGAGTCGGGGCCCGCGCTCCCGAGCATCCGAACGACGCTCGAGACCTACGCACAGGACTCCGTCGACGCGTTCACCGAGCGAGCGACCGAGGCGGGCGTCGAGGCGACGGGCACCGTTCGGGTCGGACTCCCGGCCGACGAGATCTGCCAGTACGCCGACGAAGCGGGCGTCGACCTCGTGGTGATGGGGACTCACGGCCGAACCGGTCTCGAACGGGTCGTGTTCGGCAGCGTCACCGAACGAGTGGTCCGCACGACGGAGACTCCCGTCCTCACGGTTCGGCCGTCGGCGTGACCCGTGGGGCGAGTCGTTCGACGGCGACCGACAGCGTCAGACTCGCGAGCGTGAACACCCCGACCCCGAGAGCGACCGTCTCCCACCCTGCCGCCGAGAGCGGAACCACGCGGAACACGGTCGCCAGCGGCGTGTAGAGGACGGCCAACTGCAGCCCCAACGACGTCGCGACCGCCGCCAACAGCCAGGGGTTCGACCGCACGGGGAGTCCGTAGTGGCGGCGGATGAGGTACGCACGGACGAGTTCGGCGACGACGAGGAACGTGAAAAGCACCGTCTGTGCGACGACCAACTCGCCGGTCTCCCGGATGCTGGTGAAGAAGAGCCAGAGCCCCGCGACCGTCAGGAGGACGCCCGTACTGAGAATCGACCCGGCCATCCGGACGTCGATGACGGAGGCGTCGCGGCCGCGCGGGGGGCGTGACATCACGTCGTCGGTCTTCGGGTCGACGCCGAGTGCGAGCGCCGGCGGCCCGTCCGTGACGAGGTTCATCCAGAGGATCATCGCCGGCGTGAGCACGAGCGCCTCCTCGTTGCCGGCGAACGTCTCGGGGAAGAACACCGCGCCGAGGAGGACGCCGGCGAAGACGACGAGCACCTCCCCCGCGTTCGCCGACAGCAGGAAGTTGACGAACTTACGGATGTTGTCGAAGATACCGCGTCCCTCGGCGATGGCGTCGCGGATGGTGGCGAAGTTGTCGTCGCGGAGCACCATGTCCGACGCCTGCTGGGCGACCTGCGTCCCCCGGATCCCCATCGCGACGCCGACGTCGGCGTTCCGGAGCGCCGGAGCGTCGTTGACGCCGTCGCCGGTCATCGCGACGGTCCGGTCGCGCTCCTGAAGCGCCCGAAGGATGTCGACCTTGTGCGAGGGGTCGACGCGGGCGAATATCTCCACCGATTCGAGGGTCTCCGCCAACTCCTCGGGAGTCGCAGCCTCGACGTCCGCGCCGGTCGCGGCCGTCGTCGCGTCGAACCCCAACTGTCGGCCGACCGCCTTCGCCGTCTCGACGTTGTCGCCGGTCGCCATCACCACGCCGATCCCGGCCCGCCGGCAGTCGGCGATGGCCGCCTCCACCTCCGGTCGCGGGGGGTCGATCATCCCCTGCAGGCCGAGAAACACCATCTCGCGTTCGACGGCGTCGGCGTCTTCGGCGTCGGCGTCGACCCCCGTGCGTCGAGCGAACCCCAGGACTCGAAGGGCGTCGCCCGCGAACTCGTCGGTCGCCGCCAACACCGCCTCGCGTCGGTCGTCGGTCAACGGGACGACGTCGCCGTCGTGCAGGATGCGATCACAGCGGTCCAAGACGACCCGCGGTGCACCCTTCATATACGCCGTCGGCTCGCGCCCGTCGCCCTCGTCGCCCTCGCCGCCCGCGACGACGACGGTCATCCGCTTGCGTTCGGAGTCGAACGGGAACTCGGCGAGTCGCTCGCCCGTCGGGTCGACGCCCGCCTGCCGAGCGGCGCGCAGCAGCGCGACTTCGGTCGGGTCCCCGCGGAAGTCGTCGCCGGCGTCGTCTGCCGCCGACTCCCGCTCGCCGTCCGTCGCGGGGTCGGACGAGGTCGCCGCTGCCGGGTCGAGTTCGGCGTTGTTACAGAAGACGCCACAGGTGAGTAGCGCCTCGAGTGCGCTCCGGTCGGGACCGCCGCCATCGCCGTCGCCGTCGGTCGCGAGCCGTTCCACCCCCTCGGGTGTCGTCTCGCCGTCGACGGGGGTATCCTCCGTCGCAAACTCGTGGACGGTTCCGCCGGCGAGCACGCGCGTGACTGTCATCCGGTTCTCCGTGAGCGTCCCCGTCTTGTCGGTGACGATGGTGTCGACGGAACCGAGGCTCTCGACGACCGGGAGGTTGCGGACGAGCGCGTTCCGCGCGAGCATCTTCTGCGACCCCAGCGCGAGCGTGAGCGTCACCACCGCGGGGAGCCCCTCGGGGACGGCCGCGACGGCGAGCGTGATGGCGACGAGGAGGACGAGCGTCGGCGGGGTCTGTGTGATCAGCAGTTGGGTGACGCCGATGAGGACGATGAGGGCGACAACGCCGGCACCGAGACGTCGCCCGAGTCTGTCGACTTCGCGCTGGAACGGCGTCTCGCGGTCCTCGGCGGTCTCCAACTGCGTCGCGATCGCACCTACCTCGGTGTCCATCCCAGTCTCGACGACGACCGCCCGTCCCCGGCCGCGGACGACGGTAGTGTTCATGAACACGAGGTTCCGACGCTCCGCCAGCGGGGTCGCCTCGTCGAGGACGGTCGCCTCCTTGACGGCGCTCGCGCTCTCGCCGGTCAGCGCCGACTCGTCGGTCTCGAGGGTCGTCACCTCGAGGAGTCGGGCGTCGGCCGGAACCGCGTCGCCGGCCTCGAGGAGGACGACGTCGCCCGGCACCACCTCGGTCGCCGGGATCTCGACCGTCCGTCCGTCGCGCCGGACCGTCGCCGTCGGCGTCGACAGCGAGCGCAGCGCCTCGATCGACCGTTCGGCACGGTAGTCCTGTGCGAAGCCGAAGACGCCGTTGGCCAGCAGGATCGCGACGATGAGCGCCGCGTCGACGTACGCCGGCTCCTCGCCCGGAAGGAAGCCGACCGCCAACGACAGCGCCGCCGCGAGAAAGAGGAGGTAGACGAGCGCGTCCTGGAACTGTGAGACGAACAGCGCCAGCGGCGAGACGCCTTCGCCGCGTCGGAGTTCGTTCGGGCCGTACTCGTCGACTCTGTCGGCGACCGCCTCGCTCGTCAACCCCGTCTCGTCAGCGTCGAGCTCGTCGAGCACCGACTCGGTCGGGACGCTGTGCCAGTCCATCGTCGAGGGGTACGACAGCGAGGCTCTTATCGTCTTGCCGCGTTGTCACCCTCCGGTACTCGGGCCCGTATTCATGCTGGTTCCCGACGTACGGATAGCTGTGATGTTCAAAGAGATCCTGATCCCGACCGACGGCAGCGAGGGTGCCCGCCGCGGCATCGAACACGCGCTCGACCTCGGCGAGAAGTACGGCGCGCGCATCCACACGCTGTACGTCGTGGACGAGACCGTCTACGCGACGCCGGCGCTGAGCGGCGACGAACTGTTCCTCGAAGAGCTCGAGAAGGACGGTGAGACTGCCTGCGAGGAGGTCGTCTCCGCAGGGAGCGAACGCGGTCTCGAGGTCGTCTCCGAGTGCGTCCGCGGGAACCCCCACCAGGAGATCATCGACTACGCGGACGACAACGACATCGATCTCATCGTCATGGGGAAACACGGGGCGTCCGACCACCGACACCACCACATCGGGAGCTGTACCGACCGCGTCGTCCGACTGGCGAACGTCCCCGTGTTGCCGGTCTGACTACCACTCCATGCCGCCGTTGACGCCGAGGATCTGGCCGGTCATGTAGGAGGACTCCTCGCTGGCGACGAACCGGACGATGCCGGAGATGTCCTCGACGGTCGCGAAGCGATCGAGTGGAATCCGACGCAGAATCTTCTCCTGGACGCGCTCGGGGACCTTGTCCAGCATGTCGGTCTGGACGAACCCCGGGGCGACACAGTTGGCGGTGGTGTCGTACTTCGCGAGTTCCAGTGCGACGGTCCGGGTGAAGCCGAACAGGCCGCTCTTGGTCGCCGCGTAGTTGGCCTGGCCGTAGTTACCTTGCTGGCCGACGACGCTCGAGATGTTGACGAGCCGGCCGCTCTCGGCGTCTTTCAGGTCGTCGAAGAAGGCGTGCGTGCAGTTGAACACGCCGCCGAGGTTGACGTCGACGACTCTGTCCCAGTCGTCTCTGGTCATGTTCTCGAACTTCTTGTCGACGGTGATGCCGGCGTTGTTGACGAGCACGTCCGTCCCGCCGAAGGCGTCCTGTACCTGTTCGGCCATCGCCTCGACCTCGGCTTTGTCGCAGACGTCGGCCTGGACGGCGATGGCGGTGCCGCCGGCGTCCTCGATGGCGTCGACCACCTCGTGTGCTTCGCCCTCCGAGGAACGGTAGTTGACGACGACGTTCGCGCCGTGTTCTCCGAGGTCTTCGGCGATACCGCGGCCGATACCTCGTGACGATCCCGTGACGACGCAGGTCCGATCGTGGAGATTCATAACTCTGGGGTCGGAGAGCGACACGGGGCGGCGACCGGACTCCCGGGCGGTCGCGCCGGCCGTCGCTCCCCGATTACCTCTACAACCTCCTGAAAACGTAATGAAATTTTCGACGAACGATTGTTATGATTGCCTGACTGAGAGTCACGCTCGCAGACCTATCGGTCGAGCAGTTCTCTCGCCTGCTGGGCCCAGTCGTCGACGCGCTCCGGCGAGACGTCGATCGCGTCGGCGACCGCCTCGACGTCGGCGTCCGCGAGGTCGGCGAGCGACTCGACGCCGGTCTCGCGCAGGCGCTCGGCCCGCTTCGGACCGATCCCGTTGACGCTCTCGAGCGTGGGTTCGTCGGAGTCGCTCTCGGCCTCGTCGGAGTCGCTCTCGGCCTCGTCGGCGGCTCCCTCGACGTCGACGGACCCGTCTTCGCCGGCGTCCTCCGTGGCCTCCTCGACCTCGTCCGGTGCCTCTTCGGCCTCGACGGCCTCGTCGGACGGCAGTTGCGCCTGTTCGGAGGCCGCTTCGGCCGCCGCGTCGTCGACCGCCGAGCGTTCCTCGAACCACTCACACACCTGTGGCCAGAGTTCGGCGTGAGACTTCGAGGAGACCGAGAGGCCGATGTGGCCCGTCGGGAACTCCATCGTCGTCACCTCGGTGTCGAGGGCGCTGTTGAACCCCTTCGACGCCTCCGGCGGGATGAGGTGGTCGTACTCGCCGATGATCTGTAGGACGGGCATGTCGATCTCGGCGAGGTCGACGTGTTTGCCGTCCAGATGGAGTTCGTTCTCCATCAGGCTGTTCTGCTGGTAGATCTCCTCGAGGAACTGCTGGTAGGTCGTGCCGGCGACGTCGATCCCGTCGCCGATCCACCGCTCCATCCGCGAGAAGTTCTCGACGAACTCCTCGCGCTCGATGTTGTCGTAGAGCCGCAGGTACTTCGTGACGAAGTTGTCCACGGGGTCCATCAGCGCGAAGCCGATGTCGAGGAACTCCGCGGGGACGTTGCCGAAGGTGTCGGTGACGGCCTCCGGCGTGTAGTAGTCGTCGTCGCCCCAGAGTTCGAGCACGCCGCTGTCGCCGGCGAAACAGAGTCCGGCCGCCATCAGCCCGAGGTTGCGGACCTTCTCGGGGTGGAGTGCGCTGTACATGACGCTCATCGTCCCGCCCATGCAGTAGCCGAGCAGGTTGATCGAGTCCTGTTCGGAGCGCTCGCGGACGACGTCGACGCAGTTGTCGATGTACCGGTTGACGTAGTCGTCGAGCGTGAGCGAGGCGTCGAGGCGCGACGGTTCGCCCCAGTCGATGAGGTAGACGTCGAACCCGTTCTCCAAGAGCGTCCGGACGACGCTGCGGTCCGGTTGGAGATCGAGGATGTACGGCCGGTTGATGAGCGCGTAGACGACGAGGATGGGGACGCTGTGTTGCTCCTCGGTCATCGACTCGTAGTGGAGGAGCCGCAGCTTGTTCTCCTCGTAGACGACCTCGCTCGGCGTCTGTCCGACGTCGACCTCGGTCATCGTCTCCACGCGGTCGGGCGTGGCCGTCGCCTTCTCGACGAGTTCCGTCGACCGCTCCCACTGTTTGCGCTGCATGTCCAGCGCGCGGACGAAGGGGTTCATTCGTCCTCTTCGAGCGCCTCGAGGACGCGGTCGAGCTTCTCTTCGACCTTGTGCTGGCGGCGTTCGAGTTCGACGAGTCGCTCGCCGACCTCGGCGATGTCACCTTCGGTCGCGAAGCCGAGTTGGTGGAGCGTCTCCTGGGCCTGCTTGTCGACCTCCTGTTGGAACTCGAGGACGTCCTCGACGGTCTGGCCGGTCATCGCGGCGAACGCGGAGGTGCTCATGACCTCCTTGAACGACTCGTTTGCGGCGTTGAGCCAGATGTCGCGGAACTCCTCGGCGGAGACGTCCTCGCCTTCGATGACGTCGCTGGCGCGCTCGAACTGTGTCTCGGCGGCGTTCATCCACACCTCGTAGGCGCGGGCGTAGCCTTCGAGCCCCTCGGTGAGGGTGTCGTCGGTCGCCGACTCGTCGAGCGCGTCCATCCACGTCTCGACGAACTTCGCCTGCGCCTCGACGTTCTGTTCGAGCTGGTCGAGGAACGTCTCGTTCATGTTCTCCATGAACGCACTCCACTTCTCCGGGTCGTACATCTCTGAGTTCTGGTTTGACATATCTAGGGCCTCGCGCGAAGGGTACAAAAGGTTGTCCGGGGGGTTACTCGTCGAGTTCGACCGTGACCGCCTCGGTCTGTTCCTCGAACTGACCGAGCGCCTGTACGTAGGCGTCGACGGAGTCGTCGACGTACTCGGCGTACTGGTCGACGAACTCGTCGTAGGCGTCGCCGTTCTCCTCGAGGGTCTCCTGGAGGGCGGCCCAGCTCTCTTCGTTCACGTCGTGGAACGCCTCGAACTGGTCTGCGACGGCCTCGTGGAGGCTGTCGTAGGCCTTCTCGTCGCCCGGGACGGTCGCCTCGAGCATGTCGAGGTAGGCCTCGACGGCAGTCTGCGAGACGTCCATCCCCTTCTGCTGGACGGACTTCTGCGACTGCATGCTGTCGCGGAACAGTTTGACGGACTGCTTCTGGAGATCGAGGCTCTGGTGGAACAGCTTCTGACCCTGCTCCATCGAGCGGCGTTGCATCTCGAACATCTGACTGAACGGGTTGGTAGTTTCACTCATTGGGAATCACCACGGTTGCGTTTGATCGGGACGACGAACGTCTGGACGATGTCACCCTCTTCGATGTCGAGGGCTTCACGCTCTGCGTCGGGGATGCTGATGCGTCCACCGCTCTGGACGCGCGTCTTGAACACGGCGGCACCCATCGGACCGAAGTTACCGAAGTTGCCGAAGTTCGCGAAGTCGCCGAAGGGGTTCTTCGACGACGAACCGTCCGTGTTCGCCCCACTACTCGCCGACAGCATCTGGCTGAACAGCTTCATCTGCTGGTCGGTGAACTCCTCGCTGGCCTGCTGCATCTGCTCGGTAAAGAACGCAGGCGACCACGGCATCTCGTCGGACTCGTTCGTCATCTCGACTAGTCATAACCGCCGGCACATACAAATATCTTCCCCTCGTTACCCTCAATTGGTAAGCAATGGTAGAAAATGGTATCGAGGATCGACTCGGGCGGTCGGCGAGGCGTTCCGTCAACTCATAGGACATATATGTATCGAAAGCCATATTACGGGATGTTACCGAGGGACAAAGGTAAGAGAATTTTCAACGATGAGTAATCGACAATCGAGCGCTAACGGGGGAGTCGGCTCCAATCTCGCGCAAGCCTGGGTACGGGCGTCGGGCCATCTGATGAACAGTGTCGTCGAAGCCAACCGCGCAACGCTCGCCGCCTTCGGCCTCATCGACGGCGACGACGTCGAGGCCGGAACGCAGTCAGTCGCGTACAACAGGACGGACTGGGAGACCGAGCGGACCGTCGACCGGCCGGAGCACATCAGCGTCGGCGACCGGGTGACGTTCACCAAGTCGATCTCCGAGGAGGACGTCCTGACGTTCGCCAACGCCAGCGGCGACACGAACCGACTCCACCTCGACCCCGAGTTCGCCGAGGAGACCCGGTTCGGCCGGAACATCGCCCACGGGACGCTCGTCTCGGGGCTGATCAGCGCCGCGCTCGCGCGCCTGCCGGGGTTGACAATCTACCTCTCGCAGGACGTCGAGTTCGTCGGCCCGGTCGACGTCGGCGACCGGCTCACGGCGACCGTCGAAGTGGTCGAAGACCTCGGCAACGAGCGGTATCTCCTCTCGACGGACGTCCACAACACCGATGGAACACAGATCATCGAGGGCGAGGCGGTCGTCCTCATCGACGACGCACCCGACGCCTGAGCGGGGGTATCGTCGCAGTTCGTCGATTCGCTGCCCGAGAATCGAACCCTGTGGCTCACCGGGGACCACTCGTCTGCCGGCGGCGACGATCTCCCTTTGCTAGGGGTTATCGTAGCCAACCGGAAGAGCAGAGACGCCCGGCACGCCACGGGGTTCGATGCTGCTAGAGAACAACTATGAAATTCTACGATAACCCCTATGAGTTCCGACGCGGCGACTTCCGCGAGTCGTCACAGCCCCCCGCCCGTGGGTCGCCGAATCACCGTTCTCGCACCAGCCACTGTCTGCCCCAGTGCCGACCACACGGACGGAACGTGACAGTCGGGAGCTGCCGTTCGTGTCACTGTGAGGTCAGCATCGACGCCGTCTCCGTCCCCGACATCGACGTGTTTCGGGAATCTATATAGAACACTCGTGAGAGATTTACTCTAGTTTCTTCGAGGACGTCCGTCGACGGCCGTTTCGGCGGCCGAGGCGCTCCCTTATATTACCTTATACTCAAAATATTTCGTAATAGGCAATTTCTATATACTCGGTTGTTGATTCTCTGACTGAACGGTGAGGGTCGCGACGACAGTCCCGAGTCGCGTGGGTCGGCAAGACCCGCTCCGCCGCGTTCCCGCTTCCGGCCCTCACCGAAGCCAATCATGAGTCAAAACAGAACCTGTGTGATCACCGGTGCCTCCCGCGGTATCGGCCGCGGCATCGCCGAAGAACTCGGCCGTGAGGACGACACCAACGTCGTCGTCAACTACCGTTCCTCGGAGGCCGAAGCCTACGACGTGGTCGACGCCATCGAGGACGCCGGCGGCACCGCCATCGCCGTCCAAGCCGACGTCTGCGACAGAGCCGAAGTCGAGGCGATGGCCGAGCGCGTCCGGGAGGTCTTCGGCGGGACGGACGTGCTCGTCAACAACGCCGGCATCACCGTCGACAAGACGTTCAAGAACATGACCAGAGACGACTGGGACAAGGTGATGAACGTCAACCTCGGTGGCGTCTTCAACGCCTCGAAGGCGTTCTACGACGACGTCAAGGCGGCCGAACACGGCCGACTCGTCAACATCTCGAGCGTCGTCGGCCAGCAGGGCAACTACGGGCAGGCCAACTACGCGACGACCAAGAGCGGCCTGTTCGGCTTCACCCGGACGCTCGCGCTCGAACTCTCGAAATCCGGATCGACGGTCAACTGTGTCGCCCCCGGGTTCACCGAGACCGACATGCTCGCGGAGGTCTCCCCGGAGGTGCAAGAGAAGATCCAACAGCGCATCCCGCTCGACCGCTTCGCCACCGTCGAGGACATCTCCGGCGTCGTCCGGTTCCTCGCCAGCGAGGAGTCCTCCTACATGACCGGCCAGATCCTCGGCGTCAACGGCGGCATGGAGTGGTAACGACAGACGTGGTATCGACTCTCGCGAACGACTTAAGGCCCCAAAGAAGACAACACAGCAACATGAACCAGCAATCACTCGAACTCCCCGAACAGACCAGCACCGACTCGACGACCACCGCCGACCCCACCGCGTTCACCGTCCCCACCGACCTCGACTCGACGGGGTCGAAACTCGTCTACCTCTACCTCGATGCGACCAACGGCGGCGACGTCTCGACGCTCCGTGAGTCGCTCGACATGCAGACGATCTCCCTGTACCCCATCCTCCAGACGCTGTCCAAGAAAGGACTCGTCGAGCGCGACGGCGAGCGGTACCACGTCGTCGCGTAGTCGGATCGGTTCGTCTCCTCCTATATCTCGACCGCCCCCAGCCACGACTCCGCCCCGAGTCGCGGACACCACGGCCGGTGGTTCTCCGCGCACCACTTGTCCATCACCCAGCCACAGCGACAGCAGACCCGAACGTCCGCGTCGTGGATCTGGTGGCGACACAGCCGACATCGAACGCTCATAGCGTGTTAACGTAGCACACGCACGGAGATAAACGGCTTCGGTGGTCGGTGCCGACACTCTCGGGGACAGACTGATTCGGTCGCTCGCCCAACCGACGACCATGGATCAGCGCCTTCCGTCGCCGCCGTCCGCCCTCGACACCGAGGACTGGGAACTGTACGAGCAGTCCTCGGGTGCAGTGTTCAGTCTCCCGACCGCCGAGGTGAGCGAACACACTCGCGTCTACGAGGACGCCGGGCTCCGTGCCGCGATCGCCGAGGCGACGGACGGAGCGCTCGACCGCGTGTGGCGGTTCTGCTTCGTCACCCGGCTGACGGTCTCGCCACCGCCGCCGCCGGGTGTCGGAACGGCGGCTTGGTACCCCACCGTCGCCGCCGAGGCTCGTAACGGCTTCGCCGACGATCTCCGCGACCGCGGCTTCGAGAACGTCGAGCGTCACCGCGGCCAGCGCATGCGCACCGCGTCGGGCACGCGTGCCCGCCTGACGAAGTTCACCGCCGACTCCCCCGTCGAGCGCGACGGCGACGAGGTGGCGCTCCCGACCGAAGGGTGGCTCGCCGTGTGGGCCGAGGGCCGCGAGTTCCGACTGGCGGGCGGTGCCTACCCGACGACGTTCGGGGGCGTGCTGACCGACGACGAGCGGACGTCGCTCGGCGTCGACCCGTCGAGCTACCGGGACGAACTACTGGAACTGCTCCGGACGGTCGAGTGACCTACTCGCCGTACCGGTCGAGTCGCCGTCGACTCTCCGCGAGGACGGTCGCCGACTCGGTCAGTCGCCCGCGCTCCGTCTCGGAGAGCACCGGGTCGACGACCGCTTCGACCCCGCCACGGCCGAGCACGCAGGGGAGACTCAGATAGACGTCGTCGACGCCGTACTGGTCGGTCACGAGCGTCGACACCGGCAACACCGACCGCTCGTCGCGGACGACCGCCTCGACGATCTCGGTCGCCGCCAGCGCGATGGCGTAGTTCGTCACGCCCTTCCGTTCGATGATCTCGTAGGCCGCCTCTCGGACCTGGTCGGTCAGCGCTGCCCGCTTCCCGTCATCGAGCGTCTCGCCGCGCTGGGCGACGAACTCGTCGATGGGGATCCCCGCGACGTTGGTCGAGCTCCACAGCGGCACCTCGCTGTCGCCGTGTTCGCCGACGACGTAGCCGTGGACGTTCTGCGGGTCCACGTCGCACAGGTCGCTGAGGACGTGTCTGAACCGGGAGGTGTCGAGCACCGTCCCCGACCCGACGACCTGTTCGTGCGGGAGGTCCGCGAGGTCCCACGTCACGTAGGAGAGCACGTCGACGGGGTTGGTGACCACCAGGAGGACGGCGTCGTCGTCGACGGCCTCTGCGATCGGCGGGATCATCTCCTCGAAGATGTCGACGTTCCGCTCCAGCAGTTCGAGTCTTGTCTCGCCCCCCTTCTGTGCTGCGCCCGCGGTGACGACGACGACGTCCGCGTTCGCACAGTCCTCGTAGCCGCCGGTTGTGACGTCGACCGGCGGCGTGAAGTACGCCCCGTGGCTGAGGTCCATCATCTCGCCCGTCGCTCGCGCCTCGTCGACGTCGACGAGCACGAGTTCCGAGGCGACGCCGCGGGTCATCAGCGAGAACGCCGTCGTCGACCCGACTGCACCGACGCCGACGACGGCGACGGTCGTCCGGTCGTGGTTCCGACTCATACCGGCCGTTCGGACACCACGTTCATAACCGTTCGACCACGCGCCGCCCGACCAGCGACCGGCGACCGCCAGCGGAGCCGACTTGTCGACCTCCACGAAACCGAGTGACGATGCCCTCAACGAACGCCGTCGGCGTCGGGCTGCTCTGAGCCTCACCCTTTGATGTTCACGACCGGCCGCAACCGCGCCACCGTCGTCCCGATGCCGAGCGCGTCGCTCACGCGGACCACCTCGTCGATGTCCTTGTACGCGCCGGGTGCCTCCTCGGCGACGGTCGCCCCCGACCGCGCCCGGACGTAGATCTGTTGCTCGCGCAGTTCCCGCTGGAGGTCGCCCGCGCGGTACTCCTTCTTCGCCTGCGTCCGCGACTTCAGCCGTCCAGCGCCGTGGGCGGTCGACCCGAAACTGCGCTCCAACGACTCGGGACCGCCGCAGAGCACGTACGAGTGAGTTCCCATACTGCCGGGGATGAACACCGGCTGGCCGATGTCGCGGTAGGCGGCCGGCACCTCCTCTCGACCCGCGGGGAACGCACGGGTCGCCCCCTTCCGGTGGACGAGCACCGTCTTCCGACGGCCGTCGATCTCGTGGGACTCCTCCTTTGCGACGTTGTGACAGACGTCGTACACCAGTTCGACCGTCGGGTCGTCGAAGAACTCGCCGAACACCTGCCGGACTGCGTACGTCATCGCCTGTCGGTTCGCCCACGCGAAGTTGGCGGCGGCGTACATCCCCAGCCGGTAGTCGTCGGCCAGCGAGTCGACGAGGGGCGCGTAGATGAGTTGGCGGTCCGGGAGCGACGCGGCGACCTTCGGATACGCCTTCTCGAACCGCCGGATGTAGTCGGTGCAGGTCTGGTGACCGAGTCCGCGCGACCCCGAGTGGATCATCACGACCACCTGATCGAGTTCGAGACCGAACGCGGCTGCCGTCGGCTCGTCGTAGATCTCGGCGACGCGCTGGACCTCGAGGAAGTGGTTGCCCGACCCGAGCGACCCCAACTGCTTGACGCCGCGCTGCTTGGCCATCGCCGAGACCGTCGAGGGGTCGCCCGGCAACCGGCCGTTCTCCTCGCAGTGTTCGAGGTCGTCCTCGGTGGCGTAGCCGTGGTCGCGCATCCACTCCATCCCGCTCTCCAAGATTCCCTCCAGGTCGTCGAGGTCGATGGAGACGACGCCACCCTTTCCCGTCCCGGTCGGGATCAGTCGGTAGAGTGCTCCCACGAGGTCGTTCTCCAGTCCGCGGACGTCGTCGTACGTCAGGTTCGTCCGCAACAGGCGGACGCCGCAGTTGATGTCGAAGCCGATGCCGCCGGGACTGATGACGCCACTCTCCATGTCGACGGCGGCGACGCCACCGATGGGGAACCCGTACCCCTGGTGGCCGTCGGGCATCACGGCGGCGAACCGCTGGATGCCCGGCAGGGTGGCGACGTTGCGTACCTGCGTCAGCGTCAGGTCGCCCGGCGCTCGCATCTCCTCGAGCAGTTTCTCCGACGCGTAGATGCGCGCCGGGACCCGCATCTCGCCCGACCGTTCGATCTCGTAGACGTTCTCTTCGAGGCGCGTGACAGCTGGGAGGCCGTCCACGTCGTCGGCTGGGGCCCGTTCGGAATCGGTCGAATCGGTCGAGTTACTCGAATCGCTCATCCGTATCACTACGTCCGCAGAGCGCAAAAACGGCCGTTCCCGACCGGAGAGTCAGTCTGAAACGACGGACCGACTCGCCGGGTCACCGTCGCAACAGCACGGCGATGCCGCCGCCGCCGCCGACACTCATCCCGACGACGCCGTAGGTCGAACCGCGCTCGACCATCCGGTGGACGAGCGACGTCGTCAACATTCCGCCGCTGGCGCCGATGGGGTGACCGAGCGCGATCGCACCGCCGTTGGGGTTCAGTTTCTCCGCGGGGATGCCACAGCGCTCGCGGACGTACACCATCTGGGCGGCGAACGCCTCGTTCAACTCGAAGGAGTCGACGTCGTCGACGGTGAGGCCGTTCGCTCGCAACAGGCCCTGTACCGCGTCGCCGACGGCCATCCCGAACCACTCGGGGTCGCGGTAGGCGACGTGGTAGTCGACGACCCACGCCAACGGATCGAACCCCGCATCGAGCGTCGCCCTCTCCGAACCGAGGAGGACGACCCCCGCGCCGTCGCTGAGGTCGGAGGCGTTCCCGGCGGTTATCGTCCCGTCCTCGACGAACGCGGGCGATAGACGTGCGAGTCTCTCGGGCGTCGTGTCCGCTCGCGGGCCGTCGTCCTCGTCGAACACGTCGTCGCCGACGGGGACGGGGGCGATCTCGTCGTCGAACACCCCGTGTTCGACGGCGTCGGCGGCCCGTTGGTGGCTCTGGGCGGCGTACTCGTCTTGCGCCTCGCGGGAGATGTCGACGCGGTCGACCAGCGCCTCGGTCAACTCTCCCATGTGGGCGTCCTCGGTGACGTCCCACAGCGCGTCGTAGATCATCGAGTCAACCAGTGTCGTGTCGCCGTAACGTCTGCCCTGCCGCATCCCGTGGAGCAGGAACGGCGCGTTCGACATCGACTCCATCCCGCCGGCGACGGCGAACTCCCGGCGGCCGGCGAGCAACCGATCGACGGCGAGTGCGACGGCGCGGAGACCCGAACCCGACGCCTCGTTGATCGTCGTCGCCGGCGTCGACGACGGCAGGCCGGCGTTCAACACGACCTGCCGGGCGGGGGCCTGTCCGAGACCGGCCTGCAGCGCGTGGCCGAGGCCGACCCAGTCGACCAGGTCGGGGTCGACGTCGGTTCGCTCGAACAGTCCCTCGAGGGCGACCGTCCCGAGGTCGACCGCCGAGTGGTCGGCCAGCGGTCCGAGAAACGTCCCGTGCGGCGTACGGACGGCGTCGATGAGGGCGATTTCGGTGTCGGAGGACATCGTCGAGGAGTACGCACTCCGAGAGGAAGTACTAAGTGATACGTTGGCGTGTCACACATTCGCTCACTCGATGCGGTCGTCGACCTCGACCAGTACCGTCCCGTCGACCGCGTCGGTGCAGGTCACCGATCCCCCGAACGCCTCGACGACGGCGAGGTTCGTCCGGACGTGTGAGGTCACCCGGGGGATCCGGACGCGGCCGCCGGCGAGCGCCAGAAAGACGACCAGCTGGTCCGCGAGGTGGACGTCGACGGCGGCGGTCGTCGCCTCGAACGCCTCGAACGCGGCGACCGCCTCCGCGGCGACCGCCTCCGAGGACTTGCCGCGTTCGCCCAGCGCGTCGAACCCGGCCAGACTCTCGCGGTAGCGCGCCTCGAGCAGGAGGACGGACCCCGGCGACGTGGCCGGGACGTAGGCGGGTTCCTCGACGGCGTGTGTGACGTCGCGCTCCGAAAGCGACTCGCTGGCGGCGTCGGCCTGCCGCGTCGCCACCGACTTGTTCTCCAGCGACGTGCTCGCCTTCGAGTGGACGACGACCCGATCGAGCGGCCCGCGGTCGGTGAGGTCGACCGCCGACAGCGACGAGGGACCGAGGCGGAGCGTCGCCCGCCCGCCGCCGGCGGGGTAGAACCCGCTGCGGTGGAGCGTCACCCCGGCGTCGAGGCCGAACCGGGCGAGAAGCGGGAGTTTCACTCGCTCGTAGTAGGCCATCGACGGCGACCAGTTCACGTCGGTGCCGCCCGTCGCCGACAGCGAGAGCGGGTCGTCGAGCGCCGTCGCCAGCGGGAGCAGCGTCTCGAACAGGAGCGTGACGCTGCCGGCCGTTCCGATGTCGAACTGGTAACTGCCGCCGGTGACCTCGTCCGGGGCGAAGGTGAGTTCGGTCGCACCGACCTCCGCACCCGACACCGAGGCGTCGCTGACGGCCTCCGCGACGCGGACCCCGGCGAGATGTTGGGGTCGGAGGCCGGGCGTCGGCCGCGACCCCCGAACGTCGGTCAGTCGAACCGGGGTGTCGGTCAGCATCGACAGCGCCAGCGCCGTGCGGAGGATCTGCCCGCCCCCCGAACCGCCGTCGATCTCCAGCATCGACCGAACGCACAGCGGACAGCGACATGAGCGTTCCGCCGGACGCGTCGGGCGAGCGGACTGTCCGTCGATGCGGCGACGCGACCATCTCTCCGGAGCACGTCTCTCTACGTATGAACCGCCTCCATCTCGGCTTCACCGGCGACGTGATGCTCGGGCGGAACGTCGACGACCGCCAGCGCACCGAGCGGCGGCCGCCAGAAGCGGTCTGGGGGTCGACGTACGACCGGTTGTGCGCGCTCGACGGCCTGTTCGTCAACCTCGAGTGCTGTCTCTCCCCCCGCGGGTCGCCGTGGACCGTCACCTACCACCCGTATCACTTCCGCGCGGACCCCGACTGGGCGCTGCCGGCGCTCACCCGCGTCGGCGCCTCGTGGGTCACGCTGGCGAACAACCACGTGCTCGACTTCGGGGTCGACGCGCTCGACGACACGTTCGACGCGCTCGGCGACGCGCGCATCCCCTTCTGCGGGGCGGGCGTGGACGAGGCCGACGCGTGGCGACCCGCCGTCGTCGACGTCGACGGACTCACTGTCGCGCTCGTCGCCTTCACCGACAACACCCCCGAGTTCGCCGCCACCGACGACGCCCCGGGAACGGCGTACTTCGACGTCGCTCGCGAGGGCGACCGCTCGCGAGTCGAGCGGGCGCTCGCCGCCGCCCGCGAGAGCGACCCCGACCTGCTCGTCGCCTCGCTGCACTGGGGGCCGAACATGGTCGAACGCCCGCCGGCGTCGTTTCGAGAGTTCGCACACTGGTTGGCCGACTCGGGCGTCGACCTCGTTCACGGTCACAGCGCGCACGTCTTCCAGGGGGTCGAACTGTACCGTGGCGTCCCCATCCTCTACGACACGGGCGACTTCGTCGACGACTACGCGGTCGACCCGGACCTCCGGAACGACCGGAGCTTCCTGTTCGAGGTGGTCGTGACGACGGCCGGCGACGTCGAGTCGGTTCGGCTCCACCCGACCGAAATCGCGAACTGTTCGGTAAACCTCGCGCCAGCCCACGTCGCCGAGTGGAGTCGCGACCGGATGGTCGACCTGTCGGCGGCGTTCGGCACGCGGTTCGGTCGCGACGGGGAGTCGCTCGTGCTCGACGTCGAGAGTGGCAAAGAGGGGAGCGACGGGTCGGGGGCGACCGCCTGACGGGGGCGGCGTTGAGACGGGACGAAGACCTGCGGGGAGTGCGACACGCGACGCGCGACGTTATGACCTCGCCCGTCGTAGTTCTCCGTTCGAGGTGTGAACCGATGGCAACGACAGACGAGAGCAGCGACGCATCGCTCGACGAACTCCCGACGACGCCCGGTAGCGACGGATCGCTCCCCGTCGACGTCGAACGGTTCGGCGACGAGTACGTCGTCTCCGCGCTCCTCCCCGGCCTCCGCACGCAGGACATCGACGTCTCGGTCCACGGCCGCCAGATCCGGATCGCGGCGAGCGTCCCCGACCGCGAGCGACGGTTCCTCCCGACGCGACGTCGCGAGGTGAGCAGGGTCGTCCGCCTCCCCGACCCCATCGACCACCAGTCGGTGGAGGCGTCGTACCACGACGGCCTGCTCCAGGTGACCGCGGCGACGTGGGAGGAGTAAGGAGAGAGAGCCGGTCAGCAGCGACGACACCACCGCTCGCTGGCGGGGCGGCCGTCGCCCGTCGCGGCGTCGGGGTCGCGACCGACGTCTGAACGCTCCTCGAGAGCGGCCGGCCGCGTCGTCAGCACCTGCTTCTCCCGTGAACGGTCGCGGTAGACGGTGATACCCTTACACCCCGTCGCGAGCGCCAACTCGAACGCGGCGGCGACGTCGTCGCGCGTCGCCGTCTCCCGGAGGTTCACCGTCTTCGAGACGCCGCTGTCGACGTGCTCCTGGAACGCCGCCTGTACCCGAACGTGTTCCTCTGGAGTGAGCTCGCGGGCCGTGACGAAGAGCGACGCGAGCGCCGGGTGTATCGAGAGGCTCGACGGCCCCTCGAAGCGCCCCGCCTCGAGCAGCGAGAGCGCCTCCGCGCGGACTGCCTCGGGGTCGTACCCGTTGGCCGCGAGCACGTCGAGGAAGTACGAGTCGACCTCGACGAGGCGCTCCGCCCCCTGAACGTCCTCGTCGGCGTCCCGGAAGTTGACCACGTCGAACAGCGGTTCGCACCCGCTGGTGGTGTCGGCGATCATCGCCGTCGTCCCGGTGGGGGCGACCGTCGTCGTGTTGTGGTTCCGCAGCGGGAACCCGTCGTGCCAGTCGTCGGGGTCCAGACCGCTGTGTCGGCGGAACCAGTCGGGGTACTGCGTCGGCGTCGCCCACTTCGACTCGCCCCACGCCGGGAACGTCCCTCGTTCGAGCGCGAGTTCGTGGCTCGCCAGTTTCGACTCGCGGTCGACGAACGCCATCACTTGCCGGGCGACCTCGACCGACGCCGGCGACCCGTAGCGGACGCCGAGTTGGATCAGCAGTTCGGCGAACCCCATCACGCCGAGACCGATCTTCCGGCCGTCGCGGACGGCGTCGGCGATCTCGTCGACGGGGAACGTCGAGACGGTGAGCACGTCGTCGAGGAAGCGGACGCCGTCGTGGACGACGTTCCGGAGTCGGTCGAAGTCGACGCCGTCGGCGAGCAGTCGCTCGACGTCGGACGCGAGCGCGGCCCCGTCCTCGGTGCTCTCCTCGCCTCTCTCGCCTCCGTTCGTCGGATCACGGTCGAACCACGGCGTCGCGCCCTCGGTCACGACGAGCGAGAGGTTGACGTGGCCGAGCGTGCAGGCCTCGAAGTTCTCTAGGGGCTGCTCGCCACAAGGGTTCGTCGCCGCGATCCGGTGCGCCGGGAACCGATCGACGTCGAACGAGTGGTCGCGGTTGGTCGTCTCGAGTGCGAACAGGCCGGGTTCGCCGTTTCGCCACGCGCCGTCGACGGCGAGCGTCCAGACGAGACCGGCCGGCAGCGACAGCGGGTCGCCGACGGCGACGTCGACTCTGTCGCGGTAGGCGTCGAGCCCCGGAACCGCGGCCGCGTAGTCGCGCCAGAGGTTGGCGTCGACGCGTTCGGGAGCTGCGTCGGCGAACGCGGGGCTGTAGAAGGCGACGGTGGCGTCGGTGGCGACGTGTCGCTCTCCCGTCCGAGGGTCGACGAGCGGGTAGTCGCCGTCGCTCCGGACGGCCGCGAGGAACGCGTCGGTGACGGCGACCGAGACGTTGAAGTTCGCGAGCTCCCCCTCCCCTCGCTTGGCGACGCAGAAGCGGCCGACGTCGGGGTGGTCGACGCGGAGGATCGCCATCTGCGCGCCGCGGCGACGTCCGCCCTGCCGGAGCTGTTCGCACATCGTGTCGAACACCTGCATGAACGAGACGGGGCCGCTGGCGCCGCCGCCGGTCGACCGGACGGGGGCGCCCTGTGGCCGGAGTCGCGAGAAGTCGTAGCCGACGCCGCCGCCGCTCTGAAACACCTTCGCGGCCCGTCCGAGCGTCGCGAAGACGCTGTCCAGCGAGTCCGCCGGCGAGATGACGAAACAGGCCGACAGCTGGCCGTCGGTGCCGGCGTTCATCAGCGTCGGCGAGTTGGGGACGAACTCGAGGCCGACGAGTCGCTCGCCGAAGCGGTCGGCCCAGCGGTCGACGTCGCCGCCGTACGCGGCTTCCGCTTCCGCGACGGCGGTCGCAACCCGGTCGAACAGTTCCGCCGGCGTCTCGACGACGTCGCCGGTCGCGTCGCGCCGCAGATAGCGGGCCGGGAGCACGCGCGTCCGGACGGTGTCGGTGAGTCGGTCGGCGACCGTCTCGCCGTGGACGCGCTTCGCAGGGAGTGTCAGGTCGGACATGGCTGTCGACACGACTGCCGCGTCGTATGCAGGAACTGAGGGGGGCGAGCGAGATAGCTGTTGTCGCGCCGTGTCACGCCGACCACGCCACCCCGCACGCCAACCCTTATTCGCTCACGTGACCTATGTGAACAGATGGCACAGATAGTGTACGACGGCCCCGACGGCGTCGAGCGGCTGCAAGAGCTTCCGGAAGAGGATCTCTGGTTCGACGCCGACACCGGTTACTGGGTCGTCAGACTCGACGAGGACGAGGAGGGGACGAACCTCCTGCGGCGGATCCGCGACACGCGGGTCTACTACGTCGAACAGCGTCGGAGCGACGAGGAACTGGAAGGGACGTGGGCACCGGAGTTCGAGTAGCCGCCCCGGCTACGCCTCCGAGTCGTCGACGTCACCGTCTTCGCTCTCCTCGGGCTCCGCTTCGGTGACCTCGATCCGGATCGGGCCGTCGGAGTTAGACGTGTCCGACGGCAGGCGGCCGCCGTCGGAGTCGCCCGGATCTGACGGCGATCGCCTGCCGTCAGAGTCGCCCGGCTCCGGCGCGAACTGCCAGTCGACGTCGACCAACCCGCGCGTCGGGCCGTGGCTCCGGCCGTGTTCGACCACCTCGAACGTCCGGTCCGCCGCCTCGGGCGTCGACAGCGCCGCGACCATGAGGCGGGCGACGTCGTCGCGGGAGATGGCGCCGGAGACCGTGGCCCCGCCCTCCCCGACGAGCACGTCGCCGGAGGCCGGGTCGTCGGTCAGCCTGCCGGGGCGGAAGACCGTGTAGGTGAGTCCCGACGAGCGGAGCCACGCCTCGGCGCGGTTCTTCGCGGCCAGATAGCGCCAGAGGACGAGTCTGAGGCCGAGCGGTGCCTGCTCTCGGGAGTCGCCGACGCCGAGTGAGCTCTCGAGGACGAACCGGTCGACGTCGGCGGCGACGGCGGCGTTGACGAGGTTCCGCACGCCGGTGTCGTCGACGACCGGTTCGCCGAGGAGGTCGGCGAGACCGGGTGTCGTCCCGACCGCACAGAGCACCGCGTCACAGCCCTTCACGGCCGTCGCGGCGTCCGACGGCTCGAGGAGGTCGCCGACGACGACCTCGTGGGCGCCGAGCGCTTCGAGGTCGTCGACGTTGCGACACGTACGCGTCAGCGCACGGACGCGAAAGTCGGTCGTGGCGAGCCGTTCGAGGATGCGTCGCCCGGTTCCGCCGCTGGCGCCTGCGACGAGGACAGTGCTGGACATGGCGTCCGATAGGAGGTGAACCGACCTGACTCTTCTGTGTCCCACCCGGCGACTGCGGACCGGGGGGTTGAGTCGAGTCGGGGCGGCGGTGTCGACTCAGTTCAGACGTACCGCTGGTAGTTGAGACCGATGGTGATGAAGGCGAACATCCCGGTGATGAACGTCGCGAGGTAGCTCGTCACGGCGGTCGGCGCGACGCCGACCCAGGACATCGCGGTCAGCGCGAGGCCGAGCGCCGTCGCGCCGCTGTAGTAGCTCGTCGAACTCCGACTGGCGGTCGCCGGTTCGGCCGGTGTCTCGGTCGTCGCCGGCTCGTCTGCGGTCGTCGGCGTCTCCTCGCCGTCGGCGCCGTCGACGTCCAGATACGGGTCGAACTGGTCGGCGACCGCCGTCCGCTCGACGATGCCGCGGCTCTGGTTGTACTCCAGGACGCCCTTCTCGTCGAGTTTCGGGAGGTGACTCTGGTAGAGCGCGATGTAGACGCGCTGGCGCTCGTTGGAGCTGAGCTGTTGGACGGTCGTCTCGTGCTCCCAGGCGGCGACCTGCTCGGCGATGTCGCGCATGTCGACCTGCTCGCCCTCGTCGTAGTCCTGAAGGAACTTCAGGACGCGCCGGCGACGCTGGTTCTGCAGGATGTGGAACAGATCGTCCGTCTCCAACTCCTGCTGCTCTTTCTCCGCTTCGACGTCGTCCTCCGAGTCGACGTCGACCGCGTTCCCCTTGCTCTCGTGTTGTTGTGTTCCCACCGTGCTCATAGTCTCGGACTCCTTCTGCGTACTCTGTTCAAGACACCTATCCCTATTCAACCTCGTTCCCAAACAGTTTGGGAGCGCAGTTGTACCCCGACGCTGTCTTGCGGTTTCCTCCCCGTCATTTATATACGTTCGGGCGATTTTGGCGTCTCAGCACGAACGGAGCGTCTCTGAGCGACACCGAGACAGACACATGCACGGCTCCCCTGTCGTGGCCGCCCCGTTCGTCGCGCTCGCCGAGCTGTGCTGACGGTGGCCGGCCGTCTCGCGAGGGTGGGCAGTCCGGTCGCGCCGACAGTAGAGTCTTTCTCCCGGCCCTCGTACACCCACCGATGAGAGACATCGAGTACACGTACACGTTCGGGATGGAGGAGACCGAAGTCGAGGAACTCCTCCGGACCCACGGGACGGGGACGCTCGCGTTGGCCGACGGCGACGAGGCCTACGCGATCCCGGTGGCGTACCACTACGAGGACGGCGTCGTCTACTTCCGTCTCGGCGAGCACGAGGGCAGCGAGAAGATGGCGTTCCTCGATACGACCGAGCGAGGGTGTCTGCTCGTCTACGACTACGACTCCGAGGCGGACACCTCGTGGAGCGTCGTCGTCCGCGGACCGCTGTCTCGCGTCGACGCCGACGAGGTGCCCGCCGTCGACGAGCGAGACCTCGACTACGCGCCGCTGCGGGTGTTCGGCGAGTCCATCGACGACCTCGAACCGGTGGGTGTCCGCCTCGACATCGACGAGATTACGGGGCGACGCACCGGCCCGTAGAACGAATGGGTACCGTCGTCAGTCTCGGAAGCGTCAACGTCGACCTCGTCAGTAACCTCGAAACCGCCGCACTCGACCGATTGGCCGAGACGTACGAGTGGTTCCCGGCGTCCGGGTCGACCGTCCGAGTGACGGACGTACCCGAGGCGATCACCGACCTCCCACACAGCGTCTTCCACGGCGGGAAGGGGGCCAACCAGGCGGTCGCGGCCGCCCGAGCGGGCGCGGAGACGACGCTGCTCGGGAAGGTCGGCGTCGACGAACACGCCTTCGGCGTCCTCGACGGCCTCCGAGACGCCGACGTCGACGTCTCGCACGTCCACGTCGGCGACGGCGAGACCGGGAAGGCCTACGTCTTCCTCGACGAGCACGGCGAGAACCGTATCGCCATCGTCGAGGGGGCGAACGGACAGGTCGACCGACGCTACGTGGAGGCTCACCTCGGGCGGGTGCGGCGGGCAGACTGTCTCCTCCTGCAGAACGAGATCCCGGTCGCGCCAGTCGTCGCACTGCTCGATCTGCTCGCGGCGGACGAGAGCGAGGACGGGCCGACGGTGATCGTCGACCCCGCACCCGTCGACGGCGCGGAGCGACTCGTCGTCCATCCGGCGGTCGACGTCGTCCGCCCGAACGAACACGAGTACACCGCACTCGGCAGCGCGCTCGCCGACTTCGACGGGACGGTCGTCCGGACGCGCGGTCCCGAGGACGTGCTCGTCGAGGACGACGAGACGTTCACCGTCTCTCCACCGCCGACGACACCCGTCGACACGACGGGCGCGGGCGACACGTTCAACGGCTATCTCGCCGCCGAACTGTCCCGCGGCGCGTCGCTCCGTGCGGCGGTCGAGACCGCGACGGTGGCGGCCTCGCTGAGCATCGAGACGGCCGGCGCTCAGTCGTCGATCCCGTCGCTCGAGACGGTCCGCGTCGAGATCGGGACGAACGAGCGAACGTCCGAGTGAACGGCCGCCGAGCGAGCGACACGCCGTCTTCGATCGACGGCACTCCGGCTGTCGGTCGTTCTCGGGTCGTGGGAACCGACCGGACGGTCTTAGCCGTCGCCCACCTATCTGATACCGTGTACTCCACGATCCTCTTTCCGACCGACGGCAGCGAGACGACCGACGCGCTCGTCGATCACGTCGCGGCCCTCGCCGACTGGCAGGACGCGACGGTCCACGTCCTCTACGTCGTCGACGACCGCGCGTTCCTGACGCTCAGCGACGACCTCGTCGGCGACGTGACCGCCGAACTCGACGCCGAGGGGCGCGAGGTGACCGAGACGGCCGCGGCGCTACTCCGCCAGGCCGGCGTCGACGTCGTCACCGCCGTCCGGACGGGGAGTCCGAGCGACCAGATCCTCGGCTACGTCGAGGAGAACGACGTCGACCTCGTGATGATGGGGACGCGCGGTGCGGATTTCCGCCGTAACATGCTCGGCAGCGCCGCCCAGCGCGTCGTCACCGCCGCACCCGTTCCGGTGATGACCGTCGCGCTCGGTCACGTCTCGGCCGACGAGACGCCGAGCGTCGGGTCGCTCGCGGGTCGCTGAGCGGCGGCGTCAGCGGCGTCAGTCGCTCGCCGCACACCGGTTCGGGCCGAGTTCCAACTCCGTCGCCTCCCCCTCGTCGAGGCGGCGGCGACCCGTGTTGACGTCGATGACTCGCTGGTAGTTCGGTGGCTTCTCCGGGAGACGGTCGGTGAGTCGGTCGACGAACGTCTCCTCGTCGACCTGCAGCAGTTCCTGGCCACGTCGGAGATCGCCGACGCTCGCGAGGATCGGTTCGCCCGGCGTCCCGTCGGTCGCCTCGCCCTCGTTGCTCAGCGCGAAGTGGCCGGGGAGGACGGTGACGCTATCGGGTTCGGCGAGCAGCGTCCGGTGGAGCGACTGGTAGAGCAGTCGCGCCCCGTCGGCGGCCCCGCCGCCACCGAACTGGAGCTCCGTCCGGCCGACGGAGCCGACGAAGAGCGTGTCACCCGTCAGGACGGCCTCGGAGTCGACGAGATAGCTCACTATCTCGGAGGTGTGACCCGGCGTCGACAGCGCCTTCACGTCGACGTCGCCGACGCTGACGACGTCGTTCGCCGCCAGCGCGTCGTACTCGTACTCGACGCCGCGCTCGCGGGCGTTGGCACCGAGATGGTAGGTCGCCCCGACCTCGTCTGCGAGCTCCCGGCCACCGGAGACGTGGTCGGCGTGGACGTGCGTGTCGAAGACGTCCGTGATGGTGTAGCCGTGTTCGTCGGCGGCGGCGACGAACTCGTCGGTGTGGCGAGAGGCGTCGACGACGGCCGCCTCGCGGGTCGACGTCGATCCGACGAGGTAGCCGAGACAGCCCTTCGCGCGCCGCTGGACCTGGAAGATTTCGACGGCCTCCGAGGCGGTCGGAATCTCGACGACGTCGTAGACGGCGCTCCAGGCCTCCATCCCGTCGCCGACGACGGTGACGTCCTCGAACCCGTGGTCCCGGAGTTCGTCGGCGAAGTCGTCCGAGGAGATGCCCTTCGCGCAGATGGTGTAGACGGTGTCGTCCTCCTCAACGCCGGTTTCCGCTTTGAACGTCTCGGGGTCGAACTCGTCGTCGGGTTTGTACGGGTAGTTCACCGCACCGTCGATGTGCCACGACTCGTAGTTGTCTTCCGGGCGGGTGTCGACGAGTTCGAAGTCGGTCCCGTCGTCGATGCGGTCTCGGAGCTCGGCTGCTGTGATAGCGTTTGTCATACTGAATTAGTGTACGTACGCGTGGGTAGCGATTAAAGATTGTACGTGGTCGGCTGTGCGCCGAAACGATGGTGCGCTGATTTGCGTGACTCAGCGCGGAGACGAGGCGGTTAGACGAGCAGCTGGACGTCCGCGTCGGCCATGAACTGCAGCGCGGTCGCGGCGCCGACGCCTGTGGTGACGCCGTCGTAGAAGTCCTCCTCGTCGTATCCCATCAGTTCGATGGTCATCTGACAGGCCTGGAACTCCACGCCCATGTCGAGGGAGGTCTGGATGAGCTCCTCGATGGAGGCGGTGTTGTTGTCTGCGATCTTCTTCTGCATCATCTTCGTCGCCATCGAGTCCATCCCCGGCAGGGCGGCGACGGCGTTCGGCATCGGCATGTTGGGGTTGCCGACGGCGCTCAGTTTGAGGTTCTTCGAGCGCTCCTCGTGGAGTACGTCGAGCCCCCAGAAGGTGTGGAACACCTGCACCTCCCAGCCGAAGGCAGCAGCGGTGCTGGCGAGGATCAGCGGCGGGTACGCCATGTCGAGCGTCCCCTTCGTCGCGATGATGGACATCTTCTTGGGCTCGTCGTCGTCGCGGACCGCCGCGAGGTCGGCCTCCAACTCCTCGATTCGCGACTCGAGTTCGGCGACGGTGGCGGCGTCCGGTCCGTCGGTCGCCTGTTCGGACGTGTCTGTGGTGTCAGTGCTCATGTGGTTCACTCCGTCTTGCGGACGTAGTGGGTGTAGACGCCGTCACCTTCGACCTGGTCGACGAGCTCGACCCCGCCGGTCGAGTCGGCCCAGCCTTTGATGTCGCTCATGCTGCCGGAGTCGGTGGCGACGACCTCGAGCACGTCGCCCGCCGACAGTCCGTCGATCGCCTGCTTCGTCTTGATGACCGGCATCGGGCAGTTGACTCCCTGTACGTCGAGCGTCTCGGTTGCGTCTATCTCGTTGCTCATGGTTGGTATGTCCGTTATTGGACTTACTCCACAATACCGCCTTCGACTGTAAAAGTGTGTCGGTCCGTGGGTCGGGAGCACACTACTCCGTTTCGCACAGGCGCTCGCCTGCACGGTGAAACAGTAGTATCGACTGTCAATCGCCGACTATCTTCCGCCGCCGCGATGGACGGTCGGTGCGACCCCGGCGAGCGGTATTGCGCAGTGTTCAAAATACTATGCAAACCCTTAAGGCGAACGACCCGGTAGTAGGGAACGAAGATGAGCGATTCACAGTTCCCCGAACCGGACGTGGCAGTCGAGGCAATCCAACCAGCGGATCTCAAGGCGAAGATCGACGCCGGAGAGCCGCTGACGATCCTCGACGTTCGCGCGGAAGGAGAGTTCGAGAAGTGGAGCATCGACGGCGAGAGCGTCGACGTGATCAACGTCCCGTACTTCGAGCTCCTCGAAGGCGTCGACGACGAACTCCTGAGTCGACTCCCCGACGACCAGCCGGTCGTCGTCGTCTGTGCGAAAGGCGGCTCCAGCGAGTACGTCGCCGGACTCCTGAAGGAGGAAGGCGTCGAGGCGACGAACCTCGAACGCGGGATGAAAGGCTGGGCGCGCATCTACGAGTACGCCGAACTCGACGTCGACTCCGAGGCGACGATCGCCCAGTACCGTCGTCCCTCCAGCGGCTGTCTCGCCTACCTGGTCGTCTCCGACGGCGAGGCCGCCGTCGTCGACCCGCTCCGTGCGTTCACCTCGGAGTACGTGCAGGACGCCCGTACCCTCGGTGCGGACCTGAAGTACGCGCTCGACACGCACGTCCACGCCGACCACATCTCGGGCGTCCGGACGCTCGCCGCCGAGACGGACGCGACGGCCGTCCTCCCCGAGCCGGCGGTCGCCCGCGGCGTCGACTACGACAGCGACTACGAGACGGTCGCCGACGGCGACGTGCTGCCGGTCGGCGACGTCGACATCGAAGTGCTCCACACGCCGGGGCACACCTCGGGGATGACCTCCTACCTCGTCGACGGAAAGGTGCTCGCGACCGGCGACGGTCTGTTCACCGAGAGCGTCGCGCGCCCCGACCTCGAAGAGGGGGACGAGGGTGCCGAGGACGCCGCCGGGTTGCTCTACGACACCCTGCAGAATACGGTGCTGTCGCTCCCCGACGAGACGCTCGTCGCTCCCGCTCACTTCAGCGACGCCGCGACGCCCCGCGACGACGGGACGTACGTCGCGTCGCTCGGCGACCTGAAGTCCCGGATGGACGCGCTCAGCATGGACAGAGACGAGTTCGTCGAGTTCATCCTCTCGGACATGCCGCCGCGGCCGAGTAACTACGAGGAGATCATCGCGACGAACCTCGGCCAGTCCGACGCCTCCGACGAGGAGGCGTTCGAGCTCGAACTCGGTCCGAACAACTGCGCCGCCAGCCAGGACGCGCTGACCAACTGATCGACGATGTTAGACACTGCAGCGCTGTTTCCGAACGGGATCGCCCAGTACGCCATCGGTGGACTACTGATCGGCGTCGGGGCAGCCGTCATCTACCTCGGGACGGGCATCATCGCCGGTGCGAGCACGTTCTTCGAGTCGACGCTGTCCTACGTGTCGAAACTCCCCCGATTCAACCAGGGGAAGTACCTCCGGTCGCGTGACTGGCGGGTCGTGTTCACCCTCGGCATCGTCGGCGGCGCGGCCGTCTACGCACTGCTGTTCGACGCGTGGTTCACCACCGAGGTTCAGTGGTGGCGACTGCTCGGCGGCGGGTTCCTCGTCGGCGTCGGGACGCGCCTCGGAAAGGGCTGCACCTCCGGCCACGGCGTCTGTGGGGTCGGCTCGGCGTCCTCGACGTCGATCGTGAACGTCGTCACGTTCATGGCCGTCGCCATCGGGACCGCCCAACTGGTCCAGGCACTGGGGGTGACGCCATGAGCGGTGCCGAAGACCGCCACCCGCTTTTCATGCCGCTGATCCTCGTCGGCGGCCTGATCTTCGGGTTCGGACTCGGCTTCAGCGAGATGGCACAGCCGGAGGTCGTGTTGAACTTCCTCCAGTTCGAGGATCTGGGACTCCTCTTCGTGATGGGGGGTGCCGCGGTCGTCACCGGCGTCACGTTCTTCGTGGCGACCCGCCTCGACCGGACCGCACCGCTGACGGGCCGAGCGTACAGCCGTCGACTGAAGTCGATGGATCGGAACGTCCTCGTCGGCGGATCGATCTTCGGCGTCGGCTGGGGGGTCTCGGGCATCTGTCCGGGTGCAGCCTACGCGAGCCTCGGAATCGGGAACCTCCCGATCCTGTGGGCCATCGGCGGGATGTTCCTCGGCGCGTACGCCCAGGGGTATCTCCGGGCCCGGATGACCGACGACTCGACGGCGGCCGTCGGTGCCGACTGACGGCCTGACGGCTGTGCGCGATTGTGCATAAACTAGACAACCCTTTTATCGAAGCAGACCCAGATGTTACACAGGAACCATGGCTAACTCGATGAGCGAACTGATCCAGCAGGACATGGAGTGTGAAGGACTGCTGGAGTGTATGCACGGGCTGAAAGAACTCGACAAGCGTTGTTTCCAGGTACTCACCGAGAGCGCCGAACCGCTGACCGTCGACGAGGTGGCCGAACAGGTCGGCCGCGAGCGGTCGACGGCGTACCGCTCCGTCCAGCGGCTGCTGCAGACCGGGTTCATCCAGAAGGAACAGGTGAACTACGACCAGGGCGGCTACTACCACGTCTACCGGCCGACGAACCCGGAGCAGATCGCAGACGAGATGCAGACGATGCTCAACGAGTGGTACGCGAAGATGGGACAGCTCATCCACGAGTTCCGCGACAAGTATCCACAGGCCGAGCAGTCCACGCAGTCGGTGTCGGTCGAGAACTGAACGCACTTCTCTCGATTTCTCTCGGATCCGACCAGCCGTGGCACCGACCGTCCCTCCACGTGTCGGTCGCGTGGTGACAGCGTCCTGCCGAACCGAAGACGAGATGAAGACGTCGTCGACGGCCGCCGTCCGAGGCTGGACCGTTTCGGCGGCGTCTCTGGTCGAAGACGACCGAGAACCGGCAGCCAGTATTGTATCTCGTTCCCAAAACTGTTAAGTTTCCCTGCCGGGTATGGTGCAGTAGACAGAATAGTATGATTCGTACAAAACCATACACTATCGGAGGCCGCTGATCGATGTTCGGAATCGAAACGCTGTCCGGGACGGCTCAGGCCGTCGCACTCGTCGGACTCGTGCTCGTCGAGGCGATCGTGCTGTACGTCGGCTACGGGGGGCTCGTCCGACTGGTCGGTCCCGCCGTGCTGGACGCGCTCGGTGGTGAGTAGTCGTGGAAATACTCGGCATGAGTCTCGCTCTCCTCGTGCTCTTCGTGGGGTTCGGAGTGCTCATCGGCATCCTGTTCGGGTTCTTCGGGATGGGGGGGAGCTTTCTCGTCACGCCGGCGCTCATCGTCATGGGGTATCCCACGCGGGTAGCCGTCGGGAGCGGCCTCGCGTTCGTGTTCGGGACGTCCGTCATCGGCGCGCTCAGACACCGCTCGCTCGGCCAGGTCGACTACAAACTCGCGGCGCTGATGACGCTCAGCGTGACCGCCGGTATCGAGGCCGGGAAGACGGTCGTCCTCGGTCTCGAGGCGGCCGGACTCGCCGACATGATCATCTCCGTCGCCTACGTCGGACTGTTGGGTCTCGTCGGCGCGTTCGTCGTCTACGACTCGTGGCAGACGTCCACCGACGAGGGTAACGAGAGCGGCGAGAGCAGTGAGAGCGACGAGAACGACGAAAGCGAGGAAAGCGACGAGACGACCGGGTTGTTCACCGGGATTCACCTCCCGCCGATGGTGTCGCTGACGGGGGGGCCGTCGGTGTCGCTGTGGGTGATTCTGGCGGTCGGTCTCGTCGTCGGCGTGCTCGCCGGCTTCCTGGGTGTCGGTGGCGGCTTCCTCCTGATGCCCGCGATGATGTACGGGTTCGGCGTCCCGGCCGCCGTCGCCGTCGGCACCGACATCCTCCAGATCACCGTCTCCGGCGGCGTCGGGAGCTTCCTGTACGCCCAGTCGGGCGGTGTCGACCTCAGTATCGTCGCCCCGCTCCTCGCCGGGAGCGCACTCGGCGCGCGCCTCGGGACCGCCGCGACCAGTCTGGTCGACGAGGACGGTATCAAGATCTACTTCGGGCTGATGCTGGTCGGCGGTGCGATCGCCGTCGCCGTCCGCCAGATCGGAAACAGCTACGGCATCGACGTGCTGAGCACGGTCAGCCTCGTCATCATCGTCGGGTCGGCGGTGCTCGTCAGCGGCGCCGTCGTCTACAACAGCGTCCGAGAACTCCGACAGCGCCGAGTCGAGCGACAGCAGTCGTCTGTGTAGTTCTGATTGCACAAGATTCACACAACTGTTTTGGCGACAGAGGCCGAAGGACGAGTATGGGAAACTCGATGCGCGACCACCTCCGGCAGGACATGGCGTGTGAGGGGCTCTTGGAGTGTATTCACGGCCTCGGCGATCTCGAACGGCGCTGTTTCCGGACGCTCGTCGAACAGTCGCGTCCGATGACCGTCGACGACCTCGCGGCCGCGGTCGACCGCGAGCGCTCGACGACGTACCGCGCCGTGCAGCGACTGTGTCAGAGTGGACTCGTCGAGAAAGAACAGCAGTCCTACGAGACCGGCGGCTACTGTCACGTCTACCGGCTGGCCGACCCGGAGGCGATCGCCGACGACCTCCAGCGGACGCTCAACGACTGGTACGCCGAGATGGGCCGACTCGTCCACGAGTTCCGTGAGTCGTACGCGACCGACCCGTCGACGTCGACGGCGGACGAGTGAGTGGCCGTGTCGTCGCTCCCTCCTCCGCTCTCGGAGTTCCTCGACGACCGTCGCGACCAACTCACCGAGACGGCGCTCGCACTCCTCGGTTTCGACACGCAGAACCCGCCCGGTGAGACGGCCGACCTGATCGCGTGGCTGGAGCGGTCGCTCCGTACTGCCGGGTTCGAGACCGAACGCATCGCCGTCGACGAGGCGAAACCGAACCTCGTCGCGAGACTCCCGGGTACGTCCGAGCACACGCTCCTCTACAACGGACACGTCGACACCGTTCCCTTCGACTCGACGGCGTGGACCCACGACCCGCTGGGAGAACGTGTCGGCGAGCGGCTCTACGGACGGGGAGCGACGGACATGAAGGGACCGCTGGCCGCGATGCTTCTGGCCGCTCGAGCGTACGCCGAGACCGGAACGACGCCGCCCGTCTCGCTCACCTTCGCCTTCGTCAGCGACGAGGAGACCGGCGGTGCGGCCGGTCTGCCGGCGTTGATCGAGGGAGGTCATCTCGCCGCCGACGGCTGTGTCGTCGGCGAGACGACCTGTGAACGGGGCCGTCACTCCGTCACCGTCGCAGACCGTGGCAGTCTCTGGCTCACCCTCGAAGCGCGGGGAGCGGCGGCCCACGGGTCGCGGCCGATGCTCGGGACGAACGCCATCGACCGACTGTACGATGCGGTGACGGCGGTCCGAGAGCTGCTCGAAGCGCGGCCACTCAACCTCGACGACGACGTTCGAGCGACCGTCGAGGAGTCGATCGACTACTACGCGCCCCAGATGGGCGAGCGGGAGGCTCGCACGCTGTTCGAGTATCCGACCGTCAACCTCGGAACGCTCGACGGCGGCGAGGCGATCAACAGCGTCCCCGAGCGGGCGACCGCCCGGCTCGACGTCCGTGTCTCGCCCGGCGTCGACACCCGAGCCATCCTCGCGGCGGTTCGCAGCCGTCTGGAGGAGTTCGACGGCGTGGAACTCACCGACAGTCGCCGGAGCGTCGGGACGATCGTCGACGTCGACGACCCCATCGTCTCTGCGACGACAGCGCTCGCGCGTGAGGCCACCGGTGAGCGGGTCTACCGTCGGAGTGCGACCGGCGGCGGGGACGCGAAACAGCTCAGAAACGCTGGCATCCCGACCGTCGAGTTCGCCCTCGGGACGGACACCGCTCACGCCGTCGACGAGTACACTACCGTCGACGCGCTCGCCGGAAACGCGTTCGTCTACACCGCACTGCCGTACGCGTTCGCAGACCGACTCCAGTGAACGACTGCCGCCGCAGACGGGTGTTTGTTTAGTATTGGACCAACCATACACAACCCTTATGTCGGTACGGTTCGTATCGAGTGTAATGACAGACGAACAAGCGACGAAGACCACGCCGACCAGCCCGATCACCCTGGAGTCCAGCGACGACTTCGCGACGGTCGTCGCCGACCACGACGTCGTCCTCGTGGACTTCTACGCCGACTGGTGTGGTCCGTGCCAGATGCTCGAGCCGATCCTGGAGACGGTCGCACAGGAGACGCCAGCAGCCGTCCTGAAAGTCGACTCCGATCAGTTCCAGCAGCTCGCCGCCCAACACGGCGTCCGTGGCATCCCGACGACGGTTCTCTACGCGAACGGCGAACCGCAGGAGTCGCTCGTCGGCGTCAAACAGGCCGACCAGTACGCCGCCCTCATCCGTCAATACGCGTAGTCGCCCTCTTTCGGACCGAGAGACGCGACGACCCCGTCGTGAGCGCACCGCGACGACCCATCAACAGCTAACCCACTGCCGCCGATATCAGACACCATGAGCGACACACATCTCAGTTCCAAACCGATCCGCCTCGACGACCGTGCCGCACTCGACGCCGCCATCGACGAACACGACGACCTCCTCGTCGAGTTCTACACCGAGGGCTGTGGCAAGTGCAAGATGCAGGAACCGATCTTGGGCAACGTCGCCCGTGCGACCGGCGTCGCGGTCGCGATGATCAACGCCTCACAGACGCTCGATCTGGTCGAGGAGCTGGAGATGCAAGGTGTCCCGACCCTCCTACTCTACCGCGACGGGGAACTGGCCGAGCAGCGGTTCGGCTACCACGGGACCGAGGAACTCGTCGAACTGGTCGAGGCGTCCCACTGATCGGGAAGAGCGAGTAGCGACGACTGCTCTCGGCGAGCGACACCCTTTCTACGCTCTGTCGACTACTTCTAGGATGGAACGGAACCGCGTTCGAGTGGGGGTGTTGAGCCTGCACAGCAGCAAGGAGACGAAGGCGATCCTCAACGCGGTCGAGGCGCTCGGCCACACCCCCGTCTGGCTCCGAGAGGAGAACCTGGTGTTTCACTTCGTCGACGAGGACGTCGACCTGCGGCCGGACGTCGACGTCGTCGTCAACCGACTGCTCCTCTCGAAGACCGACCAGCCGCTGGAGGACCACGGCGTCGCGCTCACGCTCGAGGCGCTCCGACCGATGCTCAACGCTCCCGACGCGACGATCCGGGCGGCCCACAAGACGGCGGCGGCCGCAGCGTTGGCCCGGGCGGGTATCAGGACGCCGGAGACGGTGTTCGCCCTCGGCGGCGATCTCCTCTCGGAGTTCCGTTCGGCGTTCGGTCCCGACGCGGTCTACAAGACGGCCGTCGGAACCAACGGCGGCGGAACGTGGCGAGTCGGGGACCGAGACGTCTACACGGCGAAGGTGGGCAACCGCCGAGCGTTCCTCCAACGGTTCATCGGAACGAGAGAGCGTCCGCGGGACCTCCGGGTGTACGTCGTCGGCGACGACGTCGTCGGGTCGATGTTCCGCTACGCACCGGAAGGTGACTGGCGTACCAACGTCGCCCTCGGCGGCGACGTCGAGGACGCGAGCGACCACGTCACGGACGAGGTCCTCGCCGTCGCTCGCGAGGCCACGGCGGCGCTCGGTCTCGACTACGCAGGCGTCGACCTCATCGAGGGTAGCGACGGCTGGTACGTCCTCGAGGTCAACCCCACGGCGGGGTTCAAAGGCCTCTATCGGGCGACGGGCCGGAGTCCTGCCCCGTACATCGCTCGTCTCGCCGTCGAGCGCGGCGGCGGCGACGTCGACGACGCACGCGTCTCGGCACTCGCCGCGACGCTCGACGACTCGGAGCCCTCCTGTACGCCGACGCCGCTCTCGCACGTCCCCGACCGGCCGGTCGTCGTCGGCTTCACCGAACGGATCGTCGTCAGCGGGACGACCGGGACGGAGACCGTCGTCGGAAAGGCAGACACGGGTGCCGAACGGACGAGCATCGACCTCCGTCTCGCCGCCGAGATCGGTGCCGGTCCCATCCACACGGTGAGTCGCATCCGTTCGGGGAGCGTCAAGCGAGGGAAGAGCAGACCGGTGGTGGACGTTGTCGTCGGCATCGGCGGGACACGACACACTGTCGCCGCCAACGTCGTCGACCGGGGCCACATGACGCATCCGGTGCTCATCGGGCGCGACATCCTCAGACACTATCACCTCGACGTCAACCGCCGCGTGGAAGCGACGGACCACGACGAGAGAGAGGAGTGACTGTGGGTCGCCGACGAGACCGACCTCTCAGCTCCGGAACGTCTGTCCGTCTAGATAGCTCTTCACCGAGTCCGTCGTCGCCGCCGAGTGTTTCAGGAACGTGACGACGCGCTCGCCGTCGACCGTCTCGTCGCGCCGTACCGTCGTGCGCAGGTTCATCCGGTCGAGATGATCGAACAGCGCGTCGACGGCCTCCGGCGGGCCGCGGACGGTGTGTTCCTCCCCGGTCTCGCCGTCGCGCTGGACCTCCCGAATCGCGTCGACGGCCGGGAGGAGGATCGCCTCGCCGAGCGCGTGCGCTCGTTCGCGAGCTTCGGCCTCGCTCTCGCCGAACTCGACCGACTGGAACGCCTCGCGCATGACACGCGGGAAGAGGAAGTCGGGACCGTAGTCGAACGGGACGGCGAAGGCGTAGGCGAGCGACCCCTGGTTGGCCGCAGCGGTGGTGTACTTCAGCTGGTTCCGGCCGTCGAGCGACTTCATCACGACCCCTTCTCGGTCCTCGGCGTCGAGTTCTTCGACGATCGTCCGGAGCTCGGCGGCGGCCGTCTCGGGGTCGAACACGCCGAACGACGTCGCCTGCGGGAGGTCGTAGTCTTCGCACAGGCGACGACGGCGGTCGACGAGGAGCGGATCGCCCGACTCACGGTGTCGGACGTCGAAGACACGGAACTCGAGGGAGTCGACCGTCGGATAGTCGTGGTCCGTGTAGGGACTCTCCGGACCGATCATCTCTCCGCACAGCATCAACTCGGGGTGGGCGTCGAAGAAGGGAGCCAACTCGACCCGTTCGGGGACGGTTCGCGTCGTGAACGGACAGATGTAGCCGCTTCGGGTGAACGCGAGGAGGTCGCCGTCGATCCGAGCGACACGGACGTTGTAGCCGTTGAGCTTCTCTTCGGCGACGAACGGACCGTCGAAGAAGCGCCGAACGCCGGGGTCGAGGACGAGCGTCCGCAGGATCTTCGGGAACCCGCGAACCGCCGTCCCTTCGATGAGCACCGTCCCGCGTTCGATCGAGTGACGCGTATCCGGGAGGTGGCGATACTCTCGACCCTCGTACGTAGCTCGCTCGAAGTGTTCGAGAACGTCGGGGGCCGCCTCGGAGCCGATCCCGAGCAGCTCGTGGTACTCCATGACGTGATAGTGAGTATCTACCAGATTAAGCGTTCGCTCGTCGACTGCGTCGTCGACAGGCGAGAATGCTTTGGTAACGTAGCCCAAAGAGAGAGTGATGGTCGAGCATCCACTGAAGCAACGGTTCGTCCTCGACACGTCGGTGTTCATCACCGAGGAGATACGTGAGGACGACGAAGACCTCGAGGCGGCGGTCGACCGCCTGTTGGATCTCGTCGCTCGGGCGAAGCTCGAACTCAACATCTCCTGTTACATCCCGCCGTCGGTGTACGAGGAACTCACGGAGATGCTCGCCGACCGCGACGTCGACGACGAGATAATCTCGAAGCTCAACACCTGGGTGATCAAGAAGAACCCCGACCGCTTCGAGGTGGCGATCCCCGCGGAGATCGTCTTCCGGTTCATCGACGAGATGAGCGACCGGGTCAACCGCGGACTGAGAGTGTCGGAGAAAGCCGTCAGGAAGGTCGAAGACTCTCGCGGCAAGCCGCTCGACGAACACGAGTACATGACCGAGATCGACAAGGTCATCTCTGATCTCCGACAGGAGTATCGGACGACGCTCCGTCGCGGCGTCCTCGACTCGCGGGAGGACTTCGACCTGCTCATCCTCGCCCGCGAGTTGGACGCCGGCGTCGTCACCGAGGACACCGGCATCATCGCCTGGGCGGAGGACTTCGGGCTCCGGTATCTGAAGGGCCGGGATTTCCCCGCGTTGCTCCAGAAGTACCTCGAGGCGACCGACGGGACGAGCACCCCGCGGTGACGGTCGTCCACACCGACGCTCTCGCAGGCGGTGTCTCGACAGTCGACCCGTTTTTTACGTAGCCACACCAGCACGACGTATGCCGACAGAGAAAGAGAAGATGCTCGCCGGTGAGCTGTACGACGCCTCCGACCCCGTCCTCGTCGAGGAGCGCGAGCGGGCGAAGCGACTCACGCGTCTCTACAACGAGACGACCGAGACCGAACACGACCGTCGCGACGAGCTGCTGACGGAGCTGTTCGGATCGGTCGGCGAGGACTGCTACGTCGAGCCGCCGTTTCGGTGCGACTACGGCTACAACGTCCACGTCGGCGACGAGTTCTACGCGAACTACGACTGCGTCGTCCTCGACGTCTGTGAGGTGACCGTCGGCGACGACTGTATGTTCGCACCCGGGGTGCACATCTACACCGCCACCCACCCGCTCGACGCCGAGACCCGGGCGGCCGGTCCGGAGTACGGTGCACCCGTCGAGATCGGTGACGACGTCTGGCTGGGTGGGCGCGCCGTGATAAACCCAGGCGTCACCATCGGGGACGGGGCCGTCGTCGCTTCGGGTGCCGTCGTGACGAGCGACGTCCCCGAGAACGTCGTCGTCGGCGGGAACCCCGCGACCGTGGTGAAGGAACTCGACTGAGACGGCGATCGAAGTCGGGACGACCAGACTCGCGGCAGTCGCGAGGGTACGCGGCAGTGGGCGAACAGACGGCACCGTCGACGTCTGCGTCACGAAGTTTGGTGCCGTACTTCCGCGAGGCACTCCGTGGTGATAGTCAGCGCACGGGGTCGGTGGTCACGTCGTCAGTGATAAACTCTCGTCGACGGCGTTCGACCGGGTCTTCACTCCGGATCGAGAGGCGACGAGCGTCGCTACCCTCCGCGAAGCGCGTCGACCGGTCGCTCGTTCGCCGCCGTCCACGCCGGGTACAGCCCCGAGACGAGGCTGACGACGACGCCGAAGCCGAACGAGACGAGGAGATAGAGCCCGTTCTGCACGGCGAGGATCGCCGAGAGCGTCACCTCCGCAACGAGGAGGTAGAGCACGGCGGTGCCCGCGACGGCGAGAACGACTCCGAGGAGTCCGCCGACGACGCCCAGAAGCGTCGCTTCGACGAGAATCATCCGCATCACGTCGCGCTTCTGGACACCGACGGCGCGGAAGACGCCGATCTCCTCGCGACGTTCGCTCGTACTCATCAGCATCACGTTCAGGATGCTCACGCCGGCGACGAGTAGCGAGATAGAGCCGATGGCGAGCAGGAACGCCGAGAGGAGATCGAAGAAGTCGCCGATCTGGTCGATGATAGACGAGAGTTCGAAGACGTCGACCCGATCCTCGCGGGCGTTCAGTTGACTCCTGACGTCGTCGGCGATACGGGCGGCCGCCGTCCCGGAGTCCGCCTGCACGATGACCTGCGTGACCTCCTCCTGGACGAACGCCGCCGGTGGGAGGATCACCGCGCCGTCGGGAGAGAGGGGGGAGATTCCCTCCGCGGGTTCGAGAACGGCGACGATGCGGTACTCCCGGCCTTCGATGTCGAGCGTCCGCCCGACGCCGACGCCGAGGTCGGCGGCGACCTCCGATCCGACGACCGCCCCGCGAACGTGCCGCTCGGGGAGTTCGCCGTCGGCGGCGACGAACAGCGAGGCCGGTTCCTCGGTCCCGTAGAGCGTGACGAACGAGCGACGCTCGCCGCGCTCTGCGACCGCACCGCCCGTGACGAGCGGAACCACCTCCGCGCCGGTGGCGATGCGCTCGATCTGCTGGACGTCGCGGGAGTCGAGGCTGTCGCTGCCCGTCTCGGCGTTCGGCGTGACGATGACCTGATCGCCGAGGCCGCCCAGCGACTCCGTCGCGGTCAGTTCGAGGACGGTTCCGAGGATGCCCAGCGCCGCGATGGCGAAGACCCCGATGACGATGCCGAGCACCGCGAGTCCCGACCGGAGTCGGTTCCGGGTGAGGTTCCGTCGCGCGAGGAGGACGGACGGCGAGCCGTCGGTGAGGTGAGAGAGGAGACTCATCGACGGAACCGTCCGAACGGGTCGAACCGTTCCGACCGGTGGGCGAGAACGAGGAGGACGGGGATACCCACGAGCAAGACGAGTGCGGTTCCGAGGGCGGGCAGTCGGAGTCCGCCGCGGTTCCGCCCCGCGTCGGCGACCTCGTACGGGAGATCGTAGACGTGGGTGTAGCGGACGCCGTCGACTTGATACGTGACCTGGACGGGGACCGCCGTCGCCGACTCGTTCACTTCGGCAGTGAGGTCGAACGGCGCGAAGTCGCTGCCACCGATCGTCCCGACGAAGTAGTCACGCTGCGGGTAGGTCGGTTCGACCAGGTCGGTCGGGACGACGGCGACGACGACGCCGGTCGCCTCCCCGCGGCCGACGTTGGCGGCGTTCCCCGAGAGCGTGACCGTTCCATCCCCGGCGGTCAGTCGGACGTCCGTGATGCGGACGTCGCCGACGAGGGGACGATAGATGTACGTCGTCTCCACCCGACGCTCGCGGACGCCGGCCTCGTAGTCGACGACGACCTGGAGGCTCTCGGTCTGTCGCACCTCCCGGAGGTCGACGAGCGCCGTCGCGCTCTCGCCGGGGAGGATCGGACCCGCCACGGCCTGTCGCGGGAGCGTCTGGTTCGCCGTCGCGGGGGCGACCACGACGTCGTCGAGCGGGACGGTGCCGAAGTTCGTGACGACCACCTCGACGAGCGTCGGGTCGGGTTCGACGTTCTCCGCGTCGCTGCCCGCGTCGGTGACGGCCCCGCCGCCGGTGAGCAGTCCCTGCAGATCGCCGACGTCGGTCGTCCCGTCGGACGTGGCGGGGCGGACCGGTCGCACTTCCAGACCGACGTCGTCGACGTAGGGGGCGACCGAGACGACGTTCGACAGCGTCGTCGTCGCTTCGGTGCCCGAGTCGGTGGTGTAGTCGACGCGGACGGCGAGTTCGCGGTCGCCTGCGGCCGTCGGAATCGCGGTGAGGTTCACCGTCGCCGTCTCGCCGGCGCCGAGGAAGGGGACGACCTGTCGACCGTCGACGGCCTCGCCGAACGATCCGTCGAAGTCGACGACGAGATTCCGGACGGGGACGGCGGCGGGGTTCGCGAGCGTCACCTGCACGCGACTCTCGGCGTCGACGGCGGGGTCGGCGACGGCGAGCGTCACCTGTGGAGCGGCGCGTTCGACGGCGACGGGCACGGGGTGGGAGATGCGGACGCTGTTTCGGTTCTCGTCAGTGCCGACGACGCGCAGTTCGAGCGTCTGCACGCCGGAGTCGTCGAACCGAGCGGTGAGCGGGACGGTCACCGAGTCGCCCTGCGAGAGCGCCCCCAGGTTCTCGGCGGTGTCGAGTCGACCGTCGTCGTCGCGGAGGATGATTCGGTCGACGTCGACTGGTGAGTTACTGCCGCCGGAGTTCTGCACTGTCACGGTGACGGTGACCCGTTCGCCGACGAGCGGCGTCGTCGGTTCGACGACCACCTCGGAGACGGTGAGTCGGACGTCCGGGACGCCCGCGACGACCGCCGTCGTCGACAGCAGGAGGAGTGCGACGAGCAGGAACCGTATCATACCCGAGACAGGTGCCGCGAGGACATAGCGATAGCGCCGACGACAGCGCCGGCAGCGTCCGCGAGTGGACAGAGCCATTACCCGCTCGCCGCACTCTCCGGTATGCGTCAGTTCATCGTTCTCGGTCACGACGTCCCCACCGACCCGTCGTTCTCGCTCGACGACATCGCCGGCGGTGCGGGGCGACTCGACGTGCTGTGTCGCTGTGTCAACTCCGCGTTCTTCCTCTCGCACGCCATCCGCGAGGACGTCCGCGTCCACCTCGTGCTCGGCGACGAACTCACGGTCCGCTTCGAAGGGAGGGAACTCCGACGACTCAACCCCGACGAGCGGAGCACGGCCGCCCTGATCCGCAAGGCGCTGGAGAAGAAAGACGAGGCCATCGGCCACATGCCCGCCGAGTCGTCGCCGGGCGTGTCGGTCTATCGGATGGGTTTCGAAGAGACGCTCGAGGCGACGGCGAGAGACGCGGCGGTCGTCCAGTTGCACGAGGACGGCGACCCCGTCGTCGACGTCGAACCCCCGGAGAACCCACTGTTCGTCCTCTCGGACCACAACGACTTCACCGACGAGGAGGAGACGCTGCTCGCTGAGGCGGTCGACGAACGGGTCCGCATCGGTCCGAAGGTGCTCCACGCCGACCACTCGATGACCGTGGTCCACAACTACCTCGACACCGACGGCTACACGACGTACTGAACGACCGACGGCGTGGGGTCGCGGTACGGTAACGGGTCGCTCAGACTACCACGTATCACAACTGTTAAACAGTACCCTCGCATCCGATAGAGTGCGGGCCGTTGGGGTAGCTTGGTATCCTTCGAGCATCGGGTGCTCGGAACCTCGGTTCAAATCCGGGACGGCCCATTTTCCGCAACTCAACTTCAATGAGCGTCGCCGAGCGACAGCGAGGCGTACGCGAACAACACGAGTTGCGGAAATGGAACACTGAGGATTTGAACCAGGGAGCGGAAGGTGAGCGAGCGTAGCGAGCGAACGGGAGCGACCGGGGTTCAAATCCGGGACGGCCCACTACTACCGTGAACCTCGCCTGAAGCGGCTACCCATCGTGGTTAGTGGAAGTCTTCGTACGCTTCAATGTCTCAACATTCCTACCTGCCGGAATCTGCGTGCTGAATACAGAGCGCGAGTGTATTACTGGTCAAACGAACAGAGGCCATCAGGAGGGTTGTCGTAATCGCACGCTCGGCGGTAGCCGAGGCCGAGGCGTTCTTCCTCCCGGAGTCTGCCCTCGGCGAGTGCAACCGAACAGTCGCCACCATCTGTGTCATACCCCTGGAACGACTCGGTGACCCAGTCACCATCTTCGATGCGAACAGCGACTTCGTATCGACCAGGGGTGCTCCCCCAATCGCACTCCGGAATCGCGCTCTCGACGATGGCCCCGTCCTGTCCGGCGACATCGTGTGTCGAACGGTGAACGCTCGTTCCGTTGCGCATCACTCGAATCATGATCTGATGAGCGTTCTCAGTGGAGTTGTGAACTGCGACGTAACCGAGCTGGAACGACTCATTTTGAGTCCCCGTGGGACTGTCCAGACACCCGGCAGTTGAGACGATTCCGCCGGTAGCGAACGATGCAAGGAGGGCACGGCGGTTCATACGTCGATTTCTGTCCCTTTCAAAAAGTATCTTCCCCCACTCGTATCGTCAGATATTCTCTGAGTGTTGCACGCGACTTCTGACAGCAATCGGAGAGGTCCCTGTGGTCGTGCTGACTCGATGGAAATTCTGCTACCCATAGAGCGCGTGAACAAAGTATGGGGCGCAAGAGACCGACCTGAGTTCCGTGCCCGAGAGCACGTCGTGCTGACTGGTCCGAGTGCGCAGGAAGCCGAGACTTGGGCGAGACAGCCCGGATGCCGCCGGAGCGGCATCCGGGAAAGCCCGCATAGGTGAATTTCTGTTCACGCACCGGCGTCCCGGAGGAACAAACCATGTACCTCGGAATCGACTTACACAAGCGGTACGCGCAAGTGGCAGTAATCGATCAAGCTGGTGAGCTTGTCGAAGAGGTTCGCGTCAAAAACGCGAACCTCGACGACCTCGCCCAGCGCTACGCTGGAGCCACAGCAGCGATTGAAGCAACCAGCAATTACTACCACGTCCATGATACTCTCTCAGAGTACTTGGACGTGGTTGTCGCCAACCCTGGCAAACTGAAGCTCATCGCTCACTCAGACAAGAAAACCGACCGCGTTGATGCGAAACAGCTCGCGCGGATGGTACGGCTCAATTCCATCCCCGAGAGTTACGTTCCTACCGATGAGGTTCGGAAAGCCCGCGCACTCGTGCGCGGGCGACAGAAGTTGGTCGAAAATCGAACCAGCTACGCGAACAAAGTTCACGGGTTGCTTTCTGAGCACGGCATCACCGAAGACGTGAAACCGCTGAGTGTGGAGGGACGAGAGTTCCTGCGGGAACTCTCGCTCCCGACACCGTGGGACTCGTTACTGGACTCCTACGTGACGATAATCGAAACGCTCACCGCTGAAATCGAGTCGCTCGAACTGGAGATCGAGGAACGCGCTGGGTCTCTGAAGGAGACCCAGCTGCTGATGACGATTCCTGGTGTCAGCTACTACTCAGCGTTAACGATCTACGCTGAACTTGGCGAGATCGAGCGGTTCGACGAGGATAAACAAGTCGTGAGTTACGTGGGATTGAACCCGGTGATCCGCGAGTCTGGCGACTCGCGGTTCGAGGGTGGCATCTCAAAGCGAGGATCCGGACGGGTACGATGGATCCTCGTCCAGTGTACGTACGTCGCAGTTCACACCTGCAACGACGAGTACTTGCGTCGGTTCTACGACCGCTTGGCGAGTCGCAAGAGTTCCAAGAAAGCAATCGTGGCAACCGCGCGAAAGCTACTGGTGTCGATTTACCACATGCTCGACCGGGAGGAAGTCTACGACCCACCGGGGGTGAGCGCCTGAAAACGGGAATCTGAGGAACGCCGGACCGGCGTTCCTCAGTGGCCGGATGGAGCCAGTGTGAGCGACAGCTATCGCGGAACTCGTTCCGACCGCCTACCGGTTGTGGAGGTCTCAATCACCACGCAGCCTAGTGGTTTCGCGCCGTTGAAGAGCGAGAGACGTGAGATCGTGCGAACAACTTTATCGCCAGCGGTGGTTAGTTGAGCCAGCAGAATTTCCATAGGTGAATTCAGTGCGCAAGTCGGTCACAGGAGTGCGTCGCGAGTCTCGCTCGTCCGAATCGGTAGATACAGACGGTGGACTTACCACCTCCAACAATCCACGAGAGTACATGAGCGAGGAAAGCGAGACAGCATCGAGCGGGAAAGACGTGGGGGCAGGAATGGCGATTGGACTTGCAATCGGGGCCGCTATCGGTTCTGCGACAGATAATCTGGGACTGTGGCTCGCTATCGGAGTGGCGCTTGGTGCTGCAATTGGAACTGGACTGAGCAACCGGGAATAGAGATGTAGGATTCTCGATTGAGGAGCAGGCATACCTACTGAAAAGGAGATTCAGACTATCCTCTGTGAATAGAACCTGTTCGGTGTGCTGCACGCACCCTCTGTCTGGGTCACGCCACTTCTGACAATCCTCAGAGAATAGATCGCGTGACTAACTGAATCCGTTTGCGACCCCCTCTCAGTCCGCGTTCACGCCAGAGTCGTTGCTACGGACGAACCGGTCGTAAGCGGAGGCGAACTCTTCGTCGCTCTCGGCGCGCTCTTCCCACTCCTCGAGGCCGCGCTCCTCGTGGGTTCCCGTGATGGTGTTGTCGAGGACGAACGCGACGAGGCCGCCGACGGCCATCCCCGTTCCGCCGACGACGAAGAGCGTGTCGGCGATTACCTGCGTCCCGAGCACCGGACCGAGGACGGCGACCTGGGCGAGTCCCTCCTGCAGGGCGGACGCCCCCTCGAGGTTGTTCATGTACGTCGGGATCGCCAGCCCCGCGAACGTCGAGACGCCGAGCACGTAGATGTTCCGCGAGGAGTCGAGGTCGACGTACTTGAGGTTCGAGAGGCCGACCGCGACGATCTGGCCGAACATGGCGACGTAGAGGCCGCCGACGATGGGGTCGGGGATGGAGGCGACGAACCCGCCGAAGTAGCCGAAGAAGCCGAAGACGAGCATCGCGGCCGCGCCGACCTGGACGACGTAGCGGCTCGCGACTCCGGTGAGGCTGATGGCACCGATGTTCTCCGAGTAGGAGGTCGACCCCGCCGCGCCCATGACGCCCGCGAAGGCGTTCATCAGCCCCTCCATGCCGATACCGTGGTTGATCCGTCGCTCGGAGGGTGCGCCGACGCCCGAGAGACGGGCGACGGCGTGGTAGTCGCCGAACGACTCGACGATGCTGGCGGCGACGCCGGCCAGCATCCCGACGACCAAGGAGAGCTCGACCTGCGGGACCCCCCACTGAAGCGGGTAGACGGGGACGACCACGGGGTTCTCGAAGATGGCTGCGACGTCGACGAACCCGGGTGCGCCGGGGTGGTAGACGCCGGCGAGCGAGAGCGCGAGCGCCACGACGTAGGCGACGACGACGCCGAGCAGCACCGGAAACAGTTTGAACACGGGATGTGCGCCGTCGAGGTACTGCGAGAACAGGGTGATGAGCAGGAGCGTCAGCCCGAGGAGCCACCAGTTCTGCGTCGCGGTGACGATCTGCGGCGTGTCGAACAGCGAGAGACCGATGAGTGCGATGGTCGGCGCGACGACGACGGGCGAGAGATACTGCCGGAGGCGGCCGAGGAGACCGAAGTACCCGATGGCGACCTCGACCAGTGCCGCGACGACGATCGCACCCTGAAGATGCACCAGCGCGGTGTTCCAGTCTCCGCCGGGTGTCGCCTGTACCACGCCGACGACGGCGAGGGCGGGCGCGAGCATCGAGAACGGCGCGCCCTGGACGATGGGGTAGCGGTTCCCGAACGTCGTCTGTGCGAGCGTGGCGACGCCCGAGACGACGAAGAACGTGCCGACGAACCGCGGGACGACCGACTCGGGCATCCCGAGCGCACCCGCGAGGATGAGCGGGACGGCGACGTTCGCCCCGACCATCGTCAGGTAGTGTTGGACCCCGAGCAGCAGCGACGTCGGCAGGGGTGGTCTGTCTTCGATGCCGTACTCGACGAAGTCGGATTCCGGGCCGTCGCTCATTTCGTTGTCTCGCTTCGAGCGAGTCGGTCGTCGGTATAAAAGGACTCGCTTTCGTCACGGCGCTGTCTGTCGATTGACTGATCTCGGAGGCAGCGAGACGGCTTGGTGCGTCTGTCGACGACCGACGTCAGAGCACGACCGCGTCGTCTGCGAGCCACTCGTCTTCGGTCTCTCGGGCGAGCGGACTCTCCTCGGCGATCTCGGCGGCCGTGAGAGCCGACGAGTCGCCGAACCGATCGGGGTCGGGGGCGACGGCTTCGAGTCCCGAACAGAACGCCGACCCACGCCGGCCGAACGCGCTCACGACGCCGCCGAGACGGCGCTCCTCGAACGGCGTCTCCCGGGGGTCGGGGAACTGGTCGCGGACGGTCTCCGCCGCCGCTCTGATACGTTCGGCCGCCTGTCGCTGCGAGTAGCGACTCTCGCAGTGGTAGACCTCGGCGTACTCCTCGTCGAGTTCTTCCTCCGAGTGTTCGGGCGACTCGTACCAGATCACGTTCTCGGCGACGTGCCCCCGGACGAACCGAACGTTGATCGTACAACAGCGAGGGTAGCGCAGTATCAGCGGGAACACGACCATGTCCGACACCGTGAACATCTGCTGGATGCGCCAGACGGCTTCGTTGAGATACGCCGCCGTCGCCGCGACGCCGTCGTCGCGGTCGCCCTCTGCGTAGGCGAGCGCCGCCGCCTCGAAGTCGTCGCCCATGTCCCGTTCGACCGACGCCCGATAGCTTCGTTCGAGTCCCTCGAGTTGCCGCTCGTACACGTCGAGCATCGAGACGTCGGGGTCCAAGATCATCTCGGCTTTCCGCTCTTGGGCGGCGGCGACGGTCCCCATGTTCCGGTAGAGGCCCAGTTCGGCCTCCTCGTTCGGCAACGGGATCCGAATCACCTGCCGGTGGAGGAGCCGCGAATCACCCGAGAAGCGAGAACGGTGGCGGCTCATCTCCGGGAGAGACAACCCACCACCACCTCAAACTTTGGAATAGTTGCTCGTGTGAGTTACAGGAACCAAGACACGAGCGGGAACCGGTCGGGGTTTTGTGGCTGCCTCACGAACCGACGGGCGTGACGGAACACACTCGACTGGTCCACCGCCAGACTGTCGTCAACGACGTCCGACTCCACTACGTCGAGGCCGGCGACCCCGACGATGAGACGGTCGTACTCCTGCACGGGTTCCCCGAGTTCTGGTACTCGTGGCACGAACAGATCCCCGCACTCGACGACGAGTACCACGTCGTCGCGCCGGACCTCCGCGGCTACAACCGCTCGGAGAAACCGCCCGGCGTCGACGCCTACCGCATCTCCGAACTCACCGCCGACGTCGTCGACCTGATCGGCGAGTTCGGCGACAGCGCCCACCTCGTCGCCCACGACTGGGGCGGCGGCATCGCCTGGAACGTCGCCGCTCGCCACCCGGCGGTCGTCGAGACGCTCTCCGTCCTGAACGCCCCCCACCCGGGCGCGTTCGAGCGCGAACTCCGGCGCAACGGCGAACAGCGACGGAAGTCGTGGTACATGTTCTACTTCCAACTCCCGTGGCTCCCCGAGTGGTATCTGACCCGCCGTGACTGTGCGGCGCTCGAGGGCGTCTTCCGTGGCGGATCGACGACGCCGGACGCCTTCACCGACGCCGATCTCGAACGGTACAGAGAGGCGTTCTCCCGACCGGGAGCGGCCACCGCCGCCCTCAACTACTACCGGTCGGTCATCCGCGAGGAACTCAAGGACCACCTCCCGTTCGTCGAGGGCGACGTGGCCGCCCGCGACGTCGACGTGCCGACGCTGCTGCTCTGGGGCGAGGCGGACTTCGCGCTCACCGATGCGTTGACCGAGGGACTCGACGAGTGGGTGTCGGACCTGACGGTCCGGCGAATCCCCGAGGCGAGCCACTGGGTCCAGTTGGACGCACCCGAGCGGGTGAACGAGGAGCTACTGGCGTTCGTCGGCGACCACTAGCCGACGGACGTTCGGAACTCGTCCGACAGCGCCTGTAGACGTCTCCCGTCGCGGACCGAGGGAGTTTTCGACCGCCCACAGAGACGTCACGGTATGACGCACCGACTCGACACCGCCGCCGACGGCGGTCGACGGCCGACCTCGTGGACGCGGGAGCAGGCCGAGCGGATCGAGCGCACCGCCGACAACGTCGCCCCCATCATCTACCCGCCCGCGGAGGACGCCTTCCGGGAACTCCACATCTGGGACACGTGGCTCCTCCGGACCCGCGACGGCAGCATCGCCGATCTGGACGGCTGGCGCGTCCTCGTGTCGCTGACCGCTCCCGCGGACCTCCTGCCGGGGAAACGTCACGACGTCGCCGCTCTCCGGTACTTCTACTCCCGTGACGGCCAGGAGTGGCACTGCGGCGGCCGCCTGTTCGAAGAGGGGGCCGCGTTCGGGTCGCGACAGTGGGCCGGGTCGGCGCTCTACGACGACGGCGAGCTGTACTTCTTCTACACGGCGTCCGGCCGCCGCGACGAGGGGGAGCTCACCTACGAACAGCGTCTCGCCGTCGGCCACGGCGGAACCGTCGAGACGAGCGACGAGGGCGTCGACGTCGACGGCCCGTTCGACCACGAGATCCTGCTCGCCGCCGACGGCGAGTTCTACGAGACGGAAGACCAGTCCCGCGGGATGATCTACACCTTCCGCGACCCGTGGTTCTTCGAGGACCCCCAGACCGGGAAGACCCACCTGCTGTTCGAAGGGAACGCGCCCGTCCCCGAGGGGAGCGACGCCTGCGACGGCGACGCGGCCCAACAGGAGTTCAACGGCTGTATCGGCGTCGCCACCTCCGAGAGCGGCGACCCGACCGACTGGGAGCTCCGCCCGCCGCTGGTCGAGGGGACCTGCGTGAATCAAGAGCTGGAACGACCGCACGTCGTCGTCCACGACGACCGCTACTATCTCTTCACCCCGAGTCACGAACACACGTTCGCCCCGGGACTGCACGGGTTCGACGGCCTGTACGGGTTCGTCGCCGACTCGCTGAAGGGGGAGTACGAACCGCTCAACGACTCCGGACTCGTCGTCGCCAACCCCGGCAACGCGCCGTTCCAGGCGTACTCGTGGCTCGCGTTCGGCCATCGCGACGAGATCCTGGTCCACAGCTTCTTCAACTACTACGACCTCGGCGGACGGTCGCTCGACGACGTCGCCGACCTCCCGCCCGAAGAACAGCAGCGTCGCTTCGGCGGGAGCTTCGCGCCGACGCTTCGACTCGGCGTCGACGGCGACCGGACGTGGATCCGCGGGACGCTCGCGCACGGTCACGTTCCGACCGAGGACGAGGAGTTGGAGGAACCGTTCGAGCCGCGGCGCGACCGTCGCTCCGGCGGCTACTGACGGCGGCTACCCGCCTCGGTCGTCCGTCGCGCGGTCGGCGTCCGTGAATCCGTTGCCGTCGGCGCGGCTGGCGACGCTGGCGGTCGCTCCCAGCGCGATGCCGACGACTGCACCGACGGTCGCGCCGACGACGTCGCCACCGATGAGCCAGCCGGCGACCAGAAACGTCGTGGCTGGGACGAGGACTTCGACAGGGCGAGGTCTGTCCATGAGCTCCGTTCGCACTTCTCATACAAAAATTTTCAGTCGGTCGTCACTCGGGTCCGGAGTCGAACTCGGGCCACGTCGCCTCCAGCTGCCAGACGTCGAGGCGGTCGACGGTGACGGCGCCCCCCTTCGCGTAGATGGAGACGCCGTCGCTGTCGTCGCGGGTCGGGTAGACCCGCGTCGTGAGACAGCGGTGGTCGTCGGCGAACAGTTCGAGCGTCGACCCGTCGAGGAACGCCCGCAGGCGGAGCGACCCGTCGTCGTCGACGGGCATCGTCTGCGCGCTGGTCGCCACGTCGGTACTCCGACTCGCGTGTGCACGGTCGACGACGATCTCGTCGCCGGTGTACCGGATCGGCGTGCGTTCGACGCCGTCGGGCGACTCGCGGACGACGAGACCGAACTCGTCGGCACCGTCGAGTCGGAGTTCGACGTCGAACTCCAGTGCGACGCCGCGGACGTCGAGGACGCTCGGGTCGGTCGGACTGAGCGTCAGCCCCTCGTGGTGGACGTGGTCGCCGCGGAGTTGGCGGAGCTCTCTGGCAGGTCGCTGACGGAGCGTTCCCTCTTCGTCGAGGTCGAGCAGGCGTGGGAGCGAGAGCAGCCCCGACCAGCCGGCGTCCCACTGGGCGGACTCCTCGCGCGTCTCCTTCACCCACCCCCAGGTGAGCTGTCGGCCGTCGTCGCACTGCATCGACTGTGGGGCGTAGAACTCGCCGTAGTCGAGGACGCCCGACCGCTCGGTGTCGAGTCGGCCGTCGCGGACGACGCCGACGTAGTACGGGACGGTGTCGTAGTTCGAGACGTGCAGCAGCTGTCGGTCGCCGAAGTCCAGTAGTTCGGGGCACTCCCACATGTGGCCCGTCTCCGCGACGTCGCCGGTGAGCAGCGGTCCGAGATAGTCCCACTCGCGGAGGTCCTCCGAGCGGTACAGAAGCGCCGTCCCGCCGACGTCGACGATGCCCGAGCCGATCAGCTGGTACCACGTGCCGTCGTCGAACCAGACGGAGTGGTCGCGGAACTCCGCCTCCCAGTGGTCGGACCCGAGGACGTGGAGTTCGGCCGGCGGCTCCTCGATGACGGGGTTGTCGTCGAGTTTCTCCCACGTCCGGAGGTCGGGGTCGGTCGTCGTCGCCAGACACGGGAGCTGCTTTCGGTCCTGCCCCCCCGTGTAGAGCAGCGTCGCGGTGCCGTCGTCGTCGACGGCACAGCCCGACCAGCAGCCGTCGGCGTCGGGACTGTCGGGCGTGGGTGCGAGCGCGACTGGTTCGTCCCGCCAGTGCAGCAGATCGTCGCTGACGGCGTGCCCCCAGTGGATGGTGCTGTGGTACGGCCCACCGGGGTTGTACTGGTAGAAGATGTGATACTGGCCGTCCCAGTGAATGAGCCCGTTGGGGTCGTTGAGCCAGTTCGCCGGCGGCGACAGGTGGTACCGCGGCCGATTGTGGTCCGCCGCGAGCGCGTCGCGGAGGCGCTGGAACCCCTCGCGCGTCTGGGGGCGGGTCGTCGGCGTCGCCGCCGCCTCGCCGGCGAGATAGCTCAACACGTTGCCGACGAACCGATCGCGTCGACCGACGTGGTCCTCTTCGGGCGGGACGTCGAACGTGACGCCCGCGCCCGCGCCGACGACGGTGCCCGTCCCGACCGTCCACGAGAGCGTCGACACCTGCCGCGGGTGGTCGGCGTCGCCGTGGACGGTGCTCGCGAGGACGTCTCCCGTCGAGGGGAGACGCCCCTCGTAACGGGCGAACGGCTGTGCGCCGCCGGGACCGCGCGTCGGCACGCGGAGGCCGTCGAACCCGTCGAAGGCGGGGTGGTCGGCGTGCAGTCGTTTGACCAGCAGTCCCGTCGACTCGGACACCTCCTCGACGCCCGTCGCGTCGGGTCCGACGGGGTCGATCCCCAGCGCCTCGACGGTGGCGAGCGCGTGGAGCCCGAGGAGGAGTCCGCCGCCGTCGCGGAGATACGCGCCGACCGGTCCCTCGAGCGCCGTCACCCGGTCGTCGTCGACCGGTTCGTCGCAGTGCCACCACAGCACGTCGTACGACGACAGCTCCGTCCTGCCCTGGACGACGTCGTCGACCGGCAGATAGTCGCGTTCCACACCGGTCTCCGCACACCAGTCGTACGCAGCGTGCTGCTCCGGAGAGAGGTCGCCGAGATGGAGACACCCAACTCGCACCGACGAGTCAATCATCGTCTCCTCCCACGGAGGCGTGTGGTATATCAACATCGCTCTCCGCGGCTCGGAGCGTCGCCGTCGGGGTGTTATTGTCTGAGGCAATAACGTACTTGGATAAAAGATATATAACTCTTGTTGCCGTTCCGTTGCCGCTGAGTTTATTGTCTAGTTCGATGTTCGCCCGGACGCAATGGTACGAGACCGAACGGGTCACAGCTCCCTGAGTCGACGGACCCTCCTCGGGTCGGTCGGACTCACGTGCCTCTCTGCGGTTGCCGGCAGCTCCGTCGTGGCGGCGGCGGAATCTGACTACGGTACTGTCGTAGATATCGAGGAGGCGGGTGCGGACAGCGGCGGCGAGGACCCCATCGACGACGTCTTCGACGACGTCAAAGGCGACGACACCCTCGTGACGTTCCCTCCGGGGACGTACAAGGCGAACAGGCTCATCATCTACGGGTTGACGAACTTCGCGATGGTCGGCGAGGGCGACGTGACCCTCGTCCCGGGCGAGAACTACGATTCCGACCTCTGGCTGGCGGGTGCGGAGACGCGAGACGTCCGCATCGAGAACTTCACGTTCGACCACCGGGGCGACGACGTCACGCCCAAGGTCGACATCGGCGTCGAGGACGGACTCGTCGTGCGGGACGTCACGAAGGTCGGGAGCCACGACGCCGGCGGCCCGTCGACCGCACTAGACATCTACGGCGGCGGGTCGGCGCTGCTCGAACGGTTCGTCGCCACCGACGGCGGTAAGTCGGTGGGGATCTACGCGGGCGGCGACGGGTCGCTGACCGTCCGTGACTGTCGGATCGAGCGGTTCGACGACAACGGCCTCTACGTGTCGAACCTCGGCGGGTCGGTGACGGTCGACGGCGGCACGTACCGCAACAACAACGTCTCGCAGATCCGGGTCGGAAGTCCGAACACGGTCGTTCGCGACGCCGACATCGCGGTCGACGAACCGCTCCCCGTCGCCGGCGACGACGCGCGCAACATGCGCGGCGTCCGTATCGCCGACGGCCCCGGTCCCGTCTCCATCGAGAACTGCGACATCACGATGAAGAACAGCGAGGGGACGGGTGCGATCGTCGGAGCCTACTCCGGCGGCTCGTTCACCGTGACGGACACGCGCATCCACGTCGGTGCCGACTACACGACCACCGGCTCCGACGGCTCCCGGACGAGTTACGCAGTGTTCGTCGACGACGCGACCGCCACCGACCCCGGCACGCGGACGCTCGACGGCGTCTCGGTCACCGGAGGTGGGACCTACCGCAGCGCGATGCGGTTCCGGCGGGACGGCAACACGATCAGGAACTGCTGTATCGAGCAGTCGGGCACCGGTCGCGACGGGCTCGTCTTCCAGTCGTCGACGGACAACGTCGTGACCGACTCGACGATCGACGTCACCGACGTCACCGTCCGCGAGGTCGAGGGGTCGTCGGTCGCGACGGACGGCATCGAAACGTCCGGGAGCTGTCCGCTCCCGTCGAACGCCGGCGACGGCGACGGCGACGGTGACGACGGCGGCGAACCCGTCGACGAGTTCCCCGGCGAGACCGGGTCGGTACGGACCGACCAGGCGAACCGCGGAGAGTGGCACTCGGTGAGCCTCCAGGGGGGGTACGACGACCCGGTCGCCGTCGCCACGCCCCTGTCGGCGGAGGGCCCCCACCCGTGTGACGTCCGCCTCCGAAACGTCGGGAGCGACGGGTTCGACTTCCAGCTCGAGGAGTGGCTCTATCTCGACGGCGAGCACTGGACGGAGACGACCCACTACCTCGTGCTCGACGGTGACGTCACCTCGCTCGGCGGTCTGCCGGCGGCGGTCGGCACGGTCGACACGAACCACCGGTTCCGCGACGTGGCGTTCGAGCGGTCGTTCGGGACGACGCCGGTCGTCCTCTCGCAGTCCCAGACGTGCGTCGGGACCGACCCCATCGTCACGCGACCCGCGAACGTCTCCGCGGACGGCTTCGACGTCCGCGTCCAGGAGGAGGACGGCGAGGAGCACGGCGGCTACCACTACGTCGAGACGGTCGGCTACGTCGCCGTCGAACCCGGCACCGGAACGGTCGACGGCCGCGAGTTCGAGGTCGGGCGGACGCCCGAGGCGGTCGACGAGGACTGGTACACGATCGAGTTCGAGAACGACTACGAGGAACCGCGACTCCTCGCAGACGTCCAGACGTACAACGGCTGGAACTCGGTCGTCGTCCGCTACCGGAACCTGACGAGCGACAGCGTCGAGGTGCGGCTTCAGGAGGAGCAGAGCGAGGACGCCGAGACGGGACACGACGACGAGCGACTGGGCTACGTCGTCGTCGAGAGCGCCTGAGACAGACGGCGTTCGAGTGCCGGCGGCGTCGGCCGCGACGTCGCGGTAGAGAGCCTGCGCCGAGGTAGCCTGCGCCGCCGTGTCGCACGCGCCATGCTATCGCACACAGAAGCACAGTTCTGCGACCGTTTATGTCCTCGTTTCGCGTCTCTGTCGGTCGATGACGACACGACACAGCGGGAGCAGACGAGCGTTTCTCGGCACCGGCGCGGTGCTCGCGGTCGGGGCACTCGCGGGCTGCCTCGGGCGAGGGTTCGGCGACGACGTCGCGGAGTCGACTGCCGAGTCGTTCCCGTCCGCCGACGTCCGGTCGGTCGAAGTGCGGAACGCCGTCGGTCGCGTGAGCGTCCGCGGAACCGCGACGGACGCGGTGGCGGTTCGGATCGACAAGCGGTCGCAGACCGGACGGCGCGGACTCGACGCCGTCACGGTCGGCACGACGCTCACAGAGGGCGTCCTCCGGGTCGTCGCCGACGTCGACACCGACGCGACGACTCTCCGCGACGGTCGAACGCCGAGTGTGGACGTGACGATCACCGTCCCCGAGGGGTCGGCCGGTCCCGCGATCACCGGCGTCGACGCCGACGTCGGCGAGGTAGCGCTCTCGAACGTCCGTGGCGACGCCGTGGTCCGCACCGACGTCGGGCGGATCGTCGCCTCGGGCGTCGACGGCTACCTGTCGCTGACGTCGAGTGTGGGCACCATCGAAGCCACGGACGTGACGGGACTCGACCACGTCTACACGGAGCTGGGCGAGGTGACGGTCGACCTGCTCGGACTCCGCGGCGACGTCGACGTCGGCACCGAGATGGGAAGCGTCGCCGTCGGCGTCGCCGACGACCTGGACCTCGATCTGCTCGCGGAGTCGAGCGGACGCGTCTCGTCGACGCTCGCGCTCTCCGGGCTGCGGGCCGACCGAAATGCGGTCTCGGGACGACTCAACCGCGGCGGCTCCCGAGTCCGCGTCTTCAGCGAGATGGGGGAGGTCGACCTCAAGGCGATCCGGCGAGCGGCGTGATCAAGGCGATCCGGCGAGCGGCGTGAGCGAGGCCGTCGCTCGCCACGCCGAGACCGACGGCGAGAACAGAGACAGACTCAGACGACGTCGCTGACCGGCAGTTCGGTGAAGTCGTCGCCGTCCTCGACGGACTCGACGAGCACCTCCGCGACGCGGACGGCGTCGTCGGGGTCGCGGAACGAGTCGCCGAGGCCCGCCTCCCGTTTCGTCCACTCCGCGTCCGCTCGCTCGCGGGTGAACACGTCGACCCACCAGTACACTTGGAGGTGGCGGGAGAACTCGGTGATCGAGACGCGGACGGTCGACTCGTCGTTCTCGTAGACGACGCGGCCACCCTCGACCGTGTAGTGCCACTCGCTCGGCAGGTCGAGGTCGTACGGATCGGTGTCGGTCTGTTTCGTCATCAGTTCGGGAGAGGGCACGCTTGCCTCCGGGTTGGGACTCGACGGATAACCGTCTTTCCCTTCGAGAGCCCTCGAGTCGTGCGATCAGCTGTCGTACCCCGTGGGCGCGGACGGCCCTCTCCTCGTGGGCGCGGACGACCACTACTCGTCGTCCGCGAGCGTTCGGATGGTCTCGTGAGTGCCGACGACCATCGCCGGGACGACGAGCATGAAGATGTGTTCCTCGATCGGGATGCCGAGGAACTCGACGCCCGTCCGCAGCGGGATGGCGAAGACGCCCACCTCCAGCGTGTACCAGTCCCAGAGGTAGGCGAAGGGGTAGAGGACGGCGACGGTTCGGACCGCTTCCCGCCACACGCCGGCGTAGGAGACCAACGCCACGGCGACGCTCCCCCAGAGCAGTTCGGTCACGAGGTAGGTGTACGGGCCGAAGACGCCGATGTCGGGCACCATACCGCCGCGTTCGTCGCCGACGAGTAAAAACCTGTTAGCAGCGGGCCAGACGAAACGGTCGAGAGGGACCGCCGAGTCACGCCAGCGGTCGGAGCCACACCGCGACGACGAGCAGAGCGAGGAAGACGTACGAGCCACGGATGAGAAGCATCGTGGCGAGTTCGTCGTCGCCGCGGGCGGCGAAGGCGGCCACGACGCCGAAGACCAGCGGGGCGGCCACCGCACTCGGCGGGAACGCCCGGACGAGCACGAATCCGACGGCGGCGACGAGTCCGAGCGACATCACCGCGAACGCTGCCGTCCGCGCCCGTCGTCGGCCGAGGACGACCGCGACGGTCCGCTTGTCGATCGAGCGGTCGTACTCGTAGTCCTTCGAGTCGTCGATGATCTTGATGCCCGAGAGGATGGTGACGAAGACGACGGCGAACGCCACCACGGAGGCCGACAGCGACTCCGTCTGGACGTAGTACCCCCCGACGAGCGCGAAGCCGATACCGGTGGGGTAGCCCATCGTCGCCGTCACCGGGTTCATGTCGAGGTGTGGCGCGTGGAGGTAGCCGAACAGCCACCCCGGTAAGGTGAGCAGCGCGGCGACCGGTCCGACGAGCACACCGACGGCGAGCAGGCCGGTGAAGAACAGCGCCGTCGACGCCGTCAACGCGAGTCGGCAACCGGCGGCCGTCAGCGGGTGGTCGTCGTCCTCGCCGCGGCCGTAGAAGTCGACGTAGCCGTCCTTGACGTGGGCCGTGTAGAGCGCCACGAACGCCGTCGCGACGTGGAGCAGCGCCAGCCCGGGGTCCGTCAGTCCGGCGAGGACCGCGCCGAACGCCGACGCGGCCACCGGCGGGAGCATGAACACCGGGTGGATCTGCGAGGCGAGCGCGCGGAGCGCACCGCCGACGCCGGAGTCGTGGCGTGCGATGTGCATACCAGTAGCAGCGTTCGCCAGTCACATAGACGTGTTCGCCAGTCGACCCCACCCACGTCGCGGCGGGCGGAGACGAGACGACGGATCGGTGTGTCAACGTGCTTTCCGAAAGCTTATCCACGCCACATGGTACCGTTCAGTCGACAGTCGATGGTTTCGAGAGACACTGCAGGGACGGCACTGGTCGGCGGTGGCGTCGCCCTCTTCGTGGTGATGCTCCTCGTCAGCGCGGCGCTGGCACCGACGCTCGGTGCCGCGGCCGACGGCGACGGGTCGAGACAGACGCTCGTCGGATCGCAGGGCGGCGGCCCAGGGCTCCACGAGGACGGCAGCGTCTATCTCGTGTCGGGCGACGAGATGGAGTGGCAGTTGGCCGACGCCGACAGCTACTTCGACGTGACGCAACTCGACAACGGGAGCGTGATGGCGGGGTTCATGGACAGCGGCTACACCGACTGCGGCCCCTACGACTCGCCGTGCACCCGCACCGGATTCCGCATCATCGAACCCGGCGACGACCCCGAGGTCCTCGCGGAGTACAGCTTCCCGGTCCGAACCCGGAGTAACAGCGAGGTCCACGACGTCGAGAGGCTCCCCTCCGGCGAGTACCTCATGACCGACATGGACGCCGAGCGCGTGTTCACCGTGAAGGACGGCGAGGTGACTTGGCAGTGGAACGCCAGCAGCTTCTACGAGGCCCCGCCCGACCCGACGCGGACCGACTGGCTCCACATCAACGACGTCGACGTCGTCGGCGAGAATCGGTATCTCGTCTCGGTCCGCAACGCGAACCAACTGCTCGTCGTCGAACGCGGCGAGGGGAAGCACGACGCGGAGGTCGTCGAGGTGATAAACGAGGATCCGACCCCGAACGACGGACAGCGCCGTGGCGACCCCGCGTTGCTGGAGCGACAGCACAACCCGCAGTGGCTCGGCGACGGCGCGGTGCTCGTCGCCGACAGCGAGAACGACCGCGTCGTCGAACTCCACCGCTCGAACGAGTCCGGCGAGTGGGAGATAGCGTGGTCGCTGTCGTCGGCCGAGGAAGTCGACTTCCGCTGGCCGCGGGACGCCGATCGCCTCGAGAACGGCAACACGCTGATCACCGACTCGCTGAACAGTCGCATCGTCGAAGTCAACGAGTCGGGTGCGACAGTCTGGAGCTACCAGACGCCGCTCGTCCCCTACGAGGCCGAACGCCTCCCGGAGGGCGAGACGGTCGGTGCTGAGCGCTACGAAGCCGACGAGAACGCCGGCGAGACGAACGAGGTGCCCGTCCTCTCGCTGCTGCTTCGGGCGGCCAAGAGCAGCTACCCGCTCCCCTTCTGGCTCTCGGAGGTGCACGTCCTCCTGACGCTCGTCTCCCTCGGGATGGTGCTGAGCGGCGGCGGTCTCTACCTCAGCGAGGTCGTCCGTCGTCGACGCGTCTGACCCCCGACGGAGCGTCTACCTCGTTCTCTCCTCTTCCTTCGACGATCACTCGTTGACCAACAGCAGTTTGCCGGAGAACTCGCCGGACTCGCCCAGTCGATGCGCGTCCGCGACCTCGTCGAAGCCGAACCGGTCGTGGACGTGCGGTTCGATCGCGCCGTCGTCGACGAGCGCGGCGACGTCGGCGAGCTCCTCGCCGATTCGCTCCTGGCGGTCGCCGAGGAGGACGGGGAGGATGACGAGCACGACGCCCAGATCGAGCGAGTTGGCGTGCATCGCCGAGAGGTCCTGCGTCGAACTCGACTCGGTCGTCACGACGGTGCCGAACGGCCGGACCGCCTCGAACGACGTCTGGAGGTGGTCGTCGCCGACAGGGTCGAAGACGGTGTCGAACCCGCCGTCGGTGAACTCGTCGACGTAGCTCTCGACGTCGGTTCCGGTGTAGTCGACGGTGGCGTCCGCGCCGAGGTCGGCCGCCAGCGCGCGCTTCTCCTCGGTCGACCCCGTCGCGACGACGTTCGCACCCAGCCAGCGCGCGAGTTGGACGCCGACGTGGCCGACTCCGCCGCTGGCGCCGTAGACGAGCACGTCGTCGCCGACGTCGACGGTCGCCTCGTCGACCAGCATCTCCCACGCGGTGAGCGCGACGACCGGCAGCGCGGCCGCTTCTTCGAGTGGGAGCCTCTCGGGTGCGTGTGCGAACGTCCCCGCGTGGCCGACGACGAACTCCGCCAGCGCCCCCTGTCGCCCCGCGCCGCCGGGCATCCCGTACACCTCGTCGCCGGGTTCGAACCGGTCGACGTCGTCGCCGACGGCGTCGACGACGCCCGAGACGTCACAGTGGAGCGTGGCGGGGAACGCCGGGGTGAAGTCGGGCAGGTCGCCGCGGCGGATCTTGTAGTCGACCGGGTTGAGACTGCTCGCCGAGACGGCGACGCGGATCTCGTCGGCGGCCGGTTCGGGGACCTCGACCGTCTCCTCGGTGAAGACGTCCGGGTCGCCGTGCTCCTCGACGACGTAGGCGGTCATCTCGGATGGCATGTCACCTCGACGTTGCGGCGAGAGCCACCAGAATGTGACGCCCGCGGCGAACGAGGGAGCGGCGCGTCGACGGTCGCCCACGGTCCCGGCCACGGCGAGGTCGCTGTCTCCTGTCTCCCGTCGCCGACTGGCCCCGCTCCCGCCGCCGACCGGGCCGCTTTTCCTCGCCCGTGGCGACGCTCGACCATGAGCGACGACCCCGACCCGCTGTCGTGGGAGACGACGGGAACGGCCATCGACTACCGCTGTCCCGGGTTCGACGTCCGGCGAGACGACGTGCGACTTCCCGACGGGACGGAGACGGACTACCACTACGTCGACGAACCGCCCGCGGTCGTGATACTGCCGTTCGACGCCGACGGCGACGTCGTCGTCATCGAGGAGTGGCGGCAGGCCGTCGGTCGCGTCAACCGCGGGCTGCCGGCGGGGACGACCGAACCGGAGGACGACGACCTGCGGGCGGCGGCCCACCGCGAACTCCGCGAGGAGACGGGGTACGAAGCGAGCGAGCTGGAGCCGCTGACGACCGTCGAACCCGCAAACGGCATCGCCAACACGGTCCACCACTACTTCGTCGCCCGCGGCTGCGAGCCGACGGGCGAACAGGAGCTCGACTTCAACGAGAGCATCCGCGTCGGGACGACCGACTACGAGCGTCTGCTCGCCGCCGTCGTCGGCGACGCCGACGGCGATGGTGACGACGTCGAAGGCGACGACGGAGACGCGAGCGGCGGCGTCGTCGACGGGAGGACCGCCATCGGCGTGATGCGGTACGAGCTGACCGAGTGCGGTACGAGCTGACCGAGTGCGGTACGAGCTGACCGAGTGCGGTACGAGCTGACCGTAGCGCTGAGGCGCGTCGCCGCGAGCGACGGGATCCGTGGCCGTGGCTCTCCGCGGACGGAACCGATATCACACCGGCGGCCCTGAGTGGAGATATGTCGAACGTCACGCAGTCGTCGAAACTGCGCGCTCTCGGAGTCGGCGTCGGTGCCGGCCTCGCGGGCATCCTCGTCTCGTTGGTCCTCGTCCTGGCAGTCGCGACCGGGATACAGCTCACCGGCGTCCAGCTCTCGGCCGTCGCGACGATCGTCGTGATGCTGTTCGTCAACCAGTATCTCTCGTTCGGCGGCGTCGCCCTGGGCTACCTGCAGTATCGTGGACTCTCACTGGACTACATCGGCGTCCGCGTCCCGTCGCTTCGGGACCTCCTCGTCGTCTTCGGCGGCTATCTCGCCGCGTTCGGTCTCGTCACCGTCGCCGGCGTCGTGATCCAGGCGCTCGGCACCCCGACCGCCCAGAACACGACCGCCCAGATGGCCCAGGAGACGCCCGAGATCCTGTTCGTGCTCATCCCGGCGTCGTTCCTCATCATCGGTCCCGGCGAGGAGATCCTGTTCCGTGGCATCGTCCAGCGTCGGCTCCGCGAGGCGTTCAGCCCCGCTCCGGCGATCGTCATCTCGGCGACGCTGTTCGCCGTCATCCACTACGTCGCGCTCTCCGGCCCGTCGGCCGCCCGGTTCACCACCATCGCCATCCTGTTCTTCCCGAGTCTCGTCTTCGGTGCGGCCTACGAGTACACGGGCAACATCGTCGTCCCGTCGCTCATCCACGGCGCGTACAACGCGACGCTGTTCTCGCTGCTCTACGTGGTGATCACCTACGGCCCAAGTATTGAACAGCCTGCGGCGGTGCTGTTCTGACGATGAGTCCGACCCCACCCGGCGCCGACGCTCCGGACGCCGACACTGTCGACGACGGCCGACCGATCGCAGATGCCCCTCTCCACACGGCCGTCTACGGCGACGGCGACGGCGACGACCGCCAGACCATCGTCTTCGTCCACGGCGGGTGGCTCTCGGGGTCGATGTGGCGGCCGCAGATCGACCACTTCGCCGACGACTACCGCGTCGTGACCGTCGACCTCCGCGGACACGGACGGACCGGCGCGACCGGCGAACGCGACTACACCGTCGAACTGTTCGCCGACGACCTCCGGCGGACGCTGGCGGCGCTCGACGTCGACGCGCCGATCCTCTGTGGGCTGTCGCTCGGCGGACTGGTCGCTCGGACCTACGCCGCGACGACCGACGACGACCTCGCGGGGTTGGTGCTCGCCGCGACCGTCGAGTCGCTGCCGCCGGTGCCGATGACGCAGTTGCAGAAGCAGTTCCTCTTCCCCAAACTGTCGATCTACCCCACGTTCCGCCTGCTCGGGTCGGGAGCCTCGTTCCGGATGCTGCTGCAGAGCGTCCGGGCCGTCGAGGGCTCCGCGTGGCTCGCACTCGACGACGACGTCCGCGAGTACGCGCTCTCGGAGGTCGACCGGTTCCCGATCACCGAGTTCATCAAGGTGTTCGACGCGCTCTACGACGCCGACCCTCGCGACGTCGAGAACATCACCGCGCCGACGCTTCTCGTGTACGGTGACCACGAGGCGAAAGCGGTCGTCGCCCAGAACAGACGACTGGCTCGTCGCATCGACGACGCGACGACGACGGTCGTCCCCGACGCCGGCCACCTGTCGAACCTCGACAACACGACCGTCTTCAACGCCACCGTCGAGCAGTTCGTCGAGCGACTCGGAGCCTGACCCCGCTCCGACCGTCGCCTCGTCCGGCCTCGCGTCGGCTCCTCCCCGTCGCCGGTCGTTTTCCCACGAGCGGCGACGTTGTGCTCGAAGACACGAACGAACGTCGGAGGATTGTCGGACGAACTTGAGTATCGAACATGGTAAATCGGCACAGACAGACGATCTCCAACGGGTTTGGCCCGCATCCCTTTGTGTGATTGCTTCGTAGCCCCGTCCAACTGAGTTCACAAAGCGATGGTTCCCAACGACGACGCGTCCGACGACACTGAAACGGTTCTCGACGGCGACTCCCTGCTCGTGGTCTCGAACCGACAACCGTACAAACACAGCTACGACGAGGACGGGTCGATCACCGTCGACCGGCCGGCCGGCGGGCTCACCGCCGGCATCGACCCCGTCATGCAAGAGACCGACGGAACGTGGATCGCGTGGGGTGACGGCGACGCCGACGCAGACGTCGTCGACGAACACGACCGCGTCCGCGTCCCGCCGGAGTCCGAGGCATACACGCTGCGGCGAGTGTGGCTCACCGAGGACGAGGTCGACGACTACTACTACGGGTACAGCAACCAGGTGCTCTGGCCGCTCTGCCACGGTGGGATGTGGAAGACGGCGTACTCCGACGAGTTCTGGACGCAGTACCGCGACGTCAACGAGACGTTCGCCGAAGCGGTCGTCGACGAGTACGACGACGACTCGCTGGTCTGGTTCCAGGACTACCACTTCGGGGTCGCCCCGCGGCTGGTTCGCGAGCAACTCGAAGACGCCTTCCTCATGCACTTCTGGCACATCCCGTGGCCGGGCTGGGACACGTTCCGGTCGCTGCCGAACTGCGAGGAGCTGCTGGCCGGGCTGCTCGGCAACGACCTGCTCGGGTTCCACACCGACTGGTACTGCGAGAACTTCCTCGACTGCGTCGACGAAGCGTTCGAGAACGCCTTCGTCGACCGCGACCAGAAGCGCGTCCGACACGACGGACACACCACCCACGTTGAGTCGTTCCCGCTGAGCATCGACTACGACGAGATCGCCTCGAAGAGCGCCGACGCAGACGAGGAGTGGTTCGAGGAGTTCAAACGCTCCTACGGCATCGGCGACGACGTCCAGCTCGCAGTCGGGATCGACCGTCTCGACTACACCAAGGGGATCCCCGAACGGCTGGACGCGCTGGCGCGACTGTGGGAGGAGCACCCCGAGTGGCGGGGGAAGCTCACCTTCCTCCAGAAGGGAAGCGAGAGTCGCTCGCGCATCTCGGACTACCGAGAGCTCCAGGAGGAGGTCGAGGAGGCAGTCACCCGAATCAACCGTCGCTTCGGCACCGACGACTGGACGCCGGTCGTCTACACCGAGGAGATGCTCCCCGAGACGGACCTGTACGGGCTCTGTCGACACAGCGACGTGGCGATCGTCAGTCCGCTCCGCGACGGGATGAACCTCGTCGCCAAGGAGTACGTCGCTGCCCAGCACGACGAGGACGGCGTCCTCGTCCTCTCGGACCAGGCGGGCGCACACGAGGAGTTCGGCGACGACGCGGTGACGATCAACCCACACGACGTCGACGACTTCGTCGAGCAGCTCCAGTACGCGCTCACGATGGACGAGTCCGAGCGTCGCGAGCGGATGCGACGGATGCGAGAGCGGGTCGAACAGTACGACCTGTTCGCGTGGCTGCGAGACAGCCTCTCGACGGCACGCGACGTCAAACGACGGCGAGACGCCGAGGAGTGACCGATGAGCGACGACGCTCCCGACCCTGAGACGGACGCCGACCCCGACACGGACGCCGACCCTGAGCCGGACGCCGACAGCGATCTCGACCCCGTCGAACGCGAGTCGGAGCTCCAAGCGCTCGAAGCGGCCGTCGGCGACCAGTTGGCCGACGCCGAGGGGCTGCTCCTGTGTACCGACTTCGACGGGACGCTCACCGGTATCGTCGCCGACCCCGACGCGCCGGAGATGCGCCCGGGGAACCGCGAGTCGCTTCGGAGCCTCGCCGGACGCGAGAACGTCGAAGTCGCCGTCGTCAGCGGCCGCGCGCTCGACGACCTGCAGTCGCGAGTCGACCTCGACGGCGTCTCCTACGCCGGCAATCACGGCCTCGAACTCGCCCACGACGGCGAGACCACCGTCCACCCCGTCGCCGAGCGCCAGGCCTCGGAGATACGGGCCGTCTGCGAGGCGGTCGAGAAGCGCGTCGGCGACGTCGAGGGCTGTCTGATCGAGAACAAGGGCGTCACGGCGACGGTCCACCATCGCCAAGCCGACTTCGACGCCGTCCCGGAGATCCGGGCGGCGGTCGAGGAGGCCGTCGAGCAGATCGCACCGGACCGCATCCACGTCTCGACGGGGAAGGCGGTCGTCGAACTCGCCCTGGCCGTTCCCTGGGACAAGGGACGGGCGGTGTCGCTGTTCAGCGAGGACGTCCCCGAGACGTGGACGACGATGTACCTCGGCGACGACACCACCGACGAGGACGCGTTCCGCGCGATCGCGCCGACCGGCGTCAGCATCCACGTCGGCGACGAGGAGACGGCCGCCGTCCACCGGACGCCCGACCCGGACACCGTCGAGCGGTTCCTCGGCTGGCTGGCCGAGGAGGGCGCCGAACGCCTCGGGTCGTCGACGGCGTCGAACGAGTCACGAGAGACGTAGAGAGCGTCGGCCGCTCCAGTGCCGGCCGAACGCAACCCTTCGACCGGCCGCTCCGGTGCCGGCCGAACGCAACTCTTACCGCTCGTGACCGGAAACCCAGCCCATGCGCGACTGTTTCGAGATACGCGACGGCGACGTCGGCGGCCGCATCGGCCGGCTGACCGTCCCGCGGGCCGGCGTCACCGTCGAGACGCCGGCGCTTCTGCCCGTCGTCAACCCGAATCTGCAGACGATCTCTCCCGCCCGACTCGAAGAGGAGTTCGGCGCGGAGATCCTCATCACCAACTCCTACATCATCCGCCAGACCGACGACCTGCGCGAGCGGGCGCTCGACGTCGGCCTCCACGAGCTGCTCGACTTCTCGGGGGCGATCATGACCGACTCCGGGTCGTTCCAACTCGCCGAGTACGGCGAGATCGAGGTGACGACCGAGGAGATCATCCAGTTCCAACTGGACGTCGGCTCGGACATCGGGACGCCCGTCGACATCCCGACGCCGCCAGACGTCGCCCGCGAGCAGGCCGAGACGGACCTCGAGATCACCCAGGAGGCGCTGGCCGACGCCGAGGCGATCGACACCGGCGACATGCTCGTCAACGCGCCCGTCCAGGGGTCGACGTATCCCGACCTGCGCGAACGCGCGGGTCGCCACGCCGACGCGACGGACCTCGACGTGTTCCCCGTCGGTGCGGTCGTCCCGCTGATGAACGCCTACCGCTACGACGACATGGTCGACGTCGTCGCCGGCGCGAAACGCGGCCTCGGCGCGGACTGCCCGGTCCACCTGTTCGGCGCGGGCCACCCGATGATGTTCGCGCTCGCCGTCGCGATGGGCTGTGACCTGTTCGACTCCGCGGCGTACGCGCTCTACGCTCGCGACGGCCGGTATCTGACCGTCCAGAGCACCGAACACCTCGACGAGCTCGACTACTTCCCCTGCTCGTGTCCGGTCTGTGCGGAACACACCCCCGAGGACGTCCGCGGCTTCGACGAGGAGACGAGAGAGCGACTGCTCGCCGAGCACAACCTCCACGTCACCTTCGAGGAGATCCGTCGCATCAAGCAGGCGATCCGCTCGGGCAACCTACTCGAACTGGTCGAGAAGCGCGCCCGCGGTCATCCGGCGATGCTCGACGGCTACCGCGCGCTGCTGGAGCACGCCGACCAACTCGAACACGAGGACCCCGTCTCGAAGGGGTCGTTCTTCTACCTCTCGAACGAGAGTGCCCACCGTCCCGAGGTGCTGCGTCACCACGACCGACTCGACCGCCTCTCGCTCGACGGGACGGTGCTGCTCACGGAGGGCGGGACGCCGAAGGAGCACGACTACGACGCCGTCTGGCGGGTCGTCCCGCCGTTCGGACCGTTCCCCCGTGCGCTCTCGGAGACCTACCCGCTCACCGCGGAGGTCCCCGAGCGCGTCGACGCCGACGCCTACCGCGCCGCCGCCGACGGCGTCGCACGCCTCGTCGAGGCCAATCCGGACGTGACGGTCACGCTGGCGCACGACGACTGGCCGGGCGTCGCGCTCGAATCGCTGCCCGACGGCGTCGCGCTGGAGAACCTCGCCAGCCCCCGTCACGCCGACGACGCGGAGTGACGCCGCGCTGGCGACGAGGAAGCGACGGCGGGAGGGCGGCGACGGCGGAGGGGGGCGACGACGGACGTCGCCCCGCACTCAGACGAGCAGCGTCGGCGCAGCAGTGATCAGAAATCCGACACACGCCGCAAACAGGCCGCCGAACCGGTGAAGCGCCACGTACCAGTCTTCGGGTTCGACGTCGCCCCGGAAGCCGATGAGTTCGAACCGGGCGTTGAACCGGATGAGTTGCACCGGGAACAGCGCGTAGGGGACCCCGAACAGGAGGAACAGCGACCCGACCGCCGTCAGCTCCGGTACCGGCCTCGGGCGCTGAACGTACGAGGCGACGAGGACGGCGACGACGGGGACGGCGGCGACGACACCGGCCTCCGTGCGGGTCGCGTCGCGCCGTCGCCGGAGGATCGCGGCGAGGATCCACCCGCTCCAGAGCAGCGCGACCGCCGAGACGACGAACAGTGGGTCGAGCGGTGCGCCGGCTGCGACGCTCCGAGCGGTCGCCTCGACCGACTCGATGGTCCCGCCGTACTGGTGACGTTCGGCCGTCCGTCCGAGGAGCAACGGCCTGACCGCCGCCGGCACCAGCAACGGCACGAGCGCCCACGACGTGTCCCCGGCGAGCGTCGCCAACGACCCGCTCTCGCGGCCGCCGCCGATCGCGAACAGCCACGCGGTCGAGAGCAGCCACGCGGAGACGACCGAGACGAACGCCGGGGCGGCGAGTCCGGACACTGCACTCTGTGCGTAGCCGGCGAGCGGCCGTTCGAGCTGTTTCGGCTGCGTACAGGACTCGGGCGTCTCGTCGTTGAACTCGATGGCGTCGTCGGTGTTCGGCTCACAGACGAACTCGGACGGTCGACTCGGGTTGTCGACGGTGACGGTGCCGTCGACGGCGGCGGCGATGGGCGTCGCAGCCATCGAGAGGCTGACCGCGCTGGCGACGGCGACGAGGAGGACGATGCCGACGGCGACCGAGAGCGGGGTGGAGTCGCCGTCGAACGCACGATGGGGTGTGAAGAGACGCGCGAGCGGACGGGGGAGGGCCATGCGTGGCCGTGTCTCTCAACCGACAGTAAGTCTTCCGTTCTCTCAGGCGTCGTCGAACTCGCTCATCCGCTCGGAGAAGTCCCAGCTGTAGAGCTTCTCCGGCGTGATTCGGATGCGGACCTCCTGACGGTCCGGCGCGAGCAACGACTCGGCGAGCGTGCTGTCGGTGCCGCCGAGATAGCGATCGAGGAGTCGCTGGAGTTGCTGTTTGCCGTTGTCGGGGCCGAGCGACGCCGTCCCACGGCCGCGGACGCCGCGGTAGGGGGGTTCGTTCGTCGACACCTCGAAGGCGACGTCGGCGGTCGACTGAAGGAACTCGACGATGTCGGCGTCCGCCCCCGTCGCACACCGGAACTCGCCGTCTTCGTACTCGTACCACAGCGAGAGCATCCAGAGGTCGTCTCGCGGCGTCCGACAGGCGAGCCGAATCGGGACGGTCGTCTCCGTGAGAAACTCGTCGACCTCCTCGGGGGACCAGACGCCCGCGAACTCGACCGTACTCTGTTCCATGCGTCTCCTACGGCGGGGCCGCCCAAAAGTCTCACTCGGCGAACCGACGGACGGTCACGACGACCGCGGTCGACAAGGGAAGATAATTCACCCTCCGTCGCCGACTCCTCCACATGACCGACTACTTCGAGGTTCTCTCGCGGGACGGGGCGGCCCGCATCGGCGAACTCCGCCTCTCGTCGCCGGTGACGACGCCGGCGCTCGCGGACGACCACGTCGAGGACGCCGGCAGCCTCTGGAGCGAAGAGCGCGAGGTTCCGGCGGGCGACGACTCGGTGCTCACCGTCCTCCCGCACCGAGCGTTCCCCGCCGGCACCGCCGACGAGGTCAAGGAGTCGTTCCGGGTCGACTACCCCGACGTCGACTACCCGAGCGCCGCCGTCGTCGCCAGCGACGCCGCTCGCGACGTCGGCACCGACGCCTACGTCCTCTCGGACTCCCAAGGGTTCGTCGGCCACGCCGCCGCGTTCAAAGACGCGATCGTCCGAGCGAAGGAGTCGCTGCCGGCGGACACTGCGCTCTACCTCTCGGGCGTAGCGACGCCGCTGAACGCCGCGACGCTCGTCTACGCCGGCGTCGACCTCCTCGACGCCAAACTCGCCCGCGTGAAGGGGCTTGAAGGGATGTACCTCACCAGCGAGAACGAGTACTTCCTCGAGGACCTCGACGAACTCCCCTGTTCCTGTGCGGCCTGTCAGACGCCGCGTGAGGAGTTCACGCGACGCGACTGCGCCGAACACAACGCCAACGCGCTGCGGACGGAGCTCGCCGTCGTCCGGCGGCGCATCCGCGACGGTCGCCTCCGCGACTACATCGAGGGACAGGCTCGCCACGACCAGTGGCTCACCGCCGCCTTCCGCGAACTCGACCAGCAGTACGGCTATCTCGAGGAGCGCACGCCGGTCATCCGCGACACCGAACTCGCCGCGGCGACGTCGGACTCCATCCGCCGCGTCGAGATCCAGCGGTTCGCCGAGCGCGTGACGAACCGGTACACGAACCGGTTCCAGAACCCGCTCGTGCTCGTCCCCTGTTCGGCGAAGAAACCCTACAGCGAGTCGCAGAGCCACGCGCAGTACCACGACGCGATCCAGTTCCGCGCCCACACCGTCTCGATGACGTCGCCCATCGGCGTCGTCCCCCAAGAGCTCGAACTCACCTACCCGGCGCAGCACTACGACTCCGTCGTGACGGGTCGCTGGTCGGAAGACGAGAAGGAGTTCGTCGCCGAGGTGCTGAAACGCTACCTCCAGCGCAACGAGTATCCGCGCGTCGTCGCACACGTGCCGGAACACGGCTACCGCGACATCTGCGAGCGCGTCGAGAGCGAGTTGGGGCTGGAGTTCGAGTACACCGTCGAGGATCATCCGACGACGACCGAGTCCATCGGTAACCTGATGTCGACGCTCGACGGCGAACTGAAGTTCACGAAGCGTGAACGGGAGTACAACACGATCAAAGCCATCGCCGACTACCAGTTCGGCGACGGCGCGGGCGACGCGCTCTGGGAGGACAGCGAGATTCAGACCACCTCTCGCTATCCGAAACTGCAGATCAGGAACCGGGAGGGCGACCAGCTCGCCGCGATGGTGCCGCAGTACGGCGTACTCTCGTTCACGCTGAAGGGGGCGCGACACTGGGTCGAGAGCGACGCCCCGACGAAGCGCGTCGAGATCGACAACTTCGCGCCGCACGGATCGGTGCTCGCGCCGGGCGTCGTCGACGCCGACGCCGACATCCGCGTCGGCGACGAGGTGGTCGTCGAGGGACCCAAGGCGTTCGCCGTCGGGCGTGCGGAGATGTCCGGCCCGGAGATGGCCGAGTCGACGCGGGGTATCGCCGCTGAAGTCCGCCACGTCGAGGAGAAGTAGATCACTTCCCGATGAGCGTCCCCCGCGGCCTCCGACTCGCGCCCCATCTCGTCGTCGGCACCGTCGGCTACGTGCTCTTCGCCTACGCGGCGGTGCCCGACGCGCTCATGCGAGAGTTGGGTGTGGGGTTCACCGCGTTCGGTCTGCTGATGAGCGCGGCGCTCGGCGCGTTCGTCGTCGCACAGGCCCCGACGAGTCGACTGCTCGACCGCTGGTCGGCGACGCGGTTGTTGCTCTGGGGGACGGTCGTCCACGCGATACTCGCCGTGGCGCTCGACCTCGTCGCGACGTTCGCGGCGCTGTTCGCCCTCCGCTTCCTGTGGGGGTTGACGGGCGGGTTCGTCCTGAGCGTGGGGGCGACACAGATCTCGCGACTCGCGACGGGCGGGACGGCGACGCGCGAACAGGGCATCTACGGCGGGATGCTCACGCTCGGCGGTGCCGTCGGCTTCCTCGCTGCGCCGACGCTCGTCTCTCTCTCGGTCGGGCTGAACGCCTTCGGGGCGGTGCTCGCGCTGCCCGGACTCGTCTTGGTGTGGCGGCACCGAGACACCGACGCGACGGTCCCGGCGACGACGTCGACCGCGGCGGCGTCGGTCCGGAGCGTCCTCACCCATCCGGTCGTCGCCGTCGCCTCGCTCTGCTACGTCGCGATCATCTCCTCGTACGTCACGCTCTCGACGTTCATCACGGCCTACTACGCCGACCTCGGCGTGGTCGGCCCGTTGAACGCCGCGGTGTTGGTGATGGCGACGGTCGGCCGAGTCGTCGGCGGCACCGCGGTGTGGACGTGGCCCGTGAGCGACGAGGGACTCGTCGCCGGGTCGACGGCGGTCGCCGCACTCGGATTCGGCGCGCTCGCAGTCGGATCCGGGACGACGCTCGTGCTCGTCCTCCCGCTGCTCGCGATGGTGGCGGTGTCGTTGCCGTTCGGGGCGACCTACGCGCTCGCCGCGGCCGCGACCGACCGCGAGGGGACGGCGATCGCGACGATGGTCGCCGCCGGCAACGTGGCGGCGCTCGTCGTCCCCGCCGTCACCGGCGCGCTCAGAGACGTCACGGGCGGCTACACCGGGGGGTACCTCCTGCTCGCCGGACTGAACCTGCTCGCGCTCTGCGGCGTCGGTCTCCTCCTCGTCCCGGGGCGGCTGCCGTCCGAGACCAGCGCTTGACGGTCGGCCCTCCCACGCCTTTTTGTCCGGTGGGACCAATCTCGCCGACATGGACGAGATCTCACTCGGCGTCCCACAGCCGATCCTCGACTCGCTGCCGGAGGGCAGCGAGGCCGCAGAGCAGGACATGATGCGCGCGGTCGAAGGGATCGAGGCGAGCATCAACAGAGCGATAGCGGAGACAGGAGACGAACAGGAGGCCGTCGGCGCCGTCGCCGACGCGCTCGAACAGCTCGAGGAGAACTACGAGACCTACGACGAGTTCGTCCCGGAGCTGCGCGCGTGGGGGCAGTCGCCGATCTACGCCATCGCGTGGCGCAACCTGCAGGCAGACCTCGTCGCCCAACTCTACGAGGTCGAGTGGCTCGCCGAACGCCTCGACCGCGAGCGCAACGCCCGCCTCGTCGAGGACGGCATCCGGTTCGGCGACCGCTGAGGTCGGGTCGTCCGAGCGGACGCCCAGACCGACTGCCGGGAACACCGAACGCGTCCGAACTGTCGACGACGACAGGACGGGTTTCGAGCACTCAGCTATTTGCCGCTTTTGAGCGATAGTTCTATAGTAGCTCGTGCAACTGTCTACTCGCCCGACCGCACGACAGCGTGCGGTCGGGTGAGTGATGACGTGCACTCGTTACTATAGCGTCACGACGACCGCGTCGTGGCCCCGGCGAGAGGAGTCTCGCCACTCCAGTCATGCCCCTCAAGGACATCGTACGACCGAAAGAAGAGCTGGTGACGGCGGACCGTGACACGTCGTGTCAGGACCTCGCGAAACTGATGAACGAGTTCACGGTCGGCAGCGTCGTCATCGAGGAGAACGACGAACCGATCGGCATCGTCACGGACCGCGACATCTGTCTCAACGCCGTGGGTGCCGGAAAGAACCCGAAGACGACGCCCGCCTCGGAGGTGATGAACACGGACGTGTTCACCTGTGACGACGGCGTCTTCGAACTCTGTCGGGCGATGCGCGAACACGGCGTGCGCCGGATGCCCATCGTCGAAGACGGGAAACTGTCGGGTATCATCACGCTCGACGACTTCGTCATGCTGCTGGAAGACGAGATGCACGACCTGAGCGAGGTCATCCGGTCTGAGTCGCCGCCGTACCAACCGGCCTGACCGCCGTTGCGTCGGCACATCACCACGCCGTTCGTTTTTCTGCGTCCCGTCGACGGAGGGAGTAACAACTATGTGACGGGCACCTGACCAGTCGACACGAACAGACTCCTCGAACCGCTCCTCCACCCCTCCCTCCCATCACAGTCGACCCTGGTCCCCGATGATACGCCCACTCACACTCGGACTCGTCACCGCCGTCGCCCTCGCGACGCTCGTCGCCGCCGGCGGCGCGACCGCAGTCGAACCGACCACCCCCCACGACGCCCGCCTCGACTCCGATCGGGCCGTCTGGCAGGGACAGACGCTCTACTTCGACGGGTCGCACGTCGTCGAGGAGTCGCTCGACGCCGGACTGCGACAGATCTCGCGGACCGACCGTAACTTCACCGTCCACCCCCTCCACGCAGACGGGACGCTCGGCCCACCGGTCGAGACGGTGACGCTCGACGCCAGCGGCGTCACCACGGTCCCGACGGCGTCGCTCGACGGTCGGTACGTGCTCGTCTACGACGACAACGCCGTCGCCGTCGACGAGGGGACGGGGGTGCTCAGAACCCACGTCTCCGGGGCGAACCTCTCGTCGTGCGCCTGGACCGTCACGGACGACGCGGCCGACGTCGACGTTCGTCTCGACGGTGCCACTGGAGACGACACCGCTTGCCTCCAGCGGCGGCAGGACGGCCGACTCTCGGGACGGGTCGACCTCCCGCCGGGGACGGAGATCACGGTTCGACTCCACGACGACGGGCCGCGGCCCGTGTTGTTCTCGTTGCAGACGGAGTTGGACGCCGACGGTCGGTTCGACGAGCGACTCGATCTCACGGACGTCCGACCGGGGGTGGCGCTGAACGTGTCGGTGTCGCTCGAGGGCCGGACGCTCGCTACGACCACGGCCGTCGTCGACGACGAGACGTCGTCGTCGGCGGCGAAGCAGTCGGCGACGCCGTCGACGGGTCGAACGGACGGGACGGCCCGGCCGACCGCGTCGGCGTGGAGGGCAGTGCTCGGGGCCGGCGTCACCGGTGGCGTCGTCTCTTTCCTGGCGGGCGCCGTCGCCGTCGTGGTCGCGCTGGCGGTCGTGCGCCAAACCCGCTGACGCCGCGCCCTTTTTTATCCAAGCGGACCCATCGAACGGTATGCGACTGGAACTGCGGTTCTTCGCTACCTTCCGGGAGGCGGTCGGGTCGAAGACCATCGAGCGGGAGTACGACGACGGCGCACTGGTCGGAGACGTCCTCAGAGCACTCGAGACCGAGTTCGACGGACTCGAGGGACAGCTGCTTCAGAACGGCGATCTCAAGCCACAGATCAACGTGCTGAAGAACGGACGCGAGGTGCTCCACATGGCCGGCATCGAGACCGAACTCGAAGAGGGCGACAGACTCAGCGTCTTCCCGCCCGTCGCGGGTGGCCGATGAGCGACACTGTCACCCGCGAGAAGGCGTTTCGCGGCATCTCGCAGCGACTCGCGGTCCACTACCTCGAGAAACTCGGCGGCGAACAGGTCGAGGAGGACACCGTCGCCGGCGACGACTGGCGGGCCTCCCTCTCCAGCGAGAAGGTCGGCGTCGGTCCGACCGTCTCGCTGACAGAGGTGACGATCGTCTTCGAAGGGGTGGAGGGGACGCTCGACGACCTCGTCGAGCGGTTCTCACAGAAGGCGATGCGCGCCGGAGGCTGACGTGACGACGATCCCGATCGAGGGGCAACTGCTCGTGTTGACGGCCGCGAAAGCGAGCGTCTCGCCGAATCGACTGCCGGAACTGCTCGAACGCGTGCAGGAGGAGCTCGGTCCACAGCTCGACGACTACCGCCGGGAGTTCGAACTCGTCGCCGAGGACGACGAGCGGGCGACGTTCCTCGTCCCCGGCGACCACTGGGAGGAGATCGGCCGACGGCTCGGCTTCGACCGCCGAGAGACCGACGCTGTCGAGCGCGCACACACCGAACAGCTTCGGCGCGTCGCCAAGCGACTCGACCGACGCGAGGAGTTCGAGACGGCGCTGGAGATCCGCTCGGCCGTCGTCGTCGGAGTCGAGGCGGAGTAGCTTCGGCGACGGCGACGCCACCGTCGACACGGCCCCGCCCGGCGGACGGAGTTGCCGGATAGACAGTAGTTTCACGGGCCGGCGTCCCTCTCCTGCTATGGACCGACTCTCCGCTGAGTTCTCGACGGGAGTTCGCGACTCGCTGCCCCTCCTCCTCGGCATCGTCCCGTTCGCGCTCGTCGCGGGCGTCGCCGCCGCCGACGCCGGGTTGTCGACGTTGCAGGCGCTGGGGATGTCAGTCTTCGTCTTCGCCGGTGCCTCCCAACTGGCCGCACTCGACCTCATCGGGTCGAACGCGCCGCTGGCCGTCGTCGTCCTCACCGCCGCCGTCATCAACCTCCGGATGTTGATGTACTCGGCGTCGATCGCCCCGCACTTCCGGACCGCCGCCGGCCGCGTGCGGGCGACGCTCGCGTACTTCCTCACCGACCAGGCGTTCGCACTCACCGTCGCCCGGTACGACCACGACGACACCGGTCAGCGGTGGTACTATCTCGGCGTGTCGCTGGCGCTGTGGTCCGTCTGGCAGGTCGGGACGGTCGTCGGCGTCGTCGTCGGCGCGGGCGTCCCCGACGAGTGGGGTCTGGAGTTCGCGGTGCCGCTCGTCTTCCTCGCGCTGTTGGTGCCGGCGCTGAAGAGCAGGGAGTCGCTCGCCGCCGGGGCCGCCGCCGGCGTCGTCGCCGTCGCGGGCGCGGGACTCCCGTTCAACCTCGGGTTGATCCTCGCCGCGGTCGTCGGCGTCGCCGCCGGGTTGTTCACGGAGGCGCGGCGATGACGACGAGCTACGGACCGACGGCGGTGTGGGGGGTCATCCTCGCCATCGGCCTGATCACCTACGCGATCCGGCTCTCGTTCATCGCGCTGTTCGGCCGACTCGACGACATCCCGCCGGGCGTCGAGCGCGCGCTCGCGTACGTGCCGGCGGCCGTCCTCGCGGCGCTCGTCGTCCCGGAACTCGTGACGGTGCAGTCGACGCTCGTCGGGACGCTCGGCCAGGACCGACTGCTTGCCGGCCTCGTCGCCGCCGCCGTCGCCTGGCGGACGGAGAACGTCTTCGCGACTATCGCCGTCGGGATGGGGGTGCTGTGGCTCCTCCGGTTCGTGGTGCCGCTGGCGTAGCCGTCTCGAAAGAAATCGTGATCGGTGGCCGGGTTGGATCAGTCGTCGGCCGGAGCCTGCGAGTCGCCGCCGGAGCTGACGCCCGTACCGGGACCGACGTCGATACCGAGCTCGTCGAGCTTCTCGTCGGGGACGACGCCGTCGACCCAGCCGCGAGTCTCGTAGTACTCCTCTTTCATCTCGGGGAGCTCACAGTACTCGCCCTCGGAGGCACCCTGTCCGTGGATGCCGTCCTCGAGGAACCGTGCCGGCAGCGAGTCGTCCTCGCCGTCGAAGCCGACGAGGTTGTTGTAGTAGCGTTCGAGGTTGTAGATACGCTCGCCCGCCTCCAGCAGTTCGTCCTCGGAGACGTCGAGCCCGGTCATCCCGTTGTACTGCAGCACGTACTCCTCGATCCCCTCCGCGAAGGCGTTGAACTTGCAGATGTCGAAGGAGTCCGAGATGGCGTGCAGGTCCTGGAAGGTGACGGTGAGTTCGCCCTTCCCCTCCCACGCGTAGGGGTCGACCTTCTCCGGGATGCCGAGAATCTCGGCGGCCGGCGTGTAGCCGCGCAGGTGGCACGCACCGCGGTTCGAGGTGGCGTAGCCGATCCCCATGCCCTTCAGGCAGCGCGGATCGTACGCCGCGATGGTCTGGCCCTTGACGGCCAGCGAGTTCTCCTCGGCGTCGAACTCCTCGATGAGGTGGTTCGCACCGCCGGCGAGGTGGTCGGCGAACTCGCCGTCGCGCTCGGCGATCTTGTCGAGCATGTCGATCATCTCCTCTCGGTCGCCCCACTCGAGGCCCTCGCCGAGACCGTCGAGTTTGCCCTCTTCGGTCATCTCCATCGCCATGGCCATCACGTTTCCGACCTCGATAGTGTCGATGCCGAGGTCGTTGCAGCGGTCGATCATCACGGCGATGGCGTCGCGGTCGGTGTGCCCCGAGTTCGGGCCGAGCGCGTACGCCGACTCGTACTCGTAGGACTCCGTCCGGACGTTCATCTCCTCGCCCTTGTGGGTGTAGTTCACCTCGACCTCCTTCTTACAGGCGACCGGGCAGGAGTGACAGGTCGGTTCGTCGACGAGGATGTTCTCGCGGACGTTCTCGCCGGAGACGCGCTCGGCGTCGACGTCGACGCCCTCGGCGTCGCGGTAGGCCTCCGTGCTCGTGTACTTCCCGTTCTTCGTCGGGAGGCCGTCCATCTCCTCGCCGATGTTCATCAGCACGTTCGTCCCGTACACCGAGAGACCGCCCTCGTTCGGGCCGGTGACGTCCGACTCGCGGATGAGCTGCATCGCCTGCTGGTACCCCTCCTTGAACGTCTCGGGGTCTTGCGGCTTCGGCATACTCGTGCCGGATTTGACGACGACGGCCTTGAGGTTCTTCGACCCCATCACACAGCCGGTGCCGCCGCGGCCCGAGGCGCGGTCGTCCTCGTTGATGACCGCGGAGTAGCGAACCTCGTTCTCGCCGGCCTGGCCGATCGCCATCACGCTGAGGTTCTTGCCGACCTCGCCGTCGACCTCCTCGCCCAGCGTGTCGATCGTCTCGCGGACGCCCTTCCCCCACACGTCGGAGGCGTCGCGGAGTTCCACTTTGCCGTCTTCGACGAGCGCGTACACCGGCTTCTCGGCTTTGCCGGTGAACAGCAGTCCGTCGAAGCCCGACCACTTCAGTCGGGCACCGCTCCATCCCCCGTGGTGGGAGTCGGTGACTGTGCCGGTCAGCGGCGACTTGGTGACGAGCGCGATCCGACCGCTCATCGTCACCTGCGACCCCGTCAGGGGGCCGTTCATGAACGCCAGCATGTTGTCGGGTCCGAGCGGGTCGACGTCGTGACCCTGATCGAACACGTACTTTACACCGAGGCCGCGTGCGCCGATGTACTTCTTCGCGTCCTCCTCGTCGATACCCTCGTACTGCACGTCGCCCTCGGAGAGGTCGATCCGTGCCACGTGGTCCTGAAAGCCACCCAGTGAAGTCATTGTAATGTACGTTGGTTATGTTGGGTCCGAATACCGTTAGTCGTTGCCACGGTTGAGTAACCAATATTGGTTACGAGCCGCGGACGCGAGCGACGCTCGCCCGCCGAAAGCTGTCGGACGCGTGTCGTACCGTTTATGAGACGCAGTTTCGACTCCACGAACGTGACTCGTCTCCCGTCGCCCCCGCGGTGGCTCCGTTGGCTGGCCGTCGCCGTCGTCGCGGGCGGCCTCTTCGTCGCGTCGGTCGTGACGCCGCCCAGCGGCGGCGTCCCCGCGCTCGGACCGCTCGGTCTGGTCGGCTTCGACAAGTGGCTCCACACCGCCGCCTACGCGGCGCTCGGGGCGACCCTCTTTCTCGCACTGGTTCCGCCGCGACGACCCCGACGGGCGCTCGTCGCCGCCGTCGTCCTCGCGGCCGTCTACGGCGTCGGCGTCGAGCTCGTCCAGGGGCCGCTCCCGGCACGGAGTACGGACCCCGCCGACGCCCTGGCGAACGGGCTCGGTGCCGCTCTCGGCGGACTGTCGGGACTCCTCGCGCGTCGGCTGTCCGCGCCGTTCGTCGACGGCGACGCGAACGGGGTCGGCGGTCGAGACGCCGACGTCGACGCGCGGGACCAGTAGGACGACTCACCCCGGCTGTGGCCCACCCTGGAGGAGTCTGACGTTCCCCGTCGCGTCGATCAACACGGTCGCCGGTCCCCGCGGCGGACACGCCCACCACGTCGCGGTCGTCGCCGTCGACTCCGTCTCTCTCGTCGACTCCGTCGGTTTCGTCTCGACCGTGACACCGTACGGTCCCGAGTCGTCGACCGGCACGAGTCGGCGGTCGGTCCCCGCCTCGACCGACAGTCGACGCTCGAACACCGTCCGGTTCTCGCGAACGAGCGCGACCGTCAGCGTGTGTGCGACGGCGTCGCGGTTCGACAGCGTCAGCGTGGTGTTCGCCGGACCACAGCCGAACGTGATCGACTCGCCCAGCAGGACGTGTCGCTCCGGCACCTGCGGGACGGGCCACGCGTTCGTCACCTCTCGCCCGTCGCCGCCGACGGTGACGGCGTACTCGCCGCTGCGGTACGCGACCGGAACCGACAGCTGTGTCTCCCCCGGGAGTCGGTAGCGCGTCGAGAGCAGTGACTGCTCGCGGAGCGACACCCCGAGGTCGACGGTCCGCGTCGTCGACGCGGGGTTCTGGACGACGACAGCCGCCGGGGCGTACCACCGACCCGTCCCGTCGCCGGCGAGCGGCAGGTCGGCCGCGTCGACGCGCTCCGAGAGCGCGAGCGCACAGTCGGGGCGACAGCGAGCGTGTCGCCAGAACGCGACGCCGTCGGCCGTCAGGTAGGTCGCGAGTCCGTCGAGCGCCGGGTCGGCGTGCCACCGGAAGCTCGCGCGTTCGCCGGCGGCCGTCTCGACGACGACGTCGCGGTCGGCATCAGGCGCGGCGACGTCGTCGAGGCGGACCTCCTCGCCGGGGAAGAGTTCGAAACTCTCGACGAACGCCGTCGGGCCGTCGACGACGAGCGTGAGGTAGACCGTCGACGGACGGCTGTTCTTCACGGAGACGAACTGCCCGGTCGACGAGGACGGACGAGCGTCTGCCCGTGTGCGCGCCTCGCCGGTCGTCGTCTCGGTCGGTCGTCCCGTCGACGTCCGCTCGTCGGCGTCGGGCGAGAGTCCGCCACAGCCAGCGAGGCCAGCCACGAGCGGGAGCGTCGTCAGCAGTCGCCGGCGATGCATCGGTCGTGTGTCGGTCCCGGCGTACAAAAGCGTCGCGTCGGTGGTCGCCCTCCGACGAGCGTCAGCGGTCCACGGACGTCTCGGTCGGTGTCGTTTCGGGTGTGCCGGTCGAGTTCCCCTCGGGCGTTCCGGTCGTCGCTGTCTCGGGCGTTCCCCCGGGCGTTCCGGCCGGGGTCCCCGTCGCCGTCGTACTCTCCGACTCCGCCGTCACCGTCGTCGGTGCGTCCGTCTCCTCCTCTCGACCGTCGGTCCATCCGTCGCTCGTCGCGACGGGACGGTCCCATCTGGTGAGCGCGAGTGCCCCGTCGGCGTCGACGTCGACAGAGAACTCCTGGGACCGCGACGGACAGACGGTCCACCGGGCGGTGACGGCGGTCACCCGCTCGTCGGTGGCCTGCTCGTCGGTCGTCTGAGCGTCGGTGACCTGCCCGGCTGTGCCCTGCTCGTCCGCCACCTGGTCACCGGTCGTCAGTTCGAGCGTCAGGTCGAGTCTGTCGTCGGCCTGCAGTCGGAGGTCGAGCGGCGTTCGTGTGTCCGGCGTCAACTCGAACTGTTCGTCCACGGCCGGTTCGCCGTCTGCGCGGGCGGTGACGGTCAGCGTCCGGGAAGCAGTCGAGCGGTTGCGTGCACCGCGCAGGAAGACTCCTGGCTGGTCGGTCTCGTTTCGGTACTGTCGCGGGAGCTGACAGTCGACGCCGACGCCCGCAGCGAGATCAGAGAACACGAACTGCTCCTCGGGGACGTGCCACTCGTACTGCTCTCGGGTTCCGTCGGCTTCGAGCGTCAGGTCGACGACGCCGGACCCGTTCACGAGCGGGACGGCGACCTGTAGTCCCGGTCGGACGTCGTACCGGTAGTCGAGCAGCGTCCGTCCCTCGAACTCGGCGACTGCGTGGACCTCCTTCGGCGTCTCGCCGGTGTTCGCGAAGACGAGGTTGCTGGTGCCGTAGTCGGGCGTCCGTTCGCCCTTCTCGGACTCCGGCACGTAGGGCAACGACTCGACGGCCTCGCCGCCGAGCGAGATGGGGCCGCAGGTCGGGTCGCAGCCGATCTGCTGTCGACTCCAGACGTAGTCCTCCTCAACGACGACGAACAGTCCACCGACGTCGCGGCCGACGATCCAGTCGTGGACCGTCCGACCGCCGTCGCCCGTCTCGACGACGACGCGGTAGACGCCGGCGGCGGCGACCAGGTTCGCGTACTCTCGCCGCCCGTTCGACGGGGACGCGCGAGGGGGAATCGTCTCGCTCTGGACGAACACCGTCTCGCCGTCGTGTTCGACGACGACGGTGACGTACCGTTCGCGGTCGGTCTGGTTCTGGACGGAGAAGCCCTGTGGTTCGACCGTCCGGGCGTCGTCGTCGCCGCGGTACGGGAGGTCGTCGGCGGTGTCGGTGCTCTCGGGCGTCCCGGGAGTGCCGGACGTCGACCGCGGCGGCGGCGTGGGCGTGTCGTCGCCGAAGTCCGTGAGACCGGAACAGCCGGCGGTGGCGGTGGCCGTGAGAGCGGCGAGGAGGGCGCGACGGCGCATACAGACCCTCTACCGCGAACCCTGAAAAGTCCACCTCCTCCCGTCGCCACCACTCACGACGCGTCGACCGCCCTCCGACGGTCGGTGTACGCTCGGAGTCGACCGTCTCCGTCGACCACCAACACGAGTTTGCCCGACGGCAGACGGTGGGTCCACGTCGCCACGAGGTCCTCGCCTCCGCCGGTGCGTGCGACCAGCTCGACGTCGGAGCGAGCGGACGTCTCGAATCCGACGTCGACCGTCTCGCCCGCCTCGAGCACGTAGTGGGCGTCGAGCACGACGGAGCCGCGGTGGTGGACGGCGACGAACAGATGGTGAGACTCGTCGTCGCCGTTGACGACGGCCGCGAGACGGAACGGGCCGTATGTTCGGCTCGACCACCCGCTGACGTCGTCACAGACCGCCGACACTCCCGTCCCCACCTCGAACTCGACGACCGACTCCGCCGGAACGTGCCACGGTCGCCGGAGCGTTCGGTCGTCGACCGAGACTGCGACCTCGTATCGCCCACCGACGCCGACGAGTGGGAGGACGAGCCGTAACCCGACGGGCACCCGGTACCGATAGTCGAGTAGGCGCTCGCCGCCGATGGCCTCGCGGTCGGACCAGAGTCGGACCCGCACTCGTCTGGTCTCTGTCCCGACGTTGTGGACGAGGAGTCGTCCGACCCCCTGCCGCCGGACGGTCGTCTCCGGCCGAAGGACCTCTGCGACGAATCCGCCGGTCGAGAGCGGCGGACATCCGGGCCGACAGCGGGCCGTCTGACGGGTGACGATGCCGTCGTCTCCGAGGACGACGGTGAGGTCGCCCACCCCCTCGCTGACGACGAACTCCCGGACGGCGGTGACGCCTGCTTCGGTGTCGACGGTCAGCGTGTAGCTGCCCCGTTTCGCGACGAGGTCGGCGTGTGAGACGGTCGCCCCCGCCGGGACTGTGGCGTTCCGGAGCGCGACCGTCCGGTCGCCCTCGTCGACGGCGACGGTGACGTACTGTTCGCGTCGAGTCCAGCTCTCGACGTGGACCGATCGCGCACGGTCGACGTTGTTACTGGGGTCGCTGTCGCGGTACGGGGCCGAAGTCTCTGACGACGCGAACGTCTCGGTCGACCGTGTCGCGCGAGCGTCCTCCGGGTTCCACCCGTCGGCAGGGAACAGCGCGCATCCGGCGAGTCCCGTCAGTCCCGACAACCCCGCGACGCCGGCGAGAACTGTACGCCGTCGCATACGTCCAGTACGTCCGGAACGGGCTTAGTTCCGTGTGCGACTGTGACACACCGGGGCGTCTCCCGAGACGAAGGCGCTTTACCCGCCGACCGGATAGCCACCCTCAATGAGCAAACCGAGTCCCGAAGTGTACGAACAGGGGCGCGGGATGGACGCGCACAACAAGGTGATGCGCGACATCCGAGCGAAGAAGGACAAGACGTACGATCCGCACGAACCCACCCGCGTCTGGCTGGACGAGGACAACACGCCCGACGGCGTCTACCAGTCGCTGACCATCATCCTCAACACCGGCGGCTGTCGCTGGGCGCGCGCCGGTGGCTGTACGATGTGTGGCTACGTCTCCGAATCGGTCGAGGGCGGCAGCGTCACCCACGAGCAGTTGATGGACCAGATTCAGGTCTGTCTCGACCACGAGGAGGAGAACGCGGACGAGAAGTCGGGACTCATCAAGATCTACACCTCCGGAAGCTTCCTCGACGAGCGCGAGGTCGGCGCGGAGAGTCGCCGGGCCATCGCCGAGACGTTCGGCGACCGCGACCGCATCGTCGTCGAGTCGCTGCCGGACTTCGTCAGCGAGGAGAAGTTGGCTGACTTCACGTCCCAAGGGCTGGCGACGGACGTCGCCGTCGGCCTCGAAACTGCCACGGACCGCGTTCGCAAGGACTGCGTGAACAAGTACTTCGCCTTCGAGGACTTCGTCGCCGCGAGCGAGGAGGCCGACGCGGCGGGTGCAGGCATCAAGGCGTACCTCCTGATGAAGCCGCCGTTCCTCTCGGAACCGGAAGCCGTCGAGGACATGAAGCGCTCGATCCGCCGATGTGCAGAGTACGCCCACACGGTGTCGATGAACCCGTGTAACGTCCAGCGGTACACGATGGTCGACGACCTGTTCTTCCGCGGCGGCTACCGTCCGCCGTGGCTCTGGTCGGTCGCAGAGGTGCTCGAAGACACCGCCGACGTCGACGCCATCGTCGTCTCCGACCCCGTCGGTCACGGCTCCGAGCGCGGCCCCCACAACTGCGGGGAGTGCGACGACCTCGTCCAGAAGGCGATCAAAGACTTCGACCTCCGGCAGGATCCCAGCGTGTTCGAGCAGGTCTCCTGCGAGTGCGAGGCGACGTGGGAGTTCGTCATGAGCGAGGAGAGCAGTTTCAGCGCGCCGCTAACCCGATAAAGGGAGTTAAGATGCGACTACCGTCCTTCCCGTCCGTCTGTGGTGGTCTCGCGCCTCCGTCGCAGAGCGGGTAGGCCGTCACTACCGTCGGTGTGCCAGTTCGACACACACCGCGTCGGAACGGAAGGCAGTGAGTAGTGACGAGGGATGCCGACGTAGAGCGGCGTAGACACGGTCGGCGGACACGAACGTCGATCGTGTCGACAGACCCCATGACGCAGAACACGACTCGGTGCACGGCGATCTACTGTTCCGGCGGGTGGCTCGAACTCCGAGAGGAGGAGAACCCGGAGGGGTGGCTCGCGACCGACACGCCGTACGACGTCACCGTGTAACCCTCCGAAGCGACGACGTTCGACCGCCCTCCGACCCCGCTGTGACCACGCCCGTCGCGCCCGGTGACTCTCGGACTCGTCGAGATGGATCACTCGGTCTCGTATGTCAGTAGCTAGATTAATGTGGATAGAAAACATTGTCCGACGACAGAGGGTCGTCGATGACATGGCAGGAGGACGAACGAGAGGCCGAGGTGGTGAGACTCGTCACGAAACGGCTCGACTTTCTGGAACGGCTCTCCGCGTCGCCGCTGAGTAAACGCCGCCTCGTCGACGAGCTGCCGTACTCGCGGTCGACCGTCGACCGGGCCGTCCGCGACCTCCAGATCGCGGGGTTGATCGACCAGACCGAAGACGGGTACGTGACGACAGTTTCGGGGCGAGTGAGCGCCGAACAGTACCGACAGTTCGTCCGGACGACACACGACACCGTCGCAGTGCAGGACATCCTCGCGGAGTTGCCGCTGGACGCGCCGGTCGACGGCCGGACGTTCCGCGGGGCGACCGTCTACCGCGCCGACGACGTCGCGCCGTACGAGGTCGTCGAGCGACTCGTCGAGAGTCTCGAGGGGGCCGACCGACTGCGAGCGCTGTCGGACGGACTCCCCCACCCCCAGTATCTCGACGCCGTCGTCGAGCGCGTCGAGACGGAGAGCCTGACGGTCGAAGGCATCCTCTCGCAGTCGCTCTGGCGAGCGTTCGTCGATCACCACACGGACGACGTCGAGACGATGCGCGAGGCGGGTATCGATCTCCGCGTCGGCGACGTACCGCCGTTCAGTCTCCATCTCGTCGAGTACGACCGGCAGACGGCCGTTCAACTACTCGTCTACGGCGACACCGGCGCGATCCGGGGGATCGTCACGAACGAGACGGCCGACGCTGTCGAGTGGGCGACCGACCTCTTCGAGCGCGCGAGCGAGGACGCGACGCTGCCCGACGAGCTCGGCGAAAGCTGAGAGGAGGGAGCGGTAAGCGGCGAGCGAGGGAGACGGGCTACTCGTCGACTCCGAACCCGCGGAGCACGCCCTGTCCGTCGGTGCCGCCGACGTCCGGAAGCGTCGCGCGTTCGGGATGGGGCATCAACACGGCGACCGTGTCGCGTTCGCCGAGGATGCCCGCGACGTTGCCGGTCGACCCGTTCGGGTTCGCCTCGTCGGTGACGTTCCCCTCCGCGTCGCAGTAGCGGAAGAGCACGCGGTCCTCGGCGACGAGTCGCTCGTATCGCTCGGCGGTGATCTCGAAGCGTCCCTCGCCGTGTGCGATGGGGATCTCGACGACGTCACCCTCGTCGTAGGCGCGGGTCCACGGCGTGTCGGCGTTCTCGACGCGGAGGAAGACGTGTTCACACTGAAAGCGAGCGCTCTCGTTCGTGGTGAAGACGCCGTCGGTCAGCCCCGACTCACAGCCGATCTGCGCGCCGTTGCAGACGCCGAGGACGGGGACGCCCTCGTCGGCGGCTTCGCGGACCTCGTTCATGATCGGGGAGCGGGCAGCCATCGCGCCGGCGCGGAGGTAGTCGCCGTAGGAGAACCCGCCGGGGAGCACGATGCCAGTAGCGTCCTCGGGGAGGCCGTCCTCGTGCCAGACGCGTTCGGCGTCGATGCCGAGGTGGGCGAGTGCGCGAACCGCGTCGCGGTCGCAGTTGGAGCCGCCGAACTGTACGACAGAGACGGTCACGCGAGCCACCCCCGGTGGCGAGTGTGAGCAGCGAGCGACGGAGTTGTGAGTGAGGTCATTACTCGGCTTCCTCGACCTCGACCTCGTAGTCGTGGATGGTCGGGTTCGCCAGCAGGCGCTCGGCCATCTCACTCGCGCGGTCCTCGGCCGCGTCGGCGTCGGCGGCCTCGAGGTCGATCTCGTAGCGGTCGGTCGCTCGTAACCCCTGGAGTTCGAACCCGAGGCGGTCGAGCGCGCGCTTCGTCGTCTCCGCTTCCGGGTCGAGGACGCCGCGCTTCAGGCGGACGGTCACCGTCGCGGTGTAGGCGGTCATCGGTCGAGGGTGCGTGGTCATGCATCATAGGACTTTTGGATACACCCTCTTGTGCACGTTTGTGTATCAGGACGGGCCGGAGACGCGAGAGTCGTCGACGTCGACGACGTCGAGGGCGTCGTCGACGACGAGCGTGAGAGTGTCGTCGTCGAGCGTCACGTCGACACGGACTCGGAGCGGGTCGCGCGACTCGACGACCGGGGTCGTGCGGCGCGTCCAGTCGAGTTCCCAGGTCCGCGTGTTCCGGAGGTCGACGCCGTGGTCGTAGTGGAAGCCGACGACGCGCGGGTGGCTGAGCAGCGCCGACCCGAGCGAGAGCGAGACGACCTCCGGACAGCGCTGGCAGTCGTACTTGACGCACGGTTCGTCGACGGCACCGAGCAGTTCGTCCTCGCCGTCGACGAGCAGTGTGGGGACCATCCGACCCGAGCAGCTGACACAGAAACCACGCTCGACCTGGTCGACGAGCGCGCGCATCCACCGCTCGAAGACGTCGGGGATCTCCTCGCGGTCGTACCCCTCGATGACGCCCGGGGGGACCCCCGCAGACGAGAGTCGTTCGTCGCAGTCGACGCAGGCGACGATCAGCCGTTCGTCCTCGTAGGTGAGTCGGACCGTCCCCTCACACGTCGGGCAGGCAACGTCGAGGTCGATCGGGTCGATCGTACCCGAACTGGTGTAGGTGCCGGCGAGCATGGCGCCGACGATCTGCCACCCCGCCAAGGTGAGCTCGTAGCCGTCGTCCGTCTTGCGGACGAACCGGCCGACGAGTTTGCCGAGATGGTAGTTGAACTTCCCGCTGTCGCGCTCGCCGACGCGCTCCCGGAGAGCGGAGAACGCCAGCGGTCTGTACGGGTCTTCGAACAGCGTCTGGAGGATCTGCATCCGGATCTCGTTGCCGAGGAGGGCGAACACTTCCTCCGGGGCGGCCGTCGTGTCGAGTGTCATGCAGGTGGTACGCGAGACGGTGTAATAACCGACGCGCCCGACTCAGGCGACGAGCGCGACGGCCCGGACGACGCCGAACGCGAGAGCGACGAGCGACGCGAGCGCGAGGAACCAGACGCCGAGCAGCGAGAGCACGCTCACGGCGGCGGCGAACTGACCGGCACTCACGACGAGCGCGACCAGCGCGACCAGCAGCGTCGACACGAGTATCGCTTCGGCGTTCGGACGGCGGTGCGGGTCGACGGGCCCAGGGGAGTCGAGGTGTGCGTTCATCGTTGTTCGTCTTCCCGGACGTCGGTGGCGGAGATATAGTTCAGCAGAACGTCAGTTCTGTCGGGCGGACGACCGAACGTCGTTTCTGTCTGTTTTCGGACCGCTTCGCGTGCGAATCATGTAGCAAACGACAGCGGTTTATCCCTCCCTCTACTCCAGCAGAGATATGTCCAGGCTCGAACAGCCGGAGGTGATGGCATGACACGCGAACTAACCGAAATTACGGTCATCGGAGGGGACAAGACCGGAATCGTCGCGGAGGTCACCAGCCTGCTGTTCGAGCGCGGAATCAACATCGAGGACATCGACCAGGCCGTCCGGGAGGGGATCTTCCGGATGACGATGCACGTCGACACCGCCGAGATGGTGTGTACGGAGGGGACGCTCAAGGACGCCCTCTCGGAACTCGCCGACGACCTCGGCGTCGAGATCCAGGTGCGGTTCCCCGCCGACCGCGAGACGAAACAGATCGCCGTCCTCGTCACGAAGGAGTCCCACTGTCTCGAAGCCCTCTTCGAGGCGTGGGCGAACGGCGACCTCGGCGCGGACATCGGCGTCGTCATCGGCAACCACGACCATCTGGAGCCGCTGGCCGACCACTACGGCGTCCCGTTCCACGACGTCGGCGACGAGAAGGGGTCGCCCGACGAGGACCAGTTGCTCGAACTCCTCGAAGCGTACGACGTCGACCTCATCGTCCTCGCGCGGTACATCCGCATCCTCGGCCCGAACGTCGTCTTCCGGTACGAGGACCGCATCATCAACGTCCACCCCTCGTTGCTGCCGTCGTTCCCCGGCGCGGCCGCCTACCGACAGGCGATCGAGGAGGGTGTCCGCGTCACGGGCGTCACCGCCCACTACGTGACGACGGACCTCGACCAGGGGCCGATCATCACCCAGCGGGCGCTCGACGTCCCCGACGGTATCGAGCGCGACGAACTCAAACAGCGCGGCCAACCGCTGGAGGCCGAGGCGCTCTTGGAGGCGGTGCAGCTCCACCTCAACGGCGACGTGACCGTCCACCGCGGCCGAACCAACCTGCGCGACGACACCGAGGCCGAACGCTACCAGCTCGGTCTGTCACAGGCCGCCATCGACGCCACGCCGGACCGCCCCATCGACGGGAAGGCGGACGTGCTTCGGGGCGACGAAGACGACGAAGAACAGATCGAAGAACCGGTCTCGGTCGACGACTGAAGGCCGGGAACCGGCGTCGGCTACTCTTCTCACCGTCTCGACGAGCGCAAACTCGGCATTCGCAGTCGTAACGCTCGGCCGAACGTGTAGAGCCCCACGTCGACCGACCGACCGAACTGCGAAGCCACGACAGTTCCCCGACAGCTAGTTGTGGGTCCGAACGGAACGACAGACTATGTGGCCCTCCAACGAACGCCGGCGGCAACTCACCGCCGTCGGTATCGGCCTCTATCTCGTCTGGATCGGCGCGACAGTGTTGCTCATCGGGAGCCGCCTCGGTCTGCTCCCCCGGTTCGACGTCGTCGGTCAGACGGTCGTCGCCGGCGCAGTCGTGCTCACGGTCATCGGCACGATACAACTCGTGAAGAGAGCTGTCGAGAAAGTTCGGGACGTCGTCGGCTGAGCACCTCGCCGTCAACTGCTCACTGTCTCGCTACAGCGAGAGGTTGAGCGTCTTCGTCTGCGTGTAGTGTTCGACCGCCTCGAAGGCCGTCTCGCGGCCGATGCCGGACTGCTTGTACCCACCGAACGGCTGCCCCGCCGGGAAGTCGTTGTACTGGTTGATCCAGATGTTCCCGGCTTCGATGTCGCGGGCGGTCTGGTACGCCTGTTTGAGGTCGCTCGTGATGACGCCCGCGGCGAGACCGTAGTCGACGTCGTTGGCCTGCGCGATCATCTCGTCGTAGTCGTTCCACTCGAACACCTCTTGGACGGGGCCGAAGATCTCCTCTTGGACCGCGCGGTTGTCGTGGTCGATGTCGTCGATGAGCGTCGGGGAGACGAAACAGCCCTCCGAGAGGGCTTCGTCTTCCGGCGTGTCGCCGCCGGTGACGAACGTCGCCCCGGCGTCGCGGGCCTCCTCGACGTACTCCATCGTCCGGTCGACCTGCTCCTGCGTGACCTTCGGTCCGAGTCGCGTCGACTCGTCGAGCGGGTCACCAACGGTGAGGTCGTCGACGGCGGCTGCGAGTCTGTCGAGGAACTCGCTCTTGACGTCGCTGTGGACGAACAGCCGAGAGCCGGCACAGCAGCACTCGCCGGTGTTGAAGAAGATGGCGAGGATCGTCGTCTCGACCGCCTCGTCGAGATCAGCGTCCGGGAAGACGACGAGCGGACTCTTCCCGCCGAGTTCGAGCGTGAGGTCCGTGACCGTGTCGGCGGCGTTCTTCATCACCTGTTTGCCGATCTCGGTCGACCCCGTGAACGCGATCTTCCGGACGTCGGGGTGCTTCGAGAGCGGTTCGCCCGCCTCGCGGCCGAACCCGGGGACGACGTTGACGACGCCGTCCGGGAGTACGTCGTCGACCTCCGCCATCAGTTTGAGTAGCGTCAGCGGCGTCTCCTCGGCGGGTTTGATGACAGAGGTGTTGCCCGCCGCGAGTGCGGGGCCGAGTTTCCACGCCGCCATCAACAGCGGGAAGTTCCACGGGATGATCTGGCCGACGACGCCGTACGGTTCGCGGATCGTCTCGACGTGGCGGCTCTGGTCGGTCGGCACCGTCCGTCCCTCGTTGATGCGGGTCGCGCCGGCGAAGTAGCGGAAGTGGTCCGCGACCAGTTCCATGTCGACGCGGGCCTCGGATATCGGCTTGCCGTTGTCGAGACTCTCCAGTTTCGCGAACTCCTCAGCGTTCTCCTCGACGCGACGGGCGATCGTCTCGAGCACCTGCTGTCGCTCCGACGCCGAGTACGCCGACCACGTCTCGTCGTACGCCTCCCAGGCCGCCTCGACGGCGGCGTCGACGTCAGTCGCGTTCCCCGCCTGTACCTCGGCGAGGACGTCACCGGTCGTCGGGTCGCGCGTCTCGAACGTCTCTCCCGAGGCGCTCTCGACCCACTCGCCGCCGACGTACAGCGACAGCGACTCGGGGACGACTTCCGCCGCCGTCTCTCGGTGACGACGCGTGATCTCGGACTTTCGCTCCTCGACGGACTGCGTCTCTGACGACATGACGACTCCATCTGGAGACACCAGTAAGAAAAGTCTGTACCACAGCTATTCCAGGTGTTAATTACTACTAGCCACGTTACGTGACTTCTATGGCGAAATGAAACTATGATAGGTTTCGTCGAGTCGTCGTGAGAGATCGGTCGCTCGCGGGGACGGTCGGCGAGACGGGAGCGCAGTCGCTCTGCGGAGTGGTGTCCGACGAACGAACCGCCGAGAGAGGAGAGACTGAGAGAAGCGACTTACAGGAAGCGACTTACAGGTCGCGGACCGCGTCGACGGCGTCGTCGAGCGTGGGCGCGTCGAACCACTCGTCTTCGGTGTAGGCGTTCGCGCCGGCGGCGTAGAGGTCCGAGACGGCCGCGACGACCGAGTCGGGCAGTGGGTCTGGGTCGACCTCGCAGAGCTCACGCCAGTCGGCGACGTCGTCGTGGTCGGCGACGTCGGCCTTGGCCGCGGCGACGGCGTCGACCCACTCGGGGTGGTCGCGCTTGTAGTACTGGCGGACGACCTCCTTCGACACCTGTTGGCCGTCGTAGCTGAAGCGGTTCTCGTCGAACGTCCCGACCACGTCGGCGACCTTGATCGCCCCGTCGTGGTAGCAACACTCGATCTTCCCGTCCTCGTGGACGAACCCCGTCCGCTCGGCGCGGTCGGTGACGATGTGGTTGACCGCGAGCGCGAGTTCCTCGAGTCGGTCGACGGAGGCGGGACCCGAGATCTCGTCGGCCTCCTCGCGAGTCAGGTAGCGGTCCTGCTCCTCGAACTTCGTCGAGAACTCGACGACGGGGGCGGGGAGGTCGACGACCTCGTCGGGCCACTCGTCGAAGTCGAGCCCGTAGTCGGCCGGAGCGCCGCGCTTCCGGAGGCTGGAGCCGACGGGGACGGTGTTGCGGAAGACGATCTCCAGCGGGATCAGGTAGTTGTTGCCGATCTCCTCGTAGAAGGCGTCGTAGTCGTAGCCGCCGTCGACGTAGCGGAGGTTCGGCACCTGCACGAGGTCGATGGCCATCTCGGTGGGTGCGCTACGGCACTCGCCGAGGTCTTTTGTCTCCCCCTCTTCGACGACGCCGCGGTAGTGCGTCGGGACGTGGTTGAAGTCGAGCAGTTCGAAGTTGAACGCCCCCATCGTACAGAGCGACGCCCCCTTCCCCGGTATCTGGTCGGGCATCGTCCCCCAGTCGAACACCGAGTAGTCGTCGGTGAAGACGAAACTACCGCGGCCGAGCGAGTCGGCGGTCGGTTCCTCCTCGATCCGGAACTCCTTCACGCTGGTCATGGTTCGAGTGCCGTGGCGAGTGACTAAGAGCTTTTCACTCGTGTGCCCATCTCGGTCGTCTCTGTATCAAAACTATCCACACACATGTATAGAAGGGGCTCCTACGGTTCGTCGACGTTGAGATACGCCTCGACGAGTTCGTGCTGTGCGCGTCTGAGGTGGTAGTGCAGCGTCGCCGAGGAGATCTCCATGATCGCAGCGATCTCCTCGGCGGTGCTACCGCGGGGCCACTCGAAGTAGCCCGCGAGGTAGGCCGCTTCGAGTGCGGCCCGTTGGCGTTCCGTCAGTCGGTTCGAGAGACGATGCCGGAACGCCGTCGTCGGCTGCGGCGGCCGGTCCCGTTCGCGTTTGCCGACCACCGTCGACTCGGGGTACACCGACCGGAACGCGTCGACGACCGACCGGACGTGTTCGCCTTTCGCGACGTCGACGACGACCGTCGCCACGCCGTCTTCGGCGACGGCCGACCGCACGCACGCGCCGGTCTCGAAGAGCCGCTTCGGCCCCGAGACGTCGACGGTGACCGCCAGGAGCGCGGTCGCACCGTCGACGGACACGAGGCGCCCGGCGTCGACCTCGTCGTGTGACTCGACGCACGCGAGCGCCGTCTCGGGCGGAGCACCTACGACGCGCACGTACTGGACGACCCAGTCGTCGGCAGCGTCCACCTGTCCGTCGAGGTGGCAGACGCAGTCACATCGGCTCGACAGGTCGACGAGGAACGACGACGGGTCCGTCGAGCGGAACTCGAGTTCGACGACCGAGTCGGCGAACAGCAGTTCGCGGGTTCGGATCGCGTTCGTCGCGAGTCCGACGGTTCGACCGAGCAGATCGAACGTCGCCCGCTCTCGCTCGCCGAACGTTTCGGGCGTCGTCGCGTAGACGACCAACACTCCGTACACCGTCTCGCCGAACGACAGCGGCACCGCGACGACGGCGCGGACGTCGTGAGCGACCGCGGCGGACCGTACCGCCTCGGGGACGTCGGGGCTCGTCGGAACGTCCGTGACCGCGACGCACCGATCGGTCTCGAACGCCTCGATAGCCGGGTGGACGAGACCTGCGTCCGTCGTCGCCCGCGTCATCGCCTCGTGGGCGTCGTCGTCGCCGGCGGCCGCCCGAAGCGTGAACTCCCGGTCGTCGACCGTCGGTTCCCCGACGGCGGCGAACCGATAGCGTCCCGAGTCGACGAGTCGCCGACAGAGCGTCCGCTCGAGACGGTCGCGACTCGGCTGATCGACGATCTGCCCGACGAGTTCGCGTAGCAGACAGTCGAGATGGTCCGCCGCCAGTTCGTCGCGTTCGCGGCGGTACGGTGTCTCTGGGAGCCCTCGCGGTCGACGACGCCTCGTATCGCGACGACGCGTCCCGTCGGTCGCGTCGGCCACCACCATCGTGAACCCGCTCAACTCCTCGTCGTCGACGACGGCCGTCACCGCGATCTCCGCCCGGAACCGCGATCCGTCGGCACCGACCAGCCGTCGCGTCGACTCGGCGTGCCCGTCGACTTCGGCCCTCGCGAGCAGTCGTCGGGGGACGTCGTCGGCGACGTCCTCCGGGGTGTAGAACGCCGAGACGTGTCGCCCGAGGATCTCGTCCGACCGGTATCCCAGCAGGCGATGGGCGTCGTCGTTCCACGTGAGCACGCCGCCGGTCGCCGTCACGAAGAGACTGGCGTAGGGGAGTCGATCGTCGCCGTCGGCCGCGAGTGCGTCGGCCGGCAGACGCTCGCGTTCGTGCACACGTCCACGCGTCCCCGAACCCCCGTCTGAGGGCATGAGTCGCTTCGAATACGCCCCGAACCGACTTGTGCTCTCCGGCCGCCGTGGTTCCGGCGAGCGTTACTCTCCCGTCGAGAGACAGTCTGCTCGCCGAGACGGAATCTAGCCATCTAGGTCGCTGATTATTGTGGCGGACCGTCCAAGCAAACTGTACTCCCGAGCTAGATGTTCGCATGCAGGGAGGGGAGATAAGATGGATACGATACGACACGACGTTGGACTGAACTGGTGGGACGGGGTCCGAGACGTACCGTCAGTCGACGACGACCACCCGGTGGGGTGGTCGTATGGATGACGTCGACGTGACGAGCACCGCCCTCCGAGACGAGTCGACGACCGTCGGCGGCGACCCCGACGCCGAGGCCGACGCACGACCGTCGAACCGGACGCAGTCGGTCGAACTCACGGCGTCCGAGTGGCGTCTCCTCCGCTGTGCGCTCCAGCACGCGACGACGGCCCTCCACGGTCGGGACGTCGACGCCCGCGTCCTCGGCGACCGCCTCCACAGTCTCGAGGGACGAATCGACGACCAACTGAGCGACGAACGACCGAGCGACGAACGACGCGGGCGGACAGCCACGTCGTCGCCGCCCGGCGACGCCCGCTGACCCTCGTCCGTCGGCCGTGGTATTTATCGTCACGTTGTGAGCATGCAGCACATGGCACACGGCGTACTACTGCCGAACGTAACCGACGTCGTCGAACCCGCCTTCGCGGCACAGTTGGAATCGCTCGGCTACGACACCGTCTGGACTGGCGAACTGTGGGGAACCGAGGCGTTCGTCAACCTCTCGCACGTCGGCCATCACACCGAGGACGTCGGTCTCGGAACGGCCATCGTCAACGTCTTCTCGCGGTCGCCGGCGGTGCTCGCGTCGGCCGCCGCGACGCTCCAGTCGACGACCGACCGACAGGTGCGACTCGGCGTCGGCGCGAGTACGCCGAAGGCGGTCGAGGACCTCCACGGGGCCGACTACGACCGGCCGGTCCGGCGCATCCACGAGACGGTCGAGCTCGTGAAGGCGTACACCTCGGGCGACGACGAGCGGGTCGACTACGACGGCGAACTGTTCGACGTCGCGGACTTCCCGCCGCTGGACGCCGACGTCCCCGTCTACGTCGCCGCGCTCGGGCCGGCGAACCGGCGGGCGACCGGCCACGTCGCAGACGGCTGGCTCCCGCACAACGTCCCCTTCTCGCGGCTGTCGGAGGCGTTCGAGGTGGTCGCCGACGCGGCCCGCGAGGCCGGCCGCGACCCCGACGAGATCGCGGTCGCGCCTTACGTCCCGTCGGCCGTCAGCGACGATGCCGACGAAGCGACGAAGGCGGTGCGCGGCCACCTCGCCTACTACGTCGGCAGCGGCGAGGGCTATCGGAAGGCGGTCGCGCAGGCGTTCCCCGAGGCGGCCGAGACCGTCGCCGACGCGTGGCGCGAGGGGGATCGGGCCGCGGCCCGCGACGCCGTCACCGACGAGATGGTCGCCGAGTTGGGCGTCGCCGGCACGCCCGAGGAGGCCCGCGAGCAGTTCCGGGACGTCGCCGCCTTGGAGACGGTCGACGAACCCATCGTCGTCGTCCCCGCACAGGCCGACGAGCAGCTGGCGACGCGGACGGTCGAGGAGCTGTCGCCGTCGCGACTGTGAGCGTCGAGTGCGGGTTTCCGCTGTAGCGGGTGGCAGTTCTCAGTTTCAGAACACTTTTTCGCCGCGCCAGATATCAACTGACCGATGCCCTCCAGACGACAGTTCCTCGCCACGAGCGCTGCTGGTCTCTCCGGACTGCTCGCCGGGTGTGGTGGCCTCAGTAGCCTCACGAGCAGTCCGGAGTACGACGACGGAATCACGCTCCCGGCCGAGGGGCGGTTTCTCGCGGACGGTCCGGCGGTGGGAGACGAACCCTCGGACGCACACGAGGGACCGGCGTTCGTCGCGAAGGTGTTCTCGGAACCCGACAGCGTCGAGGATCAGATAGACTGGAGTGCGTTGCCGGGGGGTCGCGGCGAGTGGTCGGAGTGGACCGGCGTCGACTACGACGAGCAGTTCCTCGCCGTCTTCGTCACGACGCGGGCCGTGACAAAGCCGAACGAGAACATCGGCTGGTGTCCGGACACGAGCGTCGACGGCGACGAGTTCACCTTCGCGTTTCGACTGGAGGAGTACCCCGAGGAGATTCGCGGCGACCGACTCCTCGTCTTCCTCGAACGGTGGGACTTGAACGGTCACGACGCCCCGACGGACGCCGTCGTCGACCTGCGAATCGGGCCCGACTCCGGGAAGTCGGTGCTGACCTGTGACGACTGACGGCCCCCACATCCCACAACCGCGCCACTTTTGCCGCGGCCACGACATCCGCCAGTATGGCAAAACAACCCCATCTGCTCGTCGAGGAGGGTGACGTCGAAGACGTCGCGCTCGTCCCCGGCGACCCGGGTCGCGTCGACCGCATCGCCAACCAGTGTGAGAACGTCGAGGAGGTCGCAGCGAACCGCGAGTACAAGGTCGTCAACGCCGAGTACGAGGGCGTCCCGCTGACAATCTGTTCGACCGGCATCGGCTGTCCGTCGGCCGCCATCGCCGTCGAGGAGCTTTCGCGCGTCGGCGTCGAAACGTTCGTCCGCGTCGGCACCATCGGCGCGCTGCAGGAGCACGTCGAGATCGGCGACATGATCGTCGCGACTGGCGCGGCCAAGGAGGAGGGAACCTCCAAGCGCTACGAGTCGCCCGTCTACCCGGCCGTTCCGGACTACGACGTGCTCTCGGCGCTCGTCGACTCTGCGGAGGCGAACGACGAGGACGTCCACGTCGGCCCCATCGTCTCCGACGACGCGTTCTACAACGAGGACGACGCGTACGTCGAGGACTGGAACGAGGCCGGCCTGCTCGCCGTCGAGATGGAGGCGGCCACCGTCTTCTCGCTGGCCCGCCGGAAGGGGCTGCGCGCCGGCGCCATCTGTACCGTCGACGGCAACCTCGTGAAGGGGACCCAGAAGGGTGCCGACAGCGACGAAGAGCTCCCTGAAAAGGCGAAGAACAACGTCGAGCGCGCCATCGCGCTCACGCTCGACGCCGTGACGACGCTCGCGTAGATGCGCGACCGAGTTCGCGCGCGCCTCGTCGCCTTCGGCCGTCGACTGCGACGGATCGAGCGCCGCGAACTCGCCGAGTTCGGTCGCTGGATCGAGAACACGGACAACCTCATCCACCTCACCATCCTGCTCTTCGTCCCGCTGGTGCTCGCGCTGGTGACGCTGCTCTCGAACGCGACGACGGAGCTCTCTTTCCTCCTGTTCCCGCCGCTCGCGTCCGGCGCGTACACGCTGTTTGCGGACCCGGAGGGGCGGTACGCCTCGCCGACGAAGTTCGTCGTCGGCCTCACGATCGGCGCGCTCTGCGGGTGGGCCGCGATCTCGACGTTCGCGACGCTGTACGGCGTGCGCATCGTCGACCTCGGCCTCAGACCGGAGAGCGCGGCGCTCTCGATCTTCCTGACCGGGGCAGTGACGTGGGCGCTCGACGTCGAGGAACCCGCGGCGTTCTCGACGGCGCTGCTCGTCCTCGTCACCGAACAGGCGAGTCCCTCCCAGTACGTCACGACGGTCGTCCTCGGCAGCCTCATCGTCGCCGTCTCCTTCGCCGTCTGGCGCGACGAGTTCTACGAGGAGCGCGCCCACTACCTGTACGGGACCATCTACGGCGACGACCACGTGCTGGTCCCGATGCGGGGCGAGACCGCCGAGACGACGGCGCTGTTCGGGGCCCGCCTCGCGGCCGCCCACGAGGCCGGCAAGGTGGTGCTTCTGGACGTCGTCGACGACGACCGCATCGCGGCCGCCGAGCGTGCCGTCCTTGAGGGGGACGACCCCGGGGAGACGACCGACGTGGAACCGACCGACGTCGACGACGTCGAGACGGACGGGACCGACGTCGCCGACGAGGCAGCGCAGCGGGCGGCCGCCGAGTCGGCCTCGCGACTCGAGACGCACGCGGCGGCCATCCGTACCCGCATCGGCGTCCCGTGTGAGGTGGTCGTCGCCAGCGGCGACCCCGAGCGAGCGACCGTCGAGACCGCCCGGACGACGAACTGCGATCTCGTCGTCACGCCGTACGAGGAGTCCCGCGGGTCGCTGTCGCCGTTCGTCCGGAGCCTGTTCGGTGGTCCGTACGACGCCATCGCCTTCCGGTCGACGACCGGCACCCAGCGCTGGAAACGTATCCTCGTCACCGTCTCCCGGCCGGGCGACTCCGCACACGCGATGCTCGACTTCGCGTCGCGGCTGGCGGGACAGTCCGGCAACGTCAGCGTCTGTACCTGCATCAGCGACGAGGTCGAACGACGGCCCGCCGAGACGCGGCTGGCGAACCTCGTCGAGACGATCGACTGTCCCGTCGAGACCAGAGTCGCCCGGAGCGACGTCCGAGACTTCATCCAGTCGAACGCCGGGGCGTACGACCTCGTCGTCCTCGGGTCGAGCGGCGACCGGAGCGCCGCCTCGCGGTTCGTCGCACCGCCGACGTTCGAGCGGCTTCGGGACGTCGACTGCGACGTCGCCGTCGTCGACCGCGGAAGCGTCTGAACGGAGCGGGTCGTCTCAGCGGCGGTCGGACTCCTCGCCCGTGAGGCGGTCGGCGATGGCCTCCGAGTCCTCGCTGCCGAGCGCCGAGTCGACGAGGAGGTGGCCGCCGATGGTGGCAGGGCTGATCACCGTGTCCGCGCCGGCACGCCGCATCTTGTTCACGTTCTCGCGGTGGGTCGCGGCGGCGACGATGCGAACCTCGGGGTTGAGCTGCCGGGCCGTGAGGATGGCGAGTGCGTCCTGTGCGTCCTCGTTGGTAGCGACGACGACCGCGCGGGCGCGCGAGATCTTCGCACGCCGTAGCACGTCCTCGTCGCTGGGGTCGCCGGTGAGGACGCTGTAGCCACGGTCCGAGAGGAGGCGTGCCCGCTCGGAGTCGGGCGTGACGATGAGAAACTCCGCTCTCTCGTCGAGTTCTTCGAGGATCGGTTCGGTCAGTTCCCCGTAACCGAGCACGAGGATGTGGTCGTCGAGCAGGTCGAGCTGTGATTCGGTCATCTTTCCGAGTGCTTTCGAGAGGCGGGCTTCGATCGCGGGCGTGAGGAGCACACCGAGTGCGACCGCGAAGGCGGCGACGTTGACCAGCAGCACCGAGATGGCGAACAGCGCCGCTCTGTCGGTCGCGGGCGTGATGTCGCCGTAGCCGACAGTGCTGCCGGTGACGATGGTGTACCAGTAGGCGTCGGTCAGCGACTGGACGTCGTTGAACTCCTCGCGGAGCGCGTAGGTGCCGGCGGTGCCGTACAGTTGGGCACCGACGAGCGAGACGACGGCGGCCAGCTGCGTGGTCGTGAGATCGAGATCGCGGGTGAACCGTCCGCGGTTCAGCAGGACGACCGGCAGCGACACCGCCGAGAGCACGACGAGCGGGAAAGAGTAGACGCTCGCCTGTAGCAGTCCCTGACCGGCGGTGACGGGCAGCAGGACGACCGTCGACGTCCACGCCGCTCGGAGTCCGCTCCGGAGGCCGAGCGCGCTGCCGAGCATGAGAAACCCCGTGAGTGCGCCGGTGAAGCCGACCGTCTGTTGGACGAGTTCGGGGACGTACCGGACGAGCGGTCCGCTCGGCGCCGACGAGATGTTCGCGATGCCCGTCGCGACCGAGAGCACGGCGACGGCGAACGTCAGCACCATCGACGCGCGCGCGCCGACCCACTCGCGGTCGACCTCGACTCCCCACAGTGCCATATCGGCCCTCAGACGCCGTTCGGGCATAAAGCCTCACGGCTCCGTCGCCGACCTGTCCAGCGGTACTGGTTTAGTCCAGCGGCGAGAGATGCCCCGCATGGCCGCACTTCCGGTCGAGATCCTCTACGGAATCTATCTCGGCATCCTCGCAGGCATCATCCCCGCGCTCATCGCGGGGGCACTCGGCTTCGTCTTCAAGTACTTCACGGACGTCTCCATCCCCGGGTTCGGTGTCGTCGTCCTCGCGCTCGCCATCGCGGGGGTCAACGGCGGCCTGCTCGCGCTGAACGACCAGGCGGTGCTGCAGTCGGAGCACAACGTCGCGATCGTCGTCGCGATCGTCGTCGTGCTGATGCTTACCCTCTACGCGCACGCACAGGGGGACAAACTCGGCGAGCAGTTACCGAAACGCATCACGCTGAAGAAGCTCACGGAGCGCACGCTCTCGGCGGACGTGGTCGAACTCGTCGGCGGCCGCGGGCAGGTCCGGGTCACCGTCGCCGGCGAGGTGGCGGACGTCGAGGGCTACCCGCCGATGCCGGCGGAGTTGCGGGCAGAGCTGCAGGGCGGCGAGTGGACGTTCCCAGCCGACGTCCCGCTGACCGAACTCGAGACGCGGCTGGCCGACCGCCTGCGGAACGACCACGACCTCGCGGAGGTGACGGTCCGCCTCGACGAGCGAGCGCGGGCGACCATCGCCGCCGCACCGCCGGTCGGCGGACTCTCGAAGCGCGTCCCCACCGGCAAGCGCGCCGTCTCCGTCGACACGCTCGTGCCGACGGGGGTGGCCCGCGGCGACGTCGTCGACCTCGTCACCCCCGAGGAGACCGTCACCGGCACGGTGCTGAGTGTGAAATCGACGGAGAAGAAGGTGAAGAACGTCAAGGACGAACCGGGCGAGTCGAGTGTCGCGACCGACGGCGGGACGGACGAGACAGCCACCGACTCGCCCGAACGGCCCGACCCGCCGGCGACGAGCGCCGGTGGTGAGGGGCGAGTGACGGTCGCCGTCGACCGTCCGGCAGCGAAGACGCTCCTCGCGTCCCCGTCGCCGCAGGTCGTCGTCCAAGCCCGCGGCACGCGCCGCGAGTTCGAACTCACGACGCTGCTGCGGCGCGCGGGCCGTCGGTTCCGCCGCGTCTCGGTGAAGGCCGGCGGGCCGCTCGACGGCGTCACCATCGGCGAGGCGAGCGTCCGCGACACGTACGACGTGGTCGTCCTGGCGGTCAGACACGACACGTGGCAGTTCGCCCCTCAGGGGTCGACGACGCTGAGCGCCGAGGACGAACTGTTCGTCGTCGGGACGCGCGGGGCGCTCGACGACTTCGCGGAGGTGGCCGCGTGAGTCCCGCGCTTCAGAGCGGGGTTCCGGTCGCACAGCTGTTCACGAACGCCGCGGGCGTCGTCGCGGACCTGCTCGGGTACGCGCTCGTCGCGGCGGTGGCCGCGGGCGTGGTCTCGTTAGTCTTCCGGTGGTACTTCAAGGAGCAGGCGTCGAAGGGCGTCGCCGCGCTCGTCGGCATCGCCGCCGTGGCGGCGCTCTTGAACGCCGAGAAACTCACCGGCGTCATCGACCCGAACACCGCGGCGGTGCTGTTCGACCTCGACGAGGTGCTCACGAACGTCGCAGCCATCGCCGTCGCCGTCGCCGCCGCCGTCGCCGGGTGGCGTACCGGCGACGCCGCCGCGACGAACGTCTTCGCCGTCACGGGCGTCAAGGAACTCGAAGGCGAGGTGAGCAGGGTCGTCCGCTCCGTCGGCCGCGTCACGGCCGTCACGCTCCCCGAGACGGTCGGCGACATGGACGAACACGATCAGGTGTCCGACGAGAAGAAGACGGAGATGGCCGGCAAGACGCTGCTGTTCCCGCGGCGGCTGACCGTCGAGGAGCTCCGCGACCGACTGGTGACCCGACTGAAAGACGACTACGGCGTCGGCTACGTCGACGTGGAGGTGAGCGAGAGGGGGACGGTCGAGTATCTCGCGGTCGGCAGTCGGATGGCGGGCATCGGTCCGACGCTCACGCCCGGTGCTGCCGCCGTCGCCGTCGAGGCCGACCCGGCGACGAGCGCCAGTCCGGGCGACGTCGTGCAGGTGTGGACCGACGCCGACCCGCCGGAGCGGGTCGTCACCGCGGAGCTGCGCGCCACCACCGACGACGTGGCGACGCTGGCGGTCGACGCCGCGGACGCGACGAGGCTCGACCCGAACGGCTCGTACCGCCTGGTGACGCTCCCGGCGGAGCCACAGACCGACCGCGAGTTCGCCTCGTTGCTCCGGGCGGCCGCCGAGACGATGGGCGTCGTGACCGTCCAGGAGGGAAGTACGCTCACCGAACGGACCGTCGGCGACCTCGACCAGACCGTCACCGCCGTCCGGTCGGCAGCGGGCTCGGTCGAAGCGCTTCCGCCGGGGAGTCGGTCGTTGGCGGCCGGCGACGTGCTCTACCTCGTCGCCCGTCCGGAGGCGCTCCGAAAGTTGGAGGGGGAGGCACAGGCGCAACCCTCTTCACCCGCCGTCGGGGAGTGAGTGACATGGAGTGGAAGCTGTTTGCGGACCTCGCAGAACTCGCAGGAGACCGGCACGTCTCGGTCGCCGTCGACGACGACGCGACCGTCGGCGACGCCCTCGACTCGCTGCTGGCGGCACACCCCGCGCTCGCCGACCGCGTGCTCGACGACGACGGCGACCTCAGAGACCACATCAACGTCCTCCGGAACGGAGAGAACGTGTTCTCCGAGGACGGGCTGGCGACGACGCTCGAGGCGGGCGACGAACTCGCGCTGTTCCCGCCGGTCAGCGGCGGCTAACGTCCGTCACAGACCGTCGCTCCCGTCTCTCGTCGGGCCGTCGGTGTCGACGTCGGCGTCGCCGTCGGTCCCGACGCCCGCCTCGGGGTCAGTTCGCTGGGCGTCGCTCGCATCGTCCGCGACCTGCGAAGCCTCCTCGACCTGCGAGGCGAGCGTCACCGCGTCCGCGGCGACCGTCTCGTAGTCGAGGCCGGACTCGCTGGCGACGATGCGGAGATGCGTCGCGAGCAACGAGAGCGCCTGCAGCCCCTCCTGTTCGTCGTCCGCCCCGTCGGTTCGATAGGAGAACGTGGTGTCGACCGCCTCGCCGTCGCGGACGACGCCGACGTGGAAGGCGGTGACGGCGTCGTCGTCGAGCATCGCGCGTGCGGCGTCGAGTTCGGTCCGGAACGTGTCGTCCATAGCCGACGCTACCGGCCGAGAGACGGAAAAGACATCGGACGACGCGGGAGACGGAGAAGGGAGAGAGAAGACGGAAGGCGGTGTGGGTGTTACTCCTCCGGGCGCGGACGGGCGACGAACAGCGTCTCGGTGACGGTGAACGGGTCGTACACCGACTGGTGGCACTGACAGTAGACGTCGTTCTCGGCGTTGAACTTCGCGGCGTCGGCGGCCTGTTTGTAGCCGGGGACACAGCAGAAGTGCGTACACTTGTTCAGCCAGGCGATGAACCCCTCGGAGGTCGACGCCTGCAGCCACGGGTCGTCCTGTGCGGCCTGCCGGATGCGCTCGCTGCGGATGACCTGGATCGGGATCGTGTCCTCGGAGTCCTGCGAGCGCCACGTGCCGGACGCCGGTTTCCCGATGCCGCTCTCGCCGATGCCGTTACCCCACGACTGGTAGTCCGAGAAGTCGTCGACGTGGAGTCTGTCGCCCTCGCTGTAGGCGTCCTGTTGCCAGGTGTACGCGGGGTTGGCACCCGAGACGAAGTAGTTGTCACTCTCGTAGTCCGGCTGGATACCCTGATAGGATTCGACACCACAGTACTGGAACCACTCTGAGGAGTAGGTGACGTCGCTCCCGTTGAAGTTCTCGGTCTCGGCGACCTGGAAGGAGACACCACCCTCGGTTATCTCCTTGACTTCGGGCCAGACGCCCTTGAGGTAGCCCTCCGAGTCGATCTCGATGGGGATCTGTGGCATCCCACGCGGCGCGGGTCCGGCGGTGTTCTCGATGGCCATCGCCTGCGTCGACCCACCCCCGGCCCCGGAGGAGGTGGTCGCGCTGTTGACGGTGACTGCGCCGGTCGTCCCGACGCCGGCGAGTGCCGCGCCCCCGACGACGCCCTTGACGAACCGTCGCCGACCGGACTCGGTCGGGTACTTGTCGTCGTTGCTCATGACTGACCCTTAGTGTGGCTGGTAAAAAGAGTGACGAAGTGAGCGGTACCGGCTGGGGCGAGATTCCCTGTCAGCGGGACGCTCGCCCGGATATCACCCGCCGTTCCCGGACGGATTCTCGTTCGACTCGGGAGCGAAAGGGAACGGTATATAGCGCACTTAGCGAGCTATTTGTCGTTGCCGCCGAGCGTCTCTGATGGCGTCTGACGGTAGCCCGTAGAGCCATCCCACCCGTCGCGCCACCGCAGCACTGTCACCCGCGAGTGCCGCCCGTGTGCGGCCTTCGGTCACGGCGCTTCCCCACCCCCTCGCCGTGACCGTTCTCTTCCGAACCCGACCGAGCCGTCGTCCCCTTCGTCGACCGCATCGCCTCTCCCGAGTCGACATCGTCACCCGCTCCCGCCGAGAGTGAGACGAACGTTCGTGTACGATTTACTCGCATCTGGGGCAATTTTTCGCGTCGAATCGTGCCCTTTTATCACATGCCAACGGTAGTCATCACCATGAAGCTCCACAACCGCAACGTCAGACAGGACGTCCGCGAACTGGGGGCGCTTCTGGGCAACGTACTCGAATCCCAGACTTCGACGGCCGACTTCGAGACCGTCGAGGACCTGCGGACGGCGGCGATCGCCTACCGCGACGGTTCCGCACCCAGCCGACAACCGCTTCGTGACGTCGTCGAATCGCTCCAACCCGAACGCGAGAGTGTGGTCGCTCGCGCGTTCACCACCTACTTCGAACTCATCAACCTCGCCGAAGAGCGCGAACGGGTTCGCGCCGTCCGGAAGAGTTCACAGGACGGGACGCTCGAGGACAGCCTCGACGAGACGATCGCCGAACTGGCGGACGGCGACGCCGACAGCGAGACCGTCCAGCAGGTGCTCGACGACGTGCTCATCGAACCGACGTTCACCGCCCACCCGACGGAGGCGCGTCGGAAGACAGTGAAGGCGAAACTCCGGTCTATCGCCGATGACCTCGAGACGCTCGACGAGCGGCGGATGACCGACCGCGAGGAGGGACACGTCTGGACCCGCGTCGACGCCGAGGTGACGAGCCTCTGGCAGACCCCACAGGTCCGGAACCGTCGACCCGAACCGACGGACGAGGCGCGAAACGTCCAGTGGTACCTCGAGAACACGCTGTTCGACGTCGTCGGCGAGGTGTACAGCGAACTGGAGGAAATCGTCTCCGAGGAGTACCCCGACGTCGACGTCCCCAAACTGTTCGAGTTCCGGTCGTGGGCCGGTAGCGACCGCGACGGCAACCCGTTCGTCACGCCCGAGGTGACGACCGAGACGCTGGAACGCCAGCGGTCGGTCGTGCTCGGGAAGTACCGCGTCGCGCTGAAGCGACTCTCCGGCGTCCTGAGTCAGGACGGCAGTCGCATCGAGACGGGGAACTCGTTCGCCGAGTCGCTGGCGGACGACCGCGAGCGGTTGCCGGTCGTCGCCGAGGAGGCCGAGGAACGCTACCCCGACGAACCGTACCGACAGAAGCTGAAACTGATGCGCGAGCGTCTCGACCGCGTCGAGGACGTCCGTCCCGGCGGCTACGAGAGCCACGAGGAGCTCATCGACGACCTCGAAGCCATCGCGGCGAGCCTCGAGCGCAACGGCGCGGCGAAGGTCGCCGACGCGTTCGTCGAACCCCTGATCCGGCAGGTCGACACGTTCGCCTTCTCGCTGGCGAGTCTCGACCTGCGGGACCACCGCGAGATGCACACCGCAGCCATCCACGAGGCGCTGGAGCAGGAGGGCTTCGACTACCGCAACCTCGACGAGGACGAACGGGTCGAGCTGCTGACCGACGCCGTCCTACAGGACGAACCCGTCCTCGACCTCGAGGCGCCGGGTGACGTCTCCGAGGAGACCGAGCGCGTCCTCACGCGGTTCGCGAAACTCGCCGACTGGCAGCGCGAGTACGGCGCGGAGGCGATCGACACCTACGCCATCTCGATGACCGAGGAGCCGAGCCACGTCCTCGAGGTGCTGTTCCTCGCCGACCAGGCGGGCGTCGTCTCGCTGCCGGACCACTGTGGACTCGACATCGTTCCCCTCCTAGAGACCGAGTCGGCGCTCAACGGTGCCCGACGCATCATGGGGACGCTGTTCGAGAACGAGGCCTACGCGCAGGTGCTCGAAGCCCGGAACGGCGTCCAGGAGATCATGCTCGGCTACTCCGACTCCAACAAGGAGAACGGCGTGCTCGCCGCCAACTGGGACCTCTACAAGAACCAGCGTCGGCTCGCCGACATCACCGACGACCACGACGTGACGATGCGACTGTTCCACGGTCGCGGTGGCTCGATCTCTCGCGGCGGCGGGCCGATGAATCAGGCGATGCTCGCCCTGCCGAACGAGACGGTGACGGGACAGATCAAGTTCACCGAACAGGGTGAGGCGATCGCCGAGAAGTACGCCAACCGGCGCATCGCCGAGCGCAACCTCGAACAGATGTTGGACGCGCAGATCCGCGCCCGACACAACGCCATGCTCGAACCGACCGAGGACGTCCCCGACGCCTGGGTCGACGCGATGGACACGATGGCACAGGCCGCACGCGAGGAGTACCGCGACCTCCTCGAGACCGACGGCTTCGTCTCCTACTTCGAGCAGGCGACGCCCATCACGGTCATCGAGGAACTCAACCTCGGGTCGCGACCCGCCTCGCGGAGCGGCGAGCGAACCGTCGAGGACCTCCGGGCGATCCCGTGGGTGTTCTCGTGGACGCAGTCGCGCTGCATCCTCCCCGGCTGGTACTCGCTGGCCTCGGGGATGCAGGCGTATCTCGACGACGGCGGCGACCGCGAGACGCTGAAGGAGATGTACGAGTCGTGGCCGTTCTTCCGGACGACGCTCGACAACGCCGCGCTGTCGCTGGCGCGGACTGACCTCGAGATCGCCGCGGAGTACGCGAACCTCGCGGACGAGGACCTCCGCGAGCGGTTCTTCACCCGCGTCTCCGCGGAGTACGAGGACGGCGTCGAACTGGTGCTCGACGTCTCGGACCGCAACCGCCTGCTGAAACGCGACTGGCTGGGCGACAGCCTGCGGCGGCGGAACCCCTACGTCGACCCGCTGAACCTGCTGCAGACGCATCTGCTCGCACAGACGCACCGGACGCCGTCGGAGGAGAAGACGCTCCGACTGACGGTGAAAGGGATCGCTGCGGGGATGAAGAACACCGGCTAGGGGCTCGTTAGAGCGGAAACACGCTCTCGTTCGACTGACCGTTGGAATGACGTCGGCCGTTCTCAGTGGGGTTAGCGAAAGGGTTCAGACAGTCGCTCTCTACTCTCGAGGAGTTGTCAGAATCGGCGTGCAACACTCAGAGGGCTGTATGCAGAGAACTCACAAGGAGCACAATAACCTGAAAATCCAGGCAGAGCAGTATTAATTATTGAGATAGTAACACTAACAGCCATCGCACGGGATATCTGCTCCCGTCTCGGTGTGTCCCCCTGCAATGAGCATTGTGGGCCAGTTTGCCTGCCTGAGTTCACGTTCTCTTCAATGCTATCGGCTCTCCCTCTCGTGCGTTGGCAAACGGGGTTGTCTTGTTTGACTTCCTTCCACGACTGCAGTCGTGGGCTCTTTCCTTGACTCGGTGTGATCTACACAGTCGCTCCGACCAACTCATCTGCTATTGTCAGATATATCTTTTTTTTGATAGCAGTACCGGTGGTAACACGTTCGGTTTGTACTGATTCAGGAAGGTCAGCTCGGGAGATCGATTCAAGAACCAGTAGTTCTCCCTCTTCTGTTTCCATCCACTCTGTTCCAGACTCTGTATCCCAACAACAGGGTGTCCACGTCCCCGATTCAAGCCGTTCCCAGATATCCACGTCACCGTAATATTGTCCGTCACTACATCTGTAAATGGAATTTGATTTCACACTCACATTTAGTCAGTTCTACGTGGAAGTGCATTGCGGCCACAAGTCATAAATGAGGAATGTAAGTTAGAAATCACATTCTTGAAATGAAGATTAAAAGTTCTTAATTTTTTGCTTTTTGATGTTTAATCTACTTTGTGAATATTAACAATATCTGGGGGAGGGGATTGGTGCGCACTCTATTCAGCACGACCACAGAAACCTCACCGAACGCTATCAGAAGCGGCGTGCAACACTCAGAGGGTGTGTGCAGCAAACTCGCTACGCTATCAAGTTTGGTAGCAAGCTTTACTCAGTAGTAGATTCTACCAGCAAGTATGGTCACGTCGGTGAAGATGGACGACGATACAAAGTCTCGTCTCGAGCGGTTACAGGCCGAGATTCGGCTAAAGACGGGGAAACGAGTGACGCAGCAAGAAATATTGGCACAGCTCGTTGAGCATGCCATCGAGTCCAAGGCAGACCTCATCGACTCGTTCCGTGAGAAGCGTGTCCCTCTTACAGAATCCGAGCGCGAGAAGTTCCACGATGGGATGGTCTCCTCCGGAGTCACGACGACCGAAGAAGACATCGACGACGTGCTGTACGGATGAGTGTCTTCGTCGACACTGGCGTGTTCTTTGCCCACCACGATACGGACGCCGACCGACACGACCAGGCCGTCACTGCATTCGACGAACTGTTCGACGGAGCGTTCGGACAACCGTACACGAATGACTACGTTTTCGACGAGACGGTGACACTCACGCGTGCTCGAACGGGGTCTTTCGAGGCTGCAGACACCGTCGCCAGTCGCATTCTTGGTGAAGAGCCGTTTCCTCAAGTGTTCGAGATGATTCACGTCGAGCCAGATGATGTGCGTGCGTCACTGGAAACGTTTCGTCGATACAACGACCACGATCTTAGTTTCACTGACGCGTCAATAGTCACTCTGTGTGAGTCACGTGGCATTGACGCTGTGTTGAGCTTCGACACAGATTTCGATGGACTCGTTGAGCGTATCGAACCAGGATACTAATGACTCACCTGGAGTGTCTTACTCAACTCATACAGAAGTTTTCAGAACCGGCGTGCAACGCTCAGCGAGTCTATTCAGCAATTCGACGAACTGCAGTTCCGATCCCGAAGCCGAATGTTCCCACGATTACGGCAACAATCGTTCCTCCGACGGTGGCGAGTCCGATTAGTTCCACGATTCCTGGGCCTTCCCCGGTCAATCCGATGCCACCGTAGTTCAGAATGAGTCCAACGACAGCAGCGAACGTGAGCAACCAGCTCACTATCAATCCTCCATTTGAGTACGCTTGTACCGCAACGAGAACGGTGAGAAGAACAGCGTAGCCTTCCCACCACAGAGCAAGGTGAATCGTCGGGTAGTCTACTGCTTTTACTGCCGCAAAGTAGAGAAGTGACGCGACAAGGAGTATGCCAGCACCGATACCCCACTGCCTCGTTCGTTTTTCACTCCTCCCCAATAGGAGGGTTCGTGTGTTGGCGGTGACCATGCAGAATCTATCTTCACTCATCTAATAAATCTGTGTATCTGATATGAACGACTTGCGCACTCTATTCAGTACGCAGATCTCGTCAGGGAGGAAGCGTGTGACGTTGAACAGTACGGAGCCTTCCGCTAATCGCTATCGATCACGGTGACGTCGCCGCCACCGGCGTGCCCGCGCTCGACCGGTCTGTCGCACTTCGCTGATGGCGAAGAGGAACCCGGAGAGGAACAGCAGTTCGTTACCGGTGTAGACGTCGACGACGGGGTCGACGAGGTCGAAGAAGGCGGGCGGTGCCGCGAGCCCGAAGAACGCCAACGCGAGCGCGGCGAACGCCGCGAAGCCGGCGAACCAGCGGGTGACGGTGCCAGCCACGTAGCCGACGACGAAGACGAAGAGCGCTTCGAGGAGCGTCATCGCCACTCCTGGGTACGGCGGCGTTCGAGCGGCGACGCAGTCGACGGCGGTGGGCTGAGAAGGGACACGTCGAGTCGAGCTAGCCTCTCACGGCCGAAAACGGTGTCGTGTTCGCGGTCAGCCCTGGTTCCAGGGCGCTTCCTCGAAGTCGACGATGCGCTCGCGCTCGCCGATGTCGTCGATGGCGGCGAGGTCGTCCTCCGAGAGCGTGACGTCGAGCGCGCCGAAGTTGTCGCGGATGTGTTCTTCGCCCGTCGCCTTGGGGATGGCCGCGACGTTGTCCTTCGAGAGGAGCCACGCCAACGACACCTGGTACGGCGAGGCGTCGTGTCGCTCGGCGATCTCCTGGATCGTCTCGTCGTCCGCGACCTTCCCGCGAGCGATTGGGCAGTACGCGACGAGGTTGTGGTCGTGCTCCTGTGCGTAGGAGACGAGTTCGCGCTGGGGAAGCATCGGATGCATCTCCACCTGATGGGCGAATAGGCCACTGTCGAGGGTCTCGCGAGCCTCGTCCAGTTGGTCCGGTCGGAAGTTCGAGAGGCCGACGTGGTCGATCAGTCCCTCGTCGACGAGTTCGTCGAGGGCGGGGAGCGTCTCCTCGGGGTCGTAGGCGTCGGTCGGCCAGTGGACGTACATCAGGTCGACGTAGTCGAGGCCGAGGCGGTCGAGACTCTCCTTCGTCGTCTCGATGGTGTCGTCGTGGCCGGTGTTGTCGGTGTCGAGTTTCGTCGCGACGAAGAGCTCTTCGCGTTCGACGTCCGTCTCGTCGAGCGCCTGTGCGATCCCCTCGCCGACGTACTCCTCGTTGTCGTACATCTGCGCCGTGTCGACGTGGCGATACCCCATCTCGATGGCCGTCTTCACGCTCTCGATACACTGCTCTCGGTCGGTGTTCTTGTACGTCCCCAGTCCGAGTCGTGGCATCTCGTCCATGTCGCTCCCTTCTCGGGGCAGGCTTTGAAGTGCTGTGGCCGCGGCAGGAATCCGCGGGAGCAACGACTGAGACCGGCAGGGTTTACCGAGTCGCCCTCGCACACCTCCACCATGTCGGAGGTTCTCATCTACGGGTCGTACGGCTACACCGGCGACCGGATCGCTCGCATGGCGGTCGACCGCGGCTGGAACCCCATCCTCGCGGGGCGAACCGCCGAGAAGGTGACCGCCCAGACCGACGAACTCGGCTGTCGGGCGCGCATCTTCGACGTCGACGACGCCGCCGACCGCCTCCGCGACGTCGACCTCGTACTCAACTGTGCCGGGCCGTTCTCCCGGACGGCCGCACCGCTCGCGCAGGCGTGTCTGGAGACGGGGACGCACTACCTCGACATCACCGGCGAGATCGGCGTATTCACTCGCCTGAACGGGATGGACGAGGCCGCCGCCGACGCGGACGTGACGCTCATGCCCGGCGTCGGCTTCGACGTCGTCCCGACGGACTGTCTCGCGGCGCATCTCCACGACCGACTCCCGTCGGCGACGACGCTCTCGCTCGGATTCGACGCCGTCGGGTCGTTCTCGCCGGGGACGCTGAAGACGGCCGTCGAGGGACTCGGACAGGGCTGTGTCGTCCGGCGTGAGGGGCACCTCAAGCAGGTTCCAGCGGCCTGGAAGACCCGAAGCGTCGACTTCGGTCGCGGGACGAAGAAGGCGACCACCGTCCCGTGGGGGGACGTCGCCACCGCCTACTACACGACCGGTATCCCGAACATCGAAGTGTACGCCGCACTCCCGCGCGTCGCCCGGACGCTCCTGAAAGCCGAGCGGCGCGTCGGCGGGCTGCTCGAGGGCGACCGCGTGCAGTCGGCGCTGAAGTGGCTGGTCGACCGCACCGTCGAGGGACCGGACGACGAGGAACTCGAAGAGGGGTTCGTCTGGGTGTGGGGCGAGGCCGTCGACGGCTACGACTCGGCGGTCAGCCGACTCCGGACGCCACACACCTACAAGCTGACCGTCGAGACGGCGCTCCTGGCGAGCGAGCGCGTCCTCGACGGCGACGCCCCGGTCGGCTACCAGACGCCGGCCGGCGCGTTCGGTGCGGACTTCGTCCTCGACGTCGAGGGCGTCCGGCGCGTCGACGACTGAGAGTTTCACCAGCCGACGACCCGCGACTCTCTTTCTCGCCGATTCTACTCCTCGACTACTCGACGACCCGAACCGGGTCGCGGCCGGACTGCTCGAAGAACTCGGTCAGCACTGGCGTACACTCCCGGAGCGCCTCCGGGTCGTGCGAGTCCGATCCGACGGTGAACGCGACGTCGTGTGCGTCGAGTACCTCGCGGAACGACGGCGCGGGGTGGAACTCCCCGTAGTCGCGGAGGATGCGACCGCCGTTGATCTCCGGGACGGTCCGCGAGTCGGCGAACGCCCTGGCGACGCGCTCGTAGTGGTCTTCGGTCGCATAGCCGCGAAGCACGGGGTTGCGCTCGAGCAGGTCGACGTGGGCGGCGACGTCGAACAGTTCCGACTCGACGAGCGAGACGAGCGTGTCGTAGTAGTCGTCGACGAGCGCCTCCCGTTCGGCCTCGTCTTTCTCCGCGAAGTAGCCTTCGACGTGGACGTTCACGTCTTCGAGATGGTGGACGCTGCCGATTGCGTAGTCGAAGTCGGCCGCGTCGAGGAAGTCGGCGATGGCGGCCTCGTCGCGCGGGTCGTAGTCCATCTCGACGGCGTCGAAGATGGTGACGTCGAAGCTCTCCTGCAGGGAGTCGATCGCCTCGCGCCGTCGCTCGTAGGTCTCGTCGAGGTTGAACCCGAGGTGGCGCTTGGCCTCCTGCATCGACTCGCGCGTGGAGACGTTGCAGTGGTCGGCGAAGCCGACGCCGTCCAGCCCTGCCTCCTCCGCCGCGCGGGCCATCTGAAAGAGGAAGCGCCCGTCGGAGTAGTTCGAGTGGACGTGGTAGTCGTAGGCGTGGGACACTCCCGAAGGTCTGTCACGCTGGAAGATAGTGGTTTCTGTCGCGCCGGGGTCAGCTGTCGCGGTCGGGTTCAGAGCGCGAGCGCGACGAGTCCGACACCGGCGACGCCCGCGACGATGCCGATACCGCGGGCGAGTCGTTCGCCCCAACTGACCACCCGTTCGAGCGAGAGCAGCACCGTGATGAACGCCATCCACAGGAGGTTCATCGATCCGACGACGACCATCAACGCGAACAGCGCCCAGCAACACCCGACGCAGAACGTGCTGAACGCCCAACTGGTCCGCACGGCTCCACGGACTCCCGGTCGGTGGTGACTCACGAGGAAGCCCAGCGGCGAACGACAGTACCGGAGACACCGACGTTTGTACGGCGAGAGCTGATACCCCGACAGGAGCAACAGCGTCCCACCCCAGAGAAGCCCGGTCTGGTCGGTCGCGAGGGTCGCGATCGGGGCGACCGCGTTGACCAGAAGCGGCACCACGCCCGTCAACGTCCACACGAGCGTGTACGTCCCGACGAACGCACCGACTCGCGTGGCTTTCCCCCGTCTCGAGGTGCCGTCGAGCGTCCGGTAGTAGAGCCGAAAGAGCGGGAGCGACGAGGGATACATCATCGCGACCATCATCACGCCCCACATGAGCAGATAGAGGACGACGCCGACGAGGCCGCTCGAGAGCGCCATCGCCTCCGGGACGCCGGGGTCAGACATCTGCATCGACGTCCCCGCGTCGCCACCCGGCATCGGGAGCCAGCGGCCGACGAGGGCGACCCACGCCGAGAGGGCGATCAGGTAGGTCGCGAGTGCGACGACCGGGACGTCGGCGACGGTCCACCGGTCACCGAACGAGTCTGGAGTCGACATGTCGGACGCTCCGACCGCTCAGCCGTTGGCGAGCGCGAAGTCGCCGAAGAACGCGTTGTTCTCGGAGACGTCCCACGCGTACTCGTCGCCGTAGGCGACGGTGGCGGTGGTCGACTTGGCCGTGTTCATCTCGTGGTCGGCCGTGAGCGGGTGCGGAGAGACCGTGCCGAGTTCCTCGTTGAAGCCGTGTTTCCCCACCCCCGCCACGGAGACGACGTCGCCGACCTCGACCGAGAACTCCGTCCCGCCCCGGTCGAACGAGAAGGGGGCAGTGACGACCTCCGACCGTTCGACGTGGACGTCGGCGACGGCGGCGAAGATGCCGCCGGCCCGTCCCAGATAGATGTCCTCGAGCGCAGTCCGCTGGTCGTCGTCGGCCGCCTCGTCGACGACGAGGACGACATTCCAAGCGGTCTCCGGCGCGAACATCACTCCCTCCTCGGTGCGGATGAGCATCGCCGCGTGGAGCCCCGAGAGGTCGACGTCGCCGTACCGCCCGTCTTCGATGTGCCAGGCGAGCGAGGCCGTACAGACGTCGTCGTCGGGTGGTTCCATCCAGAGACACTGACAGGCTACGTCACAGTTACACGCCTCCACGAAATCTCCCTCGAGCGTCCAGCGTTGGGTCACGATCGAACACCGGGCGTATGTCAACCCCTATCACGATAAACGTATCAATTGGCTGTTTGTGCCGTATCTCGGTCGTCGCACAGTGTGTCTCGCGGCGACACTCCCCCGCTTCGGAGGGACGACAGAGCGAGCGCGACTGTCCGCGTAAACCACCCTATCGTCCATGAATTTGCGCCGCTGTGCCACGGCGTTGACCGCTCCGAAACCGTTTTCAGCGCCCCTCGCACACACTCGGTATGCCGACGGAACCTGACACAGGTTACGACCCCGACTTGGGGAGGAAGTTCATTTTCGTCACGGGGGGTGTGATGTCCGGGCTCGGAAAAGGCATCACGGCCGCCAGTACCGGGCGACTGCTGGCCAACGCCGGGTTCGACGTCACGGCCGTCAAGGTCGACCCGTATCTGAACGTCGACGCGGGCACCATGAACCCCTACGAGCACGGGGAGGTGTACGTGCTGAAAGACGGCGGCGAGGTCGACCTCGACCTGGGGAACTACGAGCGGTTCCTCGGAGTCGACATGACCTCCGATCACAACATCACGACGGGGAAGACCTACCAGCACGTCATCGAGAAGGAGCGTGCCGGCGACTATCTGGGCAAGACGGTCCAGATCATCCCGCACGTCACCGACGACATCAAGCGGCGCATCCGCGAGGCAGCCGATGGGTCGGACGTCTGTATCGTCGAGATCGGCGGCACCGTCGGCGACATCGAGTCGATGCCGTTCCTCGAGGCGCTGCGACAGTTCGCCCACGAGGAGGACGACGACGACTTCCTGCTCACCCACGTCACGCTCGTCCCCAACTCCAAGAACGGCGAGCAGAAGACGAAGCCGACGCAGCACAGCGTGAAGGAACTGCGCTCTATCGGACTCCAGCCGGACATCCTCGTCGGCCGCAACGCGGAGCATCTGGAGCAGTCGACGAAGGCGAAGATCGCGCAGTTCTGTGACGTCCCCACCGAGGCCGTCTTCTCGAACCCCGACGTCGAAGACATCTACCACGTCCCGCTGATGGTCGAAGACGAGGGGCTCGACGAGTTCGTGATGGCGCGACTCGGCCTCATCGGCGAGGCGCTCCCGAAGAGCGAGCGCGACAACAGTTGGCGCGAACTCGTCACCCGTGAGCGCGACGGCTCCGTCGACATCGCGCTCGTCGGCAAGTACGCGCTGGAGGACGCCTACATGTCTATCTACGAGGCGCTGAAGCACGCCGGCATCGAGCGCAGCGTCGACGTCGACGTGCTGTGGGTCGACTCCGACGAGATGCGCGACCACCACACCGAACGCCTCCGCGAGGCCGACGGCATCGTCGTCCCCGGCGGGTTCGGCTCTCGCGGGACGGCCGGCAAGATCGAGGCCATCCGGTACGCCCGCGAACACGACGTCCCCTTCCTCGGCCTCTGTCTCGGTTTCCAGATGGCCGTCGTCGAACACGCCCGCAACGTCCTCGGCTGGGAGGGTGCCCACTCCGCGGAGATCGACGAGGACACGCCGTACCCCGTCATCGACCTCCTCCCCGAGCAGTACGACCTGCAGGACCTCGGCGGGACGATGCGTCTCGGCGCACACGAGACGCAGATCGAACCGGGGTCGCTCGCGTCGACGGTCTACGGTGCGGAGTCCTGCACCGAACGGCACCGTCACCGCTACGAGGTGAACCCCGAGTACATCGACGAACTCGAGGCCGACGACATGGTCTTCTCCGGGAAGGCCGGCAACCGGATGGAGATCGTCGAACGGACCGACCACCCGTTCTTCCTCGGGACGCAGTTCCACCCCGAGTTCCGCTCGCGGCCCGATCGGGCGAGTCCGCCGTTCGTCGGATTCGTCGACGCCGTGCTCGAACAGGTCGAGCAGCAGAAGGAGATCCAAGCATAACAATGGTAGACGTAGACAGTTTCATCGACGAGGCGACAGCAGAGATCCGAGAACAGGTCGGCGACAGACACGCCATCATCGCCCTCTCGGGCGGGGTGGACTCTTCGGTCGCCGCCGCGCTAGCCTACGAAGCCATCGGCGATCAGCTCACACCAGTCTACGTGGACACGGGGCTGATGCGCAAGGGCGAGACCGACGGAATCAGAGAGACGTTCTCCTTCATGGAGAGCCTCCGTATCGTCGAGGCCCAAGAGCGCTTCTTCGAGGCACTCGAAGGCGTCGTCGACCCCGAGGAGAAGCGCAAGGTGATCGGCGAGCAGTTCATCCGCGAGTTCGAGCGCGAGGCGCGCGACACCGACGCCGACTACCTCGTGCAGGGGACCATCTACCCCGACCGCATCGAGTCGGAAGGCAACATCAAGTCCCACCACAACGTCGGCGGTCTCCCCGAGGTCGTCGACTTCGAGGGCATCGTCGAACCCGTCCGCGACCTCTACAAGGACGAAGTTCGGCAGGTCGCTCGCGCGCTGGACCTCGAGGAGGTCGTCGCCGAGCGGATGCCGTTTCCGGGCCCCGGTCTCGCCGTGCGCGTCATCGGCGAAGTGACGCCGGAGAAGGTCGAGGTGGCCCGCGACGCCTGTCACGTCGTCGAGGAGGAGACCGAAGAGCACGACCCCTGGCAGGCGTTCGCCGCCGTCATCGGCAAGGGCACTGGTGTAAAAGGCGACAACCGCGTCCACGGCTGGATCGTCTCCGTGCGCTCCGTCGAGTCGCGTGACGGGATGACCGCCCGCGCACAGGAGCTGCCGTGGGAGACGCTCCAGCGCATCCAGTCGCGAATCACGGGACAGAACGACAACGTCGCACGCGTCGTCTACGACGTGACGCACAAGCCACCGGCGACCATCGAGTACGAATGACGAAGGCAGTCATCGCAGGCGCCGACGTCGACGGACTCGGCAGCGCCCTCGAAGTCGAAGGCGTCGAGACGACGCGGATCGACACGCCGGCGACCGCAGAGAGCATGGAGGCCGCCGGACTCGCCGACGCCGATCTGTTCGTCCTCACCGACCTGGACGACGCGACGGCGATCCCGCTCGCGAAGGAACTGAACCCGGACGTCCGGGTCGTCGTCTACGCGCACGACACGCTCCCGGAGTTCGCGAAGGGACAGGCCGACCTCGCCGTCGACCCCGACCTGCTCGGGCCGGAGGTCGTCGCCGAGGAACTGGTCGGGTAGTCGACTCACTACGTCTCTCCCGTCGACGTATCCACTCTCCTCTCCGACCGTACGCTTAACCGCCCGGCGAGCGACGACCCTCCCGTGACACTCGACCGACTCACGGACCTCTCGCCCGACCCGGGCGAGGTCGAGACCGCAGAACTGGCAGTGACCGACGACGTGCTCGTGAAGACGTTCGCGCTCGGCCCCGGCGCGGAGCTCTCGCCGCACGAACACGGCGACAGCACGAACGTCTTCCACGTCCTGCAGGGGACGGTGACCGTGATCCAAGACGACACGGAAGAGGAGGTCGACGCGCCCGGCGTCGTCCTCCACGAGCGCGGCGTCGTCCACGGCGCGCGCAACGAGACCGACGAGGTCGTCGTCTTCACCGCGAGTCTCTGTCCGCTCCCGTCCTGAACACCACGCCTCCCTTATCCGACCCTCGGAAACTCCGTCTCGAACAGCGTCGTCGCCAGCGACGTCAACTCCTCGCGCTCGGGAATCGTGGTCAGCCACCGCTCCGGCAGCGACTCGGCACCGAAGCGTGCGCCGGCGACGGCTCCCGTCACCGCGGCGACGGTGTCGGTGTCCTCGCCGAGCGCGACGGCGTCGACGACCGCCGCCTCGGCCGACTCGGCGGTGAGCCCGAGCCACAGCGCCGTCTGGAGGGTGTGGACCACGTAGCCCGTCGATCGGAGCGGCCTCGGTCGCTGGCCGCGGGCGACGGGCCGGAGCGCGGTCTCCAGTTCGTCGGGGAGGTCGGTCGCGTCGAGCGCCGCCACGAGCGGGTCGTCGTCGCCGCGAATCAACCCCGCGACGGTCCGGTTCAGGACGGCGCAGCCCGCCGTACAGCGCGGGTCGGCGTGGGTGATGGCCGAAGACTGCCGACTCGCCCGGTCGAGGCTCTCCGCGTCGTCGACGAACGCCAGCGCGTGGGAGACACAGCGCATCACGCTGCCGTTGCCGGCGTTCGACCCCTCCGGTCGGGCCTGCCAGACGCGCTTGCCGGCCTCGTCCCACGAGAACCCGTCCTGCAGGTTGCGGATGGCGTCGGCGGTCATCAGTCCGATGTCGAACGGACCGGACTCGTACCATTCGACGAACCGGGCGGCGACGTCGGTCGGGGCGAACGCCTCGCGCTCGGCGAGACTGCGGGCGATGCAGAGCGCCATCTCGGTGTCGTCCGTGATGGTTCCGGCGGCTTGGCCGTGCGTCCCGTTCGCCAGCATCTCGGTGACGCGGCCGTGAGTGTCTCGAATCCGGTCGGCGGACTGGAACTCCACCGGGCGGCCGAGCGCGTCGCCGCAGGCGAGTCCCAGCAGCGCACCGCGGGCGTCGTCGAGGGGGGGCATGTCGATGCGGAGACGGCCGAGGGGGAAAAGACTCCCCCTCACTCCGGCGGCTTCGACACAGGAGGTCGTTGCCACCGCCGAAACCCCCTTACTCGGCTGGCTAGTAGCGGAGATATGGTTCGAGTCGCCGCCGGGGGCCGTCTGCACTTCGGGTTCGGCAACCTCAGTCTCTCACACGAGCGACTGTACGGTGCGCTCGGCGTCGGTCTCGACACGCCGGAGGTGATCGTCGAGGCCCACTCGGCCGAGACGGTCGTCTGTGACGACCCGGCCGTCCGCGAGTACGCCGCCCGCGTCACCGACCTGCTCGACGTCGCCGGAGCCGACGTGACTGTCCACGAGCGACTGCCCCGGCACGCCGGGCTCGGGAGCGGGACGCAGCTCGCCTTGGCGACGCTCGAGGCGGTCGCCCGCGCGTACGACGACTCCGTCGACGTCCGTGAACTCGCTCCCCAACTGGGTCGCGGCGGTCGCTCCGGCGTCGGCGTCGCCACCTTCGAGTCCGGGGGGTTCGTCCTCGACGCGGGCCACCCCACTACCAGATTCACCACCGACAGACCGATGGACGGCGAGTGGACCGTCCCGCCGGTCGCCGCCCGACACGACGTCCCCGACGACTGGCGGTTCGTCGTCTGCGTCCCCGACGCGGACCCCGGGCGGAGCGGCGAAGACGAGGACGACAGCATGCGCTCTGCCGTCGAACGCGCCGACCCCGCCATCGCGGACCGCATCGCGGGCATCCTCACGCGGCGACTCCTCCCAGCCGTCGCGACCGGGTCGGCCGAGCGGTTCGGCGCGGCCATCGCCGAAATCGGCCGCCTGAACGGCGCGTGGTACGCCGACGAGCAGGGTGGCGTCTACCGCCCACCCGTCGGCGACCTCGTCGAACGGCTCTCGGCGTCGCCCTCGGTGTTCGGGGCGGGGCAGTCCTCGTGGGGACCGGCGGTCTACGGTGTAACCGACGCGACACACGTCGATGCCGCACTCGCCGTCGGCGAGGAGGCGCTCGACGCCGTCGGCGGCGGGGACGCCTTCGTCGCCCGCGGTCGGAACGTCGGTGCGCAGGTAGAATAGACCTCGACAGAGTCGTTCAGACACTCAGCTTTGATCCTTCCGAGAGTTGTTAGAAACGCTGTGCTGAATAGAGCGCGCGTTTCCAGTACGACCGTCTCTGAGCGGACACGCAGTACTCTTCTGTCTCGAGCAGCAAAGAGTTCCGTGACCGAAGCACGCGCGCACGTCTTCGTCGAAGGCGATGTCCAGCACGTCCACTTCCGCGACAACGCCCACGAGACCGCTCGCGCACACGACGTCGAAGGGTGGATCAGAAATCTGGAGGACGGGCGGGTCGAGGCGCTGTTCGAGGGGCGCGAAGAAGACGTAAACACGATGGTCCGCTGGTGTGAGAGCGGACCCGTAAAGGCAGATGTGAGCAAGGTCGAAGTCGAAGAAGGTGACCCCCAGGGTGATCTCGACGGGTTCGAAAAACACTGAACGTCGGTACACGAACTGTCTCTCTTTTCTCCCGTTTCTCGTAGCCGGACACGGTTCGGGGACGCCTTTCGCCGGTTCTCGCGAGTCCGGCGGGCGATTCGTCCGATAGTCACGGGACGACGACCGATCCGGAACGCGGACGCACCGTCCGTGTGAAGCGGAGACCGTTCTCGACTCCGGTTCCACGACCGTCAGCACCACCAGCGGCGCAACCACTTTACGGTCTGCCCGAACAGACAGTTCCATGACTCTCATCCCCTTCGGCGTCCCGCAGTTGGACTCCGTCGTCGGCGGTGGCGTCCCGTCCGGAAACGTGGTGTTGCTCGTCGGCGAGGCGGGCGCGGGGGCACGCGAGTTCGTGTACACGAGCGCGGTGATGAACGCGCTCGCGCACGCCGACCCCGACCTGTTCGGCCTCCACTACGGCGACGTCGCGGCCGACGCCCGGCCGCCGCCGGAGGTGCACTATCTCTCCTTCACGGCCGGCCGCGAGTACGTCGAACGTGAGTTGACGCACACGATGGCCGACGACCTCGTCGACGCCGCGGTCGACCACATCCGGTTTCGGGACTTCTCGCCGGAGTACTTCCGACCGAGTCCGATCCCGCGCGACTGGTACACCGAGGAGACGACGTCGCTGCAGGACCTCGGGTCGAACCACGACCGCGACGGCGTGGTCTCGGCGCTCGGGGATTACCTCTCGGCGAACGCCTCGGGGAATCTGGTCTGTCTCGACTCTATCTCCGATCTCGTCGGAGCCGCCGGTGAGGAGACGACGTGGAGCGACGTCGCGATGCTCATGCGAGGGTTGATGAAGGCCTCTCACCAGTGGGACGGTCTCATCCTCGTCTTGGCGAACCGCGAGACGCTCGAACCGACGGAACTCGGCCACCTGATGGACGCCGCTGGCGGGACGCTCCAGTTCGAGTGGGAGTCCGGCGGGTCACAGCGGGCGCGGACGATGGTCGTCCGGTCGTTCCGTGGCGTGCTCGCGCGACTCGAGTCCGAGAACATCGTCCGCTTCGAGACGGAGATCGGCGAGGCCGGCCTCGACGTGAGCGACGTCCGGAAGATCCGCTGAGCGGCGACCGGCGGCGCCGTCCCGCAGACGTATCGAGTAGCAGTACTTTCTCTTTTCGCGAACAATACTTAAGGCTGCGGAGCCGTAGATGCGCACAGATGTCGGGAGAGCAGGCCCAGACGCTGCCGGACGCCCTCGACGCGTGGCTCGACAGGCGAGCCACCGAACAGGGAACCGACCGAGAGGAGTTGGTAGCCCGCGCCGTGTTAGCCTACCGGCTCGTCGAGGAGGAGGGCGAGACGCTCGCGACGGTCGACCGGAGTCAGGAACGGCTGACCGAGGCGGTCGACCGGCTCGAATCGCGCGTCGGAGCCGTCGAAGACGACCTCGACGCGAAGATCGACGACGTGCGCTCGCGAGTCGTCCAGGTGAAACGCGAGGCCGACGCGAAGGCACCGGCGGACCACGACCACCCCACGCTCGACGAGCGCGTCGACGCCGCGGGGTCGACGGCGACCGAGGCGCTCGCGGAACTCGACCGCCTCGACGACCGGGTCGACCGCGGCTTCGAGAACTACGAGGAGATCCTGACGTCCCTCCGCGAGACGACCGACGACCTCGACGACGACGTCGTCCGTCTCGCGCGAACGCTCGTCGACCTGCGGGAGCGGACGGCGACGCTCGAGTCGACGCTCGCCAGGCGGACGGCCGCGGCGGACCTCCAACGCGAGGCCAACCGGCACGGCGTCACCCAGGCGAACTGCGGCGACTGCCGGTCGACGGTCCACCTCGGGTTGCTCTCCGAACCGCGCTGTCCGCACTGCGACTGCGGATTCGCCGATCTCGAACCGGCGCACGGGTTCTTCGGATCGGCGACGCTCTCGGTGGGCGACCGACCGGCGCTCGCCGGAGAGACGACCGACCCGTCGTCGACGGCGGGTCGCCCGCAGGCGGGAGACGATGACTGACGGCGACGGGACGGCCGACGGGGAGACAGTCGACGCATCACCCCGAGAGCGGTCGTCCGACGGCCGCGACGAGCGGCCTGCGCCGTTAGCAGACCTCGCCCGCGACGTCCGCGAACGACGCGCCGAGCGGCGCGAACGGTCCGACGCGACCGCGTCCGAAGACCCGTTCGAGCAGATCGACGTCGACGACGTCGACCGGGACCGACTCTGGGAGGAGCTGTCGGGAGAGACCGGACCCGTCCGCGGTGTCGAACGCGACGACGTGGGCGACGTCGGCCGCAACGGCGTCGACGACGTGGAACGCGACGGCGACGGTGACGCCGCCGACAGCGACGGTGTCGCTCCTACCGGGAGCGCGGCCGACGGCGTGACGACGCCGGAGTCGACGGAAGCTACGAACGACGGACGGGAGGACGTCGTCCCGAAACGCGAGTTCTGCGAGCGATGCCCACACTTCGGTGCGCCGCCCGAGGCCGTCTGTGGCCGCGAGGGGACCGACATCGTCGAAGTCGTCACGTTCGACCAGTTTCGGGTGCGGAACTGCCCGAAGGTCGACGACTGAGCGTCGACGCACCACGCTGGCCGGCACGTCGTCCGACTCGTCGCGACGCCGAGTGACCTTTGTGGGTGGAACGCCAACTGGCGGGAAAATGCAGTTCTGCGACGACTGTGGCACCATGATGGTCTCACAGGGCGGCGAGATGGTGTGTACGAACGACGACTGCGGCGGGACGAGCGACCGCGACGACGACCTCGCCGCGCAGTTCGTCTCCACGGAAGAACAGTCCGGCGACGAACTCGTCGAGACCGAGGAGGGCGCGGACTTCGAGGGGAAACCCACCGCGACCGACGTGGTCTGCGACCAGTGCGATCACGGCGAGGCGTGGTACACGATCAAACAGACCGCCTCGGCCGACGAACCGCCGACGCGCTTCTTCAAGTGCCAAGAGTGCGGCTACCGGTGGCGCGAGTACAACTGACGTCACTAATTCGGACAGATCGACGTCTGCGGCGACGAACGCGCTCCGATCGACCGCCGTGTGATAACCACTCTCCCTGAGGTACACGCTTCGCAAGGGTTATCCGGGGCGAGCAGTTGTGTTCAAGAGCAATGGCAAAAGGCGAAGTTGATTTCTTCAACGACACTGGCGGCTACGGTTTCATCTCGACGGACGACGCAGACGACGACGTGTTCTTCCACATGGAAGACGTCGGCGGCCCGGACCTCGAAGAGGGACAGGAAGTCGAGTTCGACATCGAGCAGGCCGACAAGGGCCCGCGCGCGACGAACCTGACCCGACTTTAAAACTCGGCGTTTCAGTGTTTTTCTAACGGTATCGGCATCTGAACGCTACTATTCATAAGCGGCGGCGCTCGCCTCCCGACGAGAGTCAGGCGAGGTGACGCGCCAGAAACTCCGAGACGTGACGCGCCACCTTCGGCGCCTGCCCGACGAAGAAGTGGTCGGCGCTCAGTTCGACCGTCTCGTGGTCGCGTTCGCGCGCCCGGTCGACGACTGCCCGCCACTCTGCGGTGTCGTCGCGGGTGCCGTAGACCACCTGGACCGGACAGTCGAGGCAGTCGAGCGCCCACACCGCGTCGTGGTCGTCGACGGCGAGCTGGCCGGCGGGCGCGAGTGCGCTCACCGCCGAGACGTCGTCGCCGACGTCGACGGCAGTGAGCAGCGCGATCGCCCCGCCGAAACTGAACCCGAAGAGGCCGACGCGGTCGTAGCGTTCGCGGGCCCACCGGACCGCGCTCGTCGCGTCCGTTCGTTCGCCGCGGCCCTCGTCCCACGGCCCGTAGTCGAAGCGGAGACAGTCGACACCGTGCTCGCCGAGCGCGTCGCTGACGGCGATGAGTCGTTCGTCGCCGCGGTGGCCGCGGTGCTGGGGGTGTGGGGGGCAGGCGACGACGACGGCGTTCGCCTCGGAGCCGTCGCTCGTGCCCGCCGTATCGAGCGTCGCCTTCACCTTGCGAGTGCCGGGGAGGTAGATCGGGTCACTCATACCGACCTCTTTCCCGCGTGAGGTTTTAAGGTCGGCGTGCACAACTGAGGGATATGGGAATCCTCTCGCGTACGTCCTACGTCATCCGCTCGAAGATAAACGCCATCCTCAATCGGTCGGAGGATCCGACTGAGACGCTGGACTACTCGTACGAGAAGATGCGCGACGAACTCCAGCAGGTGAAGCAAGGGATCGCGGATCTCACCACCCAGAAGAAGCGACTGGAGATCCAGAAGCGTCGGCTGGAGGAGAACGTCGAGAAGCACAACGAACAGGCCCGAGAGGCAGTCCAACAGGACCGCGAAGATCTCGCCCGGCAGGCGCTGGAGAAGAAGAACTCGAAGATGACCCAGATCGAGGAGTTGGAGTCGCAGATCACTCAACTCCAGTCGACGCAGGACGATCTCGTCGAGAAAAAGAACGAGCTGCAGGGTCGCATCGAGGAGTTCCGCACGAAGAAGGAGACGATGAAGGCCCGCTACGAGGCCGCCGAGGCCTCCTCGCGCGTCTCCGAGGCGATGAGCGGCGTCGGCGACGAGATGGGCGACGTCTCCCGCGCCATCGAGCGCGCCGAGGAGCGCACCGACGAGATGGAGGCGCGGTCGGCCGCGATGGACGAACTGCAGGACACCGGCGCGTTCGACGACGCGATGTCCGACAAGGACTCCATCGACCGCGAACTCGAGGCCGGACGCAGCGCCAGCGAGGTCGACTCCGAACTGGAGACGCTGAAAGCCGAGATGGGGAAGGGAAGCGCCCCCGAATCCGAACCCGAAGCGGCCGAGTCCGACGAGGCCAGCGCGGACGCGGACCTCGAAGACGTCGAGACCGACGTCGACGACGAGGAGGTCGAGGCCGAACTCGAAGAGCTCCGCGAGGAAGAAGAGGAGAAGAGCGCGGAGTAACGACTCGGTCGCCCCGTATCGAACTCCTTCTATCGTTCGCGTGCGCCGGTCCCGCTCCGGTCGAGGTCGGCGAGGCGGATCTCGCCGTCGGTGAGGTCGACGCCGTCGTACTCGTCGTCGTCGAGCAACAGCGCCCCGTCGAGGTCGGCGTAGTCGAGCAGCGGCGCGAGGTGACACGCGCCCGCGATGGCGGCGTTCGTCTCGATCATACAGCCGAGCATCACCTCCAGTCCGTGTGCCTTGGCCGTGTGGGCCATCTGCCTCGCCTCGCGGAGACTCCCGCACTTCATCAGTTTCAGGTTCGCGATGTCGACGCGGTCGGCGATGGCAGGGACGTCTTCCAGCGTGACACAGGACTCGTCGGCGGCGATGGGGAGCGGCGAACGCTCGTAGACGAACTTCAGCCCCTCCGGGTTCTCGGCGGGGACGGGCTGTTCGACGAACTCCACGTCGTAGTCGACGAGCAGCTCGCACTTCCGGACGGCCTCGCGCGGCGTCCACGCCTCGTTGGCGTCGACCCGGAGCGTCGCGTCGGGTGCGGCCTCGCGGACGGCCTCCAGCAACTCCTCGTCGCGGTCGGTGCCGAGTTTGATCTTGAGGATGGGGTACCCCGCCTCGACGGCCTCGGCAGTCTTCTCGCGGACGCGCTCGGTCGTGTCGAGCCCGATGGTGAAGGAGGTCTCCGGCGACTGTTCGGGGTCGAGCCCCCACATCCGGTAGAGCGGCACGCCGAGTCGCTTCGCCGCGAGGTCGTGCAGTGCGATGCTGACGGCCGCGCGGGCGGCCGGGTTGCGTTCGACCGTCTCGCGCAGGCGACGCTCGATGCGATCCAGCGCGTGCGGGTCGTCGACTGCCTCGACGACGTCGAGCAGGTCGGGGAGGACGGCCTCGACGGTGGCGGCCGTCTCGCCGTAGTGTTCGGAGGGGGCGGCCGCGCCGACGCCGGTCATCCCGGCCTCGTCGGAGATGCGGACGACGACGTTCTCGGCGACCTCCTGCGTCCCGCGGGAGATGGTGAACGCGTCGGCCAGCGGCAGTTCGACGCGCTCGAACTCGGTCGTCAGCGTCATCAGTACCCCAACCCGTCGAGGATCTCGTCGGCACCGAACCGGATGGGGTCGGTCGCCGGCACGCCGATGGCGTCGCTGTAGTCGTCGACTTCGGCCTGCGCCTCGTCGTCGCCGTCGACGTCGGAAGTGTTGATCGCACCCGCGAAGACGCCCGTCTCGTGGACCGGCGCGGCGAGTCGCTCGTAGAGGTCGACGTAGTCCGACAGCGGCGGGATGGGAGTGTCCTCGTAGCCGTGGATGGCCTCGCGGCCGGCGACGTGACAGAGGACGAGTTTGTCCGGCATCGCGCCGTGGAGGATACCGCAGGTGACGGCCGAGTACGCCGGGTGGACGATGCTCCCCTGCCCCTCGACGAACAGCACGTCGTGGTCGTCGCCCTTCTCCAGGATCATCTCCTCGACGGCACCGGCCGTGAAGTCGCTGACGACGCGGTCGATGGGGTTGCCCCACCCGGCGATCATGATGCCGGTCTGGCCCGTCGGGATGAACTCCGCGTCGATGCCGCGCTCCCTGGCCGCTTGCAGCAGTTCCAGCGAGACGGTCATCTTGCCGACCGAGCAGTCCGTCCCGACCGTGAGCACCACGTCGGCGTCGACCTCGTCGGCGACGCCCTGACTCACCGTGAGGTCGTCGCTCGGTTTGCGGACGTCGACGAGTTCCGCGCCGTGTTTCTCTGCCAACTCGACGAACTCCTCGTCGTCGTTGAGGAAGTAGTGGAGCCCGGCGACGACGTCGATGCCACGCTCCAAGGCCGCGCGGACGTCCGGCCGCCACGAGTCGTCGAACCCGCCGCCGATGGGCGCGATGCCGACGACGAGTTCGTCGACCTCGCCCTCGACGTCCTCGAACGACTCGACGATGGGCGCGTCCTGCACGTCCGAGAGATGGTCGGAGACGCGGTCGCCGGCGCGGTCGCGGTCGAGGACCGCCACGACCTCGTCGTCGCTGTAGCGGATGATGCCCGTCGCGGTCTTCGCGCGCTCGGGGAACTTCTCGTGGGCGAGAATCACGATTCGACGGTTGGATTCGCTCATGCTCGAAGGGACGCAAAGCGGGGATAAAAACCGGACCGATGTGGCAACGTGTGGCGCCTCTCGACGGTGCGGTGTCGTGGGTATCCCCTGACCACGAGCGTTTAAGTAGCGGTTCTTCAAAATCGCTGACACGCATGAAGCTACTTCGTCTCTCCGCCGACGAGGCTGCCGCTCGACGCTTCTCCGAAGAGCTGTGGCTCCCCTACCACCGCGACCTCGAAGCGACCGTCGCCGACCACGCGCTCGTCGACGACGACGAGGAGGCCATCGTCGACGCGGAGGTCGAGTTCCGGCTCGACCTGCTCGAAGCGGAGAGCTACCGACTCTGGGTCGCCGTCGACGGTGTGGAGGCGAGCGACGACGCGGTCGACCTCGCCGCCGGCGACGGCGAGCTCGTCGGGTTCGTCGCGACCCGCGTCGACGAGGCCCCGTCGGTCTTCGCCCGGCCGGACCGACTCACCATCGGCGACATCTACGTCCGCGAGTCGTACCGGGGTAGCGGCCTCGCCCGTGACCTCGTGACTCGGGCCACTCGGCGCGCGCGCGAGGCCGGCTGTCCGGAGGTGACCCTCGACGTCGACGTCGACAACGAGCGTGCGCTCGCCTTCTACGAGAAACTCGGATTCGAACCGCTTCGCCAGCAGATGGTCGTCGACGTCGACGAACTGTAGGTCAGGTCGTCGACCGTCTGTGGTTCTCAGATCCGGTACAGCCGCGTCGTCCAGAACGTCCGGAAGGCGTCTTCCAGCGCCTCCTCGGGGTCGCCGCTGGCGTCGACGGTGGCCGTGTGGTCGGCGAGCTTCCGGAACCGCGAGAGGACGGTGCGCTCGCCGACGACGATGAGCGTATCGACGTCGTGGTCGACGATGACTTCCTCGGCTCTGTCGAGATGGTCGTCGACCTGTTGGTCGCGGCGACGCTCGAAGCGCGCCTGCGAGAACCCGCCTTTCGAGTGGTTGTTCATCACGTCAGTCTCGAACGTCTCGGCGCTCTGCAGGTCGCTCCCGTCGTAGACGCCGAGCGCGAACAGGTCCGAGCGGACGAGCGCGAACCCGAACGACCCCGTCGGCCGGAACCACGACTCGTCGAGCGCGAACCCGTCGTCCCACTCGCAGAACGGGTCGGGCGCGAGCGGCGGTGTGAGTGCGACGCTCACGAGCCCGGCGTCGTCGGTGCAGACGAGACACGGTGCGGCCCGCGAGACGAGCGGCGAGTGATCGCCGAGCGTCTCGCGGACGGCGTCGGGGACGTCGTCGTCGACCATCGCGGTCAACGCGCCCTCGGAGTCGGTCTCGACGCTCTCGAGCCGGGAGAGCACCTCGTCGAGACGGGCACCTCGGACGGTTTCGACGCCGCGGAAGTCGACCTGCTCCTCCTCGTCGCCGAGGCGGTCGACGCGGTGCTGGAGCTCCTCGATGCGGTCCTCCAGTCGGTTGACGCGCTCCTCGGCGTCTTGACGGGCGCTGACGGCGTCGGCGCGGCGCTCTTCCTCGGCTTCGACGCGACGTTCGAGGTGGTGATTCTCCTCCTCCAACTCCTCGATGCGGGCTTTCAGTTCCGCGCGGCCGAACAGCTCGTCGAGCATGGTCGAACGCTCGCCGCCGGGGACCTTTAGTTTCCGGTCACTCTCTCGGTTCAGGTGGCGTCGTCGAACGCGTAGCCTGCATATCGGAGGAGTTCGGAGGCGCGTTCGGCCTTCGCGAGGAACACCTCTCGGCGGTTCGGCAGGCTGTCGTCGGGGGCGACGGCACGGGGAACGACGAGCGTCCCCGCCGGGACGCCCTCGTCGCCGAGTACGGGGAAGTGTGTTCCGCCGAGTTTCATCACGAGCGGCGTGTCGAGCCGTTCGAGCCCGTCGCCGGTCGCGTACAACTGCTTGTTCACCTGTTCGTGGTCCGCACGGTGCATCACTGCACGCTCGCCGTCGTGCGGTTCGACGAACATCTCGCCGAGATAGTAGCCGCTTGAGAACTGTTCGAACATCTATGCGTGTGACTCTCTGCCACGCAGAGGCATAAGCGTTGTCGCGGCCGTTTATATCGAACCGCAGTTCGACCGACGTCGTGCGTTCGCGTCGAAAAAGGGGAGTCGTCGGTTGCGCTTACCGCTCGATGTCGATGGACTCGATGACGATATCCTTCATCGGCTTGTCGTTGCGGTCGGTCGGCACCGAGCCGATCTCCTCGACGACGTCCATCCCGTCGATGACGCGGCCGAACACCGAGTGACGACCGTCGAGGTGCGGCGTGGCGTCGAGCGTGATGAAGAACTGCGACCCGTTGGTGTTCGGGCCGGCGTTGGCCATCGAGAGGATACCCGCGCTGTCGTGGTTGAGTTCCTCGTGGAACTCGTCGTCGAACTCGTAGCCGGGGCCGCCGCGGCCGGTGCCGGTCGGGTCCCCACCCTGGATCATGAAGTCGCTGATGATCCGGTGGAAGATGACGTCCTCGTAGAGCGGTTCGCCCTCGACCTTCTCGTTCGTCTCGGGGTCGGTCCAGGACTTCTCGCCCGTCGCGAGCCCGACGAAGTTCTCGACCGTCCGGGGGGCGCGCTGCTCGAACAGTTCGAGCGTGATGTCGCCCTTGTTGGTGTGGATGATCGCCGTCGGGTTCTCCGGATTCTCCTTGTCTGCCATGTGCCATCTCTCGTAGTGAGGGGTGAAAACCCTGCTGACGTGTCGCCGCCGTCCGTCGTCGCGGCGTCGACCGACCGCCGCGTCGACGACAGTAACCCCGGGCTGTCACCTCGCGAGGTCGGTCGCAACTGTCTCCCGAACCGGTAACGCTAACGGGACGTTGCAGAGAGTGCAAGCAGATGCTACCAGTCACCACGGGCGGGGCCGGCCGCCGTGAGAGCGGATGAGTGGACTCGACACGCTCGGTCGGGTGAGCCAGTACGCGAGTCGGTACTTCGTCGTCTGGGTGTTGCTCTTCGCCGGACTCGCGCTCGTCAGTCCGGGATCGTTCACCTGGTTCGAACCGTACATCTCGCCGGGACTCGGCGTCATCATGCTCGGGATGGGACTGACGCTCCGGCCGGTCGACTTCCGCCGACTGGCGGCGAACCCACGCGACGTCGCCGTCGGCGCGGCGACGCAGTGGGTCGTGATGCCGCTCGCGGCCTACGGGCTGACGCTCGTCCTCTCGCTCCCGCCGGAACTCGCCGTCGGCGTCGTGCTCGTCGGCGCCGCGCCCGGCGGGACGGCCTCGAACGTGATGGCCTACCTCGGGAAGGGCGACGTCGCGCTCTCGGTCGCCATCACGACGGTGACGACGCTCACCGCGCCGCTGGTGATGCCGGCGTGGGTCGTCCTCCTCGCGGGCGAGACGCTCGAGGTGACGTTCGGGAGCCTGTTCGCCAGCATCGTCCAGATCGTCTTCATTCCGGTCGTCGTCGGCTTCGCCCTCCGGTACGTCCTCGACCGCTACGCGCCCACGCTCGCGGAGGTCGGACTCGACGTCTTCCCGGCGATCAGCGTCGCCACCATCGTCCTCATCGTCGCCGCCGTCGTCGGGCTGAACGTCGACAACATCCTGACCGCCGCGGCGGCGGTGTTCGTCGCCGTCGTCGCGCACAACGCCGTGGGTCTCGGTGCGGGCTACGGCGTCGGCCGACTCGCGGGGATGCCCGACGACCGCGTGCGCACCTGTGCGTTCGAGGTCGGTCTCCAGAACAGCGGCCTCGCGGTCGCGCTCGCGACGTCGTTCTTCGGACCCGCCGCCGCGCTCCCGCCGGCACTGTTCAGCGTCTGGCACAACGTCACCGGGCCGGCGCTGGCGAGCTACTTCTCCCGGCAGGAGGCGTCGTCGGCGACGACCGGGACGCCCGCCGACGACTGACGGACGGTCGACCCGCTCGGGGGGACACGTACAAGACGAATCCGCCCGACGACCCATCTATGCACACCGCCGAGCGAATCACGCTCGCTCGTCTCCCCTCCGGCGTTCCCGTCGAGACGACGGTCCACCGCTACGAAGGCCGCGAGACGGGTCCGACGCTCTACGTGCAGGCGGCACAGCACGGACGCGAGATCAACGGCACCGAGGTGCTCCGCCGGTTCCACGAGCGTGTCGACCACGACGGACTCGCGGGTCGCGTCGTCGCCGTTCCCGTCGCCGACCCGCTGACGTTCGACCGCGTCTCCTACACCACGCCGGAGTCGCTCGACGCGGCCAACTCGAACATGAACCGCGTCTGGCCGGGCGACTCCGACGGGACGCTCCACGAGCGGATGGCCGCCCGCCTGTGGGAGTACGCCGGCGAGTCGGACGCCATCGTCGACCTCCACACCGGCAGTCCGGAGATGCTCACGCACACGGTCTATCTCGCGGGCGACGAGAGCTGCCGACGACTGGCGCAGTCGTTCGGGACGGAGCTTCTGCTGGCCGAACGCGCCGGCGACGACGCCGACGTGGAGTGGGCGGAACGCAACTTCGGCGGGAAGCTCCGCGTCGCGGCGACGCGCGAGGGGATCCCCTCGATCACGCCCGAACTCGCTCACAACAAGCAGTTGGTCGAACCGGCCATCGAGACGGGCGTGCGGGGGCTGTTCAACGTGCTCCGGCAACTCGACGTGCTCTCCGGCGAGCCGACGGTCCCGACCGACCAGCGGACCGCTCGGAACCACCTCGGCCGCGTGAAGGCCGCCCAGTCGGGAATGTTCCACCCCGCACCGGGAGCGGAGCTCGGTCGGCAGGTAGAGCCGGGGACCCGTCTCGGCGTCGTCTACGATCCGACGACCTACGAGGTGTTACAGGAGGTCGAGGCCGACGAGACGGGGATACTCTACTCGGTGCGACGCGAGGCGACGGTGACCGCCGGGCAGTCGCTCGTCGGCGTCGCGCTGTCGACCGACGAGCGGTGAGGTACGCCGACCGCCGCGGTCAGCCGAACGTCTCGATCACGACGTCGAGCAGTCGACGGAGGTGGTCGCCGGTGTCCGCGAAGTGCGTCTCCCAGCCGTCGGGTGTGAGGTGGTCGCTGACGGTGAACAGCGCGCCCGCCTCGACGCCGCGGAACTGGGCGACGGCGAAGACGGCCGCCGCCTCCATGTCGACGGCGAGGACGCCCTCCTCGCGGTAGTGTGCGATCTCGACCGCCGTCTCGCGGTACAGCGCGTCGGTCGTCCACGTCGGTCCGACGTGCGTCGGTTCCCCGACGCCGTCGACGCCGTCGACTAACCGGTCGCGGACGGCGGGTGTCGATCGCGCCGCCTCGTCGTCGGCGAGATAGTGGTACGAGGTCCCCTCGTCGCGGATCGCACTGTCGGCGACGATAGTGCTACCGAGGCGGACGTCCGGTTGGAGACTCCCGACGTGACCGACGACGACGAACCGCTCGGTACCGTGAGCGACGAGTCGCTCCATCACGAGCGCCGTCATCGGCGCGCCGACCCCGAACCCCTCGGCGACGGCGACTCGCCCACCCGTGTCGTCGACCGCGTGGAGGTTCCACGTCGACCCGGCGTGGGGTTCCGCCGTCGTGTCGAGCGTCTCTCTGGCGTGCTCCGCGACCGCACGTTGATAGGACAGCACGACCGTCTCGGGTGCGTCGTCGAGGTCGGTGTCCCCCCGGTAGTCGACGACCGCGGCGGGCGACGTGACGGAGGGGTGTTCGAGTTTCTCGCGAAGGTTCGGGACGGGCATTCTCCGGAGTTCTCCGCACGACGGCAAGAATGTCGGGGTGGGGAACGGCGAACTCGTCGCCGTCCGTCTCTCGGGTGACCCCGTCGACGTCTCCGTCCAGCGTCTCGTGATCGGTCGGAAGAGGTCGAATGGGCCCTCCGGCGACGCCCGCGACTCGTAAGACAGTCTGGGAATGAGAGAGGGGACGCGCGGTTCCGAGTCGCGTTGGCGTTAGGTTAGAACGACTGGAGCTCTTCGAGGACGGCCTCGGCGCTGCCGTCGGCGATGACCTCGCGCGCTTTTTCGAGGCCGGTTTCGAGGTCGTCGACGTCTTCGCGGGCGTAGATGCGGAACGCCGCGTTGAGCGCGACGGCGTCGGCGAACTGGTCGTCGCGGTCGCCCGCGAGCACCTCGCGCGTGATCGTCGCGGAGTCGCCGGCGACGTCGTCGGGGTTCACCTCGAGGTCCTCGGTCTCGAAGTCCATCCCGTAGTTCGGCGTCTCGATCTCGTAGTCGGTGAACTCGCCGTCTCCGTCGGCTTCGGCGTCGGACTCGCGGGTCCACTCGGCGACCTTCGTGTATCCCGGTCGGATGTCGTCGTACCCCTCCATCCCCTGGAACATGATGACGCGGCGGATGTCGTGGTGTTCGGAGGCGGTGAACGTGTCGATCACCTTCTTCGCGAACGCGAGGTGGTAGAACGATCCGAGGTGGACGTCGGCGTTGGCGGGGTTGGCGAGCGTCTCGATGGTGTTGACGAACGTTCGGACGCCCATGTTGTCGCGGCGCTCCCAGAGGTCGTCGATGGCCGGGTTGAACGCGGGCTGGTAGTAGAAGCCGAAGCCGGTTTCGTCGACCATGTCGGCGGAATCCGAGGGCGTCAGCTCGGTCGCGACGTCGAGTTCGTCGAGGACGTGTTTGTAGGCGTCCTGTTTCTGCGTCGGGACGCGGTCGCCGGAGTGGACGACGACTGGCGTACCGGCGGCGGCGGCGACGATGCCCGCGGCGGCACCGAGGATGGCCGTCTCGCCCTTCCCGTCGTAGTTGGCACCGCAGTCGACGGGGTCGCAGTCGGGTTCGGCGTACTCGACGCGCTCGCACATCACGTCGGTGTAGGCCGCGAGCTCTTCGGCGTCGTTGTGTTTCCACCGGTTGGCCAGCCAGAACGCGCCGAGCGTCGTGGGGTCGGGCTCGCCTACGAGGATGCGCCGCATCGCTTCGGTCGCCTGTTCGTGCGAGAGATCTTCGGCCGACTTCGGCCCGGTTCCACAGACCTCCGTCATCAGACGTTTCAGGGGCCACTCTCCGAACTCGTCGCTCGTCTCGGACATGGCTGTCAGTTGGGAAGGACGGCCCAAAAGCGTCCCGTTTGCGCCGACGGAAGTCGGTGGGGCGTCACCGCGGCTCAGCGGTGTCACCGCGAACCGGTGGGACGTCACCGCGAGTCGAGACCGGTGGGACGTCACCGCGGGTCGAGTCGGGGTGAACGTGGGGGCGACAGAACCCGAAAAGGGTAGGTTCGGCCGTTCCATAGGGCAGGCAATGAGTGCGCTGGAGGACGACTGGCGAGCGGAACTTGACGACGTCGACGCCACCCTCATCGACGACTATCAGAGCGGGTTCCCGGTCGTCGAGCGACCGTTCGAAGTCGTCGCCGCGGAGTTAGGCATCGACGAACGGGAGGCACTGAACCGCGTCCGTCGCCTCCGAGAGCGCGGCGTCTTCCGCCGGTTCGGCGCGGTGTTGAACCCGCCCGTCATCGGGAGTTCGACGCTCGCGGCGGTCCGGGCACCCGAAGACCGGTTCGACGAGGTCGCGTCGGTGATCAACGGCTACCGGCAGGTCAACCACAACTACCGACGCGACCACGAGTGGAACATGTGGTTCGTCGTCACCGCCGGATCGCGGGAGACGCGCGACCGCATCCTCGACGAGATCGAAGAGCGGACGGGCTGTGAGGTGCTGAACCTCCCGATGCTGACGGACTACTACATCGACCTGGAGTTTCCGGTCGTCAACAGCGACCGGTTCGCCCGGGAGACACAACCGGCGGGCGTGTCTCCGGACGAGCGAGCGGAGAGCGAAGCGAACCGCGAGCAGCGGGAGAGGCTGGCACGGACGGACGTCACTGCAACACGCATCAGCGAGAACGCGAAAGGGAACCTCTCGGAGCTGGAGGCGAACCTCCTCGTCGAAATTCAGGCCGGGTTCCCGCTGTCGGAGACGCCGTACCGCGACGTCGCCGACGCCATCGACGCGGACGTCGACGAGGTGCTCGCAGCGATCCGTCGCCTGCTCGACGACGGCTGTATCAAGCGTATCGGCTGTATCGTCAACCACGTCGTCACCGGCTTCCACAACAACTGTATGGTCGTCTGGGACGTCCCCGACGACGAACTGGACGAGCGCGGCGTCGCCGTCGGGCAACTGCCGTACGTGACGCTGTGTTATCACCGGCCGCGTCGACCCGAGCAGGACTGGTCGTACAGCCTCTTCACGATGATCCACGGCCGCGAGGCGGAGGCGGTCGACGAGAAGATCGACGAACTGGCCGCGGAACATCTCCCCTTCGCACACGAGCGCCTCTACTCGACGGAGACGTTGAAGCAGACCGGTGCGCAGTACGAGGAACTCGTCGCCGGCGACGAGTGAGGGTGACGAGAGCGCCAGACCGACAGAGGAAAGTCGACCCACCACTTCACGTCCGACAATGAGCGACGACGGCGTAAAGAAGCCGAGCGACTTCGGGTCGGCCGACGCGCCTCCGGTCGAGGAGAAGCCCTACAAGATCATCTTCGAGGCCAACAAGTGCTTCGGCGCTGGCAAGTGCGCCGAGGTGGCCGACAACTGGGAGATGGACCTCGCGAGCGGTCTCGCAAAGCCCAAGAGCTACTTCTTCGGCGAAGACGAGTTGGAGGAGAACGTCCGCGCCGCGGAGGTCTGTCCCGCGAAGAAGGAACGGGGCGTCATCCACGTCATCGACCGGCGGACGGACGAGGAGATCGCACCGAACCCGCACGGCGACGGCACGCTGAGCGTCGACTGGTAGTCTGCTATCGAAAACCACTTCCACCGGTGGAGGGAACTGTCGTCTGCGCGAGGGTGGCTGAGCTAGGCCAAAAGCGGCGGGCTTAAGACCCGCTTCCGTAGGGATTCGAGGGTTCAAATCCCTTCCCTCGCACTTTCTGACGACGAGCAACGCGAGGAGTCGAAAGTGCAGACAGAAGAGATTTGAATTAGGGAGCGACTGCAAGGAGCGACCGTGGTTCAACTCCCTTCCCTCGCACGTCCGGTTCGACTGAACGGGAGACCGGCCGCTCGGCTCGAACGGTGTCAGTACACTAAGACAGACGTGAGTGTCGAGAGACCGACACTCACAGACGTCGTCGAAGGAGGGTCCGTACAGGAGCTCATCCATCCCTCCCTCCGCCCACCGGACGGTAGGCACCTCGAAAACGATTCTGTCGTTGCAAAAACGTTGCGAAGCGTCGACAGTCGTTGTGAGAATCCGAACGGTCGGCGCGGAGACGACCGATTATCGGGTCTATAACTTACATCTCCCCGAGCGACAGTTCCGGTAGCGACCACACGCGTAGTGGTCGAGCGAGAACCACCGATGCACTACAGATACGAGTGTGCGGCCTGTCTGGTGAGCGTCTCCCGGACGGAAGACACCGAGAACCTGCCGACCTGTCTCCGCTGTCGGGTCCAGATGCGACCCGTCGACGGATAGCCCAACTCCTCCCGAGAGCGAGACCGTCACACCGCCGGCGCTACGGCGGCGGGGACTGCGACGTTCGAGTTCGCGCTCGAGTCGTGAGCAGTCGACGCCGCCATAAGATACACGTATCTCGCGTAATTATATCTCATTACCAACCATGAGTCTGGTTCCACCGGCAGCGCCCACGCGGTTCGACCTGATTCTGTTCGTCGTCGGAGCAACGCTGCTGACCGGTGGTCTCGCCGGCGTCCTCTCGACGATCCCGCTCTACGCCGCCAGCGCCGTCAGTTCGCTGGTCGCGAGCGTCGCGCTGTTCGACGGGATGGTTCGGAACCCGCCGACCGAGTGAGCTGACCCACAGATCGGTGACGTCGCCGTCGCCGTCCTCCGCGCGAAAGCACGGGGCTTGCTCCTCGCACTTCCGTGTCTGAACGGAGTAGAACGAGTCGTCCGAAACGAGTCGTCCTCGAGACAGCGAACGCTCTCTCGGAACGAGTGTCGAGTGTACGAAAGGGTTAGGCAGGCCACGCGGGAAAGAGAGTCGCGTGGCCGGTGCCGCCCTGAATTGGTCCCCGCTGACGCTTCGGCCCTCCAAAGCGAAGCGTCACTTACACCCAGTAGCCATGATCACTTAAACATGCCGCAAACGGCAGTCGAGAGGGCATTCCGTCCCACCTGGTGGCGGTGGTCGCGAGTCACAAAGCGAAGTCCAGTAACGAGTGCACGTCGTCACACACCCGACCGGTCGCTGTCGTGCGGTCGAGTGGGGAGACAGTTACACGAGTGACTACAGTGGAGAGAGAAACGCGAGACGACCGCTCAGGAAGCGTAGCTCCGAACTGCCTGGGCGAACTGCGGGTGGAGCAGCGGGTTGCCGTCGTCGTCCCGCTGGAGGAGCGTCCCGCCCTGGAGTTGGTCTTCGAGCGTCCCGACGCGCTTCTTCACTGTTCGTTCGGTGTATCCGGTCTCTTCGGCCAGTTCGTCGATCGTGAGCGAACCGTCCGCAGCGGCCAGCGCCGTCAGAATCTCCCACTCAGACTGCTTCAGGCGGTCATCGAGGAGTTCGACGAGACGGCTGACACTGCTCTGTTCGGACTCTACCATACTCCCGAGAAGTACAGAGTGTGGTAAATGCGTTCCGTGTCTCGGTCACCGACCGGGGTCCGCTCGGCTCGGCTTGGCTCGGTCGAACACGGCGCGCTTTTGTTCGCTGACGCCCTGAGTCGGGATATGTCCGAACTCCCCGGTCGCGTCGGTCGCGCCTTCCGCGACCACAACGCGTTCGAAGCGCTCGAAGCGGGACGCTACGAGTCGACCGTCACCCCGTTCGACGGTGTCGTCGACGTCGACAGCGTCGACGACGGCCGACTCCAGTTCCACGTCACCGTCCGCGTCCCGATGCTCGACGAGGTGACCGAAGACCACGTCGCCGACGTCGTCGAAGAGGGCTGGTACGAGACGTTCGCACTCCGCGTCGAGGACATCGGCGGTGTCACCGCCGCGGACCACGACCTCGACCCGACGGTCGAACGGGAGCGTCGACAGGCGGTCGTCCGCGTCTCCTTCGCCGACATCGACGAGCGCCGCGGCGTCGACGACGCCGGTGCCGTCATCGACTACGTCGAGGGGACGTTCGTCCAGGGGATCATCCCCGGCTACCAGTACACCGCCCCCGTGACGTCGCTCGTCGATACCGCTCGCCAAGCGGGTGGCAGTAGCAGCGGCGCTTCGCAGTGAAGACGGCGGAGAGAACCGACCGAGAGGCGGTCGACGACCGACTCAGAGGGCGTATCGTAGAATCCCATAGATACTCTTCCTGAGAATCGAACCCTGTGGTTCACTAGGAACCACTCGTCTGCCAGCTGGCTACGATAACCCCTCTCAGTCCATCGAGATGTAGGTCTGGGTGTCTTCGACGCCGTCGATCGCCTGGATGTGATCGGCGACGATGTTCTTCACCTCTGCGGGCGTCTCGACGTTGACCTTGACGATGAAGTCGACGTCGCCGGCGACGATGTGCGCGGACGTGACGCCCTCGAGCGCTTCCATCTCTCCCTTCAGACGGTCTGCCTCGCCCGTGTTCGCTTTGACCATGATGTAGGCTGTGACCATTGTTACTCACCTCCCAGGGCCATCGCGGCACTCTCCTGTCCGACGAGCAGCTGGCGGACCTCGTCGAGCACCGAGAAGTCCGCCAGTACGGCGAGTCGGTCGCCGGTCTCCAGCGAGTCGTCGGGGAGCGGGATCCCCATCGACTCGCCGTCTTTCCCGAACGCGAGGATGCGCGCCTGCGCGGGGAGTGCGACCTCGCTTATCGTGTAGCCGTTCATCGGTGACTCCTCGGTGACAGTGAAGAGGACGACCTGGAGATGCTGAGCGATGTCGGCGATGGCGCGGATCGACCCGCCGAGGAGGGCGTTCTTCGCACCGATAGCGCCGAGTCGCTCGGGGTAGACGATCTCGTCGACCTCGTCGGCGTACTTCTGATAGATCTCCTCGCGGTAGTCCTCGTCGATACGCATCACGGTTCGGCAGCCGTGGTGTTTGGCGATCATGCAGGCGGCGAAGTTGACGTTGAGATCCGCCGTGAGCGCGCCGACGGCGTCCGCCTCGTCGACACCTGCCTCCTCCAAGACGGCCTCGTGTGCGCCGTCACCCTCGATCACCTCGAAACCGGCGGTCCGGGCGCGTTCTGCGATGTCCGAGTCCGACTCGATGAGCGTTACCTCGTGGCCTTCCTCACGCAAGACACGTGCCGTGCGAAGACCAACCCGTCCCGCCCCTATGATAACGAACCGCATGGCACACCGTACGACAGGGGAGGTGAATAACTTTACCCCGGCGGCGACCGACACCATCTCCGCGCCGGAGCAAGGTTTTTCCCGTGTTGGTGAGTACCACACCACCATGGTTCACTCGTTCATCATGGTGAAGACGGCCGCCGGCGAGTCCGAACGGTTGGTCGACGCCATCCGCGACCTCGGTCAGATCGCCGAGGCCCACATCGTCGCCGGCAACTGGGACATCATCGCCGAACTCGACACCGACGAAGTGTACGACGTGTTGAAGACCTCTTCCAGCGACATTCAGGGACTGAAGGGCGTCGACGACGCGAAGACCTACATCTCGTTGGACGACTGAACCCGAGCGTCGACGACTGACGAGCGTCGCTAACGACGATCGCGTCACTTATCCGACAGCCACCGTTTTCGAGACCGTAGATGCCCTCCACGCAGTCCGCCGAGACGCCGTCCGTCACGCGCGAACTGCTGTTCTACGTCGGCGGCCTCGTCGCCATCGGCGCGCTCCTCCCGGTGCTCAGCCGGTGGGACGCCGTTCTGACAGTCGATGGACTGGCGTTCGTCGCGGTCGGATCGGTCGTCGGCGTCGCCGGTACGTGGGTCGACGACGTCGCGCGAGTGAGAGGGTACTCGTCGTCGGGACGACGGTTCGCGTGGTTGTTCGTCGTGAGCGTGGCCGTCCAAGGTTTGCTCGCCCTCGTCCCGGTGGCGACGATAAGTGCGATCGTCGGCTTTCTGGGGTCGATGGCGACGGTGCGACTGCTGCAGATCGTGACCGGACAGCACTCCTGACGGGAATCCCGGTCGCTCGCTAACTCAGATCCAGTTCCTGCGGGTCGTGTCGTTCGAGGAAGCCGTGGAGTTCGGCCCGCTGCTCGCGGAGCGACGGCGGGAGGTCGGCGAAGACGGAGTCGAACAGTTCGTCGGGGTCGGCGGGGTCGACCGACTCGGCTTTCTCCACCGCGGCGGCGAGTTCCTCGTCGGCGTCGTCGTACACCGACTCGACGAACCCGTCGTCGACGACGCCCTGCTCGCGGAGGTACTCCTCGTAGCGCTCCAGCGGGTCGCGTCGCCGCCACTCGGGGAGATCTGGCTCTTCGTCGCGGTAGCGACTCGGGTCGTCAGCGGTGGTGTGTGCCCCCTGTCGGTAGGTGAGACTCTCGACGAGCACCGGGTTCCCCTCGCGGGCGCTCCGGAGACAGTCCGAGACCATCTCGTAGACGGCGAGCGGGTCGTTGCCGTCGACCTGGACGCCTTCGATGCCGTAGGCGTCGGCCTTGACCGCGATGGAGTCGGTGGCCGTCTGCCGTTCCCGCGGCAACGAGATGGCCCAGCCGTTGTTCTCACAGAAGAAGACGACCGGCGCGTCGAAGACGCCGGCGAAGTTCAACCCCTCGTGGAAGTCGCCCTCGCTGGTCGCCCCGTCGCCGAAACAGACGAGCATCGCCTCCTCGTTACCGCGGTAGTTCCGAGCCATCCCGGCCCCGGTCGCGTGGGGGATCTGCGTCGCGATGGGGACCGCCTGCGGGAACACCGGGACGTCGTGGTCGGAGTGGTACTCCGCGCGGCCGCGACGGAAGAGGAAGATGTCCGAGGGCGGGACGCCGCGGGCCAGTTGGAGGGCGTTCGAACGGTAGGTCGGAAACAGCCAGTCGTCGTCGGCCATCGCGTGAGCGGCCCCGACCTGCGAGGCCTCCTGCCCCTCGAACGGCGGGTAGCCGCTCATCCAGCCGCGGCGCTGGAGCGCCACCGACCGCTCGTCGAAGCGACGGGCCCGGACCATATCCCGGTAGAGCGCGCGTGCCTCGTCGACTGAGACCTCCGTCCCGTCGAGAGACCGCTCGCCGATGCATCGGTGCATGGCCGGTGCGTCACGGTCGACGGTGATAAATCAGGCGGGAACGGGACGACGGCGTGACGGCGAGGGGTGGTCGTGCGTCGACCCCGCTTCCGACAGGGCAAAGTCGACCGACCCCGTAGCGACGGTATGGTCTCGGTCATCAACCTCGTCCTCCTCGGGGTTGTCCTCGTGGTTCACACGCTCATCGCCGCGGTGATGACCCGGTTCTTCCGCATCCGCCTGAACACGCAGTGGGGGTCGGTGCTCTACGCCCTGCTTCTCATCCCGGTCGTCCTGTTGACGACGACGCTCGTCTTCTCGGGCGTGTTCGGCATCGGCGTCGACCTCGGCAGTCCCGCCGCGGCCGTCGGCGTGATGATCGGGATGCCGCTCGCACTCGGGTTCACCATCGACGTACTGTACATCCCCTCGCCAGACGAGTACGAACTCCCGGACACCCGCTGAGGAGGCCGCCGGCAGCCGATTCGACTCACGTCTCCCGCTCCCGGAGCTTCCGGCGCTGGATCTTCCCGGTCGTCGTCTGCGGCAGTTCGTCCACGAACTCGATCTCTCTCGGATACTCGTACTTCGCGAGTCGGTCCCGGACGAGATCTTGGAGCTCCTCGCGCACCGTCTCGAACTCACCAACGCCGGCGGCGGGTTGGACGAACGCCTTGACGACCTCGCCGCGCATCTCGTCGGGGACACCGACGACGCCGACCTGCTCGACCGCCTCGTGGTCGAGCAGCACTCCTTCGACCTCGCCCGGCCCGACCCGGTAGCCGCTAGTGACGATGAGGTCGTCGTCGCGGGCTTTGAACCAGAAGTAGCCGGCGTCGTCCTCGACGCCCAGATCGCCCGTCAGATGCCAGTCGCCGACCGTCGTGGCGGCCGTCTGCTCCGGGTCGTCGAGATATGCCGCGAACACGACCGGGTCGCCGTCGCGTCGGACGGCGATCTCTCCGACCGCCCCCGTCTCCCGTCGTTCGCCCGTCTCGGGGTCGACGACGGCGACGTCGTGGCCGGGGACGGGCTTTCCCATGCTTCCGGGGCGGGCCTCGAACCACTGTCGGCAGTTGGTGACGAGGAGGTTCGCCTCCGTCTGCCCGTAGAGTTCGTTGACGGCGACGCCGCCGAGTGCCTCGTCGGCCCACGCGAGGATCTCGGGCGTCAGCGGTTCCCCGCCCGAACAGATAGCCCGCACCGAGAGGTCGAACCGGCCGGTCGGGTCGGCGACGCGCATCATCATCCGGATCGCCGTCGGCGGGAGGAACGTGTGCGTGACGTCGAACGCTTCGAGCGTCTCGAACGCTCGCTCGGGATCGAACGAGCCCGTCGGCGTGCCGACGACCGGCCGCCCGTAGTGCCACGCCGGGAAGACGAGGTCGCCGAGCGCGCCGATCCACGCCCAGTCCGCCGGCGTCCAGAACACGGCGTCGTCGGCGTCGACGTCGTGCTCGAAGTACATCGAGAACGCCGGACAGTGACCGGCCCAGACGCCGTGGCCGTGAAGCACCCCCTTCGGCGGTCCGGTGCTCCCGCTCGTGTACATCACGATGGCCGGCGTCTCGTGGTCGGTGTCGACGAGGTCGAACGTCGGGTCCGCGTCGTCGACGACGGCCGCGAACCGCTCGACAGTCGTCGCGTCGGCGGTGTCGATGGGGGTGGTGACTGTCTCCGCCGCGTCGACCGTCAGCACGTGTGTCAGGTCGGGACAGTCGGGTACGGCGGCGGCGACGACGTCGCGGACGCTCTCGTCGGCGACGACCACCACCGATTCGCTGTCCCGGAGGCGAAAGCGGAGGGCGTCCTCGCCGAAGAGCGTCGACAGCGGGAGCGACACCGCACCAAGTTTCCAACAGGCCAGGTGAGTCAGCAAGTTCGCGGGCTTCTGCGGGACGAACACCGCGACCCGGTCGCCCCGGTCGACGCCGCGAGCGCGAAGCGCGTTCGCGACCCGGTCCGACCGCCGGTCGAGGTCGGCGAACGTGTAGTCCTCGCGAGTTCCGTCGGCGGCGAGCTGTGAGAGAGCGACCCGGTCGTCGGGGTCGTCGTGTTTCCGCAGGAGGTCGTACGCCGCGTTGTAGTCGTCGGGGAACGCCCACGAGAACTCCTCGCGGGCGACGTCGTAGGAGTCGGTCGGGACGGAGACGTACCACGTCATGTGCGGAGAGTTCACACGACCCTCACAAATACTGTCGGGTCGGTGAGTCGGGGGAGCAGCGATCAGACGAGAGGCCGGGAGACGAAGCGCCGTGCTCAGAGAACCCGGAACACGCGGACCGTATCGCGCTTGCTCGGTTCGCGGAGGAGCTGTGCGAGGCCGAGGTCGGTGAAGACGTCCTTCCAGTCGCGGTGATAGAGCGGGAAGTCGTCGTTGACGTAGCTCACGTCGTCCCCGCCACGGCCGCGCTGGGGGCTGTTTCCTTCGTTCTCGGCGGTGACGACGAGGTCGTCGGAGACGCGAGCCAGTTCCTCGAACACCCACTCGTCGTCGGGGTGGACGTGTTGGAGCGTCTCGACCGAGTAGACGACGTCGAACTTGTCGTCGGGGAACTTCGGCAGGAGCTCCTCGATCGCACCGGCGAGGAACGTTCCCGTCTCGGCCAACTGGGGATAGGAGTCGGCCATCACCTCGAACGACTCGTCGTTGAGGTCGATCCCGGTGAGGTTCTCGTACCCGTGGTCGAGCAGGTGTGCGAGGTGGCGACCGGAGCTACAGCCGACTTCGAGGACGGTGGGGTCGTCGCGCGCGAAGTGTTCGAACACCGTCGCGAGCGTCTCGCTCACCTCGTTGGGACCGATCTCCGCGTAGTAGGCGGGCGAGAAGTCCCCGGAGCGGTTCGCCCACCCGTGGTGGTTCTCGTCTGGATTCACAGCTGATGCAAGGACGGGGGTGGATAAATGCTCGCGGAGTTCGGACGAACAGGGGAGAGCTGATGACAGATCAGTGAGCGTCGGACTCGATGGCGTCGCAGGCGTCGATGACGATCTCGGGCGCGTCGAGCAGGTGGGTCTCCATGTAGCCACCCTCACCCCGTCCCGCCCCCTTCCGTTTCCGTTCGATGATCTCGAGGAACTCCAGTTCGTGTAGGAGATCCCGTACGCGACGCCACGAGAGCGGGTCGGAGCTGTACTGTTCGGTGCAGATCTGTCGGTAGAGCTGGTTCACGTCGCTCGATTTGACCGCCCGGTCGTCGGCCATCCGCTGGTCGAGGAGCGCGACCGACTTGAGGACGTAGCGGGAGTGCGGCGGCTGTTCGGCCAGCACCTCGATGAGGTGGTCGCGTTCGGTCTGCACCTGGGCGGCGTCGACGTGCCCCTCACGGACCGTCTCGGCCTGTTCCTCTTGGGCCATCTCGCCGGCGGTTCGGAGAATGTCGATCGCCTTCCGCGCGTCGCCGTGTTCACGGGCCGCGAGCGCGGCGGCGCGTGGGATGACACCCGGTTCGAGCACGTCGTCTTTGAACGCGCCGTCGCGCGCCTCCAGGATCTGTTCGATCTGGTCGGCGTCGTACGGCGGGAAGACGAAGTCGCGCTGACAGAGACTCGAGCGAGCGCGCTCGTTGAGTCGGTCTTTGAACCGCGGTTTGTTGCTGATGCCGATGATGCCGAGTTTGCACGACTGGATCTTCTCGGCTTCGGCCGCTCGCGAGAGGTTCATCAGCGCCGAGTTCGGGTCGTCCATCTTGTCGAGTTCGTCGAGGACGACGACGACGACGTCGTACAGTTCGTCCATGACGCGCCAGGCGCGTTTGTAACACTCGGAGGTCGAGACCCCGCTGGCGGGGAACGTCTCGTCGGTCACCTCCTGGTCGTTGATCGTCGACCCGAGCGAGCGGATCACCTGCGACTCGGTCGAGTCCTGAAAGCAGTCGACGTAGGCGACGCCCACCGAGACGTCGTTCTCCGAGGCGGCAGAGACCAACTGCCGGGCCATGAACTTCGAGCAGAGCGACTTCCCCGTCCCGGTCTTCCCGTAGATCAGCACGTTGTTCGGTTTCTGCCCCTCGACGGCCGGCTGGAGGCCGGTCGCGAGCGCGTTCAACTGGCTCTCGCGACCGATGATGAGGCGTTCGTTGTCGGGGACGTGGTCGATCTGCAGGAGGTCCTTGTTCCGAAAGACGGTGGTGACCCCCTCGAAGTAGTTGGAGATGTCGCCCATCGTCTCTCTCAAGCTCCGGCAACACTCTTGAGTGTTTATATGCGTCCTTCCGCTGTAACTCGGCGGTTCCATCGAACAGTAACGGCAAGTACTGCACGTTAGAACGGAAAGACGCGTACCGCCCGCGGCAGCGTTTCCGCTCTAAGGAGCGTCGGTGGACGTTTCCGCTGTATTCGCGTGGTCAGTCGCTGGCGGAGAGACGGGGTCGACGAGAAGGAAATGACAGCCAGGAAGAAGAGACGGGGTCGACGAGAGAGGACGCGCGTGTTTCCGCTGTAAACCGTGGAGGGGAGGGGACGTTTCTCGTCCAGCCGACGTCTCCGGTTCGGAACGTCGTCGACGGTTCCGAAGACCAAACAGCACTCCGAAAAGACTCTCTCCGACACCCGAGTCGGTGTGGGAGGGCGGGTTTCCGCTGTAAACGCTCGGGGTGGGGTGGCCGTAGAACACGTCGGTACCGAATCACCTCGACCGCCCGCCGTCCAGTCGACGAGTGTGGACGCGCACGTTTCCGCTGTAAACGGCCAAGGGCGGTGGCCGTCTCTCGGTCTCGCTAGTGTCGTCCTCTGACGGAACGCGTCCGCGTTTGTCACCGCTCACACTCCTGGTCTCGACGCTTCGTCAGACGAATCGACATCCAGTTCGCGTCGATTCGATTTAATGCACACACATACACACACACACACACACACACACATATATATATATATATATATATATATATATATATATATTATAAATCTTTCTATTTATTGTAGCTATAGGCTAGAAAGGCGGCTCTAGAACCGTTCTTTCGCCGAATTTACAGCGGAAACCCGCACTGGTCGCGTCTGTTTAAATAGACACGACACACAACTATCCTCGACGCTTCGTCGCTCCGTCAGTTACAGCGGAAACACGCACTCGCACTCTCGGAGCGAAGAAAGAGAATGGGGGAAATCTGATAGGTCCGGACGGTTACGATCTCGATCGAGTTCTCGTCGTCCTCGCGAGCGACTCGACGACAGGTCTCCGTCGCGTGGAGAGGTGACAGTCGTCGCCGTCGCTCGTTCGATCGACCTCCTTCGTCCGACTTACAGCGGAAACCCGCACTCGCACTCTCGCACCGCTGGGTCACTCGTCACGCTTACAGCGGAAACACGCGCTCGCAGTCTCACCTTCGACCGCTCACTCGACCAGTCGTTCGAGCGCGGTCTCGACGGCGTCGATGACCGCTTCGGGTGACTGCGTGGCGTCGACGCGGACGAACCGCTCTGATTCGGCGTCGATCAGGCGCTCGTAGTTCGCCCGGACCTCTGCGAGATAGCTCGCCTGTTCGAACTTGTTGGTCGCGCCGCTCCGTGCGGCGGCGGTCTCGGGGTCGACGTCGAGGTAGATCGTCGCGTCCGGCGGCCGTGAGAACGCCGCGTGGATACCGCGGATGTACTCCAGCGGACGGGCGAGCTCCGAGTCGGACAGACTCGCCGCCTGGTAGGCGAACCGCGAGTCCGAGTATCGGTCGGAGACGACGAGTTCGTCGTCGGCGAGCGCCGGACGGATCACTCGCGAGAGGTGGTCGGCGTGGTCGGCCGTGAAGAGAAACAGCGTCGCCAGCGGGTCGGCCTCGTCGTCTTCGATGGCGCGGTTGACCGCCTCCCCGTACCACGACTCCGTCGGTTCGTGTGTGAACACTGCGTCGGGGTAGCTGTCGTGGAGCGCCTCCCAGACGGTCGACTTCCCGCTGCCGTCGAGGCCTTCGAGCGTAACGAGCATACGAGGAGAACCCGGGTGACGTGGCTTAAACCTTGATAGCTACTCGTCTCCCGTCTCGCGGCCCGTACTAGCCGAAACCGGCAGACACCGCCGCATCGCGCGGTAGCTTTACGTTCGTTCCGTGAGATATCTCAGCTATGAAAGTTCTGGTCATCGGCGGCAGCGGTTTCATCGGGACGAACCTGAGCCGAGAGCTCCTCGAGCGCGGCCACGAGGTGACGGTTCTCTCGCGCAGTCCGGACGACGAGGAACTCCCCGACGGCGTGGAAACCGCGACCGGTGACGTCACCGACTACGACAGTATGGAGGGCGCCTTCGAGGGACAGGACGCCGTCTTCTTCCTCGTGGCGCTCTCGCCCCTGTTCAAGCCGAAAGGTGGCGACGAGAAGCATCTGGAGATCCACCTCGGCGGGACGGAGAACGCGGTCAAGGCGGCCGAAGAACACGGCGTCGAGCGGTTCGTCCAGATGAGTGCGCTCGGTGCCGATCCGGACGGACCGACGGCGTACATCCGCGCGAAGGGACGTGCCGAGGAGATCGTCCGAGCCTCCGACCTCGCGTGGACCATCTTCCGTCCCTCCGTCGTCTTCGGCGAGGGCGGCGAGTTCGTCCCGTTCACCAAGAAGCTCGCCCCGCCGTACGTCACGCCGCTGCCCGGCGGCGGCAAGACGGGGTTCCAGCCCATCTGGGTCGGCGACCTCGTGCCGATGCTGGCGGACGCGCTCAACGACGACGCACACGTCGGAAAGAGCTACGAGATCGGCGGTCCCGAGAAACTGACGCTCGCCGAGGTGGCGAAGCTGGCACACGGTGCCGAAGGACGGTCGGTGACCGTCGTCCCCGTCCCGATGGGTCTCGCCGGCGTCGGCCTCTCGATCGGCGGGAAGATTCCGGGGTTCCCGATGGGCTCCGACCAGTACCGTTCGCTGAAGTTCGACAACACGACGAGCCACAACGACGTCGGCGCGTTCGACCGCGCGGAAGCCGACCTGAAAACGCTCTCCTCGTATCTCAACGCCTGAGCAGAGGACTCGTCGCCGCCTCGATCATCCTCGTTAGAACGCTTCTCGACGCCGATTTTCGCCGTCTCGGCGGATATCCGACCTCCGCCGGATACCCCCCTCCTAACCCGACGGTTACCACCGACGCTAACTCATATGAAACCTAGAATTTCCCGATCTGCTGGTATCCGATTGACGAACTTCTGATGATACGCAAATCCGCCGTAGTCTTGCGATTCTACTCTCGATAGGAAAGCAGATCGTACCTTCTGCCATCACAAAATTTATCTTCCCCTTCCACTTGGGATTCACGCAATGACGAGGGGAATACAACTATGAAGCTGGCGATGATCGGATTCGGGCAGGCCGGCGGGAAGATCGTCGACAAGTTCGTCGAGTACGACAAGCGCCACGGCGCCGGAATCGTCAAGGCGGCCGTCGCAGTCAACACCGCGAAAGCCGACCTGATGGGGCTCACCCACATCCCGGAGGAGAAGCGGGTGCTCATCGGGCAGTCGCGGGTGAAGGGCCACGGCGTCGGTGCCGACAACGAGCTCGGTGCCGAGATCGCAGAGGAGGACGTCGACGAGGTTCAGGGCGCGATCGACTCGGTACCCGTCCACGAGGTCGACGCGTTCCTCGTGGTCTCCGGGCTCGGTGGCGGCACCGGTTCCGGCGGCGCACCCGTCCTGGCGAAGCATCTCAAGCGCATCTACACCGAACCCGTCTACGGACTGGGCGTGTTGCCGGGTAGCGACGAGGGTGGCATCTACACGCTCAACGCCGCGCGGTCGTTCCAGACGTTCGTCCGCGAGGTGGACAACCTGCTCGTCTTCGACAACGACGCCTGGCGCAAGACCGGCGAGTCGGTGCAGGGCGGCTACGACGAGATCAACGAAGAGATCGTCAAGCGGTTCGGCATTCTCTTCGGTGCAGGCGAGGTGACTGGCGGCGAGGTCGCAGAGAGCGTCGTCGACTCCAGCGAGATCATCAACACGCTCGCCGGCGGCGGCGTCTCGACCGTCGGCTACGCCCGCGAAGAGGTCGAGGAGGTGCAGAACTCCGGCGGACTGCTCTCGCGACTCACCGGGGGCAAGAACGAGGACGACGGCCTCGACACGGCGCGGACGACCAACCGTATCACGAGCCTCGTCCGCAAGGCGGCGCTGGGCCGTCTCACGCTCCCCTGCGAGATCGAGGGAACCGAACGCGCGCTGCTCGTGATGGCGGGGCCGCCGGCGTACCTCAACCGGAAAGGAATAGAGCGCGGCCGGAAGTGGCTCGAGGAGCAGACCGGGAGCATGGAGGTCCGCGGCGGCGACTACCCCGTCACCGGCAGCGGCTTCGTCGCGAGCGTCATCCTCCTGTCGGGCGTGACGAACGTCCCGCGCATCAAAGAGCTCCAGCAGGTCGCCATCGAAGCACAGGAGAACATCGACGAGATCAACCAAGAGAGCGAGACGAACCTCGACAACTTAGTTCACGATGACGAAGACGAACTCGAGTCGCTGTTTTAGCCTCCTGGTCGCCTGCCTCGTCCTCCTGACGATGGTGGCGGCGCCAGCAGCCGCCGTCTCCGTCGCCGAGAGCGACGTCCCCGACGAGGCCGAGGCCGGCAGCCAGGTGAGCGCGACGGTGACGCTGGACGAACTGTACAAGAACCCCCAACTGGAGTCGTGGACGCTCCAGGGTGAGACCGAACTCACCGACGTCACGTGGACGGTGACGAGCTACGACCAGACCGGCTCGAAGCTCGACCAGCAGTCCGCCGACGGACAGAACGCCTCCGTCGACGTCGCCGCCGCCGACGACGTCAGCGAGGTGCGGGTGAAAGTGACCGGAACGGTCCCCGAAGTCGAGAACTACAGCTACGACCCCGCCCAGCAGTTCCTGTTCGTGTCGCTGACGCAGGCCCGCGACGGCGGGTCGAGCACCGAGATCGACTCGTGGCAGACCCACCACTACACCGAGGAGAGCGACGCCGCACGCGAGGCGCTCGACTCGGCGTCGACGGCGGTCGACGGGGCGAACAGCCAGCAGGCCGAGAAGACACTCGCGAACGCGATCAGCGCCTACGACAACGCGAACGGCGCAGAGGGGTTCGACCTCGCGACCGAACTCGCCAACGAGGCACAGTCGCAGGCCGAGTCGGCCGAGCAGTCCGACCAGACGATGCAGCTCGCGCTCTACGCGGTGGGCGGGTTGCTCGCGGTCGGTCTCCTCGTCGGCGGAGTGGTGTGGTACCGCTCCCAGCAGGACTCCTACGACAAACTCGGCTGAGCACGGTCGACCGCGATACCAACTCCTTATTTTCCACACTACGTAGCGCCGGTATGCGCGTCGTCGTCCCCTTCGCGACCGAGCAGCCGAAGACCCGGCTCTCGGACGTGCTCTCTCTCGACGAACGCCGAACGTTCGCCCGAGCGATGCTCTCGGACGTGCTCACGGCGGTCCGAGCCGCCGGCCACGATCCGCTCGTGGTGGCGACGGCCCCGCTCGACGACCCGGCGACTGGCGACGAATCGGCGAGTGGTCTCGCCGACGCGAGCGACGCGACGTCGCTCGTCGAGACCGAGACGTCGGTCCGCGTCGACGACAGCCCCCTCTCGGCGGCGGTCAACGCGACTCTCGCGGCCGCCGTCGACCCCGTCGCCGTCGTGATGAGCGACCTCCCGCTGGCGACGCCCGAGTCGATCAGGCGGTTGACGACCGCAGGCGACGACGGTGAGGGCGTCGCCGTCGCACCCGGCCGCGGCGGCGGGACGAACGCGCTGGTGGTTCGGCATCCCGACTTCCGCGTCGACTACCACGGTATCTCGTTCCGCGACCATCTCCGGGCGGCCGAGGCGGTCGGCGCGCCGGTCGACGTCGTCGACTCGTTCCGACTGTCGACCGACGTCGACGAACCCGACGACCTCGTCGAGGTGTTGCTTCACGGCGACGGCGTCGCTCGCGACTGGCTCGTCGACGCCGGGTTCGACCTCGACGTGACAGACGGGCGCGTCGGCGTCCGACGCGAGTAACCGGCCTACGTCTCGTCGACCTGCACGAGCTCTTCCGTCGCCATGTTGAACCCGGCGTCCGGGTCGGCGAAGTTCGAGAGGTCCTCGAGCGCCGCGTCGTTGGCCTCGGACTGTAGACCTTCTTTCATGGCATCGACGCTCTCGAAGTACAGTTCGGCGACGGCGTCGTACTCGCTGCGGTCTGGACTCAGCGCGAACGCGACGGTGTACTTCTGCAGGTTCGGGATCTCCTCCGCGATGGGGACGTGTTCGTCGAGGTAGTACTGCTTGAACTCCTCGAAACTGGTGCCCTCCTTCCGGGCGAGCGTGATGACGAGTTTGATCATGACTCGGTCCCGCTTCGGGTGCCGACGCCATAACCGTACCGCGGGGTGGTGTCGTCGACGGTCGAGCCGCTCGTGGTGAGTGTCGGACCGACCGCTCGAAGGGAGGGCTTTTCTCGCTCCGGCGTGGAGCGACTGCTATGTTCCCGGCGGCCGACGAGTACGGCATCGAGATCGAGATCGACGAGTCGGACGTCGAGCGCCTGCTGTCGGTCAGGCCGGCCGACGTCGAGGCGGCCCCGTCGCTCACCTTCTCGCGGAACGTCTTCCTCCCGCTGACGACGGCGTGCCGCTACACGTGTACGTACTGTACGTACTACGACGTCCCCGGACAGGCGTCGCTCATGTCGCCCGAGCAGGTCCGCGAGCAGCTGCGACTGGGCGCGGACGCCGGCTGTACGGAGGCGCTGTTCACGTTCGGCGACAAGCCCGACGACCGCTACACCGAGATTCACGACCAACTCGACGACTGGGGTTACGACTCTATCGTCGACTACCTCGCTGCGATGTGCGAACTGGCGCTCGAGGAGGGGCTGCTCCCCCACAGCAACCCCGGCGACCTCACCGAACCCGAGTTCGAGCGACTCCGCGAGGTGAACGCCAGCATGGGCGTGATGCTGGAGACGACGGCCGACGTCGACGCCCACGCGGGAAACCGTCGGAAGACGCCCGGCCAGCGACTCAACACGATCAGCGCGGCCGGTCGCACGCGCGTCCCGTTCACGACGGGCATCCTCGTCGGCATCGGCGAGGACTGGCGCGACCGCGCCGAAAGCCTGCTCGCCGTCCGCGACCTCCACGAGCGGTACGGTCACGTTCAGGAGCTCATCGTCCAGAACGTCGTCCCGAACGAGCGCTCCGACTACGAGGGGCCGTCGCTGGAGACGATGCGCCGCGTCGTCGCGATGGCGCGCGTCTGCCTGCCGGAGGAGATCTCGGTGCAGGTGCCGCCCAACCTCGCGCCCGCCCGAGAGCTCTTGGACTGCGGCATCGACGACCTCGGCGGCGTCTCGCCGGTGACGGACGACTACATCAACCCCGACTACGAGTGGCCCGCGCTGCGGGAACTCCACGACGTCGCCGACGAGGGCGGCGTCCCGCTCGGCGAACGACTCCCCGTCTACGAACGGTTCCTGCCGGAGTCGCCGAACGGCGGGGGCGACTGGGTCGCAGAGCGGGTTCGCACGGCCCTCGCTGCCGACGACGACGCGGGTCGTCGCTACCGCTCGCTGGTCGATAAGTGGTAACACGTCACAGGTACCGGCGACAGCTGCCGATACGACGCACGGACGTCGGTCGCGATCCAGTTCGCTAACCCGTCGACGGGTCGACCGTCTCCGTCGCGACCGGCGTGCAGTCCTGTCGTCACAGACACCGGCCCCCGCTGCTCCCGTCCCGGAGCACAGGCAGAAGTGGCGTCGACGGGGACGTACATGGTCGTCCGTGGGAAACGTGCTCGCCAACCATGAGCACTGACAACGCATCTCGAACAGAGCGAGACGGGAGCGGGCGATGAACGCGGTCGAGCGGTGGAAACGGGAGAAGCACCCGCTGGACGTCGTCGACGACGTCTACGCGTACGCCGAGGAGGGGTTGACGTTCGACGAGATTGAGGAACGGGCGGGCGACGGGGAGTGGGAACGACTGAAGTGGGCCGGGATGTACGCCCACGGTACCCACCGGGGCTACTTCATGCTGCGGACGAAGGTTCCCGGCGGTCGACTCACGCCCGAACAGGCACGGGTCGTCGGCGAGGTGGCCGAGGAGTACGCGACCGCCCCCGAGGAGTACGGCGGCGAGACGCAGAACCCCGTCTGGGGGGACGCCTTCCTCGACATCACCACCCGACAGGACGTCCAGATGCACTGGATCCGGATCGAGGACGTCCCCGCCATCTGGGAGCGCTACGACGAGGTGGGTCTCACGACGATCCAGGGCTGCGGTGACTCCGCGCGCAACGTCCTCGGCTGTCCGGCCGCCGGTCTCACCGACCACGAGTGTTTCGACGCCCAGCCGGTCGTCGACGCCGTCTCGGAGTTCTTCACCGGCAACCGCGAGTACGCGAACCTCCCGCGGAAGTTCAAACTCACCGTCACCGGCTGCCGTGAGGACTGCGCGCAGTCGCAGATCAACGACGTCGGTCTCGTCCCCGCACGGAGACGACTCGACGACGGCTGGTACTACGGCTTCCACGTCCGGGTCGGCGGCGGTCTCTCGGACGGGCCGCGGATGGCCTCCGACCTCGACGTGTTCGTCCGCCCCGAGGACGCCGTCGAGTTCTGCCGCGCGGTCGCCCAGACGTTCGCGGAACTCGGCGACCGGCACAACCGCGGCGTCTGCCGGATGCGCTATCTCGTCCAGCAGATGGGTCCCGAGGCGTTCGAGCGGGCGGTCAGAGACCGCTGCAGCGTCGACCTCGACACGCGCGGCGAGGATCTGACCACCGGCTACACCGGCGACCACGTCGGCGTCCACGAGCAGAAACAGGACGGTCTCCGGTACGTCGGCTTCAACGTCGTCGCCGGGCGCATCGGCGGTGCCGAGTTCGTCGAGGCCGCCCGGGCCGCAGAGCGGTACGGGACCGAGGACGCGACGGTCAGACTCGCCACGGACCAGAACTTCCTCGTCAGCCACGTCCCCGAGGAGCACGTCGACGACCTGCTCGCCGAACCGTTCGCCGCGGACTACCAGCCGAACCCGGGGCCGTTCTCGCGCGGTGCCGTCGGCTGTACGGGCAGCGAGTTCTGCAACTACGGCATCATCGAGACCAAGCGACGCGTCCGCCGGTGGGCGCGAGAACTCGACGAGCGTCTCGACACGCTCGACGACCTCGACGTCGTGCGGATGCACATGAGCGGCTGTTCGGCCTCCTGCGCCCAGCCGCAGATCGCCGACGTCGGCTTCCGCGGGGAGACGGTCAAGGTCGACGGCGACGCCGCGAGTACGAACGACGAAGGCGACACCATCGTCGAGGGGATGGACGTCGGCCTCGGCGGCAGCCTCGGCAGCGACAACGCGTTCGTCGACTGGATCGAGACGGCGGTCCCGGCCGACGCCGTGATTCCGGCACTGGAGGCGTTGCTCGCGGTCTACTCCGAGGAACGAACCGACGGCGAACGGTTCTACGAGTGGTGCCGCCGCGTCGACGACGGTCGTCTGCGCGACCTGCTTCGCAGCGTCGAAGCGGACGTCTCGGGAGGTGTACCGGCCGATGACTGACCCCGAGCGGTCGGCTTCCGACGACGCTCCGTCGAACGCACCGGCCGGCGACGCTCCCCTGAACGCGCCGGCCGACGCCGCCCCCGAACTCGTCGAGTCGGGGCGAACGGACCCGCTTCCACACGTTCCGGAGGTCCACGACGACGGCGACCACACCGCCGTGCCGGCGGTCGACCACGTCCCACCCCGGCAACCCGACGACCACGGCGGGAAGCCGATCCGGTTCCGTCGCCGACGGACCGGCGACGTCGACGACGCGGCCCACGGCAGCACACCGAGTGACGTCGCCCCCGACGGCGGCGCACAGCCGGTGAACGTCGACGCCGAGGGGAGCCTCGGCGACGTCGAGTTCACCGCGCCCGCGACGGGGACCGGTCGGAACGTCGCCGACGGCGATTCCGCGGAGCGCGTCGGCGTCCCGGACGGCGTCGACCTCGACACGCCCGACTCCAGCATCCGCCGGGAGATGAACGACATCGAGACGCCCGACGAGAAGACCTGGTTCATGGAACTCGACGCGGCGGTGATCGACACCGACCGCTGCATCCAGTGTGGAACCTGCGTCGCCGCCTGCCCCTCCGACTCCATCGGCATCGGCGACGACGGCCTCCCGGAGCTCGTGAAGATGTGCACCGGCTGTTCGCTCTGTTGGGACTTCTGCCCGCGGGGCGGGCTCCGTTACGAGCGTCAGTGGAAGATCACCGGCGGCGAGGACAACGTGACGGGCGCGGGCGACCCCATCACCGAGTTCTCGGCGAAGATCGACGACGACTGGGCCGAAGGAGCGCAGGACGGCGGCGTGGTCACCAGCGTGCTCAGCCACCTTCTGGAGGCGGGTGAGATCGACGGCGCGCTCGTCGCCACCGAGTCCGACGAGGAACCGTGGAAGGCCGAGAGTTTCCTCGCGACGACCCACGAGGAACTCGTCGCCAACGCGGGGAGCATCTACAACCAGACGATGGCGCTCGGCAACCTCGATCCCCGTCGCTGGGAGGGGAAACTCGACGTCCCGTGGGAGGAGGCGAGCCTCGCGCTCGTCGGCACGCCGTGTGAGATCGAAGGCATCCGCGCGCTGCAGGACTTCCAGTGGGAGTACGGCAGCCAGGAGGCTGGCGTGCGCGCCATCGACTACACCATCGCGCTGATGTGCACCAAGAACTTCAACTACTACCGACTCGTCGGCGAGCAACTGGAAGAGAAGCGCGGCCTCCCGCCCGCGGAGATCGGCAAACTCGACGTGCTGCACGGGAAACTGATGGCGTACGACCACGACGGCGACCAGATCCTGGAAGAGGACGTCGAGAACTTCCACGACGCGGCGCTCAAAGGTTGTAGCGAGTGTGCGGATTTCAGCGGCTACTGTGCGGATCTGGCGGTCGGGTCCGTCGGGAGCGCCGACGACTACTCGAGCGTCGTCGTCCGCACCGAACAGGGGTTGAAGGCGTGGCAGCTCACCGAGCCGGACCTCGACTACCACGACCTCGAAGACCGTAGCGCCATCGGCGGGCTGCAGTCGTGGGACAAGAAGCAGGCGTTCGAGTCGCTGGAACGACCGTTCGACCCGGACGCGCCCCGGTTCATCGAGTACACCGAACACGCCGAACAGTACGGGACGCCGACGAATCCACACGAGTCAGGCCACTGAGAGGGACTAACAGATGGAATCAGGCGGTCGATCAGTCCACTCTTCGAGAGTTATCAGAGCTGGCATGATAAATTGAGATGATAGTTCTCGTGTCAGAATTTCAGTAGAACCCGACCTCCCCCTTCGAAGGGGAGATCGAGGTTGCGAACCGACCTACGACCTCTGGATAGGCAGTCCTGCCTGCGCCAGAGATGGCATTCCGGCTCGTTCGCCCATGGCTGCCATGGGCAGGTGAAACAATGTCTCATACACATTTAAAAGTATGTGACATCGTCCAGAAAAGCCATAAAATAGAGAAAATCATCCAAAAAAATCGTCCGAGAGATTATGGAGGTCCGTTTGCAGGATTCACCAGCTGTTCTCCAGATTAACGTCTCCATTCACATATTGAATCCGCTTCGGCATCGCCTTCGTATAATCTCTCTGAAAATATAGTAGTAAATTGTTTGATAGACGACGTACGTGCTCTCTTCAGCACACAGATTTCGGCAAGTAGAACACCTGTGACGTTGACGAGTACGAATACTTCCGTCGATCACTCCGAGGCGAGCAGTCGGGCGTTCGTCTTCTCCGCGTGATACGAACCACAGCGGGATACGGCGTCGGTGCTCAAGCCGGGCAACATTCGCCGCGCTGACCGCACGCAGACCTGTCCGTGGCCCAATTGTTTATCCGGCTGCCGTCGCAACCGGACCGTCGTTCATGTCGTTAGACATCGCAGTGGTGGCCACACTCCTTCTTCAGTTACAGATCGACCGACTGCTTCCGGAGACACAACAGCTCGTCACCGACTACGTCGTTCCGGCGGTCCTGTTCGTCGTCGCGTTCGTCGTCGTCTGGCTGCTCGGAAGAGCCCTTCTCGTCCCGCTCATCAAACGGGTGCTGGACGAACAGGGCCACGACCCGAGCGTGAAGAGCCTCGCAGAGAGCCTCACCGGCGTCGTGAACGTGATTCTGGCGTTCGCGGTGGCGTTCACCGTCGCCGGCTTCGGCAGCGTCATCGCGGCGTTCGGCGTCTTCGCCGGTGCGATCGCGCTGGCGGTCGGCTTCGCCGCACAGGACATCCTCGGTAACTTCGTCGCGGGCATCTTCATCCTGAAGGACAGACCGTTCGAGGTCGGCGACTGGATCGAGGTCAACGACATCACGGGTCGCGTCGTGGACATCGACCTGCGCGTCTCACGCCTCCGCACGTTCGACAACGAGCTCATCACCGTCCCGAACGGCGAACTCGCGAACAACGCGCTGAAGAACCCCGTCGCCTACGACAAGCTGCGCCAGAAGTTCGTCTTCGGCATCGGCTACGACGACGACATCGACCACGCGAAGGAGGTCATCCTCGACGAGGCGGCGAAGAACCCCGACATCCTCGACGAGCCGGGCACCTCGATCCGCGTCACCGAACTCGCCGACTCCTACGTCGGCCTGCAGACGCGCTTTTGGATCGACGAACCGAACCGCTCGGACTTCGTGAAGACGCGCTCGGAACTCGTCCAGGCGGTCAAGGAGCGCTGTGACGCCGAGGCGATCGACATGCCCTACCCGCACACCCAACTCACGGGCGGCATCGAGGTCGAGGGACTGCAGTCGGAGACCGCGACGGCGACGTCGGACGACTGACGCTCGCCGCCGTTTCGGACTCCTGTTTTTCGCACTCAGATCTCGACGTAGTCGGGGACGCGCTTCCTGACGAGCGTGTAGCCCGCGCCGACAACGAGGCCGACGACCGTGAGCGTCCGGACCGACCCCTCGAACAGGAGGAGCCCGGGCATCGAGAGCACGCCGGTCAACAGCAGATCCTCGGGTGCGCCGTCGTAGCGGACCCACCGTTTCGGCGCGAGCCACCGGTCCCCGAAGTGGAGGTAGACCGCCTGCTCGGAGGGGTCGGCCCACGGCCGCGGTTCGGGGCCGGCACCGAACCAGTCGACGACGGAGTGGACCGCCGCCGAGAGCGCGAAGAGCGCGAGAGCCACCGTCACCGCGGAGGTGCTCGCCGCGGCGACGACTGCGGCAGGCAGCGCCAGAAACCAGTAGTAGATCGGGAAGTGCAGCGTCCGGCGGTGTTCGCCGACGAACAGGTCGAGATCAGGGAAGACGCCGCCGGCGATGCCCGCCAACGCACCGGCCACGGCGAACTCCGGCGCGACGGCGAGGACGACTCCCGTCGCCGTGTGGGTCGGACTCATCATCGCCCGTCACTCGGTGACGGACGCGTTTGGCTCTGTTGGAGACGGCGAACCCGGGGACTAGTCGTCGGCGTGGGCGGACTCGGGACCATCTTCGTCCTCCCGGTGGCCTGCCTCGAGCATCGGCGTCCCGTCTGCCCTCGGCCCGAGCGTCGGGCCGTGGGGGCCGTCCTCGGGGTCGATGCGGCGACGCTTTCGGTAGTCGGTCGATCGCTCGACCGCCGGGCGGCCGATGGCCGACAGCATGTCGACGTACTCGTCGAACGTGCGGTACTCGCCGTACTGCCCGCCGGCGCGTTTCGTGATCTCCTCCGAGAGGATAGTCCCCATGAAGTCGTCGGCCCCGCAGTTGAGCAGTTTCAGCCCCTTCGCGTCGCCGAACTTCACCCACGACGACTGGACGTGGTCGACGTTGTCGAGGAAGAGTCGGGAGACGGCGATCATCAGCTCGTCTTCGTCGTCCGTGGCCCCGCCGTCGACGACGCCGTGTTCGTACAGCGGCGTCGTCTGGTGGATAAACGAGAGGGGGACGAACTCGGTGATGCCGCCCGTCCGGTCCTGCAGGTCGCGGACGACTTTCAGATGCTGGACGCGGTGCATCTCGTTTTCGACGTGGCCGTACATGATCGTCGCCGTCGTGTCGAGGCCGGCGGCCATCGCCCCCTCCATCGCGTCGATCCAGTCCTGCGTGCCGATCTTGCCGGGGCAGATGACGTCCCGCACCTCGTCGACGAGGATCTCTGCGGCCGTCCCGGGCGCGCTGTCGAGGCCTGCCCGCTTCAGTTCGCGGTAGACCGACTCGTAGGACCAGTCGGTGCCGCGCTTGGCGTGGTAGGCCTCCTCGGGCGTCATCGAGTGGAGGTGGACGTCGCCGACGCTCATCGCCTCCATCTGTTCGACGTAGGTGCCGGGGTCGGTCGTGTACGCCTCCGGCGGCTTGTAGTTCAGGTCTTTCTCGCCCGCCGCCGACTTCGCGCGGAGTATCTCGTGGTGCTCCTCGTTCAGCGCGAAGGCGGGGTGGAGCCCCGACACCGAACACACCTCGTAGATGCCGAGGTCGAGCGCGTCGTCGACGATCTCGCGGGACTCCGCGGGCGTCTTGGTGAACCCCGCGTGTTCCGCCTGATACGCTTCCTCGAACTGGTGGGCGGTGTCCTTGAAGTTACAGAAGAGACAGCCCGTGTCGCAGGCGGTGGTGACGTTGTTGTTCAGGTTGGCGACGAACGTCACCTCGTCGCCGACGACCTCGGCGCGGCGGCGGTCGGCGGCCTCCAGCACCCGCTCCTTCCGGTGCTGGTCGATCCCCTCCCGGTCGGTGCCGGTCGTGATGAGTTCGACGCCGTCGGCGACCGTCAGTCGCTCGCCTGCGCGGGCCTTCTCGAGTGCGTTCTCGAACGACTGGTCCGACTCCGGCACGTGCTCGAAGTCGAGGTCGAGGTCGGTCACGGACGGGTCGGTCATGGCCCCTACTGAGACGCCAATCGCTGAAAAATGGGTCGGTCCCGGAACCGACGGCTCACATCGTCACGGAGAGCAGCGTCGGTCCGACGACGACGAGCACCGCTCCGAACACGAGCGACGAGCGCAGCCACTGTCCTCTGACCGCCGTCGCCTGCTCCTCGTAGATCCGTCCACCGGCACGGGGTAAGACCAGATGTGCGAAGAACACGTAGACGAACAGGACGACGAGCGAGACGGAGAGCAGATGCGGGAACAGTTCGACCCGTTCCATCCGCACCAGGTCCGGGACGACCCCGCTCAGGAACACCAGGACCGCGGCGTAGAGACCACCCGCCACCATCCCCGTCCCGTGGTGGACGACGTTGGCCTCTACGAACCGCACTTCGTCCGGCGTGGTGCGACGGAGCACCGACGCCGCGATGTAGGCCGGAGTGAACCCCTCCGGCTGCCGACTCATCGGGACGACCATGGCGAGGGCGGCGGCGAGCCCCGCCACCGCACCCGCGGCTACCTGCGACAGAAACGAGAGTTGTGACAGCGCCACCTGCAGGAGGCCGCCCGGAGCCATTACACGGAACAGTCGGCGAGAGCGTATAAGCGTACGGGACTCTCGGTCGGCGTGGAACGTGACGGAGTGACACGGGTAGCCCGCTCCGAGACGCTCATGGGGGTTATCGTAGAACCTCGTCGTTGTGCTCCAGGAGCATCGAACCCTATAGATCGCCGGGCGTCTCTGAGCTTCCGGTTGGCTACGATAACCTCTATCAGTGACCGAGCAGTTCGGAGACCGCCGTCCACGAGACGTCGATGCGGGCGCCAGCCGAGCGAGCGGCGATCGCGCCGCAGGCGTTCGCGACCCCGAGCGCCTCGTCGTAGCCGTCGCCACGCACCCGACTGGCGAGAAATCCCGCCGCGAAGGCGTCGCCCGCGCCGGTCGTGTCGACCGTCTCGACGGCGAACCCCGGATGCGTGAACGTCTCCTCGCCCGCCCGCACCTCGGCCCCCCGCGGTCCGTGTTTCAGCACGATCGTCTCCGCCCCGTGTTCGGTACACTCGTCGAGGGCCGTCGCGGCCTCGCGGTCGTTGAGGAAGACGACGTCGGCGAGCGCGAGCGTCGACGAGTAGTCGCGCTGGCCGAGTCGACGCCCGGGGTCGAAACTGACCGTCACGCCCGCCTCGCTCGCTCGCTCGGCGAGTCGAGCGGCCGTCTCCGGGCGTTGGCTCGTCAGGTGGAGCACGTCCGCCTCCGAGAGCGTCGCGCCGGGGAGATGTCCCGACCGGAACGCCTCGTTGACGCCCGTCTGGCCGAGTACCATCACCTCGCCCGCGCCGTCGACGACGAGGTACTTGACCGCCGTCTTGCCGTCGGACACCGTCTGGAGGGGGTCGCAGTCGACGCCGGTCCCGGTCAGTTCGCGGCGGGCGGCCCGTCCGTGTTCGTCGTCGCCGACGCTTCCGAGCAACGCCACCGGCACCCGGAGGCCGGCGAGCGCGACGGCGACGTTGGCCGCGCTCCCACCACCCGCGCCGGTCTGGTGTTGGATCGCCGCCTCGCCGTCCACCTCCGGGAGACGGTCGACGCGGAGCGTGATGTCCCAGTTGACGTGACCGGCACAGATGACGCGGGGCATACCTCCCTCTCAGGAGCGGGGTGGTGGTAAATCCATCTCCGGGCGCGGTCGAAGCCTGCCAGCGCCGCGTCGGTCGCCCGTGTTCGCGTCGGTCCCTGTGCTCGCGTCGCTCAGGCGATCGAGAACAGCACGAGGTTGTGGACGCCGGGGCCGAGGCCGACGGCGGCGACGAGCCCGAGCAGGAGATAGCCCTCTGACGGCTCCTCGCGGACGTAGTCGGCCATCAGCACGACCACGCCGCCGGCGACGAGCAGTTTGACGAGGACGAACAGCCACGTCCCGCCGATATACTGCGCCGTCGGCAGCGCCTGCCCGAGTTCGACGATGAGTCGCGAGAGGGGCGTTCGCTCGCCGAACCCGAGGAGTTCGAGACCGACGGCCGTCGAGACGCCGTCGAGCGTGTGGCCGAACAGCGCGAGGACGCCCACGCTCCCGGTGACGGCGGCCTCGGGTCGGAGTCGACGGAGGGCGACCCACACGACGGCGGTGAGTACCACGGCGACGACCAGCGCGACGGTAGGCCACGTCACCGCAAGCGAGTCACGGGCCCGACCGGCGAGGACGGCCGCGCCGAGCGCCGGGACGAGCACGAGCACGCCGCTGGCGGCGAGGACGGTGGGAACTCGCGCGCCGTCGACGGCGGCGTCCGCGGCGACCCACACCGCACCGACGACGACCGCGACGGAGACGTAGACGCTCGGCGTCCCGGCCAGCGGGTCGACGAGCGGCGGCAACGCGCCGACGACGTGCAGGACGTGGAGCACCGACCCGACGGCCATCCACGGGGCGAGGGCGACGACGTGGGCCGCGGTCACCGTCGGTCGCCGTGCCCGGACTCCGAGGCCGACGCCGACGGCGGCGGCGAGGAGCACGAGCAGGTAGGAGAGCGGCGGCAGCGCGAACCCCTCCGGGAGGATCTGCATGGGAGAACGCGCGTCGCGTCGGGGTGAAAGCCTTACGGGACGGCGCGCGGGCGGTCGGCGAGACGCGACGGACCGGGGACTCTTTGACGACCCACCCCATCCGCACGAACATGAACAGAGCGGAGTTCGCCGCCAGCATCGACCACACCGTCCTCGGACCGGAGACGACGTTCGCCGACGTGAAGGCGGTGCTCGACGAGGCCGACGAGTACGGGATGAACGCCTGCATCCCGCCGTGTTACGTCGCCGAGGCCAGCGAGTACGCCCCCGACGTCACGCTCGCCACCGTCGTCGGCTTCCCGCACGGGCAGAACACGCCGAAGGCGAAACGCGAGGAGTCGGTCGACGCTTGGGAGGAGGGTGCCGACGAACTGGACGTCGTCATCAACGTCGGTCGTCTGAAGGCTGGCGACGACGACGCCGTCGCCGCCGAGATCGCCGAGATCGTCGCCGCCGTCCCCGTCCCGGTGAAGGTGATCATCGAGACGGCGCTACTGACCGACGACGAGAAACGCCGCGCCTGCGAGGCGGCCGAGGACGCCGACGCCGACATGGTGAAGACCTCGACCGGCTTCGCCGACGGCGGCGCGACGGTCGCAGACGTCGAACTGATGGCCGAGTACCTGCCCGTGAAGGCCAGCGGCGGCGTCGGCAGCTACGAGGAGGCGATGGCGATGTTCGACGTCGGTGCGGTGCGTATCGGCGCGTCGAGCGGCGTCGACATCGTCGAAGGCTACCCCGAGGAGTAGCGACTCACACGAAGGCGACGACGGAGTGGTCGTCCTCGTTCTCGTTCTCGTCGACGTTCGCGACCAGCAGGCCGTCGCCGCCGAGGCAGCCGGCGAGGCCGACCGTCGCGGACGTCCCGACCGCCGTGAGGAAGCGACGGCGGTTCAGATTCGTCGGAGCTCCAGTGCGACGTACTCGTACGGTCCGCGACTGCGCTCCACGCCGGCGTAGAGCGCCGTCCCGTCGGGGTCGACCGAGACGTGACCGACCGTCCCGCCGAGCGACCGCTCGGATCGCACTCGGTCGAACTGGAGGTCGAGCGGACCACTGTCGGGGTCGACGGTGCGCACCCCGTCGCCACCGACGTAGACGGCGTCGCCTCCGAGCGCCGGCGGCGAACTGCCGTGTCGGTAGACGCCACCGTGGTCGACCGACCACCGCCGCTCGCCCGTCTCCCGGTCGAGCGCCGTCGTCTCGGTCTTCTCGCTCGCGTAGACCGTCTCGTGCGTCGCGGTGAGTCCCCCCACGTTGCCGAGTTCTGCGGACCACGCGCGTCGACCCGCCGTGTCGAAGCCGTAGACGGCGAAGTCCCGACAGCTAACGGCGACGCGCTGTCCACTCACGGCGGGCGCCGTCTCGATGCCCGCGGGGACCGACGCTCGCCACTCGCCGCGCCCGCCGGTGGTGTCGAGCGCGTACACCTCGCCGGCGGCCGTCGTGGCGACCAGCAGTTCCCCCTCGCGTGCGAGTCCGGTGACGGCGCCGAACAGTCGACGCGACCACTCGGCCTCGCCCGTGTCGGCGTCGAGGCAGGAGACGTACTCGCCGCCGGCGACGTAGAGACGACCCCCGGCGAGCACCGGTGCCGCGTAGCTCTCGCTCTCCATCTCGAACTCCCACCACACCGACTGCTCGGCGATCGTGATCGCCCGGACTATCTCGTCGCCGCCGGTGACGTAGAGCGTGTACTCGTCTACGGCGGGGGTGACGGCGTCGCTCGGTCGGTCGGCGGCGTCGACGACGGCGTTCACCGACCACCGTCGCTCGCCGGTCTCGCGGTCCAACGCGAGGACGTCCGACGACACCGGGACGAAGACGGTCTCGCCGGAGACGACGGCCTGCGCCGACGCCGGGCCGACGTTCGTCCGCCACTTCTCCGTCAGCTCGTCCTCACCTGCTCCGTCGGCCTCGCCGGTCGTACAGCCGGCGAGTGCGACGCTCGCGGCGCTCCCGAGTCCGGCGAGCACCTGTCGTCTGGAGGGCATTTGCCGTCGCTTCCCCCGGAGGTGTAATCAGTCTTCAGGTGCCACTACTCCAGCGCGACCAGTCGACTCGGAGCGTCTTCGGCACCCATGTCGACGGCGAACGCCGCACCGTCGGCGACGGTGACGCCGCCACCGACCGACCCCGCGAACGGGTAGTGCCATCGTTTCCCGCCGAACCTGACGTCGTCGACGCCGAACCCTCCGTCGAGTCTGTAGGCGACGACGCCGTCCTCGCCGCCGAGATAGAGCGTGTCGCCAGCGGCGGCAGGTGGGACGCCGAAGTCGCCGTCGACCTCCCACTGGACGTCGCCGGAGCGTTCGTCGAGCACCGTCGCGTCGGCGAGGTCGGTCCCGCAGACTCGACCGCGGGCGACGACGAACGCCTCGTGTGCGACCGGCCCGTCCTCGGCGTGCCACCTCGTCCGACCGGCGTGCGCGCCGTCTCGGAGACGGAACACGCCGCCGCCGAACGTGCTGGCGAACACGTCGCCGCCGTCGTCGGTGGCGAGTGCCGTGATCTTTCCCGGGAGCTTCCGTCGCCACAGCCCTTCGCCGGCGTGGAGTGCGTAGACCTCGCCGCCCTCGGTTCCGGCGTAGACGACGCTGCCACGGGTCACGAGGCGTGAGACCCGGCCGTACACCTCGAACGTCCAGTTCGCTTCCTGCGTCTCGAGGTCGAGGTGGTGGACGACGCCGTCGTCGCTCGCGACGACGAGCGACGACCACCCACCGTCGCCCACGTAGTCGGGTATCGGTGGCACGTCGACGCCGGTCCGCTCGTCGCCCGTCTCGTAGCGCCAGCGTTGGCTCCCGTCCTCGGCGTCGAGCGCGAGGAGACCGCCGCCGCGACTCACACCGACGTAGACGGTGTCGCCGTCGACTGCCGGAGCGGTGTATCCCGGCGCGTCGGTGTTCTCGGTGGGTCCGCGGTTCCACCGTTCCTCGCCGCTCTCGACGTCGACAGCGTGGAGGTGTGTCTGCGTGGGGAGGTAGACCGTCCCGTCGGCGACGACGGGTCGACCGGTCGGCCACCCGACTTCGACGTTCCACCGTTCGGTCGGCTTCTCCGTCGGACCGACGGGTTTCGGGTTGTAACCGCTGGCCACCGTGTCGAAGTTCGCCATCGGCCAGTCGGTCGTCCCGTCACTGTCGGCGGCGGCCTCGGCGGTCTCGCTCTCACCGAGACAGCCCGCCGCGCTCCCGGCCGAGAGCGCGCCGACCGTCGTGAGAACCTGTCGTCTGGAGGGCATCTGCCGACGCTACCGACGCGTCGAGTAAATGTCTTGTCACACTCTCGCGTACGAGACCACCGCACGAGACGGCACAGACCGTCGTGCTTTTGGCCACGCGTCCGGAACTTTCGGTAACTGAATGGCCCGATACCACATCGAGACCTACGGCTGTACGTCGAACCGGGGTGAGAGCCGCCACATCGAGCAGGCGCTGCGGGACGGTGGACACCACCCCGCGGACGGGCCGGCGGACGCCGACGTGGCCATCCTCAACACCTGCACCGTCGTCGAGAAGACGGAGCGCAACATGCTCACCCGAGCGAAGGAGCTGGAGGAGGAGACGGCCGATCTCATCATCACCGGCTGTATGGCGCTGGCGCAGGGCGAGGAGTTCCGCGAGGCCGGCGTCGACGCCGACGTGCTCCACTGGGACGACGTCCCGCAGGCGGCGATGAACGGCGAGTGTCCGACCGTCACGCCCGACACCGAACCCGTCCTCGACGGGACTGTGGGGATTCTCCCCATCGCCCGCGGCTGTATGTCGAACTGCTCGTACTGCATCACCAAGTTCGCCACCGGCCGCATCGACTCTCCCTCGGTGGAGGAGAACGTCCGGAAGGCCCGCGCGCTCGTCCACGCCGGGGCGAAGGAACTCCGCATCACCGGCCAGGACACTGGCGTCTACGGCTGGGACGAGGGCGACCGGAAGCTTCCCGAACTGCTGGACCGCATCTGCGACATCGAGGGCGAGTTCCGGGTCCGTGTCGGGATGGCCAACCCCGGCGGCATCCACGGGATTCAGGAGGAACTCGTCGACGTCTTCGCCCGAAACGAGAAGCTCTACAACTTCATTCACCTCCCTGTACAGTCCGGCAGCGACGACGTGCTCGAAGACATGCGCCGCCAGCACCGCGTCGACAAGTTCCTCGACATCGTCGAGGTCTTCGACGAGCGACTCGACTACTGGACTCTGTCCACTGACTTCATCGTCGGCTTCCCCACCGAGACCGACGAAGACCACGCGATGTCGATGGCGCTCCTGAAGGAGGTCCGACCGGAGAAGATCAACGTCACACGGTTCTCGAAGCGCCCCGGCACCGACGCCGCCGACATGAAGGGGCTCGGCGGGACGATCAAGAAGGAACGCTCGAAGGAGATGAGCGAAGCCAAGATGGAGATCGTCGCCGACGCCTACGAGTCGATGGTCGGCACCACCCAGAAAGTGCTCGTCGTCGAGGAGGGGACCGGTGACTCCGTGAAGTGTCGTGACAGCGCCTACCGACAGATCATCGTCCAGAACGCGTCGGAACACGGCGTCGAACCCGGCGACTTCCTCGAGGTCGAGGTGACGAGCCACCAGACCGTCTATGCCTTCGGAACCCCAGTGTAACCCTACCGCGCTCGCTCTTCTCTTCGGCCCGTCGCGTTCCTCGACTCCGCACGCTCGGGTTCGACACCGTCCGGGAGGACGGTCCGGATCGCCTGCAGGAGTTCGTCTTTCAACACCGGTTCGACGAGTTCGACCACCCGGTCCTGCGTCGCGAACGACTGTCGGTGACTGGTGACGTGGACGACGCCGGCGGCCGTCGATCCGGCTTCCAGTCGGTCGAGGAGGTCGGTCCGACCGTCGAGGAGGCGATGGTGGTGACAGAGGACGACGTCGGCCCGCTCGAGTTGCTCTCCGGAGAGGTGGGCGATCTCGGAGACGCGCTCGACCGTGTACCCCTCCGAGAGCCACCCGGAGAAGCGGACGTTCGTCGGGACGGCGGCGTCGACGACGAGCACCGTCGGTACGGCGTCGGCCGCACCCGTCCACGCCGCCAGCTCCGCCGCGATCTGTTGCAGTTCGTACCCCCGCTCTACGAGGTCGTACTCGACGTGCGGCGGCGACTCGCTGTGGACCGTTCGCTCGACGAGTCCCGTCTCGGTGAGTTCGCGCAGACGGTCCGTGAGCACCTTCGGCGTCACACCCAACTGCCGCTTCAACTCGTTGAACCGAAAGGGACCGTCCCGCTGGAGTTGCGTGAGGACCTCGAGAGACCACTTGCGTGCGAGTATATCTGCGACTTCACGGACGTCTTCACGCTCGGCGTCCGTCGTCAGGGCGGACGGCGGTGGTCCACTCTCGGGGTCGATTGCCATGTCAGAACCAACGACGACTGCGGGGTTAGTAATGCTCGACGTAAGGTTCCGTTCACACTGTTGCACCGTCGCAACAACAGTTGCAGCGTCTGAGGCCTCCGTTTTCGCGGGTCGGCGTCACTCGGTGACAGCCGTCTCAGCGGCAACGTTTTGCCGACGCCGAGGGTATGAGGTGTGATGAACGCGTCCCCGAAGCGACTCCTCCGGGACACACTCCAGACCCTCCTGCTCGTCGCGCTCCTCGCGGGACTCCTGTTCGCGGCGAGCGGCGTCTGGCCGCCGATGGTCGCCGTCGAGAGCGGGAGTATGGAACCCAACATGGAGCGCGGCGACCTCGTCGTCGTCACGGCACCGGACCGATGGACGGCGACGGCGACCGCCCGCGACAGCGGCGTCGTCACGGCCGACCGAGCGGGCGGCTACGAGCGGTTCGGCGCTCCCGGTGACGTCGTCGTCTACGTCGTCCCCGACCGTCGGGGCTCTCCGATCATCCACCGTGCTCACTTCTACGTCGAGGCGGGCGAAGACTGGTACGTCCGGGCCGACCCCGAGTCGCTCCCCGCCGGCGTCGACGACTGCGCTCGACTCCTGCACTGCCCCGCCCCGCACAGCGGCTACGTGACGAAGGGGGACGCCAACGCCCACTACGACCAGGCGAACGGCATCGCACCGCCCATCAGGGAAGAGTGGGTCGTCTCCAAAGGCCGGCTCCGCGTGCCGCTGCTCGGGTGGCTTCGACTCCTCTCCGCCGCCGTCGTCTGAATCTCAGCGCCGAGAACGGGCACAAACTACTAATTATTCGTCAACGTATCGATATCTATGTCGGGAGACGGCCGTCCGTCGCTGGTTCGAGAGCTCTTCCGTCCGCTCGCCGTCTTCGCAGTGCTGGGTGTGGTTCTCGTCGGTGTGACCGGGGTGTGGCCGCCGATGGTCGCCGTCGAGAGCGGGAGCATGGGACCGCACATCGAGAAAGGAGACCTCGTCGTCGTCACCGAACCCAGCCGCTGGACGGCGACCGCGACGAGCGACTCCGGCGTCGTCACCGCTCGGCAGGCGGACGGCTACCGGCGGTTCGGCGGTCCCGGCGACGTGATCGTCTTCGATACCCCCGAGTGGGAGGGGTCGCCCATCATCCACCGAGCGCAGTTCCACGTCGAGGCGGGCGAGAACTGGTACGTCCGGGCCGACCCCGAGGCGCTCCCCGCCAGTGTCGACGACTGCACCGAACTCCTGAACTGTCCGGCCCCACACGCGGGCTACATCACGAAGGGCGACGCCAACCCGCACTACGACCAGGCACACGACCGGGTCGCCCCCGTCCGCACCCGGTGGATCCGGTCGAAAGGGGGGATCAGAGTCCCCGAACTCGGCTGGGTACGACTGTTTCTGAGCGGGAAGGCGACGTTCCCGTCGTCACTGGCGTCGTCGGCGTGACGTCGTCGCTCTCGGGTTTAGTGTGAGGCGGTGACAACTCTTATCTCCCTCACCCGAGTGCGACCCGTATGGACGTTTTCGTCGGTCGTCTGATGTCGTCTCCCGTCCGGACCGTCACGCGAACTACACCGATCCAGGAGGCCGCGACGCTGATGCTCGACAACGGCATCGGTTCGGTCGTCGTCGTCGACAACGTCGGTCACCTCGACGGCATCCTGACGGCGACGGACTTCGTCACGCTCGCCGCGGACGGCCAACCGGCCGAGGAGACGGAGGTCCACGAGTACATGTCGACAGACGTGGTCACGACCACGGCGAACGACACCATCACGGACGTCGCGGAGACGATGCTCGACCGCGGTTTCCACCACGTCCCGGTCGTCGACGAGACAGAGGGCGTCGTCGGCATCATCACCACGACCGACTTCACGGCCTACCTCTCGGAGACGAACCTCGGTAACGACGTCCAATAGGTATCGCAGAAACGCATCGGGTTGCTCCGTGAAAACCGAACCCTGCGATTCGTCGGGGAGCTCTGGTCTGCCGGCCGGCTACGACAACCCTACGAACAGCCGTCGACACGGCCGTAACGGTCCCGCCATCCGAACGATCTCCGAAAATTGTCAATTTCTTCGAACTGTCGGTGTCGACACTCGTCGTCCGACCGAGAACGGCGACCGGTCAGCGGTTCTCGCCGGTCGGCCGCTCGACGGGTGACTCCTCGACGCCGAAGCTCGCGAGTCGGTCGGTCTCTTCGTCCTCCTTCCACTCGCCCAGTTCCTTCGGATCGACGTGGACGAACACGTCGTCGACGGCGTCCAGTTCTCGAATCGACTCGATGACGTCCGTCTCGATGCGGTGGGCCTCCAGCAGCGTCAGTTCGCCCTCGACCTCGATGTGGAGGCTGACGTCGATCTCCGGGCCGACGTAGTGAGCGATGACGTCGTGTGCACCTCTGACGTCCGGATGCGACAGCGCCCGCTGGACGATCTCGGCGCGGAGCTCTTCGGGCGGGGCGGCTCCCACGAGGTAGCTGACGTTGTCGCGGACGATCTCGACGCCGGTGTAGAGGATGCCGAAGGAGACGACGCCGGCCGCAAGCGGGTCGAGGACCGGGTAGCCCAGTCCCGCGCCGACGACGCCCACCAGCGCGGCGGCCGCGGTCAGGATGTCGTTGCGGTTGTCGAGTGCGGTTGCGACGACGGCCGGCGAGTACTGTTCCTGGCCGACCGCGAGACAGTACCGATACAGCAGGTACTTCGCGAGGGCACCGAAGACGAGCACGCCCACCGCGAGGAGGCTTCCGCCGCCGGTGTAGCTCCCCGCGAGCACCGTCGTCACCGACTGCCAGAGCACCGCGCCGCCCACCGCGAACACGCCGACCGCGATGAACAGCGACACGAACGGTTCGATGCGTTCGTGGCCGTGGGGGTGTTCGAAGTCAGGCGGCTGGGTGGTGAGGTAGAGTCCGGCGAGGACGACGAGACTGTAGACCGTGTCGGTGAAGCTGTTGATCGCCTCCGATTGGACGGCGAGGCTCCCGGTCGCGAGCCACGTCGCGCCCTTCACCGCGACGAGCAGCGCGTTGACCGCGAGGACGACCAGTCCGACACGCCTCACCGCCGTCTTCCGGTCCATCTGGTTCCGAGTTGGACCGGGGGAGCAAAAGACGCTTCGGGGTCGGTTCGACGTCACTGAGTGCTTCGCCGTCGACGAGTCGACGCGCCGCCGGTCAGTCGAAGCGGACGGCGTCCGTCTCCCCGGTCGTCGTCGCTCCCGGCAGCCCGGCGAAGGCGTCGTGGAGTCGGTCGTAGCTGTCCTCCAGCGCCTCGACGATGACCTTCGTGTCGCCGACGACGGGCATGAAGTTGGTGTCGCCGTCGAACCGGGGGACGACGTGCGTGTGGAGGTGGTCGTCGATGGAACCGCCGGCCGCGTCGCCGCCGAGGTTCTCGCCCGCGTTGAACCCCGCAGGGTCCATCGCCTCGCGCAGCGCGTCGAGCGTTCGTCCCTTCAGACGGGCGTGGTCGAGCAGTTCCTCGTCGGAGAGGTCGCCGAACTCCCCGGTGTGTCGGCGCGGGATCACCATCGCGTGACCCGGGTTGTAGGGGTAGTTGTTCAGGAGGACGAAACTGTGCTCGCTGCGGGCGACGATGCGCGACTCCCGGTCGTCGGTGCGATCAGGTAACACACAGAACGGACATCCCTCGAGGGCGTCCTCGTCGTCGCGTTCGACCCACTCGATTCGCCACGGGGCGAAGATCTGATCCATGGGGTCTCCACTCACAGCGGCCGTTTCAACCTGTCCAATACGGCGGAGTATCCGGCTTATGCCCCTGCTAAGCGCCCCTCTCGACGACGAGAGGACCTGTGGGACGTTCCTAAAGACTCTCGACGCTTCTGAGAGCGTTTCTCCGACTCGACCCGACGCCGTCTTGCGATGAACGGTTGAAATCATGCGGGACGGAGGTTTCCCTTTATTCGGTCTCCGCGAGTCCCACAGAATGCTATGGCAACGCAACCATCCGACCTTGACGGAGTCACAGAATCATGCTCGGAATGCGCACGTGAGACGCTCCACGAGGTCAGGGTGGAGCTCCGAACAGAGAGCTCGAAGCCGGAGAACGCGGAGTTCTCCCGTGAGCCGTATCGCGTGGCGACCTGCATGGAATGTCAGACCGAGACGATCCAGCGGATGAACAACGCCTGAGCGTTCACCCGCATCGTACTTCTTCAGCGACGACCGCAGTAACGCGGTCGACGCGTCATCCGTGACGGAGACTTACTCCGTCGTTATCTCACACCCGTCCTCAGTGACGATGACGGTGTGTTCCGCCTGGCTGACGAGTCGGCCGTTCTCTTCTTTGAGTACCGGATAGCCGCGGACGACGCCCGCCTGCTTGAGTCGTCGGAGTGCCATCTCCGCGCGCGGTGAGTCGACCCACCGGGAGGCGAACGGGAGACCGTCGAACTCGCTGGTGATCTGATCGAGCACCTGTCGCGCCCCGCGGTTGCGGACCGACCGCTCCTGTTGGAGCTCGAAGATCTCCTCTTTCGACCCCTCGGTCACCTTCCCGCGACCGTCGGTCGCGAACGGTTCGATGGCGACGACGTCGCCGACCTCCAGTTCGGTGCCGCGGTCGACGCCGCGGTTCGGGATGCTCGGGCCGGTGTGGGCGTCGTACTGCTGGACGCCGTGTCCCGAGAGGTTGAGCACGGGCGTGTAGCCGTAGCCGCGGATGACGTCTTCGATCTCGGCGCCGACGGTGCCGGTGTCGACGCCGGCGGCGACGACGTCGAGTGCGGCCTCCAGCGCCTGCTCTGCGGCCTCGACGAGTTCGTCGTTGCCGGAGAAGTCGATGGTCGTCGCCGCGTCGGCGATGTAGCCGTCGACGTGGACGCCGAGGTCGAGACAGACCATGTCGTCCTCGCCGAACTCGACGTCGTCGTCGCGTCCGGGGGTCGCGTGGGAGGCCTCCTCGTCGATGCTGATGTTGGCGGGGAACGCACAGCCGTCGGCGAGTTCCTCGATGCGCGACTCGGCGTACTCGGCCACTTCGAGGTGCGTGACGCCGGGTTCGACCATCTCGGCGGCCTCGTCCATCACCGTCCGCAGGACGTCGCCCGCCTGGCGATGCTTGTCGACCGTCTCGTCGTCGAGGGGTCCGATGCTCATGGCACCAGTTACCGTCGAAGCGGGCAAAGAGGTTCCGGCATCGAACCCGTCGAGTCCCGGGGTTTCTGTCCGCCACGCTCCCGACAGGTTTCCGGCGACGACCCCTCTCAGCGGTCGACTTCGCCCATGATGGTGTCGAGGCTCCCGAGCGAGGCGATGAGGTCGGGGACGTAGCCGCCCTCCGCCATCTCGGGGAGCGCCTGGAGGTTCGAGAACGACGGGCCGCGGATCTTGAACCGTCCGGGTTTGTCGGTGCCGTCCGAGCGGATGTAGATGCCGAGTTCGCCCTTGGCGGCCTCGACGGCACGGTAGACCTCGGTGTCGTCGTCGGGTTTGAGCGTTCGGGGAACGTTCGACTGGATCGTCCGGTCCGCCTCGGGCCACTCTTCCAGCAGGTCGGCGCACTGCTCGACGATCTTCCCGGACTCCTCGATCTCGCGGAGGCGGACGAGCAGGCGGGCGTAGTTGTCACAGCCGTCTTCGACCGCGACGTCCCAGTCGAGTCGGTCGTAGTAGCCGTAGGGGTCGTCCCGGCGGAGGTCGTAGTCGATGCCGGATCCACGGGCCACGGGGCCGGTACAGCCGTAGCTCTTTGCGACCTCCGGCGGCAAGACGCCCGTGTCGACCGTGCGGGCCTGCAGTAGCTCGTTGTTCGACAGCAGGTCGTGGTACTCCTCCAGTCGGCGCGGGAGTTCGTCGGTGAACCGTCGGACCTTGTCGAGAAACTCCTCGCGGGGTTCGGGGAGGTCCCAGACGACGCCGCCGAGGCGGAAGTAGTTGAACATCAGTCGCTGGCCGGTGAGATTCTCGAGGACGTCCTGTACTCGCTCGCGGTCGGTGATGGCGTACATGAACGTCGCGGTGAAGTCGCCGACGATGTCGAGCGCGTAGGCACCGACCGCGAGGAAGTGCGCGAGGATCCGGCTCAACTCGGCGCTCATCGTCCGGATCACTTGTGCGTACTCGGGCACCTCGACGTCCGCGAGCGTCTCGGCCGTCCGTGCGTAGGCCCACTCGTTGAGCAGGCCCGCACCGCTCCAGTCCCAGCGGTCGGGGTACGGCATGATCTGGTGGCGGTAGGTTCCCTGCTGACACATCTGCTCTTCGCAGCGGTGGATGTAGCCGATGTCCGGATCGAGGTCGACGACCTGCTCGCCGTCGAGCGTCACTTCGACGTGGAGCACGCCGTGGGTCGCCGGGTGGTGCGGCCCGACGTTGAGGAACATCGTCTCGCCGCCGTCGCCCTCCTGGTCCGGTTCGATGGGGTTGGCGTTCTCCCGATACGGGACGACCTGCGGGCGGTCCTGCTCGTAGTCCAGCGAGAGCGGGTGGCCCTGCCACGTCTCCGGGAGGAGGATGCGCCGGAGGTCCGGATGGTCCTCGTACTCGATGCCGACGAGGTCGTACGCCTCCCGCTCGTGCCAGTCGGCCGTTCGGAACACCCGCGCTGCGGACTGACTCACGGGGTCGTCCCTGCTCGTCGGGACGACGACGCTCACCTCCCGCGTGGGGTCGTCGTACTGCTTCAGGTGGTAGATTGTCTCGTAGCGGTCCTCGTACTCCTGGGCCGTCACACACGAGAGGTGGTCGAACCCCGCCTCGTCGCGGAGCGCGAAGAGCACGTCTTGTACCTCGTCCGGTCGGACCACGTAGCCGGGAGCGTGCAGGTGGTCGTCGCGGGCGAGCACGCGGTCCCCGAGGAGGACCGAGAGGTCGTCTGCGGCGGCTGCGTCTGTCTCGAGTGGATGCTGTGAACGGGCCATGGTGCTTCGGGCGCTCGGTGTCGCGCCACGTGACGGTTCGCAGTAGACCCCGGTGGGCGTTCTGCCGCACGAGTGAGACTATTTTTAAGCTCCGGGTGATACGTCGGGGCGATGAGATCTCTGCGTCTCCGTCTCGAACTCGGCGCAGCCACGACCCACCCGATGCACGAGTTCGTCTGTCGACGCGACGACTTCACCCGGACCCGACTGCTCCACTGGAACCCCGACGTCGAGCGGACGACGTCGATGATCTTCCACGTCGAGGGCGACGACCCGGAGGCCTACGACGCCGCGCTCGACGACGTCGCGGCGATCGAGGAGTACCGGCTCTCCGTTCGGGACGGCGGGTCGTTCTACGTCTACGTCCGCGAGGAGCAGGCGGCGGCGGACGCGCAGTTGATGAGCGTGTTCAGCGGCGGGGACCTCGTCGTCGTCCCGCCCATCGAGTACCGGAGCGACCGCTCGATGGTGTTCAGTCTCGTGGGGACGACGGAGGCGGTGCAGTCGGCGGTCGAAGAGACGCCCGACGAGATCGGCGTCGACGTCCTCCGGGTCGCCGACTACGACGCCGGAGCCGTCGACCCGATGCTCCGGCTCACGCCGAGACAGCGGGAGGCAGTCACCGCCGCCGTCGACGCCGGTTACTACGGGGCGACGCGGGACGGGTCCGTGGCGGACGTCGCCGAGACACTCGACTGCTCGACGGCGACGGCAGCGGAACATCTCAGGAAGGCGGAGGCGGAGATCGTGTCGCGAGCGGTCGAGCGACGGCTGTGAGGCCCGCTCGAACTACTCTCGGGCGACGCTCGTCTGCATCCCGTCGCTGTTGAACGCGCTCCCCGCCCCGCCCTCGCCGTCGAGGACGATGACGCCGGCCGACGACCCCGTCAACTCGCCGAACTCGTCGATGGCGGTCTCGGCGGCCCGCTGGGCGCTCATCCCGGCCTCGAGGTGGCGGACCGCACGCCGCGAGAGCGTCACCTTCGCGATGTCCTCGCCCGCACCCGTCGCCGACGCGGCCCCGGCGGGGGCGGCGTAGAACCCCGACCCGATCTGCGGGACGTCGCCGACGCGGCCGGCGAGTGCGAACCAGCGGCCGCCGGTGGAGGTGGCCGCAGCGAACTGTTCTCTGTCGAAGGCGACTGCGCCGACCGTATCGTGGTCTGAGAAGTCGGCAGAGTCGGTGATCGTTCCGGAGTCGTCGCCGCTCACATCTGCCGTCGGGTCGCTCGTCGACCCGCCGAACCGTGAGTCGAGCCACTGGAGGTGTTCTCGGGGACTGCCCTGCGGCGGGTCGGCGTCTTCCCACCGCGTGCGGGTGTCGTCGGTGAAGAGATCGACGTCGGTGTCGACGCCGAAGTCGGCGGCGAGGTCGACGGCGTGCTCACCCGCGACGAAGACGTGTGGCGTCTCCTCGGCGACGACGCGGGCAACGGAGACGGCGTGTTCGACGCCGGCCATCCCGGCGACGGCCCCGGCCTCGCGGTCGGAAGTCATCACGCCCGCGTCGGTGCGGACGACGCCGTCGGACTGGACGGCACCGCCGACACCGGCGTTGAAGCGGACGTCCGATTCGAGCATCTGTACCGCGGCTTCGACCGCGTCGAGTGGTGTCGACTCGGCCGCGCCCGTCTCGGCCGCCTCGTCGAGCACTGCCTGTCGGGGGTCGGGGGCGTCGGGGACGCCGCCCGCGCCGCCGTGGACGATGACGTGCACGTCTCGAGCGTGGCGGGTCCGCGACATGGACGTGTCGGTTCGTCTGTTCCGGTGGTGGTTCACGTGTTGGTTGCTGTACCCACCTGGCGGTCTATGCCCACATGTGTCGGTACCGGCGAAAGCAATCGGCCAGAAATAATTTCTTGACGAACAGAAAATCAAAACCCGGAATATGCCCGAGACGAATACGAGTCTGACTCGACGTTCGGTACTCGCTGCCGCTGCCCTGAGCGCCCTCGGTAGTTCGACCGCCGTCGCGCGGTTGCAGTCCTCGGGGGACGCTACTCCCACCGCGTCCGTCGCCGACGGCGAACTGACGCGGGACGACGCTGGCTGGCCACAGCCGGACTACGACAACGGACACACCACCTACAGCGGGACGGCGGCCCCCACGACCGACATCTCCGTCGCGTGGGAGCGAGACGACGCCGACCGCCCGTTCCTCGTCGCCGACGGACGCCTCTACTACAGCGTCGACGGCGACGAGACGGCGACGGTCCACGCCGTCGATGCGGCGGACGGCTCCGACCTGTGGACGACGGCGGTCGGGAGCGAAGCGTACGCGGGGTCGCGGGCGCTCGGCCGCTCCGCCGGAGCGGTCGTCGACGGGACGGTCTTTTTCTGTACCTACGGTCGGACCGTCGCGCTCGACGCCGAGGACGGGTCCGAGCGCTGGTCGGCCGACACCGGCGGGATGTCGCTCGTGGTGACTGCAGACTCGGTCGTCGTCGGCAACACCAACGGCGGTCTCACCGTCCTCTCTCGCGAGGATGCGAGCGTCCGGTGGCGTCGCGATCTCGACGTCACGCTCCAGTTCGCGGTCGTCGACGGCGCGATCTACGTCTCGACCGACGGCTCCGACGAGTCGCTGGTCGTCGCCCTCCGGGTCGACGACGGGTCGGAGCTGTGGAGCCGTTCGTTCGAGTCCGACTACGGGTTCGTCGCCGCGACCGACGACCAGGTGTACTACTGGCGGGCCAACGAGTTCTCCACCCTCGACGCCGACACCGGCGAGACGCTGTGGACGAAGGAGGGTGGACGCCTCGACTACGGCGAGGTCGAGAACGTCGCGCTGCACGCGGTCGGCGAGGGCGTCGTCTACGCGACCGTCGACGAGGAGTTCGGCGCGTACGACGCCGAGACGGGCGAAGCGCAGTGGACGGAAGACTCGTCGCCGAGTACGTCGGGGCCGACCGTCGCCGGCGACGTCATGTACTCCACGACGTACAACGGGGTCGACGAGACGGAGTCGCTGGTCGTCCGTTCGCTCGACGGCGACGTCGTCGCAGAACACGGCGTCGAAGGCGTCAGTGGCGAGGTGATCCCGACGGCGGACGCGTTGTACGTCACGACGCGGGACGACCGACTGCTCGCACTCCGCGGGTCGAGCGAAGACGGGAGCGACGGAGCGGGAGACGACGAGGAGACCGAGGACGGAAGCGACGGTGACGGGGAAACTGGCGGTGGCGGCGGAGAGAGCGAGGACGACGGCGACGAGGATGGCGAAACCGAAGAATCGGACGAGTCGGACGGTCCCGACGGCGACGACGACTGTTGAGGATCGGTCTCGCTCGTCGACCGTCCGAACGTCGTGTGAACACACGCTGCTTCGGACAATTATTGCCCGTCGCGCGGGAGAACGGCAGGCCTTTTACACCGCGTCGAAAATCACTTATCGTTCATGAGCTACGACAAGGTCGAGGTCCCCGAAGAGGGGCAGCAGATCACCGTCGACGAGGAGACGAACGAACTCGACGTCCCCGAGAACCCGATCATCCCGATCATCCACGGCGACGGGATCGGAACCGACGTCGGCCCCGCCGCGCAGAAAGTCCTCGAAGCCGCCGCCGACGCGACCGGCCGCTCCATCTCCTGGATGCGCGTCTACGCCGGCGAGTCCGCCCGCGACAAGTACGACGAGAACCTGCCGGACGACACCGTCGAGGCGATCAAGGAGTTCAACGTCGCCATCAAGGGTCCGCTCACGACGCCGGTCGGCGCAGGCTTCCGCTCGCTGAACGTCGCACTCCGTCAGAAACTCGACCTGTACGCGAACGTCCGCCCGACCTACCACATCGACGGCGTCCCGTCGCCGGTCAAATCGCCCGAGAAGATGGACATGGTCACGTTCCGTGAGAACACCGAAGACGTCTACGCCGGCATCGAGTGGGAGGCCGGCACCGACGAGGTCCAGCAGGTCAAGGAGTTCGTCGAAGACGAGATGGGTCAGGACGACGTCATGCACGACGGCCCCATCGGCATCGGCATCAAGCCGATCACGGAGTTCGGGACGAAGCGTCTCGTCCGCGAGGCCATCGACTACGCCATCGAGAACGACCGTCCGACCGTCACCCTCGTCCACAAGGGCAACATCATGAAGTTCACCGAGGGTGCCTTCCGTGACTGGGGCTACGAGGTCGCAGAGGAGGAGTACGAGGAGACGATCACCGAGGACGAACTCTGGGACGAGCACGACGGCGAGCGCCCCGAGGACAAGATCGTCGTCAAGGACCGCATCGCGGACAACATGCTCCAGCAGCTCCTGACGCGGACCGACGAGTACGACGTCATCGCGACGATGAACCTCAACGGCGACTACATGTCCGACGCCGCGGGTGCGCAGATCGGTGGGCTCGGCATCGCTCCCGGTGCCAACTTCGGTACCGCCCGCTGTCTCGCCGAGCCGGTCCACGGCAGCGCCCCGAAGTACGCCGGTCAGGACAAGGTCAACCCGACCGCGATGATCCTCTCGGGCCGTCTGATGCTCGAGTACATGGGCTGGAAGGACGCCGGTCAGCTCGTGAAAGACGCCGTCGAGGAGACGATCTCCTCGGGCGAGGTCACCTACGACCTCCACCGTCAGATCGAAGGCGGCAACAAACTCGCCACCAGCGAGTTCGCCGACAAGGTCGTCGAGAATATTGAAAAACTGGCGTAAGCCAGTTTTTCCACCTTCGCGGCGCAGCCGCGAAGACATCGAAAAGCTCGCTTAGGCGAGCTTTTCGAGCACCGGAAATCTTCGATTTCTGGGAACATCGAGAAGCTCTCGTAGAGAGCTCCTCTAACTCGCGCGGTGTAACACGCGCGGACAGAACGTCTCTGCTGTTTCTCTCTTTCGTCTCGAAGCCGACGCCCGCTCCCGTTCAGAACTCGCCGGCGACGACGTTCGCCAGTCGCTCGCGATCGAACAGCTGCTCGTCGGCCGGGATCTCGGGGTAGGGTTCGCCGCGGACGTAGCCCGGCCACTCGCCGAACTGCTCGGGGTAGAGCTGCTTCGCGCCCATCTCCAGTTGGAACAGGTTCATGATCGGCCCCTGATAGCGCATGCCGGCGGCGTAGACGCGGTCGTTCTGCACCGCCGAGAGTTCGCTCCCGACGGGGTGGTTCCGTAGCTGTTCGCGGACGCCGTCGACGTAGTAGCCCGGCGAGACGCCCCAGAGGTGGAGGATCACGTCGGGGTCGGCCTCCAGCATCGTCTCGTAGTCGACGGTCCCCCACAGCGACGGCCACTCCTCCTCGGCGAACGCGTCGGTCGCGCCGAGCGGGCGGGTGTCGGCCAGCCAGTAGCCGGGCTCGTTGAGGTGGTACGTGTAGAACTGTTCTTGCCCCATCGTCACACGGACCGCCGTCGGGCGCTTCTCTTTCGGCGGCAGGTCGCTCTCGATGGTCGAGATCGTCTCCGCGTGAATCGCTTTCAGCGCCTCGTAGCGCGCCTGTTCCCGGAACACTTCGGCGACCTTCCCGAACACGTCCCACAGGGAGTAGAACTGGTAGCTCTCGCGGTAGCCTTTCGGGACACCGCCGTTCGTCCCGCTGTAGAAGTTGCCGAACCACGGCCCGACGGTCGAGGCGACCTCGTCGAGGTCCGACTCGTCCCACCCGTCCTGTGTGGAGACGTACGCCGGGTCGACGAAGTGGACGTCGCTGTCGAGACTGTACAGCTGCTCCTTGTTCATCCCCTCGGCGAGCGGGTCCGGGAGTCCCTCCCAGTCGAAGGAGACGCCGTCGAGGCGGTCGTAGTAGGTGTTCATCGTCGTCCCGGACATCTCGGGGACGTAGACGGCGTTCACCGCGTCGCCGTGACCGAGGGCGACGGCCATGTCGGCGTACTGCGGGAAGATTACGAACGCGCTCTCGGGGACGCCGTCGAACTCGACGTTCCCCATCGGCGACATCGACACCGAGTGAGGCGACTGCGTGTCGCTCTCGCTCGTCGACCCCTCCGTCGCGGCGGTTGCGCTCGACGAGTTTCCGGTCGTCGATGCGGTGTCTCGGTCGCCACCGAGACAGCCGGCGAGTACACCGCCGGCGACGACCGCACTGCCACCCTTCAGATAGTCGCGTCGCGTCGTCGTCTCGACTTCGTCCTCGTTCATGAGTTTAGGCTCGCCTAAATCCACAAAGCGGTTCCGATGTTTTGGCGAGCCAACAACAGACGTCGACCGTCGATTGCCGACTACCGGTGCGAGTTGCGCGGGCGTAGACGGCGCTACTCCTGCCAGTCGGGGCTCGTCCGTGGGGGGCTGAAGACGTCGATACCCTTCACCGGGACGTCGCCGCGGTTCTCGGCGCCGTGGGATTCGTCGCTCGGGATGACGTAGGAGTCGCCGGGGACGACGACGACCTCCTCGCCGTCGTCGCCGACGAGGAAGGTGAGTTCGCCCTCGACGATGTACCCCGTCTGCTCGTGATGGTGGCTGTGTACCGGCACCTCCTCGTCGGGACCGATCTCGAAGTGCTGGACGCTCATCTCGTCGCCGACGGCGAGTTGGGCGAGGTGGACCCTCGGGACGGCCTCCGTCGGTTCGACCGAGTCGAGTGGGACTCGTTCCATACCACGGTGTTCCGTCCCACGGGGTAATCAGCGTATCTCTCGTCACTGTGCCACTCCGATACGAGCTATCTTATGTTGTACAAAACGACTGTTTCATTGCCTTTATCTTCTGCATAATAAACAAGTCCCGGGTCGTGGGAGGAGTATGCACGAACGGGCTTCGACGCAGCCAGTCTCGCGACGAACGGTGCTGAAGACGCTCTCGGCGGCCGCCGCGGTCGGCGGCCCGGCCGGCGTCGTCGGGGCGGCCTCCGACGGCGAGGAACACGAACTCGTCGTCGAGGGGACCGGTCCCGTCGTCCGCTTCGAGTTCGAGGCGACGAGCGAGGTGTACGGGAGCGACCTCGAGTCGACCGACACGATCTACGGCTACGCGGTCGAGGGGCAGGTCTCGACGCTCGACGACGTCTATCGGTTCACCGGCGACCTCGAGTCGTTCACCATCACGATGGGAAGCGCCGACGACGTGCGGGTGACGCTCGACGGCGAGGAACTCCCGACGGCGGGTGACGGGACCACCGTCGCGGACGACGAAGTCGCCATCGAGGAGTTGGAGACGCACGTGCTGGAAGTCCGCGGCACCGGCCCGGTGACACGCTTCGACCTCGCGGTCAGCGGGTCGGTCTGGGGGTCCGACCTCGAAGACACCGACACCGTCCGTCTCCACTCGGTCTCCGGACAGGTCTCGACGCTGGACGACGTCTACGAGTACACCGGCCGGATCAACTCCTTCGAGGTCACCGACGGGAGCGCGGACGACCTGGTACTCGTCCACGACGGGGTGGAGACGACGGCGGCCGAACTCGACGGCTGACCCGGGCTCACCGTCCGTCCGTTCAGACGACGGGTCGACGGCCGAGCACCGCGTTGAGAACGCCACCGAGGAGCATGACGATGGCACCGAAGTAGAGCCAGGTGATGAAGAGGAGTATCGCCCCGAGGAGGCCGTAGGCCTGGTACTTTCCGGCCTGCTGGGTGTAGAAGAGGAACGTCACCTGCAACAGGATCAACCCCACGGCAGTGAAGACGGTCCCGGGGAGCACCTCCCGAACTGACACCGGAACCGGCGGCAACACGTAGTAGAAGGGGAGAAACACCAGCGCGAGCGTCGCGAGGAGCAGTAGCGTCCCGACGAGTCGCTGGTAGCCGAACGGCAGTTGGACGTACGTCACCGCGACACTCATCGCGACGGTCAACGCGACCGCGAGGACGACCAGCCCCATCACGACCAATCCGTCGCGGATCTGTTCGAGCAGCGACGGCGAGGTGTGCTCGCTGTAGATCTCCGAGAAGGCGACCGAGAGCCCCCGAAACACCTTGAGGCCGCTCCAGAGCGTGACCAGCAGACTGACCACACTCGCACCCGCTCGGCCCGTGCTGCCGGAGAGCGCCCGTCGAAGTACCTCCTGACCGCTCTGTGAGAGCACCGACTGGACTCGCTGGAGCAGGGCGTCGACGACTGCCTCGCCACCGAAGTAGGTGCTCAAGGCGAGTGCGAGGATGAGAAGCGGGACGAACGACGCCAACGCGTAGTGGGCGACGCCCGCGGCCATGAACGTCACGTCTCGTTCTCTCACGACTCGAATCACCGACCGAACAGTCTCAGTCGCACTCACACTGTCTCACTCCGTAGTCGTTCGTCCATCACCTCAAAGAGCGTTGTTGCCGAGAATCCGAGGGGTCTCCGTCGTCGCTGTCCGGGGATTCAAACGGGATGAGGACGAACGTCGACGTATGTACGCGGTCGTCGGCTGTAACAACTGCAGCAACCTCTGGCTCCTCTCCGACGCGGACGCCGCGCAGACGGCGAACTGCTCTCGCTGCGGAAAGACCCACCAGACGAAGAGGCTCCGTCGGTTCTTCGAATCCGAGAATCACGCCGAGGCGCGGCAGGCACGCGCCGCCATCCTCGCCGGGAAACGGGGCGACAACGAGGCGTTCCAGAAGATCGACACCGTCGCCGAGATGGAACGGCAGTTGGACGACGCCGGCATCGACGACCGGGCGTATCTCGAACGGTCGGGGTTCGACGCCGACGAGATCGACGAGATAACGGCCGCCGGCGACGTCTCGGGGTCCGCCTCGCGGAGTCGACGCGACGTCGTCGCAGACGCGCTCCGCGATCAGGACCGACCGACCGAGGAGGACGTCGTCGAGTACGCGGCCGAACACGGCGTCCCGGCCGACGCTGCCCGGGAACTCCTCGAAAAACTTCGACGACGGGGGGAGGTTAGCGAGAGTCGCGGCCGCTACCGACTGCTCTGAACGGGTCGGTTCAGAGCACGCCGAGCAGTCTCAGCGCCGTCAGCAGCGACACGAGCGTCCCGAGTGCGACCTTCAGCACTCGCAACCATCGGTAGGCGAGCGAGTCGGCCAGGTCGTCGGACGCCTCTGGGCAGTCACAGGACATGGGTGTGGGTACGCCCGCCGGTACTCGCCGACGAGCGCATTTTACGGTTTTACGTGTCAGGAATTAAAATCGAGCCTCGCGTGTGCGGTGAAAGTGAAACTGTAGCGCGCGAACGGGAACCGTGCGGCAGTGCCGCTGGACCCGACGATACCGAGGGTGCAGCCTACGAAGTCGTCGCCGACCGGCAGTGAAAGTGACCCCGGTTCGAGCGTCGCTACCGACCCAGACTCTCGTGGGCGCTGGAGAGATGTCGCGACCCGAGGGCGGCGAGCAGCGACAGTTCGCCGGCGAGTGCGCCGACGGCGACGCACTCGGCGAGCGCGTCCGCGTTCGCCCCGGCGGGGTCGCCGCCGCCGCGGACGCCGACGACGTCCAGCCCTTCGGCCTGCGTCGGCAGTTTCGTCCCACCGCCGACGGTGCCGACTTCGAGGCTGGCGAGCGAGACAGAGACGTACAAGTCGTCGTCTTTGATTTCCGCCGTCGTGATGGCGTTGGACCCCTCGACGACCTGCGCGGCGTCCTGCCCGGTCGCGAGGAACATCGCGGCGACGACGTTGGCGACGTGGGCGTTGAACCCTAAGCTCCCTGCCTTCGCGCTGCCGACGAGGTTCTTCCGGGTGTTGATCTCGGCGATCGCCTCGGGCGTCGTGTGGAGACGGTCTTCGACGACCTCGCGCGGGATCAGCACGTCGGCGGTCACGCTGCGGCCGCGGCCCTCGACGGCGTTGACCGCGGCGGGTTTCTTGTCCGAACAGAGGTTCCCCGAGAGCGCGACGAGGCTGGCTGCCGTCTCCGCCTCGACGACGTCGGCGGCCGCGCGGGTGGCGATGGTCGCCATGTTCATCCCCATCGCGTCTTTCGTGTCGTAGCGAAACCGGAGGTAGACGTTGTCGCCGACGACGTACGGCGTCACGTCGAGCAGTTCGCCGTGGTTCGTCGTCTCCTCGGCCGCCTCTCTCAACTGCGCTTCGTTGTCACGGACCCACGAGACCAGCGCCTCGGCCTCGGCGACGTCGGCGACGCGGAACACCGGCGCGCGGGTCATTCCGGACTTGGTGACGCGAGCGGTCGCTCCGCCTGCGGCGTCGATCACCGAACAGCCGCGGTTGACGCTCGCGAGGAGTGCGCCCTCGGTCGTCGCCAGCGGGAGGTACGTCTCGCCGGAGCGGGCCGCGCCGTCGACGCTGACCGGGCCGACGACGCCCATCGGGATCTGCGCCGCGCCGACCATGTTCTCGATGGCGTGGTCGGCGTCTTCGGCGGGGAAGCTGTAGTCACCGACGGTGTCGAGGCTGGCACCGGACTGCTCCTCGACGAGGAGGCGTCGGGCCGCCGCCGCCGTGTCGGCGTCGGCGTGCTCTTCGAGTTCGTGGAAGCGGAGGTCGCCGCTCTCGACCTTCGCTGCGAGGTCTGCCGGGTCGCTCATACCGAGTCGTCGTCGCGGCGGTCGCTAAGGACTGTCGGTTCTGTGGCCTCTTCCCGAACCTCTTTCCCCTCTCCCGTACCCTGCGAGAGTATGACGCAGGCCGCCGATCTCCTCCTGACGAACGCGGAGGTCCACACGCTGACCGACCCCGACGAGACCCACGAAGCCGTCGCCGTCCGCGACGGGCGCATCGTCCGCGTCGGTCCCGAGTACGAGGTTCGCTTCCTCGAAGGCGTCGACACCGAGGTCGTCGATCTGGACGGGAGAGTCCTCCTCCCGGGGTTCGTCGACGCTCACACCCACCTGACCGCGACGGGGCGCTACCTCGTCCACGCCGACCTCTCGGGGGCGTCCGGCCCCGAGGAGGCCGTCGACCGGCTGCGGGCGCGAGCGGACGAGACGGCGGAGAGTTCAGAGAGCGACGAGTGGGTGCTCGGGTTCGGCTACGACGAGAGCACGTGGACCGAGTCGCGCTATCTCACCCGCGAGGACCTCGACGCCGTCAGCGACAGCCGCCCCGTCGCCGCCTTCCGCGAGGACATGCACGTCGCGTCGCTCAACGGCGTCGCCCTGGAGCGTCTCGTCGACGAGATGCCGGCCGCGGACGTCCACCGCGAGGGCGGCGACCCCACCGGCGTGGTCGTCGAGGAGGCCGTCGACCCGGTCTACGAGACGATCGAACCCGACGCCGAGGGGACCGAGCGACTGGTCCGGGCGGCTCAGCAGTACGCCAACGAACGCGGCGTGGTCGGCATCCACGACATGGTTCGGAAGTCCCGTGCGCCGGAGGTCTACCGGGCGCTCGATCTCGCCGACGAACTCTCGCTCCGCGTCCGGGTCAACTACTGGGCGGACCACCTCGACGCGCTCGTCGAGACGGGCGAACGGACGAACCACGGCAGCGAGTTCGTCCAGACCGGTGCGATCAAGACCTACACCGACGGCAGCTTCGGCGGCCGGACGGCGAAACTCTCGGAACCCTACGCCGACGACGCGGAGGCGACGGGCCAGTGGGTCGTCGACCCCGACGAGCTGGCCGACCTCGTCGCCCGCGCCGACGACGCCGGCTTTCAGTTGACCGCCCACGCCATCGGCGACGAGGCCATCGACGCCGTCCTCGACGCCTACGAGGACTGCGAGAACCCCGGCGAGTCGCGCCACCGGGTCGAACACGTCGAACTCGCCAGCGACGAGGCGGTCGACCGGTTCGGAGAACTGGGCGTCGTCGCCTCCGTCCAGCCGAACTTCCTGAAGTGGGCCGGCGAGGACGGACTCTACGCCGCCCGACTCGGCGACCGGCGGACGGAGACGAACCGCTATCCGGCCCTGCTGGACGCGGGCGCACCGCTCGCCTTCGGGAGCGACTGTATGCCGCTCGACCCGCTGTTGGGCGTTCACCACGCCGTCAACGCCCCCGCCGAGAGCCAGCGACTCGGCGTGACCGAGGCGCTCCGGGCCTACACGCTCGGAGCCGCCTACACCGGGTTCGACGAGGACAGACTCGGAACCGTCGAGGTCGGAAAGCGAGGCGACCTCGTCGCGCTCGATCGGTCACCGTGGGAACACGCGGAGTCGATCGCAGATATCGACGTCACGCTGACCGTCGTCGACGGCGACGTCGTCTACGACGGACGGTAACGTCGCCGAGACGGACGGCGACGATCGAGAGACTGATTTCCACCGATTCGTGTCTTCGGTAGTGCCTGCTAACTTCTCCAGGCCACCACTCAGTAGTAGTTGGTGACGATAGCTCTATTGAAGACAAAATTTTTTCAATGGGTGCGTCGTACGGCTCATCTAGCTACACAGGTGAGAACCAGTGCCAAAGTTAGAGACAGTCGACCTCGACACCGACCTCAGCCTCTTCAAGTACGGGAACCTTGCGCCGCTGCCGGACCCGTATCGTGAACTGACCGAGCGAGAACGAACGGAGCGCGTGAGCGCCGTCCGCGACGACCTCGGCGACGACGTGGTCGTCCTCGCGCACAACTACCAGCGGCGAGAACTCGTCGAGTACACCGACTTCGTCGGCGACTCCTACGAACTCTCGAAGCGCGCCGCCGAGTCGAGCGCGGAGTACGTCGTCTTCGCCGGAGTGACGTTCATGGCCGAGAGCGCCGACATCATCACCGACGACGACCAGACGGTGTTGCTGCCGTCGATGGAGGCCTCCTGCCCGATGGCGGGGATGGCCGAAGCCCTCCAAGTCGACGCCGCGTGGGCCGAACTCACGGAAGCGGCGGGCGACCGCGACGTCGTCCCGGTGACGTACATGAACTCCTACGCCGACCTGAAGGCGTTCTGCGCCGAGCAGGGAGGACTGGTCTGCACCTCCTCGAACGCCCACCGCGCCTTCGAGTGGGCGTTCGAACGCGGGGATTGCGTGCTCTTTCTGCCCGACAAACATCTCGGCGAGAACACCGCCCACCGACTCGACCTCGAGGACGGCGTGGTCGAGTGGGACCCGTGGGACGCCGACGGGCGAGCGGTCACGGACGTCGCCGACGCCGAGGTGATCCTCTGGGACGGCTACTGTCAGGTCCACGAGCGGTTCCGCGTCGACCACGTCGAGCAGGCCCGACGGGAACACGACGCACGGGTCGTCGTCCACCCCGAGTGTCGCCGCGAGGTCGTCGAGGCTGCCGACCGATCGGGATCGACGAGCGAGATCTGCGACACCGTCGCCGACGCCGACCCCGGCGAGACGTGGGCCGTCGGCACCGAGATCCACCTCGTGAACCACCTCCAGCGGTGGCATCCCGAGGTTGACGTCGTCCCGCTCTGCGGCGACGCCTGCATGGACTGCAACGCGATGCGGCAGATCGACCCGAACTATCTGACGTGGATTCTGGAGGAACTCGCCGCCGGTCGCCCTCGGAACGTCGTCGAGGTCGCACCACGGGAGAAGGAACTCGCCGCCGTGGCGATGGAGCGGATGTTGGAGCTATGACTCGTGAGAGCGCGGACGTTCTCGTCGTCGGCAGCGGGATCGCCGGTTGTGCCGCCGCACTCGGCGCGGCACGTGCCGGCGCGGCGGTGCTCGTCGTCACGAAGGCCAGCGAACCGGAAGACGCCGCCTCCGACTGGGCGCAGGGCGGCATCGCCGTCACCCGAGACGACCCCGAGTCGTTCCGCGACGACGTCATCGCCGCCAGCGACGGCGAGGCCGACCCGGAAGCGGTCGACGTGCTCGTCTCGAACGCTCGGGAGGTCGTCGACGACGTCCTCCTGGACACCCTCGACGTCGCGTTCGACACCGACGGCGACGGCTACGACTTCGGGCGCGAGGCGGCCCACTCCTCGCGTCGCATCCTCCACGTCGACGCCAGCACCGGCCGACACGTCCTCCGACCGTTCCTCCGTCACCTGCAGGCACACGACCGCGTGACGGTACGCGACGACACGGCCGTGTTGGATCTCCTCACCCACGAGGGCAGGGTCTACGGCGCGTACCTCGAGTCGAGCGACCCTGGTCAGTCGGCCGAACCCGTGTTCGCCGGGACGACGGTGCTCGCGACGGGCGGCGTCGGGGCCTGCTACGGCCGGTCGACGAATCCCGGCGGGACGACGGGCGACGGCGTCGCGATGGCCGCGCTCGCCGGTGCCGAGATTGAAGAGATGCAGTACGTGCAGTTCCATCCGACCGCGTACGTCGGCGGCGAGGACGACAGGGGTGGTGACCGGGACGACGGCGGCGAGGACGACCCGTTCCTCGTCAGCGAGGCGGTCCGCGGCGAGGGTGGCGTCCTCCGGAACGCGACGGGCGAGCGGTTCATGCCCGACGTCCACCCCGACGCCGAACTCGCCCCGCGCGACGTGGTCGCCCGCGCCGTCGCCCGCGAACGCGCGCGGACCGGCGAGGTTCGCCTCGACGTCTCCGCGTTCGACTTCGCCGACGAGTTCCCTGATCTCGCGGCGCTGTGTGACGAACGCGGCGTCGACCCGGCCGACGGGATCCCCGTCGCGCCGAGCGAACATTTCCTCTGTGGGGGGGTCGCCGTCGACGACCGGGGACGGACGACGCTCGACCGCCTGTTCGCCGTCGGCGAGTGTGCCCGGACCGGCGTCCACGGCGCCAACCGCCTCGCCTCGACCAGCCTCCTCGAAGGGCTCGTCTGGGGACTGCGCGCGGGGGAGGCGGCCGCCGGCAACGAGGTCGAGACGGTCGAAGCCCCACTCCCCCGTGACGGCGACCCGTCGCTCCCGCCGTCGTTCGCCGAGGCGAAGCTCCGACGGTTACGGACGCTGATGGACGAACACGTCGGTCTCGAACGGACGCCGGACGGTCTCCGACGGGCGACCGCCGGACTCCGACGACTCAAAGGCGAGGTCGACGCCTACACACGGACGCGGACGTCGCGGGAGCTGTACGAGCTCCGGAACGCCTGCGTCACCGGACTTCTCGTCGCACGGGCGGCTGCGGAGCACCCTTCGGCGGGCTGTCACCGCGTCGTCGCCGACGGCGAGCGAGACGGAACCACGCTGGACGGTCGAGACGACGTCGAGGAGGCCCGTGTTCGTCGCTGACTCGACCGTCGAGCGGTGGCTCCGGGAGGATCTCGGCCACCGTGACGTGACGAACCACGTCCCCGGCGACACCGACGGGCGACTCGTCGCGAAGGAGCGCGGCGTGGTCGCGGGGCTGGAGGAGGCGCTCGCCGTCTTCGACTACCTCGGCGTCGACGTCGAACGGACGGTCGACGTCGGCAGTCGAGTCGCCCCCGGCGACGTCGTCTTCCGTGTGACCGGCCCCGCACGGGACGTCCTCCGTGGCGAGCGCGTCGCGGTGAACCTCGTCGGGCACGCCTCCGGCGTCGCGACGGCGACGCGTCGCGCCGTCGACGCCGCCGCCGAGGTGACAGACGGGGTGCGGATCGCGGCGACGCGGAAGACGACGCCCGGACTGCGCGGCGTCGAGAAGCGGGCCGTCGCCGCGGGCGGCGGCGACACCCATCGACTCGACCTCTCGGGTCTCGTGATGGTGAAGGACAACCACGTCGCGGAGCTGGGACTGGAGGAGGCGGTCGCACGGCTCCGTGCCCGCAAGTCGTTCGTTACGAAGATCGAGGTGGAGGTCGAGCGTCCCGAAGACGGCGTCCGGGCCGTCGAGGCCGGTGCGGATATCGTCCTCTTCGACAACATGGCCCCGGAACAGGTCGCCGACGGCGTCGACGCGCTTCCGGCCGACGTGCTCTCGGAGGCCAGCGGCGGCATCACGCTCGCCGACGTCCCCGCGTACGCCGAGACGGGCGTCGACGTCGTCTCGATGGGCGCGTTGACGCACAGCGCTCCGTCGGTCGACTACTCGTTTCGGACCGAAGAGCGACCGGTGTGAGGAACCGAACGGATCAGCTCCCGCCGCGGACGACGTGACCGTACTTCAGGAGAGCGACGAACACCGTCCCGCCGACGGCGTTGCCGAGAGTCGAGGTGACCAGGAACCGACCGTAGTCGACGAACGTCACCTCGTTCGTGGCGACGAGGCCGGCGAGCACCTCGACGTTGCCGGCGATGCTGTGGGGGAGATGCATGAAGCCGATGGCGCCGGTGACGATGAAGATGACCGCCACGGTGCCGATGGTGTCGCTCGACGCGGTGACGAGCCACGAGAGCAGCCCCATCAGCCAGCCGGCGAGTATGCCCGCTCCGAACAGGGTGAACGCACTGTGGTCCGTCAACTTCGTGGCGACCTCCGCGAACGCACTCGGCTCTGCGACGCCGAGCGAGATGCCGATGGGAACCACGAAGATCGCAAAGAGGGTGCCGCCGACGATGTTGCCGCCGTAGACCAGTCCCCACAGTCGTCCGAGGTCGACGACCGACGCCTGTCGGTCGAGCACCGGCAACACCGCCAGCGTCGTGTGTTCGGTGAACAGTTCTGTCTGTCCCAGGATGACGAACAGGAACCCCAGTGAGTACGCACTCGCCATCAGTATCTCGATCACCGGCGGTGAGAGTTGGCCCGTCGAGACCGTCACCACGACCGCGATGAGGAGCGGTCCGAACCCGATGTCCAGTCCCGCCGAGAGCGAAGAGAGAAAGAGTCCGATCGACTCGCGATCGAGTTCGTTCATCCCCTCCTTGATCTGCGTGTCGAGGATGTCGTGTGAGTGAGCCTGCGACTGTGTGGCCGGGTTCTCCTCGGTCTCAGTGGCCACACCTCCACCTCCCGAAATTCGATACGATCGACGTCGATGTCGTCGTGAACCGACGTTCCATACAGTGGGATTCTCGACCCAGAAAGGTAGGTGTTTTCGCCGTCAGGGACGGTCGACGTCCAGGACGGTCAGCGTCTCGTCGAGCGTCACCGACAGGGTGTCGTCCGCACAGGGGATGTCGAGTCGGACCCGGATCGGCTCCTCGGCGAGCACCGTCGTCCGCTCGTCGCTGACACACCAGTCGAACGTCCAGAACGGGCGGGTGCTGAGGTCGACGCCGCGGTTGGCGTGGAACGTCAACACGTCGGCGTTGTCCAGCAGGTTCACCCCGACCGCGGAGTAGAGGTGGTTCCGACACCGCGTGCAGACGTGGTCGACGCGGAGTTCCAACCCAGGCAGCTCACAGTCGCGTCCGAGCGTCGTCTCCATCTTCCCCATACACTCCGGACAGACGCCGTCGGCGGCGAGACAGTAGTGGTGTCGGACGTGGTGGTGGAAGGCGTCGAGCAGCTCCTCCGGCGTCCGGTCTTCGAGGCCGCCCGGCGGGAACGAGTAGCTGAGGTGGCTCCGGCCGCAGTCGACGCACTCGATGGTGAGATGTTCGGCGGCGTACCACGCCTGCAGGTCGCCCTCGCAGTCGTAACACGACCCCGGTGCGGGGAACGGGTCGAGTTCGGCGTGGTCGGTGAACGTGCCGGCGAACACCGCCCGAACGACTTTCCGACCGGGGTACTGGAAGCGATACCCCTCCTCCGTCTTCCGAACGAAGTGGTCGGTGAGCTTCTTCAGGTGGTAGTTGAAGTGGGCGCTGTCGTCGATGTCGACGCGGGCGTAGAGATCCGAGAAGGCGACGGGCGCGTCGTCGCCGCCGGCGTCGAGCAGCGCCTGGAGGATCTCGATCCGGGTGTCGTTGCCGAGGAGGGCGAACGCCTCCGCCGGAGCGATGCTCGACTGCTCGGTGGTCGCCTCCTGTAGGTCGCTCTCGGCCGGTTGACTCATACCCGTTCAGTTTCCTGTCGAACCACTAAATCGTTCGGTCGGTCGGCGCGGCGAACGACAGGTGACTCACCCCATCGACGCTCCGACCCGGCCGAAAGGAGAACGTTTAGTCCCCTCGACCGAGAGACCCGATAAATGGCTTCGAACTTCTTCGACCGCCTCGACGACCGCATCGAGCGCGTCGACAGCGTCGTCTCGGTCGGTCTCGACGCCGACCCGAGTCGAATCCCCGAACACCTCCGGGACGAGGAGCTGCCGCAGTGGGCGTTCAACCGTCGCATCATCGACGCCACGCACGAACACGCCGCCTGCTACAAACCGAACGCGGCGTTCTACGAGGACGCAGACGGCTGGCGGTCGCTCCGGGAGACGATCGCCTACGCCCACGGGAAGGACGTCCCCGTCCTCCTCGACGCCAAGCGTGCCGACATCGGCAACACGACGCGACAGTACGCCAAACTGCTCGACCACGTCGACGCCGTCACGGTCAACCCGTACATGGGTCGCGACTCGCTGCAGCCGTTCCTCGACCGAGAGGACAAGGGCGTGTTCGTCCTCTGTCGGACCTCGAACCCAGGCGGTGAGGATCTCCAGGACCTCGAACTCGCTTCGGGCGAGCGGATCTACGAACGGGTCGCCGCGCTCGCAGACCTCTGGAACCAGCACGGCAACGTCGGGCTGGTCGTCGGTGCAACAGCACCCGAGGAGCTGGAGGCGATCCGCGAGCAGGTGCCGGAGCTGCCGTTTCTCGTCCCCGGCGTCGGTGCACAGGGTGGCGACGCCGAGGCGGCCGTCGAGTTCGGCCTCGCCGAGGGCGTCGGGCTTGTCAACTCCTCGCGGGGGATCATCTTCGCGGGCGAGGGCGAGACGTTCGACAGAGCGGCGGGTCAGGCGGCCCGTCGGCTCAAGCGACGGCTGAACCAGTTCCGGTGAGCGACGGTTCGGTCAGTAGACCAACCCGACCGAGTTGACGTGGTCGAGGAGCGCAGCCTCCGTTCGGAACGTTCGGCCGCAGACCTCACACCGGTAGTCGTCGGATCGTAGGTCGCTCGTCGTCTCCGGGACGGTGTTCATGTATCTAGAGACGCACGCGGGAGGGATAGCGTTGCGTGTCGAGTGTCGTGACGTGGACGCCGGTCTGGCCGCTCGTCAGCGCATCCCCGTCCCGGGCCCGGTGTCGTCGTGGCCCGTCCCCGAGGGTTTCTCGCGCTCGTCGACGCCGCCCTCGTCGCGGACTGACGCACACCGGACGCAGATGCCCTGTGTCCGGTCGAAGTGTTCGTCGCACACCTGTGTCCCGCACTGGTCGCACGCGTGCTCGGCGGTCGTCGACTCACACACCTGGCAGAGACCACTGAGACTCATACACAGCCGTTCGCGACACAGCCTCTTGAGCGCTGAGGCCGGCCCGCCGCGACGACGTCGCCGGCGCGGTGGCACGGACGGTTCCGTCGCCGCCGACGAGAACCTTACAACGGTGGACTCCATAGCCAGAGTGTGGACCGCGACCAGCTCGTGATGGCGCTCGCCTCGGTGTTCGCAGGGCTCGCCGTCCTCGTGGCGGTGCTCGGACTCGTCTACCAGCCGTTCCTCCTCGTGTTGGCCCTCGCGTTCGGAGCCACCGCCTACTTCATGTGGGTCCAGGCCAGCGGTCGGCTCGACGACCGCACCCGCCGTCGGGTTCGACAGGAGCGGCCGAACGAGCGCGAGCGCTTCGCCGGCTTCGGAGCGGGTGCGCGTCGCGAGAACGTCCGGGAGAACTACCGACGGGCGACCGCCGACGATGCACGCGAGCGACGGCAGACGGGTCGCGCGCCGAGGACGACAGCCGGCCCCTCCCGAGCGGAGGCGTACCGGGCGCTCGGACTCGACGCCAGCGCCACCGCCGAGGAGGTCAAACGCGCCTACCGCTCGAAGGTGAAGGAGGTCCATCCGGACACCGAAGACGGAAGCGAGGAGGCGTTCAAGCGCGTCAACCGAGCGTACGAGACGCTAACCGACTGACCGACCGAGACGCCACTCCTTCTCGTGACATCCGACGTCCGCAACTCCGGAGCGACGCGTACACACCCGAGCCCTATTGTGGTATGGGTATTCACAACACGAAAAGGGCTATATGAAGCGGTTACCTAACCCCGTCCATGAGCGCGGACCGGGCCGCCCTACACGAGGCCCTCGAGCGCGGCGAAGAGGAAGGCGGAAACATCGAGTTCAAAGAGCGCCTCTCTCGCGACCTCCACCTCGCCGACGGCAGAATGGAGAGCCTCGCCGCCCAACTGCGACACCGTGTACTGTCCGGCGACGGCGAAGCCACGTACGTGGTCGGCGTCACCGACGACGGCGGCATCGCCGGCATCTCGCCCGACGCCTTCTCCGAGACGATGGACGTCCTGTCGCTCCTGGCCGAGGAGGCCGGTGCCCACATCGACGACGTCGAGACGTGGGGCGTCGGCGACGACGCCAAACGCGGCATCGTCGGCATCGCCACGATTCGGGAGGGTGCGTACCTCGAATCCGACGACAACCACATCATCGTCGGCACCGCCGGTCACGTCGACCACGGCAAGAGCACGCTCGTCGGATCGCTCGTCACGGGCCAGCCCGACGACGGCAACGGCGGCACCCGGGGGTTCCTCGACGTCCAACCGCACGAGGTCGAACGCGGCCTCTCGGCGGACCTCTCCTACGCCGTCTACGGCTTCGACGGCGACGGCCCGGTCCACATGGACAACCCGCACCGCCGAACCGACCGGGCGCAGGTCGTCGAGACGGCCGACCGGCTGATCTCCTTCGTCGACACCGTCGGCCACGAACCGTGGCTTCGGACGACGATCCGCGGCCTCGTCGGCCAGAAGCTCGACTACGGCCTGCTCGTCGTCGCCGCCGACGACGGACCGACCCGGACGACACGCGAACATCTCGGCATCTTGCTCGCGACCGAACTGCCCACCGTCGTCGCGCTGACGAAGGTCGACGCCGTCAGCGAAGAGCGCGTGTCGGAGGTCGAACGCGAGGTCGAGCGCCTCCTGCGCGACGTGGGGAAGACGCCGCTGCTCGTCGAACGCCACGGCGTCGACGCGGCGGTCGACGAGATCAGCTCCGCCGTCGTCCCCATCGTCCAGACCAGCGCCGTCACGATGCAGGGGCTCGATACGCTCGACCAGCTGTTCGAGCAACTGCCGAAGACCAGCGACGAGGGCGGGCAGTTCCGGCTGTACATCGACCGGACCTACAGCGTGACGGGCGTCGGCGCCGTCGCCTCCGGGACGGTCACCTCCGGGAGCGTCGAGGCCGGCGACACGCTCCTCCTGGGTCCGATGCAGGACGGGGAGTTCCGCGAGGTGGAGGTCCGCTCCATCGAGATGCACTACCACCGCGTCGACCGCGCGAAGGCGGGCCGCATCGTCGGCATCGCGCTCAAAGGCGTCAAGGAGCGAGAGATCGACCGCGGGATGGTGCTGGTCGACCCCGAGACCGACCCCGTCGCGACCCGGTCGTTCGAGGCCGACGTGATGGTGCTCAACCACCCGACGCGAATCGGAGCGGGGTACGAACCGGTCATCCACCTCGAGACCGTCAGCGAGGCAGCCGTCTTCTATCCCGAGGACGGACAGCTCCTACCGGGCGACACCGGCCACGCTCGCGTCGAGTTCAAGTTCCGTCCCTACTGCGTCGAGGAGGGCCAGCGGTTCGTCTTCCGCGAGGGACAGAGCAAGGGCGTCGGGACGGTGACGAGGGTCGACCGCGACTGAGTGGAACGGTCGGGGTCGTCTCGCGCCAGCCGTCGATTCACACTCACCGTTTCGCGCCGCTCACTCCCGCCGAGCGGTCGCCACGAACGCGGTGGCGACGTCGCGGAACGCCGCCGCCGCCTCGCTCTCGGGTGCGTCGACGACAACCGGTTTCCCCGCGTCGGTCGCGAGCGGGACCGCGTCGTCGTCGGGGATCGCTCCGAGCAACGGTGCGCCGACGAACTCGGCGATTCGCTCGGTGCTCGGGTGGTTTCCCGACCCCGTCCGACTGACGACGAGGCCACAGGAGCGAACGCTGTATCGCCGGAGCGTCTCGGCCGTCCGCCGTGCGCCGTGGACGGCCGGGAGTCGCGGACTGGTCACCAGCATCGCCTCGTCGACCGCGCCGAACGCCTGCGAGGCGCCGTACCCCATCGCCGGCGGCGAGTCGACGAAGACGAGGTCGTAGCGGTGTCGGAGCACGTCGACGAGTCGAGGGAGTGCGTCGACATCGCCGGCGGCGGCCCGCCGCGGGTCCGAGATCGGAAGCACGTCGTACCCGTAGGGGGTGGCCGCGACGGCGTCGAACACCGTCGCCTCGCCGGCGAACACGTCGTCGAGCGTCGGCCGGTTCTCCACGTCGAGTTGGAGACTGTCGGCGACGTCGGGCGTCGCGACGTCGGCGTCGACGACGGCGACCGAGCGGTCGAGCGAGACGAGCGCGGCCGCGAGACCGAGACAGACTGTCGTCTTCCCGACACCACCTTTCAGGCTGGCGACGGCGACGCTCCGGCCGTCGGTCACCGGCTCTCACCTCTCCGCTCCGATACGCTCGCCTCCGGGGTCATACTACTGTTCGTCCGTGTCACGAGTACGCCAGTTGTCGCACCTAACTGTGCCGATTTAAACGTTTCTGATATGTGCGTTGGCCGGGGCGTCAGCTGTCACTCCGCCGCCGGGACGTAGCCGCCGTCCGTCCGCTCTGCGGCCCCCAGGAGGACGAGCCACTCGAGGATCTCGCCGACGCGGTCGCGCCAGACGTCCTCCCACTCGGTGGGGTTCTTGTGGTGTTCCCAGACCGGGACGCGCTCAGCGAACGTCTCGAAGAGGTCGTCGACCGTCAGCGGCCGGTCGGCCGCCGCGAGCGTCGTCACGATCTCCTCGGCACCGAACACTCGCCGTCGGAACGTCTCGCGGAGCCGCGTCTCGGCGGGGTCGACCCGGAGGCGTCTGAACCCCGACGGCGTCTCCTCGGCGAGTTCGAGCGCCCGGAGGAACGTGAGCCAGGTCCGCGCGACGTCCCGACTCGGGAGGTCGAGTCGACGCATGAGGCGGGCACAGCAGTCGTCCTCTGACCCCGGCACCAGCGGGACGGCGCGCTGGGCGTCGGCGACGACGGCGAGGTCGTCCGGGGCGGGCGGGACCAGTTTGAACTTCACAGACCGAACGAGTCGGCGACGAGCGTCTCGTCGGTCTCGCCGTGGACGTAGGTCGGCCCGTTCGCGACGTCGACGGTGACCTGCGCGGGGGCGAACACCGTCTCCGGCACCTCGTAGAAGTCCCAGTCGGCGTCCTCGAAGATCTCGTAGAACGACGTCCCGTAGTCGTCGGCAGCGGTCGAGACGATCTCGTCGAAGCGGTCGAAGTCCTCGCGGACGTGCAGGTAGACCTGCCCGCCGTAGGCGAGCGCGTCGTTCGTCCGGCCCATGGCGACGCCCTCGTCGTAGCTGACGGGGGCGACGGGTGCCGTCCCCGAGGCAGAGACGACGTCGAGCGGGTCGTAGCCGAGTTCCATCAGCCGGAAGACGGCGAGCTCCGCCGCACGGGCGGCCGTGGTGACGCTCCCGACCATGCTCCCGGCCGGGAACGTCGGCAGGAACACCGCCTCGGGGTTGATCCCCGCGAGGTCGGCGACGTGTTCTGCGACCTCGTCGTCGGGCAGTTCGACCGACTCGACGGCGAGGACGGTCAGGTCGAACTCGTCGTAGTAGCCGAGTCGCTCGAAGTCGGTCTCCTGACCGACGAGCGCGCGGGCCGGACCGCTGCCGAGCCCGTCGAAGTCGTCGAACTCCAACTCCCAGCCGGCCTTCTGTGACCCGAGCAGCGCGATGCCGGGGTGGTCGCTCGACAGTTCGACGTACGGCAGCGGCGCGCCGTCGACTTCGTCCATCCGCGTCTGGACGGTCGCCAGTCCGGCGGTCTGGATCTCAGCGAGCAACAGCCCCGCCTCCATCCCGCCGTCGGCCTCGACGCCGAAGTCGAGCACCGTCGCCCCCGAGTCGAGCTCGTAGGCTGCGATGTTGAGTTCGTCGGCGAAGTCCAGCGCCTCGTCGACGAGTTCGATGGCCATCCGGTTGATGCTGTCCATACCGACGGATTCGGCGGTTTCGCCCTTAGGGTTTGTCAGTCGGCGAAGCGCCGAGGAGTGTCTAGTGGATCTCGTACCCCGCCTGCTCGACGACGCGACCGAGGTCGACCCGTCGAATGCCACCCACAGCCGGCCGTACTCGGGGGGTCGAGTTCGACGCTCGGGCCGACGCCGCAGTCTACTCGCGTTCTCGCTTCGCCGGGCGGCCCAGATGCGACTCGACGGCGTCGACCTTCTCGCGGGCAGTCCCGTCGCTGGTTCGCTTGTCGTCGATCTTCAGGAACGTGCTCACGCGGTCGCCGTCGACGGCCTTGTGTGCGGCCCCGACTGCTGCGAGGAGGGTGTCGACGTCGTCGGCTTCGACGACCGTCCCCATCGGGTTCGTCTCGTAGGCGACGTCGAAGTCGTCGAGCGCGGCGATCGCCTTGGCGACCTCTTCGGACATGCTGCCCTCGACGACGGGAGCGACACTCAGGAGTGCGATGACTGTCATACGTCCCCGTACGACGCCCGACCGCCTAACTGTCGGGGTCGTCCACGAGCGACGGCCCACGAGTGACACGCTGGCGACGGCCCACGCTCAACACGCTGACGACGGACTACGACCGACACGCTGGCGACGGACCACGCCCGACCTCCAGCGACGGCGCTGTCCCCACGCACTTTTCTCGTCAGCCGTGTTAGACGAGGGTCGATGAACACACGCGTCGAGCGCGGCCTGACGGTGGGGAGAGCCATCGTCACGGAGATTCGCGCCGAGAAGATCACGTTCCTCGCCGGCAGCATCGCCTACCACGCGTTCGTCTCGCTGTTGCCGCTGTTGTTCCTTCTGTTGGCGGCCATCTCCGCGACGGGCAGCCGCTCGCTTGAGGAGGGGTTCATCACGCTCATCGAAGCCGTGCTCACGCCGGGCGCACAGCAGTTGCTCGTCACGGAACTGCAGACGGCAGGCGGGTCGACGGGAGTGACCATCGTCGGCGGACTCGTGCTCGTCTGGGGGACGCTGCGTATCTTCCGCGGGCTCGATACGGCCTTCTCGGACATCTACGAGACGGAGACGGCCAACACGTTCGGCGACCAACTCTCGGACGGCCTCATCGTCCTCGTCACGTTCGCCGTCGCCATCGTCACCGCCGTCGTCGTCCAGTCGGTCGTCCCTCTCGGCGACGACGGACTCCTCGCGTGGACGCTCTCGCGGGCCGTACTCGTCGCCGGACTCGCCGTCACGTTCTTTCCGATGTACTACATCTTTCCGGACACCGACGTCGGTGTCGTCGAGGTGCTCCCCGGGACGCTGTTCGCGGCGGTCGGACTCGTCACCTTCGAGACGCTGTTTACCCTCTACGCACAGAGTGGTGACAAGAGCGTCGTGGGCGGTATCCTCGTCCTCCTCACCTGGCTCTACTTCAGCGGCCTCGTCATTCTCCTCGGCGCGGTCGTCAACGCCGTCCTCTCGAACCGGAGCGCAGACGTCAACATCGAACCGGTCGTCGGCGGCGTCAGACCGGCACACGACCGCGACCGGCCGACGCGACACGAGGTGGTCGACTCGCTCACCGAGCTGAAACGTCTGTTCGACACCGACGAAGCGGTCGTCGTCAGCGTCGGCGACCAGTCGGTGACGCTCCCACCGCCGCATCGCTACGAGACGGACACCGAGTCGTCGCGGCTGGGGTTGGTCGACGGGACGGTGGGGCTCGAACTCCGGTGGTCGACGCGCGACACCGACGCCGCCGACCGGGCCGCCGCCAGCGACCCGGTCGAGTGAGGCGTCCACGACACCGAGACCGCGGCTTTTTCTCGCCCGCCCGTCTCTCACCGCTATGTACCTCTCACATCCGGTCCGGCGCATCCGCGAGGACCCCGTGGCGGAGGAGTCGGTGTCGCTCGTGGTCGAACTTCACGACGACGACCGCTCCGACGTGCTCGTATCGACGGTCGAGGAACTCGACGGGTCGGTCGACCGCGACCTCGGCTTCTCCGCGTCCCTCGTGACGCTTCCCGAGGCAGCGGTCGACGAACTCTGTGACCTCGACGGGATCGAGCGCATCGAGACGGCCGACACCCTCTCGTTCGGCCTCGACGCCGACGCGACCGACGTCGACGGCGACGAGTGAACGAGTGGGAGGGGGTCGTCGGCCCGGCGTTCTCTCGGCCTGTTCGCCGAGTCGACTCGTTTTAATTTGTTCGCGTGCGTCGCGCGTGTGGGAAAGACGGACATGAGACGAGAGTCGTTCCGGCGATCCGGAACCGAGAGCACTGCACTGACTGGGATGTGAACCACGGTCACTCCGCTTCGCTCCGTTCCCTGATTCAAATCCCAGCGTCTCGATTTTCACTGATTCACTAAGTCACGGCGCGCTGAAACGCGCCGCTCGTGAGTTAGAATCGGGAAAATGCACTGACTGGGATTTGAACCAGGGTCGTTCCGCTTCGCTCCACTCTCTGGTTCATATCTCAGTGTACCGCACACACCGCACCAGCGACGTTGCGCCGAGACGAGCTCGGTGCTGGGTCGTGTTGGATTCGGAGAAGTGCACTGACTGGGATTTGAACCCAGGTTGTGACCATGGCAAGGTCACGTGATACCACTACACTATCAGTGCAGGCAGGCGGTGTTGGAGTGCACTGACTGGGATTTGAACCCAGGTTGTGACCATGGCAAGGTCACGTGATACCACTACACTATCAGTGCACGTCCGTCCCGCGTCGTGCTACAGTTACATCTAACTCGAGATTACTTATTAAGGGTTCCGGAATCCCCTAGAACGGGCGGTCGGCGTGAGTGTTTTTCGCACGAGACACTTCCACACGAAACCCCCACGAAAGCGCATGTGACGGCCTCGCAACTCCGAATTACATTCGCTACCCTTTTAGGGGAGGCTCCGGTACAATCGCTACAGTCTAGTGGCGAGACGCCAAAGGACGGCCATGACACAGACCGTCTGCGTGCCGTCCTCGCTCGTCCGGGAGGCCGAGGACAAACGCGAGGCAACTCGCAAGCTCGGCTACGTCGCCCGTGCGGCGACGGTGTTCCGGGCGGACAGACTCGTCGTCTTCCCCGACCGGGAAGGCGAGGAACGCTGGGGTGGTGAGTTCGTCACCACCGTACTCGAGTACGCCGTGACGCCCCCCTACCTCCGTCAGGAGGTCTGGGACGTCCGCGACGAACTCGAGTACGTCGGTGTACTCCCGCCCCTGCGCGTCTCCCCACAGACCGGCTCCGGATCGGACGATTCGGGGTCGTTAACACAGGGAATCGTGACCGAGGTCGGACCTGAAGGCCGCGTCCGGGTCAATTGCGGAATGCAACACCCGATCTCCCTCATCACCCCCGACGGAATGGAGGTGGCCGAGGGAGAGCGCGTCACCGTCAGGATCTCTTCGCGAGAGCCGGTCCGTGCGCGGATCGTCGACGTCGCCCCACCGGGCTACGTCGTCGAACGCATGGACCTCGAGGAAGTACTCGCCCGGGACGACGCCGGCGTCCGCATCGCGACGTCGCGGCACGGAGAGGAACTCTCCGTCTCGCGGCTGTCGTCGCTCGTCGGCCGTCTCGACGACGGAACGACCGTCGTCTTCGGATCCCCCGGACGAGGGCTTCCAGACATCCTCGACGTCGACGTCGAGGACCTCCCCGCCAGTATCGGCGGGGCGAGCGTCGGACCCGACACCGGGTTCGACCTCTGGCTGAATACGATTCCGCGACAGGGCAGCGAGGTGGTGCGGACGGAGGAAGCGATGTTCGCCTCACTCGCCTGCCTGACACTCACGGAGTGAAACAATGCCACAACCAAGCAGACCACGAAAAGGCTCGATGGGCTTCGGCCCGCGCAAGCGCGCGGCGAGTGAAGTCCCTCGTATCCGGTCTTGGCCGGACGACGAGGGCTCGCCTGCGTTGCAGGGCTTCGCCGGTTACAAGGCCGGTATGACCCACGTCGTGATGGTGAACGACGAGTCCAACTCCCCGCGCGAGGGGATGGAGGAGTCGGTTCCCGTCACGGTCGTCGAGACGCCCCCGATGCGGGCGGTCGCTCTGCGAGCCTACAAAGACACGGCGTACGGAAAGAAGCCGGTGACCGAGGTATGGACGGCCGAGTTCCACGAGGAACTCGACCGGACCCTCGACCTGCCGGCGGAGAGTACCTTCGACGAGGACGCAGACGAACTGCGCGCACTCCTCGACGACGGAACGGTCGACGACGTGCGGATGATCACCCACACCGTCCCGAGTGCGCTCAAGAACGTCCCGAAGAAGAAGCCCGACGTGATGGAGACACGCGTCGGTGGCGGCTCCCTCGAGGAGCGCGCGGACTTCGCGCTCGAACTCCTCGAGGACGGCGGCGAACACTCCATGGAGGACGTGTTCCGTCCCGGCGAGTACCTCGACGTGAGCGGTGTCACGAAGGGGAAGGGGACGCAGGGTCCCGTCAAGCGCTGGGGCGTCCAGAAGCGGAAAGGGAAGCACGCCCGTCAGGGATGGCGGCGTCGCATCGGTAACCTCGGCCCGTGGAACCCGAGCCGCGTTCGCTCGACCGTTCCGCAGCAGGGGCAGATGGGCTACCACCAGCGGACGGAACTCAACAAGCGTCTCATCGACGTCGGCGAGGGCTCCGACGCGAGCGTCGACGGCGGCTTCGTCAACTACGGCGAAGTCGACGGCAACTACGCGCTCATCAAGGGGTCGCTGCCGGGTCCGAACAAGCGGCTCATCCGCTTCCGCCCGGCGGTCCGACCGAACGACCAACCGCGCCTCGACCCCGAGGTGCGCTACGTTTCAACCGCATCGAACCAGGGATAAACTATGCAGGCAACAATTCGTGACCTGAACGGCGACGACGCCGGCACGCTTGAACTGCCGGAGGTCTTCGAGACGCACTACCGTCCGGACCTCATCAAGCGCGCCGTCCTCGCCGCGCAGGCAAACCGGAAACAGGCCTACGGCGCAGACGAGTTCGCCGGGCTGCGTACCCCCGCCGAGTCGCTGGGAAGCGGCCGCGGGATGTCGCACGACCCACGCGAGAACGGCGTCGCCCGACGCGTCCCGCACGCAGTCAGCGGGCGCAAAGCACACCCGCCGAAGGTCGAGAAGGAACTGGGCAAGAAGATCAACGACAAGGAGCGCAAACTCGCGGTCCGCTCGGCTATCGCCGCCACGGCGAACCCCGAACTGGTCAGCGAGCGCGGTCATCAGTTCGACGACGACCTCGAACTGCCGCTCGTCGTCTCCGACGACTTCGAGGACCTGCTGAAGACGCAGGAAGTCGTCGAGCTGCTCGAGACGCTCGGCGTCTACGCCGACATCGAGCGCTCCGACGAGAACAAGAAGGTCAAGGCCGGCCGCGGGAAGACGCGTGGTCGCAAGTACAAGCGACCCAAGTCGATCCTCTTCGTCACCAGCGAGGAACCGTCGCGCGCGGCGCGCAACCTCGCCGGTGCCGACGTCGCCACGGCGGAGAACGTCAGCGCGGAGGACCTCGCGCCCGGTACGCACGCCGGTCGCCTGACGATCTTCACCGAGAGCGCACTCGAGGAGGTGGCCGACCGATGAGCGTCATCGAGCACCCCCTCGTCACCGAGAAGGCGATGAACCAGATGGACTTCGACAACAAGCTCCAGTTCATCGTCCACATCGACGCGACAAAGGGCGAGATCGTCGAGGAGATCGAATCCCGCTACGAGGTGACCATCCAGAAGGTCAACACGCAGGTCACCCCGAAGGGGAAGAAGAAAGCAATCGTCACGCTGGGCGAGGACGACGACGCACAGGAAGTCGCCTCGCGAATCGGGGTGTTCTAATCTATGGGACGTCGCATTCAGGGCCAGCGTCGTGGTCGCGGTGGACCCACCTTCCGGGCTCCGTCGCACCGCTACAAGGCCGAACTGTCGCACAAGAAGTCCGAAGAATCGGACACCGTCTCCGGTACGGTCGTCGACATCGAGCACGACCCCGCCCGGAGCGCGCCCGTCGCCGCCGTCGAGTTCGACGACGGCGACCAGCGGCTCATCCTCGTCCCCGAGGGTGTCACCGTCGGCGAGACCATCCAGGTCGGTGTCACAGCAGAGATCAAACCCGGCAACACGCTCCCGCTCTCGGAGATCCCGGAAGGGGTCCCGGTCTGTAACGTGGAGCGTCAGCCCGGTGACGGCGGCAAGTTCGCCCGGTCGTCGGGCGTCTCCGCACAGCTGCTCAGCCACGACCGCAGCGTCGCGGTCGTCAAGCTGCCGAGCGGCGAGGTCAAGCGGCTCAACCCCGACTGCCGCGCGACCATCGGTGTGGTCGCCGGCGGTGGCCGCACGGAGAAGCCGTTCGTCAAGGCAGGAAACAAGCATCACAAGATGAAGGCCCGCGGGACGAAGTGGCCTCGCGTCCGTGGTGTGGCGATGAACGCCGTCGACCACCCGTTCGGTGGCGGCGGCCGCCAGCACCCCGGCAAGCCGAAGTCCGTCTCGCGAAACGCACCCCCAGGCCGCAAGGTCGGTGACATCGCATCGAAGCGCACCGGTCGCGGCGGTAAGGCAGGGAACAAATAATGAGCTCGGAATACCGAACCGGCCGTGAAGGTGAGTTCACCTACCGCGGTCACACGCTCGACGAGCTGCAGGAGATGGAGCTTGACGAGGTCGCAGAACTGCTCCCCGCACGTCAGCGGCGAACTATCAAACGAGGACTCGGCGTCGAGCACGAGAAGCTGCTCGAGAAGGTCCGCGACAAGAGCGAGGAGGAGACGGCGAACGATCCGGTGCGCACGCACCTGCGTGACATGCCGATCCTCCCCTCCTTCGTCGGACTGACCTTCGCCGTCTACACCGGCCAGGAGTTCGAACGCGTCAAGGTCCAGCCCGAGATGATCGGTCACTACCTCGGCGAGTTCCAGCTCACGCGGAGTTCGGTCACCCACGGCCAGGCCGGCATCGGCGCGACCCGGTCCTCGAAGTTCGTGCCACTCAAGTAAGCCATGGGTATCAACTACAGCGTCGAGGCCGACCCGGAGACCACGGCCAAAGGTATGCTCCGAGATCGGCCCATCAGTATCAAGCACAGCAAGGCCATCGCCCGCCAGATCAAGGGGATGACCGTCGCCGAGGCTGAGGAGTACCTCGATGCGGTCATCAACGAGGAGCGCTCCGTCCCGTTCAAGCAGCACAACACCGGCGTCGGCCACCGTTCCGACATCGACGGCTGGGACGCGGGTCGCTACCCGAACAAGGCCAGCAAGGACTTCCTCAAACTGCTCGAGAACGTCAAGAACAACGCCACTGAGCAGGGCTTCGACGGCGAGTCGATGGAGATCATGCACGTCGCAGCACACAAGACCGGCGAGCGGATGGGTCGCAAGCCCCGCGCGATGGGGCGTGCAGACCCGTGGAACACGCCGATCTGTGACGTCGAACTCATCATCGAGGAGGCCGAATAAATGGCAGACGAACACCAATTCATCGAAGACGGACTCCAGAAGTCCCAGATCGACGAGTTCTTCGCGGACGAACTCGGGCGAGCGGGCTACGGCGGCATGGACGTCGCCAAGACCCCGATGGGGACACAGATCGTCCTGAAGGCCGAGAAGCCCGGTATGGTGATCGGCAAGGGCGGAAAGAACATCCGCAAGATCACGCGCGAACTGCAGGAGCGGTTCGACCTCGACGACCCACAGATCGACGTGCAGGAAGTCGACGAGCCGGACCTCAACGCGCGCATCGTCGCGGACCGACTGGCCAACGCGCTCGAGCGTGGCTGGTACTTCCGCAAAGCGGGTCACACGACCATCGACCGCATCATGGACGCGGGCGCACTCGGCGCCGAGATCGTCCTCGCGGGGAAGGTCACCGGTGCCCGCTCGCGTATCGAGAAGTTCAACCGTGGCTACATCAAACACAACGGTGAACCCGCCCAGGAGGTCGTCGACGAGGGTCAGGGCGTCGCCGTGATGAAGCTCGGTACCATCGGCGTCACGGTGAAGATCATCCCGCCGGGCGCGCGACTGCCCGACGACTTCGCCATCGCGGAGGACGCCGAGGTCGAGGCCGTCGAACAGGTCGCAGAGACCGAGGGCGTCGAGGGACTCCTCGACGAGCCCGAAGACGAGAAGGTTCCGGACGTCGGCGAAGACGCCGACGAGGTGCCCGACGAGGACGCCGTCGAGGAACCCGAGGAAGCCATCGACGAGGAGGTCGTCGAAGAGGTCGTCGAGGAGACCGGCGAGGAGCCGGTCGCCACCGGCGACGTCGACGAGGAAGACGACCAGGACCTCGACGTCGAAGAAGAGCTCGACGAACTCGACGAGGAGGTCGAACAGGAAGCAGCCGACCTCGTCGCCGAGATGGAAGCAGACGAAGACGAGGAGGAGGATAACTGATGGCGATCCTCTACAACGACGAGATCCGCGACATGACGGCCGCAGAGCGTGAGGCCGAGCTCGAAGAGCTCGAGACCGAACTGCTCAACACCAAGGCCGTCCAGGCCGCGGGTGGCGCGCCGGAGAACCCCGGTCGCGTCAAGGAACTCAAGAAGACGATCGCGCGGATCAAGACGATCCAGCACGAAGAAGGCGACCACGAGTAACACATGGCACTGACACCCGAGACCCTCACACGACACGAACTCAACGGCCTTTCGGTGCGGGTCGTCGACGCCGCGAACCCCGACCTCGTCGGGATCGCCGGCCGTGTCGTCGTCGAGACCATGCAGACGCTGCATATCGACGACGGGACTCGGGTACGTCAGGTGCCGAAGCGAGGGGTGACCCTCGAATTCGCGCTCACCGCGGGTGAGCCGGAGTTCGCCGACGGAGTGTATCCGTCGCCGGATCAGTGCACAGATGAAGCCGCTGGGACTCGTCGATCGCTCGACGAGTCGTCGATCGCTCGACGCCGCCGCAAGGCCCCAGGGTCCACGTTCAAACGGGAGTCGGAAACTGCCGGGGGGTTCCCCGGTCAGTCTGATTCGACCCGGACGGGCTCGCCGGACGGAGACGGACGACGTTCGTCTCCGCCCGGTGACTGCGAGGACGTGGTCTACGTTACGGTGGATGGCGCACGACTGCTCTCACGACCCGCCCACCGCACCGAGAACGCAGGTGATTCGAAATGGCGTTAGGATTGAACGTACCAGAACCGGAGGAAGCATGCTCCGACGCGAACTGTCCGTTCCACGGCTCACTTTCCGTGCGCGGTCAGACGCTCGAGGGCACCGTTGCCTCCACAGACATGGACAAAACCGTCGTTATCGAACGCGAATACGACGTTCGCGTTCCCAAGTACGACCGCTACATGAAGCGGCGTAGTCGCGTTCCGGCCCACGCACCCCCGTGCATGGAGCTTCAGGAAGGCGACACGGTTCGTATCGCAGAGACCCGACCACTGTCGAAGACGAAGTCACACGTGGTCGTCGAGAAACTAGCTGCCACGGACGGCGTCCCGAGTGACACCGCCCACGCCGACGAGTCCAAAGAGGACACGTCGAGCGACGTCGCGGAGGGTGTCACCGGCGCCTCGGAGGGTGATGCCTGATGGAGGCACTGAAGGCCGACGTCACGCAGGGCCTGGAGAAAGGCTCCCTCATCACGTGTGCAGACAACACCGGAGCCCGCCAGCTGAAGGTTATCAGCGTCTCGGGCTACTCCGGAACGAAGAATCGACACCCCAAAGCGGGGATCGCCGACAAGGTGACCGTCTCGGTCACCAAGGGGACGCCGGAGATGCGGCGTCAGGTGCTGGAGGCCGTCGTGGTCCGACAGCGCAAACCCATCCGGCGACCCGACGGAACGCGCCTGAAGTTCGAGGACAACGCCGCCGTCATCATCGACGAGATGGAAGAGCCTCGCGGGACCGAGATCAAGGGTCCCGTCGCGCGTGAAGTCGCCGAACGCTTCGGGAGCATCGCCAGCACGGCAACGATGATCGTATAGTATGAGCCGCCAACCACACAAACAGCGAACCCAGAAGCGAGACGCCCCGCTCCACGAGCGGCAGAAGCAGGTTCGCGCGACGCTGTCCGGTGACCTCCGCGAGGAGTACGGCCAGCGAAACGTCCGGGTCAACGCCGGCGACACCGTCGAGGTGCTCCGCGGCGACTACGCCGGGACGGAAGGTGAAGTCCTCAAGGTCGACCTCGCAGACGAGGTCATCCACGTCGAGGACGTCACCGTCGCGAAGGCCGACGGCGAGGAGACGCCGCGGCCGCTCGACGCCTCGAACGTTCGAGTCGTCGAACTCGACCTGGAGGACGACCGCCGGGAGGCGCGTCTCGAGGAGGGTAACGAATGAGTAACCACCAGAAGCGACTCTCGGTTCCGAACTCTTGGCCGATCGAGCGAAAGGAATCGACGTTCACGATCAAAGCCGGTGCCGGACCGCACGGTGAGGCGGGCGTCCCGCTCGTCATCATCCTGCGCGACGTGCTCGGCTACGTCGACTCCGTGAAAGAAGCGCGCTACGCGCTGAACGAGGGGACGGTGCTGGTCAACGGGGAGACGTCCGTCGACCACCGCCGCCCCATCGGGATGTTCGACATCCTAGCGTTCACGCAGCGTGAGGAGTACTACCGCGTCTTCCCCGACGAGGGTGGCCGTCTCGCGCTCACCCCCGTCGACGCCGACTCGGCGTCGAGCCGACTCGGCAAGATCGCCGGCAAGCGGCAGGTCTCCGGCGGTGCCTTCCAGCTGCAGCTCCACGACGGAACGAACGTCCGCGTCGACGAGGGCAGCGAGTACGGCACCAACGACTCGATCGTCGTCGACAACGAGTCCAAGGAGATCGTCGCGCACTTCGCCTACGAGGAGGGTGCGCTCGTCACCGCCGTCGCCGGCAGCCACGCCGGCGAGATCGGCACGCTCGCCGAGATCACCGTCACGCCCGGCAGCGGTCCGAACACCGTCCGCGTCGAGACCGACGACGGCGAGTTCGAGACGGTCGAAGACTACGTCGTCGTCATCGACGAGAACTTCACCGGCGACGACGACGAGGCCGTCACCACGACGGGTGATGACGAATGAGCGAGAGCGAAGGCGAGTTCCACGAGATGCGCCAGCCGCGCGTCGAGAAGGTCGTCGTCCACATGGGCGTCGGCGAGGGTGGTCGCACGCTCGCGCAGGCCGAGGAGATCCTCGAAGCGATCACCGGCCAACAGAGCGTCCGGACGCAGTCCGGTCGCGCGGGACAGGACTTCGGTGTCCGCCGCGGGACGCCCGTCGGCGCGAAGGTCACCCTTCGCGGCGAGGCGGCCCACGAGTTCCTCGAGACGGCGCTGCCGCTCACCGACCTGCAGACGTCGCAGTTCGACGACAACGGCAACTTCAGTTTCGGCGTCGAGGAGCACACCGACTTCCCGAGCCAGGAGTACGACCCGCAGATCGGTATCTACGGGCTGGACGTCACGGTCAACATGGTCCGCCCCGGCTACCGCATCACGAAGCGTGACAAGGTGGCGCGCTCGATCCCGTCGAGCCACCGCCTGACACCCGAGGACGCAGCGGCGTTCCTCGAACAGACGTTCGACGTGGAGGTCTCAGAATGAGCGAAAGCGAAAGTGAAGCCACGGGCGAGCACGCGACGCGTCGCACGGGCCAGCAGAACGAGTGTCGTCGATGTGGCCGAAAGCAGGGCCTCGTCGGCAAGTACGACATCAACCTGTGTCGGCAGTGCTTCCGCGAGGTCGCCCGCAGCATGGGCTTCAAGAAGTATCGATAACAATGGCAGGCAACGACCCCCTCAGCAACGCCCTCTCCGGTGTGAACAACGCCGAGAGTGTTGGGCATCTGTCGCACACGGTTGAGCCCGCCTCGAACATGATCGGCTCCGTCCTCGAGGTCTTCTACGACCGCGGGTACGTCGACGGCTTCGAGTTCGTCGACGACGGCAAGTCCGGTCGGTTCGAGGTCGAACTGAAAGGCGCGATCAACGAATGTGGCGCCGTCAAGCCCCGCTACTCCGCGGGCGCAGACGAGTTCGAGAAGTGGGAGAAGCGGTTCCTCCCCGCCCGTGACTACGGGACGCTCATCGTCACGACGAGCCACGGCGTCATGAGCCACTACGACGCCCGAGAACAGGGCATCGGTGGCCAAGTCATCGCATACGTCTACTAACATGAGTCGAGTCGAAATCGAAATCCCAGAAGACGTCTCGGCCGAGGTCGACCATCTCGACCTGACCGTGGAGGGACCGAACGGAAGCGTCACGCGACGCCTCTGGTATCCGTCGGTCTCCGTGAGCGTCGAAGACGACCACGTCGTCGTCGCCTCCGACGAGGAGAACGCGAAGACGAACTCCACCATCGGTACGTTCGAGAGCCACGTCAAGAACATGGTTCACGGCGTCACCGACGGATGGGAGTACAAGATGGAAGTCTTCTACGCTCACTTCCCGATGCAGGTCAAAGTCGAGGGCGACGAAGTCGTCATCTCGAACTTCCTCGGCGAGAAGGCGCCGCGACGCGCACAGATTCGCGGCGACACACAAGTACAGGTCGACGGCGAGGAGATCTCGCTCTCCGGTCCCAACAAGGAGGACGTTGGGCAGACAGCCGCCGACATTGAACAGCTGACGCGCGTCTCGGACAAGGACACTCGTGTCTTCCAAGACGGCGTCTACATCGTAGAGAAGCCCACCGCAGGAGGTGCCTAGATGGCTGAAGACGACATTCAGGAACTCGAAGACATCAGCGGTGTCGGTCCCTCGAAGGCCGAGGCACTGCGTGAGGCCGGTTACGAGTCCGTCGAGGACGTGAAGGCCGCGAGCCAGTCGGAGCTGGCCGAGGTCGAAGGTATCGGTAACGCCCTCGCCGCTCGTATCAAGGCCGACGTCGGTGGCCTCGAGGTCAAAGAGGAAGAAGAGACCGAGGCAGAGGTCGAAGACGAGACCGAAGCCGAAGAAGAAGAGCCGGAAGAGGACGTCGAGACGGAGCTGCGCCCGCGCGGCTACGCCGACAAGACGCCCGAACTGGACGCGGACACGGCCCGCGCGCTCGCACAGAAGCACCGCGAGGGCATGCCGCAGTTCAACCGGCAGGACTACCACAAGAAGAAGCGCACCCCCACCTCGTGGCGCAAGCCCCGCGGCAACCTCTCGAAGCAGCGCCGTGGAATCAAGGGCAAGGGCCCGATGGTCGAGGCCGGCTACCGCACGCCGAAACGTGCCCGTGGGCTGCACCCGAGCGGCTTCGAGGAGGTCTACGTCAACAACGTGGACGACCTCGAGGGCGTCGACGGTGACACCCAGGCCGTCCGCATCGCCAGCAAGGTCGGCGCTCGCAAGCGCGAGCGCATCGAGGAGGTCGCCGAGGACCGCGAGATCCGCGTCCTCAACCCGACCTACGTCGAAGTGGAGGTCGAGGAATGAGCAACCTGAGAGCACAGAAGCGACTCGCCGCGGACGAACTCGACGTCGGCAAGAGCCGCGTCTGGTTCGACCCCGAAGCACAGGGCGAGATCGCCGACGCCATCACGCGCGAGGACATCCGCGAACTCATCGAGCAGGGCACCATCCGTGCCAAGGACGCGAAAGGCAACTCTCGCGGCCGCGCTCGTGAGCGCGCAGACAAGCGTGCGTACGGCCACCGCAAGGGCCCGGGCTCCCGCAAAGGGAAGAAGGGCGGTCGGCGTGACTCGAAGGACGAATGGGTCAGCCGGATTCGCGCACAGCGACGCCGGCTGAAGGAACTCCGCGACGACGGTCCGCTGAACCGGACGCAGTACCGCACGCTTTACAACAAGGCGAGCGGTGGCGAGTTCGACAGCGTCGACCGTCTCGAGGCGTTCATCCAGAACAACTACGACATCGAACTGGAGGACAACTAAATGGCAACTGGACCACGATACAAGGTGCCGATGCGGCGCCGCCGTGAGGTCCGGACGGATTACCACCAGAGGTTGCGCCTGTTGAAATCGGGCAAGCCCCGCCTTGTCGCTCGCGTGAGCAACAAGCACGTCAGGGCGCAGCTGGCTACTCCCGGACCGCAGGGTGACGAGATCCACGCCGCCGCTTCCAGCGAAGACCTCGCAGAGTACGGTTGGGAGGCCCCGACGGGCAATCTCCCGAGTGCGTACCTGACGGGGTATCTCGCCGGCAAGCGCGCGCTGGACGCTGGACTCGAGGAGGCGGTCCTCGACATCGGTCTGAACACGGCGACGCCCGGCAACAAGGTGTTCGCAGTACAGGAAGGAGCAATCGACGCAGGGCTCGAGATCCCGCACAACGAGAGCGTACTCGCAGACTGGTCGCGTAACCGCGGCGAGCACATCGCCGAGTACGCCGAGCAGCTCGACGAGCCGCTCTACAGCGGGGAGTTCGACGCCACTGAACTGCCCGGGCACTTCGACGACGTGCTCGAGCGACTTCAGGAGGACGCATGAGCAGACGAAACAACAACGACGGCTGGGAGCCGCGGACACGACTCGGCCGCAAGGTACAGAACGGTGACATCAGCTCGATGGACCAGGCACTCGAATCCGGTCTCCCGCTGAAGGAGCCGGAGATCGTCGACCAGCTCCTCGGTGGACTGGACGACGAGGTGCTCGACATCAACATGGTCCAGCGCATGACCGACTCCGGCCGCCGCGTCAAGTTCCGCTGCGTCTGCGCAGTCGGTGACCGCGACGGCTATCTCGGCTACGCCGAGGCCCGCGACGACCAGGTCGGTGGCGCCATCCAGAAGGCCATCGAAGTGGCGAAGCTGAACATCATCAAGGTCGACCGCGGCTCGGGCTCGTGGGAGGACCGTCCCGGCGGCACCCACTCGCTGACGCGGAAGGCGAAGGGGAAAGCCGGCTCGGTCACCGTCGAGATCATCCCCGCCCCGATGGGGCTGGGGCTCGCGGCCGCAGAGACCGTCCGGAAGATCCTCGAACTCGCCGGCGTGCAGGACGCCTGGACGAAGTCCGACGGCAACACCCGGACGACGGTCAACCTCGCGAAGGCGACCTACAACGCACTGCAGAACGCCTCGCAGTCGCGGACGCCCCGTCGCGCTCGCGAGAAGCAGCGTGAGGTGAGCGACCGATGAAAGCGGTCGTCCAGCTCCGCGGTGAGATCGACCAGAGTTCCGACGTGCGCGACACGCTCGGCATGCTCAACCTCCACCGCGTCAACCACTGTACGCTCGTCCCGTGGACGGACACGTACCGTGGGATGGTGACGAAGGTCAACGACTGGGTCGCCTACGGCGAACCCAGCGTCGACGTCGTCGAGACGCTCCTGCAGAAGCGCGCGGAACCGTTCCAGGGCAAGGAAGACGTCGACGCCGAGTGGCTCTCGGAGAACACCGACTACGACGACTTCGGCGCACTCGCCGAGGCGCTCGTCGAGGAAGAGACCACGCTGAGAGAGCAGGGTCTCTCCCCGGTGCTCCGTCTCCACCCGCCGCGCGGTGGCCACGACGGCATCAAGCATCCGACGAAGGAAGGTGGTCAGCTCGGCAAGCACGACGACGAGCAGATCGACGACCTCCTGGAGGCGATGCGATAATGACGAACAAGAAACGACGCCAGCGTGGCTCCCGCACGCACGGCGGCGGTACCCACAAGAACCGGCGTGGTGCCGGTCACCGCGGTGGCCGTGGCCGCGCGGGTCGCGCCAAGCACGAGTTCCACAACTACGAACCGCTCGGCAAGTACGGCTTCAAGCGTCCCGAGGACGCCCAGACGACTGTCCTCGAGGTCACCGTCCAGAAGCTCGACGAGGACGCCGCGCTGCTCGCCGCAGACGGTCTCGCCGAGAAGGACGGCGACGCCTACCACATCGACGCGCGCGACGTCGTCGAGGACGGCTACGACGCCGACGCCGTGAAGGTGCTCGGCAGCGGGCAGGTCCGTCAGGAACTGCACGTCGTCGCCGATGCGTTCACCGCGGGCGCGGTCGAACTCATCGAAGAGGCCGGCGGTAGCGCCGACCTCTCGGAGCGCGCCGAGGAAGAGGCCGACGAGGCTGACGCCGAAGACGCCGAAGCCGACGAGTAACTCGTCGCACGCCGAACGCTACCGTTTCGCACACTTCTCGATTTTTCGACAACTGGCCAGCGCCAGCGGTCTCCAGCCGCCGGGGGGCGCTGTCGGGTTTTATTTCTCACTGAGCGACAGATCAGTTCTGTACACTCCAAAAGGGGCTAAAGCGAAGCACCTACAAACCACGGTGTAGAGTATGTCCGTATATGGGATGGAAAGAAGCCGCTGAACCAGTGCTGACGCGTATGCCGTCAGTTGCCCGTCCGGAAGGTCACGTACCCTTCCGACGGAAACTCGGCTGGACAGCGGGTATCTTGGTACTGTATTTCTTCCTGACGAACGTCACCCTGTTCGGACTCGGTAACGTCAGCGGTGACTTCTACGGCAACTTCCGATCGATCCTCGCCGGGTCGCAAGGGTCGATCCTCCAGTTGGGGATCGGACCGATCGTCACGGCGAGCATCGTCCTCCAGCTGCTCGGCGGGGCCGACCTCTTGGGACTCGACACCAACGACCCCCGCGACCAGATCCTCTATCAGGGTCTCCAGAAGGTGCTGGTGGTCGTGATGATCTGTCTGACGGGGATCCCGATGGTGTTCGCCAGCGACTTCCTGCCGGCGAGCCAACAGCTCGCGCAGACGTTCCCCGGCGGAATGCTCGGCGTTGAGTCGCTCATCTTCGCGCAGATCGCGGTGGGCGGCATCCTCATCCTGTTCATGGACGAGATCGTGAGCAAGTGGGGCGTCGGCTCCGGTATCGGGCTGTTCATCATCGCCGGCGTGAGCCAGCAGCTCGTCGCCGGGCTGTTCGCCTGGCAGGGGCTGGGCAACGTCTCGGGGTTCTTCCCGACGTGGTTCGGCATCGTCACCGGCGACGTCGACATGCCGTCGCTGCTCACCGCCGAGGGGATCCAGGCGCTGTTCATGGGGCCGGGTCAACTGCTCGCGCTCATCACGACGGTGCTCATCTTCGCCGTCGTCGTCTACGCCGAGTCGGTGCGGGTAGAGATCCCGCTCAGTCACGCTCGGGTGAAGGGCGCGCGCGGTCGCTTCCCGGTGAAGCTCATCTACGCGTCCGTCCTGCCGATGATCCTCGTCCGCGCGCTGCAGGCGAACATCCAGTTCCTCGGCCGCATCCTCGCGAGCCAACTGGAGAACATGCCCACGTGGCTCGGGAGCTACAACGCGCAGGGACAGCCCACCGGCGGGCTGTTCTACTACTTCGCACCGATCCAGTCGCCCGGTGACTGGATGTGGTGGACCGCCCAGACGACCGCCGAGGCGTGGCAGGTGCTCATCCGCGTCGGGATCGACCTGACGTTCATGGTCATCGGCGGCGCCATCTTCGCGATCTTCTGGGTCGAGACGACCGGCATGGGGCCGGAGGCCACCGCCCAGCAGATCCAGAACTCCGGGATGCAGATCCCCGGCTTCCGCCGCAACCCGCAGGTCATCGAGAAAGTGATGGAGCGATACATCCCACAGGTGACTGTCATCGGCGGCGCGCTCGTCGGGATCCTCGCCGTGGCAGCGAACATGCTCGGCACCATCGGTGCGGTCTCCGGAACGGGGCTGCTGCTGACGGTCTCTATCACGTACAAACTGTACGAGGAGATCGCAGAAGAGCAGCTGATGGAGATGCACCCGATGATGCGCCAGATGTTCGGCGGCGGCAACTAACCGCGTTCGACGGGGGTTCGTTTTCTCGTCTCGAATCGGAGAGTACCGGTAGGTCTGTGTCGTCCGTACCTGCTTTTGTCGAGTCAAGCGGAACACTATAGACAGTAGCCGGTCTGCCCACGAGTAACCGACACGGAAACGAGGCGGAACGGTACGGCCAGCACGGCACAGACCGTAACAGACCTCCGCTCGGGACCGTAGTGCGGGACAATCCGATGGTCAGACGTAAGACGCTCTCTCCGACCGGGTCGAAGGACGGCGACGGTGAATACCGCAACGTCACGCTCAACCTCCACTCCGACGAACTCACCGTCGCGGGGTTGGACGTCGGCGAGCAGGTGTTCGTCCGCGTCCGCGACGGGAAGATCATCGTCCAGAAGGCCTCGAAACTGGTCCTCGAACACCAGTTTTGAGGCTCCGCTTCGTGGACGGCCGGACAATCGGCTCGACTCTCCCCGTGTCATGACATGCCATACCTTTTTATACTGTGGAGACAGATAAACAGATAGGGTGATTGACGTGACGGCTGGAGACGGCAGGACGGCACGCGGGCAGTGGGCTACCCGTGTCACGACAGGTTCCGACGTTGACGTGACGGGCAGACCGTCCCACGTGTCGCTTCTGTCCTCCGTCCGTTCACTGCCCACACCGAACACGTGGTCTACGATGAGCGCTATCGAACCTCCAAACTCGACCGACGGTGCCGTGCTCGACGAACTCCCCGAGTTCGAGCTGACCTACCTCTACGACGACGAGGAGGATCCCACAGAGGTGACCATCTTCGAGGGGGCCTCCGAAGAGGACCTGACGGTTCGGTGGATCACGATGGACTATCCGCACACCGTCGCACTCGACTCGATCCAGTAGTCTCTCCACCTCGATCCGTTTTCTGCATGCGATCCCGTCGGCCGCCGAGTGGTGACTCGGACGATCCCGAGGACTCCGTTCCGCGGTAAGGGTTTAGCCCCCGGCGCTTGTATCCGACAGTATGACAGACGAGTTGACCGGACTCGAAGCAGAGCTCCGGAGCAACGGAATCAGCGTCGAGCGAGTCGACCGTGGCGAGACGGTCGAACTCGTCTACATGACCGCCTTCCCCGGCCCCACCGTCCACCACATGGAGATGGGCCGCGCGTTGAACGTGTTCATCGACCTGGCGAAGGTCGACCAGTGGGAGCCGAAACCGGTCGAAGCGACGGTCGTCCGTTCCGAGGACGACGTCCAGGGGACCTGGCGCGCCGAACCCGAGTGGTTCGAGGGGCTGCTCGAGTACCGATTGAGCGAGGAGGACTTCTCCGAGCGGGTGCTCGAGACGCTCTCTGAGCCTGCGGCCGCAACGTCCAGCACGGAGGAGGAGTCGGCGTGACCCGACAGCGCACTCGCAGTCGACAGCGGACGACCACGCCCGACCACCGTCGGTCCGGACGCCCCTCTCGCGAGTCGTTCTCGAAGGTCCGCGTCCGCTTCGACAGCGACGGCGACGAGTGTGTCGGCTGGCTCTACCGACCGGACCGGCCGGACGACCCGCCGGTCGTAGTGATGGCGCCCGGGTTCGGCGCCGAACGGACGTTCGGCTATCCGGCGATCGCCGAGCGACTCGCCGAGGGCGGGTACGCGGTCCTCCTCTTCGACTACCGTCACTTCGGCGACAGCGAGGGCGAACCGCGGAACCTCGTCAGTCCGAGTCGGCAGGTGGCCGACTGGCGCGAGGCGGTCGCCGCCGCACGCGACTTCGACGGCGTCGACGGGTCGCGCGTGGTGCTCTGGGGACACTCGTTCGCCGGCGGACACGCGTTGAGCGTCGCCGCCGAGGACCCCCGCATCGCCGCCGTCGTCGCCGTCGCCCCGTTCGTCGACGGGCGAGCGGCCCTGAAGCGCAAGGGGATCAAGTACAACCTGAAGGCGACGGCGCTGGGTCTCCGCGACAAACTGCAGTCGCTCGCTCTCGGCGCCTACACCGTCCCCATCGTCGGCGACCCCGAGGAGTTCGCCGTCGTCAACGAACCCGGCGCGAAGGCGGGCGTCTTCGGCCTGGTGCCGACGGGGAGCGACTGGGAGAACAGCTGTCCCGCCCGGACGCTCCTCGCGATGCCGCGGTATCGCCCGATCACGTCCGCCGAAGACGTCCGGTGTCCGACGCTCTTCGTCGGCGGTACCGACGACGAGATCGTCTCGCTGTCGGCCATCGAGTCGGCGGCCGACACCGTCCCGGACGCGACCTACCTCCGACTCCCGACGGACCACTTCGGCTTCTTCGACGGCGACACGTTCGAGGAGGCGTTGGGTCACCAACTGGCGTTCCTCGATACGGTCGTGAAGTAGGTTGCGTCGACTCCGACGCCTCACGGACGGAGTGAGCGCCACCGATAGCTTCACTCGAAAGTTCCACGAATATTTATATATCTTGTGGCCCCTCTACTTCCTCATGCCTACGATTCAGCGGTCACAGCTGGCAGCGCTCGTCTTCTCCGTGCTGCTCTTGGTCGGCAGCGTCGGCGGCGTCGCCGCACAGGACGCGTCTGCCGACGACTCCAACCCCGACTGGGGACAGGAACTGTTCGCGGAGCTCTCGTCGATGGTCGACGACTACAACGCCCACGCCGGCGACGTCGACCTCGGCCCGATCAGTCTCGGCGGCGCGACGAACGTCTACGTGACAGACGGGGACGAGCGGGCGACGTACACGCTCTCCATGGACCGGAACCACCGGATCACGGACGTCCAGCAGGGAATCGACTCGGACGCGAAACGGAAGATGACCACCGACAGAGCCACGATCGACCGCATCGCGAACGCCGACAACCCGGCGGCGGCGTTCCGCTCGGCCGTCGCGAACGGCGACGTCGCCGTCGCCGGCGAGTCCGGACAGTTCGTCGAACAGGTCAAGTGGACCGTCGTCAACGCCCTGAAGGGCTTCCTCCTCTGAGCGACTGTTTTCGACTCGGAGAGCGCCGTCGAGGGCCTCACCGGAACCGCACGACTGGGACGGTCCACAACTCTCATACCCTGTTGTATCGTCGTTCCAGCAATGACACACTCCCGCACCGTCGAGCTCGAGGGTCACATCATCGACTCCGGGATGCTGCAGCAGGCGATGGGTATCGTGATGGACCTCGACGGCAACTTCAACGTCGAGGCGTTCGACGTCGGCGTCCACAAAGAGGACGAGTCGTACTGCAGAATGGAGATCTACGCGGACGACGCGGTGACGCTGCAGGAGATCGTCCACGAACTCCACCAGATCGGGGCGAACCTCACTGACCCGGTCGACGCCAAACTGGTCGCCGCTCCGGCGGATCAGGTCGTCCCCAAGGGGTTCTACTCAACGACGAACCACCCGACGCAAGTTCGCCACGACGGCAAGTGGATCGAGGTCGAGAACATCGAGATGGACTGCGCCATCGTCGTCGAGAGAGCTGACGGACGTCCGCGCGCGTACACGAAGGTACTCAATGCCATCGAGGAGGGCGACCTCGTCGTCACCGACGAGGCGGGTATCCGCGTCGACCCGCCGGAACGACCGCGCGACAGCTCCGGCCCCTTCGGTTTCATGCAGGGCGGAGTCTCCTCGGAGCGACCCTCCGAGTCGCTCATCCGACAGGTCGCGGAGGCGCTCGTCGAGACGAAAGAGAACGGTGGGAAGGTGCTCGTCGTCGCCGGCCCCGCAGTCATCCACGCCGGTGCGGGCGACGACTTGGCGCGACTCGTCCGCGAGGGGTTCGTCGACATGATCTCGGCGGGCAACGGCTTTGCGACCCACGACATCGAACGCGGCCTCTACGGGACGTCGCTGGGGATGGACATGGAGACGATGGAACACCCTCGGAAGGGACACAAACACCACATCTACACCATCAGCGAGGTGATCCGCGCCGGCGGCATCGCCGAGGCGGTCGACGAAGGGCTCGTCGACTCCGGCATCATGTACGAGTGTATCCAGAACGACGTCCCGTACGTGCTCGCAGGGTCGATCCGCGACGACGGCCCACTCCCCGACACCATCACCGACGCCGTCGAGGCGCAGAACGCCATCCGCGAACAGGCCCACGAGGCCGACATGGTGTTGATGCTGTCGACGCTGCTTCACTCGGTCGCCGTCGGCAACTGCCTCTCGTCGACGACGAAGGTCGTCTGCGTCGACATCAACCCCGCGACCGTCACCCAACTGCTCGACCGCGGCAGTTCACAGGCGATCGGGATGGTCACCGACATCGGGACGTTCGTCCCGTCGCTCGCCGACAGAGTGCTCGCCGAGGAGTGACGCTCGAGGCACTAGCCCGCGTTCCCCTACTAATATCTACGGGAGACGTCCACTACTCCCGTCAAGTCAGCTATATTTGATATGTCAGTGACTGTTGTATGGGATTTATATTCACGTCACTGCAGAACGAGATATGGCCAGTCGCTCCGACGATCTCGAGACGGCACACGACACCGGCGTCGCACGGGAGGCGGAGGAACTGGAACGTGCCGGATGGACGGTCACCGCCGCCGTCCCGGGGTGGGACGACCCCGACCCGGTCGACGGCTACGTCCCCGACATCGTCGCCACGAAGCGCAGCACCCGTCGCGTCATCGAGGTCGAGACCGACACTTCGGCCGACCACGACCGGCATACGACGCTCCGAGACGTCGCCGAACGACGACGAGAGACGGTGTTCTACGCCATCCTCGTCGACGCGAACGGGCGGCGCGTCCAGTACACCGACGCGCTCGCCTGACCACGTCGACGCTACACCTCCTCTCGGGGGACGACCACCATCGGTCGGTTCGCGTTCAGGAGGATGTCCTGTGCGACGCTCCCGAAGACGACCTTCGACGTCGGGTTTCGCTTTCTGACTCCGAGGACGATCTCGTCGGCGTCGATCTGCTCCGCGTAGCCGACGACGTCCTCGGCGGGACTGTTCTCGCGGACGAGCTGGTGGGTCTCGACCTCCGCGCTCCCCCCCAGTCGGGCGTCGACGGTGTTGAGCGCGTCCTCGCCGTCGCGGACGTCCGCCGAAGACGTCGCGTCACCACCACGGAGGGAGTTGACGGCGTGGACGACGTCGCCCTCCTGCAGTCGGTCGTCGAGGTAGTCACAGAGCAGTGCGCTGGTGTGAACGGAGTTCGTCGCGAGCACGAACGTTGTCATGTCACACACCGCGCAGCGAGGGCACATAAAACGCTCCACAAAGTACTTGCCGCCGAGCATCTCTTTTATGTGACATGAACCGCGAGACGACACTGACGACCGGCGCCGCCGTCGTGGTCGCGGTCGCCCTCCTCGCGGTCGCCGTCGTCCCCGGGGTGCTCGCCGATCCGACCGACCGCGGGCCGCTCCCGCCGGGCCGCGTCACCCTCGCAGACGACCTGGCGCTCGCACCGAGCAACGTGACCGGGGAGACGGCGACGCTCGACGTCGAGACGCGCCTCCACCACCGGGGGAACACCGCGAACAACGTGACGGTGCGGTTCCGCGCCGTCGACGCCGAGTCCGGGCTCGTCGAGACGACGCGGACCGTCGACGTCGGCAACTTCACTCGGGACGGCGAGCGCGTCGTCCGGACGAACCTGACAGTCCGACGCGAGGGCGACTACCGGATCGAGACGGTCGTCTTCCGCGACACCGAGCGCATCGACTCGGGGACGACGACCGTCCGCGGTCTCGAGGCGCTCACTCCCGCGTACGCCCGGACGAGCGTCGGGTTCACCGACTCGGACGTGTTGCCGCCCGTCGCCGTGTCGGTGGCCGACACCGCGGACAATCGGACGACGCTCTCGCTCGGTGCGTCGCTGACGAACCGCGGCGACGACCCCTCCGAGGACCTGCAGGTGACGCTCGTGTTGCGACAGGCCGACTCGAACCTCGTCGCCGGCCGCCAGACCGTCGACGTCGGAACCGTCCGCCCGGGTCGGACCGCCACCGCCGAGACGACGGTGACGGTCCCCTCGAACTACAACTACTACGTCGACGCGGTGCTGTGGAAAGACGGCGTGATGGTCGACACCGCACAGAGCGTGGCCAACCTCGACCCCCAGCGACGCATCCGGATCAACGAGTCCGTCGAGGAGGTGGAGTTCCGCGTCGAGGACTTCGAGACCGACTCGGAGACCGGCGGCGACGACGGCGGTGGCCCGCGCACGACGACTGAGACCGAGTCGCCCGGCTTCGGCGTCGGTGTGGCGGTAGTCGCGCTGGCCGCGAGTGCGCTCCTCGCACGGCGGTGGTCGCGATGAGATCGCCGTCCGCCGAAGACGGAGACGACCGCCTCGGCTTCACCGACGGCGGCGACGTCGTCGAGTCGGCGACCCCCGGCGAGTCGTCGCGAGACCTGCGGACCTACGTCAACTACGCGATCCTCGCGGGGCTCTGTCTGCTCGCGCTCGTCGCGACGCTGCAGTTCTATCTCAGCACGTCGCGCGCGATCGACGTCTGGGTGACCCGCGAGTACCGCTCGCTGTTTCAGGCCGTGTTCAACCTCGTCGTCCTGCTCGTCGTCGGCGCGGCGATCTCGTTGCAGTTGCGACGGCTGTCCGGGCCGTAGTCGCGCTTCGTCCCCGTCCGCGTCGTCTCGCTCCGTCGACCCGCGTCGCCACCGCCCGCACCCGAGCGTTTATCGGTCTCGTCGTCGCCCATGAGATATGGTACACTTCCTGTTCGTCTCCGCCGACGCCGCCTTGATCACCGACCTCGCGTGGCAGGTCCACAGGGAGGGCCACGACGTGAAGTACTACGTCGAAGCCGAGAGCGACCGCGAGATCGGCGACGGGTTCGTCCCCAAGACCGACGACTGGGAGGCGGAGGTCGAGTGGGCGGACGTGATAGTCTTCGACGACGTCTGGGTCGGATCGGACGTCGGCACTGGTGCGCTCGCCCGAGAACTCCGGGAGCGAGGGAAGGCGGTGATCGGCGGGACGCCGAACACGGATCGCCTCGAGGAGGACCGCGGCTACGCGATGGAGGTCCTCGAGGAGCACGGCGTGAACACTATCGAACACCGCGTGTTCGAGGACTTCGACGCGGGTATCCAGTTCGTCGAAGAGAACCCCGCCGCGTACGTCGTCAAACCGCTCGGCGAGGTACAGAACGTCAAACGCCTGCTGTACGTCGGCGACGAAGACGACGGCAGCGACGTCGTCGACGTCCTGACGGCGTACAAGAAGGCGTGGGGTCACCGGATGAAGGGGTTTCAACTCCAGCGGAAGGTCGACGGCGTCGAGGTCGCGGTCTGTGGGTTCTTCGACGGCGAGACGTTCGTCGATCGGGTGAACTTCAACTTCGAGCACAAGCGACTGTTCCCGGGAAACATCGGCCCCTCGACCGGCGAGATGGGGACCTCGATGTTCTGGGCCGGCCGGAACCGACTGTTCGAGGCGACGCTCGGCAGGCTCGAAGGGTGGCTGGCCGAGGAGGGGTACGTCGGGAGCATCGACATCAACTGCATCGTCAACGAGCGAGGCATCTACCCCCTCGAGTTCACGCCCCGGTTCGGCTATCCGACGATCACGCTCCAGGAGGAGTCGTTCGAGTCGCCGACCGGGGAGTTCCTCTCAGAGCTCGCTCACGGCAACGACCCACAGTTGGCGGTCCACCGAGGGTATCAGGTCGCCGTCCGAGTCGTCTTGCCGCCGTTCCCCTTCGACGACGAGAAGGCGTACGACGAGAACTCCCGGAACGCCGCGGTCGTCTTCGAGACGGAGAGCAGAGAGGGGATCCACCTCGAAGACGCGAAGAACGTCGGCGGCCAGTGGCGCGTCGCGGGCGACAACGGGATGCCGCTCGTCGTCACGGGGAAGGGAGAGACGATGCAGCAGGCACGCGCGCAGTGTTACGACCGCGTCGACAGCATCCTGATACCGAACATGTACTACCGGGACGACGTCGGCGAACGGTGGATCGACGGCGACGGCGACCGCCTGCTGGCGTGGGGGTATCTCGGTCCACCGCAGTAGTTCGCTGGACCGTCTACGGGGACAGACAGTCGCCCCTGGAGGAGTTCGTTTCGATAGCGACTGATTCTTGTTGACCGAAAGACACAAACCAGTCGAACGAGTGAGAGAAGACGATGCCCTCCGAACCCAGCCGTCGGACGCTGTTGGCCGCTTGTAGTGCGATGACCGTTTCTCTCACCGGCTGTCTCTCCGATCTCGGTGTCTCCGGACTCACGGGAGAGGAGTCGACCGGGAACGCCTCGAACGCCGTCGGCGACGCGAACGGGACGGCGAACGCGACCGTCCAGACCGCGCAACCCACCCACTGTATGGCCGTCACCATCGACAGCTACCTCGACCCCCAGAACGACGACTCGGGACGGGAGACGCTGGTCGTCGAAGTCGACCTCGACGTCTCCGATCCGCCGACGCTGAGCGGGGAGATCGTCTCCTGCGACGGGACGGAGTCTGTCTCGAGACAGCTCACCGACGGCGGCGGTCGCTTCGAGTTTGGCCCCTACGAGTCCGACTGTGTCGAACGCTACGACTTCTGGCTCGAAGGCTGTCGAGACGGGTCGAACGCCGAGAACTGACGCAAAACGGACGGTTCAGGCGAGTATCGACCACGCGACGAAGACGACGAGCCCGCCGATGGTGGTGCTCGCGACGGCGTGGAGTCGGAGTCGGTCGAGGAGTTGGTGTGCATCGCCTTCGAGCTTCAACACGTCGTGGATCTCGCTGCCGATCTCACACCGCGGCAGGAAGTCCATCGCCACGTGGAGGAACACGCCGGCGGCGAAGCCGAAGACGACGCCGCGGACCGCACCGGACGCCGGGACGGCGACGAAACTCGAGAGGAGAGCGGTGATGCCGACGCCCGCCGCCGGCAGGAGCAGCGCGGTCCATCCGTGGCCGTTGCGAGTGAGTCTGTCCGCGGCCGCATAGCCCGCCGGTCCCTTGTGAGAGACGATGGCGAGCCCGAGCAGCGGGCCGAGCTCCGGCATGTTGCCGTAGATGATGCCGATGATCGCGCCCGCCGAGAGCGAGTGGGCGCTGAGTTCCGCGACGGTCCGATCGAGTGGGAGATCCATGTGCGCGAGTCGGTGGCCGACGGTGTGCGAGCCGAAGCCGACGAGCAGGCCGAGTGCGATGCCGAACCCGCCGTACTGCGGCGTCCCGCCCGAGACGCCGATCGCCTGCGGGACGAGGAAGACGGCCGCGCTCGTGATCATCGCGCCGCTGGCGAGACCGTACCCCCAGACGAGCGACTCGGCGTGGTCCCGACGGGTGTACGTCGCGACGACGCCCGCACCGGCCATCGCCACGAACGCGACCCACGAGATCCCGAGAAGCTTCCAGAGCCCGGTCTGTGCGGCGAACGCAGAGAGGACGAGCAGCACGGCCACGCTCGCGACACCGACCGTCGAGACCTCACGAAGGCTCCGAGAGCGACCGGCGATGTCGGTGAGTGCCATATTATTAACTCGATGATTGCGCTTAATAGGGCTGTCGATGCGGCGACCGACTCGCCGAGACGCTACGGCGTCGGTGCGGCCTTCTGGAGCGCCGTCTCGGCGATGTTGCCGCCGTAGTCGGCGCTCCGGGAGATGGAGTCGACGATGAGTCCGAGCATCTGTGCGCGGGCGGGGTCGAGCTCACGGAGCAGTTCGTCGATCGCGCGGGCGTGTTCGTCGATCTCCTGGACGGCCTCGCGGGCGTCGTTGGCGAGACGAGTCGCCTCGACGCTGTCGTCGGTGAACAGCGCGTCCATTCCACCGTCGATGACGTCCACTGCGTCGTCGTGGAGTTCGCCGAGCGCCTGGACGACGTTGTCGGGGATGGGCTCTTCGAGCGTCAGCGTGAGGTGGGCGATCTTCGTCGCGTGGTCGCCGATGCGCTCCAACTGCCGCGCGCTGGAGTGGTAGTCGAAGCAGATCTCGCGGGGGAGTCCGAGCTCCTCGGCAGCCTTCGGCGTCCGGAGTGTCGCACGGAAGATACGCGAGACGACCATCCAGAGGCGGTCGACGTCGTCGTCGCGCTGGATCACGTCTCGAGCCATGTCGTCGTCGTTCTCCTCGAGCGCCGCCACGGCGTCTTCGAGCATCGAGAGCGCGATGAGACGCATCCGAGTGACGGCGTTGTGAATCGAGAGCTCCGAGGAGTCGAGCAGGTCGCGGATGACGACCCGGTCGCGCGTTTCCTCGAGCACCTCCAGGCCGACGAGCCCCTGTGTCGCCTTCCGGATCGTCCGACGCTGGTCGTTCGAGATCCGGGAGTTCTCGAGGGCGATGATGTCGAAGCCACTGACGTACATCGTCATCACCGCACGCATGAGTTCGTCGCCGTCGAGGCTCGTGATGTCGAGTGTCCCCTCGGTCCGTTCCTCTTCGCTTCGGGGCGTCAAGAACAGCGAGTCGCCCTCCGGATAGAACTCCACCTGACTGCCCGCGCTGACGCCGTTCTCGGTCGCCCAGTCCTTCGGAATCGACACCGTGTACGTCGATCCACCCGTGACCTGCACCTTCCGTGTCTCGACCATGTGAGTCGTTGGTGCGGACCACACAATAAACCTGGTCATCTCTATATATTGCTGTCTCTCGAACCCATCACTCGGACGAACAGATCTCTCCCATCGCGATCGATCTCGTTGTATCGAGTATCAATATCGGTGAAAATATATCCTTTACAGTCGGTACAGGGCCTGTAGAGCGTCTATCTGCAGTCACTCCCCAGTCCTCTCGTGCGGAGGGCAGTCAGGAGAGGTCTAGTCAGCCCGTGAGTCGTACACATATCTATCACTATATAGTTGTCATAGCAGGGTACTTATGTCTCAGTCGGCCACGAACAATCGATGACGCGACAGACGTCGGATGGAAAAGACGGCGTATCACGGCGGAAGTTCCTCGCCGGTGCAGGGACGGCGAGCGTGATGGGAATCGCGGGCTGTACGACCAACCCCGGCGGGAGTTCCGGTGACGGTGGCTCTGGAAACGGGAGTGCTGGCGGAAGTTCCGGAAGCCTCTCCGGTCAGGTCGTCGTCAAGGGGAGCAGTACCGTCTACCCGGTCTCCTCGGCGATCGCCGAGGAGTTCATGAAGGAACACGAGGTGAACGTCTCGGTCGACTCGACCGGTACCGGTGGCGGGTTCCAGAACCACTTCTGTCCCGGTAACGCCGACATCAACGGCGCGTCGCGCCAGATTCAGGACAGCGAGAAGCAGCTCTGTTCGGAGAACGACGTCGAGCCCGTCGAGTTCCAGGTCGCCAGCGACGCCCTCACCGTCGCGGTCAACAACGAGGCCGACTGGGTCGACTGTCTGAGCTTCGACCAGCTCGCTCAGATCTGGAAGCCCGACGGCGCACAGATGTGGAGCGACATCAACCCCGAGTGGCCCGACGAGGAGTTCGAGCTCTACGGGCCGGCGTCCTCCTCGGGGACGTTCGACTGGTTCATCGAGAACGTCATCGGCGAGGACGGTTCCCTTCGCAGCGACTACGAACCGACCGAGAACGACAACCGCATCATCCAGGGGATCCAGGGCTCGCAGTACGCGATGGGCTTCTTCGGCTTCGCCTACTACCAGGAGAACCGTGAAAACGTCAAAGCGGTCAAGATCAAGGAGAACGCCGACGGAAGCTGCGTCGAGCCGACCATCGAGAACGCCAAGAGCGGCGACTACCCGATGACGCGACCGCTGTTCGTCTACGCGGCGAAGTCCTCGCTGGAGGAGAAACAGCAGGTGTACGCGTTCATGGAGTACTACCTCAACCAGGCCGCGACGGACCTCGTGAGCAGTATCGGCTACGTCCCGGCCAGCACCAAACTCCGCGACGAAAACCTGAACAAACTGAAGCAGTACAGCGGCAACTGAGGCCGTCTGCGACCGCTTCCGACTTTGTCGAGTAGACACAGACACACCACTGAACGACACGAACCATGCTGCTTTTGAAGGCACACAACCCAGTCACCACAAGATGAGCCAGGAAAGTAACCCACCCGACTTCGTCGGTCGCTCGGGCGTCCGTTCTGCGCGCGAGCAGGGGATCAAGTGGCTACTGTTCGGCTGTGCCGCACTCTCGATCGCGGTCACCACGGCGATCGTCGCGACGCTGTTGGTCGACGCCGTCGACTTCTTCCTCAGCGTTCCGCCGCTGGAGTTCTTCCTCGGAACGACGTGGAGTCCGACGATCGATCAGGAGTTCGGCGTCCTTCCGCTGGTCTCGGGGACCCTGTTCGTGACCGCACTCTCGGCGCTCATCGCCATCCCCGTCGGCGTGGCGTCGGCGACGTACCTGAGCGAGTACGCGAGTGAACGGACACGCTCGATACTCAAACCCTCGCTCGAGATTCTGGCCGGCATTCCGACCGTCGTCTACGGCTACTTCGCGCTCGTCTACCTCACGCCCGCACTGGAGTGGCTCGGCGTCCCGCTGAGTACGTTCAACGCCCTCAGTGCGTCCATCATGGTGGGAATCATGATCATCCCGATGGTGTCGAGCCTGAGCGAGGACGCGATGAGCGCCGTCCCCGACTCGCTGCGACAGGCGGGCTACGGGATGGGTGCGACGAAGCTCGAGGTGTCGACCGGCGTCGTCATCCCGGCGGCGGCCTCGGGAATCTTCTCCTCGTTCATCCTCGCGCTCTCGCGGGCGATCGGCGAGACGATGATCGTCGTCGTCGCCGCCGGGATGCGGCCGCGCCTCGTCCCGAGTCCGTTCGAGTCCCTCGAAGTGATGACGGCCGCGATGGTCCAGCTCGTCACGACGGACATCGCCGGCGGGTCGACCGCCTACAAGGCGATGTTCGCGATCGGAATCACGCTGTTCACGATCACGTTCGCCATGAATCTCACCAGTTCGTTCGTCGCATCGCGGTACCGGGAGGAGTACAAATGAACCGAGACAGTGACACCGAGTCCGCGGAGGTGACGGCCTGATGGCGACCGAACACGACGAGCAGACCGGTGACTGGTTCGGGAACACCGAACAGATCAACCGACTCCCTGGCAAGGTGTTCGCGGCGGTCTGTCTTTCGGCGACGCTGTTCGGCATCGTGATGGTCGCCGGGTTGCTCGTCTACGTGACGAAAGACGCGATCCGGCCGTTCACCGCCAACCCCGGTTGGTTCCTCGTCTTCTTCCTGACGCTCGTGCTCCCGTCGACTGCGTTCCTCGGCTATCTCTGGCGGCGAACCGACGGTGGGGCCACCGTCGGGACGACCGCGCTCGGGATTCCGCTGTTCGGGCTACTGCTCGGCAGTGGCGTCCTGCTACTGTTCATCGACGTACTCAGCATCTTCGAGTGGCTCGCGTTCGTCGTCGCCGCCGTCGTAGCGGGAGGGGTTCTCGCCGGTCACAGGCGGTTCCGGCCGAGAGCGTCGTTCGTCGAGGAGCTTCTCGTCGGTGCGATCACTCTCCTCGGACTCGCGCCGCTGACGTTCCAGTTCGTCTCCACGTATCCGGTTCTCCCGCAGGCGTGGATCATCTACCTGCTCACGTTCGGCCTCGGCGGGGCGGCCGTCGGCGGTCTCGTCGTCGCTCGCCGTCGTAACGACCAGCGCTCCGGGCTTCTCGCCTTCGCAGCGCTGTTCGTGACGGTGACCGCCGGCGTGTTCATCGACCCCTCGACCGGCATCACGCCGCCCGTGTGGGTCATCCTCTTTACGTTCGCTGGCGTTCCCACGGCGCTGTACGCCGAGGGCGTCGTCCGTCGCAGAGACGGCCGCCCCGTCGGCTTGTTGTTCCCGCTCGTCGTCGTCGCCGGGACGCTCCTCGGCGCTGCACTGGTGAACGTGCTCGGGTTCGCCGGGCCCGAAGCGTGGCTCGACTTCCAGTTCCTCACGAACGCGAACTCCCGGTTCCCCGAAGAAGCCGGTATCTACCCGGCACTCATCGGGTCGATCCTGATGATGGTCGTCGTCGCCGTCTCGTCGTTCCCCATCGGCGTCGGTGCGGCGCTGTATCTCGAAGAGTACGCTCCGAGCGACGGTCCGCTCGGAGTCGTCGTGAAGTTCATCGAGATCAACATCGCGAACCTCGCTGGCGTCCCGTCGGTCGTCTACGGCCTGCTGGGACTGGCGCTGTTCGTCAACTGGCTCGACTTCGCCAGCGGTATCGTCGTCGTCGGCGGGATGACCGTCGGACTGCTCATCTTGCCGATCATCATCATCTCGGCACAGGAGGCGATCCGGGCAGTACCGGAATCGCTCCGGGAGGCGTCCTACGGGATGGGTGCGACCCGCTGGCAGACGGTTCGGCGAGTCGTCCTCCCCGAGGCGATTCCGGGGATCCTCACCGGAAGTATTCTCGCGTTCGGCCGCGCCATCGGCGAGACGGCTCCGCTGCTGATGATCGGGGCCGCGGCGTCGGTGTTCCGCGCGCCGGACGGCTTCTTCGACATCTTCAGCGCGATGCCGCGACAGATCTACACCTGGGTCGGTCAGCCGTCCCAAGAGTTCCAGTACGGCGTGATGGCCGCAGGCGTCGTCACGCTCGTCACGGTGATGCTGTCGATGAACGCCGCAGCGATACTCATCCGGAACAAATATGAGCGGAGGTCGTAAACAATGAGCAACAAGAACATGACTGCTTCCGAACCGAACACCGAGAGCGACAGTACCGTCGAATCGCAGACGTCGCCCCGACCCGGGTCGGAAGTAGTCGACAGCAGCGAGCAGAACAGTGCCCAACGAAACGAGACGGTCGTCTCGTCGCGGGACCTCGACGTCTTCTACGGCGAGACACAGGCGCTACAGAACATCGACATCGACATCCCGAAACGGCAGGTGACCGCGATGATCGGTCCGTCGGGCTGTGGAAAGTCGACGTTCCTCCGGTGTATCAACCGGATGAACGATCTCATCCCCTCCTGTCGGATCGACGGCGAGTTGCGCTTCGAGGGGAAGAACGTCTACGACGACGACGTCGACCCCGTCGCGCTCCGCCGTCGCATCGGGATGGTGTTTCAGTCGCCGAACCCGTTCCCGAAGACCATCTACGAGAACGTCGCCTACGGGCTGAAGATTCAGGGCAAGACCGACAACATGGACGAGAAGGTCGAACAGGCCCTCAAGTCCGCGGCGCTGTGGGACGAGGTGAAAGACCGCCTCGACGAGTCCGGTCTCGACCTCTCCGGCGGCCAACAGCAGCGACTCTGTATCGCCCGCGCCATCGCCGTCGACCCCGACGTCATCCTGATGGACGAGCCGGCGTCGGCGCTCGACCCGGTCGCCACCTCGCAGGTCGAAGACCTCATCGCCGACCTCGCCGAGGACTACACCGTCGTCATCGTCACGCACAACATGCAGCAGGCGGCCCGCATCTCCGACAAGACGGCCGTCTTCCTCACCGGCGGAGAACTCGTCGAGTTCGACGACACCCAGAAGATCTTCGAGAACCCCGAGAGTCAGCGGGTCGAAGACTACATCACCGGCAAGTTCGGATAACCGCGTCGAACTCGGGTCACGGCTGCATCGACGGTCACTCGTCCCCCGACCACGGCAGAACGGCCGTCGTAGGGCGGTCTCGTCGGGTGACACAGCATATTTAACAGTTCGGACAGTCAACTGCTCACCATGGCACGCGTAGAATATCAACAGCGACTCGAGGACCTCCGTGAGGACGTCCTCTACATGAGCGAAGTCGTCGGCGAACGACTCCGAAAGGGGTTCGACGCCCTCGAACAGAAGGACAACCGACTCGCCGAGGAGGTCATCGAAGGCGACGGCGAGATCAACCGGATGTACCTCGATCTCGAACAGGACTGTATCGACCTCTTGGCGCTTCAACAGCCGGTGGCGGGCGACCTCCGGTTCATCGCCGCGTCGTTCAAGATCATCACCGACCTCGAACGTATCGCCGACCTGGCGACGAACCTCGGCCAGTACGCCATCGCCGCCGAAAACGACGTCTTCCCCGACGTCGACATCCAGCGGATCGGTGAGGAGACCATCGAGATGCTCGAGCAGTCGATGGCCGCCTACCGGAGCGAGGACGTCGAGCTCTGTTACGACGTCGCGAGCAACGACGACGAGGTCGACGCGATGTGCGAGGCCGCGAGCGAACTCGTCGTCCGTGATCTCCTCGAGAGCGACCCGCTGGACGAGGACACCGACATCGACACCGAGTCGCTCATGCGCGAGGTGTCGCGACTGCTCCTCACCATCCGCGACGTCGAACGCATCGGCGACCACGCGGTCAACATCGCCGCGCGGACGCTCTACATGATCGACAACAACGACGAACTGCTGTACTAACCCTCGACATCTTTCGGCGTCGGATCTACTCAAAAAAACCCGTCCTCGCGGTTTCACAGGTAGAAAGACGCAAAGCGTCTTTCGCTGCTGAACGAGGTCGCTCGTTCGGTCTCCAGCTCTCACTCGCGGTGCGATATCCTCGACACTCTCCACGCCCACTCGCACGTCAGTCGTCGCCCTCGTCCGGTTCCTTCACGTAAAACTCGATGGCGACCGTCGTCTTGAATCGGGGGTCCGTCCCGACGGAGAAATCCAGTGACTGTTCGACGACTTCGGCCGACTGGATGTGTGAGACGCTGGCCTCGGTTCGATCGACAGCTTTCAGCGCTGCGTCCTCCCACGAGTCGGTACTCGTCGCCGAGATGGTGACGTGTTTCGAGACGGCCATAGCAACTGTACGGCTTTCGAGCAGATAGCTGTTCGCTGGTTGAGGAGTCGAGGGAGATCGATTCGGCGCCTCGAAGAGACGGGGTAAGGAGAGTCTGGAGCGAGTCAGTTCGCTACTGGAACCCGATGCGGCCGTCGCGACGTTCGCCGATCTGCTCGCGACCGCCGCCTTTGAACTGCTCTTCCATCTTCTCGTAGTAGCCGAGCAGGTCCTCGGTGATGGTCGGACGGACCGACTCCATCGCCTTCCGGAAGTGCCGCATCTCGACCTCCTCGGCGTCGTCGTCCTCGCGGAGCGCCTCGATGGCGGCCTCGCGGGCGATCGACTCGAGGTCGGATCCGACGTAGCCTTCGGTGATCTCGGCGATCTCACGCAGGCTGACGTCGGGCGCGAGCGGCATCCCCGTCGTGTGGATCCTGAGGATCTGCTCGCGGCCCTCCTCGCCGGGCGATCCGATCATCACGAGGCGGTCGAACCGCCCCGAACGGATGAGCGCCGGGTCGATCATATCCGGTCTGTTGGTCGCGCCGATCACCATCACGTCGCCCATCTCTTCCAGGCCGTCCAGTTCGGTCAGAAGTTGGTTGACGACGCGCTCGGAGACGTTGTTGCCCATCTCCTGTCCGCGGCTGGGTGCGAGGCTGTCGAGTTCGTCGAAGAAGATGATACACGGCGACACCTGCCGCGCCTTGCGGAAGGTCTGTCTGATCGCCTTCTCGGACTCGCCGACCCACTTCGAGAGCAGCTGCGGGCCGCGCACCGAGATGAAGTTGGCGTTCGTCTCGTTGGCGACGGCCTTCGCCATCAACGTCTTCCCGGTTCCCGGCGGCCCGTAGAGGAGCACACCTGCCGGCGGCTCGATACCCATCCGCGAGAACTTCTCTCGCTCGGTGAGCGGCCACTCGACGCTCTCTTTGACCTTCTGTTTGGGGCCTTCGAGCCCCCCGACGTCGTCCCAGGTGATCTTCGGCAGTTCGACGAGCACCTCGCGCATCGCGCTCGGTTCCACCTCGGCGAGCGCGCCGTTGAAGTCGTCTCGCTTGACGATCATCCGGTCGATGAGACTCGGCGGGATGTCGTCTTCGTCGAGGTCGATCTCGGGGAGGTAGCGCCGGAGCGCCTTCATCGCAGCCTCCTTCGTCAGGCTCTCGATGTCGGCACCGACGAAGCCGTGGGTCTCGTCTGCGAGGTAGTCCAACGAGACGTCGTCGGAGAGCGGCATCCCGCGAGTGTGGACCTGCAGGATCTCCTTACGTCCCATCTCGTCGGGGACGCCGATCTCGATCTCGCGGTCGAACCGACCGGGGCGGCGGAGTGCGGGGTCGACGGAGTCGACGCGGTTCGTCGCCGCGATGACGATGACCTGGCCTCTGGTCTCGAGGCCGTCCATCATCGTCAGCAGCTGGGCGACGACACGGCGTTCGACCTCGCCGGTGACGTCCTCGCGTTTCGGCGCGATAGAGTCGAGTTCGTCGATGAAGATGATCGACGGCGACTCCTCTTTGGCGTCCTCGAAGATCTCCCGCAGCTGCTGTTCGGACTCGCCGTAGTACTTCGAGATGATTTCGGGGCCGGCGATAGAGAAGAAACTCGCCGACGTCTCGTTGGCGACTGCCTTCGCCAACAGCGTCTTCCCGGTGCCCGGCGGGCCGTGCAGCAGCACCCCCTGCGGCGGCTCGATGCCGAGCTTCTTGAAGATCTGCGGATGTTTCATCGGCAGTTCGACCATCTCGCGGACGCGCTGGATCTCGCCTTGGAGGCCACCGATGTCCTCGTAGGTGATGCCGCCGCTGGCCTTCTCGAAGCCGGAGATGGGCTCCTCGCGGAGTTCGACCTCGGTGTCCTCGGTGACGAGGACGACGCCCTCGGGGTCGGTCTCGACGGCGATGAGCGGGATCGCCTGTCCGGGCGAGCGCATGAACGGGTGGTTCGTACTCGACATCACGGGGACGATGTCGCGCTCGACGACCGGGCGCTTGAGGATCTGCCGTTTGACCATCCCGGCGGCGTCGCTGCCGAACTGGACGCTGGCTTCCTCCGGCGGGGCGAGGACGAGTTTCTCGGCCTTCTTCGCCTCGGCCTTCCGGATCGTCACTCGCTCGCCGATGCCGACGTCGGCGTTCTGTCGAGTGAACCCGTCGATGCGGACGGTGTCGGTGTTCCAGTCTTGTCGGTCCGCACGCCACACCTTCGCGGCAGTGGTCTCTGCACCCTCGATTTCGATGATATCTCCCGGCGAGAGTTTGAGATGGAGCAGCGTGTCCGGATCAAGACGGGCGATACCACGACCCGAGTCGTTCGGGTACGCCTTCGCCACTTCGAGTTGGACTTCGTTCATAGTTCACTTGCGGGGATACGTTCCCCTGCGCTTCCGCGTCGGTTAAGTGCTTTGCTACCCCCCACCGAGCGTCGATCGTGTGTCATCTGTTAGCACATACGGTAGGGTCGTACAAATCCCTACCGGGTTCAACAGACGACACAGGGATGCTCGGTGCGAGACGGAGACGCTTTTGCCGCTGGGACCGCCTTCTCCGGTATGCGTACACTCGCCTTCGACGGCCGGATGGGTGCCAGCGGAGATATGCTCCTCGCTGCGCTCGTCGCCGCCGGTGCCGACTCCGAGGTCCTCGCTCCCGTCGAGGAGGCGCTCGACGTCCGCTACGAGATCGGCACGACGGAGAGAAACGGGATCCGAGCGACCACCGTCGACGTCCTCCTGACGGACGACGAGGAGCGGCCGGACGCCAGCGACGACGAGGTCGAGAGACACGAGCAGGAGGACGGTGATCACGATCACGACCACAGCCACGGCCACAGTCACGACCACGATCACGACCACAGCCACGGCCACAGTCACGACCACGATCACGACCACCAGCACGCAGAGGGTCACGGCCCACACCGAACCTACGCCGAGGTGGTCGAACTCGTCGAGGGGATGGAGCTCCCGACGGACGTCGAACGCGACGCGCTCGCCGTCTTCGAGCGACTCGGGGAGGCCGAGGCGTCGGTTCACGGCACCGACCTCGACGACACCCACTTCCACGAGGTCGGCGCGGACGACGCAATCGCCGACGTCGTCGGCACCTGTCTGCTCCTCGCGGACCTCGACGTCGACCGCGTCGTGACGACGCCGCTGGCGACGGGTGGCGGCGAGGTCGACATCGACCACGGCGTCTACCCCGTCCCGACGCCGGCGGTCGTCGAGATCGCCCAGCGGGCCGACTGGTCACTGAAGGGCGGCCCCGTCGAGGCCGAACTGCTCACCCCCACCGGTGCCGCCATCCTCGCACACTTCGCCGAGGGCGTCGACCACCTGCCGCCGCTCACGCTCGACAGTTCGGGGTACGGGGCCGGCGGCTACACCTTCCCCAGCCACCCGAACGTCCTCCGTGCGCTCGTCGGCGACGGCGGCGACCGACTGACTCGCGACGAGATCACCGTCCTGGAGACGAACCTCGACGACGCACCCCCGGAGGTGCTCGGCGGGCTACAGGAGACGCTGAAGGCCGCGGGCGCTCGCGACGTCTCGGTCATTCCAGCGACGATGAAGAAGTCCCGGCCAGGCCATCTGGTGAAGGTCGTCGTCAAACCCGAGGACGCCGAGCGCGTCGCCCGAGAACTGGCCGAGGAGACGGGGACGCTCGGCATCCGCGAGCACGGTGCGGGCCACCGCTGGATCGCCTCCCGGTCGTTCGAGACGGCGACGCTCGACGTCGACGGGACGGCGTACGACGTCACGGTCAAGGTCGCCAGCGACGCCGCCGGCGACGTCTACGACTACAGCGCCGAGTACGACGACGCCCTCGCGGTCGCACTCGAGACGGAGCTGTCGGTCCGCGAGGTGATGCGGCGAGCCGAGGAGACGGTTCGGTCCGCGTCGTAGTCGTCCCGTTACGCGTCCGATTCGTCGCCCGTCTCTCCGTCGATTGCGGCGTCGTCCGTTGCGGCGTCGTCCGATCCGTCTCTCCCGTCTCGGTGCGTCGCCAGCGCTTCGTCGACGGTGAGTTCGCCCGAGGCGACCCGGCGGGCGAGCGTCTCGTCGATGGTGCGGTTGTCGCTGGAGCGCTCACGCGACTCGTTTTTGATCCGCTGGAGTTCGCCGGCCGTCGGTTCGATGTCGCGGCTCTGGACGGCTTCGCCCTCCAGTCGGGCGATGTTGACCGCGGCCAACACGTCGCCCATCCCGCGGACCCCGGTGCCGAGGTAGGGGGTCGTCCCCGTCTCGTCGACCATCTCGACGCGCGCCTCCTGGAGCTGGTTTATCAGCTTCGCACTCTGGAGTCGGTCGCCGTCGCCGACGCGGACGAGCGCGTCGGGAGCGTCCGCGATCTCGCGCCGGATCACGTCGACGGCGTCGGCTATCGGCACGTGGAAGGCGGCCACGACGACGTCGCCGACGAGCACGGCGATACCGGGGCGCGGTCCGGGGTCGACGCCCACGACGGTTCGTCCGTCGCTGCTGCGGAGGGCGGCGAGCGCCTCCTCGACGCCGTGACGGGCGTCCGCGGCGGCGACGACGACGTGGACGACGTCGTCGAAACTGAGTCCGTCCGTCGGCGCTGAGAGGACGACCCGCGTCCCGTCGGGGAGCTCCTCGTCGGGGCGGACCGTCGTGAAGGTGACGCCCCGCTCGCGGAGTTCGGCGACGGCCTCGTGGTAGAGTTCGAAGTCATCGGTGGCGACGACGATCACGAGCGACGTTCGCCGGGTACCCGAAAAAACGTGTCGGGGGCGGCCACCGGACCGGGGGCTTTTTGCGGAGAACGCGCCAACTGCGGCCGTGAGCGAGTCTATCTCCACCGGCTGTGCGCCGCTCGACGACCTCCTCGACGGCGGGTTCGAGCGCGGCACCGTGACGCAGGTGTACGGCCCGCCAGCGGCGGGTAAGACCAACCTCGCGCTGTCGGCGGCCGTCGAGGTCGCCGCGGCCGGTGGAACTGCGGTGTACATCGACAGCGAGGGGCTCTCTATCGACCGCTTCCGGCAACTCGTGGAGGCTCGTACCGACGATGCCACCGAGTTCGAGGAGATCGCCTCGCGACTCGTCATCACCGAGATCTACGACTTCGAAGAGCAGGAGGAGGCGGTCCGCGACGCCGCCGAGTTCGCCGAACGAGCCGACGTCATCGTCCTCGACAGCGCGACCGGGTTCTACCGTCTCGAACGCACCGGTGAGGGCGACGGCGGCGAGTCGCTCAGACGAGTCGCCCGACAGGTGACGCATCTGCTGTCGCTCGCACGGAAACACGACCTGGCCGTCGTGCTCACCAACCAGGTCTACTCCGACCCCGACAGCGACACGACCCGGGCGCTGGGGGGTCACACACTCGAACACTGGACCGGTGCGGTGCTCCGACTCGACCGCTTCCGCGGCGGCAACCGACGGGCGACGCTCGAGAAACACCGTGCAAAACCCGCCGGCGAGTCGGTGACGTTCAAGATCACCGACGGCGGGATGACCGGCACCACCGAGTTCTGAGCGCCCGTTCCGTTCTGTGGCACGCTCCTCCCTGCGAAACGTACTTTACTCTGAAGAAGAATGTTCGATTCGATGAACTATCGCACACCGACGACGGCGGGCGTCGGCGTCGGCGGCATCGGAGTCGCGGTCACCGGGCTCGCGACCGTCCTGCTCGCTGTCATCCCGGACTACCCGTGGGCGTCGACCGCCGCCGCTCGTACCGACGCCATCCTCAGGTGGTCCGGACTCGTGATGACCGGAGGCGAGATCGTACTGGTGTTCGGCCTCCCGCTTCTCAGCGCCCTGCTGGCGGCATCGTTGACGGCCTCCGGTCACACGCCGAGGCGTGTGCTACGGGGGTTCGTCGTCGGCGGACTCGTCTTCGGTCTCGGAGTCGCACTGCTCGGTGAGACGGTGACCGTCCTCCTCACCGACGACCCCGCACTCGGGCGATCGCTCGTCGGCCACGCCGTCGACGTCGTCGAACGGGGCGGCCGCGTCGTCGTCGGGGCACTCGTCGGCGTCTGCTGTGCGTTCGTCGTCGAGCGTCGCTGACGAGTCGACGAGCCAAAAAAGCGGGTCGAGCGTGAACGGTCGGAGAGCGAAAAGCGAGAAGGGAGCCCTACAGTTCGCCGAGTTTCCGGAGGAGCTGCCCGCGGTACTCCTCGTCGGCGTTGAGACCCTTCATCTCGAGTACGTTGCGTTCGAGTTTGTCGAGGGCGACCCGGAAGGCGTGTTCCGCGCCGTACCCCTCACCGGAGCCGGCGACCTGCCCGTGGCTGGTGCGGAGTCGCACCTGCGACTGGATGAGCGGCGTGCCGCGGAGCTTCTCCTTGTGCTCGTGGAAGCGGACGTGCGCGTGGTGGACCTGCATCTCCTGGTACTTGTCGACGACCTCGGTGATCGACTCGACGAGTGCCTCGCGGGACATCGTATCGAGCAGGTCGATGTTCGTCACCTGGACGTCCATCTGCTCTCGTTCGGTGTAGGTGAGCGCACGCAACACGTCGGTCTTGGTGAGCACACCGATGACCTCGGCGTCGCTGTCGGTCGGCGTGACGACGAGTCCGGCGACGTCGCGGTCGAACATCTTCCGGACGGCGTCGTCGACCTGTTCGCCGGGGTTCGTCGTGAACACCGGACTCGTCATCAGGTCGTACACCGGCAGGTCGAGCATCCGGTCGATGTCGCCGCGACGGTCGCCCTTGCCCTGACGGTCCATCTTGCGGACGACGAAGTCGACGATGTCGTGCGTCGTCAGCACGCCCGTCAGTTTCCCGTTCTCGTTGACGACCGGGAGCCGAGAGATACCGTGCTCGCGCAGGCGGTTGATCGCCTTGCCGACGCGGTCCTCCTCGGTGACCGTGACGACGTCCTCGGTGTAGATCTGATCGACGGTCAGCGCGTCGAGGTTCTCCAGCACCGCCTCGAGGATCGCGTCGCCCGTGACCGTCCCCCAGAGCTTCTCGCCCTCGTAGACGGGGGCGATCTGCGTGTCGCCCTCGACGAGCATCCGCGCGACCTCGCGGACGTCCTCGTCGCGGTCGACCTTCGGGGCGGACTTCATCAGCGCCGCAGCCTTCGTGTCGTCGTCGATGTGAGATTGAATGAGCTGCTTCTCGCCGATGACACCCGCGTACTCGCCGTCTTCGACGACGATGATTCCTTTGGGGTTGTCCCGCTCGAAGATAGAACGGATCTTGCCCAGGCGCTCGTCGGACTCGACCTCGACGTGCTCCGGTATGGCAATATCAGTAATATTCATAGTCCAACGTCCTCCTACTCTGCGCGTACTCTTGAAAGTTCTTGCGCCGCACCGCAGTTTCCGACCCACGTCGACGCGTCACGACCGGTGGTCGGCTGCTCGTCCTGTCTCCCGGTCTGTCGCGACACCGGGGTCGGCAACGACGTCCTACCGCGGATCATTCGTCGCACACGTGGCGGTTCGGGTGGCTGGCTAGTATTTTTTCCGGCCATCCGGGCCGGGCGGTTCTGCGGGACGCTGGTCGGACCGCCGGGGTGGTATATAGATAGCTGCAACACCGAAGCACGAGACACATACGGGAGGGGGACGTATCTTCATTCCCGGTCGACGGATCGTTTCTTGACCCGGAGCGAAATCGGTCGACCGGTGGCATTCCGGCGTCGAACGGCCGCGATCTCGCGGCCGTTCTCACGCTTTCAGCGCCTCAGTTGTGTCGGTCGTTTCGTTTCTTCAGCGCCTCGCTTATTTCGTGTGCCGACCGAGTGAATGTGAACATTAAAATACCAGTGTAGTCTCTCCTCTCTTGCCCGTACGTCTTGTACGGGCAGCACCGGAATGCCACCACCGATTTCGGCCACACCCTCCTGGGTGTGGCTATCCGGTCTCGGCGTTGTGGTGCCGGATGTGGTCGTCTGACTCGCTCCTTCGGGACGGGGTAGATGGCCTACATCTGTCCTCGATCCGACGAGATCTCTCTCCGTGAGCCTCCGTTCTGTGTCGCTTCCCGTTCCGAGAGTTCCGACCACCTCGCTGCGCTACGACTCCCGTCTCCAGTCGAGACTACGGGTTCCTCTCTTCACTCTCGAGTTCAAATCTGCTCGGCACCATTTTCGACTCCACGGACTCCTCGCTTCGTCTCGTTCGCTTCGCTTACAGCGACTCCGCTCGTCGTTGCGAGAAATCAGAAAGTGGGTTGGGGCAGATTTGAACTGCCGGCCTCCTCCATGTCAAGGAGGTGTCATAACCAGACTAGACCACCAACCCGGTGTGCGTACAGTCGCTCGACGGTTCGGTGAGAAAGCCAGTGGGTTGGGGCAGATTTGAACTGCCGGCCTCCTCCATGTCAAGGAGGTGTCATAACCAGACTAGACCACCAACCCGGTGTGTGCTTACAATCACGCCCCGTCTGAGCGCACTCACACCTACCGCCGATTGGTAGTTGAACCTTTCGGAATCCCTCGCTGCCTCGCGATTTCGACGAAAGCGCCGGGGTGAGTCCGGTTCGCCCGCCGTTCTTCCGGCCGACCCCCCGTCGCCGGTCCTGTCGCCCCGACGCCCCTCCTGTGTGTGATTCTCCCGCGAGAGACTGTTCCGACGACAACCTTAAGTTGATGTACGAATTTGTACATCGTAAGACGAACTCGTACAATGATGGCTACAATGACGGACTACATCGAGCGGGTGACGGAGGGTGGGGATCTGACTCTCGAGGAGTCGCGGGACGCAGCGCGCATCGTCTTCGAGGACGCGACGGACGCACAGATCGGTGCGTTGCTGACGTCGTTGCGGTCCAAAGGCGAGACGGAGACCGAGATCGCAGGTTTCGCACAGGGGATGCGCGATGCCGCCCGCACGATCGACCCGGAGCAGGCACCGCTCGTCGACACCTGCGGAACCGGCGGCGACGACTACGACACGATCAACGTCTCGACGACGAGTGCGATCGTCGCCGCGGGCGCGGGTGCGGCGGTCGCCAAGCACGGCAACTACTCCGTCTCTTCTTCCTCCGGGAGTGCCGACGTGCTCGACGTAGCCGGCGTCAGCGTCGAGGCCGAACCGCCCGCGGTCGAGGAGGCGATCGAACGCGACGGGATCGGGTTCATGCTCGCTCCGGTGTTCCACCCGGCGATGAAGGCCGTCATCGGCCCGCGACAGGAGCTCGGTATCCGGACCGTGTTCAACATCCTCGGTCCGCTGACGAACCCCGCGGGCGCGGAGGCACAGGTGCTCGGCGTCTACGACGCCGACCTCGTCCCCGTCGTCGCTCGTGCGCTGGCACACATGCCCGTCGAACACGCGCTCGTCGTCCACGGGTCGGGGATGGACGAGATCTGCATCCACGACGAGACGGTCGTCGCCGAGGTGGAGGGCGAGGACGTCACCGAGTACACGCTCACACCCGAGGACCTCGGGCTCGACCGGGCACCCGTCTCGGCCGTCGCCGGCGGGACGCCACACGAGAACGCCGAGGACCTCGAAGGGATCGTGACGGGCGACGTCACCGGCCCGAAACGTGACATCATCCTCGCCAACGCGGGCGCGGCCGTCTACGTCGCCGGACTCGCCGACTCGCTCGAGACGGGGGTCGAACAGGCGCGCGAGGCCATCGACTCCGGCACCGCGGCCGAGAAACTGGACACTCTCCGCGGGGGCGCCGTCGAGGTCCCCCAGAGCGACTGATGGTCCGGGTGAAAGTCTGCGGCATCACGCGTGAGACGGACCTCCGCGCCGCGGTCGACGCCGGCGCAGACGCCGTCGGTCTCATCAGCGACGTCCCGGTCGACACGCCGCGCGACGTCGACCCGAGCGTCGCCGCCGAACTCGTCGCCGAGACACCGCCACTCGTCACGACGACGCTCGTGTTGATGCCGGAGTCGCCGAAACACGCCGTCGACCTCGCGCAGGTCGTCCAGCCCGACGTCGTCCAGCTCCACGCCGAGTTCGACCCAGAACAGCTCCAGTACGTCCGTGCGGAGTCCGACTGTAAGGTCGTCCCCGTCGTCGACAGCGAGGACGAACAGCTCGCGCACGCGTACGACGAAGTCGCCGACGCCGTCCTAGTCGACTCCACCTCGGAGTCGGGTGCCGGCGGCACCGGCGAGACCCACGACTGGGAACAGACGCGGCGTCTCGCCCGCTCGCTGTCCTCGCCGCTGATTCTGGCGGGAGGACTGACGCCGGAGAACGTCGCGGAGGCCGTCTCGGTCGTCGAGCCGTTCGCCGTCGACGTCGCAAGCGGCGTTGAGCGCGACGGCGGCGTGAAAGACCCCGAGGCCGTCCGCTCGTTCGTCGCGAACGCCGGCCGCGACCGCGAGGTGACACAGTGACGTCGGATCTCGAACACGGACGACACGACGGCGTGACGTTCGACCGCTCGAAGGAGGCGTTCTACGACCTCGTCGACTCGGCTGACGGCCCGGCGGTCGCCCGTATCGCCGCCACTCTCGACGTCGACGTCGCGCCGCTCACCGCCTACGCCGCACTCGCCGACGAGAGCGAGTACAGCTTCCTGCTGGAGAGCGCAGAGAAGGTCGCCTCCAGCGACCCGGCCGGTGCGTTCACCCCGGACGCCTCCTCGGCGGACCGACACGCACGCTTCTCGTTCGTCGGCTACGACCCCGAGGCCGTCGTCACCGTCACCCCCGACGACACCGAGGTCGACGCAGTCGACGACCGCGTCGCCGACCTGCTCTCGCCCGACGACGGCGACGTGCTCGACCGGCTCCGTGGGACGCTCCCCGACGTCGAACGGGTCGGCTTCCCCGACTCGGACCGCCAGCATCTCGACGGCGGCCTCGTCGGTTTCCTCGCGTACGACGCCGTCTACGACCTCTGGTTGGACGAAGTCGGCGTCGACCGGCCCGAAGTCGCAGACGAGACAGAGCGCCTGCCAGACGCCCAGTTCGTTCTCACGACCCGGACGCTCGTCTTCGACGAGAGCGACGGGACTCTCTCGCTGGTCTGCACGCCTATCGTCCACCCGGACGACGACGCGGCGGCAGTCTACGACGACCTCGCCGCGGAGGCGACGCGCGTCGCCTCGGTGCTCGCCGACGCCGACGAACCGGAGACCGGCGGGTTCCGGCGAACCGACGAGACCGCAGGCCCCCAGGCGGAGTACGAAGACGCCGTTCGACAGGCCAAACAGCACGTCCTCGACGGCGACATCTATCAGGGCGTCATCTCGCGGAAGCGCGAGTTGACTGGCGACGTCGACACGCTCGGTTTCTACGAGGCGCTTCGCGCGGTCAACCCCTCGCCGTACATGTACCTCCTCCAGCACGGCGACCGCTCTATCGTCGGCGCGAGTCCGGAGACGCTCGTCTCCGTGCAGGGGCGGCGGGTCGTCTCGAACCCTATCGCCGGGACGTGTGCTCGCGGGAACAGCCCCGTCGAGGACCGCCGTCTCGCCGGCGAGATGCTCGCCGACGACAAGGAGCGCTCGGAGCACACGATGCTCGTCGACCTCGCACGCAACGACGTCAGGCGGGTCTCCGAGGCTGGCAGCGTCCGCGTCGAGGAGTTCATGAACGTCCTGAAGTACTCGCACGTCCAGCACATCGAGTCGACGGTGACGGGGACGCTCGCGGCCGACTGCGACGTCGCCGAGGGAACCTCGGCGGGCCGACGGACGCGGTCCGTCGACGTCGACGAACAGGGTTCGTCGGGCAAGCAGACGCTGTCTGCTGACGCCTTCGACGCGACGCGCGCGGCGTTCCCCGCCGGGACGCTCTCGGGCGCACCGAAGGTCCGCGCGATGGAGATCATCGACGACCTCGAACGCAGCCCTCGGGGACTCTACGGCGGTGGCGTCGGCTACTACTCGTGGACCGGCGACGCGGACTTCGCCATCGTCATCCGGACGGCGACGATCGACCACGGCGTCGAGACCGGCCGCGGCGTCGAAGACCGCATCACGGTCCAGGCAGGTGCGGGTATCGTCGCCGACAGCGACCCGACGAAGGAGTACGAGGAGACCGAGAAGAAGATGGGCGGCGTGCTCGCCGCCGTCGACCGAATCGAGGAAGAGCCATGAAGCTGACCGTCGTCGACAACTTCGACTCGTTCACGTACAACCTCGTCGAGTACCTCTCCGAACAGCGGGTCGACGGGGAGAGCGTCGATGTCGAGGTGCTGAAGAACACCGCCTCGCTCGACGAGGTGCGGGCGACCGACCCCGACGCGCTGGTCATCAGTCCCGGTCCCGGCCATCCGGCAAACGAGCGAGACGTCGGCGTCACCGCACGGGTGCTCCGCGAGTTGAGTCCCGAAGTTCCGACGTTCGGCGTCTGTCTCGGGCTGGAGGCGGCCGTCTACGAGTACGGCGGCTCCGTCGGCCACGCACCCGAACCGATCCACGGGAAGGCGTTCCCCGTCGACCACGACGGACGGGGCGTCTTCGTCGGACTCGACCAGGGGTTCCAAGCGGGGCGCTACCACTCGCTCGTCGCCACGGAGGTGCCCGACTGCTTCGAGGTGTCGGCGACGACCGACCACTTCGGAACCGAACTCGTGATGGGCGTCCGCCACCGCGAACACCCCATCGAGTGCGTCCAGTTCCACCCCGAGAGCGTCCTCACCGCCGTCGGCCACGACGTCGTCCGCAACTTCCTCACCGAGTGTGTCGCCGACGCGGCAACCGTCGTCGAGGCCGAGTGAGGTCACTCGTCGGTCGGTCACGGTCGGTCACGATCGAGAACGGGTCGGTCGAGTCGGCGGTCAGATCGCCCTGTCCACTTCTGACGGCGCGCTTACAGGAGTCCCGGAGCGAACATCGACACCACCAGCAGGACGCCGACGACGAGGGCGGCGATGGTGACGAGTCGCCACGCGACGTGGAGCAGTAGTCGACCGACGAGGACGACGGCACCGACGCCGACGAGGACGACGAACAGCTGTCCGAGCGGCGTCTCGAAGATGCCGCCGGCCTGTAGCAACACCGGGAGGACACTCGCGAGGGCGGGGTGTATCATACGTAGAGTAACTACCACGAAGAAGATAAGTCTGTGGGAGAGAGGAGATACTTCCGCCGCCGAAACAGTCCGCTGACGCGGGACTGTGCGAGACTCGCTCTCCGTTCGACGGCCTGAAGTCGAAAACCACTTTCACCCTGGTCTGAATACTATTATATCCGCTGGACGGTTAGTTACGAACGAAGCGCCCTCACCGCGTGAACGCAAGAAACCCCCCGAGAGACGTCCTTGTGCAACCGTGTTTGAACTAACACAAGTGAAGTCGCACCGTTTATCAGGGTGGCTTCGTATGAGTTTCCCGTTACAAATGAACGTAGAGAGAACCACGTCACACGTCGGAAACGACCGGCACGCACACGCTGCCGGCGAGGAGGAAGATAGATGAGCGACGCGGACATCTCCGCGGAGGAGCTTCGACTCCCGATCAAGCGAACCGACGGCGAGACGCTGGCCGAGCGGATGACCGGCAACGCGTACAACAACATCCTGCCGGCCCGCTATCTCCGGAAGAACGCCGACGGCGAACTGACCGAGACGCAGGAGGATCTGTTCCCGCGCGTCGCCAAGAACATCGCCCTCGCAGAGGCCGTCTTCGCGGCCGACCAGCGCGACGTCGAGGTCACCGTCACGCCCTCCCAGCTGAAGCCCGACCACCCCCGCCGCGACGAACTCGCCGGCGAGGTCTTCGGGAAGGGAACCAGCGTCGACGACGACATCGAGACGACGCTCTCCGTCTACAACGTCAACAAGTTCGCCTACGACACGGTCGTTCCGGAGCTCCCCGCGGAGATCCGCGCCGTCGTCGAGGAGAAGCGCGAGTCGTTCCAGGGGCTGATGGAGAACCTCTCGTTCATGCCGAACTCGCCGACGCTGATGAACGCCGGCGACGAACTCCAGCAGCTCTCGGCGTGTTTCGTCGACTCGCCGGACGACGACATCACCGACATCCACCAGACCGCCAAGGAGGCGGCCGAAGTGTTCCAGTCCGGCGGCGGGATGGGGTACGCCTTCTGGCGACTCCGCCCGTACGGCGACGCCGTGGGTTCGACCGGCGGCATCGCCTCCGGCCCCATCACGTTCATGCGGACGTTCGACCAGATGTGCGAGACCATCGCGCAGGGCGGTGCCCGCCGCGGTGCCCAGATGGGCGTCATGCGCGTCAGCCACCCCGACGTCATCCAGTTCATCCACGCGAAGAACAAGGACGTCTCGCTGGCGAACACGCTCCGCCTGAACGACCCCGACGACTTCACGCACACCAAGTTCGCCGACGCGCTCGACGAGGCGCGCGAACTCATCGACGAGGACGGCAAGGTGCCGAAGCATCTGCGCAACGCCGTCGAGGGCCACCTCTCGAACTTCAACATCTCCGTCGGCGTCACCGACGACTTCATGGAGGCGCTCTACGAAGAGGAGGAGTTCACCTTCACCAACCCCCGCACGGAGGAACCCCACGTCGCGACGCCGCAGACGAAAGAGCTCTACGAGATGTTCGGTCTCGGCGAGTACGTCGAGGTCGGAGAGGTACTCTCGATCCCCGCCGAAGAGCTCTGGAACCACATCGTCGAAGGTGCTCACGAGAACGGCGAACCGGGCATCATCTACCTCGAACGCGTCAACAAGCAGCACTCCTTCGACGTCGAGGAGCACCCCGGCCACCGCATCCTCGCGACGAACCCCTGCGGCGAGCAACCCCTCGAGGAGTACGAGGCGTGTAACCTCGGTCACATCAACCTCTCGACGCTCGCGGCGACGAACGCCCCCGACTGGCGCGTCTGGTCGGAGGCCCACCGCGACGAGTACGACTCCGAGACGGAGGCCGTCGAGGCCTTCCTCGAGGATGCACTCGACTGGGAGGAGTTCGACCACCGCATCGAGACGGGGACGCGCTTCCTCGAGAACGTCGTCACGATGTCGGACTTCCCGGTGCCCGAGATCGAACAGAAGGTCCGCGACATGCGGAAGATCGGCCTCGGCGTCATGGGGCTGGCCCAACTCTACATCCAACTCGGCATCCGCTACGGGAGCGATGCAGGAAACGAGGTCGCCGAACAGGTGATGACCCACATCAACCACCGCTCGAAGTGGGCCTCCCACGAACTCGCCGAGCAGCGCGGTCCGTTCAACGACTGGGACGACTCGAAGTACGCCGACCCGACGGAGTACCGCGAGTGGTTCGAGCACCACACCGGCCTCGACGCCGACGAGTGGGCAGACGGCTTCTCCGTCCGCAACCACAACACGACTACCATCGCCCCGACGGGGACGACATCGATGGTCGGCAACACGACGGGTGGCTGTGAACCCATCTACAACGTCGCCTACTACAAGAACGTCTCCGACGACGTGCAGGGCGACGAGATGCTCGTCGAGTTCGACGACTACTTCCTGCGCGTCCTGGAGGCCAACGACATCGACGTCGAGGCCGTCAAGCGCGAGGCACAGGAGCAGATGGCCGACAACGAGTTCGACGGCGTCGACTCCCTCTCGTCCGTTCCCGACGCCATCTCCGAACTGTTCGTCGTCACCGCCGACCTCACCGGCAAGCAGCACGCGGCCGTCCAGTGTGCCTGCCAGCAGGGCGTCGACTCCGCCATCTCGAAGACCTGTAACTTCCCCAACTCCGCGTCTGTGGAGGATATGGACGAGGTCTACCGCTACATCTACGACCACGGCGGGAAGGGCGTCACCGTCTACCGCGACGGCACCCGCTCGAAGCAGGTGTTGACGACGCGTGCGAAGAACGCCGACTTCGCCGACGACGGCGAGGCCGCGGAGACGCTCGTCGCCCAGATCGAGGAGGTCTTCGGCGGCCTCGAAGGGTTCCTCGACAACGAGGAGGTCCGCGCCGCCCTCGGCGACGAGTTCAGCTTCGAGGACCGTACCGGCGACGCCTACGCACAGGAACGACCGCGTCCCGACGTGCTCCACGGCGTCACCCAGCGCATCGACACCGGCTACGGGAAGATGTACGTCAACATCAACGAGGACGACGAGGGCGAACCGTTCGAACTGTTCGCCACCATCGGCAACTCCGGTGGGTTCACCAACTCCTTCACCGAGGCGCTCGCGAAGGTCATCAGCTACTCGCTGCGCTCGGGCGTCGACCCGCGGGAGATCGCCAGCGACCTGCAGGGGATCCGCAGCCCGAAGGTCGCCTGGGACAAGGGTGAGCAGATCAACTCCATCCCCGACGCGATCGGCGTCGCCATGCGCCGCTACCTCGACGGCGAGATCGACAAGCCGTACCCGAAACAGCAGAGCCTGACCGAGATCGAAGAGGAGGCGACCGGCGTCGCCGACGCGCCCGAACCCGACGGCGGCGCGGCGACGACGTCCGGACCCTCCGACGACGCGACGCAGGACCTGCTCGAGGCCGGCGAGAGCCCCGAGTGCCCCGAGTGTGGCAACATGACGCTGTACTTCTCAGAGGGCTGCAAGACCTGCGAGTCCTGCGGCTGGTCGGAGTGTTAGGGCAGTCCGCTTCGGTCGGCTAACTCTCCTCTCTCCCTTCTCGTTCTCTCTCTCTCCCGTAGCGCCCGCGTTCGAGTCGCCACGAGTCGACGCGGCGGCCCCCAAGCTTTCAGGTGACTCATCTGTACACCCCACACTCCATGATACACATCGAGTCGACGCGAGAGGCGACTCCGTTCGGGGAGCGGTCTCGGAGGTGCGAGGCAGTCGAGAGACGCGACGGTCGCGAGAACGACGGCGTCCGGACCGCGGCAGTCGCGGTCACGGCAGCGTCCAGGACCGGAGTATGAGTTCGGCACCACAGGACTCCACCGAGGGAACGATCCTCCAGCGGACGGGGTCACGGCTGTCGAAGCGGGTCGAGCGGTGGATGCCGAGCCCGTTCATCTTCGCTATCCTCCTCACGTACGTCGTCTTCGTCGCCGGAGTGCTGGTTCAGGGGAGCGGACCGGTGCAGATGGTGCAGTACTGGTTCGACGGCTTCTGGGTGCTGCTGTCGTTCACGATGCAGGCGGTACTGGTGCTCGTGACCGGGTTCGTCGTCGCCTACCACCCGTTCGTCCAGAACCAGATCAAGCGGCTGCTGTCGATACCGTCGACCGGGAGACAGGGGATCCTGCTGGTCGCGCTGCTCGCGATGGTGACGGCGTGGTTCCACTGGGGGCTCGGCCTCATCGTCGGCGCCCTCCTCGCTCGCGAGATGGGGCGACAGGGCCACGAACGGGGGCTGGATATCCACTACCCGCTGCTCTGTGTCGCGGGGTACATGGGACTGGCGCTCACGTGGAACATGGGGCTCTCGGGGGCGTCCGCCCTCCTGATGAACACGCCGGACAACGTCTTCGTCCGGCGGGGGATCGTCGACGGGCTGGTCCCCGTCACCCAGACGATCTTCCACCCGTACATGATCGTGCTGCTGGTGTTCGGCATCCTCTACTCGCTGGTCGCGCTGTACCTCCTCTCGCCGCCGGACGCCGAGTCAGAGGGGATCACGGAGTTCCTCCCCGCGAGCGAGTTGACCGAGGAGACCGTCGAGGCCGGCGACACGACGACCACCGACGGCGGCACGGCGACCGAGACGGACCGTCCCTCGACGACCGACCAGGGCGTCGAGAGCGACCGTCCAGCGGAGCAGACCACCGAGTCGCAGACGCCGGCCGACCGCCTCAACAACAGTCGGCTGATCGGCGGGACGATCGCGCTGACCGGCGTCGTGTTCGCGATCTACACGTTCGCCACTCAGGGACTGAACGCCCTCAACCTCAACACGGTGAACTTCTCGTTTCTGTTCATCGGGCTGGCGCTGTTCACGCGACCGCAGGCCTACGAGGAGCGGTTCTCGGCGGCGGTCGAGTCGACCGGCGACATCATACTCCAGTTCCCGTTCTACGCCGGCATCATCGGGATGACCTCGAACTCGGGGCTCGCGGAGACGATCGCGCAGTCTATCGTAGGGCTGGCCGGAGCCGAGACGCTTCCGGCCGCCGTCGTGCTCGTGTCGGCGGCGGTCAACACGTTCGTCCCGTCGGGCGGCGGCGAGTGGACCGTCATCGGCCCGATCGTCATCCCGGCGGCGAAAGATCTCGGCGTCCCGGTCGGACAGACGGTGATCGCCTACACGTTCGGTGCGTCGCTCGCGGACCTCGTCCAGCCGTTCTGGGCGCTCCCGCTGCTCGCCATCACCGACATGCGTGCGCGCGACATCTTCGGTTACGCGATAATGATGCTGGTGTTGACGCTCCCGGTCATCCTCGTCGCCGTCGTCGTCGTCCCGTACTCGGGGTTCTGGGGGTCGCTCCCGATCTGACCGGGAGACCAGAGGGCGACGATTCACCGTTCCGGCCGACGGTCCGCACCCCTCGCGTGGGAAACCTCTTTGTCGTCCCGACGCCGACTCCCGACCGTGAGCGACGAGACGGTCGAACACGGCGGTCGTCCCTGCCCGATGTGTGAGGAGCCGATGTACCACCGCCACTGCAAGTACGTCTGTCCGCAACACGGCGTCGTCTACGACTGTGCGGACACGTTCTACTGATGAGCGAGACGGTTCACTGACTGTCGGTGAGTTGGAACGAGGGAGTGCGGGGGCGTCTCCCCCGCGCGATTTCTTGTTCGCCGTGGCGCGAAACGTTATGTCGGAGCCACCCTTAGAGAACGTACATAGTATGCGCGGGATTGACATGACTCGACTAACGAGAGTGCCGCCAGTCTCTCCGCCATGGTAGACGAGGACCAGATCGCGCGGAGCAAGCAGATTCAGCAGCGAACGGGAAAGACGTTCCACTTCGCGACGCGACTGCTCCCGAAGCGAGTCAGAGAGGCGACCTACGTGCTCTACGCGTTCTTTCGCGTCGCAGACGAGGTCGTCGACGACGCCGACCGCGCAACCCCTGACGAACAACGCGAGACGCTCGAACGCCTCCGGGCGGAGGCGCTGGGGCGGCAGGAGAGCGACGACGACGTCCTGTCGGCGTTCTCCGAGATGCGCGAGCAGTACGGCATCGACGACGAGGACGTCGACGTCTTCATCGACGCGATGCTGACCGACATCACGAAGCGTCGCTACGAGACGTACGAGGAACTCGAGGCGTACATGGACGGGTCGGCGGCCGCCGTCGGACGGATGATGACCGCCGTGATGGACCCCGAGGAGGCCGAGAAGGCGCTCCCGCACGCGACGGCGCTCGGCGAGGCGTTCCAGCTCTCGAACTTCCTGCGAGACGTCCGGGAGGACGTCGTCGAACGCGACCGTATCTACCTGCCGCAGACGACGCTCGAACAGTACGACGTCACGAACGAGCAGATCCGGAACTTCGAGATGGACGACCGGTTCGCGGCCGTCATGCGGACAGAAATCCACCGCGCGGAGCAGCTCTACGAGGAGGGCGTCGCCGGCATCAGATATCTCCCCGAGGACTGCCAGTTCGCCGTCCTCCTGGCGGCGGTGCTCTACGCCGATCACCACCGGCTGATCCGCAAACGAGACTACGACGTCCTCTCGAAGACGCCACAGCTGAGCACCGCTCGGAAGGCGTTTCTCGGCGCGAAGACGTGGCTCCACTGGCAGTTCAACAAAGACCCCGAGACGGTGTTCCGCAAGGTGAGCTCCCTCTCGTATCCCGACGCTCGGCCGAGCGGACCGGAACCCGCAGAGCGGCTGCCGACGCGGTAGCCGACCGACTCTTCTGTCTCCCCCTCACTCGCTCCGCCACCACGTCAATCGCTCCGCCACCACGTCGGCGACGACGGTAACCGAAACAACCGCGAGTCGAACCGCTCGGTCCGGACGAGCCCGACGCCGAACGCCGCGGCGACGGCGACGGCCGCCCAGTTGCTGTCCCACGCGTTGATCCCGCCCCAGAGGATGACGAAGCTCACGAGGTCGTCGAGCATGAACTCACAGCTCGACAGTCTCGCGAGCAGGTCGCCGCGGTCGAAGGCCCAGTCGAGGACGACGACGGCCACAGTGGAAGAGAGCACCCACCCGGCGTAGTTCGACAGCGGGACGCCGTAGAACGCCCCGCCGTTCGGATAGACCCAGAAGCCGAGTGCGACCGCGCCGGGGTCGAGCACGACGTCCATGAGCAGGACGGTGACGATGACGACTGGCAGTCGAACCGCCATTCGGTCCGCTCGCGGGCCGAGTAGCAGCAAACAGAGCAGGTACGCGTTCATCACCAGCGGGAGGAAGAACACCGGGAGCGCCAGCGGAATCCCGCCGAGCGTGGGGCCGAGTTCGACGCCGTAGAAAAAGTCGCCGTAGGGCCACCCGGTGTGGACGCCGACGTACTCGATGGCGTAGGCGTACCCCGCGAGCGCGAGCACCCCGGCGAGCGCTCTCTTCCCCATCGTCGGGACGACGCCGGCGACGAGCGGCGCGCGCATGACGAGTGTCCCGAAGAGGACGAGGAAGGGGTTGAACGAGAGCGGGTCGGGGAGCCACCCCATCGCGCTCGCGACGAGCAACACCGCCCCGTTCAGCGGGAAGAACACCGAGACGGTGAAGCGGTTCTCCCGAATCAGGCGGTCGAGCCACGCCTCGGCCTCCCGTCGGGTCTCGGGGACCGACTCGAAGGCGGTCAGATCAGCCATAGACGACCTCCCAGAGGCCACCCAGCGTCAGCAGCATCCCGACGACCGTGTTCAGCGCCGGATACCACCAGTAGGCGCGTTCGACGTCGACGCCGGCGCGCGTGATGCCGAAGACGGCGACCGGGTAGGCGAGCATCAGCGCCCCGAGTCGGAGATCGAGCGTCCCGAATGCGACTGCGGCGAGCAGCCACGTCAGCGCACAGTACCAGTAGGTACGCGTCTCGCCGAGGTAGGTCGCGGTCGTCTGGATGCCCGCCTCGCGGTCGGGGTCGATGTCGGGGATGGCCGAGAACGTGTGCATCCCCATCGTCCAGAGCCAGCCACCGACGACGGCGGCGAGCGGCGGGTTCGCACCCGCGACGGCCGCGTAGGCGGCGACACCGGGCAGGATGTACAGCCCGTTCGACAGCGAGTCGAGGAACGGCGTCGTCTTGAACCGCAGCGGCGGGGCGCTGTACTCGACGCCGAGGAAGAAGAACCCGGCCAGCCACGGCCACGCGACTGGCGGCGTCAGCGCGAACGTGGCGAGACCGAGCAGGCCGCTGACGACGACGGCGGCGACGACGGTGCGGTCGCCCCGATACCGAACCTCCTTCTCGTCTTTCTTCGGGTTCGCCGCGTCGACGTCGGCGTCGAAGACGTCGTTGACGCCGTAGAGCAGCACGTTCGCCGGGAGGAGGAAGTACGCGAACAGCGCGAGCACCTCCGGAACGAACAGCTCCGCCACCGTCTCGGCGGCGAACGCGACGCCGACGACGACGGGCCCGGCGAGATAGAGCCAGAACCGCGGCCGCGAGAGTTTCAGGAGATAGCGGAGCGTAGTCATCGTCGGCTCACTTCGCGGGCGTCGTCTTGCCCACCGACTCGGCGGTCAGTCGACCGCTGATGAGACACATCGGAACGCCGATGCCAGGAGTCGTGTACGACCCGGTGAAGTAGAGGCCGTCCACCTCCGTCGAGGCGTGTGGCGGCCGCAGCAGCGCCGTCTGGGTGAGCGTGTGAGCGAGGCCGAGCGCCGTCCCCTGTCGACTGTTGTATCGGTCGGCGAAGTCGTCGATACAGAACGACTCCTCGAGGACGATCCGGTCGCGGAGGTCGACGCCGGTGTTTTCGGCGACGTCGTCGAGCACGAGATCGCGGTACTGGCTGCGAATCTCGGGGGTGTCTTCCAGCCCGGGCGCGATGGGGACGAGGGCGAACAGGTTGCTGTGGCCCTCGGGGGCGACGGTTTCGTCGGTCTTCGAGGGGACACAGAGGTAGTAGGCGGGGTCGTCGGGCCACTCGGGGTCCTCGAAGATCCGGTCGAAGTGTTCGTTCCAGTCGGTCGGGAGCACGAGCGTGTGGTGCTCCAACTCCTCGACGTCGCCCTCGACGCCGAGATAGAGCAGGAACGCCGAGGGGGCGTAGGTACGAGAGTCCCAGTAGTCGGCGCTGTACTGGCGTTTCTCCGGCGGGAGGAGCTCCTGTTCGGTGTGGGCGTAGTCGGCGTCGCTGACGACGACGTCCGGGAAGAACGCATCGTCGTCGGTGCGGACGACGAACGCCCCGCGCCGACCGCGAATCTCTCGCACCTCGGCGTCGGTGTGGAACGTCACGCCCAACTCCTCGGCCAACTCGACGATACCGTCGACGACGCCGCCCAGTCCGCCCTCGGGGTAGTAGACGCCGAGGTTGAAGTCGACGTGGCTCATCAGGTTGTAGAGCGCGGGCGTGTTGGTCGGCGCACCCCCGAGGAAGACGAGGGTGTACTGCATGATCTGTTGGAGTTTCGGGTGGTCGAAGTAGTCCTCGACGTGGCCCTGCATCGACCCGACGAGCGAGAGCCCCCAGGAGTATCGCAGGACGTCCGGGTCGACGTAGTCGCGGAGGTTCGGGCGGTCGGTGTAGACGAAGTGGTCCATCCCGATCTGGTAGTTCCGTTTGGACTTCTGCAGATAGTCGTCGAACGCCTCCGCGCCGCCGGGTTCGTACGACTCGAACGTCCGGCGGTTCTCCTCGAGGTCCGGCACCATGTCCACGCGGTCGCCGTCCTTGAAGAAGATGCGGTAGTGGGGGTCCAGCCGGGTGAGCCCGTAGTACGCCGAGGGATGCTCGCCGAAGTCGGCGAAGAAGTGCTCGAAGACGTCGGGCATCAGATACCACGACGGCCCCATGTCGAACCGGAACCCGTCGCGTTCGAGGCGACTCGCCCGCCCGCCGAGCTGTTCGTTCTTCTCCAGGACGGTGACGTCGGCACCGGCCTGGGCGAGGTAACACGCCGTCGAGAGGCCGCCGAACCCGCTGCCGACGACGACGACGGAGTCGCCGTCGACCGCACTGAGGTCCGTCGTGAGGTGGCGCTTCTCCGGGTCGAGCCCGGAGTCGCCGTCGAAGTCGTACGAGCGAGTAGTGTCGCCAGACGAAGAGAGAGAGCCGTCGCCGTAGTCCGAGACCGAATCCATGGACCACTCTAAGGACGTGGCAAGCATAAAATAACTGACCCACCCGATGGACTGCCGCCATCGCGTCGACCGGTTCTCCGATCCGGCCGTCGTCCGCGCCGTCCAGTGACCGTCGTCCGCGCCGTCCGTCTCACGTAGTTTTAGGTCGAGTTCGTCCGTACCGCCCGCATGAACGGCAAGACAGTCGTCGTCACCGGCGGGAGTCGAGGTCTCGGCAAGGCGGTCGCGGGCGTGTTCGCCGACGCCGGTGCGCGAGTCGTCGTCTGTGCGCGAGAGACCGACGAACTCGACGCGGCCGTCACGGAACTCGCGGATGTCGGCGGTGACGTGACAGGCGTCCGTGCGGACGTCCGCGACGAGTTCGACGTCGAGCGGCTGATGGAGACGGCAGTGCGCGGAACCGACGGTCTCGACGTCGTCGTCGCCAACGCCGGCACCATCCACGGCACGCCCGGTGCGATTCCCGTCGACGAGGAGTCCTACACCGCCTTCGACGACACGCTCCGGACGAACGTCCGCGGGGTCTTCGCGACGATCAAAGAGGCGCTGCCGCACATGTCGTCCGACGGCCGCGTGCTGGTCCCCTCGGGGTCCGTCGCCCACGACGCGAAAGCCGGAATGGGGAGCTACGCCGTCTCGAAGGCGGCGGCCGAAGCAGTCGCCCGCGGGTTCGCCGCCGACGTCGAGCAGACGGTCGGCGTCGTCGACCCCGGACTGGCGGCGACGGAGTTGACGGGCGGACAGGGCCGCCACCCTGCCGACCTCGCGCCGCTGTATCGCTGGGCGGCGACGGAACTCGCCGCCGAGGAGTTAGACGGACAGCGAGTGACGGTCAAACAGTGGAAACAGGCGACGCGGTGACTCACCGGGTCCGGTTGTGGTCGTGATCCGGGAGTGACGAGGAGTGAGAGACGAGACGAACCTGTCGCTCGACGGCCGAAATCCAAAAGAGAAGCGAGTCGATTACTCGTCGTCGACGAGGACGGCGTTGACCTGACCGTTCTGACCGGGACGGGAGGTGACGCGGGCCGTTCCGAGGTCCGTCTCGATGATGGCGCCCTTCGTGATGATGTTTCGGCGGACGTAGTTGATGTTCGCCGGGTTGTCGACGACGTTCTCGATGGTGGCGGAGTTCGTCTCGCCGCCGTCGGCGACCTGCGCGACGTTCGTCGAGAGCGCGCGCACCTTCGTCTCGTTGCCGCGGGAGTCGATGACGCGGAACCGGGGTTCGCCGACCGTCGTCTCGGTCGGTTCACGACCGAGCTGGTAGCGCTTCTTCTTGCGGAAGTGCTTCAGTCGACCGCCGGTACGCTTTCGCTTGGAGCGTCCCTGATCTTTCATACCGGGTAAGACTGCCAGCAACTACTTGAATGAACCGAATCGGGACCGGAGCGCCCGTCTCACTGCAGCAGGCTCGACTGCCACACGTCTCTCACTCTCGAGATTCGCTCGGCGCTCGGTCCCCGCCGACGAGATTATCAACTCTCCCTGTGTAGCAGACAGTCATGAGCAAGCGAACGATCGGTCGGCGGAACGTCGAACGGCAGCATCCGCCGGACGCCCATCTCGGAACGACTATCGTCGACGCCGTCAGCGACGCGACGGGAGTTCCGGTCCCGGAGATGGACTCAGAGCTGAACGACTACGTCGACCCGGACGCACTCGACGCGCTGTTCGCCGACCGGTTCGACGGTACACCGCGAGAGGGTGGTCTCCTCATCTTGTCCATGTACGGCTGTAAGGTCCGCGTCCACGGCGACGGGCGGGTCGTCGTCACGCCGAAGTGAGCGTTCGTCCCGACAGTCCATTCAGCAACGTTTAGTGCGCTGGTCGTCCGTCCTCCACCAATGAGTCTCGACGTCGCCGTGGCCGTTCCGTTCCGACAGAAGGGGAAGACGCGACTCGGCGAGGGCGCGTTCGTCGTCGCACTCTCGTTGGACCGCGACTGGTTCTCGCCGGACCAGGCGAAACGCCTCATCGACGTCGCGGCCGGTCGCGGACTGGTCTCCCGCGAAGACGGCGAGGTCGTCGCCGAGTTCGACCCGAACGCCGTCGACGTCCCCGAGAACTTCACGCCCGACGCCTCCGTCCTCCGCGAGCAGTCGACGTTCGAGCTGATCCTCGACGCGCTCGTCGCCGCCGGCCACGAGAAACAGACGGTCGTCGCCACCGTCAACGAGCGCCAGCGCGACCTCGGCGTGACGCTCGAGACGGCCGCGGTGCTCTACGCTCGTCGCAACGGCGTCGACGTCCCGAACGCGGCCGAGAAAGCGCGCGGCGAACTCGTCGAGTCCTAGCGTTCGGGTCGGAAGACGCGCATCGTGTCCCGGTCGGTCGACCGCGACGCCGTCTGAACGAACCCGAGGTCGGTGAACACCGCCTCCCAGTCGCGGTAGTAGAGGGGGAACTCGTCGTGGACGTAGTTGACTCCCTGCTCGGCGTCGCTCCCGGCGGTCTCGCCCGTGCGTCCCTCGCTTCCACCCTCGACGTCTCCGTCCGTACGTCCGTCTCCGCTCTTCTCTTTGCTCTCGTCTCCGGATCCCTCGTTCTCGACGGTGACGAGGAGGTCGGCGGCGATCCGTGCGACGTCGGCGAACACGTCGCTGTCGTCCGGATGGATGTGCTGGAGCGTCTCGACCGAGTAGACGACGTCGAAGCGGTCGTCTTCGACCGACGGGAGGAACGACTCGATGGCGTCGACCTGGAACGTCCCCTGCGAGGCGAGGTCGGGGTAGTTGTCGGCCATCACATCGAACGCCTCGTCGTTGATGTCGACGCCGTGGAGGTCGTGATAGCCGTGGTCGAGCAGGTGTGCGAGATGTCGCCCCGAACTACAGCCGAGTTCGAGGATCGACGCGTCGCTGTCGACGGCGTCGTCGAGGACGGCCCGGAGCGACTCGCTGGTCTCGTCTGGCCCGTAGTAGGCGTAGTAGTCCGGCGAGTACGCTCCCGACCGCTCCTCCCACTCCCGACGGACGTCGTTGGAATCCACGTCTACCGACACCGGGCGCAGTCGGATAAAGCCTCGTTAGCGTGCCCGTCGCGGGCGAGAAACGACGAATACGGGAGAGCCCCGCCCGAATCGACCCGAGACGTCGACGTCGACACCCCGAGAACCGACGGAACCACGGCGACTGCCGACCGTTTCCGCCGGATCGGAGAACAGCGGTCGACGAAGCCACCGCCGTGATACCACGACCCGCACAAGCCTTAATTAGGTCCCTCTACTGTGTTCAAGAGCAATGGCGAAAGGCGAAGTTGATTTCTTCAACGACACAGGCGGCTACGGTTTCATCTCGACGGACGACGCGGACGACGACGTGTTCTTCCACATGGAAGACATCAGCGGTCCGGACCTCGAAGAGGGTCAGGAAGTCGAATTCGAGATCGAGCAGGCTCCCAAGGGCCCGCGCGCGAAGAACCTGACCCGACTTTAAACTAGTTTAGTACGCTGCTCACGCGGCAAAACGACCCCACATTCTCACTATCTCACGCTGGCCAGCGGGACGCTCGCTCGCCGAGTCGAACACGCTATCCGTCGCCCCGAGCAACGACGAGTATGGTCGAAGACCGTCTCCGCGACGGGACGCGCGTCGCACAGTTACTCGCCTCCGAGATCGAGGGTAACGGCGGCGCACTGGCATCGCTCGTCGTCAGCGACGCCGACCCGGACGTCGAACCGACTGCCGACGGCGCACTCGCCTACGTCGTCCGCGACGAGGAGACCGACGAGCGAGTCGCCGAGGTGTACGTCCAGCAGGACCGCGCCCGCGTCGAGTTCCTCGTCGGCCAAGACGCTGCCGCCGACGTCGGAGAGGGGCAGGACCTCCGCGTTCGACCGAAGGCGGTCCGTCCCCCGCGGACGCTCGTCTTCGTCGAGGACGGCGCGCAGGTGAAGTGGATTCTCCCCGTCTTCGAGGCGGTGTTGACGGCACACGGCGAAGAGTAGACTTTTGTTCGCGGTCTGTGGCGGTTGTGGTATGTCCGCCGTCGCAGACGCCCTCCAGCACCCTGCGGTCAGCATCGCCGTCGCACTCGGGTTCCTCCTGCTCGTCGTCTCCGGACTCGGGTTCGCCTCCGTGTTCGGTGGCGTCGCGCTCCTCCTCTCTCTCGCCATCACCGCGTTCGTGCTCTGGTTGTTTTGGCGACTCGTGCAGGCCGTAGAGCGCATCGCCGCTGCGACCGAGGCTCTCGCCACAGCGTCGACCGTCACCGACGACGACTGACCGGCATCCCCACCCTTTTAGCCGCGGCGTCCCCCTCACCCCACAATGACGCTCGACCCCGTCCACGTCGACGGCATCGCGCGACTGGCCTCCGCCATCGCCGACGGCGTGGACGACAGCGACCACGACGGGTTCGCGGAGACCGTCTGGAGCGACTGGCTCGACCCGCTGCACAGAAGCGGTCGGACGGTGATTGAACCGCTCGGCGAACAGCGGTTACAGGCGGCCGCCATCGACGACGTCGCGCTCGCGGAGACGCCGTTCCCGACGGTCCACGGCCTCGACTCGGGGACGATTAACCCGACGACGTTCAAGAACGGCCTCGTCCTCGACGTCGCGCAGGCGGCGATGGCCTGCGTCCCGACCGACCTCGACCTCCACCGTTCGCGGAGCCTCGTCGCCACCGTCCACTCCAACGACGCGACCGCCCACTTCCCCGAAGACTGGGTCCACTACGACGACGGCTACGGCCGCCGGCGCGTGCTACACGCGCCCCGCGTCTCGCGGTTCGCCGAGGGCGTCGTCCACGCACTCTCGCTGTATCTGGCCGAGAGCGACCACGCGCTCGTCCACGCCAACACCGTCGAGGACCTGCTCCTGCTCGATGGCCCACTGTATCCGAAAGAACTGCTGAATTGGCAGGACCGCGACGCGGAGTTGGGCGAACTCGCCCGCGAGGCAAAGCCCCGCAGTATCGTCGAGAACTACGTCCGTCTCGTCGAGACGTTCGTCGAGAAGGACGTCCCGCTCGCCGGCTTCATCAAGAACCCCTCGTCGAAGCTCGTCACGCAGACCGTCCGCGACAAGGGCGTCGACGCCCCGTGGGCCGACGACACGGCGCTGTTCGCGCGACTGCTCGAACGCCGGGAGGACGGCGAGCGACTGACCGACGACCTCACCTTCACCTCGTGGTTCGTCTCCCGCGGGGGGTCCGACCGGACGCTCGCCGCTGACGGCGACGCCCTCGGTGTCGAACGGAGGTTGGATCCGAAGCAGTACGAGGTGACGTTCTTCGTCGTCTACGAACCGCGACGCGACCTGCTCTATCGGGTCGAGGCACCCTACGCGTTCACCAAGGACCCCGAGACTCGGCAGGCGCTGACGACGCAGGTGTTGCGCGACGTCGCCGTCGCGCGCGGGCCGCCGGAGGCGATCGACAAGGCCGACGAACTCGCCCGCGTGGGCGCACGGGAGAAGACGGCACTCCGTCGAAAGCTGGAGGACCACTTCGAGACGGAGTCGGTCAAGACGTACGACGACGCTCGGTGGGGCGCGGAGTACTGATAGGGGTTATCGTCGAGTCTCATCGATTTTCTTCACGAGAATCGAACCCTGTGGTTCGCCGGAGATTGCTGGTCTTCCGGTTGGCGACGATAACCCCTATGAGCGCGGTCGGCGACGACGGTGGGCCGACCGGTCAGGCCGTCCCCGGTTTCTGCTTGACGACCTCGATCTCGACGTCGTCTTCGGCGACCCCGATGCGGGCGAACTGCGTCCGGATGTGTTCCTCCGCGGCCGAAAGCGCGTTTTCTTTCGTCTCGAACCCGCGCGGCATCGGTGTGTCGAAGGCGACGCGGATCTCTCGGCCGTCGACGGTCATCGGCGACCCGCCGCTCTCGACCTCGTAGAACTCGTCGCAGACCCAGACGTAGGGTGCGTCCTCGTCGGGTGCACCCTTGTACGACGGCGCCTCCTCACCGCGCTCGAAGACCGTCCCCGTGAGCGCCGTGCCGCCGCCGTGACCGCGAACTAACAACATAGCTTCGACTTCGCGCCCGATACGTAAAAGCCGTGTGCGAGTCGGTTCGCCGTGAGTAGGAGGGAAAGGCCCTTGACGGCCCACTCCGTGGCCACCCACATGACTCTCGAGGACTTCACCGACTTCTCCTCCGACGACGCCGACGGCGAGGACGGAGGCGGAGGCGACGAGGCCGACTCCGCCCCCGTCGACGGAGACGCGACGACGTCGCCGACGGCGGTGGACGCCGGAAGCGGCGTCGATTCGGACGACACCGACGAGACGGGTGACAGCTTCGAACGGTTCGCCGTCGAGGCGGTCGGCCGAGACCGCGGTATCGGCACCGTCTCGGTGTCGCAGGGACTCCGCGTCGCCGAGGACGGCGAGGAGACCGAACTCCGGGCGTTCGTCACCACCGGCAACCGCGAGTCGGTTCGCCTCGGGAAGTACCTCCTCGTCCCGTACCCGGACGACGAGACGCTGTTCTGTCGGATCACCTCCCTGGAGTACGCCCAGGAGTTCCAGACCGACGACGCCACCGAGATCCACGCCCGACGGGCGATGCGACAGGACGACTTCCAGGAGCGCGACTACAAGTTCATGGCGTCGCTGGAACCCGTGGCGGTGCTCTACCGGGAGGACGGCGACCTCAGACGGCGGATGACCGACCGCGTCCCCAAACCCGGTGCGGTCGTCGCCGAGGCGACCGACAGCGAGCAGATCAAGACGGGGCTGAAGATCCCCGAAGACGGCGTGTTCCTCGGCCATCTCTCGGTCGGCGGCGAGAAAGTCCGCACCGCCGCGGAACCGCCGACTATCGACTACCGTCTGAAGGACGACTACCGCGACGGCGACCCGCTCGTGTTCCGGCACACGCTCGTCGCCGGCGGCACGGGGTCGGGGAAGACCCACGGTTCGAAGAACATCCTCCGGCAGTACCTCACCGACGAGCGGACCTACGCGATGGACGACGGCCGCGAGGTCCAGACCGCCGTCGTCCAGTTCGACCCGCAGGACGAGTACGCCCAGATGCACGACGACAACCCCGAGCTGGACGCCGAGTTCGCCCGACGACTCGACCGCGAGGGCGTCGCCTACGGCGGCCACGACGACACGGTCGCGCTGGTCCCCGAGGTCGCCGGGTCGACGTACCCCGGGACGGGCCACCGCGCGGAGCAGCTGTCGTTCACCGTCCCCTTCTCGATGGTGAAGCGTCGTCCGTGGCTCGTCGCCGGCGCGAGTCTCAACGACAACCAGTACAACGCGCTGACGCTCCTCTTGGATCGGTTCTTCCGCGACTACGGCGACGAGGGAACCTACCGACAGTTCACGAACTTCCTCGACGACCCCGCGCTCAGAGAGGAACTCGACGAGTCCGGACGCATCCACGAGGCGACGTTCGACGCCGTGATGCGCAAGACGCGCACGAAGGCCGCCAACCAGGTGTTCGACCAGGAGGCTCGGCCCATCACGGAACTCGTCCACGACCTCGTCCGTCCCGGCGGACTGTCGGTCGTCCCGACCTACCACGTCAACAACAGTCGGGCGACCGAGATCGTCGTGCTCGCGGTGTCGAGTCTGCTCGTCGACGAGAAGCTGTCGAACAGTCCCGAGCACGCCCGCATCAAGGAGACGCCGCTGGTCGTCGGGATGGACGAGGCGCACAACTTCCTCACCGACGCCGACAGCGTGCAGGCGCGGAAGGTCATCTCGAAGTTCACCGAGGCGGCCAAACAGGGACGCAAGGAACGACTCGGCCTCTTTCTCATCACCCAGGACCCCCAGGACATCGCCGAATCGGTGTTCAAGCAGGTGAACACGAAGGTCATCCTCAACCTCGGCGACGAGGACGCGATCAAGTCGGTCAACATCCCCCAGAAGTTGGCGAACAAGGTGCCGTACATGGAGAAGGGGCAGATGGTGGTCTACTCGCCGGACAACTCCGAACCGGTGGAGTTGATCGGACTGTCGAAGTGTCTGACCCGGCACGGTGAGTGAGCGGCCGTGGCCCCCGTGGCCACGGCGACCGAACCAACCGTGACGGTGTCTGACTCCCCACGGTGAGTGAGCGGCCGTGGCCCCCGTGGCCACGGCGACCGAACCAACCGTGACGGTGTCTGATTCCCTACGGTGAGTGAGCAACCACGGCGCTCGTCGTCGCGGCGACCGAACCAACCGTGACGGTCTCTGATTCCCCACGGTGAGTGAGCAACCACGGCCCCCGTGGCCACGGCGACCGAACCAGTCGAGGTCGACAAGTTCGCCGTCGAATTTTAACCACCCCCTCGCGTACTGATAGCTATGCCCAAGCGGATCCTCATCCCCATCGACGGTTCGCCGCAGTCCGCTCGCGCCGTCGAGTTCGCCGTCGACGAGTGGCCGGACGCCGAACTCACGCTGTTGCACGTCATCAACCCCGCCGGAGCGGGGTACGGACCGGGTACGGGCGTCCCGAGTGGTGCGGAGGAGTGGTTCGAGAACGCCAAGACCGACGCCGAGGAGCTACTCTCGGAGGCGACGCCGCGGAACACCGTCGAGACGTCGACGATGACCGAGGTCGGTCGTCCCGCACACACCATCGTCGAGGTGGCCGACGAAGCGGGGTTCGACCACGTGGTGATGGGGAGCCACGGCCGCACCGGCGTGTCGCGGATCCTCCTCGGGAGCGTCGCCGAAGACGTCGTCCGGAGTTCGACGGTGCCGGTGACGGTCGTCCGGTAGACGATCGTGTCACACGATGTCGGGTTTTCCCGAAAGATCGTCGTCAGCGGCTCGGACCGGGGTGACGTTCGTGTAACCAGGTGACGTTTGTAACGAGGAAACGTCGACCGGGAGCGTGCCCGTATTATCCGTCGCGCTCCAACCCGGAGTCGATGGAGTTCGACGAAGTCATCGAGACGCGACGTTCAGTCCACCAGTACACAGACGAGGAGATCGACGACGACACCCTCGAGGCGATCTTCGAGCAGGTCCGGTACGCGCCGTCGAGCTTCAACCTCCAGCCGTGGGAGTTCCTCGTCGTCCGCGACGACGACAACCTCGAACGGCTACAGGAGGTCGCAAACGGGCAGGAGACCGTCGCCGAAGCCGCCGCGACGGTCGTCGTCCTCGGCAACACCGACCCCTCGGCGCACGCCGACCGCGTCTTCGACGACTGGCTCGACAAGGAGTACATCCCGAGCGAGGAGGTCCGGGACAACCTGCTCGGCGTCGTCGAGAACATGTCGGAGCTGCCCGAAGAGGAGCGTCGCGTCTGGACCACTCGGAGCACGTCGCTGGCGACGATGGCGCTGATGCACGCCGCGTGGGACCACGGCGTCGCCTCCTGTCCGATGGAGGGGTTCGACGCGGACGCGCTCGTCGGCGAGTTCGACGTCGACGAGGGGTACGAGCCGGTCATGCTGGTGACGCTCGGCTACGCGCCGGAGGACGCCGCAGACCAGGAGAACGCCCGGAAGTTCCGCCGCCCCGTCGACGAGATCGTCCATTTCGAGACGTTCGAACCCGAACAGTCCGAGACGGTGACCGCTCCCGCCGACGACTGAGAAGGATTCTCGTCGACGCCTCTCGCAACGACCGACGACCGGAGTCACCAGGAGACGCGGTGAGTTCCGGCTGGTGACGATACTTTCTCGGAGGTCGTCACGCGGCGAACCGCCTGTGGTCCTTCCTCGAACTCGCTGCCGACCGTTCGGCGCGACGTTCCGTACCGTTTATACCGCCACCTGAACAAAGCGCAGACATGGTCAAAGAGCAAAAGCAGGTTCGCGAACTGCAAGAGGGCAGTTACGTCATCATGGAGGACGCCGCATGTAAGATCAACCACTACAGTACGGCGAAGCCGGGCAAACACGGCAGCGCCAAGGCTCGCGTCGAGGGGAAGGGCGTCTTCGACGGAAAGAAGCGCAGCCTCAGCCAGCCGGTCGACGCGAAGATCTGGGTCCCGATCATCGAGCGGAAGCAGGGACAGGTCGTCTCCGTCACCGGAAGCGACGCACAGATCATGGACCTCGACACCTACGAGACGTTCACGATGCGCATCCCCGAGGACGAGGACTTCTCGCCCGAAGACGAGATCGAGTACCTCGAGTACGAGGGCCAGCGTAAGGTAGTGTAATGTTTCCCGGGGCGACCGCCGACCGCAGCGACGCGAGGTACGTGGTCGTCGGCGCTCCACTCGACGTCTCGACGTCGTTCCAGCCCGGAACGCGATTCGGACCGAACCGGGTGCGAACGTACGCCGAGACGTACGACGACTACGACCGACGAACCGACCAGTTCTTCTCCGAACTCGGTGTCCACGACGCGGGCGACGTCCGCGCGTGGGACGACACCCCAGCCTACGTCGAGTGGCTACGCGGGACGCTGACCGACGTGGTCTGGGACGACGCGCTCCCGATCACCGTCGGCGGCGAACACACCGTCTCCGCCGCGGGCGTCGCCGCCGTCGACCCGGACGTGTTCGTCTGTCTGGACGCCCACCTCGACCTCCGAGACGACTACGACGGCAACCCGTGGAGCCACGCGGCCGTCACCCGCCGGATCCTCGACGGGTGGCCGGAAGACGGTGCGGACGACGTGGACGACGGAGACGCCGCGGGCGATGCCGACGAGGCCGTCATCCTCGGTACGCGGACCGGGTCGCCCGAAGAGTGGGAACGCGCCGAGGCCGACGACGTGACGGTCGTCCCACCCGAGGAGGTCGCCGACTGGACACCCGACTTCGACGACGACACCAGCGTCTATCTGAGCGTCGACGTCGACGCCGCCGACCCGGGGTTCGCACCGGGGACGGGGACGATGGAGCCGTTCGGACTGACGCCACGAGAGATGCGCGACGTCGTCCGCGCGGTCGCGCCCTACACGACGGGGTTCGACGTCGTCGAGGTGAACGACCGCGACGACGGACAGGCCGCGGCGCTCGCCGGGAAGTTACTGAGAGAGTTCGTCTTCTCGCACGCCGGACACGCCGCACAGTCGTAGCTCTTCGATCCTTCGTCTTCCGAATATCACGGATACCGGAGCAACGGCTCTCCGGTGGCGGTCGTCGGAGAAACGAGCGGTGCGAGGTCAGCTATCGCTTGACCTTACCGAGTAGGCTCTTTCCTTTGCGCATGATACGTCGCTGCGTCCGTCGTGGAAGACTTCGCCACGCGTACATCGCTTTGCGGAATTTACCCATAGTGGACACCTCTCGTTGGTCGCGACCCGTACCCGAGGGCACGAGCGCAGCTATCGCTACTCTCGTGACACGGAAAACGCTGGTGGGCGTCGGTCGCGGGGTTCCGTCGGTCTCACGTCCCGGCCGGACACCGGTGTTCGAGCAGTTCGACCCGCTTCGTGGGCTCCGGACCGTCGAGCCGGGTCGGTTGCTGGACGTAGCTGACGGTGAGCGACGTCAGTTCGTCCTCGTGGTCGCTGTTCCAGCGGTGACAGAGGTAGTCGGCGAACCCGCGGCGGAGACGCGTGTCGCCACCCCACCGGACGTCCTGGAGGTACTTCCGCCAGCGGGCGCTCGGGTACGTCCGGTCGACCTCGTCCGGTTTCTCCCAGTCGACGTCCGACCCCCGGAAGGCGTCGACCCGCTCGCCGGAGTCGAGACGGCCGGGGACGACGAACCAGCCGTCGACGTTCAGCGGCGCGGGGGCGAACATGTTCCAGCGGAACTGGCCGGGATCGACGTTCGACTCCACCACCTCCGGCGTGTCGACGACGCCGACCGACGCAGCGTTCCAGAGTAGGACGACCACCAGGAGCACGCTGACGACCGCCGGAGCGACGCGGTCGGACAGCGTCGTCCACCGCTCCCCGCTCCGGAACGCCGTCGTCGGCAACAGGTCGTCGACGGTACGCTCGGTCCGAGCGACGCGTGTCCGTCGTCGCAGCGGGTCGACGCCCCGGCGCTCGATCGTCTCCCAGACTACGGTCGGGAGGAACGCCAAGAGGCCACAGATCGAGACGATCGGGAAGATCCCGAGCTTCATCGTCGCCAGCATCCCGAGATGCATCCCGACGAAGAGCGCGACGAACGCGGCCCGTGCCCGTCCGGTGAGGAGTATCAGGAGTGGCGACGCGACGACCATGAGGAGCCACAGTTCGCCGAACGCGCGGAGGAGCGTCGGGTAGTTCGCGAGAGTATCGCCGAGAAACACCGTCAACTGATCGAGACTGAACACCTGCAGGATGGCCGTCCCGTCGAGCCAGACGTCGCCGCGCAGTTTGATGACCGCGTTAGTCGCGTAGACGAGGACGACTTGCGTCAGCAGTGCCGCCGAGGCGACGGAGGCGACGAGCGGTTCCGGGACGCGGTCGGTCACGGCGGTAACGGACTCGGCACCGCTGCGGCGGCGCGCGTCGACGGACCACCGTCGCCCGAGCGGGAGGAACAGTCCCCAGAACAGCAGTCGGCGCAGCAGCGAGTCGCCGCCGTTGAGCACGTACGGGTTGCGGGCGTGCAGCGAGACGAGAAGCAGCCACGAGAGGAACAGCGTCGTCTTCGTCCGGTAGCCGACGAGCAGCGACAGGGCGAGGACGCCGGCGACGACGAAGAGCGCGACCTGTAGCCACGCGTCGCCGGAGAGCCCGTGCAGTGAGTACGTCGCGAAGGCCGGGTAGCTGGCGGCGAGCAGCGACCGCGGGAGCGTCCCCGCGTCGGTGTAGAAGGCGACGAGGTTGCGCGAACGGAGGAGGAGATCGGCGAGGAGCACGAGCGCGAGCGAGACGCGGAGCGCGGCCAGCGCACGCACGTCGACGCCGACCCGGCGTTCGATCGCCGTCCGGCCGCGAGACAGGAGTCGAGACCCGGACTGGAGAGACATACTCCCCGTGGTCGTGTCCGTCCGTGAATAGTTTGTGTTCCCGCCGTCGAGCGGGGGTTACAAGCGACCGCCGCGCCACGTCTCGACCATGGACCGAAGCGACCTCTTCGCCCGGTACGACGAGGAACTCCGCACCGACGACTACGCCGACGTCGACGCCAGTCCGAACGGGCTGCAGGTCGGCAGCGACGAGGGAACCGTCGACCACGTCGCCTTCGCCGTCGACGCCGCCGTGGCGACCGCCGAACGCGCCGTCGCCGTCGGCGCGGACGTGCTCGTGACGCACCACGGCTTCGTCTGGGGCGGGCTCGACCGGGTCACCGGCCGCGAGTACGAGCGGATCGCGCCGCTCGCCCGCAACGACGTCGCGCTGTACGTCTCGCATCTCCCGCTGGACGGCCACCAGACGCTCGGGAACGCCGCGGGCGTCGGCGACGTACTGGACCTCCACGAGCGCGACCCGTTCGGGGCGCTGGGGCCGGAGTACGTCGGCCAGCGCGGTCGACTCGCCGACCCGGCGTCGATCTACGACCTCACCGCGCAGTTGGACGACGCGCTCGACACCGGCGGCCGCGGCGTCCGTCTCGTCGACGCCGGCCCCGAGCAGGTCGAGGACGTCGCCGTCGTCACCGGCAGCGGCGTCGACTGGCTGGACGAGGCCGTCGACGTCGGCGCGGACGTGCTGGTCACCGGCGAGGGGAAACAGAAGGTCTATCACGAGGCGCAGGAGGCCGAGATCAACGTCGTCCTCGCCGGCCACTACGCGACGGAGACGTTCGGCGTGCAGGCGCTGCAGGAGCGCGCCGAGGAGTGGGGGCTGGAGACGACGTACATCGACGAACCGACCGGGTTGTAAGCCGCCGTCGTCGCACTCGGTCGCCCGCCGACTCGGTATCGTCGCGTTCAAATCTCGTCGCCGCGCATCGTGGGTATGAGCGACCACGGCGACCACGACTCCGAGACCGGCGAGGGCGACCACGAGGATCACGACCACGACGGCTACGTCCCGCCGCACCGCGAGGCGTTCGACCACGATCCGCTCGGGCAGACGCAGGTCTGGCCGGGGATGAGTGTCGGCGAACTCGGCGACGAGTACGGGAAGGCCGGCATCGGCGCGGCGAAGGTCCACGAGGCGATCGACATCTACGCCGAGATGCTGGCCGACGAGGACTGCACCGTCTTCTTCTCGCTGGCCGGAGCGATGGTGCCGACCGGGATGCGGACGCTCGTCGCCGACCTCGTCCGCGACGGCCACATCGACGCGCTCGTCACGACGGGCGCGAACCTCACGCACGACGCCATCGAGGCCATCGGCGGGAAACACCACCACGGCGCGGAGCACCAAGACGGCAAGAGCGCCCGCGAACACGACGAACAGCTCCGCGACGAGGAGGTCGACCGCATCTACAACGTCTACCTCCCGCAGGAACATTTCGCGCTGTTCGAGGGCCACCTCCGCGAAGAAGTGTTCCCGGTGCTGGAGGAGGAGGGAACCGTCGGCATCGAGCGGTTCGTCCGCGAACTGGGCCGCGCAAACAGCGAGGTCAACGAGCGTGAGGGCGTCGAGGAGGACGCCGGTGTGGCCGCCGCGGCCTACGAGAACGACGTCCCCATCTACTGTCCGGCGGTCCAGGACTCCGTACTCGGTCTCCAGGCGTGGATGTACTCGCAGACCTCCGAGTTCTCGCTGGACGCGCTCGCGGACATGACGCCGTTGACCGATCTCGCGTTCGACGCCGACACGGCGGGCTGTCTGCTCGTCGGCGGCGGCGTTCCGAAGAACTTCACGCTCCAGACGATGTTGGTCACGCCCGGCGCGTACGACTACGCCGTCCAACTCACCATGGACCCCGAGGCGACGGGCGGCCTCTCCGGTGCGTCGCTCGACGAGGCGCGGTCGTGGGGGAAACTGAAGAAGGAGGCGCGGAACGCGACGGTCGTCGGCGACGCGACGATCACGCTCCCGCTCGTGGTCGCCGCGGCGCGAGAGAAGATCGAGTCGTCTCAGTAGCAGATGTATCGAGTAAGGTAACATTTCGAGTTTCCCGTCTCTCTCCCGTACACGGGCTGAGCGATTCGTTCAGCTCAGAGAGAACGTCTTTATCGACCTAATAAGTAGCCGTACTGTCATTGTCTGCTACCTTTCTCTCTGTTCTCTTCCGTCAATTATTTTCTTTCTCTGACAGCTAAAATAACAACTCAGTAACAAAACAGCAGTCGGTCGTGGGGTAGACCGTCGGCGACAGCAGTCCGCTGCGTCGACAGGAAACAATGCCAGGAAGTGACACGACATGACGCAGTCGAACCGCGTTCGAGCACTCGTGCTCGCAACACTCCTCGTCGTCGCCGGCGCGGGAGCCTCGGCCGTCGGGACCGTCTCGGCGGACGACCACCAACCGCTCCGGATCGCCGAGGTCGACGCCGACGGCGAGTACGTCGTCGTCGAGAACACCGACGACGAGACGGTCTACCTCGACGACGCGTGGATCGACTTCGACGGGGACGACCAGATCGACGACGCCGAGCTGTTCCCGGTCACCGCACAGATCGAAGCCGGCCAGACGCTCGTCGTCGCGACCGGTGCCGAACCGGTCGGCGACGCCGACGTGACGCTCGGGTCCGACTCGGGCGTGATAGACGAGGGCGACACGATCGTGATCGAGACGATCGACGGCGAACCGCTCACGCAGAACGCCGAGTCCGACGAACCCGACGAAGACGACCTGACCGGTCCGGACGACGAAGACCACTCGGAGGACGATCCGACCGACGGCGACGAAACTGACGGCGACGACTCGACCGACGGTGACGAAACCGACGGGGACGAAACCGACGGGGACGAAACCGACGGCGACGACTCGACTGACGAGGACGAAACCGATGGCGACGAAACCGACGGCGACGACTCGACTGATGGCGACGAAACCGACGGCGACGACTCGACCGATGGCGACGAAACCGACGGCGACGACTCGACCGATGGCGACGAAACCGACGGCGACGACTCGACCGATGGCGACGAAACCGACGGCGACGACTCGACCGATGGCGACGAAACCGACGGCGACGACTCGACCGATGGCGACGAAACCGACGGCGACGACTCGACCGATGGCGACGAAACCGACGGCGACGACTCGACTGATGGTGACGAAACCGACGGGGACGACTCGACTGACGGTGATGAGTCAACCGATGGCGATGAGTCGACCGACGGTGACGAAACTGACGAGGACGAGATAGACGAGGACGACGAGTCGACCGACGGGCCGACGGTCGACCCCGGCGAGTGCTGACGACGGTGCGATCGACGGAACTGCGGTAGACACGGCTGCCGCAGATCGACTTTCGAACCGGATCTCTCTTTTCGCTCAGTCGCCGAGAACCGCCTCGACTGCCGAGAGTAGCGTCGCGGGACCGTCCTCGTCGAAGACGTTACCGGTCGGATACGGATAGTGCTCCTCGCCAGGATCGCCCCACGTCGAGACGGCCGCGACGGTCGCCTCCGAGAGCGACTCGACCAACGCGGCTTCAGACGTCACCTCGGGAACCGAGAACTGCTCGAAGTCGTCGCGACGCTCGCGGGTCGGGTCGTCGACGAGGACGACCGCGTCGGGCCACGACCCCTGCAGCAGCGCGAGCGAGACGCCGCCGTACGCGCGGTGTGAGAGCGCACCCTGCCCCTCGACGAAGACGAGCTCGCTGTCGGCGGCGACCTCACAGACCAGCGACTCGACGACGCCGGCGGCGAAGTCGGCGGGGACGCGGTCGACGACGACGCCGCGGTCCGCCCCGACCATCAGTCCGGTCTGTCCGGTGGCGACCCATCCGGCGTCGATTCCCGCGCGACGGGCCGCTCGGTAGAGCTCGAACGTGGTCGTCCGCTTCCCGACCGCGCAGTCGGTGCCCGCCGTCAGGACGACGGGCGTGTCGAGGTCGTCGACCCGGCCGTCGGCGACGCGGAGGTCGTCGCCAGCGGGCGGTTTGCGGACGTCGAAGAGACGGACGCCGCAGTCGGCGGCCAGCGTCGACCAGCGCTCGTCCTCCGAGAGGAAGGTGTGGAGTCCGGAGACGACGTCACAGCCCGAGCGCATGGCGCGTTCGACGTCGTCGGCCCACGCCTCGGGCAGTCGGCCACCGGCCGGTGCGACGCCGACGACGAGCGCCTCGGCGTCGGGTGCGTGGTCGAGCGCGTCGGCGACCGAGTCGACGACCGGAACTGCCGCGAGTGCCGGGTCGTCGCGTCCGAGGACGGTTGCGGCGTCGTCGCCGGTGGCCGTCGAATCGACGACCGCCTTCGCGTCGAACAGTTCGCCGTGCCGGACGACGCCGTTGGCGGTCTTTCCGTGGGGACTCCCGAAGGCACCCTCCGCGAGGACGATCGCGGGGGCGGGGGCGTCGAACGCGTCAGAGAGGTTCATGCTAGTCCGAACCATAGCGTGGCCCAAAACACACCTCCCTCGCATGATGGGGTGGACAGGTTTTTGCACGCTCGTCACCCTTCTCTTCGAAGAGATGGCAGCGCAAGGGCCGGACGGCGTGCGGGTGAGTCTGGACATCTGGCATCCGGACTGTTGGACGCTCGAGGTGACCGACGCCACCGACGCCGGGTTGCTCGGTCACGGCGTCCACGCCATCGACGGGGTGGCGACCGGTCGGTTCACCGCCTACGCCGACACGACCGAGGCGCTCGACGAGCTCGTCGCAGCGATTCGCGACTCGCCGTTGACGGAGTCGGTGTGGGAGACCGACGACGGCCACGGACACGGCGACGGTGGGTCGGTTCCGGGGGCGGCGAGTCGGGGAATCGTCGTCCGCTACGACCTCGACAAGAGCATCAACGACGCGCTCGTCTCGCGGGGGTTCATCCCGGACGAACCGGTGCGGATGCAGGGCGGCCGCGAGTACTGGACCGTGCTCGTCCAGGGGTCGCGCCGGACCGTCCACGAGCGACTCGAAGAGATCCGCGAGGAGATGGACGCCGACGTTCGCGTCGAACTCATCACGGCACCGCAGAGCGGGTCGGGCATCTTCCGGACCGACGATCTCTCGGAGCGGCAACGCGAGGTGTTCGACCTCGCCCGTCGGCGCAACTACTACCAGTGGCCGCGGGAGGTGTCGGCGGGCGACCTCGCGGACGAACTCGACATCTCGAAGGCGACGTTGCTGGAGCATCTCCGGAAGGCCGAGTCGAAACTGCTCGGCGGCGACGCAGACGACGAACGCTGACGCCGGTTCGCGTCGACCACGATTCGCGGCGGATCTGACGTCTCGACGACTCGTTCTCGGTGTGACCTCACATACGAGGGAGGGTAGCTATACGAGGGAGTAATGATATGCTAAAGCATGTCATCACAACAGGTCAACGACAGTCGGAGTCTCTCGCGAGACATCGGACTGTTCGGGGCGGTCAGCACCGTCGTCGCGGGGACGCTCGGGGCGGGGCTGTTCGTCACGCTCGGAACTGCCAGTAGCACGACCGGTCCGAGCGTCATCTTCGTCGTCGTCCTCTCGGGACTGCTCGCGATGAGCATCGCACTCAACTACGGCTGGATGGCGACGATCTTCCCTGCCGCCGCAGGGTCGTACGCCTACGTCTCCCGGACGTTCGACAACCGCCTCCCGGGCTTTCTGGTCACCTGGTCGAAGTGGCTGGGTTACATGGCCGCCGACGCGGTTCTCGCGCTGGGGTTCGGGAGCTATCTACAGGTGTTCTACCCCTCGGTCGATCCGGCACTCGCCGGCTTCGGGCTCCTGACCGTGCTCTTCCTCGTGAACCTCGTCGGCTCGAAGGGGTACAGCGTCTCGCAGAACGCCATCTTTGCCTTCCTCATCCTCTCGATTCTCGTCCTCGTCGTCCCCGGGACGGCGAGCATCGACACCGCGAACTACCAGCCGTTCTTCACCGGCGGGGCTGACGGCTTCTTCGCCGCCGCCGTCCCGCTGTTCTACGCGTACATCGGGATCGCCGTCGCCGGGCAGATGGGGGCCGAGGTGAAGAACCCCTCGCGGAACCTGCCGCTGGCGATGGCCGGCGGGACGGCCATCCTCATCGTCCTCTACGTCTGGACGGCCGCCGTCATCTACGGCGTCGTCGGCGACTACACCGTACTGGCGGACTCCGCACGGCCGCTGGCGACGGCGGCGGAGGTGTTCCTCGGCGAGAGCGGCACCGCGATCGTCGCGATCGGTGGACTGCTCGCGACGGCGTCGAGCGTCCACGCCGTGATGGCCGCGGGTATCAAGATGCCCTACTCGTGGGCGTGGGACGAGGTGTTCCCGAAGATGTTCTCGTCCGTCAGCGACCGGTTCGGGACGCCGCACTGGTCGCTCATCACGCTCTACCTCGTCGCGTCGGCACTCACCTTCTGGAGTTCGGGGCTCGACCAGGCGATCGCGATCGCGACGTTCAGCTACCTCATCGCCTACTGTGCCGTCTCGATCACGGTGCTCTACGTCCTCGTGACTGGCTCCGACCTCGCAGCGCAAGCTGGATTCGACGGCGGCTTCGTTCTCTGGGTCACCGCTCTCGTCGGTGCGCTCGGCTCCGGTGCGCTGCTGACCGAGGCGTACAAGGGGTCGCTCGGCATCTACGTTCCGTGGGTCGCCGTCGGTCTCGGCGTCTTCGGCCTCTACTGGTATCTCGGGAGACAACGGGGCCACGACGTCGAGGCTATCCTCGCGACGCTCCCCGGTGTCCCGTCCGACGAGTACGACCCGGCTGTCCGCGGGGACGACCCGGTCGCCCACGGAGGTGCCAGCGATGACTGACACCGCCCCCGCACCGACGGTCGCCCCAGACGAGACGATCGGCCTCCTCCAGGAACTCGTCCGGATTCCGAGCCCGTACTTCGAGGAACACGAGGTCGTCGAATACGTCTACGAGTGGCTCGACGAGCGGGGCCACGACCCCGAGTACCATCACGTCTCGGAACCCGACATCACCGAGTACGAGGGCGACAACGTCGTCGCGCGCATCGAGGGATCGGACCCCGACGCGCCGACGCTCCTCCTCAACGGCCACGTCGATACGGTTCGACTCGTCGAGGACTGGGAGGAAGACCCCTGTTCGGGCCGCATCGAGGACGGGAAACTCTACGGACAGGGTGCCTGCGACATGAAGGGCGGCGTCGCCTCCATCATGACCGCCTTCGACGCGCTCGCCGACCGCGACCTCGCGGGCGACGTCCTCCTCACCGTCGTCGTCGACGAGGAGGGGCCGTACGGCCTCGGTACCGACCGGTTGATTCGCGACGGCCTCCTCGACGACTGCGACATGGCTATCGTGACCGAACCCGGTCCGATTCTCGCACAGGAGGACGTCGACAACCCGGCGCTCCTCCTCGGCGCGCGCGGTCGGTTCCTCTACGACATCGAGGTTCGTGGCCGGGCGGCGCACGGCTCACAACCGGAGACCGGCGTCAACGCCGTCGTCGAGGCCGGACGACTGGCCGAGGCGCTCGACGTGATGGAGACGGGCGACCATTCGAAACTCGGCAGCGGCTCCGTCTGCCCGCTGTTCGTCGAGGGCGGCAGCCAGACGCTCTCGGTCCCCGAACGAGCCCACCTGATGGTCGACCGCCACGTCGTCGTCGGCGAGTCAGAGGAAGACGTCCGAAAGCAGGCGGAGAACGTCGTCGACGAGCTCGGCTTGGAGAGCGACGTCGAGATCGGCTTCCGGGAGGCCCCCTCCGACGACATCCGCTACGGACCGTACGTCACCGACGAAGACCACCCGCTCGTGACGTCGCTGGCGGACGCGACTCGGGCGGTCGCTGGCGTCGACCCCGACTACGGCTACTTCTCCAGCGTCGGTGACTTCAACTACCTCGGCGATCGCGCGGGGTTGCCGACGGTCATCCTCGGCCCGGATGGAGAAAACATCCACGGCGCGGGCGAGTTCGTCTACACCGACGAGGTGGTGGAGGTGGCGAACGTCGTCGCCGACGCGGCAGTCAGACTGCTCGACTGACGCCGTTCGGGTCGTCGGGGGTCCGAGCAACTTTTCTCGCTCCCGGGCCGAGAGGTGGGTGGCCGATGACGACGGCACCGCTCCGAACCGGACTCGGCATCCGGTGGTGACGAGCCCTATGAGTGCCGAGGCCACTCGATCCGAGAGACCGCTGCTCTCGAACTGATCACTGGCTGCTACTGCCGTTCGCCTGCGTACTCGCGTTCCCGTTCGTCGGTGCTTCCGTCCTCCCTTCGAGGTCGAGCGTGTACGTCCGTACCTCGGCCATGTTGGCCTCCTCGAAGGCGACGTCGAACTGCCACGTCTTGCCGGGTTTCAGGCCCTCGGTCAACTCCTCTTCGCTCTCGTCGACGAACTCGTAGAGGACCTCCCCCTGGTCGTCCTGCAGCGTCACTTCGGCTTCGACCCACTGGTAGACCTCGTCGCCGGTGTTCTCGATCGTTCCGCGGAGACCGACCGCCCCGTCGGTCTCGTAGAGGGTCCGGTTCGTCACCTCGAGTGCGGTCGGTGCGTCGGCGATCTCCCCTTCGATGTCGGTCGCCCCGTCTTCACCGGTGGTCGTCTCCGCCGTCTCGTTCGCCGTCGTCGTGTCCTCTGATGTAGCAGTTCCGGTCGTCGTTTCGTTCGACGCCGTAGTCTCGGTCTCTGCGTTCTGTTCGCCACCCAGACAGCCGGCAGAGACGCCGGCCACAGCGATTCCACTCACTGCGGTGAGAAACTGTCTTCGGATCACAGTATCAAACGACTGCTCGAAGTCTGATAAGCACGATGCTTGTATTCATCGGTCTGCTGTCACGAGGGTCCGAGTGGTGAGTGCCGAGGCCTGCGTTCTGTCCGTGGACGTCTTCGCCTTCTTCACAGAACGAATCCGTTCTGAGAACGAAATTAGTCGCCGAATGACGATTTTCGCGGCCAAGTTACCTAAGGGTCGTTGGCGTGTCAGCCACAGTCGATGGTCGAACCCTACGTCGTCGGCCTCGCTGTACTGGGAGTCGTGGTCATCGCGGCCGCAGCTCTGCCGGAGCTGTTGGCAGAGCGAGCGCTCTCCCCGCCGTTGTTCTTCGTCGCCATCGGGGCGATCGCCTTCTCGCTGCCGCTCGGGCTCCCCGACCCGGATCCGTTGGCGTACGGTGATATCACCGAGAAACTCGCGGAGTTCGTCGTCATCGCCTCGCTGATGGGTGCCGGGCTGAAGATCGACCGACCGTTCTCGGTACGGACGTGGTCGACGACGTGGCGACTGTTGGTGGTGACGATGCCGCTCACGATCGGCGTGGCGGCGGTTCTCGGCTGGTGGGCGGTCGGATTCGTCCCTGCGACGGCGCTGCTCCTCGGGGCGGTCGTCGCACCGACCGACCCCGTGTTGGCCTCCGACGTGCAGGTCGGCCCGCCGGGCGAGGGGAGAGAGGCCGCAGACGAGGAGTACGACGAACGGGAGCACGAGCACGAGGTCCGGTTCGGACTCACCTCCGAGGCGGGCCTGAACGACGGGCTGGCGTTCCCGTTCACGTACGCCGCGATCCTCGTCGCCGGGTCGGGGTTCGCTGGGACGGACTGGGTCGGCAAGTGGGGTGGGATGTACGTCGGGTACAAGATCGTCGTCGGCGTGGTGATGGGACTCGTACTCGGCTACCTGCTGGCGAAGGTCCTGTTCGGCTTTTCACCGGTGTCGCGCCTCGCAGAGGCAGTAGAGGGGACCGAAGCGCTCGGCGGCACCTTGTTGATCTACGGCGTGACGGAGCTGGTCCAGGGGTACGGGTTCATCGCCGTCTTCGTAGCTGCGCTCGTCATCAGACACTACGAACGGACGCACGACTACAACCAGGCGCTCCACGACTTCTCGGAGGTGACGGAGCGACTCGCGATGGCGGTCGTGCTCACGCTGTTCGGTGGGGCGCTCGTGACCGGGTTGTTAGCACCCCTGACGTGGGAGCTGGTGGCCGTCGGACTGGCGCTCGTGTTCGTCCTCCGACCGCTCGCGGGAACGATCGGTCTCCTCGGCGCGCCGATTCAGTGGGACGAACGGGCGACGATCGCGTTCTTCGGTATCCGGGGCATCGGGTCGTTCTACTATCTCGCCTACGCGCTCAACGAGGAGACGTTCGGGCAGTCGGAGACGATCTGGGCGCTCGTCGGGTTCGTCGTCCTCGTGTCGGTCGTCGTCCACGGCACCGTCGCCACACCGGTTCTCGAACGACTGTCCCGACAGGGTGACGCGTAGCGTCGGCGGCGGCGTTTGCGCCGACTCCCTCAGTCGCTGGGCGACTCCTCGGGCGTCTGGATGTCGGTCACGATCTCGCCGGACTCTCTGCTCACCTCGACGTCGTCGTCTTCGGAGATCTCCTCGACTCTGTCGCTGAACGCCTCGGACTCGAGGATCTCCAGTTCGTGGTCGAGTCCGAGGTAGATCGTGTACACCATCAGCAACAGCACCACCGCGAACGGCAAGCCCGTCGTGATGGAGGCGGTTCGGAGCGCGTTCAACCCGTTTCCGAGCAGCAACACGGCAGCGACGGCACCCTCGGTGACCGCCCACATCACTCGCTGGGTCTTCGGGACGTCGTGTTTCCCCCCGGCGGTCAGATGGTCGATGACGAGCGACCCCGAGTCCGACGAGGTGACGAAGAACGTTCCCAGGAGCAGCGTCGCGACGACGGCGCTGACGAGCGTCAACGGGTAGAACGACAGCAGTTCGAACAGCGCGACCGCCTGCCCCTGTTCGGTGAGCGGGCCGACGATCCCCCCCGTCTGCCGGTGGAGTTCGACGAACAGGGCCGACCCGCCGAACGTCGCCACCCAGAGAAACGAGACCAGCGAGGGGATCACCAACACGCCGCCGATGAACTCGCGGATCGTCCGCCCCTTCGAGATACGGGCGATGAACAGGCCGACGAACGGCGACCACGCGATCCAGAACCCCCAGTAGAAGATGGTCCAGGTGTGTTGCCAGGTCGGGTCGCCGGCGGCGAACGACTCGGTGTAGAAGCTCAACTCGAGGAAGTTCCCGAGGTAGACGCCGAGTCCGCCGACGAGCGCGTCGAGGACGAACTGCGTCGGTCCGGCGAGGATCATGAAGCCGAGCAGCGCGAACATCAGATAGACGTTGACCTTGCTCAGCCGCTTGACCCCGCCTTCGAGACCCGCCGCGACCGACAGCGTCGCGACCGCCGTGATGAGTGCGATGAGCGAGATCTGGACCCACACGGTGGTCGGGACGCCCGCTCCGAAGAAGTTGGCGGCGACGAAGGCGAGACCGGTGTTCATCTGTTTGACGCCCAGTCCGAGCGCCGTCGCCAACCCGAACAGCGTCGCGAACACCGCCGTGAGGTCGATGAGATGTCCCGGCCAGCCGTAGATCCGCTTGCCGAGCAGCGGCCAGAAGATCGAGCGGAACGTCAGCGGGAGGCCGCGGTTGAACGAGAAGAACGCCAATCCGAGTCCGACGAGTCCGTAGATGGCCCACGGATGCAGTCCCCAGTGGAAGTAGGTGATACCGAGGGCGGCACCGCCGGCGGCGGCGGTGCTCTCACCGAGATCGAAGAACGACCCGCCGCCGGAGGCGAAGTGCTCCATCGGCTCTGCGACGCCGAAGAACAGGAGACCGATCCCCATCCCCGCGCTGAACAGCATCGCCATCCACTCGAAGTCGTCGAACTCCTTTTCGGCCTCGGGACCGCCGATGCGAATCATCCCGTACTTGCTGAACGCGAAGAAGCCGAGCGCGAGGATGATGACGTTGACCGCCAGCACGTAGAACCAGCCGAACGTCCTGTTGACGAAGTCGAAGATTCCCTGATAGATCGCTGCGGCCTGGTCTCCCAGCCCGAGCGTGAGCGCGATGAAGAGGACGATTATCGCCAGCGAGACCGGAAACACCACCGGGTGGACGTCGAGCCCGAACCGCTGGACGTTGTCGTCACCCGGTTCTCTGTCGGTGTCGGGGTGGAACACTTCGACCTGCAGTTTGCCGAGGATCCGGTCGCCGTCAGTTGCCATTCGATCCCTCGTCGCCGACGGTGCGTCCGCGGAGTAGTGTATACATGTGTCTTGCGTCGTACGTGTCCGTTCTGCGACTTACACCGTCGGAGACTCACTGCTGGATGCGACACGAGACGAGGTGAGGGAACCGTCACGACCGACAGCCGAATTCCGAGTGTAGTCGGCCGGAGACGGCTCACGTCGACCGTTCGACCGTTCGATCGAACCCGTCGACGTCTCGGTGTTCTGCATCCGCACCGTCGGTGTGATGTGTCTCTAAATGGACGTAACGGGAGAGTGTTTCGCTGGCGGTCGGGTAAGGATTGTGGCCACGTCCGCTCTGCGGAGACAGTCGCCGTCCAGTCCCGAGTCGTCGCTGAGTCCCGTGATCGCTCTCTGAGAGACCACGGTCCGAGAGGTTATCCGTCACTCGGTCGTCGAGACGGTGTATGGACGGTCGCGCGTCGCCGAGAGCACCACAGGGGTTTCGCGAGCAGGTGCAGTTCTATCTGCTGGACCACAGAACCTCACTGGGCAGATTCGTCGACGTCGGACTGTTGTCGCTGAACCTGGTGTTCATTGGCGTCTTCGTCCTCCAAACGTACTCCTTCTCACCAGCGACGGAGTCGTTGCTGTGGCGGTTAGAGGAGATCGTCGTGTTCGTCTTCACCGTCGAGTACCTGCTCCGGATCTACGGTGCTCGGGATAGAGTCGACGAACTCACCGACCCGTACACCGTCGCCGACCTGCTGTCGATCCTCCCGACGCTGTCGTTGGTGTTCTTACCGACCGCGGTCGTGGGACTCGACATCGGCTTCCTCCGGACCGTTCGCGTCGTCCGAGTGCTTCGGTTCTATCGGCTCACGCGGGACGAGGAGTTCTTCTTCGGCGTCGTCTCCGCCGAGACGCTCCGCGTCGTCAAACTCCTGTTGACCGTACTGTCGCTGTTCTTCGTCGCCGCGGGACTGTTCTACAGCGCCGAGGTGGATGTGAACCCGGGCGTCGAGACCTTCGGTGACGCCTTCTACTACATGGTCGTGACGCTGACGACCGTCGGCTTCGGCGACATCACTCCTGCGACCGGGGCCGGCCGCTGGGTGACGGTTGCTGGCATCGTCGCGGCGATCGTTCTCGTCCCGTGGCAAGCGGGGAAGATCGTCCGCGAGTGGGCGAATCGAGAGCTGGTGAACGTGACGTGTCCGAACTGCGGACTCTCCTACCACGACCCGGACGCCTCATACTGCAAGTCCTGCGGGCACGTCATCTATCAGGAGTACGACTCGAGACAGTAGCGCCAGAGACGCCGGTCGACACTCGACTGTCGACCGCCGTTTCGTCGATCGTCGAACGAAACGCGCCAAAGAAGACCAGTTATCCGTGAGGAGCGAGGTAGTCGAGATAGCGGTCCGAAGAGATCAACTATGTCTGGTAAGTACGACCTCGTTATCGTCGGTGGCGGTATCAGCGGTGCGTCGCTCCTGTACGCGACTGCGAAGTTCACCGACATCGACTCCATCGCACTGATCGAGAAGGAATCCGAGATCGCGGCGATCAACTCCCACAGCACGAACAACTCCCAGACGCTCCACTTCGGCGACATCGAGACCAACTACACCCTCGAGAAGGCCGAAGAGGTGAAAGAGGGCGCGGAGATCCTCGCCGGCTACCTGGAGAACTACGACGCCGACCGCGACCTCCACGACCGGCGCAGCAAGATGGTGCTCGGCGTCGGCGACGAGGAGGTCGACGCGCTCGAACGCCGCTACCACGACGAGGGGTTCGGCGACCTCTTCCCGAAGCTCCGGTCGATCGGCCGCGAGGAGATCGCCGAGATCGAACCGAAGGTCGTCGAGGGGCGCGACCCCGGGACCGAGATGCGTGCGCTCCAGACGCCCGACGGCTACGTCGTCGACTACGGCGGCGTGACGAAGTCGCTCGTCGAGCGCGCAGCGGACGAGACGGGCGTCGACGTCTACACTGGCACCGAAGTGTCCGACATCACCCCGACGCTCGACGGGTACACGATGGCTACGAGTGAGGGCCGGTTCGACTGTGACGTCGCCGTCGTCGCCGCCGGGTCACACAGCCTCCAGATCGCGAAGGAGCTCGGCTACGGCGAGGACAAGGTGCTGCTCCCCGTCGCCGGGAGCTTCTTCCTCGCCGACGACCTCCTGAACGGGAAGGTGTACACGCTGCAGATGAAGAAGCTCCCGTTCGCCGCCGTTCACGGCGACGCGGACGTCCACGACCCCAGTATCACCCGATTCGGCCCGACCGCGAAGCTCGTGCCGACGCTCGAGCGGGGTCGCATCTCCACGGTCGGCGACTTCCTCGACGTGTTCGGCCTGAACGCGGCGGCGTTCCTCAGCTACGCCAACATCCTCTCCGACCGCATCCTGCTGCCGTACGTCCTCAAGAACCTCGTGTACGACCTCCCCGATGTCGGCCCACGAGCGTTCCTCCCGCACGTCCAGAAGGTCGTCCCGAGCGTCGAACTCGACGACATCGAGCGTGCGAAGGGGTACGGCGGGGTCCGCCCGCAGATCGTCGACACGAAGGAGAAGTCACTCGACATGGGCGAGGCGAAGATCGTCGGCGACGACATCATCTTCAACATCACGCCGTCGCCGGGCGCCTCGACGTGTCTCAAGAACGCGATGAAGGACACGCGGACGCTGATGGAGTTCTTCGACGACGAGTATGAGTTCGACGAGTCGGCGTTCCGAGCGGACACCATCGACAACTTCCCCCGCGGGGCGGACGCCGACGAGGAGTCCGACGACGACGTGACACCCGCAGACGTCGACACCGACGAGGAGACGTCGGGGAGCGACGACGACGACCAGTCAGACACCGTCGACGACGTCCCTGCCGCGGACGACTGACGAGACGGACCGAGGCTGGCTCTCGCCGCACGCTCGGACACGAGCGTGTTCAGATCCACCCCTGTCGTCGGAAGTGGACGAGCAGCAGCCCGGCGAGCATCCCCATCCCGAGCATCGTCGCTGGATAGCCGAACGTCCAGTAGAGTTCCGGCATCGCGTAGGGCGTGTCCGCGAAGTTCATCCCGTAGACGCCGACGACGAACGTCAGCGGGATGAAGATGGTCGCGACGACGGTGAGCGTCTTCATCACCTCGTTCGTCGACTGTGAGACCGTGTTCAGGTAGATGTCGCGCGAGCCGCCGGTGAGGTCGCGGTAGGTCTCGATGAGGTCGACGACCTGGACGAGATGGTCGTAGACGTCGCGGAAGTACTTCTCGTTTCGCTCTGCGACCTGCGGGATGTCGCCCCGCGAGAGATACGCGATCGCCTCGCGGGCGGGCCACGCCACCTTGCGGAACGCGAGCAGGTCGCGGCGGACGGCGTTGAGTTCTTCCAGCAGCTGCGGGTCCGGTTCCTCGAGGACGCGCTCTTCGATGGCTTCGATGTCGTCTTCGATCTCGTCGAGGACGTCGAAGTAGTCGTCGACGACGGCGTCCATGATGCGGTAGGCGAGGAAGTCCGTCCCACGGTTCGCGAAGCGACGACCGTCGTTCGTCCACCGCGACGCGGCGGGACTGACGACGTCGACGTCGACGGTCGACATCGTCACCAGCCACTCGTCGCCGACGAAGAAGCCGACCGGGTTCGTCCGGACTTCCTTGTGGAAGGCAATGTCGTCGCGCTGGCTGAGACGCGCCGTCTTCAGCAGGACGAACGTGTGCGTCTCGTACTCTTCGGTCTTCGGCCGCGCCTGCTCGTTGCGGACGTCCTCGACGGCCAACTGGTGGATGTCGAAGCGGTCTCTGAGCGTCCGCATCTCGTCCGGTTCGGCGTCGTCGGCGTGGACCCACGTCTCGCCGGGCGCACCGAGCGCGGCGTCGACGTCGTCGTACCGTTCGACGCCGTCGCTGGTGTACACCATCGCGTGGAGGCTCATGGCTCCCCGCTCGCTCTCGTCTGATGGCCGATCGCGACGAGCGTGACACCGACCATGACGGCCGTGATCGAGAACGCCCGCCCGGGGTACGGAACGTAGATGCCGGCGACGTAGCCGAGGAGACCGGCGGTGGACAGCCCGACTCCCGCGAGTGTGCGCCACTCCATGGTCGTAGCATCCAGTCGCGCTTAGATGAAGATGTGGGGGGTCGAGGGTCGGGACGGGGGCTAGTTTCTTGCCCCGTCGTGGTGAAGCGGTGACATGGTTCTGCTCGTCCCGTTCGACGGTTCGGTGCTCTCGCGTGCGGCGCTCACTCGCGCGAAACAGTACGCGGAGTACACCGGCGAGGAACTGCTCGCGCTGACGGTGATCCCCGACGACGCCGACGTCGCCCGCGAACGCGGCTGGCTCGACCCCTCGGACACGTTCGACGAGGGGGTAATCAGCCGCAAACTCCGACAGGAGATCCACGACATCGCCCCCGAGGCGACTCACCGGAGCGAACTCGTCGAGAACGACGACCCGGTGGCGACGACGGCGATGGACGTCGTCCGGACGATCCGACAGGTCGCCGCCGAGGTGGACGCGAGCGTCCTCTTCCTCGGCAGCGAGAACGCCGGCCGCGTCTCCGCACCGCTGACCAGCGTCGGCAACCCGCTGTCGGAGGATCCGCAGTACGACGTCTTCATCGTCCGCCATCCGGAGTAAGAGGGCTAGCAGAAGAGTTCAGACTTCCATTCGAGACGCTCTTCGGAGTTCGTCAGAAACAGCGTGCTGAATAGAGCGCGAAAGTCGGTCATCACGCTCACCCGAGTTTGAACGCCTTGCTAAAGAACCACGTTTCCATCTTCGTATCCAGAGTGGTATGCCGAATGCTTATACGGTTCATCCGGCAACTAGAGGTAAGATGGCCAATTCGACTCGGAATGGCGACGCCAACGATGGCGAGATTCGTCTCTGGCAAGAGGACGGCTGGTGGATCGCGAAGGATGTCGATACGGGCGTGACCACACAGGGCGAGTCTAGGGAAGAAGCGCTAGACAACCTCGACGACGCTGTCGCAGTCCACACCGGGAAACGTGGCCGCGAACCGACGGACGAAGAACTTCGTGCACTGGGAATCAACCCGGAGAACAACACCACTGGCGATCAGGAACCGCCGGACATCCTCGACTAATTGATGGGGCGGCGAACGTTCTCTGGAACGGAAGTCGTGAAGGTGCTGGTCAACGTCGGTGGGTTCGAGTGGCGGCGTACGACCGGCGACCACGCCCAACTGTACTACGAACACCCGACGAATGAAGAGGACCGCCGAGAGGTGACCGTCCCACTGCATAGCGAACTCCGTACCGGAACGCTCCGAAGTATCGCCGAAAGCGCCGGAGCACACGATTTCGACGCCTTCTGCGAGTGGATAGACGAAAATGCCTAATCTTCGACGAAGGGACGAACACTATCACGATTGTCGCATCTCGAGTAGGTTTTCTCGCTTGTGCTGAATACTGCGCGCAAGTCGGTCACAACTCATTCGGAGGTGATTGGATGACACGACCTCATCAAAGCTCCAATAGGCGTTTTTATGCTGACAATATACAGAACGCATGGAAAGAGTAGACTACTATAATCTGACATTGCTATTTCTCGTCTCTGCATTGCTGATTAATGCAACTCAGGAGCCGACTGCTGGGCTCTGGAGTAACTTCATTACAGTATCACAGTTCATTTCGATTGGCATTGCAATTCTTGTTCCTGCTCTCTTTTTGTTCGACATTTCGACTACTGTTTTCCAAATGGAATAAGGCGTGTCTGCTCTCTGGCCTTTACTAAACACACCCTCTACGTCTTGTACGCTGATTCTAGCAGGTGGGCAACGTGTGAGGTCGAAAAGTACGAGGACTTCCGCTAATCACTACAAGCATAGACTCTTACGGACTGCACCCTTCGAACTCCGATTCGGACGGCATATCCCGGAACCGTCCGTTCGTCCCAACGCGAGAACGGTCACCGAATAACAATCACCGCCCTTCGTTGGATACGTTCTCGCTATCGAATCTTCTCCCCCATCGAGAGTAGCGGAGACCGTGTACTTTCCGAGTTCAGTCGGCAGTCCATCCGCGGGAGTAATGACGGGTTGTTCCTCGTTCGACGGCGGTATCTCTTTGCTCGTGGTGTAACGCGTCTCGCCTGAAGACTGAACCTGTACTCGGACTGTATGGGCCCTGTCGTCCATATTCGACAGGACGATTTCCCCGATACGGGTTCGAGAACGCTGGAGGGGAGCGGAACACCCTGCGACAGCGAGTAGGCCGGGAGTCAGACCGGTGATGAAAACACGGCGAGAGGGGGACACAGCTACGAATACCGAGACAACTACGAAATCACTTGTGATGGGCGACAGCGCTCGTAACCATCGATAGATACTCAGAGCAACCTACCGACAGATTCACTGTTGAGGAACCGAAGCGAACGGGAACCGACTTGCTGAACTCATCCCTCTGTCTCTCGCGCGCCGCCTCTGACAACGATTCCGATGGTTGGACGCGGCTGTGAAAGCTGACACGCCCAGACAGTACTTTGAGAGGCTACTACGGGTCGAATTTCCGAACTGGGAGTAGTTCACGGAGACCTTCTGTTTCGAAGTCAGCGTCGGAGACGACCAGTTCCTTCCCCTCAGACCGAGCAGTAGCCGCAATCATGAGGTCACGTGGCGACATCGGGTTGCCCCATTCGAGAAGGCGGTTCTGCATCCGGGCGGCTTCAAACGCGACCTCTTCGGAGAAGTCGAGAGCAGTGACTCGCCCGAAGTTCTCACGCGCGCCGACGAGGTCGGTCTCACCTGCTGAGAACACTTCACCAGCGAGAACTTCGTAAATGCAGATGCTGGAGGTGGCCAAGACCGGTTGTTCGTCGACGAACTCGACGACTTCCTCGACCCCGTCGAGATAATCGATGATGACTGACGAATCGAGAACGGTCACTGCTCGTAGCTCTCTCGGGAACGCTTGATCGCTTCGCGCGCCTTTTCGGCTTTGTCAGTCCCCTTCCACGCGCCAGCCTTCATCCCCGATCCCTCGTTCGCCAATCGGTCGAGGAACTCGTCCCAACTCTCGTCTTCACGCTTCAGCCTCGCCAGTTTCTCCTTTGTCTCCTCAGAGACGCGAATGGACGTGCTCATGTGCATACGTCGTGTATGCAGTCGGAAGTAGTTTGAGGGGATGTACGGAGGTTTCCGTTAACCGCTATACGCCGAGTCGACGGCCGCCGTCCGTCCGCTGGGCGTCTCCGTCGTCACCCGGGCGTCTCCGTCGTCACCCGCTCGGCAGCGACGCTCCCGTTTGCGTCTGTCTCCTCGACGACGTACCGCTGGCCGACCATCGGGTCCAACAGGCTGTCGACCGGCGCTTTGTCGTCGCGGAGGACGGGGACGTCGCCGGTCCGCTCGTCGGTCCGGTACGAGGTGAGTTGCGCCGACAGATCGATGCCGATGTCGCGCTCCCGGTTCCGTGTCTGGAGCTCCGCCTGCGTGAGCCGCACGTCCTGCTTGGTCGCGACGACCTCGATGTTCTGGACGACGACGCCGCCGACCGTCGGGAAGCTGTACACCTGTGGGAACACCTCTCGGATCGTCTTGTACTCGGCGCGGTAGAACTGCGAGGCCGGGCCGCTGGGCGCGGAGATGACGTTCGCAACGAGCACGCCGTCGTCGTCGAGGCGGTCGGCGGTCAACTGCATGAACTCCACCGTCGTCAACTGGAACGGCACCTTGTCCTTCTTGTACGCGTCGAGGACGACGAGGTCGTACGTCTCGTCGGTCTGCTGGAGGTACTGTCGGGCGTCCATCGTGTGGACGTTCAGCCGCTCTCCCTCCTCGACGCGGAAGTACTCCTTGGCGACGTCGACCACCTCGGGGTCGATCTCCACCACGTCGACGGTGACGTTCGGGTAGGTGTCGAGGAAGACTCGCGGTCCGGTGAACCCGCCGCCGCCGACGAACAGCACGCGGTCGATGTCGCCGGGGTCGTCGGCGAAGAGATACGGCGCGTGGAAGTAGGAGGTGTAGTCGAAGACGTGGCGCGTCGGGTCGCTCTTGTCCATCGCGCTGTGCGGTTGGCCGTCGAGGTAGAGCGTCCGCGTGTCGCCGGAGTCGACGACGCGGAGCTCCTGGTAGGCGGTCTGCGTCTCGTAGACGACGTTGCCGCCGACGCCGAGTCCGACGCTCCCCGTCGCCGCCGCGACGAGGAGTGCGACCGTGATGCCGAGACTCCACAGCGCCTCGTCGCGGTCGACGGTCGGCGACGCGATGGCGACGGCCGTCCCGACGGAGAGGAGACCGAACAGGAGGGCGATCTGGTTGATGCTGAGCGCGGGGATGAGGAGGAACGTCGTCGCGAACGCGCCGACGATGCTGCCGACGGTGCCGACGGCGTAGACGTGGCCGGAGGCCGCCCCGATCTCGGAGCGTCCGGAGAGTTCCGCGGCGTAGGGGCTGACGTACCCCAGGAGATACGTCGGTGGACCGAACAGGACGACGATCCCCGGGATGGACGCGAACCGACTCGGCAGCGGGAGCGTCGACGTCGCCTGCAGCAGCACGTCGCCGAAGAGGATGAGTCCGGCGACGTAGAGCGCCGACACGAGGAAGACGCCGACCAGCCGCCGGTTGGAGGCGTGCACTGCCGCCCGTTTGCCGCCGCGGTGGTAGCCCAGGCTGAGCGCGGCGAGGAAGACGCCGATGATGCTCCCCCACGTGTAGATGCTGCTGCCGAACTCCGGGGCGATCATCCGGCCGGCGAGAATCTCCAGCCCCATGCTGGCGACGCCGGAGACGAACACCGCGAGTTCGGGGCGAGACAGGCGAAGCGAGGAGACGGAGGGCGTCGAAGCCATGTCGCTAACAGAGGGAGAGGCCGATAATAACTGTTGGACCTGCGGTCATCGGCTCCGGGTCGATTTCGGCAGTCGAATCACCTCGGTCGCGCCGGTCACGACCAGTGACTTCGGTACTCGAACGTCGCCGACCGATCCTCGAAGCGCGCCAGTTCGAACTGCGTCGTCGGGAACGGCGCGGCCTCGCCCGTCACGAGCGAGCGCACCGCTCGGCCCACGACGGGCGACAGCATCACGCCGCGGCCGTGGAGTCCCGTGACGACGACGAGACCGTCGGGGGCGTCGGCGGGCGCGTCGACGATGGGCAACCCGTCGGGCGACGCACAGTCGGCCGTCGGACAGCAGTCCTCCCGCCGGACGGTCCCACCGTCGACGCCGAGCAGGGACGCGACGTCCTCCATCACCGTCTCGCGGAACGACCCTTGAACGCCCATCGGCGTCCCCTCCGGGTCCGAGAGGAGGTGTTCGTTGCCGCCGACGAGCACGTCTCCCCGCTTCGTCGGTCGCCAGTAGACCCGCATCGTCGGCTCCGATCCGAGCGGGAAGGAGTCGGAGAGCGGGTCGTCGGGTTCGACGACGACGGCGTTCCAACGGAGCGGCCGGACCGGTAGTTCGACGTGGTCGGCGAGGAGTTCGCGCGTCTTCCACCCCGTCGCGTAGACGACGTGGTCGGCGTCGACGGGGCCGTACTCCGTCTCGACGCCGACGACCGCGCCGTCGTCGACGCGGAGGCCGGTGACCTCGTGGTCGCGGAAGACGCCCGCACCGGCCTCCTCGGCCAGCCACTTCAGCGTCATCGCGTAGTCCAGCGCGTCGAGATAGCCGGTCCCCTCGTAGACGAGTCCGCCGCCGTAACCCGAGAGATCGCCGAAGGCGTCCGGATAGCGAGCCTCGAGGTCGTCGCGTGCGAGGAACTCGCCGCCCGCGGGAGCCTCCTCGGTGTACCGCGCCGCGTTCGACTCGGGGACCAGTCGCACCGTCTCTCGGTCGGTGAACGAGAAGACGCCCCGTCCGTCGAGCGCGCGGAACTGTTCGAGAGCGAAGTCGGCCCAGCCGTCGGGGAACGGTTCGAGCGAGAGCGAGATCATCCCGGAGGCGCGGGAGCTGGTGTCGGCGGCGACGCCGCCCTTGTCGAGGACGACGACGTCGTAGTCGGACGCGAGTTCGCGAGCGACGGCGAGACCGGAGACGCCCGCTCCGACGACGACGACGCGGTCGGTGTGTGTCGACATGTGTCGAGCGATGAGGAGGCTAGACAAAACGCTACGGGTTGTCCTGTGAGCCGAGCCGAGGCGACGAACGGTGACCGACCGCAAACGCTGTTCCTACAGTAACTTTCATTACAGTTCGGTGCACAGAGAGAGGTACATCATGTCGGTCGTACCCGTACGCGTCTGATTCTTCACTCCCACGAGTATCGCCGTACGACCGACTGCAGCCATCGACGAACCCGACTGTGAGCACACACACCTACCCGACGACCGCGACCCGACGGACCGACACCACCGACGCCGAACCGACCTACCAGCCAACTATCGACCGCTCGACCGGTGACCGGACGGCCCCGACGACCCCCGCCGACGGCGACCGCGACGACTCGTGGGTCGCGCGCTGTCAGTCGCAGTTCGACGCGACGCGGACTGACCGACTCGGCAACCTCGTCGACGCCGAGAACCAGGCGATGCCGACGGGGACGACCGAGTCGCGGGACCCGTAGCTACTTTTCGCCGCCCGCCGTCTCGGCGGTCATGACCCGACTCGACGTCTCGGAGGGGTTCGACGTCCACGACTACCGGACGAAACTCAAACTCGTGCGGCAGGACCGCGAGACGATGTATCTGGAGAACCGAGAGAACTGTCACTGTCCGGCCTGTGACCGGCCGTTCGACCGACTGTTCGTCTCCGAGAACTCCGAGGTGACGTTCGGTAGCGCGCCGAACGGCCCCATCTGTCTGGTCCGTACCGACGACCGACTGCTGGTGCTGACGCACTGACTCTCCTGCATCGACGTTCGACAGACCGACTCCGTTCCGACCGACCGAATTCTGTTTCTTAAGAATGTCTGCTTTATTCTGATAACTAGTTCTGATAATAATTAAATAACTTCTTCAATTCAAAACTAATATATGCAGATGTTCTCGAACTCCAGTCAGTGTGCCATTCCGAACGCACGCTTGCCTGAAACCCATGACACGAAGCGACTACACGAGACGGACGTTCGTACGGACGGCGACGGCACTGACGGGCCTCGCGGGCTTCTCGTCGCTGGCGGCCGCAGACCACGAGGAATCGGTCGTCGTCGTCGACGGCACCGAGAGCCACGACATCCAGTGGTACAACCTCGCCGTCACCGGTGAGATCACGGGAAAGAGCACGGCCGAGGGGGCCTCGCGGAACGACAGCGACTGGCTGGAGTCGACCGCCGTCGCCGGCGGCTACGTCCGCGGCGGGAAGGACGCCTACACGTTCACGGGCGAACTCGTCGGCCTCTGGTCGGACGGCGACCCCGACGTCACGGTCGACGGGTCGCGCGTCGACCCGGACCCGCTCCGGATGGTGTCCATTCAGAAGGACGACGCGTCGTCGCGCGTCGACTACGAACTGTCGGTGAGCGGTCTCCTGTCGAGCAGTGCTGCTAACGGCGCGAGCATCGACGGTGGCGACCGCGTCGCCGGCGGCCGCGCGCGCGGCTACGTGAAGGGCGGCACCGACAGCTACGCCTTCGCCGGCGACGTCGAGGACCTGAACGCCGACGGTGGCCTCACAGTCGTCGTCGACGGCGAGACGGTCGGCTACGAGGGCGAGTGGCCGCAGTCGAGCGACGATGGTTCCGACGACTCCAGCGGCGACGGCGGTGAGACCGGCGGCAGCGACGGACCCGACTCCTTCGCCGCGCAGGTCGAACGCCGCGTCCACGAGAAGGTCAACGCTCGCCGTCGCGCAGAGGGACTGAGCGACCTCGGCTACGACGCCGACCTCGCGGCCGCCGCCCGCGCACACAGTCAGGACATGGTAGACCGCGACTTCTTCTCGCACGTCGCGCCCGGTGACAGTAGCTTCGCCGACCACTACGAGGACGAGGGCGTCTCCTGCAGTGGGCTCGGCGAGAACATCCTCTATCGGTCGCTCCGCTCGGAGGACGTCGACGCCGTCGCCGAGAACGTCGTCACCCAGTGGATGAACAGCACCGGCCACCGGGAGAACATCCTCGACGACGGCTGGCTGGTCGAGGGGATCGGTGCCGTCGTCTCCGACGGCCGCATCTACGTCACGCAGGGCTTCGGCAGCGGCTGTTGAACGTCGACTGACTGCGGACCACTCCCTTCTCTTCTCGTCTCCTCTCTTCTCGTCTCTCCCTTCGTTCGCCGGTCGACGCCGCCGCACCGCGTACTCGTCCGCTGTCGCGCCGTCGCGGAGACCTGTCTCTCGGAGCGACTCTGTGACGGCGACCCGTGTGCGTCGGCAACGTACTGCATGCCCATTGTGCATAATACGACGAGTTTTTATGCCCTATGTGCATACACCGAGTCGATGGCAGCACTCGACATCACGCCGCTCACGTTCGAGGACCTCGACCCCGAGCGTCGACCGTCGTTCCGGACGGCGCTCCTGCCCGTCCTGGCGGTCGTGCTCTTCCTCGGCGTCGGGTCGGCCGTACTCAAACTCGACCCGCACGTGCCGTTGCTCTGGAGTATTATCTTCGTCGCCGTCCTCGCGCGTCACCGTCTCGGCCTCTCGTGGGACGCTATCGGCGACGGTCTCGCCCGGGGCCTCCTGATGGGCCGACAGGCGCTCTTCATCATCTTCGTCATCTACGCGCTCATCGCGACGTGGGTCAGCGCCGGGACGATTCCGACGCTGATGTCGTACGGGCTGGAACTGCTCAGTCCGCAGGTGTTTCTCCCGGTCGCCGCCGTCTTGGGCTTCGTCGTCGCGTTCGCCATCGGGTCGTCGTGGACGACCGTCGGGACGCTCGGCGTCGCCTTCGTCGGTATCGGGTCGGGGCTCGGCATCCCCGCGCCGATGACCGTCGGTGCGGTGCTCTCCGGCGCGTACGCCGGTGACAAGCAGTCGCCGCTGTCGGACACGACGAACCTCGCGGCGGGCGTCACCAACACCGACCTCTACGACCACATCCGAGCGATGCGGGCCAGCACCCTCGTCGCCTTCGGCCTCGCTGCCGCCGTCTACGTGGTGATCGGCCTGCAGGTTGCGAGCGGCGGTGCGACCGGCGGGACGGTGTCGGAGATCCAGACCGCGCTCACCGGGTCCTACGCGCTCTCGCCGCTCGCGTTCCTCCCGCTCGTCGTCACCTTCGGGCTGGCGCTGCGCCAGTACCCGGCGCTGCCGACGCTCGTGGCGGGCGTGCTCGCCGGCGTCTTCACCACCATCGTCCTGCAGGGCGCGGGGTTCGTCGAGGCGTGGGAAGTGTTCATGTACGGGACTGCCCCGGAGACGGGCAGCGAGCTCGTGAACGGCCTGCTCGACAGCGGCGGACTCACCGGGTCGGCGTGGACGATCACCGTCGTCGTCGCCGCGCTCTCGCTCGGCGGTCTGCTGGAGAAGACGGGCGTTCTCGCCGTCCTCGCCCACGAGCTGGCGCGGTCGGTCCGGAACGTCGGCGGCCTCGTCGCCGGCACCGGTGCGGCAGCCATCCTGACGAACGTGCTCACCGCCCAGCAGTACATGAGCATCGTCGTCCCAGGGCTGACGCTCCGGGACGTCTACGACGAGTACGGCCTCGACAACGAGGACCTCTCGCAAGCCATCGAGTCGGCGGGGACGCCGACCGGCGCGCTCATCCCGTGGCACGCCGGGGCGGTCTACATGGCGGAGGTCACCGGCGTCGCGACGACTGCCTACGCCCCGTACTACCTGTTCGGCATCCTCTCGCCGCTCGTGCTGTTCGCCGTCGCTGCGACCGGGCTCGGACTGCCGGAGTCGACGTCGGCGGAGACGACCACGCCGAGTACCGCGGACTGAAAACGGAAAGACCGAAGCGGGCCGCTTCGCTTCTTCTGGCAGATGCAGTATGAGGAGCTTCAAGCCATGTACGCCGGCGACGGCTACTACTGGGGGACCGACCCGAACGACCTCGCGGAGACGACGCTCCGATCTCTCGACGACTCCGACTCGACCCGACTCGTGGATCTCGGTGCTGGCGAGGGCCGCGACGCGGTGTACTTCGCCGAGCACGGCGTCGACGTGCTCGCCGTCGACGTCGCACCGAACGCGCTCGCCAAGGCCGAACGGCTGGCCGCCGACCGGGGTGTCGAACTCGACACGCTCGCGGCGGACGTGAACGACCTCTCGCTCGGCGCTCCCGTCGACGCCGTCTACTCCATCGGGACGGTCCAGTACGTCCGCCCCGAGAACCGCGAGCGACAGTTCGGCCACTTCAAGTCGCAGACTGCGGCCGGCGGCCTCCACAGCATCTTCGCCTTCGTCGACCATCCGGACGTCCCACCCGCGCCGGACTGGGGGGACAACGAGTACAGCTACGACCCGGGTGAACTCCGCGGCTACTACGACGACTGGGAGCTCTGCCACGAGGAGGCGTTCGTCTTCGACGACGACTCCGGCGGCGAACCACACCAGCACGCCGCGGAGGTCGTCGTCGCGCGCAACCCCGAGTAAAGGAGTTCGAACGATCAGTACGTCCGCGGTTAGCACCAAACACCGCGGCCGACCGTCAGTACGCCCGCGGTAGCACCAAACACCGCGGTCGACCGTCAGTACGCCCGCGGTAGCACCAAACACCGCGGCCGACCGTCAGTACGCCCGCGACGACGCCGACCCCACGTCGATACGGACGAGTACGTTGTCGGACCAGGCGTCGAGGTCGACGCCGTACTTCGGGTTGATTCGGGAGATGGCCTCGCGCGTCGCCTCGTCGTCGTCGACGACGGTTGCCGTTCCGAGGAGCGTCACCCGCCACTGGGCCTGCCCACCCTCGTCTTTCTGAATCGACAGTGCGACCTTCGGATTCTGTCTGACGTTCTGTAGCTTCTGGCCCGTCGTCAACACCTCGACGACGCCGTCGTCGTAGTGGTACCACACCGGCGCGACGTGGGGTCTGTCGTCGACGCTGGTCGCCAGATGCGCCATGAGCGGTTCGCTCGTCAGGAGGCGCTCGACCTCGGGAGAGATAGGACTGGACACGGACGGACGTCGTGCCGCGACCGCAAAAAACGTCGTCGCCGAGCCGCGGTCTCTCACACCAGCGAGTCCGGCCGGGTCGAGAGATACTCGAACACTAGACCCAGCCCCAGTCCGTAGGCGAGGTGGGCCGCGAGCGTCAACCCGATGTAGAGCACCAGTCCCAGTCCACCGAACCCCTCGTAGAACACGATGACGAACCCGGTCCAGAGGATGGCTCCGAACGCCATCCCGCTCACCGGCGGCCGTTCGCCCGGGAGATACTCCATCACCGCCGCGAACAGCAGCGGGAACGGAACCATCCCGTTGAAGAGGAACACGAGATAACCGATGACGATCGCCGGTCCGAACGCCTCCAACCCGGCTAACCCGCCCAGCTCGGCGAACGACTCCCTGGAGAACACGCCGACGGACTCGGCGATGAGCAACACGCCGGTCATCATCGCCGTCCCGACCAACCCGCCCGCGGCCCCGATGACACCGTCGCCGACGATCCCGATCAACCGATCGAACTCGTCGTCTTCGACCTCGATCTCTTCGAACGATTCGTCGTACTCGGTGGGTGTATCGACCATGTTACTACTTACCACACGAACGGTATTAACGTTCGTCCGTATCGCCGGGACTGTCACTTTCGAACGAACGTCCTGTTTTTCGTCATCTCACGACACTCATCGTGCAAAGAGTAAAGCATCCATGACAACAATTAACAAAGATGAGTGTGGCGACGATGATACCCACAGCAATCACACTGTTGCACTCGCAGGGGGGGTTCCCGAGCGAGTCGCGGGTCGCGGTGTTCGCCGAGATCTTCGGCGTGTTTCTCGTCTTGGGGACGGTCGTCGGGGTGGTGGTCGTCGGCTACATGTGCTACAACGCCTACCGCTACCGCGACGGCGAGCACCGCGAGGAGGTGTCCGACCGACCGTTGCTCGGTGAACTCCCGGGCGACAGCGGCGGCGGGCGAAAACTCCTCTTCTCGTTCACGCTGAGTGCGATCATCGTCGTCTCGCTCATCGTCTGGACGTACGGTGCGCTCCTCGAAGTCGAGAACGTCTCCGCACAGGAAGGTGACGACGCCGTCGACGTCCGCGTCGAGGGCTATCAGTTCGGTTGGCGGTTCGTCTACCCCAACGGCTACGAGTCGAACGAACTCCGCGTCCCCGTGGATACGACGGTTCGACTCTCGGTGACCTCCGAGGACGTGTTCCACAACTTCGGGATCCCGGCGCTCCGCGTGAAGATGGACGCCATCCCCGGCCAGACGACCGAGACGTGGTTCGCCGCCGAGCGGACCGGCACCTACCAGGCCAACTGCTACGAACTCTGTGGAGCGGGCCACTCGTTCATGAACGCGCCGGTCGTCGTGATGGAACCCGACGCGTACGACGAGTGGTACGCGAACACCACGCCCGCCGAGGCGACTGCGACCGAGAACGCGAGCGATGCGAACGCGACCGAGACGAACGCGACCGAGACGAACGCGACGACGGAGGTGGCGGCGTGACCCGCGAGCGTCGGACAGGGACGGACGGCGGAGGGGTGACGGACGGTGGAACGGAGACGGACGGCGGGACACCGACGGTGAGAGAGGAGTTCCTCGAACCGAGCGACGAGGAGAGTTCGATGGAACTGCCGCCGGCGACGTCGGTCAAGCGGTGGCTGCTCACGACCAACCACAAGGACGTCGGGATCCTCTATCTCCTCACCTCGCTGTTCTTCTTCGTCCTCGCCGGCGTCCTCGCGTTGCTCGTCCGACTCCAACTGTGGTCGTCGGGCGAGGGCATCCTCTCGGCGATGGCGTACAACCAGACGGTGTCGGCCCACGGGCTGCTCATGGTGTTCTGGTTCATCTCGCCGCTGGCGTTCGGGTTCGCCAACTACGTCGTCCCGCTCCAGATCGGCGCGAAGGACCTCGCGTTCCCCCGTCTCAACGCGCTCAGCTACTGGCTCTATCTCTTCTCCGGGCTGCTCTTTCTCGCCTCTTTCTTCCAGGGGAACACGCTCTCGGGCGGGTGGACGATGTACGCGCCGCTGAACGTCGCCACCTACATGCCCGACGTCGGCGCGAGTACGGTCGTCCTCGCGCTCGTTCTCTTCACCATCGGGATCACCGCCTCGTCGGTCAACTTCATCACGACGATCCACCGGATGCGCGCGGAGGGGATGACGCTGATGAAACTACCGCTCTTCAGCATGTCCATCCTCCTCACCGTCTGGATGATGCTTTTCGCCTTCGCGGCGTTGCTCGCCGCGCTGCTCATCCTCACCTCCGACCGCCTGCTCGGGACGACCTACTTCGCCGCCGAGGCCGGTGGGTCGCTCCTCTGGGCGCATCTGTTCTGGTTCTTCGGCCACCCCGAGGTGTACATCGTCTTCTTCCCCGCACTGGGGGCGATGGCCGAGATGTTCCAGACGTTCACCGGACGACGACTCGTCGGCCGCAAGTGGTTCGTCGCCGCGATGGTGCTCGTCGCCGTCCAGAGCTTCATGGTCTGGATGCACCACATGTTCCTGACGAGCATCAACCTCCCCATCAAGACGCTGTTCATGGCGACCACCATCGGCATCTCGCTGCCGTTCGACCTGATGGTGTTCGCGCTCATCTACACGCTCGTCAAGGGCCGCGTCCGATTCACGACGCCGTTCCTGTTCGGCTTCGGCGCACTCGTCCTGTTCATCATCGGCGGCATCACCGGCGTCTTCCTCGGAGCCGTCGTCCTCGACTACGAGTTCCGCGGCACCTACTGGGTCGTCGCGCACTTCCACTACGTGATGGTCGGCGGGGCGACGGCGCTCTTTGGAGCGATCTACTACTGGTTCCCGAAGATCACCGGGCGGATGTACGACGAACTGCTCGGGAAGGTACACTTCGCGCTCTACTTCGTCGGCTTCAACCTCCTCTACTTCCCGCTGTTTCTCGCGTGGGAGACGCCGCGACGGGCCTACGAGTACGACCCCGGGCTCACGCCGTGGCACCGACTAGCGACGGTCGGCGCGTTCCTGCTGGGCGCGTCGTTCCTCGTGATGTTCTACAACCTCTATCGGAGCCTCGCGACGGGCGAGACGGCGGCCGACAACCCCTGGGAGTACGCCACGAGCGCCGAGTGGACCGTCCCCTCGCCGCCGCCGCTGGAGAACTTCCCCGGCCGACCCAGCTACGCCACCGGGATGCTGCGGTTCGAGACGTCGTCCACGTCCGGCGGTTCCCCGACGAGCGCGGCGGCCGGCGACGGTGCGACCGACGGCGGCGTCGCACACGACCACGACAGCCACGCCAGCCCGTGGCCGTTCGTCGTCGCCGTCGGCGCGTTCTTCGCCTTCCTCGGCCTCTCGGCGCTCCGACAGGGGTCGTTCCCCGAGGGCGTCGCCGGGATGGGGTACGCCGGCGTCGCCCTGTTCGGGACGCTCCTCTTGGCGCTCGCGCTCGTCCAGTTCGGCCGCGAGTCGTTCCACACCAGCGAACCCGCCGTCGCCGAGCGGTGGCCGTTCGCGGGCGTCGAGCGGACGAAACTCGGCGTCTGGGTGTTCCTCGCCTCCGACGTCGTGCTCTTCGGCGCCTTCATCGGGTCGTACATCTTCATCCGACTCGCCGCGGGGTGGACGGGGTGGGAACCGGTCCCCCACGACCCGGTTCCCGGCCTCGTCAACACGTATCTCCTCCTGACGAGCAGTTTCAGCGTCGTGCTGGCGCTCGTCGCAGCACGGAAGGGTCACCGGACGGGACTCGTCGCGACCCTGTCGCTGACGTTCGTCCTCGGCGTCGCCTTCCTCGTCAACAAGGGGATCGAGTGGCTGGAGCTGTTCCACGAGGGGGTGACGTTCTCTTCGGGCGTGCAGGCGTCGACGTTCTACCTGACGACGGGACTGCACGCCGCCCACGTCGTCCTCGGCCTGCTCGTCCTCGGGTTCCTCGTCGTGAGAGCCCTCCAAGGGGCGTATCTGGAGGACGAACGACCAGTCGAGTACTTCGGGCTGTACTGGCACTTCGTCGACATCGTCTGGCTGTTCCTCTTCCCGCTGTTCTACATCCTGTGAGGTCCACACATGACATCAACGAAACTGTACGCGGTGATCTACGTCGTCCTCTTCGTGATGGCGACGGCACAGGTGCTCGTCGAGTTCGCGGGGCTGAGCTACTGGCTCGGCTTCTGGCTCATCCTCGCGCTCTCGGCGGTGAAGGCGCTGCTCGTCGCGGGCTACTACCAGCATCTGCTCTTCGAACCGCGGTCGATCACGTATCTGATGGTGACGGGTCTCGTCGCCGCGCTGGGACTGACGCTGGCGGCAGCGTACTCGATCACCTGACCCCGTCCGCCGTCCGTCACCGACTCCCCGGTCGCCACGAGAGCAACGCCACCGCGAGCACGAACACGGCCGTCGAGAGGTCCAACGAGTAGGCCGACACCGCCGTCACGAGACCGGCGCTCCCGCCGCCGACGCCGCCGACTGCCGCCACCAAGAGCGGGAAGCTACAGCCGACGCAGGTGACGAACGCGATCACGCCGGAGACGGCCGCCGTCGTCACGTCGAGCGTCGCCACGTAGAGGAGATACGACAGCGCGAGGTAGCCGACGACGCGGAACGGGACGAACAGCAGTCGGAGATGCGGCGACGTGTACGCGACGATCGGTCCCCACCCCGGCGAGGCGGCCGTGAGCGACACTCCGACCGCCGCTGGAGGGCTGTGGCCGACGGCGACGAGACCGGCCGCGTACGCCAGTGCCACGAAGTAGACGCTCGCGACGACGCCCGCGACGAGTCGCCGTCGCCGGCTCGCGGTCGGTGGTCGGCTTCGGTTCACCGCCCAGACGCCGACGTTCAGCCAGACGAAGGGGTAGAGGACGATTCGGATACTGGTCGGTTCCGCTCCCGTCACCCAGAAGTAGCCCGCGACGAGCAGGAGTTCGACGGCGACGACGACGACCCAACGACGGAGCGTCGCCTCGAGTCGGTCGCCGAGACGGGGTGCGGCGAGCGTCGACATCGCTCTCAGCCGAGTCCCACGAGGTTCGCCACGATGACGACGGTGAGCACGGCACCGAGGACGACGGCCGTCTCGGCGACTGCTCGGGCGCTCGCGTGCCCCAGGTTGCGGAAGACGACGTAGAGGCCGACGGGGAGGTAGAGACCGAGCACGAGGCCGAACAGGAGGATGATCGTCGTCGCCGCGGCGAGGTCGCCGTTCAGCACGAGCAGCGTCACCGCACCGAACCCGAGTGCGACGAGCACGAACCCGAGATACCACGTCGCCTGACTGTGGACGAGACGGTCCGCGACCCGCTCGCCGGGGACGGTGAACTCGCCTTCGTCTTCGGCGGTCGTGGTCGTCCCCGTGAGCCTCCGTGTCGGTCTGTCGGCGGTGGCGGTGACTCGCGCGCGCGGTACCTGCACGGTGTACCGTTCCCACGTGCGCAGACGGAGGATCGCGACGGCGACGAGGGCGACGAACAGCCCCGTCAACAGTGCGCTCGCGAGGTACGTCTCTTGTGCCATGGTATCACTTGTCTATCTGAAGTAGTTGTCTTTGGCTCGGCATAAACGTTCGCGTGGCCTCTTTCTACCACCCTCATCGGTCGCCGACTCCCGACGCGATTTTCCTGTCGAAACAGTATCTTAATTAACATTAGAAAGTTGACTTCTTTACGGTCTCACGCCGATACAGACCCCATAAGTGGGATTATGCACTGTATAGGAAAGCCCCCTCCGCGTCAACGTGGGGTCGATGACCTCTCGGTTCACCTCTCGAACCACGTCGACGGTAGTGAGTGTCCGGGCACCGCTCCTTCGTTCCCCCAGGAGGCCCAGCCATGCGTAACGTCGGCCTCATCGTCCTCGACACCGTTCGGAAGGACTACTTCGACGAGTACGCCCCGCGGCTGCAGGCGCTGTCGGACACCTCGATGACGCAGTGTCGCGCCGCCAGCTCCTGGAGCACGCCGAGTCACACCAGCCTGTTCACGGGCGAGCTCCCCTCTGAACACGGCGTCCACTCCGAGAGCTTCGACGCCTCGTTCGACTTCGGTCAGTTCGACGTCGACGACACGTTCCTCGGCGACCTCCCCGACCACCGCACCGTCGGCCTGAGCGCCAACTCCTACATCAACACGACGTTCGGGTTCGACACGCTGTTCGACGAGTTCTACGACTTCTCCATCGGCTCGCACACGAACGAGACGCTGTTCACCGACGGGATGGTCGTCCAGGAGTACATGAAGTCGACGGACGAACCGAACGCGGTCAAACGCTACCTCGGCTTCCTCAAGGCCTGCGCCGAACACGACAAACCGCTCAAGAGCGTCGCCAACGGCGTCTGGTCGCAGGTCGGCCACACAGTCAAAGACCTCCCCGTCCCGGAGGTCGTCGACGACGGCGCGAGCAACATCACGAAGACGGCGACCGAGCGGGCGACCGCGGCCGACGACTCCGTCTTCTTCTTCGCGAACTTCATGGACGCGCACACGCCGCTGCGGAACCTCCTCCAGTACGACCAGTCGCTGCACTCGGTGCCGAACGACTGGAGCTCGCGCAAACTGGACAAGTGGGAACTCAACAAGGACAAGGCGGCGACGCCCGAGTACACCGAGAACTACCGCCAGCTCTATGCGGCCTCCATCGACTACCTCGACCGCGTCGTCTCGCAGTTCGTCGTCGAACTGATGGCCAAGAGCGACGAGGAGTGGACGTTCGTCGTCATCTCGGACCACGGTCACAACCTCGGCTACGACGCCGACGACGGCCTGTTCCACCACACGGGGAGCATGTCGGAGGGCATCCAGCACACGCCCTGTGAGATCATCAACGCTCCCGACGGCTCCGCCAGCGAGATCACCGACTACGTCTCGCATATCCACCTGACGGACCTGATCCCGAAACTCGCCGCCGACGAACCGGTTCCCGAAGACTTCGGGCACGACCACGTGGTCGCCGAGACGATCGGCCTGCTGGGTCACGGTGACCGGACGTGGGGCCACGAGTTCTCGGAGGCCGACCACGCCTTCTGGAACCGGATGATCCGCGTCGCCTACGAGGGCGAGACCAAACTCGAGTGGGACTCCCTCGGCGACTGCGTCGAGTACGAACTCGACGCCGACCGCCCGTCGTGGCAGCGCGAGGTCGCGACCCACAGCGGGCCGCCGCCGGAAGTGACCGCGCTGTTCGACACGTCACTCGAAGAATACAAGTCGGCCGCCGCCGCAGACGAACAGGATATGGAGTTCGACGACGGGGTCGAAGATCAGCTCAAGGAGTTGGGGTATCTGTAATGGTCGGCATCTGTGGCGCACTCGGTGACCACGCGGCGCTCCCGCCCGAGTTCACTGAGTCGGTCAGCCACCGCGACGAGGAGACGCGGGTCGCCGTCGAGGAGAGCGAGTTCACCCTCCACGGGTCGTTCCACTCCGTGCTCGCGGGCGAGCAGCCAGCGACTGCCGCCGACGGCGACGTCCGCATCTGGGTCTGGGGCGACGTCTACGGCTACGACACCGGCTCCGAGCACGTCGCGCGCTCGAACGGTCGCGGCGGGAGCGCCGACTTCTGTGCGCGTCTCTACGACGCGCTCGGGATGCGGTTCGTCGCCGGACTCAACGGTGACTACGCGCTCGTCGTCCACGACGCGGCCGAGGAGACGCTGTCGTTCGTCACCGACCGACTGGCGACTCGCCCCGTCTTCTACACTCGTCCCGACGACGATACGTTCGTCTTCTCGTCGGCGTCACAGACGCTCACGACCTACCCCGGTGTCGACGCGACGTTCGATCTCCCCTACCTCTACGAGTATCTCCAACTCCGCCGCGTGTTCGGCGTGAAGACGCCGCTCACGGGGATCGAAGAGCTCCCACCGGCCTCCGTCGTGACGGTCGACCTCGACGACTTGTCGACGGAGACGTGGACCTACTGGACGCCCTCGTACGAGCCGGTCGACAAGCCGTTCTCGGCGTACCTCGACGAGTTCGTCGACACCGTCACCGAAGTGCTCGAAGAGTGGACCGACGACGACCTCGACTACGGACTGCTCTTGAGCGGCGGCAGCGACTCGCGACTCATCCAGGCGGCGATCGACCAGCCGACGACCGCCTTCCACAACGCCGACTTCATGAGCCGCGAGGCGAGAGTCGCCCGACGCGCGGCGACGATCAGCGGCGACGAGTTCCGCCTCCTCGAACGCGACGAGGAGTACGACGCTCGGCTGCTGGAGGAGGCACCCTCGCTGTCGAACTTCAGCGGCTGGTTCGACCAAGCGTACTTCTCCGGCTTCGAAGACGAGATCGTCGCCGAGTGCGACGTCCTCGTCGCCGGCCTCTACGCAGATATGCTGTTCGGGGGGAACCCCCTCGCGACGTACCAGTTCTCGGTCGGTGACCTCGGGACGGTGTCGCTCCCCCTGCGTCGGTCGATCGACTCGATCGACGAGTACATCGAGTTCCAGACGAAGGACGCGGTCGAACCGCTGCCGTACTTCGACGAGTCGCTGTCGCTGCGGTCGGTGCTGGGGTCGAACATCCGACACGACGACGGCGGCGTCGTCAGCCACGGCGTCCGCTACGGGTCGCTCCAGGATCTCGTGATGTACGGCGACTTCTACCCGATGGGTGGCGACACCGACGCCGTCTTCTCGCGGACGCTGATGCAGATGCGTCCCTACCGGACGCCGTTCCTCGACAACCGACTGCTCGAACTCGCCCAGAAGATCCCGGTTCGCCACCTCCTGCGTCGCAACCTCGTCGACGCCGCGGTCACCGAACTCGATCCCGCGCTCGCGGCGATCCCGCACGCTCGAACCGGCGTCCCGCTGAAGTATCCGTTCCCCGTCTCCTTCCTCGGAGACAACGTCTACGGCTTCTGGCGGAAGCACGTCGGCGACGAGTCGCCGCCGGAGCCGCATCTGACGCACACGCCGTGGCCGAACCGTCAGGAACTCATCCGCGCGCAGTCGTTCACCGAGGAGACGCTCTCGGAGCGCCGACGACTCCTCGAGGACTTCGAGTTCTTCGACTTCGACGGAGCAGTGCGGTGTTACGACGACCACCTCGACGGAACCAACAACCAGACCGTGCTCTACTCGCTCTTGACGATACTCAACATGCCCGCCACACGACGTGCTCACGCCGCTCTCACACGTTCTACCTCCAGTACCGACACTGTCGCCACCGACGGGGCCACGGAGACTCCGACGGGAGTGACGTCCGATGAGTAGCAGTTTCGAGTCGAACGCGACGACGACCGCGACCGCGACGACGGAGACACAGATGAACCGTGAACTGTTCGGCGTGTTCGGGAACCGCGACGCGTTCGACCGATTCCGGTCGGCAGAGTCCTTCGACGACGTCCTGTCGGGCGACGACGCGACGGTGGGAATCCGCGATTCGTCGCTCGACCATCCGACCCGGAGCGCCTTGTACGAGGGCTCCGAGGGGATGTGCGTCGTCTTCGGCGAGTTGATCCCGCCGACGGGGACGGACAACACGGCCAAGTGGCTCCTCGAGCGGTACGCTCGCCACGGGTTCGCCGCACTCACCGGGTTGAACGGGTCGTATCTCGTCGTCATCGACCACGACGACGAGACGGTCGTCATCACCGACCCGCTTCGCTCCTGGGAGTGCTTCTACGCCGACGTCGGCGGCGTCCGCGTGTTCTCTACCGACCCGAGCACGCTGACCGGACTCGTCGACGACTCGGCCGTCGACCGCGACTCCGTCCTCGAGTTCCTCCACCTCGGGACCGTCCTCGGGACGTCGACGGTGTTCGAGGAGATCAACCGGGTCCCGTTCGACGGCTATCTCACCGCCAGCGACACGGCCGAACTCTCGCGGTTCACCTACGACCCTCGGAGCTTCGACTACGTCGACGAACTCGCGACGCGACTCGAGGAGGCGATCACGCGCCGTGCGGGGCTGCCTGGACCGCGCGGACTGCTGCTCTCGGGAGGGAAGGACTCGCGCGTCCTGCTCTCGAAACTCGACATCGATCACTGCTACACCGTCGGCAGGCCCGGGTCGCGAGAGGTCCGCGCCGCCCGGAAGGTCGCAGCACAGTACGGCGCGGCCCACGACGTGCTGGCACCCGACGACCGCTATCTCCGTGGCGGCGACGAGAAGATCCGGTGTGCACAGGGGATCAAAGAGTCGCTCCACATCCACCACGCGGGGTACGACGACGAGTTCGACGTCGCGTCGATGTACCACGGCGCGCTGTTCGACACGCTCCTGAAGGGGTACTTCCTCGAACGCGACGGCGTCGAACTGTTCGGGTCGAAACTCCCCTCGAAACGGCTCCACCCCAACCCCAACCCCGTCGACTCGCTGCTCGACACGCTCGGATTCTTCCCCGACGCGAGCGAGCGCATCCCCGACGCCGTCGGCGACCTGTTCGGCGACATCACGGTCGACGACCCCTACGACTTCCTCCGGCGACGACTCGGGACGGAGCTGGAGCACTGCTGGTCGCGGACCGACTCGGTCCACAACGCGATGGACCTCCTCGTCATCAAGAACCAACCCGTACTCCCGTTCCGGACGCATCTGGCGGACAACTACTACGAGTCGTTCATCGCCGCCGACGTCGACCTGCTGGAGTGGCATCTGAAGACGCCGCCGGAACACCGCCACGACCGGACGTTCTGGGAGGCGCTCGAACGGATCGACCCCTCGATCTTCCACCATCGCCCGCCGAGCCAGCCCTACTCGTCGACGCAGCTCAACCAGATCGAGCGGTTCGTCCGCCGGAAACTGCCGGTGCTCGAACCGTTCGAGTCCGCGTGGCCCGACCGCGACGACGTCTACGACCGCTACGAGATGGACCGCGAACTGTTCCCCGACCGGGAGTCGGTCCACCAACTGCCGGTCCGACAGAAACTGCGCGTCAACGACCTGCGCTGGTGGCTGAAGTAGCTGCCGACGGTCAGCTCTGGGATCGGGCGACTCACACCACGCGGTTGACCATCGCGTCGAGGTCGCCGGCGGCGAGCGCCTCGTAGTTCTCTCGGATGAGCTCCCGCCACCGCTCGGGTTTCTTCGCCGTCGACCCGGCCATGTGAGGCGTGACGACGACGTTCGAGAGGTCCCACAGCGGCGAGTCGGCGGGCAGCGGTTCGGTCTCGAACACGTCGAGTGCGGCCCCCCTGATGGAGCGGTTCTGGAGCGCCTCCGTGAGCGCCGCCTCGTCGACGACGTCGCCGCGGGCGACGTTGACGAGGACGGTGTCCGACGACATGAGGCGGAACTCCTCGCCGCCGAGCAGTCCCCGGGTCTCCTCGGTGAGCGGGACGGCGAGGACGACGTAGTCCGACCGTCGCAACACCTCGTGGTAGTCGGCGGCGGCGAACAGGTCGTCGACGGCGGCGGGACACTCGCTCGTGTCCCGCTTGGTCCCGACGACGGTCATCCCGAGTGCGGCGCCGAGTTCGGCGACTCGCGCCCCGATGGCACCGACGCCGACGACGCCGAGCGTCTTGCCGCGCAGCTCGCCGCCCTCGAACCGCTCCCAGACGCCGCGCCCCTGCTGGCGGGTCGCCTGTACGAGCCCGCGCTCGAACATGAGCAGATAGCAGAGCGTCTGCTCGGCGATCGGTTCGGCGTGGATGCCCGAGGAGTTGGTGAGGACGATCTCTCGCTCTCGGAGCGCCTCGAGGTCGTAGTGGTCGACGCCGGCGCTGAGACACTGGATCCACCGGAGGTTCGTCGCCGCCGCGAGCAGGTCGTCGTCGAGATCGTAGGTGACGATCCCCGCGACGGTCTCGGCGTGTTCGAACGACTCCGCCGGGGTGTCGGCGACGACGACGTGTTCGGCCGGGACGACCCCGTCGAGGGCCGACAGCAGGTCGTCGGTGCGGTCCGGCGAGACGTGATGCGGGATCAGGAGTCGAAGTGGGTCGCTCACGACCGGGCGCTCACAGCGGGAACAAAAATAGCCTCGCCTGCGCTACTCGTCTGCCGGTTCGAAGTCGAGCGCGACGGAGTTGATACAGAAGCGCTTGCCCGTCGGCTGGGGACCGTCGTCGAAGACGTGTCCGAGGTGGCTGTCGCAGGTGGCACACCGGACCTCGATGCGACGCATCCCGTGGCTGGTGTCGGTCTGCGTCTCGATGTTCGCGTCCTCGGCGGCGTAGAAACTCGGCCAGCCGCAGGAGGAGTCGTACTTCGTCTCCGACTCGAAGAGCACCGTCCCACAGCCCTTGCACGTGTAGACGCCCTCGTCCGTCCGGTCGACGTGTTCGCCGGAGAACCGCGCCTCGGTGCCGCTCTCTCTGAGGACGCGGTACTCCTCGTCGGACAGCCGTTCGCGCCACTCCTCGTCGGTCTGGGGCAGTCGCTGGCTCTCACCGCTGGAGTCACTCATACGTGACGACAGGGGCCGAAGGCGGATAGACGTTGCCCGTCGGCGTCTACTTCCGGACGCGTTCGAGAACGATCCGCTCCTCGAACCCGCCGCGCTCCTGCGTCTTCTCGCGGCCGAGGCGTTCGACCTCCTCGCGGTCGATCCCCTCGACCCGACAGAGCGTGCCGACGACGGCGAGGACGTCCGCCAGCTCCTCGGCGTCGCCCGACTCGCGGAACTCGGTGGCCTCCTCGACCAGTTTCTCGCGGAGCCGTCGGCGGTACTCCGAGTCGTCGGCGACGTGGGTCTCGGGGCGGTCGCCGCTCTCGCGGACGAGGTCGGGGATGCGGTCGCGGACGAGTTTGTCGAACTCGATCGTCTCGCCGGCTCTATCGTCTCCGTCGGCTCGGTCGATCCCACCGGCTTCGTCGGTTCCATCAGCTCCACCTGCTGCGTCGGCTCGGTCGTCTCGGTCACTCATTCCGGATAGAGTTCGACCTCCTCGTCTATGGCTTCGATGGCCGCGACGTCCTCGTCGTCGAGCGCCAACTCCTGTGCCTCGAAGTTCGCGCGGAGATGCGCCTCGCTGGAGGCTTTGGGGACGACGACGACGTTCTCCATCGAACAGAGCCACGCGATGCTCACGGCGGCCTCGGTGGTGTCGTGTTTCGCGGCGATCTCCTGCAGTTCGGGGACGTCGAACACCTTCCCGCCCGCCAGCGGCGAGTAGGCGACGAGCGCGTAGTCGTGTCGCCGGGCGTGCTCGACCAGGTCGGGTCGCTGGAACAGCGGGTGGTACTCCGTCTGGTGGGCGAAGAGCGGCGACTGGAGCGTCTCGCGGGCCTCGTCGAGTTGCTCGACGGTGAAGTTGCTCACGCCGACGTGGCGGACTTTCTCGGCGTCGACGAGCGCGTCGAACGCCGGCAGCGTCGCGTCGGGGTCGTAGCTCTCGATGGGCCGGTGGACGTAGAGGAGGTCGACGGCGTCGACGCCGAGACGAGCGAGACTCGCCTGCGTGCTCGCGAGGACGGCGTCGGGCGTGAGGCTGTCGGCCCAGACCTTGGTGGCGAGAAAGACCTCGTCGCGGTCGACGTCGCTTCCGGCGATCCCCGCGCCGACGACGTGCTCGTTGTGATAGATCTGTGCCGTGTCGAGGTGGCGGTAGCCGACGTCGAGAGCGGTCGCGACCGTCTCGGCGCCGGTGGGGAACTCCAGCCCCATCGTCCCGAGACCGACCGGAGAGAGCCGTTCGTCCATACCGTCGTCTCACGGCCGTCACACTTAGACGACCGGGTTCGGTGTCCGAGTGGCCAAAACGGGAGAACATCACGGAACGTCGGGACGTCGTCGACGGGACACACGTAGAGGCTAAAACGCACGTACCGCCGACTCCCCACTCCGGGCAAGAGTCGTGCCCGTGGCTCTCCACGGTTGGCTACCACGTCTACTCGTAACAGGCGACTGCTTCGACTGTGCAGGCGTTTATGTTCGCTCGTCGTCAGGGGACTGCATCGGGGTCGTGATCGTGTGCTCGACCAGTCCCGCGAGCCCCCGTCGCAGGCGGTAGGAGACGGCGCGCGGCGAGATGTCGAGATCGGAGCCGAGATCCGCGAGGTCCGCCTCGCGGGGTTCACAGAAGTAGCCGCGGTCGTAGGCCAACTGGAGCGCGTCGTACTGTTTCTCGGTGAGGCTGTACTCCTGTCTGAACCCGGACTTCGAGAGGTCGTACAGTTTCGAGAGGTCGACCGGCGTCTCGGTCTCGATGCAGTGGGACTGAAACTGCTTGGCGTGGCTCCGGTCGGGGAACCGGAGTCTGAACTCCCACTCGTCTCCGGCGGCGTGGACGTCGAGGACCGTCCCCTCGGCGCCGACGATTCCCTCGACCATGCGCGTCACCGCGCCGGTCCACTCGACCTCGTAGAGCCGTCGCTCGGGCATCGACTCGACCAGTCGAAACTGCTCGACGGTCGACGCGGACGTTGCGTGGCGTTCGAACGTCTCTAGCTCCTCGCCTTCGGCCCAGAGGTACGGGAGGGTCCGCTGTTCGGTGGGGACGACGCGATCTAGTTCGACCTCGACGTTCGAGGCGGCCTCGAGTGCATCTCCGAGCGCGAACGAACTCGCGGGGAGGGAGAACTCGAGAATGATAGCCATATGCTCTGGTTCTCACCCCCAACGGTAATGCGTTGTGGGCACTCGACGCGCCCTCACCGTCCGGTCACGAGTTCCGGGATCTCGGCGAGACTGTCGATCTCGTACGTCGGTTCGGTGTCGAAGTCGGCGTCCGCCCGGTGAGGCCGTCGGATGAACGCCGAGTCGAGTCCGGCGTCGTGGGCGGCCAGCAGGTCCGTCTCGCTGTCGCCGACGTAGAGGGCAGTGTCGGCCTCGACGTCGGCGAGCGCCCGCTCCAGATAGTACGTGTTCGGCTTCTTGCGGTGGAGGCTCTCGGGGGTCGGTTCGCGGCCGTACGCCGTCTCGAAGAGGTGACCGACGCCGAAGTGATCGAGCAGGAAGTCGACCGTCTCCTGTTGGTTCGAACTGACGATACCGAGCGGATGGTCGAGACGCTGTACCGCCTCGAAGTCGTCGTAGAGCGTCTTGCGTCCGGCCCTGATCTCTGCCTGCTGGTGCTGTGAGGAGTGTCGATCGCGCAGCGAGAAGAACTCCGTCGGGTCGAGATCGTACGTCTCACACACCCGCTGGAGTGCGTCGGGCGTCACGCCGACGGCCATGTCGTCGACGTGGTCGGGACGAGGGTCGACGTTCAGGGTGGCGAACGTCTCGGCGGCGGCCCGACGGAGCACCTCGTACTCGACGAGCGTCACGAGCACGCCGTCGTTGTCGAAGAGGACCGCGTCGTATGTCACGAGACGATAGACGGCGCGCTCGCTCAAACCCGTTTCGACGTCCGGGTCTCGTCGCCGACGGACCCCGCTCTATCACCTGCTTCGACGTCCCTGGACCGTCACGGCCGACGCCTCGCTCGTCCGGTCTCTACTAAATATTAGTAGCGAAAGTAGAGATAAACTTATACGACGTCACCGTCCCTTCCCCTGTAGTGGACGACGACTGCCGGAGCGACTCGACTCGACTCGGCGGGGAACCGCCGGACGTCTCTCAGACCGGTCGCTGGTTCGACGCGCTGTTCCGCGACCCGGTGGGGATGGTGAGTCTCCTCGCTCCCGACGGGACCATCCTCCGCGTCAACCGGACGACGCTCGAGTCGCTGGAGGTCGAAGAGCGGCGACTCGTCGGCCAGTCGCTCCCGGAACTCCCCGGCTGGTCCGACGCCGCACGCGGACGGATCCGCGAGGCGCTCGCCACCGCCGCCGACGGCGAACTCGCCCAGCTCGAGGTCCAGAACCGGGCGTTCGCCGACGGGAGGTGGCTCCACGTCTCGCTGTGGCCCGCGTTCGCCGACGACGGGTCGGTCGACGCGATCGTGTCGCGGGGCGTCGACGTCACGCAGGAACGACGGACGCGGCGACAACGGCAGCGGATGAAACGACAGCGCGACGAGGAACGGGAGCTGCTCGCTCGCGTCCTGGAGACCGCACCGGTCGCGATCTTCGTGATGAACAGCGACCGCGAGGTCGTCCAGCAGAACGGCCACCTCCAACGACTGCTCGACGCGATCGGCGTCGACTCGGTCACTCGACTGACCGACAGCGAGCGCGTGACGCTGCTCGACGCCGACGGGACGCCGCTCGACGAGCCACAGCTCCTGAGCGACCACGTCTTCGAGACGGGCCGTCCCGTCTACGGCGTGAAGCGGGGTATCGAACCGGCCGACGGTCGGAGACGCTGGCTCTCGTTGAACGCCGCGCCCGTCTTCGACGAGGACGGGAGCGTCGAGTACGTCGTCGACTGTGGCGTCGACGTCACAGAGCAGGAACGACAGCACCAGACGCTTCAGCGCTCGAAGCAGCGGATCACGGTGCTCAACCGCGTGCTCCGCCACGACATCCGCACCCGATCGAACATCGTCGGCGGGTACGCCGACCTCATCGCCGCCCGCGTCGACGCCGACTCCCAACTCCGGGAGTACGCTGACGTCGTCGCGGAGACGGCGAGCGAGCTCTCGGAGTTGAGCGACACCGCACGCAAGATGGAGCAGATCGTCGGCGAGGTCGACGACGTCGAACCGGTCGCCGTCGACGCACTCTTGGTAGAAGCGCTCGAGACGTTCGAACGAACCTACCCGTCGGTGACGGTCGACCTCGACGTCCCGGCGTCGGTGACCGCGCTGGGGTCGCCGTCGCTCACCGAGGCGTTCTACCAACTCCTGAAGAACGCGGCGGACCACACCGAGAGCGACCGACCGCGCATCTCGCTCGCCGTGGACACCCCGGAGACGGCGACCGACCCGGTCGAGATCCGCATCGCGGACGACGGTCCCGGCATCCCGCCCGAGGAGATCGCGGTGATCGAACGGGGTGAGGAGGACCCGCTCAACCACGGCAGCGGGCTGGGTCTCTGGTTCGTCAACTGGGTCGTCGGCGGCGTCGGCGGGTCGCTCGCGTTCGAGACCGGAGACGAGGGGACCACCGTCGTGGTCCGCCTCCGACCCGGCAGGTGAGCGGCGGGAGCGTCGTCTCCCCTCGGTGCCGGGTTGCATCCGTTTTTGAGTCGTCCGGCCGTAGTGACGAGCGATGAGCACGACCACCGGACCTTCACGCACTGGAGTCGAGCAGTGAGCCGTTCGCTCGCCGTCGTCGGCGCGGGCGCTGCCGGATCGGGAGCGGCGTACGCCCTCCGCGACAGCGACGTCGACGTCACCGTCTTCGAGAAGAGTCGCGGGGTCTGTGGCCGCGCCGCCACCCGCCGCAAGCAGGGGTGTCGGTACGACCACGGCGCCAACTACGTCAAGGGGGCCGACGACCGGACGACGGCGCTCCTGCGCGAGCTCGGCGAGGAGGGGCTCGTCGACGTCGAGGCACCCGTCTGGACGTTCGACGCCGACAGCCGGATCCGCGAGGGCGACGAGCAACGCGGCGACAGCCACAAGTGGACGTGGACGGAGGGGATCACCCAGTTGGCCAAACGACTGCTCGCCCGGACGGACGCGACGGTCGACCAGCCGACCCGTATCGCCTCCTTCGAGCGCGGCGACGGCTGGTATCTCACCGACACCGAGGGAGTGAACTACGGCCCGTTCGACGGACTGCTCCTCACGCCCCCGGCACCGCAGACCGCCGGTCTCCTCGCGGAGGCGAAGTGGAACGACGACCGGCTCCCGCAACTCATCGAGGCCGTCGGCGCGGTCGACTACCGGACGGTCCGGACGGTCGTGCTCCACTACCCCTTCGAACTCGACACGCCGTACTACGCGCTCGTCAACACCGACAAGGAACACGAGGTCGGGTGGCTCTCCCGCGAGGAGTGCAAGCCGGGGCACGTCCCCGACGGCGAGAGCCTCCTCGTCGTCCAGATGAGTCCCGAGTGGTCCACCGAACACTACGACGACCCGCTGGACGACGTCGCACCCGCCGTCGCCGAGACGGTCGCGGCGCTGCTTGACGACGAGCGACTCGACGACCCCGACTGGGTGGACGACCAGGGATGGCGGTACGCGCTCCCGGACGACGGCGCACTCGACGAGGTCGTCCGGAGCGCCGAGGACACGAATCTCTTCTTCGCGGGCGACTGGGTCGTCGGCGACGGGCGCGTCGCCGCGGCGCTCTGGAACGGGATCGAAGCGGGAGAACGACTCGAAGAGACGCTGTGAGCGTCCGACCGTCGCCGTGACGCTCGACCTCAGTCGTCCCGGCGCTGTCTGAGGTTCTGTCGGGTGAACTGCGGGCTGGCGCGCAGTCCCTTCTTCGACCGGAACGAGCGGTACAGCAGGAACACGACGGGGAGCGTCAGCGCGGCGACGGCCGCCGCGGGTTCCCACGACCCGCCGAACGCATAGAGGATCGCCGACGAGAGAATGCCGACGGCGACGAAGATGGCGAAGGCGATTCGCTTCGCGAGTTTGTCGAACACGCGGTTCGTGTCGTCGATGCGGACGTCGAGCGTCAGGTTCTCGCGTTCGACCCGGTCGAGGACGCGCTCCAGTTTCGGCGGGACGCGGACGAGCGACCGGGAGGTCGCCTGCAGCTGTTCGGAGACGTCGCCGGCGACCTGTTTGACCGTCTCCTCGCGGTAGCCCTCCTGTGAGAGATACTCCGTCGCCACCGAGATGAAGTCGAAGTCCTCGTCGAGCGTGACACAGACGCCCTCGACGACGGTGGCGACCCGGAGGACGAGCGCCAGATTCCGCGGCAGGCGGAGCGGGAACTCGTAGATGGTCGACTCCACCTGTTCGATGATCTGGTTGACGCGGTACTGCTCGATGTCCTCGCCGCGGGCGTCGGCGATGGCCAGCTCCATCACGTCGGCCATCACCTGCCGGTCGGCGTCCGGCGAGAGCGTCCCCATCTCGATGAGCGTGTCGAGGATTCCGTCGATGTCCTGGTTGGCGACGGCGATGTAGAACTCGACGATCTTGCGCTGGATGAACGAGTCGACGCGGCCGCTCATCCCGAAGTCGTAGAAGATGACCGCGCCGTCGTCGTCGACGGCGAGGTTCCCCGGGTGGGGGTCGGCGTGGAAGACGCCGTCGTCGATGATCATCTGCAGGTAGATGCGCTGGAGCCGCTCGGCGAGCTCGTGGCGGTCGACCCCCATCTCGTCGAGCGTCGCGAGGTCGGTGATCTTCACGCCCGGGAGATACTCCATCGTGAGCACTCGCGGCCTGGAGACGTCCTCGACGACGCTCGGGATGCGGATGTCGTCGTTGTCCGCGAAGTTGGCCTGGATCTCCTCGAGCATCCGGCCTTCGCGGCTGTAGTCCATCTCCTGACGGATGGTCTTGGCGAACTCGTCGGCGAGGTTCTCCAGGGAGAACGCGCGTCCCTGTCCGATGAACCGCTGGACGAGGGGGAGCGACCACCGGATCACGCGCAGGTCGGCCTCGACGAGTTCCTCGATGCCCGGCCGACGCACCTTGACCGCGACCTTCTGGCCGCCGTACTCGGCGAGGTAGACCTGACCGAGGCTGGCCCCGCTGATGGCGTCTCTGTCGAAGTCGTCGAACACCTCGTCGACGGGGCCGAGCTCCTCCCGGAGCACCTGTTCGGCCTCGTCCCACTCGGCGGGCGGCACCTCGTCTTGGAGACTGGAGAGCACGTCGACGTACTCCGGCGGGAGGATGTCCGGCCGCGTCGACAGCAGTTGGCCGAGTTTGATGAACGTCGGCCCGAGCGTCAAGAGCGAGTCGAGCAGCACCTCCGCTCGTCGGGTCCGGGTCGCCGAGTCGACGCGTCGGGAACTGCCGAAGAGGACGAACCGCTTGCGGTCACGCGTGTAGGCGACGATGAGCGGGAAGAACTGGTAGAAGACGAGCAGGAACCGCCAGTAGGCACGGAGATTGACCAGGCTAACCACCCCGGACTTACGCGTCCTCGATGTGGATCGTCTGCTCGGGGGCGGCCTCGCGCTTCGGGAGTCTGATCTCGAGGACGCCGCGTTCCATGTCGGCGTCCGCACCGGCACCGGTCGCGTCCGGCGGGAGGGGGATCTCGGCGTCGAGGAACAGCGAGCGGTCCTCGCGCACGTAGCGGAACTCGGGGGGGAGCGATTTCTCACGACGCGCTTCGATGACGAGTTTGTTGTTCTCGATGCTGATGTCAGCGGTCTCACCCGAGACACCGGGGAGATCGAGAACGATGAGGTACGCGTCGTCACTCTCCAGCAGGTCCGCGAAGACGGCCTCCGGGAGTTCGCGCAGCGCGTCACGCAGTGCTGACATGGGCGGTGCTTGGGGCCGGGGGTCGAAAAAGGCCGCGGTAGGTGAGGCAGTTTCCGGTGTGTGGCTCCGTGTCACCCGTCTCCACCCTCGTCGGCGACCGCGTCGTCACGACGGCGGTTCCGCGAGGGCAGACGCTTTCACCTTCGGGCCGCAACGCCCGCGTATGAGCCACGACGACCTACGACGTGCCGGGTTCAAAGAGCGAACCCGCGTCGACGCCGCCCGCGAGACGCTGCTGGAGGCGGTGACGCCACACGAGCGGACCGACCGCGTCCCGCTCGAACGAGCGGACGGTCGAACCGTCGCCGAACCGCTGACCGCGCCGAACCCCGTCCCCGGCTACGAGCGGGCGGCGATGGACGGCTACGCCCTCCGGGCACAGGACACGTTCGACTCCTCCGACCGCTCGCCGAGCGTCCTGCGCGAGGGCGACGACGAGGTCGTCCCCGGTGAGGCCGTCCGCGTCCACACGGGGAGCGAACTCCCCGACGGGGCCGACGCGGTCGTGATGATCGAACAGACCGACGCCGTCGGCGACGAGATCGAGGTGTTCGACGCCGTCGCCGAGGGCGAGAACGTCGGCCCCGTCGGCGAGGACGTCGCCGAGGGCGAGACGCTGTACGAACCGGGCCACCGACTCAGACCCTCCGACCTCGGTCTCCTCAAGTCCGTCGGCATCCGCGAGGTGGCGGTCTACGACTACCCGACCGTCGGCGTCGTCCCGACCGGCGAGGAACTCGTCCAGTCGGACCCCGCTCCGGGCGAAGTGATCGAGACGAACGGTCTCACCATCTCGAAACTCGTCTCCCGGTGGGGCGGCGTCCCCACGTACCGCGACGTCGTCACCGACGACCCCGAGGCGCTCCGGGCGGCCATCCAGCGCGACCTGACGAAGGACGTCGTCGTGCTCACGGGCGGCTCCTCCGTCGGCGCGCGCGACTACACGCCCGAGGTCGTCGACGAACTCGGCGAGGTGCTGGTCCACGGCGTCGCGCTGAAACCGGGTCACCCCGTCGCGCTCGGCGTGGTCGAAGAGACGCCCGTGTTGATGCTGCCGGGCTACCCGGTCGCCTGCATCGTCAACGCGGTGCAGTTCCTCCGACCGGTGCTCAAGCGGCTGGGCCGGCTGCCCCTCGAGGACCACCCGACCGTCGAGGCGACGCTGACGCGGAAGGTGACGAGCGACCCCGGGACGCGGACGTTCGTCCGGGTGAAGGTCGACGAATCGGACGGAGACGGCGAGGGAGACGACGAACCGAAACGGCGCGCGACGCCGACGCGCGCCAGCGGATCGGGCGTCCTCTCCAGCGTCGCCCTCGCCGACGGGTGGGTCGTCGTCCCGGAGGAACGCGAGGGGATCGCCGAGGGTGAGACCGTCGCGGTCGAGAACTGGGAGTGGTCGGCGTGAGTGAACGGAAAGAGTTCCGCGACCTCGCTCCGCCCGAGGAGGCCCACGCCGCCATCGCCTCGCTGGACCTCGACCCGGAGCCGGAGACCGTGCCGCTCGACGACGCTCGTGGGCGAGTGCTCGCGGAGCGACTCGACGCCGAACTCGACGTCCCCGGCTTCGACCGGGCGAGCATGGACGGCTACGCCGTCCGGGCGAGCGACACGTTCGGGGCCGACGAGGCCGACCCCGTCGCGCTCGAGCTCGCGGGTGAGGTCCACGCCGGCGCGAGCCCGGACGTCGAGGTGAGCGAGGGGAGCTGTGCGGAGATCTCCACCGGTGCGGTGATGCCGCCGGGCGCGGACGCCGTCGTGATGGTCGAGCGGACCGACGAACGGGGTGAGAACGAGATCCTGATCCGGACGGCCGTCGCCCCCGGCGACCACGTGATGCTGGCCGGTGCAGACATCGCCGCCGGGTCGCGGGCGCTCGGCCCTGGGACGCGGATCACGCCGCGCGAGATCGGCCTGCTGTCGGCGCTCGGTGTCGACGAGGTACCCGTCCGCGGACGACCGACCGTGGGGATCGTCTCGACCGGCGACGAACTCGTCCGTCCCGGCGGCGACCTCGACAGCGGGGCCGGGCAGATCTACGACGTCAACAGCTACACCATCGCCGCGGGCGTCGAGGAGGCGGGCGGCGAACCCCGCCTCTACCCCCACGCCGGCGACGACTACGAGGAGATGGAGCGCATCCTGCTGGAGGCGGCCGACGAGTGCGACCTCGTGCTCTCCTCGGGGTCGACCTCCGCCAGCGCCGTCGACGTCATCTACCGCGTCATCGAGGACCGCGGCGAACTGCTCCTGCACGGCGTCGCCGTCAAGCCCGGCAAGCCGATGCTCGTCGGCTCGCTCGGCGGCGGGGCCTACGTCGGCCTCCCCGGCTATCCGGTCTCGGCGCTCACCATCTTCCGGACGTTCGTCGCCCCTGCGATTCGGCGGGCGGCCGGGCTCCCCGAACCGCGGACGGCGACCGTCACCGGGCGGATGGCCGTCCGCGAGCGGTACGAGGAGGGCCGGATGCGACTGATGCCGGTCGGCCTCGTCGAGAGCGGCCCGCCGGAGACGGGCGACGGCGACGACGCAGACGGGACCGCCGACGCGGGCGAGACGCTCGTCTACCCGGTCGACAAGGGGAGCGGTGCGACGACGAGTCTGGTCGAGGCCGACGGCGTCGTCGAGGTGCCGCCGGACACGAGCTATCTCGCCGAGGGCGAGACGGTGACCGTCCGCCTGTTCTCGCCGGACGTCAGACCGCCGTCGCTGCTCGGCGTCGGCGAGGACGACCCGGCGCTGTCGCGCCTGCTGGACCGACTCGACAGCCCGCGCTACCTCCCCGTCGGAAGCCGCGAGGGGCTGCGTCGTCTCCGCGACGGCGTTCCGGACGTCGCCGTCGCCGCCGGCCCCGTCGACCGCGACGTCGACGCCGTCGACCTCGGCGGGTGGACCCGCGAGTGGGGGCTCGTCGTCCCCGCGGGCAACCCGGCGGACGTCACCGGGCTCGCCGACCTCGTCGACCGCGACCTGCGCTTCGTCAACCGCGACACCAACTCCGGACTCCGAACCAGTCTCGGGAACGCACTGGCCGAACTGGCCGAGCGACGCGGCGTCGAACGGCACAGTCTGGTCGAGGCCGTCGACGGCTTCGACCTCACGGTCAAGGCCCACGAGAGCCCCGCACGGAAGGTCCAGACGGGCGGCGCCGACGTCGGACTCGGGTTGCGGGCGACCGCAGCCAAACTCGGACTCGGCTTCGTCTCGCTCGGTAGGCAGGACGTCGTCGTCAGCGCGAACCCGACCCGCATCGACAAACCGGGGGTCCGGGCGCTGGAGGCGGCGCTCGACGAGGTCGACGGCCTCGTCGCGGCGCTCGACGGCTACGAGACGCGCTGACCTGCGACGCCTGAGATGTACACCGGTACGCGTCGGCCCACCGACTCCCTCCCTCTGAACAATATATTCGTTGCCATACAGTTAAACGAGTAATTTAAGCTACAGCCCGACCATCTGGAGGGTATGACCGCGCAGTGCACCGTTCTACACGTCGACGACGACCCGGAGTTCCTCGAACTCTCCGAGCAGCTGTTCGACCGGGAGGCGTCGTTCGACACGCTGACCGCACCGACCGTCGAGGACGGCCTCCGGCTGCTCCGGACGCACGAGGTCGACTGCGTCGTCAGCGACTTCGTGGTCTCGGCCGACGGGACGCCGTTCATCTCGGCGGCTCGCGACGTCGACGTCGACGTTCCGATCATTCTCTTTACGGGCAAGGAGTGGGACCTCGTCGCGGCGGACGCCGTCACGGCGAACGTCACCGACTACGTCCAGAAGTCGGGCGTCGCGGAGATCGAACTCGTGAAGCGTCGAGCCAGACAGGTTGTCGAGTCGAGCGGCGACACGCTCGGGGCGGTCGTCGGCGACCGCTCGGCGTCGGCAGGAGTCGACGCGACGAGTTCGTTCGACGCGCCTGCGGCGAGACTCGGCGACGAGTGGGTGATCGTCGGTCGCCACGACTGGTCGGACGCCGAAGAGCTCGGGACGACCGTCCTCGAAGCCGTCGAAGCGTTCGACGTGACGGCGGCAGGGACCGACGTCCCGCTGTTCGATGCGATCGACGCCGACGCGCTCGCCGATCTGCTCGGGCCGACGCCGTCGGGTCACGAACGGTCCGGCGTCCAGGTACGCTTCCCGCACGAGGGGTACGAATTCGCCGTCACGAGCGACGGCGACGTGGCGATCCGCCCGCTGTAGCGAGGTCGTCGCTCACTCGCCGAGGTCGCTGAACGTCTGCACCCGGTAGTCGCCGAGGACGCACTGCCCGCGGCGGGCGGGGTCGTGGCGTTCGACGTGGATGCTGTCGAGACCCGCGTTCCAGGCCGCACCGACGTCGCTGGCTCCGTCTCCGGCGAGCACGCCCGTACTCTCCCCGTCGACGCCGAGGTCTTCGATGGCGTGGCGGACGGGCGTCGGGTCCGGCTTCCACCCCAACTCGTCGGTACAGCAGACGACGGTGTCGAACCAGTCGTGGATGTCGAGATGCTGTAACACGGGGTCGGTCAGAAACGACTGGCAGTGCGTCACCACGCCGACGGGCGTCTCGAGCGACCGGACGAGGTCGGCGGCGTCCTCGTGGAGGTACGTCGCCTCCGCGCGGATCTGCGGGTCCTCCTCGGCGTGGAAGGCGGGCCAGAACTCCGTCGGCTCGAGCCCCCACTCCCGGAGCTGGTCGTCGCGAGCGCCGCCGAGTCCGTGCCAGAGCACCTCGGCCTCGCGGTCGGTGAACGGTCGGCCGAGTCGATCGCCGACGCGGTCGAACACGTCGCGCGTGTAGGACCACTCGGCGTCGACGAGCGTCCCGTCGAGGTCGAAAAGCCAGAAGTCGTAGCTGTCGACGACCATAGGGAGACTGAACTAGGCGGTGGGCCGGTATGTGCTTTCCGGCTGTGTCGACGGAGTTCACTCGGAATCGAGTACACGGGCCGTTCGACGGCACACACGCCGTTCGACAGCACGCGTTCCGTTCAACAGCTGGTGCTGGCTCCGCCGGTACCGGCGGCGCTGTCGACGTGTCCGCTGTACTCCACGCCGGTGGAGCGACACGGCACCGTCGTCACCTTCGTCACCGTCCCGTCGTCGAGCCGCGTCCAGGTGAGCACGACCACGTCGCCGTCGGTCCAGTCGGTCAGGCGTGTCTCGGCTGTCGCGCCGGGGTCGAGGACGGTCTTCCAGGACCGCTCGGCGCCGACCACCGTCACCTCGGTGACGTTCGCCGGGACGGCGAAGTCGTTGCCGACGGCGTGGTCGTGGTAGGGGACGGCCGACGTCCTCCCGTCTCGATAGCCGAGTTGCAGCAGCAGCGTCCCGACCGGATCGTCGGTGTGAACGACGGTCGCGGTCACCGCGTAGCGCACATCCGATCGGTTCTCGACCGAGACGGACGGCGCGGGCGAGAGGAGGGCGTCGGCGCCGAGACAGCCGGCGAGCGAGGCGACGAGGAGCAGTGCGACGAGCGGTCTCGCGGAGGGCATACCACGGTGCAGCGAGCGTGTCGTCAAAACTGTTCGCTCTCGAGCGCCGCTGTCTCTCGTCGAGAAGCGGCGGCGGGTCACCGGCCCACTCCGCTTGGAGTCGGGTCGGGTCGCTTCCTGCCGCCGTGACGTTCGTCGCCGCTCAGTCGGTGACGCGGATCGAACTCCCCAGATACTTGTGGAGCACCTCGTCGACGTCGTCGGCGTTGAACTCCTCGAGGTTCTCGGCGATCACCGCACGGAGCGTCTCGAGCTCCGCCGCGTCGATCGCCAGTTCGGAGAAACTGATGCTCGTGACGTCGACGCCGAGGAGCTCCGAGGCCGTCTGGCGGAGATGCCGCTCGTCGTTGGCCTCGCCGTGCCAGAGGTTGTCCCTGAAGAACAGCCAGCCGTCGGGGTCGTCCTCGCTCTCCGGGTCGGTAGCGGGGAGTCTGAGGACGGTCTCGAACTCCCGAGGGTCGAGTCGCACGTCGGGTGCGTCGAGTCGGAAGCGAACGCGGAAGACGTATTCGGCGGTCATGGTCCGGCGTCAGTACTCGTCGTCGAACAGGTCCGCGAGGCGCATGTCCTTGTCGGTGATGCCGCCGGCGTCGTGTGTCGTCAGTCGGACCTCGACCTCCTTGTAGCCGACGACGATCTCCGGGTGGTGGAACTCCTCCTCTGCGACCTCGCCGATGTCGGTCACGAACGAGACGCCTTTCAGATAGTCGTCGAACTCGTAGGTCCGGGTGATCTCGTCACCGTCTCGCTCCCAGCCGTCGGGAAGCCGCTGTTCGATCTCGTCGTCGTCTAATCGGTCTGCCATACCGTGGCGATTCTCTCGGAGAGCGGATAAGTTTTGGCTCGTCGTCTCGGTCCCCGTCCCCGATCAGTCGTTCGAGAGGTGATCGAGCAGTCGGTCCGGTCGGTCGACGCCTTCGGGGATCTCGTCGGGCGCTCCCTCGCGCGGCGTCGCCGAGCGGGGGAGTTCGGGGACGTCGCCGCCGAACTCCGGGTCGAACAGCTGCATCGCCGTCTGGATGGTCGTCCAGTCGTCCTCGGCGGCGGCGTCTCGGAGGCTCTTCGTCGGCGCGGAGAGCAGTTGCCCGACGAGCGCGTCCGCCATCGCCGTCACCGTCTCGCGCTGTTCGTCGGTGAGCTCTCCCTGTGCCTCCAGTTTCGACAGCGCCGTGTCCACCTCTCGGCTCTTGACGGCCTCGGCGCTCTCGTACATCGTGCTGATGGCGTCGTCGGCCCGCTTCCGCTTGTAGGCGTCGAGCAGGCGATCGAACTCCTCGTCTATCATCTCGTACACTTTCTCGGCTTCGGTCTCTCTGCGTTCGCGAGTCGACTCGGTGACCGCCTCCAGCGTGTCGATGTCGTGGAAGGTGACGTCGTCGACTTGCCGGACGGTCGGGTCGACGTCGCGGGGTTGTGCCAGGTCGATGACGAGCGTCTCGCCCGCCTCCGTCAGCGACGTGACGTCGAGCACGTAGGTCGGACTCCCCGTCGCGGTGATGACGAGGTCGGCGGTCGCCGTAGCGGCCGGCACCGCGTCGAGTGCGACCGCGCTGGCGTCGGTCTCGATCTCGCTGGCGACGTGTTCGGCGTGTGGGACCGTCCGGTTGGCGACGAGAACCCGCTCGACGCCGGTGCCGTCGAGCGCGCGAGCGGCGAGCGTCCCCATCTCGCCCGCACCGACGACGAGCGCCGTCTTTCCGTCGAGTTCGAGCGTCTGCTCGGCGAGTTCGACTGCCGCGCTGCCGAGCGAGACGACGCCCTCGTTGATGGCGGTCTCGGTCCGCGCTCGTTCGCCGACGTGGATCGCCTTCGTCAGCGTCTCGTCGAGCATCTCGCCGATGCCGCCGACCGCTCGGGCCTCGGCCAGCGCCGTCTTCAACTGCCCGATGATCTGGTCTTCGCCGATGACGAGCGAGTCGAGTCCCGCGGCGACGCCCATCAGGTGGCGGATGCTCTCCTCGTGGTCCAGTTCGACGACCGCGCTGTCGCGGACGTCGGGGGCGAACTCCGCGAGTATCTGTCGCCCACGCGCCGCTTTCGACGTCACGACGTAGGCCTCCGCCCGGTTGCAGGTCTGGACGACGAACGCTTCGTCGACGCCGTCGCGGGCGAGGAGGCGCTCGACGAACGTCCGTTCGTCCTCCCGACACGCGGCCTCGATCTCGTCGATCGTCGCGTTCGAATGCGAGACAGTCACACCCGTGATGACACCAGCGTATCTCACTGTCTCTCACCTCGCGTGCCGTCTATCTCGATTCCGAACTCGTTTCCGATCACTCGCGCTGCCTCTTCGCGGGCATTTGCGTCCCCCGTACGTAAAGCCTTCCAAACGTGTGAAGACCGCACAACCGCGCGGACCGCGTCCCGCCGTTCCGTCGGCGAGACGTCCCGCGTTCGCAACTCCGTTCGAAGGTCGGCCGTCAGCTCCGCCATCTCTCCCGCCCCCGCCAGTTCGGTCTCGATCCGCTCGCGGAGGTACTTCGAGAGGGCGGGGCTCGCGCCGCCGGTCGAGACGGCGACGGTGACGGGGTCGTCCTCCACCGTCGCCGGGACGACGACGCTACTGGCGTCGCGGCCGCCGCTGTGGTCGGCGCGGTTGACGAGCGTACCGTGGTCGCGGGCCGCCCGTTCGACCGCCTCGTTGACGTCGTCGCGGTCCGTGGCGGCGACGACGACCGCCGGCTCGAACCGCTCGACCCAGTCGCCGACGTCGGCAGGGTCGGGCGCGGCTCTGACCAACTCCGCGTCGCCGAACTCGCGGTCGACGAACGCGGGGCTGACGACGACCGTCCGCGTCTCGCGGGCGAAGCGGCGGGCCTTCCGCGCGCCGACGGGACCGCCGCCGAAGACGAGCACCGTCTCTCCGGAGAGGTCGTGAACGAGTGGGATCATCTACTCCGTGTTGGCCTCCGCGCGGTCCGCGAGTCTGATACCTGTCTTCTTCAAGATGCGCGTCGAGAACAGTGAGTCCCACTGCTCCTCACCAACGTTCCAGAACTCGCTCATCTTCTCGCGCACCTCCTGGATGCGCCGCTGGCTCTCTTCCTCGCTGCGGCCGTGAGTCATCGCGAAGAAGTTGTACGGCCACACCCCCTCGTGGCGCGGACGCTGATAACAGTGCGTGACGAAGTCGAGCGAGGCGATCTCGGGACCCACCTCGGGGACGAGCTCGTCGGGGACGTTCCAGACGGTCATTCCGTTCTCGGTGTAGCCGAGCGCGTAGTGGTTCGGGATGACGCCGACGCGCCGAACCTTCCCCTCCAGATCGAACCGTTTGATCGTCTCGACGACCCACTCGGGCTCCGCGTCGAGCGCCGCGGCGACGTCGGCGTAGGGGGTCTCCGAGATGGGAAGACCGCCCTGGATCTCCAGCACCAGGTCGCGCTCTTCGGGCGTCAGCGTCGTCCGGTCGCTGGGTGTCACGTCGGGGCCGAGCGTCGAGAGGTCGACGTCTCCCTCCGGGACGGGACCGTCGACGAGGAACTTCGCCTCGACGCGGAACTCCCGGATCTTGGGGAGGTTGTACGTCGGTTGACCGGTCTCCTCCTCGATCTCGGCCAACACCGCCTCGATGCGGTCCTCGTCGGCGACGCTGACGACGAACCACACGTTGAGGTGCGGATGCTCCCGCTCGTAGTTGTGTGCGACCTCGAGGTGACTGTTGACCTGGTCGGTCACCTCGTCGAACCGTTTGGGTGGGGCGTGCATCGCGACGAGCGTCGCGTTGCCACCGATCTCCTGGGCGTTGACGAGCGCGCCGAACCGCGTCAGCACGCCCTCGTCGTCCAGTTCCCGGATGCGTTCACACAGTTCCGAGGCAGTGACGTCGACGCCGCGGTCGCGGAGGGCGGCCGCGGCCGGTTCGAAGGGGCGTTCGACGACGGGGAACCCACCCTGGAAGGCGTTGATGATGGCACGGTCGAGCGAGGAGAGGTCCGCGTCCACCTGTTTCATGTACTCGTCTCGGGACTGCCGAAGCATAAGCGACGCGGGATACGGCGACCCACGGTCGCCCCCCAGCGCCGCCGCTGTCGGCCGACAGAGCCGAGAGCGTCGTCGAGAAGCGGGCCTACGGGACCGGCGTCACGCGGTCGACGTGGTCGACTTCTTCGACGGCCGCGACGATGGCGTCCTGGTCGGCCGTCGCCTCGTAGTAGAACACGAGGTCGAACGTCCCCTCGCGGAGCAGCTGTTGGCACTCCCAGACGAACTCGTCGTCCTCGAGCGTGAGGCCGTGGAACTGGTTCGAGGCGAAGTCGGTGCTGTCGTTGCCCGCGTAGATGTACGTCTCGCCCTTGCCGGCGTGCTCGGCGATGACGTCGTTCAGTTCGACGGTGAGTTCGTGCATCTCCAGGTCTTCCTGTCCACCGAGGTCGGTGTGGACGATGATACCGACCAGTTCGATGTCGCCCGGTTCGAGCAGCGCGAGGGTGCGCTGATAGAGGTCCTCGTCGAGAACGTCGCTCATGCTTCCGTTGTCGTCGACACGGGGATATACGGGTGGCGGTTCGTCGCCGTCGGCGGTGCGGAGTTCGCTTGCGGCTATCCCTCGAACCAGTCGTCTTTCACCGCTCCTCACGCCGGATTAGGGCGGAAACGTGCTCTGCTGTCGCACAGAGCAGCGGGACGGAAGCCGACCTCTCTGGGTCGATGACAACACGTATACGGGTCGGCGGCGACAGCCACAGACAAGCCATGCGTACGAGGGTCCGAGAGGGAGTCGACCGTGCCTACGAGCGACTGCTCCGCCGCGAAGTCGACGACGGCCCGACGCACGTCGCGATCATCCAGGACGGGAACCGCCGCTACGCGCGCAACCGCGGCGACGACGCGCCCGACGGGCACCGTGCCGGCGCCCAGACGACGGAGCAGGTGCTCGACTGGTGTGAGGAGTTGGGCATCGAGGAACTCACGCTCTACGCCTTCTCCACGGAGAACTTCAACCGCCCGGAGCACGAACTCGAACCGCTGTTCGACCTCATCGAGGACAAACTCTACGAGTTCGCCGACGCCGAACGCGTCCACGACAACGGCGTCTGCGTCCGTGCCATCGGCGACATCGACCGCCTCCCCGAGCGGGTGACGGACGCCGTCGACTACGCCGAGGAGCGCACCGGCCACTACGAGCAGTTCCGCCTGAACATCGCGCTCGCCTACGGCGGCCGGAACGAACTGCTCCGCGCCGCTCGCGACGTCGTCACCGCGGTCCAGTCGGGCGACCTCGCGCTCGACGACGTCGACGACGCCGAGGTGGAGCGGCGACTCTACCGCCAGCCCGTCCGCGACGTCGACCTCATCATCCGGACCGGCGGCGACGAGCGGACGTCGAACTTCCTGCCGTGGCATGCCAACGGCAACGAGGCGGCCGTCTACTTCTGTGCGCCCTACTGGCCGGAGTTCTCGAAGGTCGACTTCCTGCGAGGCATCCGCACCTACGAGTCGCGCGAGGCGTCGTGGCAACGAACGAGAACGGAGCGCGCCGTCGCCCTCGTCCGCGCCGTCGCCGGCGTCGAACTCGAGGAGGCGCTCGCCGTCGGCACGCGACTCCGCGACCAGCTGTCGAACCGCGGTGCCGAGGAACTCTCCGCGGAACTCGAACGGCAGAACGCCGAGTCGGCGGACTGACCCCGAGATCAGCCGTTCGTGTACTGCGTGTTGCCGCAGCTCTCACACTCGAACAGCGAGCGTGTCGACTGGCCGACTGCAGTCCACTCGCTCGTCTCACCGATCCAGTCACCGACCTGCCCGCACTGTTGACATTGCATGATTTGGTCTCCAGTCGGCAGCCTCGGTCACCGCCGACCTCGTACTGTGTTCACTCGTCACACACTCACAAAAAGGTCGGCGAGTTTCCCGACCGTTGCAGACCGTTGTTTCGGCCGAGGACGGTTCGGCGGTGACGACTCTTCTCCGGGACGACGACGACTCGGCGGGGCGGCGGCACTTCGCCGACGGTTCTTTGTCGACGGCGGAGAGAACGCCGACCAACCGTGACCGCAACCGACCCACCGGAAGCGGAGCCTTCGATGCGCTTCCTCCGACCGTTCGGCTACGTCGAGACCGAACCGGTCGTCCGCCGCGTCGACGGCCGGGAGCTGTTCGTCGGTAACGCGGCAGCCGCCGACCCGACGGCACACGACCGGTCGTTCGCGTTCGTCCTCTCGGTCTCCGCGGAGTCTCATCCGTCGACGACGCATCACCGCCCCCTGACCGACGGCCCCGGCAACGACTGGACCGCGTTCGCGGCGGCCGTCGACACCGCTCGCGAACTGCTCGACCGGGACGGGTCGCTCCTCGCCCACTGCAGAGCGGGCGTCTCGCGGAGCAGCACCGTCGTCGCGACGGCGCTCGCCGCCGAGGAGCGTCGGACGTTCCAGACGGCGCTCGCACTCGTCCAGCGGGCGCGACCGGCGGCGGTTCCGCATCCGGCGCTTCGGGAGTTGGCTGCGGTCTATCTCGCCGCTCGGGGGTAGCGTCTCGTCGGCGTCGGCCTCCTGCGGACGTGGCGGAGGTGCGTGCTTCGGGCTATCGCCCGAATCGCCGCTGGCGGTCCTGATAGTCCAGTACGGCGCGGAGGTAGTCGCGCTTGCGGAAGTCGCGCCAGTTGACGTCGGTGAAGTACAGTTCCGAGTAGACCGACTGCCAGATCATGAAGTCCGAGAGCCGTTCGGCACCGGTCTTGATGACGAGATCCGGTTCGTCCGGGAAGACAAGCCGCTCTTCGACGTCGGCTTCGTCGATGTCTGCTGGCTCCAGCCGTCCGGATTCGACCTCCTCGGCCAACGACCGGACCGCCTCGGCGAACTCGTGTTTCCCGCCGAGGCCGATGCTCACTTGGATAGGGTCGTCGGCGCGCTCGGTGTCGCCGGGACCGCGGACGGCGACCGGTTTCGGTGTCTCGATCTCGCGGAGTTCGCGTTCGAGCGTCGGCACGACCGCTTCGTCGAGGACGCTCACGGAGACCGTGACGCGCTCGGCTCCGTACTCGAATGCCCAGCCCAGGAACGCCTCGAGCGTGTCGTACGCGCCCTGCTCCAGCAGGTCGCGTTCCGTGATGACGACGGCGACGTGTGCGGGCGGGTCCGCCGGACTGCGACGGTAGCGCATCGAGAGGTAGGCGTCGTAGAGTCCCACACGCGAGGCAACGCGGCGGGACCGTTAAACCCCTTCCGTGTCGGGAGGGTTAAGTGCGCGTCGGAGATACCGGGAGGTGTGACTTCGACACTCCGGCGTGCCGGGGGGTTCGCTGCGGTGGGGACGCTGTCGCTCGCGGCCCCTGCACTCGGTGCTGCGGCCGCCGTCCCCTTCGCCGTCATCGCGGTCCTCGCCGCCTTCGTCGTCGACGACGGGCCGATGTTCGAGCTGTTCGCCCGCCCCGGCGACCACCAGGACGGCAGACTCAACGGCCTCGCCGGCTTCACACTCGCGGCGACGGGACTCGCCCTCTTGGCGACCGCCCCACAGTTGGCGGTGCCGCCGCGACAGGCGATGCCGACGAGCGTCTTCGTCGCCTCGGTGCTCATCCTCGCCTACGGCAACGTCGGCGAGAAACTGGTCGCCCGACGCTGGAGCGACCCGTTCGCCGCCGTCACCGGGTTCACCGTCGCCGGCTTCCTCGCGGGGACGGTCGGCCAGTTCGCGGTTCAGACAGCGACGGGCGCGGCTGTCGACCTCCCCACGGCGAGTTTCCTCGCCGCCACCGGCGCGCTCGTCGCTGCGCTCCTCCGGTCGGTGCTCTACGAGCGCGACGACCCGCTCGTGATGCTCTCCGTCGGTCTCCTGCTGTGGTTCTTCACCCAACTCGTGCTCGACATCGCCGCCGTCGGAATCGTCGTCGGACTCGCCGTCACCGTCCTCCTCGGCTACGTCGCCTACGCACTCGGGACCGCCTCGGTGACGGGGATGGTCACTGGCGTCCTCCTCGGGCTCCTCACCATCGTCCTCGGCGGCGTCGGCTGGTTCGCCGTGCTCATCTCCTTCTTCGCCGTCGGCGGCCTCGCCGCGAAGTTCAAGTACGACGACAAACTCGACCGCGGGGTCGCCGAAGACAACGACGGCGCTCGCGGGAGCGGCAACGTCCTCGGCAACGCCGCCGTCGCGCTCTTTGCGGTGATCGGGTTCGCCGCGAGTTCGACGCTCTCGATGCCGTCGTCGCTCTTCCTGTTCGCGTTCACCGGGTCGCTCGCCGCCGCCATGAGCGACACGCTCTCCAGCGAGATCGGCGGGCTCTACGACGACCCGCGACTCATCACGACGTTCGAGCGCGTCCCGCCGGGAACCGACGGCGGCGTCACCTGGCAGGGCGAACTCGCCGGCATCGCCGGCGCGGCGCTCGTCGCGTCGATCGCCGTCGCGTTGCTCGACCTCGGCGACCCCGTCGTCGGCGCGGCGGTGATCGTCCTCGGCGGCGTCGGCGGGATGACCGTCGACAGCCTCCTCGGCGCGACCGTCGAGGGCGACCGACTCGGCAACCAGGCCGTGAACTTCCTCGCGACGCTCGCCGGCGCGCTCGTGAGCGCCGGTCTCGCGGTGGTGTTGCTATGACGGCCGAGACGCCGCGCGAGCGCGGACCACGCGTCCGTCGCGCCCGGCCGACCGACGGCACCCGACTGCGTCGACTGCAGTCGCTCCTGCCGAGACGGAGCCCCGACCTGTTGGACTACGGGCTCGCCGTCGGCGACGTGCTCGTCTCGTCGGCCGACGGTGCTGTCGTGGGCTACGTCCTCCCCGTCTCCGGCGACGGCGTCCACGTGGCCGAACTCGTCGTCTCGGAAGCTCACCGTCGCGAGGGACACGCCTCGGCGCTGCTCGATGCCGTGCGTGAATCGCTCGACGACGGCGACGAGATCACGCTGGCCGTCGCTCCCGACAACGAGGGCGCACGGGCGTTCTACCGCGACTACGGGTTCGAGGCGATCGAACGCCGCGAGGACTACTTCGAGGGCGATCCGGCGCTGTGGTTCGTTATGTCGGCGTAGTCGTTCGGAGAAAGACTGCGAGGCGTCGAGGCGAGCGCTCGGTTACGCTACTCGACGTCGAACCGGAGAACGGCACCGACGCCGTCGAAGCCTGCCTGTAAGCGCTCGGCGCGGTCGAGCGACTCCGGGACGACGACGCAGGTCGCTTCCTTCTCTTCGGCCCGCGCTCGGAGCGTCTGTGCGTCTTCGGCGGGCAGCGACTCGGCGAGCAGCAGCGTCTCGACGGCACCGTACTCCAACGCCTCGTCGACGTCGTCACGACCGCCGACGGCCGACTCGTCGTCGTCGGCGAGCGCGTCGAGGAATCGATCGAGCGCCGCTCGTGCGTCGGTGGTGTCGAGTGCGTCCGTCTCCTCGGCGGCGTCGACGAGCTGTCGGAGACCGGCCTCGGTGCCGTACTCCACGGAGAACGACCCGACGGTCACGTCGGCGAGACGGTCGGGGACGTGGCCTCCCTCTCGGAACTCCTCGACGGTGACTTCGCTCCCGCCGAGCACCAGTCCCGCGACCGAGGCGTCGTCGTGGGCTGGTGCGTCGGTCTCGCTCTCGCCGTGTCGCGCCTCGAGGAACGTCCGCGAGAGGACGTCGCCGACCGTCTCGAAGAACTCCGCCTTTCGCTCCTGGCTCCGGCCTTCGAATCGGTCCTCCTTCGCCCCTTCGGCCGCCTGCTTGCTCGGGACGTCGCTCTCGACGGTCTCGACCTGCTCGATGGTCTCGCCGTCGTAGCGTCCGACCACGGCGCTCTCTCGGGCGACGACTACCAACCCGTACGTCTCCGTCCCGCTCGTGGTGGGTTCCAGCGGCGTGGTGTCGAACTCGTTGGCGTAGCCGTAGGTCGCTTCCGTGACCGGGTCCGGCAGGTCGTCGAACACCTTCGTGACGAGGTCGCCCCCGACGGTACCGACGTACGCGACGAGACCGTTCTCGGGGGTCTCGTCGTAGTCGTGGAGGATCCGTCGCGTCTCCTCGAGCGCCTGTTTGAGCGGCTTCCGAACTTCCTCTCGGTCGTTCAGGTACTCGGCCTCGGCGTGGTCTTCTTCGACGCGGCCACGCATCGCTTCGAGCGACTCGTCGGCGGGAATCGCGACCGTGACGAGTTGCTCGCCGTCGGCTTCTGCGTCCGATATCGTCTCGATCTCGTCTGCGAGGGTATCTCCGGTAGACATGTGACAAAATCTCCAGCTGAGTCCCTCCGGCGATCGTCGAGTGAGGGGTCTCTGACTACCGCCGGCTGATGGAAATACCTTATCGCCAGCCGCGACGTGAGCCCTCTCACGAGTCGGGAACTGTGCCCGACCGGTGAGACCTGCTGCGCTCCAGGTAGCTGACGCCGTTCTCCGGCGAAAAGACGACTGCGAACCGACTGACTCAGCTGCTCAACAGCTGCTCTCCCGTCCGCACACGAACGTCCACCGGCTTCTTCACGAACTCGCCGGCTGAGCGGCCGACGATGTGCTCGACGCCCCGTTGGGCGGCGACGTCGACGAGTCGTTGCGTCACCTCGTCGTCCACCACGAGCGCGTAGGGGACGGTGTCCGCGTCGGCGACGGCGTCGAAGGCGTCGGCGGCGGCCAGCTCGTCGAGCGCCACGAGCGAGTCGTCGAGGAGGCGGACGCTCGCCGACCCGGACTCGATGATCTGTCGGACGTGTTCGTGGATCGACGGCGGCGGTTCCGTCGCGTCGTCGCCGTCGCCCGTCTCCGACGTCTCGGTCGCCTCGGCCGTCTCTGTCGACTCGGAAGAGTCGACCGACGCGTCCGACCTGTCGACGTCCTCGCGCTCTGTGGTCTCGTCCGTCCCGCTCGTCTCACCGTTCGCGGTCACGTCGGGAGCGACGTCGCTCTGGTCCGTCCTGCTCGGATCGCTCGTCTCGGGAGCTTCGTCGGCCGGCGCGTCGGTCGTCTGCGTCACGGCTGCCGTCGAACCCCTCGACTCGGCGTCCTCGCGTTCGACGTCCGGTTCGACGGGCGTCGTCTCCTCGAGTTCGTCTTCGGGGTCGTCGTCCGAAGTGGGAGCCACCGGCGACTCAGTCGTCGCCGACGGCTCCGGTCGAGGGTCCGCGGGGTCCTCCGGGGCGGGAGTCGTGCTCCCGTCCGTCGCTGTCACGGCCGGCTGGCTGGTCGGGTCACTCTGGTGCGTCTCGTAGGGGACCTTGTCCCGAAGCGCCGACATCACCTCGTGGCGGGCGAGGTCCTCGACCGAGCGGCCGCGCGGGGCGAACGCGACGTGGTCGACGTGCCCCACCTGCGCGAGTTCTCGGAGGATGAGCTCGCCGCCGCGATCGCCGTCCAGGAAGGCGGTGACGTTACGGTCCTGGGTCAACGTCGCGACGCTCTCGGGGACGTTCGTCCCCTCGACGGCGATGGCGTTCTTGATCCCGTAGCGGAGCAGCGTCAGCACGTCCGCACGGCCCTCGACGACGATGATGGCGTCGGAGCTCTCGACGTTTGGTCCGGCCGGATAGCCGTCGTACTCGGTGATGTCCTCGACGCGGACGGACTCTCGGACCTCCTCGAGGATTTCGCGACTCGTCATGACGCTGTCGTCGAAGGAGTCGGCCAGCAGCTCTTTGGCCCGCTCGACGACGTCGCGGCGCTTCGCGGCGCGGACGTCCTCGATGTCCGTCACCTCGACGGTGGCCTTGCACGGCCCCACTCGGGAGATGGTCTCTAGGGAGGCCGCGAGGATGGAGGTCTCGACTTTGTCGAGGCTACTGGCGATGGTCACCTCGCCGTAGGACTGCCCGTTTTCGCTCTGTATCTGTACGTCGATGCGGCCGACTTTCGACGACTGCTGGAGGTCGCGGAGGTCCAGGTCGTCGCCGAGCAACCCTTCGGTCTGCCCGAAGATGGCGCCGACGACGTCGCTCCGCTCGACGACCCCGTCGGCCGTGATGGCTGCGTGAATGAGATATTTGGCTGTGTCGTCCATGTGATATCCCCTCCGTGGGGTGATGATGGTGATAGTATCGTGGGCGTGGCCCACTCGTCTTATATACGCTCTCCACGAGGGAAATACCTATCGTACTGACGAGAGCCGCCGCCGTCACCGAGTTCGGACGTCGGCAGCCCACTCGTCGGCACGGTCGAGAAACGCCATCGGGTCGTCGGGGTCGTCGTGCTCGAAGACGGCCCACTCGACGCCGGCCTCGCGGGCTGCGGCCGCACACGCTCGGAGCGGCACGTCGCCGGCCCCGAGGTCGACGGGCCGCCCACCGCGTTCGGCCTCGGGATCGACGGCGACGTCTTTGAGGTGGACGACCGGGATCTGCTCGGCGTAGCGGTCGAGCAGGTCGACGGGGTCGGCACCCGCTGCGTACGCCCACCCGACGTCGAGTTCGAACGCCACGCCCTCGGTCGTCTCGACCAACTGCTCGAAGGCGAAGCGGTTGTCGACCTCGGCGAACTCCAGTTCGTGGTTGTGGTAACACAGTTGGAGTTCGTACGGCGCGAGCGACTCGGCGAACTCCGAGAGCGCCTCTGCCGTCTTGGCGACGGCCGCGGGGTCGGCGAACCGCGACTCGTCGAGGATGGGGATCACCAGCCTGTCGCTCCCGAGCAGTTGGCAGTTGCTGGCCTCCGCCGGGAGGTCCGACTCGACGGCTTCGACGGGGACGTGCGCACCCGCGACGCCCAGCCCCTCTCGATCGACGGCCTCGCGGATCTGTCCCGGCGGTTCACCGCCCGCTCCGGCGAACTCGACGCCGTCGAGTCGCGTCTCCGAGACGTGTTCGAGGAGCTGTGTGACGGGTTCGTCGAGCGCGCGAAGCGAGTAGAGTTGGATCGCCGTCTGCATGGTGGAGACACGCAGGCGTGTCGTCATAGCTTCCGTGGCACGACGACCCTCTCCACCAGACCCTTGTGAAGAAAATAGTTCTTCAAACCTGCCTTGATGTGAGTTTTCAGTAATACTTAGGTAGCTGTGTGGGTTACGCGTCACGTATGAACCGGAAGTGGAAGACGCTCCTCTGGGCGTCCGTCTTCGGCGTACTGGTGGCGTTGGCCATCCCGTGGTTCCTGTGGGGGGACTCGCGGGTCGTCGCCGGGCTCCCGCTGTGGCTGTGGTGGCACATCGGCTGGATGGGTGCCGCGACCGTGGCGTTCTACGCCTTCACCCGGTCGGACTGGCAGCTGCTGGCGGGGGTCACTCGTGGCTGAGTTCGTCCCGCTGCAGTCGGACGGGCTCGGCGTCCAACTGGCCGTCATCGCCGTCTACCTCGTCGTCGCGCTCGCGGTCGGCCTCCTCGCCTACCGCGTGACGAGCCGTGAAGCCGAAGACTACTATCTGGCCGGTCGGTCGATGGGGACGGTCGTCCTCCTCTTTACGACGTTCGCGACGCTACTGTCGGCGTTCACCTTCTTCGGCGGCCCCGACCTCGCGTTCACCGCCGGTCCGGAGTGGATTCTCGTCATGGGACTGATGGACGGCATCCTCTTCGCTATCCTCTGGTACGTCGTCGGCTACAAGCAGTGGCTCGTCGGCCGCACGCACGGCTACGTCACGCTCGGCGAGATGCTGGGCGACCGCTTCGGGTCCACCGGACTCAGAGCGCTCGTCGCCGGCATCTCGCTGTTCTGGCTGTTCCCGTACGTGATGCTCCAGCAGATGGGTGCCGGCGAGGCGCTCGTCGGCCTCACGAACGGCGTCGTCCCCTACTGGGCGGGCGCGGCGCTCATCACCGTCTTCATGATCGTCTACGTCGTCCTCGCGGGGCTCCGCGGCGTCGCGTGGACCGACACGATCCAGGGACTGTTCATGCTCACGGTGACGTGGGCGGCCGTCGCGTGGGTGCTCGTCTCCGTCGGCGGTCCCGAGGCGGCGACCGGTGCCCTCGCCGAGACGAACCCCGAGTTCCTCGCACTCGGCGGCGGAGCGGGCAGTTTCGATCTCCTGACGCTCGGCGGCGGCGGCCTCTACTCGGCGAAGTGGATGCTGTCGACCGCCGTCACTATCGCCTTCGGCGTGGCGATGTTCCCGCAGATCAACCAGCGATTCTTCGTCGCGAAGTCCGAGCGCGTCCTGAAGCGGTCGTTCGCGCTGTGGCCCGTGCTCGTCGTCCTCCTCTTCGTTCCGGCGTTCATGCTCGGGTCGTGGGCGCGAGGGCTCGGCGTGACGGTCCCCGAGGGTGGCAACGTCGTCCCGGCGCTCCTCAACGAGTACACGCCCGTCTGGTTCGCGGCGCTCGTCGTCGCCGGCGCGATGGCCGCGATGATGTCCTCCTCGGACTCGATGCTCCTCTCGGGGTCGTCGTACCTGACGCGTGATCTCTATCGGCCGCTCGTCGCCCCCGACGCCAGCAGCCAGCGCGAGGGCTGGGTCGCCCGCATCGGCGTCGTCGGCTTCGCACTCGTCGCGTTCGTCGCCAGCCTGTTCCGCCCGGGGTCGCTCGTTCAGGTCGGCGACACGGCGTTCGGCGGCTACGCTCAGTTGGCTCTGCCCGTGATCGTCGCGCTCTACTGGTCCCGGACGAACCGAAACGGGATGGTCGCCGGACTCGCCGGCAGTCAGGCGTTCTACCTCGGACACGTCTTCGGCCCGCTGCCGACGACCTACCTCGGCTGGGACTTTGCGCTCTACGGGATGCTGCTCGGTCTCGTGCTCACGGTCGGCGTCTCGGCGCTGACGTCGCCGACGGCCGACGAGAACGCCGCCCGGTTCACCGACGGACTGCAGGCCGACTGAGGGGACCGAAACCTAAATCGCCGCGCAGTCCCGAGACGGCGTATGAACGAATCGGGGGTTCAGTCCCTGTTCGACCAGGAGACCGTGATGGCTCGGATCGAGTCCGGCGGGTTCCCCGACTGGGCGGTCGACCACTTCGAGACGTTCCACGCCTCGATGGTCGACGAGCGGGACGGCGAACCGTTCCCCTGTTACTTCGGTGTCGAATCCGAACGCAACGGCGACGCGCTCTACACCTTCGTCGAGTCGACGACCCACCCCGACGCGCTGTTCGCGCTCCGCGAGAACCTCCTCGAGTATCTCGACGTCTTCGAGGCGTTCAGCGAGCGCTGCTCGCTCGTGACGTTCTTCAAGCCACCAGAGGAGCAACTCACCGAGCGCGAGTACCACGAACGACTCTGGCACGTCCTCCAGTTCCTCCACGTTCACGACCCCGAGCCGTGGCCCGAAGAGATCCCCACGGACCCCGACAGCGACTTCTGGGAGTTCTCCTTCGGTGGCGAGCCGATGTTCCCGACTTGTCGCGCGCCGTTCTACGAGCAACGGACGAGCCGATTCTGTCCGCTCGGCCTCGAGATAACCTTCCAGCCTCGCACGCTGTTCGAGGGGATCACCGTCGACACCGACGCGGGCCAGCAGGCCCGCGAGACCATCCAACGGCGCATCGAGAACTACGACGGCGTCTGTCCGCACGCCGACATCGGCGACTGGGGCGTCGAGGGCGACCGCGAGTGGCACCAGTACATGCTCTCGGCCGACGAGTCACAGGCGCCCGACGAGTGTCCCATCGAGATCAGCCGGGAGCATCCGAAGGCCCCCCTCCCCGAGCGCTGGCGCGAGGTTCGGGCGTGACTCTCTCGATCCCCGCCGACGCGGTGCTCCTCCTCGTCGACCTCCAACGGGGGTTCGACGACCCGACGTGGGGCGAGCGCAACAACCCGGAGCTGGAGTCCCGGCTCTCGGAGCTGCTGGCCGCGTGGCGTGCCGCCGACCGCCCGGTCGTCCACGCCCGACACGACTCCACGGAGGAGGACTCCCCGCTCCGCGGCGACGGCTCTGGATTCGCGTTCAAACCGGGGTTCGAACCGCGCGACGGCGAGGCGGAGTTCGTCAAGCGGGTCAACGGTGCGTTCGTCGGGACCGACCTCGAAGCGTTCCTCCGTGAGGGCGGCCACGAGACGCTCGTGATCGCGGGACTCACGACCGACCACTGCGTGTCGACGACGACGCGGCTGGCGGAGAACCTCGGCTTCTCCCCACTCCTCGTCGCCGACGGGACGGCGACGTTCGACCGCGAGGGACCCGACGGGAGACGGTACACGGCCGAGGAGCTGCATCGGACGGCGTTGACGCATCTCCACGGCGAGTTCGCCGAGATCGTCTCGAGCCGAGACGTCGTCGACGCGCTCTGAGTCGCTTAAATCGCTCAAAGCGCCCAAAGCGCCCAAAGAGCTACCACCGTCCCCGCCGACGGGGGACGCATGCGCCGCCTGCTGGTCCTCCTCGGCGTCGGACTGCTCGCCTTCGCCGCCCTCCTCTCGACAGTCACCGGTGTTCCGTCGCAGCCGACGACGTGGCTCTGGGTCGGGTCGCTGACGCTCGCGGGGGCGCTGCTGTTCGTCGCCGGACTCCGTGACTCGTTCGCCGTCGGCTCCGCGACCGTCCGATGGAACGTCCTCGTCGGCGTCGGTCAACTCCTCTTGGCGCTCTCGATGCTCGTCACGACCGTCGACGACGTCCTGACCGGAGGGTCCGTCTCGCCGGTTGGAGCCGTCGCCGGCGTCGTCGGCGCGGCGATGCTCGCGTTCTTCGGCGTCGACTACGTCCGCGGCGGCGTCTACATGCGACTCCCGACCGCCGAGTGACGCCGTCCGACGGGTCGACCCGCGCTGCTACAGCCTGATATGCTCGGCCGACGTACTCGTCTCGTGCCCGTCGTACCCAACGCCCTCGAGCGGTTGATCCTGCTTCGGCTGAACAGAGCCCCCGGTCCGGTGCTCGATCTGGTCGGCGGCGCGGCCGAACGAGCCGTCGGCCTCGCACTCGAACTCGGCCTGTTTGCGGCCCTCGAATCGGGACCGACGAGCCTCGCCGACCTCGCGACGCGACTCGACTGTGCGCCCGAGGGGCTCGAACCGCTCTGTGACTTCCTCGTCGCGCTTGGCTATCTCGACCGAGAGGACGGGCGCTACGCGAACACCGAGATGACGGCGGCGTGGATGCTCGACGCCGACGGCGTCGGCCCGTGGCTGGCGTTCTGGAACGACGTCGTCTTCCCGTTCTGGGAGGCACAAGCGGTGACGGCGGTCAGGGAGGGTGCGCCGCGACAGACGCTGTACGAGTGGCTCGACGACCATCCCGACCGCTGGCGACTCGCTCACGAGGGGTTCCGTGCGGCGGCGAGCGTCCTCGCGCCGATGGCCGTCGAGAGACTGGACGTCACCGGCGACGCCCGCGTGCTCGACGTCGGCGGCGGTCACGGCCTGTACGCGGCGACGCTCGCCGAGCGCCACCCGACCGTTCAGGTCGACGTCTTCGACACCGAACCGGCCCGCGAGGTGGCGCTGGAGACCGCTCGCGAGCGGGGCGTCGAAGCTCGCGTCTCCTTCGTCGCCGGCGACTACACGACCGACTCGCTCGGCGAGGGTTACGACGCCGCCCTGCTGTTCAACGTCGTTCACGCCCACGACGGCCCCGAGAGCGTCGCGCTGTTCGAGCGCGTGCGGGAGGCGCTCGCGCCCGACGGACGGCTGTACGTGCTCGATCAGTTCGACGGCACCGCCCGGACGGCGTTGTCTCGGGCGACCGTCGGGTTCGTGGGACTCACCTACCTCGTCACGCTCGGCCAGCGAGCGCACGACGTGAGCGACGTGAGCGCGTGGCTCGCCGAGGCCGGCTTCGAGGTGCGGGACCGACGGTCGTTCCTCACCGCGCCGGGCGTCTCGCTCGTGGTCGCGACGCCCACGAACTGAACCCTTTTGCCCGGGTCTTGCGAATCGCCGCCCATGCAGACACACATCGTCCCGGTCGGCTTCGACTACGACCGGCTCATCGCGCCGCTGATCCGCGATCAGTTGGACGTCGACCGCGTCATCCTCCTCGAGGGCGCGGTCGGCAGCGAGGCGAACGTCGAGTACTCTCGGAACCTCTCGAAGAAGTTGGAGAAGGACTTCACCAACCTCCTCGGGGCGGAGACCGAGCGGGTCGTGCTCGCGGACGTCTACGACTACGACGCCGCCTTCGAGCAGGCGTACGACCTCATCAACGCCGAACTCGACGCCGGCAGCGAGGTGTGGGTCAACGTCAGCGCGATGCCGCGTCCCGTCTCCTTCGCCTTCGCACTGGCCGCCCACTCGATCACGCTCGAACGACAGGCGGACCGCGACCGAATCCACACCTACTACACGGCTCCCGAGAAGTATCTGGAGACCGAGATGGCCGAGGAACTCCGGGCGACGAGAGAGCTCCTCCGCACCGTCCGCGACGGCGACGTCGACGAGGAGCGCGTCACCGACCGACTCACCAGCATCTCCGATCTGCTCGAAGAGTTCGACGAGCGCGGGACCACCATCGGCGCGAAACAGATCGGCGACGACCACATCGTCGAACTGCCGGTCGCCTCCTTCGCGAACGTCAAACCGTTCGAGGAGGTCATCCTCTTCGAACTCGGCGACCACGGCGAGTTCGCCTCCGTCTCCGAGTTGGCCGAGGCGCTCGCCCGCGAACTCAACGAGGAGTACACCGACAGTTTCCGCTCGAAGGTCATCTACAACGTCGACCGGCTCGGACCCGGTGGCAAGGGGTACATCGAGCAGGAGGAACACGGCAAGTCCTACCGGACGCGGCTCTCGCGCATCGGCGAACTGTGGGTCCGGGCGCACGCCGACGACTGACGGCCGCGCGGACGACCGCTCTCGCGACGGTCGGTCAGAACCCGAGTCCCGTCGGACTCGACGACGGCGACAGCGGACTCGTCGGCGCGTCGTCGGGGACCTCGGGGTCGTTGTAGACGCCGGGGGCGACGTCGTTCGGCCCGTCGGCGTAGAACAGCGAGGCGAGCGCCTGGATCTGGTCGCGACCGACGCCGAGTTCGAACTGGCCGCCGCCGTACAGCGAGATGTCGTTCTCGGCGGCGTAGTCGAGCGTGTCGAACAGCGACTCGACCGTCCCGAACCGCGACGGTTTGACGTTCAACCACTCCGGTTCGAACGGGAGCGACTCGACGCTCTCGACGCCCGTGATGGGGTAGTCCCACGAGATGCGGTCGGCGTTCGCCTCGACCAGCGGGTCCGTCGCCGCCGACTGACCGGGGTCCTCGACGACGGCGTCCGGGAAGTGCTCGAACACCAGTTCGTAGAGGTCGAGGTCCGGTTCCTGGTCGACCTCGGTCCCCTCGTACCGCCCCTTCAGGTCGAGGATGCGGACCGCGCCCGTCTCCGCCAGGTCGGCGACGACGTCCTCGGTCCACTCGGCGGTCGGATCGAGCTTCAGCTCCGTCTCGGGATACTGCCCGAGCAGTGCGTCGACGCGCTCCGTGGTCGGCGGGTCGCCGAGGCGGGTGCTGACGACGAACCGCACCGGGTCGTAGTCGTGGCCGACGACGTCGCCGAGGTTCGTCCTCGCCTGTCGGAGCGCGAGGTCCAGCCCCGCGGACTCGACGGCCCAGCGCCGGTAGTGGTCGCTGGCGTCGCGTTCCGGTTCCTTCGTCGGAAAGAGGTCGACGTCGTCCAGCGCGGCCGAGAACTCGGCGAACGTGTACTCACCGGGGGCGATCTGTCCGTCGTCGTCGCCGACGAGTGCCGGGGCGTCGGCGAGGGCGTCGTGGTCCTCGGTGTCGTAGGTGACGTCCTCGCCGCGTCCCGTCTCGCCGCCACCGTGGAGACCGTAGACGGTCGTCGCGCGGGTGAACCCGCTCGAGGTGTCGCGCTCGTTGCGGGTGCGGTCGCTCGACTCGACGGCGAGCGTGAGGTCGGAGACTGTCTCGAAGAGAGTCACGTGAGCACGTTCGGCGGGGTGCGGATTAAGCCTGAGGTGCGATCGAGCGCGTCGAACGCGCAGCGGCTACTCGCCCGTTCGGGATTCGAGCTTCTTCACGCGCGTCGACAGCGTCCAGAACGTCGCCGTGAGCGTCAACACGACCGCGCCGGCGGCGGCGTACTCGTGGGCGGGCGAGGGGTGGGTGTAGAACCCCGTCGTCGCGTCGAGCAGCTGCGGCGGAAGCAACGTGTGGTGCGGCGTCCCGACGAGGGGAACGAAGTAGTCGACGACGTCGTTCAACCCGTACCACAGGAGAGCGACTGCGACGGCCTTCACCGGGAAGTCGGAGTAGCGATGGATGAGAAACGCCTCCACGACCATCGCGAGGTGACTCCCGAACAGGAAGGCGTACATCGGCCAGCCGACGCCGATGAAGCCGTCGAAGAACAGCGCGAGCACGTACGGCGTCCAGAAGCCGAGCTTCCAGCAGCCGAAGAACGCCAGTGCGTTGACGTACTCGTTGGATCGACCGAGCTTCCACAGCGCCAGCGAGAGGGCGATGAAGAACGTCGCGACGGGGCTGTCGGGGACGAACGGCCACATGACGAGCGGTTCGTTCGCGAACTGGAGGCCGACGAGCGGCGTCGACAGCGGGATCGGCTGGAAGCCGTAGTACCAGAACCCGAAGGCGGTCCCGACGACGTTGATGGCGACCACGACCCACGCGATCCGCAGTCCGAAGTCCTCCAACCAGCGTGGCAGCGGCGCGAGCCACCGCGGCAGGTCGTCGGGGTCGGGGAGTCCCCCACGCCCGTCAGTCACAGACATGACGGATTCGAAGGCAGGTGTTTACAAAGCGATGACGATAGCAGCGGCGGTCAGCGGACGCGGTCTTCAGCGAGGTACGCCCCGAGGTAGCCGCCGAGTGCCCCGAGCGCGACGGTGTAGACACCGGCGACGAGGAAGGCCACCAGCGCGAGAGCCAGCCCGCCGACTGCGACGCCGAGCGGGTTGGCCCCCGGTGGAACGATCGTGAACAGTGCGACGCCGAGGAACACGACGGCCACGACGGGAACCGTCGCGAGGACGCCCGAGAGGGCACCGACCTTCACGCCCTGTTCGCGGGTGCCGCGCTGGAGGTAGCCGGCGACGCCGCCGCCGAGAATGGGCGAGAACGGGACGAACGCGAGGACGACGGTGGCGACTGCGCCGAGCAGCGCGTTGGTGAACGTCTTACCGGCGCGTGGGCTGGATTGCGTAACTGTGGACACGAGAATCACTCGACAGTACATCGCGCTCCGAGCTATTAACCACCGCTGTGAGACGACCGTTCGTGGCTCGTGACAACACGGGAACGATATCCGTTAAGTGCGTCCGGTCGAACGCACACGTATGCCCGAAGAGACCGACCTCGAGGAACTCAAGCGCGGAACAGATCTCGTGAAGCGCGGGTTCGCACAGATGCAGAAGGGCGGCGTCATCATGGACGTCGTCACGCGTGAACAGGCACGGATCGCAGAGGACGCCGGCGCGGTCGCCGTCATGTCGCTGGAGGCGGTGCCGGCCGACATCCGCAAGCGCGGCGGCGTCGCCCGGATGGCCGACCCCGCGTCCGTCGAGGAGATCATCGACGAGGTGTCCATCCCGGTGATGGGGAAGGCCCGCATCGGTCATCACACCGAGGCGCAGATCCTCGAGGCCGTCGGCGTCGACATGATCGACGAGTCCGAGGTACTCACGCCCGCCGACGACGAGTACCACATCGACAAACGCGAGTTCACCTCGCCGTTCGTCTGCGGCGCACGCAACCTCCAGGAGGCGCTCCGCCGCATCGACGAAGGCGCGGCGATGATCCGCACCAAAGGCGAGGCCGGGACGGGCGACGTCAACCAGGCGGTCACCCACCAGCGCGCCATCAAGGGCGCGATCCGCCAACTGGAGGGGATGAACCACGAGGAACGGCAGAAGTGGGCCCGCGAACACGAGGCCCCCGCCGACCTCGTCCACGAGACGGCCGAGATGGGTCGACTCCCCGTCGTCAACTTCGCGGCCGGCGGCATCGCCACGCCCGCGGACGCGGCGCTGATGATGCACCACGGCTGTGACGGCATCTTCGTCGGGTCGGGCATCTTCGGTGCCGAGGACCCCGTCTCGATGGGCAACGCCATCGTCGAGGCGGTCAACAACTGGGACGACCCCGAGACGCTCGCGGAGATCGCCGCCAACATCGGCAAGGGGATGAAGGGGCAGTCGAACAGCGAGATGACCGACGACGAGAAACTGCAGGGTCGCGGGGTCTAAAACCGACCTTTTTTCACGGGGTCCTCGGCCACCTTCGGTGGCCTCGAACCCCGCCAAAAAACCTCGATGAGAAAAGCCGCGAGATTCGGGCCTTCGGCCCTCGCTCGCGGGACAACGCTCTCGTACGCTTTCCGTTACCGCGACCACGACAGCACCGTTCCCGCGACAGCGACAACAGAGACCCTACTTCTCGTCGCCGAGCAACACCGTCACCGGGCCGTCGAACGAGAGGAGCACCTGCTGCGTCAGATCGCCGAACAGCGCCTTCCCGGTCGGCGAGCGGCGGCGACCGGCGATGAACAGGTGGTCGCAGTCGTACGCGTCGGCGGCGTCGAGGATACTGTCGACCTCGCGACCGAACACGGCCTTCGTGTGGTAGTCGACGTCGAGCCCCTCGAACGCCTCCGAGGCCGTCCGCTCGATATCGCGAACGACCGACTCTTCGGCCTGTTCGATGGTGTAGACGAGGTCCGAAGAGTCGATGCTCGCGACGGCGTCGTGAGTGTCCTCGTACTCTTCGGTCGGCGTCACCGAGAGCAACACCAGTTCGGCTCCGTTGCTGGCGGCGAGTTCGCCGGCCTCGCGGAGGATGCGGTCGTTGTGGGCGGAGTCAGTGACGACGACGAGTGCGCGGTTCATACTTTTGATTCGACACGTGGGGTGATGAAGATTCTCGGAGAACTGTCATCTCGGCGCACGCGAACCGGTGACAGACGTCGTCGACGCGTCGTCGGCGTCTCAGTAGTCGAGGACTTCCGCGCCCTTGCCGATGCGGGTCTGGTAGGCCCGCGAGTCGACGCCGGCGTCGGCGAACGCGTCGACCATCGCGCTGGCGATCTCCCGACGGTCCCGAGAGTGGCAGGCGGCGAGCACGCCCGGTCCGGCCCCGCTGACCGTGACACCGGTGGCGCCGGCGTCGAACGCCGCCTGACGGACCTCCTCGTAACCGGTGATCAGTTCGGCGCGGGCGGGCGTGACGACTCTGTCGTACATCCCCTGCCCGACGAGGTCGGGGCTGTTGCGACACATCCCCGTGGCGAGCGTGGCCGCCTGGCCGACCGTGTGGACCACGTCGTCCAGCGACGCCTCCGAGGGGATCACGCGGCGGGCGTCGCGCGTCGACACCGCGATCTCGGGGAGGCAGGCGACGAGCGGGATCGACGCTTGGACCGTCGTCACGTCGTCGCCGGCGGCGATGGTGAACCCGCCGAGGATGGAGGGGGCGACGTTGTCGACGTGGGGTTCACCCGAGACGACTGCCTCTCCTTCGCCCGCGATGGGGACGAGTTCCTTCCGAGTGAGTCCGCGGTCGTACAGCTGGTTGAGGCCGACGGCGACGGCGGCAGCGCTCGCCGCCGACGATCCGAGCCCCGAGGCGGGACGGATCCCCTTGTCGATCTTGATGTGTGCCGGGGCGTCGAGCGCCTCGACGACGGCACCGACCGTGTTCTTCTTCGGGTCTTCGGGGATGAACTGACTGCCCGCACCCGTCACCTCGATGGTCGTCCGTGAGGCCTTCTCGACGCTGACGACGTCTGCCGGACGGTCGAGGGCCACCCCGAAGACGTCGAAACCGCTGCCCAAGTTCGCACTCGTCGCTGGGGCCCTCACCGTAATCATGCCTCTCGGTTTCTGAGGTCGGAAGAAAAAGGTAGCGGAGACGCCGTTCGAGAGGGAGCTGAGAGCGGCGAGAACGGGACCGAGTCGACGACCCCGTGTCGGGGGAGACGCTGCCGATCAGTCGCGTGCGGTCACGTAGACCAGCGGCCCGACGACGAGGAGCGCCAGCCCCAAAAACAGGTAGTGCGGCTTCGCGAGCGACTGCGGCGTGAGCATGAAGATGACGCCGAACAGGATCGTGTTGATGCCGAGGATCTTCTGTGATTTCAGGGGCAGCGCCGCGAGGGTCGTCAGGACGAATCCCAGCAGCAGTGCCTGCCCGATGTTGTAGTTGAGCAGGAAACTGTCGATGAGCTGTAGCGGCAGCATTCTTGCTCGTAACTCACCGCGAATCCCGCATTAAAGTTCCGTTCTACCGTCCGCCGGGACCGGTGAGATCCATCTCTCTGAGCCAGCCGTACCAGAGGACGAACACCATCCCCGCATACCCCATGACGAACACGAACGAACCGAACGTCGGATAACCGGCGTTGCCGAGGAACCACCGCGCCAGCCCGGAGCCGACGACCCCGACGAACAGGATCGCCAGAATGAGGACTCTGTCGCCGGCCAGCAGCCCGCTCCTCTCAGTCACGTCGCTCATGGCTTCCTCTCCGGACCGAATCGCCGTGAATCCCTCGGTTCGGCTCTCCGGTGTGTCTCGGTGTGACACACGACCCGGAACGCTTTAGTCGGGGCTGTCGATGCGAGCGCATGGACTATCGACCCATCCCCGAGGATCACGACGAGGTGGTCCACCGACTCCTCAGTTACGCCTTCCAACCGGAGCGAGGGCCCGATCCCGACGACGAGGACCACGAGCGACCGGAGGAGTATCACCGGCGCGGACTGTACGACGTCGACCCGGACACGCCGATCGCCGACGTCGACGCCGACGACCTCGTCGTGATGTGTGCGTACTACGACTTCACCGCCCGAGTCCGCGGCGAGTTCCACCACGTCGGCGGCGTCTCGGCTGTCGCCTCGCCGCCCGAGTCGCGCCGACAGGGGTACGTCGCCGACCTGCTCGCGAACCTCCACCGCGAGTTCCGCGAGGAGGAGATCGGGCTCGCCGTCCTCTGGCCGTTCGAGTACGCCTTCTACCGGCGGTTCGGCTACGCCATGACGAACACGTCGATCGCGGCGTCGGTGCCACCCGCGGAGCTCGGCGACGTCGTCCCCGATCCGGCCGGGAGGTTCCGTCGTCTCGAGGCCGACGACTACGCCGAACTCGACGAGGTCCACCGCGCGTGGGCGACCGAGGCGCTCGGACTCCAGCGTACCGAAGGCTGGTGGCGCTACCGGACGTTCCAGGGGTGGCGGAAGGACCCCTACGTCTACGGCTGGGCGGACGACGAGGGACAGCTTCGTGGCTACCTCTGCTACACGGTCGACGAGGACGGCGACGACAAGCGGATGGACGTCTTCGAACTCGCCGCCGTCGACGACGAGGCCCGCGGCCACCTGCTGCGGTTCTGCCGCGACCACGACTCGCAAGTCGACACGGTCCGACTTCGCGGGAGGGCGGGCGAGACGCGACTGCTCCAGGCGCTCCCCGACCCCCGCGCTGCGGACGTCGAGGTCCGGCCGGGACCGATGGCCCGCATCGTCGACCTCGAAACTGTCGTCGACGCGCTGTCGTTGCCCGACGACGCGACCGGGTCGGTCGCGCTCGCCGTCCGCGACGACCACTGCGACTGGAACGACGGCACGTTCGAGTTGACCGTCGGGAGCGACGGCGTGACCTGTCGCCGGAGCGACGCGGACGCCGACGCGAGTCTCGACATCGGCGCGCTCTCACAGTTGGCTCTCGGGTCGCTGTCGGTCGACGAGTTGGAACGAGACGGCGACCTGACCGTCGAGTCTGCGGCGGCCCGTGAGACGCTCGTGACGCTCTTTCCGACCGAGACGGTCTACCTCCGGGAGGGGTTCTGACGCCGCACTCAGTCCGTCGACGTGGCCGAACCCGTCGACGGTGACGGTTCGTCGTCCGTCTCCCACTCGTCGAACGTCGGTGACGCGTCGTCGACGTCGGCGAGGAACCGGAGCGTCGCGAGGTTCAACGCGACCCCGAGCGGTGCGGCCGCGGTGGCTCCGACGACGATACCGACGACACCGAGGTTGGCGACGACGGCCGTCCCGACGAGCGACACGAGCGCCGAGAAACCCATGAAGCCGAGCGTGTAGGCGACGTACGGGCCACCGCCGGTCGCGAGGTCGACGCTGCCGCGGACGGCGTCGACGAGTCCTCGCTCGCGGAGGACGACGAGGTACGGAACCGGATAGAAGACGTACGTGAGGACGAGGAAGAGTGGAATGGCGACGAGCACGAGGACGAGGAGACCGGGACCGACGAGCAGACCGAGACCGGCGAGTGCGAGCCCCGAGAGCGTCACGACCAGTTGATAGGTCACCAGTGGCACGGTGTATCGCCGGACGCCCGATCCGAAGTCGTACGACCCCGTCGCGAGCAGTTGCCGGAGACTCCCGAGATAGCCGGCCGTGAGCATCGACTGAAGGACGGCCAGGAGAACCGTTCCGGCAACCGCGCCGACCACCGAGAAGTAGACGAACAGTCCGCCGGGACTCGCCTCCGGACCGCCGGTTCCGACGTGGAGCGTCTCTCGCTGGACGTTGACGAAGGTCCAGACGTCGACGACCGCCGACGGGAAACTGAACGACACGCCGAGTTGAAAGTCGCTCTCGCTGGCGAGGATCTGCTGTATCGCGTCGACGTCGAAGAACGCGACGACGAGTGGAACGAACGCGAGTTCGAGTGCCGCGTTCGCCCGAGACCAGCCGTCGGCGAGTCGAGTCCCGAAGTCAGGCACGTCGGGTCACCTCACGACGACTGCGCTCGTCGACGGGACGCGGATGAGACAAGACACGCTGAGCGGATGGGCGTCTGGAGGGCATGCCCCGACAGACTGACACGTGAAAGATAAGTCCGTCGACGCGACGTGTCCGGTGTCCGGAGAACCGACTGTCGTCTCAGCGTTCGACGTCGTAGCCGCGTTCCCGAAGTAGGTCTGGGAGGCGCTGGAGGTGGTTACCCTGGAGTTCGATCTCGCCGTCCTCGACGGTGCCGCCGCAGGCGAGTGTCCGCTTGAGGTCGCTCGCGAGCGCCTTGACGTCGGTGTCGCCGTCGAACCCGGCGACGACAGTGACCGGTTTCCCGTACCGTCGGGTGTCGACGCGTACCGTCAACAGCCGCTGGGTTCGCTGGAGGTCCGCGTCGATGCCGAGGTCGTCCGGGAGGCCCGTGATGCGACTGAATTCGTCTTGTGCCACGACTAACGTAGGGACTGAGAGGCTAAGGGTGTATGCCTCGCGCCGAGGACGGGAGGACGTCGGTCACCAGCCGTGCGAAGAGTTTTGCTCCGGTCGCCCCGAACTGAAGGCGAAGCCGTGTCCGCTCACTCTCGCCCTCCCGTCGACCGAAACGACCGTTCGTTGCTCGCCGCCGTCACGGGCAACCCAGTCGTCGAGACGCTCGTGGCGATGGTCGTCGTCTCGCTTCTCACGTGGGGCGCCTCGCTCGTCGGTCTCCTCGGGCTGTTCGTCCTCGCTCCGCCCGTGCTCACGCCGCCGTGGGCGCTCGTGACGAGCGTGTACGCTCACTCCGGGCCGACACATCTGCTGTCGAACGCCGTCGTCGTCGCCCTCGCCGGAACGCTCGTCGCGACGTCGACCACCCGGTACCGGTTTCACGCCTTCTTCGTGACGACGGGCGTCCTCGCCGGGCTGGCGCACGTCTGGCTCGGGAGTCTCGTCGGTCCGGCGACTGGGGTACTCGGTGCCAGCGGCGCGGCGTTCGCACTCGTCGGTTACGTCGTCACCGCCAACCCGGTCTCGTCGACGGTCCTCGATCGGCTCCGTCTCCCGCCGCGACTGTTCGTGGCACTCGTCGCCGTCGTCGCCGCCGGACTGACGCTGCTGTTCAGCGCGCCGGGGAGCGCACTCGTCGCTCACCTGACGGGCGCGCTCCTCGGCCTCCTCGCCGGTCGGCTGCGACTGCTTCGGGTCTGAGCCGTCTCAGGGGTCGAACGCCGTCTGTTCCCATCTAATCTTCTATCTAAATATCTATTTAGATGAGCGACTGTCCACCGGTGGAGGTTCGAGGCCGGAGCGTCCGCGCTGGGCGAGGACGAACGAGCCGAAGTGAAAGGCAGTGATTCACTCGAACGTACGGAACTGTCTTTTGCTATCGGAATAATAGTCGCTGTTTCAACGAGAAATATTTAGACAACAAATACAACAGAATAGTGATGTGTCTGGGAGATGAATAAGGAGATGCGACCCCTGCAAACCTGCTGCCCGGAAGGTTTGCCCTCGGTCGCACTCCTCGAACTGCGGTCCGGTTGCTGCCGTGTGGGTTGGCGGACCACTCCCCGCGGCGGACGACGCGATCCTCCTCGCGGACGAGAGAGTCGCCGTGCGAGCTGAAATAGCGAGTGACGACGCCGACGCTCGTCGCCCGTGAAGCGAGTCACCACGAGAACACACCGTCGGAGGCTGGACGCCTCTCTCGGTGTCGTTGTAACGAAGTTAGGTGGCCGGGGAGTTGACTGGCCCCAGCCGTTCACGGCCGCGGGCCGTGAACATGTTGGATGGGCCAACGCGGATTTGAACCGCGGACCTCCCGGTTATCAGCCGAGCGCTCAACCTGACTGAGCTATTGGCCCAGGTTGGCGCATTTACTCATTGCGGCGATTGGTGTTTAAAGATTCCCCTTTGCTTTGCCCTTTGGGTCTGTCGGTTTTTCGCCAGACTGCGGCGTGTTCGCAGGGGGCGAAACCGGCTCAGCTGTCGTCTTCGAACCGGTACGATTCGGGGTCCATATCGTACGTCTCGTCGCCGCCGGGGAAGCCGCCCGTCCAGACGGTTCCACTGACGAACCCGTCGGCCCGCTTGTCGAGGTACGGTTGGACGACGTAGCGCTTCAGCACCTCGCGGATCGGGTAGCGCGTCACCGGGACGGCCAGCAGGAAGCCGATGCCGTCGGTGACGAGCCCCGGGGTGAGCAGGAACGCGCCGGCCGCGACGAGCAGGCCGCCGTCCATCACTTCGTTCGTCGGGATCTCGCCCATCGAGACGCGGCGCTCGAACCGACGCAGCGTGTGCCGTCCCTCGGCGCGCACGAGGAGCATCCCCACCAGTCCGGTGAGGACGACCAACGCGACGACGAGCCGCCAGTCGAGGACGAACTGCGCGAACGCGACCAGCGCCAGCGAGTCGGCCAGTGGGATGAGTAGCAAGAGCGCTATCAGGTAGCGCGGTTTCATGTCTGCCCGTTCCCAGCGAGCGTTCATAGCCCTTTTGTCGCACGGTCGGCGCGAACGGGGGCAGAAGATGTCGGCGGTCAGAAGATGTTCGCCTGCCGGTAGACGCTGATGCCCTCGTTCGTGATCTCGTAGGGTTTCGTCTCCCGAGAGTGGTTCGCGTCGCGGATCTTCTGGATTTCGACCGCCAGCCGCGTCTCCTGGAAGTCGGAGGGACGGACGTACTGTAGGACGAACACTGCGTCGGTCAGATACTCCACGATACCGTATCGCGACGCGTAGGGGCTGTCCTCGCTCGCCTCGGAGGTGAGCATCGTCGTCACGCCGACCTCCTTCAGCGACCGCGTGAAGTCGAACACCTCGTTTCGGCGCTTCGACGGCACGTCGTACATCATCTCGAGCAGCGAGACCGAATCGAGCACGAGTCGCGAGGCGTCGAACTGCTCGACGAGTCGCGGGAGGTCGTTGCGAATGCTCGCGAGGCTGTTGGCCATCTCGACGGGGTCGAGCGCGACGACCGCGAGTCGGTCCTCGTCGACGTATCGACGGAACGGCCACCCTTTCTCCTCGGCGGTCGCGAGGATCGCCTCCTCGCTCTCTTCGAGCGTGATGTAGACCGCGCTCTCGCCGTTCGCGAGCGCCTCCTCCAAGAACTGGAGTCCGAACGTCGTCTTCCCGGTTCCGGCGCTCCCGATGACGGTCATCAGCGATCGTTCGGGCACACCCCCGAGAACCATCTCGTCCAGGCCGTCGATCCCGATCTCGATCCGGTCGATCTCCGACTCGAACGCCTCCTCGTCGAACGCGGAGTCACCGGGTGCGCCGAATCCGAACTCGTCGTTACCGGCCTCTCCGAACGCGAATCCGTCGTTACCGGCCTCTCCGAACGCTCCGAACCCGAACTCGTCGGACTCCATCCCCGACGGGCGTGGTGCGTTCTCGAAGGCGGTGGCGAAATCCTCGGCGAAAGGGTCGTCAGCGCCGGCGTCGTCGAACTCGTCCGACTCGTCGGTGTCCGGTCGGTCCGTCCCGTCGTCGCCCCCAGTCTCGGCTTCGGCTTCGACGTCCGCGTCGACGGTCTCCTCCCTCTCGTCGTCCTGTTCGCGGAGCGCCCGCTCGAACCAGTCGTCGTCAGCCATCGTCGTCGCCTCCGTCCGACTGGGGTCGAGCGTCGCCTGAGACCGTCCGATCTGCCATCACCGACACGTCGGGAGCCGATGTGATGAATGTTGCCCGTACGGAGGCCTTTTGTCGGCCCGACGAGAACCGCCGGACATGAACGTCGGCATCGTCGCACAGCGGGGCAACCGCCGAGCAGCGAGACTCGCCGCAGACCTCCAGTTGCGCCTCGACGAGGCGGGCGTCGCGGTACGGTTCGACGAGGAGACGGCCCGGACGCTCGACGCGGATGGCGTCGACGCCACGGCGTTCGCCACCTGTGACCTCGTCGTGAGCATCGGAGGCGACGGCACGTTCCTCTTTGCGGCCCGTGGCGCACGCGACACCCCCATCCTCGGGATCAACCTCGGCGAAGTGGGCTTTCTCAACGCGGTCCCACCCGAGTCGGCCGTCGAGGCCGTGATGGCCGAGGTGGAGGCGCACCGCGACGGCAAGTTACGCACGCGGAACGTTCCCCGACTCGCCGCCCGCGTCGACGACTGGGAGGGCGAACCCGCGGTCAACGAGGTGGTCGTACAGGGGCCGCGCCGCGGCCGCGGAGGCGGTGTCGACGTCGAGGTCCGCGTCGACGACGCGCTCTACACGAGCGGTCACGTCGACGGCGTCCTCGTGGCTACGCCGACTGGGTCGACCGCGTACAACCTCAGCGAGGGTGGCCCGCTGGTCCACCCGCGCGTCGACGGACTCGTCGTCACCGAGATGTGCGCCGACGGGGGGATGCCGCCGCTCGTCGTCCCCCCGGACAGCGAGGTCACGGTGAGTCTCTCGGGGGCACCGTCCGGCGTCGTCGTCAGCGACGGTCGGAACGCCTACGAGGTCGTCCCACCCGTCGACGTCCACGTCGCTCGGACGGACCCGCCGGTCCGCCTCGCCGGCCCGGAGGCCGACTTCTTCGAGGCGCTCAACAAACTGGACTGAGCGGTTTCGGACTGAGCGGACCGAGCGTCGCGTCTTCGCCGCGTTCCCGCCGCTGTGTCGACGGTTCTCTCCGTCGCAGCCGCTCGGCGTGGTTAAAACTGCAGGGCGGTCCGCCGAAGACTGTGTGATCGTGAGTGGCCAGGCCACTATCCGACGACGGCGGACCGACGCCTGTCGATGAGACTACGACCGGAGCGAAGATAACCGCGTCGCCAGCGAGAGAGAAACGTCAGCGCAATCGAGAGCGTCGTTACGAGTCGGTTCTACTCCGGTCCGCTCGAACGGCGCTCGCCGTCTACTTCCCCCACTCGGCCTGCCGGGTCGGACGGTCGGAGACCGCCTGGACGTCGATCGGGTCGTCGCGTGCGCGCAGCCCCTCGAGTGCGGCCTTCGCACTCGCGTGTGTGGAGAAGTAGGTCACGTCCTCCTCGACGGCGACCTCCAGCGCGTCGCGGTTGCGCGAGACGACGAGGTCGACCTTCCCTCTGCGGATTGCGTCTTCGAGGTCGTCGAACTCTGCGAGGTCGAAGAACTCGCCGAAGCCGTCGACGAGTTCCTGTGCCTCCTCGCTGTCGACGTCTGGGAACTCCTCGGCAGAGAGGTCGACCACGGCCGTCCCGTCGGCCGGGATGGATTTACCCGTCGCCGACTGGGCCTTCTCGTAGGCCTTGCCGAACGAGGACGCCGTTCCCATCACTTCGCCCGTGGACTTCATCTCCGGGCCGAGACGCGGGTCCGACCCCGGTAGGCGGTCGAACGGGAGGACGACCTCCTTCACGCTCACCTGTTCGGGAATCTGCTCTTGGGCCTGCAGTTCCTCCAGCGTCGACCCGGCCATCACCTTCGCCGCGAGTTTCGCGATCGGGACGCCCGTCGCCTTCGAGACGTACGGCACCGTCCGCGAGGAACGCGGGTTCGCCTCCAGCACGTAGACCTCGCCGTCCTTGACTGCCAACTGGACGTTCATCAGCCCGACCGTGTCGAGCGCGCGAGCGATGTCCTCCGTGACCTCGCGGACGCGGCCGAGCGTCTCCTCGTCGAGCGAGCGCGGCGGGATCATACACGCCGAGTCGCCGGAGTGGACGCCCGCGGTCTCGACGTGCTCCATCACGCCGCCGATGAGGATGTCCTCGCCGTCGGAGACGGCGTCGACGTCGAGTTCGACCGCGCCGCCGAGGAACTGGTCGACGAGGATCGGCTTGTCGGGCGAGACGCGGACCGCCTCCTCGATGTACTCCTTCAGGTCCGCGTCGTCGTAGACGACCTCCATCGCACGGCCGCCGAGTACGTAGGAGGGACGCACGAGCACCGGGTAGCCGAGGTCGCTGGCGAGTTCCAGCGCCTCTGCCTCGCTCGTCGCGGTGCCGCCCTTCGGCTGTTTGATGCCGAGGTCGTCCATCAGCGCGTTGAACCGGTCTCTGTCCTCCGCGAGGTCCATCGCCTCGACGGTCGTCCCGAGGACGCTACAGTCGAGGTCACGGCGCGCGAGTTCGGCTTCGAGCGGTTCCCCGATGTTGACCGAGGTCTGTCCGCCGAACTGCACCATCACGCCGTCGGCGCCAGTCGCCTCGACGACGTCGGCGACCTCCTCGGCCGTGATCGGCTCGAAGAACAGGCCGTCGGAGGTGTCGTAGTCGGTGGAGACGGTCTCGGGGTTGTTGTTGACGACGTGGGCGTCGATGCCCATCTCGCGGAGCGCACGGACCGCGTGGACCGAACAGTAGTCGAACTCGACGCCCTGTCCGATGCGGATGGGGCCGCCACCGACCACGACGACGCTCTCGACGTCGGGGTCGACGCGGAGTTCGCCGCCGGCGGACTGCCCTTTGAACGGGCCGGTGACGAACTCCGGCTTGCGCGAGGAGTAGTAGTACGGCGTCTGGGCGGCGAACTCGCCGGCGCAGGTGTCGACCTGTTTGTAGGTGCGACCCGGCACCTGCTCTTCGACCTCCGTGACCGACGCACCAGCCGTCGCGGCGATCTCGGCGTTCGTGAAGCCGGCGGTCGCCGCCTCGGTGAAGTCGCCCTCGGCGGCCGCGACCGTCGAGTCGGCGACGCGCTTGAACCGCTCGACGTACCACTCTTTGATCCCCGTCAGGTCGATGACCTCCTCGACGGTGTAGCCGCGGTCGAACGCCTCGAACATCGCGTAGGGACGGTCGGGCGTCGGCGTCACGAGGTACTCCTCCTCTAGCTCTTCGTCGTCGACCTCGGCCCAGTCCGCGGCGGGGTCGTACTCCGAGGATCTGAGCGCCTTCAACAGCGACTCCTCGAAGGTGCGGCCGATGGCCATCGCCTCGCCGGTCGACTTCATCGCCGTCCCGAGCTCGAAGTCGACGTCGCCGAACTTGTCCTTCGGCCACCGCGGGACCTTCGTGACGACGTAGTCGATCGCGGGCTCGAAGGCGGCGGTGGTCTCGCCCGTGATCTCGTTCGTGATCTCGTGGAGACGCTTACCGAGGGCGACCTTCGCCGTCACGCGGGCGATGGGGTAGCCGGTCGCCTTCGAGGCGAGCGCAGAGGAGCGGGAGACGCGGGGGTTCACCTCGACGACGCGGTACTCGCCGCCGGGCGTGCCGTCGTCGTGCCAGGCGAACTGGATGTTACAGCCGCCCTGGATTCCTAACTCCCTAATCACGTCGAGTGCGGCAGTGCGCATCTCCTGGTGGCCGTCGTCGGGGATGACCTGCGAGGGGGTCACGACCGTCGACTCGCCGGTGTGGATGCCCATCGGGTCGATGTTCTCCATGTTGCAGATGATGATACAGGAGTCGTCGGCGTCGCGCATCACCTCGTACTCGAGTTCGACCCAGCCCGCGATGGACTCGGTGATGAGCACCTCGCTGTTGCGCGAGAGGCGCAGTCCCTTGCGGACACGTTCGACGAGTTCGTCCATCTCGTGGACGACGCCGGAGCCGGAGCCACCGAGCGTGTAGGTCGTCCGCGAGATGACGGGCAGGCCGCCGACGGCGTCGACGGCCGCCTCCACGCGGTCGACCAGGTTCTCCTCCGTGAGCGACTCGACGGACTCGCCCTCGTCGAGCGAGATGGTCGTCGAGGCGGGTACCGGCTCGCCGATGTCCTCCATCCGCTTCCGGAAGAGATCGCGGTCCTCCGTCGCGTAGATCGTGTCGAGCGGCGTCCCCATGATCTCGACGTCGAACTCCTCTAAGACGCCCTCCTCGGCCAGTTCGGCGGTGACGTTCAGCCCCGTCTGTCCGCCGAGGCCGGCGATGACGCCGTCGGGACGCTCCTTCTCGATGATCTCCGAGATGGCGTCGGTCGTGATGGGTTCGATGTAGACGCGGTCGGCCATCTCCGGATCCGTCATGATCGTCGCGGGGTTCGAGTTGACGAGAACGACTCGGGCTCCCTCCTCCTGCAGTGCGCGGCAGGCCTGTGCACCGGAGTAGTCGAACTCCGCTGCCTGGCCGATCTGGATGGGTCCACTACCGATGAGCAGGATCGTTCTCTGCTCGGACGACTGAGACGCGGATGCAGTTCCGTCGGCGGTGTTCTCGTCGGTCATCATCGAGACGAAATCCGTACATCGTAATAAGCCCGGCGAAAGATTACGAGGTGCGAAGCAGTTTTGCGAATTTCGAAATCGGCGTCGCACACCGATCGAGGCTGTCGTGCCGGACGGAGCGGTCGCGAGACGACCGATCTGGGAGGGGTGTGAGACGACGACACGATCGTCGCCCGAAGCGGCGGCGACGGAGAGCGAGTCCAGAGTTTCGACTCGAGGGTCGAACGGTCACACTGGGAACGGACGAAGACACGCGACGACGAAACGAGACGCAGGAGTTAACATCCCTCCATCGGTGGAGTCCAACGGAAGCCGCTCCCTTTCAGGGACGAAAATGCGACGTGCTGGGACACGTCGCGAATGGCTTCTCGAACCTCCGGGCAAGGGATTTCGAAGCCAACCCGGGATTGTGGCCGAGACACAATAACTTTTGATTACTCAGCGGCGAGCACAAGCTATATGACCGGACGTTTCGCCGGTATGGTGTTCGATACTGAACGGTTCGACGACCGGGCTATGGTCCGCGCGCGCGTCGCTACAGGTACGACCCGTCGTAGTCGTCGTCCGGCCGTCGGACGTTCCCGCAGTTCTGACACTCGAGTCGCTCCATGCTGTCGATGGAGACGTCGGTCGACCCGCAGTTCGTACAGTAGTAGCCGTGCTCCGTCGTCCGCTCGCCGTCGGTGTACGTCGAGACGAACCCGCCTTCGGTCCCCGGCACCACGTCGTCGCCGAGGTACACCTCCTCGCCGTCGGCAGTGGCGGTGTCCGGCAGTTCGCTCGCGACGGCGTCGGCGTCCCACTCCTCACGGTCCCCTTCGCGGGCGGCGTCGTTGCCCCGGTCGTCCGCCTCGACGTCGGCCTGCGCCGTGAACGCGTACTCGACGACGTCGAGACCGTCGATCTCCGTCCGCCACTCGTCGGTCTTCCCGTAACCGAACCGCTCGAAGAACGCGCCGGCGGCGGTGTTCGACGAGAGGACGACGCCACGCACCGTCTCGACTCCCTGGGACTCGAGTTCGTCGACGGCCGCCTCGAACAGCGTCGTCCCCACGCCGAGACCGCGGCGCTCGGGGTCGACGTGGAGCCAGCGGACGGACCCATCGTCGACGTCCAGTCGTACGAACCCCGCGAGCACGCCGTCGTCCTCGGCGACGAGCGTCGTGTCGTCGCCCTCGAACTGGGACCGGAGGTCGTCCTCGACGAACTCCGCGTCGAGTATCGTCTCGATGTCCTGCGGACTGAGCGCGTACGCCTGCGTGAACGTGCTCTCGGCGATCTCGCGCACGCGGGCGGCGTCGTCCGGTTCCGCTCGGCGGACGGTGGGCTGGTCGCTCATCGGATCAGTCCTCCCGCCACTTCTGGACCGCCTCTGCGCCACAGTTCGGACACTCCTCCGGGAGTCCGTCCTCCAGTTCGCCCATCTCGCCGCACTCCGCACAGCGCCACATGATGTAGCCCTCGCCGAACTCCTGTCCGGGGTCGTGCTCCTGAATGTCCTGACTGTCGGCGTACCCGTCGTCGTCGACGGACAGGCTCTCCTCGCGGATCGACACCTCGAACCCCTCACTCGTCATCCCGGTGACGACACCGAGTTGATCGCCCTCGTGGTCGTAGACGACCATCCCCGGTTCGATCGGTCGTTGCTCTCTGTCGGAGTTCGTGTCGTCGCTCATGTGACGCGATTCGACCACCAGACGGTTGATTGTGACGGCCGACGACGGCAGCGACTCGCGTCAGGTGGCGTCGGTCACACGTAGACGTCGTCGGCGTCGACGTCGCGCTGAGCACGGTACTGGTCGACGAACTCCTCGACGTCGAAGTCGATCATCTGCGACTCGAACTCGGCGGTCGCGTTCGGGTCGTCGGTGTGGCTGACGGCGTGTTCCATCAGCTCGACGAGGAGTTCGACGATGATCTCGTGGAGTCGACGCGAGTCGAACGCCGTCACCCACACCATCGAGTAGCCGACGTCGTGGTCCTGAGTGACGTCCTCGGAGACCACTTGTCGAGGGAACTCTTCGAGGACGATGCCGAGCATGTGCGGCGTGTCGAACTCCGGCATCTCCTCGCTCGTCGTCTCGATGGCCTCTCGTAACACCTCGACGAGGAACTCCGGGATGAAGCGGTCCGGGGGGTGGATGTCCATGACGACGGCGTGGCTCTCGCCGCAGGCGCAGTCGAACTCTCGCATCCCCATGTCGAGGTCGCGGATCCGTTTCTCCTCGCCACAGGGGAGTTCGAGAACGTCGCCGCCCCCGCCCGGCACGCGCGGTTCTGCCATAGAGGCTCTTTGTCGATTGGCTCGTTTAAACGTCGCGCTCTCGGGTAACCGGAGAGGGCGCGCGACTCGAGACGTTCCGGAGCGATGTACGTGGTGTCCGGCGTCTCGTGGTGCGTCGTCTAACCGTCGACAGTGACCGTGACCCCGAGCGGAACGAAGGCGTTGTTTCCGTAGCCTTTCTGGTTCCACGGATACTGCGTGTCGTCGATCTCGCGAAGACCTGCCTCCGGGTCGGCAACCGTCGCCGGTTGCGTCTGTCCCGTCTCGTCTGTCGCTCGCGAGAGGAGGGTGTGCGTTCCCTGTGGGGCCTCCCAGACGTACCGGAACTTTCGAACGGCGTGTCGACCGAACTCCGGCCCGACGAACTCCGCCTCGTCCCACGTCTCGCCCCCATCGACCGAGATCTCGACCCGTTCGACTTCGTCGTCTCCTGCCCACGCGACGCCGTTTACTTCGACGCAGCCGTCGGGCGTCGGCGTCAGTTCGCTCTCGTCGTCCGGCGACGTGATGAGCGATTTGACGAGTTGGTCGAAGAGATAGGCGTTCTGCACGTCGTTTGCCTGCATCTGCTCGTAGGTGCTGTGCGTGTCGACCGACGCGTGCCGGTCGGGTTCGTCGTCCTGTGCCGGCAGGATTCGATACGACGACTGCTGATAGTTCGTGTAGTCGCGTCCGTCTCTCGACTCCCACTCCTCGCCGCTGACCATCTTCTCCATCACCCGCATCTCTTCGACCCACTTGACGCTGTTGTTCCCGAACCAACCGGGAACGAGGAGACGAACGGGATACCCGTGTTCCGGGGTCATGGGAGTGCCGTTCATCTCGTAGGCGAGCAGGCAGTCGTCGACGGCCTTCGACATCGGAATCGACCGGCAGAACACGTCCTCGTCGGCGGCGGCTTCGCCTCCCATCACCGTGAGCCAGAGTCCGTCGTCGGTCGCAGCACCGCAGTCGTCGAGAATCTCCCGTACTGGCGTGCCAGTCCAAACGGCGTGGCCGACGGCCCCGTAGGTCCACTGGTCGCCCTCCGCGTCCGGAGAGAAGTACGCCCGACCGTTCCCCGAACACTCCATCATGTGAACGACGGACTCGGTACTGTACCGGTGTTTGATGTCGTCCATCGAGAGGTCGACGTCTTCGTCCAGCAACCCCCGCAACGAGACGGTCCACTCCCGCTCGTCGATGTCTGGCGTGCGATGGTGACTCCTGACGTAGTGTTCTTCTCTCGGAGTGAGGTAGCTCTCGAGGTGCTTGCGCGATGCCGTCTGGGCGTTCAGTGGTTCTTCGGAGAGGGCCTCCAGACCGGAGAACTGCTCGGTCTCACTCCGGCGCGGCGGAGACTCCTCTCTGTGAGCGTCGTCGGGTTCCATGGGAGGGATAGAGGTTTCAGAGGGAACGTCTCGTAGATTCTGCTTGTAAATGAAACCTAACCTCACCGACGGAGGGGAGGACGGAACCACGCGACAGTGCAACCAGACGACAACGCTCTGCGCTCACACAGAGTTCGAGGTGAAAGCCCACGACTTCAGTCGTGGGTAACTTACCTCGAAGCCCTTACCCGGCACCGCCTCCGACTCGTAGGCATGACCGACCAGACGCACGTCGAGTGGCGAGAGTGGGGGCAGGCGGCCTTCGACGAGGCTCGCGAGACCGGCAAGCCCGTCCTCCTCTCGCTGTCGGCGACGTGGTGCGCCAGCTGTCACGAGATGGACACCGAGACGTACGCCGAACCGCGCATCGCCGCCAACGTCAACGACGGGTTCGTCCCGATTCGGGTCGACGTCGACCGCCACCCGCGCGTCCGCGAACGCTACAACATGGGCGGGTTCCCGACCACGGCGTTTCTGACGCCCGACGGGGAACTGCTGACGGGTGCGATGTATCTCGGTCCCGACGGGATGCGACAGGTGCTCGACCGGGTCCGCGAGATGTGGGACGCGAAGGGCTCCGAGGCCGGACGCGTCCCCCGCGCACTCGCCGGCAACCCGACGCCGTCGAGCGAGGTCACCCCCGCCATCGAGGAACACCTCGCCGGCCAGTTGAGCGAGAAGTACGACGAGCGGTTCGCCGGGTGGGGGTCCGACGCGAAGTTCCCGATGGCCCGGACCGTCGAGTTCGCGCTGAAGCGGGAACGCGAGCAGGCGCTGCGGACGCTCGACGCCGTCCGCGACCACCTGTTCGACGACGTCTCCGGTGGGTTCTTCCGCTACGCCGGCGCTGGCGACTGGAGCGACGTCCACCACGAGAAACGGGTCGACGCCAACGCCACGCTCCTGCGGGCCTTCGCCAACGCCTACCTCTACACCGGCGACGAGGTCTACCGGGAACCGGCCGCCCGGACCGTCGACTACCTCACCGACGAGCTCTGGACCGGCCTCGGCGTCGGCGGCAGTCAGGGACCGGCCGAGGGACGGGACTACTACCTGCTCGACGCCGAGGAGCGCGCCGAGGCGCGACGACCCCGGACCGACCTGACCGTCTTCGCCGGCGGCAACGCCCTCGCCGCCGACGCGCTTCTCACCTACCACGCCTACACCGACGACGAACACGCCCGCGAGTACGGGCGGCGCATCCTCGACACCCTCCGGACCGACCTCGTCGGCCGGGAGCGTGAGGGCGTCGTCACTCGCTTCGTCGCCGGCGACGACGTCGGCGAGTCGCTCCTGCTCGAAGACCACGCCCGCGTCGTCGCCGCGTTCTGTCGCGCCCAGCAGGTGCTCGGCGAGGGACTCGACGTCGCCCGCGCCGTCGCCGACGCCGCCGTCGAGGAGCTGTTCGACGAGGGGTCATTCCGCGACGGTCCGGCGGCCGGACCGGGGATGCTCGACAGACCGCTCCGTCCCCTCGACGGCAACGTCGAGATGGCGGACGCACTGCTCGATCTCGCGGTACTCGCCGACGACGAGTCGTACCGCGACGTCGCCCGCGACGCGATCGGGGCGTTCGCCGGCGCGGCCGACAGAATCGGCGTGCAGGTGGCCGGCTACGGCGGGGTCGCCGCCCGACTCTGCCGCGATCCGCTCGTGGTCGCCGTCGCCGACGACGTCGGCTCGGACCTCCACCGTGCCGCGCTCCGCATCGCCGACCACGAGAAGATCGTCCTCCCCGACGCCGCCGGCGATTACGAGGCCGGGACGGCGTATCTCCTCGACGGCGACGAGCGACATCCCGCCGAGACACCCGAGGAGTTGATGGCGACGGTCGCCGAACACGCACGACTCTGAACCGGGCGACTCTGAACCGGACGACCGAAACAACCGACCAACTGATTCTCCGTGTAAACGTCCGATGTGTTTTTATTCGTGGCTTTCGTTGGTGGAGTATGGCCGACCTTCGGGACCTCGGGCTGTCGGAGTACGAAGCTCGCTCGTACCGGGCGCTGTTGCGAACCGGACCGACAACGGCGAAGGAGTTGTCACGAGCCAGCGACGTGCCGATGGGCCGCATCTACGACGTGCTCAACACCCTCGAGCAGTACAGTCTCGTCCGGAGTCAGGCGGCGAGTCGACCGAAGAAGTACGTCGCCGTCGAACCCGACACGGCGCTGGACCGACTGCTGGAGGACAAACGGAAGGAGCTCGAGGAGAAGGCCCGCCAGTACGAGGGGATCGTCGACGAGTTGGTCGACGAACTCGACGCGAGCGAACCCGTCGAGGGACAGTTCTGGACGGCGGCCGTCGGCCCCGACGAGACGGTGGACCTGCTGCTCGAACGCCTCGCCGCGGCCGACCGCCACATCGTGATGGTCGCGGGGTCGTCGTCCGTCCAGTTCGACCTCGGCGAGGTCGGCGAACTCGTCGTCGAGGAGCTCGAGCAGGCGCTCGACCGCGGCGTCGAGGTGCTGCTCCTGATGTCGCCGGAGCTAGTCGAGACGCTCCCGCCGAGCGTCGGCGACCGGTACGCGGACTATCTGGTCGACCACCCGCAGTTCGAGGTGCGGACGACGGACAACGTCTCGGGGACGTTCAACCTCATCGACGACGCGGAGGTCTGCATCGAGGTGCCGAACCCGCTGGACCCGGGCGAGACGTTCGCGATGATCGACCTCAAGGACCCCGAGTTCGCCAGCGACGTCCGCCGCGTCTTCGACCCCCGCTGGGAGAGCGCCGAGGTGCTGTCGCTGTCGCTGTCGGAGTAAGCAACGAGAACGGACGGGGTCCGAACCGCGGATCGCGACCTACGGACGCATCTCCGAGCGGAGTCGTTCCATCGTCACTTCGCGCTCGGCGTGGGCGTTGTGCTGGTGGATCGACTCGTCGTTCGACTGTTTCATGTGGACGACGGCGTCGTCCGGCAGGTGGTCGAACTGGTCGACGACCGACTCCGCCAGCGAGCGCACGCAGTCCTCGACGAACTTGGCGTTCGCGTGGGCGTGGTAGGTCATGTGGTCTTCGTCGGGTCGCTTCGCGAGGTTGTAGATGCGCGCGCTCATCGAGTCGCGGGCGGCGTCGACGATGTCGATGAGGTCGACGTCGGGCGACCCCTCGCTGGTGATGGTGAGCGTCGCGTGGCCGCGCTGGGAGTGTCCCGGCTGGGGAACCTTCTCCAGGAACTCCTCGATGGTGTCGTCGTCGACTTCGAGGTCCTGTAGCACGTCGCGAGCGCGAGAGGCAGACATCCCCTGCGAGCAGGGACAGACGGTCATCCCGACGACCTCGGCACCGATCTCCTCGCGAGTTCCCTCGTCGGTCGCGGTCGCGCTGGCGATGATCTTCGTCGTGCTCTGGGTCTGGAGTTCGCTCGCGGGAGTGTCCTCGCGGATGATGAGGTCCGCGGTCATCTTGACCTCCGCCGTGGTGGTGTAGTCGTGTTTCGCGAGGAGCCGTTCGGCAGCCTCGCCACAGAGGTCCTCGACGCGGTAGGCGGGTTCGCTCACCGCGGCCTCGAGCACCTCGTCGATGACCTGCATGTTGCGGCTCATGTCGATCCCCTTCCGACCGCCCGGCAGGTCGACGAACACCTCGAACTCCGCCATCAGGATGAGTGGACGCTTCCCGTCGCGGGCGAGCTTCACGAGTTTCTCGACGCCGGTGACGCCGACCTGACTGAGCCCGACGGTGACGTCGGGCTGCGTCGCCTGGACGTCGGGCAGCTGGTGACTCATTATCGGTTCAGTAGGAGTCTCGCCGATTAGGGCTTTCGATAACGACACTCTCCCGCCGGACGTCTCAGGGCCAGTCGTCGCGCGTCTCGGCGTCGAACGGGTCCTCCTCGTCGTCGTCGCCGGTGGCGAGCGTCCAGTCGGCGGCCTCGGCGGCGTCCTCGACGTGGAGGAACTCCCACCCGCAGCCCTCGGCGACCTCGCGGTCCTCGTCGGTCGTCCCGACGAAGACGTGGCGGTCGGTGTCGAACTGCCGCTTGACGTTCTCCAGGCTCTCCTCGACGCCGCGAGGGCCGGAGAAGAAGTCCTGTCGGATGCGCTCTTTGCGCGTGAAGTTGGTGACGACGTAGGTCGGCTTCTCGCTGACGACGCCGACGTACTTCGTCCACTGTCGGGCATCCTCGAAGACGGCGCTCGGGTCGGCGACCTCCTTCAGCGCCTCCAGTTCGAACGCGAGCGTCATCGTCCCGCTGTTGTCCATGGTCTACACTCGCGTCGGGTCTCGCAAAACCGCTTCGGTCGCGTACTGACGCCGTCTACACACGGTCCGCTCGATCTGCCGGACGTGGCGTCGCCGTAGAAAGCGCTCTCAGTCGACGCGGAGGTAGTCGGTGAAGACCACGACGTCTCCCGACTGGAGGTCGTCGGGTACCACCTTCGGGACGGTCTCGTCGTCGGCCCACGCGAGCACGTACTCCTGTGCCGGCTCACTCAACTGGTCGAAGTGGCGTACCCGCGCCGAGGGGTGGACCTGTTCGACGCGTGACAGCGACTGTACTGCCGGTGAGACGGACTGTGACATACGATACCAATGACCACAGTCGTACATAAAAGTTACTGCTGACGACTATCCAGACGACGAGACAGTTGGATCGAGACGGACGACGAGGTGAGAAACGGGACGGTCGAACGAAGACGGGAGCGGGTGAACGAGAGACGGAAGACGGGCGGGAGAGTCGGGGTTACTGCTCTTGAGTCGGTGCGAGGTCGTCGGGGTCGAACTTCTTCTGCATCAGGACGTCCTTCTGGTCGCCGACGACGCGCTCTTCCTTCATGAGTCGTTTGTAGGCGCTCTGCGGCGCGAGGTCGCCGATGAGGACGCCGCCGACGATCTTGCCGTCCTTCAGTGCGAGGCGGCGGTACTCGGTGTCGGAGTACTTCTTCTCGACTTCGTCGTCGCCGATGGTCGGATGACCGAACGAGAGGAACGGGAAGTCGAAGTGCGTGATCGAGTACGAGGAGACCCAGCGGAACTCCGCGGACTCGGGGTCGACCATGTTCTTGCCGGCGATGGTCCCCTGTTCTTTCGCGCTCCCCCACGACCCGTTCTGGGCGTACTCGCCGAGGATGGTGTCGTAGAAGCGCGTGAGGTCGCCGGCCGCGTAGACGTCGTCGACGTTCGTCTGCATGTGCTGATCGACGAGGACGCCGTCGTCCTGCTTCACGCCGGTCCCCTGGAGGATCTCGGTGTTGAAGTTCAGGCCGATGGCGACGCCCGCCCAGTCACACTCGAAGCGGTCGCCGTTCGGGTCGACGGCGGCGGTGACGTGGCCGTCGTCGTCGGTCTCGAAGTGGTCGACGCCGCTGCCGAAGACCGGTTCGACGCCGACGTCGCGCATCGCGTCGTGCATGATCTCGGCGCCCTCCTCCGAGAGCGCGTAACGCCACCAGGCGTTGCCCCGCATCAGATACTTCGCGTCGATCCCCTGGGCACCCGAGATGGCCGCGAGGTCGATACCGAGCAGGCCGGCCCCGACGATGACGGCCTGTTCTCCGGACTCTGCGCTCTGTTTGATGCGGCGAGCGTCCTGGAACGTCCAGAAGTGGTGGACCCCCTCGGCGTCGCTGTTGTCGACCGGCAGCTGCGTCGGCGTCCCGCCCGTGGCGACGAGCAGTTTGTCGTAGTCGAGCACCTCCTCTCGTGGGTCTCGAGGGTGTGTCCCTCGGGGTCGATGTTCTTGACGTGCGTGTTCAGTCGGAGTTCGACGTCGCGCTCCTCGTACCACGACTCGTCGTGGATCGAGATGGGCGCTTCGGGGAGTTTCCCCTTGGCGAACTCCTTGATGAGGATCCGATTGTAGAGGGCCTCCCCCTCGTCGGTGATGACGGTGATGTCGGCGTCGGGTGCCTCCTCGCGGAGGGTCTCGGCGGCGGAACTCCCTGCGATCCCGTCGCCGATTATCACATACGACTCTGTCATGTGCAGGGGGTTTGTATCCGGGGTTAATGTGGGTTGCTATCTTCACCATTCCTCGTCTGAAAGGGGTATAAGGAGGTTAGAAGCCGAATGTCGCGACCGAAACCGCCCGACGGCCCATCGACCGAGCGAGGCGGACGGACCGGCGTCGATCCGTCGTCGCGGACCGCGAGACGACCGGTAGCGTGGCCTTCAAGGCGACGGAATTCCAACTCCGACACATGAAACTCCGTCAGAACGTGCGACACTTCGCGTTCAAGCAGGCGTTGACCGCACCCGTCGTCGGCGAGAAAGTCACCGAGAAACTCGTCGATCTCCACGTCGACGTCTTCGGAGAGAAGGCGGCCGAGGGTCGTCGCGAGGAGCGCGAACCGCACATGGAGGCGTTCTTCGACTGCACGTTCGACACCTACGTGTCGGCGCTCGAAGCGGGGTTCACCGAGGCGCAGGCGCGGGAGATCACCCACATCCAGGCGAACTTCGACTTCTACAACCACGGCTGGACGGAGATGATGGAGTTCCCGGTCGACGAACTCGAGGAACACTACGAGCGGTACCAGCCGTTCTTCGAGACGCACGACATCACCATCGCCGACCCGCTCGGCGACTTCCGGAACCGCGAGATCCCCGACGCCGCGTCGACGCCGGAGCGACTCGACGACCCCGAGCATCCGCACGCCGAAGGCGGGTTCGCCGACGACGTCTACGTCGAAGACGACAGCGGCGAGATCACCCGCGGCGGTGCCGACCCCGAGGAAGCGGCGGAGTAGCCGAACCCCTCTCAATCGTCGGCCGGCGTCGGTCGCGACGTGTCGACGACGTTGTTCTGCCACGTCCCCCGTAGGAACCACAGAAACCCGAGCACCGCGGCGGCGACGTTCGAGAAGGCGATCCCCCACCAGACGCCGGTCGGACCGAACCCGAACTGCGTGACGAGCACGAGCGCCGCCGGGATGCGGAGCACCCACAGCGAGACGAGCGAGAAGGCCATCGCCGTTCGGGTCGATCCGCTGCCACGGAACCCGCCGTTGACGACGTTGAACACGCCGAGGAAGGCGAACGTCGGCGCGATGATGCGGAGATAGTCGACGCCGATCCCGATGACGGTTTCCTCGCCGGGGATGAACACCGCGACGATGGGGCGGGCGAAGAGGGACGCGACGGCACTCACGCCGACGAGCGCGGCGGCGATGATACCCGAACTCGCGAGCACCGCCCGTTTCGCGCGCTCGGCTTGGTCCGCCCCGAGGTTCTGTCCGACGACGGTCGAGGTCCCCTGTGCCAGTCCGATCGCGGGGAGGAACACCAGCGAGTTCAGGCGGTTACCGATACCGAAGGCGGCGACGGCGGCCTCGGTGTCGACGCCGACGGCCTGCGCCCCCGCGAACGCGACGACGGCCGTCAGGACGGTCACGCCGAGTGCGCGCGTCGACTGCTCGACGCTCGACGGCGCGCCGATGCGGACGATCTTCTCGACGGTCTCGCGCTCGGGGATCAGGTCGCGCGGTGAGAGATGGATGCCGACGCGACCCGAAAAGAGGAGGTACATCCCGACCAGCGCGCCGACACCACGGGAGAACACCGTCGCGATGGCGGCCCCCTGCACGCCGAACCCGGCGAACCCGGTCGCCGCGAACAGCGACGACTGGAGCCCCTCGAGACCGACGACGCCGAAGAGGGGGTTCTCCGTGAACCCGAGGATGAGAAAGGGGTCGAGGACGACGTTGAGGACGACGCCGAACGCCATCAGATACATCGGCGTCTTCGTGTCCCCCCACCCGCGCAACAGCGCCTGGAACATGAAGAAGCCGAACATGAAGTAGACGCCGAGGAAGATCGTCCGGGTGTAGTCGACCGCCATCGTGTGGACGGCGGTACCGGGGGTGGTCCCGATGAGCGGGAGGAGTAGCGGCGTCAGCACGTAGCCGATGGCCGAGAACACCACCGAGACGAGCACGACGAAGCCGATCGTCTGTCCGGCGACGTGGTCGACGGCGTCGTGGTTCCCGGCCCCCTTGTTCTGGGCGACCAACACCGTGCCGGCGACGGTGAACCCGCCGCCGATGGAGATCATCAGGAAGACGATCGGCCACGAGAACGACAGCGCGCTCACGGCCGTCGAGCCGACGCGACCGACCCAGAACGTGTCGGCGAGGTTGTAGCCGACCTGCATCAACTGCGAGAGGACGATCGGGAGCGACAGCACCAACATCGGTCTCACCAACTCGCCGTCGACGAGGTCGACGTCGCGACCGGCGGCGCTCACTCCGTCGCCTCCGTATCTGTCGTCTCGACTGCGTCGTCTGTGTCCCGTCGGAGGCTCTCGAGGACGAACTCGTCCAGCCCTGCGCGAACTGCCGCCGGATCTTCCTCGTCGCCGAGGACGACCGCGGCGCTCCGTCCGCCGTCGAGGGCAGCGAGGACGAACCGGGCCGTCTGTTCGGGGTCGACGGGGCGGAACTCGCCCGTCTCGATGCCGTCCCGCACGATGTCGGCGACGATGCGCTGGATGGACGCCTTGTTCGCCCGCAACTGCTCACGGTAGGCTTCGCGATAGGGTGCCTGCACCCGGAGTTCGAACAGCGCACGGTAGAACCCGTCGCGGTCCTCGTCGCCCTTGTCGGGGCTGAGGCGGTCGAAGAGACACTGCAGTCGTTCGGTCGCCGACGCGCCGTCCGTCTCGGCGATCTGCTCGTCGAACCGTGCGAGCATGTGCGCCAGAAAGCTCACGAGGAGCTTCTCCTTCGTGTCGTAGTGATAGTGGAGGAGGGCAGTGCTCTTGTCGGCCTCGTCGGCGATGTCCTGCATCGTCAGCTCGGCGAACCCGTGCGTACAGAGCGCGCGATAGGTCGCCCGCATGATCGACTCGTGGGCGTCGGGTGGGTCGGAGGGAATCGAATCAACGGTCACTAACTGATTAGTCAGTCAGTTTCGCATAAGGGGGTTTCGGTTCGCAGCATACGATCCCGGTCGGTCCCGAACCGATGACAATCTCTGCTGGGGTCGATGCCGTTCTCGCTCCCGACGGACGCTCTCGTGGCTGTTCCGGTAGACACGCTGCTCGCCGAGTTCGACGGCAAAGAGAGGTGGAGAACTCGGCCGAGTTGAGCCGAGCGAACGGTTCGTTGGGCTGCGTTCGCGCGGTCAGTCCGACTGTGGCTGTCCGGCCGTCGGCCCGTCGGCCGTCCGATCGGCCCGCTGCTTCTTCGCGATTCGGTCGGCGCACTCGAACCCGGCGACGATGCCGCCATTGAGACTGCGCTCGGGGTACTGGGCGCGACTCGCCATCCCGGCGTAGTAGACGCCCTCGGCGGTGTCGTCGGCCAGATCGTAGGGGACGACCATGTCGAGGTAGCCCCGTTCGTAGACCGGTGCGGCCCGCGGGTTACGGGCGATGCGCACCTGCTGGACCGACGAGCGGTCGAAGTCGGGGAACATCTCTCCGATGTGGTCGAGCCACCGCTCTTCGACCTCGTCGTCGTCGGCCTGCCAGAGCCACTCCTCGGAGTCCTGGATGTAACTGGCGACGTAGAGGAGGTGCTGGCCGCCGTACCGCTGCGGCGGCACGAAGTTGGTGTGTTCGATGAGCGCGCCGAACGGCGCCTCGTGGCCGATGTTGAGCCAGTAGGTGTCGGTCAGCGGTTCGTCCATCGTGACGACGGCACAGACCGCCCCCTGGAAGTCGATGTCGCACTCGTAGCCGACGAGGTCCTCTAGGACGTTGGGCATCGCGGCGACGACGACGGAGTCGGCGTCGTAGCTCGTCTCTTCTCCGTCAGCCTCGACGGTGACCGAAGAGACCGCACCATCGTCGACGGCGACCTCCTGAACGCGCGCGTCGGTGGTGATGTTCTCGCGGCCGACCGCGTCGACGAGCGCGTCGAGGAAGGGGGCGAACCCGCCCTTGAAGTAGCCGAGATACTCGCCGCGCAGGAGGTCGCGCTCGCCGCGGAACTTGATGCGGCCGAGCAGCCACGCGGCGCTGACGTCGTCCATCCGACTCCCGAACTTCGCACGCAACAGCGGCTCGAAGAAGTTCTCGTAGACGCCGCGAGTGGTGTGTTCGAGCAGGAACTGCTTGATCGGGACGTGCTCGAAGTCCTCGAGGTCGTCGTAGGTGTCGAACTTCGGAACCCCGCCGCGGACGTCGATCTCCTGCGTGAGCATCCCGAGGCGGAACTTGTCGTAGAAGCTCATGTGCGGGTACGCCGCGATCTGCGGGAGCGTGTCCAGCGGATGGACGACGCCGTCGACGTAGTAGGCGTTCTTCCCGATGCGCCACTCCAGGCGGTCGCCGACGCCGAGTTCCTCCGCCAACTCGACGATGGTCTCCTCTGACTTCGAGAGATGGTGGTAGAACTTCTCGATGGGGTCTCCCGGCGTCTCGTAGAGCGCGGCGAGGCCGCCGACCTCGTCGGTCGCCTCGAACACCTGTACCTCGTGGCCACGCTGCTGGAGCCGGTAGGCAGCGGCGAGTCCGGCGATTCCGCCGCCGACGACAGCTATCATGCCGAAATCTCCGGCGGCACATCGTAAGTCGCTTACCATCTGTGTACGGCGAGCGGCCCGTAGGCTTTTGCGGAATTCTCCCGTACTGACAGCTATGGCGGATTCGACCGAACACAAGACGAAGATGAACCGCGACGAGTTTGCCGACTACCTCCGAACGATCGCCGACCAGTTCGAACGGGACGGCGAGATGGACATCTCGGTCGGCAACAAGACGGTTCAGCTCCACCCACCCGACCGGGTCAAGAGCGAGATCGAGGTGGTCGAGCGTTCCTCACTTCTGCGTGGGAACCGTGAGTCGCTCGAACTGGACGTCAGCTGGAAGGTCGACAACTGATCATGGCGCTCGTCGACTCCATCCTCATCGCGTTCATCAGCCTGCTCATCGGCGGGCTGGGGATCATGGTGGGAGCACGACTCGTCATCGACGACTCCGCGTCGTACGGTTACGCCTTCGTCACCGCCGCCATCGGGGCGCTCGTGTGGGCCGTCATGAGCTTCTTCGTCGGCTGGATCCCGCTCATCGGTCCGATACTGATGCTCATCATCTGGGTCGGCGTCATCAACTGGCGCTACCCCGGCGGCTGGGCGGCCGCGGCGGGCGTCGGCTTCGTCGCGTGGCTGGCGGCGGTCGTCGTCCTCTACGCGCTGAGCCTCCTCGGGCTGGTCGCGCCGGGTGCGCTCGGCATCCCGGGCGCTTGAGGCGCCCGGCGCCGTCGGTCGGCCGAACCGCGTACCCGACTACCGCTCGTGGATCATCTCGCCGCGCTGCAGTCGCGCAGCGATGGTGAACGTCTGTTCTCGCTCGCGACGCGTCGGGAAGTGAGCCGCGAGATAGCGGGCCACGGCGACGAGGAGCGTCCGGCGCTCGCCGGCGTCCGCGCGCTCGTCACACTGGGCGAACCCGGTCTCGATCGCCTGGTAGGTGTGGAAGCCGGCGTCCTCGCGGAGCAGTGCCTCGCCAAGTCGCTGTCGGAGTCGGGCGGGGTCGCCACCGGCGTCGAGGTAGTGTGCCGCGAGTCGACCGGCGTCGTTCACTCGCCCTTCGGTGTCGAACGTCTCCAGCAGGTCCGCTAGCAACTCCTCGGGGTTCGCGTCGGCGTCGCCCTCGTCGGGGAGCGGCGCGGGCGGCGTGTTGAGGAAGCGGTCGAGATAGACGTTGACGGCCGCGTCGAACACGCCGCGGTAGAGCTCGCTGGACTCCGTGCGCTGGCTCAACTGGTGGACGGCGTTGGCGTAGCTGAACGTGTGGTGAACCGTGTTCCAGTCGGAGAACTCGTTGGACGTGCCGAACTGCGCGACCCGCTTCCCGGCGGCGAACGCGACGGCGGCGGCGAGTGCTTCGACCGTCGCCCCCTCGCGGACGGCGTCTTCGAGCGCGACGACGACGGCTTCGGGGTCGTCGCTGTGGAGCGCGTCGGTGAAGCCGTCGGGTTCCGTCCACTCCGAACCCTCACCCGCGTCGACGAGGTCGTCGAGGCGCTCGAACGTCTCCTCGAGACGGGCGGCGAGGTCGACCGGCTGTCGCCACGACGACCGCTCTTCGGCGCGGTCGGCGGTGGCGAGTCCCTCGACGAGGCTCGGCAAGACGTGCTCGGCGTGTTCCCACCCGACGAGATCGAGCGCCTCGCAGGCCTTGTTGACGAAGTCTATCGTGTGGCCCGTGTTCAGATAGCGGTGGTCGGTAGCGGCGGCGACGAGCATCCCCGCCAGTTCGGACTGCGAACAGCCCTCGGCGATCGCCGTCCGGAGACAGCGTTCGGCGCCGTCGGCGTCGCGTACCTCGACTGTCTCGCGGAACCACGACTGGAGACGCTCCGGGTCGATGTCGCGCGCGTCGAACGCCTCCTGGTCGAACTTCGGCGGTTGGTCCGCACAGTCGGCCGCGACGTGGACGTTCCCCTGATAGAGCGCGCGCTTTCTGTCTTCCTCGCGGAGATCCGGAAGGACGTTCGCCAGCAGCGTCAGGATGGTGAGGCCGGAGCTCCACCCGCCCTCGCGGTAGCGCGTGCCGAACAGGACGCCTCGCCGGACCTGTTCGGTCGGATCGACGCCGGCGTCGACGAGGCCGATGGCGGCCTTGGCGGTGACGAGTCGGAGGTTCTGTTCGAGGCCGTCCTCCAGTCGGTTCGCCCAGTGTTGGGCGGGCGGTTCGTCGGGTTCCGGATGGGGGTCGACGTACACCGTCCCGTCGTGCACCTCGACGGGGTACGCCTGGACGTCGTCGGCCCACGGGTCGAACGTGTCGCCGCAGGAGAGTTCGAACCGCGCGTGGTGCCAGTGACAGGTGAGGATGCCGTCGTCGACGCTCCCTTCGGTGAGCGGAAAGCCCATGTGCGGACAGCGGTTGTCGACGGCGCGGACCTCGCCCTCGTGGTGGAACAGCGCGACGTGTGCGCCGTCGACCGTGACCAGTTTTCGCCCCTCCTCGCGGAGGTCGGCGAGCGGGACCGCTTCGACGTACTCCTTGGCAGGTGCACTCATGCCAACTGCTACCAGCGGACTGTACAAAACCGTTCGCTGGAGCGCGTTTTTGTAAGAGATCGGGGGAGTCGGGCAGGCATGCTTTTATTCTTGCAGTTCGAACAGTCGGCGAACGTGCCCGACGAACTGACCGTCCGGATCGACCCGCACGTCCACTCCGACGCCTCCTACGACGGCCACGACTCCGTCGAGCTCATCTTGGAGCAGGCCGCCGAGATCGGACTGGACGCGGTCGTCATCACGGACCACGACGTCCTCCACGAGTCCCTCCGCGCCGCCGAGTTGGCCCCCCTCTACGGCCTCGTCGGCATCCCCGGCGTCGAGGTGTCCACCGCTCACGGCCACCTGCTCGCCATCGGCGTCGAGGAGATGCCGCCGCGTCGCCAACCGATGGCGCAGACCGTCGAGTGGGTCCGCGACCACGGCGGGGTCGCCATCGTCCCCCACCCGTTCCAGCGGAGTCGACACGGCGTCCGCAAGCGCTACCTGACCGACTGCGACGCCGTCGAGACGTACAACTCGTGGCTGTTCACCGGGTACAAGAACCGCCGCGCGCGGACGTTCGCCGCGGGGAACGGCTACCCGGGCGTCGCCGCCAGCGACGCCCACCACCTCGAGTACGTCGGCCGCGCCTACACCGAAATCACCTTCGAGGACACCCACCGCGCGAACGTCGACGCCGACATGATCCTCGACGCAATCCGCAACGGCGACACGCAGGTGCAGGGTCGGCGGACCCCGCTCGTCGCCTCGACGAAACACTACGGTATCGGGGCGGCGCGCAAGAGCGGCTACTACGCGAAGGTCGGCGCGCTCAAGAGCGGCTACTACGCGAAGGTCGGCGCGCTCCAAGGTGGGAGATTCGCCAAGACCGGCGCACTTCGCGGCGCTCGAGCGCTCTACCGCCTGTCGCCGTTGTCGCGGTAGTCCCGTCGCTCTGTGCTCGTTTTCGCTCCCCTCGGTTCTCTTCCCGCGACCATACGGTTAAACGGCTGCCACGTTAGCTAGGTCCCATGGCCCGATTCAGCGACGCGAAGCGGCGACGACTCGAAGGCGCGTTCGAACGACAGCTCGCCGTCGGCCTCCACCACGGCGCGCAACTGGCCGTGTACGTCGACGGCGAGCTCGTCGTCGACTTCGCCGGCGGCGTCACCGGTCCCGACGGCGCGGAGACGACGTCGGAGACGCGACACCTCCTCTTCTCCTGCACGAAACCGTTCGCCGCCGTGGCGCTCCACCAACTCGTCGAACGGGGCGAACTCGGTTACGACGATCCGGTCGTCGACCACTGGCCCGAGTTCGCCGACGCGGGAAGCGAGAAGGCCGAGATCACCGTCCGGCAGGTACTGAGCCACACGGCGGGCATCCCCTACGGCGAGTTCGACGAGCGGGCCGAGGAGTGGGGCGACTGGGACGCCGCGGTCGCCGCGATGGAGGAGATCGATCCGGTCTACGAACCGGGCGAACGGCCGGCCTACCACACGTTCAACTTCGGCTGGCTGGTCGGCGAACTCGTCCGACGGGTGAGCGGCCAGCGCATCGAGGAGTACGTCGCCGCCAACGTGTTCGACCCGCTCGGGCTGGACGACACCTCGATCGGTCTCCGCGACGACGACGCCGACGACGTCGCCACGCTCGTCGGCTTCGAGGAGTTCGACCGCTGCCGGGACGTCGGCGAAGGACTCGGCATTCCGGCGTCGGAGTCGGCCGAGGCGTTCAACGACGAGGCGGTCCACCGCGCCGTGATCCCGGCGGCGAACGGTATCGGCACCGCCCGCGATATGGCGCGGTTCTACGCCTGTCTCGCCGACGGCGGCGAACTCGACGGGGCGCGGTTGTTAGACCAGTCGACCGTCGAGACCGCGACGCGAATGCACGCCGAGACCGACGACGACGGGACGCTCTCGCGACCCGCGCGGTACGGACTGGGCTTCTGGACCGGCGGGTTGGCCAACGACATGTTCGGCACGGTCAGCCGCGAGACACAGTTCGGCCACGCGGGACTCGGGAGCGTCTTCGCGTGGGGCGACGCCGAGCGGAACGTCGGGTTCGCCTACGTGACGAACGGCATCCGCGAGGAGTCCTACGAGCACGCCGCGCGCGTGAACGCGATCTCCGACGCGGTGGGGTTGCTGCTCGAGGAGTAGTCGCCGGATCGACTCGTCGGAGGCGGTTTCGAGCGTCGTCACTCGGTCGCGTCGAAAAACGTGAGGAGGACAGTGGTGTGGTGCGCCGGGTGGTCAGCCGGTCGGGTCGTCTACGGCCTCGTCCAGCCGTCGTGATCAGTCGTCGGCGACGGCCTCGTCCGGCCGTCGTGATCAGTCGTCGGCGACGGCTTTCCGCTGCGTGTCGCCGCCGTGGTCGACCATCCCGAGCACCTCGTCGAAGAAGCCGAGCGTGTCGTGCGGCCCGGGGTTCGCCTCGGGGTGGTACTGACGCGTGATGACGTCCAGGTCCGCGTTCGCCAGCCCCTCGGCGGTGTCGTCGTTGACGTTGCGCTGGGTGACGTTCAGCGTGTCGCCGGGGTCGGCGACGGTGTAGCCGTGGTTCTGCGTCGTCATCACGACCTGCCCCGTCTCGAGGTCCATGACGGGCTGGTTGACGCCACGGTGGCCGAAGGCCATCTTCTCGGTGGTGCCGCCGAGTGCGCGGGCGACGACCTGCTGGCCGAGACAGATGCCCGCGATGGGGATCTCGCCGACGAACTCCTCGACGAGCGTCGCCGCCTGCTCGAAGTTGGCCGGGTCGCCCGGGCCGTTCGAGATGAACAGTACGTCGGGGTCGAGCGACTCGATCTCCGCGACCGTCGTGTCGTACGGGAGGAGGTGGACGTCCGCGCCACGCTCCGTCAGTGAGGAGACGATGGAGCCTTTCGCTCCGCAGTCGACGAGCGCGACGTCCGCGACGCCGCCGCCCGTGTAGTGCTCGGCTTCGTCGACGCTGACCTGTTTGCCGATGTCGACGTGCTCGCTCATCCCCTTACACTTCGCGAGTTCCTCGCGGGCGTCCTCGGGGGTGACGTCGTCGCCGACGGCGATACCGCACTTCATCGCGCCCTCTTCGCGGATGGACGTCACGAGGTCGCGCGTGTCGATGTGGTCGATTGCGGGGACGTCCTCCTCGGCGAGCCACTCGACGACGTCGTCGGTGAACTCGCGGGCGACGGCCGCACGCGGGTGGACGCGGTCGGACTCGAGTCGCTCGTCTCGGACGCCGTAGTTTCCGATGAGCGGGTACGAGAACGTCAGGACCTGCTCCTCGTAGGAGGGATCGGTCAGACTCTCTTCGTAGCCCGTGTAGGCTGTTGTGAATACCAGTTCGCCACGTGTACGCCCCGGAACGCGGCCACGCGCCTCGACGACGCGGCCGTCGGCCAGTGCGATGTAGGCGTCCGACATTACGAGATACATATCGAAGCGGACCCATAAGTGTTACTTTCGTAGTTGAGTTACGAATTTCGTAATCACTATGAGCGTCGCTGGTCAGGGTCGTGTATGGACGACCTCGACCGACGCATCCTGAACATCCTCCGGCGAGACGCGAGAACGCCGTACACGGAGATCGCAGAGCGTGTCGGGACCTCCGAAGGGACGGTTCGCAACCGGGTCGAACGACTGACGAACGACGGCGTCATCGAACGGTTCACCGTGTCGACCCGGACCGGGAACGTGAAGGCGATGATCGAAGTGTCCGTCGCCGTCGACGTCGACACGACCGTCGTCTGTGACCAGATGGCCGAGTGGGAGGAGGTCGACTTCGCCTGGCAGGTCAGCGGCGAGGAGGACGTCGTCCTCGTCGTCGACTGTGCGGACACCCGCGGCGTCAACGAGCTCATCACGCAGGCGCGCGAGCTGGAGGAGGTCAAGCGGACGAAGACCCGACTCATCCTCGACGAGCGACTCGGCTAGCCGGCAGGGTTTTGTGTCGCTCCGTGCGAGTGACAGACGATGTCAATCGAGCGCCAGCGACAGACGGATGGCGGCCATCCGGCGTTCAGCGACCGTGTCCTCGTTCTCAACCCAGTCAGCGGCGACAGCTCACACCCAACGCAGGTCAGGGACCTCGCCGTCGACCACGGCTTCTCCATCAGCGAGACGAGCGAGTCGGGTGACGGCGTCGACCTCGCCGCCGACGCGGCCCGAGACGGTGCGGAGATCGTCGCGGCCTGTGGCGGCGACGGGACGATCAACGAGGTCGTCCGTGGACTCGTAGAGGCGGACGCACTCGACGACGTGACGCTGGCCGTCGTCCCGGCAGGGACCGGCAACAACTTCGCTGGCAACCTCGGGATCCGGAGCATCGAACACGCCTTCGAGGTGATCGAGGAGGCGACACAGCGGCGTATCGATCTCGGCGTCGCCTCCGTCCCGGAAGGGCCGACGCAGCCGTTCGTCAACTCCTGTATCGGCGGTATCACCGCCGAGGCGAGCGCCGCGACGACGCCCGACTCGAAAGACCGACTCGGTATCCTCGCCTACGTCGTCAACACCCTCCAGACGCTCTCGGAGTACGACGGGATGCGCCTCCGCGTGGAGGCGGTCGGAGAGAACGCCTGGGAGGGGGAGGCTATCTTCGCGCTCGTCGGGAACGGCCGCCGGTTCCCGGTCGAAGGCCGGACGCAAGCCGACATGGAAGACGGTCAGTTCGACGTCACCATCGTCGAGGACAAACCCACGATCAATCTCGCAGGGGAGGCGGCGGTTCAACGCCTATTCGGCAGCGACACAGCCAGCATCACTCGGCTCCAGACCCCGTCGCTGCGACTGCGCGTCCTCGACGACACCGTCCAGTTCAGCCTCGACGGGGAGATGGTCGAGGCGAACGCACTCGACGTCAGCACGCGATCACGGAGCCTCGGCGTGTTCGTCGGCGACGAGTACGACCCGAACCCGGACTGACGAGTGCGAGCGGACGGCGAGTCAGCGCTCGGCCGTCTCGACGCTGTCGGACTCCATCCACTTCTTCTCCGCGTGGATTCGCGTGTAGGCACGGTCGACGAGCCGGTCGAACGGGCCGAACTTGGTGACGGCGGTCACCCGTCCGTCGCGGATGGCGTCGGCGACGGCCGCGGGAGTCAGGTCGTCCGCGTCGATCTTCGTGTAGGCGCGACCGACCTCCACGAGGTAGTGTGCGTCGCTGCCGCCGACGAGCGGGAGGTCGAGTTGCTTCGCGAGCTGTTGGGTCTTCGCGATGTGTTCGGGGTTCTTGCCGTTGATCTCGACGGCGTCGAAGTCGGCCCCCGAGTTTCGGGCGTTGCTGTTTCGGTACGGGTGAGCGAGGATGGCCGCACAGCCCCGGTCGTGTGCGAGGTCGACGGTCTCGGACGCACTGAGTTCGCCGACCTCGGTTCTGTCCGGTGGGTTCGCACCGACGACGACGACGTGCCCGTCGGACGTGGAGACTTCGATGCCGGGGATCGTCGGAAACCGTGTCTCCGCGGAGTAGCTGTAGTCGTGGTTCGTCACGGCCAGCGCGTCCAGTCCGCGCAGTCGCGCCGCGAGGGTGTTGAGCTTGAGGCCGAAGGCGTCGTATCGCGTTGCCCGTCCTCGCCAGGCGTGAAAGAAGCGACTGTGACTGTGAAGGTCGACGGCGTACACACGTCTGCAGACTCGGCGGCGGGCCTTTGTTCTTATCCCCAACTCCCAGTGAGTGTCGGAGACACGAGGTCTCTCGCTCGACGGGGTCGCATCGAAGACTCCTTCATCCCCCTCACCGATGACTCTCGCATGAGCACGAACGACGTTTCGGCGACCGGATCGGACGCCGATTCGGACGACGCCGCAGCGGCCGAGCGCCACAAGAACGCCGGACAGGACGTCATCGCCGTCGACGCCGACGACAACGAACAGGGGCTCGTCAACCGACTCGACGCCCACACCGGCGACGGCATCCGCCACCGTGCGTTCACCTGTCTCGTCTTCGACGAGGAGGGGCGCATCCTCCTCGGTCAGCGTGCACCCTCCAAACGGCTCTGGGACACCCACTGGGACGGCACCGTCGCCTCCCACCCCGTCGAGGGGCAGAGTCAGGAGGAGGCGACCCGACAGCGTCTCGAAGAGGAACTCGGCATCACGCCCGACCAGTACGACGGCGTCGAACTGACCGACCGCTTCGAGTACAAACGCTACTACCCCAACGAGGGCGTCGAGTGGGAGGTCTGTGCCGTGCTGAAGGTGACGCTCGAGGACACCACGCTCGACCCCGACGAGGACGAGATCGCCGGGCTGCTCTGGGCCGACTACGAGCATCTGCACGACCATCCCAAGTGGTACCGTCAGCTGCGTCTGTGTCCCTGGTTCGAGATCGCCATGCGCCGTGACTTCGAGTAGACTCGTTCTCCCCGCTCCAGTCTGCGCCGAACTACTGTCTCACGCGCGTGAGGGCGTCGGCGACGATCCGAGAGAGGTCTGTGGTGTCCTCGCCGGCCGTCGAGACGGTGACGAGCGTGACACAGACGCCGTCGACCGCGTGACCGAGACGCGCCGCGTCACCAACGTCGCCGACGACCGCCGTGTCGCCTACGAACTCGACCCGGCGGAGACGCTCACTACCGTCGAAGCTCTCGAAGACGCGGGACTGGACGTCGTCGGCTTCTATCACTCCCACCCTGAGACGCCTGCCCGACCGAGCGCGACCGACGAGGCGCAGGCGACGTGGACCGGCTACGTCTACTGTATCGTCTCGCCAGCCGAAGAGGCGGTTCGGGCGTGGCGCTGGACCGGCGAGACGTTCGATCCGCTCGACGTCGTCGAGGAGCTGTAGTCGAGTCGAAGTTAGAGCACCTCCCAGAGACGGCCGAACTCGTCGGGTGCGACGTGGAGGTCGGCACGGCAACCCGGACAGCCCGCGTCGGCGACGACGTGGACCGTCGGTGTCCACCCCGCGTCGACCGCGCCGCCGACGTCGTCCTCGGCGTCGTCGCCGACGTAGACGTGGTCGTCGTCGGGAAGACGCATCTCGGCGGTCTCGAAGATGTGTCGGTCCGGTTTCGTCGCACCGACGTCGTGTGAGACGACGACGGCGTCGAACAGTCCAAGCATGTCGTGTACGGCGAGCTTCTCGCGCTGGACGGTGCCGACGCCGTTCGAGAGCACGCCGAGTCGGTGCTCCCGTCCCAGTTCGTCGAGGGCGTCGCGGACGCCTGCGGCGACGGTCGTCGCCGCCAACTCCGCGTCGACTCTCGCGTCACGGAACGCGACCGGATCGACGTCGAGGTCGAACTCGCGGCGGAGGTCGCGGGCGGCAGCGAGAAACGGATCGTCGTGGAACGCGGCGAACCGGTCGAAGAACCGCCGAACGTAGTGCTGCTGGTACTCCTCGGTCGGAGCGACGCCGACCTGCTCACAGGCGTCGGCGAAGACGTCGGCGAACGAGCGGTCGTACTGGACGAGCGTTCCGTCGAGGTCGACGTAGATGACTGTCATCGGCGAGTCGACGCGACGACGCGAGAAAAACGGTCTGGTCGTGTGGGAACCTCAGACACGAGGGAGAGCGCTTGAAAAGGGCTTTCCGGTGGGAAGGGGAAGCCAGCGGTATGCAGCCGGAGCTCTACGACCGACTCGACGGGCAGGTCGCACTCGTCACGGGTGCGAACCGCGGTCTCGGCAGACAGATCGCCGAGAATCTCACCGAACTCGGCGTCATCGTCTACGCCGGAGTTCGGAGCATGGACCACGAAGTCGGCGAGCGACAGGAGAAGGTGCTGCTCGACGTGACCCAGCACGGCGAGGTGCAGGACACCGTCGAGAACGTCGGCGACGAGGCCAACGGCATCGACATCCTCGTCAACAACGCCGGCGTCGGCGAATTCGGCGACGACCTCGTCGACGAACCGGTGTCGGCCATCGACCGCACCCTCATGACGAACGTCCGCGGGCCGATGCTCACCGCGAAGTACGCCCTCCCGTATCTCCTCCAGCACGAGGGGGGCCGAGTCGTCAACCTCTCCTCGGGGATGGGTGCCCTCGGCGAACCACAGAGCGGCGGGTCGCCGTCGTACCGAATCTCGAAGACCGGCATCAACGGGCTGACCGCGTACCTCCACGGCGAGTACGGCGACGAGGGACTGATCGCCAACTCGGCCTGTCCGGGGTGGGTCCGAACCGACATGGGCGGCGAGGAGGCCAACCGGTCGGTCGAGGAAGGCGCGGAGACGCCGACGTGGCTCTGTCGGTTCAAACCGGGGAGTCCGGGCGGGAAGTTCTGGCGCGACGAGGAAGTCATCGACTGGTAAGCGACCGCCTCGCCTACAGTTCGTCGGGGTCGGACTCGGACTCGGCTCCGCAGCCGTCGGCCGCTGTCTCGTTCGTGTCTCGGTCCGAGTCGCTCCCGCCGAACGTACCGTCTCGGCTCTCCTGTGGGTTGGCTCCTACCTCCTCCGCCAGCATCGGCTCGGGGCCGAGCGGATCGCCGCGGAGCAGTTGTGGAAGCACGATTCGAACCGCCTCGAACAGGAGGACGACCACGATCGGGAGGAAGAAGAACCCGTACCAGCCGAACAGAACCGGTCCGAGCACGTACGCGAACAGCAACAGTATCGTGTCGAACTTTCGCCCCGAGAGATACGGCTGGATGAGCGACTGGGGGAGGATGTCCAAGACGAGCGCGTAGACAGCGAGGACACCACCGACGAACAGGAGGTGGTTCCCAGCTGCCCGTGTCGCTTGAAAGCCGAGGAGCGCGACGACGGGAAGGTAGACGACTTTGCCGACGACGAGAGGGATGAGACTCGTCAGCCCTGTCAGAACCCCCAGGGTGAGCACCATCGGAATCTGTAGACCCTGTGGCGCGAGATAGTTCGTCGCCCCGTACAGCATCGTCGCGATGACGGCCATGACAGCAACGAACAGGAGGTTCCCGAAGAACACCGACTCGAGGTCGTCGTCGACAGTGACCGCGTATGCGTACGCGGTCGTGTCTCGGCCGCCGACGAGCGCGACGACCGTCTTCGAGAGGGCTTCGTCCCGTTCGAGAAGCGCGTACGAAAGCGTCACCGATAGTGCGAGAAGCACGACCGCTCCGAACACCATCTGGACCGCTTGAAGCGCCTTCCGGAGAATCGACTCGAGAGATCCCTGAAGACTGCTGCTACCCGAGAGTGGGTTCTCGAGTGTCGACAGGAGTTGCGCTCGCTCGGCAGCCGAGAGGGCGTCGAGCCCGAAGACACGGGAGACGAGCATCGAGGTGCTGGACCCGCCGAACAGCTGTTGGAGCTGTTGGAACACCTGTGTGCTGGCGTAGATGACGAGCAAGAGCGCTGGGAGTAAGACGACCGCGATGGTCAGTGCGGCAGCGATTCGGTCGGAGTCGACGACCCGACTGAACCGGTCGCAAACCGGTCGGGTCGCGTAGTATCCGAACACGCCGAGGACGAGGATGTCGATGAACGAATACGTCAGAAACAGCGTCGCTCCAGCGAGAGCGAGAATGTACAACCACCAACCGAGACGATTCCGACTCGGCGAGGTCATGGGTGTACCGGCCTCCACTGGACGCCCGTCTCGAACCAGTTGGTGAGGAGAGCTGTGCGAACAGCGGCGACCGGTTCGTACGGACGGAGAGCGAGATCTGAGTTCTCGATCGTCACCAGATTGTCCACGGACGACTCTGACTCGCTCTACACCGTTGTAGCTTCGGGCAGTCGACGAATCCGTCGACGTTTTTGTCACGACTCGCCAAGCCACGAGTATGAACGACCTCGGAACGCCCGTACTGGACAACCATCTGCATCTCGACCGGGAGAATCAGGGTATCGAGGCCGTCGAGGACTTCCACCGTCTCGGCGGAACCCACCTCCTCGTCGTCAACAAACCGTCGTGGCATCTCGGCGTCGAAGCGGAGACGGGCGAGGATTTCAGAGCCGTGTTCGAGGAGACGGTCTCGCTCGTCGAGGAGGCCACCGAAGTGCTCCGCGGACGTGCGTGGCCCGTCTTGGGCGTCCACCCCGGCCTCGTCACCCGTCTCACCGACGAGCGCGGCTTCGAACCGCACGAGGCGCGCGACCTGATGCAGGACGGTCTCTCGGTCGCGGCGGAGTTCGTCCGCGACGGACGGGCGCTCGCGCTCAAATCCGGGCGGCCCCACTACGACGTCTCCGACGCCGTCTGGGAGGCTTCGAACGACGTGCTCCGACACGGACTCGACCTCGCGGCCGACTGCGACTGTGCGCTCCAGCTACACACCGAGACGACGCAGGACCTCTCGGACGTCGCGACGTGGGCCGCCGAGCGCGACGTCCCGCGCGAGCGAGTCGTCAAGCACTACGCGACCGGTCGACTCGTCGGCGGGACGCCGAGCGTGATGAGCGAGAAAGAGTACCTCGAACTCGCCGTCGAAGAGGGTGAGCCGTTCCTGATGGAGACGGACTTCGTCGACGACGCCGACCGGCCGGGTGCGGTGCTCGGCCCGAAGACGGTCCCCCGTCGCGTCCAGTGGTTACTCGACGAGGGACACGCAGACGCCGTCGAGACCGCCCACGTCGAGACCCCCCGCGAAGTGTACGGAATCGATACAATCGAAACCTTGAGTAGTTAAACTGGCCGGTTTCTCGGCGATAGGAAAGGCATTTGAGTTCAGGTACTGTCGGTGGTGGTATGAGCGAACCAGAGGAGACGTTCTACACGGAAGAACGCTGGCAGAACTGGTTGAGCCGCGTCGAAGAAGAAGAGCTCGACCCTGAGAACGAAGACTCCGCACGATTGCTCCTCAACCTGCAGGACGACGCCGCCATCGCCGTGGCGAAGATCCTCTCGGCGTACGACGAGGACCGTCTCTCGCAGGAGGAGGCGATCGAAGAGCTCACCGACGTCCGCGAGATCGTCCTGACCGAAGTCGAGTTCGACGACGAGGAGAAACTGATGCTCATCGACGGCGTCCAGACCAGCCTCGTCTGCGTCTTCTACGCCGCCGAGGAGTACGTCGCCGCCGGTCCCGCTGAGGAGGCCAGCGTCGAAGAGTACGTCCGGGCCGCCGCCGACGCCGAGGCCGACGAGGACCTCGACGCCGCGCTCGGCTACCTCGTACAGGCCGGGACGCGCATCGTCGACGGCGACGACCTCGACATGGCGCTCGTCGAGGACATCGAGTACGGACTCGTCTCCGAGTGGGTCAACGGCCTCGACTCGCTACAGAGCGCTCTCAGCGACCCCGAAGTCGTCGAAGAGGACGACGAATAGGCTGTAGAGGAAGACTGTCTGCTTTTCGAGTAAGTCTTTTCACCCTACTCACAGTTGAGATAGGCAATGGACTTTCGGGGAGACGACCGTGGCGTGACCGTGCAGGTCGGCGCGATCCTGCTTTTCGGTCTACTGATACTCTCGATGTCGGCCTACCAGACGACGGTCGTCCCCGCCGAGAACGAGCAGGTCGAGTTTCGGCACAACCAGCAGGTACAGGGGGATCTACAGTCGGTTCGGTCCGCCGTCAGCCGGACAGTCGGGACGGGCGTGACACAGTCGGTCGCGGTCCGGACGGGGACGCAGTACCCCGAGCGAGCACTGTTCGTCAACCCGCCGTCGCCGTCTGGAACGCTGCGGACTGAAGCGCTCGGCGAGAGTCGACTCCGGAACGCGAGAGCGCTCGACGACGAGACGGCCGACTACTGGGGGCCGGGTGAGACCAAGTCGTTCTCGACGACCACCGTTCGCTACGAACCGAGCTACCACGTCTATCGGAACGCGCCGACGACGGTCTACGAGAACGGCGTGCTCTACAACGAGTTCTCGGCGACGAACCGCGTCCCGCAGTCGGGACAGACGCTCGTCGACGGACGCCGGATCGGTCTCGTCGTCGTCGACGGCGACCTCTCTCGGTCGCAGACGGGGACGCTCGGGGTCGACGTTCGCCCGACGAGCGTCTCCGAGCGGACGGTGACCGTCGAGGCGGACGGCGGCCCGCTCACCGTCGCCGTCGCCTCGACACTCAGCGAGGAGACGTGGCGAGAGCAGTTGCTCGACGACGAGTACGACGAGAACGGACCGGACGCGGCCAACGGCGAACCCGACGACGGTCGGTACGTCGTCGACGTGACGAAGACCGACGGCGTCGTCGAACTGACGCTGGAGGCGGGGTACGACTACGATCTGAACCTCGCGAAGGTCGGCGTCGGTACGGACGTCGCGGACCCGACGCCGACGTACCTGACCGGCGTCGATGGCGACGGCGAGACCGTCTCGGAGAGCGGCGAACGCCGGGTGGTCGCCGAAGTCAGAGACGAGTTCGACAACCCGGTCAGCGGCGTGACGGTGAACGCGTCGGTGGAGGGTCCCGGAACGGTGACGTCGACGGCGGTGAGCGGGAGCGACGGGCGGGCGGCGTTCACCTACACCCCCGAGGACGTCGACGGTGAACGGTCGGCGACCGTCACCGCGACGTTCGGGGCGAATCCGGGCGCGAAGGAGCGAGTCGCGTTCGACCTGTCCGTCGTCGACAGCGACGGAAGCGGCGGCGGAAGCGGCGACGGGTCCGGCGGGAGCGCGGAGATCAACCCCGGCGACCCGGGCTCCGTGGTGCAGCGCGGTGCGACCATCGAGGACGACGGCCGGGTAACGGTGACCCTGGAGAACACCGACGGCGACCGCCGTCGGGTCGTCGAGGCGGTCCGGTTCAACTTCTACTCGCAGGACAGCCAGGGCGGAGCAGGGACCGACCCGCCGACGAGGGCAGTGTTCGAGGAGGGCGAGGCTACCCTCGACGTTCGAGGAGCGTATCGGGACGTCTCGGTTCCCATCGAAGCGGGTGGCAACCGCACGCTCTCGTTCGCGTTCGACGACCGGCAGGGACAGCGCCACTACGTCGACGAGGGCGACTTCTTCGTCTTCTCGGTGCTGTATGGCGACGGGGACACAGCGACGTACTTCGTCGCGCCCGAAAGCGACGGAAACGACGGAGGCGGCAAGGGTAACGGAGTCGGGAATGGTCGCAGGTAGCCGCCCGCTCCCGTCGTGGCTCACGACGATCCTCCGTCGATGAAGCGCCACGCCCGCGCTCAGCCGGAGCCGATCGGCGTCGTCCTCCTCGTCGCGCTTGACGGCGACGCCCACCGAGACCATCGTCGTCACCGTCTGGACCGGAGGTGGTTCGACGTCCGACGTAATTGCTATCGACAAACCCTTATGCGGTCTGACTGTACGGAACACTCATGACAGCCGTCGGCATCGACGCAATCGAGATCTGGACCGGGAAGCTCAAACTGGACCTGCCGAACACGTTCGCCGAGAAGAAGGGTGAGGACCCCGAGAAGTACACGAAGGGCCTCGGTCTGGAGAACTCGTCGTTCCCCGACGTCTACGAGGACATCGTCACGATGGGTGCCAACGCGGCAAAGCGCCTGATGGAACGCAAGGGGCTGACGCCACAGGACATCGGCCGGATCGACGTCGCCACGGAGTCGTCGTTCGACAACTCCAAACCCGTCTCGACGTACATCGCGGGCTGTCTCGAGCAGGTGTTCGAGGACAACTTCCACCACGCCAACAAGGGCGAGCGGAAGTTCGCCTGCGTCGCCGGGACGCAGTCGATCGACGACGCGTACAACTGGATCAAAGCCGGACGGAACCGCGGCCGCTCGGCGCTCGTCGTCGCCACCGATACGGCGCTCTACGAGCGCGGCGACCCCGGCGAGGCGACGCAGGGTGCCGGTGCGGTCGCGATGCTCATCTCCGAGGACCCAAGCGTCGTCGAACTCTCGACGGAGCAGGGGTACGGCAGTGCCGACGAGACCGACTTCCTGAAGCCCAATCAGCAGTTCCCGAGCGTCGACGGCAAGCGGTCGATGCAGGTGTATCTGGCGCGGATGCGCGAGGCGCTGGAGGACTTCGAGAGCGTCGCTGGCGACACGCACCCCGACGACTTCGCGTACATTCCCTTCCACACGCCGTTCCCGGGGATGGTCCGGAAGGCCGGGCTGCTCGGCTACCGACACATGATCCGCGACACCGACGTCGAGGACGAACTCGCCGCGGAGATCGGTCGCCAGCCCCGCGAGGCGGAGTTCGACGACTGGGACGACTACGAGGAGGCCGTCCGCGCGTACATGGACGACCTCAAGGGGACCGAGCAGTACCGCGACTGGTACGGCCGCACCATCGACCCGACGCTCTCGCTCGCCCGACAGGTGGGTAACTGGTACACCGGGTCGGTCCACGTCGCGCGGACCAGCGCGCTGAAACACGCCGCCGAGACCGGCCGTGACTTCACCGGCGAACGCCTCCTCGTCGGCTCCTACGGCTCCGGTGCGCAGGCGGAGATTCACGCCGAGACCGTCTGTGAAGGTTGGAAGGAGGAGGTAGAACAGCTCAACGTCGACGAGAAACTCGAGAACCGCTACGACCTCTCGTTCGAGGAGTACGAACTCGTCCACGACGTTCACGACCACGAGAAGGAGACCGACGTCGAGGAGTTCACCGCGCCGTCCGACGAGTTCGTCTTCTCCGGTTGGGGACGGATGGGCGAGCGGAACTACGAGTACGTCGAGTAACCGACCCGAGCGACGTTCGGACCGGTGCCGCACTCCAGTCTCGTCTTCTAACCGTCCTCGTCTCCGTCTGTGGCGCCGTCTCCGTCTGTGGCGCCGTCTCCGTCCACGTCGTCGACGACGTCACGTCGGAGTCGGAGGTCGACGGCAAACGAACCGCCGTCGACGTCGACACACACCTGTTCTAGCTGACACTCGTAGGTCTTGTAGTGGTTGCCGTCGGCGTCGTACTCGGTTCGCTCCGCGACGAGGTCGTACTGCTGTAGCTCGTCGAGTCGCCGGTACACCGTCGGCCGCGACGAACTGGAGCGGTCGCTCAAGGCGTCCGCCGAGAGCGATTCCACGCTCGTGAGCGCGAGGATCGTCCGAGCGAGTTCGTCGCCGAGGAGTTCGAACAGCGTTCCGGCCTCCCACTCCATAGTAGCGAGACCCACGAGGTGGGGGTGGTTAAATCGCTCGTAACCCCGGGCGACTTCACTCGCTGTAAACGGGAGGCGACGCCGATTCACGGGAGTGACTCACGTCCGCCCACGGGTCACCGGACCGAGATGCCGGTGAATCGCCTCGACAGCTCCGGCCGGGTCGAAGCCGACTGGACGGGGGAGACGACTTCACTCGCTGCAGCCCAGCTGGCCGCTTATCAGGCGCAGGCGACAAGCCTCGGACGGCGATGGGTCGACGCACGGACCGGTCTCCGCGAGGAGGAGAACCGGCTTCCGCGCGTGTGAGCGCACAACACCTCCGGGCAAGAGGAGTCGCCCATCGCACTCACCGGACCGCCGGACTCCGTCGGTGTGAGGTCGAAGCTCGCTTCGGTGCACAGCCCGAATTCCGAGGCGACGTCGCCGACGGCGCGGCCGGGTCGACCACGACGTTCGTGTTTCTCAGGGGAGTTCTCGCAGGTCGTCGAGCATCTCGTCTAAGTCCCGCGTCGAGACGGCGAGCGAGAAGCCGTCGATGGTGGCGAGTGCGGGGGCGTGTTCCCAGAGGTCCGATTCCTCGACGCCGTGGAGGACGACCGCGTTCGGCGTCGGGTTGACGACGCGCATGGCGACGAGCGGCGACTCCCCGCGTGTGACGCCCGTGAAGACGAGTGCGCGGTTCGTGCTCTGTCCGTAGAGGCGGTAGAACTCGTCGCTCGAGAGGCGGGTGATCGCCTCGATGCTGTCGATGACGGTGTGACCGCTGACGTAGTCGTGGTCGCCCGCGACGAGTTCCGTCGCCTCCATCACTTCGTAGAGCCGATCCATCGGGACGCTCGTCGGATACTCCCGGAGGTCGTGGACGATGTCGCTCTCGAACCCCGCCGAGAGGACGCGCGCGTACTGACGGATCCGACCGCCGCCGCGCGACTGGTCGATGTCGAGCAGCGCGCCGACGATGCGGCTGACGACGCCGATTCCGGGACTCTCGCGTCGGCCGCTCTCGTAGTCGGAGATGACCGAGGAGGAGACGTCGAGCTGCTCGGCGAGCGCCGTCTGCGAGACGTCGAAGTCGGTGCGCCACTTCCGGAGCGTCGCCCCCGGGTCGGCACTGAGCGTGATCTCGCCGGCGATGCGCTGGGCGAGGTCCTCGCGCGGCGTCGCGGTCACGCCGCCCCCCCGAGACCGACGGTAGCCTGAACCTGGTGCATGTGACGTCCATCCGGCGACCGGAACAAAAAACACATCGAAACCGGGGTTCGACAGGTGACGTAGGAGAGAGCGACGAGCGACCGCCCGAGGCGAGCGATGGAGAGCGACGAGCGACCGACGAGGACGAGTGCGGCGACGGTCTCGTCGCCGACACGACCGAGAGAAGGGTTCAAACCGCCGGCCACCAATGACGAGTTATGCCGTCGACCGTCGTCCACGTCGCGCTCGCCGGGCTGGTCGGGGTCGCCCTGCTCGGCGAGGAGTTCACCCCGCGTGCACTCGCAGTCGTCCTCTTCGCCACCACAGTCATCGACACGGACGCCGTCGTCGGGCTCGTCGTCCCCGGCGCACACCGGTCGCTGTTCCACACGCTCCTCCTGCCGCCCCTCCTCGGCGGTCTCGTCGCGTACGACAGTCGTCTCCGTGGCGAGCGGTCGTGGCTCCGCGAGCGGTGGGGCGACCACGGCGTCCGCGTCGCGTGGGTCGCCGTCGCCGGCCTCACCTTCGGCGGGATCTTTCCGGACCTCTTCACGAACGGCGTCAACGCCTTCTACCCCCTCCACGACACGTTCTACCGCGTCAACGGTCACCTGCTGGTCTCGAACCAGCGGGGCCTCGTCCAGACGTTCGTCGACCTCGCGCCCACCGACCCGCGGCCGACGACGGAGACGCTCCACTACCGGACCGGCGTCGACCCCTCGCCCGGCGCGGAGTCGGCGGACGTCGAGCGCGTCTTCCCGCTCGTGATGTCCGGGTGGCAGCTGATGGTCGTCGCCACCGGCGGGTTCGTGATGGGGACGCGGCTGTGGGAACACTATCGCTGGTGAGCGAGACGCGCCTTCACACGCTCCCACCCGTCGCGGTAGACGAGGACGTACGCGAGCGGGTAGAGCGCCAACACGAACGGGACGCCGACGACCGGCGACAGTGTGATCGAGACCGACAGCCAGTCGGCGAGGTAGACGAACGGAATCGCGGCGACCAGCGCCAGCGTCTGGAGGGCGACGACGGTGAAGAACAGTTCGCCGAGCGGCGCGAGCGACCGTCCGGTCCGGACGTGCCACACTGCGAGCGGGGCCGAGACGAGTACGACGACCCCGACGGTGAATAGTTGGGTGACCGAGTCCGGTGGGAGGAGCACGGACGCGACGACGCCGACGGGACCGAAGCAGACGACGACGTAGCCGACGAACGCGAGGAGGAGGTCGACGGCGTACCAGCGGGTAGTTCGAGGGGACACGGAACGACCGTCACGTCGACGAACGTTGACAGTTCCGGTCGACGCGATGGAACCACTCAAACCGGCCGCCGACGAACGGAGTCCATGAACGTTCGACCCTACACGGCCGCCGATGCGGATGGTCTCTGGGAACTGAAACGCGGTTTCGAACTCGGTATCGGCGACGAGACGGGCGGCGAAGAGAAAGGGCCGAAGTACGAGGCCAAGTTGACCGACGACTACCGCGAGCAGTGGCTGGCGTGGGTCGACGACTGCGTCGCCGAGAACGACCACTGCGTGACCGTCGCCGTCGACGACGACGGCGAGGTGGCGGGGTACGTGTTCGTCCTCCCCGCCTCGCTGGCGTTCGTCTGGGACGCGGCCGTGCTCAACGAGCTGTTCGTCGCGCCGGAGCACCGCGGCACCGGCGTCGCCGACGACCTGATGGAGGCGGCGCTGACCCTCGCTCGAGGGATGGAGCTGCCGCTGGACCGGATCGTGCTCGACGTCGACCGGGAGAACGACCGCGCGCAGGCGTTCTACGACCGCTACGGCTTCGAACACTGGGGGGAGATGGTCGCCCGCGAGCTCTGAACTCGGGTCGTTCGGACAGATTCAAGCCCACGGAGTGGGAAACGCGACCATGATTCTCCGGGACGTGACGCTCGTCGACGGCGGCGAGACACGCACGGGCGCGGTTGCGTTCGACGAGGAGTCGGGAACGATCACGGCGGTCGGCGGCGACGAGATTCTCGCCCACAGCGACGCCGACGCCGACGAACGGGTCGTCTCGCTTCCGGGTCACTCCGTCCTACCGGGACTCGTCGACGCGCACGTCCACTACTCGCTGTCGGGCGAGCGGAGCGTCGAGGACGTCGTCGGCATGAGCGACGCCGAACTCACGCTGGTCGAAGCGCGGAACGCCCGGCGGACGCTCGAGTCGGGCGTCACCGGCGTCCGGGCGATGGGGGCACGCGACGTCGATCCGCAGGTCCGCGACGCCATCGACGCCGGCGACGTCCCCGGTCCGCGAACGGTCGCCAACTGCCGCTCGATCACCATCACGGGCGGGCACGGCCACCATCTCGGTCGGGAGATAACCGGCCCCGCCGACGCCCGTCGAGCGGTCCGCGAGCAGATCAAACAGGGGGCGGAATTCGTCAAGTTCATGACCACCGGCGGGGTGACGACGCCCGGCACCGACCCCGACCAGGTCGCCATGACCGACGCCGAACTCGACGCCATCGTCGACGAGGCGCACCGTCAGGGCGTCCACGCCGCGACGCACGCCCACGGGGCCGAGGGCGTCAAGGCGGCCGTCGAGGCCGGCGTCGACACCGTCGAACACGGCACCTTCCTCGACGACGAGGCGGTCGACCTGCTCGTCGCCCACGACGTGACGCTCGTCCCGACGCTGTCGGCACCGTACCACATCGTCCGCAACATCGAGACGGCGACCGAGGAGAGCGCCCGCAAGACGCGCCACGTCTACGAGCGCCACATCGACTCCTTCGAGAAGGCACTCGAGGCGGGCGTCCGCATCGCGGGCGGCACCGACGCCGGCACCCCGTTCAACTACCACGGCGCGAACGCGACGGAGGTCGAGTTCATGGCGAAGTACGGGATGGATCCTGTCGAGGCGATCCGCGCGATGACCGAAGTCGCCGCCGACGTGATCGGTCTCGACGGGTCAGGGACGCTCGAACCGGGCACCGACGCCGACCTGCTCGTCGTCGACGGCGACGTCAGCGACGACCTGACGCTCCTCAACAATCCGACCGCCGTACTCAAGGGTGGCAAGGTGGTCTCGGGGGCGATCCCGAACGAGTAGGTCGGAGTCAGCCCCACCGGAACGTCGCCGTCCGCTCGCCGCCGGTCGCCTCGCGCCACTGCTTCCGAGAGATCGAGTACTGGTACTCGTCGACACCCTCGCCGGTCTCTTCGGAGACGTAGCGGGTACGGACGATCCCGTCGCGCTGGCCGCCGAGTCGGTCGACGTACTTCTCGATGGCCCGGCGCGACTGCTCGTTGTCGACCGCGTGACAGACGGTGACGTAGTCGAGGTCGAGCACGTCGAACCCGAGTTCGACCAGCGCTGTCGCTCGCTCGCCCGAGTAACCGCGGCCCCAGAACCGCTTGCGAAGCCAGACGCCGAGTTCGGCGGTCCGACGCTCCCACTCGAGTTTGAGGCTGGCCGTGCCGGCGACGTCGCCGGCGCCGTCCTCCCCCGACCGTGGGCGGACGAGATACTCTGCGGCAGTCGCTTCGTCCCAGTACGTCCGACCGCGTTCGAGGAAGTCCCGCGTCTCCTTCGGCGTGGCGTGCGGTTCCCACGGGAGATGCGCCGTCACCTCGTCGATGCCGTCGTCGTTCGCACAGACGTCGTAGAGGTCCAGTACGTCGACGTACTCCGTGGTTCGGGGTTCCAGTCGCAGGCGGTCGGTCTCGACGACGGTGGGAAAGAGGCTCATTCGCTCACCTCGATGGTCGCCAGCTCGTCGGCCGTGACGGCCTCGTGCCACTGTTCTTGTCGGATCGAGAACGCTTCCAAGTCGCGCGGACCGTCGTCACCGGGGATCCAGTTTCGGAGCACGCCGTCGTACTGTCCGCTGTATCTGTCGACGTACTTCTCGATGGCGCGCTTCGACTGTTCGTTGTCGGGCGTGTGGCTCGCGCTGACGAGATCGAGGTCGAGACGGTCAAAGACGACGGCGAGCATCGCGCCGGCACGCTCACCCGAGTAGCTACGTCCCCAGTACGGTTCGCGAAGCCACAGCCCCAAGTAGCAGGCGCGCTCCTCCCACTGGGGCATGAGACTGGCGACCCCGGCGAGCTCGCCCGCACCGTCCTCTCCCGACTTCGGGACGACGGCGTACTCGGCGCGTGTAGCGTCGTTCCATCGCTCCTCGGCCGTCTCTACTGTGTCCATCAATTGCTTCGGCGTGTCGGCGACGTCCTGCGAGAGGTGCCGCATCACGGGGTCGAGGTCGCCCGTGCGGTGATACTCGTAGAGGTCGAGCGTGTCGACCGACTCGTGTAGCGGCTCGAACCGGAGTCGCTCGCTCTCGACGGCAGTGGGGAACAGGTCGGTCGTCACGCTCTGTCCTCGACGAACGTCGCTTCACGCTCGTCGCCGACGGCCTCGCGCCACTCCGCCTGCGAGATCGAGTAGTGGACGATGTCGATCGGGTCGCCGTCGACCGAGCAGTGCCAGTTGCGGAGGACGCCGTCGCGACGACCGCCGTAGCGATCGACGTACTTCTCGATGGCCCGACGCGACTGTTCGTTGTCGGGGTCGTGGCCGACGTCGACGAGGTCGAGGTCGAGGCGGTCGAACGCGAGTTGGAGCAGCGCCCCGGCGCGCTCCCCCGAGTAGCCGCGACCCCAGAACGGTTTACGGAGCCAGACGCCGAGCGTCGCCTTGCGTTTGTCCCAGTCGACGCCGAGTCCGGTGTTGCCGGCGAACTCGCCGGCCCGCTCTTCACCCTCCTTCGGGAACACGGCGTACGTCGCGTTCTCGGCGTCGTCCCACGCCGCCTCCATCTCTCTCAAGAAGTCCCACGACTCCTTCGGCGTCGCGTGGGGCTCCCACCTGACGTAGCGCGTCTCCTCCTCGATGGAGTCGGTCTTCGCGGCGTACTCGTAGAAGTCGAGCGCGTCGACAGTCTCGCGGTCGAACCGGCGAAGTCGGAGACGGTCGGTCTCGATGACGTCCGGGAACATATCTCGGTCGACGCTCCCTCGTCGAAAAAGCTTTCTCCGGGCGTGTGACCGTCTCACACCCTCAGCGTCGGCCACCCGACGCGTCGCCGGCGACGTTGCCACCGGTGACGTATCGATAGACTGGTCCCGCGAGTCCGAGCAGGCCGACGAGCGTGACGGCGACCACGAAGCGGGCGTCGACGACGGCCGAGAGCGAGTCCGCCGAGACGACGTCGAGCGACGACCCGAGGAGCACGCCGGCGACGGCCCACGGCAGTTCGCCGACGGCGGTTCCCGCGAGAAACGGGAGGACGGAGACGTTGGCGACGCCGGCGGCGACGGAGACGACGTCCGACGGGGCCGGGAGGAACCGACTCGCGGCGACGCTGCGGAAGTCGCCCGCCCGGTCGACGAACCGCTCGGAGACGGCCGTCACCCGCCCCGTTCCGCGAGCGCGACGGGCCAGCAGGAACGGCGGGAGCGCCGTGAGCGTCATCGAGAGGAGCGCGAGCGGGAGGCCGACGACCAGTCCGAACCCGTACCCCGCCGCAACCGCCAGCAGGGTCGTCGGCCACGCGAGAAACGGGCGGACGACGGCGACGGCGAGCAGCACCGCGGCGAACCGAAACGGGTTCGCCGCCAGCCACGAGAGCCGAGCGAGGACGACGTCGGGAGAGGTGAAGAGCACCCCGAGGACGACGACGGCGAGTACGGCCCCGCCCAGCGCCAGTCGCGTCCGTCGCTTCATACCGACGTTCCGTCACCGGGCGGCAAACGCTTTGTGCTTCTCTCGACCGCTCGCACGCGGAGTACGAACGGTTAAGCGGGACCGGCGGGAACGACCCTGCGTGACCGCCGATTCCGACGACTCGGCCCGGAAGGTCGAACTCGCACTCGACCTGCTCGCACATCTGGAGGTCGACGAGTTGAGCATCGCCGACGCCGTCGACCGCATCGAGACGGTGACGACGAACCCGACGCTCACTCGCGAGATCCTCGACGAGGCCGAGAAGCGCGGCATCGTCGACCGCGAGGACGGCCGACTCCGGACGCGACGCGGCGGGACGTTCGTCCGCTTCGAGAGTCAGGTGGTCCGGCGGGAGGGCGAGTTCGACTGCCGTCGCTGTGGCTGTGGACTGTCGACGGGTCACTTCATCCAGTTCGAGTCCGGAGAGGTGGGACCGTTCGGCTCCTCGTGTATCCGCAAGGTGACTGGCCGCGAGTCCTGACCGGCGGGCTACCTATGTCATCGACCCTGTCGGAGTTCGTCGACGAGCGTCGACATCGTCTCGCGTTGCTTGCGAAGCTCCTCGTTCTGCGCCTCGACCGCCTCTCTGAGCGCGGCCAGTTCGTCGGCGACGCGCTCGTCGTCGTCGACGGCCGCCTCGAACCCCGACCCCTCGAAACCGCCCTCTTCGGTCGTCTCGGTCGCCGTCGTCGAGGGCTGGGACGAAGGTGACGACGTCTCGGCCGGCCGTTCGAGTGACTCCGCGACGGCCGACGGCGAGTCGAACTCCTCGGTGGCGGGCGAAGGGTCGTCTCGTCGGTCCGCCGACTGCGGTTCCTCGGCGTCGCGCGTGGCGTTGGCCGGTTCCGACGACAGGTCGCCGGGGTTCGCGCTCAGCGGGTCCGGTCCGTCGCCGAAGTCGACCGGATCGCGCTCCCGTTGGGGTTCCGACTCGGGAGCCGCCACCACGCGGAACTCTTCGAGGCTCTCGACGTCGTGGTAGGCCAACAGCGCGGTCGTGAGCGTCTCGCGGACCGCCCGAGCCTCCTCGTTCGGTGCCTTGAACCGCTCCTGTCGGCCGTCGGTCGTGATCACCACCGACGTCGCGACGCTGCCGTCCTCGAAACTGAGGTCGGTGACGTCCTCGTAGTGGAACTCCTCGTAGTCGTCGTCCCAGACGGCGCTCCCGATGTGTTTGACCACGCGGGCGCTCGTGACGACGAGCGTGAGTTCGCTGAACTGGAACGTCTGTTTCACCGTCTCGCCAGGGTCGGTGATGCCCGCGGCGTTGAGGACGCCCGCGAGGACGGGGTGAAGCGCCTCCTGTAGTCGCTTGGTGGGGAGGGCGAACGTCGTCTCGCCGTCGAGACCGTAGTCGAGCGTCACCTTCGCCTTGCGCCGGCCAGTCGAGACGGCGATGCGTTCGGCGTCGTGGGTGTACGCTTCGACAGATTCGTCCGACAACAGTCCGTCCGCACGGTAGACGAGCGTTCGCGTGGGCGTGACGAACAGTTCGTCCTCGCCGCCGAGCGTGACGCGGGCGGCGACGGACTCCCCGTTCAGTCGTGAGTCGACGAGGTCCGGTAGGCTCATGCGAGGTGAGTCCCAGTACTATGACATAAAACCGAGGGGTCCGCTCGGAAAACCGAGGGATGGGCTCGGCGAGGAAAAGGTGGGTCAGCCCCGTTACCGACGAACGTGTGAGCAAGTCCCGGAGTGGCGCGATATGAGAAGCTTAAAGAGTATCATCGCGGTACGTGAAAGTGAGCCCGGGTGGCTTAGCTGGACATAGCGCCGCACTCATAGGGTTCGTCGCGTCGGCGTCGCCGGCGCGGCAAACGAGCTTCGGTGCGGTAACCGCCTTGGAAGCCTCCGTCCCATAGAGGACTGCCGAGCCTCGGACCTGGGACATGCGGAGATCGTGGGTTCGGAGCCCACCCCGGGCATTCTTCGACGACTCGTCTCCTCGAGCGATCGGTGTCTCTCGTCCTCGCCACTCTCGATCGGCAGCTGTGGCTCTCGGAACTGTCGTCCGAGGAGTCCGAAGAAACCGTCGACTGCGACGGTCCGACGGCGCCCGGGGGGACGGGCGTCGTCGACCGGAATGCCACAACCTGTCGATGTGAACTCCGGGCAAGGATTCCTCGACAGGTTGCGTATGGCAATTTGAGAGAGGCCGTTATTTCAGTTTGGTGTAATAGCTGAACTCATTTAAATCTCCCCGGAGGCGACGCCACGACGAGAGCGATCACCGACACGGATGTGGACGTGCGTCTCTCGCCGTCACCGGAACGCGACGACTGTCGGTTCGCTCACGGATCGGACGACCCCGACTCGTGACCGCCGTCGGTGCTCTCGACGGTCGTCTCCGGTCGATTGGTCGCCCAGTCGGTGCCGGCGAGGGTCGTCTGTCCGGCGTCGACTCCGTCTCCCCACGAGTCGTACAGCGTCGGCAACGCGATACGGACGAATTCGACGACGACGACGAGCAAGAGCGGGGCGAGGAAGATGCCGTACCACCCGAAGAGCAGCGAGCCGAGGATGTACGTGAGCATGAGCGTCCCGCTGTGGAGCGTCCCGCCCGAGACGAACGGCCGGAGGACGACGTCCGGGATGGTGTCGACGACGACGAGTGAGAGCACCGCGAACGCGAAGACGAACCAGAGCGCTTCGGTCTGTCCGAGGAACAGCGCCCTGCCGGCCAGATACGCGGCAACCGGGAAGTACACCAGTTTCATCCCGACGACGGGGACGAGGCTGGCGACGCCCGTCAACAGTCCGAGCAGTGCGGGATAGGGGATCGACACGCCCGCGGGCGCGAGGTAGTTGAGACCAGTGTAGGTGATCGCCCCGATGGTACCGGTGAACACGGCGTTGGCGATGTTGCCGAAGTAGACGTTCTTGAGGTCGCGGTCGACTGCACGGCCGTAGGCGGCGAACGTCTCGTCGGGGATACAGCGGTAACAGAGTGTGGCGAGTCGGTCTCCGTCGCGAAGCAGATAGAACGCGAGCGCGAGCATGACGAAGAAGTGGAGCACGCCGAGCCCGACGAACGAGACGGACTGCGTCGCGACCGACAGCGACTGTTGGAGCGTCGCTGCGTCGACGTTTCCGGCCAGCAACGCTTGGAGGTCGGTCTCCGTCAACGCGGAGTCGATGTACGGAGCGAGCAGCGCCTCCAGCCCCGACAGCTCCTGGTTGCTGAGGAACCGCGACAGCTCCTGTACTGCGATGCCGAGCGTCGCAAAGACGACGAGGAGCGCCGGCAACACCAACAGGAACATCGACAGGAACGCCGCGAGCGACGGCGGCGAGACACGTTGCCGCAGACGGTGGTGGATAGGTCGGACGGCGTAGTAGACGAACACGCCGAAGACGAACGTCCCGACGAACGTCGAGACGGCGTAGAGGAGGACGAGCGCGCAGACGACCCCGAGTGCGATCCACACGAGTCGAATCCGCTCTTCGAAGGCGAGTGCCATTCGGTTCTGTAGGGCGGGTGAACGGATAACTACCCGTGTCTCGGAGAGTGAGTCCGGAACCGCCCCCACCTGCGGAACTGCTTTACTCTCGTCGGGCGTCTACAGAGCTATGTCCTTCGCTATCGGGCACTTCGCGCTCGGGGCGACGGTCACCGCACTGATCGTCACCTACCTCCTCCCACGGCTTCCGTACCCACGGACGGTCGTCGCTCTCGGTGGTGTGTGGGCGTTGATCCCCGACGCCGCGAAACTCCGCCCGACGAGTCGGACGCTCGTCGCCCTCCACGACGGCCAGTGGGCGGACGTCTTCTGGCTCCACCGGACTCTCGATCGACTCGACGCGGCCGACTCGCCTCGGGTGTCGGCGCTCCTCGTCGCGGTGTTTCTCGTCGTCACGCTGCTGTCGGAACACCGAGCGTATCGAACCGCCCCTCGCGTCCGTGAACTGTACGACGAGTTGAACCGTCCGACTCGTGGGTCCGACCGGCAGCGGTGAACGCGGCGACAGACGAAGCAAAGAAGAGCGGAGACCAGCGAAGAAGAGCGGAGATGAGACGAGCGGAGGGCAGTCGAGCGGGTTCGGCGATCCGGACGCTACCGCGTGAGCGACGTCGCGCGCCACGCGTTGCCGCGCGTACCGATCGGCTCGGTGACGAGCGGCACCGAACTGCCCGACGGGAGTTCCCGGAGCGTCGACTCGAGTTCCTCGGAGGCGTACTCGACGACGTGACGGGTCGCGTTCTCCTCGTCGACGTACACCGTCAGCGCACCGTACTGGTTCATCTCACGTTCGATCGTTACTGTCTGTGCGTGCTGTCTCCCGACTGCTGGGGTCGCCTGTGACATATCCGAAAAACCGCTGTAGGACGAAGTTAAACTCTGTCCTTACACACCTAGTTCGCCCTAGTATGGGATTTCTCTACACTCTAGCAAAGAATCCTGAAAGACCCACAGATCGCTCGTCGAACGTCCCGTTTCGGCGCGGATTCCGTGACATCGTCCATCGGCACCGGCGACACTGTCGCTTTCGGCGGTCAACTGGCGGTGAAAAGCCGTGTCCGTCGGTTCAGACCGGGCGGCCGTCGCCTTCGGTGCCGACGAGGTAGGTCCCGTACGTCACCGCGGCGGCTGCCGGGAGGAGCAACAGCTGTGCGAGCGTCGCTGCGTCCGGGGCTGCGCCGGGAACGAGTGCGAGCGTGCCGACCACTATCAGAACGAGCCCGATGAGTCCTTTCTTCGTGAAGTCCATTTCTCTACTGGCCGTTGGTCGTCGACGAGGTAATGAATTTCGCTTTCCGGCCGAATTTGAGTGTTTCGTGTTACCAAGACCCACGAATTCGGATCGTGTGATCGGCGTCGAGAGAGACCTCGAGATCAGTCAGTTCTCGTACCGTTCGCCGGCGGGGATCACGACGTCGAGCCAGTTCTCCTCGGGCGGGAGCGGGCAGGCGAACGTCTCGCTGTACGCACAGAACGGGTTGTACGCGAGATTGAAATCGAGGACGAACGTGTCGCCGTCGACGAGCGCCCGGTCGGCCTCGAACTCCATGTAGCGACCGTCCGGGTAGGTCTGCTGCCCCGTCGTCTTGTCGCGGAACGGGACGAACAGGGGTTCGTCGCCGTCGACCGCCTGCTGGTAGGCGGTGAGCGTCTGTTCGGTGCCGCCGACTTCGAACTCGAAGGTCGCCACCCGGAGATAGCGGACGTTCGGACCGGCCGACGTCTCCATCTCGACGGGGTCGGCTTCGGGGTCGTCGTGGACGGTGACGTGTGCCTCGACGCGATACTCCGTGTCCGGGTCGAAGTAGGAGAGTCCGTCGAACCCCTCGCGCTCCTCCGGCGGGATGGGCGACTGCGGGTGGTCGGCGAAGAACTCGTCTTTCTGTGTGCGGTTCGACCGGAGTCGGGCGACCCAGTCGTCGGCGTCGAACTGGTCGGCGTCGGTCATAGCCGCGTTTGTGCGTCGGCACACCTAACGGTTGTGAGACGCTCAGCGCTTGGCGGCGAGCAGTCGCTCGAACTGGTCGCTCGTCAACGACAGGTCGGCGGCCGCGAGGTTCTCGCGGAGTTGGCTCACGGTCCGGGCACCGACGATCGGGGACGTCACCTGTCGGTGGTGGAGGAGCCACGCGAGGCTGACCTGTCCGGGAGTCGCGTCGAGTTCGGCCGCGACCGACTCGACGGCTTCGAGCGCGTCGAAGTTCTCGTCGACGAGATAGGAGTCGACGAACTGCTGGTCGGTCGCCGCCCGCGACCCCACAGGCGGCGTCTCCCCACGACTGTACTTGCCGGTGAGGAACCCGCCGGCCAGCGGCGACCACGGGACGACACCGACGTCGTAGTCGGCGCACATCTCTAGATAGTTGCCCTCGATCTCGCGGTTGACGACGTTGTAGCGCGGTTGGGCGACCCGGAACGGTTCGTAGCCGCGTCGACGGGCGAGTTCGTTCGCCTTCACGATCTTCCAGGCGTTCGGTTCCAGCGTCGACGTGCCCAGATAGTTGACCTTCCCGTCGCGGACGAACTCGTCGAGCGTGCGCATGAACTCCTCGACGGGCGTCTCGTCGTCCCAGCGGTGGATGTAGAGGAGATCGACGTAGTCCGTCCCGAGGCGATCGAGGATGCGGTCGATCTGCCGACGGAGATGTTTCCGGTTGAGACCCCGGCCGTTGGCGTCGTCGCGCGTCGGCCAGTAGATCTTGGAGGCGACGACGAACTCCTCGCGGTCCCGGCTGTCGAGCCACTCGCCGATGTAGCTCTCGCTTCGCCCGTCGCCGTACATGTCGGCCGTGTCGATGAACGTGCCGCCGTAGTCCGCGTAGGCGTCGAGCAGTTCGTGCGCCCGTTCGCGACCGACTTCGACGTCGCCGTCGTCGTTCTCCCGTCCGAACCGCCACGTCCCGAAGGCGATCTGACTCACCTTCGTTCCGGTCTGTCCGAGCGGGACCGTATCGAGGGCCATACCGCCACTCCGAATCTGTCGGTCTAAAGCAACTCGGTTCCGTGAACGGAGCGCGATCGGTGAGAAAGAGCGGGGGCGAAGGGAGGGCCGAAACGGGGGTTACTGTTTGTACTCGTGACCGACGACGAAGGCGAACAGGTTGAGCAGCAGGAGGCCGACGAAGACGTACACCTCGCCGGCGTCGAGGCCGCCCGCGAGAAGCGGCAGGTAGAGGAACGGCATGGAGACCGCCGCCCAGAACCCGACGAACCGGAGCGGAGCGACGAGCATCTGACGGCTGCGCTTGATCGGGAACGGGGCAGTGAACTGCGACGTTCGTTCGGTGAGTTGCGTGGAGGGGTTCGACATTGCTTTGGGACCTCGTAGTTCAGACATCTACCCCTGGGGACATATAGGGGGGTGAGCCTTCGCTCCCTTTCGGGGGGTTTCACGCGGGAGTAATCCCACGATATTCATTTTACAGGCGAGCGAGATCGCTCTAAAACGTTTATTATGTCTTCTAATTCTTTTTCTATGAACTATCGCTACGTACAAACATTCACTCGAGATGACACCGGAATTCGCTGTGTCAGAACGACAGCATACCCCCGGCGTCCGTTCGAGGGCCGAAACTCGCCGTGGCTCTGTCGGATCAGATGGGAGACGCGTGCTCGCGTCGAGCCGTCGAGAGAACGTGGTGGAGTCGGCATCCGAGTCGGGAGACTCCGGCCGCCCGGAGAGGCGGCCGGTGTCGAACCCGCAGCAGGCCGGATGCAACACAGTGCTCCGTTGGTCACGCACTGCCCGAACACGTCGACCGAGACGGGAGAGAGGCGAATCGGTCTGCAACCGGGGTTCGGGGTGCGTGACAGTACCGTCGGGAGGAGAAGACGTAGCTATATCTCGGCTACCACGCGTCAGGCACTGCTTACCGGTCCCGAAACGGTTCTCTGACACGTCCAGTTTTATACGCGACGGACCTCCTCGTCGGTATGGCAGAGCTCAACCGCACCGCGAAACGGATTCACAACATCAGTCCCCGACCGATCAGGCTGACGCTCGACGATGGGTCGACGGCGGTCTACCGTCTCTCCAGCACGGAGTGGTTCCAGACGGAGTTCCAGGGAGAGGGGACGCGCGAGGGTGACGACGGGGAGTACCGACTGACGACGACCGCCGACGAGTCCGCCGTCATCGTCGGTCGAAAGGCGCCCGACGAAGAGGGGTGGACGATGGTCGGCACGGTCGTCGACGTCGAGCCGGCAGACGAGGGCGAGGCGTAGTCGCTACGACGAGACGACCGACGTCGAGCCGAGCGCCCGTCGGATCGCTCGGCGCTTGAGCAGGAGGAAGCCGACGAAGATGAGCAGAAACCCCGTGAACGTCGCCACGGACGGTTGCTCGTTCAGCACGACCCACCCGCTGAGTGCGGCGAAGACGGGGGCGACGTACGAGACGAGGTTGATCTCGATGGGGCCGAGTCGCTCCAGCAGGTCGAAGTAGATGAGGAAGCCGACCGCGCTCGACCCGACTGCGAGGTAGCCGAGCGACCAGACGACGTCGAACGACGTCCACGCGACGCCCGCCGGCGACTCGCCGAGCGCGAAACTCAGCAGATGCATCAACAGCGCGCCGCCGAGCATCGACCACGCCTCCATCGACTCGATGGGCATCTCCGCGTCGACGCGGCCGGTCAGGACGCTCCCGAGTGCGAACGCCGCGGCCGCCGCGAGCACGAGCAGTTTGGCGACGAATCCGCCGGCGAGCAGGTTGTTCGGGTCGAGATCCGACAGAACGGCGACGCCGACTAGTCCGAGGAGCAGTCCGAACACGCCCACCGTCGACAGTCGTTCCTGCGGGAGGAACGCGCGGGCGAACCCGGTCGTCAGGACGGGCGAGAGGCTCACGATGACCGCCGCCGCGGCGCTGTTGACCGCCGGGTCGGTCTCGCCGACGAAGAGCAGCGCGTGGTAGGCGGCAATGAGCAACGTCGAACCGATGGCGACGAGCGTCCACTGTCCTCGACCGCGGGGGAACGGGTCGTCGAGGACGACGGCGGCGTACGCCAACACGAGGAGTCCGGCGACGTCGTAACGGACGGCTGCGAACAGTACGGGTGGGATACCGGCGAGGAGACCGGCTTTGATGGCCATGAACGCCGACCCCCAGAGGGCGGCGAGAACGACGAACAGCAGTAGATTCCGAACGCGGGTCACGGAGACGTTCGTCGCGGTACCGGCCTCAAGCTTTCGTTGTCGGCACCGCCGACCGCCGCTCAAACGACTCGTCGAGACATGATGATGAGACCCACCACCAGTAATCCGATTCCCCAGTAGAGTGAGTCACCTGGTAGGTAGGCAAGAATCAGCGTGACGATTCCGGACGTCGTCAGCGACCAGCCGATTGTCGTATGATAGCTCACGGGAGTCGTCTACGTCTCGTCGACGGAAAAGACAGGTGGCCGTGTATACGAGGCTAATTCGCCCGTCGCTCGTCTCGCAGCGCCCGCAACACGTCCTGCCGAGCGATGATGCCGACGAGTCGCCCGTCCTCGACGACCGGCACTCGGTTGATGTCGCGGTCGTCGTCCGACAGCAGATCGAGGACGTGATCGAGGTCGTCGTCGGGTGCGACGGAGACGACGTCGGTCGTCATCACCTCGCTGATGGGTTTACCGGCGTTCTTCAGCAGGTCGACGCCGAGATCGAGATCCTTCCACGAGACGTCGACGGCGTAGGTCAGCGTCTCCATGAACGGTGGGAAGCCGACCGGGATCCACAGCGTCCGGTCTCTGGTCTGGAACAGTCCGACGAGGTCGGTCTGGGTGACGATGCCGACGACGTGGTCGTCGTCGTCGACGACGGGGAACCCGTTGAACTCGGCTTTCGCGAGTCGACCCAACACGTCGCTGACGTCGTCGTCCGGGCCGACCGTCTCGACGTCGGTCCGCATGATCTCTCTGGCGAGCATACTGGAGAGAGGTGTCGTCGAGACAAGAACTCCACGCTCGAACGGGTCTCGAACTCGGTTGGCGGGTCGCGACGTCGTCAGTCGTCGGCAGACGCCTCTACGGACGCCTCCGTCGTCTCGGGCTGCTCGTACAGGTGGCAGGCGACCGGGTGTGCCTCCTGCTGAAGGACGGGTCGCACTCGTTCGCAGACGCTCGCGAACCGATCGCGGAGGAGCGCTGCCGCCCGTTTGCGGTCGTCCTCCGCCAGCGCGTCGAGCGCCCGTTCGACGACGGCCTCGTTCTCCCCCGAGAGCCGCTCGACGAAGAACTCGGCGCGGAGTCGACGCTTGAACGCCGGTTTGTCGCTTCGGTCCTCGTCGACGTCGGCCCACACGTTGTCGAGGTTCAGGTCGCCCGACTCGATGCGGTCTCGGAGGTCCATCACCTCGCGGTACGTCTCCTGGTCGATCGCGACGTCGTCGGGCGGGATGACCTGCGGACATCGCGTCCGGAACCGACAGCCCGACGGCGGGTTCCGGGGCGAGGGGACGTCGCCCGGCAGCGGGTCGACGCGTCGTCCCTGTTCTTCGACCGCCGCCCGCGGCACGCTCTCCAAGAGTGCCTGCGTGTAGGGGTGTTTCGGGTCGTCGAACAGCTCGTCGGTCGGACCGAGTTCGACGACGTTGCCGAGATACATCACGGCGACGCGGTCGCAGATGTGGCGGACGACCGAGAGGTCGTGAGCGATGAAGAGGTAGGTCAGTCCGAACTCCTCTTGGAGGTCCTCCAGGAGGTTGAGCACCTGTGCCTGCACCGAGACGTCGAGCGCGGAGACGGGTTCGTCCAGCACGACGAACTCCGGATCGAGCATCAACGCCCGCGCGATGCCGATTCGCTGTCGCTGTCCGCCGGAGAACTCGTGGGGGTAGCGGTCGATCTGTCCGGCCGACAGTCCCACGCGTTCGAGGTACTCCTGGGCCTTCTCGCGACGGACTTCCCGCTTCGACCGGTCGGCGGGAATCTCCGCGGGGAGGTCGTGGATCTTCAGCGGTTCGGCGAGGATGTCGCCGACGGTCATTCGCGGGTCGAGACTGGAGAAGGGGTCCTGAAAGACGATCTGCGCGCGGCGACGGAACGCCTTCAGCTCCTCGCCGCTCATCCCGAGGACGTCTTCGCCGTCGAACTCGACGCTCCCCGCCGTCGCCTCACGTAGTCGGAGCAACGTCTCGCCCGTCGTCGACTTCCCGCACCCCGACTCGCCGACGAGTCCCAGCGTCTCACCCTTCTGGATGTCGAAACTGATCCCGTCGACGGCTTTCACGCTCTGCGTCTCGCGCCGCAACACCGAGTCGAGGAGGCTGTCCTGTTCGAAGTAGTACTTCTTCAGGTCGCGGACGCTGAGAACCGGCGTCTCAGCGTTAGTCATCGGTGGTCACCTCCTCTCGTTCGAACTGTTCCTCGTGCAACGCCCGCGTCTCGTCGTACGGCTGCTCGGCGAGGACACACCGGACGCGGTGTTCGTCGCTCCCGTCGGCGTCGAACTCGGGGATCCGCCGGAGACAGTCCTCCATCGCCTTCGGACAGCGGTCGGCGAAGTAACAGCGGTCGCCCATCTCCGAGTCGAGGAGACTCGGCACGTTGCCCTCGATGGGTCGGAGTCGTGGCGCGGGGTCGGCGAGGTCCGGAATCGACCCGAGCAGTCCCTGCGTGTACGGGTGGACGGGGTTCTCGAAGACGTCTTCGAGCGTCCCCCGCTCGACGATCTCGCCGGCGTACATCACGCCGACGCGGTCACACATCCGGGCGATGACGCCGAGGTCGTGAGTGATCAGCACGACGCTCATCCCCTCCTCCTTCTGGAGGTCGCGCAGCAGGTTGAGGATCTGCGCCTGGATGGTGACGTCGAGCGCCGTCGTCGGTTCGTCGGCGACGAGCACGTCCGGCTCGCCGGCGAGCGCCTGGGCGATCATCGCCCGTTGGAGCATCCCGCCGGAGAACTGGTGGGGGTACTCCTCGGCGCGTTCGGCCGGGTCGGGGATGCCGACCTGTTCGAGCAGTTCGACCGCCCGAGCCCTGCTCGACTCGTCGACGTAACTTCGCGACGGGAGCAGACTGTCGACGAGCAGGCTCCCCAGTCCGTACCCCTGCGTCCGCGAGCGGGTTCGCCGAGGGTTCGCCCGAGCGCGTCGCTGGACCTCGACGGCCTCGGCGATCTGCTCGCCCACCGTCAACGAGGGGTTGAAGCTACTCATCGGATCCTGGAAGATCATGCTGAACGAGGGGCCGCGCAACGACCGACGGACGCCCTCCGGCAACTGTCGAACGTCGACGCGGTCACCGTCGACGGCGTCGGGGCGCTTCTCGCGGAACTCCTCGGCGAGGTCGGCGTTCCGGTACCAGACCTCGCCGGCGGTCACCCGTCCGGGCGAGTCGACGAGGTCGACGACCGACAGCGCGGTGACGGACTTTCCCGACCCCGACTCGCCGACGATGCCGTAGATCTCCCCGTCGCGGACGTCGAACGAGACGTCCTCGACGGCGTTCACCTGTCCCTCGTCGGTGAAGAAGCGCGTCTTCAGTCCTCTGATCTCGAGAATCTCGTCTGCCATTAGACACCACCTTCCCCTTCGATGCCGGGATCGAGCGCGTCACGGAGCCAGTCGCCGACCAGGTTGAGGCCGATGACGGTCAGCACGATCGCGATACCGGGGATCGCCGAGATCCACCACGAGGTGGACTGGTACTGTCGACCGAGCGCGATGTCGAACCCCCAGGAGACTGCGGCCCCCGAGAGTCCGAGGAACGACAGCGCCGACTCCAGCAGGATGATCGCGGCCACCTGCACCGTCGCCAACACGAGGATCGGCGTGATGGCGTTCGGGAGGACGTGTCGACCGAGCACGCGCGAGTCGGTCGCGCCGAGCGCACGGGCGGCCTTGACGTACTCCTCTTCGCGAACCGAGAGCGCCTCGCCGCGTGCGACTCGGGCGAACCACACCCAGTTGACGAGCGCGACGACGACGACGACGGTTCCGGGGAGGACGACGTCGCTCGGCATCGGCCCCGCCGAGAGGCCGACGAGGTCACGCCACCAGTCGGCGAACCCGGTGACGACCAACGGGTCGGGGATGCGGAACGCCGCCTGTCCCCAGACGCCCACCAGCGCGACCGCGAGGACGAGCGAGGGGAACGCGAGCATGATGTCGGCGGTGCGCATCAGCGCGTCGTCGACCGCGCCGCGGTAGTAGCCCGCGCTGAGGCCGACGCTGACGCCGACGAGCGCCGCCAACCCGGTGCCGAACAGGCCGACGAGCATCGACGTGCGCGCGCCGTAGATGACTCGCGAGAGGATGTCACGGCCGTTGCCGTCGGTACCGAGCGGGTGCGCGAGCGTCGCGTTGTTGTACACCGTCCGGGTCTCGGTGACGACGGTACCGTCCTCGATGACGACGCTCCCGTTCTCGGTCTTCGTCACTTCCTGTGTCTCCTGGGTGGTGAACCCCAACGGCGGCTGTCGGGCCTGATCGAGGTTCTGTTGACCCGGGCTGTACGGCGAGATGAGCGGCGCGAAGAACGCCATCGCGATCATGAACACGACGATCGCGATGCCCGCCTTCGCGAGGAGACTTCGATCGAGCTCCGTCTTCAGATTCCGGAGTGTGCGTGGAGAGATCATATCAGTCGTAAGCCACCTGTGGGTTCAGATACGCGTAGAACGCGTCGACGAGGATGTTGGTCACGACGAACCCCACGCCGACGACGATGAGCGACCCCTGCAACACCGGCCAGTCGCGGGCGTTGAAGCTGTTGATGATGAGCGACCCGAGACCGGGCCACGCGAAGATGAACTCGGTGATGACCGCGCCGCCGATGAGCGTCCCCAACTGGAGCCCGACGACGGTGACGACCGGGATGAGCGTGTTCCGCAACACGTGTTTGTACCGGACCAGCGTCTCGGGGAGCCCCTTCGCCCGGGAGGCGCGGACGTAGGTCTTGCCGAGTTCGTCGAGCATCCCGCTGCGGGTGAGTCGCGTGATGAGCGCCGTGAAGTACGTCCCCAGCGTGACGGCGGGGAGCGTGATGTGCCACAGCCACGTCGTGAACGCATCCCACGCCGGGCCGAACTGGAGCGCGACGGCCTGCGCGAGGACGGTGTCGAAGCCGACGGGGCGGCGACTCGTCGGAAAGAGGTCTAGCTGCACGGCGAAGAGGATGATGAGCATCACGCCGAGCCAGAAGTTCGGCGTGCTGATGCCGAGCAGCGAGAACACCGTCGCGCCGTAGTCGGCGGGTTCGTGCCGCCGCGTGGCGCTGACGACGCCGAGCGGGATGGCGATGACGACCGCGACGACCGTCGCGGCGACCGCGAGTTCGAGCGTCGCCGGCAGTCGCGCCAGCACGCGGGCGGCGACCGGCGTCCGCGTCGTCAGCGACAGCCCGAGGTCACCGACCGGAATCCCGGCGACGAACTCGGCGTACTGGACGTACAGCGGTTCGTTCAATCCGAGCTCTTCGACGACCTGCCGACGGACCTCCGGGTCGACGTTCGGGGGGAGCAACACGTTCGCCGGGTCGCCCGGCGCGACGACGCGCAGGCCGAACACGACGGTGACGACCCCCCAGACGACGAAGAGGCCGTGGAGCGAGCGCTTGAGCAGGAACCGCGACAGAGACATTGAGTTACTTCTGTGAGACGTCGTAGGCGTCGATGCGCTCGTCGGAGCGGGCCTGCCAGTCGAGGCTGTTGTTCACACCGTAGACGCTGAACTGCCGGTTGAGGAAGATCCACGGGGCCTCGTCGTGCGCCAACTGGTTCGCCTCCTGGAGCGTCTGGTCGCGGGTGTCACCAGTCTGTTCGCCGGCGTCCGCCAGCAGCGAGTCGAACTCCTCGTTGCTCCACGTGCTGAGCGCGCCGTCGGTGCTCAACAGCGCCGTCATCACGAGACCGCCGTCGAACGTCGCCTCACCCCACCCGATGAGGAACCAGTCCGGCTTGTCCTCGATGTTGCCGGTGAGCAGTTCGTCGGTGAGCGAGCCGAAGTCACGCTGGTTGACCGACGCGGAGACGTTCGGGAGTTCGTCGATGTAACCGGCGACCGCCTGCGCGATCTCGAGGTCCTTCAGATAGCGGCCGACCGGCGTGTGGAGTTCGAGCTCCGCGCCCGCAAAGCCGCTCTCCTCGACGAGCTGCTCCGCCTGCTGGGGATCGTAGGGGTACGGGTCGATGTCGGAGTTGTAACCGACGAACCCTTCGAGCGTCGGTTGGCCCGTCTGGGAGCCGAAGCCGCCGAGGATGTTCTCGACGATGCTCTGGAGGTCGACGGCGTAGTTCATCGCCTGTCGGAACTGGACGTTCGAGAACGGTTCGACGTCGTAGCGCATCCCGTTGTAGATGATACGCGTCGACGGTGCGGCGGCGATGGTCGCGTTGTCGCTGTCGTTGACGCGCTGGACCTCCTGTGGGGGGACGTTGACCGTGATGTCCGTCTCGCCCTGCAGCAGTTGGTTGACGCGCGTGCTCGCCTCCTCGGCGGCGCGGAAGACGACCTCCGACACCGCGGCCGGCTCGCGCCAGTAGTCGTCGTACCGCTCGAGGACGACCTCCTCGTCTTCGGTGTACGACGACAGTTGGAACGGTCCCGTCCCCATCATGTTCTGTCCGATGTAGGACTTGTCGTTCTCCTCGGCCCACGCCCGCTGGATGACGTCGCAGTACGTCGCGAACTCGGAGAAGACGATGGGGTTCAGCCCGTCGTTCGTCACCTTCACCGTCGTCTCGTCGGTGGCTTCCGCCCCCGACACGCCCGCGAGCTGGTCGCGCTGGGGGCTGGTGAAGCCGACGTCCTCCTGGACGATGCGGTTGATGCTGTAGGCGACGTCCTCCGCGGTCAGCGTGTCACCGTTGTGAAACGTCACGTTCTCCCTGAGCGAGAAGGTGACCGCGTTCTCGCCGTCGACGCGGCCGTAGTCCGTCGCCAGCGACTCGACGATGTTCCCGTCGGCGTCGCGAGAGAGGACGCCCTCGTAGACGTGCAGCATGACGACGTCGGTCGGCGTCTCGCGGTGGTCGTGCGGGTCCAGTCCCGAGGGCATCTGTCCCTGCGTGATGGTCAGCGAGAAATCCCCGTCGCCGCCGTCGCCACCGTCCGAGGAGGTCGTCCCAGTCCCGTCGCCGCCGTCGGAGGGGGACGTGTCACCGTCGCCGTTGCCCGTACACCCGGCGACGGCCGCTGCCGACGCCGCACCGCCCGCGAGCTTCAGATACGTTCGTCTGTTGATGTGGGACTGACTATCAGTCATGGAGGATACTTCTTGCGGTGATACTTAAATATGCTATGGTCACACAACCCACCCGGACGGCCGTCGACCCCGAAGGTGTCTCCGACTCAGGGGCGATCGACCAGTTTCACACCAGGGCGAGCCTTTAAATACGATCGCGGTACAATCGCCCGTATGGCCGTCCCCGGCCGGTCCACCCTTCGAGACCTGTTCGACGACTCGCCAACCCCCCACTTTGCGCATCCGCCGCGGACCCACCACCGCGACTTCTATCTCGCGACCGACGGCTCTTACCGGCGGAGTCGCGGTGGGTTGGGCGCGGTCATCGAGACACGAGACGGTCGACGAGTCGCTCGCATCGCACTCGCGGACGAGGTTCCCGACAACAACGTCGCCGAGTACCGGGCGCTCCACCTCGGGTTGGACGTGCTCGCGGCCAGAGCGCCGCCGTCGGCCCGCGTCGGCCTCCTCGTCGACCACGACGCGCTCGCCACCAACGTCAACTACGCCGTCCTCGCCGCCAGCCACCCCGACTGGGAACCCCCGCGGGAGATCTCGGTTCCGGCGGGGAGTCGACACCACTGGCGAGGTATCCGCGCCCGCATCGCGGGGTTCGGCGAGCTCCGTGCAGCACGGATCGCGAGTCGGGACAACCCCGCTCACGCGCTCGCGAACGCACCCGAGGAGTACGCTCACCTCGGGACACGCTCGCCCCGCTGTGTGCTCCCGGACCCTCCCGCCGAGTCCTCGCAGCCGACACAAGTGCCCCCACCGTCGCGTCACGAACGTCGCGCGGGCGACTGACGCTGGTCCACACGCGTCCACGCTCGTCCGCTCGGCGAACCAAAGTCGACAACTGTTTTCAGCACACTCGCCGTATCTCCGCTACCGATGGTTTCGCTCGTCTCGCGACTCGCCGAGGATATCCGCACCGCGCAGGCAAAAGATCCTGCCGCACGGGGACCGCTGGAGGTCTTGCTGACCTACCCGGGACTCCACGCGATCTGGCTCTACCGCGTCGCGCACGTTCTCTGGGAGGGCGGCTTCCAGCTCCCCGCACGCGTGCTCTCGCATCTCGCCCGCGGACTCACGGGCGTCGAGCTCCATCCGGCGGCCACCATCGGTCGACGGTTCTTCATCGACCACGGGATGGGCGTCGTCGTCGGCGAGACCGCGGAGATCGGCGACGACGTACTGATGTACCACGGCGTGACGCTCGGCGGGAACTCGATGCGACGAGAGAAACGCCATCCGACCGTCGAAGACGACGCCGTCCTCGGGGCGAACTCGACGCTCATCGGGGCGATCACAGTCGGTGAAGACGCACGCGTCGGCGCCGGCGCGATCGTCAGCGACGACGTCCCGGCGGGGACGACGGTCGTCGGGCCGAAGGCGACGCAGTTCACACCACGGGAGGAGCAAGCCGAGTCCGACGACGACGGCCCGGTCGAACCGCCGGCAGGCGCCGCTGAGTGACGCTCGGACCCGAAGAGCTACGGCACACGGCTGACACGCTGTGAGCGATGCCCTCCACGTTGCGCGGCTCCCTCCTCGCCGGAGTCCAACTCCTCCTCGTCGCCGTCGGTGGCGGTGCCTCGCTCCTCCTGCTCTACACGCTCCTGACGCTCCCGCCCGCACCGCCCGGGAGCGACGGGTTCGTCACCGGCGGTGCGTATCTGTGGGGCGGGACTGCCCTCGTCTTCACGCTCGGCGTGACCGGCGTCGGCGTCGTCCTGCCGACGGTGTTCGGCGGCGACGAACTGCTCGGACTCGGCCGCCACCAGCGGACCGGACTGCGGGCAGCCGCCGCCTGCTTCGGTGGCGGACTCCTCCTCGGCGTCGTCGTCACGGTCGCCGTCGACTTCCTGCTCGGCGTGCTCGCGCTCTTCCTCGCGGTGCTCCTCGGCCTGCTCCTCGTCGCGCTCGTCCTCGCGTGGCGACTGTCGGAGGTGGTCCTCGACAGACTGGGCGGGAACGCGGTTCACACCGACTGATAGGGGGTATCGTCGCCACCCGGAAGCGCAGAGACGCCCGGCGAGCCACGGGGTTCGAGTCTTCTAGAGAACAACTATGAGATTCTCCGATAACCCCTATGAGATCCTGAAAAAGCTGGACCAAAGATCCGGTCGGCGAGAGCGCTACAGTTCGCCTTCGCTGTCGTCCTGTGCGTCGACGACGGCGACGCCCGCCAGGTTGACGATGTCTTTGACCTCGTCACCGCGCTGCAGGACGTGGACGGGTTTGTCCATGCCGACGAGCATCGGGCCGATCGCCTCCGCACCGCCGAGTCGCTGCAGCAGTTTGTAGCCGATGTTGCCCGCCTCGAGGTTCGGGAACACGAGCACGTTCGCCGGACCGTCCAGGTCGGCGAAGTCGTAGGTTCCCTCCAGGATGTCCTCGACGACGGCGGTGTCGGCCTGCATCTCCCCGTCGACCGGGAAGTCGACCTCGGGGTCGTCGTGCAGCCGCTTCACCGCGCCCCGCGGCTTGCGGGTGCCCTCGTTGTCGACGCTGCCGAAGTTCGAGTACGACAGCATCGCCGCGCTCGGTTCGACGTTGAAACTGCGGGCGAGGTTGGCCGTGTGTTTCGTGATCTCCGCGAGCACCTCCTCGTCGGGGTCGAGGTTGACTGTGGTGTCCGCACAGAAGACGACGCGGTTCTTGAACGTCAGCATGTAGACGCCGGCGGCGTAGTTCGCGTCCTCGGCCGTCCCGACGACCTGCAGCGGCGGGCGGAGCGCCGAGGGGTAGTGGTGCGTCAGGCCGGTGAGCATCGCGTCGGCGTCGTCCATCTCCACCATCACGCTGGCGAAGTAGTTGGTGTCGCGACGGATGAGCTCGTCTGCCTCACTCCGAGTGAGTCCCTTCCGCTGACGGAGTTCGTGCAGTCGGTCGGCGTAGTGGTCCCACTCGCCGTCCCGCGGGTTGGCGATCGTCGGGTCGAAGTCCAGCCCCAACTCCTCGGCCGTCCGCAGGATGCGGTTGGGGTTGCCGATGAGGATGGGCTCGGCGATACCCTGCTCTTCGAGCTGGTACGCCGCGCGGATCATCTTCTCGTCGGAGCCCTCGGCGAGCGCGACGCGTTTCGGGTTCGACTTCGCCTTGTTGAGCACGACTCGCATCATCTCGCGGGACTTCCCGAGGCGCGCCTCCAGCCGCTCGGTGTACGTCGGGATGTCGAGTTCCTTCCGTGCGGCACCGCTGTCCATCGCCGCCTGCGCGACGGCCGGAGCGACCTCGAAGAGGACACGCGGGTCGAGCGGCTTCGGGATGATGTACTCCGAGCCGTACTGCAGGGGGTCGTCGCCGTAGGCCTTGACGACGGCGTCGGGGACGTCCTGGCGGGCGAGGTCGGCGAGTGCCTGTGCCGCGGCGACTTTCATCTCCTCGTTGATCTCGGTGGCGCGCGCGTCGAGCGCACCGCGGAAGATGAACGGGAACCCCAGCACGTTGTTCACCTGATTGGGGTAGTCGGAGCGTCCGGTCGCCATGATCACCGTGTCGTCGCGTGCCTCCTTGGCGTCCTCGTAGGCGATCTCGGGGTCGGGGTTCGCCATCGCGAAGATGATGGGGTCGTCGGCCATCGAGCGCACCATCTCCTGGCTGACGATGCCGCCGACCGAGAGGCCGACGAACACGTCGGCGTCCTCCATCGCGTCGGCGAGATCTCCCTCGGGGACGTCGCGGGCGAACTGCCGCTTGAACTCGTTGACCTCGTCGGCCCGTTTCTTCGTGATGATGCCCGTGGAGTCACACATCGTGATGTTCTCCCGCTCGGCACCGAGCGAGACGTAGAATCGAGCGGTCGCGAGCGCCGAGGCACCCGCACCGGAGAAGACGATGTTCAGTTCGTCGAGTTCCTTGCCGCTGACGTCGGCGGCGTTGACGAGCGCGGCCCCGGAGATGATCGCCGTCCCGTGTTGGTCGTCGTGGAAGACGGGGATGTCCATCTCCTCGCGGAGGCGCGACTCGATCTCGAAACACTCGGGGGCCTTGATGTCCTCGAGGTTGATCCCCCCGAACGTCGGTTCCATCATGCGGACCGACTGGATGATCTCCTCGGGGTCGGCCTCGTCGAGTTCGATGTCGAACACGTCGATGTCGGCGAAGCGTTTGAAGAGGACTCCTTTCCCCTCCATGACGGGTTTCGACGCCTGTGCGCCGATGTCGCCGAGGCCCAGGACGGCCGACCCGTTGGAGACGACGCCGACGAGGTTCCCCTTCGCCGTGTACTCGTAGGCCTGTTCGGGGTCGTCGGCGATGTCGCGACACGGCGCGGCCACGCCCGGCGAGTACGCCAGCGACAGGTCACGCTGGGTGTTCGTCGGCTTGGTCGTCGAGATCTCTACCTTCCCCGGCGGGTCTTGCCGGTGGTACTCCCGCGCGTCGTCGTCCAGTCCCATGAATTGGGCGACACCATGGGATGGCAAAAAACTATCCGTGCACGTCGAATTTGCGGTTCGACGGACGTCGAAGATTAACTCGGAAGCGACTCAGTCCTTCGGCGGCCGACCGTCAGAACGTGGTCGAGTCGTCGTCCCAGACGAACCCGCCGTCGTGGGCACCGTCGGCACCACCTGCACCGCCAGTGAAGACGGGGCCGTCGCCGCCGCTCGTCGACGGGCGGTCGTCCTCGTCGTCACCGCCGTCGTCACCGTCGTCCCACCCGGTCGGTTCGGTGCTCTCGTCGTCACCCTTCCCGGGACGCGGCGGGAGCAGTGCGAACCGCTCGTCTGCGGCCCCGAGCACCGACAGTTCGTACGCCGTGAAGTACGACTGGACGACGATCTTGATGGGAAGCGAGACCGCCAAGAGTGCCAGCAGCGTCAGGACGCCGAGGACGACCAGCGCGACGACGCCGGCGACGCTGCCGAGCGCCGCGTTCAGTCCGCCGAACGCGCCGGCGACGACGAGTCCGACGAGGAGTGCACCGACGACGACGATGGCGGCGAGAATCCCGCCGACGACGAACGTCGCGATGCCGACGCCGAGTTGGAGAACGAACCGAACGACGAGGTAGACGAGGAACTGTTTCCACTCGCCTCGGAGCGTCGGCCAGAACTGCCGCCACCCCGAGAGCACGCCCGAGTCCGTGGCGATCATAACTGGAACGACGAACTGCTCGGTGAACCCGAGCAGGAGACCGAAGACGACGAAGGCGACGAGGGCGACGGCGAGCAGGCCGAGGAACCCGGCGAGACCGAACCCGGCGAGGAGGCTGTCGAACGCCGCCACGTTCGGGGCGGCGAGGGCGAAGAGCAGAACGCCGAGAACGAACGGGGCGACGAAGAGGAGGCCGACGCCGATCTGAAAGAGCAGGAACCGCATTCCCTTTCCGAACCGGCGTTTGAACGGACCGCGGACGCGGACCTCGTTCGTCCGGAGCGCGTCGACGAGGACGAACGGCATCACCGACGAGGCGACGACGGCGACGACGACGTAGAGGACGACGCCGACGAGGAGGGCGGCACCGACCGCGACGAGCGCGTCCGGGGATAACCCGGTCAGTTCCGAGAGCGACGTCCAGACGTCCGGCGACGGCCCCGGCGCGGGGTCGGGAGCAGGACCGGGACCGGGGCCGGGCGTCGGCCCCCCGTCGCTCGGGAACGAGGAGGGGACGTTCGTGACGCTGTTCAGTCCGGTTCCGCCGCTTCCGAGGAAGAAGACGATGACCGCCAACCGGAGCCATCGCCCCCAACTGAACGGGAGGAGGAAGTTGCGGGTTGCATCGAGCGCGTCGTCGACCGCGTCGAACGCGTACCAGGGCATGGTCGAGACTGTCGTGCGCGTGTCAAATAGATTCCGTCTGGTGAAGTGACCGGGGTGCTGACGGAGTGACCACCTCCGATCGATCTGTCGCGAAGGGAGACAGCCTATCGCGCGAGACTGTACCGTGATCCGAGACAACAGCTATCACGTCTCTCGTCGTATCTATACCGAGCCTCGACGTCGACGCAGAGCGGAGCGTAGCGCGGTCGACGGACGGGACGAGGGAGAGAACGATGGCAACCAGAACAGGCGACGACAGGGCGGCGATAGACCGACTACAGACGGCGGTTCGAGGACGAGTGATTCGGCCGGACGACCCGGAGTACGACGAGGTGCGCACGGTCTACAACGGGATGATCGACAAGCGACCACGGGCCATCGTCACGTGTACCGACGTCGGCGACGTGATGGCGGCGGTGAACTTCGGCCGCGAACAGGGGTTGGACGTCGCGGTTCGGGGCGGTGGCCACAGCGGTCCCGGCCTCGCATTGGTCGACGACGGCTTAGTCATCGACCTCTCGGAGATGCACGGCGTCCGCGTCGACCCCGACGCGAAGACCGTACGGGTCGAGCCAGGTTGTCGCTGGGGCGACGTCGACCACGCAACGCACGCGTTCGGCCTCGCGACCGTCAGCGGCATCCACTCGAACACCGGCGTCGGCGGACTGACGCTCGGTGGGGGCCACGGCTATCTGACCCGGAAGTACGGGCTGACTATCGACAACCTCCTGAGTGCGGACGTCGTGCTGGCCGACGGTCGACTGGTCCACGCGAGCGCCGAGGAGAACCCGGACCTCTTCTGGGCGTTGCGCGGGGGCGGCGGCAACTTCGGGGTCGTCACCTCCTTCGAGTTCCGACTCCACCCGGTCGAGACGGTCGTCGCCGGACCGATGTTCTGGCCGCTCGACCGACTCGAGGAGACGATGCGGTGGTACCGCGAGTGGCTCCCGCGAGCACCGAGAGACGTCTACGCGTTCTACCTCGTCGCCGAAGTGCCGGGTGATCCGTTCCCGGCGGAACTCCACGGCGAGCAGGTCTGCGGGCTGATGTGGTGTTCGCTGGGATCGGAAGAGGAGACCGAGACGTTCCTTCGGCAGGCCCGCGACGTCGCCGACCCACTGTTCGAGCACGTCGGAGAGATGGCCTATCCGGGGCTGCAGAGCATGTTCGACGACCTCTACCCACCGGGCGACCAGTGGTACTGGAAGGGCGACTTCGTCCGCGAGTTGACCGACGAGGCCATCGCCGTCCACCGGCAGTTCGCCGCCGTACCGACGCCGAAGTCGACGATGCATCTGTACCCCATCGACGGTGCAGTCCACGACGTCGACGCCGACGCGACGGCGTGGAACTACCGCGACGTCGACTGGTCGATGGTCATCGCGGGCGTCGATCCGGACCCGGCGAACGCCGAGGCGATCACGGAGTGGGCACGGGACTACTGGGCGGCGCTCCACCCACACTCGGCGGGTGGGTCGTACGTCAACTTCATGATGGACGAAGGGGACGACCGGATCCGGGCGACGTACGGCGACAACTACGAGCGACTCCAGCGAGTCAAAGCCGAGTACGACCCCGACAACGTCTTCCACGTGAACCAGAACGTCGACCCGGCGGCGTAGCGAGTTCGGACCGTCGCGGTGAGGGTAGGGTCGGCCGAGCGTCAGTCGAACCGGAGGATCGCGTGACGGTCGAGCGCGACGTCGCCGTCGGCGCTCTCGACCCGCTGCGTCTCCCAGTCGCCGGTCGACGTCAGCACCTCGAACCCGTCGTCGGTGACGAGTACCGTGTCCTCGCTCTTCGCGCCCTGCACCGTCGGGTTCCACGCGTAGGCCATCGGCGCGTAGACTGGCTCGTCGCTGGTCGGCGTGGCGATCCACTCGCGACCGGCGTAGCCCGCGGCCCCGCCCTGGTGGTGGTGCTCCCACTCGCCGTCGAAGCCGACGGCGTCGTAGGCGTTCTGCACCGCCGCGAAGACGTCGCCGGCGGTGCCGCCCTGCCGGGCGACCTCGCGAGTCGCCGCGAGCGCGCTGACGTCGACCGTCGTCGCCGCCTCGTGGCGCTCGTCGAGCCACTCGGGCGGGTCGAAGGCGACCGTCCGGGTGAGACTGGCACAGAGACCGCTCCGTTCGGCGGTTACCGACAGCAGCGCGTAGCCGCCGAGTTCGACGACTTGCGGGGTGTAGTGGCGGTACTGCGGCGCGCGCTCCTCGCTGCCGACGAGGACGACCGGCGCGTTGATGTCGCGGGCCGACAGCGCGACGCGCAGCGCGGCGGCGACCTCGTGTTCGGTGTCGCCGGGTTCGAGTTCGCGGGCCACGGACTCGACGGCGTCGGCGGCGTCGCGGCCGAGTTCGCGGTAGACCTCGACGTCGTGGTCGGTCAGCGGCTGACGGACCGACGAGGCGTCGACGGCCTCGAAGCCGGGGACGTCGAAGTCCGCGGCCGCGGGCGTCGGCGACGCGGTCGCGACGGCCTCGGCGAGCGAGGACTCGTACCACTGGGCCTGTTCGACGGCGAACTCGTCGGGCACCTCCTCGTCGACGAGGCGCGGGGCTTCGATGTTGTCAGTGACGAGACGGAGGTCGCCGTCGTAGCCGGCGGCGGCCACGCCGACGTCGCCAGCGTAGTCGACGACGTTGTCGCCGCCGGTGAGCCACGCGAAGGAGTTGGGGCGGGCGAACCAGACGGCTTCGAGGTCGTGCTCGTCGAGGTAGGCGTCGAGTCGGTCGACGCGCGAGTCGAGGTACTCGGTCATCGGGTGTGCCTTCGCCTCGGGACTCTTGAAACCGGACGGATTCCGGCCAGTTTCGCGACGGCGATTCGAGAGTCGAACCCGGATTCGCCGGCGTCAGCCCCGTTCGGACAAACATAAGTGCGCTGACTCCCGAGGCTCAGCTAGCATGGACTCCACACGCTACCGACCGGACTGGCTGACGTTCCGGCGGTTCGCTGCGTTCACCACGGCGCTCACCGCGACGCTCATCGCCCTCGGCGTCTACACCGCGGCGACCGGGTCGGGGCTCGCCTGTTCGGCCCAGTGGCCGCTCTGTGACAACGGACTCCTCCCGCAGACCATCCCGAGTTTCATCGAGTGGTTCCACCGTCTCGTCGCGATGGTGACCGGCTTCTTCATCCTCGGCACCGTCGGCTGGGCGTGGCGTGCCGACACCGCCCGGCGGACGAAGCTCGCCGCGACGCTCTCGGTCGTGCTCCTCCCGCTGCAGGTGAGCATCGGCGCCGTCACCGTCACGCTCAACGGCTGGCTCCCGAACGGTTACTCGCCGCCGACGCAGTCGGCGCACCTGCTGGTCGCGCTGACCATCTTCGGCTCGCTCGTCGCGACGACGCTGTTCGCGTACGAGGGATACCTCCGGCGGTCGGCGCTGGTCCGGACCCGGCACGCACTGCTGGCGGCGCTCGCGCTCCTCCCCGTGAGCGCGCTCGTCAGCCGCGCACCCGGCCTGCTCTCGTACACGCCGGCGATGCAGGCGACGTTCGTCCTCGTCTCGCTACCCGTGTTCGCCGCGCTCGTCGCCGCGGTGTACTGGGCCGGCCTCGCCGGACTGACGCGGGAGCAACTCGCGACACTCCCGATAGGGGGGCTCGTGTTCGTTCACCTGCTCTTGGGTCGAGACCTGCTCATCTACGTCGGGTCGGTCCGCCTGCTGAACGTCGCCGTCCTCGTGGCCGCGTTCCTCGGCCTCGCCGCCGTCGTCTGGGCCGCCTACCGACGCGAGGAGGGGCCGTCGACGACGACGCAGGGCGTCCCGAGCAGCGACTGACGAACAGTTAATTTTAGGACATTTTTCCGGATCGAAAACGACGGCCTCTCGTGGCTCGAGAGAACTCCATCTCGATTGACAGCCGTTTACGCAATCGAAGAAGTGTTATATGTGGTGCGGTCTACCAAACGAGTGTCATGGACAGACGTAGCTATCTGAAGTCGACGTCGGCCGCGATGGCCGCACTGGCACTCGCAGGCTGTACGAGCGGCGGCGACGGCGGCAGCGAGGGCGGTGACGGTGGAAGTAACGGGACGACTGGTTCCGACGGCGCGACCGGCAACGGTACCGGGAGCGGCGGCGACGGTGGGTCGTCGCTGCCCGACAAGGTCGTCATCGGGTCGGACATCCCGTACCGGCCGTTCGAGTACGAGACGGCCGCCGGCGAGCTGAAGGGGTTCGACGTCGAGATCGCGCGGGCGGTGTTCGACGAGCAACTCGGCATCGAATCGGAGTTCAAGAAGACCTCCTTCGACACCATCATCGCGTCGCTCAACCAGGGGAATTTCCGCGTCATCATGAGCGCGATGACGATCAACGACAAGCGCGCCCAGCAGGTCGACTTCTCAGAGCCCTACTTCACGGCCTACCAGACTATCGTCGTCCGACAGGACAGCGACATCAACTCGAAAGAGGCGCTCAAGGGGACGACTGTCGGCGTCCAAAAGGGGACGACCGGACTCAACGCGGCAGAGGGACTCAAAGAGGAGTTCGGCGGCGACCTCGAACTGAAGGCGTACGACCAGATCACGGGCGCGTTCGACGCACTCTCGAACGGACAGGTCCAGGCGGTCATCAACGACAACACGGTCAACGCCGAGTTCGTCAACAACCAAGACGGGTTCCGGTTCGTCGAAGGCGAGGGCGCGGCCGCAGAGGAGGGTGAGAACGCACCGCCCTACCTCACGCTCACCGTCGAGAACTACGGCATCGCCTTCCGGAAGGACGACGACGAGTTCCGCGAGCAGGTCAACGAGGCGCTCGCCGCCGTCCGCGAGAGCGGAACGTACGACGAGATCTACAGCAACTACTTCAGCGGGTAGACTCGTCGATCTTTTCACACACATACCCTGACATAGATTACCAATGGCACAATCATACTCTGGCGAATCGACGTCCGAGCGCGTCGACGAGTCGTTCCTCAACGACCGAACGCTGAAGTGGCTCGGTGTCGCCTTCTCCAGTCTCTTTACACTGGGTGTTCTCGGACTCGTGGGGTACATCATCGCCACGAAGGTGAACTTCGAGCTGTTGCAGACCATCTTCCCGCGGTTCATCGACGCCTACATCCTCGTGTTGCAGATCGTCGTCACGTCGAGCGTCCTCTCGGTCACCGCCGGGATATTCGTCGGGTTCGGGCGCGTCTCGGAAACGTTCCCGACGAACGCTGTCGCGAGCGGATACGTCCAGTTCTTCCGCGGAACACCGTTGCTCTTCCAGCTGTTCGTCGTCTACTTCGGGATTCCGGCGCTGTGGCCCGGGACGTTCCCGATCCAGAACTGGGGGTTCCCGACCGCCATCATCGCGTTGACGTTGAACCACGCTGCATACGTTGGTGAGGCGGTTCGCGGCGGCATCGGTGCGGTAGCGGACGGACAGATGGAAGCGGCCCGTTCGCTCGGGATGTCGTACACGCAAGGGATGCGCGAAGTCGTCCTACCGCAGGCGTGGCGCAACGCGCTCGCCGCTATCGGCAACGACCAAGTCATCCTCGTGAAGGACACCTCTCTACTGACGGTCATCGCGATCGAGGAGATCATGAGCGTCTTCCGGAGCGTCAACAGTGCGACGTTCGACCCGTGGACGCCGATCATCCTGACGGCAGTGGCGTATCTCGCGGTCACACTGCCGCTCGGACATCTCGTCAACCGCCTCGAAGCACGCGCCGACTGGGGTGGTGTCGACCGATGAGCCTCCTCGAGTTCGACGGCGTCAACAAGTACTACGGCGAGACGCACGTCCTGAAGGACATCGACCTGAACGTCGAAGAGCAGGAGGTCTGCGTCGTCATCGGGCCCTCGGGATCCGGCAAGTCGACGCTGCTCCGCTGTGCGAACCGCCTCGAGGAGATCCAGAGCGGCGAGATACGCCTCGACGGGCAGTCGCTGTCGGCCCCGAACGCCGACATCAACTACCTGCGCCAGCAGGTCGGGATGGTGTTCCAGAGCTTCAACCTCTTTCCGCACAAGACGGCGCTGGAGAACATCACGCTCGCGCCGCGGAAGGTCCGCGGAGTCCCCAAAGACGAGGGGAACCAACGCGCCCGCGACCTATTGGCCGACGTCGGCCTCGAAGCGCAGGCCGACTCCTACCCGAACCAGCTCTCGGGCGGCCAACAGCAGCGCGTCGCTATCGCCCGCGCGCTGGCGATGGACCCGAAGGTGATGCTGTTCGACGAAGTGACGAGCGCGCTCGACCCCGAACTGGTCGGCGAGGTGCTCGGCGTCATGCGCGACCTCGCGGAGGGCGGGATGACGATGATGGTCGTCACCCACGAGATGGACTTCGCCCGCGAGGTGGGCGACCGCATCATCCTCATGGCCGACGGCCACGTCGTCGAGGACTCGCCGCCGAAGAAGTTCTTCAGCGACCCCGACAGCGAGCGCGCGAAGACGTTCCTGTCGAAGATGCTTTGACATCCTCCCCACGCTAAAGCACGGGGCTTTCTCTTTGCACTTCCGTAAGTGACGTAGGCGGAAGCTTTCACCTCGACTCATCGCTCCACTCACGAGAATCTCTCGTACGTGGTTCGTTGCACGTAGGCGACGAAGCCACGTGCCACGGAGAGTGGACATTCTCCGAGCGACAGTTCAGTTCTCGAAGTCCGTCACCACCTCGACACCCTCCGTCTCGTAGTTCGTCATCGCCGCCAGTCGCTCCGAGACGTCCGAGAGCGCCACCTCTTTGCTCACCAGTTTCCCCGGGTCGACGTCGCCGGTCTGCATGAGTCCGAACAGTTCGCCGTAGCGCGTCGGCGGCATCCCACGGGAGCCGTGGAACGACAGTTCCATGTGTGCCATCCGGTCGGTCGGCAGCGACACCTCGCCCTTCTCCTCGTCGGTCGTCAGGCCCAACTGGACGTGTTCACCGCGTCGTCGCAGACAGAGCACCGAGTTGCGGCAGGTCTCGGCGACGCCGAGCGCGTCCACCGAGACGTGTGCGCCGCCGTCGGTGACGACCTTGATCTCCTTCGGGACGCGGTCGACCTCGCTGGCGTCGACGACGGCGTCCGCACCCAACTCCGTCGCCCGCGACAGTTTCGACTCGTCGACGTCGACGGCGACGACGCGCGCGCCGAGGGCGTTGCCGATGTGGACGGCCGAGAGACCGACGCCGCCACAGCCGTGGACCGCCAGCCAGTCGCCGCCGCCGAGGTCGGCGCGGTGTGCCAGCGCGTGGAAGGCCGTCATGAACCGACAGCCGAGGGCGGCGACGTCGCGAGCGCCGACGCCGTCGGGCAGCGGCATCGCGTTGTAGTCGGCCCACGGCAGGTGGACCTCCTCGGCGAACGCCCCCGGGGCCGCCGACTGGAAGCCGAGCGCCCGTCCGTTCGGACAGACGTTGCCGTGGCCGTTGCGGCAGTGCGGACAGGTGCCGTCGCCGAGGTTGAACGGGAGGGCGATTCGGTCGCCTTCGGCGACTTCTCGGACGTCCTCGCCGACGGCGACGACCCGACCCGCGGGTTCGTGACCCAGAATCTGTCCCAGCGGAGCCTGGTCGTTCGCCCACTCGCCGTGGCCCATCCAGGCGTGCCAGTCGCTGCGGCAGATACCGCAGGCTTCCACGTCGACGACGACGCCGTGCGGTTCCGGTTCCGGCCGGTCGACCTCCTCGAGTGCGAGCGGTTCGCCGTACTCCCGTAAGACTGCGGCGCGCATGGCCCGCTGTTCGAGAGCGAGTGTCAAAAAATCGCGCGTGCGACGGGAGACAGCCGGAGTCAGAACGACGGCAGCACTTCTTCCTCGTAGAAATCGAAGAACCGTTCCTGGTCCGGACCGATCTGGTGGAAGTAGATGTGGTCGTAGCCGGCGTCCCGACACTGCTCGACGAGGTCGATGTGGGTCTGAGGATCCTGGTCGGTGACGGTGTTTCCTTCGCGGACGTCCTCCTCGGAGACCATCTCCGTCGCCTGCTCGAAGTGGACCGGCGTCGGCAGCAGCTGGTTCAACTCGCCGGAGAGCGCCGACTGCCGCCAGTACTCGTGGGCCGTCGAGACGGCCTCGTCCTCCGTCTCTGCACAGCAGACGGTGATCTGGGTGAGCTTCGGCCCGTCGCCGCCGTTGGAATCGTAGGCCTCGGCGACGTCGTCTTGCGGGCCAACCGACCAGAGACCGTCGCCGAGGTCGCCGGCGGCCCGCGCGGTCTGCTCCCCGAACGCCGAGACGACGACGGGCGGGGGGCTCTCGGGCAGCGTGAACAGGCGGGCGTTCTCCACAGTGTAGTGCTCGCCGTGGTGGCTCACCTGCTCGCCGGTCCACAGCGACCGCATCACGTCGATCGCCTCCGCGAGCATCTCCAGTCGGACGTCGTGCTCGGGCCAGTGTTCGCCGACGACGTGCTCGTTCAACTGCTCGCCCGTCCCGACGCCGAAGAAGAACTCCCGGTCGTCCAGCATCGCCGCCGTCGTCGCCGCGGCCTGCGCGACGTTGACGGGGTGGATGCGCATGATCGGGCAGTTGACGCCGACGCCGACGTCGACGCTGTCGGTCGCCTGTGCGACGCCGCCGAGCGTGTTCCAGACGAACGGCGACTCGCCCTGCGACTCGAGCCACGGGTGGAAGTGATCCGAGACGGAGACGAAGTCGTACCCTCGCTCTTCGGCCTCGACGGCGTTGTCGACCAGCTCGGTCGGACCGAACTCCTCGCTCGACAGCGTGTAGCCGAACTCCGTCACGCGAGACCCCTCCGTCGGATCGTCGTCGATGGTGGCATGGCGTTCGCTCCGTTCTCCCGTCGACTCCATAAATCCGAGCCAGAACGCTCATCACCGTCGAGCTGCGGCCCTGTGACCACCGAACCGATCGAACGCGGACGCGTATAATTACCTGGTAAATACAGCCCTCTCCACCCCTCTCGAATTCGGCGAGCGTGGGATCGTCGATCCAGCCGGCGGTGTTTCCGTTGGACGTGCCGCACCGATTCGAGAGAAAGCAGCGTCGTCTCGAGACGGAGTCAGAAGAAGTCGTCCAGCCCGGACTGTCCGTCGTCCTCGTCGGCGTCGTCGGCGACATCGTCGTCGGCGTCGGCGGTCTCTCCCCCGTTGGCGGCTACGGCAGCGTCTTCCACCGTCGACGCCGGCGACTCCCCGTCGTCGTCCGCCTCGTCCGACCGGACCGCACCCTCGAACGCGCTCCCCGAGTGTTCCTCCATCTGCTCCTCTCGGAGCGTCTGGGCGTCCTCGACGATGGACTCCACCTTGTTGGTCGTCTCGCCGCTCCCGGTGACGAACGAGACGTGCGACTCCTCGAGGTCGTAGGCGGCGGCCATCGCGACCGTCAGCTCTCGGGGCTTGCAGTGGTGGGTCATCGCCGCCAGGAAGGGGATCACGTCGCGGCGAGCGGTGTCCATACTGACGCCGCTCCGTTCGGCGATCTTCCGCGCGACGTAGTCGGCCGTCTTGTCCGAACTCGGCCAGAACTGTGGACGGCCGAAGCGCGTCCACCCACCCTTCGTGCCGTCGCGCGAGGCGGCGACGCCGGCCGCGAGGTTGTCGCCCGCGTAGCGCCAGTAGCTGTAGTTCTGCGACGCGCGGACGCGGCCCAGCCACCGATCGGCGTTCGCGAGGAACTCGTAGGCTCGGGCCAGCTCCTCGCCCTCGTACACCTTCGTCACGTTGCCCTCGATCCACTTCGTCAGGTCGTCCGGCGTCTCGTCGACGGCGTACGACGACTGCAGCGCCTCCTGCGGCGACTGCTCTTTGAGGACGGCGTCGAGAAACGCGAAGATACCCATACTCTTGTCGCGCGACCCGGTGACGACGTCTTCGACTGTCACCCTCTCGTTCCCCTCGGCGGCGGCCTGCAGGTCGTTGACCGCGCCGCGGAGGTCGCCGCCGTTCGCCTCGGCGATCCGCTGGAGGGCGTCCGAGTCGTACTCGAGCTCCTCGCGTCGGCAGATGTCCCGGAGGACGGGAACGATCGAGCGTGCGGAGACGTCGCGGAACTCGATGTCTTCACAGGCGTTTCGAAGCCCGCGGCTCATCTCGTAGAACTCGTTGGCGATGAGCACGATGGGCTGTTCAGACTCTTTCACGAGTCTCGTGATAGCCGAGGCTCCGCCGCGGTCGTAGTTACCGTGGATGTTGTCGGCCTCGTCGAGAATGACGAGTTGGCGGTTCCGCCGGCGGTCGGCCGACTCGTCGCCGGTCTTCGCCGACGAGCCAGCGAGCGTGGCGTTCATCGCGGCGCGACCGGCGAAGCGTTCGATGACGTCGCCCGTCCGCTTGTCGGAGGCGTTCAACTCGACCGTTTCCCACCCCATGTCGTTCGCCAACGCGTGGGCAGCAGAGGTCTTGCCGATACCGGGGCTGCCGTGGAGGATGACGGCTTTCCGGTGGTCGTCCCACGACTGACCCCACTCGGCGAACTCGTCGCGGGCCTTGTCGTTGCCCCGAACCTCCGACAACGTCGTCGGCCGGTACTTCTCCGTCCAATCCATTACCGTGTGCTTGGCCAGTAGCGCGTTTAGTGGTTGCGGAGCGACGGGACGTCCGGTTCGATAAACCACCATAACGTGTGTGACTGCGCCGACCTCGACACGTGTGGTCTGCGCTACACCTTTTTGCATACAGGGGACGTACCACCGTCTATGGAAGACGTTCGGTCAGTCGAGATGAACGACGAAGAGCGCGACGAGTTCCTCGGAAGCGGCGGGACGGGCGTCGCTTCGTTTCCCCGCGAGGAGGGCGAGTCACCGTACACGGTGCCCGTCTCGTACGGCTACGATAGCGAGAAGGGAGACTTCTACTTCCGGCTCTCGTTCGGCCCGGAGACCGAGAAGGAGGGCGTCGTCGGCGATCGAAAACCGATGTCGTTCGTCACCTACGACGAGACGGACACCGGGTGGCGGAGCGTCGTCGCCAGCGGGCAACTTCAAGAGGTCACCGAGGCGGCCATCGACTCGACGGTCGTCACTGCAATGCGTCGAGTCCACATCCCGCTCGTCGACGTGTTCGACCGCAACCCGCGGGAGATCGAGTTCCGGTTCTTCCGCTTGACTCCCGACGAACTGCACGGCAAGAAAGAGGCGCGAACCGAAGCAGACGGCGGGCAGTAGTCAGTCGAGCAGCGACTCGCCCGTCATCGCCGCGGGCTTCTCGAGGTCCATTAGTTCCAGTAGCGTCGGCGCGAGATCACACAGCGATCCGCCCGAGCGGAGGCTCCGTCCATCGGCGTCGCCCTCGGGCGTCAGATAGATCAGCGGCACCGGGTTGTAGGTGTGTGCCGTGTGGGGCTGTTCGGGCGTCCCCATGTCGTCGGCGTTCCCGTGATCGGCCGTGATGAGGACGTGTCCGCCAGCAGCCTGAATCGCCTCGGCGAGTCGCCCGAGTTGTTCGTCGACCGCCTCGACGGCGGCGACTGCGGCGTCGAAGTCGCCAGTGTGACCCACCATATCCGGGTTCGCGTAGTTGAGTACGAGGAGGTCCGGGTCGTCGCTCTCGACGACGTCGATGGCGGTGTCGGTCAGTTCGACCACACTCATCGCCGGCGTCTCGTCGTACGTCGGGACGTCGGGCGACTGGACGATGCGTCTGATCTCGCCGTCGAACTCGACCTCTCGGCCGCCGTTGAGGAAGTAGGTGACGTGGGCGTACTTCTCGGACTCGGCGAGTCGGAGTTGTGTCAGCCCGTTCTCCGCGACGACTTCGCCCAGCGTGTCCTCGGGCTGGGTCGGTGGGAAGGCGACGGAGAAGTCGAACGTCTTGTCGTACTGAGTCATCGTCACCAGTCGGATCTCCGGCGGCGTGAGGTCGAACTCCCACTCGGGGCGCGTGTTCGTCAGCAGTCGACAGAGCTGACGAGCGCGGTCCGATCGGAAGTTGAAGAAGACGACTGCGTCGCCGTCCTCGAGCGCCGGACCATCCTCGACGAGGGTCGGTTCGACGAACTCGTCGGTGTCGCCGCGTTCGTAGGACTCGCGGACCGCTTCGACTGCCGAGGCTGCCTCGTAGTCGGCCTCGCGCTCGACGATGGCGTCGTAGGCACGTTTCGTCCGCTCCCAGTTCTGGTCGCGGTCCATCGCGTAGTAGCGTCCCGAGACCGTGGCGACATCGCCCGTCCCGTAGTCGGCGACGACGTCTTCCAGTTCCGCGAGGTAGTTCTCGCCGCCGTGGGGGTCGGTGTCCCGACCGTCGGTGAACGCGTGGGTGACGGCGTCGACGCCGCGGCTTGCGGCGTGTTCGATGAGCGCGTAGAGATGCTCTTGGTCGGAGTGGACGCCGCCGTCGGAGACGAGTCCCATGAAGTGGACGCGGCCGTCGTTGCCGTCGGCGTAGTCGAACGCCGAGTTGATCGCCTCGTTCTCGAAGAACGCGCCGTCCGAGGCGTCTCCCTCGTCGGCACCCATGGTGCCGCGAGAGCGCTCGATGGCGTCGTTGACCCGAGTGTACGCCTGCATGACGACGCGGCCGGCGCCGATGTTGATGTGACCGACCTCGCTGTTGCCCATCTGTCCGTTCGGGAGGCCGACACGACGTCCCGAGACGTCCAACTGGTCGTACGCACCCGATTCGACCAAACGGTCGAAGTTGGGTGTGTCGGCGGCTTTCACTGCGTCTCGGCGGTCGTGGTCTCCGAGTCCCCAGCCGTCGAGGATGACGAGGGCTGCTCTCATATCCGGACAAACCCGGGCCGTGTGTAACTACCCTTCGCTTCGGGCAGTTGCTCGCCTTAGTGTAGCTTCAAGTTTGTACTCGCTAGTTCATGCTTTCTGAGCGCCTCTCTACCGGAATGAGCAGAAAGAAGCACGTTGTCGAACTCTCTGACGGAGAACGCAGAACGCTCAAGTGGTTCATTTCGACTGGTGAACGCAACGCCGAAGATATCACCCGAGCGCGCATCCTCCTGAAAGCTGACGAGGGGCTCACAGATGTCCAGATCTGTGAGCACCTCGGCTGTTCAATCGGCACTCCCTACAACGCACGTAAAAACTACTGTGAACGAGGGCTCGCGGCGATTCATCGCCGCAAGCCCGACCGCGAGTACGACCTCAAGATGGACGGGAAAGCTGAAGCACACCTCATCAAACTCGCCTGTAGTGAGCCGCCGGAAGGGCTCTCTCGCTGGACACTTCACTTGCTCGCCGACGAACTCGTTACTCTTGACGAGATCGACTTTGAGTCGATCTCTCACGAAACCGTTCGACAGCGCCTAAAAAAACACCCTCAAACCGCATCTCTCCGACTACTGGGCGATTCCACCTGAACAGGACGCTGACTTCGTCTATTACATGGAGGACGTACTCGACCTCTATCACGAACCGTACAACGAGAACCGACCGGTCATCTGCTTCGACGAGTCCAGCAAAGCACTCCGTGGCCATGAGAGCGATCCGCTCCCGGCCCGACCGGGAGCGGTCGCACGTGTTGATCACCGCTACGAACGCAACGGGAAACAGCGGATTCACCTCGCCACAGAACCGTTGACCGGCTGGGTCACCGTCGCGATTACCGAGCGGAGACGCACCGTTGAATGGATCGACCGGATGGTCGAACTCGCAGACGACCACTACCCGGATGCGGACTGCATCCGGGTTGTGGTCGATCAGCTCAACACGCACAACCCTGCCGGCTTCTATCAGTTCTTCCCGCCAGACCAAGCCCAAGCGTACCTTGATCGGTTCGAGTTCCACTACGTCCCCAAGAAAGGCAGTTGGTTGAACATGGCCGAGATCGAGTTAAACGTCCTCAAACGCCAGTGCCTCAACCGTCGCATCTATCACGCAGCGACCCTCCGGTCGGAGGTCGCTGCGTGGCAGCAGCATCGCAACGCAGCTGACCGACTCATCGACTGGCAATTCACGACCGACGACGCCCGGATCAAGCTACGCCGACTCTACCCAGTCGAGTTGGAAGAGAACTAGCGAGACCACGGTTGAAGCTACACTTAGTCAGAGTGTAATTATCACCCCCCAGTACGCAACCTCGACCCGACACAGCACGGATGGCATCTACAGATCTCTTCGACGACATCTCTCGGCGACAGCTATTGGCAGCGCTCGGCACGGCAGGCGCCGTCGGTGGTGGTGTCGTCGCCACGCAGTCGCCGCTCGACGGGGGACCGGAACCGATCGAGACCACGGTCGCAGACGACGAGACGGCCCGACGACTCGCCGAACGACACGCACCGACGCTCTACTTCGGGACGCGCGAGAAGTGGTTCCCGACGGACCCCCGGGAGTTCACGAGCGACCACGACGGAACACGGGTTCTCGACGGGTTCGACGCGCTCGACGCCTACACCGAACGGTACAAACAGAGCGGCGAACCACCGGCACCGGCGGCGTGTTACCGCGTCGTCGAGTACCCCGACACGTCGCTCGCGGTCGTCCAGTACTGGTTCTACTCCGTGTTCGACCAGTTCACGACGAACTTCCACTGGCACGACTGGGAGGTACTGCACGTCTTCGTCGACACCGACCGCGACGAACCGATGCTCTACGTCGCCAGCGCACACGCACCGACGGTCCCGAACAACGAGTTTCTCGACCCCGAGACGACCCGTCCGAGCGTCATCTCGGAAGTCGGCTCGCACTCCAGTGCGCTCGGGGTCAACGAGCGACGCGAGAGCTTTCAGCGCGTCGGACTCGACGGTCTGGTCGCCGACATCACCAACGGACCGCTGAACCTGGCCGACCTCGGCGAGCTCCCAGTCGCCTACGGGCTCCCGCGCGACGAGGGGTTCCGACTCCCGTTCGTCGTCCCGGAACTCGACGGCAAGCCCGTGACTGAACACGAGCGACTCCCCAACGTCACCCTCGACGACCTGCTCCCCGACGACGTGACGGTGCGGTCGTTCGCAGACCTGACGCGGCCACCCTCCGACCTACCGCTTCGCGAGACCGGACACGTCTTCGTTCCTGCGGGAATCGAACTTACGGACGGACCTACCGCCGACGCCGACCACGAGTACGATCTCGTTCCCATCGACGCGGTTCGAGCGATCGAGTCGCTCACCGGGCCGCAGTTGAGCTTCGAGTTCGCCGTCCCGACGGTCGTCGAGGACGCCGTCTCCAGTCACCTCACCGCGCCCGACCTCCCGTGGGAGCAACCGCGTTTCACCGACCCCTCGCTCGACGTCACCGACCCGAGTCACCGCGACGCGTTGCGGAACCGCTACGGGATCGACCACCCCGACACGGGCGACCGACTCGTCGGCGCGGTTCGGCAGGCCGTTCCCGCCGAAGACGCACCGGACGGCGCGGGGATCACGACCGAGCAGTCACAGACCGAAGCCGTCTGTCTGCTGGAGAGCGACCCGGTCGCCGTACCCACGTGGAACGGCGTCGTCGCGTTTCGGAACGTCCCCGAAGGGACCCACCGATTGACGGTCAACGGCGCGGGACTCGCCCCCTACGCGGAGGAACTGACCGTCGAAGGAGACGGCGAACTGAACTCGCTCGGCGTCGACGGCGCGGTGACGGTCGTCGCCAACGAGGACGCTGTCCGGGTACACGCCGATGCCGACGGCGAACTCACGAACGTCCGAGTCACCGACGACGTCGGTGGGCGCGTGTACGACGGGACGCCGCCGGGCGAGGACAGTTTCGCCGTCAACGTTCACCGCGGCGGGTCGTACACTGCCGAGGTGACCGACTCGGACGGCCAGAAGGGTGCCTACCGTGTCAACCCGAAAGACGGCGACACGTCGGTCGGTCTGGGCACCGTTCGAACCGGGAAGGCGTCGCTCGCCGGGTTCCTCGTCGACCTCCTCGAGGAGACGCGAGCGTCCGTTCGAGCAGACGTCTCCGGCGAGACGACGCCCGGGAACGCCGAGCAGAACCGACCCGACAGCAGTACGGACGCCAACGCGTCGGCGAGTGCGGCCAACGGGACCAATACGACGACCGGGACGAGCGTGACAGACACGACGAACGCGACGAACGCGACGAATACGACGGACGCGACGAGCGTCGCGAATACGATGGACGCGACGAACACGGCGAACACGACGACTGCAACAGGGACGACGGACACCACCACCACCACGGAGACGACCAACGTGTCGAGTGCGACGAACACGACGAACGCGACCGGCGACGACACGTCTGTCCCGGTCGACGGAAACGCCACCACGAACACGACGCCCGGTGAGACGACAGAGGCCGTCGAGACGACAGAGACCGTCGAGACAGCGACTGACCAGAGTCGGAACGACACCGACGCCGGCGGTACCGACGTGGCCAACGGAACCGGAGCGGAGACGAACGAGACAGTCTCGGAGTCCACAGCGCAGGTCGGCGGGGCAGTCGGATCGCTCCTCGAGGCACTCGACCGGGCCGTCGCGACGGCCGAGGCGGCTCGTGACGCGGCCGAGGGTGGCGACGCAGCATCCGCAAACGAGTCGCTTCGAACCCTTCAGACCCGTCTCGACGCGGTCGAGGATGCCCTGAACGGGGGCGACCGCATTACCGGGCGAACCCGTGGACTCGTCGAGCGACGGTTACAGGTCGCACGCGAACGCACGAACCGCGCTTTGGAAACGCCTGTCTGAACGGGGGCCGAGTCGCCGAAGACGGGAGGCCGCCCTCGACAGGTTTTACCTCGTCTCGGTCGACTGCGGGAACGAATGGATCTGTCGCGTCTCCTCTCGGACCGCGTCGTCGAGGAGTATCTCGGGTCGGCACCGACGCTCGTCTGGCTGCTCGTCGTCAACGCGACCGCCTTCCTCGTCGGTATCCGGTTCTACGTCGAGACGATGCCGTCGGTGCCGACGTTTCTCTGGCCGCTGTACGGGGACTCGCCGACGGCGCTCGCGTTCGCGACGCTGTCGCTCGCGACACTGCTTCCAGCGTTGGGTGGACGGGTCCTCGACTCGCCGATTAATCGGCCGCTAGCCTACCTCCACACGCTCTCGTTCGTCTGGCTGGTGAAGTACGGTCTCTGGACGTTCGTCGCGTTGAACCTCCACCCCGAACTCTACTTCGGGTTCGACCAGCGGGCGCTCTACGATTACTGGTTCATTATCGGGACACACCTCCTCTTCGTCGTCGAGGCGGTCGCCATCGCCCGAGTCGGCCGGACGACCCGCGGGGCGCTCGGCTTCGCACTGATCGCGCTCCTCGTCAACGACGTCTTCGACTACTGGTTCGGATACCATCCGCCGCTGCGGTACACGCCCGGGGTCGTCCTCCCGGCAGTCACCGTGGGTCTCACGCTTCTGGCAGTCGGGTGCGCCGGATCGGTGTTTGTCCCACTCGCGCGTAAAACTGAATAAACAGTTTATGCAGTGCGTTCTGCGGGGATGAACCGAACGAACGAAGCTCCCGATTTATATGCTCAAATGAAGAGGTCCGGATATGCGAGTTGTAGCGGCCGTCTGCGTCCTCCTCGTCTGCAGCGTGTTCGCGCCGGCGGCGGTGCTGGCCGAGCCGGTCGAGCACTCCGGACAGTTGGCGGCGCCGACGTCGGGGCCTGCTGACCAGGAGCGCGACGTCGACGCCACCACCAGCGCGGTTCAGTCGGCCAACGAGTCGAACGACTCCGAGTCGTCGATGGGGTTGCAGGTGTCGTCGTTCGTCCAGTCGACCAGCGCCGAGACGTCCGGCGTCGTAGAGAACGAGATGTGGGAGGCGAACGTCAACCGGACCGGCGAGTCGGCGTCGGTCACTCGGCGGGTCGACAGTCTCGACCGGCGCGTGTCGACCCTCCGCGAGCGACGGCAGGAACTCGTCGAGGCCCACGAGAACGGGAGCGTATCGACGTTGCAGTACCAGTCGCGGCTCGCACATCTGAACGGGCAACTCGACGCGCTGTCGACCGCGGCGGGCTCGACGGAACGCGCCGCGACCCGACTCGACGCCGACGCGCCCGGCCTCTCGAAGGTCAAGACGGAGATCGAACGGTCCAGGGAGACGATGCCGGAGACGAGTCGACCCACTGCGAATCCCGGTCAGGGAAACGACCCCAAGACCGATCAGCAGAACCCTGGACAGGGAAACGGACCGCAGACTGACGACCAAAGCCCCGGTCAGGGAAACGGACCGCAGACTGACGACCAGAACCCTGGACAGGGAAACGGACCGCAGACTGACGACCAAAGCCCCGGTCAGGGAAACGGACCACAGACTGACGACCAGAACCCTGGACAGGGAAACGGACCACAGACTGACGACCAGAACCCTGGACAGGGAAACGGACCACAGACTGACGACCAGAACCCTGGACAGGGAAACGGACCACAGACTGACGACCAGAGTCCTGATCAGGGAAACGACCCTAAGACCGATCAGCAGAACCCTGGACAGGGAAACGGACCGCAGACTGACGACCAGAACCCCGGTAACGGAAGCGGACCGGAGGGGAGCGAAGGAGAGCCAGAAGAGGGCAAGGAAGGCGGTCAGAGCTCTAGCGACACCGAGGACAGGGGTGAGAGCACCGACAGCCCGGCCACTACCGGCGGCGGTCCCGGGAACTCCGACGGAGCGGCGGACGAGACGAACGGAAGTGATCGCGACGACGGTACGAGTGGTTCCGACGCCGCTGGCAACGACAGCGACAACGCCACCAGCGGCGACGGTGACGGCGACGCCGGGAACGGTGGCGTAGACGGCGAAAGCGACGACGACGCGAACGGCAACAACAGCGACGACGCGAACGGCGGTGGGTCAAACGATTCGAACGGTCCGCCGAGTGCGTTGGCGCATCTCTGACCCACGTCTGCATCACGCCGTCGGTGAGTCAGCCTTTTGAGTTCCCGTAGCTTATCTGAGTCCATATGGACTCCGCGGTACTGCTCGATCTCCTCGGAAACGAGAATCGCCGGCGCATCCTCCGGCTGCTCTCGCACAAGCCCTGTTACGTGACGGAGATCAGCGAGTATCTCGGTGTGAGCCCGAAAGCCGTCATCGACCACCTCCGGAAGCTCGAGGAGGCCGGTCTCGTCGAGTCGCGAACCGACGACCAGCGGCGCAAGTACTTTCACATCTCCCGAAACCTGCGACTGGAGGTAAACGTCTCGCCGTACGGGTTCGGTGCCAAGAGCGCGTATCCGGCGAGTCCGAGCCTCGACATGACGGGACGTTGCCCCCACGTCACGCTCGACGTGACCGTCGGTGACGACTCCGACTCCGTCGCCGAACTCGCGAGCGAACTTGGTCAACTCGAGGAGCTGGAGAACGAACTGTCGCTGGCTCAGCGGTGGGTCCACGGACGGATGACGCAGGTGCTCGACCGTCTGAACGAGACGATCGGTGCCGACGCGGACAGTCGGTTCTACGCCGAACTGCTCGCGGCCATCGCGACCGGGACGGATACGACGTCGAGTATCAGTCGCGAGGTCGAAGCCGCAGAGGAGGTCGTCGAAGAGGCGCTCTCTCGGCTGGCCGACAACGGACTCGTCACGCGTCACAGCGACAGGTGGTCGATCAGTTGAACGCGCCGGCGACCACGCGGGACCGAACTGGCGGCGAACGCGCCCGACGTCGAGCACGCGAACGGTCGTCGTGCGGGCGATCAGCCGTCAATAGGGCCGCCGAGCGACTACACACGGTGCGACAACACGACACACTAACTCATTAGGTATCGTCGTTAAGTTCATCACCGACCAACTGTCTGATGCAGTCCAGTAACACTCTCGCAGAGTGCTGGACTGTGGCATTCCGGTTCGTGGACACCCCCAACGGGTGTCTACGACTTCTGGTGTCAGTTCGACGGCGAGCGACGGCTGTCTCGCGGCGCCGCGACTGGGGTCGATCCTCTCTGTGCTGCGATCGCTAGACGACGTCTCGGGTCAGACCGTCGCGGAGGTCCCGCCCGAAGTAGTGACCGAGGAGGACGACGAGCACTCCCGCGACGGCACCGCCGCCGGCGAGTGCGACCCCGTATCGTGCGAGCAGGTCGGCGGCGACCGGGAGGAACGCAGAACCGAGTGTACTCAGGACGATGCCGAGTCCGGAGGCGACGCCGCCGGCCGCGCCGACCTCGAGATACCGTCGGTGCGTGGCGAGGAGGCCGACGAGAAAGCCCGCGCCGAACAGACCGACGAACCGGCCGACGATCCCGACCAGCGGGATGGCGCTCCCGAGCGCCATCCCGACGACGGCGAGCAGGAGCGTCCCGAGGAACACCTTGATCGAGAACAGGCGGCCGACGCGGCGTCTCGCGCCGGCGAGTCGACCACCGCCGGACCGTGACTCGTCGGCGTCGACATCGGTGTCGGCGTCGCCGCGGGACGTGGCGAGCGAGTCGTCGAGCGTCGACTCCGAGCGCTCGACGTCGGTGCTGCGCTGCATAGGGGAGGGTGACGTTCGCCGAGCGTATGGCTCTTCCCCCGAACGAATGGATTGAAGTCCGGTCCCGCGGAACCTGCGAGTATGAACCCAGGGGATCGCGTCCGCGTCGAGCGTGCGGGCGTCACGAACGAAGGCGTACTGATGCCCTCGACGACGGCCGACTACCTCGTCGTCAAGCGCGACGGCGGCTACAACGTCGGTATCGAGCGCGACGGTGCCGACGTCGAGCTACTCGAGAGCGACGTGCACGACGTCGGCGAAGAGGGCGAGGGCGAAGACAGTTCCGTCGTCGAGTTCGACGACGACCTTCCCACCATCTCACTCATCTCGACCGGTGGTACCATCGCCTCCACCGTCGACTACCGGACCGGTGCCGTCACCGCCCGGTTCGACGCCGAGGACGTCCTCCGGGCCGTCCCGGACCTCGCCGGCCGCGCCAACTACCGCGGCCGCGTCGTCGCCAACATCCTCTCGGAGAACATGACGCCCGCCATCTGGCAGGACCTCGCGGAGGCCGTCCACGAGGAGATCGAGGAGGGCGCAGACGGCGTCGTCGTCATGCACGGCACCGACACGATGCAGTACTCGGCGGCCGCGCTGTCGTTCATGCTCGACACGCCCGTCCCCGTCGTCTTCACGGGCAGTCAGCGCTCGGCGGACCGTCCCTCCTCGGACAACGTGATGAACGCCGTCTGCGCGGTCGAAGCCGCCAAGAGCGACGCCGCGGAGGTGCTGGTCTGCATGCACGCTTCGGAGTCCGACGACGTCTGTGCGCTCCACGAGGGGACGCGCGTCCGCAAGAACCACACCTCCCGGCGCGACGCCTTCGAGACGGTCGGCGCGAAACCGCTCGGCGAGGTCGACTACGACACCGAAGAGGTCACCTTCCGCCGTGACCACGCCGAACGCGGTGCCGGACCGCTCGATCTCGCTGCCGGCCTCGCCGACGACGTCGAACTCGTCAAGTTCACGCCGGGGATGGACCCCGCGGCGTGGGACTACCTCGACGGGAAGTCCGGCGTCGTCGTCGAGGGGACCGGCCTCGGCCACGTCCACACCGACCTCATCCCGCGCATCGAGGAACTCGTCGACGACGGCGCGATCGTCGCCATGACCAGCCAGTGTCTCGAAGGTCGCGTCTGCGACCGCGTCTACGACACGGGTCGCGACCTGCTGGACGCCGGCGTCGTCGAGGCCGGTGACACGCTCCCCGAGACGGCGAAGGTGAAACTGATGTGGGCCATCGCGAACACCGACGACGCGGCGGGCGTGATGCAGCGTTCGCTGGCGGGCGAGTTGACCGAGCAGTCCCGTCCGTGGACGTGACGGCGTTCGAGGTCAGGCAGGCCCGCCCCGCCGACGAGGCGGCGGTCGTCGCCTTCACCGAGGACACCTGGAGCGACCGCGAGGGGAGCGACTACATCCCGCGGATCTTCCAGCAGTGGATCGCGGGCGACGGCGACGACCAGCGGACGTTCGTCGTCGAAGCAGGAGGCGACGAGCGCGGCGAACGCGCCGTCGCCGCCATCGTGCAGGCGGTCGTCCTCTCGGAACACGAGGCGTGGGCCCAGGGGATGCGCGTCGATCCCGACTACCGCGGCGAGGGTCTCTCCACGAGAATCAACGACGCGGCGCTCCGCTGGGCGCGCAAGCAGGGTGCCACCGTCGCGCGCAACATGGTGTTCTCGTGGAACGTCGCCGGTCTCGGCGGGTCGCGAGCGGCCGGGTTCGACCCCTGCACGGAGTTCCGCTGGGCGATGCCGACGCCCGACCCGGACGCCACTCCCACACTCGACGTCGGCGACGAGGCCGACGCCGCGTGGGCGTTCTGGAGCGCCAGCGACGCCCGCGACGACCTGCGAGGACTCGCACTCGACGGCGAGGAGTCGTGGGCCGTCTCCGAGTTGACGCGCGAGAACCTCCGCGACGCTGCCGACGAGGACCGACTGTTCGTCGTCGGCGACGACGGCACGCGCGGGTTCTCCTACCGCAACCGCGTCTACGACCGCCCGAACGACGAGGGCGACGAGGTGACGTGGGCCGAGTACGCCGTCGGCGCGTGGGCCGACCTCGACGCCTGTCGGTCGCTCTTCTCGGCGCTCGCTCGCGACGCCGCGAGCGTCGGCGCCGACCGGACGCGCGTCCTGATCCCCGAGTCGGTACGGTGGGTCAGCGACGTCGCCGCCTCACGAGTCACCGTCTCGGACGAACCGGACTTCGTGATGGCCGCGGACCTGACGAGAGATCGGTTCGACGCCGCCGACGACTGACGACCGGACGGTCGGCTCAGTCGCAGCCTTCCTGCGGGTCGACGACGACTGGCAGTTCGTAGCCGACGGCGATGGCGTCGCACGCGTTGGCCCACAGCGAGAGCTCGCCCTCCTTCAGCACCACCGCACCGTCGCGGTCGTAGCCGTACTCGGGCGGACACGACCGCAGTTCCCACGTCTCCGAGAGCGTCTGTCCCGTCTCCAGTTCGGCGCGGACCTCGTAGGCGTCGCGCACGTCGTCGCTCGCGTCGCGAGTGGCGACGTGCGCGAACTCCAGCGCCTGGTCGGCGTCGACTTCCCACGTCCCGTCCACCACCGACTCGCCGGTCTCGGCGTGGGTCACGGAGAGCGTGACGCAGTGGTCCGTTTGCTCGTGGTTCTCGACGTAGAACGTCGAGTGGAGGACGTCCGGCATCGGCGTGCGCGTCCGGGTCCGCGTCGACGGCGAGGACGAGCGAGAGTCGGCGGTGAGGGAGGTGTCGGACGGGTCGGCGGAAGGCGTGTCGCCGTCGGCCGTACCCGCGGGCGACGTCGCCGTACAGCCGGCGAGACCGCCAGCGACTGTGCCGGAGACCGACGCGAGCAGTGCTCTGCGGGTGAACGAGGAGGGCATACGGGACGGACGTCTCCGTGATTCGATATATGTTTTCTCCCGCCGTCACCGTGACATGACTCGCCGGACAGCGACGCGGCCGACCGTCCCGACGACGAACCCCGCGAGCGACCCGGCCAGTCCGAGCAGTCCGAACATGAGCATCAGTCCCCACAGCGGGGCGTCCCCTCGGGTGACGTACTCGCCGGTGACGAGAAACCGAACGGCGACGTCGAGACTGACGACTGCGCCGAACACAAGCGACGGAGCGACGCCGACGACGAGACTGGTCGCCAGTCCGCCGTCGCGGTACGCACTGGCTACCGAGACGAACGGCGGCGAGTAGAACAGTGCCACCGGGAGGACGGGCGAGTACAGGTAGTCGCCGACCCCTTCGCCGACGACCGGCGCGAGTACTCGGTCGAAGAGGAAGAACAGCGCGAACAGCGCGAGCATCGCGAGCACGTACCAGCCGACGAACAGCCACCAGTGGCGTCGCCGGTCTCGGGGCTGGCCCCAGAAGAGAGTGCGGATTGCTGTGAACGAGGGAGTGGAGGGCATAGACGTTCGCCCGAAGAGAGTGAGAGTGACGAGAAAAGTGTTGTTAGACTGACTCCAAGACCGGCTCAGCGCGACCCGAACAGTCGGTCCCGCAGGCTCCGTTCGCGTTTCTTCTCGGCGAGCAGCACCGAGCAGTCGACGTCGTAGAGCACGTCGAGGACGAGTGCCCCGCCGACGAGCCGCGAGAGCAGGCCGCGTTCGGTCGCGCCGATGACGAGCATCGACGCCTCGGCGGCGTGGCGTTCGATCGACTTCTCGACGTCGCCGGTGTCGACGACGAGCGTGGCGTCGTCGAGATCGCGCTCGGCGGCCCACGTCTCGAGGAACGCCATCCCCTCCTCCTTGTCGTCGGCGACGTGCAGCAGCGTCACGCGAGCGCCGTACTCGTCCTGGAGGATCTTCGCGACGGCGGCCGAGAGATCCGAGTCCGGACCGCCCGCCGTCGGGAGGAGGATCTCGCTGGCGTCGAAGCCGCGGTCCTTCAACACGAGGAAGTCACACGGCAGGTCGTGGGCGAGTTCGTCGATGGCCGTCTCCGCGCGGCCGGGCGACCCGTGGGAGTCGGGCCCCCAACCCATGACAGTCATGTCGGCCTCGTAGGTGCGGGCAGCGTCGAACACCTCCTCGAACGACCGGTGTGAGAGGATGGTGTGCGTCTCGACCGGCACGTCGAACGTCTCAGCGTCCGCCCGGGCCTGTTCGAGGATCCGGTGGGCCGCCTCGTGGTCGCCCTGGTCGCGGGCGGCCGAGAGGGCGGTCTGGTCCGGCACCTGCTCGATGTTGACCGCGACGACCGTCCCGCTACGCTGCTTGGCGACGGCGCTGGCGAGCGTGATGAGGTCCTTCTCGCTCTCGGGGTTGGCCAGCGGCACCATCACGCGGTACTTCCCGCCGTCGGGTTGCACCGACGAGGCCGCCGAGACGGCCGAGTCAGGCATCTTCTCCCGTCGCGAGAGGACGTACTGTCCGAGGATCCCCTGCTTCTCCGTCTTCCCGCGGGCGTAGAACAGGTACCAGAGCACCGCGAATCCGGCGAGGACGGCAGTGATACCGATGACGAACGGGTCGATGTACGCGACGAGCGCGAAGGAGATGATCGCCCCGAGGATCGGCAACACGGGGTAGAACGGGATCGTGTAGTCGGGCTGGTAGTCTTCGGGGTCGGCCACGCGCATCACGATGAGCGCGACGTTCAGCAGTCCGTAGATGACGAGGTGGAGCGCACTCCCCGTGTTCGAGAGCAGCTGCAGATCGCCGAAGACGATGAACGCGAGGATGAACGCACCGGTCAACGCGATCGAGCGGTACGGCGTGCCGAACCGGGGGTGGATCTCGTTGAGTTCGGGCGTGACGATCTTGTCCCGGCCCATCGCGAAGTTGATGCGCGAAGAGGCGAGGATCGAGGCGTTCGCGCTCGACGCAGTGGCGAGCAGTCCGCCGAAGAGGAGTGCGACTGCGCCCACCGGTCCGAGGAGGATGCGGGCGACGTCGACGACGGCGGTGTCGTTGTTGGCGACGACGCTGTTGTCGACGGCCGCGAGCACGACGAGGAGGACGAGCGCATAGATCGTCGTCACGATGAGGACGCTGCCGATGACCGCCCGCGGGAGGTTGCGTCCGGGGTCTTTGATCTCCTCTGCGACGGAGGTGATCTGGACGAAACCGAGATAGGAGACGAAGATGAGCCCCGTCACGGGCAGAAGTGGGTCGGTCCCGTACGGCGTGAACGGTCGGAGCGTCTCGAGGTTGGCGTTCAGCGCACCGACGAAGGTGAACACGCCGAGGATAGCGACCAGCGTGATGACGATGACGTTCTGGAGCTTCCCGGTCTCTTTCGCACCGACGTAGTTGATGCCGATGAACAGCGCCGCACCTGCGAGTGCGACGACCTTCGCTGGCGAGAGACCGAGTACGCCGGGTACCGGTGCGAACTGTGTCACGTACTGACCGAAGCCGAACATGTAGAACGCCGAGGCGAACGCGAGCCCGAGCCAGTTGGCCCAGCCCGCGACCGAACCGAAAAGCGGCCCGAGCGCGTGGTTGATGTAGTAGTACGCGCCACCAGATTTGGGCATCGCCGTCCCCAACTCGCTCGCCGAGAGCGCGGTCATGAGCGCGATCGCCCCGCCGAGGACGAACGCACCGGCCGCGAGCGGTCCCGCCTCCGCGACGGCGACACCGGGGAGGACGAAGATACCGGCCCCGATCATCGTCCCGACGCCGATGGTCAACGCGGCGAGGGGGCCGAGGTCTTTGGCGAGTTCTTCGTCACTCATCGCGAGTCACCTCTCGTGGTGACCGCCCGGAGTGGCGGAGAACAGTCGTCACTCATTCGTCAGCACCCGGCAGCACGACGACCGGTCGGTCGCTGTCGTCGACGAGCGTGTCGCGCGCCTCGTGGCCGAAGATGTCCCACCACTTCTTGCCCTCCCGTGGCGTGAACACGATGGCGCTGGCGTCCTCGTCGCGTGCGGCGTCGAGGATCGTCTCGCCGACGTCGGTTCCGTACAGCAGTCGCGTCTCGACGTCGACGCCGGCCTCGGCGGCCCGGTCGCGCACTTCCTCGAACAGCTCTTCCGCCAGTTCCTCTCGCTGTTCGACCGACGCCTTGTCGGGCGCGCCGCCGGCCTTCTCGACGACGTGGACGACGAGCATCCGTCCCCCGGCGTCCGCGACGTGCGGCAACGTCGCCGTACACGTCGCGATGGCGTCGTCCTCGTTGGCGACGGGGACGAGCGGTGCGTCGAAGAGCGATCTAACCATGGACGCCACCCCCGGACGGGCAGGACGCGACGAACGCACGGTTTAGACACGTCTGTGTCGTTCCTCGTACCAGATTCATACGAGTCGCTTTGGCGGCGTCGGGCTTAGTTCGTTCCCCTCGCGCCGACCAACATAACGAACGTTCGTGACGCTCTCAGAGCGCGACGACCCACGCGCGATAGTGCTCGTCTCGACCGTAGACCTCCTGGAACAGCCGGTCGACGAACCCTGCGAGGCGGTTGGCGTCCGAGCGGGCGGAGACGCGGACGTTCGTCCCCTCGGCGGTCTCGGGGCTCTCCAGCTGGTCGATGCGGAACTCGGGGAACTCCTCGAGCATCGCCTTCAGTCGGTCCAACTCGTCGTCGGTGACGTCGAGGTTGAACGTCTGCTCCGAGAACTGGACCCACGCGGTCGGCAGCGGGTCGCCGTCGTCGTCGGTGCCGTCGAGCTCCGGGTCGGGGTCGGCTTCGATCGTGAGGTAGGCGCTGCTGCGGTTGCGGTGGGCGACGATGCCGTCGGCGAACAGCTTCCGACGTTCGGCCGGCGTGTCGGCTTCGAATCTCGTCATGCCTCCGGCTACGCGGGCGGGGATAAAAAGCGGGGCGACGAGGGCGACGTCGCGGCGACGACTCCGAGTTGCCGACGACGCCCCCGATCTCGGCGTCAGAACAGCGTCGTCACGGCGACGAGCGTGAGTGCGCTCACCCCGAGGAGATGGACGAGGACGACGAGCACCGGCGTCAGTCCCGTGTCGCGCATCTTCGCCAGCTGGATGTCGAAGCCGAGACCGACGAACGCGAGCGTGAAGAGCCAGTCGGCGACGGTGTCGATGGAGGCCAGCGTCGCCGACGAGAGCGCGCCGGTGTTGGCGACGGCGGCGACGACGAGGAAGCCGACGAGGAACTTCGGGAACTCCGTCCAGATCTGTCGGAGCTTCGTGTCCGACGTCCCCTCGTCCGTGGCGTACCGGGCCGCGTAGCCGACGGCGACGACGCCCAGAAGCGAGTTGCGGGTGAGCTTCGTCACCGTCGCCCAGCGACCGGCCACCGGGGAGTGCGCGAACCCGGCGGCGGCGACCGGGCCGGTCGAGAACATGCTCAGTCCGGCCCAGACGCCGAACTGCTTGCCGGACAGCGCGAGCAGGTCGCCGGCGACGGGGAAGACGAGGAGCGTCGCCGCGTCGAAGAGCAAGACGGTCGCGACGACGTGCGTCAGTTGGTCGCCGTCGGCGTCGATGGTGCCGGCGACGGCCGCGGCCGCCGAGACGCCGCAGATGCTCGACCCCGCCGCCAGCAACGACGCCATCTTGTCTCGGAGTCCGAACCCCCGCCGCGCGAGCAGTTCGACGCCGACGACGCCGGCGCCCACAGTGAGGACGACGAGCAACACGACCAGCGGTCCCGACGCGCGGATCTCGGCGAGCGACACGCTCGCGCCGAGGAGGACGATCCCGACCTCGAGAAACAGCGATCCCGTCGCGACACCGTCGGACGCCCAGTCGGGGGTGCCGACGGCGTTGGCGACGAGCGCGCCGAGCGCGACGGCGACGATGAGGGCGCTCACTCCCGGAGTCACACCGGCGAGGACGTGTGCGGCGACGGCCAGCACCGCCAACACCGCCACGCCGGGGGCGACCTCACCCAGGGTGGTCCTCGCCATCAGGCGACCTGCAGCAGCGCGTGAACCGCGACGACCGTGAGACCGAGCGCCGTCGCTCGCCATCCGCGGTCGAGAGAGACCCAGTAGCTCGCGACCGACTCGACCAGTTCGGCGTCTCGGGGCGACCGAAGTACGTCGTCCACCATGGCAGCTATCTCGGGCGAGGAGAAGCCCGGAGTTGAAACTGTCGCTCTCCGTCACGGGTAGCAGACGATGTTGCCGTAACCAAAAGCGACCGTGCCGAACGAGCGCCCTCACCGAACGGTCTCCCGGCGAGAAACCGGAAAGGAGTTCCTGATTGTCGGCCGCTGCGTGCGACGCGTGGAGTCCACGACAAACCCGCGTGTTTCTACAAGATTTTAACCCCGGAGCGGGACGGGTAACGTATGAGCGACGAACACGTGCTCCTGCTCGGACCGCCGGGTGCAGGCAAAGGGACGCAGAGCAAGCGACTCGCCGCCGAGTTCGACCTCGAACACGTCACGACGGGTGACGCGCTTCGGGAGAACAAGCACATGGAGACCGAACACGGGACGCCCGCTTCGTACATGGACGAGGGCGAACTCGTCCCCGACCCCGTCGTCAACGAGATCGTCGAGACGGCGCTCGAGGACGCCGACGGCTACGTGCTCGACGGCTACCCGCGGAACCTGTCGCAGGTCGAGTATCTCGACAGCGTGACGGACCTCGACTACGTGTTCTACCTCGACGTCGACGAGGAGGAGCTCGTCCGTCGACTCACCGGCCGTCGCGTCTGTCCGGACTGTGGTGCGACCTACCACGTCGAGTTCGACCAGCCCGAGGAGGAGGGCGTCTGCGACGAGTGCGGTGCGGAACTCACCCAGCGTGACGACGACACCGAGGAGACCGTCCGCGAACGGCTCCGCGTCTACCACGAGAACACCGAACCCGTCGTCGAACACTACCGCGAGGAGGGGACGCTCGTCGAGATCGAAGGTGAGGGTACCCCGGACGACGTGTTCGACCGCCTCGCCTCGGAACTGCGTAGCTAGGCGAGACGGTCGGTCAAGAAGAGCCGTCCTTCACTAATCGGGGAGTCGATCTCCCCTCCGGTCACAGCGCTCGTGAGCGACTGCTGTCGTGAGGGCGTCACGCTCGACGGAGACGAGCAGTCGAGGCTCGGCGGCGACGAGACGAGTGCGAAAATACGAGAGAGTCGTCCCCCTCCAGATCGGTCCGACTGCGTCGCTCGGATACCGGGGAGAGGGCGGTCGGCGACCGATCGGAGCGGAGAGGCGAGTCTGTGAGGCTCAGCCCTGGACGGCGACCTGCGTCTGGCTGCTGGACTGCGTCTGGCTGGCGGAGTTCTTGTAGCCCGTCTGGCTGGATTGCTGGGACTGACTGTTGGACTGCTTCTGGTCGACGTCGTTGTGCTTGCCGTCCTGCTGGGCGAGTTGCACCTGTGCGCTCTTCTGCGTCTGGTCGACGTCGTTGTACTTGCCCTTCTGAGTGGCCTGCTGGGACTGGCTGTTCGACTGCTTCTGGTCGGCGTCGTTGTGCTTGCCGTACTGCGCGGCCCACTGCGCTTGGGCGTTCTGCTGGTACTGGTCAGCCTTGTTGTACTTGCCCTGCTGCCGGAGGAGTTGCGCCTGTGCGCTCTTCTGCGTCTGATCGAGGTCGTTCTTGTAGCCGACCTGTTTCGCCCACGCACTCGCGAAACTCTGCTGCCGTTGCTCGGCGTCGTTCTTCTTGTCTTTATCTTTGTCTCTGTCGTGCTTGTCGTACTTGTCGTGTGCCGCTGCGACCCCCGCGAGACCGCTGAGGGCGATGGTTGCGACGACGAACACGACGAGTAGCTGTCTTGTGTGTTTGCTTACCATTGGTACGTCAGCCGGGGGATTCCCGACGAGAGAGTATCGACGAATTACCGCTTAGTTACTCATCTCAATCTACAAACTAAATTAATACGAGGAATAGGACGTGTCTGTCGACAGTCCGATTCGGAGCGAGTATCGGTTTCGGCGGACTGTCTGCCCCGTCTCGTGACCGACGGGGACGCAGTCACTCGATTAACAGTCACCTTCTGGGAGCCGGCTCGCGAAACAGTCCGAGATAAGTGACCGACAAAACAGAGTGTCGTACCGAAAAGAGAGTCCGAAGGCGACAGTCTTCCGTCGGAACAGTCGACGACAGAACGGTGTTCGAAGCGACTCTGTCGGCGTCGTTGCCGCACGCTCCGTGTCGTCGCTGAGGAGAGCCAACCTCTGTCTCGAAGCGCCATGGGCGGAATCGCAGAGTAAAAGCTTGATAAACGGTGGTTGCCAACGGAGAGGTAATGGCACGTATCGAATCGAAGGTTCGGTCGCTCGTCTCCAACGATCCGGAGATGCGAGGGGCCATCGAAACCGTCCTCGCCCGCTCGGAGGACGGCGAGGTCAAGTGGGTCGACGTGAAAGACGACATCTCGAGCGGACAGTGGGGTCGACTCATCGAGAAGGGCGTCCTCGTCGACGGCGACGAGGGGTTCGCGCTGGCCGACCCCGAGGCGACCCGCAACGCGCTCGAGAGCGACGACTCGACGGCGAGTGCTGCGAGCGCGACGAGTTCGTCCGGCGTCGACGACGTCGAGGGGACGACGTGGTCGAAGTACGACAAGGGTGCGGCCCTCGTGACGGTCGGGCTCTTTCTCGGCTACTCGGTCAAGAGCGTCCGCGACGTCATCGGCGGCGCGATGGACGTCCTGCTCGGTCCGCTAGCCGAACTGCTGCCGTTCTACGCCGTCGTGATGGTGCTCGCGCTCGGTACAGGGCTGTACTCGACGCTCCTGCAGGCGAACCTGATGAACATGGAGAAGATGGGCGCGTACCAAGAGCGGATGAAGGACATCCAGCAGCGCCGGAAGGACGCCCAGGAACGCGGTGACGACGCTGCGCTCGAAGCCATCCAGGAGGAGCAGATGGAGGCGATGGGCGACCAGATGGGGATGTTCAAAGAGCAGTTCCGCCCGATGGTGTGGATCATGTTCCTCACCATCCCGGTGTTCCTGTGGATGTACTGGGCCATCGGCATCGGCGGCAACCCGGTCCACGTGGAACTACAGAACCTCATCCTCCCGTTCGCGGGTGAGGTCGCGTGGACCGACAAGGTGCTCGGTCCCATCCAGACGTGGATCATCTGGTACTTCCTCTGCTCGATGGCGTTCACCCAGATCATCCGCAAGGGGCTGAACATCAGCACGACGCCGTCGACGAGCTAACTCCCTCCGCGGTTCTTCTTTCCGACTCTCTCCGTCGTCGACCACGGGTCGTCACTACTCGGCGCCGCTCGTCGAGAGCGGGTTTCCGTTGCAAACGCCTCTACTGCCACGGAGCGGTCCGGTTTGTGCGTGGTTCGTCCGCACACGACACGCGCGTCCGTAACGGCAACCGTTTTGAGGAGCACCGACAGAATGTCGGTATGTTACTGACCGTCTCTGGCCCGCCGGGAAGTGGGAAGAGCACGACTGCGGCCGGACTGGCCGAAGCGTTCGGACTCGAACATATCAGCGGTGGCGACATCTTCCGCGAACTCGCCGCCGAGCGCGGTTACTCTCCGGTCGAGTTCAACGAACTCGCCGAGGAGGACGACCAGATCGACCGTGATCTCGACCGACGACTCTACGAGATCGCCCGGGAGCGCGACGACGTGCTGCTGGAGTCGCGACTCGCCGGTTGGCTGGCGGCCGACGAGGCCGACATCCGCATCTGGCTCGACGCGCCGATCAACATCCGCGCCGAGCGCATCGCCGACCGGGAGGGCAAGGACGTCGAGGTCGCCCGCGAGGAGACCAAACGCCGCGAGATGAGCGAGGCCAAACGCTACATGGAGTACTACAACATCGAGATCGGCGACCGTGGCATCTACGACATCGTCTACAACACGGCCCGCTGGAGTCCCGAGGGCGTCCTCGGAATGCTCACGATGGCCATCGACTCCTACGACCCCGACACCGACGAGGGGAAGGCACCCGTCGAGGGCGTCGTCTACGACTTCTGACCATGCGAGGCCCGCCCGCGGACCGCGACGTCGACGAACTGCTGCACTTCGGGGTCCTGAACCTCGACAAGCCACCGGGTCCCTCGGCCCACCAGGTCTCCGGGTGGGTCCGCGACCTCGCCGGCGTCGAGCAGGCCGCCCACGCGGGCACGCTCGACCCCAAGGTGACCGGCTGTCTCCCGATCCTCCTCGGCGACGCCACTCGACTCGCGCAGGTCTTCCTCGAAGGAGCGAAGGAGTACGTCGCCGTGCTCGAACTCCACGGGCCCGCACCGACGGACCTCGAATCCGTCGTCGCCGAGTTCGAGGGCGAGCTGTATCAGAAACCGCCGCGCAAGAGCGCCGTCTCCCGGCGACTCCGGACCCGGACGGTCTACGATCTGGACGTGCTCGAAGTCCGCGACCGGAAGGTGCTGCTCCGGATCGGCTGCGAGAGCGGCACCTACGTCCGAAAGCTCTGTCACGACATCGGACTGGCGCTCGGCACCGGCGGCCACATGGGCCACCTCCGCCGGACGCGGACCGACCCGTTCGACGACACCGACCTCGTGACGCTCCACGACTTCGCCGACGCGCTCGCGTTCGCCGACGAAGGCGACGAGGGGCCGCTGCGCGAGGTCGTCGCGCCCGCGGAGCGGAGTCTGACACACCTGCCGAGCGTGACGATCGCCCCGAGTGCGGCCGAGCAGGTCGCCCACGGCGCGCAGGTCTACGCCCCCGGCGTCATCGACGTCGAGGACGACGCTGCCCGCGACGCGCTCGTCGCCTGTTACACCCCCGACGCCGCCGTCGTCTGTCTCGGCAGGCTCGTCGGTGATCCCGACGCCGACAGCGGTGAGGTCGTCCGTCTCGAACGCGTGCTGGTCTGAGCCCGCTCGGAGGATGACACCCACTCTCGCGCACGCGACTGAAGCGAAGGTGTTAAACGACAGTCGACCGTCGCCTGTAATGCGGAAAAACAGCAGACATAGCGGGACCGTAGGGTAGTGGTATCCTCTGCCGATGGGGTCGGTAGGACCTGAGTTCGAATCTCGGCGGTCCCACTTTTGCGGAACGAAACGGAACACGGAGACGAGCGGTGCGAGTCTTCGCGATCTCACTTTCTCGTGACCGAACAGAGTCGATTCCGAGCGAAGCATCCTCCCCGCTACTGCATCTCGTGTTCGAGTTCTCGCAGTCGTTCGTCGGTGCCGGCGACGACGATGGTGTCGCCCGCCGAGATGTCGGTGTCGGCGGCGGTGTAGAACGCGCCGTCGCGTCGGAGGCCGACGAGGACGACGCCCCGTTCGAGTCGCTGACTCTCGTCGCCGAGCGTTCGCCCCACGAACGGCTTGCCGTCGAACTCTACGAACCGGACCTGCCCGATCGGGTGGAAGATGCGGTCCCGGTAGAGCTCGCTCGCGATCATCCGGGCGGTCGTCCGCTGTTCGGAGAGCGCGTAGTCCGCGCCCGCGTCGAACGCCTTCGAGACGTTCTCGTCTTCGGTCATCCGCGTCAGGATCTCGATGTCGTCGGTCATCGAGCGCCCGACGGCAGCCGTCAACAGCGCCGTGTCGTCGTCGTCGACGGCGACGACGAGTGCCGTCGCGTCCTCGACGCCGGCCTCCGAGAGCACCGCCGTCTCGCTGGCGTCGCCGACGACGTCCGCGTCGGTCGACTCGTCGACGTCGAGCGTCGTCACGTCCACCTCCTCGGGGAGGCTGTCGACCACCGACCGACCCGCCTCGCCGAGACCGGCGACGACGACGTTCGAGTGCGTGCGTGGCGACCGGATCCCCGTCACCTGCGTCCGTATCGCGTCGAACGCCTCCTCGGGGCCGACGACGACGAGCGTCGCGTTGGACGTGAGCACGTCCTGCTCGCGTGGCGGCAGTCGGAGCTCGCCGTCGATCCAGGCGGCGACGACCGTCAGCTCCGGGTTCGAGGCGATGGCGGTCTTCCCCACCGACTCACCGTGCAGCGGGCCGCCGCGGCGGACGAGCAACTCGCGGACGACGGGGCCGTCGCCGATCACGTCCGGCGCGGTCTCGGAGTCGAACGTGACCGAGGCCTTCTCGGCCAGTCGCTGTCCGATGAGCGCCGGGAGACAGACGACGCGGTCCGCGCCGACTCGCTCGAGTGCCTCGCGTCGGTGTGGCGTCTCCGTGAGACAGACGATGCGCGCGTCCTCGTTCAGCTGGCGGGCGGTGAGCACGATGCTCGCGTTCCGGTTTCGGGCGTCGACGACGACGAGTCCGGCGTCTTCGACCGACGCCCGCTGCAGCGTCTCGGTCCTCGTCGGGTCACCGTCGATCACCTGGTAGTCGCGGTTCGAGAGTTCCAGCGCCTCCTCCTCGTCGGAGTCGACGAGGACGTACTCGACGTCGGACTCCTGCAGTTCGTCGAGCAGGACGTCCTTGCCGCGTCCGTACTCACAGACGACGACGTGGCCGTCCTTGGCGGTCAACCGCTCGTCGAGGATAACCGGCGCACGCTCGAACAGCGGGATGATGAGGATGCGGAGGGTGACGAAACCCATGATGACGCCGGAGATCTGATACCAGATGAGCAACGCATTCATTGCGTCCGATAGCCACGGGGCGCTACCCCCGTATCCCGTGGTAGTCAACGTGTTGATGACGGTCTGGAGCGACCGAACGAACGACCGTTCTTCACCCTCGAATCGGGCCATCCCGGCCTGATAGACGAGGGTGTAGACGAGGATGATCGCGACCAAGACGAGGATGAACTTCAGGACCTTCCACTGTCGCTCCGAGAGGTCGCCGAGCGACTCGACAGACGAGAGACGTTTGAGCTGTTGTTCAAGCGGAGAACCAGGACGACTTGAACTCATCTAGTTACTCCTTCGCCGTCAGACGGATTAGTGCTCTGGCTCCGAACCGTGCAGGACGCCGTCGACTCTCTCTGTCAGCCGTTGCTCGCTCCGCTCGCGCCCTCGCAAAACGTGTCTTCGCGGCGACGCCGCGAAGGCCTGGATGAAAAAGACCGCAGTTCAGTCTCGCTGCTTCGCGCCGGGGTTCGTCACCGCGCCGTTGGCGGCGGAGCCGAAGTCGTTCGCGTACTTCGCGAGGACGCCGGACGTGTACGGCGGGTCACGCGGCTCCCAGTCGTCTCTCCGTGCGTCGAGTTCCTCCTCGGAGAGGTCGACCGACAGTTCGCGTTCCGGGATGTCGACGGTCACCTCGTCGCCGTCTTCGAGCAGGGCGATGGGACCGCCGACGGCCGCCTCGGGCGCGACGTGGCCGACCATCGGCCCGCGGGTCGCACCGGAGAACCGCCCGTCGGTCAGCAGCGCCACGTCGTCCTCGTGACCCTGACCGACGACGGCGGCGGTGACGCCTAACATCTCGCGCATTCCGGGACCGCCTTTCGGTCCCTCGTTGCGGATACAGATGACGTCGCCCGACTCGATGTGGCCCTCCTGGACGTAGCGCATCGCGTCCTCCTCGCCCTCGAAGACGCGGGCGGGGCCGGTGTGGTGGAACGCGTCGTCGCCAGTCACTTTCAGCACGGCACCGTCGGGTGCGAGGTTGCCGGTGAGGATCTTGATCGCCCCCTCTTCCTGGTACGGGTCGTCGACGGTGTAGATGAACTCGCCCGAGACGTCCTCGTCGTCGGGCAGGTCGAGCTGTTCGAGCTCCTCGCTGATCGTGCGGCCGGTGACCGTCATCGCGTCACCGTGGAACAGGCCGGCGTCGACCAGTCGACGGACGACGACCGGGAGCCCGCCCTCCTCGTGGAGGTCGTTCATCACCTTCGTGCCGCCGGGCTGGAGGTTCGCGATCTTCGGCGTCCGGCGGGAGATCTTGTCGAACTCCTCGATGGAGAGGTCGATGTCGGCTTCGGCGGCGAGCGCGAGCAGGTGGAGGACGGCGTTCGTCGACCCGCCGATGGCGACCTGGATGGCGATGGCGTTCTCGAAGGACTCCTTCGTCAGGATGTCCGAGGGGCGCAGGTCGTTCTCGACGGCTTCGAGGACGGCCTCGCCGGCGCGGCGGGCCACGTCGTAGCGTTCTTCGGACTCGGCGGGCGGAGAGGCGGAGCCCAGTGGTGCGAGGCCGAGCGCCTCGGAGATGGAGGCCATCGTGTTCGCGGTGAACATCCCGCCGCAGGAGCCCGCACCGGGGCAGGCGTGTCGCTCCAGGTCGTCGAGTTCGTCGGCGCTCATCTTCCCCTCCGCGTAGGTGCCGACGCCCTCGAAGACGTTCTGGACGGTCACGTCGCGACCCTCGTGTTGGCCGGGCATGATAGAACCGCCGTAGAGGAAGACGGAGGGGAGGTCCGTCCGGATGGCGGCCATCATCATGCCTGGCAAATTCTTGTCACAGCCGGCGACCGTGACGAGTGCGTCCATCCGCTCGCCGAAGGCGACGAGTTCGACGGAGTCGGCGATGACCTCCCGCGAGATGAGCGAGGCCTTCATCCCCTCGGTCCCCATCGAGATGGCGTCGGAGATGGTGATGGTACCGAACTCGATCGGCATCCCGCCGTTGTCGTCGACGCCGTCGATGGCCGCCTGCGCGACGTCGTCGAGGTGGACGTTACACGGCGTGATGTCGGCGGCGGGGTTGGCGATGCCGACCATCGGCGAGGAGAGGTCCTCGTCGTCGAACCCCATCGCGCGGAACATCGCGCGGTGGGGAGCGCGCTCTGCACCCTGTGTCACTTCCGAACTGCGGAGTCGCGGGTCCTTCTCGCCCGCGAAGGGGTCTTCCTCCTCCCGCTCGGGCGGCTGCTGATTGCTCATGCTCGGGAGTTGCGGTCGAGGCTGATAAAGGGACGCGACACGACAAGGATTGCTGTCGAATCGGGCGAGCCCTCGAACTACTCCTCGTCGCCGTTACTCACGTCGCTCTCGCCGTCCGACTCGTCCTCGTCGCGCTGTGCCAACCCGACCAGATGGCTCCCTTCGGGGACGATGATCTCCTCGGCACCCAGTCGCGCCGCGTTCTCGCTGCCGGGCAGACAGAACACCGTGACCCCGTCGACGACGCCGCCGACCGCCCGCGTCCCGACGACGCGCGTCCCGATCTCGTCGTAGGAGAGTCGGCGGAAGAGTTCCCCGAATCCCGGGAGCGTCTTCTCGAACAGCGGTTCCGCCGCTTCGACGGTGACGTCGTCGGGCGTGACGCCCGTCCCGCCCGCCGTGACGACGACGTCGACGTCGTCGCGGCCGACCAGGTTGTGCACCTCGCCCTGCACCTTGTCGTAGTCGTCGGGCAGGAGGTTGCGCACCGTGACGTCGTCGTCGTTGGCCTCGACGGCGGCCTCGATGGCGTCGCCGGCGGGATCGTCGTCGAGCGACCGGGAGGAAGAGATGGTGACGACGGCGTACCGGACGGTGTCGACGTCGTGGTGGTGGTGGCCGTGTTCCTCGTCGTGCGTCTTGCCGTGGTCGTCCCCGTGGGCGTGGCCGTGGTCGTCCCCGTGGGCGTCGTCGTCGTGAGCGTCGGCGTCCTCGTGGGTGTGATCGTCCTGTTCGTGGTCGCCGTCCAGTTCGTGCTCGTCGCGTCCGCGGAGCGGGTCCTCGCTCATGACTGCCGCTTCGCAACGTGAGCGGAAAAATCACCACGTCGTTCACTTCCGCTCCGCACTTTCGACAGGTGACGAACTATGAGCAAGACAGTCCACGAAAGCTCACAGTTTTACATCTCCGGATGGTCGCACGAACCACGATGAAGGCTGTTCAGTTCTCGGAGCACGGCGACCGCGACGTGTTGACTTACGACGAGTTCGACGACCCCGAACCGGACCGCGACGAGGTACTCGTCGACGTCAAGGCCGGCGCGTTGAACCACCTCGACATCTGGACGCGGAAGGGGCTGCCGGGCGTCGACCTCGACATGCCGCACATCCCCGGCAGCGACGCCGCGGGCGTCGTCGAGGCCGTCGGCGAGGACGTCACCCGCTTCGAGGAGGGCGACCACGTCGCGGTCAGCGCCGGCGTCGCCTGCGGACAGTGTGAGTTCTGTCGCGACGGCGATCCGTCGCTCTGTGTCCGCTTCCACATCATCGGCGAACACGTCCGCGGCGTCCACGCCGAGCAGGCGACCGTCCCGGAAGACAATCTCGTCCCGGTGCCGGACCACGTCGACTGGGAGATCGCGGGGTCGGCGTCGCTCGTCTTCCAGACCGCCTGGCGGATGCTGATCGATCGCGCCGAGCTCGAGGCCGGCGAGAAGGTGCTCGTGCTCGGTGCCTCGGGCGGCGTCGGTCACGCCGCGGTCCAGATCGCCGACTACGCCGGCGCGGAGGTGTTCGCGACGGCCTCGACCGAGGAGAAACTCGAGTACGCCCGCGACTGCGGCGCGGATCACGTCATCAACTACGAAGACGACGACTTCGCCGAGGAGATCAAAGAGCTGACCGGCAAGCGCGGCGTCGACGTCGTCGTCGACCACGTCGGCGAGGCGACGTACCAGGACTCGCTGAAGAGTCTCGCGAAGGGCGGTCGCGTCGTCACCTGCGGCGCGACGACCGGACCGAACCCCGATGCGGGTCTCAACCGCATCTTCTGGAACCAGCTGTCGGTCATCGGGTCGACGATGGCGACGCCCGGACAGGTCGACGACGTGCTCGAACTCGTCTGGGACGGCACCTTCGAACCCCGCATCCGCGAGACGGTACCGATGAGCGAGGCCGACCGCGCCCACGAGATGATCGAGAACCGTGAGGGCTTTGGTAAAGTGGTCGTAATCCCCGATAGTGAGCTCTGAGACCGACCGCGACGGGAGAACTGACGGCGGCTACGTCCACCGCCCCGACGGCCCCGAGGAACCGGCCAGCGACGCGTCGGCGGCCGAAGGCGGGTTCGGCCGACAGGGGTGGCTGCTCGTCGCCGTCGTCGTCCTCTCGTTTCTCGTCGTCCCCGGGAGCATCTACCTCTTTCCGGGCATCCCGGCGTCGTTCGGCATCCCGTACGTCGCGGCGTTCCTCGCGCTCCCGATGCTCCCGGCGCTCGTGCTCGGTCTGACGGCCGTCTGGACGATGACGGCGGCGACCAACGGCCGCGACTGAGCCGAGTGCGTCACTGCTTCCGACGAAGATTGACGGTAGGTAGTGCGTAACTGCCGAGCAGGGGAAACAAGTATATGCCCTGCCACGACGTACCACAGTACGTGAACGAACAGTACGTCAACCACGGGTTGCCCCGCCCGACGCCGTCGCTCTCGCCCGAAACGGTGGTCGAACTCCAACTCGACGCCCTCCGCGCCAACGACGACCCGTATCCCGACAGCGGCATCGAGACCGCGTTCGTCTTCGCCTCACCCGCCGTCCGGCGCGTGGTCGGTCCGTTTGCTCGCTTCTCGAAGGTCCTCAGGAACGAGCGCTACGCACCGCTCGTCGACTTCGACCGCGTCGGGACGACTCCCGTCGAACGGTACGGCGACGACGCCCGCCAGGAGGTGACCGTCGTCGACGCCGACGGCCACGAGACCGTCTACGAGTTCCGCCTCGCCCGTCAGCCAGCAGGGAAGTTCGCCGACTGCTGGCTCACCGAGGCGGTCGTCCGCATCGCGTAGCCTCCGCGACCGACGTCCGACGCCACCGCACGCAACCGCTAATACCGCCGGGTGCGCACTGGTAGCGATGAACGTCGAGACCGCCACTCCCGAGGGCTATCCGGCCGAAGAGCCGGGCGAGTCGGTGTACGTCGAGACCAACGGCGTCAGACTGCACACCGTCCAGGCCGGACCGGAAGACGGGCCGCTCGTCGTCCTCCTCCACGGGTTCCCCGAGTTCTGGTACGGCTGGCACGACCTCCTGCGACCGCTGTCGAACGCAGGCTACCGCGTCGTCGTCCCCGACCAGCGCGGCTACAACCTCAGCGACAAACCCGACGGCGTCGACGCCTACCACCTCGACGAACTCGCCGCCGACGTCGTCGGTCTCGTCGACGCCCTCGGTGCAGAGAGTGCGTACCTCGTCGGCCACGACTGGGGGGCGGCGGTCGCGTGGTGGGTCGCTCTCCACCACCCCGACCGGGTCGAGAAACTCTGCGTCGTCAACGTTCCGCACCCTCACGTGTTCGACCGAACGATGCGCCGCCACTGGGACCAGCGCCTCCGGAGTTGGTACGTTCTCTTCTTTCAACTGCCGGTCGTCCCCGAACTGGTCTCGCGAGTCCACGGCTGGCAGCCGCTCGTCCGGACGATGCGCCGGACGAGCCTCCCGGGGACGTTCACCGTCGCCGACTTCGAGCGGTATCGGGAGGCGTGGAACCGACCCGGCGCGTTCCGTGCGATGCTCAACTGGTATCGGGCTATCGTCCGCAGTCGCCCCCGGCCGCGACGGACGCGAGTGACGGTACCGACGCTCGTCGTCTGGGGTGAACGCGACCGGTTCCTCCGGAAGTCGATGGCCCGCGAGAGCGTCGACCTGTGTGACGACGGCCGACTCCTGCGCTGTGAGGACGCGACCCACTGGGTCCACCACGAGGAACCTGTCCGCGTCGCGGAGGCGCTCCTCGAGTTCTTCGCAGAGTGACCGTTCGTGGGGTCGACGAGGAAGTGTTCATTGTCGTAAGTTGACATCCCCCGCCCTAAAGAACGAGCGTAACTGACGGACTGTCTCGACGACGATAGAGTGCGGTCCGCTCTCCTGAACGCTCACTCGCCGAGCGTGACGCTCTCGGTGGCGGAGTTCCGCAGCGCGTCCGACCGACCGTGGGTACCGGGTGCGATTGCGAACGTCCGCATTCCGTAGGCGTTTGCGACCTCCAGCACCGGCTTGAAGTCGGTGTCGCGAGAGGCGATGGCGAACGTCTCCGCACGGCCTTCGACGGCGACGCGGGTCGCGTCGACGGCGAGTTTCACGTCGACGTCCCCGCTCGTCACGACGACCTCGTAGCCACGGGCTTCGGCCGCCTGGATCAGGCCGGGCGTGGCGTGTTCGTCGACGTAGAGGCGGATGGCCACGAGTCGGCCCGCCTCCTTCGCAGCCTCGCGCACGTCGTCAAGGTCGACGTCGAACTCGTCTCGGAGGATGTTCGGCCCGTCGACGAACAGCGCCACCCCTTCGCGGTGGCCACGGGCGTCGTCGGAACGACCGTCCAGCACGTCCATACCGTCGAAAGTCGGTGGGGACCAATATCGTTGCTGATTTCACACCGATCGATCGCGCATCTGCCCCCTACGTTTCAGAAATCGGCTCAGATAATGTGAAATATTATATCCAAGAAAGAAAGAAAAAATATAAATGTAGACGGTCTGCAGTACAGGTCGCATCATGTCAGAAGATGGCACCCCACATGTGAAGCGAAGGCGGTTCCTTCAGGCGACGAGCGCGCTCGGCCTCGCCGGCGCGTTCGGTGGCGTCGCGTCGGCGACGCCCGGTCGGAACCCCGGCCCGAAAGAAGACGAGATCCTCGTCGGCGTCGCACAGGGACGGGACAGTCCCTCGGACGTCGTCGAGAGCGCGGTCCCCGGCAACGCGCGGATCGTCCACGAGAACAAGACGCTGAGCTACGTCGCCGTGAAGTTCCCCTCGCAGGCGTCCGACACCGCCCGCGAGAACTTCATCGACGCCGTCACCAAGAAAGACCGCGTCAAGTACGCCGAGCAGAACGCGACGCACCAGACGTTGTTGACGCCGAACGACCCGCGCTTCGGTGACCAGTACGCGCCGCAGCAGGTAAACGCCGACACGGCGTGGGATACGACGCTCGGCTCTTCGTCGGTCACCGTCGCAGTCGTCGACACCGGTGCACAGTACGACCACCCGGACCTCTCGGGGAACTTCGCGTCGAACCCCGGCTACGACTTCGCCGACGACGACAGCGACCCGTATCCGGACGTTCCCTCCGATGAGTACCACGGGACGCACGTCTCGGGGATCGCGGGCGGCGTCACCGACAACAGCACCGGAACCGCGGGCATCAGCAACTCCTCGCTGATCAACGGGCGCGCGCTCGACGAGGGCGGCAGCGGGTCGACCGCCGACATCGCCGACGCCATCGAGTGGGCCGCAGACCAGGGTGCCGACGTCATCAACCTCTCGCTCGGCGGCGGGGGGTACACCAGTACGATGAAGAACGCCGTCTCCTACGCGACGAACAACGGCGCGCTCGTCGTCGCCGCCGCGGGCAACGACGGCTCCAGCAGCGTCTCGTACCCCGCCGCGTACAGCGAGTGTCTCGCCGTCTCGGCGCTCGATCCCGACGAGACGCTCGCCTCCTACTCGCAGTACGGCAGTTCCGTCGAACTCGCCGCACCCGGGACGAACGTCCTCGCGACGACGACCGAGGCCCGCGGCTCCTACGAACAGCTCTCGGGGACGTCGATGGCGACGCCGGTCGTCTCCGGCGTCGCCGGACTCGCACTCGCTCAGTGGGACCTGACGAACACCGAACTCCGCGACCATCTCAAGGCGACTGCCGTCGACGTCGGACTCTCCAGCGACAAACAGGGGAGCGGTCGCGTCGACGCCGCGAACGCGGTCGGTACCGAACCGGGCAGCGGTGACGGTGGCGACGGTGGCGACGGCGGGTCGGGTGACTCGACGACCGCCACGGCCTCGGGGTCGCTCTCCAGTTCCTACGACTACGACGACTACTCGTACTCGTGGAGCTACAGCGGGCCGAGCAAGGTCGTCGTCGAACTCGACGGTCCGAGCGACGCCGACTTCGACCTCTACGTCAACACGGGGACGACGACGAACGCGTCGCCGAGCAACTACGACTACGCCTCCTACACCACGAACAGCCAAGAGTCGATCACCATCGACAACCCCGACGACTCGACGGCGATGCAGGTCGACGTCGACTCGTACTCGGGCAGCGGCTCCTACGACCTGACGATCACGGAGTACAAGTAACGACCCGGCCGACCACAGACACTGTCAACCACGGTCCCCGCGACGCTGTCATCCTCTTCTGCCGCCGTTCGACCGCGAGCGGCGTCCACGGAAGCAGCCAGTTCGTTCGGTGGGAGCGACATCCGTTTCCGGTTGGCCCGTGGACTTTTCCACGCGCCGAGAGTCGCCGTCGACAATGAGTTCGTGTCCGAGACGGGTGACGTCGAACGACCGTTCGGCCGGTACGCGACAGCGACTCCGACCGACTGACGAGAGTCGGGTCGACGTCCCAGAACGAAACGAGTCGACGCCGATCACACGACGCCGCTCCGTCCCGAGAGGCCAGTTGTAATGGCTGCCGAGGCCGGGACCGCCGTCGTCGACTCGCTCATCCTCCTGCTCTCGGTGTTTCTCATCGCGAGTGCGGTCGGGACGCTCGTCGCCAAAGTCGGACGGTTCCCATACACGATCGCCCTCCTGCTCGCGGGGTTGGGAGTGTCGATCGTCGTCGCCGTCTACGACGTCGGCGTCGTCGAACAGCTGTTCGTCCAGGAGCTCAAGCTCTCACACGACCTCATCCTGCTCGTGCTGTTGCCCGCGCTGCTGTTCGAGGGGGCGGCGACGACCGACCTCGAACGATTCCGGCGGAATCTCGTTCCCATTCTGACTCTCGCGGTACCGGGGCTGCTCATCTCGGTGACGCTCCTCGGGTTCGTCGGGACGTACGCGTTCGACTACACGCTGCTCGTCTCGTTGCTGTTCGCGTCGATGGTGCTCCCGACCGACCCCGTCTCCGTCCTCGCGCTGTTCGAGGAGTTGGGTGCGCCCGACCGACTGTCGGTGCTCGTCGAGGGCGAGAGCCTCATCAACGACGGCGTCGGCGTCGTCGTCTTCTCGACGCTGCTCGCGCTGTTGCACGACGGAGTGAGTCCCACCGTCCTACTCGAACCGGGACGAGCGGCGGAAGTCGTCGCCGAACTCGTCGTCGTGAGCCTCGGTGGCCTCGTCGTCGGTCTCGTCGCCGGCTACGCGATCTACAGCGTGATGGTGAACCTCGACGAGCAGATGACTGAGATCGTCCTGACGATCGTGCTCGCCTACGGGAGTTTCATCCTCGCAGAGCACTATCTGCACGTCTCGGGCGTCATCGCCACCGTCGCGGCGGGGCTGTTCATCGGCAACCAGGGTGCGGAGTACGCGATGAGTCCCCGGACGAAAGTGTCGGTGTTCAACACGTGGGAGACGGCCGCCTTCCTCGTCAACACGTTCATCTTCGTCGCCATCGGCGTCGGTACGCCTATCCACCAACTCGTCCAGCACTGGCAGCTCATCGTCGCCGGTATCGTCCTCGTCGTCCTCGCGCGGGCAGCGATCGTCTACCCGCTGACGGCGCTCCTCAACCTCCGCAGCCACGTGACCGTTCCCCGGTCGTATCAGCACGTCATGGTCTGGGGAGGTCTCCACGCCTCGATCCCGATCGCGCTCGTACTCGGTCTTCAGACCGAGGCCCCGCCGGGCGTACCGACGACGGAACTGAAGGCGATGGTGTTCGGCGTCGCCGCCTTCTCGCTGGTCGTCCAGGGGTTGACGATGGGGCGACTGCTGTCCCGGCTGGGAATCGTCACGCGGACCGACGCCGAGCAGCTGTACGAACTGCTCGTCGGCCGCGCCCGCGCGGTGGACGCCGCACTCGACGCCGCCGACCGACTCCACGCGAGCGGGGAGATCCCGAGCGACGTGCTCGAGGACTTCGAAGCCGAGTACGGCCGCGAGAAGTCCGACCTCGACGAGGCGATCGCGACGCTGCTACAGAACAACCCCGAACTCCGTCACGAGCAGGTGCTGATGGGCGAACGCCGGGTGCTCCAGCGGGAGAAGGGCGCAATCATGGACGCGATGCGCTCGGGCGTCGTCTCCAGCGAGATCGGCGAACGGCTCATCGAGGAGGCCGACCTCAAGCTTGATCGCATCCAGTCCGGCGAGAGCACCGTCCACAAGCGAGACGAGGGCTACACGGAGTCGTGGCGACAGCGCGCCGCGGAGTTCGGACTGTCGGCCGACGTCGCCGTCGAATCAGACGACACACCGGCGGAGGAGTAGTCGCCGGCGTCGTCTCGGTGGCCGACTCCGCTGGGGCTGACAGACGGCACGGCGTCGGACACGCGAGGCGGCGTGCCGTACAGTCGCGACCCGCCCCGCGGCGTGCGTCAGGTCACGTCGTCGATGGCGCCGTCACCGTATTTGAACTCTCGCCCCGACTCAGGGACGGCGCAGCCGCTCTCGGCGATGATGCAAAAAGCTCGGGGTTGCATTGGGGCGCTTACTTCTCGTGGACTTCGAGCACCTTCCCCGCGGCGATGGTCTGTCCCATGTCGCGGATGGCGAAGGAGCCGAGCTCCGGGATCTCCGAGGAGGGTTCGATGCTCAGCGGCTTCTGTGGGCGCAGGGTGACGACGGCGGCGTCACCGGCCTTGATGAAGTCCGGGTTCTCCTCGGCGACCTCGCCCGTCTTCGGGTCGATCTTCTGGTCGATGGACTCGAAGGTACAGGCGACCTGCGCGGTGTGAGCGTGGATGACCGGCGTGTAACCCGCGGTGATCACCGACGGGTGTTGCATCACGACGATCTGCGCTTGGAACGTCTCGGCGACCTTCGGCGGGTCGTCGGCCGGTCCACAGACGTCGCCACGGCGGATGTCGTCCTTGCCGACGCCGCGGACGTTGAACCCGACGTTGTCGCCGGGGCCCGCCTCGGGGACCTCCTCGTGGTGCATCTCGATGGTCTTGACCTCGCCACCGGACCCAGACGGCTGGAACGAGACGTTCATCCCGGTCTTGAGGATGCCCGTCTCGACGCGGCCGACCGGCACCGTCCCGATGCCGGAGATGGTGTAGACGTCCTGGATGGGGACGCGGAGCGGCGCGTCCGTCGGCGGCGACATCTCCGGGAGGTCGTTGAGCGCCTCGAGGATGGTCGGGCCGTCGAACCACGACATGTTGTCGGAGTGTTCCGAGACGTTGTCACCCTCGAACGCGGAGATCGGGATGAACCGCGCGTCGTCGGAGTCGAACCGCACCTGCTTCAGGAGCTGTTGGACCTCCTCTTTGACCTCCGTGTAGGTGTCCTCGCTGTAGTCGACGACGTCCATCTTGTTGATGGCGATGATGAGCGTCTCGATACCGAGCGTGCGCGAGAGGAACACGTGCTCGCGAGTCTGCGGGGCGACCCCGTCGTCGGCGGCGACGACGAGGATGGCGTGGTCCGCCTGACTCGCGCCCGTAATCATGTTCTTCACGAAGTCGCGGTGCCCCGGCGTGTCGACGATGGTGAAGTAGTACTTGTCCGTGTCGAACCGCTGGTGGGCGATGTCGATGGTCACCCCGCGCTCGCGCTCCTCGGCGAGGTTGTCCATGACGTAGGCGAACTCGAAGCCGCCCTTGCCCTTCTCTTCGGCCTCTTCGCGGTGCTGCTCGATTACGTGTTCCGGGACCGATCCCGTCTCGAACAGGAGTCGACCGACGAGTGTGCTCTTCCCGTGGTCGACGTGTCCGATGATCGCGAGATTCTGGTGTGGTTTGTCTGCCATATGAGTCACTGGCGCTGAGACGCCTAACGAGAGTGTTACGAAGCGAGAGGACAAAACGGTTCCCTCGATAACAGGTTCCCCGACTCTCCGTGTTTCCGAACGGTTCGGGCTGTTCACCCACCGCGCTCTCGGTTACTAGTGCTGCATCGCTCGCGTCATCTCGGCGAAGTGAGCCGTGCGGCGAGCGGCGTCGGTGGCGTCGGCGTCGTCGTGAGCGTGCGTAGAAGAGTTTGCAACAATCATAGTAAATACTACCAGCCGAGCCGTATTAAAGCTATGCACGACGTCAGTCGTTGCGGTCGGATTACAGGGTCTGTGACGCAGTCTCGTATGCGCGTTCGTGCAAGGGGAGCGCAATAATTGACACGAACTCGCCCATGTGGGCCGCTGTAAACGGGATAGTATACACTCACGTGTACAACGCCTCCTTCACAATCGTCCGAGATACCAAAGCATTACTTCCCCCGAACCAACGCAGAGATATGGCCCTTCGCAAGCCGCCGTTGCGAGCAGTACACGACGGTCGCGGGGCGAAGTTCACGGAGTTCGGCGGGTGGGATATGCCGGTGGAGTTCGACTCCATCCGCGAGGAGCACACCGCGGTCCGCGATTCGGCGGGCATCTTCGACGTCTCGCACATGAGCGAGATCCGGGTGTCCGGACCGGACGCGACCGCGCTGATGCAGCGACTCACCTCCAACGACGTGACTCGACTCGACCCCGGCGACTCACAGTATTCGACCATCACGGACGACGAGGGGATCATCCTCGACGACACGGTCGTCTATCGGTTGCCGCTCGACGGCGAGCACACCGAGGCGGACGACCCGACGTATCTCTTCGTCCCGAACGCGGGCCACGACGAGGAGATGCACCGCCGATGGACGACGTTCCGCGACGAGTGGGAGCTCGATGCGATCGTCGAGAACGTCACCGACGAGTGGGCGATGTTCGCGATCCAAGGGCCAGACTCGCCGGATCTCGTCGGCGACGCCACTGGTGACGCCGCCGAGGACGTCCTCGAGCTCTCGAAGTTCCGGGCGACGTGGGCCGAGATCGAGGGTGCACGCTCGCTCGTCGCACGAACCGGCTACACCGGCGAGGACGGGTTCGAGGTGCTCTGTCCGTGGGACGCCGCCGAGAACGTCTGGAGTGCCTTCGACTGTCAGCCCTGTGGCCTCGGCGCACGCGACACGCTCCGCATCGAGATGGGGTTTCTGCTCTCCGGGCAGGATTTCGACCCCGAGTCGGAGCCACGGAACCCGTACGAGGCGGACGTCGGCTTCACCGTCGCCCTCGACACCGAGTTCGTCGGCCGTGACGCACTCGCCGCGGTGCAGGAGGCGGGCGTCGAAGACACGTTCGTCGGGCTGAAACTGCTCGACCGGGGCGTCCCCCGACACGGCTACGACGTCACCGACGAGGAGGGCCACGTCGTCGGCCACGTCACGAGTGGGACAATGAGTCCGACGCTCGAAGAACCGATCGCGTTGGGCTATCTCCCGGTCGAGTACGCGGACCCCGGCACGCGCGTCGACGTCGTGGTCCGCGGCCGAGCAAAGCGCGCGAAAGTAACCGAAACCCCATTTCTGAACCAATGAGCTTCGAAGTACCTGACGACCTGCGTTACATGGAATCGCACGAGTGGACGAGCACGGACGACGACACCGTCCGCATCGGCATCACCGACTTCGCCCAGGACGAACTCGGCGACGTCGTCTTCGTCGAACTCCCCGACGAGGGCGACGAGGTGACCGGCGGCGAGGAGTTCGGCGTCGTCGAGTCGATCAAAGCCGTCTCGGACCTCTACAGTCCGGTCTCGGGGACGGTCACCGCCGTCAACGAGGCGCTGTTCGACCAGCCCGAACTCGTCAACACCGACCCGTTCGGCGACGGCTGGATGCTCGAAGTCGAACTGAGCGACGGGGGAGCGTTCGACGACCTGCTGTCCCCCGAGGAGTACCGCGAGCAGATCGAATGACGCGACACGAACGGGGGAGCCCGTACGCCCCCCACACAGCGGACGAGACGACCGCGATGCTCGAGGCCGTCGGCGTCGACAGCGAGGAGGCGCTGTTCGACATCCCCGACGACGTCGCCTTCACCGGCGAGTTCGGCATCGAGGCGCGCGGCGAGCGCGACCTCCGAGGCGAACTCTCACGGCTGTTCGCCAAGAACGACGACCTGACGGAGTTCCTCGGTCGGGGCCACTACAGCCACTACGTCCCCTCACTCGTCGACCACCTCTCGCTGCGTTCGGAGTTCCTCACCAGCTACACGCAGTACCAACCCGAGATCACGCAGGGGTTCCTGCAGGCGCTCTTCGAGTACCAGTCGATGCTGGTCGAACTGACGGGGCTGCCGGTCGCCAACTGTTCGATGTACGACGCGGCGACGGGGATCGCCGAGGCCGCTCGACTCGCCGACCGAGTTCGACAGGTCTCCGGGACCACCGTACTCCTCCCCGAGTCGCTGCGGGCGGGCAAGCGTGACGTCGTCGAGAACTACGTCGGCGGCACCGACCTCACGCTCGAGACGTATCCGATGGACGACGGCAACGTCGACGTCGACGCGCTCGCAGACGCCGTCGACGACGACACCGTGCTGGTGTACGCCGAGAACCCGACCGTCCGGGGAGCCATCGAGGAGCGACTGTCGGATATCGGCGACCTCGCCCACGAACACGACGCACTGTTCTGTCTCGGGTCGGACGTCGTCGCGCTCTCGCTGTTGCAGGAACCGGCGAGCGTCGGTGCCGACGTCGTCGTCGGCGAGGCAGACGCGTTAGGAATGCCGACGAGTTTCGGCATGGGTCTCGGCCTGTTCGCCACGCGCGAGGAGTACCTCCGGCAGGTGCCGGGGCGACTCGTCGGCGTCAGCGAGGACGCGAGCGACCGGCGTGCGTACACGCTCACCCTCCAGACGCGCGAACAGCACATCCGCAAGGAACGCGCGACGAGCAACATCTGTACGAACCAGGCGTGGGTCGCGCTCCGCGCGGCCATCCACGCGGCGTCGCTCGGTCCGTCCGGACTCGTCGACCTCGCGGAGGACTGCGTCCGCGACGCGCAGGCACTCGCGGCGAAACTCGACGAGGTGTCGGGCGTGCAGGCACCCGTCCACGACCGCCATCACTTCCGGGAGTTCGTCGCTCACACCGACCAACCGGCGGCCGCGGTCGCCGCCGACCTCGAATCGGAGGGGTTCGCCGTCCACGTCGTCGGCGAACACGAGATACAGGTGTGCGTGACGGACGTGAACGCCGACCGCGCGGACGCGCTGGTCATGGCGTGCGAGGAGGTGGCCTGAATGTACGACCAAGCACGATTCACGCAGAACGGCGAGTACGAACCGCTCCTCTCGGAGAAGGACAGCACGCAGGTGGAGATCGGCGACGACTCGCCGCTCCCGGAGGAGTTGACCCGCGACTCGCTGGAGCTGCCCGAGCTCTCCGAACCCGAGTTGGCGCGACACTACACGCGACTCTCGCAGATGAACTACGGCGTCGAGACGGGGCCCTACCCGCTCGGCAGCTGTACGATGAAGTACAACCCGAAGTTCACCGAGGACGTCGCCGCCGACCCGAACGCGGCCGTCCACCCCGACCGGTCGGAGCGGTCGATGCAGGGGACGCTGGCGATGCTCTATCACCTGCAGGACTACCTCGCTCGCATCGGCGGGATGGACGCGGTGACGCTCCAGCCGCCGGCGGGTGCCGCAGGCGAGTTCACGGGCATCCTGGTCGCGAAGGCGTACCACGAGGCACAGGGGAACGACCGCAGCGAGGTCGTCATCCCCGCCAGCGCCCACGGCACCAACTTCGCGACGGCGGCGATGGCCGGCTACGACGTGGTCGAACTCCCCTCCGGCGAGGACGGGCGCGTCGACCTCGACGCACTGGAGGCCGCCGTCGGCGAGGACACCGCCGCGCTCATGCTGACCAACCCGAACACGGTCGGCCTGTTCGAGCGCGACATCACCGAGATCGCCGAGATCGTCCACGACGCCGGTGGCCTGCTCTACTACGACGGCGCGAACCTCAACGCGCTCCTGGGGCGGGCGCGCCCCGGCGACATGGGGTTCGACATCATGCACTACAACGTCCACAAGACGTTCGCGACGCCCCACGGCGGCGGCGGCCCCGGAGCGGGGCCAGTCGGCGTCGTCGAGGAGCTCGCCGAGTTCCTCCCGCGACCGCAGGTCCGACGGAACGACGGCGGCTTCGAACTGTTCGACCCCGAGCGGTCGATCGGGAAGGTCCACGGCTTCTACGGGAACTGGCTGGTGCTCGTGAAGGCCTACGCCTACATCGCCCGTCTCGGCGACGAGGGACTCGCGGACGCGAGCGCGAAGGCCGTGCTCAACGCCAACTACCTCGGCTCACAGATCGAGTACGACATCCCCTACGGCCCGTTCCACCACGAGTTCGCCGCGACGGCAGGCGACCAGGACGCCGCCGACGTCGCAAAGCGGATGTTGGACTACGGCGTCCACCCGCCGACGACGAAGTGGCCCGAGATGGTGCCGGAGGCGATGCTGACTGAACCAACTGAAGTCGAGAACCGCGAGACGCTCGACGACCTGGCGGCCGCGTTCAACGCCGCCCACGGCGAGGACGACGAGACGCTCGCCGCCGCCCCCGAGCGCACGACCGCTCGCCGCATCGACCAGGTGAGCGCCGCGCGCAACCCGCGGCTGTCGTGGCACGCGCTTGACGACGCCGAGTAGCGACCGCTCACGCGACCGCGTTCTCTCTTTTCTCTACATCGCGTTTTTCTCTATACCGTAAGTTACGGACTCTAAGACAGTCGTTTTCGGCATACTGTTGCGCAAACGTCATATGGAGACGCGTCGTGAAAACAGACTATGGTCCTCGACGGAATCTTCCTCTCTCCGGTGGCGCTCCTCGCGCTCCTGACGACGGTTCCCGTCGTCCTGCTGTATCTCATCCGTCCCGACCCCAGGGAGATCGACCTCCCGACGCTGCGTTTCCTGCGCGAACAGCGAGGCGAGGACGCGTCGAACCCCGTCCTCCAGCGACTCAGTCGCAGCCTCCTCATGCTGCTCCAACTGGCGGTGTTGATCCTGCTGGCGACGTCGCTGGCGACGCCGTACACGCTCGTCTCGGAGTCGGAGACGGTCGAGGAGACGGTGCTCGTCGTCGACGGCAGCGCGAGCATGGCGACCGTCGACGGCGACGCGACTCGGTTCGACCGAGCCGTCGCCGCCGCCCGCCGGGAGACGACCAGCACGACGTCGGTCGTCTTCGTCGGTCGCGAGGGCGAGATGGCCGTCCGGGACGGGACGCCCGGCGAGGCGCGACGGACGCTCGGCGAGCTCGCGGTCACCGACGTCGAAGGCGACCTCCGCGACGGCATCGCGCAGGCGGCGGCCGTCGCCGGCGACGGCGCTCGCGTCGTCGTCCTCAGCGACTTCGCCGACGAGAGCGGGTGGGAAGAGGCCGTCGAGTCGGCCCGGGCCCGCGGTCTCCTCGTCGACCTGCGGCAGTTCGCCGGCGGCGGCGACGACAACGTCGGCATCGTCGACCGGTCGTTCGGCGGTGCAGAGGTGACCCTGACGGTGAAGAACTACGCCGACCGCGAGGTCGAACGGACGCTCACGTTCGGCGACCAGCGGCGGACGCTCGCGCTCGGCGCCGGCGACGTGACGACCGTGACGCTCCCGATTCCGACCGGCGGCGGCACCGCCGAGTTGACGCCGGGCGACTCCTTCGCCACCGACGACGCCGTCGCCGTCGCCGCCCCCGAGGAGGCGACCGTCGACGTGTTGCTCCTGACGAACGACCGCAACAAGTACCTCGCGACGGCGCTCTCGGTCGTCCCCGAGGTGAACCTGACGGTGCGCTCGCCGCCGGCGAACGTCGAGGAGCCGTACGACGTCGTCGTCTACAGCAACGTCGAGTCGGGGCGACTGCTCCAGGGGAACGTCGACGACGGCAAACAGGCGCTGAAGCGAGGCGGCGGCGTCGTCCTCCAGGCCCAAGAGGGGATGCCGAACCGCTACTCCCAGCTGCTCCCCGTCGAGGTCGGCGAGTCGGCCAACGTCACCTCCGTCGGCGGCGTCGCGGGCGACGAACTCACCCGCGACGTCAACTTCCCGCCGCCCGAGGTGGCGTTCGCCGCCCGCCCGAAGGAGGGCACCCGGACGCTCGTCGGGCTCGCCGACGGGTCGCCGCTGATCGCGACCGCCGAGCGGAACGGCGGGCGCGTGCTCTACTACGGCTACGTCGAGGATAGCTCGTCGTTCAAGCACAACTACCAGTATCCCGTGTTCTGGAAACGCGCGGTGTTCCACCTCGCCGGCCGCGACCCGCTGCCGACGCTGAACCGCCCGGCCGGCGACGTCCTTCGGTTCGCGAACGAGACGACCGTGACGACGCCGAACGGGGCGGTGACCACACGCGCGCTCCGACTCGACCGGGCGGGGTTCTACGAGGTTGGCGACCGTCGGTACGGCGTCTCGTTGACCAGCGAGACCGAGTCGGCCGTCGTCGCCGATCCGTTGGAGTCGCGCGACGACGGCGTCGCCGGCGGTCGCGAGGAGGAACGGCGCGTCCCCGACCCAGTCACCGAGTGGGTCGTCCTCGCGGGACTGACGGTGTCGATGGTCGAACTCGGCTATCTCCGTCGGCGGGGTGATCTGTGATGTTGGCGCTCACCGCGCTCCAGTCGGGGCTGTTCGACGCGTGGGAAATCGTCGTCGACGGCGTCACCGTCGGAGTCGCGAGACCGCTGCTGTTGCTCGCGGTGCCGCTCGGTCTGCTCGCGGTGTGGGCACTCGTCTACCGGGACGCGACGGGGACGGCGACGGCGCGCAGTCGTCGACTGCTGACCGTCTCGCGAGTGCTCGTCGTCTGCTGTCTCGTCGTCGCCGCCGCCGGTCCCTACACCGTCGAGCGGTCACAGACGACTGGCGACCCGCGGGTGACGCTGCTCGTCGACGACTCCGAGAGCATGGACGTGCTGCCGGACGCGGGCGACCGTCTCGCCGAGGCCATCGAGGCGGAGGGCGTCCCGGTGACGACGGCCACCATCGGCCAGGGGACGCGCTCGCCGCTCGGCGACGGGATCGCCGCGAACCTCCGGGAGAACGGGACAGTGGTCGTCGTCAGCGACGGCCAGGTGACGGAGGGGCGGAGCCTCGCCGACGCCGGCGAACTCGCCACGTCGCTGAACGCGACGGTGGCGTCGGTGCGACTCGCCCCGCGGCGGACCGAACGCTCCGTCTCCGTCTCCGGTCCCGCGAAGACCAGCGCCGGCGTCGACAACAGCTTCGTCGTCGGCGTCGACGGCGTGAACCTCGACGACGAGACTCGGCTGGTCGTCACCGTCGACGACGAGACGGTGCTCGAGCGGTCGGTGGCGGAGGCGGGTCGCGTCGAGTTCTCTCACAGCTTCGAGGAGACCGGCTCACACCGGATCACCGCACAGATCGAGTCCGGCGACGGCGTCGCCGAGAACGACGTCTTCCGAAAGACCGTCCGCGTCGTCGAACAACCGAAGCTCCTCTACGTCGCCAAGCAGGACTACCCGTTCGGTCGCTATCTGGAGGAGCTCTACGACGTCGAGCGCGTCGAGTCGGTCCCCGAGGACCTCAGCCCCTACTACGCGGTCGTCGTCCAGGACGTCCCCGCCGAGGGGATCGGCGACGTCGACAGCCTCCAGAAGTTCGTCATCGACGGCGGCGGGCTGTTGATGGTCGGCGGCGACAACTCCTTCGAGAACGGCGGCTACGAGGGGTCGTCGGTGGCGTCGATGCTGCCGGTGACGATGGGCGAGAGCGTCGGCGGGAGCACGAACCTCGTGCTCGCGATCGACGTCTCCGGCAGTTCGAAAAACGGGATGCGCGTCCAGAAGGCCGTCTCCCTCGACGCGCTGGAGCAGCTGGGCGACGAGAACGCCGTCGGCGTCGTCGGGTTCAACCACAACGCCTACGAGGTGGCCGACCTCGCTCCCCTCTCCGAGAACCGCGAGGAGGTGGCCGACCGCATCCGTCGACTGGAGAGCGGCGGCGGCACCGACATCGCCGGAGGCATCCTGGGGGCCGAGGAGCTGCTCGGCGACGAACGCGGCTCGATCATCCTCGTCAGCGACGGCCGTGGGTCGGTCGGGCCGGCGGCGGCGGCCGCCAAACGACTCGGCGAGCGCGGCGTCCGTATCGTCGCCGTCGGCACCGGCAACCCCAACGAGGCACACCTCCAGCGGATCGCCGAGGCGTCCGGCGGGAGCTACTTCCGCGCGACCGACACCGACCGCCTGCGCCTGCTGTTCGGGGGGTCCTCGCGACGCTACGAGGGCAACGCGTTGACCGTCGTCGACCGCGACTCCTTCGTCACGTCGGGCGTCGAACTGACGGCGGACCCGCCGAAGAACAACGACGTGTCGGTCCGGAGCGGCGCGGACTACCTCGTCGCGTCGAGTTCCGGTAAGCCGGCAGTCGCCTCGTGGCGGTACGGTCTCGGCCGCGTCGCCACCATCACCGCCTACGACGACCAGGGGACGCTCGACGGGTTGTTGACGGAACCCGACTCGCTGCTGCTGACGAAGTCGACCAACTACGTCGTCGGCGACCCCGAGCGGAAGGCGACCGGCGTCGCCGAGGCGACCGACACGCGCGTCGGACAGTCGACGACGGTCACCTACCGTGGCCCCGAGGCACCCGCGAGCGACGACGTGTCGCTTCGGCAGGTCGCCCCCGACACCTACCAGGCGACGGTGACGCCGTCGGAGGCGGGGTACGGGTCGCTGTTCGGCGCGTCGTACGCGGTCAACTACCGTTCGGAGTACGCCGCCTTCGGACAGAGTCGGGAGCTGTCCGAACTCGTCCGAGCGACGGACGGGCGGCAGTTCGGTCCGGGCGACGCCGCAGCGATCGCGGCGTTCGCGCGGGAGCAGTCGACCCGCGTCCGCGACGTCGAACGCACCTGGGACTGGCTGTTCCTCGTCGTCGGACTGGGGGTCTACCTGATCGAAGTAATAACACGACGTATGAGAGTCTACACCAACCACACGACCAACGAGAGTGGTCTCACGTGAGCTATCTCGGGCGATCGATCAACCTCGCGCTCGTCGTCTTCGTCGTCCTCGCGGTCGCGGGGACCGCCGGAGCGTCGCTGTTCTACCAGCACTCGACGGACCGACTCGACGACCAGAACGAACAGCTCCGCACGGAGAACCGAGAGCTACGACAGGAGCTGTCTGCGACCGAGGCGAACCTCAGCGAGGCGCGAGACCGCCTCGAGACGGCCAACGAGACGCTGGAGAGCACGCAGGGCGACGTCGGCCAGGTGTCGAACGAACTGGAGGGCACCGAGAAACAGCTCAGCGAGACGATCAACGAGCTGTCGGCGACGCAGTCGGAGCTAGAGGAGACGGAGGCGGAACTCGACGAGGCCGAAGCCGAACTCGAGGCGGCGCGCGAGGAGCGTGACGCCGCGTCGAGCGAACGGGAGGAGTTGGCGTCGCGCGTCGAGACGCTCGAAGACGAACGGGACGCAGTCGCCGAGGAGCGCGACGAACTCGCCGCAGAGGTCGACCGACTCGAGTCGCGCGTCGACGAGTTGGAGTCGGCGCTCGGGAGCGTCTGTGGCTCCATCGAGGGCGAGCGGCCCCAGGAGTGTTCGACATGAACGGCGGGTCGGACGCGTCCGGGGCCGCCGGGACGTCGACGGCGGCCGGAACCCGGACGGCCGTCACCGGCTCCGCCACCGCGACGGGCGGCGAACGTCTCGGGGGAGCGCAGTCGTCGCGCACGGCGGTCGCCGAGGCGCTCCGCGAGATCCGGCGAGAGGGGCTCAAGATCGCGGTCGTCTACGGCGTCGTCGACGCCGCGCTCGCGACGCTGCTCGTGAACCTCGCGTTTCACCTCGTCGGGACGGAGTGGCCGCTCGGGCCGCTCGTGGACGTCACGCTCCCCGGGACGACGCTCGTCGCCGTCGCCGTCGGCCTGCTCGTCGGCGGCGTCGAGTTCGCGGTCAGACGTCGCCGTCCGATCGTCGAGCAGTTCGAGGCGGCGAACCCGTCGGTCCGCGAGCTGCTGCGGACCGCCCGCGACGCCGTCGCCGCCGACCGCGACTCGCGGATGGCTCGCGTGCTGTACGCCGAGGTGCTCGCCCGTCTCAGGGAGACCTCCAGCGTCGACCTCGTCGACCTCCGACGACTGTCGCTCACGCTCGTCGTCGTGCTGGCGTTGAGCGTCGCCAGCATCCAGATCGCCGTCGTCGACCTCGATCTCGGCGGCGGTGACTCTGCGGCGGACAGCGAGGCTGACCCCTCGTACGACGGGCTGCGAGACGGCAGCGAGGTGCTCGGCGCGGCCGAGAACGTCTCGGCGGGCGACAACGAGATCGACGCCCGCATCTCGGGGGCCGGCGAGGGCGACGCGCCGCCCGGCGGTGCCTCGTCGTACGACGCTGGTGGCGTCCCCTCGGGCGACGTCGAGAGCCAGCAGGCCGGCTTCAGCGCCGCAGAACGACTGGAAGACTCCGAACTGATCCGCGACTACAACCTCGAACTACGCAACGAGACCAATGCCTGACAATCCACAGACCAACGGCGACGCGATGGCGGCGACCGACGACCAGATCGACCGACTGCAGGAACGACTCGACCGGGTGCGCACGGAGGTCGGCAAGCGCATCGTCGGCCAGGAGGCGGTGATCGAGCAGCTGCTCGTCTGTCTGCTGTGTGACGGCAACGCCCTCTTGGAGTCGAACCCCGGGCTCGGCAAGACTTCGATGATCCGGGCGCTCTCGGAGGTGGTCGACCTCTCCTTCTCGCGCATCCAGAACACGCCGGACCTGATGCCGTCGGACATCACCGGCACCGAGATCATCCGGGAGACCGAGCACGGTCGGGAGTTCGTCTTCGAGGAGGGGCCGGTGTTCGCGAACGTCGTGCTGGCCGACGAGATCAACCGCGCGACGCCGAAGACGCAGGCGGCGCTGCTCGAGGCGATGCAGGAGAAGCAGGTGACGGCCGCCGGCGAGACCTACGCGTTACCCCGGCCGTTCTTCGTCCTCGCGACGCAGAACCCCATCGACCAGGAGGGTACCTACCCGCTCCCGGAGGCACAGACCGACCGGTTCCTCCTGAAGATCGTCCTCGACTACCCCTCGTACGACGAGGAGCGGCGGATCGTCGACCTCTACACCGAGGGGTCGGGGACGCCAGCGGTCGAGCAGGTCGTCTCGCGGCAGCAGCTCCAGACGATGCAGTCGCTCGTCCGTGAACTGCCGATCGCGAGCGACATCCGCGACCGCGCCATCTCGCTCGTCCGGGCGACTCGTGATGCGCCGTCGATCGAGTACGGGGCGAGTCCGCGGGCGAGCATGGCGCTCGTCCTCGCCGCGAAGGCACGGGCGTTTCTCCGGGGTCGCGCACACGTCAGTTGGGAGGACGTCGAGGCGATGGCACCGGCCGTCCTCCGCCACCGGATCCTCGTCGACTTCCGCGCCGAACGGGAGGGGACGACGCCCGACGACGCCATCGCCGCGCTGTCCGTCGACGGATGATCGACCCCGACTTCCTCGACGAACTCGATCGGTTCCGGTCGGCGCTGAAACGGCAGAGTTCGTCCGTCCGGCAGGGCGACCAACGCTCGAAGAGCGTCGGCGAGGGACTCACGTTCAGCGACTACCGACGGTACGTCCCCGGCGACGACATCCGTCTCGTCGACTGGAAACTGTTCGCCCGGACGGGCGAGTACTTCGTCAAGCAGTTCGAGGCCGAGCGGAGTCTGACCGTCCACGTGCTCGTCGACGCCAGCGGGTCGATGGGCTACGGCGACGGCGACGCGTACAAGTTCGAGTACGCCGCCAAACTCGGCCTCGGCTTCGCCTACCTCACCGCCGAGGAGAACAACGACTTCCAGCTCTCGCTGTTCGACGACCGGGTCGAACGGCTGGACACCGGTCGGTCGAACCGAGGGGAACTGCTCCGACTCGTCGACCACCTGAACGACGTCGAACCCGGCGGCGAGGGCGACTTCGCGGCCGCACTCGACAGCTACGGGTCGACCGTCCGGAGTCGGTCGCTCGTCGTCGTCCTGAGCGACTGTCTCGCCGACCCGGACGCCATCGAGGCCGGACTCGCCGGCCTCGGTCGGAGCGGCATCGTCGTCGGTACCGTGCTGTCGCCGCGCGAGCTCCGTCCGGACCCGACCGGCGACACGCTGTTCCGCGATCTGGAGACGACCGAGACGCTTCGGACGTACTTCGGCGGGACGCGGACCAGATCGTACCGCCAGCGGCTCGACGCCCACGTCTCGGCGGTCGAGGAGCGCTGTCGTCGGTTCCGGGCCGAACACACGCTCGTCGACACCGGCGAGGAGTTCTTCGACTCGTTCGGTGCGGTGTGGGTCGATTAGCCCCCGTATCCCGTCTCGTGAACTGTCCGGACTCGGCGTCTATCGCCAACGATCGTTCGAAAAAGGCGCTAAGTGCCCCGAGACCCGAGTCGTCACCACAGATGCTCGGATCCGGAAACCAGAACGACTCGCTCTCGTCGTGTGAGTGGTACGGCACGGAAGTGAAGTGCGAACTCTGCGGAGAGGTTCGAACGTGTACCGAACACTGTCGTCTGGTCACCTGTCGGGAGTGCCAGGCCGACCTGTTGCCGGCGACGCGCGGTTGGTAGTGACGTCTAGCGATTTTGGACCGAAACGACCGCTGGCCGCGCTTCGATATCTCGGTCTTTCGTATCGTAGCATAGAGTGTACGGGTCGGACGAGGAGAGACGGGTCGCTCGTCGGTAGATGACTGCACGTAGCGAAGGAAGAGAACGGTCTACGCGGAGCTGTCGACGACGTCGTCGATGAGGACGAACCCGTAGTCACACTCGGTGCAGCGCCACTTCGTCTTCTCGCCGAGGTGGACCGTCGTGCTCGCTGCACGGTAGAACTCTTGGGACCCTCCGCACTCCGGGCAGTCGTGTTCGATCTCTAAGCTCATACCCCGAACTCCGGCGTGGGGTATGTTGAAGATGTTGATTCGGCCGTTCCTCCAGTCGTCTCAGAGAGCGAGTCCGCTCCACCGTGCGCGTCGAGTCGCCTCCGCCCGGCGAGTCACGCCTCCACCCCGCAAGTCGTCGAGCGTCCCCGGCCGCACCGATAAACGTTCGAGTGCGATACAGAGTCCTGCCGAGGCGAACAGACAGTCTATTCACCTCCGACGCGAACGCTCGAGTGATGAGACGGTATCGGAACGCGTCGTTGTTCTCGTTGCTCTCTTTGGTGTGGGGGTCGGCGTTCGTCGTCACGAAGGTCGGTCTCGACTACCTCCCGCCCGCGCTCTTTGCGGCGGTCCGGTTCGACCTCGCTGCGGTCGTCCTGTTCGGCGTCGCAGCCGTGCGAGACGACCGACTGTGGCCTCGGTCGCGAAGGGACTGGCGGCAGATCGCGACCGGCGGAGCGCTGCTCATCGGTGCCCACCACGCGCTTCTCTTCGCCGGTCAGCAGTACGTCCAGAGCGCGGTCGCGGCTGTCCTCTTGGGGTTGATCCCGGTCATCACGCCGGCGCTGGCGCGTACGGTCTCGTCGTCGGAACGGCTGTCACCGAGCGGCGTCGCCGGCGTCCTCCTCGGGTTCGTCGGCGTCGTCGTCATCGCCGACCCGGACCCGTCGAACCTGCTGTCGGCGAACCTGTTGGGTGTGGGGCTCGTGTTGGGGTCGGCAGTGGTGTTCGCCGTCGGAGCGGTGCTGACACACGACGGCGAGTCGTCGCTGCCGGCGCTCGCGCTGCAGGCGTGGATGATGTTGGTCGGTGCGGGGTTGCTCCACTTGACGAGTGCGGTACTCCCGACCGAGTCGTTCGCGAGCGCCCAGTGGACGTTCGACGCGATCGCGGCACTGATCTACCTGAGTGTCGTCGCCGGCGCGATGGGGTTTTTCCTCTACTTCGCTCTTCTGGACGCAATCGGCCCCATCGAGATGAGCCTCATCGAGTACGTCATCCCGCTTTTCGCTGCGCTCGCCGGGTGGGCGGCGCTCGGCGAGACGCCGACTGTCACCACGGCCGTCGGCTTCGTCGTCATCTTCGTCGGGTTCTCGCTGTTGAAGTTCGACGCGTTGGTTCGGGAACTTCGGCGCGTCTACCGGGTCGTCCGCCCCGAACGGAACGCGTGAGCGCCGGCCGGTCGCCGCTGGCCGAACTTACTTCCCCCACCCGTTCCAACGGGAGGTATGTCCATCACGCTGTACGCACTCGATGGCTGTCCGTACTGTGAGACGGTCCACGACGCCCTCGAAGCGCACGACGTCGAGTACGAGACCGAGTGGGTCGAGGGGCTGCACTCCGAACGCGACGAAGTGAAACGGGTGAGCGGTCAGCGCGGCGTTCCGGTGCTCGTCGACGAGGACCGCGGCGTGACGATGGCCGAGAGCGAGAAGATCGTCGAGTACGTCGAGACGAGTCTCGCATGACGATCTACACCGGTCGCGGCGACGCGGGGTCGACCGACCTCCGCGACATGAGTCGCGTCTCGAAGACGAACCCGCGGATTGAGGCGTACGGCACCGTCGACGAGGTGAACGCGCTCGTCGGAACGGTCCGACCGACCGGCTACGACGACGTCGACGAGCAGTTGACGGGGATCCAGAACCGACTTCACGTCGTCCAGGCGGACCTCGCGAACCCCTCACCCGACGAGGACGACCCACAGATCCGCGAGGAGCACGTCGACGAACTCGAAGACTGGATCGACGAGGCCGACGAGGAGCTCGACGCACTTCGGTCGTTCATCCTCCCCGGTGGGAGCGACGCGGGGGCGAAACTCCACCACGCGCGAGCGGTCTCGCGTCGTGCCGAGCGCCGCGTCGTCGCGCTCGCGGCAGAGGAGTCGATCAACGAACTGACCGTCGCCTACCTCAACCGCCTCTCGGATGCGCTCTTTACGCTCGCGCGGTTGGTCAACAAGCGCGACGGCCAGCGCGAAGACACGCCGACCTACTGACGCGACCGACAGAGTCCGGTCTCGTCCGGTGAGGTCGGTTCAGAAGAGACCCGTTCGGACCGGATGATGCCCACGGTCGAACCGGGTCGGGACAGACTCGGTGTACACCTTCCGTGTGACACCGTGGTTTAGGGTAGCCTAATCTAACGCATAAACGTGTCGGTTTAGGCCCGCCTAAAACCAACAGCCTGGATGACAACTGCCCGCAAGGAATATATCTGTCGTCTACCTAAGGACGAATATGAACCGTCACTTCAGCGACGCGTGGTACTACCTGAAACGAGCGGGGTCGCACCTCCGGTCGGGGGTCGCCGAAGAACTCGCTCCGGTCGGCGACCGGGTCCGGAAGGCCACCGGCCGTGAGAGAGAGCCCGAACCGAAGCGGATGGAGAAGGTCCAGAAGGAGCTCCGACGCGCAGAGGGGCGAGGGAAAGACGCGCTGAAGGGTGCCAAAGGTCGCATCGACGAGTACCGTGGGAACACGGTCGCCGCCAACGAGTGACTGAACAAGGTAACCCTTAAGTGTCGAAGCGGGGTACGATGGTTTGCCGGGTTGGTGGTCTAGCCAGGTTATGACGGCTCCTTCACACGGAGCAGGCCGGCGGTTCGAATCCGCCCCAACCCACTTCTGATTCCTCGCAACGACGAGCGCAGCGAGGAGTCCGTGGAATCGAAGTAGGGAAGACGATTCGAAGCAGGGAACGAAGCGAGCGCCAGCGAGCGGAGTGACCGAGGTTCGAATCCGCCCCAACCCACTCGTCCTCTCGACGCTAAAGGAGTAGCCGGGCGTCCGACCGAAACCGAAGCGACGACCCGCTCAGTCAGACGTCGGTCGCATCGGCGGTTGGCCGAAGTGGACGTGGCACGCCAGCCACGGGACGTTGGTGATCCGCCGACACGGCGTCCCGTCTTTGCACTCGCGGTAGCAGATGTGGTAGCCGTCGCTGTTTCGCGGCGGAGACGTGTCGTCTTCTGTCGCGTCTCTGTCGGTCGCGTCGTATCGCAGTGTACTCGACATTTGTTATCGGGAGCGTTCCCCGAGTTGCGAGAGCAGTTCGTCGGTGACCGCGCTCTTTCGGTGGTCGACCATGAGGTGTTCGCGGAGATCTTCTCGCCGGTCGTAGTCGTGCCTGCAGAGCGGACACGTCACGAGACCGTCCAGTGACACGTCGTCGCACGTTCCCGATTTCATGTTGGTATTACCTTGTGTTATTCATGTGTAATAAACACTCGTATCAGACGGATTCGAAGACAGTTCGAACTTCGATGGGACCGCGGCCGCGTATCGAGGCCAGACGAGGGACCGATCACCGCTCGGCGAGACACCGCGTGACGACTGCGTTTCTGACATGGGTTTCGAGAGGCGGTGGTAATCTGTGCGACGTGTTCCCTGTAGATAGTCCTCCGAGACGGACCTGAATCGTACCCCTGAGTGATCATGCACAGTATAGTCTCCAGAGAACGCTCGACGAGCGAGAGGCGACAGACCTGTCGCGGTACGGCCCGGCTCGCCGCAGAGCAGTGAGTGGCCGAACGAACAGCAGATCTCGCCGAGAGTGGACGCTTGTCTTTCCTTCGTCCTCATACATTTAGTTAGGCAATTATTTAGGCAAGTATCTACATATCTAAATAGATAGTAGGCGACCTCACTGGTGGGAGTCTCGACTATCGGTCGAATCGGAGTCGAAGCCGGACCGCGGGTGACGGCGTCGTCTCCGGCAACAGGGTTCACGGCGGTAACCCTTAACCGGCCGAGACGGGAACAGAGAGTGAATGGGACGGTCGTCTCTCCTCCACATCGATCTCGGTACGCAGACGGTTCACGAAGAAGCCGTCCCGGAGCGGTGGCTCCGCGAGTACGTCGGCGGCAAGGGGCTGGGCGCACGCTACCTCTACGAGGACGTCCCCGCCGGGGCCGACCCCCTCGGCCCCCACAACCGACTCGCGTTCATGCTCGGACCGCTCTCGGGAGCGCTCCCGGGCGAGACCCGGTACGCCGCGATCACGAAGTCGCCGCTGACGGGCGCGTTCCTCGACTCGTACAGCGGTGGGACGTTCCCCGAGCGACTGGCCGGGTCGCTGGGAGACAGTCTCGGCCTCCTCGTCGAGGGGCGAGCGACCGAACCGGTGGTCGTCGTCGTCGAGGACGGCGGCGCTCGCGTCGAACCGGCCGACGAGGTGTGGGGAGCAGACACCGTCGAGACCGACGCGGCGTTCCCCGATGCGGCCGTCGCGTGCATCGGCCCCGCGGGGGAACAACTGGTGGAGTACTCGACGATCGCCTCCGACGGGGGTGATCACCACGCCGGTCGCGGCGGGGCGGGCGCAGTGATGGGTGCCAAGCGGTTGAAGGCCGTCGTCGCTCGCGACGCGCCGCCGGAGACGCCGCCGGAACTCGAACGACTCCACGAGGCCGACGACGCGGCGTTCGCCGACGGCGACACCGGCAGATGGCTCACCGCGGGCGAGACGCTGGAGTCGGTCGACTTCGCCGACGAGGTCGGCGTCCTCGCCACCGAAGGATGGCAGGGCGGACAGTTCGGGGGACTCGACGGGATCGGCATCGAGGCGGCCCGCGAGGCTGCCGTCGGGCGGGAGAACGCCGACGACTCGGTCCCCGGCGGGTTCCGCGTCGACACCGACGAGGGCGAGAGCGTCCCCCGCGGTGCGGCCCCGATGACGCTCGGTGCGGGCCTCGGCATCGACGACTTCGACGTCGTCGCGACGCTCGGAGCGACCTGCGACCGACTCGGGGTCGACGTCATCAGCGCGGGCAACGCCGTCGCGTGGGCCATCCGAGCCAGCGCCGCCGACCGGATCGACGCCGACGTCTCGTTCGGCGACGGCGAGGCGGCCCGCACGTTGATCGAACGCATCGCCCAGCGGGCGGACCCCGTCGCCGACGCGCTGGCCGACGGCGTCGACGCCGCCAGCGACCGCTTCGGCGGCGAGTACATCCCGACGGTGAAGTCGATGGCCGTCCCGTCGTACGACCCGCGCGGGGCCGTGGCGATGGCGCTGGCCTACGCGACGAGCGACCGCGGCGGCTGTCACCGTCGGGCGCGTCCCGTCGAGCGCGAGGCGTTCGCCCGCGACGACTGGACGACGGCCGACCGCGTCCGCGCGGTCGTCACCGCGCAGAACGCACGGTCGGTGCTCTGGAGCCTCGTCGCCGACGACTTCGCGGGCGAGACGCTGTGGAGTGACCTCGGCCGCGAGTGGCTCGCCGCCGTGGGCGCGGAGTACGACCCGGCGGAGCTCCGAGACGCCGGGCGACGAATCTGGACGCTCGTCCGTCTGTTCAACGCTCGCGAGGGGTTCGCCCGTGCGGAGGACGAACTGCCGGCCGTGTTCCGCCAGCCGCTGGAGACGGGGCCGGCGGCCGGTCGGCGCATCGACCCCGAGGGGTTCGAGCGGTTGCTCGACGCCTACTACGCCGCCCGCGGATGGGGCAGCGACGGCCTCCCGACGGCGCGGACGGTCGACCGACTCGACCTCGCGGACGTCGTCGACGCCGACACGCCGCTGAGTAACGACGACCCGACACGTACCACCCGACCGACGGAGCCTACCGATGACTGACCGAATCGACCTCGACGACCTCGACGTATCGACCGACGACGACGAACCCGAACCGAACCGCGGCGACTGGTTCTGGAAGGGCGAGGGAGCGCCCGAATCGGAGCCGGCTGCCGAGAGCGGTGGGGGAGAGACCGACGACGCGGCGACCGCCCGGACGGACGCGACGAGCGAACCACTCGCGGGCGAACCGAACGCGCCAAGTGAACCGGACGCGGGCGACGGAGCGGCGAGCGGGTCGGCGACTCCACGCGTCCCCCGCGCCGACGACGACAAGCCGGTCGGCGTCCCGATGGACGCCGGCGGCGGCGGTGGGGTGGCCGCACAGAACCGCGGCGACGACCCCGGCGAGGCACCCTACGGCGACCCGTACGGCGGGACGACCGCCGAGATGACGCTGGCGTTCACCTACGAGGCGGTCCAGCGGCTCGAGATGCTCCACGCGGCGCTCGCGGACGCCGAGACGTGGACCGACTACGTCGGGCTCGTCGGCGAGGTGCCCGCCCACGTGTTGAACAAGTTCCAGCGGGACGAGCGACTCGATCTGGACTTCTTCAACGGCGGCGGGATGGGGCCGGCGGAACGACTCGCGGAGGTCAACAGCCACTCGATGTTCTACGCCGACCGGATGGTCGTCGTCGGCGTCGACGGCGAGTCGTGGATCGCCGAGGAGGCCGGCTGGGAGTTCGTCGACGTGGTCGACGCCGCCGCGAAGGCCGACTGGCCGCTCGTCGACGAGTGACGAATCGGAGCGGGTGCCACAAGCTTTTGGTCGCTGCCGTGTCACGGTCCGACTATGAGTTTTCGAACCGCGGTGAGCCAGTCGAACGTGCTCCCGTTCGCCGTTCTCGGGGCGGTCGGGTGGCTCGGATTGACCGCCCTGCAGATCGTCGGGACGATGCAACCGCTCTGGGGCGGCGAGATCGCCGGGCAGACGGCCGTCGCAGGTCTCGTCGGTGGGATCGTCATCGCCGTCTCGATCGGACTGCTCGTCGTCCTGCTCGGCGAACTGGGTGAACGACGGCCTGGCCCACAGACGTGGCCGCCGGAGGAGTAGCGTGACGCAGTTCGAGTGCACCGAGTGTGGTCAGCTCGGACGGTTCACCGCGATGGATCGATCGTCGTTCGAGATGGAGTGTCCCGCCTGCGAGGAGCGGACGCTCTGGACCGTCGCCTTCGAGGGCGAGGGGGTGACGTTTTGATCCGCATCCCCATCACCGACCGGTTCCGCGAGGCGGCCGCCGAGTGGGGCAACGATCGCCTCATGAGCGAGACGGACGCCATGGAGGCGAAAGCCGAGCAGGCGCTGCTGGAGATCGAGCATCTGGCCTCCGGCGCGAACGAGGTCGTCTTCGAGGTCGACGCCGAGGCCGAGGTCATCCGACACGAACCGAGCGACGACCTCGCGCGGTTCCTTTCGGCCCAGTCGGCCGAGTCCGGCGTCGACGAGGAGACGGCGATGCGGCTCTACGTCGACCTCTTCTCGCGGACGTTCCTCGACTCCGACCTCCACCGGCCGCCCGACCAGCCGAAGTGACGCGCCGGCGGGTTCGGAGTCGCGGGCCCAACGGCTTAAGGGAGCGGCAGCCGAGCGTTCTGACATGGGACACGAAGACACCGGGTGGCGGCCGAAAGGTGTCGAACCGTACAAGGGACACGACATCTGGGAGTACAAGATCGGTCCTCACGAAGTGAACGAAGGCGAGGTCGACGGCGACATCTCCTTCGACGACGTAGACGAAGCAGAAGCAGAAACAGAAGACGAGTAGTCGGACCCCTTTTCAACGCGCCATCTGCGCGACGAGTTCGTCCTCGAACTCGACGAGTCCGCGGAGGACGAGCGCCGCCGCCCTGAACAGGTCGTGGTCGGTCTCCGCGAGCACGTCGTCGACGAAGTCGTCGACCCACGCCGTGAGATGCTCGTCGAGGAAGACCCGCTCGTAGCCGAACGCCTCTTCTGCGCCCGTCGCCTGCCGGCCGATAATCCACCGGAGGAAGGCGAGTTCGACCGCGACGAAGTCGTTCTCCTCGGCGTAGTCCTCCGGCGGTTTCCACCCCGCGGCGGCGTAACTCGCCTCGACGTCCGCCAGCCCTTGTCCGAGGTAGTCGGTGTCCTCGCGGTAGTAGCTCTCGTGCGGCAACACCGGCGGGCGCGGACCGACGAACAGGCGGGTGTACTCGACCTCTAGCTCCTCGTGGACGTCGTCGAGGTCGCGTCCGCGGTTCGTCTCGACGAACTCGCCGAGCGCGTCGAACCCCTCGTCGAGGGCGTCGTTGACGCGCTGGTCCGGGACGGCGACCGCGTCGGAGAGGAGTCGGTCGACGAACTGCCGGTCGGGGACGTCCCAGAACACCTCGACGACGAAGTCGACGAGTTCCGTCCGCGCGTCGTAGACGGCGCTGTCGTCCATCACTGACCCCCCTGCTCGAACATGAGCGTCGCACGGCACTCTGCGCAGTACTCGAAGATGCTGTGGTCGCTGTCGGGGGCGATCCCGTCGACGAGGTGACCGACGTCGTCCATCACCTTCTCTGCGGACCCCTGGCTGGTAAAGGGTTTCCCACAGCGGACGCACTCGAGCATCTCGCCCTCGTAGACGGTGCTCCAGCGCTCGCCGTCGCGGTTCTCCGGCAGGAGCCCGAGATCCAGTCCGTCGTGCATCGTGATCGCCGTCTCGGGACAGCCCTCCTCGCACAGCCCGCAGTTGACGCAGTCCTCGTGGTCGAACTGCAGGTTCCCGTCGTCGGTCCGGCGGATGGCGTCGGTCGGACAGAGCGTCGAACAGGTCGGCGTGAGGTTGCACGCCTCCGAGACCTCCATCCGGCCGAAGTTCTCCAGCCCGCGGATCACGTCGCGTTCGGGGGCGACGTGCTCAAGGATGGCGCGGACGCTCTCCAGCGCCCAGTCGTGGTTGTTGTACTCGGGGTTCGGTTTCTCGTCGCGGACGACGCCGGTCGACTCGTGTTCACCGGGCGGGACAGACGTCGCCTCGAGGTCGTCGACGAACGTGTCGAGTTCCGCGACGAACTCCTGCGGTTCGCCCGCCTCTGGCGCGAGGAAGGTGACGCGTTCGCCGAGACCGAGGTCGGTCGTCGCCCGGTTGAGTCGCTCGACGAGCGCCGCCTTCGGGTCCGGGCCGGAGTGGAGACACGACGAGCCGCAGCCGACGACGGCGACCCCGTCGGCACCGGCGGCCAGCGCGTGCATCACGTGTGCTTCGCCCACCGTGTCGGTGCAGTTGACGCGGACCGGGAGCACCGGCGCGTACGAGAGGTCGTCGCCGACGGCCGACTGTCGACCGTACTCGCGGAGCGCGTCGGCCGCGTGCTCCGAGCAGACGAAGGCGACGACGGGCGTCTCGATCCCCTGCTGTCCCCGGTCGAACAGCCACCCGCTGCCGCTCTCTTCGGCGTCGAGCAGCGCCTCCACCTCGCGGGCGATCCGCCGGTTGGAGGGTTCGCGCAACTGGACGGCACCGGTCGGACAGGAGCTCGTGCAGGCCCCGCAGTTCATGCAGGCCACCTCGTCGAACTCGACTTCGTCGACGGCGGGGCGGTCGACGGCGTCGTGCGGGCAGGCGTCGGTACAGGCGGTACACCCCTGCTGGCTCGACTCGCCGGCCGCACAGACGTCCATCTCCAGATCGAGGAACTTCGGCTTCTCGACGCCGCCGAGGTGGTGTTCGACGCTGGCGACGGTGCCGGCGTCGACGGGACCGGTGTAGAACCCGATCCGGCCGCCGCGGGTCGCCTTCGAGGCACCGGGGTAGACGACCTGATCGACCTCGAGTTGCCGGCGAACGCCGCCGGTGTCGATGGCGTCGGTCGGACAGCAGTCGAGCCACTCGCCGTCGGGCGCGTCCGGCGCGATGTCGACCGGGCGGGCGGTGACTGCTCCGTCGGGCCCCTGTTCGACGCACTCCATACAGGAGATGCAGTCCTCCGTGACGTGCGCCTTGAGCGTGAGCGTGAACTCGCCGAACTCGCCGCCGACGCCGACGACGCGGCCGCGTTCGAGGTCGACGTCCTCGAGCCCGGAGACGCCGGCGAACTCCCGACCGTCCGCGACGAGCGTCACGTCGGCCGTGTCCGCGAGCGCGGCCGCAGTCTCGGCGTCGCCGACGACGGCGACGCGATCGCCGGCGGTCTGCGAGACGTAGCGACTCGACGCCTCCTCCTGCAGCCCGGCGGTGGTCGCGTTGATGAGTCGCGCGGTTTTGTCTGTGGCCTCGGCCGCCGAGTGGACCCAGTCGGTCTGTTCGCGGTGGTCGACGAAGGCGGTCGCCTCCGGATGGAGCCCCTTCTCCTCGGCGAGCGCCCGCACCCGCCGTTTGCAGCCCTCGTCGGTCGCCGTCACGACCAGCTGGTCGAGGTCGTACTCGTCGACGAGTGCGCCGACCGCGTCGAGCCCGTCCTGACAGAGGAGACGCGAACTGGCGACTACCTCGACGTCGCGAACTCCCTCCCGGACCCCCTCCAGATCGAGCTCACAACTCCCCCCACAGGAACAGACGAATGCACCGACGTTCATTGCAAGTCTCTCACCGCCACCACAGCCAAAGGGCTTGCGTAACGCTACGGTTCTGCCGAGATATTCTTGCGATACACTAAATATATTTTTTACAATATATAAGCAGGTAATTCCAGCCGGTAACAATCGTCGATTGCCGGTAAAGAATTTTGGCGGCCACTACTTTGATTATCTATCCTCCTGTTGGACGCGTTAGCAGAGACGTCTTCGCGGAGCCGGAATGCGCGGAAGTAAATCTATGAGCACTGAACCAGTTTCACTCGACTTAGACAGGCGCTCGTTCATGAAGGCGAGTGCCCTCGCAGGGGGGATCGCCCTCGGTGGTGGCGGCGCGGGGCACGCACTCGCGGCGAGCGACGAAGAGGCAGACGGACAGGACACCGACACAGAACTCACGAAGAGCATCTGTAACTTCTGTGCGGTCGGCTGTGGGTTCCGGGCCGAACGTGACGGCAACGCGTTCGTCGGGCAGGAGCCGTGGCACGAACATCCGGTCAACAACGGGTCGCTCTGTTCGAAGGGTGCTGCCATCTACGGCAGCGAGCACTCCGAGCGACGGCTCAAACATCCGATGGAGAAACAGAACGGCTCGTGGCGCAAGCTCTCGTGGGACAACGCCTACGAGAAGGTCGCGAGCGAACTCAACCGTATCAAAGAGGAGTACGGCCCCGACAGCGTGATGTGGATGGGGAGCGCCCACCACTCCAACGAGGAGGCCTACGCGTTCCGCAAACTCGCGTCGTTCTTCGGGACGAACAACGTCGACCACCAGGCGCGCATCTGTCACTCCACGACCGTCGCCGGGCTGGCGAACACGTGGGGGTACGGGGCGATGACCCAGACGATCAACGACTACCGGAACTTCGATCTCAACCTCATCATCGGGCAGAACCCCGCCGAGGCCCACCCCATCGCGATGCAGCACATCCTCGAGGGGCAGCGACGCGGCGGCACCATCGTCTCGGTCGACCCCCGGTTCACCAAGACGTCGGCGCACGCCGACTACTACTACCGGATGCGACCCGGGACGGACGTCGCGCTCATGATGGGGCTCATGCGCTATCTGCGCGAGCAGGGCGAGCTCGACCAGGAGATGCTCGACGAGCGCGTCATGGGGTGGCCGGACGTCGACGAGGAGCTCGACGACTACGACCTGGAGACGGTCGCCGACATCACCTGGATGTCCGTCGAGCAGATCGAGGAGCTCGGCGACCTCGTCATCGAGAACAAGCCGAACGTCCAGATCGAGTGGGCGATGGGCGGCACTCAGCACAACAACGGGACGCAGAACATCCGTTCGTACGCGCTGATGTCGCTGGCGTCGGGGTCGGCCGCCCGGTCGGGCGGTGGCCTCCAGGTGATGCGCGGACACGCCAACGTCCAGGGGGCGACCGACCTCGCCGTGGCCAGTCACATCCTCCCGGGGTACTACTCCGTCGGGTCGCCCGGGTCGTGGCAGTACTGGTGTGACGTCTGGTCGAAGAGCCCCTACACGAGCGGGACGGTCGACTTCCGCGAGCTGTACGAGGAGTACGACAAGATGCCGAAGGAGCTGTACAGCCAGAAGACCTCGTACGTCGACTACAAGAAGGCGGGGAACCCCGAGTCCGCCAACTCCGGCGGAAACGACCAGACCGGCGAGTCGTTCCCGAGTAAGCGGTCGATGATGTTCCAGAGCGGACTGACCGTCGCTCGCTGGTTCGACGGCGCGCTCCCGAAGAAGGACCGCCTCGTCGACTCGGAGCTCTACCAGCAAAACGAGCTAAAGGCGGTCGTCATCTGGGGACACTCGGCGAACTCCATCTCCGAGATGGACAAGATGAAGGAGGCGATGGACAACCTCGACCTGGTCGTCATCGTCGACCTGTTCCCCTCCGTCGCGAGCGTCATGCCGGACCGCGACAACGTGGTCGTGCTCTCGGCGTCGAGCCAGTACGAGCACCACCGCTCGCTGACGAACTCCCACCGGGCGGTCCAGTGGAGCGACCCGGTGCGGCCGCCGTCGGGCAACACCCGCCCGGACATGCAGATCATCCAGGAACTCGCCGACCGACTCGGCTTCGGCGAGCACTTCGACTGGGGGTCGGGGTCGAAGATCTACAACGGGAAGTCCACGTATCAGGAGGCGCTCCGCGAGGTCAACCTCGGGGTCCGCACCATCGGCTACCAGCAGGACCCCGAACGACTCGAGCGCCAACGCGAGTTCGACTACGCGTTCAGTCCGGAGACGACCAAGTGCGAAGAGGAGGGGCTGCCGGTCACCGGCGAGTACTGGCAGCTCCCGTGGCCGTGTTGGGGCGAGGGACACCCCGGGACGCCGATCATCTGGAACGACGACATGGACCCACGGGAGGGCGGGCACGACTTCCGCGCCCGCTGGGGCATCGACGGCCCCACCCCCGACGAGTGGGAACAGATGAAGACCGACAACCCCTACCCGATGCAGGCGACCGTCGACCAGGAGGGCGAGGACGGACTCAACCTCCTCAGAGACCCGTACGAACCCGACTGGTGGGACAGTACCATCCACGGCGTCCCCCAGTATCCCGGGTTCACGACGACGCTGCCGCCGGACTACACTAACCCCGACGCGCTGAGCCTCCCGATGAAGTACGCGCTCGATCCGACGAAGTCGGTCTACGACACGGCGGTCGCGATGAACGAGCAGTACGGGACGAACTACGACGAGGAGTTCTACCAGCAGTACGACTACAAGCAGCCGGACGCCCCGACCGGGCGTGGCCGGGCGCGCGCCGTCGCGTGGAACTTCATGGACCCGGTGCCGGTCCACCGCGAACCGATCGAGAGTCCGCGACCCGACCTCGTCGAGCAGTGGCCGGCCAACGGGAAGCAGACCAACTTCTTCCGACTCGACCAGAACAACGCGGTCGTCCAGAAGGAGGCCACCGCGAAGGCGACCAAACAGGAGGTCAACACGGTGCTCACCTCCGGACGACAGGTCGAACACCAGGGTGGCGGGGCGGAGACGCGGTCGAACATCTTCACCGCCGACCTCCAACCGCACATGTACGCGGAGATTCACCCGAAGATGGCCGACAATCTCGACGTCGACGGCGGCGATCTCGTCGTCGTCTCGACGACGGACCGCGGGTCGATACTGGTGAAGGCGCGGGTGACTCACCGCCCCAACGAGAAGGAGACGTTCCTCCCGTACCACTGGGGCGGTGTCTGGCACGGCAAGAGTCTCGAGTCGGAGTACCCCGAGGGCTATCTACCGTACGCCATCGGCGACTCGGTCAACCTCGTCACGGCGAAAGGGTACGACGTCGAGACGCAGATGCAGGAGACGAAGGCGGCGCTGTGTCGCGTCGAGAAGGCGACGCCGGAGCTCGTCAACGAGCTGAGCATGAAGCCGATCGCGAAGGGCGGTCTCGACGACGAGGCCGACCTCTCGAAGCTGGAGTTCCCGCAGGACCGCAACGGCGTCGGCCAACAGAAGAACTTCGACGTGCGTGACAACAGCACGATTCAGTGACAATGTCGACAGAACAAAACCAGGAAGTGATGCGCGACGGTGTCATGAGCACCGGCGAAGACACGCGCATCTTCCCCGACGTAGAAGCGTGTATCGACTGCGGCGGCTGTGTCGTCGCGTGCAAGCGAACGTGGGACATCGACCGAGGCGAACAGCGCATCAGCATCTCGACGATGCTGGAGGGGCAGGAGGGAGCGAAAGGGCTGAACGCCAAGAGTTCACAGGCGCTCGAACAGGGGAAGTCGCCCGGCGAGACGAGCGTCCCGATGCAGTGTTACCACTGTGACAACGCCCCCTGCGTGTCGGTCTGCCCCGTCGACTCGCTGGTCAAGAAGGACAACGGGTTCGTCGAGGTTCGCGAGAACCTCTGTGTCGGCTGCCAGTACTGTCTGTCGGCCTGCCCGTTCGGTGCGCCGCAGTTCCCCGAGTCCGACGAGGGGGCGGCCCAGCTGTTCGGGAGCGGCGGGACGATGGACAAATGTACGATGTGCGAGGACCGACAGGACGTCGGCAAGGGGCCGGCGTGTGCCGAGGAGTGTGCGACCGACGCCATCCTCGTCGGCAAGACGAGCGAGATCGCCGACGAACTCGACCGCCGCGACAGCAAGCCGTTCTTCAACGAGAAGGCGATGACCGTCATCTTCGGCGACGAAGCGGAGGCGTTCGAATGAGCGACCTCCCCGAGACGAGCGACTACAGCCGACTGAGCATCGCCGTCAACGCCGTCGTCGCTATCGCGGTCACCGTGGTCGTCCTCTGGTTGGCCAGCGGGTTCGCGGTCAACTTCGAGGCGCTGTTCCGCGTCAGCCCGACCGTCGACGGCGGCGGCGTCGGCGCGAACTGGGAGTCCGGCAACGAGATCGGCTGGCTGGTCGCCGCGATCAAGATCGTCCACCTCGCCGACGTGGTGATGGGTGCGTTCATTCTCCTGATGGTGTTCGTCCACTGGGGGGCGTTCCGCCGACTGGCCGCCCGGATGCGACCGCCGGGCGGGACTCGCGCCGCAGGCGACGGGGCCGTCACCGACGGCGGTCGCGTCGACGGCGACGAAGCTCGGTCCGCGACGAGCAGTGACGACAGCGGCGCGAGCAGAGGTGACCGCTGATGGGGACGAACCTCGACCACGGGAAGTTCACCAAGATGACGACCACGTTCCACACGCTGCTCGCGTTGGACGTGTTCATCCTGTTCTTCTCGGGGTACAGTCTCATGTTCAACGACGAGCTGTGGTGGATGGTGCTGTTGATGGGCGGCAACACGGGCGTGCTCGCGGTCCACCGACTCGCCGGTGCGGGTCTGCTCAGCCTCATCGTCTTCTGGATGCTGATGATGGTGACGACCAGCACCGGGCGGAGCAACTTCCGCGAGATCCTCCCGACCAAGGGTGACATGGTAGCGTTCGTCCAGGACATCAAGTTCGTCCTCGGTCGTGCGGACGAGCGGCACCCGAACGCCCGCCAGTTCGCCGGGTACAAATCGGACGACGTCCCGCTGCTGTCGTACATCGGCAAGGGCGTCGTCTTCATCTTCGCGACGGAGCTGACGCTCCTGAGCATCTCCGGGATCCTCATCTGGAGCAAGACCGGTGTGATGGGCCTCTTGGCGACCAAGACCGCCGCGACGGCGTTCGTCGTCTTCCACGGACTGCTCGGCGTCATCATGCTGATGGGTGTGATGTTCCACATCTTCGAGCACAGTTTCCACCCGGCGTTCTTCCCGGTGGAGGTCAAGGCGTTCATCTCCCGGGACAAGATTCCCGAGTCGCACGAACACGACGACGCAGAGACGACCGGTATCGAGAAACTCAGCCTGTCGCGTCACTGGGGGTGGTCGACGCACGTCGTGGGAGCGATGGTCGTCATCGGCATCGTCAGCGTCATGCTCGGCAGTATCTTCGACTCCGGCTACCCCGTCCCGACGGAGCTGGCCGTCGGCGGGGGGCCGAGCGGCCTGCTGATGACAATCGGGATCAACGTCGGCGTGGTCGTGTTGTTCCTCGGGATGGTGCTACAGATGTACGGCAATCTGCTGCGCGTGCGCTGGGAGAGTCAGCTGAGCGAACGGACAGCGCGGACGAGAGCGGCCGACGGCGGCAACCGAAGCGACGACTGACTGACACGCGTCGCTCTTTTCTTTGTCGACACTGACGTCTGCGACGACTATCGACTCTCTCGGACGGCGTGAAAGCGAGTAGGTCAGTAACCGCCGACGAGGTCGAGACTCTCCTCGGAGAGGTCGACTTCGACGTCCTGTCGCGTGTGCGTGCCGATCTGTTCGATGTTTCGGGTCAGCACCTCCAGGATGTCTTTCGGTTCGGGGTAGACGAGCATGTTGCCGTCGTCGTCCTCCATCACCAGTTGGGTGTCGGCGAGTGCGATCTGGTTGTTCTCGATGCTCGCGACGACCGCCGGTAGCGCCTCAGCGCCGCCACCGTCGCCCTCGGCGACGCGCGTGATGTAGATGCCGTCGATCCCGATGAGGTCTTTGTACTCGCGGACGCGCTCCGCACAGGTGACCATGTCACGGGTGACCGCCGTCTTCTGGGGGTTGCCGTGTTCACCCTCGTAGCAGTGCTTGCAGACCCGCAGTTCCATACGCATGTGGGACAGAACTGGGGTTCCGCGGCTAAAACAGTTGGCAAGTCGGGAGTCGTAAGAGCCAGCGGGACGTGCCGACGACCGGAGCTTTTTGCACGTTCGCCGAGAACCGGCCGGTATGGCTGGACTCCTCAACATCGTCTACAGCGTGGGTATCCTCGTCGTCACACTGGGCCTCGGGTTCGGGGCTCTCTGGGTGACGCGAGACGACGACCGACTCGTCAACGGACTGCCGACGAGCGCGACGCTGCTCGTGTTCGGCGCGTTCGCCGTGTTCCTCGTCGCACTGGTCACGAAGTACGCGTTCTGAAGCGGCGTTCCGAAGCGACCGCTGTCGCCGCGAGTGACGACACGTCGACGTCGGTGAGCGGCATGGTGTGTGTCACCGTCACACACAAGGTCGCCCGTTCCCAGTACTGTACATGGAACTCGCGTTCCGCCTGTTCGTCGCAGCGGTCGTCGTCGTCGCTCCCTCTGCACTCTTCGTCGGTCTGTGGCACGGTTTGCACGCGCTCCGCGACGACCGTCTCGTCGCTCGGATGGAAGAGCACACACGCGAATCGGAACGTCGGTCGACGCCGACGCCGGCGTCGCTCCTCCCGGTCGGTGACGGTGCCCCCGCTGCCCGACACTCGACGGGTCCCTGTGACTCCTGTGGCACTCTGAACCCAAAGGGCGTCACGTTCTGTCACGAGTGTCTCTCCAAGCTGCGTTGACGACAGTTATGTATTGTTTCTGTTCGTTTACGTCTGTGACACACTGTCGTGAGACGAACAATGCTTACAGACAGCCGTTTCAGCGCCTTTGAACACGGTCTTTCACACGTGGACAACCGTGACATACGTGTCAGGAGAACGTAAAACTCATATTCGAGTAAACCCTCGGTGTAGATATGCACTGGACGCACAAGCGAAACCAGACGAAGGCAGAGCACAAGAAAGAAGAGTCCCGCAGCGGGACGAAGTGGTCGTTCGTCGCGGCGACGATCGTCGCGGCGTAGACGACGAAGCCGACGCTGATTCTCTCTCTCCTCTCGACGCTCACCGCAGCGAGCGGTATAGCTGTGGCTCGCGGACGGTGAACAGAGGCGAGGAACGCGAAGAGCGGGAAGAACGAACCCTCGGCGGGTCCTACAGGAAGCTCTCGATGTGGTCTGCGACCTCCTCGGGGGTGTCGCCGACCGGGACGCCCGCGTCGTTCAGCGCGTCGATCTTGGACTCGGCCGTGCCGGTCCCGCTGCCGGAGACGATGGCGCCGGCGTGACCCATGCGCTTGCCCGGCGGGGCGGTACGACCCGCGATGAAGCCGGCGACGGGCGTGTCCATGTTCTCGGCGATGAACTTCGCGGCCTGCTCCTCGTCTTCGCCGCCGATCTCACCGCACATGACGACGGCTTCGGTCTCCTCGTCGGCCTCGAACAGTTCGAGGGCGTCGACGAACGAGGTGCCGATGATGGGGTCGCCGCCGATGCCGACGGCCGTGGTCTGGCCGATGCCGCGCTGGGTGAGGTTGTCGACCACCTGGTACGTCAGCGTCCCCGAGCGGGAGACGAGTCCGACGTTGCCGTCGCTGAAGATGTTGCCCGGCAGGATGCCGAGTTTCGCCTCGCCGGGCGTGATGATGCCCGGACAGTTCGGGCCGAGCAGGCGCGTGTCGGTCTCCGAGAGGCGCTTGTTCACCTTGGCCATGTCCTGCGTCGGGATGCCCTCGGTGATGGCGACGACGAACTCGAGGTCCGTGTCGAGCGCCTCGAAGACGGCGTCGGCCGCGAACGACGGCGGCACGAAGACGACCGAGGCGTCGGCGTCCTCCTTCTCGACCGCTTCGTCGACCGTGTCGTAGACGGGAACGCCGTGGACCTTCTGTCCACCTTTGCCGGGGACCGCCCCGGCGACGACGTTCGTCCCGTACTCCATCATCTGTTCGGTGTGGAACTTCCCTTCCCCACCGGTGATGCCCTGTACCACGACGCGCGTGTCGTCGTCGACGAGAATACTCATTCGTTTGCCTCCTCAGCGTTCTTGACCGCACGCTGTACGGCGTCTTCGAGTGTCTCTTCTACTTCCACGAGGTCGGTGTTGAGGATCTCCATCCCCTCCTCGGCGTTGGTGCCGGCGAGGCGGACGACGACCTTCTTCGGAATCTCGTCGAACGACTCCAGCGCCTCGTTGATCCCCTTTGCGACCTCGTCGCCGCGGGTGATGCCGCCGAAGATGTTGAAGACGACCGCATCGACGTTCTCGTCGGAGAACACCATGTCCAGCGCGTTCGCCACGCGCTCGGCCTTCGCGCCGCCGCCGATGTCGAGGAAGTTGGCGGGCTTCCCGCCGTAGTGGTCGACGAGGTCGAGCGTCGTCATGACGAGCCCCGCACCGTTGCCGATGATGCCGACGTTGCCCGAGAGACGGACGTAGTCGAAGCCGTACTCGCCGGCCTTCCGCTCTAAGTCGTCCTCGTAGGTCTCCTCCTCCATCTCGGCGAGGTCGGGCTGGCGGAACAGCGCGTCGTCGTCGATGTTCATCACGGCGTCGGCCGCGACGACCTCGTCGTCCTCCGTGATCATCACGGGGTTGACCTCGATCTCCGAGGCGTCCTTGGACTCGTAGAGCTCGTAGAGCGTCGTGAGGATCGAGGCGACGTCGAGGGCGACCTCCTTCGGGATGCCGGCCTCGTAGCAGACCTTCCGGGCCTGGTACGGGTGCATGCCGAAGGCAGGGTCGACGTGCTCGCGGGCGATGGCGTCGGGGGTCTCCTCTGCGACCGACTCGATGTCGACGCCACCCTCCGTCGAGACCATCGCGACGGGTTTCCCCTCCGCGCGGTCCATCGTGACGCCGACGTAGAGCTCGTCCTTGAAGTCGACGCCGGCCTCGACGAGCACCTGTTCGACGGTGTAACCTTTGAGGTCCATCCCGAGGATGGAGTCGGCGGCCTCGCGGGCCTCCTCCTCGCTCGTCGCGATCTTGATGCCGCCGGCCTTCCCGCGGCCACCGACGTGAACCTGCGCCTTGATGGCTGCCGGGTAGCCGATCTCCTCAACGGCCGCCATCACTTCGTCGACGCTCGACGCGAGCCGGGAGTCAGGGACGGGGATCCCGGCATCGGCGAAGATATCCTTCGCCTGATATTCGTGAAGCTTCATGCGTCCGTAAGCGTGCGAGGTATGTGCTTAAATCCCATCCATCTCGGCCAAGATCTGCCAGAAAAGCCGCTCTCGGTTGCCGATTCTCTCGAGCCTTTACTCGGATCAGGGTTCCCATTTCGCCTCGGCGCGGACGACGCCGACGCCGCCGACGAGGACGCCGAGGACGACGAGGCCGACGGCCCCCAACACGACGTTCGCGCTGAGTTCGGGGTCCAGATACTCGACGGCGACGAGAGCGAGCGTTCCGGCGAACACGCCGAGACCGAACAACGACATGCCGACTCGTTTCAATCCCATTGAGGGGTGCTTCGCCGGGGGACGGCAAAGGCGTTCGGACTTCCCCCACCCCGTCACTTATGAGGCCGCTCCGTGACCCACAGCCATGACAGTTCTCGACCGGTTCAGACTGGACGGACAGACCGCGATCGTCACCGGCGGCAACCGCGGCATCGGCCGTGAGATCGCGGGGGCGCTCGCCGAGGCGGGCGCGGACGTCGTCGTCGCGAACCGCGACGCCGAATCGGGTCGGGAGGCCGCCGCCGAGATCGCCGATTCGACGGGCGTCGAGACGCTCGCGGTCCGGACCGACGTCGCCGACGAGGCGTCGGTGCGGGCGATGGTCGACGACGTCGTCGAGGCGTTCGGCGAGATCGACGTGCTCGTCAACAACGCGGGCATCGTGGTCCACGAGGCCGCCGAGACGATGACCGAGGAGGAGTGGGACTCGGTCGTCGACGTCAACCTCAAGGGGACGTTCCTCTGCTCGAAGTACGTCGGTCGGGAGATGATGGAGTCCGGCGGCGGATCCATCCTCAGCGTCTCCTCGATGTCGGCGCTCGTCGCCAACTACCCGCAGCGACAGGTCGCCTACAACGCCTCGAAAGGCGGCATCGAATCGTTCACCCGGCAACTGGCCTCCGAGTGGGCCGAACACGACATCCGCGTGAACACCGTCGCGCCCGGCTACATCCGCACCGACAACACCGACCAGGCCGACGCCGTCGACCCGGACATCGACGAGATCTGGAGATCCGAGATGCTGATGGACGAGATCGCCGGGCCGGAGGACGTCGCGCCGACCGCCGTCTTCCTCGCCAGCGACGCCTCGCGCTACATGACCGGCGCGTGCATCGTCGTCGACGGCGGGTACACGGTTCGGTGAGCTCTCAGGAGTCGTCCTCCAGGTCGGCGTAGAACCGCGTCAGTCCGCACTCCGGGCAGACGTGCGCTCGGACGCGGAGCGTCTCTTTCATCCCGAGCGACCCGAGCAACCCCTTGCGACGCTCGCCCGTCCGGAGCTTCAACACCTCTTCACCCGCGCCGACGACCACGGGTTGCGTTCGTTCCATCGTCACGCCACAGTCCGGACAGCGTCGTTGCGGGGAGAACGTCACGTCGAAGAGAACGAAGTCGTCGACGATAACTCTACGTTGCCGTCACCGTACTTGGGAGGCGACCGATCACGCGTCGCCGTAGCGACGTTCGTACTCGGCAGCCAGACGGTCGACCGAGAGGTCGGGGTGGGCGAGTTCCCACGACTCCACCGCGAGCCCACCGGCGAGCGTTCCCAGTCGCATGCAGGTTTCGAGGTCCTCGCCGTGGGCGTGGCCGTAGAGGAATCCCGACACGTAGGCGTCGCCGGCGCCGTTCGTGTCGACCATCTCGAACGATTCTGCGGGCAGGTCGACCCATCTCCCGTCGCTCGTGAGCGCCGTCGACCCCTCGTCCCCACGGGTGCAGACGACCAGTTCCGCACCGGCGTCGACCTGCTCGCGCATGAACTCGCTCGCGTCGTCGATCCCTTCCTCGCTCAGAAAGAGGTAGTCGGCGGCGTCGACGAACGCATCGAAGTGGGGGTCCTCGCCGTCGTAGTCGTGGACGTCGCACCAGACGGGCGTGTCGTGCCGCTCGGCCGCCGCGAGGAGCGGTCGAGTGTAGTCGACGGGGTTGACGACGAACGCGTCGCTGGTCGCGACGAGACCCTCGAGTCGGCCGTAGTCGACGTCGGGGTCCGGCGTCGCTTGGACGACGAAGACGCTGATGCGCTCGCCGTCGGCGTTCATCAGGTTGACGTGTCGCTCGGTGCCGTTCGGGTCGACGTCGTAGAGGAACGTCGCCGGCTCTGTGGCGAACGTCTCCTCGACGATCTCGCCGTAACGGTCCCGACCGATGGTGGCGTGGAACGTCACGTCTAGTCCCAGCCGTCCGAGGTTCATCGTCTTGCCCGCGCCGGTCGACCCGACCGTCTCCTGGTAGTTCCTCGCGCGGTGCGTCCCCGGTTCGGAGGGGAACTCGTCGAGGTAGACCATCGCGTTGTACGAACAGCCACCGGCGACGAACACGTCCATGCCGTCGGCTAGTCGAAACCGGGAGTTAGTCCTGCCGTTCCCGACGGGATATTCGTGTGACGAATAGCCGACGTCGCTGGTCCGCTTCTCGAAACGCGTGTGCGCCTCGAGATAAGTAGCGCGAAGAACGACCAAGACAGTCGCTTCTATGCGTCTGGTCCAGCGGCCGCTGTGACGTAGACGCCCTCCATATCCGTCTTCTCGACGGTCAGCGTCACTTCGTCGTCCTCCTCGACACGCCGGTCAGTCACGACAGTCACTACCTCGATCGGGTTGCGACGGACGAACGCCAGGAGAAGGTCCAGTATCGATGGGTGACCACCCTCCCGGAGTACGAGTACGTAGCGCGACTCGGCTAGCTCTCGGAGACCAGCCTCTAGGTCGTGCTTGCCCAGTTCATCCGGTGGGATGACGTGGAGGACGTCACCCTGAATCGTCTCGGTCATAGTGTCGAGACGAGGGGGGAGAAGAAAGAACGGTGTGCTATCGAACGAAGTCGAGACCGCCTCTCGTCTCGACATCTCCTTCCGCTTCTCGCAGTTTTATCTCTCCGGCCGTGTCACATCCCACCATGCGCGCAGTCCGTTTCCACGAGCACGGCGGCACCGACGTCCTGCAGGTAGACGACATCGACCGACCGGATCCGGCGTCCGGCGAAGTCCTCGTGCAGGTCCACGGCGCGGGCGTCAACCCCGTCGACACCTACTTCCGCGAAGGGTCGTACCAGCCGTTCACGATGCCGATGATCCCCGGCGTCGACGTCGCCGGCGAAGTCGTCGCCGTCGGCGACGGCGTCGAGGGGTTCGCCGAGGGCGACAGCGTCGTCGGTACCGGCATCGGCAAAGACCACTACGGCGGGTACGCCGAGTACGTGGCCGTGCCGACCGACCGACTCGCGGTCGTCGACGACGACGTCGACCTCGTCGCCGCCGGCGGTCTCGGCGTCGCGGGCGTCACGGCGTGGCGCGCGCTCGTCGACCACGCGAATCTCAGGCCCGCCGACGTGGCGCTGATCCACGGCGGGAGCGGCGGCGTCGGCCACGCGGCGGTCCAGATCGCCGCCGCGACGGGCGCACACGTCGTCACGACGGCGGCACCCGAGTACCACGAACAGGTGGCCGACCTCGGGGCCGACGTCGTGCTCGACTACGGCCGTGACGACCTGGCGGAGGCTGTCAAAGAAGCGGGCGACGGCGGCGTGGACGTGGTCCTCGACCACCGCCTCGACGACTATCTACAGTTCGACGCCGACGTGGCCAACCTGGGAGCACGGGTCGTCGGCATCGGCGAGAACGACCCGCAGGTCGGGTTCTCGCAGTCCTCGGCCGCGAGAGGGAAAGACCTGCAGGTGACGCTGATGAGCATGTTCAACACGCCCGATCTGTCAGACACGCTGGGGAAGGTCGGCTATCTGGTCGACGAGGGCGACCTGGAGATCTCGGTCGCTCGGACTTACAGTCTCGACGAGGCTGCCGACGCCCAACGCGCCGTGATGGAGGACAGTTTCCTCGGGAAGCTCGTCGTCGCGCCGTAAAACCGGTTGGCAGATGGACGACGAATCGAGCGACGACCACGCCGTACGTCACGGCCTCGCACAAGGGTTTTGTCTCGCCGTCTCGCAGTAGAGGTATGAACATCTACCGCAGCGTCCGTGCGGTCACCGGTGCCTCCGGAACGGGCATCGTCGACTGGGACGCCGTCGCCGAGGCCGCGAAAGCCTCCACACCGCCCGGCGAGCTCTCTCTCTCCGCCGACGAACGGATGGGGTACAAGACCGACGTCCAGGACGCCCGGAGACGCCTCCAGACCGTCGGCGAGGTCGAGTTCGACCTCCCGGACGCCATCGAGATACAGAACCGCCACCACTGGATCGACGCCAACGTCGAGACGTTCGAGCGCGTGATGCGTCCCATCGAGGAGAAGGGACAGGGCGTCTTCCCCGGCGTCGCACGCGTCGCCAACACCGGCACGATGGCGTTCATGCTCTCGTTTCTCGGGAAGAACGTTCTCGGACAGTACGACCCGCTGCTGCTCGCAGAGGCCGACGACGCCGACCACGGCCTCTACTTCGTCCACCCGAACATCAAGCGCGTCGCCGACTCGCTCGACGTCGACTACCCGCGGTTCCGTCGCTGGATCGCCTTCCACGAGGTCTCCCACGCCGCCGAGTTCGGCTCTGCCCCGTGGCTCTCGAACTACCTCGAAGAGCGGATGGAGGAGGGCGTCGACGCGCTCTCTGAGGGGAGTCTCGACCGGCAGGCGTTCCGCGAACTCGACACGGCGATGACCGCCGTCGAGGGGTACGCCGAACTGCTGATGGACCGCGCGTTCGACGACGACTACGCCGACCTCCGGCGGAAACTCGACGCTCGCCGACGCGCCGGCGGCCCGGTCGCGACGCTCGTCCGTCGCCTGCTCGGTCTCGGCTTGAAACGCCGGCAGTACGAACGCGGCGCGGCGTTCTTCGAGGCCGTCGCCGACGCCCGCGGCGTCGCCACGGCGAGCAAGGTGTGGGACCATCCCGACAACCTCCCGACCGACGACGAACTCGACAACCCCGAGCGGTGGGTGCGACGGGTCGCCTGAAATCTCCGTTTTCGACAAACCTTCCGTCTTCGACGCTCGACTGCGACGTCCGCCGTCAGTCGTACCGCCCGTTCGACGGGACGATGTGCGACAGGTAGGCGATGAGGATCCACCCGACGAGGAGGCCGACGACGCCCGCGGCGGCGACCTGCACCAACGACCCCTGTACCTGCAGGGCGAGCACGGCCGCGGAGACTCCGACGACGAGCACGAACACGAGTTTGAACTGCAACGAGGCGCTGCGCTTCTCTTCGTCCGTGAGACTCGGCCCGACCATCAGTCGTCGACGGGGTGGGCCGTACTCACGTGCATCCCGACGAACAGCCACTCGTCGTCGGCGTCGTCGCGGGTCGCACTGGCGGTCGCCTCGTCCGTCGCCGGCCGCACCGCCAGCGTGCCGCTCCACCGCGTGTCGAACGCGCGGTCGACTCCCTTCTCGGTGTCGCGCCACTCCATCCGGACGTCGTCGCTGAACGCCGCGTAGTCGTCGCGCTCGACGACGCGGAGGTTCCGACTCTCGACGCGCCAGTCGTCGGTCGTCCGCGTCTGCTCGCGGAGTCCCTCGGCGACGGCGTCGTAGCCGGTCAGTCGCTCGCCGATACCGAACTTCACCACGTCCTCGTCCTCGGCGAAGTAGGCGTACAGCGGTTCGCCGCGGCGGAGTGCCTCGTAGTAGTCGAGGACTGTCTCTTCGGCGCTCATGGGAGAGTGGACGGGCGCGGGGCATTTGAACGCTCTGCGAGCGCCGAGCACAGGGGAGACGAGACGCTCACTGGAACCCGCGGCCGATCTCGTCGCGTTCGACGAGGTCGTCGAGTTCGGCCTCCAGCACGTCCTCGGCGTCCTCGAACGTCGTCGACAGCTCCTCCAGCCGCTCCGGTCGCTCGGACAGCTCGAACTCCATCGGCCCGAAGGCGGGGCTGTCGACGGCCTCCATCACGTCGGTGAAGAGGTCCTCGCCCGTCGTCGGCGCGTCGGCGTGTACTTTCAGCGTCTCCGCCAGTCGCGTCGCCATCGACTTTGCGTGGTCCTCGTCCTCCGGCGTCCCACGGACGGCGAACCGACCCGCCGAGTCGTCGCGGCGGGGCAAAAGCGAGTCGACGTCGCCGTCGACCTTGCGGGCGACCCGCGTGCCGACGCCCTTCAGTTCGTAGGGGTTCTTCGCGTACGTCTTGAGGTGGTACACGCCCACGGTCGGGTGGCCGAGATAGAGGTCCTCGCCGACGCCCGTGCGGCGCTGTCCGGCGACTGCCCGCCACTCGTCGGGGTCGTCGCCGCTCTCGGTGACGTCGCGGAGGATGTCCGTCCAGTCTCTGACGCGCATGGGTGGGCGTTGGTGAGTGTCGAGAATGAGCGTGTCGGTCTGTACCACGCACGCTGCACCGTCGTCGACCAGTCAGTCGCTCCCGAACGTGAGTTCCCGGGTCAAGAGCAGTGCGCCGAGCACGAGCAGCAGCACCGTGATCACGCTCTGATTGCCGCCGACGAAGTTCACGAGCGCCCACGCGACGACGCCGACGTACAGCGCGATCCGGAACCGCCGCGTGTCGAACCCGCCGCGGAAGACCGCGAGCGCGACGAGCGAGACGACGTAGAGGCTGACGGCGACCTCGAGTAGCTCGAAGAGGCCGCCGGTCTGCAGTTGGAAGTACGCGCTGACGAGCACGACGAGAAAGAGCAGGCCGACGAACGCCTTCGAGAGGAGCGTCACCTGCGAGTCCGAGAGTCGGGGTGCCATACCCGCTCTGGGTGGTGACTCTACTTCGGTGCTGTGGTCGCCGTTCCCCACCCGATCGACCCGACCGACAGCGTTTTTCGACGCCGACGACACACACGGATAGTGAACGTTCGGGGTCCCATCGTCGCAGTCGGAGAGTCGCGCAGCGTCAGCACGAAGTACGGCGAGCGCGACCTCGTCGAGCTCACGGTTCGGCCCGACGAGGCACCCGCAGACAGGTCCGAACCGGTCGACGTGACGCTCTGGGGGAAGTGGACCCACACCGCGGAGCACGCCGAAGAGGGGATGGAGCTGCTCGTCACCGACGCGGAGGAAAACGAGTTCGGCGGCGAGGTCGGCTACACCACCTCCAAGGAGTCCTACGTCGTCCTCGAACCGGGGTTCCTCGTCAACGTGACCGCCATCCGCTCGTGGGTGCAGTGTCCGCGGATGTACTACCTGAACAAGCTGTCGGGGATTCCGCTGAACTACCCCGTCGTCAAGGGGACCATCGTCCACGAGGTGTTCGGCGACCTCCTGCGTGGACAGGAGCTCGAACCCGCCATCGAGAACCGCGTCGCGGAGGCCGGCCTCGAACTCGGCCTGCTCGGGCGCGAACGCGAGGAGGTCGCAGACGAGGTACGGCAGAACGCCGCCGCCATCGAGGGGTGGTTGGCGCAGGGGACGCTGACCGAGGAAGACGCCTGGCGCTCGGAGTACACGCTCATCTCGCCGACGTTCGGCATCAAGGGGCGGGCCGACGCGCTCCGCCGCGGGATGCCGGTCGAGCTGAAGACGGGGAAGAACACCAAGCGCGACCCGCGGTTCCAGGACAAGGTACAGGCGGCCTGCTACGCGCTGATGCTCGCCGAGCGCGGCGTCCCCACCGACACCGGGACGCTGCTCTACACCAAGAACACCGCGCTCGACCGCACCGAGGAGTCCGGTGACCTCTCGCCCGCCAAGGAGTTCTCCATCGGTAAGGGCTTCCTCGACTTCGTCGTCCGGAAACGCAACGAACTCGCCGCGATGGAGTTCGACGTCTCCGTCCCAACCGGGTTCGAAGCGGACGCCAAGTGCGAGTACTGCTTCGAGAAGGACACCTGCATGGTCGTCTCGGGACGACTCGATCAGGAGTCGAAAGCGGGGAAGATCGGTACGCCGCTCCCCGAGGACGAACGCGACTACTTCGACCGACTGTACCGCGCGCTGGAAGAGGAGCGCCGCGAGGTCCACCGCGAGTACCGGAAACTCTGGGAGCAGTCGGCCGAAGAACGGGCGGCAGACGACCGGGCTATCGTCGATCTCGACCCGCTCGACCAACAGGAGATCGATGGCGGGCGCTGGCAACTCTGCGCCCGGAAGACCGACGACGCCGTCTCCAAACTCCGAGAGGGGGATATCGCCCTCGCCAGCGACGGCGACCCCGTCTCCGGCCACGCCGAGTTGGGGCGGATCGAACGACTCGACGACGAGGTCGTCGTCACGACCGACGAACCGGTCGAACTCCGCCGACTCGACGTCTACCCCTCGGAGATCTCGGTCGATCGGATGCTCACCGCCCTCCACGACGCGCTCCTGAAGGGCGACCCCGACCGGAAAGACGTCCTGTTCGGGCGGCGAGAACCCGAGTTCGACGACGAACAGCGGACGTACATCGACAACAACGAGTCGCAAAACGCCGCGGTCAACCTCGCGGTGAACGCCGAGGACTGCGCGCTCGTCCACGGCCCGCCGGGGACCGGGAAGACGTACACCATCGCCCGGACGATCCGCGCGCTCGTCGACGACGGGAATCGAGTCCTGCTCTCGGCGTTCACGAACCGCGCCGTCGACAACGCGCTGGAAGCGCTGCGCGATCAAGGCTACGAAGATCTCGTCAGAGTTGGCACAGAGACCGGCGTCCGCGAGGACATGCAGGACCTCCGTCTGGAACAGCGCGGCGACCCGAACGACCGCGTCGCCGAGCTGGCTCACGCGCAGGTCGTCGCCGCCACCACCTCCACCTGCGGGTCGCGCGTCATGCGTGAACAGGAGTTCGACGTGGCACTCGTCGACGAAGCCTCACAACTCACCGAACCGGGGACGCTCGCCGCGACGAATCTCGCCGATCGGTTCGTCCTCGTCGGAGACCACGAGCAGTTGCCGCCCGTGGTCCGCGCCGAGAACGACCTCACAGAGTCGCTCTTTCAGCGACTCATCGAACGCTACCCCGACGCCTCGGTGATGCTCGACCGACAGTACCGGATGGCCCAGCGCATCCAGGCGTTCTCCTCGAGTGAGTTCTACGACGGCCAGTTGCGCCCCGCCACGGGCGAGGTGGCCGCCCAGCGACTGTCGCACCTCCCGGGCGTCGACTCCAGCGCGCTCCCCGCGGAGCTACAGGACGCGGTGAGTTTCGTCGACCCCGAGGGGGAGCGCGTCGGCAACACCAACCCCGTCGAGGCCGACTGCGTCGCCGACGTCGTCCGGGCGTTCCGCGAGGCCGGCGTCGACGCCGACGACGTCGGCGTCATCGCCCCGTTCCGGGCACAGGTCGCCGAGATCAGCCGTCGCGTCGACGTCACCGTCGACACCGTCGACCGGTTCCAGGGCTCCTCGAAGGAGGTGATCGTCGTCTCGTTCGTCGCCACCGGGAACCTGGAGGAACCCATCTTCGAGGACTACCGCCGGCTGAACGTCGCGCTCACGCGGGCGAAGAAGGGACTCGTCCTCGTCGGCGACCCGACCGCGCTGGCCTCGGAGCCGTTCTACGAGCGGATGCTGAACTGGGCGCGGCGCTGAGAGGCGGTCGTCAAGAGTCGAGCGGTCGCAGATCCGCGATCTCGAACAGCGGTCGGATGTCACAGACGGTGTAGTCGTACAGCAGTCTCTCCAGTTCGCGGAACGTGAGCGTGTCGCGGGCGTCGACGCTGGCGAGCGCGAGATAGCGCTCGCCGAACCGCGGGACGTCCGCGCTCAACACCTCCGCAGCGCCGCGGTCGCCGTACGACCGCCAGTCGTCGGGGTAGAGACCGTGCCGGTAGTCGGCCCAGCCGGTCTTCTCGACCTCGACGCCGAGTTCGTCGCACACCCACTCGAGGCTCCGACGACCGCCCCACGTCGCCTGCACGTCGTCCATCAGGTCGACGTGGTCCAGCGCGAGCAGGTCCTCGACTCGCCGGCGGGGGCCGTCGTCGCCGACGGCGTCACCGGCGCGGTCGGCCCGTCCCGGCAGGTGGATGAGGTCGAACCCGTCGCCGTTGTAGGTGACGAGCGTGTCGGCCGGGCGGGCCGCACACCAGTCGCAGACGGCGTCGACGAGCGCGAGTTCCGACTCGGGAGAGTCGTCGTCTCGGAAGAGCACCGTCGTCTCGACCGGTTCGCCGGGCGCCGACCGGTAGCCGAGACCGACCGCGAGTAGTTCGAAGTACGAGGAGTCCCGGAACTGGGCCTGCTCGGTCGGTTCGCGGTCGGGGCTCACCGTCTCGATGTCGAGCGCCAGCGTACCGGCCATAGAGGGTGGAACTAGAGTGGGCTACTTGAAGCTATCTCACCGGGAGAGCGACGGGTTCAGGTCCGTCGGCCCCGTGGCGACGACCGTGCCACAGCTCCAGTTCGACACGACGCTCGATCTGACTGCCGACGAGAAACGGGCGTTCACCGACGACGTGACAGCCCTATACGCTGAGGAGATGGCGACGACGACGGGTCACGTCGCGGTCGTCGTCCGCGAGCACGCGTCGGGGAACCTGTCGCTCGGCCGCGCCGTCGACGGGCCGCTGTGCTTCCTGAACGCCGACGTCCGCGAGGGACGCTCGTTCGAGCGCAAGCGGTCGTTCGCGTTGGCGACGATGGATCTCCTTCGAGAGCAGTTCGACGTGCCGCGAGAGAACCTGAAGGTCGTCTTCTCGGAGCACGCGGGCGAGGAGATGATGGGCGTCGACCGCGTCGGCGGCGACTGGTCCGAAGAGTGACGCGTCGAGGTGTCGGCCGTCGGACGGAGTATCGGGAGTTCTCGTCCTCTTCGTCGTGACAGAGTCTCGACCCACTGAACGCTGCGTGTTGAATAGAGAGGCTGTCTCCGTCACAGCGTACCGAGAAACGGGCACGCTGCCCACGGGCCTGTGCTACTCTTCGTCGTCCGCTCTTCCCTTCTCTTCCTCCGCTTCGTCGCCTTCGTCCTCGTCGGACTCCTCGGCCGAGGCCGCATCGCCGTCGGCCGTCGGCCACTCCAGTTCGACTTCCAGTTCGGTCTCGTCGTCTTCCTCCTCGTACTCGAACTCCATCTCGAACCGTTCGGGGACGGTTACTGACCCCTCGTCGCCGCCGAGTTCTACCGATCCGCTCTCGACGCCGTCGGCGACTCTCCGGAGGATGGCCGCCCCCTCCTCGCGAGTCATCTGGCCTTCCAGCTCAAACTCTTCTTCTCCGCTCTCGGACTCCTCAGACTCTTCTACGTCGTCCGCGTCCTGACTCTGGTCTGTCACACGTCACCGTACGCCCCCGGTACTCAAAACTCCACTCGCCACACGTCGTTTCCCACCACTTCGGCAGTGATCTCACCAGATCCTCGAAACCGATCGTGAGTAGCTCACGTCGAAGCGTGTCGCAGTTACTCTCGATAACGTGGTCTTTTCAGGAGAACTGCAGTCGGACCTTTCTCGACGAGTGTGAAGATGGTGAGTGGCGGTCGTGTCCGACACAGCTGTCTCGTTGTGTCCTGCAAAGACCAAACGATTGTCCGACCGCTCACCAGACGGTCGGTGACCGGCGGGCACCCTCTCTTCAAGACGAACGAGCTGTCGGTCACAGAGAAGGGCGTCGGTCGGCTCTGGGAACTTTTGTCAGTCTCTGTAGCCGGCTTCGGCGGCCGCCTCGTCGCGCCCCTCGCCGTCGTCGTCGCCGATCTCGGCCAGCACGCGCTCGTGGAACTCTCTGAGTACGGCCGACTCGTCCTCGGCGAGGACGACGTCCGACGCCATCAGCGTCGCGAGGCCGAACGCCCGCGGCGACGGCGAGGACTGTTCGAGGTGGGTCACCTCGACGTCGCCCGCCTGCACCGACGCGACGAACTCGCGGAGCGCCTGGAGGTTCAGTTTGTCCTCCAGGATCTCGCGGTACGTCTCCTCCATCACGGCGAAGGCGTCGAGCTCCTGTGCGAACGACAGCAGCATCTCGCTGGAGACCTGCTGTTCGGCGGCGGACTTCTCGTACCCCTTGTACCGCTTCAGGATCATCAGCGAGCGCGTCGCGTTGATGCGGAAGTAGCGCTTCAGGAGGTCGGTCCCCTCCAGCGCCGCCCGGAGGTCGCCGCCGACGGCCTCGGGGTCCAGCGAGCGGAGCGCGCCCGCGACGTCGACCTTCCGGTTCAGCGGCATCGACAGCGAGAAGCCGTTGTCGGCGACGGCGATCTGGACGTTCGTGTTCGTCTCCTGTGCGCAGTGGTAGGCGACGAGTCGCGAGAGACCGTCGTTGAACCGCCGTCCGTAGTTCGAGTGGACGTGGTAGTGTCGGCGGTACTCCTCTCTGTCTTTCACCTCCTCGACGACGAGGCGGTCGTCGGTGCTGACGCTGTCGGGGCCGGCGTACCGACGCTGTTCGTCGTACATCCGGGCGATCGCGCGGACGCTGTTCTCGTCCAGCGGGAACCCGCGAAGCCAGTCGCGGGCAGCGGGTCGACCGCCGTGTTCGAGTCGGTCGACCAGCTCACCCTGAAACGAGAGGATCTCGCGACCGAGATCGTACGAGAGCGGTAGGCGCTCGGAGAACCACGAGGGGACCGTCGGACGGGCGTTCGTCGGGTCGACGTACACCTTCGACCCTCGTCGATAGCTGAACTCGAACTGTGACCCGCCGAGGACGAACACGTCGCCCTTCTCCAGCGTGTCGAGGTAGTTCTCGTCCAAGTTGCCGACCCACTCGCTGGACGAGCGCGTGTAGACGTCGCAGGTGAACGAGTCGGGGATGGTGCCGACGTTGGTCATGTAGATGACGCGGGCCATCCGCCCCCGTTTGCCGACGAGCGGTTCGCCCACGTCGTACTCCTCGTAGTGGTGCTCGCCGTCGGGTGGATCGTTGGTGTCGCGCCAGATCTTCGCGTAGACGTTCTTGTCCGCCAGTCCCTCGTAGTCGGCGGTCAGGTAGCGAAAGAGACGCTCGAAGTCGGCGTCGTCGAAGTCGCGGTAGGGGTACGCGCGGGTGAGGACGTCCCGAACCTCCGACTCGGGACGGATCTCGTTTATCGCCATCCCGTACACCTGCTGGGCGGCCACGTCGTCGGCGTTCTCGGGGACGAACACGCGGTCGACGAACCCCTCTTCGGCCTTCTTGAGCATCACCGCACACTCGACGAGCTCGTCTCGGTCGAGCGCGACGACCCGCCCGGTGACCGTCTGCCCGAGGCGGTGCCCCGCACGGCCGACCCGCTGGAGCAGCGAGGCGACCGACTTCGGCGACCCGACCTGGACGACGAGGTCGATGTGGGGCATGTCGATACCGAGTTCCAGCGACGTCGACGTGGTGACGACGTCGAGGTCGCCCGCCTTCAACTGCGATTCGACGTCCTGTCGGCGCTCCTTCGAGAGCGACCCGTGGTGACAGCCCGAGTTCGACTCGTCGTACGTCTCGGGGTGGTTCTCCCGGAGGTTCTGGAGGACGCGCTCCGCGCCGGACCGGGTGTTGGTGAAGACCAGCGTGTTCGTGTGCGACTGGACCAGTTCGTGGAGGCGGTCGTAGAACCGCTCGGTGACGACGCTGCGGGGCGTGTCGACGAGGTCGTCGGTCGGACACTCCAGTCCGACGTCGAACTCGCGGACGAACCGCGTGTCGACGATCTCGTAGTTCCGCGGCGTCCCGTCGTCGTCGCGGCCGACGAGGAACTCGACCATCGTCGTCAGCGGTTCGACCGTCGCCGAACAGCCGACTCTGGTGGGGGAGCTGTCGGCGAGTGCTTCCAACCGCTCCAGCGACACCGAGAGGTGGGTGCCGCGTTTGTTCTCCGCGAGGCTGTGGATCTCGTCGACGACGACGTACTCGACGTTCCGGAGCTTCTCTTTGAACTTCGGCGAGTTGAGCAGGATCGCCAGCGTCTCGGGGGTCGTGTTGAGGATGTGCGGCGTCGTCTCCAACATCTTCTGGCGCCCGCTGGAGGCGGTGTCGCCGTGGCGGATGGCGTGGCGAATCTCGACCTCCTCACCCCGGTCGGCCAGCTTCTCGGAGATCCCGTCGAGCGGCACCGTCAGATTCCGGTGGATGTCGTTGGCGAGCGACTTCAACGGTGAGACGTAGAGACAGTAGACCGCGTTGTCGAGCCCCTCGTCAAGTTCGCGGTCGCGGCGGAACAGCTCGTTTATGATCGCGGTGAAGGAGGCGAGCGTCTTGCCCGACCCAGTTGGCGCACAGACGAGCGCGTTCGTCCCCTCGTGGATGAGCGGAATAGCCTCTCGCTGTGGCGGGGTGAAGAACCCACCGTTGCCGGGGACGTACGCGCCGAACTCGTCGACCCACCACTCCCGGACCGACGGCTCCAGCAGGTCCAGCACGTCCTCGTCGGCGACGTCGACGGCGTCGGGGTCGAAGTCGACGTCGGACTTCGCCAGCAACTCCCGGCCACTCATACTGTCTACTTCGGCCGGACGAGTAAGTGGGTTGTGTCCGCGGTCGCCGTGTCCGGTGCCCCCCACCCTCATCTCGCTGAAAGAACCGCGCACCGTCTCGGCCGAAAGCACTACTTGTAGTTGTGTTGGCTAGTAGGCATGGTCGACGTCGTCCTCCTTCGGATGAAGGTCACTACCGGGTGGCCACAGCGTCTCATGGAACTCTTCGTCCGTGTACTCCTCGCCGAACAGTTCGTGATGCGCAACGGGGGTGTCGTGGGGCGCTGGTTCAGACACTGGTGCAACACGCAACTCGAACCGGTTTTGGCCGAAGAGGAGATGTACACGGAGTCGATATTTCTCGACCGTCGCGAGGACGGCCTCTCTCTCTTCTGGTACATGGAAGCGCACGACATGGCGACCGTGTACGACGGGTTCCAGTCGTCTGATCACTCGGTGACGGACGTGGCGGGGCCGGTCGCCAACTGGCTGTTCGAAGAGCCCGAACGGATTCTCTCGCCGAACGCGTCGAGCGACTATCCGCTCTTGGCACACGCGTGGCACCCCGACCGCCCCTGAGTGGGTCGTCGCGACGTGAACCGAACGACTTTCGGCTTCCGGAGAGACCGAGACGGTATGCGCGTCACCTTCCTCGGAACCGGCAGCGCGATGCCGACGGCCGACCGCGTGCAGACCGGGTTGCTCTTGGAGGCCGACGACAACACGCTCCTCGTCGACTGCGGGAGCGGCGTCCTCCACCGACTCAGCCAGACAGACGTCGGCTACGAAGAGATCTCGACCGTCCTGCTCACACACCACCACCTCGACCACGTCTCGGATCTCCTCCCTCTGCTCAAAGCCCGCTGGCTCGCCGGCGAGGAGCATCTCGAAGTCGTTGGTCCGACGGGGACGAAGGCGCTCCTCGACGACCTACTCGACGTCCACGACTATCTGCAGGACCGAGTCGACCTCCGGGTGCGCGAGGTGACGGCCGCTTCCTTCGAGGTCGCCGGTTTCGACGTCGAGGGGTACGAGACCCGCCACTCGATGCCCGGTCTCGCCTACCGCTTCGACGGCACGTTCACCTTCAGCGGCGACACCGAGGCGTTCGACGGTCTCGCGAACTTCGCCGACGGCTCTCGCGTGCTCGCCCACGACTGTTCGTTCCCCGACGAGGTCGACGTGTCGAACCACCCGACGCCGACCCAACTGGGCGAGATACTCGCCGGTCGCGACGTCGACCGCGTCTACCTGACGCATCTCTACCCCCACACCGAGGGGAAGCACCGCGAGATGCTCGACGCGATCGAGGCACGGTTCGACGGCGACGTCCGCTTCGCTCGCGACGGGTTGCAGTTCGAGCTCTGAGTGCAGGTCGCGTCGACATGGACCGGTCGGCGGACGACGAGGCGACCCGCGTGTGCTAGCATCACACACCACGTTTCCGGTGAAAACTGCCCGTGTCGGCGTCGGGTTCACGTCGGCATCCAGACGTCGACTCAGCCCACGGTCGTCCGTCTGCTCGTCCCCGTTCTCAGCCGTCGATACGCGTCCCGGGAGCGTCGCCGGCGAGGAACGCCTCGAGTCCGTCCGGGCCGAAGATGTGGGCGGGTGCGCCGAGGGCGAGCAGCGCCCGCACCTTCGCGGCCATCCCGCCGGTGACGTCCGTCGAGTCGCTCCCGCCGAGCGCGGGGGCGACGTCACTAAATTCCAGAATCTCGGGGACGACCTCGCCGTCCGTGTCCAGCACTCCGGGAACCGTCGAACAGAGACCGACGCGGTCGGCGTCGAGTCCCTCCGCGAGGCGGACGACGAGTTCGTCGCCGCTGACGACGGTGACGCCTTCGCCGGCGTGGGCGACCCCGTCGCCGTGGAGCACGGGGACGAACCCTTCGGCGAGCATCGTCCGGACCGAGTCCAGCGGGAACGAGAGGCCGCCCTCGGCGTCGCGTGCGCCGACCGAGAGCGGGTGGACCGGGAGGGCGGGAACGCCGCGTTGGCCGAAGGCGTCGAGGACGTGACCGTTCAGCCGCTTCATCGCGTCGTGGATTGCGAGCGCGGCGCGGGCGTCGTGGGTTCCGTCGGTGGTGCTCACGCCGTGTTCCTCGGCGTGGTAGTGACCGTAGCTCCCGCCGCCGTGGACGATCACGAGGTCGTCGACGGGAGACTCGGCGGCGAGGGCGCTGGCGACGGCGGTCGCCGCCGCTTCCAGCGCCGGGACGTCGACCGTCTCGCGGCGGTCTTTGTCGGTGATGACGCTCCCGCCGAGTTTGAGGATCGTCGTCATCGCTCTCGCCCCTCGTGTTCCGCCGCCAGTTCCGTGTCGTCTTCCGACTGGACGCCCGTCGTCGCCAGTTCGGCCCGGAAGACGTCCTCACAGCCCGGCGTGTACTGGAGTGCGGTCTCGGTCTCCGGCGTCGGATCGAGCGCGACGATACAGCCGCCGCCGCCCGCGCCGGTCAGTTTCGCGCCGTAGGCGTCGCCCGAGCGTGCCGCCCAGACGAGGTTGTCCAGCGAGCGCGAGGAGACGCCCAGCGCCTCCAGCAGGCCGTGGTTGAAGTCCATCAGTCCGCCGAGTTCCTCGAGGAGTTCCTCGTCGGGAGTGCCGTCGGGGTCGGCCTCGGCGAGGATCGACTCACCCTCGCGGACGACGTCGCCGATGGTCTCGACCGTCTGGGCGGCGAAGTCGTACGTCTCGCGGAGTTCGCGGACGCCGGCGACGAGTTCGCCCGTGTCGCCCGACCCGCCGTCGAAGCCGACGACGAAGGGGAGCGCCGGCGCGTCGATGGTGCGACAGTCGTCGCCCTCGACGCGGACCGCCCCGCCCAGCGCCGAGGCGAACGTGTCGGCGCGGGAGGCCTGCCCGTCCTGTACCTCGTGTTCCGCGCGGTAGGCGCGGTCGGCGATCTCCCGCGGCGTGAGTTCGACGCCGAGTTCGCGGGTGGCGGCGTCGATGCCGGCGACGACGACGGCCGCGGACGAGCCGAGTCCCGCGCCGAGCGGGATGTCGCTCTCGACGGTGATGTCGAAGCCGGCGTCGGGTTCGTCGGCGGCGTCGCGGGCCTGTTCGACCGCGGCGTCGACGTAGCCCATCGCGGCCTCGACGAGCGGCGTCGGCACGTCGACGTCGGGGTGGTCGTCGGTCGACCCGGAGTACTCGACGGCGAACCCGTTGAGACTGAGGTCCTCGGCGACGACGCGGACGTGGTCGTCGTCGCGGCGGTCGACGGAGACGGTCGCCCGGCGCTCGATGGCGCAGGGCACCGCCGGTTCGCCGTAGACGACGGCGTGCTCCCCGAAGAGATACACCTTCCCGGGAGCGCTTGAGACGGTCATACCCGGACGATTGCGGTGGGGGATAACAGAGGTTCCGGATACGGTCCCCGCTGACGAGAGTTCCGGCTTCACTCGACGGGCGACGGCTTCACTCGACGGGCGACGACCTCACTCGACGGGCGAACCGGCCTGTACGTGTGCGCGAACCCGCCCCGTGAACCGGCCGAGCGGTCGGCGGACGTCGAGGCGACGAACCTCGTCGGCGAGTCGCCCGCTGCCGAGGGTTAGCGAGACGTTCCGCCCGCCGACCCCGAGGCCGACCGGCCCGAGAACGTCGACCGGCGTCCGCCACGGGCGGCCCTCCTTGACCGTGTAGCTGTCCAGCGTCCCCTCCCGCGTCGGTCGTCGGCCGGTCTCACGAACCGACAGCGAGAGCGCGGGAGTGCCGTCGCCGTTGTCGCTGTTGTCGCCGCTGTCGCCGCTGTCGCCGCCGTCACGACCGCCCTCGCGAACGTCGACGTGCCACTCGTCGCTCCCGTCGCCGACGCGCTCCCGTCGGATATCGATCTCGGCGACGGTCTTCGGGTAACCCCAGATCTCCCGACCCATCCGGCGGGAGTCCTCGGTCGTCACCGGTAGGGAGACGACGTAGCCGCCGAGACCGCCGTCGAGGCGAGGGACGCCCGCGACGGTCCGCCGAGCGACGGGGACGACAACAGCCAGTTCGTCGTAGGGGTCGAAGTCGCCGGCCTGCGAGTAGGAGACGCCGGCGACGACGACACCACCCGTCCGTGGACCGACCCGGACCGGCGTCAGCGCCTCGGGGACGACCCCTCGAAGCGACCGCCGGTCCGCCGAGAACAGCGCGCCGACGACGTCCGCCTCACAGCGGAGCGGCAGGTCGACGCGGCGGCCCGTCGAGAGCGTCGCAGTGCGGTCGGGGAGCGTCACGGCCGACTCGACGACCGCGACCGCCTAAACGTTCCGGGCCGTTGCACCGACGTCGTCGAGCGTCGCTGAGCCGAGAGCGGCGGACATTTGACCCCTGCACTCTCAGTTTCGGTATGAACGAGACGCGACGCGCTCTCCTCGACGCACTCGCGGCGGGGCCCGTGGGTGGACCGGAACTCGCCGACCGACTCGGCGTCTCGCGGGCGGCCGTCTGGAAGCAGGTCGAGGCGCTCCGAGACGAGGGGTTCGAGGTCGAGAGCACGAACGACGGCTACGTCGTCGCCGACGTTCCGGGCTACGGCGCGGCCAGCATCGAGTTCGGACTCGACGCGCCGTTCTCCGTCGAGTACCACGACAGCGTCGACAGCACGAACCTCCGCGCGCGGGAGCTGGCGGCTGAGGGAGCAGACGACGTCGCCGTCGTCGCCGACGAGCAGACCGGTGGGCGGGGGCGACTCGAACGGGCGTGGTCGGCCCCGGCCGGTGGCGTGTGGGTCTCTATCCTCGTCAGACCGCAGCGACCCCCGGCGCACGTCCCCGTGTTCACGCTGGCGGCGGCCGTCGCGGTGACTCGCGTCTGTCGAGAGGTCGGCGTCGACGCGAGCATCAAGTGGCCGAACGACGTTCTGGTCGAGACGGGCGAGCGGAGCGAACGCGGCGGCCTGAAACTCGTCGGGATCCTCACCGAGATGGAGGGCGAGGCCGACCGCGTCTCGTGGCTCGTCGCCGGCATCGGCGTCAACGCCAACGTCGACGCCGCGGAGCTCCCCGAGGGGGCGACGAGCCTGCGCGAACAGACGGGCGGCGACGTCGACCGTCGCGTGTTCGTCCAGCGGCTGCTGGAGGAGTTCGACGAGCTGCGGGAGAACCCCGACGAGGTACTGCCCGCGTGGCGCGCCCACTCGGCGACGCTCGGACAGCGCGTCCGCGTCGAGACGTCCGGCGGCGTCGTCGAGGGGACGGCCGTCGACGTGGAGTTTCCGGGTGCGCTCGTCGTCCGCACGAGCGAGGGGGACGTGACGGTCCACGCGGGTGACTGCGAGCATCTGCGGCCGGTGTGACCGCTCTCACGTCGCCTGTCCGGGCTGTTCCACTCCGACTCGGACGGTCATCACCGGGACGTTCGACGAGCGGACGACCTTCTCGGCGACGCTGCCGAGGAGGAGTCGGTCGATGCCGCCGCGACCGTGTGTCCCCATCACGACGAGGTCGCAGCCCTCCTCCTCGGCGTACCGGACGATCTCACGCTGCGGTGGCCCTTCGAGGACGTGCGTCTCGACCGTGACCCCCTGTCGACCGGCGAGCGTCCGGACGGTCTCCAGTGCGGTCTCGGCGTCCTCCCGGAGCATCTTCTCGACGCCCTCCCAGGAGGACTCCATCGGGAGACCGGTGAACCCCGCCGTGTTGACGACGTAGACGGCGTGGATCGTCGCACCGTGGGCCGCCGCGAGGTCGACGGCGTGCGACACTGCCCGTTCGACGCCCTCGGAACCGTCGGTCGGGACGAGAATCCGGTCGTACATACCCATGGTAACTCACCACACGCTAGTCTGTCGGACATCTTAACTCTTCGTGCAGAAAGCGCGAGGGTGCGGCGGTGGACGCCCGAGCGGTGCGGTCGCCTCAGAGCACGACGCGTTTCACGTCCGCGTGGCCCGCTCGGCGGACGACGGCCCGGACGGGGTCGCGAACGCCGGAGAGGTTGTCCGAGTCGCCGTCGAGCACGAGCAGTTTCGCGTCGCGGCCGGGTTCGACGAGCCCGTAGTTCAGGCCGGCGATCTCGGCGCCGTTGACCGTCGCCATCCGGAGCACCTCGCGGGCGCTGGCGTCGGTCAGTTTCGTCGCGAACTCCATCTCGCGGAACATCGAGGGGCTGTTGAGCATCACGTTGTCGGTGCCGAGCGCGACGGTCGTCCGGTCCAGCAGCTCCCGAAGCGGCGGGACGCCGACGCCCGTGACGAGATTCGAGCGCGGGCAGACGACGACGGGGATCTCGCTGTCGGCGACGCGTTCGAGGTGGAGCGGTTCGGGGTGGACCATGTGGACGAGGAAGTCGGGGGCGAGATCCAGCGCCGGGTTGATGTCGTCGGGGTCGCGCTCGCCGGCGTGGATACCGAACAGCTTGTCCGCCTCGCGCGTCGCGTTCCGGACGGCGTCGAAGTCGCCGTCGCGGGCGCCGCTGGCACCGAACCCGTCGGCCGCCTCCATCGCCTCCGGCGTCTCACGGCCGAGGACGACGCCCTCGACGTCGAGGCCGTCGAGCGCCCGTCGGATGGCGTCGACGCCGTCGACGCCGCCCTCGCGGAACTCGACGAACGCCGCCTGTCCGCCCGCCTGCATGTACTGCAGCGAACGGCGCATCGCCGCGATCTTCTCCTCGGCGCTGGCCTGTCGGAGCAGTCGGTGTTTCAGCCCGTCCGGCGGCGCGACGAGTTCGTCCAGCGAGAGGCCGGCACCGGCCTCCTTGGCGATGGAGTCGCCGATGTGCGTGTGGGCGTTGACGAACGCCGGGAGGACGACGTCGGTCGAGTCGACCGACGCCTCCTCCACGTCCACGATAGTGCCGTCCTCGACGACGACGCGTCCCTCCACCGGTTCGAAGTCGCGGCCTCGAAGCACAGTCCCCTCGAGTATCATCGTCTACAGGGTCGCAATCGAGTGGCTTGAACCTCCCGAAGCGTCTCACCGACTCGTCTCGACGGCGTCGAGAGCGGTTCAGTCGAACTGGTCGAGCGTCGTCCGCTGGCCGGTCCGGACGTAGTTGACGAGCGCGCCCTCGATGTCGAGTCCGAGCACGTCCGCGGCGGTCTCGCCGACCCGGTCTGCGGCGTCGGCGGGGGCGTAGACGCCGAGTCGCCACTGCTGGCGCTGGGCGGTCCGCAGCGCGCTCACGAGCGGCGACTGCCGGTCGAGCTGCCGGACGTCGCCGTTGACCACGACCCGCGACGACGACTCCTCCATCGACGGTTCGGCGGGGACGTCGATGATGACCTCGCCAGGGTCGACGCCCGTCTGTTCGGCGACCTCGCGTTCGACCTCCCGGAGCTCCTCGTGCGGGGCGTCGAGCACGTGCTGGGGGACGTCGTCGAGTTCGGCCCACACGCCGCGTTTGTAGAGGTCGCGTCGGTCGAGGCGGCGAGCGAGCTCCTCGGTCGTCGACGTCATCCGCAGGCTCGCCAGCAGGTCGTGGTCGTCCATGCGGCGGAGCTGCGACGCCGAGATGTCCGGTTCGGCCAACAGCCGTTCGGAGGCGCGCCGGAGCATCGCCTTCGAGATACGGGCGACGTGGTGTTGGTAGACGGTCGGGTTCATCAACGCCCGCGCGAGAAGCAGCGACTCGGCGGTCTGGACGTTTCCCTCGTCTAAGACGAGTTCGCCGTCGACGAACGTCAGTTCGCGGACGAGTCGACCGGTGTCGATGGTGCCGTAGGGGACGCCCGTGTGGTGGGCGTCGCGCACGAGGTAGTCCATTCGGTCGACGTCCAACTCACCGGAGACCAACTGGCCGTACTGTCCCTCGCCGGCGACGAGGTCGGCGACGGCGGCGGGGTCGAGCTCGTGCGCGCGGAGCACCTCGCCGACCTCGCCGCGGGCGAGCAGCTCCGTCACGTCGTCGTGGTACTTCCCGGTGTGGCGGTACGTGAGTGCCTCGATGTTGTGACTGTACGGGCCGTGACCGACGTCGTGGAGGAGTGCGGCCGCGCGGAGGCGTTCGGCCAGCGAGCCTTCGATACCGAGATGCGAGAGCGCGCGGTTCGCGAGGTGGTAGACGCCGAGGCTGTGCTCGAAGCGCGTGTGGTTCGCCGAGGGGTAGACGAGTTGGACCGTCCCCAACTGCTTGATGTGACGGAGCCGCTGCACCTCCCGCGTGTCGAGGAGAGCCGCGGCGACGCCCTCGACCTCGATGTGGTCGTGGACGCTGTCCTTGACGGTAATCATGGGCCGGGAGTTCGGCCCGACGGGATAAAAACCGTCGGAGCGCCGTCGGTCAGTCGACGCTGCTCGCTCGCACCCCGAGCACCGCGTCTGCGGTGGCGACGGCGTCGACGTGCTCGCTCGCGGTGGAGACGCCGAGTCGCCACCGGCGATAGTAGAGAGTGCACGTCATCACACACCCGACCGGCCGCTGTCGTGCGGTCGGGTGTGGAGACAGTTGCACGAGCTACTATAGTGATGCTGGATACCATCTACTCAGGAATGAAAACGAGTGCAAAACGAAGTGCTCGGTGATTGTGCTGACGAGCCGAAATGCAACACACGCACGCTGAGTTCACCTATGGAAATTCTGCTGGCTCAACTAACCACCGCTGGCGATAAAGTTGTTCGCACGATCTCACGTCTCTCGCTCTTCAACGGCGCGAAACCACTAGGCTGCGTGGTGATTGAGACCTCCACAACCGGTAGGCGGTCGGAACGAGTTCCGCTATAGCTGTCGCTCACGCTGGCTCCACCCGGCCACTGAGGGACGCCGGACCGGCGTCCCTCAGGTTCCCTTTCTCAGGCGCTCACCCCCGGTGGGTCGTAGACTTCCTCCCGGTCAAGCATGTGGTAAATCGATACCAGTAGCTTCCGCGCGGTTGCCACGATTGCTTTCTTGGAACTCTTGCGACTTGCCAAGCGGTCGTAGAACCGACGCAAGTACTCGTCGTTACAGGTGTGAACTGCGACGTACGTACACTGGACGAGGATCCATCGTACCCGTCCTGATCCTCGTTTCGAGATGCCACCCTCGAACCGCGAGTCGCCAGACTCGCGGATCACCGGGTTCAATCCCACGTAACTCACGACTTGTTTGTCCTCGTCGAACCGCTCGATCTCGCCGAGTTCAGCGTAGATCGTCAACGCTGAGTAGTAGCTGACACCAGGAATCGTCATCAGCAGCTGGGTCTCCTTCAGAGACCCAGCGCGTTCCTCGATCTCCATTTCGAGCGACTCGATTTCAGCGGTGAGCGTCTCGATTATCGTCGCGTAGGAGTCTAACAACGAGTTCCACGGTGCCGGGAGCGAGAGTTCCCGCAGGAACTCTCGCCCCTCTACACTCAGCGGTTTCACGTCTTCAGTGATGCCGTGCTCAGAAAGCAACCCGTGAACTTTGTTCGCGTAGCTGGTTCGGTTTTCGACCAACTTCTGTCGCCCGCGCACGAGTGCGCGGGCTTTCCGAACCTCATCGGTAGGGACGTAACTCTCGGGGATGGAGTTGAGCCGAACCATCCGCGCGAGCTGTTTCGCATCAACGCGGTCGGTTTTCTTGTCTGAGTGAGCGATGAGCTTCAGTTTGCCAGGGTTGGCGACAACCACGTCCAAGTACTCTGAAAGAGTATCATGGACGTGGTAGTAATTGCTGGTTGCCTCGATCGCTGCTGTGGCTCCAGCGTAGCGCTGGGCGAGGTCGTCGAGGTTCGCGTTTTTGACGCGAACCTCTTCGACAAGCTCACCAGCCTGATCGATTACTGCCACTTGCGCGTACCGCTTGTGTAAGTCGATTCCGAGGTACATGGTTTGTTCCTCCGGGATGGGACGCCGGTGCGTGAACAGAAATTCACCTATGCGGGCTTTCCCGGATGCCGCCGAGCGGCATCCGGGCTGTCTCGCCCAAGTCTCGGCTTCCTGCGCACTCGGACCAGTCAGCACGACGTGCTCTCGGGCACGGAACTCAGCTCGGTCTCTTGCGCCCCATACTTTGTTCACGCGCTCTATGGGTAGCAGAATTTCCATCGAGTCAGCACGCCCGCAGAAACCTCCATTCGATGAACTTAGTCTCTTAACGGTTTTGTCTGTCCAGCCACAACGACGAGTATGGAATTCGACTTCACGCGCTCGGTGGTTCCACTCGTCGTGATCGTCGCCGTCGCGGCGGTCGCGCTCACGACCGTGATGACTCCCTCGACAGTTTTCATGATGGTCCTGCCCTCGATGATCGTCTTCTCGATCGTCGCGTTCTTCTTCGGGATGAAACACGGCGAGTTCCGCGCCAGTCCGTAACAGGCCGACGCAGTCGTCGATCTCGGTGGGGATGAGGACCACACTCGCCCCGAGTCGGGCCGATACCAACTATAGTAGCTCGTGCAACTGTCTACTCGCCCGACCGCACGCTGTCGTGCGGTCGGGTGAGTGATGACTTGCACTCGTTACTATAGCGTCGGTGACTTATTCGCACAACGAGTCGAACACGGCCGTAGACTAACCTCACCGAACCCTGTCAGAGGTCGCATGCAACAGGTAGAGGGTGTATGCGTCACTCACCTGGTGGCTGTTACAGTCGATTAGTGACTTTGGTTCTCGATTGATAGTCCTTATATAATATCTTGGAAATTCACAGATATGGATGTTGAAACATCGTTGTTGTCCATCCGACGGTGGCTCATGCTCATCTCTCTACTGCTCATAGCGCAAGTCTACTACAGCGTATGGAGCAATCACTCAGCTCCACCCGGTGGAAACGCGATGGTACTCGGTCTCTTTGGTCTCGGATTCATTGTAGTTGGGTCTCTCGTTTTGTCTTTTTTAGATAACCAGTAGATGACGACGAGTCTTGTTGTGACACACTCGCACTCTCTATTCAACACGAACACCGACAGTTGTCAGGAAGAGTTGATACCGAGAGGGTGTCTGAACCGATACTCCTCGAACGCCCACGCGCTTTCGACTCGCGCGACTCGCTGTGCTCCTCGCTCACTCCGTTCGCTGTGATGCTCGCGTCGTCTCTAACGCCGAGATCACGAGGACACTCACCGCAACAGCCACATCCTCCCCAACCGATTCGCTCGCACGCTGCTGGCACCCTCACGGGCGAGGGTGCCAGCGCGCGCCGGAGTGGTTGGCGAAGTTTCGCGCAACGAAGACCGAGCGCCGCCGCCGAGAGAGTCAGATACAAACCACCGGACGGACAACCTCCGCCCAATGGTCACCTTCCTCGCTGGCGGGACGGGCACGCCGAAGTTGCTGGACGGCGCTTCCGGCGTGTTCGACCTCGCCGAGACGACCGTCGTCGGCAACACCGGCGACGACGTCGAACTCGGGGGACTGCTCGTCTGCCCCGACGTCGACACCGTGCTCTTTCACGGCGGCGGCGTCCTCGACACCGACCGGTGGTGGGGGATCGCCGACGACACCACCGAGACGAACGCCGAACTCCACCGACTGGCCGACGCCGCCGGACTCGAAGCCGGGCCGCGCTACCTCGACGACGAGGCACAGGTGAGGGGGAGAGAGATCGCCCGCTGGCGGCGCTTCTCGGGCGTCGCGGAGTTCATGGAGATCGGCGACAGAGATAGAGCGGTCCACGTCACCCGAACCAGCCTGCTCGACGAGGGCGACTCGCTGACCGAGGTCACTCGGACGCTCGCCGACGCCTTCGACCTCGCCGTCGACCTCGTGCCGATGTCCGACGACCCCGTCGCGAGCGTCGTCCACACCCCAGAGCGGGAACTTCACTTCCAGGAGTTCTGGGTCGCGAGGCGGGCCGAACCGACCGTCGAGGACGTGGAGTTCCGCGGTGCCGACGCAGCCGAGGCGACACCCGAGACGCTCGATGCGCTGGCGGACCCGGTCGTCGTCGGCCCGTCGAACCCGGTGACGAGCATCGGCCCGATGCTGGCACTCGACGGCGTCGAAGACGCGCTTCGGGAGACGCCGGTCGTCGCCGTCTCCCCGTTCGTCGAGGACGAGGTGTTCTCCGGGCCGGCGGCGAAACTGATGGAAGCCGTCGGCTACGAGGCGAGCACCGCGGGCGTCGCCGACGCCTACCCGTTCGCCGACGCGTTCGTCCTCGACAGCGAGGACGGGACCGAACTGGACCGGCCGGTCGTCCGAACCGACACGCGGATGGACGACGAGGCGGACGCCGAGCGCGTCGCCCGCGCCGTCGCCGAGGCGTTCGAAGCGGTGGGAACCGACGTGACCGCGGACGTGCGAGCGACGGAGGGACGCTGATGTTCGCACCCCGTGTGGCGCTCGCCAGCCTCAGCGGCGAGTCGGACGCCGCGTGGGCACGAGCGGGCGAGGCGCACGTCGGCGCGGCGTTCCTCGGCGGCATCGCGCTCGACGCCGACTCGCGGGCGGCGGCCCGAGAGCTGGTCGCCCGCGACCGAATCGAGTTCCTCCCCGACGATCCGGTCGCGTTTATCGACCGCGAGTTGGCGAAGCTCGCCGACACGTCGCTCGCCGTCGGGTTCAACGTCCGGAGTGCCACGGTCGATCCGGTCGCCGAGGCGGCCACGGTCTGTGCCGCCCACGACGCGGTGCTCGAGATCAACGCCCACTGCCGGCAGGCAGAGCTCTGTGCCGTCGGCTGCGGCGAGTCGCTGCTGTGCGACACCGATCGCCTCTGCGAGTACGTCGCCGCCGCGGCGGAGACGGGAGCGACGGTGTCGGTCAAGGTGCGCGCCGAAGTCGACGGCGTCGACCTCGCCGAGACGGCGCGGCGCGTCGAGACCGCCGGTGCAGACCTGCTCCACGTCGACGCGATGGACTCTGAATCCGTGGTCGCCGACGTCGTCGACGCGGCCGACCTGTTCGTGGTCGCGAACAACGGCGTCCGCGACGCGGCGAGCGTCCGGGAGTATCTCGGCTACGGCGCGGACGCGGTGAGCGTCGGACGACCGAGCGACGACCCGGTCGTTCTCCGTCGAGTCCGCGCGGCGGTCGACGAGTGGTTCGAGACGAACGGGCCGGAGGTCGCGCCGTGAGCGACGCCTCGAACCACGTCGACCGCGACTTCTCGCCGGGCGAACACGCCGAACTCGCGCTCCTGCTCGAAGTCGCCGGGACGCCGAAACCGGGCAACGTCGACCGCGAGCACGACCTCCCGGACCTCCGATTCGAGCACTTCCTCGCCGGATCGGTCGGGGCGCGCCGAGGGTTGCAGGCGGCCGAGGACGGCGCACCCGTCGGCGAGGCGTTCGAGCGCGGCGTCGCCGGGATGAGCCAGCAGCGCGGCGGCAACACGCAGTTCGGTTGTCTCCTGCTGCTCGTGCCGCTCGTGACGGCCGCGAGCGCCGTCGAGGGCGACCTGACGCCCGGAGCCGTGACCGACGTCGTCGAGTCGACCACCGTCGCCGACGCCGCGAACTTCTACCGCGCCTTCGAACACGTCGACGTCGCCGTCGGCGACCCACCCGAGGACGCCTCCGCGCTCGACGTGCGCCGGGGGTCGGGCGCGATCCCGACGCTCGAAGAGCGTGGGACGACGCTCTTCGACGTGATGGAACTGAGTGCCGAGCGCGACGGCAACGCCCGCGAGTGGACTGACGGCTTCCGTCGGACGTTCGACGCCGCCGAGTCGATTCTCGACGACGACGGACCGATCCTCGACCGGGCGGCCCGCGCGTTCCTCGACCTGCTCGCGGAGGAACCGGACACGCTCGTCGCGACCCAGCACGGAACGGAGACCGCCGCCGAGGTGAGTCGACTCGCCGGCGACGCGCGCGGCGACCCGGCGGCGGTGGCGAGACTCGCCGACGAACTCGTCGCCGAGGGGGTGAACCCCGGCACGACCGCCGACGTCACCGCCGCGGCGCTGTTCGTCGCGCTCGAACGGGGGGTGGCGGTGTGACGCACCGACTGGGTGGCGACGGCGGCGACGACGCGGACTGGCCCGTCGCTCTCCGCGGCGTCACCGAGTCGGTCGTCGCCACGCTCGGTCCGAACGACCGGTGGAACTTCGCGGCGCTCGGTCTGCACGCAGCCGCGGAGGAGGGGGAACCGGTGACGGCGACGACGTGGGGAAACACCCGGACTCGTCGGAACTTCCACCGGCAGGGCGGTGGCGTCGTCCAGTTCACGCAGGACCCGCGGGAGTTCGTCGCCGCGGCGGCGACGATCCACGAGCGGACGGAGCCGGTGCTCGAGGGAGCCGACGCGTGGGTCGACGTCGAGGCCGAACAGGTCGACGCCGGCGAAGACGGCGGGACGCGCTGGGAACGGTGGGAGCTCACGCCCGTCGAGCACGCGGTGGTGCGAGAGTACGTGCCGACCATCAACCGGGGGTTCGCCGCCGTCGTGGACGCAACGGTGGCAGTCTCGCGACTCGACGTCCCGGCGTTCGACACCGCCGAGTTGCTGCGGCGACTCGACTACTTCGCGGAGACGGTCGAGAAGTGCGGCGGATCGGCCGAGCGCGAGGCGTTCGAGACGTTGACCGAGGTCAGCGAGTGGCGCGAGTACCGCGACGCGTGACGCGGGTGACGTGCGAGGCGGTGGCCCACTCCGTCGCACGCGCGCCGCGGAACGAATCGTTTTAGTGTCTCTCCGGGGAATCGTCGGACATGGCAATCAAGCCCAAATACGTCAAGCAGATGGGGAACCTCCTGCTGGAGCGCTACCCGCAGGCGTTCAACACGGATTTCGAGACGAACAAGGAGAACGTCACGAAGCTCACGAACGTCGACTCGAAGTCGGTCCGCAACCGCATCGCCGGCTACGTCACGCGCAAGAAGGGCGGCGCGACGGCCGAAGCGTAATCTGCGAGTTCTGTCTGGTCGTTCTCTTGGCGCTCGGAACCGCGAGCGGTCGCATCGTCGACTGCCGCAGAACACGAAGGAGAGCGTCGGACGAGCCGAGCAGGGTCAGTAGACGTACTCGTTCGCCTCGAGCTGGACGTACTTGCCTCTGCGGTACTTGAGCTTCGTCTTCTTGTAGCTGCCGACCAGCCGTGCCGCGCTCAATCCGGCACCGAGTTTCGACGTGTTGAACAGTCTGTAGCCGTCGTCGTCGGCTTTGAGTTTGTTCGCCGTCTCGAACGCCCAGTCCCAGTCGTCGGGGCCGTAGCCGCGGACGCACTCGGCCATCGCGACGTTTCTGAGCACCTCGTCGCCGATGGCGTCCTTCCAGCGGTCGTTGTAGTCGCTCAGGTCGCCCTCGGCGGCGAGTTCGCCGGCGATAGCGCCGGTGCGGACCGCCACGTGGTCGCCGCCCTCGTGGAACGCCGACGTCGCCCCCATCGCGCCGCCGACGACGGCGATACCGGCCTCGGTCGGCGAGTCGATGGGTCGCGTCGAGGAGATGGGGTACGTCTCGGTCCCCTTCGACTTTCCGCGCTCTTCGACGATCGGGAACTCCTCCTCGACGTCGTACTCGTCACCCCAGAGGTGGTCGAGCAGACGCTCGATGTAGACGCTGCCGGAGGGGATGCGTTCGTCGTCCTCGCGGAGCAGCGCGTACTTCTCGCGGTCCTCGACGTCGTCGATGTCCATCCCGATGGGCATCGTCAGCCCGACGCGGCAGACGCCGTCGTCGTTCGGGAACACCCACGGGTAGGCGGTGTGACCGGGCATGTACCCCCACCAGAACATGATCGCGCCGGCGACCTCCTCGAACACCTCCGGCGGGAACTTCCGGTGTTCCTGGTAGGCGATGTGGTTGGCCTTCACCGAGGCCATCACGTCCGACGCCTTGCGACCGTCGGGGAGGAACCGGTCGAGCACCTTGTTCGTCACCGTCCGTTGGGGGCCGTCGGCGAGGACGAGGAAGTCGGCACCGACGGTCGACTTGTCGGCGAGCGTGAGGACGTGTCGCGGGTCGCCGGACCCAGCGTCCTGGTCCGTCTCGACGTCCTTGACGGAGGCCTTCACGCGGTACTCGGCACCCGCGTCCTCCGCGCGGTCGCGGAGGAAGTCGTCGAACTTCGCGCGGTGCATCGCGTAGCCGAAGTGGTCGTACGAGGATTCGATGCCGGTCGTCCGCATCGTCAGCGACTCGTTGGGACCGACGAACTCCGCGCGGTCCAGTTCGTGGAGGACGACGTCGTCGGGGAACTCGTCGGGGTGGATACCCATGATGTCCACCCAGTAGTCGAGGATACCGGCGGCGTCGGTCGAGTCCGGACCGAGTCGCTCGCGGTCCGCCCGGGGAACACCTTTCTCCAGAACGACGGCCTCCGCGCCGGCGCTGGCGGCGGCGTGGGCCGCTGCGGACCCGGCCGGGCCGCCACCGACGATGGCCACGTCTACGCGCTTCATACACTGTACCCGGCGGCACTCCGCTATTAAAGGTCCGGAACAGTATCGAGCGGAGAGACTCTGTCGTTCCCGAGTGGTCAGATGTGTGAGAGCCGAGACGGGTCGTCGCCTCGGACGTCACCCCCCGAACAGCGGCACTCGGGCCCGTGCTCCGTGGCTCTCGACGAGCATGACGCCGACGAGCACCGTCGCGACCACGCCGGGCACCGCGCCGACGACGAAGGCGACCTCTTTCGAGACGACGAGCGCCAGCCCGCCGACGAGAACCGGTCCGAGGACGCCGCCGACGCCCTTGGCGGTCGTCCGCAACCCCATCAGTTCGGACTCGCGGTCCGGCGGCGCGACGTCGCCGATGAACGCGAGCGCGCCGGTCGTCATCGCCGAGAACGACGCCGCGATGAGCAGGAAGGCGACGACGCCGACGGCGAACCGACCAGTCGACGTCGCCGGGAGCGTCGCGGCGGCGGCGACGAAGGCGAACAGTGCGCTACCGGCCATCCCGAGCGTGACGAGCCGTTTCCGACCCGTCACGTCGGCGACGCGACCGAAGAGGAGCATGAACACGGCCTGCCCGCCGGGGTTCAGCGCCAGCAACGCGCCCATCAGGAGCTCCGAGAGGCCGAGCGACTGGGGGAGGTAGACCGGCATGAGCGACAGCACGCCGAGGACGGAGGTGTTCCGGAGCGCGAGCGCGACGTAGAGCCACTGGAGGCCGTTGGTTCGGAGGTGTGCACGGTCGTCGACGCCGGGCAGCAGCCGGCGACGGACCTCGGAGACGACCTCCGAGAGCGTCGGGTCGACGTCGGGGGTCGGTGCGCTGTCGGCGACGAACGCGACGGCGAGCGTCGAGACGAGACTCAGCCCCGCGATGGCGAGAAACAGCGAGTCGGGGACGAGCAGTCCGAGCAGCGCCCCCGCCGTCAACTGCCCACCGGTGAACCCCACCGCCCGGGCGCTGTTGAAGAAGCCGACCGCACGCCCGCGTCCGGACTCGCCGCCGGCGGCGCTGACGACGGTGAGCATCACGGGCGGGAACGCTGCGGCGAAGGAGGCGTAGACGCCGCGGAGACCGACCGACGCCCACGTCCCCTCGGCGACGACGAGCGGGAGCACCGCGAGCGTCGCTCCCGCCCCGCTGATGACGAGCACCGCTCGACGACGACCGGTGACGTCGGCGACGGCACCCCAGACCGGCGCGAACAGCATCATCCCCGCGAAGTAGGCGGTGTAGACGAGCGCCGCGGCGAGGTCCGACCCGCCGGACTCGCCGATGTAGAACCCGAGTGCGGTCCCCATGAGGATGCCACTGCCGAACCGGGTGGCCGCCGCCGTGGCGACGACGAGTCGATCGCGGAGCGTCACTGCCTTCGGCTACAGCGGCACCCCACAAATCACCGCTGGAATCGGTCACGTTGACGAGCGGACGCGGCGGCGACTGCCGAAACGGAGGGACCTTAGTCCCCTCGCGTGTACCACCGCCACATGACCGACGCCGACATCGCGGTGCTGCGACAGAAGATCCACGGGATGCCCGCCGAGGGCTACGTCGACGCCCTGCGCGAGCGACTGCCGGACCGAGAGATCGTCTACGCCCGGACGCCCGAGGAGGAACGAGAGCTGCTCCGGACGGTCCCCGTCGCCGCCGGGTTCACGCTCCCGACCGAACTGCTCGACGAGGCGGAGAATCTCCAACTGTTCGCCTGCTCGTTCGCCGGGACGGGACATCTCCCGATGGAGGAGCTGGGAGACCACGGCGTCGCCGTGACGAACGCCTCGGGCGTCCACGGCCCCAACATCGCCGAACACGTCCTCGGCAGCATCCTCAGTTTCGCCCGCGGGTTCCACACGGCGTGGCGGCGGAAGGAGCGCACCGAGTGGCGCTCGTTTCAGACCCACGAACTGCAGGGGAGCACCGTCGCAATCGTCGGGCTCGGAGCCATCGGGCAGGCCGTCGTCGACCGCCTCGAACCGTTCGGCGTCGACACCGTCGGCGTCCGCTACTCGCCGGAGAAAGGGGGTCCGACCGACGAGGTGCTCGGCTTCGACGACCTGCACGACGCGCTCGGCGTCGCCGACTACGTCGTCGTCGCCGCCCCGCTCACCGACGAGACGGAGGGGATGTTCGACGCCAACGCGTTCAAGACGATGAAACCCGACAGCGTGCTGATCAACGTCGGTCGCGGCCCCATCGTCGACACCGACGCGCTCGTCGCGACGCTGGAGACGAACGGCATCCGCGGCGCGTCGCTCGACGTGACCGACCCCGAACCGCTCCCGCGGGACCATCCGCTCTGGACGTTCGACAACGTGCTCGTCACGCCGCACAACGCCGGCCACACGCCGGCCTACTGGGAGCGGCTGGCCGACATCCTCGCGCGCAACGTGAAGCAGGCAGCGGAACTCGGCGCGTACGAAGAACTCGAAAATCAGGTCATCTGACTCGACCGGGCGGAGGGGTCGTCGTCGGCTTCATAGGGGTTATCGTAGAGCCTCGTCGATGTTCTCCAGACGAGTCGAAGCCGGTGGTTCACCGGGGGTCTCTGATCCACCGGTTGGCTACGTAGCCCCTATCAGCGTTCGCTCGCGACGACCTCGTTCCGCAGCGTCCCGATCCCCTCGTACGTGATCTCGACCACGTCGCCGGGTTCGACCGTTCCGGGGTTCGCCGGACTGCCGAAGGCGATAGCGTCGCCGGGACGGAAGGTGAACCGCTTCGAGAGGTACGAGACGATCTCGTAGGGGCCGAACAGCATCAGTTCGGTGTTGGCCTCCTGCCGTCGCTCGCCGCCGACGTCGGTGTGCATCTCTAGGCTCCGTGGGTTGAGCTCCGTCTCCAGCCACGGTCCGAGCGGCCCGGAGCCGTCGAACGCCTTCCGCGCAGTGCGGCCTTGCTGGTCGAGCGCGTCGACGTCGTTCATGATGGTGTAACCGCGGATGTGGTCCGGCGCCTCCTCGACGGAGAAGTCGTGACAGCGGTCGTCGATCACGGCGACCAACTCGCCGGCGTAGGTGAGTTCCTCGGTGAACTCGGGGTAGACGATCGGTTCCTCGTGAGCGAGCACCGACGCCGGCGGTTTGATGAAGAAGTCCGGTTCCTCGGGTCGTTCGTACTCCATCTGGTCCAGCGTGGCGGCGTAGTTCCGACCGACGCAGTAGAGCGCAGAGGGGTCACAGGGCGCGAGCAGGTCGCCGTCCTCACCGACGACGTACTCGCCGTTCTCGGCGACGACGACGCCGTCCCGATACTCCCCCGCTCGCGGCCCGTCTGCGGTCTGGATGCGTGCACGTCTCATGAGAGGGGGTTAGAGGGGAGGGGCGAAAAGGTGTGGCGCTCTGTCTCGGCGTTCGTGATCCGAGACGACAGAGAACGTCGCCCCCACCCCGTCCGACAGTCGTTCACGACTCGATCGCAAGGACTGGATCGGGGGTCGGTGGCGACCGTCACCGAGACGTCGCAGATGGCTTCGACCGCGAGGTCGCAGTCGGCGCTACTCGAGGTCGAAGCGGTCGAGACTCATCACTTTGTGCCACGCGTCCACGAAGTCGTGCACGAACTTCTCCTCGGCGTCGTCGGACGCGTAGACGTCCGAGATCGCTCGCAGCCGGGAGTTCGACCCGAAGATGAGATCGACGCGGGTTCCTGCCCACTCGACGTCGCCCGTCTCACGGTCGCGCAGTTCGTAGATCTCCTGGGCATCCGAGGACGATTCCCACTCCATGATGTCCTGGGACTCCGACTCCTCGAACGGTTCCCACTCGTAGTCCATGTCGAGGACGTTCACGAAGAAGTCGTTGGTCAGCGTCTCCGGCTCGTCCGTGAAGACGCCGAGGTCGGACTCGTTGTAGTTCGCACCCAGCGCGCGCATGCCGCCGACCAGCACCGTCGTCTCGGACGCCGACAGGCTCAGGAGGTCGGCCTTGTCGACCAGTAGCTCCTCCGCCGATCGGTCGTCCTCGTCCGAAAGGTAGTTCCGGAAGCCGTCGGCCGCCGGCTCGAGCGCCTCGAAGGACTCGACGTCGGTCTGTTTCTGTGAGGCGTCGGTACGGCCCGGCTCGAACGGCACTTCCACGTCGTAGCCGGCGTCCGCCGCCGCCCGCTCGACGGCCGCGTTGCCGCCCAGCACGATCAGGTCGGCGAGCGAGACCCGCACGTCGTCCGAGCGCGAGCTGTTGAACTCCTCTTGGATCGTTTCGAGCGTCTCCAGCACCGTCCCCAGCTCTTCCGGCTCGTTCACGTCCCAGCTCCGCTGCGGTTCGAGACGGATGCGGGCTCCGTTCGCGCCGCCGCGCTTGTCGCTGTCGCGGTACGTCGACGCCGACGCCCAGGCGGTCTTGGCGAGTTGGGAGACGGAGAGCTCCGAAGCGAGGATCTCCTCCTTGAGGTGGTCGATCTCCTCCTCCCCGATCAGTTCGTAGTCGGCGTCGGGGACGGGGTCCTGCCACAGCATCTCCTCGTCCGGGACCTCCGGGCCGAGGAACCGCTCCGGCGGACCCATGTCGCGGTGGATGAGTTTGTACCAGGCCTTCGCGAAGGCGTCCTGGAACTCCTTCGGGTTCTCCTGGAAGCGCTCGATGATCTCCCGGTAGTCCGGGTCACGCTTCAGCGCGACGTCCGTCGTCAGCATCATCACGTCTTCCTTCTCCGACGGATCCTCGGTGCCCGGTGCGGCCTCGTCGAGTTCGTCGTTCGTCGTGGTCCACTGCCACGCACCGCCGGGACCCTTCTCGGGCTCCCACTCGTAGTCGAGCAGGTTGTCGAGGTAGCCCATGTCCCACTGGGTCGGCGTGGCGTTCCACGGTCCCTCGATCCCGCTCGTGATCGTGTCGGCTCCCTTGCCCGAACCGTGGCTGCTCTCCCAGCCCAGGCCCTGCTGATCGATGGGGGCGGCTTCGGGCTCCGGACCGACGTGCTCGTCGGGGTCGTCGGCACCGTGAACCTTCCCGAACGTGTGTCCGCCGGCGATGAGCGCGGCCGTCTCCTCGTCGTTCATCGCCATCTTGCCGAACGACTCGCGGATGTTCTTCGCCGACGCCTCGGGGTCCGGTTCGCCGTCCGGTCCCTCCGGGTTGACGTAGATGAGCCCCATGACGGTGGCGGCGAGCGTCCCTTCGAGCTCACCCTCTCCGTCGAAGCGCTCGGACGCTTCCCACTCGTCTTCGGGCCCCCAGTCGACGGCCTCGTCGGGTTCGTAGGCGTCCTCGCGCCCGCCGGCGAAGCCGAACGTCTCGAACCCCATCGACTCCAGGGCGACGTTCCCGGCTAGGACGATCAGGTCGGCCCACGAGAGCTGCTGGCCGTACTTCTGCTTGACCGGCCAGAGCAGTCGACGCGCCTTGTCGAGGTTCGCGTTGTCGGGCCAACTGTTGAGCGGTGCGAAGCGTTGAGTACCGCCGGTCGCGCCGCCGCGACCGTCGGTGGTGCGGTACGTCCCGGCACTGTGCCACGCCATGCGGATGAACAGCGGTCCGTAGTGACCGTAGTCGGCCGGCCACCACTCCTGAGACGTCGTCATCACCTCTTCGATGTCCGCCTTCACGGCGTCGAAGTCGAGCGACTCGAACGCCTCGGCGTAGTCGAACTCCTCGTCCATCGGACCGACGTCGCGGGCGTTCTGGTCGAGAATCTCCACGTTCAGCCGGTTCGGCCACCAGTCCTGGTTGGACCTACTCATGTCCTGTGCGTTGTTGCTGTTGCGTGTTAAGATTGTCTAATTCGGAAACGAAGATTTCGCTGCAGCCCAAGCAGTCTTTTTGATTTATGAACTTCTGACAGCGAGCGGAATCTCACGCTCTCCAGCGCGTCCGGGTTCCACCCGGCTACTGCAGGGCTTGCTGGACGAGGTGATTCATAGGGGTTATCGGAGAATCTCATAGATACTCTTCCTGAGAATCGAACCCTGTGGCTCACTGTAGTAACGAGTGCACGTCATCACTCACCTGACCGCACGACAGCATGCGGTCGAGTGAGTGACCAGGTGCACGAGCTACTATAGCTGGCTACGATAACCCCTCTCAGTCCGTCGCTCGCACCCCCGGCGGTCGAACGCCGTCGCGCCGCTCGGCAGGCACTCACCGTCTCGGTGAACTGCGCGAAGGGACACACAGTGGGACGACAGTCGGTTCTCGACTCCCGAGAACCGGCAGTCGGTTATTTCCTCGGCGGACGCGATGATACTGGTATGAACGCCCGTACGTTAGCGCTCGGAGCGGGAACTGCCGTCACCACCTTCTTACTGGCCGGTGCCGCGACCATCGAACTGCTGGGAGCGGGCGAAGCGCCCGGAATCGGGATCGTCGGCGTCTTCGTCGGTATCCTCGTCGGCCTTCTAGCGGGCGGACTCGTCAGCGTGTACGCCGACCGCCTCTCCGGAATCGCCGTGCCGGTCCTCGTCGCGTACGCGACGTTCGGCGTCACGTTCGTCGTGATCGCAGGGACGAGTTACGTCAACGTCCCCGGTGCCGACGACGTGTTCAGCTTCCCCGTCCACGTCGGCGTGAGCGTCGTCGTCGCTCTCGCCGCCGCGCTGCTGACTGGTCGTGGGAGACTCGGGAAGCGAGCAGCGCCCGTCTAAGTAGTCGAAACGAAAAGTACTCGCGACGTGTTTTGCCTCGGAGGGAGGCACTGCGTCCCTCCGAAGCCTTCGCGATGGAACGGGACGACAAGCGCGTTTTTGCCGAGGGCGCGAACGGAGCGAGCGCCCGCAGCGAGAACCGTCGGCCTCTAGACCCAGCCCTCTTCGACCAGCAGTTCGCCGTTCAGCACCGAGGCACCCGCCGCGCCGCGGATCGTGTTGTGAGCGAGACAGTTGTACTTGATGCCGTTTGCGGTCTCCTGGATGCCGCCGGCGGCGACGGCCATCCCGCCTTCGAGATTCCGGTCGAGTCGGGGCTGCGGGCGCATCGGGTCGTCGAAGACGTGGATCAGTTGCTCGGGAGCGCTCGGGAGGTCGATACCCGGGTACTCGCGCATCGTCTCGGCGACCTCCTCGACGTCGGGGTCGGCGGCGAGGTCAGCGAACACCGACTCGAGGTGGCCGTCGAGCGTCGGGATCCGGTTGCAGGAGGCGTTGACCTCGGCGTCGTGCAGCGAGAGCGCCGCGCCGTCGAAGGAGCCGAGCAGTTTGCGGGATTCGGACTCCATCTTCTCCTCCTCGCCGCCGATGTGCGGGATGGCGTTGTCGATGATCTCCATCGAGGTGACGCCGTCGTAGCCCGCGCCGGAGACAGCCTGCAGCGTCGTCACGTGGACGCGGTCGAGGCCGAACTCGTCGAGCGCGGCGAGCGTCGGCACCATCGTGATCGTCGAGCAGTTGGGGTTCTTGATGAGCGCGCCGTCCCAGCCGCGTTCGTCGCGCTGGACCTCGATGAGACCGAGGTGGTCGGCGTTGATCTCGGGGATCGTGAGGGGGACGTCCTCGGCCATCCGGTCGTTCGAGGAGTTCGAGGAGACGACGTAGCCCGCCTCGGCGAACTCCGGTTCGACGTCGGCGGCGACGCCCGACGGGAGCGACGAGAAGATCAGGTCGAGGTCGTCCGGCACCGCGTCGGCCGCGGTCCGCTGGACCTCCATGTCGGCGACGTCGTCCGGGATGGGGGTGTCGACGCGCCACTTGGCCGCCTCGTCGTAGCGCTTGCCCGCGCTGTCGTCGCTGGCGGTGACCGTCGCCAGTTCGAACGTGGGGTGGTCGTCGAGGAGTTGGATGAATCGCTGTCCGACTGCACCGGTCGCGCCGAGGATACCGACTCGTACTGACATTGGTATGCGGTAGGGTGACACGAGGATAAGGGGGTTTGGATTCGCGTCCATCTTTGCGGAACCGTGAAGGTCCGCGGTCGAGGAGTCGGAAAGGGTTTGAGGCGCGGACGACTACTTCCGGACGCACACCTTTAGTCCCCGCCCGAGTTCTTCCACTTCGGAAGCGATGACCGCGCGGCGAACCCGGGTGTGCGACATCCCTGGACCACGCACTGAGTGGTCGTCCGACGTCGGCGACGACGACGGACCGGACTCCGTCCGCCCTAAAGAGACGAGTGCCCGGCACGAGGGTTTCCCGGTCGACTCGGCATGCAGCCACTGGGATGAGACCGGCCGTTAGTGTTCCGGGCAACATTCAGATCTCTCGGAGAGACGTCTCCACTGTTTCTGCGACGCTGTCGACGAGCGAGCCCGTCACCGACAGAACCCCGTGTGTCTGAGTGCAAGGCCGTCGGCCCTCACCCACCGAGCCGACGGCGCAGACGGTCTCTCACGGTCGACTGCCCGTGACACGGGGACTCACCAGACGCGTTTCCCGGCAGATTCCTCGGGCTTCCGGCCCGTCATTGTCCTCGCCGTTCGAGAGAGCCGTGTGAGTTCGAAACCCCACCCGCGCAGTATCGCTCATGTCGGCGCGACTGTCCCGGACATCGACGAGGCAATCGACTGGTACGAGAGCGTCCTCGGGTTCGAGTGTTTCATGGGACCAGAACAGGTCGACGGCGAGGAGGACACCCAGATCGGCGACCTCTGTCGGGACGTCCTGGGTGACTTCGAGTCCGTCCGCATCGCACATCTCTCGACCGGCAACGGCGTCGCAGTCGAACTGTTCGAGTTCGCCGACCCCGAAGCGTTCGAGGAACCGGACCCGAAACGGCCCGGCTACTTCCACCTCTGCGTCGTCGACCCGGAGATCGAGGAGTTGGCCGCAGAGATCGACGCGAGCGGCGGCGAACACCACACTGACGTCTGGGAGCTGTTCCCCGGCCAAGAGTACCGGATGACGTACTGCAAAGATCCCTTCGGCAACCTCGTCGAGATCTACACCCACAGCCACGAACGGGTCTACAGCAACCAGGAAGACTACTGACGGACGTACTCGTCGGCGACGAGCAGTTCGGGGGCTTCGGGAACCGATCGTCGACGAACCACGTCGTGACCTTCCGACCCGTCTCGCCGGTGTCGGTCGTAGCGACGAAACGCAGTTCTTCTGAGCGGCCAGCCGTCGTACAGAGAGTGGGGGAGAGCTACAGCCCCGCGACGTCCTCGATGGCGTCGGTCAGCGCCTTGATCGACTCGACGTCGTGCTCGCCCATGTGGCCGATGCGGAACGTCTTCTCGCCGAGCGTCGAGCCGTAGCCGTTCGAGAACGCCATGTCGTACTGCTCGGACACCTGTTCGATGGTCGCGGCGACGTCGATCCCCTGCGTGTTCTCGATGCAGGCGACCGTCTGCGACTCGTAGCCCTCCTCGGGGAACATGTCGAAGTGTTCGTGAGCCCAGTCGCGGGTGTACTCGGCCATCTCTCGGTGACGTGCGTCACGAGCCTCGTGGCCCTCTTCGAGCATGTACTTCATCTGTTTCCGGTAGGCCAGCATGACCGGGATGGCGGGCGTGGAGTGCGTCTGGCCCTTCCGGTCGTAGTAGTCGAAGGCTCGCTGGAAGCCGCCGTACCAGGACGCGGAGTCCTTCGAGACCTCGCGGTCGTAGGCCTCGTCGCTGACGGCGCAGACCGCCAGCCCCGGCGGCATCGCGAACGCCTTCTGCGTCGACGCGAAGATGACGTCGACGTCGTGTTCGTCGACGTCGACGTAGTCGCCGCCGAGCGAGGACACCGCGTCGACGACGAAGTAGGTGTCCGGATACTCCGCGACGACGTCGCCGATCTCCTCGATGGGGTTGCGGACGCCGGTGGAGCTCTCGTTCATCACGCAGGCGACGACGTCGTAGTGTTTCTCGCTCGTCTCGAGCGCCTCGCGGACGTCTTCGGGTTTGACAGCCTCCCCCCACTCGTACTCGAGCGTGTCGACGTCCTTCCCCAGTCGCTCGGCGACGTTGGCGTGGCGTTCGCTGAAACTCCCGCAGGTCGCGACGAGGATGTTCTCGTCGACGAGGTTGAGCGTCGACGCCTCCCAGAACTCCGTCCCCGACGCCGTGAGGATCATCACGTCGTTGTCCGTGCCGAGGAACTCCTTCGTGTCCTCGACGATGGTCGTGTAGAGGTCGGTCATCCGGTCCATGCGGTGGCCGAACATCGGCTCGCACATGGCCTCGATGACGTCGTCGCGGACCTCGGTCGGACCTGGGATGTACAGCGTCTTGTTCGGATAGTCGTCTTTGTATTCGCGTTTCTCGGTCACAGGAGCCACCTAAGTACGACTCACTGTGCAGTCGGACGGCATGGTACTTTTGATTCCCCCCAATTACGGCGGCCGACGCGGGCGACGGCGCTCACCGCGTCGGGCCGTCGTAGCGACCCATGCCGGCGTGGAGCTCCCCGTCGACGACAGTCCACCCCTGCCGGCCGTCGGTGTAGACGGCGGGAGCGGTCGTCGCCTCGAACGTGTTGAAGCTGTTCGAGAGCCAGAACCCCCACTCGTTCCACCCCTCGAAGCGGATCTCGCCGACGGTGACCGTCGTCGGACCGTCGGTCTCGTAGGTGGCCGAGACCGGGCTGACGAAGCGAGCGCAGTTGTCCGTCTCGCTCCACGGGGCCCGACAGTCGACGGCGGTCGCATCGGCGATCGGCGCGAGGAACGTCCCGTTCGCGAGGGGGTCGCGCGTCTCGATATCGTGGTCGACCGTCACCTGCCACGAGACGGAGTACGTCGTCGGGTCGGCGACGAGTTCCCTGTCGGTCATGTCCTCCGGAATCTCGTCGCGTGAGATCTCCCGACGGTCGACGACCGACCCGTTCTCGGCGTACGTCCAGAGGACGTAGCGGTCCTCCCCGACCAACCGGTCGGCGTGCAGGCGGAGCATCGGCCCCCGTGGTGTCTCGACGACCGCCGCGTCCCAGTCGGTTAGTCGGTTTCCGTCGTCGTCGTAGAGCCAGAGGTTCGACGAGAGGTCTGCCTCGACGTCCTCACCCTGGGGAAACGGCAGTAACAACGTCACGTTCTCGACGGTGGCGTTCGTGCTGACCGACGTCGTGTAGGAGTACGAGGAGTAGTGACTGTACGCGAAGTCCGGTGGGAACAACAGGAACGCGAACGCGGCGAGCGGCGCGAGAGCGACGAGACCGACGACTGCGAGGACGAGGAGCCGCTTCGAGGAGACCATGTGTTCTAGACGACAGTATCTACGAAGTAACTGTTGAGAGCCGAGATAACACGAGTCGAATCATAGGGAAGATCACCCGGGCGAACGACCGGCCCGACCGACATCGTTTAGTTCACGCTCGGAGAATCGAAACCAATGACGGAGCGATGGCTCTACGCGTGGGGGTTGGGTTCGGTCGCCTTCGGTGGTGCCTCGCTCCTCGTGCCGCTGTACATCGTCCAGTTGGGGGCGACGTCAGTCCAGTTGGGCGTGCTCGCGTCGACGGCCGCGGTCATCGGCGCGCCCGGAGCGATTCTCTTCGGGCGACTCGCGAACCGCGTCACACGGCGGCGACCGCTGGTGCTGGTGACGTTGCTGGGCGTCGCTGCCATGCTCGTAGTGATTCCCCTGTCGACGAACATCACGACGATCATCGTCGCGAATGCAGCGCTCTGGCTCGTCGTCGCGTCGGTGAGTCCAGTGTTGACGATGTTGGTCGTCGACGACGCGCCCGAGTCGAGATGGAGCGCGCGTATCGGCCTGCTGAACAAGTATCAGGGGTACGGCTGGGCCGGGGGGCTCGTGCTCGGGACGGTCTGGCCGCTCGTCGGCCCTCGAATCGTCGACGAGACGGCAGTCACGGAGACGTTGTTCTGGCTCTTGGCCGCCTGCGCCGCCGTCGCCGTCGTCACTGCCGCGGGGTCGCTACCGCGTCCGGCGCCCGACGACCACGTGACGGGCGAGCGTCGGGCGCGACGGATCGCTCGCCTCCTCGCCAGTTCGCGAAGCGGCGTCAAGGGGACGACGTTCGTCTTCTCGCCGAACCGACTGTACTGGTCCACACGGGGGATTCGTCCGCGACGACTCGTCGACCGTCTCGACTCGGCGCTGACGACGTACTTCGTCGCCGCCGCGCTGTTCTCCGTCGGGTTCGCGGCGTTCTGGGCGCCGCTTCCGCTCTTTCTGACCGAATCGAACTTCGTCTCTGGACAGGTGTTCGCACTCTATCTGGTGTCCAGTCTCGCGTCGGCCGTCCTCTACGAGTTCGCCGGGCGGTTCGCGACGAAGTACGACGTCCGACTGTTGCAGTCCGGCGCACTCGCCGTGCGCGGAGCGCTGTTTCCGATGGTCGTCCTCGTCACTGCCGTCGGAGCAGTCTCGGTCGGGTTCGTCACTGTCGGCGTCGTCCTCGCCGCAATCGGGGCGACCTGGGCGTTCATCGCCGTCGTGGGGACGGCCATCGTCACCCGACTTGCGCCACCGAGCGTCCGCGGCGAGGTGCTCGGTGTCCACACGGCGCTGAGCGCGGTCGCAGGCGGCGTCGGCGGCGTGCTGGGTGGTTGGGTCGCCGGCTTCGGCTATCTCACCGCGTTCGGCGTCGCGGGTGGTCTCGTCGTTCTCGCGTCCGTTCTCGTCTTCTCCCTTCGGACGCTCTCGGGCGGTGAGAGAGCAGCGAAGCCGCCGAACGAGAACGTGGCCGAGACGGCGTCCACCGTTGCCGTCCCGGCCGTCTCGACGGAGGAAGTCGGCGAGGAGATCGAGGTACAGACGAGATGAGTACGACACGCAGTCGCCCTCACGAGTGGGTCCCATGGAGCGCGCTCGGAGCGATGGTGGGCGCTGCACTGTGGACGGCGATGCCGTGGGTACAGCGAATCGCGCTGGGGACCCGACCATACGTCGTCACCGCGTACGACGTCGTCGCGTGCGCCGGGTGGCTGCTGATGGTGTGGGGTCTCGTCGGGTTTCGCTCGACGTTCCGAGCACAGTACGGCCGACTCGGCCGTGTCGGTGTGTGGACGACGGGGGTCGGGATGGCGCTCGTCGCAGTCGTCCTCGCCAGAGCAGTCGTCGCCTTCGTCGACGCCGGCTTTCACGCCGTTCCTGCCACCGGCGAAGACCCCGCCGGCCTCGTCGTCACGATCACGGCGTTTCTCGGACTGGGGGTGACACTCGCGGGAGCGGGAGTGCTCGGTGTCGCGCTTCGGCGTCTCGACGGTCCGACGTTCTCCGCGTCCCTGTTGCTCGTCGGCGCAGCCGTCGTTCCCGCGCTCTTCGTCGGTCTCCGCCTCCTCTCGCTCCTGCCACTGGCTCTCGGTATGCTCGTCGTTCGGACCCCTCTCGTGCTCGTCCCGTTCGGCGTCGGGTGGCTGGCCCTCGGTCGACTCGTGTGGACCGTGTCGCGACACGACCGCTCGACGTAGCCGCCGTTGCCGTCGGGGTCCACGCACGGCGGGGCGACTCCCCCAGCGGACGTCGTCTGTGAGAGAGACACACGCTTTTGTCCGTCGCCCGCGACTCGTCGGTCATGCAGACACGCGCTCTGGGGGAGACCGGTCACGACAGCACCGTCGCGACGTTCGGTGCCATCGCACTCAACTGGCTCGAACAGGAGGGGGCGAACCAGCTGGTCGAACTGCTGCTCGACCACGGCGTCAACCACTTCGACGTCGCCCCGACGTACGGCGACGCGGAGCTGAAACTGGGGCCGAAGCTCCGACAACACCGCGACGAGATCTTTCTGGGCTGCAAGACCCAAGAGCGGGAGTACGAGGGAGCCAGACGGAAACTGGAGCAGTCGCTCAACCGGCTCGGCGTCGACCACGTCGACCTCTATCAGATTCACGGACTCGAATACGAGGAGGAGCTCGACACGATCACCGGCGAGGGTGGCGCACTCGAGGCCATCCGCGACGCGAGAGCGGAGGGACTCGTCGACCACGTCGGGGTGACGAGTCACGGCGACCCGCGGCTGATCCACGACGCGCTCGACCGGATCGACGACCTCGAGACGCTGATGCTCCCGATGAACCCCGTCGTCGTCGGCAAAGACGGCGACGAGTACGACTACGCGTCGGTGCTCGAACGGGCGGACGACCTCGGCGTCGGCACGCTCGGCATCAAGGCGTTCGCGAAGGGGTCGTGGCCGTCGACGGACGAACTGCCCGAGGGAGACCGGCCGTACGCCAACTGGTATCGACCGGTCGACACGCCCGACGAGATCCGCGAGCGGTTCGACTTCGCGGCGGCACAGGGGCTCACGAGCGTCGTCACCCCGGGCGACCCGAAACTGGTCGCGATGGTGCTCGACGCGGCCGAGCGCTACGACGGGATGGACGACGCGGCCCAGCGCTCGCTCGTCGAGCGACTGCGTCACGACGACAGCCCCGTCCCCGAGCAGTTGCACCACTGACCCCGCAAGGAGCAACGCGTGACTATCGACGTCCCACGGACGGTGATGGCTGCGCTCGCCGACCAACCGGTGTCGGGAGCGGTCTGTCTCGAAGCCGGAGCGGGCGTCGGCAACACGACGGCCGGACTGCTCGCGGCGGGTGCCAGCCGCGTCTACGCGGTGACGAACGACGCCGAACACGCGGCGGTCACACGCGACCGAGTCGCCCGCGACGACCCCGAGCGAGCGGCCGTGCTGGAGGCGGATCTCCGGAGTCTCCCGCTTTCGACCGACTCGGTCGACGTCGTCACCGCCCACGGGCTGTTCAACGTCCTCGCCCCCGAGTCGCTCGACGCCGTCGTCTCGGAGCTGACTCGAGTGGCTGCTCCGGGCTGTCGGCTCGTCGTCGACGACTACGAACCCCTCCCCGACGACGCCGCCGTCCGGGAACTCTTCGCGCTGGAGAACGCCGCCAGCGAGTTGACGACGGGCCGACCCGCACTGACGTTCTACCCCTCGCCGGTGCTCCGCCGTCTGTTCGTCGGGTCCGGCTGGGAGTTCGACAGAGCGCTGACGCTGCTGGACCCGGTGCCGTGGACCGAGAGTCACGTCAGGGCACACGCCGAAGTGGCGCGTGCGTCGGCGGCGACGCTTCCCGACGGGCTGGGCGGGCCGATGACGGCGGAGGCCGACCGACTCGTCGAGGCGATCGGGTCGGAGTCGATCGGCGAGATGTACAGCCTCGCGTTTCGCTCGTCGGCGTGAAGCGACCGTCGGTCTGTGATGCCGACGACGTCCCAGAGAACTCACCTCGTAGGTGGGCGCCACCGAGAGGTAGCGAGACTGGTCGGTTGCATGCTTCGGTGGGACTGACCGGGCGTCGAACCGGCAACCGAGGGGGACATATGCACCGTATAATAACACCCCCTGGGCGTCGTGGTCGAACCGATGCCGAACAGACGATTACTCGTCGGACTGCTCGCAGTTCTCGTCGTGCTCGCCGGCTGTGCCGGCGGCACCGGACAGAACGCCGGTTCGACGGCCGAGACGACAGCAGACACCGAGACGACCGAAGGCGAGACGGCGGCCACCGAAGCGACCACGTCACCGACGTCGACGGAGACCGCGACGTCGACGCCGACCGAGACAGCGACGCCGGACGAGTCGTGGAGCGAACCGCAGCCGCCGAACTCCCCCCGCGAAGACAAAGTCGAGGAGGGGCGGCTGAAGAGCGTCGAGTACGTCAACGTCGAGGAGGGCGCGAACGGCGAGGGCGTCTCCAGCTTCGACCTCCGCGTCCGCGCGAACACGTCGATGAAGGACGTCGACCCGCCGGAGCACGGCGACGTGCAGGGCGAACCGTACTTCCTCGTCTACGTCAACGACACGCTCACCTACCGCAGCGACTACGTCCAGTTCGAGGAGGACGGCGAGTGGACGCTCGACATCCCGCGAGAGGCGTGGGACCAGTTCGACGCCGGCCCCCTGAAGGTGAAGGTCCAACTCGTCGACCGTGACAGCGAGTTCGACGACGTCTACGGCGTCTGGACCGACTACGACACCGTCTACAACCCGGAAGGGTCCGAAGAGTAGAGTAGAGCAAAGAACCGACCGCGTCCGTTCGTTATTCTACTGCAGACCGCCGACACCGGACGCGGCGTCCGGCAGGTCGTGTGCCGTCGCGTCGAGTCCGAGTTCCTCCAGCGCCGCCTTCATGTGTTCGTCCTTCGCGTAGTCGGCACCGGCCGCCTCGCGGATCTCCTGAGTCTTCGCGAGCACCTCGCCGCGACGCTCGTCGGGGATCTCGTACTTGTCGGTCGACAGTTCGATGACCAGCCCGTTGTTGTCCTGCGTGTACAGCGAGAAGAAGATGCCGCGGTCGAAGATGTTGTAGCCGCGGCCGTCCTCGTCGATGGCCTCGACCATCTCCTCGAACCGTTCGGGGTCGACGCTGAAACAGAGGTGGTGGACGGAGCCGACCTGTCCGCGCTGGCCGTGGCGGTTCGACGGACGGTCGTCGCTGACGAAGAAGGTGAGGATGCGGCCGTCGCCGGTGTCGAAGAACAGATGCGTCTGTGAGGGGTCGTCGAGGTTCGGCTGGCGTAGCACCAGCGGCATCCCCAGCAGGTCGCGGTAGAACGCGACCGTGTCGGCCTCGTTGCTCCCCCAGATGGTCACGTGGTCGGTTCCGGTGGTGTGAAACGGGCTGTCCGGCAGGTCGGCGGTGACGGGTACGTCGTCGCTCATCTGTCTTCTCGTACACACTACTGAAGGATAAACCATCCAGTAACACTCCCGTCATGCAGTTACGGTCGTGTCAGTGGGTACGGTCCGTCTCAGAGCGAAAGCGCCACTCCGTCACCGACGACCGTCGAGTCCGAGCGGGGGTATCGGCAAAGATGTCGGCTAAACTAACACCTTCGGTCGATGGTGGCGTACGTCGGCACATGGCAGACGTAATCGTCGTCGGCGGCGGTCCCGCCGGCCTCAGCGCGGCGCTGTTCACGCAGAAGAACGGCCTCGAGACGACGGTGTTCGACACCGACAAGACGTGGATGCACAAGGCACATCTGTTCAACTACCCCGGTATCGGGTCGGAAGACGGCACCGTCTTCCTCGAGACGCTGCGGAACCAGGTCGACAACTTCGGCGTCGACCGCACGCAGGGTGAGGAGGTCACGGCCGTCGACGCGACGGACGACGGGTTCACCGTCACGACCGGCGACGGCGAGTACGACGCCGACTACGTCGTCCTCGCGACGGGCGCGAACCGTGATCTCGCGGAGGACCTCGGCTGTGCGTTCGACAACGACGTCGTCGACGTCGACGTGACGATGGAGACGAGCGTCGAGGGGGCGTACGCGACCGGTGCGATGGTCCGCGCCGAGGAGTGGCAGGCCGTCATCTCCGCGGGCGACGGGGCCGCCGCCGCGCTCAACATCCTCTCGGCCGAGAAGGGCGACAACTACCACGACTTCGACGTCCCGGCCGACGCCGACGAAGTGTTCGGCGAGATGGCCGACGACGAGACGTAGCCGAGCGAGTGTGGCTGTCGGAGCGGACAGTCAGTCCTCGGGGGTCGCCGCTCGCCAGTCACTGTCGCTAGTGTCGGTTCGGGAGACATATAGGAACTGCATAATAAGGGTCGACGCGTCCGAACCCCGACCCGATGAACCGACGCGTACTCGTGTTGCTGGTCGGCGGACTCGTCCTCCTGGCCGGTTGCACGGGCGGAGCAGGACCGGGAGACGCATCGCCGACGGAGACGACACGGACGACCGACGCAGCGACGGCGACACCGACCACGACGTCGACGCCCGAACCGACGCCGACCGCGGAGTGGAGTTCGCCGACGCCGCCGAACAGTCCGACGCAGGTGGACGAGACGCAGCTCGACCGCGGCCGCATCGAGAGCGTCGAGTTCGTGAACACCGCCGAAGGGGCCGACGGCGAGGGGTACTCGAACTTCGATCTCCGCGTCCGGGCGAACACGACGATGGAGAACGTCGACCCCGACCACGGGACGGCCGACGGTGAACCCTACTTCGTCGTCCTCGTGAACGACAAACTCCTGGAGCGGACGAAACTCGTCTTGGAGCAGGAAGCCGGCGAGTACAATATCACGGTCCGCGGCGGCGGCCTGACGACCTTCGAGCCCGGCACACTCGAGGTGACGGTGTTGCTGATGGACGAGGACTCAGAGCGCGACGACGTCTTCGGGAAGTGGACCGGCGAGATCGAGTACAACCCGAACTGAGGCGGCCGTCGAAGCCGCTCGAACCGGGAGTAGCCTGGCGTGTCGTTCCCACGCTATGGAAACCGTTTTTCGCGGGCGTTCCGAACTCGGGAGCATGAACGTACGTGAGATCGCCGACCTCGGGCCGGACGAGCGCGACGCGCTGTTCGCACGCGACGCCGGTATCGAGGCGGTGCGGGGCGACGTCCGCGACATCGTCGATCGAGTCCACCAGGAGGGCGACGTCGCAGTCCGAGAGTTCTGCCGCGAGTTCGACGACGTCGAGGTGGGGAACCTCGACATCACCGACGAGGCCGAACGCGCCTACGACGCCGTCGACGAGGAGGTCCGCGAGGCCATCGAGACGGCGGCCGAGAACATCCGCGAGTTCCACGCACGACAGATGCCCGACGACTGGCGCGAGCAGTTCGGCGGACGCGAACTGGGTCGCCGCTTTCGGCCGCTGGACCGCGTCGGCGTCTACGCACCGGGTGGAACGGCCGCCTACCCTTCCAGCGCGCTGATGGGTGTCATCCCGGCGAAGGTCGCCGGCGTCGACCACGTCGCCGTCGCGACGCCGCCCGCCGACGAGATCAACCCCGTGACGCTGGCGGCCATCCACGCCGCGGGCGCGGACGCCGTCTACAGCGTCGGCGGCGCACAGGCCGTCTCGGCGCTCGCCTACGGGACCGAGACCGTCAAGGCGGTCCAGAAGGTGGTCGGCCCAGGCAACAAATGGGTCACCGCTGCGAAGGCCGAGGTCCGCGGCGACGTCGAGATCGACTTCCTCGCGGGGCCGAGCGAGATTCTCGTCGTCGCCGACGAGACCGCCGACCCGACGTTCGTCGCGGCGGACCTCGTCGCACAGGCTGAACACGACCCCGAGGCGTCGGTCGTCGCCGTCACCGACGACGAGGCGACGGCCGAGGCCGTCGTCGACGAGGTCGAGCGACAGGCTGCCGACCGCGAACGCGTCGAGATAATCGAGGACGCCCTCGCCAACGACGCCAGCGGCGTCCTCTTGGCACGGTCGATGTCCGAGGCCGTCCTCTTCGCCGAGGAGTACGCCGCGGAACACCTGACGATTCAGGCCCGCGACGACGAGGCGCTGCTCGACCGCATCTCGAACGCGGGGAGCGTCTTCCTCGGCCCGTACACGCCCGTCGCGGCCGGCGACTACGCCTCCGGGACGAACCACGTGCTCCCGACGAACGGCGGCGCGAAACTGTACGGTGGACTCTCTGTCGACACGTTCCTGCGGTCGACGACGGTCCAGCGACTCGACCGCGAGGGGCTCGACGACCTCGCGCCGACCATCACGACGCTCGCCGAGGCGGAGGGGCTGGAGGCCCACGCCGAGAGCGTCCGGCGGCGGTTCACGGTCGACGGCGAGAGCGACGTCGACACCGACGCCGACGCCGACGAGTGACCGACGCTCGGCTCACCCGGACGTTCGCCGAGGCCTGCGAGGCCGTCCTTCAGGATCCCGACGGCGAGCACTCGCTGGCGACGACGCTCGCCCCGCTGGCCGACCGACTGGCGGCCGACGCGGAGGACCGCTACGAGCGGCAGTTTCGGACGGCGACCGAGCGCGTCCCCCGAACGGCGGAGACGGTGCTGGCGGTCGGCTGCGGCGTCGGCGGGCTGCTCCCGCTCCTGGAGGCGCGGTTCCCCCACGTCGTCGGGCTGGACGCCCACCCTGACCTGTTGGCGTTCGCCGAACGGCGCGTCAGACACGCGGTGCTCGAAGACGGCGACGTGACCGACTGCGACCTCGGGCGGCGGTTCGACGCCGTCGTCGCCTTCGAGTACGTCGTCTCGCGGTTCGCGAGCGACGACGACCTCGCAGCCTGCTTCGAAGCGGTCGCCGACCACCTCACACCGGACGGCGTCTTCGTCTTCGACGCCGTCGTCGACCGCGACGGGGTCGACGCGGCGACGGTCGGCGTGTTCACGGACGAGCGATACCGCCTCGAGCGCGCCGTCGACGTCGTCCCCGCACCGACGCTGCCGGGAGTCGAACGCCGGGTCGACTACCGCGTGACCGACCTCGAGAGCGGGCGAGAGGCGACGACGAGCGAACGCCAGCAGATTCGGACGGTCGACGTCGAGGCGGTGCAGACCGCGCTGGCGACGGCGGGGTTCGGGCGGGTGACCGTCGACCACGACGCGGCCGACGAGGGAGCGGTCGTGGTGACCGCGCGACGGTGACACCGACTGTCCGAGACGGGTCGCGTCGGGGGTCGGCGTCAGGGTTAACACGGTCGGCCGTGTAAGAGTCACCTATGAGCACGGGAACCGCCGAAGGCGAGGCGAAAGCCCCCATCACGGTCACGAAAGCGGCGGCCGAGGAGGCCATCTCGCTTCTCGACGGCGAAGGGTTGGATACGGACGTCGCCGGACTCCGCCTGTTCGTCCAGCAGGGCGGCTGTGCGGGGCTCTCCTACGGGATGCGCTTCGACGACGAACCGGAACCGGACGACACGGTCACCGACTTCCACGGACTTCGGGTGTTCGTCGACCCCGCCAGCATGAAGTACATCGGCGGGTCGACGCTCGACTACGAGGGCGGCCTGCAGGCGAAGGGGTTCCACGTCGAGAACCCCAACGTCGAGAGCGAGTGTGGCTGTGGCGAGTCCTTCAGAACGTAGAGAAAGGTTCTTTTCAGCGTTCGCTGAACCGGAGGTATGGCCCTCCACTCGCGACGAGAGGTTCTTCGACTCGGGAGCGCCGCGGCGGCGACGTCGCTGGCGGGATGTGCGAGTCTGCCGTTCGTCTCGCGGCCGAAGTTGACGTTGACGGTGATGAACCACACCGAACGGGCGTATCGTCTCACCATCGATCTCTATCGCGTCGACCGAAACGAAGCGGGCGAAGCGCGCGTGTTCGGGCGCGAGTACGACCTCGCCGGCGGGAACGGCGAGGACAGCCAGACGAGCGACGAGGACGTCGTCCCCAGCAGACGGTATCTCGTTCGGGTCGGAGCACGGACCCGCGACGGCGGTGTCATCTCGCTTCGAGACCACTATCACTTCTATCCGGACTGTGACGGAACCGACGAACCGTCGGACCGAGTCTACGTCGAGATCGAACCTGCGCCTGCCGAAGAGCCACGGCTCGAATTCGGTTCGAGTAGCTGTTCGCCGGATTCCGTCTACTTCTGACCGCCGAGAACCACATTCAAAAGCCACCGCCCCGTAGCGGGGGCAATGACACTGGAAACGGCCACCACGGCGGACGGTGAGCAGGTGTACGTCGACCGGAGCGCGGGCGTCCGCGGGTCGGAGGCTCCGTTCTTCGTCGTCTACGTCTCCGAGGACGCCGACCGGCGCTGGGGGTTCTACTGCGACAACTGCGGGACGTTCGACAACGCGATGGACACGATGGGTCGCATCGTCTGCAACCGGTGTGAGAACATCCGCAAACCCGAGGAGTGGGACGCCGCCCACGAGTGACCGAGTTCGGCGGATAGAGGCCGCGAAGGAGTCGGTTTTCGAACGGTGCCAAAGTTTATCACAAGGGCTGTAGTATGGCTAGCTACATGGCCCCTGTTACCATGCCACCAGTCGAGCAAGCGCGGGAGATCTTCACCCGCCTCGGCTACGTCGTCTCCGGCGAGGGGACTGAACTCACGGCGGAGCGCAAGTGGCGCACCGTCCACGTAACCGCGATGAACGGCATCGACGCGGAGACCGAACAGCGCGTCCTCACGGACGGCGGGAACGGTGACGAACCTCGTTTGCGTTGTTTCGTGACGTGGGAGGGTAACACAGGGGAACTCCGCGAGCGACTGATGGAGATGAAGCCGCCCTACGACTGGGCGGTCATCGGCGTCGACGACCACGGGAGCTACGAGGTCGTTCACGGCGCGGCCCCGGCCTGACGAGCGACGGGCCGTCGAACCGACGGTCCGGCCCGCGGATCCTCCGACACCCGAACGTCGCCGAGTCGCTTCACCGGGTGGCGAGGAGTCAGAACTCCGAGAACGACCGCCCTACCGATCCAGAATTCGTCGCGGGTTCTCGTAGACGATCTGTCTGATGGTGTCGACGTCGAGACCCAGCCGATACAGTTCGAAGATCGTCCGTTTGAACGAGAAGACGTCGCTCCGGAGCACGCCGGCGCTGTCGGTCTCCACCAGGACGCGGTCGGGGCCGTACTCCTCGACGACGGCGGCGACGTCCCGCGGCGTGACGCCGAGCAGCCACGGATAGCTGACGGTGAAACTCAGATAGCAGTCCGTGTTCTCCATGACGTACGGAGCGACGCTCTGATCGGCGTGTGAGAGCACCAGTCGCTCGTCGGGGAGTCCCGCCTCGTCTTTCAGTTCGACGTCGATCTCCGTCGCCGCCCGCTTGACGTCCTCACCGTCGACGACGGGGTCCTGCTGGAGACGCATGTCCAACTCGTAGCCCGGGATGCGGCCGCGCTCGCGGAACGGGATGTCGACGTCCGTCAGGTTCGGTGGGGTGTGGACGACGGCAGGGAGGTCGTGGTCGGCCGCGATCGCCAACTGTCGTCTCGTCACCTCCTTCTGGTCGTCGAGCTCCCAGCGCGAGACGTGCTGGGAGGCGGTGATCCCGATCTCGCCGACGGCGGCGACCTCGTCGAGCGCGCAGTAGTCGGGCATCACCTCGAGCAACGTCTCGTAGTCGTCGACCCGCGCACCGGTGTGGATGCCGATGCCGAGTTTGGCGTCGAAGACGTGCGACCGTTCGATCTGGTCGAGTCGGTTGAGCGCGTCGTCCCAGAGATACCGAACGTCGTCGGGTGCGACCGGTTTGTACGGCGTCCAGTAGTAGCCCGCCGCCATCATCACCATCCCCTGGCAGCCGCTCAGCGCGAACTTCTCGCGCTCGTTCCACGAGAGCGTGTGAGCGTGGTTGTGGATGTCGATCCACGGGACGTTCGTCAACTCGGAGGGGAACGTCGCCGTCGTGTCCCCCTCCAGGTAGTCCGGGTCTATCGGTCGCTTCGTCGGGTAGCGTGAGTCCATCGTGTGTCCTTCGGGCGTCGTGGTGGAGGTTTCTTCGCCTGTGTCGAAGTCGGTCGGTGTCGAACGTGACCGCGGACGTCGTCCGTATCCTCCGAGCGTCGTCCTGGACGACAGACGCGGACGCAAGGAGCGACCGCAGTCGTCGCTCGAGTCAGTCGACGGTGATGTCCGGCAGCTGTTCTTCGATGTACTCCAGGTCGACGTCGAGCCAGTCGGGGACTTTCAGCGTCTCCCCGAGTTCGTCGACGTCCTCGTCGAGGGTGACGCCCGGACCCGTCGTCGCGAACTCGAAGACCGAGCCGCCGGGTTCGGTGAAGTACATCGACCAGAAGTAGTCGCGGTCCTTCCGGGACGTCGTGACGAGCCCCTCGTCGCGGAACCGGTCGCTCCACTCCTTCTGCTCCCACTTCTCGCCCGCGTCGAAGGCGATGTGGAGGAACGTCCCCGTCCCCATCACCGCCTGTGGCGCGTTCGGTCGGATGAGCACGTCGACGAACTCCGCACCGTTCCCGGATCCTGGGGCCTGGAACCGGACGCGGTCGCCCGCCTGCGGGTAGTCCTGTCGGCCGACGCGCTCCCAGCCCATCGTCTCCAGGGCGCGGAACGTCCCTGCCGGGTCGTTCGAGTGTACCGTCACGCTGTGGAGCCCGCGGATCCCGTGTTCGGCGGGGACGTCGCCGCCGTCCCACGCGTCGATGTCGGACTCGCCCGTGACGAGTTCGAACGGGGTGCCGTCCGGGTCGGTGAACTCGATCGCCGTCTCGTCGAAGCGCTCTGTCACCTCGTGGTCGACGCCGTGTTCCTCGAACCGGTTCGTCCAGTACTCGACGGAGCCCTCGGGGATGACCAGTCCACAGCCGCTGAGACCTCCCTTTCCGACACTTCCCTCTGGCATGTCCTCGATGGGGAAGAACGTCACGATGGATCCGGCGGACCCCACCTCGTCGCCGTAGTAGAAGTGGTAGATCTTCTCTGGGATGTCGAACCGAACGGTTCGCTTGACGAACCGCAACCCGAGCACCTTCCGGAAGAAGTCGAGGTTCTGCTGTGCGTCACTCGCAAAGGCGGTCACGTGATGTAACCCGTTGATCTGTCCCATGGTAACTCCGGTCCTGACCAAGTGGTAAAACAATAAATAACTACCGTTATATATTCTTATTGACTACAACGAGAAGAAACAATCGAGGGCGACGACTCAGCGCTCCGTACAGTAGTTCGTGAGTCGACCGACACCTTCGACACCGACCGTGACGGTGTCGCCGTCGCCGAGCAACACCTGCGGGTCGCGGAAGAAGCCGACGCCGTCGGGCGTCCCGGTGTAGATGACGTCGCCCGGCTGGAGCGTGAACGACCGGCTACAGAACGCGACGATCTCGTCGATGCCGAAGACGAGATGACGCGTGTTCGACTCCTGAAGCCGGTCGCCGTTGACGTCCGTCCAGATGTCGAGGTCGTGGGGGTCGTCGATCTCGTCGGGCGTCACCAGTTCCGGGCCGAGCGGTCCGAACGTGTCGAGACTCTTTCCTCGGACCCACTGTCCGTCGGCGTTCTGGAGGTCGCGGGCGGAGACGTCGTTGCCGACCGTGTAGCCGGCGACGTAGTCGAGCGCGTCCTCGGTGTCGACGTTCCGCGCCCGCCTCCCGATCACGACGACGAGCTCGCCCTCGTAGTCCACCGCCGAGGTCAACTCCGGGTCCCACTCGATGGCGGCGTCGGGCCCGACGAGCGACTGCGGGAACTTGGCGAACAGCACCGGCGCGTCGGGAACGTCGTGTTCCCCCTCCTCGGCGTGTTCGCTGTAGTTCAACCCCACGGCGACGACCTTCTGCGGGTCCGTAATCGGAGCGACTCGGTCGACGTCGGCGACGGCGTACGTCCCCACGCCGGTCTCCCGCGCGTACGACACCGCGAGTTCGACCTTCTCTCGCCAGTTCCACACCTCGATCAGCGCTCGGAGTCCGCGCGGTAACTCGATGCCCGTCGCACGACCCGCCTCTCTCACGTGGACGACGTCGTCGCCGACGACGACACCGGCCCACGGTCGCTCCGTCCCGTCCGTCTCGAACTGGCCAAGTCTCATGTCGTGTGTCCTCCCGTCGGAGTCGAACGGGACTCGTCGCCGGCGTCTCGCGCCTCGACGGACGTCCGGCCGACTACCGACGTTTCAGCCGTCAGCCCAGGCCCGAGCAGTTCGGTCCCGGAGGACGGTTCGACGCCCTCCGTGCGAAACACTGGTTTGGAGACTGTCAGCATCGTTCGTCGAATTCGCCGGCCGCGACATAACGTTTACCACGTGGTCAAACGCGGACGAGGAGGGGAAAGACGGAGGTCGGCGCGGTCGCCGTCGCCGTTCTACCGCTCCTCGGGACGGACCAGCGAGGAGAGGACGAACTCGTCGATGGCGCGGCGTGCCTGCTCCGGCGCGTCGTCGTGTCCGAGGGAGATCCTTCGTCCGCGGGCGGCGTGGATGACGTCGGTGACGAGTTGGGAGACGTCCTCGGCGTCGACCTCCCGGAAGATCCCCTCGTCGATTCCGCGGCGGACGACCCGCGTGATGCTCGCTCGGATCTCGCTGTAGTGCTCGTTGAAGATCTCCCGGTGTCGCTCGTTGTGCTGTGCCTGCGAGAACAGCTCGTGGTACACCTTCATCCGGTCCCAGTGGCCGAAGTCGTCCTCGAACGCCGGGCCGAACAGACACTGGTCGATCCGGGCGTCGAGTTCCGTCCGGACGTCGGCCTCGGGGTCCACCTCGACGCTCCCCTCGTACTGTTCGATCACGTACTCGAGGAACGACGAGATGAGTTCGTGTTTCCCGTCGTAGTGGTAGTGGATCAGCGGTCGGCTCATCTCGAACTCCGCGCCGATGTCCCGCATCCGGAGGTCGGTGTAGCCGTGTTTGCTGAGCGCACGGAACGTCGCCTCCATGATCGCCTCCCGCGTGTCCGCAGAGGAGTCGGCGTCCGCCGGTGGGGTCATACGAGGGGTACGAGCGGCGAACGTATTATAGGCGCGGCTCGCGCTGTCGATCCGCTCTCGAACCGGATTGCCGGCCGGCAGCGTCCCTCTCGGGAGTGAGCCGGGCCATCGACCCGTCGCCGTAGTCCACGGTCGAACGGTACCGGTCGACGGGCCTGTGACGAGGTAGCATGCGTTCCGAGGGGCTTATTCTCTCAGCGCACGAACGCACGGTCGTGTTCGTCGGTCACGCCCTCCTCGCGTTCGCGGTCACCGCGAGCGTCGCCGCGTTCACCGGGTGGCCGCGAGAGCGTGCGCTCTCGGTCGGTCTCGTCGCCGGGCTGTTCGCGGCCGCGCCCGACGTCGACATGGCGTACGCCCTCGTCGGCGTCGCCACCGCCAGCGTCGGGAACGCGCTGGCGCTCGCCGGCGCGTTCTGGCAGACCGGCAACCTCGTCCACCGGGCGGTGACCCACTCGCTCGTGGTCGCGCTGTTCGTCTCGCTCGCGGTCGGCCTCGTCGCCTCCGGCGTGCGGGCCTCGTCGCTCGGCGGTCGGCGGCGACGAGCGAGTCGACTGTCGACCGGTGGCGGCCTCCTCGTCTCGGCCGCCCTCGTCGTCGCCGCGGGCGCGAAGAGCGGCCTGCTCGGCGCGGTCGTGATGGGACTGTTCTGTGCCGTCTCGCTCGGCATCGCGCTCGTGGCGGCCCGTCGGACCGCACTCGACGCCCGCAGCCTCGCCGCCGCGGCGCTGTTCGGCGTCGCCTCCCACCCCTTCGGCGACCTGTTCACTGGCGAACCGCCAGCACTGCTGTACCCGCTCGACACCGTCGTGTTCGCCGAGCGACTCACCCTGCACGCCGACCCGACCGTTCACCTGCTGAGCGCGTTCGGATTCGAGCTCGCGACGATCTGGGCGGCGGTGCTCGTCGGGCTGTGGCTGACCGGGCGGTCGCTCCGGACTGCCGTCGACGCGCGGGCGGCGCTCGGGGTGGGTTACGCGGGCAGTCTACTCGTCATCCCGGCGCCGACGCTCGATCTCTCGTACCCGTTCGTGTTCACCGTCCTCGCCGTCGGCGCGGTCGGCGCGACGCCGCGATTGCGGCGGTCGATGGCGTCGCGGCGACTGCCGCGACCCGCCTTCGAACTCCCGGAACGACTGTCGGCGGCCGTCACCGGGCTGACGGCGGTGACGCTCGGGTGGGTCGCGTACTCGCTGGTGTACCTTCTCGCCTGACACTCTTCGCCAGGCTCGCAGGAGTCGCCGACGCCGCGATTGCGGCGGTCGTTTCTGACGTGTCGGAAAGGTTTTGGCTCGGCTGACGCCTACGTGAGGGTATGTCACGCTCCGGGCTCCGAGACGTGGTCGAGCGCCGACAGGTGAACGCCGTCCTCGGGTGGCTGCTCGTGGGCTTTCTCGCCGTCGTCGCCGTCGCCGCGCTCCTCCGCCGAGACCTCCTCTGGGCCGGGTTCACGTTCGCCGTCGTCGCGCTTGCACTCGTACCGGCGGTCGCCGCCCGGAACCCGCGTTCGATGCTCCCGTGGGAGGTGATCGCGCTGGCGTCGCTCCCGATGCTCGCTCGCGTGCTCGTCGTGGGCCAGCGCGTCGACGGCATCACACTCACCGGCCGAGTGACGACCTATCTCGCGGTCGCCGCGGTGGCGCTCATCATCGCCGTCGAACTCGACGTGTTCACGCCGGTGAAGATGAACTACTCCTTCGCCGTGCTGTTCGTCGTCATCGCGACGATGGCGGCCGCCGGCGTGTGGGCGGTCGCACAGTGGCTCTCGGATCTCTACCTCGGCACGGGGTTCCTCGTCGACCGGAACACTGGGACGACGCCCGAGACCGAGCTGATGTGGGACTTCGTCGCCGCCACGGTCGCCGGCGTCGGCGCCGGGTTCCTCTTCGAGTTCTACTTCCGGCGACGACGCGACAGACAGGCCGCGCTCGTCGAGGAGGTCGAGTCGTGAGCGCCGACTCGGGGACGGAGTCCGAGCCCACCTCCGCAACGGACGCGCTGTCGCGAGTGCGCGCCCTCGTCCGCCTCGACGAGCGGACCCAGCGGCGACTGTCGCGAGCGATGCAGGTGACGCTCGTCGGACTGCTGTTCGTCGGCTTCGAGCGAGGAGATCTCGGCATCGTCGTCAACGCCGGCGTCGCGTTCCTCATCACCTACCTGCCGGCGACGCTCGAACGCGACTACCACATCCCGATGAACGCCGGGTTGACGCTCTGGATCACCACCGCGGTGTTCCTCCACGCGCTCGGCACCGTCGGCATCCCCGGCACCGACCAGACGTTCTACCGGTCGCTGCCGTGGTGGGACAGCGTCACCCACGCGCTGTCGGCCAGCGTCGTCGCCGCCATCGGCTACACGGTCGCCCGCGCGATCGAGGAGCACACCGACGCCGTCGAACTCCCCGAGCGGTTCATGTTCGTCTTCATCTTGCTCTTCGTCGTCGCCTTCGGCGTCTTCTGGGAGGTGCTGGAGTTCGCCATCGGCGGGGCGGCGGATCTCCTGGGCAACGACGCGGTGCTGACGCAGTACGGCCTCGAAGACACCATGACCGACCTCGTGTTCAACACCGTCGGCGGCGTCCTCGTCGCCGTCTGGGGGACCGCCTACCTGACGGACGTCGTCGGCGCGCTCGCGACTCGACTGGACCGTCGGTGAGTTGCCGTCCCCACGTCCGTCTCGTCGGCCGCGGAACCTGTTTCGGTCGGGGAGTGTCTTTTTGCCCTAGCCGAGTGAACAGACTGGTGCGATGGTCTACAAGAAGATCACCCTCATCGGTCGGAGTAACGAGAGTTTCGACGCCGCCGTCGACGACGCCGTCGACCGCGCCCAGGACACACTCGACAACGTCCACTGGGTCGAGGTGAAGGAGATGGGCGTCGAGATCGCCTCCGTCGAGGACCGCGAGTACCAGACGGAGGTCGAGGTCGCCTTCCAGCTCGAAGAGCCCGAAGCGTAACGCGTCGGTCGGACCCAACGAGGGCAGAACCGTCGCCGGCGACGGTGTCTCGACGGCTTCTTGTCGTCGGCGACGTCACACCCGGTCATGCCGCGGTTTCTTCACTACTCGGACATCGAGAACGTCTACGACGACCCGGAGCGCGCGGGCCGGCTCGCCGGGACGATCACTGCCCTCGACGGCGACGACGCACTCGTGGTCGGCACTGGCGACAACACCTCGCCGGGCGTCGTCGCGATGGTGGCGAAGGGCCACCAAGCGACCGACTTCTTCCGCGCCGTCGACGCCGACCTCTCGACGTTCGGCAACCACGACTTCGACTACGGCCCCGACGAGACGCGTGCGCTCCTCCCGGAGACTCCCCAGACGTGGGTGAGTGGGAACGTCTACGACGAGGACGGCGAGCGGTTCGGGACCGCGGAGGGCGTCGTCCCGTGGACCGTCGAGTCGGTCGACGGCGTCCGCGTCGGCTTCTTCGGCGTTACGGACCCGGCGACCGACTCGCTGAACCCCAGCGCCGTCGACCTGACGTTCACCGACCCCTACGAGGCGGCCGAGCGGGCCGTCTCGGCACTCCGAGACGAGGGCGTCGACCGCGTCGTCGCCCTCTCGCATCTCGGCGGCGGCGACGACGAACTCGCCCGCCGCGTCGACGTCGACGTGATTCTGGGCGGCCACGTCCACAGCGAGCGCGTCGACCGCGTCGACGGCACCCTGCTCACCCGCCCCGGCGTCAACGGCGAGACGGTGCTCGAAGTCGTCGTCGACGACGACGGCGTCCGCGTCGACCGCCACGACCCCACAGACGGTCCCGAGAACCCGCGGCTGGCCGAGGCGCTGCGGAGTCGCGTCGCCGAGGCCGGGTTGGACGAGGTGGTCGCGACCGTCGAGCGACCGATCGAACGGAGCGCCGACGTGGTCCACGGCGGGGAGTGTCGGATCGGCAACTTCGTCGCCGACGCCTACCGCTGGGCGACCGACGCCGACGTCGCTCTCCAGAACAGCGGCGGCATCCGCGCGGGGCCGCCGCTCGCCGGTGCGGTGACGGTCGCCGACCTCGTGAGCGTCATCCCGTTCGAGGAGCAGATCGTCCTCGCCGAGGTGACGGGCGCGGAGTTGCTGGCCGCCTTCCGGCAGATGAGCGCCGCCGTCGTCGACTTCGGCGAAGCGGGGTGGTGGCACGGCCACGTCAGCGGCGCGCGCGTCGTCTGGGACAACGACGCGGCGGGGCTCGTCGAGGCGAGCGTCGGCGGCGACCCGGTCGACCCGGAGGCGCTCTACACGGTGGCGATGGCCGAGTATCTCCTCCACTCGGACCACGAGTTCCCGGCCGTCGACGAGCGCCACCGGGCGGGCGAGTTCGGTATCCAACACGAACAGCTCGCAGCGTACGCACGCGAACGTGGTATCGACCCCGCGGTCGAGGGGCGGATCGAACGGGTGTCGACGCTGTCCCTCGCGGAGTCGCCGGACGAGGACGCATGACGCCTGCTCTCACGCCGAACAGTCGCTCGAGCCGACGTGTGAGCCACCGTCGCACCCGATGAGCGAAGGGGAAGGTTGACACTATCGAGGTGAGAACGTCGACCAATGACGCTGGTCGTCGTCCCCGTCCGGTACCCCCTGACCAGTCACTCGCGTGCGACGCTCGCCGAGGCGATCCGCGTCGCCGAGGACCGCGACGCGGAGCTGACGGTGCTCCACGTGAACCTGTATCAGGACAACGACGGGGTGACGCGAACGGAGTTGAAACGTGCCGTGGAACGGGAGTTCGGAGACGTACCGCGCTCGCGGTACGTCGTCCGACGCGGCTTTCTCGTCGAGGAGACGATCCTCGAGGAGGTCGCCGCCGAGGAGGCCGACGTGGTCGTCATCGGATCGAAACAGGCCGGACGGTGGCGGCGGACGCTCCGACGGTTCCTCGACGACCCCGACATCGAGTCGTTCCTGCGAGAGAAACTCGACTGTACCGTCATCACCGTCCGGGCCGACTGAGCGGTCGACGCCGGGGTCCCGACGGTTCCGAGCGACGCCGACACGCTCTCACTCGTCGGACGACACCGACTCCATCGTCGACGGCGTCTCTCCCGCCGCCTCTCCTTCGGCCGCCTCGTCTCCGGTCCCGGCTTCGGGGTCGGGTCGGGGGTCGACCGCGTACCGTCTGTCGCCACCTCGGGTGACGGCCACCTCCGCGCGACCGCTCGTCTCGTCGAAGACGTGATGCTGGTGCGGGTAGGCGAACTCGACGTCGACGTCGGCGTCGTCGACCAGCTCCCACAGTCTCGTCCGGACGTTCGACTGAACGGCCGCGATCTTGTACGGTTTCTTCGCCCAGTAGCGCAGTCGGAGGAGGACGCCGTGGTCGCCGTAGTCGTTCATGAGGACGCGCGGAGTCGCCGGGTAGCGCGCGCTCCCGATGCGGATGTCGGGGCCGCCCTCGACGACGTCCTCGCACTGGCGGGCGGCGCGTTCGATCAACTCGCGGGCCTGCTCGACGTCGCACTCGTAGGTGACGAGGACGTCGAGCGAGAGGCGGGTCCGCTCGTCCTCCGCGGAGTAGTTGGCGACGTCGCGTTCGCGGATGGCGGAGTTCGTAATGACGAGGAAGGTGTTGTCGAGCGTGATGATCTTGGTGTACCGCAGCGTGATGTCGTCGACGAACCCGCGGGTGCCGTCGTCGAGTTCGATCATGTCGCCGATCTCGTACGGCTGATCTGCGAGGACGAACAGCCCGTTGATGACGCTGCCGACGATGGGTGCGAGGATGATACCGAGCACGGCCGATAGCACTGTCAGCGAGAGGACGATGTTGCCGATCTCGAGACCGGCTACCGTCATTCCCAGCAGCGCGAAGAGCACGATGGTCCCGGCGCGGACGGCGCGAAGTACGGTCTGAGCCACGCTCTCGCGACGGAACTGTCTGGCGACCGGGCGACCGATGAGCCGCAGGATGTACGTCGAGAGGTACGCGCCGATGAGCGTAAAGAGGATGACGACGAGGAACTGCAGCGGTGGCCACGCCTGAACCCACGGCACGAAGTCGAAGATGCTGGTGACCTGCTCGCCGGTCGTCCCGTCGCCGCTCGCACCGTCGGCTTGGAGACGAACGCCGTCTGCCAGACGATGCCAGCCAGTGGTCATGCGCTATCTGTCTCCGGGTCGGCGAAAAAGCGTTGTCCTCTCTCGCTGTCGACGTCCTATACCAACGTCCGTTACCTACCACGTGTTTACGGAAGCCCGTGCTACTCGCATTTCAGTAAATACCTTAAGTCAGGAGGACGGTGGGTGAATCATGGCAGACGACCTCCGAGTCAACATGGAGCGCGTCGGCGAGCGCTTCAACCTCGGCGAGTACGAGATCGACGCGTACCTCGCCGTGCTCGAACACGGCGAACTCACCGCCAGCGAGATCGCGGACCGAACCGACATCCCACAGCCGCGCGTGTACGACACGGTTCGAAGCCTCTCGGACCGGGGGCTGGTCGAACTCCGCGAGTCGCGGCCGATGAAGATCGTCGCCGTCGACCCCGAGGACTCCTTCGGCAACATCCAGTCGTCGCTGACCGAACTCGTCGACGAACTCGGCGCGCGCTACACCGCCCCGGCGCGCGACACCGAGGCCGTCTCGCTCGTGAAGTCACGCTCGACGATCCTCCGCTACATCGAGGAGGTCGTCGACAACGCCGAGTACGAACTCGTGTTGTCGTTGACGCCGGACCTGCTGCGGCGGTTCTACGACGATCTGGCGGCCGCCATCGACGACGGCGTCAGCATCGACCTGCTCGTGACGCCCGCCAGTCGCGCACCCGACCCCGCGGAGTTCGACTACATGGAGATCTGCACCATCGCCCGCGCCCGCCGCGGCATCACGACGCCGGTGCTCGCCGTCGCCGACGGCGAGTACTCGGTGTACGCCACGCAGGACGCGCTCCGCGACGACCAGGACCGCTACGGCGTCATCTTCAACCGCTCGGCGCTCGGCTTCCTCGTCAGCGGCTTCTTCGGGACCGTCCTCTGGACGACCGCCGAGACGCTCGCCGCCGACGGGAAGAGCCGGCCGTTCCCGCGCCGCTACGCCTCGATCCGGCGCGCCGTCAAGGACGTCCGCGACATCGGCGGCGAGTTCTACGCGACCGTCCAGGGACGCGACGTCGAGACGGGGAACCCCACGGTGATCGAGGGGAAGGTCGTCGACGTCTCGTTCGTCGACACCGAGGAGGTCGCCTCGATGGTGATCGAGACCGAGGAGGGGCCGGTCGAAATTGGCGGCCTCGTCGCGGCGCTCGAAGACATCGAAGCACAGGAACTCCACCTCGGTCGGGAGTCACCGCCGGGGCTGGCCTGAACGCGTCGCGTCTCAGGCCTCGACCGTCTCGTCGAACTCGTAGACGAGCGCGTCGCAGTCCCGACAGACGAGGACGTCGTAGACGACGCCGCCGTAGGCTCCCGCAGAGCCCCCACAGCAGTTCTTGGTGTCTGTCTCCTCGACGACGCCGCCGCAGTTCGGACAGCGCTCGAGAAACATCCGGAGCGGTTGGGCCGCTTCGACCCGCAGGTCGGCCGGGACGTCGGCGTCGGCCATCACCCGGATGGCGGCGGTCTCGGCGATCGCGATCGGTCGAGAGAGATGTACCGCCCGTCCTTCGCCCTCGACGACGACCCAGTCGCCGTCGGTCGTGCCGGTGGCGTCGAACGGCGCGGCGTCGGCGACGGCGGCGGCGAGGTCGTCGGCGTCGAGCGTCCGGAGGTCGGCCATCGTCGACTCCCAGTCGGCGGTGAACTCGTCGCTCGGCCGGACGGTCTCGCCGTCGTCGACGATGACACCCGCTTCGAGGAGTGCCACCATCACCCGTTCGCCGTCGGCGTCGACGGCGGTCAACGAGTCGGAGTCCGGGAGGCCGGCGTCGTCGGCGTCGACAGCGTGGGTCGTGTCGTCGGTGCCGACGCCCTCGTCAGCGTCGGCGACTCCGACAGCCCCGTCGGCGACGGCGGCGTCGTCGTCGATGGAGACCGTCGAGAAGGAGTCGGAGGCTGCGTCGGGCCGGCGTTTGAACACGAACGGGAGCGGTTCGACCAATCGCGGAGCGAACTGGGGAGTGTACGGAACCACGTACCCGCGAAGTGCGACGGCAGCGGCCCCGACCGCGAGGACGGCGGCCCCGGCCGGTCGCCACCGGCGGCCGACGAGACCTGCGACCGCGAGGACGAACGCGCTGTTGACGGCGGTACAGGGAAGACACCGGTTGTCGCCCGTGTGCTCCGGACGACGGAGCGAGTCGAGCAGTGACATGAGGAAGAGTCGCTGCTCCGATGGCTTGAGAGTTGTGAACACCGTTCGGTGGTCGTCCGAGACGGAGGAAACCGGTACGGAAGATAACACAATATGCGAATCGTTCACCAACGAAGCCACAACGGGTTTTACCACCCCGGTTGTATGGCAGACAGCGGGGCGATGCAGATGACAGCGAATTCACTACAACAGAGGTAGTAATCTTTCCCGAACGTTTAAATAAATCCTATCCATAGCTCCCAACTGTAATGGTTGACAGTGACTCACACGAGAATGGGCGACGAAGCGGCGTCTCACGTCGTCGGTTCGTACAGGCTGCAGGGGCATCCGGTGTCACCGTCGGGCTCGCTGGCTGCATCAGCAGCGGCGGCGACGGTGGCGACGGTGGCGATGGCGGCAGCGGTGGCGGCGATGCCATCAACACCCAAGCACCCGAAGGCGACGTCACGGTGCAGTGGGCAGCCGACACGCGCGTCAACGACAACAAACAGGCCATCAGAGAGGCGATGTCGAACGCCGGTCTCCCGGACAACATCACCGTCGAGATCGTCGCCGGGTCGCAGGTGACCGACAACCGCCAGTCGCAGTACCAGCAGTGGCTGAGCGCGGGTCGGTCGGAGCCGACGCTGCTGATGATGGACAGCGGGTGGACGATCCCGTTCATCGTGCGCGAGCAGCTGCAGAACCTCAGCGCTGCGCTGCCGTCGAGCATGACCGACACCATCAACAACGACTACTTCGAGGCGAGCGTCGCCACGGCGAAGCACCCCGACTCGGGGGACCTCTACGGGATGCCGCTGTTCCCGGACTTCCCGACCGTCCAGTACCGCAAGGACCTGATGGAGGCCGCCGGCTACGGCCAGTCGGACTTCGAGAAGTGGGCCACCGAGTCCACGACCTGGAAGAAGTTCTCGACGGCGGTCAGCGAGGCCGTGAACGCGAGCGACAACCAGAACCTCATGGGGTTCACGTTCCAGGCGAGCGTCTACGAGGGGCTCTCCTGCTGTGACTTCAACGAGTTCATGACCTCCTTCGGGGGCGCCTTCTTCGGCTCTCACGACAACCTGTTCGGTCCGGTCGGCGACCGCCCCATTACGGTGGACGAGCAGCCGGTGATCGACTCGATCAAGATGGTTCGCTCGCTCATCCACGGCTCGGACGCCGACAACACGATGGACGGCATCCAGCAGATCTCGCCCGAGGCGGTGCTCCAGTGGACCGAGGAGCCGTCGCGTGCGCCGTTCATGAACGGCAACGTCGTCGCCCACCGCAACTGGCCGTACTCGATCAACGCCGCCGGGGCGGAGGAAGCCTTCGGCGAGAAACTCGGCGTGATGCCGATCCCGTACGGGGTCACCGCCGACAAGGCGCAGTACGAGGGGACCGGCGGTCCGGTCGCCGCTCTCGGCGGCTGGCACATGACGATGAACCCGAACGCGCCCGACAAGAAGAAGCAGGCCGCCCTGCAGGTAATGAAGGTCATGCAGAAAGAGCAGTTCCAGCTCGACCTGTTCGGCATCATCGGCTGGATCCCGCCGCGTCCGAGCCTGCTCGACTCCGATCAGGCAAAAGAGGTCGAGATCATCGGCCGCTACCTGCCGCAGCTGAAGGTCGCCGGCGAGAACGCGGTGCCGCGGCCGGTCACCGCCGTCTGGACCCAGCAGTCCGGCCCGGTCGCCGAGCAGGTCAACGCCGCCTACGCGGGCAACAAGCCCCCCAAGAAGGCGATGACCGACCTCAAGTCGACGCTCCAAGAGATCGAGAACAACGCATAGACCGAGGACAACGCCTAAACACCTCGTACCACATTATCTATTGTTAAAAATGGCAACAGAACAAGAATCCCAGGGAGCCATACGTGACAGCTCTCGGTCAGGTCCGTACGTCTCGGCAGTCCGCTGGATGGAGAACCTGAGCGAGACGGCGTTCGCGTACTTCCTCCTCACTCCGGCGCTGCTGTTGCTTCTGGTGATCGCGATCTACCCGCTCGTGACGACGTTCGGCATGTCGTTGTTCGCGGACGCGATCGCCGGAAGCGCCACGCTCGGCGAGTTCGTCGGAATCCAGAACTACGTTGAACTGCTCACCAACCAGAAGAGCTACGCGCTGCCGGCACCGTTCATGCCGACGTCGCTGTCGGTCGGCGGACTCGTGTCGAGCGCGCTCGGCGTGACGCTCATCTTCACCGTCGCCAGCGTCTTCTTCGAGACGATCCTCGGCTTCGTCCAGGCGCTCGTACTCGACCAGGAGTTCCGCGGCCGTCGGTGGGTCCGCGTCGCCATCATCATCCCGTGGGCCGTCCCCATCGTCATCCAGGGGATGATCTTCTACCTGCTGTTCCAGCCCGGAATCGGGTTCCTCGTGGGGACGAGTCAGAACCCCTCGCTGCTCAACCAGCTGGGTATCATCGGAACGACGCCGCTCGTCAACACCATCGACTCGCTGCTCATCATCACGGTGGCCGACGTCTGGAAGACGACGGCGTTCATGGCGCTGCTGATCCTCGCGGGGATGCAGAGCATCGACCGCTCGCTGTACGACGTCGCTCGCGTCTCGGGCGCGTCGCCGTGGCAGCAGTTCAAGATGATCACCTTCCCGCTCATCCTGCCGACCATCCTGGTCGCGATGCTGTTCCGCACCATCGCGGCGATGCGGGTGTACGGGATCATCGAGACGACCAGCGGCTGTCAGACGGTGCCGTCGCTGTCCTGTCTGGTCGTGTCGAGCTTCAGCTCGCGCATCTACGGGACGGCCGCCACCGTGGCGTTCGTCACGGCCGCCATCATCGGCATCGTCGTCAGCGTCTACATCGTGAAGTTCGCCGACGCGGAGGGAGGCTTCTAACATGGCAGCAGACTCAGGACAAGGAAGTACCGGAATCGGTGACGACCGCCCGCTCAAGCGAGGGCCGCTCGGCAGCTGGGTGGAGAGCTCCATCCAGAATCCCGAGCGCGTCTATCGGGCGATGTTCTACGTCGCGACGATCGTCTTCCTGTTCACCACGCTGTTCCCGTTCTACTGGCTGTTGGTGCTCGCGCTGACGCCGCAGAACCTGCTCACCAACGTCGGTCTCGTGCCGAACGGGTTCAACCCGATGTCGTTCGTCACGGTGTTCGAACGCGTCCCGTTCCACATCTTCATGTTCAACAGCCTGGTGTTGGGGATCATGACGACGGTCATCGTCCTGCTGTTGGCGAGTCTGGCCGGCTACGTCTTCGGTCGACTCCGCTTCCCCGGGAAGGCACCGCTGATGCTCGCCATCCTGGCCATCTCGTACTTCCCGCCGGCTGCGTTCCTCATTCCGCTGTTCGAGCTGTTCACCGGAAACGTGCAGGTGCCGCTGCTCGGCACCTCGATCGTGTTCGGCGAACAGCTGTTCCTCAACAGTCCGGACCTGTTCAACACGCCGTGGTCGATGGTGTTGCCGTTCAGCGCGCTGTTCATGCCGCTGTCCATCTTCATCCTCACCACGTTCTACGGGCAGATCCCCGACGGACTGGAAGACGCCGCTCGGATCGAGGGGACTACTCGACTCGGCGCGCTGTTCCGGGTCATCATCCCGCTGTCGGCGCCCGGCGTGGCGACGGCGGGCGTCCTGACGTTCATCAGCGTCTACAACGAGTTCTTCTTCTCGTTCCTGATGAACAACGGAGAGGCAGGGAACTGGGCGCCGATCGTCGGCGGCATCCTCGGCCTCCAGGGGCAGTTCGACACGCCGTATCACCTGATGGCGGCGGCCAGCATCATCGGGGTGCTGCCGGTCGCCATCCTCGTCATCATCGCACAGGAGAAGATCGTCAGCGGCCTCACCGCAGGGGCACTCAAGGAGTAAGACAATGGGAGACGTAAAACTCGAACACGTAACGAAGCAGTACGACGACGTAACGGCAGTAGACGACATGAACGTGCAGATCCGGGACGGCGAGTTCGTCTGTCTCGTCGGGCCCTCGGGGTGCGGGAAGTCCACGACCATGGAGATGGTCGCCGGACTGACCAAGCCGACCGAGGGGCAGGTGTACATCGCCGGTCAAGACGTGACCGACCTGCCGCCGAAGGACCGCGGCATCGCGATGGTGTTCCAGAACATCGCGCTGTTCCCACACATGGACGTCTACGACAACATCAGCTTCGGGCTCCGCCTCCGCGACTACGAGAAGGAGGAGATCGACCGACGCGTCGAGAAGGCGTCGGACATCGTCCAGTTAGAGGGGATGCTCGACCGGATGCCCGACGAGATGTCCGGTGGACAGCGTCAGCGCGTCGCCATCGCCCGCGCCATCGTTCGGAACCCCGAAGTGTTCCTCATGGACGAGCCGCTGGCGAACCTCGACGCCAAGCTCCGGGTCCACATGCGGACCGAGCTCCAGCGGCTCCACAAGGAACTGGACACCACCATCATCTACGTCACGCACGACCAGGCGGAGGCGATGACGATGAGCGACCGGATCGCGGTCATCGACTCCGGACAGCTCCAGCAGATCGACCCGCCGCTGACCTGCTACAACGAACCGGCGAACCTGTTCGTCGCCGGCTTCATCGGGTCGCCGGCGATGAACTTCGTCGACGGGACCGTCACCGAGACTGGCTTCGAGGGCGAGAACCTCGCCGTCGAGTTCGACCCCGCACGGATGGGTGTCGACGTCGGCGACGCGGTGACGCTCGGCATCCGACCGGAAGACGTCTACCCGGCCCACGACGGACGGACGCTCTCACACCCGACCGCCGAGATCGACACGGTCTCCGACGTGATGGAGCCGATGGGTGACGAGATCTTCATCTACCTCCTCCTGGCGGAGGACGTCGAGACCAGCCTCGAGGAGACGGCGTCGAGCAACCAGCTGCTCATGAGCGTCTCTCCCGACAGCGACATCGAAGAGGAACAGGACGTCGACGTCGTGCTCGACCGGAGCAAGATCCACCTGTTCGACACGAACACCGGCGAGGCCATCCAGCACGGCCTGGTCAAACCCACGACCGCCGAAAGCACTACCGGGACGGAAGCCGAAAGCGACGACTAGCTCACATCCATGGTCACAGAGTTCGGTTGGCTGTACGTCGCGCTCGTCACCCTCCTGTTCCTGCCGTGGGCGTACGGAGTGGTGCGTTTCGTGATGGACCTGAAGAACGTCTACATCCCGAAAGGTCGGCAGTACCTCCGTGGACGGAAGCGTCTCAAGGAGGAGAAACGCGAAGAGGAAGAGCGCGACGAACGCGAACGCCAGCTCTACTGACCCGACCGCCCGCCGTTCTTTCCCCGCCCACCTCGCTCGACAGTCGTTTCGCCGTCAGAAGCGAGATACTTAACTATCGTTTGAGTAAACCTCGCTAACGATGAGCAACGACCGCTCTCCGCGTATCGGTATCGTCGGACTGGGAAACATCGGCCACCACCACGCGACTCGACTGACGCGACAGGACGCCGACCTCGTCGGCGGCGTCGACATCGCCCAGTCGGCTCGTGAGCGCTTCGAGCGAGAGTTCGGTGTGACGGCGTACGACGACGCGACCGATCTCTACGAGGTCGCCGACGCCGTCATCGTCACTACGCCGAACCGCTTCCACGAGGAGTACGCCGTCTCGGCGCTGGCGGCCGGGCTGGACGTCCTCCTCGAGAAACCGCTGGCACACTCCCTGGAGAGCGCAGAGCGCATCGCCGACGCCGTCGCAGACGCAGACGGGTTCTGTATGGTCGGCTTCAACAACCGGTTTGCCAACCCGGTCGAGATCGTCAAACAGTACCAGCGACAGGGGCGGTTCGGCGACGTCGACCACGTCGAAGCCAACTACGTCCGTCGGCGTGGCGTCCCCGGCCGTGGGTCGTGGTTCACGAACAAGGAGGTCGCCGGCGGCGGGGCGCTCATCGACATCGGCGTCCACGCCATCGACCTCGCGCTGTACTTCCTCGACTATCCGGAGGTCGTCGAGGTCTCGGGGACCACGCGCTCGCAGTTCGGCGGCCGCGACGACTACGCCTTCGTCGAGATGTGGGGGAAAGACAGCGGCCCGGAGGGGTTCGACGTCGACGACTCCGCCAGCGCGTTCGTTCGCTGTGCGGACGGGTCGACCGTCTCGCTGGAGGTCGCGTGGGCCGTCAACCGTCCCACCAACGACGAGTTCGTGATCCGGGGGACCGACGCCGGTGCCCGCTTCGACCGCGGGAGCCAGGAACTCACCGTCTACGAGTCGGGGACGGGCGGGGCGAACCATCTGACCGACACCGAGGTCGAGACCCAGACGACGGACACCCACGAGGCCGAACAGGCGCTGTTCGTCGAGGCCGTCCGCGCCGGCGAGGCGCCGAACCGAAACACCATCGATGAGGGACTCGCCGTCCAGCGCGTCATCGACGCCGTCTATCGTTCCTCGGAGACGGGTCGCGCCGTCCAGTTGGACGGCTGAAGGCCACATCGCTTTTTTATACCGGGAGAGAAGTCGGACGTGAATGAACACGCCCGAGGTCGTACTCCGGCTCGTCGCCGGATTAGGACTCATCCTCGCGAACGGTTTCTTCGTCGCTATCGAGTTCGCGCTCACCCGAGTGCGGCAGTACTCCGAGTCGGAGTTCGACACGAGTGGACTGCGTCGCGCCTGGGAGATGACCGACGACCTCGAGATCTACCTGACGAGCTGTCAGGTCGGGATCACGGCGTCGAGCATCGCCGTCGGGATCGTCGCCGAACCGGCGCTCGCCGCGCTGTTCGAACCGTATCTGCAGAACACCTGGCTCGCCTCCGTCGGCGCAGGGGGGATCATCGCGTTCCTCATCATCAACCTCCTGCATCTCACGCACGGCGAACAGACGCCGACCTACCTTGGCGTCGAGCGGACGAAGTTCGTCTGTCGATACGGCGCGACGCCGCTGTACTACTTCGCGCTGCTCATCTCACCGCTCATCAAACTCGGCGACGGGGTCGCGAAATGGACGCTCCGGCTGTTCGGCATCGAGATGACGGGTGCGTGGCTGGAGGCCGAACAGGACGCCATCGAGTCGCGGGCCGAACTTCGGAACAAACTCGGGAACGTTCTCGACGAGGGTGAACTCTCCGAGGAGCGCCAAGAGGAAGTGATGAACGCGCTGCGCGTCGGTGAGACCTCGATTGAGGAGACGATGATCCCTCGCGACGACATCGTCGCGCTGTCGACGACCAACAGCTCAGACGAGAACCTCTCCATCGCGGAGGACCACCCGCACACGCGGTTCCCGCTGGTCGGGGAGTCGGTCGACGACTTCCGCGGCATCGTCTACATGCCGGCAGTGCTGAACCGGTTCGAGGAGCTGTCGGCGGGCGAGATCGGGATGGAGGCGCTAGCGGTCGAACCGATGACGATCGACGTCGACACGAGCGTCAGCGAGGCCATCGACCTGTTCCAGGAGAAGAAACAGGAGTTGGCGCTGGTGACGCGCGACGGCGAGATCGTCGGACTGCTCACCGCGACGGACGCCTTCGAGTCCATCACGGGCGAACTGGAGGACCCCCTCGACAGAGCGGCGGCGGAACACCGCGAGAGCGAGGACGGTCCCGTCACCGACGCCGCCTGACTCGATAAGTCGGCAAGATAGGCGGTCTGTCCTGAACTTTTATTCGGCGCGTAGTTGTAGCCTCGTCCATGGACGTCGGAGTACTCACTGTCCCGCTCGGCGGGCAATCGCTCGAAGACGCACTGGCGTATCTCTCGGACATCGGCGTCGGCGCAGTCGAACTCGGCTGCGGCGGCTACCCCGGTGAAGATCACCTCGACCGACAGCGACACCTCGACGACGAGGACGCACAGGCGGAGTTGCAGGCGACGCTCGAGGAACACGACCTGCGAGTGAGCGCGCTCGCGACGCACAACAACCCGCTGCACCCCGACGAGGAGACGGCCGCCGAGGCCGACGAGGAACTCCGCGAGGCGATCGAACTGGCCGCGCAACTCGACGTGAACGTCGTCACCTGCTTCTCGGGGCTCCCCGCGGGCGGCCCGGACGACGAGGTGCCGAACTGGATCACCGCGCCGTGGCCGACCGAGCACGCCGACGCCCACGACTACCAGTGGGACGTCGCCGTCGACTACTGGTCGGACCTCGCGGAACACGCCGCGGACCACGGCGTCGACGTCGCCATCGAGATGCACCCGAACATGCTCGTCTACGAACCGACCGGGATGGCGAAGCTCCGCGAGGAGACCAACGAGCGCATCGGCGCGAACTTCGACCCCTCGCATCTCTACTGGCAGGGGATCGACGTGCCGAAGGCGATCCGCTACCTCGGCGAGATGGACGCCATCCACCACTTCCACGCCAAGGACACCAAGGTGTACGACGCCAACGCCGACGTGAAGGGCGTCCTCGACACCGACGACTACACCGAGGAGGTCGACCGCTCGTGGCTGTTCCGGTCGGTCGGCTACGGCCACGGCGAAGAACACTGGAAGGACGTCGTCTCGACGCTCCGGATGGTCGGCTACGACGGCGCGCTCAGCATCGAACACGAGGACTCGCTGACCTCCTCGCGAGAGGGGCTGGAGAAGGCGGTCGACGTCCTCCAGCGTGCGGTCTTCGAGACGCAACCGAGCGACGCCTACTGGGCGGAGTGATCCCGATGAGCCAAGAACCACTCGACGTCGGCGTTCTGGGGTATCGGTTCATGGGCAAGGCGCACTCGAACGCACTCGCTCGCTTGCCGATGTTCTTCGACGACGCGCCCGACGTGAACCGCCACACGCTCGTCGGCCGCGACGAGGAGGCGCTCGCGGACGCCGCCGAGCAGTTCGGCTTCGAGAACATCTCGACCGACTGGGAGGCGGTCGTCGACGAGGTCGACGCCTTCTACAACCTCGGGCCGAACCACGTCCACGCCGAACCCTCCATCGCCGCGCTGGAGGCCGGGACGCCCGTCTTCTGCGAGAAACCGCTCGCACCGACGCTGGAGGAGGCCGAGGCGATGCGCGACGCCGCCGCCGACAGCGGCCTCGTCGCCGGCTGTGCGTTCAACTACCGGTTCGTCCCGGCGATTCGCTACGCGAAGAACCTCATCGCGGACGGGAAGCTCGGCGAGATCCGGCAGGTCCGCGGGCAGTATCTGCAGGACTGGCTCGTCGACCCCGAGGCGCCGTGGTCGTGGCGCAACGACGAGGAGTTGGCAGGGAGCGGCGCGCTCGGCGACCTCGGCGCGCACACGGTCGACCTCTCGCGGTTCCTCGTCGGCGAGGAAGTCGGCGAGTTCGCGGAGATCTCCGGACAGCTTCAGACGTTCGTCGAGGAGCGACCCGTCGAGGGGAGCGGCGAGACCCGACCGGTCACCGTCGACGACGCCTACTCCGCACAGGTGGAGTTCGACTCGGGAGCTATCGGAACGTTCGAGGCTTCCCGCGTCGCCGACGGCCACAAGAACGACCACACCATCCAGATTCACGGCACGGAGGGGAGTCTGAAGTTCTCGCTGGAACGGCTGAACGAGTTGGAGTACAAGGGCGCGGACCACCGCGGCTACGAGACGATCCTCGTCACCGACGGCTCCGACCCCTACCTCGACCACTGGTGGCCGCCGGGACACGTCCTCGGCTGGGAGCACACGTTCGTCCACGAGAACTACGAGTTCCTCTCGGCGGTCAGAGACGGCGGCGAGTTCCACCCGTCGTTCGAGGACGGCTATCAGGTCCAGCGCGTGTTGGACGCCATCGAGCGAAGTGACGAGAGCGGCGAGCGTCTCTCGCTGTCGTAGGACAGCGAACTGTCCGCGAGGCGGTCTGTGCGGCGAGCGTCTCTCGCTGTCGTAGGACAGCAGATCTCTGCGGGACAGATCTTTCAAAAGAGTCGACGAGACAGATCGGAGGGGTTAGAACTCGTGGACGCCGTCGTCGGTGATGACCTCGTCGATGAGGTCCACCGGCGTCGCGTCGTAGGCGGGGTTCTCGACGGTGATCCCCTCGGTGGGTTCGAGCATCACCTCGCTGGCCGGGCGGTACTCGTTCTCGAAGGCGAAGCCGTCGACGATGATCTTCGTGCTGCTGCCGGCGACGGTGACCGGGACGTCCAGTCGGTGGGCGGTGGCGATGAGCGGAAACGTGCCGACGCGGTTGTAGAGCGTGTCGTCGACGATGCAGTCCATGCCGATGATGACCCGGTCGCACTCGGGGAGGAACACGCCCGAGGCACCGTCGACCATGAGATGCGGGTCGACGCGGTCGATCCCCGAAAGGGTGCGGACCGTCTTCCGGCCGAGATAGCGCGGGCGGGCCTCGGTGACGTAGGCGGTGGTGTGGACCCCCTCGCCCGCAGCGAGTTCGACGCCCTCCAGCACGGTCGAGGAGTAGTCGTGCGTGAGAAACGTCTCGCCGTCCTCGAAGGTATCGGCGAGGTTGCGCGCGGCCTTGCGCTTGCCCGTCTCGATGTCCTCGACGACGCGGTCGATGGTCGAGCGGGTGATCTTCTTCGCGGACTCGACGGAGTCGGCGCGACCGACGACGCTGCGGGCGACCTCGCGCATCGCGTTGTGCAGCGAGGCGTGAGAGGGGTTCGCCCGTCGGAGCGCCCCCGTGTTGTGTTCGAGGTCGCGCTCGAACTCGTCGACGGTGGCGTAGTCGCGGTCGAGCAGCGTCGCCAGCGAACGAGTCGCCTTCACCGCGACGACGGACGAGGAGTGCGTCTGCATCTCCCGGATCTCCTCGATGGTCTCGTCTATCATACCATCACGGTTGTCCCTTCGAGGCAAAGATGTTCCGGGAGACGGCATCGAGTGCCGCCGATTTCGGGCGGAGAGCCGATGCCGTGAGTCGACTTCGACGCCGCTCGCAGCCCGACGAGCGTAACGACCACCGACGACGAAGCCACCCGGGAGGTAACCACCACCGGTTACCTCGTGGTTCGAATCGCCGCGTCATTTAAGGACATCTCCACGAAGAATGAGGTATAATGTTAGAGGACGACTTCGGCCGCGAGGTTTCCGGGGTGCGGGTCTCTCTCACCGACCGGTGTAACTTCGACTGCGTCTACTGTCACAACGAGGGACTCGGCGACACCCGTGGACCGATGGACGCACAGGACGACGAGATGAGCGCCGACGACGTCGTCCGCTTCCTCGAAGTCGTCGAGGAGTTCGGCGTCGAGAAAGTGAAGTTCACCGGCGGCGAGCCGATGCTCCGACAGGACTTAGAGGAGATCATCCGCCGAACGCCCGACTCGATGGAGACGTCGCTGACGACGAACGGGACGTTCCTCCCGGGTCGCGCCGAGGACCTGAAGGAGGCGGGGCTCAGCCGCGTCAACGTCTCACAGGACGCCCTCGACCCCGAGGCGTTCGCCGAGATCACCAAATCCGGCGCGTACGAGAAGGTGATGGAGGGCGTCGAGGCCGCTCTCGACGCCGGACTCCAGCCAGTGAAACTCAACATGGTCGTCTTCGAGCACACCGCCGGCTACGTCGAGGGGATGGTCGACCACGTCGCCGAGAACGACGGCCTCCAACTGCAGCTCATCGAGTACATGCCCGAACTGACCGGCAAGCCCGAGTGGAACATCGACATCCAGCGCGTCCACGACTGGCTGGCCGATATCGCCGACACCGTCGAGACCCGCGAGATGCACGACCGCAAGCGCTACTGGGTGGGCGGGACGCCGGAGTCCGACGGCGGGATGGTCGAGATCGTCGACCCCGTCGAGAACGAGACGTTCTGTGCGAACTGCCACCGGGTGCGCGTCACCCACGAGGGCTACCTGAAGGGCTGTCTCAACCGCAACGACGACCTCCGGTCGATGGGCGAGATGACCAAACCCGAGATCCGCGAGGCGTTCCGCGAGGTCGTCTCGAACCGCGTCCCGTACTACGGCGAGTACCTCGTCGAGAACGACCGCGGCGAGTACGAGATCAACGACAAGTATCTCGGCGTCCGCGCGGACTGACGGCCGTCGGAGCGTCGTGCGCACAGGAGCGGAGAGAGCAGCGCGAAGTGGCCGAAGTGGCCGAAGCGGCCGAAGCGGTGGACCGAACGAGTGTTTTTGTGGCCGGTGTCCGTCCGACCGGTATGACCGACGTGCCGACCGAAGGGGAGACCCGAACGTATAGCCGCAGCTTCTCGAAGGACGACGTCCGCCGGTTCGCTGACCTCTCGAACGACCGGGGCACGCACCACGAAGAGCCCGACGAGGAGGGTCGCCTCGTCGTCCACGGGCTCCTGACGGCGACGCTCCCGACGAAGATCGGCGGCGACCTCGACGTGCTCGCGCGGACGATGACGTTCGAGTTCCACCGCCCGGTCTACACGGGCGAGGAGATCGAGTGCGAGGTGACCATCGACAGCGTCGAGGAGGCCGAGACGCGGGTCGACGTCGAGGCCGACGTCGCGTGTCGAAACGGAGTCGACGAGGTCGTGTTGACGGGGACGTTCGACGGCGTCGTCTTCCGTGACGGCTGAGCGTCAGTTCTCCCGCTCTCGCTCCCACTCGTCTTCGAGCACGCCGAAGTAGTGGGTGTCGCGGTAGGCCCCGTCGACGAACGCGTTCTCCCGCTGGACGCCCTCGGCGGTGAACCCGACCGCCTGCAACAGCTCCATCGACCGCTCGTTGAAGTCGTAGACGGCGGCGTTCACCCGGTGAAGGCGGAGCTGCGAGAAAGCGTAGTCGACGACGAGCTCCAGCGCCTCGCGGGCGTAGCCGTTGCGGCGGAACTCGGGACGGAGCCAGTAGGCGACGTCGGCCGTCCCCGTCTCGCGGTCGATGGGGTCGAGTTCGACGACGCCGGCGCGAGTGTCCGACGACTCTGCGCCCCGTTCGTCGGCTTCGCCGTCGACGACGACGAGGAGTTGGACGACGTCGTCGCTCGTGCTCGCCGCCTCGAACCACTCGCGCTCCTGGCGTTCGTTGCTGGGGAGCACCTGCCCCGCCGGCACCCGGACCGACGGGTCGTTGACGCCGTCGCGGAGGAACTCGACGTCCTCGGCCTCGACGGTGGTGAGCGTGACGCGGTCGCCGGAGAGGAACGTCGCACCGGTCATAGCTTCGCAATCGGGTGAGGACGTCAAGAAACTGTGCCCGTGAGCGGTGCGGGCCGTCTCGGGGTCAGTCTCTCGTCGGCATCGGACGCAGCCGATCAGTCGTCGGCCTCCTCCGTCGCCCGCGAGGGCGCTCCGTCGTCCGCGTCGCCCACTGCGTCGCCGAGCAGTTCCTCGCGGTGTTCGTCGAGCAGCGGCGCGCGCCGCCCCGGTTGCGTCGGCGTCGCCGACATCTTGATCGGTTGGCCCGCGATGGTCACGCGCTCGCCGCTCTCGGGGTGGTCGACCTCGACCAGCATCTCACGGTCGTGGACGTGCGGGTCCTCGAAGACGTCGGCGACCGTCTGGACGCGCTCGCAGGGGACGTCGCCGACGAGCGCGTCGACCACGTCGTCGCTGGTCCGCTCGCGCGTCCAGTCGGCGACGGCCGCCCGGAGCGCCTCTCGGTTGCGGAGACGACTCGCCGCGTCCGGGTAGTCGGCGGCGAGGTCCGGGCGGTCCATCGCCCGGCAGAGCGCCTCCCAGTGGTTGTCGCCGAAGGCGGCGACGACGACGTGGCCGTCGTCGGTCTCGAAGGAGTCGTACGGGAACAGCGTCGGGTGGGAGTTGCCCTGTCGCGTCGGCGCTTCGCCGGTGTAGGAGTACTGGTAGACCGCCCGCTCACAGAGGCTGACCATGCTGTCGTACATGCCCGTGTCGACGAACTGTCCCTCCCCCGTCCGGTCGCGGTGGTGGACCGCGGCCAGGACGCCGACGGCGTTGAGCGTCGCCGTGAAGATGTCGCCGACGCCGGGGCCGACCTTCGTCGGCGGCCCGTCCTCCTGCCCCGTGATCTCCATCAGTCCGCTGAGTGCTTGCGCGACGAGGTCGAAGGAGGGCTGGCCCTGTCGCTGCGTCTCGCCCGTCCGGGGGTCGCCGAACCCCCGGATGGCGCCGTAGACGAGTTCGGGGTTGTGTTCGCGGAGCGTCTCGTAGCCGAGGTCGAACCGCTCCATCGTGCCCGCACGGTAGTTCTCGACGACGACGTCCGCCGACTCGACGAGCGAGAGGAAGTCGGCGCGCCCCTCGTCGCTGCCGAGGTCGAGTTCGAGCGAGCGCTTCCCGCGGTTGACGCTCTGGAAGTAGCCGCCGTACGGCTCGTCCGCCGAGTCGACGAACGGCGGGTTCGACCGGATGAGGTCGCCGCCGGGACGTTCGATCTTCACGACGTCGGCACCGAGGTCGGCCAGCAGCATCGTACAGTACGGTCCGGCGAGCACCTGTGTCAGGTCGAGCACCCGAAGGTCGCTGAGCGCACCCATGACAACGGCGTCGTGAACGTGAAAGAAAAAACTACCCTATTAATCATGTACTTTGTGAATCCATGTCACACCAGTGTCTAACCCTCCTTAAGGAATATTATCATTATAAATCATTAACTTTATGAGGTCCTTCACGGTTGTTCACGATGATGCCGCGAACAGTCATCCTCGGTGTGATCGGTTCCGACGCACACGTCGTCGGGATCACGATTCTGGAGCAGGCACTGTCGGCGGCGGGGTTCGACGTTGTGAACCTCGGCGTCCAGACGTCACAGACGGAGTTCGTCGACGCAGCGAAAGCCCACGACGCGGACGCAGTACTGGTCTCCTCACTCTACGGTCACGCCGAGCAGGACTGTGGCGGGTTCCACGAGAAGCTCGTGGAGGCCGGTCTCGACCTGCCGACGTACATCGGCGGCAACCTCGCCGTCGGGCAGGACGACTGGACGGAGACGCGTCGCCGCTTCGAGCGGATGGGGTTCACCCGCGTCTTCGACTCGGAGACCGAGCCACAGGAGGCGATCGACGCGCTTCGGGTCGACCTCGACGTCTCGACGACAGAGACCGACCAGGAGTCGGTCCGAGCCTACAGCTGATGGTTCGGGACGAACGCCTCGCGGAGTCGGAGCTCGGGCAGATCGCCGAGTCGCTCCGCGACGACTGGTCGACGGCCGACGCCGTCGACTTCGAGGAGTCGGTCGACTACCACGGGACGCTCCCGGACGGAAAGCGGTTCGCCCACGTGCTGGAGTCGGCGAACAGACCGCTGCTCCAGCCGCGGGCAGGCGTCCCCCGACTCGACCCGCAGGTCGACCTGCTCGGTCATCTCTGGGAGGAGGGCGGTGCGGACCTCCTGCCGACGACCATCGACTCCTACACTCGCGACAACGAGTACGGGAAGGCACAGGAGGGGCTCGACGCCGCCCGCGAGTCCGGCGACGACACGCTCAACGGCTTCCCGGCCGTCAACCACGGCGTCGACGGCTGTCGCGAACTGATCGAGCGCGTCGACGGGCCCATCGAGGTGCGCCACGGGACGCCCGACGCCCGCCTGCTGGCGATGGTCACCTTCGCCGGCGGCTTCCAGAGCTTCGAGGGCGGTCCCATCTCGTACAACATCCCGTACACGAAGCGCCGCGACCTGGCGGAGACGATCGAACACTGGCAGTTCGTCGACCGGCTGGCCGGCCTCTACACGGAGTTCGGGGTGCGGATCAACCGCGAACCGTTCGGCCCGCTGACGGGGACGCTCGTCCCCCCGTCTATCGCCATCGCCGTCGGCCTCGTCGAGGGGCTGCTGGCGGCGACACAGGGCGTGAAGTCGGTGACGCTCGGCTACGGACAGGTCGGCAACCTCGTGCAGGACGTCGCCGCCCTCCGGTCGCTCCGGGCGCTCGGCGAGGAGTACCTCCCCGACGACGTCACCGTCACCACCGTCTTCCACGAGTGGATGGGCGGGTTCCCACCGGACGAAGCGCGCGCCAACGGGGTCATCGGCCTCGGCGGAGCCACCGCCGCGGTCGCGAGACCGGACAAGGTCATCACGAAGTCGCCACAGGAGTTCCAGGGCGTCCCCACGATGGAGGCCAACGCCGCTGGACTCCGGACGACACGACAGCTCATCGACATGCTCATCGAACAGGACGTGACGCTCGACGGGATCGGCGACGAACGGGAGATCATCGAACGCTCGGTGCGGTCGCTGATGGACTCGGTGCTCGCACTCGGCGACGGGGACGTCGCCCGCGGCACGGTGCGGGCGTTCGAGACCGGCGCGCTCGACGTGCCGTTCGCCCCCAGCGAGAGCGCGAAGGGTGCCGTGCTCCCCGCCCGCGACGACAAGGGCCGAGTGCGGATACTGGAGTTCGGCGACCTCGCGCTCGACGACGACGTCGAGGAGATGCACCGCGCTCGCCTCGACGAACGCGCGGAGACGGAGGGGCGGAAGTGTTCGTTCCGGATGGTCGCCGACGACGTCGACGCCATCAGCGACGGCAAACTCATCGGCCGCCCGACGGAGGGGTGGACGTGAGCGTCTCCATCGAGTCCGTCCGGGCCGTCCCGACGGTGTCGGGGTTCTTCTTCGACGACCAGCGGGCGATCAAGGCCGGCGCGACGCAGGAGGGGTTCGACTACCGCGGCGACCCGCAGACCGACGGCTTCCGTCGCATCCGCGAGGCCGGCGAGGCGCTGACGGTCGAACTCGAACTCTCCTCCGGCGCGACTGCCACCGGCGACTGCTGTGCCGTCCAGTACTCAGGTGCCGGCGGGCGCGACCCGCTGTTCCGTGCCGACGAGTACCGGCCGGTCGTGGAGGATGCCGTCGCCGATCGCCTCCGCGGACGCGACGCGGCGGCGTTCGCGGAGAACGCGACCCTGCTGGAGGAGCTGACCGTCGACGGCGACCGCCTCCACACGGCGATCCGCTACGGCGTCTCGCAGGCACTGCTCGACGCGGCGGCGAGCGCGACGGGGACGACGATGACGGACGTGCTCGCCGACGTCTACGACGTCGCGCCGGCGACGGAGCCGATTCCGGTGTTCGGCCAGTCGGGCGACGAGCGGCGGACGAACGCCGAGAAGATGCTGCTGAAGGGCGTCCCCGTCCTCCCGCACGGACTGTTCAACAGCGTCGAGAAGATCGGCCCCGAGGGCGAGCGACTTCTCGACTACGTCCGGTGGCTCTCGGAGCGCGCAGAGCGCATCGACGGCTACGACCCGCGGTTCCACATCGACGTCTACGGGATCCTCGGTGAGGTGTTCGGCCCGCCGTACGACCGTGCGGAGGTAGTCGACTACTTCGCCGACCTCCGGAGAGCGGCCGCCCCGTACCCGCTGCAGATCGAGGGACCGATGGACGCGGGGGGTCGCGAGGCGCAGATCCGCGAGATGGCGACGCTCCGCGACGGGCTCTCGGACGCCGACGTCGGGGTCGACCTCGTCGCCGACGAGTGGTGCAACACGTTCGACGACGTGCGGGCGTTCGTCGACGCCGGCGCGGCCGACGTGGTGCAGGTGAAGACACCCGATCTGGGCGGGGTCCAGCGGAGCGCCGAGGCCGTCCTCGCCTGTCGCGGCACCGACACCCGCGCCTACCTCGGCGGCACCTGCAACGAGACGGACGTCTCGGCCCGCGCGTGTGCGCACGTCGCGCTCGCGACGCGGGCGGCGCAGCTGCTCGCCAAACCGGGGATGGGGTTCGACGAGGGGTTCATGATCGTCACCAACGAGATGCGCCGCACGCTCGCCAGACGCGGTCGGACAGCAGCCACGGAGGTGGCCGCCGATGACTGACGGCCCGGACTGGGTCGAGTCGATGCCGGACGCGCTCGCACGCGCGGAGGTACTCGAAAAGGGCACGTACTTCGAGTCGTTCGAGGAGGGCGCGACCATCGAACACGACCGGGGGCTCCGTCTCACCCGCGACGGCAACGACCTGTGGACGAGTCAGACGCTCAACCACGACCCCGCGTACTGGCGGCCCGACGCCGCCCGCGACCGCGGGTTCGAGGAACCGCCCGTCCACCCCGACTACCTCGTCGCCTGCACGATGGGGCCGAGCGTCGAGGACCTCAGCGAGAAGGGCGGCTACTTCCTCGGGCGCACCGACGTTGGGTTCCACCGCGAGGCGGTGTCTCCGGGCACCGACCTCCGGGTGGAGTCGACGGTGCTCGACAAACGCACCTCCTCCTCGCGACCCGCTTACGGCATCGTCTCGTGGGAGACGACGAGCTACGACTGCGAGACGGGCGACCCGCTGTGTTCCTACACGCGGACGAACATGGTGCCGCGTCGAGAGCCGGTCGAGACCGACGGCGGGGAGTCGGCGGCGACGGAGTCCGGCGGAGCGGACGCCTCGCCGCCGCTGCCGACGGATCTCGTCGCGCCCGACGGGCCGTACTTCGAGGACTTCCGCGACGCGCTCGCGGCGGTCGAGGGACGAGACGCCGCCGTCGCCTACCGACACGAGCGCGGTCGGACGGTCGACGACGTGCTCATGTCCGTCCTCCCGCTGCGGACGCTCAACACGGCGGGGCAACACCACAACGCGGCGATGATGGCCGACTCGCCCTCGAGCGAGATCGTCGTCTACGGCGACGTGACACGGTCGATCGCGCTCGGCCACGCTCGGTCGGACGAGGCGACGTGGCGCGAGGAGCGGTACGAGGACGAGCGGTTCCACGACTTCGTGACGGCCGACGACACCGTGTTCGCGTTCACCCGCGTCGTCGACGCGGAGGAAGCCGACGAGGGGACAGGCAGCGACAGAGCGGGGCGGGTCACCTTCCGGCACTACGCCGTCACGGCCGACGACCGGGTCGTCTACTCGGGGACGCGGACGGCGCAGGTTCGTCGACGGGAGGGACGATGAGCGGAACGCACAGCGCGACGACTGACGAACGAGACGAACGCACGACAGACAGCACACGAACGCAGACGATGACGACAGACAGACCGCGGCTCTGCCGCACGTTCCAGACCGCACCGGCCGCCGTGCCGCGCGAGAACACGGCGAAGTACCTCGACTCGGGGCTCTCGGCCACCGGGTTCCAGAAACCCGACTGGCTCGTCCCGGACATCGAGGACGGCACCGCACCCGACATGAAGTCCGAGGCGCTCGACAACGTCGTCGACCGACTGCCGGACGCGGAGTTCGTCGGCGAGGTGTGGCCGCGCGTGGAGTGGAGCTACGAGGACGAGCGGTTCCGCGACCGCGGTCGCGAGCAGATCCGGACGCTCGTCCGGGAGGTCGGCGAGTTCGTCGACGGCGTCGTCGTCCCGAAGGTCGGCCGACTCGACGACGTGAAGCGAGCAGAACGGGTCGTCGCCGAGGCCGAACGGGAGTACGGCTACCCCGAGGGGAGCGTCGGGCTGAGCGTCATCGTCGAGTCGGCGCGAGCGGTGTCGGACCTCCGAGAGATCTCGCGGTGGGGCGGCGAGTCGCGGCTGCACGGACTCGTCTTCGGTCCGGTCGACTACACGGCCGAGTTGGGCGGTCGGGAGCTCGACGGCGAGCCGCCGTCGTGGGACAGTCTCCTCTGGCGGCTCTCGAACGAGGCGAGCGCGAACGGGCTCGTCGCGCTCGGCGGACCGTTCGACCGACTGTTCGGCGAGCGGGCGGGCGTGCGGTTCTACAACGGCGAGGCCTACGCCGACCAGGTCGAGCGGGAAGCGCAGGTCGGCCTCGACGGCAGTTGGTCGCTCCACCCCAACCAGACGGCGCAAGCGAACCGGGTGCATATGCCCAGCCCGTCTGAACTCGCCGGCGACGTCCAGCGCATCGAGTCGTTCCACGAGGCGAAAGGCGACGGGACGGGCGCGGTGGTGGTCGACGGCCAGATGATCGACGAGGCGACCTACAAGAACTTCGTCAACACGGTCGAGACGGTCACGGTCATCCACGAGGTCGCGCCCGACCAGACGACGACGCTGTACGACGAGCAGCTGTTGGACCGCGCGTTCGACCTCGACCTGTAGCCAGCGAGCAACCACCGCCTCGTTCATCCCGGTGGCGACCCATCGGGCGGTATGACGCCGAAGATGCTCGTCACAGGAGCCACCGGAACCGTCGGATCCCGAGTCGTCGACGCGCTCGCCGACAGCGCGCTACCGTTCAGGGCTGGGGTACGGGACCCGACCGAGGGCGAGTGGCCCGAGAACTGCGAGCCGATCGTCTTCGACTTCGAACGCCCGGAGACGTGGGGGTTCGCGTTCGAAGACGTCGAGACGCTGTTTCTCCTTCGGCCGCCGTCGGTCGGCCGTGACCGCATCGTCGAGGCAGTCGACGCGGCGGTTCGGACGGGCGTCGGCCACGTCGTCTATCTCTCCGTTCTCGGCGCCGAACGGAACCCGCTTTTGCCCCACCGGCGCATCGAGAAACATCTCGAAGCGAGCGACGCCAGCCACACGTTCCTCCGTGCCAGCTACTTCATGCAGAACCTGAGTGAGATCCACGCGCCCGAGATCCGCGAGCGCGACGAACTGTTCGTACCCGCGGGGACCGGAGCGATCTCGTTCGTCGACGCACGGGACGTCGCTGCCGTCGCCGCCGTCACGATGACCGACCCCGGCCACGAGAACCGCGCGTACGACCTCACCGGTCCGGAGTCGCTCGACTTCGAGTCGGTCGCCGACCGGTTCTCCGACGTCCTCGGACGACGCGTCACGTACGCGCGGCCGTCGTCGTTCGAGTTCGTCCGTCGGACGTTCGCCCGTGGCGTCCCGCTCCGGTTCGCCGTGCTGATGGTGGGAATCTACGCACCGGCACGTCTCGGGTTGGCGGGCCGCGTCACCGACGACGTCGAACGACTGTTGGGCCGGCCGCCGACGTCGCTGGCGGCGTTCGTCGACGACTACCGGGACGTCTGGTAGCCCCGGTTCGTCGTTCCGGTCGGAGCGCCCCGAGGTAGTCGACGACGGGTTCCAGCCCGGCTGCGTCGACGGCGGGGCTTGCACGGAGTGTCTCGATCGGCCGCTCTGCGAGTTCGACGATTCCGGCCAGCGACAGACGGCCGCGGTGAGACGCAGCGTCCGTTCGCCCGGCGTGAGAGACGATGACGGGGCGCACGCGCCCGTCGCCGGCGGTTTCGTGAGCCTTAAGTATGGGCCACGAATTGTATCGAGTGCAGCAACTGTAGGGGCGTCGGGTCCCGAGTCCGTGTAGGGCGACGATACAACCGCGTGTTGCGGTAGCCAAGCCTGGCCCAAGGCGCTGGGTTGCTAACTCAGTGGCGTCAAGCCCCCGGGGTTCGAATCCCCGCCGCAACGCTCGCTCAACCAATCAGCTATGAGTGCAGAAGAACCACAGGACGGCTCACCGGAGGACGACGAGAACCTCCAGTACTTCGTCCGCATCGGGCAGACGGACCTCGATGGGACGAAGTCGGTCGAGCGGTCCCTGACGGACATGAAAGGTATCGGCAAGCGCATGTCGCGCATCGTTGCCGACGCCGCGGGTGTAGACCGACACGCGACGTTCGGTCGCCTCGAGCAGGACGACATCGACGCAGTCATCGACGTCGTCGAGAACCTCGAGGACCACACCCCGGAGTGGATGGTCAACCGCCGGAAGGACTTCTTCAGCGGCGAGACCAACCACAAAGTCGGAAGCGACCTCGAACAGAAACGCCGCCACGACATCAACCGGATGAAGATGATCAGTTCGTACAAGGGCGTTCGTCACAAGCGCGGACAGAAGGTCCGCGGACAGCGGACGAAGTCCACCGGTCGAACTGAGGGCACCATCGGTGTCAACGTGGAGGCCATCAAGGAAGAGCAGGCAGCAGAAGGTGGTGACGAAGAATGACGACCGGCAAGAACACCAAGTTCTACGAGACCCCGAACCACCCGTTCCAGGGCGAGCGCATCGCTCAGGAGGCGGACCTGCTGGGTCGCTACGGTCTGAAGAACAAGAAAGAGCTGTGGAAGGCACAGTCGCAGCTTCGTGACTTCCGTCGCGAGGCTCGCCGACTGCTCGGTGACGCGCAGGGCGACATCGAGCTGGCCGAAGAGGAGGGCGCGGAGTTCGTCGCTCGCCTCCGCCGACTCGGTATCCTCGGCGAGGAAGACGACATCAGCGCCGTCCTGTCGCTCGACGTGACGGACCTGCTGGAGCGTCGTCTCCAGACGGTCGCCTACCGCAAGGGGCTGGCGAACACGCCGAAGCAGGCGCGTCAGTTCATCAGCCACGGCCACGTGACGGTCGACGGTGCACGCGTCACCGTCCCGTCGAAGAAAGTCGAGGTGTCGGAGGAAGACGCCGTGAACTTCGACGAGACGTCGGAGCTCGCGGACGAGCTTCACCCGGCACGGGCGGAGGAACAGGAGTAACCCATCATGAGCGAATCCGAAGGTGACAAGTGGGGAATCGCCCACGTCCACGCATCGTTCAACAACACGCTCATCACGGTGACCGACCAGACCGGCGCGGAGACGATCGTGAAGTCCTCCGGCGGGTCTGTCGTCAAGCAGAACCGTGACGAGGCATCGCCGTACGCCGCCATGCAGATGGCCGAGTCGATCGCCGACGAGGTCAAGGCTGCAGGCATCGCGGGACTGCACGTTCGCGTGCGCGGTCCCGGTGGCAACGGCAACAAGTCGCCCGGGCCCGGTGCCCAGGCAACCATTCGTGCGCTCGCACGCGCCGGCCTGGAGATCGGCCGCATCGAAGACGTGACGCCGATCCCGCACGACGGCACGCGCGCGCCGAAGAACAAGCGGATGTAACCCACCCATGGCACACGATTTCGACGTCGAGTTCATCGAACGCGGCGACCGGAAGGCACGCTTCCTCGTCCGAGGGCTCACCCCGGCCATCGCCAACGGCATCCGCCGGGCGATGATCGCGGACGTGCCCACCCTCTCGATCGACACCGTCCGGTTCGTCGAGAACTCGTCGGTGATGTTCGACGAGATGATCGCGCTGCGTCTGGGGCTCGTCCCCCTGACGACGGAGCTGGACGACTTCGAAGAGGGTGACACGGTCACGCTCGCGCTCGATGTCGAAGGACCGGCCACGGCGTACTCCGGCGACATGGTGTCGTCCGTCGAGTACGTGCAACCGGCCGACGAGAACATCCCCATCATCGATCTCAAGGAGGGACAGCATCTGGAGTTCGAAGCCGACGCGGTGCTCGACTCCGGAAAGTCCCACGCCAAACATCAAGGCGGCGTGGCCGTCGGCTACCGCCACCTCCAGAAGGTGGAGGTCGTCGGCGACACCCCCGAGTTCGACGACGGGGAACCGAACATCCTCCGCGGGGTCATCGAGACCGAGGACGGCGAACTCGTCCACAGCGACGAGTTCGACAACGACCTCACGCAGAAGTTCCCCGGGAAGGAAGTCGAAGTCAGCGACGTGCCGGGTGCGTTCGTCTTCCACGTGGAGACGGACGGCTCGTTCACGGTCGAAGAACTGGTCCTGCGCGCGGTCGAGTCGATCGACCTGCGTGCAGCTGAGCTGGAAGAGAAAGTTTCGGTCTGACAACGCATCATGACCCCTTCACCCACCACCACACGACTGCCAGCCCACACGGCACCGGCAGCCGCTGGTGTGTGGGGCGTCCGCCGGCGACGTCGCCACGGACGTACCGAAACTGGTTTTAAGGGGCAAGCAGTACAGCGAAATGCGTGCAGGGATAGCCAAGTCAGGCCAACGGCGCAGCGTTCAGGGCGCTGTCTCATAGGAGTCCGCAGGTTCAAATCCTGCTCCCTGCACTCCCTTTTTCAGGAGGTCACATCATGAGTAAGACAAACCCGAGACTCAACAGTCTCATCGCCGAGCTGAAGGCGGTTTCTCGCGATTCCGATGCCGGAGTCTGGCAGGACGTCGCGGACCGTCTGGAGAAGCCCCGGCGCACCCACGCGGAAGTCAACCTCGGCCGCATCGAGCGGTACGCACAGGAAGACGAGACCGTCGTCATCCCCGGCAAGGTGCTGGGTAGCGGTGTGCTGGAGAAGAACGTCACCGTCGCAGCCGTCGACTTCTCCGCCACGGCGCGGAAGAAGATCGAACAGGTCGGCAACACGGTGTCGCTGGAACAGATCGCAGAAGACAACCCCGAAGGTTCGAACGTCCGGGTGATCCGATGAGCCTCGCAGAGTTCGACGCAGACGTCGTCATCGACGCACGGGACTGCATCATGGGCCGCGTCGCATCCGAGGTGGCCCAGCGCGCACTGGCCGGCGAGACGGTCGCCGTCATCAACGCCGAGGACGCAGTCATCACCGGCAGCGAGGACGACATCGTCGGCGTCTACGAGAAGCGAGTCGACGTCGGCTCCGACCAGGGTCCGTACTACCCGAAGCGCCCGGACCGCCTCTTCAAGCGCTCGGTCCGTGGGATGCTCCCGTACAAGAAGCCCCGCGGCCGCGAGGCGCTGGAGAACGTCCGCGTCTACGTCGGCAACCCGTTCGACGAGGACGGCGAAGTGCTCGACGAGACGTCGCTGGACCGCCTTTCGAGTATCAAGTTCGTCTCCCTCGGGGAGATCAGCGAGAAACTGGGTGCTAACGTCACATGGTAACGAACACGAGCGGAAAGAAGAAGACGGCCGTCGCCCGCGCGACCGTACGCGAAGGTGAGGGTCGAGTTCGCATCAACTCCCAGCCGGTCGAACTGACCGAGCCGGAGATGGCACAGCTGAAGATGCTGGAACCGTTCCGCATCGCCGGCGAGGACCTTCGCTCGAAGGTCGACGTCGACGTCACGGTCAGCGGTGGCGGCTTCAGCGGGCAGGCAGACGCCGCTCGCACGGCCATCGCCCGCGGCCTCGTCCAGCATCTCAACGACGCCGAACTCCGCGACGCGTACATGGAGTTCGACCGGTCGCTCCTGGTCAACGACGTGCGTCAGTCCGAATCCAAGAAGTGGGGCGGACCTGGCGCCCGCGCTCGCTACCAGAAGTCCTACCGCTGAGGTGATCACGCCATGATGATACCCGTCCGGTGTTTCACGTGTGGCAACGTCGTCGCCGAACACTGGGAAGAGTTCAAAGCCCGTGCCCGCGAGGGCGACGAGGACCCCGCGAAGGTCCTCGACGAGCTCGGCGTCGAGCGCCACTGCTGCCGACGGATGATGGTCTCGCACAAAGACCTCGTCGACGTCGTCTCCCCCTATCAGTGATGACGACAAAACAACGCTACAATCGGTACGAGAAGGCACGCATCCTCGGGGCACGAGCCCTGCAAGTGTCGTACGGCGCGCCGGTGCTCATCGACACGAACGAGACCGAGCCGATCCTCATCGCCGCCGAGGAGTACGACGCCGGTGTCCTACCCTTTACGGTCAAGCGGGGGGGACAGTAGGACGATGACTCTCATCACCAGCGTCCGACTGCGTCGCATCCTCGACTCCCGAGGGAACCCCACGGTCGAGGCCGACGTGCTGACCGAGTCCGGCGGCTTCGGCCGTGCGGCCGCACCGAGCGGCGCGAGTACGGGCGAGTACGAAGCCATCGAACTCCCGCCGAACGAGGCGATCAGCGCGGCCCGCAAACACGCGGTGCCGCGACTCGTCGGCGAGGTCCACGCCGGTAACCAGCGCGAAGTCGACGGAGCACTCCGCGCCGCAGACGGCACGGACAACTTCTCGGAGGTCGGTGCCAACTCGGCGGTCGCCATCTCGATGGCCGCCGCGAAAGCCGGTGCCGACGTCCTCGGTGCGCCGCTGTACCAGCATCTCGGCGGCGCGTTCCGCGGCGACAACTTCCCGATCCCGCTCGGGAACGTCGTCGGCGGCGGCGAACACGCCAAGGACGCCACGAACATCCAGGAGTTCCTCTCGGCCCCCGTCGGCGCGCCGAGCGTCGCCGAGGCCGTCTTCGCCAACGCCGAGGTCCACGCGAAAGCCGCAGAGATCCTCGACGAGCGCGGCATCCCCGCCGCGAAGGGCGACGAGGGTGCCTGGGCACCCGCCGTCGACGACGCCGAGGCCTTCGAGATCATGGCCGAAGCCGTCGACGCAGTCGCGGACGACCGCGGCTTCGAGATCAAGTTCGGGCTGGATATGGCCGGTGCCGAACTGTTCGAGGACGGCGAGTACCACTACGGCGACGAGACCAAGTCGACCGACGAGCAGATCGACTACGTCGCCGGCCTGGTCGACGACTACGACCTCGCCTACGTCGAGGACCCCCTCGACGAGGACGACTACGAAGGGTTCGCCGAACTCACCGACCGCGTCGGTGACAAGACGCTCATCTGTGGCGACGACCTGTTCGTGACGAACGTCGAGCGCCTGCAGGAGGGTATCGACACGGATGCGGCCAACAGCATCCTCATCAAGCCGAACCAGATCGGTACACTCACCGACGCCTTCGACGCCATCGAACTGGCGACGGAGCACGGGTACGACTCCGTCATCTCCCACCGCTCTGGCGAGACGGAGGACACAACCATCGCACACCTCGCCGTCGCGACGGACGCACCGTTCATCAAGACGGGTACCGTCCAGGGCGAGCGAACCGCCAAACTCAACGAACTCATCCGCATCGCGGAGGACGCTGTATGAGCGAAAACGACAACGAAACACTCGAAGCCGCGGAAGAGGAGCTCGACACCGAGGCGCCTGCCGAGGAGGCCGGTGCCGACCCGGAGGTCGACCCCGACATCGCCGCGGAAGACGACTTGCCCGCCGAGGAAGCCGAGGAATCGGCTGCCGAGGCTGAAGAAGACGCAGAAGAGCCGATGTTCGACGAGGACGTCATGCCCGACGACGAGGCGGACCTCCTCATCCCCGTCGAGGACTACCTCTCTGCCGGTGTCCACATCGGGACCCAGCAGAAGACGAAGGACATGGAACGGTTCATCCACCGTGTCCGCGACGACGGCCTGTACGTGCTCGACGTGAGTCAGACCGACTCGCGCATCCGCACGTCCGCCGACTTCCTCGCGAACTACGACCCCGAGCAGGTGCTCGTCACCTCCTCGCGTCAGTACGGTCGGTTCCCGGCCGAGAAGTTCGCCGAGGCCATCGGCGCACGCGCCCGCACCGGGCGCTTCATCCCGGGCACGCTGACGAACCCCGACTACGAGGGCTACATCGAGCCGGACGTCGTGGTCGTCACGGACCCCATCGGTGACAACCAGGCCGTCAAAGAGGCCATCACCGTGGGGATCCCGGTCATCGCGATGTGTGACTCGAACAACCAGACGTCGAACGTCGACCTCGTCATCCCGACGAACAACAAGGGTCGCCGCGCACTGTCGGTCGTCTACTGGCTGCTCGCCAACGAGACGCTCGACCGCCGCGGTGCCGAACCCAGCTACGCCCTCGACGACTTCGAGGCGGGCATCTAAGCGGGTTTTCGAGTTCCGACGATTCGGTTCCTTTCTATCGCTGACCGCTGAGCGACAGCGTCGCCACTCTCGTCGGCGACGCGGAAGATCGACGCAGAGCGGTGATTCTCGTCGTGTGGTCGAGCACCAGATAGCCGACAGTCGACGGGTTCGAGCGTCGTCACGGCTCGACGGATAGGTGACCCGAAGAAAACGCTACCGTGGATTGTGAAGGGTGTTCTACTCGATGACGACGAGCACGTCGCCCATGTCGACGGCGTCACCCTCGCCGACGAGCACCTGCGAGACGGTGCCGCCGCGTTCGGCGACGACGTCGTTCTCCATCTTCATCGCCTCGAGGACGCAGACCACGTCGCCGGAGCTGACTTCGTCGCCCTCGTCGACCTCGACCGAGAGGATGGTCCCCTGCATCTCGGCTTCGACGCGTTCGCCGTCGCCCTCGACGACGACCTCCTCGTCGCCGTCGTCCTGTTTAGCCTGCGGCGGGCGCTGCTGTCCCCCACTCGAGCCACTGTTTCCGGAGACGGGGATGGCGGGCGCGCCACGCTCTTCGAGCGACACCTGGAAGCGCTTGCCGTTGACCTCGACGGTGAAGTCGCGCTCGGTGACCTCCTCGTCCTCGTCCTCCTCGGCACCGGAGTCGGCGGGACCCCACTCTTCGACGGCCTGTTCGATGCGGTCCTTGTCGAGTTCCTCGTCGAGGTACTTCGTCGTGTGTTCGCCCGCACAGAACGTCTCGTCGGTGAGCATCAGCCGGTGGAACGGGATGATCGTGTGGAACCCCTCGATCTCGAACTCGGCGAGCGCGCGCTCCGAGCGCGTGATACACTCCTCGCGGTCGGAGGCGGTGACGATGAGCTTCGCGATCATCGAGTCGTAGTCCGTCACCAGGTCGTCGCCCTGTCTGAGCGCGTCGTCCATGCGGACGCCGATCCCGCCCGGCGGGTCGTACGTCTCCAGTTTGCCACCCGGTGCGGGCGCGAAGTCGTTCGCTGCGTTCTCGGCGTTGATGCGGAACTCCATCGAGTGACCGTCGATCTCGACGTCGTCCTGTGCGAAGTTCAGTTCCTCGCCCGCGGCGACCCGGAGCTGCCACTTCACGATGTCGATACCCGTGATCTGCTCGGAGACGGTGTGTTCGACCTGGATCCGGGTGTTGACCTCCATGAAGTAGAACTCCCCGTCTTCGACGAGGAACTCGACCGTCCCGGCGTTGGTGTAGTCGGCCGCCCGGACGCCCCGGCGAGCGGCCTCGCCGATGCGCTCGCGGAGGTCCTCGGTGAGTGCGGGCGACGGCGCCTCCTCGATGACCTTCTGGTGGCGGCGCTGCAGCGAGCAGTCACGCTCGCCGAGATGGCGGACGTTGCCGTGTTCGTCGGCGAGGATCTGCACCTCGATGTGACGCGGCGACTCGAGGTACTTCTCGACGTAGACCGACGCGTTGTCGAAGTACGCCTCACCTTCGCGCTGGGCGGTCTCCAGTTGGTCTTCGACCTCGTCTTCGCTGTGGACGACCTTCAGTCCGCGACCACCGCCGCCACCTTCGGCCTTGATGGCCACCGGGTAGCCGTACTCGTCGGCGATCTCCTTGACCTCCTCGGCGGACTCGACGGGTTCCGTGGTTCCGGGGACGACGGGGACGTCGGCCTCCTGCATCAGCGCGCGGGCCTTCGTCTTCTCGCCGAGTCGCTCCATCGCGTCGGCGGCGGGACCGACCCACTTCATGTTGCTCTCGCCGACCTTCGCGGCGAACGTGGCGTTCTCCGCGAGGAAGCCGTAGCCGGGGTGGATGGCGTCCGCACCTGCCTTACGACCGGCCTCGATGACGGCCTCGTGGTCGAGGTAGGAGTCGGCCGCGCGTGCCGGGCCGATGTTGTACGCTTCGTCGGCGTAACGGACGTGTCCCGAGTGTTTGTCGGCGTCACTGTACACCGCGACTGTTCGGATGCCGAGTTCTTCACAGGCGCGCATCACGCGCACCGCGATTTCACCTCGGTTCGCGACGAGAACCTTACTGAACATTTCTTGGGGAACCATTCACGGAACGGTCCCGTTATTCTATCGGTCCGAATCGGGGTGCGTGTCAACGCATCTCGAGAGGACGTTGACGAAGTTGGCGGCCGACGTCAGCGTCGGGCGACTCGTCGCATCACCGTCGCCTCGGCTTTCCGGAGGTGGCTGGACGCCGTGCTCGAGGAGACGCCGAGTTCCGCCGCCACCGCTTCGACCGACGCCGTCCGCGGAACGTCGTAGTAGCCGCAGTCGACGGCGACGGCGACTGCCTCCCGCTGTCTCGCGGTCAACGACCCCGTGAGCGTCCCGTTTCGGCGGTCGTACTCGCCGACCTGATCGACGTCGACACCGATGCGCTCGGGGATGGCGTCGAGCGTCGCCCGGAGGTCCTCGGCGTCGCCGACGACGGTGAACGCCGTCGCGCCGTCGCCGGTGTAGACGACGGGCGGGACGACCACGAGCCGTCGTCCGGCGAAGGCGGCCCGGAAGTCGACGTCAGCCTCGCGGGTCCGCTGGTCGACGTAGACGTAGAAGGTGTCGTCGTCGACGGACGTGACGTCGTAGTCGGCGACGCTCTCGACGTCGGCGAGCGCGGCCTCGTAGACCGCGTCGTCGCCGACGACGTAGAACAGCAGGCTCTCGACGTCCTCGCCGGTGCCGAAGTTCCAGCAGAGCAGGTCCGCGCGGTGGATCGACTCGTGGTCGGCGATGGCGTTCTGCATCGGATGCCGCGTCTCGCGCGGTTGGCGGAGCGTGAGGTGGAGGTACTTCATGGCCGATAGTTGACACGCAGCGTACAAAAAGAGGCGGACAGGTCCGACCCAAACTCGATTGAGCGACGCCGAGTAGCTCGACGTATGAGCCACCAGGAGACGGCCAGCGACCGACCCCTCCCGCCCGGTCCCGACGGCGTCCCGCTCGTCGGTAACACCGTCGAGTTCGTCCGCGACGTCTTCGGCTTCTACGACACGCTCGCAGCGTACGGCGACGTGGTGAGCTACCACGTCGGCGGCCACGACTTCGTCACGCTGCTCCACCCGGACCAGATCGGGCAGGTGCTCGTCGACGACGCCGACGCCTACGAGAAGGGCGACATCCTGCGGCAGTCGGGCGTCGACTTCCTCGAACACGGTGTGCTCCTCACCGAGGGCGCGGAGTGGCGCCGTCAGCGGACGGCGATGCAGCCGATCTTCTACCGCGAGCGCGTCGAGACGTACGGCGAGACGATGGCCGCCTACGCCGCCGCGACGGTCGACTCGTGGGACGACGGTCAGGTGGTCGACCTCACCGACGAGTTCTCGGCGCTCGCGCTCTCCATCCTCGCGAAGACGCTGTTCGGCGTCGACGTCCGGGGCGACGAGAGCGCCATCCGCGACGCCGCCCACGCGGTCCAGGAACGCAGCGACGCCGGGTCGCTCCAGTCGTTCCTCCCGGAGTGGCTGCCGACGCCGCGGAACCGCCGGTTCCGACGCGCCACCGACGAGTTCGACCGGGTCGTCCGCGATCTGATCGCCGAGCGCCGGCGAGCGACGGAGTCGAGCGACGACCTGCTCTCGCTGCTCCTCTCTGTCACCTACCAGGACGGGACGGCGATGGACGAGCGGACGGTCCGCGACCAGCTGATGACGTTTCTCTTCGCCGGCCACGAGACCACGTCGCTGGCGCTGAGCTACGCCGTCTTCGCGCTCTCGCAGTATCCCGAGGTTGCCGCGCGACTGCGAGCGGAGGTCGACGACGTCGTCGGCGACGGACGGCCGACGGCCGCGGACGTCCGCCGTCTCGACTACACGGAACGAGTGCTGAAGGAGACGCTCCGGCTGTACCCGCCGGCTTACGTGCTGTTCCGTCAGCCGACGCGGGACGTCGTCCTCGGCGGCTACCGCGTCCCCGAGGGGACCCAGCTCACCCTCCCGGCGTTTCGCCTCCACACCGACCCGCGGTGGTACGACGACCCCGAGTCGTTCCGACCCGAACGGTGGACCGAGGAGATGGAAGCCGACCTCCCCGACTACGCGTACTTCCCGTTCGGCGGCGGCCCGCGTCACTGCATCGGGCTGCGCTTCGCCATGCTCGAACTCCACCTCGTGCTGGCGACGCTGGTTGGGTCCTGCGAGTTCGACCTCGTGAGCGATCCCGACGTCGAGTTCACGGCGGCAGCGACGCTACAGCCGAAATCGGAACTCCGCGTACGAGTGCGGAAGCGCCGCGTCGAGTGAGAACGGCGGCGATCACCCGCCGAACGCCGCGTCGACGAGCGCCCGTTGTCCCTTCCGGAGGAGCGTCGACGCGGCACTCTCGGAGCAATCGAGCGCCTCGGCCACCTCGGTCAGCGATCCCTCGCGCGGCACTTCGTAGTATCCGACCTCGCGGGCCACGCGAACCGCCGCGAACTGCCGCCGCGTGAGACGCCCGACGAGCGATCCGGCGAGGTGGCGGTGTTCACTCAGACGGCCGATCTCCACGCCAACCTCGTCCGGGAAGTCCGCGACGACTGCCCGCAGGTCGGTAGGATCGCCGAGGACGGTCATCCGGACGGTGCCAGCGTCCAGATAGACCACCGGCGGGACGACAACGACGTGACGGTCCTCGAAGGTCTCCCAGAGCGCGACGTCGGCCGGTGTCGCCTCCAGTTCGGCGTAGACGTAGAACGTCTCGTCGTCGATGGCGGCGTACTCCACCGAGCGCACCGGGTCGATAGCGTCGACAGTCTCACGGACGACCCCTAGATCACCGGTGACGACCGAGAGGAACGAGACGGTCCCGTCGGAGCGGGCGTGCCACGCGACCATCTCCTCGCGCTCGACGGCGTCGTCGACGTCGGACCCCTCGGGTATCGGCAGCCGCATCGCGGGTGGGAGTCGAACCGTCACGTCGAGTGACTTCACGGCTACAGTCGTGGCAGCCTGTTTATAAAAAGGTTCAGCAGTTCGTGGAAACCGCGAGGGGGCGAGACGACCAACTGAGTGATATGACGGACACCGACTCGCTGACGGACGAGCGACCCCACAGGACGGCCGCGGAGGAGAGAGCGAGAGACGAGAGGGGGACAGACACGGCACGCGGCGAGGACGCGTCCGGCCCGACCGTCGGGTTCGACGACGCACCGTCCCCGCCGAGAGACGACGGTCTTCCGCTTCTCGGTCACACGGTCGCGTGGTTCCGCGACGGGTTGGCGCTCGGCGACCGCCTCCAGCGACGCGGCGATGTCGTGGAGTACGACGCCGTCGGCCGGCGGTTCGTCGCCGTCTTCGACCCGGAACTCGTCGAGGAGGTGCTGGTGACGCGGAGCGCAGAGTTCCGGAAGGGGGAGTTCGAGACGGAGTTCGCCTCCCTGCTCGCCCCGAACGGACTCGTCACCGTCGAGGGCGAGGAGTGGCGTCGCCAACGTCGACTGCTGCAACCCGCGTTCACGCCTGCCCGGATCCGGTCGTTCGCCGACGCGATGGTCGAGGGCGCGGCCGCCCTCGCCGACGGATGGGACGACGGTGCAGTCGTCGACCTCCGCGCGGCGCTCTCGTCGTACTCGCTCGCAGTGCTCGCCCGGACGCTGCTCTCGGTCGACCTCGACGCCGAGCGCGGCACGGTCGTCAGGGAGGCCGCCGCAGCGATCGCCGAGACCACGACCAGCGTCTGGTCGCTGGCTCCCGAGTGGCTCCCGACGCCGGCGTCACGCCGGTACGACCGAGCGATGGCCGACCTCGACGAGCTCGTGGCGACGGTGATCGCCGAACGACGAGCGGCGAGCGACGAACACGACGACCTGCTCGCGGCCCTCCTCGACGCGACGTACCCCGACGGATCGACGATGGACGCAGAGACGGTCCGCGACCAGCTCGTCACCTTCCTCTTCGCCGGCCACGAGACGAGTTCGACGGCGCTCACCTACGCCTGCTGGCTGCTCGCCGGTCACCCCGAAGTCCGCGAGCGACTCGACGCGGAGCTGGCGACCGTTCTCGGCGGTCGTGACCCCACGTTCGCGGATCTGTCGGCGCTCCAGTACACCGAGCAGGTGATAGACGAGACGCTCCGACTCTACCCGCCGGTGTTCACCCTCTATCGGCAACCGACCGCGGACACGACGCTCGGCGGATACGCGATGTCGGAGGACACGACGATACAGTTGGCGACCTACCACATCCAGCGGGACGACCGGTGGTGGGACGCGCCCGAGCAGTTCCGGCCCGAGCGGTTCGACGACGACGACCCCGAACGACCCGACTACGCCGCCTTCCCGTTCGGGGGCGGCCCTCGCCACTGCATCGGGATGCGCTTCGCGACGATGGAGTTGAAACTCGCCTTGGCGACGCTCGCTCGGCGGGTAGCGTTCGAACGCGTCGAACCGCTCGACCCCTCGCCGCGCGTCGTGCTCGACCCTGGCGAGGTGCCGATGCGAGTGCGCAAACGAGAGTCGGCGTGAGTCGCCGCCACGTCGGTCGCCGGCCAGTCGACGAGCGGGACGGCGACGCGACGACGGCCGACGAGTGACGTCGTCGACGGCGGCGTCAGAATCTGTCTGCGCGCGACGCAGCGGTCCAGGCGTCGGTCGGTGCGCCGTCGGGGACGCGCTGGACGCACCGTCCCTGCAGCGCCTCGACCCGACTCGCGAACGCCCACTTCTGCCCCTGCCACGTCTCCTCGTCGTCTCCGTCGGCCGCCGCTGCAGCGGCCTCCTGGTCGCGCATGTGCGCCCCGATCGCGGCGACGATGGCCGCGGCCTCCTCGGAGTCGGCGTTCTCCGGGATGTCGAGGTCGTCGACGAGACTCATCAGATGGGGATGTTGCCGTGCTTCTTCTCCGGGAGGTCGCCGCGCTTGGACTTGAGCATCTTCAGGTCCGCCACGAGGCGGGCGCGGGTCTCCGGCGGTTCGACGACGTCGTCGAGGAAGCCGCGGTCCGCAGCGGTGTACGGATTGGCGAACTCCTCGCGGTACTCCTCGATCAGTTCGTCGCGGCGGGCGTCGGGGTCGTCTGCGGCCTCCAACTCTTTCGAGTAGAGGACGTTGACTGCACCCTGCGGTCCCATGACGGCGATCTCGGCGGTCGGCCACGCGTAGTTGACGTCCGCACCGAGATGTTTCGACGCCATGACGTCGTACGCGCCGCCGTACGCCTTCCGCGTGATGACGGTCATCAGCGGCACCTGGGCCTCGGAGTACGCGTAGAGCAGTTTCGCGCCGTGACGGATGATGCCGTTGTGCTCTTGGTCGGTGCCGGGCAAGAAGCCGGGAACGTCGACGAAGGTCAGGATCGGGACGTTGAACGCGTCACAGCAGCGGACGAAGCGTGCGGCCTTCTCGGAGGCTTCGATGTCGAGCGTCCCGGCGTTGACGCGTGGCTGATTGGCGACGATGCCGACCGAGTGTCCGTCGAGGCGGGCGAAGCCGACGACGATGTTCTTCGCGAAGTCCTCGTGAACCTCGAAGAACGACCCTTCGTCGGCGACGTGGTCGACGACGTTGGTGATGTCGTACGGTTTCCGCGGTTGGTCCGGGACGATGGAGTTGAGTTCTTCGTCGGCGCGTTCGGGGTCGTCCCACGGGTCGACCCGCGGCGGGTCCTCGACGTTGTTCTGCGGGAGATACGAGAGGAGCAAGGCGATGTCGTCGAGCGCCTCCTCCTCGGAGTCGGCGGCGAAGTGGGCCACGCCGGAGGTCGACGCGTGCGTCTTCGCGCCGCCGAGTTCGTCGAACGTCACCTCCTCACCGGTGACCGTCTTGATGACGTCCGGGCCGGTGATGAACATGTGACTCGTGTCCTTCACCATGAAGGTGAAGTCAGTGAGACCCGGCGAGTAGACGGCCCCGCCGGCACACGGCCCCATGATGGCCGAGATCTGCGGGACGACCCCGCTGGCCTCGGTGTTGCGCCGGAAGATCTCGCCGAACCCGCCGAGGGCCTTCACGCCCTCTTGGATGCGGGCACCGGCTGAGTCGTTGAGGCCGACGACCGGTGCGCCGACCTCCATCGCCTTGTCCATCACCTTGCAGATCTTCTCGGCGAACACCTCGCCGAGCGAGCCGCCGAAGACGGTGAAGTCGTGGGCGAAGACGAAGACGGTCCGGCCGTTGACTTCGCCGTAGCCGGTGACGACGCCGTCGCCGTACAGCTGTTTCTCCTCCATCCCGAACGAGTGAGTCCGGTGGGTACGGAACTGGTCGAACTCCTGGAACGTTCCGTCGTCGAGGAAGTAGTCGATGCGTTCGCGAGCCGTCATCTTCCCCTTGTCGTGTTGGGACTCGATGCGGTCTTCGCCTCCGCCGAGCTGCGCTTCCTCGCGCTTCTCGCGGAGTTCCTCGATGCGGTCGTCCATGGTCACGCGAGACCACCTGTGCTCATTGGGTGCAATGTCACAGAGATACGGCAAAAGAATTCCGCAACCCGACAAAACAACCACCACAGATTATCAGGCCACTGCCGCCCCCGGTCCGAGCGTCACGAGCGCCGCACCGACGACGACGGCGACCGCGCCCGCGACGACGCCTCTCGTGACGGTCTCGAGGTCCGAGAGCAGGAAGTACGAGAACACGGTGGTGAAGAGCGGTGCCGTCGCCGCAAGCGGGTCGACGACGGCGACGTCGCCCTCTGGCAGCGAGAACGCCGCGAACAGCGACAGCAGGGCGACGGCCGTGAGGAGACCGCTCCCGGCGAAGTAGAGGTAGCTCCGCCGCGGCGACCCGAAGACGGCGTCCCGGTGGCGAGTGAGAGCGTAGGCCGCGAGCGCGACGAGCGCCGCCGTCTCGTTCAGCGTCACGGCCTCCAGCGCGGTCGTCGGCGACGTCGTCAGCCCGAACCGACGGAGGACGTTGCCGACGGCGAAGAACGCCGCCGCGCCGAGCGGGAAGAGCAGGTCGCGCGGCTTCCAGCCGCCGAGGTCACCGCCTTTCGCGACCGTGAGGACGACGAGACCGGCGACGAGGACGACGACGCCCACCACGGTGGTCGGCGTCACGCGTTCGCCGAGAAAGCCGACGGCCAACGCGGTCGCAAACAGCGGGCGGGCGCTGATGACTGCGCTGTTGACGCTCGCGCCGACCCGATCGACGCCGTTGAAGACGGCGATGCGGCCGAGTGCGGTGCCGACCGCGCCCGCGACGACGAAGACGCCGAGCGTCGCGGGAGCCAGCGCCGCAAAGAGGTTCGGCCCCTGCCGTGCGAGGAGCAACAGCCAGTAGAGCGCCGAGTCGACGACGACCACGACGAGCGCGGCCTGCACCGCGTCGCCGCCGGCCGACATCCCGCGCTTCGAGAGCACGGGCGAGAACCCCCACAGGAGTGCTGGCACCAGCGCGAGCAGGTAGACTGTCGGTGAGGCAGCGAACGCGGCGTCGACACCGGCGAGCAGGCCGTCCATGCGGTGGGTTGGACCGCGGTCGAAAAAGGGCGACCGAATGGTGCCGGGGGTTGCCGCCTTCTGCGTGTCACGGCCACGTCGTTTACTCGGGAGGCGACCCAACCGTCGACCATGTCGGAGCGCAACCTGCCGCCGCTGCTCGCGATGAGCGACGAACTCGACCGCCTCGAACGGAAAGCCGACGCCGACGTCCGCGCGGAACTCGACGAGGTCCGGGCGCGACTCGACGAGTACGCGTCGCGCGAGCGAGGCGACGAGCGACGGGAGGACGGCCGCGACTCGCTGCTCGACGACGTCGACAACACGCTTCTCGGTCTCAGGGAGCGTCTCTCGGGCGACGCGGACCGACAGGCCGAGGCGCTGCAGAACCGCGTCCGGCAGTTCCGCGACTCGCGTGCCGGCAGTAGCGATACGCTGTCGCTCGCGGAACCGCGGCTGGAGTCGGGAGGGACCGTCGTCGACGTCGGCGACCACGGCGGCCGACAGGTCGACCTCGTGACGACGCTCGTCAACGCCGGAGAGACGGCCGACGGCGTGGTCCGCGTCGGGTTCTACGGCGACGACGGGAGGCTCGACCGCCGGGTCGACCTCCACGAGTCGGCCGTCGAGGCGGGCGAGCGACGCGACGTCGGGGCGACGGTCACCGTCCCCGAGGACGCGACTCACTACGACGTCAGCGTCGTCGACGGCGAGAGCGTCTGAAAAGCGAGAACAGTTCAGTTCCTCGACTCGCCGAGCGACTGCTCAGACGACCGACCGCGACCCGCGCAGCCCGAGGAACGCGCCGACGGTCAGCACGACCGTCATCACGACGGTGAGCCAGAAGCTCGAGACGGGGACCAGACTGGCGGCCATCCCACCGAGTCCCAGACTCGACAGAAGCGTGAAGACGAGGAAGAAGGGGATGGCGACGCCGACCGCGAGCAGCCACGGCGTCCCCAGCGTGTCCGCGAGACTCCCGGCACCTCGTCGGAACTCGTCGATGGCGTCGACGCCGAGCACCCAGCCGACGAACAGCAGGAACGTGATGAGACCGATCGTCAAGAGCGAGTCGACGAGCGGCCCGGCGACGAAACCGAAGAGGGCGGGCCGAAGGGCGTTGACGGCACCGGTCACGACGACGAGTCCGGCGACGCCGCCGACCGCGACGGGACGCGAGAGGTCGAACTCGTCGACGAGGAAGGCGACGGGGATCTCCAGCATCGAGATCGACGAGGAGAGCGCCGCGAGCGTGACGACGCCGAAGAAGGCGGTGGCGATGAGCGTCCCCGCCGGGAGGCGGGCGAACGCGCCGGCGATGCTGACGAACAGCGCGCCGGGACCGCTCCCCCCGGCCTCACCCGTCACGGAGAACAGCAGCGGGAAGACGACGAGTCCCGCGAGGACGCCGACGAACGTGTTGAGGACGGCGATGGTCGTCGCGTCGAACGGGAGCGAGCGATCGTCGCCGAGATAGGAGGCGTAGGTGACCATCGTCCCCGCTCCGAGCGAGAGGGTGAACAGCGCCTGTCCCGCCGCGGGACCGAGCACGTCGAAGAAGTTCGCCTGCAACGTCGCGAGGTCGAAACTGAGGTAGAACTCGTAGCCAGCGGCGGCGTTCGGCTGTTGGGAGGCCCAGACTGCGAGCCCGACGAGCAGCAGGAGGATCGCGGGCATCATCACCTTCGTCCCGATCTCGATCCCTCTGCGGATACCCGCGAAGACGATGAGCGCCGTCAGGGCGAGGAAGACGACGTGGTAGAGCACGGCGTCGGTGGTGAAGGCGATCCCGTCGTAGTAGGGGCCGGGATCGGCGAAGTACGGCGCGGGTCCGGCCGTCCCGAGTGCGACGAGGCTCTCGACGAAGTAGCGGAGGATCCAGCCGCCGACGACGCTGTAGAACGACAGCAGCGCGACGCCAGTGAGGACGCTGAGCATCCCGACGATCCCCCACGTCCGCGACCCCGAGAGTTCCCGGAGCGCACCGACCGGGTTGCGCCCGGAGCGACGGCCGATGACGAACTCGCCGAGGATGCCGGGCACCCCGACGAGGACGACGATCGCGAGATAGACGAGGAGGAAGGCGCTCCCCCCGTTCTCTGCTGTGACCCACGGGAACCGCCAGATGTTCCCGAGGCCGACGGCACTGCCGACGGCGGCGAGGATGAAACCCATCCTCGTCGCCCACGTTTCTCGTGTCATTGTCATGCATTGGCCCACTATGGTTGAAGTGCGTTTCGAGTCGTGGAACCGTCAATCGGGTATGATAACGGTTTTCCGACGCCGAGACGGCGGCTACACGAACCGATGGCCGGCAAAAATCGGGGTTCGGTGACGATCCGTAACCCGACGGTCGGCGGGAGGCCGCGTTCAGAAGGGCGGGACGATGGCTCCGTCGACGAAGAGCGTCTGGAACCCCAACAGGAGGGTGCCGAGGACGCCCGCGATGACGACCGTCCGGGCCGTCCAGAGCCACGTCAGGCCGAGCCCCTCGTTGGCGGTGCTCCCCTTCAGCAGTTCGGCGAGCGCCGGACGGCCGTAGACCCACCCGACGAAGACGAGGATGCCGAGCACCGAGGTCGGCAGCAGCAGCTGGTACGCGAGCGTGTCGAACCAGGTGAGCCACGCCGTATCCCACGCCGAGGGGATACCGAGTGCGAAGATGACGCCGCCGAGGCCGGTGGCGATGACGGGCCGACTGTAGGACGTGTTGTCGACGGCCCACGAGACGACCACCTCGAGCAGGCTGATGGCGCTGGAGAGCGCCGCGATGAGCACCACGACGAAGAAGAAGAAGCCGAGTGCGTTCCCGGCCGGCAGTTCGGCGAACGCCGTCGCGACGCTGACGAAGACGGCGCCGGCCCCGCTGGTGTTGGGGTCGATCCCCTGTGCGAACAGCAGCGGCAGGACGACGAGTCCGGCGAGGACGCCGACGAACGTGTTGAGGACGACGATGGTGAGACTGTCGCCGAACAGGCTCTCGTCGCCGTCGATGTAGGAGGCGTAGGTGATCATCGCACCCATCCCGAGCGACAGCGAGAAGAACGCCTGCCCGACGGCGAACGGAACGATCTCGCCGAAGTTGGCGGCGAGCGCGCCGAAGTCCGGCGACAGGAAGTAGGTGTACCCCTCGCTCGCCCCCGGCAGCGTGAACGCCCAGATGGCGAGCGCGATCAGGATGACGACGATGCTCGGCACCATCAGTTTCGTCGCCTTCTCGATGCCGTCCTCGATACCGAGGGCGACGATGCCGATCACGAGCGCCATGAAGACCGCGTGGAGCGCGAGCGCGTCGAGACCCATCGAGACCTGTCCGAAGTACGCCGCTGGGTCGGCGAAGTACGCGCCGGTGACGCTGCCGGCGATGTAGCGAAGGACCCAGCCGCCGACGACGCTGTAGTACGACAGGATCCAGAAGCCGGTCGCCAACCCGAGGACGCCGACGATCCGCCAGTTGCGGTAGCCGAGTTCCTCGAAGGCGTCGATGGTGTTGAGCTTCGCCTTCCGGCCGATGACGAACTCCGCGAGGATCGCCGGGAGTCCGATGCCGAGAACGGCGAGGAGGTAGACGACGAGGAACGACGATCCCCCGAACTGTGCAGTTTTGAACGGGAACTGCCAGATGTTCCCGAGTCCGACGGCGCTGCCGACGGCCGCGAGGATGAAGCCTGCCCTCGTGGCCCATGTTTCACGTTCGCTCATGAGTGTGTTCCACTGGTTTGCCGAACGGCGGATAAGCCTCACGGCTTGTGATTCTGTTACACGCAGTGAGAGTTGAGAATTAACTCCTAGTTCGCCAGTTCTCCCGACGAGTGACCAGTTTCTACCTGTCAGTGGGCTCGCTTATGGACGAATGTGGGTATCAGTGTACGGCTCCGGACGCCACCAGTCGGCGACGAGCGGTGCTCGCCGCGGCGCGGCGCAGGAGGGGAGACTGCGTCCGGCGCGTCAGGCCTCGCCGTACACCGGGACGGCGGCTCCACTCGTCACCTCGGCGGCGTCCGAACAGAGAAACAGCATCACCCGCGCGATCCGTTCGGGGTCGACCCACTCGTCTTTCGGCTCCATCATCTCGCGGTTCGCCGGCGTGTCGATGACGCTCGGCATCACCGCGTTGGCGCGGACCGTTCCGGTGTTCTCCTCGGCGATGGTCTCCGTCAGCAGGCGGACGCCCGCCTTGGAGGCACGATACGGGCCGTCGCCCTCCCCACCCTCCAGCGAGGAGCGCGCCGAGACCGAGACGATCGCACCCTCCGTCTCCCGGAGCTGCGGGAGGGCGTGTTTCGACGCCAGGAACATCGTCTTGAGGTTGACGTCGAACAGCAGGTCGAACTCGTCGACGTCGGTCTCGTCGATGGGCGAGCCGCCTTTCCACGTCCCTGCGATGTTGAGGAGACAGTCGAGTCGGCCGTGGTCGTCGACGACCTCGTCGAGGACGCGTTCGACGTCGGACTCGTCGGTGAAGTCGCCCTGGTAGAACTGGATTCGCTCGCCCGTCTCCAGGTGAGCGTCCTCGTCGCTCGGGTCGACGACGTCGCTGGCGGCGACCGTCGCACCGGCGTCGCGGAACGCCGTCGCGACGGCGCTGCCGAGTGCGCCGCTGGCACCGGTGACGAGGACGACGCGGTCGGAGTAGTCGAATCTCGCAGACATGTCCGTGCCATCGGTTGGCAGAGAGATAAAGTCGGTGGCGGCGACGGACGACGGGAGGTCGACGCGTCTCGGCGCGACCCGTGGCCCCCGTGCGCCGGTCTGCCACGGCGTGGGCGCTTTGAAAGCGCTTTTATGGGGTGGAAGACAACTCGTGTGTACAGCCTGCCCGGGGTTGATGATACTCCTCGCCGTCAGGGACCGACCACTTTCCGCTGAGGTTTCTCGGTGGGTCGGCGAGGCAGTCGAGCCCGCGAGCAGGAGAGGTGAACAACCATGCCAGTCTACGTCAATTTCGAAGTCCCAGCCGACCTTCAGGAACGCGCCGTCGAGGCGCTCGAGGTCGCCCGAGACACAGGTAGTGTAAAGAAAGGAACGAACGAGACGACGAAAGCCGTCGAGCGCGGCAACGCGGACCTCGTCTTCATCGCCGAGGACGTCTCGCCGGAAGAGATCGTGATGCACCTGCCCGAACTCTGTGAGGAGAAGGGCATCCCGTTCATCTACGTCGAGACCCAGGACGACATCGGCCACGCGTCCGGTCTCGAAGTCGGCAGTGCCGCCGCGGCCATTGTCGACGCTGGCGAGGCCTCGGACGACGTCGAGGACATCGCCGGTAAGCTCGAGGACCTGCAGTAAGCATCCATGAGCGCAGAAGAGACCGCCAGCGACTCGACGTCCGCCGAGGTCATCGAGGTCGTTGGCAAGACTGGGATGCACGGCGAGGCCATGCAGGTCAAGTGCCGCATCCGCGAGGGCTCGAACCAGGGCCGCATCATCACGCGGAACGTGCTCGGTCCCGTGCGCGAGGGCGACATCCTTCAGCTGCGCGAGACCCAGCGCGACGCCGACTCCATCGGAGGGCAGTAACTCATGCCACAGCACCGTGACTGCGACTACTGCGGCGCCGACATCGAACCCGGCACGGGGACGATGTTCGTCCGCACCGACGGTACAGTGATCCACTTCTGTTCCTCGAAGTGCGAGAAGAACACCAACCTCGGTCGCGAAGCGCGCGACCTCGAGTGGACCGAAGAGGGCGGTCGTCAGGGGGCGCGTGAATGAGCCACCACGACGAACGCACCTTCGTGATGGTCAAGCCCGACGGCGTCCAGCGCGGCCTCATCGGCGAAATCGTCTCTCGCTTCGAGGACCGCGGTCTGAAGCTCGTCGCCGGCAAGTTCATGCAGATCGACGAGGAGCTCGCCCACGAACACTACGGCGAGCACGAGGGAAAGCCGTTCTTCGACGGTCTCGTCGACTTCATCACGTCCGGTCCCGTCTTCGCGATGGTCTGGGAGGGCGCAGACGCGACCCGACAGGTCCGTCAGATGATGGGCGAGACGGACCCCGCCGAGTCCGCACCCGGCACCATCCGCGGTGACCTCGGGCTCGACCTCGGACAGAACGTCATCCACGGGTCGGACCACGAGGACGAGGGCGCGAACGAACGCGAGATCGAACTGTTCTTCGACGACGAGGAACTCGTCGACTGGGACCAGACGGAGGCCGTCTGGGTCTACGAAGACGAAGACCACTAACGCGACTCCGACGCGACTTCTCCGTTTTATCACCCGTCCGACAGCGAAGCGTCAGCGAGAGAAAGCTTATTTTCGTCCGAAGCGTCACTCTCTACAAATGTCGAGTGAGTCCTACAACAGGCTGAGAGGAACTGTCCAGTCGGTCGTCCACACCGGAAGCGTCGCCCACGTCGTCCTCGAGGGATCGGACGGCGAGTTGTTCACGACGCTCCTGACGGCCGCCGCCGTCGACAGACTCGGACTCGGCACCGGCGACGAACTGGAGGCGACGATGCAGGTCGCGGAGATCGCAGCCAACGGCCGACGTGCACAGTCCGTCCGCCGGCACGCGCCGTCGAGAACCCTCGACGGGGTCGAACTGAGTCGCCCGGCGGTCTGAGCGGTCGCTTCGGGTCGTGAGGGTTCCCACTTCGAGCGGTGACCGTTCCCATTTCGGGTAAACGAACGTTCTGTTCTGAACAGACAAAGAGCGATACCGTTTGCCCGCGTCCACTACTAGCATGAGTGACGCTGACTCACCACACGCGGCGACGGAGCACAGTCACCACGAGCACCACGGGGTAGAGGGCCCCGGCTACGCGACTCCGCAGGCCGCCATCGAGGAGTCGGAACCCGAGGAGGTCGCCTACGTGATGAGTCTCTACGTCGGCACCGACGTCGACGCACCGGACTTCGTCTCCGTCGTCGACGTGAACCCCGACTCGGAGACGTACTGCGAGATCGTCGACCGACTGGAGATGCCCAACCGCGGCGACGAACTGCACCACTTCGGCTGGAACGCCTGTTCGTCGTCGTGTCACGTCGAGGGACTCGAACGGCGCTACCTGCTGGTCCCGGGCGTCCGGTCGTCGCGACTCCACGTCGTCGACACGAAGGACCGTCGGAACCCCGAGATCGTGAAGGTGATCGAACCGGAGGAGGTGTTCGAACACGACCTCTCGACGCCACACACGGTTCACTGCGTCCCCGAGGGGAAGATCATCGTCAGCATGCTCGGCAACGCCGACGGCGACCTGCCGGGCGGTTTCCTCGAACTCGACCACGACTTCGACGTCGTCGGACGGTGGGACCCGCCGGGCGAGATACAGATGAACTACGACTACTGGTATCAGCCCCGGCACAACGTGATGATCTCCTCGGAGTGGGCCGCGCCGAAGACCTTCTTACCCGGGTTCGACCTCGAAGACGTCGAGAAGGGAAAGTACGGTCGTCGCATCCACATCTGGGACTGGGAGAACCACGAGGTGACCCAGACGCTCGACCTCGGCGAGGAGGGACAGATCCCGCTCGAAGTGCGGTTCCTGCACAGTCCCGAGGCGGCGCACGCCTACGTCGGCGCCGCCCTCTCTTCGAACGTCTTCCACGTCCACAGAGACGGAGAACAGTGGGCCGCGGACAAAGTGATCGACGTCGAACCACGCGAGCACGACGACTGGGACATGCCCGTCCCGGGTCTCGTCACGGACCTGCTCGTCTCGATGGACGACCGCTATCTGTTCTTCTCGAACTGGCTCCACGGCGACGTGCGGATGTACGACGTCTCGGACCCGGCGAACCCACGACTCGCCGACCGGGTGTGGGCGGGTGGGCTGTTCGGCCCACGCACCCCCATCGACGGCGAGCGCGAGGTGTTCGGCGGCCCGCAGATGATCCAACTCTCGCTGGACGGGACGCGCCTCTACTGGACCACCTCCCTCTTTTCCTCGTGGGACAACCAGTTCTACCCCGAGGAGGGCGAGCAGGGGTCGGTGATGTTGAAGGCCGACGTCGACCCACGGAAGGGGACGATGACGCTCGATCCGGAGTTCATGGTCGACTTCGGTGACCTCCCGAACGGTCCGGCCCGCGCTCACGAGATTCGCTGGCCCGACGGCGACTGCACGAGCGACGTCTGGCTGTGATGGACGTGCGCCTCCAGTGGCCCGACGGCGACGAAGCGGTCGTCGAGGCCGCGGTCGACGAGTCGATACTGGAGGCGGCCGAGCGTGCGGACGTCGCCGTCCCGTTCGGCTGTCGGACCGGCGCGTGTGCCACCTGTACCGGCCGGGTCGAGTCGGGTGACGTCGCTCATCGTCGCCCGCCGCGGGCGCTCAAACGGCGGCATCTCGACGCGGGCTACGTGCTCTGCTGTATCGCCGAACCGCGGAGCGACTGCACCGTCGCCGTCGGGAAGGACGTCGCCGCCGAACTGGTGTCGAACCCGTGGCGGTGAGGTGAGGAGACGAGATGAACCGACGAGTGGCCGACCGCCGCGACCGATCGACCGTCGCAGAGCGTCTGGGCTCGACCGCAGTGCGACGAGCGGTGTCGACCACTGCACTGGCGGCGACGCTCCTCGTCGGGACAGTCGCGGCGCACGACGAACCCGCGACCGTCGCCGACGGGACGCTGTCGGTCGGGGTCGTCGTCGCGCTCGCGGTCGGACTGAGTCTCCTCGGCGGCGTCGCCGTCGCTCGCTACGTGTCGGCAAGCGGCCGCGAGACGCTCGTTCGCGTCGTCGGCGTCCTGCTCGTCGTCCTCGGCGGGAGCGCCGTCGCAGTCGCGTTCACAGAGCACACAGTCGTCGCGAGCGTCGGCGCGCTCCTCGGCGTGGCAGTCGCCGTCGGTGTCGCTCGCAGGCGTCGTCTCGGGGGGTGTGCCGACGCGACGTTCGGTGCAGTGCTCCTTCACCGAGTGTTGGAGGGTACGGCACTCGCCACGGCGGCGACGACCGGACTCGCGTTCGGCCTCGTCGGAGCGGTGATCTTCGCCGGTCACGCGGCCGCAGAGACGTGCGCCGTCGGCGGGTTGTACGCCGCCGAGACGCGTAGACGGGCGCTGCTGGCCGTCGGCGCGGTTCAGGCGGCGTTCGTCGGCGGCGCAGTCGCCGGGAGCGCGGTTCTGGGTGTGCTCTCTCCGGCGGTTCGCGTCTTTCTGTTCGGTCTCGTCGGCGGCGTGCTGCTCGCCGTCGGCGTCGTCGAGGTGGGAACCGACCGCACGACGGTGGCGGGCGAGTCGATTGGACAGATGACGGAGCACTGAGACGCGTCGTTCGGTATCGGTGAACGTCCACGTCGCGTGTGGACGTGTGACGTGCAGGGAGAAGAGCCATGTCGCCGGCGCGTGCGAGTCGGCGTATGGACGACTCTCTGTCCGCGAACCGCGACCACTGGGACGAGTTGGCCGATCTCCACCCCGGGACGGAGTTCTACGACGTCGAGTCGTTTCTCGAGGGCGAGACGACGCTGATGGACCTCGAACGCGAGGAACTCGCCGACGTCGTCGGCGACGGCACCGACCTACTGCACCTCCAGTGTCACTTCGGCCTCGACACGCTCTCGTGGGCGCGAGAGGGGGCGACGGTGACCGGCGTCGACTTCTCGCCGAGAGCGATCGAGACGGCCCGCGAGCTCCGGGAGGAGGTCGGCATCAGCGAGGAGCGAGCACGGTTCGTCGAGAGCGACGTGTACGACCTCGCCGACGCTCTCGACGATCGGTTCGACGTGGTCTTCACCTCCTACGGCGTCCTCTACTGGCTCCCGGACCTCGAGCGCTGGGCCGACGTCGTCGACCAGTTCCTGAAGCCCGGCGGGACGTTCTACCTCGCGGAGATCCATCCGGTCTTCGGGATGAGTGAACAAGTCGGCGACGACGACTGGATACAGCTCCCGTACCCGTACTTCCAGGACGAGGCGATGACGTTCGAGACCGACGAGACGTACGCCTCCGACGACACAGTGTCAAAGACGACGGTCTCCGAGTGGAACCACGGCGTCGGCGACGTGATCAACGCACTGCTGGGTGTCGGTCTCGACATCGAGCACCTCCACGAGTTCCCGAAGTCGAGCTACCAGCGGGTCGAGGAGATGGTCGAGGGCGACGACGGCTGGTGGCGACTGCCCGACGGACCGGACGTGCCGATGACGCTGTCGATACGGGCGAGCAAGCCTGCGAACTGACGTGTCGTGACGCTCCGACGCTGCTACGGCGACGGAAGCAGCGTCGAAACGCGGGCGTTCTCTTTGAGACGGATCCCGCCGGTCGGTACCGACAGCGGTATCCGTCCGAGCGACTCGGTGAACAGCGTCGGGTGGAACGCCCCGCGATCACGCAACTCGGTTCGGGTCTGGAGGACGGCGGTTTTCACCCCGGTCAGCGTCTCGTTGTAGACGAGGAGATACTGCCCCTCGTCGAGATTCCACCAGCCGTAGTCGTCGTCTGGGTCACGCTTCTCCGTCTCGACCGGCGACGACTCGGCCGCCGTCAGTTCACCGCCACCGAAGTCGACGCGTCCCGGTTCGTCGATGGAGTGTATCTCGGCGACCGTCAGGTCGACGCCGCTGTCGTGGACCTGTGTCTCTTCGTGGACGATGCCGTCGAGTCGGTCGGCCAGCGTGTCGCTCATAGGTGCGTTCGGCCTTGCGTCGCTCCGGAGAAAAAGCTCCGGGCAGGAGAAGGAGAGCGCTCAGTCCGCCTTCGGCGCAGCCACGTCGACGTCGATCTCGCCGGCGTCGAGTTCCCGCTCGACTTCGCGGGCGGCTTTCACCATGTTCTCCATCTTGCCGTAGGCGACGTCACGCGGGAGGAGCTTCAGCCCGCAGTCCGGGCTGATGGTGAGTTTCTCCGGCGGCACCACTTTGAGCCCCTGCAGGATGTTCTCCTTGATCTCCTCGACGGGTTCGACTTCGGCGGTGTGGGCGTCGACGACGCCGAGCGCGAGGTCCGGCTCGAACTCCGGTTCGGTGAAGACGTCGATCTGCTCGTAGTCGCCGTTGCAGAGTTCGACGTCGAACTCGTCGATGGGGTAGTCGTTGAGTTCGGGGTAGATGCGCGAGTAGTCGCCGTAACAGACGTGGAGACCGATGCGAATCTCCTCGGGGATGTCCTTGACGATGCGTTCGAGACACTCGCCGACGATGGCGTGGTCGTCCGGCGTCGTCGCCAGGGCGGGTTCGTCGATCTGGATGTAGCGCGCGCCCGCCTCGACGAGTTTCTCGATCTCCTCGTTGACGAGGTCCGCCAGATCGTAGGCGAGTTCCTCCTCGGTCTCGTAGGCCTCGTTGAACGACCAGTTGGCGAGGGTGTACGGTCCCGTGATGGGTACCTTGACGGGCTTCTCGGCGACGTTCGTCGTGAACTCGAACTCGTCGACCAGCCACGGTTCGTCGTACTCGACCTCGTCTGCGACCGACGGCTTGTTGAAGTAGTTGTGGCCCCAGACTTTCACCGGACCGTTGAACTCGTAGCCGTCGATGCGGTGGGCGAAGAACTCGACCATCTCGTTTCGGCGCATCTCGCCGTCGACGACGGTGTCGAGGCCGGCACGCTCGTGTTCGTGGGTGATGACCTCACAGGCGTCGTCGTAGGCCTCTTCGAGATGCTCGGCGGTGAACTTCGACTCCTCGTCTTCGGAGAGTTCCTTCGCGCGGTTCAGCCACTTCGGTTTGGGGTAGCTGCCGACGACGGTCGTCAGCAGGAAGTGGTCGGTCTCGTGGTTCTCGGGGCGGAACTGCTCGCGGTTCTTCTCGGGGTTGCGACTCATGCTTTCACCTCGTTGAGGCTCGCTGCCTCGGCCAGGACGGCCAGTTTCTCCTGATACTTGTTCACCGGCAGGTAGAACAGCTCGGTGTTGGACGTGACGTAGACGGTGTCGAACTCTTGAGCGGCGACCTGCTCTTGGACCCAGTCGACGCGCTCGCGGACCGTCTCCGGCGACTCGACGAGCGTGTTCTGCCCGTCGACGAGGCCGAGGGCGACGTCCGATTTCGTACCGTACTCGTTGATGTTGTAGAGCGTCTGTTCGCGGTCGCCGGCGACGAAGTCGAAGCCGATGGCGTCGACGTCGGCGTCCATCAGGTGCGCGTAGACCTTCTCGTCGAGCGCGCCCCAGTAGCTGTTGACGACGACGTCCGCGTCGGTCGCGTCGGCGACGCGGTCGATGACCTCGCTCGCGAGGGCGTCGACGTCTTCGCCGGGTGCGTTTTCGACGAGCGACGGTTCGTTCAGGAACAGCGTCTCGTGGGCGGGGAACGCCTCGACCTCGCCGGCGAGGAAGTCGCCGACGGCGTCGAGGAACTCCGCCTCGTCGCCGTAGTGTTCGTCGGTCGCGAGGTCCGCCAGCGAGTACGGACCGGGGAGGACGGCCTGGAGGGGAGCCTCACCGTCGGTAGCCTCGGTCGCCTTTTCGAGTTCGGCGGCGACGTCGCCGGAGAAGGTGAGTTCACCGGTGACCTGCGGGTCGCGATAGAAGTTGTTGTTGTCGTAGTAGCGGACGATACCGCCCGTCTCGACGTTGTCGTGGACGGTCAGCGGGTGCGCGAGGTTGTCGTCCCAGCGGAGCTGTCCCTCGACGACGCGGTCGAGGCCGGCGTCGAGCTGGTCGGTGACGACCTCCTCGCGCGCCTCGTCGTACGCCGCGACGATGTCGTCGCTCTCGTCGCCGGAGATCAGATCGCCCTTCTGGTGGCCTTTCAGGTCGGACAGCCGGTCTTTCGCCCAATCGGGGAGCGGGAATAGACCGGGTGTCGTCGCTACGAGTTCACTCATCACTCCCGGCTAAGAAATGCCGAGGCTTAATATTTGCTAATGAAGAAAATAACCAACACTCATCTCGAGAGTGCGAGCACCGTGAGCGTCTCGAACGGGTACGACTCCTGGACGGCGGTCTCGACGGTGAACCCGTTCGACTCCGCCCGATCGACGACGGCGTCGTAGCCGGTGAGACTGCTCACGAGCAGGAGGACGACGCCGTCGGGAGCGAGCACGCGACTCACGTCGTCGAGGAACGGGTCGATGAGTTCGCGGCCCGACTCGCCGCCGGAGAGCGCGTGTTCCATCCAGTCGTCCCACTCGTTGTCCGGGTCCGTCGGCAAGTAGGGCGGGTTGAACAGCACGGCGTCGAACGCGCCGTCGCGGAACGGGTCGAGCAGGTTCGCGCGGACGGCTTCGACGCCGCGTTCGCGGGTCTGTCGGCAGGCGTGGGGGTTGAGGTCGCTGCCGACGACGCGCGCGTCGGTGTTCTCGTCGACCTGCTGGGCGACCCACCCCGACCCGGTGCCGACCTCGAGGACGGTGCCGGAGACGGGGAACTCGACGGCGGCCTGCGCCAACAGCCCCGAGTCCTCGGCCGGTTGGTACACGTCGACGTTCATCCCCCGGCGTTCGGCGAGTCCGTCCGCGCTCGACCGTTCCGGCGGTTCTCCGTCGTTGTTCGTCGTCATTGCTCTCCTCCGTCGGTCGTCGCTTCGGCGCTCCGATCGGACTCCGACAACGGCACGTCGCTCTCGGCGTCGCGCCTCGACAGCGCGCGCTGTGGGTACGGGATGTCGATCCCCTCTTCCTCGAACGCCTCTTTCACCGCCGCGACGACGGCCGTCCGGGCGCGCCACATCCGGCGGGCGCTCGGGTTGTCGATCCAGAACCGAACCCCCAGGACGACCGACGAGGAGGCGAACTCCTTGAGGACGACCTGCGGCCCCGGCACGTCGAGTACCTCGTCGAGCGCCTCGACGGTGTCGAGTGCGACGTCGGCGGCGTACTCGGGGTCGACGTCGTAGTCGACGCCCACCTCGACTTCGATCCGGAGGCGACCCCGCCGGGTACGGTTGGTGATGGCCTCGTTGCTCACCTCGTCGTTCGGGAGGATGACGTACTCGCCGTCGAACGTCTGGAGTCGCGTGTTGACGATGGTGATGTCCGTCACGGTTCCCTCGTTGTCGCCGACGACGATCCAGTCGCCGATCTCGAACGGTCGGGAGAACATCAGCACGAACCCCGCGAGCACCGCACCGAGCGTCTGTCTCGCCGCCATCCCGACGATGATACCGAGGAACCCGGCCCCGACGAGGAGGCTCCCGAGGTCTTCGGTGAAGAGGCTGATGACGAGGAAGACGGCGGTGGCGTACAGCGACAGCTGCGTGAGGCGGAAGACGACCTCGCGCTGGTGGCGACTGATGGCGTCGCCCGTGCCGGCGACGACCTGGATGACGCGCCCGACGAAGTTGGTGAGCGTGTACGTGATCCCGAGGATGACGCCCGAGATCAGGATCTTCCCGGGGCGGTCACCCTCGTTGAGGTTGCCGAACGCGCCGACGAGCGCGCCGCCGAGCGCCCAGACGTCGACGAGGAGGAGGACGCCGACCGCGGTGGCGAGGGCGACGCCGCCCGAGGCGAGGACGCGTCTGATGGAGTCCGAGTCCATCGAGTTGACCCACTTGTTCTCGTAGTAGCGGATGCCGAAGACGGCGACGATCACGGCGACGGTGACGGCGACCTGGACGACGAGCGCCGTGCCTGCGGGGAAGATACCCTGTCCGAGAGCGTCGAGCGGAGCGGGAAGCTGGCTGACGGTCTCGTTGATCGTCTCGTTGGCCGCGTCGGTCGCCGAACCGTTCGTCGAGCCGTTCGCCGAGCTGTTTGCTGAGCCGTTCGCCGAACCGTTCGCGATCGGGAGCGGGTTCGGCGTCTCAGGCATCGCTCTCACGCCGCTCGACGTCGGCAGCGACGGCGGCGAGCTCCGCGAACTGTGCGGGCGCGAGTTTCCCCGCGCGCTTTCGCAGGAGCACCTCGTCGTACGCCTCGACGGCGTCGACGACGGCTTCGGGGTTCTCGATCCCCGTGATGTGCGTGGTGTTGCGGATGCCGTTTCGGATCGTCTTCCGTCGCTGGGTGAACAGTGCCTTCACGAAGTCGAGGAAGAACGCGGGGTCGTCGACCTCGTAGTCGGGGTCGCGCGGGGTCGTCCGGACGATAGCGCTGTCGACGGCCGGTGGCGGGGAGAACGCGGTCGGCGGCACGGGTTCGACCACCTCGACGTCGGCGTAGTGCTGGGCGCTGACGGAGAGTCGACCGTAGGCGTCGGTCGCTGGGTCGGCCGCCATCCGCTCTGCGAACTCCTTCTGGAACATCAACACCAGCGGCTTCCCCTCGGGGAGCAGTCGGAACGTTATCTCGCTGGAGATGCCGTACGGGAGGTTCGCGACGCAGGCGGTGAACTCGGGGAGGTCGACCGCTAGCGCGTCACCCTCGAGGACGGTCAACCGCCCGGCGTCGATCTCGTCGGCGAACTCTCGACGGAGGAAGTCGGCGAGGCGCACGTCGCGTTCGACGACGGTGACGCGGTCGGCGACGGCGAGTAGTCGGTCGGTGAGCGCACCCGTCCCCGGTCCGACTTCGAGGACGTGCGACGTGTCGGTGTCGTCGGGGAGATAGCTGGGAACGCGGTCGAGTACCCGGTCGTCGACGAGGAAGTGTTGGTCCTGGTCGGGGTCGCCGCGGAGTCCTGCACGCCGGATGAGCGCGTCGGGGTCTCGGAGCGTCCGCTCGCCGTAGAGTCCGTCGGAGACGCCGTCCTGCTCGGTCATTGCGGGAGATTTGACGACCGACGGCCGTAAACCTCCCGCTTGCACGTCGGTCCGTATCGGTGCTGTCGGGACGAGAGACTGTCTGTACGGCGCTACTGTTCGCGCTGTTCGCGGCGAACGAACGTCTTGTACTTCAGGTCGTCGTCGCGCAGCTCTTCGATGATCCGTTCGACGAGCACCTCCTGCGGTCGGTGGAGTCCCGACACCCGCTCTTCGAGTTCTTCGAAGCTCTCGAACGGCTTGCGCTTGCGCTCGTCGAGGATGTTGTTCCGGAGTTTCTTCCCGATTCCGGGCAGGAGGTTCAGCTGGTGGAGACGGAGGGTGATCGGCTGGGCGTCGTTGTAGAAGTCGACGAACCGCCGCTCGTCGCCGTCGACGATGTCGGCGACGACGTACTCCAACTCCGAGTGGGCGGCGTTCGAGAGGTCGTCGTACTCGACTTCGCGGGCGGAGTCGACCGACTGGCGGTCCGCGCTCGGTTCGACGACGATGCGGTCGCCGATGCCGACGTCGGCGTCCTCCGCGAGCGTCAGTTCGAAGAGACGGAAGTTCTCCTCTCCGAGGGCGTACGCGAGCGGCTGTTTCTTGTACTGCGGGCGGTCGTCGTCCGGGCGACCGTGTGCGAGATAGTCGAGGACGACGGCGTACCGCGCGTCGCTCTCGGCCTCACCGCTCTCGGATTCAGTCATAGACGACGGTTACGTCCACTGTCTATTTAAACAGTGGGACGACGCAGTAGTGGCGTCGCCAGCCGCCGGTCGAGCGACCGACGGCGGCCCGTCGCGATCGAGTCTCACGAGGAGTGTCGTGGGGTGCGACTGGCGTCGCTCAGACGTACTTCGCGACGACGTTGAGTATCTCGTCGAGTTCGTCGCCGTCGAGCGCGTAGCGCTGTTTGGCGAAGACTGCGCGGAGTTCGTCGCGGTCCCGCGGGAGCAGATCGGCGATCTTGTAGGCGGTCGCCTCGTCGACCTTCTCGAGTTCCTCGAGTTCGGCGACGAGTGCACGGGAGTCCTCCGGGTCGAGCACGGTGAACCGGTTGACGTGCTCGATGGCGCGGGCCAACTCGTATCGGAGTTCACGGTCCGGGTCGGCCGCACGCTCGGCTTCGACGTCCTGGAGGAGTTCTTTCACCTCCGAGATGGTGAGGTGCTCCTCGTCGAGCTTCTCTTTGAAGATGGTCATCTACTTCTGGGCGCGCAGGTGGGCGGGGCGGACGATGATCGTCTTGTCCTTGCCGCCGTCGTTGATCTGGACCTTGAACGCGCGGCCCTGCTTCCCGAGCACTTCACCGGTGTGACCGTTGAAGCGCGGGTGGAAGCGGCCCTTGCGGACGCTCGGGTCGAGTCGGAGGTGGACCTTCTGACCGACGTCGTACTCCTGGATCGCGCGCTGCGGCGGCGACGTACCGCGGTCGCGCGGATTGTTCGAGAGCTTTCCTCGCGTACCGTTCATGGGACCGTTGGAACTCGGCATAGTCGTGAGTTCGATTACTGCGCTTTCGATTATAAATGGTGCGTTCTCCGTCCGAGGGCGGGAGTCGTTCACACGGAGTGGCGAGTCTGCAGTCCCACGTCGACCGAGTATGTAGCCAGTCTTTAGACGCCTGCGGGCGATGGCGTCGGTATGACCGACGACGACCGGCGCATCGAGACGCGCGCCATCCACGCCGGACAGGAACCCGACGAGGAGACGGGCGCACTCATGACGCCCATCTTCGCCAACTCCACGTACAAGCAGGACGGCCCCGGTGAACATCGCGGCTACGAGTACTCGCGGACGGGGAACCCGACGCGGACGGATCTGGAGGAGAACCTCGCGGCGCTGGAGGGCGGCGACTTCGGCCGCTGTTTCTCCTCCGGGATGGGGGCGATCAACACCGTGCTCAATCTGCTGGAGGCGGGCGACCACGTCGTCGCGGGCGACGACGTCTACGGCGGCACCCACCGCATCTTCACGCAGGTCTACGAGAAGTTCGACCTCGAGTTCGACTTCGTCGACACGACCGACCACGACGCCGTCGACGACGCGATGGGGCCGAACACGGAGCTCCTCTGGGTGGAGACGCCGACGAACCCGCTCATGAACGTCAACGACGTCGACGCGCTCGCGGAACTCGCCCACGAGTACGACGCGCTCTGTGCGGTCGACAACACCTTCGCGACGCCCTACCTCCAGCGACCGCTCGAACACGGCGCTGACGTCGTCTGTCACTCGCTGACGAAGTACCTCGGCGGTCACTCCGACGTCGTCGGCGGCGCGCTCGTCGTCGACGACGAGGAGCTGGACGAGGAGATCGGCTTCTACCAGAACTCCGTCGGCGCGACGCCCGGCCCGTTCGACTGCTTCCTCGTCCTCCGCGGGACGAAGACGCTCCCGGTTCGGATGGACCGCCACTGCGACAACGCCCGCGCGCTCGCCGCGTGGCTGGACGACCACGAGGCGGTCCAGGAGGTGTTCTACCCCGGACTGGAGAGCCACCCGCAACACGAACTGGCGAGCGAACAGATGGACGACTTCGGCGGGATGCTCTCGTTCGAACTCGACGGCAGTCTCGAGGAGGCCAGCACCGTCGTCAGCGAGACGGACGTGTTCACCCTCGCCGAGTCCCTCGGCGGCGTCGAGAGCCTCATCGAACAGCCCGCGGCGATGACTCACGCGGCCATCCCGCGCGAGGAGCGTCTCGCGGCGGGTCTCACCGACGGCCTCGTCCGCGTCAGCGTCGGCGTCGAACACGTCGACGACATGAAGGCGGACCTCCAGCGGGCGTTCGACGCGGCGCTACAGTAGCTCGTGCAACTGTCTCCACACCCGACCGCACGACGGCGACCAGTCGGGTGTGATGACGTGCACTCGTTACTATAGAGTAGGCGACACTGCGCTCACGCCGTCACCGTTCGTTCCGTGCGTTCGGCAGCAGCCGCCGGAACAGCGGGAAGAACGGTTTGAGGAGGCCGACCGCCGCCAGGAGGAAGACGGCGAACGACGCCCCACCGGACGCTCCCAGCTCGCTCGCGAGGAGGCTGGCGGAGAGTGCGAGGCCGACGTAGAGCCAGAACGTCACGACGACGGGGATGTAACCGTACGTGGCGGCAGGCGTCTCGTACATACGTTGATGTACGTCCAGTTAACTATAATACTTCTGTTCGTACTACAGTTCGAATCCGTCAGTGTAGACGTACATTCTTCCCGACGGCGTCGAGGTGGACAGTCCCGCGTCACGTTCGGACGGCGGGTCGCGCTACCCCCGCGGTCGCGTCGACGGCCCGGTCGTCGCCAGTACGGGCGGCGTCGACGGCGGCGCGAACCGTGGACGCGCTGGCGACGCACAGCTCCAGTACGTGTCGAACGCCGGAACAGTTACTATTTAGAGCATATCGACCCCGATTACTTCCCGGTTAGCTCGATTTTATCAAGGTGTGTGGACTCGATTGATTCGAAATGGAGAACCGAACCATCGGGGACAGTCTGGCAACGGCGACGAAGAACCTAGAAGACGCGATCGACACCGACGAGTATCACGAGCTCGCGCCCCACCAACAGGCGTACCTGCAGGAGGCGCTCTACTACCTCGAGAGCGTCCAGAGTGACGCTTCACCGACGCGACGGTCGAACGTCGGCGTGACGACCACGGGTGAGCGTCGCTAGCGACTCTTCTGGACGACCTGCCGTCGGAACGCTCCGCAGCGTCCCGACGCGTCTCTTCGTGTGACCACCGACTACCGACCGCCGACCGAGTCGGTTCGCCGTCTGCGGTGAACTCGTCGCTCGCGGCGAGACGACCCGAGCGGTCGGTGGTCGGACGAGAAAACACGGACGGCGACGCCGTCCGCTGGTTCAGAACGAGGCCGTCAGATACGACCGACTTCGTCGACGCTGACGGACTCGACGCCCTCGACGCCGGCGAACGCCTCCTCGATCGCTTCCGTCCCGCCGGCACCGTCGGGGACGATGACCGTCGGGAACAGCGCGATGAGACCGAAGGCGACGTCCTCGCGGTCGACGCGGCTGATCTTTCCGCCCTCGGGGAGGGCCTCCTCGAGACGCTCCTGAAGCGCGTCGAGGTCGATCTCGGGGCTCTGCGGCATGACCTTCATCTTGGCTGCTACCTTTCCCATGATTATGGACCCATGAATCCGCAGTCGGGACACTCGTAGAGGTTGCTCTGTTTGCGGCACTTCGCACATCGGAAGATGACCTGCCCACAGTCCGGGCACTTGAAGCGGGCAGCGCTCATCCCGGCGATGTTGATGCCACAGGAGACACACTGACGCTCCTGTTGCTGCGACTGGCTCATACCCCTACAAACCGGGTGACGACTTTTAATGATTGTCTTTCCCCGCGCAGGGTTCAGAGGCCGAGCGCCAGCGGCCCGACGAGCACTCCCATCAGATGCACGCGGCGCGTGCCGAGTCGGGGGGGGACGAGTCCGACGAGCGTCGACACGGCGAACACCGCGACGCCGACGAGACCCGCGAACAGCCACGAGACGACGACGAGCAGACCGAGCACGGCCACCGAGAGCAGTCGGTAGTCCGTCCGACCGACCACGCGGAGATAGCGGTCGCCGACGAGGAGGACGAGCGCGAACCCGGTGGTCGCGGCGACGGCGACGACCGAGAGCGACAGCGGTAGCGACGGCGACCCCTCGAGTCCGTCGAGCGCGACCATCACGCCCGTCCGAGGCGTCCCGAGCGCGACCAGCGCGAACAGCGCGAAGACGGTGTTGGCCGTGTTGGCTCCACTCGTCGCCACCAGAAACCCGCGGGCGTCGTCGTCGCCAGGGACGGCGGGCAACGCGAGCACCGAAGCGATGGCCGCGGAGACGCCCGGCAGGTAGCCGACGACCGCCCCCGCCGCGGAGCCGGCGAACGCGGTCGACCCGAGCGTCCGTCGCTCCAGCCTCACCCGCGCGTCCGCCTGTGGCGGGACGCCCGCACCGTCCATCGCGTCGAGGAGCACCGGCGCACCGAACAACCCGGTGAAGAGCGGGGCGAGCATCCCCCCTGCGTCCAGCGGCGCGGCGGGCGAGATATCTAGCGTCAGCGCGCCGAGCAGGGCACTGACCGCGAAGGCGACCGCACCGCCGACTGCGGCCCGGTGAGTCGGTTCGGTCACGAGGAGAAACCCCACGACGCCCGCGAGCACCAGCGGGAGGTGCGCGCGGACGACGGGGTAGGCAGCCGTCATCGCGGCGGTCACCGGGACGGCGAGCGGGATCGCGAACAGGACGGCCGCACCGCTCCCGAGCGCGGAGAGTCGGAGCGCCTCGCGTCCGCGTCCGGCGACGACGAGACGGTGCCCCGGGAGTGCCGTCGCCGCCATCGCCGCGTCGGGGACGCCGAGTGCGAGCGCCGGGACGACATCGAGGAAGGTGTGGACGACGCCCGCGGCCAACATCGCCGCACCGACGAGACGGGGTGGTCCGGGAACCGAGGGCGCGACGGCGGCCAGGAGGAGCGCGAAGTTGTTGGCGTGGAGCCCCGGTACCAACCCGCTCAGCGTCCCGAGCGCGACGCCGCCGACCGCGAAGCCGACGACGGCGAGGCTCGTCGCGGGGTCGGCAGCGACGGAGACGCCTGGGAGGACCATCGCGACGAGGTGGCCGCCTCATCGGTGATAAACCGTCGGCTCGATGGGGGGTGGGACCGCCCACGTCGACGACGCCGTCGCTGTCGGACGGGGCGTCGAAAGAAAATCGGGGTTGTGAATCGAGTCGAGTCGCGAGGGGCGTGCGGTCGGGGTTAGCCGAACAGCTCGCCGAGGCCTTCGCCCGAGGATTCGTCCTCGTCGTCGTCCTCGTCCTCGTCTGCGGCCTCTTCTTCCTCGTCGTCCGTGGTGTCGAGTTCCTCGGACTCCTCGTCGCCGCCGGCGGCGCCGCCAGCGGGGGCTGCTGCCGGTGCGGCAGCGGCCGTCTCGATCGCTTCCTCGATGTCGACGTCCTCCAGCGCGGCGACGAGCGCCTTGACGCGGGATTCCTCGACATCGACGCCAGCGGCCTCGAGGACCGCCGTGATGTTGTCTTCGTTGATCTCTTCGCCCGTCTCGTTCAGGATGAGAGCTGCGTAAACGTATTCCATTGTCCTAAGTTCCTCGTAGTTAGCCGAACATCATACCGAGACCGTCGCCGCCGTCGTCGTCTTCGTCGTCGTCGGCGTCGGCGTCAGCGTCCTCGGTGTCGGCTTCTGCATCTTCTTCTTCGTCAGCCTGTGCGTCTTCTTCCTCGGCGGGTTCGGCGGGCGCCGCTGCGCCGCGCAGTTCCTCCGGGAGTGCCTCCTCGTCGTCGATCTGCGCGGCGAGCGCGCGGAGCTGCGCGTCGGCGCGGGCGACGAGATCCGGCATGAGCTCTTCGTTCTCGATGGCGGCGTGGAGGCCGAGTGCTTTGGCCTCGCCGGCGGCCTTCGAGAGGAGCGTGGGCGCGGTCTGCGTCGTCGGGTAGACGGCGTTGACCGAGAGGTTGGTCGCTGCCGAAACCGCCGACTGGATGTCCGCGCGGTACTCGTCGACGTCGATGGCGAGCTCTTCGGGTGCGAAGAGGACGCCCTCGGAGTACACGCTCTTGAGGTCGAGACCGACCTCCTTCGGCTCGATGCCGAGTTCGCTCAGGACGTTCGCCAGGTCCTCGCTGACGACTTCGCCCTCGCTGAGCACCGTCGAGTCCTCGGTGACCTGAATCGAACCGTCCATGATGCGCGCGCTCGCGCCGACCTGCTGGAGTTCACCCACGAAGGGACCCGGGTCGACGCCCGTGTCACCCTCGGGGATGACGATGTCGTTCGGCGCGACCTCGCCCGCGTTGATGGGGGCGGGGGTCTTCGACTCCTCGAGCTGTTTGTACAGCCCGAAGGGGTTGTCGTTCGTGCCGATGAGCGCGACCTGTCCCGCGACGAACTCGGTGAGGTCTTCGACGCCTTCGTCGACCTGCTCGAGTGCGCGGACCACGAGCGTGTTCCGGCTCATGCGGACGGCTGCCTTACCGTGCAGGCCGCGACGCATGTTCTGGAGCTGCTTGCTCGGGATACCGGCCACACCGACGACGCCGACAGAGGAGTAGTTCTCGATGAAGTCGACGAGTTCGTCGACCTCATCCTGTTTCCACTGCGGGATCGTCTCGGTGCGTCGGACGGACTCGCTCTCGCTCATGCTTCGACCTCCACGGAGGGACCCATCGTCGTCTTCACGTAGATCGTGTCGATGTTGAGGGGACCCTTCTCGAGGTTCGCTTCGAGACGTCGGATGATGACGTCGATGTTGTCGGCGATCTCGTCGGCCGACATGTCCTGGGCGCCGACGCGCGTGTGGAACGTGCGACGGTCCCGCGAGCGAAGCTGGACGGTGTTCTTCATACGGTTCACCACTTCGACCACGTCGTCCTCGGGCTGGAGCGGCGTCGGCATCTTGCCGCGCGGACCCAGCACCGTACCGAGGTAGCGACCGATGTTCTGCATCATGCTGGCCTCTGCGACGAAGAAGTCGGTCTCGTCGGCGAGGTCCTTGGCAGCATCGGTGTCGTCGCCCAGCTCTTCGAGTTCGTCGGGACTGAGAACTCGGTCGGCGACGTCTTCTGCTCGGAGCGCGGTTTCGCCGGTCGCGAACACCACAATCTGGGTGTCTTGGCCGGTGCCGGCCGGAAGAACCACGCCCTCGTCGATACGCTTCGACGGGTCGTTAAGGTCGAGGTCGCGCAGGTTGATCGCGAGGTCGACCGTTTCGCGGAAGTTCCGCTCGGGTGCCTCGTCGAGTGCGCGAGAGACTGCTTGTACTATTGTGTCGTCTGCCATTATTCACCTCCGTAGTACGCAGGAGTGCTCCTACGGGTCAGTGAAACAGGCGATGCCTGTCTCGTTTCGACGCACGGTCATCTCGAACTTAAACCCGTCGAAGCAGATACGTCCGAAGACGCCGCTGTGGGTGTGAATTCGTCGCGTACGACGGGGTCACACCGACGACCGTTCGATACCGGCCACCACTCACTTGGCCGCACTCGCGGTAACACTCGGTATGGTGTCGGCGCCGCTGGTCTTCGCCGTCGGACTCGCACTCGTCCACCTGTTCGTCCCCTCGCTCCGTCCGACAGCGCTGGTCTCGACCCGGCAGTGGCTCTCGTTCGCCGGCGGCGTCTCCGCCGCGTACGTCTTCGTCCACCTCCTCCCCGCACTCCGAGCGGGCCAACGGACGCTCGCCGACGTCGGTCCCGTCGAGTCGTTTCTCGATCACCACGCCTACCTCGTCGCACTCGCCGGCTTCGTCGTCTTCTACGGACTCGAGAACCTCGCACAGCGATCGGCCGGCGACGATGGCGACGGGACGAACGCCGAGACGAACCGCGTCTTCCGCCTCCACGTCGGGACGTTCAGCGTCTACAGCGGGCTCGTCGGCTATCTGCTCGTCCACCGCATCGACGAGGGGTTCCGGAGCGTCGCCGTCTTCGCGCTCGCGATGGCGCTGCACTTCTTCGTCGTCGACGCGGGGTTCCGTCGTCACCACGCGGACGCCTACCACCGACGCGGCCGGTGGGTACTCGCGCTCGCCGTCGTCTGCGGGTGGGGCGTGGCGCAGCTGTTCGCTCTCGCCGAGCCGTCGCTGGCCGTCCTCGAGGCGTTCCTCGCGGGCGGGATCGTCCTCAACGTCACCAAAGAGGAGATTCCGGCGGAACGGCGGAGCGCCTTCCCGTCGTTCGTCGTCGGCACGGTCGGCTACGCGGCACTGCTGCTCGGTGCGTGAGCGCCGTGGTCGAACGATCGACACAACCCCTATTACCCGTCAGCGTGCATCCCCGAGGAGATGAGCGGTCCCCACAGCAGACGGTCGTTCCTCCGCGCGGCGGCGCTCGGCGGCAGCCTCGGTCTCGCCGGCTGTGCCGGCCGACTCGCCGACGCCCGGCGACTGCTCCCCCGCCGCGGACCGGGGACGCCGACCGGGGCGGGTGCGGCGGACAGAGCGCCCGCCGACGCCGAGGCGTTCACCACCTTCCGCGGCGGGCTGAAGCGACAGGGCTACTACCCCGAGGCGACGGTTCCCACCGACGTCCGGACCGCATGGCGCATCCCCGAGATCAACGTCGGCGACCACACCGCGGCGAAGGCCAGCGTCGTCCGCGACCCCGACGGCAACTACCTCGTCCCCGGCGACTCCGGGCAGGTGCGCTCCGTCGCCGTCGACGGAGCGGTGAACTGGGTCGCCGACACGGAGTCGAGCACGCGCGGCATCCACGGCACGCCGACCGTCGCCAACGGCCTCGTCTACGTCGGCGCGTACGACGGCGCGCTCTACGCGTTCGACGTCGCCACCGGCGAGCGAGTCTGGCGGACCCGACTCGGCGGCTCCATCGGTTCCAGCCCCGCCTACCACGACGGCGTCGTCTACATCGCCGTCGAACACCCCGCCCCGGACGGTTCGATGGCCGGCTGTGACGCGCTCACCGGCGAAGTCGTCTGGACCGACGACACGCCGACCGACCACCCCCACTCCATCCTCGCCATCGACCGCGAGGCGGGTCGACTCGTCGTCGGGTCCAACGACGGCAACCTCTACGGCTGGTCCTACCCGGCGCTCGAACACGTCTGGACGTTCGAGACCGACGGTGCCATCAAGGGTCCCATCGCCACCGACGACGGCAGCGCGTTCTTCGGGTCGTGGGACCACTCGGTCTACCGCGTCGGCCTCGAGAGCGGCGCGGAGCAGTGGGCGTTCGAGACCGACGACATGGTGATGGGCGGGGCCTCGGTCGACACCGACGACGGAACCGTCTACATCGGCGGCCACGACGGCCGACTGCGGGCGCTCGACGCCGCCACCGGCGAGGAGCGCTGGAACTTCGCGACCGGCGGCTACGTCGTCGGCTGTCCGACCGTCACGCGCGAACACGTGCTCGTCGGGTCGTACGACACGAACTGCTACGCGCTTCGGAAGGGAGACGGCGAGCGCGTCTGGGACGTCTCCGCCGACGGCTGGGTCAGCAGCACGCCGCACGTCGACGACGACGGCGTCGTGTTCACCAGTCGGGCGACCGAGGAGACGTCCGGGAAGGCGATCCGACTGGTCGGGACGGAGTGAGAGGAGAGGGTAGCGGTCGACGAACTGCGCCGTCGCTGTCGCTCACCGGGGAGAAACGTAAGACGAAGAGAGGTCGCTTACTCGCCGAGGACGTCGTCGTACTCGCCGTCGTCGACGCGCTTCTTGAACTCGCGGGCGTCGTTGCCTTCGATGGTGACACCGAGAGAGGCACACGTGCCGGCGACTTCCTTCGCGGCGTTCTTCGTGTCGTAGGCGAGGAGGTCGGAGCTCTTCTGTTCTGCGACCTTCTTCACCTGTTCGATGCTCATGTCGGCGACGAAGTCCTTCTGGGGCTCGCCGCTACCGGTCTCGAATCCGGCCTCGTCCTTGACGAGCGCGGCCGTCGGCGGGACACCGACCTCGATGGTGAACGAGCCGTCGTCGTCGTACTCGACCGTGACGGGAACCTCCATCCCGTCGAACGCGGCGGTCTGCTCGTTGATCTCGTTGACGACGTCCTGCACGTTCACGGGCGTCGGTCCGAGCTCCGGACCGAGGGGCGGGCCGGGGTTGGCCTTCCCGCCGGGAACGAGTGCTTCGATAGTTCCAGCCATGTCTGGACAGACCCTTCGGCGACTTTTAACGGTTTTCTTTCGGTCCAGTAGCTGTGTGAGCGAGTTACAGACGCGTTCGTCGTGGAGACGTGGAGGCGGTCGAGCTTCAGACGTCGACCGCGAACGAGTCGACGTCGGCGGCGTCCCGCGCCATCGCACCGAGCAGGTCGGCGAGCGCGACGAGGTCGTCGGTGTCGACGACCTCCACCGGCGTGTGCATGTAGCGGTTCGGCAGGCCGACGTTCAGCGACGGGATCCCGCCGCGACTGGTGAAGAAGGCGTCGGCGTCGGTCCCCGTTCGGACGCCCGTCGCCTGCAACTGCACGTCGATCCCCTCGTCCGCGGCGGCCGACCGCGCGAGGTCGACGAGTTTCGGGTGGTTCGCGCTCCCGCGGGCGATCACCGGGCCGTCGCCGAGTTCGACCGGTCCTCGTCGCTCCGACTCGATGTCGGGGTTGTCGGTCGCGTGCGTGACGTCGACGGCGACGACCGCGTCGGGGTCGAGGTCGAAGCCGACCATCTTCGCCCCCTGCAGGCCGTTCTCCTCTTGGACCGTCGAGACGGCGTAGACGGTCGCGTCCACGTCGGCCTCGACCGCCCGGCGGAACCCCTCTGCGGCCGCCCACGTCCCGATGCGGTTGTCCATCCCCCGGGCGGCGAGTCGCGTCCCCGCGAGTCGCCGAACCTGCGTGGTGACGGTGACAGGGTCGCCCACCTCGACCAGTTCGCGCGCCTCGGCCTCGCTGTCGGCACCGACGTCGACGAACTGCTCTTGGACGTCGTCGTACTCCTCCTCGCCGACGTCGCGGAGGTGGATCGCCGTCTGTCCGACGACGCCCGGTACGGTCTCCTCGCCGTGGACGGTCACGTGCTGGCCCTTCGAGACGGTCCGGTCGACGCCGCCGATGGGGCCGAGTCGGAGGAAGCCGTCCTCGGTGACGTCGCGGACGATGTAGCCGATCTCGTCGGCGTGGCCCGCGAAGACGAGGTCGGGGCCGTCGCCGCTGCCCTCGTGGACCGCGACGGCGTTGCCGTAGGCGTCGGTGGTGACCTCGTCGGCGAACTCCGAGACGTACTCGACCCAGACGCGCTGTCCGGCGGCCTCGAATCCGGAGGGACTCGGCGTCGTCAGCAGCGATTCCAGGAAGTCGCGTCGTGTGTCATCCATACCCGTCCTCGCCGGCGGAAGCGCAAGAAGGCGACGATGCGGGGACAACGAATAAGCCGCTGGTTGGCGTACTGACGAGTATGACCGAGAAGAAGTTCACGTTCCTCGAAATACGACTCGGCGACGGAGACGTCCAGTTCGGCCCGAAGTCCATCAGTACGGGCGGACGCAGCGAGACCGGCGAGGAGAGCGACGAGTCGGAGACGGAGTCCGAGCACGACGCAGAGACGACCGACTCCTCCGGCGGGGCGCGACTCCTGCCCGTCGTACTCGGACTGTTCCTCCTGGTCGTCGTCGCCCTCGCCGCGAAGAAGTTCGCCTTCACCGCGAGCGAAGATCTGGAGGACCTCGAAGAGTTAGACGAGGTCTGAGCAGGGGACGCGACCCCGAGCGCAGGACGTGGGGCCCCGAGCGCAGGGCGTAGCCCGAATGCGAGACGTGGGCCGCGAGCGACCCGAGAGAGAAACCGCAATACGCCCCCGCCGACAACCGGAGGGTATGACTGTCAGCGCCCTCGCCGGGCGACTCCGCGCGGAGGCCGAACGGGCGAACGAGCGTCGACTGCTCGTCCTCGCCGGCGACCGCGACGCCGGCATCGACGCCGCCTACGACGCCGTCGAGGGGGCGGGCTACCCCGACGAGGGCGTCACCGTCGTCACGACCGCGGAAGGGTTCCGGTTCGAACGCCTCCACCCGAAACACGCCGACAGACTGCTCGGGACGACCCGCGACTGCGTCGTCCTCGACGCCCACGGGGAGTTCTCGCCGAACGCCATCGGGCGGACCGTCGGCGCCGTCGACGGCGGCGGTCTGCTCGTCCTCCTCACGCCGCCGCTGGACGAGTGGCCGACGAGACGCGGCGGCTTCGACGAGTATCTCGCCGTCCCGCCGTTCACTGTGGACGACGTGACCGGCCGGTTCAGGAAGCGACTCGTCGACACGCTCCGCGAGCATCCGGGCGTCGCCGTCGTCGACCTCGCGAGCGGGACCGTCGAACGCGACGGCCTCACCGACGCACCATCCGCAGAACCGCGACGCGACCCGCCGGTGCCGACGGACGCGCAGTTCCCCCGCCGGGCCTACGAGTCGTGTCTCACGACCGATCAGACGCGGGCCGTCCGGTCGCTGGAACTGCTCCGAGAGTCGGGCCACGCCGTCGTCGTCGAGGCCGACAGGGGGCGAGGGAAGTCGAGCGCCGCCGGTCTCGCGGCGGGAAGTCTCGCCGCCGAGGGGCGGGACGTGCTCGTCACCGCACCGGGGGGTCGCAACGCGGCGGAGGTGTTCGTCCGCGCGCGCACGTTGCTCGCAGAACTCGGCGCGCTCGCCGGCGAGACAGAAGACGAGGAGGGCCGCGAGCGACACCTCCGAACGATCGAGGGCGGCCACGTCCGCTTCGCCGACCCGCCGACGGCCGCGACGCTCCCCGGCGACCCGGACGTCGTCGTCGTCGACGAGGCCGCCGCGCTCCCCGTTCGCTTGCTCTCGCAGTTCGTGTCGGCCCCCTCTGTCGGCTTCTTCACGACGATCCACGGTTACGAGGGCGCGGGCCGCGGGTTCTCCGTCCGGTTCCGCGACCGACTCGCCGAGAGCGACAGCGTCGTCCGCGACGTCCACCTCGACGACCCCATCCGATACGCCCGCAACGACCCCGTCGAGACGTGGGCGTTCCGGGCGCTCCTGCTCGACGCCCGTCCCGCCGTCGACCCGCTCGTCGAAGACGCGACCGTCGACGACGTCGAGTACCGCGCCGTCTCCCCGGACGACCTCGTCGCCGACGAACACCTGCTCAACGAGGCGTTCGGCCTGCTCGTGCTCGCACACTACCGGACCGAACCGACCGATCTCGCCCGCCTGCTCGACGCGCCGAACCTGTCGCTGCGGGTGCTGCTCCACGACGGACACGTCGTCTCGGTCGCACTGCTCGCTCGCGAGGGAGGGCTCGACGCCGAGACGCGCCGCGAGATGTACGACGGCGGGCGGGTACGCGGCAACATGCTCCCCGACGTGCTCACCAGCCAACTCCGCGACGAGGACGCCGCCGTCCCGGTCGGCTACCGCGTCATGCGCATCGCGACGCACCACGCCGTCCGCTCGCAGGGACTCGGGTCGCGGCTCCTGCGCGAGATCCGCGAGGAGGTCGGAGACGACGTCGACTGGCTGGGCGTCGGCTACGGGGCGACCCCCGAGTTGCTGGACTTCTGGGACCGCAACGGCTACCGGACGGTCCATCTCTCGACCACCAGAAACGCCACCAGCGGCGAGTACTCGGCGATCATGCTCGATCCGACGAACGAGGCCGGGCGAGCGTTGCAGGAGCGCCACACCGACTGGTTCCTCCGGCGCGTCGAAGGCGTGCTCGCGGACTCGCTGGACGACGTCGAACCCGACGTCGCCCGCGCCGCAGTTCGGGCGACCCACGGTACGCCGCCGCTCGACCTCTCGGAGCGCGACTGGCGGGTCGTCGCCGGCGCGTCCTACGGGCCGGGGCTCTACGGCACCGCGCCGCGGGCGTTCCGCGACCTCGCGGTTCGGCATCTCGCCGACCCCGAGCGAGCGGGGCTGACGGCCCGAGAGGAGCGCCTGCTCGTCCGGAAGGTGCTGCAGTGTCGGCCGTGGGACGCCGTCGCCGACGAACTCGACTACCACTCGACCGGCCAGTGCATGCGGTCGCTCGGCGACGCCTACAAACCGCTCGTCGACGCCTACGGGAGCGACGTCGCACACGCCGAGCGCGAGCGGTACACGGAGTAGCAGTCAAGAGCCGGCGCGTGCTACGTCGAGACATGGACGAGTGCAGCGAGGACGGCTGTGCGAACCCCGCCGCCGTGCGCCTCTACATCCCCTGGGACGCCGACAGAGACGTCTGTACGGCACACGGACGGGCGTTAGTGCAGCAGGACGGCGTCGTCGCCGAACCGCTGGAGGGGGCGGACGCGGACTGGCGCTGAGAGCGGTTCAGAGGCCGGCGGCGACGATGGCAACGAGGAGCCCACCGACGCCGACGAGTCCGACTGCGCCGCAGATTCGCATCGCCCGGAGGTAGCCGACGCGGTGGCGGTCGAACGTCTCCGTCGCGACGCCGAGGCTCGCGACGGCGACGCCGGCGAACATCGCTGTGACGGCGAGCGTGAACGTCGACCCGAACGGGTCGGCGAGGAGTGCGGAGAGCGTCCGAGAGGTGACGATGTAGTTCCAGTAGCTACCCAACGAGAACAACGAGAAAACCAGGAGACCGCCAGCGACGACACGTCTCGCGACTGCTCGCGGGGAGGTGGAGGGCTGATCCATAGTTCCAGATCACCGTTCTCTCGTATAAAACCAGTCGCCACAGCCGGCCGTCACCGTCGCTCGCGCTCGTGAAAGAACGAGAGGATTCGACGGTTCACCGCAGGTCGACGGCCATCATCACTTCGTCGACGTAGTGGCCGTTGATCTTGTAGTGGTCTTTGCGGACGGCCTCGGTCTCCCACCCGCGGGTCTCGAGGAACTCGATGGCCTCCTCGTTGGTCGCCGGGACGCTGTTGTAGAGCTTCTCGAACCCGTGCTCGCGCGCCCACTCGGTGCCGCGTTCGAGCAGTTTGCTCCCGATGCCGTGGCCGCGGTGTTCCGGTCGGAGTCCCACCGTCAGCACGGCGGTGTGGCTCAGTTTCTCGGCCTCGGGGAGGTCGAGGTGGACCCACCCGACCACGTCGTCCTCGACGGTGGCGACGAAGAACATCCGCGAGCCGACCTCGTTGTGCCGGAGGATCACCTCTTCGTGGTCGACGACGTCGGCGACCGTCTCGGCCTCGATGTACGTCCCCTCGGCGGCCACCTCGGTGATGGCGTCGACGAGTCGGTCGCGGTCGATCTCCTGGGGCAGTCGGATGGTGAACTCGACGCCGTCGACCTCGTAGACCTGAGCCTCCTCGTCCTCGTAGGCGACCTGTACCTTGTCGCCGACCTTGCGGATGTAGCCGTCGCGTCGGAGGATGGTGAGGTGTGTCCCGAGCGCACCCGGGTCGAGACGGAGCGAACGTCGTATCTCGTCCTCGCGGACGGTGCCGTTGCTCTCGATGTAGTCGTAGATGTCTTTGCGGTCTTTGTGGTCGAAACTGAGACTCTCCGTTATATCCATGTCACCTGTTACCACGTTCCGGTACTTAATTGTTGTTCGTGATACTTAAAAAACGGACCGTCCGACGAATCAGCTTCGTCGCGGTGGGACGCAGGTCAACAGCTGCGCCGTATCGCGGACGTCGTGCGTCTTGAGCAGGATCTCGGCCGCCTCTCGGATCGAGAAGGAGGCGTCGAGGTCGACGCCGTAACAGCGTGCGTACAGCGACAGCCAGTCGTTCAGCGCCCGGTGGAGCAGTCGGAGCTCCTCGCCGGAGAACTCGACGTCCCAGGCGGCGCTGTGGGCCTCAACGTAGAGTGCGACCACCGGACCGACGCCGTCGCGAGCACACCGGAGCGCCCGCTTGTCGGCCTCGGTGGCAGCCTCCCCCTCGCCGCTCGGGTCGGTCCGCTCGGGCGGCTCGAACGTCTCGCGGGCCTCCCGGGCCTCGGCGGCGAGGTCGCGGATGCGGTCGACGTAGCCGGAGTGGCGGGTTCCGTCGTCACCGCGGGTCGTGTCGGCCACCGTCCTCACCCCTGTTTGAACTCGACGCCCTTCCCGCCGCGCGGGTGGGTCCACTCGGTGTCGGCGACGATGGCGCAGGTGCCGCACTCGACGCAGGGCTGGGTGTCGAGGCTGACGACGCGTTCCTCGCTCCCGTTGGTCCGGATCGTCTCCTCGCGGTAACAGCCGCCGCCGTAGTCCATCGCGCTCACCGGACAGGCCGTGACGGCCGCGCCGCTGGCCTCGAAGGAGTTGTCGCGCAGCGTGATGTGCGGGTTGCCGATGTCGGTGTCGTAGGTCAGGTCGCCGATGCGCTCCTCCAGGCTCGGCGGCTGGACGGTGTTCTCGTCGGTCACCGGCGTCCCCAGCTCCTCGGCGATGACCGTCGGGAGCGTCACGTACGGCGTCCGGGTGTCCGGCACCAGCATCGACAGCGACGAGGCGTTGTAGAGCCGTTCCAACTGCCCGCCGAACGCGCGGACCCCGAGTCGGCCCAGCGACGACTCCAGCACCCGGTCGGTGACGTTCGTCACGGACTCGCGTTCGCCGACGGCGCTCACGGCGTCGTAGCCGCGCGGGCGGAGTTTCTTCATCACCCCCTCGGTGCGGAGTTTCTGCGCGTACAGTTCGCCCGCCGACTCGGGGCTGTTGCGCGCCTTCGCCTCGGCGAACGCCTCGGCGGCGAGCGCACCGGCGGTGACGGCGTGGTTCATCCCCTTGATGATGGGCCCCTGTGCCTGCATCTGGCCGGCGGCGTCGCCGACGACGACGAGACGGTCCGCGTGCGGTTCGCGCAACGCGACCTTCTTCGAGTCGGGGACGAGTTTCGCCGAGTACTCCAGTTCGGTGTACTCGTCACCCAGCCACTCCGCGAGCAGCGGATGGGTCAAGAGGGCGTCGAGCAACTCGTGCGGTTCGGCCTGCTCGGCGACGAGGCTGTCGAGGTGGAACACCGTTCCGATCGACAGCGAATCCTGATTGGTGTAGAGGAACCCACCGCCGCGGACGTCCTGGAAGAGGTCGCCCGAGAACAGGTGGGCGACGCCCTCGCCCTCGCCGACGCCGAACCGCTCGGTGATGACGTCGCCGGGGACGTCGACGACGGCCTTCACGCCCTGGAACCACTCCTCCGGTTCCTCCCAGTCCATCAGCCCGGCGTCGCGGGCGAGTTCGGAGTTGACGCCGTCGGCGGCGACGACGATATCCGCTCGGATGGGGTCGAGTTCGTCACAGGTGACGCCGACGATGCGGCCGTTCTCTCGCAGGAGTCCGTCGACGTGGACGTCGGTCAGGAGACCGCCGCCCGTCTCGCGGGTCTTCTCGTGGACCCGCTCGGCCAGCCACGAGTCCATCTTCCGTCGGAGGACGGCGTCGGACCACTCGGTGTCGTCCTCGTGGAGGTCGGTCAGGTCGAACGTCTTGACGTGCTCGCCGGCGACGTTGTGGAGGTAGTACTCCGTGATGGGGCGCTCCGAGGCTTCCTCGCGGAAGTCGGGGAATAGGTCGTCGATCGTGTAGGGAGCGGACTCCTCGGCGTAGATGAGCCCGCCGGAGACGTTCTTCGATCCGGCGTCGACGCCGCGTTCGAGGACGAGCGTCTCGACGCCGTAGTTCGCGAGCGTCGCCGCCGCGGCCGCCCCGCCCGGTCCCGCGCCGACGACGACGGCCTCGTAGTGTTCGTAGTCGTCGCTCATTCGCCACCACCTCCGTCGGTCGCGGCCGCGCCGTCGCCGGCCGGCTTCGCACCGGCCAGTTCGAGGTCGAGTTCGCCGTTCTTCAGCGCCTTCGTCAACTGGGGCAGCACCTCGAAGAGGTCGCCCTCGACGAAGTAGTCGGAGAAGTCTCTGATTCTCGCCTCGGGGTCGGTGTTGACGGCGACGATGACGTCGGACTCGTCCATCCCGACCTTGTGCTGCACCGCACCCGAGATGCCCGCGGCGATGTAGAGTTTCGGCGCGACGACCTGTCCGGTCTCGCCGATCTGTCGCTCCTCGTGGGTGTACTGTTCGACGTGGCCGTCAAACTGGTAGGAGCCGGTGACGATCCCTCTGGAGACGCCGACCTCGGCGTCCTCGAAGGCGTCGGCGAGTTCGAGCGCGAGTTCCATCCCTCTCGTCGGGTCGTCGCCGATGCCGCGGCCGACGGCGACGACGACGTCGTGGCCCGTCAGGTCGATCCCCTCGTCCAACTGGTCGTAGTCGGTGACGGATACCTGGAACCAGTCGTCGTCGAGGTCGGCCTCGTGGCGGACGACCTCGCCCTCGCGGTCGGGGTCGGGGTCCGGAATCTCGAAGCTCCCCGGGATGACGGAGCCACCCTGCGGGTGGAACTCGCGTCGCGGGTTGTCGAGACAGAGGATCGTCGAGTACTCGAACCCCGAGAAGTCGGGGCGCTTCATGTGGAGCACGCGCTCGAACGTCTTCTTCTCGCCCGCGACGCCGGTCTTGACGGGGTTCGAGATCACCGTGTCCTCGATGTAGAGCCCCGAACAGTCGCTGGCGAGCCCCGAGTCGAGTTCGGCCTGCACCTGCGCCGAGAGGTCCCGTCCGTTGTTCGTCGCCGGGAAGAGCACGTAGCGCGGCTTGTCGTAGTCCCGCCAGTCCTCGTCGCGGCCGCCGGAGACCTCGCCACCCTCGTGACTCGCCCCGGCGCGGGCCATGTCACAGAAGATTTCGCAGTACGGCGTGTGCTGGAACCGGTCTAACCGGTCGTCCTCGTGGACGACGACCACGTCCGCGCCGTAGGCGATCACGTCGTCGGTGTGTTTCGCGACGTCGTCGCCGACGAGCACCGCGACGACCCGCTCCTCGGCGTCGTAGTCGTCGTTGTACTCGTCCATCAGCTCGCGGGCCTTCCCGAGCATCTCCTTCGAGACGTCGATCAACTCGCCCGCCTGCGTCTCGCAGTAGACCCACATGTCGCGGTAGACGCCGTCCTGCAGTGCGCGGACGTGACGCTTGTCGGCGGTCGGATGCGAGAGGTCCGGATGTTTCTCCTCCGGCGGGAGGTCCTCCTCGAGATCGGCCTCCTCGCTCTCCTCCTCGCTGCCGGCGACGGAGTCGATGCGACTCTCGATCAGCCCCTTGACGCTCCCACGGTCCTGTCCGGCCTCCTCGCGTTCGAGCAGCGAGCGCAGTTCGTCGACGTCCTCGATGGACTGGACCGCGTTGCCGACGTCCGCGGTCGACATGTCGTCGAGGTTCAGCGCGTCGGTGTCGACGTCCTCCTCCTCTGCTTCGTACTTCTCGATGCGACTCTCGATGAGCGAGATCGCTCCCGGCCGGTTCTGTCCCTCCTTCTCCCTGTCGAGGATAGCTTTCAGCGCGACGACGTCCTCGACGTCCTTGATCGCCGGGCCGAGTTCGGCCATCTCGTAGTCGTTCGGGTCGAGCTCCGACACGGTCAGTCACCTCCCTCCGTCGCGTCGGCAGTCCCACCGTCGGTCGCAGCGCCGGTGGCGAGCGGTTCCATCTCCTCTAACACCGCTGTCATCCCCTCTCTGTCGCCGGGGTCGACCATCGTCGCCTCGCGCTCGGCGGGCGCCTTCGGGATGGGGTCGACCGAGGAGACGATGGTGGGCGACCCGTCGAGGCCGATGTAGTCTGGGTCGACGTTGATGTCGCTGTGGTCCCAGACCGTCAGGTGGTCCTCGAAGTTCTCGGCGCGTGCTCTCGTCTCCGCGCGGAGGTCTTTCAGCGTGAGTCGGTGAGCCGCCGACCGATAGCTGGGCGCGAACTCGGGGTCGACGACGATGAACGCCGGCAGCGACGTCTCGACCGTCTCCATCTCCTCGATGTCTCCTTCGACGAGCCGTTTCGCACGTACCGTCTCCGCCTCCTCGTCGACGTCAAGCGAGACGACGTGCGTCACGAGGGGCATGTCCAGACACCAGCAGGTCTGCGGGCCAGTGTGGCCCGTCTCGCCGTCGGCCGTCTTGAACCCCGCGAACACGAGATCCGGCATCCCCATCTTCTCGATGGCCGCGCTGAGCGTGATGGCCGTCGCCCAGGTGTCGGCGGCCGCCATCTCCCGGTCGGAGACGAGATACAGGTCGTCGGCGTACACCGACTCCATCCCCTCGCGGAGGACGTCTTTGTACCCCGGCGGTCCCATGCTCGTCAGCGAGACGGTCCCCCCGTGTCGGACGCGTGTCTGGAAGGCCGCCTGAAGCGCGAATCGGTCGTTCGGGTTCATCACCGTCGGCGTCTTCCCGCGTTCGAGGTGGCCGTTCTCGTCGAACGAGACCTGTCCCTCGCGGAAGTCGGGGACGCCTTTCGTGAGGACAACTGTGTGCATTGGTATCTTCCGTCAGGTAGTACACACACGTTCGTAATAATCATCTAGTATGATTCTACAGAAACAGATCGGTCGCTACGGGGGAGCGAGAAGCGGAGAGGAGTCGCGGTCAGCGGCGGTGCGCGCCGAACTCGCCGAGTTCGTAGCCCAGTGCCAGCGACCCGACGATGGCGACCGCGATCGCTCCGAGTTGGAGCATCTCGGCGAACCACGTGCTCAGCGGTTGGATCAGCGGACTGAAGAACAGGACGTTGCTCGCCGCCGACCCGGCGGCGGTGAGGAACACCTGTCTCGGGGTGACGTCGACGACCGTGTAGGACGGCTGGAAGACGGCGGTGAGCACCACCGAGGCCAGCAGCGCGACCACGAGCACCGCCAGTTCGACGCGAACCGCGGTGACGAACGACCGCACCGCGTCGCGCGCCCGGAACCGGCGGTCGAGGACGAGCAGTCCCGGTAGCGCCCCTCGAGCGCGACGGTCGTCAGTCCCCTGGATCAGTCCGTGCAGGACGAGTCGGTTGAACCCGCCGAGGCCCGCTGCCCCGAGGACGAGACCGACCTTGGCGACGACCACGAGCCCGTACGGCGTCGTGAGGAGCGCGTCGACGCTCGGCACGTGCCAGCTGGTGATGAGGATCCCCGTGACGAACGCGATCGTCACGCCCGCGACCGCCAGCAGCGAGAACCGGCGGATGAACGCCGCGACGATCGCATCGAGGTCGGCGTCGCTCTCCTCGGGGAAGAACGACGAGAGCCTCGCCATGACGAACAGCCCGCCGACCCACAGCGCGGCGCCAGTCATGTGGACCCACTTCACGAAGACGGCTAACTCGCGGCTCGAGACGGCCGTCGAGTAGCGCGTCCAGCAGAACACCGCGAGCATGGTGAGCGACCCGACCGTCACCGTCGCGAGCCACCGTCGCTGCGTCACCCACTTCGTCTCTCGCGCCACGGCGATCGTGAGCGCGACGAGACCGAGACCGAGCGTCGCCTGGACGAGCCACATCGTCCCGAGTTCGGTGCCGAGCGCCGCGGAGACGAACGTGCCGGTGTCGACGCTGGCGACGGACGGCTCCCACTTGAGTGCGGTCAGTGTCGTCGCCGAGACGACCGCGGCGACGAGCGACGGACCGACGAACAGGAGCGCGATCCGGCGGACGGTCGTCGTCTCGACCCCCCGTCGCCGGAGTACGGGCAACACTGCCGCCAACAGTGTCGGCGGGACCCCGACGAGAATCATGAGCGCAGTCACCAGGAGCGCCCGAAACGCTGGTTCGAGCGGCGTCACAGCTCCATCTCCGCACAGCACCCGAGACAGCCCACCAGAGAAGAGAGCCGCACTTCGGTCTCACCGTCCGTTCGTTGCTTCGAGAGTCGATTCGTGCCCGGTAGAGAACGAGCTATCACAGACATCGGGAGGTGCTCTCTACGCCTTCCTCGTCACTTTACCCGTGGACACACTCTCCCGAGTCGGAGACTGCGCTCGCGAGTCGAAACGTCGGTATCGACCGTGGCCGCTCTCGTCGATTCGGAGACGGCTCGGAGTCGTCACTTCCGTTCGAGCTGTAACACACGTTTCGGGTTCCGCGACGCATACAATTGTCCAACTGTTATTTTGTTTTTGTGGACAGTAGTGTAATCTAATCTGACATACTTATCAGTTGAGAGGACGAACCGTCGGTGAGTATGGGGAGTGGATTCGACGCAGACGCCGTCAGTGACGTGGTCTCACAGCGGGCAGACGTACTCGCGTGCCTCGTAGACGGCCCGAAGCACAACAGAGACCTCCAGGACGAACTCGGCGTCTCGCGGTCGACGGCCTACAAGGCGCTCCGTGAACTGGAAGAACACTCCCTCGTCGAGCGGACGGACGACGGGTTCGAGCTGACGCTCACCGGGCGGCTGGCGTTCGACCAACACGCCCGGTACACCGACGCCATCGAAGTGCTCTGCGTCCCCGGGTCGCTACTGACGGTGCTCCCGTCGGACGCGATCGACTCGCTCGCCGTCCTCCGCGGCGCGGACGTCGTCTTCGCCGAACGACACGCGCCGAACCTCCCCGTGAACACCATCGAGGACGTCGTTCGCGAGGCCACGACCCTCCGAGGGATGTCTCCGGTGTTGCTCCCACTCTACGTCGATCTCTTCCACGAGTGTATCGTCGACGACGATCTCGACGCGAACCTCCTCCTCGAGACGCCCGTCGTCGAACACCTCTTCGACCAGTATCGCACGGCGGCGGTCGAGGTCGTCGAGACGGGAGACGTTCGTCTCTGGAACACCGACGCGACGCTCCCGTTCGGGCTCGTCGTCGTCGACGAACCCGACCCGATGGTGGCCCTCATCGTCTACGACGACAGCGGCGGACTGCGTGGTGTCATCACGAATTCGACGGCGTCGGCCGTCGCGTGGGGGAGAAGCGTCTGGGAACGGTATCGGTCGGACGCCCGAGCGATCACTCTCGAGTAGAACTCATCGGAGACGGCCGAGACGCCGAGCGACGAGACACCGCCTCCAAGCGAGCGACGGCGCGGCGCTGCGACTCAGAGACGACCCGCGCGGCCCGGGTCGACGTCGATTGCGTCGACCGGACAGACGTCGACACAGAGCATACAGTCGATACACTGGTCTTCGTGTGTCGGTTCGGCCTTGATCTCGCTCTCGGGGTGGTCGGGCGAGTCGACCCACGTGAACACGTCGACCGGGCAGTCTTCGAGACACGCGCCGTCGGCGAGACAGATGTCGAAGTCGACGGCGACGTGCGTGCCGTGGATGCCTAACTGCTCCGGCGGGTCGACCGGTCCCCAGACGGCGACGCCGTTCTCCTCGCCGACTTTCTCGCGGTTCTGCTCGAAGTTCGGGTCGATTGCCATGACTGTGTATAACACAGACGACACACTTAACCCTTGCAGCTATCCCACCGACGTTTCGGCCGTCGTCGACGATACGCCGGCGACGAACGTCGCCTACTTGTCCGTCCGGGCGTTCGCTTCACTATGGAACTGCTCTCACTCGTCGCACTGGCGCTTCTCGTCGTCGGCGTCGTCGGAAGCGTCGTCCCACTCCTCCCGGGCGCGCTCTGCTCGCTCGTCGGCGTCTATCTCTACTGGTGGGTGAGCGGATACACCGTGCCCGGCCCGATCGTCCTCGTCGGACTGACGCTCCTCGGTCTCGTCGCGCTCGTCGTCGACTACTTCTCCGGCCCCATCGCGGCCCGTGCGGGCGGCGCGTCGCTGACGACGACGGCCGTCGCCGCCGTCGTCGGCTTCGCCCTGTTCTTCGTCGCGGGTCCGTTCGGCATCCTCCTCGGCATCGCGGGGACCGTCTTCGCCGTCGAGTTCGTCCGCAACGACGACGTCGACGCCAGCCTCCGGACGGCCGCCTACGCGACGGTGGGCGTGCTCGCCTCGTCGGCGGTGCAGGTGGTGCTGACGGCGGCGATGCTCGCGGTGATGCTCGTCGTGGTGTTTCTGTAGTCCCGACGGAGAGCGAAACAGGAGAGCGAAGCGACGCTACTTGTGGGTCCAGTAGACGACCGATTCGTCCCCTTTCTGCTCGTCGACGCGCGCGAATCCGATCCGCTCGAACTGGACGACCTCGTCGACCTCGGCGTCGGCGAAGTCGGGTTCGGCCTCGCCCGTAACGTCGCCCTCGGCGGTGCGCATCGTCACCGAGACGGTGTCGTCGGCGGGCACCCAGTGGATCACGTCGACGCCCTCCTCGCGGACGGCGTTGATGTCGTCGCCGGTGTACTCGAAGGCATCTCTCGTGTGGCGGACACAGCCGTAGCCTTTGAGCCAGACGCGCTCGCCGTTGGCAGGGACGTCTTTCGGCTCGACGCGGACCGCGCCGGGGACGGGGATGTGGCGGCGACCGCGCTCCTCGTGGTCGGGGTGCAGCGGCGGTTCGCCGGCCTCCGGCCCGCCGACGACGGCCTTCTCGACGCCGTCGCGGACGAGGAAGTAGCGGTCGGCCGCGTCGTCGACGATGTCGCGGTTGTTGGCGTAGACGGTCGACATCGCCAGATCGACGCCGCTGGTGGACATACCGAGCCCGACCATCGCGTCGACGATGGCCTCCCCGTGGATGCCGCGGCGGCGGAGACTCTGGATGGTCGGTGCGCGCGGGTCGTCCCAGCCGTCGAGTTCGCCGTCTTCGATGAGCTGTTTGATGGTCGACGTCGACATCTTGACGTCGTACTCGTCGACCTGGACGTGTCCCCAGTGCAGCACTTCGGGGTACTCCCAGCCGAAGTAGTCGTAGACGAACTGCTGGCGCTTCGCGGAGTCCTGCAGGTCGATGCCGCGGATGATGTGAGTGACGTCCGTCAGATGGTCGTCGACGCCGGACTGGAAGTCGAGCATCGGCCACGCGCGGTAGTCTTCGGCCTCCTCGCGCGGGTGGGGCGTGTCGACCATCCGGAAGGCGACCCAGTCGCGCAGCGCGGGGTTCTTGTGCTCGATGTCGGTCTTGACGCGGAGCACCATCTCGCCGGAGGCGTAGTCGCCGTCGACCATCGACTCGAACTCGTCGAGGACGGTCTCGACGTCCTTGTCGCGGTGCGGGCAGGGCTCGCCGCTGTTCTTCAGCTCCGAGAACGTCTCGCCCTCACAGGAGCAGGTGTACGCCCCGCCCATCTCGACGAGGTCGCGAGCGTGGTCGTAGTAGGTCTCGACGCGGTCGGAGGCCTTCATCACCTCGTCCGGCTCGAAGCCGAGATACTCGATGTCCTCGAGGATGGCGTCGTACGCAGAGAGATCCGGTCGCTTCGTCTCGGGGTCGGTGTCGTCGAAGCGGACGATGAACGAGCCGTCGTACATCTCCTCGTACGTCCCGATGACCGCGGGCATCCGAGCGTGGCCGATGTGCCACGGGCCGTTCGGATTCGGCGCGACGCGCATCCGAATCTCGTCGTACTCCTCGGCGTTCGGCAGGTCCGGCAGGAGCTGGTCGTCCTCCTCGTCCTCCGAGTCGAGCTCCTCCAACTCTTCGGGGGCGAGTTCGCCGAGGCGCTCGCGCTTCTCCTCGGTGGTCATCCCGTTGACGTCGCCGACGACGCCGCCGACGACGCCGGGGATCTCGTCGCCGTGGGGACGGAAGTCGGGGTTCTCGCCCATCAGCGGCCCCATGATGGCACCGACGTCGGCGTCGCTGTCGTGTTTGAGCGCGTTGAACAGGGCGTGTTTCTCCGCCTCTGCGCGCACCTTCGCTCGTAAGTCGTCGTCCATGGAGGTCAGGTTCCGTCCGCCGGGTAAAAACGAGTGGGGATTGGCAGTCGCTGCGCGGTGTCGGGCCGGTATGAGTGAGGTGAAGTGGTTGGTCGCCGCGCGATACGGTCTTCGGGTGGTGGGTGTGCTCGAATCGTTGCGTGTGCTCCGTTCAGGTCGGTTCGTCGGTCGCCGCGCGATGCAGGTTCGTGTTCCGTTCAGCGGGTGGTCGTGTAGCGATACGGCCGTCGTCTGTGTTGTCTTACCGTGATACACGCTATCACCCACCACCAAATAAATCTTTTGTCCGCTCGTCGAACAATCGCATAGAAAGACACATGTCGCCGACGATACGTCTCTCGCGCATGGACACCCGCAAAATCGAGACTCTCCTGACGCTCCAGACGATGTTGCTCGCGTTGGGCGTCGCCGTCTACGCCGAGTCGGCGAGATACTACGGCGACTTCGAGTTGCTCGCGTTTCTCTTGCCCGTCGCCGTGCTCGTTGGTGGCTCTCTCTTCGTCGGCTATCGTGGATTCGAGTACGTCGTGGCGTGGTTGACGAGCGACCTCAGAAAGTTGGAGAGCGACTGAGCGGCGACAGCCCGTTCCCCGAGGGAGGGTCGACGTCGCCGGCTACGTGGACGCGCTCGTCGGGTTGCTGTTCGTCGTCGACTCCGGCCTCCGACTGCTCGACGGTGGTTGACTGTAGAAGTTCTTGGCTCGTTCTCGCCCTGCTGTGGCTCAGATCCTCGAATTTGTGAGCACAAAGCGTCGGCAACGATGGCCGAACTAGTCGAGTCGTACCGCGAGCGAGGGCGTAGCCCGAGCCTCGCGGAGTTTTTTTAGTGGAGGTTTTTTAGCGGGGTTGAGCGCGCCGAAGGCGCGCGAACCCCCCGCTAAAAAAACGTCCTATTGGAACGTCCGACCGTACTCGCCGTCGTCCTTCTCGACCTCACTCTTCTTGAAGCGCTCTTCGATCTCCTCGTAGCGCTGGCGGGTCTCGTCGGTGACGCTCGGTTGGACCTGGTCGAGCGCCTCCTCGAAGTGGTCCATCGTCACGCGGACGTTGCCGATGGAGTCGACGACCTCCTCGCGGTCGACGCTGCGGATGAACTCCCGGGAGGCGACCATCGCGGCCTCGCGGGCGAGCGCCTCGAGGTCGGCACCGACGTAGCCCTCGGTCCGACGCGCCAGTCTGTCGAGGTCGACGGAGTCGGCCAGCGGTTTGTGCTGGGTGTGGACCTCCAGGATCTTCCGGCGGGCCTCCTCGTCCGGCACGGGGACGTGGACGTGTCGGTCGAGTCGACCGGGACGCAGGAGCGCCGAGTCGATGAGGTCCGGCCGGTTCGTCGTCGCGATGACGACGACGTCCTCCAGCGCTTCGAGGCCGTCGAGTTCGGTCAGCAGCTGCGAGACGACGCGCTCGCTGACGCCGGAGTCGCCGGTGTTGCGGCCGCGCTCGGTCGCGATGGAGTCGATCTCGTCGAAGAACACCACCGTCGGCGCGTTCTCGCGGGCCTTCTTGAACACTTCGCGGACGCCCTTCTCGGACTCGCCGACGAACTTGTTCAGCAGTTCGGGCCCCTTGATGGAGATGAAGTTGGACTCGGCCTCGTTGGCGACCGCTTTGGCGAGGAGCGTCTTCCCCGTCCCCGGCGGCCCGTAGAGGAGCACGCCCTTCGCGGCCTCCATGTCCATCTGCTGGAACACCTCGGGGTACTCCAGCGGCCACTGGATCGTCTCGCGGAGGCGTTCCTTGGTGTCTTCGAGGCCGCCGACGTCCTCCCAGGTGACGTCCGGCACCTCGACGAACACCTCGCGGAGCGCCGAGGGTTCGATCCCCTTCAGCGCCTCCTTGAAGTCCTCTTCGGTGACCTGCAGGTTCTCGAGCACCTCGGCGTCGATCTCGTCGGCCTCGAGGTCGAGCTGCGGGCGGATGCGCCGCAGGGCGGTCATCGCGCTCTCCTTGGCGAGCGACTCGAGGTCCGCACCGACGAACCCGTGGGTGTTGTCGGCGTACACGTCGAGGTCGATCTCCTCGACGAGCGGCATGTTCCGCGTGTGGACCTGCAGGATCTCCTTGCGGCCGTCGCGGTCCGGCACGCCGATCTCGATCTCGCGGTCGAAGCGGCCGCCACGGCGGAGCGCGGGGTCGATGGCGTCGACGCGGTTGGTCGCGCCGATGACGACGACCTGTCCGCGCTCTTCGAGTCCGTCCATCAGGCTCAGCAGCTGGGCCACGACGCGGCGTTCGACGTCGCCGCCGGCCTCCTCGCGCTTGGCGGCGATGGAGTCGAGCTCGTCCATGAAGACGATCGCCGGCGAGTTCTCGGTCGCCTCCTCGAACACCTCTCGGAGCTGTTCTTCGGACTCGCCGTAGTACTTCGACATGATCTCCGGCCCCGAGATGGTGTGGAACGAGGCGTCGATCTCGTTGGCGACGGCCTTCGCGATTAGCGTCTTCCCCGTCCCCGGCGGGCCGTGCAGCAACACGCCCTTCGGCGGTTCGATGCCGAGGCGCTTGAACAGCTCCGGATGCCGCATCGGCAGCTCGATCATCTCGCGGACCTGTTCGAGCTCTCGATCGAGGCCACCGATGTCTTCGTAGGTGACGTCGGGTCCGTCGCCGCCGCCGCCGGCAGCCCCGGTCGCCTCACGGATCTGTTCGGCGGGCTTCTCGCTGATGGTGATCTCCGTGGAGTCGTTGATGACGACCGTCCCGCCGGGCGAGGTCTTGGCGATCTTCAGCGGGACCGACTGCCCCTGGCTGGCGATGAAGCCGAACCCGAACGGGATCTGGACCGACTGCCCCTTCGTGACGGGTTGTCCCGAGAGTTTGTCACGGATGTGCGGGCCGATGTTACCGCTGATGCGGAGGTTCTGCGGGAGCGCGATGGTGACCTCGTCGGCGGGCTTGACGTCCGCCTTCTCGACGTCGACCTTGTCGTCGATGCCGACGTTCGCCTGCTGGCGCAGTCGGCCGTCGATGCGGACGACGCCCGTCCCGTCGTCCTCCGGGTAGCCCGGCCAGACGCGCGCGATGGCGGTGCCCTCGTTGCCCTCGATACGGATGAAGTCGCCACCCGAGAGCTCCATCTCCTTGGCGGCGAGACGGTCGATGGCGGCGAGTCCGCGACCTGCGTCCTTCTGTTTGAGCGGTTTGACAGTGAGCTTCATTTTGCACCAGTGATAGTGACGACGCCGTTTTTCATAAACACTTCCGCGTCGGCGGTCGGCAGTTCGAACTCGGTCTCGAACGTCCGGTCGCCCGTGTCGACGACGATGATCGCCGTCTGACCGACGACGTCGACGTCGACGCTCTCGTCGGACACGCGGAGGTCGGCCGCGACGACCCAGCGGTCGTCGTAGTCGTACCGGCGGAGGAAGCGGTCGTCACGACCTTCGAATAGTTGTTGACTCATGTGGAATCCTAACCACAAGTTAGCTTTCGAAGTATTTGAACCTTTCCCCGGCGAATCGAGAGACGGCAGAGGGTTGGGTGGGAGCGACTCGAATTGCGGTTCCGCCCCGGTCGTCGACCCCTGCGACTTTAAGCGCTGGCACTCGAACGCACGACACATGGAGACGGTCACACATCACGGGCGGACGACCGCCTACCGGCGGTGGTTCCGCGGCGACGCGGCCGAGGCGGGGTCGACAGTCCTCTTCGTCCACGGCAGCGGTGGCTCACGCGGCGTCTGGAAGGCACAGTCGCGGCTCGGGGGCGACCGCCCCGTGGTCGCCCTCGACCTGAGCGGTCACGGCGAGAGCGACGACATCGACGCCGACCCCGGCGGCGAGACGCTCGCGGCGTACGTCGACGACGTCGTCGCGGTCGCCCGGGAGACCGACGCGCGGGTCCTCGTCGGCAACTCTCTCGGCGGTGCGGTCGCCATGACGCTCGCGCTCGAACGCGACCTTCCGCTGGAGGGACTCGTGCTCACGGGGACGGGGGCGAAACTCAGCGTCCTCGAAGATCTGCTCGTCTGGCTGGAGGAGGATTTCGAGCGGGCCGTCGAGTTCCTCCACGAACCCGACCACCTGTTTCACGACGCCGACGAGCGTTCCGTCGAACTCTCGAAGGAGGCGATGCACGAGGCGGGGCAGGCGGTGACGAGCCGCGACTTCCAGACCTGCCACCAGTTCGACGTTCGGGGCGACCTCGGAGCGATCGACGTCCCGACCCTGGCCGTCGTCGGCGAACACGACCGGCTGACGCCGCGACGCTACCACGACTACCTCGCCGAACACATCCCCGACTGCGACGTCGCCGTCGTCGACGACGCCGCCCACCTGGCGATGCTCGAACGGCCCGCGGCGTTCAACGACGCCGTCGGCGAGTTCCTCGCGTCGCTCTGAGCGCGAGAAGGGGGGCGACAGAACAGCGCGAACGGCTCTCGTCGTCGACGTGCAGTCAGCGCCCGTGAGTGGTCAGTACAACTCGTCGAGGTCCGGTTCGACGTGGCTGTGTTCCTCCGCCGGGAACGTGCCGGACTCGACGGCCTCGACGTAGCCCCCGATGGCCTCCGTCATCGCCGATCGGACGTCGCCGAACTGTTTCGCGAAGGGAGGGACGCTGTCGCCGAGTCCGACGACGTCGTTGACGACGAGCACCTGTCCGTCGCAGTCCGGCCCGGCACCGATGCCGATAGTCGGGATCGCCAACTCCTCGGTCACCTGCGCGGCGAGGTTGGCGGGGACGTGTTCGAGGACGACCGAGAACGCACCCGCCTCCTCGTGTGCGCGTGCGAGGTCCAAGATCTCCTGTGCTTCGGCCTTCGAGGTCCCCTGTCGGAGGTAGCCGGTCTGTTTGACCTGCTGGGGCGTCAGTCCGAGATGCGCCATGACGGGGACACCCAGTTGGGTCAGTCGCTTCGTCAGTTCGACCGTGTGGGGACCACACTCCAGTTTCACCGCGTCGGCGTCGGCCTCCTTGAGCATCCGTCCGCAGTGGTCGATGCTCTGGGCCTCGTCGACCCCGACCGAGAGAAACGGCATGTCGGCGACGACGACGGCGTCGTTCGTCGCGCGGGCGACGGCCGCCGTCCGACTGCGGACCTCCTCGACCGTGACCGGGAGCGTCGAGTCGTACCCCAGCGCCGCGTTCCCCATGCTGTCGCCGACGAGGATCAGGTCGACGCCCGCCGCGTCCACGAGCGCCGCGGTCGGCGCGTCGTAGGCGGTCAGCATCGTGATGGGGTCGTCGCCAGCCATCGCCTCGATCGCCCGTACTGTCGTCATAGCCGCCTCTTGGCGGGGGTTCCGGTTAAAGCCGTTCGGTTGCTGTGTCGGGGGCGTCCATCCCAACATCTATCCAACTTTTCACTCCGTTAATATTTAGGCCAGCCTAAATCGAATATCTTTTCAATTGTTAGGCGAGCCTAAATCACGCATGAGTTTAGGTTCCCCTAAACCGAGAGACGACGCACGACACGGAGCGGCGGTCGTCCGGGAGGTGGCCCGTGTCGCGTGAGGACCCCTCGAACGCGGCGTTGCTCGCACAGCAGGCAGACCGGGAGTCGAACGCGCGGACCTACCCCCGTCATCTCCCGCTGGCGATCGAACGAGCGCGCGGCGTCGAGGTCGAAGACGTCGACGGTGACGTCTACTACGACTGTCTGGCCGGAGCGGGGACGCTCGCACTCGGCCACAACCACCCCGCCGTCACCGCAGAGATCGAGCGGTTGCTCGCCGAAGACCGTCCCGTCCACACGCTCGACATCACGACGCCGGAGAAGGAGGCGTTCGTCGACGCGCTGTTCGAGGCGCTCCCCGACGAGTTCGCGGACGACGCGACGGTGCAGTTCTGTAGCCCCGCCGGGACGGACGCCGTCGAGGCCGCGCTGAAACTCGTCAAGACCGCGACCGGCAACCGGAGCGTCCTCGGCTTCCAGGGCGGCTACCACGGGATGACCAACGGCGCACTCAGCCTGATGGGCGACACGGCCGCCAAGGAGCCCATCTCGGGGCTGATGGCCGACGTCCACCACCTCCCGTACCCCTACGAGTTCCGCCCGCCGTTCGGTCTCGACGGCGACGAGGGCCACCGGGCGATCAGTCGATACGTCGAAGGGCTGCTCGACGACCCCGACAGCGGCGTCGTCAACCCCGCCGGGATGATCCTCGAACTCGTCCAGGGCGAGGGCGGGGCGATCCCAGCCCCCGACGAGTGGACCCGCGAGATACGGCGCATCACCCGCGAGCGCGACGTCCCGCTGATCGTCGACGAGATTCAGACCGGGCTCGGCCGGACGGGCGAACTGTTCGCCTTCGAACACGCCGACGTCGTCCCCGACGTCGTCACGCTCTCGAAGGCCGTCGGCGGCGGCCTCCCGCTCTCGGTCGTCGTCTACCGCGACGAGCTCGACGTGTGGGAGCCGGGCGCACACGCCGGCACGTTCCGCGGCAACCAACTGGCGATGGCGGCCGGTCGCGCCACCATCGAACACGTCCTCGAGAACGACCTCCACGAGCACGCCGCCGAGATGGGTCGGCGACTCCGCTCGCGATTCGAGGAGACCGCCGCGCAGTTCGACGCCGTCGGCGACGTCCGCGGGCGTGGACTGATGCTCGGCGTCGAGTTCGTCGACCCCGACGGCGACCGCGAGGCGACCGGTGCGCTCCCGGCCGACGGCGACCGGGCCGCGGCAGTTCAGTCGGCCTGCTTCGACCGCGGGCTGATCGTCGAGACGGGCGGCCGCCACGGCGCGACCGCGCGGTTCCTCCCGCCGCTGGTCGTCACGTCCGACCAGATCGACGACGTCGCCGCCATCTTCCACGAGGCCGTCGCGGCGACGGCGACGCGGGAGGTGGTGGCGTGAACGACCAGCGGCGACTCCGTGCGGAGTCCGACTGGGAGACCGAGACGCCGCCCGGCGTCGGTACGTTCCTCGGGACGGGGGCGGGGTCCGCCGCCTACCGACGGGCGATGGACGCCGCCGTCGACGCCGTCCTCGACGTGACCGCGGACGGTCCGTACTCGGGGGCCACGTACGACGAACTCGCCGACGAACTCGCCGTCGACCCGCTGCCGGAGACGGGCGAGGGGCTCGACGAGACGCTCGCGTGGGTCCGCGAGCACGTCCTCGAAAACTCGGTCGTCACGTCGCATCCGACCTGCGTCGCCCACCTCCAGTGTCCGACCGCGATCCCGGCGCTCGCGGCCGAGACGATGCTGAGCGCGGTCAACCAGTCGATGGACTCGTGGGACCAGAGCCCCGCCGCCACCGTCGTCGAGGAGGCGACGGTCGAGGAGCTCTGCGCGCTGTTCGGCTACGACACGGACGCTGCCGACGGCGTGTTCACGAGCGGCGGGACCGCCTCGAACCTGCTCGGACTCCTGCTCGCACGCGACCGCTACGTCGCCGAGACGTTCGACCGACGCGTGCAGGACGAGGGGCTCCCGGCCGAAGCCTCCGACCTTCGCATCCTCTGTTCCGACGCAGGTCACTTCACCGCCGAGCAGTCGGCCGCCGTCCTCGGCCTGGGCGAGGAGGCAGTCGTCTCCGTCCCCACGGACGACGAGCACCGGATGGACCCCGAGGCGCTCGACGCCGAACTCGCCCGTCTCGACGAGGACGGAGAGAGGCCGTTCGCGCTCGTCGCCACCGCGGGGACGACCGACTTCGGCAGCGTCGACCCCCTGTCCGCGCTGGCCGACCGGGCGGCCGACCACGACCTCTGGTTCCACGTCGACGCTGCCTACGGCGGGGCGCTCGCCGTCTCCGACGCCCACCGCGAGAAACTCGCGGGCGTCGACCGCGCGGACTCCGTCGCCGTCGACTTCCACAAACTGCTCTACCAGCCCATCAGCTGTGGGGCCTTCCTCCTCCGCGACGGGGGCCACTACGACCTGATCGACCGGAACGCGTCGTACCTCAACCCGGAGACCGACGACGAGGCGGGCGTCCCGAACTTGGTCGGCAAGTCGCTGGCGACGACCCGCCGGTTCGACGCGCTCAAGCCGTTCGTGACGTTCCGAACGCTGGGACGGGAGGGCGTCGCCGAACTCGTCGACTACACGCTGGCGCTCGCCGACGACGTCGCCGAGTTGGTCGGACGCGACCCGGCGCTGGAACTCGCCGCCGACCCGACGCTGAACGCCGTCGTCTTCCGCTACCGGCCGCTCCGGGCCCACCCGGACCGTGAGACCGGCGACTGGGTCGACGCCGTCAACCGTCGGATCCGCGACCACCTGCTGGAGCGCGGACTGGGCGTCGTCGCCCGCACCGAAGTCGGCGGCGACGCCCACCTGAAGCTCACGCTGTTGAACCCGCAGACGACCGTCGACGACGTCGCCGACCTGCTGGTGAGCGTGAAACAGTACGGGGCCGCAGTCGAGTCGGAGGTGGTCGAATGACGACCGTCGGTGCCGGCTGTGAGACGCCCGCCGAACACGCCGAGTCCGCGACGATACACGGCCTCCTGAACTGCTATCTCAGGGAGACGCAGGCGTACGCCGTTCGGGCCGCAGAGCGGACGCCAGTTCGGGGGTCGAACGACACCGAGGACGCCGACGAAGCCGACGTCGTCGTCGTCCCGCTCTCTGAGTCGAAGCTGACCCTCTACGCACCGCTACGGTACGAGTCGCCGACGGGGCGACACCTGTTCGCGTTGCCGGTGGTCTACACGACCGGAGTCGTCGACGCGGACGGGAGAGCAGGGAGCGAGCGCGACCCGATCGAACTCGACGCGTCGACGCTCGCGGCGCTGCTCTGTCGGGAGCTGGCGCTCGCCGCCGAGGGGCCCACGGCGACGGACGACGTGCTCTCGCGCGTCCTCTCTAGCAAGGCGAACATCGAGCGGTTCGTCGCCGCGAGAGAGGGAGAGTCGGACCGCCTCTACGGCTTCGACACCACCTTTCGCGACGCCGAGCAGTCGCTCGTCTACGGCCACCTGATGCATCCGACGCCGAAGAGTCGCGAGGGGATCGCCGAGCGCGACGCGCCGACCTACGCCCCCGAACTCCGCGGGTCGTTCCCGCTGCACTACGTCCGAGCGGACCCGTCCATCGTCGCGAGCGACTCGGCGCTCGACACCGCCGCCGTCGAGTGGGTGAAAGCCGAGTTGCGAACAGACGACGCGGTGTCGGCGGAGTTCGTCGCGGAGCACGTCGATAGCGACGACGTGCTTCTGCCCCTGCATCCGTGGCAGGCCGACTACCTCCTCGACCAACCGCACGTCCGCGAGGCCGTCGACGAGGGGCTGCTCACCGACCTCGGCCCCGTCGGCCGCGAGTACTACCCCACCACGTCGGTGCGGACGGTCTATCACCCCGAGTCGTCGTTCATGCACAAGGGGTCGCTGAAGGTCGCCATCACGAACTCCGAACGGACGAACAAGCGGCCCGAGCTGGAGCGCGGCGTCGCCATCTCGGAGCTGCTGGCGACCGATCTCGGCGACGCGCTGCGCGAGCGGTTCCCCCGGTTCGACGTGATTCAGGACCCTGCCTACCTGACGCTCGACGTCGGCGACGACCCCGAGTCCGGCTTCGAGGTCGTCCTCCGCGAGAACCCCTTCGAGGGCGAGACGGCGACGAACGCGACGCCCGTCGTCGGCCTCTGTCAGGACGGCATCGACGGCCCCTCGCGACTCGCACGCGTCGTCGAGACGCTGGCCGAGCGCGAGAGTCGGTCGACGGATGCAGTCGCCCGCGACTGGTTCACTCGGTATCTGGCCCTCTCGGTGCGGCCGATCCTGTGGCTCTACCTGCGGCACGGCGTCGGCGTCGAGGCCCACCAGCAGAACAGCGTCGTCGTCCTCGACGACGGCTACCCCGACGAGTTCCGCTACCGTGACAACCAGGGCTACTACTTCCGCGAGTCGGTGTACGACGACGTCGACGCCCACCTCCCGGGCGTCGGCGAACGCGCGGACACCATCTGTCCGGACGCCGTCGCCGACGAGCGCATCCGTTACTACGTCGTGCTCAACAACGTCTTCGGCGTCGTCAACGCACTCGGCGTCGCCGGCCTCGTCGACGAGCGCGACCTGCTCGAGATCCTCCGCGAGGAGTTGGCGACGCTCCAGCGGTTCGAGCGCGGCGACACGTCGCTCGTCTCGACGCTGCTCTCGGCCCGCGAGATCCGGTGTAAGGCGAACTTCCGGACGCGCGTCGAGGGACTGGACGAACTGGAGGGGTCCCTGGAGAACCAGTCGGTGTACACCGAGATTCCGAACCCGCTCGTCACCGAACTCGAGCGAGCGAGCGGGGAGACACAGGAGGTCACGCGATGACCGATTCGATCGCACTCACGACGAACGACTACGACTACGAACGCTACGACCGGAGCATCGACCGCCACGTCGGCTTCCGTCCCGTCGAACTCGACCGGGATCTCGGCCGTCTCCACGCGTGGCTGAACAGCGAACACGTCCTGCCGTACTGGCAACTGGACGACCCGCTGCCGGTGTTTCGAAAGGAGATGGACGCGAAGCTCGCAGACGACCATCTGACGCCCTACGTCGGAACGCTCGACCACGTGCCGATGAGCTACTGGGAGCGCTACTGGGCCACCGAGGACGTGATCGCCGACTACTACGACGCCGACCCGAGTGATCAAGGGATCCACCTGCTGTTCGGGCCGCCCGAGTATCTCGGACGGGGCTACGCCGAACCGCTCCTGCGGGCGATGACGGCGTTCCAGTTCCGTCACCCCGAGACACAGCGCGTCGTGACGGAACCGGACGTCCGGAACGACGTGGTCGTCCGCGTCTTCGAGCAGTGCGGCTTCGAACCCGTCCGCGAGATCGAGATGGAGGAGAAGGACGCGCTGCTCATGACGTGCGAACGCGAGCGGTTCGAGCGCGAGGTTCTCGCGCCGGAGCGGCCGGTCGACGGCGACGTCGAGGAGGTGGAGGGATGACGGACGACAGGTGCGACGACTCACCCGACGGCGACCGCGTCTACGACCTGCTCGGCGTCGGCCTCGGCCCGTTCAACCTCGGCCTCGCGGCGCTCGCGGACGACGAGGACGCCGACCTCGACGCCGTCTTCCTCGAACAGAAACCCGAGTTCGCCTGGCACGAGGGGATGCTCGTCGAGGGGGCGACGCTCGAAGTGCCGTTCCTCGCAGACCTCGTCACCCTCGCGGACCCGACGAGCGAGCACAGCTACCTCAACTACGCCCGCGAGACCGACCGCATCTACCAGTCGTACTTCTACGAGCGGTTCCAGATCCCGCGACGGGAGTACGACGACTACTGCAAGTGGGTCGCCGAGCGCGTGCCGGCCTGTCGGTTCGCCCGGCGCGTCGAGAGCGTCGTCCCCGCCGCACGCGACGGGGGAACCGAAGACGAGGCGGCCGACGACGATGCCGCCTTCGTCGTCACCGCCCGCGACCCGGAGACGGGCGAGACGCACCGCTATCTGACCCGCAACCTCGTGGTCGGCGTCGGCAGTCGCCCGTTCGTCCCCGAACCGTTCGACGATCCCCCCGACGCGGACGTGTTCCACACTGCGGGCTACCTGCCCAACCGCGAACGGGCGCTCGACGCCGACGGCATCACCGTCGTCGGCTCCGGGCAGAGCGCCGCCGAGGTGTTTCAGGACCTGCTCGAACGGCAACCCGACCACGGCTACCGCCTCGACTGGCTGACGCGCTCGGAGGGGTTCTTCCCGATGGAGTACTCGAAACTCGGGCTCCAGCACTTCACGCCGGAGTACACGCAGTACTTCTACGACCTCCCGCAGCCCGTCTCCGACGAGGTGCTCCCCGAACAGGACCTGCTCTACAAGGGGATCGACCCGGACACGAGCGACGAGATCTACGAGACGCTCTACGAGCACTCCATCGGCGACGCCGACCCGGACGTCGGACTGCTGGCGATGACGGAAGTCGAGGACATCGACCCCACCGACGAGGGACGATATCGCCTCCGCTGTCGGCAGTGGCAGGAGGGAACGTCGTTCACTCACGAGAGCGACGTCGTCGTCCTCGGCACCGGCTACCACCGACCGACGCCCGACTTCCTCGACGGGCTGGAACCGCACATCCAGCGCGACGACCGTGGTCGCTTCCGCGTCGAGGAGACGTACGGACTGGAGACGACCGACCTCGACGGCCGAGTGTTCGTCCAGAACGCCGAGATGCACACCCACGGCGTCGGCGCGCCGGATCTCGGCCTCGGCACCTACCGCAACGCCGTCATCCTCGACCAGTTGCTCGCCGACTCGCCGTACCCCGTCGACGAGGACACCGTCTATCAGGATTTCAGCGCCGAGTCGTTCGCGTCGGCGTCGCCGGTGACCGAACTCGTCCAGACAGAGCACGCCGACCGCGCCGCCGACAGCGACCGACCGACACCGCCGAACTCCGACGACTGAGGAATCGAACGGCGACCAGAGACTACGACACACATCAGATTCACCATGACCGACCACGACACCACCGAGACGACCGAAACCGTCGACACTATCGAGACGTCCCGACCCATCGATAACACCGAGACGCTGCTTGAGGCACTGGATACGGACACCCTCGCCGCCGTCGAGCGCGAACTGCTCGCGAAGATGCTCGCGGAGTTCGCTTACGAGGACCTCCTCGACCTCGAGGCGGTCGAGGAGACCGACCGCGGAACCCGGTACGAACTCGCGTTCGACGACGCCGACTACCGGTTCGTCGCCGAGGACCGCCTGATGGACAGCTACCTCGTCGACGAGGAGAGTATCGAGCGACGGGCGTCCGGCGACGCGGGGGGAACGGACGAAGGCGACGACTCCGACGAAGGCGACGACTGGGAGACCGCCACCGACCCCGTGGCGTTCCTGCTGGACGCGCACGAACAGATCGGCACGCCGGAGATGACGGTCGGCCACCTCGTCCGCGAGTACCGCAACACGCTGGTGGCGGACGCTCACACCAAGACGCGTCAAGCGGAACAAGAGCAGGACGTCGCCGGGATGAGCTACGCCGAACTCGAGGGCGAGATGACCGGCCACCCGTGGATCACCTACAACAAGGGTCGACTCGGCTGGGGGTACGACGACTACCTGAACTACGCCCCCGAGCGAAAAGCGCCGGTGCAGCTCTCGTGGCTCGCAGTCAGCAAAGAGCGATCGACGTTCGCCACCGTCGAGGAGCTGTCACCCGACCGATTGCTCCGTGAGGAGCTGGGAGAGCTGTACGAGACGTTCGAGTCACGTCTGGAGTCCCGCGGCCGTGACCCCGAGAACTACTACTTCATGCCGGTCCACGAGTGGCAGTGGGACAACACGGTCGCACAGCTCTACAGCAAGGAGATCGCCGAGGAGCGCATCGTCCCGCTCGGCGAGACGCCGGACGAGTATCTCCCCGCCCAGTCGGTGCGAACGTTCCTCAACGTCGACAACCCGGAGAAGCGGAACGTGAAGCTCCCGATGCGCATCCTGAACACGCTCGTCTGGCGCGGGCTCCCCGGCGAGCGAACCGAGGCCGCACCGCTCGTCACCGAGTACGTCAAGGGGATCCGCGACGACGACGAGTTCCTCCGCGAGGAGTGCGAACTCGTCCTCCCCGGCGAAGTCGCGGGTATCAACTACGACCACCCCGAGTTCGCGCGCCTCGACGGCAACGCCTACCAGTACGACGAACTGCTCGGCACCGTCTGGCGCGAGAGCGTCGAGGGACTCGTCGACGACGACGAACGCCCCGTCACGCTGTCGGCGCTGATGCACGTCGACGACGGGACGCCCGTGATCGGCGACCTCGTCGACCGCTCGCCGCTGGACCTCGAAGCGTGGCTGGACGAGCTGTTCGCGACGATGCTACCGCCGCTGCTCCACTATCTCTACCGCTACGGGACCGTGTTCTCGCCGCACGGGGAGAACACCATCCTGATCCTCGACGAGGAGAACGTCCCGACGCGCCTCGCGGTGAAAGACTTCGTCGACGACGTGAACGTCAGCGACCAGCCCCTGCCGGAACTGGAGCAGTTGCCCGACGAACTGACCGACGTGCTCCGTCGCGAGTCGCCGGAAGGACTCTGTCAGTTCGTCTTCTGCGGGCTGTTCGTCTGCGTCTACCGCTACGTGTCGAACGTGCTGACCGAGCACCGCGACTACCCCGAAGAGCAGTTCTGGACGCAGGTCCGCGAGGCGATTCTCGACTACCAGTCGCAGTTCCCAGAGTTGGAAGACCGCTTCGAGACGTTCGACCTGCTGCGCCCCGAGTTCACGAAACTGTGTCTGAACCGCAACCGGATGGTCAACGAGGGATACGGCGACGCCGAAGGTCGACCGCACGCCGCCGAACACGGTACCGTCGAGAACGCACTGTACGCCGTCGCACACGAGGAGGCGGAGGAAGAGGAACCGCCCGCCGCAGCGGACGACTGACCGGGTTGCAGCGGACGGCCGACCGGTTGCGGCGAACCGGCACGCATTAACCGCTCGGCCCGTATCTCCGCCTGTGCAACCTGTCGAACGCTCGAACCCCGAGGGAGTCGACTACGGCTGGGTGATGCAGACCACCTTCGTCACGACCATCCTCGTCGGCGCGCCCATCGTCGCCGCCCTGTCGACGCAGGTCGTCCTCCCGACGTGGGAGTCCCGCGTCGAGTTCGCCGTCCGCGTCGGTGCCGTCGTCTGGATTCTCACGGCCGTCTCGGTGTTCGTCTACGCCAAGCGCACGAACGCCGGCGACGGCGGCAGCGACCCCGACGAGATAGAGACCGAGGAGAACCCGGGCGTCGAGGCTCGCGCCGACGACTGACTCTCTTTTAGACTGCGTTCGGCGTCACCGAGACCGACGGTGGGAGTACCGCTGCACGAGGACCCCGACCCCGAGAAGCACGAGCACACCGAGGGCGGCGAGCGCGGGGTGCGCGGCGGCGGCGTCGACGGCGGCCGCGAAGAGCGGTTGCTGGCGACCGTAGTAGACGAGCGCGCCGGCGGCGGCGTAGAACCCGGCGGTTCCGACCGCGGTGTACGTGCCGAACCGAAGCGGGTCCATGTTGGCGAGGCCGGCCGGGATGGAGATTACCGACCGAAGGACGGGGAGGAACCGGCCCCACAGCACCGACGACTGTCCCCACCGGCGGAACCACGACTGCCCGCGTTCGATCCGCTCCTCGGAGACGTCGATGCGGTCCCGTATCCAGCCACGCTCACCGACTCGGGTGTCGTAGAAGACGTAGAACGGGACGAGCGCACCGACCGTCCCCCCGACGGTGGCCGCCAGCACGAACACGAGAAACGAGGGGACGTCGGTGACGAGCAGCGCGGCGGCCGCGGGGACGACGACTTCGCTCGGCAGCAGGGGAAAGAGCATCGACGTCTCGAGGAAGGTGAACAGACACAGCACGAGCGGGCCGTACAGTCGCAGGAAGTCGAGCAATACTCTCGTCAGGTCCACGTCGTGACGTTGGCGACGGCGGCATAACACCCCTTGGGCCGGCGTCGACGCCGGGGGTCGGTTGTGACGCCAACGGGTGACGGTGACGGCGGCGGCCGACGGCGACGACCGACTCGAAGTCTACCGTCCGTCGACGTACCGGAACGCTGCTCCCGCGCGCTCCGCGGTGACCTCGTCGCGCCGGGAGTCGCCGACGAAGACCGCCTTCGAGGCGTCGACGCCGAGTGCGCGGAGCGTCGCCAGCAACGGTTCGGGGTCGGGTTTGCGCGTCGCCACCGAGTCGCGGCCGACGACGCTGTCGACGTGCGGGGCGAGTTCGTGGACGTCGAGTGCGACCCGGCAGGCCGCCTCGCAGTTGAGCGAGCAGACGCCGACGGGGACGCCGTGGTCGGCGACGCCGTCGGCCAGCGGGAGACGGTCCGAGCGCCGCGCACCCTCGGTCTCGTGGTCGGCGATGGCCGTCTCGACCTCGGGTCGGAGACCGTGTTCGTCGGCCAGATCGAGCATCCCCCAGAGGTCGTAGTCGGTCACGTCGACGCCCGCGTCGGCGAAGACGTCGACGACGTCGGCGGCGACGGCGTCCCAGTTCACCGCAAGGTGGACGAGCGTTCCGTCGAGGTCGTAGACGACGGCGTCGAACTCGGTGAGGTCGGTGAGGTCGAAAGCGTTGAGCGTCACTGTGTGACTCTCGGCGCGGGAGCGAAAAGACGACTTCGGTCGCTCAGAGGGGTTGTCGTAGAATCTCATCGACGTTCTCCAGGAGAATCGACCCCTGTGGGTCGCCGAGCGTCTCTGAGCTTCCGGGTGGCGACGATACCCCTATCGGTCCAACACGCCGCGGGCAATGATCGTCTTCTGGATCTCCGAGGTGCCCTCGTAGATAGTCGTGATCTTCGAGTCGCGGTAGTAGCGCTCGACGTCGAAGTCGGTGGTGTAGCCGTAGCCGCCGTGGATCTGGACGGCCTCGTTGGTGACGTCGACGGCCGCCTCGCTGGCGAAGTACTTCGCCATCGACGCCGCGATGCGGTTGTCCTGTCCCGCGTCCTCCTGTCGGGCCGCCTCCCGAACCAGCAGGCGCGAGGCCTGCAGCTGCGTCGCCATGTCGGCGAACTTGTGCCGGATCGTCTGGAACTCGCTGATGGGCTGGTCGAACTGCTCTCTGTCGGCGGCGTACGCCTTCGCGTCGTCGAAGGCGGCCTGTGCGAGACCCACGGCCTGCGAGGCGATGCCGATGCGACCGCCGGTCAGAATCGTGAACGCGGCGGAGAGCCCCTTCCCCTCCTCGGTGAGGCGGTACTTCTCGGGGACGCGCACGCCGTCGAACGTCATCGCCGTCGTGTCGCTGGCGCGGAGACCGAGTTTGTGCTCCTTCTTGCCGACCTCGACGCCGTCGAACTCGGCCGGAACGAGGAACTGCGTGATCCCCTCGTCGGTCTTCGCGAAGACGACGTAGACGCCCGCGCGCTGGCCGTTGGTGATCCACTGTTTCTCGCCGGTGATCACGTACTCGTCGCCGTCTCGCTCGGCGCGAGTGGTCATCTCCGCCGGGTTCGACCCGGCCTGCGGTTCCGAGAGACAGAACGCGCCGACTGGCCGCCCGTCGACCATCTCGGGCAGCCACTCGTCTTTCACCGCGTCGGTGCCGAACTCGGCGATACAGGAGGTGGCGAGACAGTGCACCGAGAGCGCCGTCGCGACGGCGAGTTGACCGTAGGCGACCTCCTCGTTGACGATGCTGTACGTCGTTCGGTCCGCGCCGAACCCGCCGTACGCCTCGGGGACCGTGAGTCCGGTGAGGTCGAGGTCGGCGAGGCCCTCCCAGACGTCCTCGGGGAACGTCTCGGTCTCGTCGGCCTCGCGTCCGCCGGGTCGGATTTCCTTGACGGCGAACTCGTGGACGACGTCGCGGATCGCCCGCTGTTCGGGCGTGAGCGCGGAGTCGACGTCTGCGAATACCATAGCTCAGAGTTCGGTCCATGATGGAAAAAGATGACTGATGCGAAGACGAGTGAGTCAGCGTCGCACGGACGCGACCACGTCCGCCGGGTCGGCGTCCAACCCGCCGCCCTGCGCGAACGTCGGCCCGCCGCCGCCACCGCCGCCGAACTCCTCGGTGAGGTCATCGACCACGTCGCCCGCGGCGACGTCGCCGGTGGAGGCGACGACGACGAACGTCGACCCCTGCCGGCCCGCGACGACGACCACGTCCGCGTCGTCGCCGTCGCCGACGACACCTTTGGCCGCGTCGCCGACCTCGTTCGGGCCGAACCCGTCGACGGTACCGACGCGCCACGTCAGCCCGTCGCGGTCGACGGCGTCGAGTCCCGCGAGTCGCGCGCCGAGCATCTCCGCCTTCAGGTCGCTCAGTTCGGCTTCGAGAGCCTCGGTCTTCGACCGGAGGTTCCGGACCATCCCGGGCAACTCCGAGACGCTGGTCCCGAGTTCGCGGGCCGCCTCGAGCGTCGCCCGCCGTTCGTCGGCGCGACGGTCGACGGCCCCCGGACCGACCGCGAACTCGACGCGGGTGAGTCCCTCGCCGGGGTTCGAGCGGCCGAGCACCTGTACCGGGCCGATCTCTTCGGTGTTCGAGACGTGCGTGCCGCCGCAGGCCGCGACGTCGAACGGAGCGTCGTCGTCGGCACCGACCGTGACGATGCGGACCGCGTCGCTGTCGCTGAACACGCCCTCTTCGGTCTTGACGTTGAACGCGACCTCCTCGCGAGCGCGTGCCTCCTCGACGGGGATTTCCTCCCACGAGACGGACAGCGAGTCCCAGACGACCCGGTTGACGAGTCGTTCGAGGTCGACGAGCGTCTCGTCGTCGATCTCCGTCGACGTCTCGAAGTCGACGCGGACCTTCTCGTCGTCGATGTTGAACCCGCCGTAGCCGAGGTCGTCGAGGTACTCCCGGCCCGCGCCGTACAGCGCGTGACTGGCGGTGTGGGCGCGCATACAGTAGGTGCGGAAGGCGTCGTCGACGACGCCGGTCACCGCGTCGCCGGCGTCGACGTCGGGCGGCGACTCCAGCGTGTGCACCACGTCGCCGTCGCGGTGCTGGACGTCGACGACCGCGACGCCGGCGAGGGTGCCGCGGTCTGCGGGTTGGCCGCCGCTCTCGGCGTAGAAGTAGGTGTCGTCGAGGACGACGTCGCGGCCGTCGACGGCGGCGACCGTGGCCTCGAACTCGCGGACGTCCGGATCGGCAGGTGCGAGAGACTGTGGCATGGGTGGCCGGAAACGCTCGGGAGACAAAAAGATACGACTCTCGGTCGACTCGTCCGCAACTCGCACTACTCGTCGACGAGCGAGAGATCGAGTCGCGACTCGAGCTTTCGGACGACCGACCCGCCGACGCCGGCACGCGTCGCGCGCCCCTGTTCGACGGCGAGGACGTCGTCCTCGTCGACGTCGAGGTCGGCGGCGAGCTCCTCGACGGTCAGCCCCGCCTCCTGGCGGGCGGCCTCGACCTTCGGACCGTAGTCCGAGACGAGGTAGGGGAGCCGGTCTTTCTCGTAGTTCGTCCCCTCCTTCTCCCAGTGTTTCGTGTCGCCCTTCTGGGCGTCGTACATCTTCGCGGCCGTCTGCGCGGCGCGCTTCTTGCGGCTGACCTGCGTGTCGTCGCGCTGTTGGTCCTGCTCGCGACGCTTGCGGTCCGTGTCCCGGTTCTCGCCGTGCGGCGCGCAGTCCGGACAGACGAGCAGGGTGGCGCCGGCGACGTTCGCCTGTCGGAGTCGCCCGCTCTGCTTCCCGCAGAGTTCACAGGCGTCGCCGTCGTCGCCACCACCGCCGCGACCGGTCGAGTACTTAGCCATGGCGTTGGATACTGAGTCTACGCGTTTAAATCCGCGGCTGCTGGGCGTCGTATCGAGTGCTGCGAGCGACGTCACTCGGGAGGAGAGAGAACGGACGCCGACCGAGCAGCGTCGCTCGGGAGTTTGCGTCCGGAAGGATTGTGCGTGGGTGATGTCCGTGTAGGGACGTCACCTGCATCGTGTCCCGGGCGGCGACGCCGCCTCGGGTTCCGCGACCCCGAAGGGCCGCGATTGCGATGCGTGGGACCGGATTTGAACCGGCGGACCTCTACAGGACAGCGCCCTCAACGCTGCGCCGTTGGCCTGGCTTGGCTACCCACGCTCGCTACGTGTCTTGTCTTACTGCACTCCGTTCTTTCTCGGGGTCAAATAAAAGCGCTTTCCTTTCGTCCGCCCCCTGTCGGGCGTTCCCATCACACCCGACTCCGAACGGTTCATGGCGGCGCAGACCTCAACTGAAGTCATGGAACTGCAGCGTGCACGGAACCACGTCCCGGCTCTGACCGTCGCGTTGACGACCGTCTCGCTCGCACTGGTGTTCGGTGCCGTCCTCGGCGCGATTCCGTCGAATTCGATCCCGAGAGCGCCAGAGAGCCTCCTGAGCGCCATCCCCCACGTCAACGCGGTCGTCAGTACGGTCGCCATCGGCACGATCCTCGCGGGCGTCCGGTTCATCCGCCGCGGCGAGGTCGAGAGACACCGCGCGACGATGCTCGCGTCGCTCGCGCTGTTCGTCACCTTCCTCGTGCTCTACCTCTATCGGCTCACGATGGTGGGGACGGCCGAGTTCGGCGGTCCCGAGGCGATCTACCGGTTCGTCTATCTGCCGACGCTGGCGGTGCACATCCTGCTCGCGGTCGTCTGCATCCCGCTTCTCTACTACGTGCTCCTGCTCGCGACGACCCGGCCCGTCGCGGAACTGTACGAGACGACTCACCGACGGGTCGGCCGCGTCGCGGCGACGCTGTGGCTGGTCTCGTTCGCACTCGGCAACGTCGTCTACGCGCTGCTCTACTGGCTGTACTGACCCCAGTCCCAGTTCGTGGGAACGAGCGACACGTCGTAGTCGTTCGGCGACCTCTCTCTACGTATGAGTCAGACGTCGACGAGCAACGAGACCGCGACGACCGCGAGCGAGACGGGAGACAGACCGACCACGACGGTCGAGGTGCGGGCGACAGGTCACGTCCGCCGCGAGTTGGGGTGGTGGAACCGGGAGTTCACGTTCGAGGGGACGACGCTCCGCGAGTTCCTCGAGGCGTTCTTCGAGGAGTACGACGTCAGCGACCTTCTCATCGCCGAGACGGAGGCGGAGTCGACGGCACACGGGTGGGCGCGGCCGCCGGCCGAGCTCCCCGGTACGTGGCGGAAGAACCCCGAGGGCGAGCAGTCGAGAGTCTACGCTCGCATCTGTATCAACGGACGGTTCAACGAGCATCTCGGGGGGTTCGACGCCGAGTTACGCGACGGCGACCGGGTCGCGCTCATCTACCCGTTCATGTTCTGCTGCTGAGCGTGAGACGGGTCAGTCGTCGGCGAGCGTCTGCCCGCCGATCACCGGGCGTTGGACGTCGCGGTCGGTCGGTTCGCCGTCGATGTCGTAGGGGTACTCGCCGGTGACACAGCCGAGACAGAGATTCGCACGCGACTCGCCGAGGACGTCGGCGACGGCGTCGATAGAGAGGTAGGCGAGACTGTCGGCACCGATCTCCTCGCGGACGTCCTCGGTACTCTGTCCCGCCGCGATGAGTTCGTCGCGCGAGGCCATGTCGATGCCCATGTAACAGGGGGCGACGATGGCTGGTGCGCCGATGCGCATGTGGACCTCCTCGGCCCCGGCGTCGCGCAGGAGATCGACCAGTTGGTTCGAGGTGGTGCCGCGGACGATGCTGTCGTCGATGATGGTGACGGTCTTCCCCTCGACGGTGCTCTTGATGGGGTTGAGCTTCAGGCGGACCGCGCGTTCGCGTTCGTCCTGCGTCGGCATGATGAACGTCCGGCCGACGTACCGGTTCTTCATCAGCCCCTCGGCGAACTCGACGCCGTCGGCGTCCTCGTCGTCGTTGGCGGCCTCGGCGTAGCCCGAGGCGAACGCGCGACCCGAGTCGGGGACGGGCATGACGACGTCGCTGTCGATGCCGCTCTCCTCCCAGAGTTTGCGGCCGAGGTTGCGGCGCACCTCGTAGACGAGGTTGTCGTCGATAACAGAATCAGGACGGGCGAAGTAGACGTGTTCGAAGAAACAGTGGGCAGTGTTGTCGGGTTCGACGAGTTGATACGAGTCGAAGCCTGTCCCACCCTTCTCCAGCAAGACGAGTTCGCCGGGGCGGACGTCGCGGACGAGTTCGCCGTCGAGCGTGTCGATGGCGGCGGACTCGCTGGCGACGACGTAGCCGTCGTCGACCTTCCCGATACAGAGCGGGCGGTTCCCCTGCGGGTCGCGAACGCCGAGGACGACGTCGTCGTGGGTGATGGTGAGCGAGTAGGAGCCGTGGATGCGCTCTACCGTCCGCTTGACCGCACGCACGAGATCCTCCTCCAGCAGGTTGCGCGCGAGGTCGTGGGCGATGACCTCCGTGTCGCCGTTCGAGGTGAACGCGTGGCCGAGCCCCTCCAGTTCGTCGCGGATCTCGTCGGCGTTGACGAGGTTGCCGTTGTGGGCGAGCCCGAGCGCGCCGGACTTGAACGACACCGAGAACGGCTGGGCACAGCAGCTGTTGACGCCGCCGGCGGTCGGGTAGCGGACGTGGCCGATACCGGCCGACCCGTTCAGCTGATCGAGGTCGTCCTCCTCGAACACGTCGCCGACGAGCCCCATGTCGACGTGGCTGTGCTGCTGGAACCCGTCGTGGGTGACGATGCCCGCCGACTCCTGTCCGCGGTGTTGCAACGCGTACAGCGAGTAGTACAGCGGCCGCGCGGCGTTGCGGTCGGCGAGGGAGACGCCGACGACACCGCACTTCTCGGTTGGACCGTCGTGGGAGTGATCCCGCCCGTCTGCCATGGGCGACGCTGGGTCGTCCAGCGGTAAAAACTCTCGCAATTGTGCCGTATTCGATGTTATTCGACCCCGATATGTGCACGAACGTGCGTAGTTGCCGTGAACCGGTTGACGTGTCGACCGCTGTCGGCGCTGGCGACTCCGAGAGCATCAGGCGACGAAAGCGGTGTCGACGGGACTCCCGACCGCGACGCTGGAGCGACCAGCGTCGACGCGACTGTCGTGACGCTGGAGCGGTTACGGCTTCGATACGACTGCCGCGACGGTGGAGTCGTCACGGCCTCGATGCGGTTGTGAAGTCACTCGGGAACGGGACCAGATGAGAAAGAGAGCGATCGCTCGGGGTGGAGTCTACCTCGGCGACCGGAGAGACCGGTGCCGAAAGGAGTGTCGAAACCGCGAGTTAGTTGTCGCCGGCTTTCGACTGCCAGGCGTAGTCTCGACGCTTCGCCGACTTACCGAAGCCGCAGGACGAGCACTCCTTCTTCTTGACGTGGTAGGATTTCTCGCCGCAGCGACGGCACTTCACGTGCGTCGTCTTGTTCTTCTTCCCTTGGCTCGGGGTTCCAGCACCGGTCATGCTTTGATTGTGACGACGTTATCGCCGCGTATAATCGTTGTGTCTTCGACCGCTTCGACATCCAACTCGCCGAGTGCGTCGTCGTCGACGTCGAGGCTCTCTTCCAGCACGACGTTCATGTGCTGGTCGTAACCCGCGAGTGTCCCGTAGTACTCGGCGCCGTCTTTCAGCTGCACGGTCACCGGTTCGTTCAGGGACGCCTCGAGTACGTCCAGGGGTCGTCCGCTCATGGCAAAGACGCTTCGCGTTTCGGTATTAAACATACTGGTTGTTCTCCCGTCTCGGTCGCTTAGTCGGCTAAAATTTCCACTACCGTTACCAATCTTCGTCGACGAACGGCCGCTCACGACGTTTCCTGATTCGAATCCCCGACGTCCCCGCGGCAGATGCTCGCCGGCGACGAGCACGCGAGCTGCTCGTCACGTGACTCGCATCAGAAGGCGGTGGGACTGGGATTCGAATCCCACTCGTCGTCGATTCACGGACTCACGTCAGTGGCGAGCACACGAGGTGCTCGCCGTGGTTGTTCGTCCGAGAATACGGTGGGACTGGGATTCGAACCCAGGAAGCCAAAGGCTACCTGCTTTCAAGGCAGGCGCAATAGTCCACTCTGCCATCCCACCCGCGGGAGTGACTACCGGGTCGTGGGTCTAAGAACTGTCGGTCCTCAGTCGCGGACGACGGTCGGTTCCCCGTCGTCGACGACGACTCGAAGCCCGACGTCGCGCACGAACGTCGCCGTGTGCTTCGGCACGATTCGCTCGGCCGTGATGCGCGATTCGAGCAGCGGGAGGAACGTCAGCAGGTCGTCGCCCGTCTCGACGACCGGTTGCATCGGCACGTACTCGAAGGAGAGGTCGACGTCGTCGGCGCGGTCGGCCAACGTCTCGACCTCGGGCGCGGCGAACGCCCCGTCGAAGTCGACCGGGTCGGTGAACCCCGCGTAGTACACCCGCCCCTCGGTCGACGGGCCGACGACGACCTCGTTCGTCCGGAGTTTCATCGCCGCCGAGTCGATCGCCGTCCGGGTGAGAAACGGGGCGTTCCCGCGGACGACGGCGGCCGACTGGACGCCCTCCTCGCGGAGCAGATGCGTCACCGTGTTGCCCGCGCGGGCGTCGAACGTCGACCCGACCTGCACTTCGAATCGGACGTCGCTGGTGTCGCCGAGGGCGTCGGCGACGAGCGCCCGCACCTCGGCCTCGGCGCTCCGCTCGCCGTGGAACCGCTCGTCGAGCAGGTCGTCCGGGCGGTAGTTGACGAGCAGGTCGCCGCCCGACCGCTCGGCGGCGAGGAAGGCGTCTTTGAGCGTCGCGGCGTAGAACTCGGCCGCTTCGGCCTCCGTGAGCGGACTCGTCGCGGCCAGCTCGGTACCGACCAGCCCCTCCCGCGGCGGCGTCGCGAAGACGGCGATGACTGTCATGTCCCACGGTGGACGGGGGAGACTCTTGAACTCGCTGGTCTCGGCGGGCGAGATCGTCGTACCGACGACCCCGGTCCGGCGACTCCTTTATCCGCTCGCCGTCCGACACGGCGGTATGGACAGTCTCGGAGCTCTCGCCCGTCTCGCCATCGGCGTCGTCGGTCTGCTGGCCGTCGGTGCCGTCGTCGCACTCGTCGTCGGCCTCCTCTCGACGCAGACCGCGCTCGTCCCGGCGTCCGTCGTGGTCGCGCTCGTGATACTCGTCGTCGGGGGGTTGACCCGACTGGGCATCCGCGGGACGGGAAGGACGGAGACCCCGTACTGGTAGAGAAACCGGCGTCAGCGACTGCGACGACCCTTCGTCTGGCGGTAGTCCCGCGAGAACACGTTCTCCCGCATATGCTCGACGAACGCCTCGGTCTGCGCGTCCGTCTGCCGGTCGAGTTCGACCATCGGCACGAGTTCGAACCCGCGTCCACGGATAGTGGTCGCGTGCTCGTCGTCGACGTCGAAGCTGTCGGGACGGCGCGTCGTGTACTCGACGGCCAACTCCTCCAACGCGCGCTGACCGATCGGGACGATCAGCTGGGGGTTGATCATCCGGATCTCGGCGTTGAGGTAGGGTTCGCAGGTGACGACCTCCTCGTCCGTCGGCGGCCGTTCGGGGTGTCGACAGCGCGTCAGATAGGTCAGAAAGACGTTCTGGAGCTCCGGCTCCAGCGCGTCGGGCTCCGAGCGGGCGAACCCGAGGTCGCCGAGGATCGACTGGAGTCGCTCGCCCCCGTCGTCGCCGACGAACGGGACGCCGGCGGCGTCGGCCGACTCACTCGGCATCTCGCCGACGAAGAGGAACTCCGCGCCGACGTCGCCGTAGCCGTGGACGACGTTCGAGCGCGTCTCACAGAGCGCAGCGCAGTTCGTGCACTCCTCATCCATGCTGAAGGGGTTCTCGAGGGTGTGCTGGTGAGCGTCCACGACCGGAGGTGGGCGGCGAGAAGTAAAACGGTGTGGACTGGCGGCTACCGTTCGATACCGCCCTGTTCCTTGATGTTCATGATGTGCCGAACGTTCAGGTAGATCTCCTCGGGCGAGGTGTCGCCGTCCGCGTCGTAGAGGTCGCTGACGCGGTAGAGGATCGCCGAGAGCTGTTTGCTCTCGGAGCTGTCGCGCCGGACGTCCTCGGCGATCTCCCGGAGGAACGCGACCGTCTCGGGGTCGGCGGGGAACTCGGCGTCGCTGTCGGGCGTCATCTCCCAGTCCTGCTCTCGCTCGTCCGTCCCGTTCTCCCCCGTCGGTTCGTCGGTCGTCATCGCTGTCGTTTGACAGCCCGACGGTTGACGATGCCGACGTTGTTGGCGACGTTCTCGGTCAGCACGCGGAACGCGTCGGCCGTCTCGCTGTCGTCGTCGAGGACGATCGGCTTGCCGCCGTCGCCGCCGGAGCGGACCGACGGATCGAGCGGAATCCCGCCGAGGAACGGCAGGTCGTTCTCGTCGGCCATCGCCTTCCCGCCGCCGGAGCCAAAGATCTCGTGGAAGCTCCCGCAGTCGGGACAGTTGAACCCGGCCATGTTCTCGGCGATGCCGAGGACGTTAGTGTCGTGCTTGCCGAACATCCGCAGTCCCTTGCGGGCGTCGTCGGTGGCGACGTCCTGCGGCGTCGTGACGATGACCGCGCCCGTGAGCGGCAGCGTCTGCAACACGGTCAGTTGCGTGTCGCCCGTCCCCGGCGGCAGGTCGAGCACCATGTAGTCCAGTTCGCCCCACTCGACGTCCTCGACGAGTTGGGTCAGGATCTTGTGGACCATCGGGCCGCGCCAGATGACCGGATCGTCCTCGCCGACGAGGAACGCCATCGACATGAGCTTCATCCCGTACTTCTCCGGCGGGACGATGTGCTGCTCCGACGTCGCCTGCGGGCGCTCCTCGGCGTCGACCATCCGCGGGACGTTCGGTCCGTAGATGTCGGCGTCGAACAGGCCGACCTTCGCACCGAGTTTCGACAGGCCGGCCGCGAGGTTGACCGCGACCGTCGACTTCCCGACGCCGCCTTTGCCGGAGGCGACGGCGATGACGTTCTTCACGCCCGGCAGCACCTGCTCGTCGCGCGACAGCGACGACGGACGTTTGGCCGATAGGTCGACCTCGTCGAAGTGCTCGCCGAGGACTTCCCGTACCTGGCTGGCGATCTCCGTCTCGGTGGGTGCGTACGGTGCGCCGAGCGCCAGCGACACCCGGACGGTGTCGCCGTCGACCTCGACCGCGTTGACGAGTCCGAGCGAGACGATGTCGTCGCCGAGATCGGGATCCTCGACCGACTGGAGTAACTCGCGGACGTCCGCTTCGTTCATGTCTCGAACTGGGTCCGTCCCGTGAATAAGGCTAACGACCCCGGCGTCTCTCGTCCACCGTCGGCAGCCCCCGTCCGTGTCGTCCTGTCGCGGCACTCTACAGTCACCACAGGCGCGGGCGTTAAGTCGCTCTCGCCCCTACTTCGGGCGATGACGTTCACCGCCTCTTACTACTGCCCACACTGCGAGACGATGGTCGAACTCGAACGCGACGGCTATCTCGCCGACAAGGCAGTGACGCCGTTCCCCTTCGAGGGGTGGGACTACGCCGCCGTCGACGAGTCGTTCGAGTCGGCAGACGGGGTTCGGTTCGTCTGCGGCGAGAGCGAGGCGCCGGGACTCGAGTGGCGTCCGAACCCCTGGACACAGTCGGCGGGTGAGAACGACGAGGAAACCGCGGGGCGAGCGGCGGCGACTCGCGACCTCGGCTGTGGTGAGCCGTTCTACCTCAGTTTCGTGAAGTTCGAGGACGGCGAGGAGGTCGACCCGCGACGACCCTCGGAGTACGTCCGTCTCCGAGAACGGGAGGGTACAAAAACCCCCCGTGGCCCGTCGTTCGGACGCTGATCTCTAGTGAGGCTGATTTTACCGGCATCTCGACCCCAGACTGCCGAACTCGAAACCGAGCGACGTCGGTGGGGTCCCCCGCTCCCAAACTGTTTGGGAAGAGTCCCTATTCCGGTTCCCCTTGTTCGTACAGATAGGAGTTCCACTAATGGATCCCCACAAACCGGAATGCCGTTTCCCGTCGCAGTCGCTGCAGCAGTCGGTTCAGCAGACGAAAGGTCGGGAGCAGACTCCCGACCAGTCCGAACCAGCCGTCATGGCTGCACTCGACGACACGGGTACCCGCGAACAGCTCGTCATCGCCGATACGACGCGTGACGACGCGTGGGTTGCCGTCGACGCAGACGAGCGCCTGTCGCTCGACGACTGGAGGTAACTATGAGTGTAAGCCAAACCGATTTCCACTTCAAGCAGATGCAGGACCGTCTCGAAGAGGTAAACGCGATGTTGTCCGTCGACTCGATGCGACGGCTCCCGTCGCCCGTGCCCGAAGAGGAACGGGTCGGAGGCGAGTAGCAGCGTCCGACACCTTCGACGACGACGGAGAGGACGCCGTCGACCGCGAGCGTGGACTCGCGGTCCGGCTCTCCTCTCGTCTGTGAGCGACGGGACGGGTTCGTCCCCGACGAGTTCTGGTTGGTACTCGTCGACTGTCGCTCACCCCTTGATGTTGCAGACCGGATAGGTTCGTGCGACCTTGTCGCCGATGCCGAGCGCGTCGCTCACACGGACCACCTCGTCGACGTCCTTGTAGACGCCCGGCGCCTCCTCGGCGACCGTCGCACCCGACTGTGCCTTGACGTAGATCTTCTGTTGGTCGCGGAGTTCGTCCTGCACCGTCTCGCCCCAGTACTCCTGTTTGGCCTGCGTCCGCGACATCACGCGCCCCGCACCGTGGGCAGTCGACCCAAAGGTGAGGTTCATCGACTCCTCGCCGCCGCGGAGGACGTAGCTCCCCGCACCCATACTCCCGGGGATGATGATCGGCTGACCCACGTCGCGGTAGGCCTTCGGCACCTCCGGATGGCCGGCGGGGAACGCCCGCGTCGCCCCTTTCCGGTGGACGTAGAGTTCGCGCTCCTCGCCGTCGACCTCGTGAAGCTCTTTCTTCGCGATGTTGTGTGCGACGTCGTACAGCAGTTCCATCTCCATCTCCTCCCAGTCACGACCGAAGACGCGTTCGAACACCTGCCGCGTCCGGTGCATGATGAGTTGGCGGTTCACCCACGCGAAGTTGATCGCGGCGCACATCGCGCCGTAGTACTCTTCGGCCAACTCCGACCCGGCGGGCGTGGCCGCGAGTTCCTTGTCCGGCAGGTCTTCGAGCAGGTCGGCGTGCTCCTTCTCGATGCGCCGGAGGTAGTCGGTGCAGGTCTGGTGGCCCAGCCCACGGGAACCGCAGTGGATGAGGACGACGATCTGGTCCTCCTCGAGCCCGAAGGCGTCGCCGACGTCGGGGCGGAACACGTCGGTGACGCGCTGGACCTCGAGGAAGTGGTTGCCCGACCCGAGCGACCCGATCTGGTTCTTCCCTCTGTCTTTTGCCTTCTGTGAGACTGCGTCGGGGTCGGCGTCGGGACGCATCCCCTCGTCCTCGCAGTGGGCGAGGTCGTCCTCGGTGGCGTACCCCTGTTCGAGCGCCCAGTCCATCCCGCGGGCGAGAATCTGCTCGACCGTGTCGACGCCCTCTTCGACGACACCGCCGCCGCCGAGCCCGGAGGGGATGTTCGCGAACAGCGAGTCGACGAGCTGCTCCTCCTTGCCCTGCAGGTCGTCGTACGTGAGGTTTGTTCTCATCATCCTGACTCCACAATTAATGTCGTAACCGACGGCTCCCGGCGAGATACAGCCGTTCTCCGTATCCGTCGCGCCGACGCCGCCGACCGGGAACCCGTACCCCTGGTGGCCGTCGGGCATGCAGAGCGCGTGCTTCGTGATGCCCGGCAGGTGGGTGGCGTTCTTCAGCTGCTGGAGCGTCTTGTCGTCGCCGATCTGTTCGAGCAGCGGTTCGGAGGCGAGCACGCGCGCCGGGACGCGCATCTCGCCCTCTTTTGGTATCTCCCAGACGTACTCTCGGACGCGTTCGAGGCGGATGCCGTCGAACTCTCTGGACTCGCGTTCGGTCATACCCGAACGGACGAGCGCCGCCGTCAATAGGGTTGCCGTCCGTCGGCCGCCTACCGACTGTCGTTCGACGTGATACGTCCACCGACCAGTCCCTCGTCGGTCGCCGCCGCGTCGCCGGTGTCGACGTCGCGGGCGTGGAGCCACGCGTCGACCGAGAGCGGTCCCGCGCCCGTGACGAGCAGTGCCGAGACGAGACCGAAAAGCGAGATGTGTGCGAGCACCGGGTCGTCCGGGAGACCGAACAGCGTCGTCGTGAACAGCGCGAAGGCGACGCCCGAGAAGGCACGCGTGAACAGTCCGGCGACGAGCATCGTCCCGACGAGTGCCTCGGTCAGTCCCGCGCCGACCACCCACAGTTCGGGGGCGACCGGGACGACGCTCGTCAGGTCGTACTTCGCGACGACGGCGAGCGCCTCACCCGGGTTCATCAGCTTCTGGGCGACGCCCAGATAGACGAACGAGAAGCCGAGTCCGAGCCGGAGGATCGTCGGGACGTACGCTTCGTACGGACGGACGCGCTCGACGAACGGGACCGCGACGGCCCGGTAGAACGGGTCGATGCGGGAGTAGAGCGTGCGGTCGTCGGCCGCCAGTCTCGCGACGAGCTGGTCGGCGCTCGGGCGGCCGCCGCCGACGAGCGCGAGCGCGAGGAACCCCGGGACGTACTCGACGGCGAGCAGGAGCGCCGGGTTCAGCGCCAGCCCGACGAGGTAGCCGGCGAGTCCGGCGGCGGCGACGAGGCGCGTCCCGAACCCGAACAGGAGGAGGAAGCCGACCGTGATGCCGAACAAGCGGACGAACGTCGGCGCGGCGGGTTCGACGACCGGCGCGAAGAAGTATCCCGAGAACCCCGCGCCGACGAGCGGGAGACCGACGCTCAGCCGGAGGAGCCACGGCAACAGGTCGCGGTAGTCGGCGAGCGCCGACCGGAACACGGCGACGTCGTGGCGGGCAGGACGGAGACGCAGGTAGCCTGTCAGTCCGACGCCGACGGCGACGCCGCCGAGTGCGAGGACGGCGAGGTTGAACGGGTCCGAGAGCGCGGCGACGAGGAACTCGAGCACCGCGACGGGGTCGCTCCCGGGCGTTACGTACTTCACGTGGGCGCTGGCGACGCCGGTGGCGACGAGCAGGACGGCCACCGGGACGAGCGCAGTTGGAACACGCCGGTTCACGACGATTACTTCGGTTCCGAGTAACCTCAATCCGACGCAGTATCTCGACCGTCGAGACGCTGAAAATTAGTGACGACAGCCGATATTGCGGTGGATTTCGGTGACAGACTCAGACGTCGAAGACGACGTACCCTCGCCAGCCCTCGGAGGTCTCCTCGATCGTCATCTCGGAGTAGGTGACCGCCTTGACCTCGCGAGCGCCGAGGCCCGCCAGCGGGACGCCACGGGCGCTGGCGTCGACGACCCACTCCTCGCCCTCCCGTCGTACATCGGCGCGGTTCGCCACCGGGAGGACGCCCCGAACGTCGCGTTCGTAGATGAGTTGATCGAGGTAGTCGAAGAGAGCGGCCTCGCGGCTCTCGGCACGGACGGTGAGCGAGAAGCGGTCACCCGTCTCGGGGATCGACTCGCACATCGCCGCCGCGAGGCCGTCGGCGACGGCACCGAACAGCCCCGAGAGGTCGGCCGCGGTCGCCTCGACGGCGACGTCCGCCGTGTGGTCACGAAGTTCGAAGCTCACGCGTAGACCGTCGACGCCGGGTGACAAGTGGTTTCCGCTCGGTCGATCCGGTCGGTCGGGACGGCGGTCGAAAGAGGGGGGAGGGCAGCGATCGACGGTGGAGTTATATCCCCACCTCTGTTATCTCCGTGGTAGTGAGCGTCAACGTCGAAAAGCGGGTGGATGCCCCAGGCAGCGACACGCACGCCGAGGAGGCGTGGGAGCTGAAAGAGCGCATCCGTCGGCGCGAGGGCGTGCTCAAGCAACGGCGCGGCTTCTTCATGGACGCCTACCGCCGTTCGACCACGCATCTGCTGTTCGAAGACGACCGACTGCTCGGGTTCGCTTCGACGCGGCGCGACGGATACATCCTCTTTCTCGCGGTCGCTCCGGAAGTACGCGGCGAAGGCTACGGCGAACGGCTCGTCGCCGAAGTCGCCACCGACCACCGCTCCGTCACCTGTCACGCGCGCACCACGAACGCCTCCGCGCTGGAGTTCTACGAACACATCGGCTTCGCCGTCAAGCGCCGCATCGACAACTACTACGAGGACGGCGGCGACGCCTACTACCTCAAGTTGGGCGACGGCGGCCTGCGGGACAAGCTGAGCGACTTCATGCGACGGTAGCCGGCCAGCCACTCCATCCACCCACCGGACACGCCGAACGGCGAGCGACCGACGGCGAGCGGAGGCGTCGTCGACGCGGCCGACAAAGAAAACGACTAAACCCGCGTCCCCACAACCGACCGAAAGCGATGGACGCTCGGACGCGCGACTACCTCAAGGGGCGGTTCGGCGACTACTACCGGCGAGCGGTAGTGACGCCGCCGCCGGACGCCGACGCCCGCGAATGGGGCTACATCCCCTGGACGGCCGGGGCCGGGACGACGATGGTCCGCCACGAGTCGCTTCTCAACCTCGGCGACATCGGCGACTTCCTCGCGCGCGAAGCGCCGCGGCACGCCTACTTCTCTGCGGCGCGCTACACCGATCCGAGCGCGAACGCCATGAGCGCCAAGGGGTGGCGCTCCACGGATCTGGTCTTCGACCTCGACGCCGACCACCTGCCGACGATCGACCCCGAACAGACGAGTTACGAGGGGATGTTGACCGCCTGTAAGGGCGCGCTGGTCCGCCTCCTCGACATCCTCGAGGACGACTTCGCCTTCGACCACCTCGAGGTCGTCTTCTCGGGCGGACGCGGCTATCACGTCCACGTCCGCGACGAGAGCGTCCGCGAACTCGACAGCGAGGCCCGCCGCGAGATCGTCGACTACGTGCGGGCGATCGACCTCGACGTCGACGGGCTCGTCCGGACCCGTGCGGCCGGACCGACGACCCAGCGCGTCCTCCGTACCGAAGGCGGCTGGGGGAAGCGGACCCACGACCGGCTCCTCGAGTTCGTCAGAGAGCTCCAGTCGATGGACGAACCGGAGGCGCTCGACCGACTGCAGGAGCTGGACGGTATCGGCGAGGGGCGCGCGACGACCATCCTGGGCGCGTTCGAGCGCAGCCCGGAGGCGATCGAGACCGGCAACGTCGAGGCGGGCGGTCCCGGCCTGCGGATGTTGGTGGAGGCGCTGGCCCACGAGGTGATCGAGGACCAGACCGCCCCGATCGACGAGCCGGTGACGACGGACATCCGGCGGCTCATCCGCCTCCCGGGGAGTCTCCACGGCGGAACCGGACTGAAGGTACAGCGCATCGAACGCGACGCGGTCGACCAGTTCGACCCGCTCGTCGACGCCGTCCCCGAGCGGTTCACGGGGGGCGAGATCGCCGTCGAGGCGGACGAAGCGACGACGGTCGACCTCCTCGGGGAAAGGACTAATATCGAACCGGGAGTCAACACGGTTCGTGAGTGTGTCGGCGTGTTTCTGATGGCACGCGGCGACGCGGAGAAGGCCCAAGAATGAATCTCGACGAGTTGCGGACAGTCCAGTCGAAGGAACGACGGAAAGACAGCCTGCAGCATCTCCGCGACTCGTTCTACGGCGACGTCGCCGACTACATCGCGGAACTGAAGGCAGAGCGGACGGACGCGGCCGAACAGGCCGACGACCCGTTCTCCTCGCCGGAGGTGTCGCGGTTGACCGACGAGATCGAGACGGCCGAGGAGGTCGTCGAGGCGGTCTACGAACGCCGAGTCGGCAAGGTCGTCAAACTCGCGAGCTTCGCCGCAGCCGACATGCCCGTCGACGAAGACGGGATGACGACCGAGGAGCAGGCGCTCTTCGACGACCTCGTGACCCGCATCGAGACGAACAAGACGAACGTCCTCGACATCCTGGCCGGCAAGCAGCGGCCGGGCGACGTCGACACCGACTCGCCGGCGGCGTCGGAGCCGTCGGACGCGACGCCGACGACGCCGGAAGCGACCTCGGTAGCGGAGGCGGCCGAGGCCGACGACGAGACGTCGGCGGACACGCCGTCCGAGACAGAGTCGACCGGCGTCCTCGCGGACGCGATGGGCGGCGACGACGGCGGTGAGACGGTCGGCGACGTCCCCGAATCGGCCGCCGAGGGGGCGGCGCAGTCCGACCGGCCCGACCACTCCGATGAGGCGGGACACACGCCGGTCGAGGTCGAACCCGAGGCGGCCCCACCGGGTGCCGTCTCGACTGCGGAGTCCGCGTCGTCGACGGCGGACGCGGAGGCGACGGAGACGGCGGCCGGAGAGCGGACGTCGGACCCGAGCGAACAGGGAGAGACGAGCGAGACGAGCGAGACGCGCGAGACGGTCGACGACGCCGAACTCGACACCGAGCGGACGACGGTCCGCATCACGCGGGACGTCGGGGCGATCTTCGGCGTCGACGAGCGGGAGTACGACCTCGAGAAGGAGGACGTGGTGTCGTTGCCGACGACGAACGCCGACCCGCTCGTCGAGCGCGACGCCGCGGAGCGACTCGACTGAGAAACGATTTGGTGCTCCGGCCGCCACCGTCCGGTATGCTCGACGTCGGCGACACCGCCCCCGAGTTCGAACTGCCCGACCAGCGCGGCGAGTCCGTCTCGCTCTCCGAGTTCCGCGGCGACCGCGTCGTCGTCTACTTCTACCCGCGTGCGGACACGCCGGGCTGTACCACCGAGGCCTGCGACTTCCGCGACGCCTTCGAGGAGTTCGAAGAGCGGGGAGTACACGTCCTCGGAATCAGCGACGACCCCGTCTCGGACCTCAAGGCGTTCGCCGAGAAACACGACCTCCCGTTCACGCTGCTCTCCGACGAGTCCGGCGAGGTGGCGGCGGCCTACAACTCTTACGGCGAGAAGAACATGTTCGGCAACAGCTTCGACGGCGTCTTCCGCAACACCTACGTCGTCGGCCCGGACGGAGCCGTCGAACGCGTCTACGAGGGCGTCTCGCCCGACGGCCACGCCGAGGAGCTCCTCGCGGACCTCGAGTGAGACGCGACTACGGTCCGAACCCCTCGTCCGTCACCGCCGATCGACGATGTTCGTCGCGGCGCTCACAGAGCGGCCCTCGGAACACACCACGTTTCCGGTGAAAGAAACTTGTCACTAGTTGTCCGTTTGTCGGCGACGGCACCGTGACGGTATCGCGCCGTCGCCGGCGTTCGACCGCACCGGACTGGGCGCACCGGACCGAAAGGGCGGACTCCCTCAGTAGCCGCGCGTGACGAGGTAGTCGGCGATGTCGCAGAGCAGGTCGCGTGCCTCGTTGTCCGGGAGGACGTCGAGTCGCTCTTTGCTCTGTTCGGTCAGGTCGCAGGCTGTCTGTCGGGCGTAGTCGATACTGCCGATGGTTTCGAGTCGCGCGACGGCGTCTTCGATCTCGGCCTCGGTGACGGTCTCGACGCTCTCGCTGTCGACGAGGGCGTCGACGTCGACGCCCTGCTGACGGGCGTGGAGCGTGATGAGCGTCTCCTTGTTCTCGACGATGTCCGAGCCGCGCTGCTTGCCGAGTTTCTCGCTCGGGACGGTCAGGTCCAGCACGTCGTCTTGGATCTGGAACGCGCGGCCGGAGTCGATACCGTAGTTGTAGAGCGCCTCGACGACGTCGTCGTCCGCGCCGAGCAGGATGGCCGGGATGGCCGCGGCCGCACCGTAGAGGACGGCCGTCTTGTGCTCGACCATGTCGAGATACTCCTCGGGGAGCACCTCGGTCTCGGACTCGAACTGGACGTCGAGCGCCTGTCCCTCACAGATCTGCGTGCAGGTGCTCGCGAGCATCCGCATCGCCTCGAGACCGTTCTCGGGACGAGCACCGGTCTCGGTCATGATCTCGAACGCCTTCGAGTAGAGCGTGTCGCCCGCGAGGATGGCCGTCTCGGTATCGTAAGCCTTGTGGACCGCGGGAACGCCCCGGCGAAGGTCGTCGTCGTCCATGATGTCGTCGTGGATGAGCGTAAAGGACTGGATGACCTCCAGGCTCACGGCGGCAGCCATCACGTCGACCTCGGTGTCGTCGACGGCCGGGAACGACCGGTAGTCCGTCGACAGCGGTTCGACGTCGGCGATCGCCTCGGCCGCGAGCAGCGACACCGTCGGGCGGAGTCGCTTCCCGCCGGCCTTCAGCAGATAGCGCGCCGCCTCGTAGAGGCGTTCGGGCTCCGCCATCGGGAGGTCCTCGTCGATGGCCGCATTGACCAGTTCGCGGCGCTCGCCGACCGCGGCGAGCACCCGTTCTTCCGTCGCTTCGGAGCTCATCACTCTACGAGCTGGATCATGTTGCCGTTGCTCGTCACGTGGATGTCTCGCCCCAGTTCGTACCCCTGCGACTCACAGAGGTTCACGTACGGCGCGAACCCCTTCATGTTCTGGTGGGCGGGGATGACGTGCTTCGGCTGCAGCGCGTCGAGCATCTGGTAGTGACCCTCCTCGCGCAGGTGGCCGGAGACGTGGATGTCGTCGTAGATGCGTGCGCCCTGCATCTTCAGGAGCTTCTCCGACTGGTAGCGCTGCCCCTCGTTGGTCGGTTCCGGGATGACGCGGGCGCTAAAGATGACCTTGTCGCCGTCGTCCAGTTCGTACGGCGTCTCGCCGCGGCCCATCCGGGTGAGCATCGCGCGTGGCTCGCCCTGGTGACCTGTGACGATGGGCAGGAAGTTCTCCTTGCCCTCCTTCATGATCCGCTTGAACGTGCGGTCGACGGACTTGCGGTGGCCGTACATCCCCAGGTCGTCCGGGAAGTCGACGAAGTTCAGGCGCTCTGCGGTGCCGGAGTACTTCTCCATCGAGCGACCGAGAAGTACCGGCTGACGGCCGATGTCCTGTGCGAACTCGACGAGCGAGGTCACACGGGCGATATGCGAGGAGAACGTCGTCGCGACGATTCCGCCGTCGTAGTCCTCGACGGACTGCATGACGTCCTTGAGGTGGCGACGCGCGACGGACTCCGAGGGCGTGCGGCCCTTGCGACCGGCGTTCGTACAGTCCTCGATGTAGGCGAGGACGCCCTCTCCCTCGCGGCCGATCTCGCGGAACCGATCCATGTCGATGGGGTCGCCGATGACCGGCGTGTGGTCCATCCGCTTGTCGAGGCCGTAGACGACCGCACCCTCCGGCGTGTGGAGGACGGGGTTGATGGCGTCGATGATGGAGTGGGTGACGTTGACGAACTCGAGGTCGACCTTCCCGGAGTCGCCGATGGACATCGTCTCACCGGCGCTCATCTTCACGAGGTCGTTCTCGACGTTGAACTTGTTCTCCCCCTGGATCTGCTGTTTCACCAGTTCGATGGTGAACGGGGAGGCGACGATGGGGGCGTCGTAGCGGTGGGCCAGTTTGGAGATGGCACCGATGTGGTCGAGGTGGCCGTGTGTGGGGACGATCGCCTGGACGTCGCCCTCGAGGTCGCTCATGACCCGGTCGTCCGGGATGGCGCCCATGTCGATCAGGTCGAGACTGTGCATCTTCTCGGTTTCGACGTTGTCGTGGATGAGAACCTGCGAGAGGTTCAGACCCATGTCGAAGACGACGACGTCGTCACCGGCACGGACGGCAGTCATCTGCCGTCCGACTTCTTCGTAGCCGCCGATGGTTGCGATTTCGATTTCCATGGTTTGATCGTTTCCGAGCATCGAAACGCCACAGACGTGGCAGGGGTGCTCACTCAAATCCGCAGTACGGGGGCCAACGGCCCCGGCGTCTTACAGCGCGTCGGTCGGTGGACCCCGCTGTGTGGCACGTCGGCCACACATTACCCGCGGGCGTATGGTACTGGAGCCTACACGCTGGGGTGTTAAAAACTGCTTGGGTTGGAGAACTGCAAGTGAACACACCCCGTGGGAAGCGTCGTATCGCCGTCGGTCTGAGCAGAAGACATATGCCGTCTCTGGAGACCAACTCAATGTATGACAGGTTCCCGTCGGTCGTTCCTCCACGCCCTCAGTATCGGATCCGCTGGTCTCACGGCCGGTTGTCTCGGCTCCGAGTCGGTCCTTCAACAGTTTGGTAGTGACGACGAAGCGGACGCGTCGTCGGTTCCAGCGGAACCACAGACGAAACCGGGCGAAGCAGACACGCTCGTCGCAGAACACGCAGTTACCGACGAGAACCTCACGTATCTGCCCGACGAGCACGCCGTGCAGTACATCGCGATGTGGCGGCACACGAACCGCGAGGAAGTCGAAGAAGGCGAGAAGCCGGAGCGAAAGCCGGTCTACGAGACGAAACCGTTCGACGAGTGGGCAGAGACAGAGTGTCGGTTCGTCGCGTCCCGTGCAGCCAAGGAGACCGTAATCGACCGGTTGGACCCCGATGAGAACGGCTTGGGCGCAGGAGTGAGTTCGGCAGTTCCGGGCTACGAAGACGAACTCGTCGCCACTATCAACCTTCAGTGGACACTGGACCGCGACGGGACAGTCGTCGCCGAACCCACCGTCACGCTCGACCGAGTCGTCGCGGCCACACCGAAGACCGTGGAGGCGACCGTCTCGCTCGCAGAACGCGAACACACCTGCACCGTCCCGGTCGTCGTGCGCGAGGCTGTGATGCGGTACGACTGATTCGACTCCCGTCCGCATCCGTAATGGCTTTGAGTCGGCCTGCCAAGGCCTATCTATGAGCGCCGACTGGCCACACGACCCCGACGGCGAAGAGGGCAGCGAGGGAATGCGCAAGTACGGCCACGCCGTCATCGCCAAGAAGATCGACGAGGACGAGGACTTCCCGCTGGACCGCGACGAGTTCGTCGCGGAGTACGGCGAGGACCCCATCCGCATCGACTACGAGACGGTCGTCCCGATGAAGGAGATCTTCGCACACGTCGACCAAGAGGAGTTCGTCGACTTCCCGGACCTCCACAAGGCGCTGGGTCGCGCGATGCGCGCACAGGGCTACTGGTTCTACGAGGGTGCCGACAAGTTCGTCAAGAACCCCACAGCGTAGTTCAGTCTTCCGACGTTTCGACGCCGACGTTCTCACTGAGTCGCTTCTCGAAGTCCTGTCGCTCCCAGTCGCGACTCGTCTCGCCGGCCACCTCCGCCTGTACCTTCTCCTCCAGCAGGTTGACCGCGACGCTGTTTGCTCCCTCCGGGATGATGAGGTCGGCGTGTTTCTTCGACGGTTCGATGAACTGCTCGTGCATCGGCTTCACCGTCGAGAGATACTGGTTCATCACGCCCTCCAGATCCCGCTCCCGCTCGATGACGTCCCGCTGGATGCGCCGGAGGATGCGCACGTCGGCGTCCGTCTCGACGTAGAGACAGAGGTCCATCATGTCGTTTATCTCCTCGTCGTACAGCGTGAGGATCCCCTCGAGGATGATGACGTCCGTCGGTTCGACGTGGACGCACTCGTCTTTCCGGTTGTGGATCGAGAAGTCGTACTGGGGCATCTCGACGGCGCGACCCTCAAGCAGGTCGGTCAGCTGTTCTCGGAGGAGCTCCCACTCGAACGCCGAGGGGTGGTCGTAGTTGACCGCCTCGCGCTCCGCCATCTCCAGGTGGCTGAGGTCCTCGTAGTAGTTGTCCAGCGGGATGCGCGTAACCGACTCGCCGACGTTCTCGGTGATGAGTCGCGCCACCGTCGTCTTGCCGGCTCCGGTCCCACCCGCGATGCCGATGACGAACGACGGGATGGTCATGTCGTGGAGACTGCACCGAATCCGTTTGAACCTACTGTTTCGGCTCATCCGTGGGTCGGCGTCGCAGACTGCGGGCGAGCGAGCGCTCTCGTCCAGCGCGACCGTGTTACACGAGACCACGGACCGCACACCGAGCGATTCAGTAGCTCTTATCACATACTGGATGCACTCCACAAACGTGACGAACACGCAGCTGACGCACCTCCAGCTCGACAACTACGGCCCGTGGACGGTGACGCCGGAACCGCGGAGAGAGATGGACCTCCAGACGCTCCAGTCGCGACTGTTCGCGGACGTCGCGCAGTTCGTCGGCGGCTACGGCGGCTACGTCTTCCCGACGCGGTACGACAACCTCGTGGCCGTCACGAACGGCCTCGACCGTCGCGCACACGAGTCGCTCCAGGAGTCGCTCGGCAACCGCTACCCGGTCACCGTGAGCCTCGGGATCGGAACCGGACGTCGACCGGCCGACGCCCTCGACGCAGCCAGCACTCACCTCCACGAGGCGGGGAGCGCACAGGACGACGACCGGACCGAAGTGTTCGGCGGCGACCCGCTCGCCGAGTCCGTCCGGAGCGACGAGGACCTCGAAGTGGCACACTTCGACGTCGACGACGCGACCGGCGTCTACACCGACCGACTGAACGAGTACGACGCCTACCTCGCCATCGAGCGCGGCTACTCGGCGCTCGCACGGTATCTCCGCGAAGAACACGGGGCGCTCGCCTTCTTCGCCGGCGGCGACAACGTCGTCGCCGTCTGCCCGGCGCTGTCGGACCGCGAGTACCACGACGCCGTCGACCACGTTCGTGAGACGGCGAGCGTCGACCTCAAAGTCGGGGTGGGGACGGGATACACCGCACAGGAGGCGGGGATGAAGGCCAAACACGCGCTCGAACACTGTCGAGAGGAACGGGTTCCGGTCGTCCGCGACGAGGGCGGCGAGCGTCCGAAGCTACAGATAGCGTCTCTCGACTCATAAGCCTGCTGGAGGTAGCTTTTAGCTCCGCTCGCGCCAACTTTCGAGCATGCGTGAGAATATCACTGTTCGCGATATCATCGGGATGGAGTACGTCGGGGTGAGCGAGTCAGACACTGTGGAGGCGGCGGCCGAACTGATGCTGGAGGAGGACACCGACACGGTGGTCGTCCTCCGTGGACGGGAGCCGGTGGGGATGTTGACGTGTCGGGACGCGCTGTCGACGCTCCTGACCGACGACGACGCTGCCGACCGGCCGGTGTCGGAGGTCATGTCCGAGACCGCTCCCCGAATCACGACGCTCGCAGACGTCGACGAGGCCGCCGACGTCATGTTCTCCGAACCGACGAGTCGCCTGTTCGTCTTCGACGACGGCGAGTTCGTCGGCCTGCTCACCGAGCGCGAGGTGATGGCGGCGACGTCGTCGCGGGCGATCGACAGGGGGTTCGGCTCGGAGACCCCCGAACCGGAACTCCTCGCCGACGGGTCGGAGATCGAGGCCGAGACCGACGAGTTCTCCACGCAGAGCATCTGTGAGGTCTGTGGGTCGCTCGTTCGCGACCTCTCGAACATGAACGGGCAGCTCGTCTGTGCAGACTGTCGCGAAGTCTGAACGCTTCCGATAGACATCTCTGCACAGTGATGTTAATTTTCGGTCAATGAGGTCTGAATCGGCCACCTGACCGGGGTTCACGAGAGATAGGTTTATAAACTGTACATCCCACCATGCGGGTATGTTACGTGATATCGAACGGCGTGACTTCCTGAAAGGTGTCGGAACTGCAGGTGTCGTCGGCCTCGCTGGCTGTACCAGCGGTGGCGACGGCGGTAGCGACGGCGACGACGGTGGTAACGGTAGCACGGGAGACGGCGGCGATGGTGGCGGCGGCGGTGGAGACCGGACCATCCAGTACGGCGTCCTCCTCCCGCTGACGGGCGATCTCGGTTCCGTCGGACAGCCGATGCGCGACGCTGCGATCCTCCCGTCGAAACAGCTGTCCGACGCCGACCTCGGCGGGTTGAGCGTCAAAGAGACCGTCGAGGACACGCAGACCAACCCCTCGTCAGGCATCAGTGCGGCAAACAGCCTGATGAACTCCGGCATCCCGGGCATCTGCGGCCCGGCTTCCTCGGGTGTGAACATCCAGGTGTCGAGGCAGGTGTTCATCCCGAATCAGATAGTCGGCGTCTCGCCGTCCAGCACGGCACCGAGCGTCACCGACCTCGAAGACGACGACTTCATCTACCGGACGGCACCGTCGGACGCCCTCCAGGGACAGGTCGTCTCACAGGTCGCGACCGACCGAGTCGAGGCCAGTACGGCCGCGACGATGTACGTCAACAACGACTACGGCCAACTCCTCTCGCAGGCGTTCGTCAGCGCGTTCGAGGAGAACGGCGGGACGGTCCAAAAGGAGGTCTCCTTCGAGAAACAGCAGTCGTCGTACACCTCGAAGCTCCAGTCGGCGCTGAGCGGCGGTCCGGACGTGCTCGTCGTCATCGGCTACCCGGCGTCGGGCGTCCAGCTGTTCACCGACTACTACGCCGACTTCGACGACGGCACCGACATCCTCGTCACCGACGGGATGCAGGACGCTCAGATGCAGAAACAGGTCGGCAACCCGATGGAGAACGTGACGGGGACGGCCCCGCAGCCGTCCGGTCCGGCAGCCGAGGCGTTCGCCTCGGCGTACAGCGACGAGTACGGCCGCGACCCCTCCGTGTTCAACGCCCACTCCTACGACGCGGCGGCGACGCTCATCCTCGCCAACGCGTGGGCGGGCGAGAACAGCGGGACGGCCGTCCGCGACGCGATGCGTGAGATCGCGAACCCCGAAGGGACGGAGATCACCGTCGAGAACCTCGCAGAGGGCGTCAGAATGGCGGCCAACGGCGAAGCGATCAACTACGCCGGCGCGTCCAGCGCGGTCGACTTCGACGACAACGGCGACATGAAGGCGGTCTCCTACTCCGTCTGGCAGTTCGCCCCCGACAGCGAGTCGGGCATCGAGTCCGTCGACACCATCCAGTTCGAGGCGTAGACCGGACCGTCTCACTTTTTCGAGCCGACCGACTATCGAGTGGCCACCACGACTTTTGTGCGTACCCGCGTCGGAGGAAGTGGAGACAGAGACGGTGAAGGCAGCCGACGACGCCGACGGCCGGACGGTCGACCCGCAGAGCGACGCCGGACGACCGACAAAGACGATGACCGACGACAGTCGAGATACGGACGGAGAGTTCGAGTATCACCTCCGGCAAGCATACCATCTCGCCGAGCGCGACGAGGTCCAGTACCACATCAGGAAGGCGGCGGCGACGCTCCGTGAGTGATCGAAGACCGCGAAATAGACGGTCTGAGGCGGTCTCTCGTCCGGCTCAGCCGCCGAGGAACCGCTGTCGGACCTCGTCGTCGCCGAGCAGTTCGTCGCCGCGTCCGACGTAGCCGTTCTGCCCGTTGACGAGTACGTAGCCGCGGTCACAGCGTCGAAGTGCCTCCTTGGCGTTCTGCTCGACCATCAGGATAGCCGTGCCGCCGTCGTTGATCTCGTCGATACGGTCGAACATGTCGTCGACGAGGTCGGGCGCAAGTCCCGCGGAGGGTTCGTCGAGCAGGAGGAGCTCCGGTTCGAGCATCAGCGCACGGCCCATCGCGAGCATCTGTCGCTGCCCGCCGCTCATCGTCCCGGCCTTCTGCTCCTGTCGCTCCTCGAGGATGGGGAACCGGTCGAACACCGCTCTGAGGGACTGTTCCGGCACCTCGTCGAGGATGTACGCACCCATCTCCAGATTCTCGCGCACCGTCAGCGAGTCGAAGATGTTGTCGTTCTGGGGGACGTAGCCGACGCCGTAGTGGATGATCTCCTCGGGGGCCAACCCCGTGATGTCGTCGTCGTCGAAGGTGACCGTCCCGCCCATGTGGGTCGTCAGGCCGAAGACCGACTTCATCGCCGTCGACTTCCCCGCACCGTTCGGGCCGACGATGGTGACGTACTCGCCGTCGTCGACTTCGAGATCGAGGTCGGTCAGGATCTGGAGGTCGCCGTAGCCCGCATCCAGCGAGTCCACGCGGAGGAGACTCACTCGACCTCACCTCCGAGATACGCCTCGATGACGCGCTCGTCGGACTTGATCGCCGCCGGCGGTCCGTCGGCGAGCAGTCGGCCCTGATGGAGGACGAGCACGCGCGAACAGTTGTTCATGATGAGGTCGATGTCGTGTTCGACGAGCAGGAAGGTGTACCCCTGTTCGCGGAGTTCGTGGATGTGTTCGATCAGTTTCTCCTCTAACGACGGGTTGACCCCGGCGAACGGTTCGTCTAGGAGCAGGATGTCGGGGTCGGTCATCAGCGCGCGGGCCATCTCCAGCAGTTTGCGCTGCCCGCCGGAGAGGTTGCCCGCGTACTCCTCTGCGAGGTGGTCGATGTCGAAGAACTCGAGCATCTCCCAGGCGCGTTCGAGCACCTCGGCCTCGTCTCGTTCGACCTGACCGCGGGCGCCGGGGAGCACCGAGCGCCACAGCGCCTCGCCGCGCTGGTGTTTCGGCGCGAGCATCATGTTCTCCAGGACGGTCATCTCCGAGAGTTCGCGCGCGATCTGGAACGTCCGGACCATCCCGCGGTCGGCGATCTTGTACGGGCGCATCCCCGTGACGTCCTCGCCGTAGAGTTCGACCGTGCCGCTGTCGGGCGTCAGAAAGCCCGTGATGAGGTTGAACGTCGTCGACTTCCCCGCCCCGTTCGGCCCGATGAGGCCGGTGATCTTCCCCTCCTCGATCTCGAAGGAGGTGTCGTCGACGGCGGTGATCCCCGAGAACGTCTTCCGGAGGTTCCGGACGCGAAGCGGCGGCGTCTCGCCGGTCTCCGTCACCGTCCCGCTCGGAGCAGTCGACTCGGTCGACTCGGCGGCGTCGGCCGACTCGACCCGCTCCTCGGCGTCGGTCGGGGCGGCGGCGTCGCTCATCGCTCCTCACCCCCGTCGGCGACGGCCGACTCGCGGGAGGGTCGGCGTAGCGAGATGCTCGACGCCGTCTCCTTGCGGTGACCGAGCAGTCCCTCCGGACGGTTCTGCATCAGGTAGATCAGCACGATACCCACGAGGACGAGTCGGAGCGGCGCGATGTTGTCGAGCGCGTACGCGAAGAACGTCGCGACCTCGAAGTCGAACAGCGCGCCGACGGCACCCGCGAACGTCGACGGCGAACTGCCGAGGTCCATCGTCTGGCTCGCGACGTTGGCGAGGTAGCGCGGCCCCTCGAACAGCACCGCGGCGAACAGCGCCGCACCGACGACACTGCCGGTGTTCGACCCGGCACCGCCGATGATGAGCGCGATCCAGATGAAGAACGTCACCTGCGGCAGGAACGTGTTGGGGTTGACGAAGCCGAGACTCCCCTGCCAGAGGATGCCCGCCAGCCCCATCAGCGCACAGCCGACCATGAACGACTTGATCTTGAACAGGTTCGTGTTCTTCCCGAGCGCGCGGGCGACGTCCTCGTCCTCGCGGATCGCCTTCAGCACGCGCCCGAACGGCGAGTTGCCGATCCGGGAGAGCAGCCAGTAGAACGCGACGACGAAGACGAGCAGGACGGCGGCGTACAGCCAGTTGTTGACGACGCTCGGTTGGATGCCGGCGTTCTGGGCGGCGGTCGTGATGCCACCAATCAGCGACCCGACGCCGGGGAGTCCGTTGAGCGTCTCCAGAAAGACCGTGTCCGGATCGTTCTGGATCCCGATCCCGCCGCCGCCGCCGGTGCCGAGTTCCGTCCCCGCGATGGTGAACGACTGGAGCGTCGAGGAGAGATACGAGATACGGATGATCTCCGAGAACGCGATGGTGACGATGGCGAGGTAGTCGGCGCGGAGTCTGAGCGCGGGCAGCGCCGCGACGAGTCCGATGAACGCCGCGGCGGCCATCCCCGCGAGGATGCCGACCCACAGCGGGAGGCCGAGTCCCGGCACGCGCGCGTCGGGCGCGGCCGAGACCATCATCATTGTGTACGTCCCGACGGCCATGAAGCCGGCCACGCCGATGTTGAACAGTCCCGTGTACCCCCAGTGGAGGTTGAGCGCCAACACGGCCAGCGCGTAGACGGCCGTGAGGAACGTGAGACGGGCGAGCGCGTTGACCTGCCCGTTGATACCGTAGCCGAGCACTGTCCCGATGGCGACGAACACCACGTAGACCGCGAGGAGGAGTCCGACGACCAGCGCCGCGTCGCCGGTGACGAGTCGTTGGAGCGGACTCCGCGAGTTCGGTTCGTCGCCGAAGACCCGATCGAGGTAGTCGCGGACGCTCATGCGGTCGTCCTCCCGGCGAAGAGCCCGCTCGGTTTGAACAGGAGGATGAGGATCATCAGCGCGAACGCCGCCGCCTGCGTGAACTCGCTGGGCAACCAGACGAGCGACACCGTGTCGGTCAGCCCGATGACGAGCCCCCCGAGGATAGCGCCGTAGATGGAGCCGATACCGCCGAGGATGACGGCGGCGAAGATGAGAAGCAGGAGGATCCACCCGCGGTTGTAGGCGATGGTGCCCGACTCGAGGATGAGCAGGTAGCCCGCGACGCCGGCGAGCCCGGCACCGATGACCCACGTCCACCGAATCACCTTCTCGGTCGGGATCCCCGTCACTCGCGCCAAGTCCTTGTTGTCCGACATCGCTCGCATCGCCTTCCCGAGTTTCGTCCGCTGAAGCAGGAGGTGGACGCCCACCATCAACACGAGCGCACAGAACGCGAGCGTCAGTTCGTGGTAGCCGAAGCTGTACTCGACGCCCGCGAGCGTCCCGCTGACACCCGGCGGCGTCTCCGCGACGGAGCGGGGTGCCGTTCCGAAGACAAACACCAGCATGTAGCGGAGGATGAACGCGACCCCGATGCTCGCGATGAGCAGCGCGATCCCGTCTTGGTTCCGCATCGGTCGGTAGACGAGCCGGTCGACGAGCAGCGATAGGAGCACCGCCGCCACGCCCGCGACGACGATGCCGACGACGATCGCCAGCGGCGCGCCGACGACGCTCGTCTGGAGCTCCGAGGCGAAGACGTCGCCGGCGGCTCCGAGTACGAGGAGACTGCCGATGTCGGCGATTCCGAGGCCAGCGACGACCCACGTCGCCGCCCACCCGGCGAACGCACCGCTCGTGATGTAGTCGCCGTGTGCGAAGTTCGCGAAGTTCAGAATGCTGTACGTCATCGACAGGCCGACGCCGGCGAGGCCGATGACCAGTCCGTTCACGATTCCGCGCCAGACGAGAACGACCAGCGTCGACGCCGTGACCTCCCCAGCCATCAACTTGGTTCCGAGATCGAACAGAACGACCAGCCCGACGATGAGCCCCAGAAGCATCGTCGGCCGCTCGGTTACGAACCGCCGACCACGTGAGGTATTATCTGCTATCCCCATTGTTAATCAACCACACGTTAGTGTGGGACAGTCAGTCACATAAAAGACTTCCTACTGTCTCGGACGAATTCGGATGCTGTCGGGCGCTCTCGAGATGTTCAGGAACTGCCCAGTCCTGTATAGACGTGTACGACGATGGTCGACGATGGACGTTCGGACGACGGGAAACAGATTACTCCGTGGCGTGCGGAGTGTCCGATATCACCACCGAAGAGACAGCGATCACGATCGAGTCGCCGACCGTGACCGAGGTCGAGACGCTCGCCGACCGCTGGGTCGACCTGGCACGCGGACAGCGCGAGTACGGGTCGCATCTCCGGACGGCCTCGAATCGTGAGTTCGTCCGCGACACGATCGCTCACCAGATCGCGTCGGGCGGTATCCTCGTCGCGCGAGCGACGGCGAGCGGGGAGTCCGAGATCGTCGGGTTCGTCACGTTCTCGCCCGAGCGCGGACAGTACGATCAGGACGTCACTCGCGGCGTAATACAGAACCTCTACGTCGTCCCGGACCGCCGAGACGAGGGTGTCGGTGGGGCGTTGCTCGCGGCGGCGGAGTCACGACTCGCGGCGGCCGGCATCGACGTCGTCACGCTGGACGCGATGGCCGCAAACGAGGCTGCACGACGCTTCTACCGTCGACAGGGCTACCACGTCCACCGCGTCGAGTTGGAGAAGCGTGTCGAAAACGATAATAAGACGAGGCAAGACGATTGACTCGGAGACGGTGTGTCGGCGACGAGATGCTGTCGGTTCACGGTGCCAGGAGAGCATGGGCGGTTCATGCACTCGACTTGTAATCGAGACTTCGTGGGTTCGAATCCCACTCCTGGCTTGACGCTCGAACGACAGTGAGGGCGGTCAACTTCTAGGGGATTCGAACTCGAGAGCACCGCAAACGGAGTGAGTACGCCGTGTCGAAGAGACACCCTTGATAACCCAGGGTCGGGGTTGATGTGTGATCCCAGCAACACGAGAGACATGGTTCGGTCCGACGACACCACCGACGAGCGAGAACGGATCCATCAGTTCCTGTCGATGCCACCGTCGCGACGCCACCCCGACATGTTGCTCCCGTCCGAGCAGGACGAACAAGAGCGCGAGTAGTCTGTCCTCGTCGGAGACTGTTTATTCGAGTAACACGAAGGGAGAGCCATGACAGGGTCCGACACCTTCTTTCTCGTCATCACGCTCCTCATCTTCGCGCTCGTCGTGCTCGGGATCGTGTTGAGCTTTCTGTGAGCAGACTCAACGAGCGGAATCGGTGACGTGTCGGATCGACGAGGAGGTGCCTCAGGCGACCGTGTAACGGTCCGCATCGCGCGAGACGTACTCGCGGTCCGAGAGCGTCCGGAGGATGCTGTAGAGCGAGAGCTTCTTCATGTCGAGTGCCTCTTGCAGTTCCGCGATCGTCGCCGTCTTGTGCGTCGAGAGATACAGATAGACGAGTTTCGCTCGAGGTGACTCGAGCTCTCGGGGCAACGTCGTCGGTGTCGTCGGCCGCTGGTGCATCATCGTACTCCCTACTGCGATTTCGACGATAATAAAACCCCTATTCAACGATCGTCGAATCCGTGAGGGCGGAGCGTTCGGCGTCTCGACGGAGTCTCACGGGGAAACTGTCGCGAGCGGAGAACGGTTCGGCGAGCGACGAGCCCCGCTGCTGGCGGTCGGTTTCGACTGTCGTCGACAAGTGGAAGGGGCGGGAGTCGAACCACGCGAAGCCAAGATCCACCGCGACGGGCAAAGCCCTCAACGGTGATGCTCTACCACTGAGCCACCCTTCCGTCGCAGGCTAAGCGTCGGGGGAACAAATAGCTTCGTCACCGACCGCCGGACGAGAGAGGAGCGACCGGGGACGTCGTCTCGAACCGAAGCGACCGCGAGCGTCAGTAGCTGCGTTCTTTCGGTTCGTACGTCTTGTCCTCGCCTTCGAGGACGACCGGCTTGTAGTAGACCTCGGGGCTGCCGCCGTTCCAGTCGAGCATCGTGTGTTTCAACCACTCGTCGTCTTTCCGCTCTTGGTGCTCCTTGCGCCAGTGGGCACCGCGGAACTCCTCGCGGACGAGCGCGCCGATGGTGATCGCCTCGGCGACGTCGATGACGTTTCGGGTCTCGTAGGTCATCTGGAGGTCGGTGTTGAACGTCTTCGAGGGGTCGGCGACGTAGACCTCCTCGTACAGTTCGCGCGTCTCGCGGATGACCTCGAGGGCCTTCTTCAGTCCCTCCTTCTCGCGGAAGACGTTGACCCACCGGGTCATCGCCTTCTGGAGCTTCGCGCGGATCTCGGCGTGCTGGAGCCCCTCGTCTTTCTCCATCAGCCGTTCGACGCGCTGCTGCTCGCGGTCGACGGCGGCCTGGATGAGTTCGTCGGGGGTCGACAGCGTCGTACGTCCGCCGTCGGCGACGGCCTCACCGAGGAGTCCTTCCTCACCCAGCGTGACGGGCGAGTCGACCTCGTCGTCTTCCTCGTCGCCGCTGCGACCCGTCTTGACTTCAGGTTCGCCGAGGTCGACGCCAGCGGCGTGGTGGCCGGCGCGGGCGCCGAACACCATCAGTTCGGGCAGGGCGTTGCCGCCGAGGCGGTTCGCGCCGTGGACGCTCGCACAGGCACACTCGCCAGCGGCGTAGAGCCCCTCGATACAGGTCTGACCGTGCTCGTTGGTCTCGATGCCGCCCATCTCGTAGTGCTGGCCGGGCTTGACCGGCATCGGCTCTTCGAGACCGTTGACGCCCTCGAAGTCGCGGGCGAGATGGAGGATGTTCTCCAGTCGGTCGATGATGCGCTCCTCGCCGAGGTGACGCATGTCGAGGTGGACGTACTCGTCCTCGATCCCGCGGCCCTCGTTGACCTCGGTCAGTTCGGCACGCGACACCACGTCGCGGGAGGCGAGCTCGCCGGCGTTGTTCGCGTAGCCGTGTTCGAACATGAATCGCTCGCCGTCTTTGTTATAGAGGATCCCACCCTCGCCACGGACACCCTCGGAGATGAGGACGCCCGTCGAGGGGAGCGTCGTCGGGTGGAACTGGACGAACTCCATGTCTTCGAGCGGTACACCGGCACGGTAGGCCATCGCCTGTCCGTCGCCGGTACAGGAGACGGCGTTCGTCGTGTGGTCGAACGCCTGTCCGAGCCCACCGGTCGCGAGGATGACGCCGTTGCGCGCCTTGAACCCCTCGATGTTGCCGGTCTGAACGTCGTAAGCGACGACGCCGTGACAGGACCGGTCGCGGGGGTCCTCCTCGTCGGTGACGGCGAGGTTCATCACGTACCACTCGTCGTAGACGGTGATGCCGCGCTTGACGACCTGTTCGTACAGGGTGTGCAGCAGGTGGTGACCCGTCTCCGCACCCGCGTAGGTCGTTCGCGGGAACGAGAGGCCACCGAACGGTCGCTGTGAGACGCGTCCGTCCTCTTCTCGGGAGAACGGCATCCCCCAGTGTTCGGTCTTGATGACCTCCTCGGGTGCGTCCTTCGCGAGCTTTTCGATCGAGGGGGCGTCGCCGAGATAGTCCGACCCCTTCATCGTGTCGTACGCGTGCAGGTCCCAGGAGTCACCCTCCCGGAGCGCCGCGTTGATTCCGCCCTCGGCCGCGCCGGTGTGGCTGCGAACCGGATGCAGTTTCGTCACCATCGCGACGTCTGCACCCTCTTCGTGGGCCGCGACGGCCGCACGGAGGCCCGCACCGCCCGCACCGACGACGAGAACGTCGTGTTCGTACATATGTGTCTTTCTCCGTTGTTACCAGAACTTCAGGTTGCTCTTGACCGCCTCTCGCTTCAACTCCTGGATGTGCTCCGTCAGGGGGATGTCCTTCGGACACACCTCGGTGCAGGAGAACTGCGTCTGACAGCGCCAGACGCCGTGTTCCTGCTCTAGGATCTCCATCCGGTGTTCCTTCCGGTTCTCGCCCTCGCGTTCGTCCATCGCGAAGCGGTAGGCCTTGTTGATGGCGGCGGGGCCGAGATACTTGTTGTCGCCCGCGGCGATGTTACACGAGGACGCACACGCCCCACACCAGATACAGCGCGTCGACATCTTGACCTTCTCGTGGTTCGCGCGACTCTGTCGTTGCTCCTCGCCGTCGGGCGTCTCCTCGGCGTCGAAGTACGGTTCGACCGCGTGCATCTGGTCGTAGAAGTGCTCCATGTCGACGACGAGATCCTTGAGGACCTCCTGGTGAGGGAGCGGTTCGATGCGGATCGGTTCGTCCAGATCTGCCAACTGGGTCTGACAGCCGAGCCGCTGCCGCCCGTTGATGAACAGCGCGTCGGAGCCACAGACCGCCTGTCGGCAGGAGTGACGGAACGTCAGACTGGAGTCGTAGTGGTCCCGTGCGTACATCAGCGCGTCGAGGACGGTCATCCCCTTGTGGAACGGGACGTGGAACTCGTCGAACCGCGGTTCCTGTTTCGCCGCGACCTCGGGGTCGTAGCGGAACACCTTCAGCGTAGCCGTGTTCTCGTCGGAGAGGTCGCGCTCCTTCTCGAGGGTCTGTTTGGCCCGCTCGATCTTCTCGCGACGGTCCTGTTTCTTCTGTTTGCGCTTCTCCTGAACAGTCGCGACCTCGTCGGCCGGCTGTTCGTCTGCTTCCTGGGATTCGGGTACTTGTGTACTCATGTTAGACGAGGGTACTCCACGCTGCCGCGGTTCGCAGTCCCTGGACGATGAGGAGGACGCTCGCGACGACGAGCGTCCACTTCACGGCCGCCAGCTTCTGGCCGGTGAGCCCCTGGTTGACGAGCGCGTTGTAGACGCCGTTGACGCCGTGGAACGTCGCCGTGACGAGGAACAACACCATCAGCGAGAGGTAGGTCCACTCGCTCATCCGTGCCTGACTCATCCCGAACGTCACCTCGCTCGCGTGGTTGACGAAGTGCAGCAGGAAGAAATGGAACGCGAGCACGACGACGAGGAACGCCGCCGTGATGCGCTGCCAGAGCCACCGCTGGGTGCCGTCCTGGAACGAACTGTATCGCTCTGCCATCTCAGAGCACCTCCGCGACGAACGTCGGGACGCTCGCGATCACGATCGCGCCGGTCAAGACGAGCGACGCGTAGAAGCTCTTGTCCTGTGCCTCGAGCCCGACCCCCAGGTCGACCATGAGCAGCCGCAGTCCGTTCAGAATGTGGAAGACTGCGACCGCGAGTAGACCGACTTCGAGGATACGAACGACCAGCAGGCTCTCGAGCGCCTGAATCGTGGTCGTGTAGGCCGTCTCACCGGTGAGTGCCGTCGAGAGGACGGCGATGTGGGTGAACAGGTAGCCCACCAGCACCCACCCGGTGAACTTGTGGAAGATCCAGGCCCACATACCAGCCGTGAACTCCCGCCAGCGGCCGAAGTCCTCGATGAGGCCTCGATTGTAAGACTGACTCATACTCCTGTAAGGCTCAGGAGCGGGGGGTCATAGAAGTTACGTGTGCGCGCGTAGAAACCCGGCAACGGATGCCGGATGCGGCGAGCGTTTACTAGGTATCGTGTTCGTGTTCCGGCGACTGTTCCTGTTCGACGACGCGCCGCGTGACGTCGTCGAGTTCGACTAGATGACACAGCGGGTTGCCGGGGTAGACGACGGGGTTCTCCAGCAGACCGACCAGCAGCCCCGTGAACGGCGCCTCGATGAACGTGTTGTCGTCCTTGAACGGGTTGGTGATGGTGCAGATGCGGTCGCCCTCGTGGACGAGCGACCCACGTTCGAAGTGCATGTCGACGATCCCCCCGGCGTCCGCGCGGATCCACGTCTTCTCTTGGTCGCCGGTGATGATCGTTCGCCACCCGGGCCAGCGGACGGCGCTCGTCTCGCGGAGCCCGTACTCTGCGAAGACGCTCTCGGTCCCCGCGAGCGCCTCGTCGATGAGGACGCGTTGGAACCGGTGGGCCTCGCCCATCTCGATAGTGATGGTCGGGACGCCCGCGCGGGTGGCTTCGCCGCGGAGGCTACCGCTCGGTCCCTCGCTGTCGATGACGACGTTGGTTCCGAACGCTTTCGCCAGTCGGGACGACCGGTCGTCGGACATGTCCGCGCGGACGTGGAGCATGTTCGTCCGTCCCCGCGTCGAGGTGTGGAAGTCGAGGCCGAAGTCACAGGGCGCGATGAAGTTCTCGAAGATGCGGTAGGCCATCCGTTTGGCGCTGGTCGAGTCCGAGCGCCCCGGGAACGACCGGTTCAGGTCGCGGTCGTAGATAGGGAGATACCGCTGTTGGAAGAGAAAGCCGGGGACGTTCAGCACGGGCATGCAGACGAGCGTCCCCGCGAGGTCCGAGAGGTCCCACTCGTAGGCGACCTCGCGGACGACCTCGATGCCGTTGAGTTCGTCGCCGTGGGCGGCCGCCGAGAGGAACACCGTCGGTCCCTGCTTCTCGCCGTTGATGATACTGACCGGGATCCGGATCGGATCGCCGAGATACGTCTCACTGATACCGTAGCGAATGTTCTGCCGTTCGCCCGGCGCGACCTTTCCCCCGTGATAGGTGAAGGCCCCGTCGTCGCTCATACCACCTCTCGGAGAGGGCAATATATAAAAGGTCCCCGAGAGCGCTCGTGATGTCCACGAACTTTCGTTTTGAGAGACCGGCAGTCATTTGAAACCGTACGGAGATACAACATAGTACATGGAGACAACTGACGCCGACCAGGTCCGAGTCGGAGTGCTTTCGCTCCACAACAGCAAGGAGACGAAAGCAATTCTCAACGCCGTCGAAGACCTCGGACACACGCCCGTCTGGCTGCGCCAGGAGAACACGGCCATCAGCGTCGAGGACAGCGAGCTCACCCTCGAACCCGACATCGACATCGTCGCCAACCGTCTACTCCTCTCGAACACCGAAGAGCCGGCCGAACTGCTCGGCCTCGCGACGACGTTCAACCGGGTCCGTCCGATGCTGAACGAACCGGACGCCGTGATGGCCTCGATCCACAAGTTCGCGACGGCGGCGACGCTCGCGAACTGGAACATCAAGGTGCCCGACGCGCTGCTCGCGCTCTCGAACGACCGACTCAACCAGGGTCGCGAGCAGTTCGGCGACGTCGGCGTCTACAAGACCGCCATCGGCACCCACGGCGGCGGTACCTGGAAGGTCGACCTCACGGAACCGGTCAACCCGAAGGTCGGCAACCGACAGGCGTTCCTCCAGGCGCTCATCGACCGCGACGGCGAACGCCACCGCGACCTCCGCGTCTACATCGTCGACGGCGAGATCATCGGCGCGATGTACCGCTTCGCCCCCGAAGGCGACTGGCGGACGAACGTCGCGCTCGGCGGCGACGTGCTGAACGCGACCGACGAGATGCCCGACGAGGCCGCCGAGATGGCGCTCTACGCCGCCGACGTGATGGGGCTGGACTACGCGGGCGTCGACCTCATCGAAGGCAACGAGGGCTGGTTCGTCCTCGAGGTCAACCCCACGGCGGGGTTCAAGGGGCTCTACAAGGCGACCGGCGAGAGTCCTGCGCCCCACATCGCCAAGGCCGCGATCGAACGCGCCGGCGGTACCGTCGACGACGAACGCGTCTCCGAACTCGCCGCGACGCTCGACGACTCCGAACCGTCCTGCAAACCGCGGATCGAACCGCCCGAACAGGAGGACGTCCCCATCATCGGCTACATCGAGGACGTCGTCGTCTCCGGGACGAGCGGATCGACGCAGGCGAAGGCGAAGTCGGACACGGGTGCGACTCGGACGAGCATCGACACGAGTCTCGCCGCCGAGATCGGGGCCGGCCCCATCAAGAGCATGACGCGCGTCAAGTCCGGCAGTCTCAAATCGGGGAAGGCACGCCCCGTCGTCGACCTCGTCATCGGCATCGGTGGGACGCAGCACACCGTCACTGCCAGCGTCGAGGACCGCAGCCACATGGACTACCCGCTGTTGCTCGGTCGGGACATCCTCGAACACTACCGCGTCGACGTCCGTCGTCGCTCCGACGGAGACAACAAACCGCTCGACAGCGACGAGTATCTCGAAGAGTAGCGGACTGTCCGTGTCACCAGTCACGAGACGGTGACACGTAGACACACAGCTATACTCTCTGCCGTCGTACTCTGTATTCTCCGACGCGAGCGGCGAGGGTTCACCGAACGCTCTCTCTACGTTCTCCGGAACGTCGGTAGAGCCGAGGTAACAACCAAACCCTCCCTGACCGGAGCGCGAGGTCGACACCTCGAAGGGGAACCGAAACAGCCCATTCCGACTCTCACAGGAGGGAGAGACGGTACGAAGGCCAACTAACGGACGACGAGTGGATCGGCGTTCGTGAAGCTGACCTCGGTCAGAAGAGCCGTACAGGCTGTGGACAACGTACCCCGTTCGGGCCTCTGTCGCCGTTCCCGTCGTTCTCGTTTCGCCGTCACAGCGAGACAGCCAGAGAGGTTTTCCCCGTCAGCGCCATTGTCCCGTACCAGAGTCACGATGATCGACGACGCTCGTCCCGTGCTCCGCCGGGATCCCGTGATGAAGCGACTGATCGACGAGTACGACCCCTACGTCGAACCGGACTGGTCCGAGTTCGAGCGACTCTGCATCTCGATCATCAACCAACAGCTCTCGACGGCGAGCGCGGCCGCCGTCAAAGAACGTGTCTTCGACGTACTGGAGGACGAAGTGACACCAGAGACGGTGTTGGCGGCCGACGAGACGGCACTTCGCGACGCGGGGCTGTCGACGATGAAAGTCGACTACGTCCAGAACGCGGCGCGTGCGTTCCAGGCGGGGGACTTCTCGCGAGAGGCGATGGCACAGCTCGACGACGACGCGGTCGTCGACCGCCTCACCGAGATCAAGGGGATCGGCGACTGGACGGCCCGGATGTACCTCCTCTTCGTGTTGGAACGGGAGGACGTCCTCCCGCTGGGTGATCTGGCAGTTCGGAAGGGGATCGAACAGCTGTACGCCGACGGCGGCGAGTTGACGCGGGCGGAGATGCGAGAGATCGCAGAGCAGTGGCGACCCTACCGGTCGGTGGCGACCCGCTACATCTGGGCGGAGTACGAGTCCGACGACTGAGGCGACGTTCCCCGACGGCGACGGTCGTGGTGTGGACGGACGCCCGGAAACGTCGGCAGCGACGCCCCGCGACTCGCCGTCGATCGGGGTCGGTGAGTAAACTCTGCGTCGGTTGTTGATTCGGAGAGGGGAAACGTTGAAACGGGCGGCAGACGACCGGTCGTCCATGGACGTTGATGACATCAACAGTATCACGGTTCTTGGCGCAGGGAACATGGGCCACGGGATCGCAGAGGTCGCGGCGCTCGCCGGCTACTCGGTGAACCTGCGGGACATCAACGAGGAGTTCGTCCAGAAAGGGTACGACCAGATCGAGTGGAGTCTGAACAAACTCGCCGAGAAGGACCGTATCAGTTCCGAGGACGCGGAGGCGGCGCTCGACCGCGTGACGACGTTCGTCGACGCCGGCGAGTCGGTCGCCGACGCCGACGTGGTGATCGAGGCCGTCCCCGAGAAGATGGAGATCAAGAAAGAGGTCTACGGGGCCATCGACGAACACGCCCCCGACCACGCCATCTTCGCGACCAACACCTCCAGTCTCTCGATCACGGAGCTGTCGGAGGTGACGGACCGTCCCGAGCAGTTCTGCGGGATGCACTTCTTCAATCCCCCGGTGCGGATGCAGCTCGTCGAGGTCATCTCCGGCGAACACACGTCCGACGAGACGATGGACGCCATCGAGGCGCTGGCCGAGCAGATGGACAAGACGCCCGTCCGCGTCCGCAAGGACAGCCCCGGGTTCATCGTCAACCGCATCCTCGTCCCGCTGATGAACGAGGCGGCGTGGATGGTCCACGACGAGGACGCCACGATCGCCGAAGTCGACAGCACGACGAAGTACGGCCTCGGCCACCCGATGGGGAGCTTCGAACTCGCAGACCAGGTCGGCATCGACGTCGGCGTCCACGTCCTCGAGTACCTCCACGAGGTGCTCGGCGACGCCTACCGCCCGTGCCCGCTGCTCGAAGAGAAGGTCGAGGAGGGCGAACTCGGGAAGAAGTCCGGGGAGGGCTTCTACGACTACGAGGACGGCGAGGGCGTCCAGATTCCGACCGACGAGGTCCGCGAGGACGTCGAACGGCGACTGCTCGCGCTGATGGCCAACGAGGTCGCCGGACTCGTCGCCAACGACGTCGCCGACCCCGAGTCGATCGACCAGGCGATGAAACTGGGTGCGGGCTATCCGGACGGTCCGGCGAAGATCACGGACGAGGCCGGCCTCGACACGCTCGTCGAGACGCTCGACGACCTCCACGAGGAGACCGGCGAAGAACGGTACGTCGTCGTCGACTATCTCCGCGAACTCGCCGAGGAAGGCGAGGGGTTCTACGGCGCGAGCGACGACGACGGCGACGAGGAGGAGTTCGAGACGCTCCGACTCGAACGCGAGGGTCGAGTCGGCCGACTCGTCATCGACCGACCACACCAGATGAACACGCTCAGCGTCGAGTTGATGGACGAGCTCGACGCCGCCATCGACCTGATCGAGGACGACGACGAGATCAGAGCCGTGTTGCTCGTCGGCGCGGGCGACCGGGCGTTCTCTGCCGGTGCGAACGCGAACGACGTCATGTCGATGGCCAGCGCCGAGAACCGCTCGCTGAAGGCGATGGACCTCTCGAAGAAGGGGCAACAGACCTTCGGTCGGTTCGAGGAGTGTCCCGTCCCCGTCGTCGCCGGCATCGACGGCTACTGTCTCGGCGGCGGGATGGAGCTCGCGGCGTGTGCTGACCTCCGCGTCGCGAGCGAACGTGCGGAGTTCGGCCAGACGGAGCACAATCTCGGTATCCTCCCCGGATGGGGCGGGACGCAGCGACTCCCCCGCATCGTCGGCGAGGGACGGGCGAAGGAGATCATCTTCACCGCAGAGCGGTACGACGCCGAGACGATGGAACGCTACGGCTTCGTCAACGAGGTCGTCGACAACGACGAACTGAAGGAGCGAGCGATGGAGCTCGCACGCGACGTCGCCGCCGGCCCGCCGGTCGCCCAGAAGCTCACGAAGAGCGCGATGCTGGCGGGACGTGACGACAGCACGGCGGGGCTGGAGGTCGAGTCCCGGGCGTTCGGCATCGTCGCCAACACCGAGGACGTGATGGAGGGGTTCTCCGCGTTCATGAGCAAGCGCGACCCGGAGTTCGAAGGGAAGTAGGTCGACCGCCGACGGGACTTTCGGGTGACTCTCCCTACCGAACCCGTCCCGTAACGGAATCTTTAAACGAATACGGCCGACAGTTGAGAGTGGAAGCTCGGTTGGTGTAGTCCGGCCAATCATCTTGGCCTTTCGAGCCGAGGACAGGGGTTCAAATCCCCTACCGAGCATTTCTCCGAGGAACAACGTAACGAGGAGACAGCGGAGCCGAGAGGGTTTGAACCGGAGAGCAACTCACTGCGACCGTGGTTCAGACCCCCTACCGAGCATCTCTCTGTGGAACTACTTCCAGAGCGACCGCGCTGCGTGTCGCGCCGACTGTGAAGCGAGGTTCGGTGGTGTAACCTCCCGACCGGACGCCTCCCTCGACGCACCGACAGCTCTCTTCGAGACGTGAGTCGCTCACGGGACTCCGAACTACAGTCAGAAATCTGATAGTAGCAGCCGACTACCGGCTTGGAAGCGAGCGACGAGAGGCGAACTGTCCGTAACTCTAAAAAATGGTCCGAACAGGAAGTTCAATCGGTTGAAAGGACACTCAGTATTATATTCCTCTCCGTCGTACAGTCTGTTTGTCTTGCTAAAGTGCCCGGCTGGCACGGAGGGACACGATGGGAACCAATCTAGAGACACCACAGGTAGAGACGGGAGAATCGCTGTCGAAAGATGAAATATTCTCAACACTAAGTAACCAGCGACGGCGGTACGTGATCCACTATCTGAAGCACGATCCGACGCAAGTGCGGATCCGCGATCTCGCAGAGCAGATCGCCGCCTGGGAGAACGACATCACCGTCGGCGAACTCACCTACAAGCAGCGAAAGCGGGTGTACACCTCGTTGCACCAGACGCATCTGCCGAAGATGGACGACTGCGGGATCGTCGAGTACGACCGTGACCGCGGGTTGATCTCGCTCGCGCCGGGTGCGGCCGACCTCGAGGTCTACCTCGAGGTCGTCTCGGAGGACGAGCTCCCGTGGAGCGACTTCTATCTGGGCCTGTCGGCAGCCGCGCTCCTGCTGGTCGTCGTCGGCTGGGCGGGCATCCTTCCGGTCGACGTCCCGCCGCTCGGCTACGCCGCGTTCATCGCCCTCGCATTCGGCGCCGCCGCGGGCGTCCACAGCTACGTCACTCGGCGGATGAAGGTCGGCACGCTCGACGTCCCGCTCGACGACGACTCGACGTCCGCGAGCGACGACGACCGATCGACCGGGCTGTCGGACCCCGAACCCAGCCGCGACGGCGTCGCGCTCACCCCTGGAGTCGACGAGAGCAACGATTAACCCCTCGGACACGCCACGAAGCAGTATGAACCGTCCCCGTACCCTCCTGGCTGCCACTACCGTCGTCGCCGCCGTCGCGACTGCGGGGAGCCTCTTTTTCAGTCTCGGTGTCGGACTGACGCCGTGTGAACTCTGCTGGTACCAGCGGATCCTGATGTATCCGCTCGTCGTCGTCCTCGGCGTGGCCGCGCTCGACGGCGACGACCGCGCGTGGCGGACGGCGCTCCCGCTGTCGACACTCGGGACGGTCGTCGCCGCGTACCACACCTACCTGCAGGTGAACCCCGACGTCGGCGGCGTCTGCGGCGTCGGTGGTGGCTGTGCTGCGGTGCTCTACCCGATGGCCGGTGGCCTCCTGACGATCCCCCGCCTCTCGCTCGTCGCCTTCCTCCTCGTCACCGCCGCGTTGTTCGTTCTCCGACGGTGGTCGACGACGTCCACTCGCTGACGACGCGTCGACAGCGAGCCGAAACCGGTGACGGCGTCACCGTCGACAGTCGATCACCACCGGTGCGTACGGACGATCGTCCGGAGTGCGAGCACCGCGATAGCGACGAGGACGACGAGCGACCAGTGGGCGGGGCTGACGGTCGAGACGAGCGGAACCTCCAGCAGCGAGACGGCGACGAGACAGACGCCGAACACGGCGAGTCCGAACACGAGTGTCGGGGCGGGTCGCGTCGGCGTGTCGACGGTCGAGGTGGTGAGATACGCTTCGACCTCTTCGACGCCGTCGAGCAGTCGCACTTCGTTCGCCGCCGGGTCGAACGCCACGATCCCGGCCTCGTCCAGTTTGGGGAGATGCGTCTGGTGCAGCGAGACGTAGACGCTCTGTCGGAGGTTGCGCGGTGGCGGTGACTCGTCTGCCTCGTTCGCGGCGATCGTGTCGGCGAGGTCACCGACCGTTCTGCTGCCTCCGGTCGCTCGAAGACAGTGGATCACCGACCGTCGTCGGTCGTTGCGGAGGATGTCGTACACCTCGCTCTCGGCGAGGGAAGGAACGGTGGTGCTCATCTGGAGGTAGTCACTCCGTAGCGATACGCACGAGAACCGATTGAGTATACGGCGACTGCTCACAGTACAGGCTGCCTGTCTCGCTCGGTAGGCACGCGTGACCGGGAGTAAGCAGACCGTACTACGACCGGAGTCGGTCGAGGAGCGTACTCTGTTGGGTCGAGATGTGGTAGATCGCCGAGAGTGCGAACAGTCCGAAGAAAGTGGTCGCGAGCGTCACCGCGTCGAGGCCATTGACGAACGGAACGCCGACGAAGCCGGCGGTCTGGACGAGCAGTCCGAGCACCGCTACGCCGAGATAGTACTCTCCCCACGAGAGACCGTGTTTCGGGACGACTTCGAGGTAGACGGTCACTTCGTCGGCGTGTCGTGACAGCGTCATCCCACCCGCGTCGCTCTGTTCGATGATACCCAACTCCTCGAGTTTCGGGATGTGCGTCTGGTGCAGCGAGACGTAGACGCTCTGTCGGACGTTCCGCGGTGCGGGCGTCTCCCCCGCCTCGACGCCCGCGACGTACTCCGACAGCTCGCGGACGGAGACCGGCATCTCGGCCTCTTGAAGTCGCGAGAGCACCAACCGCCGCCGGTCGTTCCGCAACACGTCGTGGATCTCCGTCCGCTTCAGACCACTCTCCGACGACGATCCCTCGACCAGCTGTTGAACCCCTGAACTCATCCCGACAGACCGTTCACTCGACTAACATATTAAGATGTCCCATAATTTAGCACTCCTCTGGAGGTGAGAAAGTCTCGTATGTTTGAACATACGAATACCGACGCGAGGTCACGCCAGCCAGTCGTCGGGTTTCGTGTCGTAGTCGACGTCGCTGGCGGTGATACGCTCGGTGAGTTCGTCGTCGAGGTCGTGGACGGCGAACGACTCGCCGTCGTAGCGGATCCGCTTGCCGACCTCGACGGGTTCGGGTTCGCGGTTCCGGCGTCGAGCGATCTCCAGATCGTGTTCGTCGTACTCCTTGACGATGGTCATGAGGTTGACGGGACGCCCCCACAGGTCGTAGAGCCGTTCGACCACGCCCTTCGCCTGCTCGCGGTCCAGCATGATGCCGTTGTACTGGTGACCCAAGAGCAGTTCGCCGCGGTTGTCGTAGTTGCCGTCGTAGACGGCGACCGTCGGCTTGCCGAAGTTGGTGAACATGAGGAGCAGTTTCTTCTTGACGTCCTCGTAGTCGGTGCTGGTGACGCGGAAGTCGCCGCTGGCGCGGGTGTACTCGTAGGTGAAGTAGTGGCTCTCCGTGACGAACTCGTCGGAGAGGAACGCGTCGAGGAACGTCACGTCGTTGTGGCTCTCGCGGATCTCGCGCATCCGGTCCCAGCCGGCCGTGTAGTCGACGTCCGCCAGCGCCTCCGCGACGCTGTCGTACAGCTCGTCGTCGAACATGTAGCGGGCGATCTGCTCCAACTCCGAGCGGCGGATGCGACGGACGAACCCGCGGTTCTGCGGCTTGAGCAGCGAGTAGTGCCGTTCGGCCATCCCCTCGTAGGTGAGCAGTTTCCACGGGTAGGCGTCGACGTCGACGTCGCTCTCCTCGCCCGCCTCGCGGGCCGAGACGACGCGGTCGAGCGTCTCGTGGTCGACGCGCGGGTCGTCGGGACCGAGCGCGACGAGGTCGTCGACGGTCTCCGAGCGGATGCCGTCGATGGCCGGGTCGGGTGCGAGCAGCTCCTGTACCTCCTCGAAGTCGACGCTGTCGTGGAAGTTCCGCCACGTGATCCCCTTCACGCGCAGCAGCTTGTCGACGACCTCGCGGCGGTTCGTCGAGTTCTCGACGTACTCCCAGAGGTCCTTGCCGAGCTTGTACGGGTTCAGCCCGGGCGACCCGAGCACGCGCGACTGGTGGTCGGCGTAGGTGATGAACTCGTCCGTCCCGGCGAACTGCTCTTCGCCCATCATGAGCGACTCCCAGTAGGCCGCCCACCCCTCGTTCATCACCTTGGTCATCTTCTGGGCGGCGAAGTAGTACGCCTCCTCCCGCAACATGTCGAGGACGTCCTTCTGCCACGGCTCCATCTCGACGGCCTTCCCCTTCTCCTCGTCGTAGGTCCTCCCGTGACGACGGAGGTACGCGAGTATGTCCTTCTGCGGTTCGTCGATGCTCGCCTCCGCCTCCTCGGCCTCGGCGAGCGCGTCGAGCCACTCGTCGGAGAACACCTGGCGGCGCACCTCGTCGGAGATCTCCATGTCGTCGAGGCGGTCTCGGAGGTCCTCCGGCCCCTCCTTCTCGCGGGGGAGCCCCGCCTCGCGGTACGGCCGGTGCTGGTCGATGTTGTCCTCCAGACAGAGGACGGCGTCGATGAACTTCTCGACCTCGCCGCGGTCGATCTCCGGGTCGTCCATGTAGTTGCCGATGGCGTCGCCGTGAGCTTCGAGCATCGCCGCCGCGTCGAGCATGTCGCCGTCCTTCGAGAACATCCCGAACCACTCGTTGTTGGCGAAGAAGTCGGCGTGGGCCTCGACGTGGGTGATGACCGCCTTCTGATCGGCGATCGAGTTCGACTCCTGGAGGAAGGCGTGACTCGGGTTGTCGTTGTTGACGATCTCGAACGCCTTGCCCATGCCGAACTGGTCTTGCTTCCGCTGGCGGTCGTAGCTCATCCCCCACCGCCAGTGCGGGTAACGGTTCTGGAACCCGCCGTAGGCGATGAGCTGGTTCATCTCGTCGTAGTCGACGATCCAGTAGTTCACCGGGTACGGTTCGAGCCCGAGTTTCCGGGCGAGCTTTCCGGCCTCGCGGACCGGCTCCTCTAACTGTTTTGCGACGCGCTGGGCGTCGATTCGGTCGTCTCTCACGACGGACACCTCCGCTGGTGACCCGGGTGAGCGACGTCGGTCACTGCTGTTGGGTCGTGTTCAGTCATCGTTGCTCTCCGTGCTGAGGATCTTGTAGATGGCGTCGACGACGTCGTCCGGCGACTTGACGTAGGCGACGACGACGTTGCCGGCGTCCGAGAGGCTGCTCTCGACCTCCTCGGCGTGCGTCGCGTTGATGGCGTTGCCGCCGGGCTGCGTCTCGACGTAGGCGTGGAGGTTCGCCGGGATCTCCTGCATCAGCGGGATGACGTTCTCCCGGGTGTCGTTCGAGGAGTTCTCCGAGTCGCCGGCGGCGAAGACGTAGCGGTTCCAGTCGCTCCACGGATACTCCTCCTCGAGGATCTCCTTGGCGAGGTGGTACGCCGAGGAGATCTTCGTGCCGCCGCCCGAGCGGATGCCGAAGAACTCCTCGCGCTCGACCTGCCAGGCCTCGGCGTCGTGGGCGATGTAGACGAACTCGGCGTTGTCGTACTTGCCCGTCAGATACCAGTCCAGCGGCGTGAACGTCCGCTCGACCAGTTCGCGCTTCTTCTCGCGCATCGACCCCGAGACGTCGCGGATGTTGACGACGACGACGTTCTTCTGTTTCTCCTCGATGATCTCGGGGTGACGGTAGCGCTCGTCCTCGCGACGGAACGGGACGTCCCGCAACCCGTCTCGACGGATGCGCTGCATCGTCGACGTCTCCTCGACGTTCTCGGCCATCTCCTCGAAACTCGCCCACGTCCCGCGCTCGTCCTCGGGGACGTCGTCGAAGGCGTCGGCGATCCACGCGTAGGAGACGAGGATGTGCTCTTCGCGCGCCCAGTGGAACACGTCGTCGGGCGTGACGCCCTCGACCTTGCAGGCCTCGCGGACGTAGTCCTCGTCGAAGTCCATCGCGAGCTTCCGCTTCAGCCCCGAGCGGAACAGCTTCTCGAAGTCGAGCGTGCTGTTCGGCCCCGTTCGGGTGAGTTCGGTGTAGTCGCCCTCGATCTCTTCGACGACCTCCTTCCCCTTCGGTTCGAGGTCCAGACCCAGCTCCTCGTCGAGCTCCTGGGCGAACTCCTCGGGGTCCATCTGGTAGTACTCGTGGTCGGCACCCTCCTCGCCGGGGTCGCCGTCCTCCCCGTCGTCGCCGGGCTGTGGGGGGCCGACGGGTTGACCGACGTCGGGCGTGCCGCCCTGCCCCTGACCGACGCCACCCATGTCGCGGCGGTCGTAGGCGAACTCCGGGAGGTCGACGATCTTGATCGGGATGTTGATGCTGTCCGGGCCGGAGCCGCCGAGGTCGCCGTAGCTGATGAACTCCTTGAGGTCCTCCCGGCGCTTCTCGCCGACCTCGCGGAACCGCTCTAAGTCCTCTCTCAGTCCCATCGGTCGGCCACCTCCCGCATCACGGCGCGACTCGTCAGTTCGGCCGACGCCTCGCTGTACCCTCTGTTCGTCATCTCTGCTATCGTGTTTCGTTTCACTGTCTCGGTCTCGGTGTTCGCCGGCGGCGAGTCCCACTGGCGGGGGTCGAAGTCCTCGAACAGTCGCCGGACGTCGTCCCAGTCGTGGCTCTCCAACACCGCGCGGATGACCGGAATCTCCGAGAAGTCGACGTTCCGCGCGGAGAACTCCTCGTCGCGGTTCTCCCACGCGTAGCGGTTCAACGCCGTGATGACCTTCTCGCGACGGAACTCCTCGACCTCCTCGGAGGGGGTGTTTCCGGTGTAGTCGTCCTTCTTGAACCGCCCCAGATGCTCGGTCTCGAACAGTTTCATCAGCAGCGCGTCCGGTTCGACGGGGCCGCGTTCGGTCTCGATCATCTCGTCACCGGCCCACGCGTAGACGTGTTCGACGTACTCGGCGACCGTCTCCTCTTCGACGCCCTTCTCCGCCAGGAGCGCGTCGAGCACGTCGCGTTCCTGCCGAGTGGCGACGTAGTTGCGGACCACGGCGATCCGCCCCTCGTACTCCGACGCCTCCCCGCGGGAGAAGACGGGTGCGACGGAGAGCCCCTCGAGCATGGCGTCGAGGACGTCCTCGGGCATGACGACCTGCTCGACCGGGAGGTCGGGGTGGTGTCGGTCCCGGTCCGCGTGTAACAGGTCGGCGACGACGTCGCGCGTGTAGGTGACGGGAACTCCGTGTTTGCCGTCGTTGGCGTGCTCGAAGTCGAACTCGTCGGCGTCGCGACGGGTGTCGCCCTCCTGCAGGTAGCCCTGGTCGAACAGGATCGCCTTGTCGACGAGGTCGATCCCCGGCGGGAGGTCCTCGGCGTCGAGGCGGGTGACGACGCTGTAGAGTGCGGCCGCCTCGAGCGTGTGCGGCGCGAGTTCCAGCGGCGTCACCTCGCCGTGACCGTTTCTGACCGACAGCGTCACCGGTTCGCGGATGCGCGCCTCGAGTTCCTCGTACTCGTCGGCCTCCCAGACCGACGTCTCGTTGGTCAGCTCCCGCCGGATGAGTTCGGTCTCCAGCGAGAGGTTCGTCAGGTAACGGAACTCGTGGCGGTCGAGGCGGCGTTTCAGCGCCTTCAGCGGGTCGCGACCGTTGCGGTCGGCGAACTTGTCGAGTTCGACGTCGAGGTCGGGGTTCGAGATGATCAGCAGTTGCGTGTCGATGTCCATCCCGATGCTCTTGTCGAGTTTGACGCGCCGCTCGTCGGGGACGTTCAGCAGTTTCTGCAGCAGGTCGGCGTGCTGGGCCGCGTCCTCGACGATGGTCAGGAGGCTGTTACCCTGCGAGAGCACGCCGTCGTAGCTGAACGCCTGGGGGTTCTTTCGACCCCTGGAGTCGAGTTCGCGGAGCATCCCCGGCATCCACGTCCCGACCAGCCGTTCCTTCGGCGACCCGTCGTCCTCCGAGTGGAGCACGCCGATGCCGCGGCCGACGTCGACGATGTAGTTCTTCACGCGGAGATGCTTCGGGTCCGTGATCTTCGAGAACAGCTCCTTCTTCCCCGCCCGCCGGTACTGGTCCTCGAGGTAGGTGTACGCCTCGCGGCAGAAGGGGTCGAGACTCGTGTCCAGCGAGAGGGGGATGTGGTCCGACGACTCGCCGTTCAGTTCGTCGAGGAGCTTGCGGCGGACCTCCGGCGGGAACACCGAAAGCGGGTTCGACTGGACCGGACTCTCGTACCAGTCGGCCTCGAGGTCGACCCCCTCGTCGGTGTAGCTCAGCCCGCGGGTGTCCGAGGCGCTGGCGACGTTCCACTCGACGGTGTAGCGTCGGCCGGCGTCCGTCTTCGAGTACTCGCGTAGCCCGTTGATGAGACACCGCTTCAGCTCGGACTTCCCCGTCGCCGTCGGCCCGTCGAACCAGATGATCTTCTCGCCCTTGCCGCGGTCGGCGGCGATGGTTCGGAGGTCGTCGACGAAGCCGTTGAGCACCTCGGTGTTGCCGAGGATGGCGTGTTCCCCGTCGTTGTGCGGGTCGTCGAAGAACCGGTAACGTTCGACCGTCTCGCCCTCCTCGACGACCGTCCGGGTCCCCATCGACTCGATGGCCTCCAGCAGGTACTTGCTGGCGTGCGAGGCGATGGAGGGGCGCTCGAACGCCAGGTCGACGTACTCCGCGAGGCTCATCGGTGGCTCGTAGGCCGTATCCAGCGCGCGGTCCGCCTCGGTGATGTAGTCGCGTGGCATCCCTAGTCTTCCAGCTCGGCTTTGGCGACCTCCGCGCCGGCGAACTCGAGCACTTCGCGGGCGCCCTCGCGGGAGTAACCCTGATCGACCAAGGCGTCGACCCACGCGTTCCGTTCGTCGTCGTCGAGTTCGTTCGCGGACACCAACGCCGAGAAGTTGATGTTGTGTTTCTTGTCCTCCCAGAGTTTGCGCTCCAGCGCGCGCCGCAGGCGGTCGTTGTCCTGCGGGTTGAACGAGGTCCCCTCGCGGGCGCGGCGGGAGACCCAGTTCGAGACCTCCTGACGGAAGTCGTCCTTGCGGTCCTCCGGGATGTCGAGCCGTTCCTCGACCGAGCGCAGGAACTTCTCGTCGGGGTCCTGCTCGCGGCCGGTGAGTTCGTCTTCGATGGTGGCGTCGTCGATGTACGCCATCACGTGGTCCATGTACTTCTCGCCCTGTCGCTGGATCTCGTCAAGGTCGTAGGCGAGTGCGTGACGGACGTCCTCGATGGCGCGCTCCTTGTACTCCTCGCGCACCAGTTCGAGGTAGCGGTAGTAGCGTTCGAGGTTCTCCTCTGGGATGGAGCCGTGGTTCTCGAGGTTCTCCTCGAAGTGGTTGAACAGCGTGAGCGGACTCAGGTAGTCGCGTCCACGGTGCGTGGAGTTCATGATCGCCTCGGCGATCTCGTCGCCGATGAACCGCGCGGAGACGCCGTACATCCCCTCGGCGATCTCGGCTTTCTTCTCGCCTTCCTCGCGCAGCTTCTTCACGTCGACGTCGTCGCCGTCGTCGAGTTCACCGTTGTAGGCCTTCGCCTTCTGGACCAGCGAGATGCGCTCGCTGTCGGGTTCCTCGATTCTCGTGAGCACGCCGAACAGCCCCGCCATCTCCATGGCGTGCGGTTCGATGTGCATGTTCGGCACGTCGGCGTTCCGCAGCATCTTCCGGTAGATGTTCGACTCCTGTTCGTACTCTAAGATGTACGGGAAGTCGATGCGCTTCGTCCGGTCGTTGAACGCCTCCATCTTCTCGTCGCCCTTCTTGTCACGGTACTCGGGCATGTTCGTCCGACCGACGATCACCTGGTCGATGTCGATCCGGGGGTTGTTCTTCGGCTTGATCGTCTGTTCCTGCGTCGCGTGCAGGAAGTCGTAGAGGAACTCCCGCTGGAGCTTCAACAGCTCCTCGCCGGAGAAGATTCCTCGATTTGCGTTACAGAACGCCCCCGAGTAGTCGAACGCGCGGGGGTCGGACTCGCCGTAGATGGCGAGTTTCGAGTAGTTGACGTCGCCCGTCAGCTCGGTCTCGTCCTGGTTCTTCTTGTCCTTCGGCTCGAACGTCTCGATGCACTGCCGCTTGTTCTCGCTGGCGACGAGGCGGACGATTTCGACGTGGTTCTCCAGCACTTCCTGCAGGTCGTCGTCGTAGTGCGCCAGCAGTTTGTCCATGTAGAACTCCGAGGCGGGGTCGAGCGCCTGGTCGTTCCGGATGGTGTACGGCGCGTCGAGCACCTCGTTGAGCTGGTCGACGACGACGTCGCGTTGCTCCTGTGGGAGGAGCACGAGCGGGTCCTGGTCCATCGGCGACTTGACCACGTCGTCGGCGGGGTCCTGGTCGACGATGATGTCGCCGAGGTTCACCCAGCGGAAGGTGTACATCCGCCCTTCGTCGCGGAGGGTGTAGTCCTCGAAGTACCGGCGGACGAGCCAGTCGAAGTGGGACTTGCCCGACCCGACCGGGCCGAGGAGGAGTTTGATGCGTTTCTCGGGACCGAGTCCGCGCGCACCGCTCTTGACCTTGTTGACGAACTCGTGGATCGCCTCGTGGATCTCGCGGCCGTAGAAGACGTTCTCCCCGTCGTGGAGTTCGTCCTCCGTGGCCATGAGGTACTCCACGATCCCGAGTTCCTCGTTGTACTCGGTGCCGTAGAAGTCGAACATGTCGGCGACTCGCTGGTGGGCGTTTCGCGCGATCCGCGGGTGGTCGTACAGTTCCTGGAGATACCAGTCGAACGACTTCGCCTCCCGCAGGTCCGCGGGCATCGATTCTTTGTAATGCTGGCTGAGTTCTTCGAGGGTTTCTATCTCACCGGTCATTGTATCACTGTCGTGTCTCGTCTGTCCGCAGGCCAGGACCGAACCGCCGGTCGGCGACCACAGAGAGACGGAGGAAGATCGAACACCACGGCACGGCCTCCGACCGAGGGAGAGGTGCGGGCGGTCGCCGAGTAGCGGTCGGTCGTGTCCACACGCGCAGGGACCGAGAACCACCGTCGGGGGAGAGAGGGAGAGCGGATCGACGGCGGGTCAGTGTACACGGCGGGGCGGTCGTCCGGTCAGACGTGACCGAGACTATTAGAAGTATGAGTGACGGTAGCATATAACGGTTTCTCCGGAAGCGTCTTGGGTCCCGTCCGCGACGTGTCGAAAAGACGGCGACGGAGACACGCTGTCGCCGACGTGTCTCGTCGCCAACAGACAGTCGTTTATATAGCTCACACGTGCGTTCGCGGGAGATCGAGCAGGTCGAGCGCGAGAGAGCGGACGGCTGCGCCGGGGTCGACCCCGAACGAATCACATTAAACCGTCGGGCCGGAAGGGACGGCTATGAGCTTCGAGACGCTACCGGAGGGGTGGGTCGTCTGGAACGACGAACCGGAGGGACGGGCCATCCTGGCGTACCGACCCGACGTGTTCGACACCGAGGAGTTCCCGGCGGCCTGTCTGCCGACGGTGTTCGTCTCCAACGGGTCGCGGCGTCGGCGGCCGGGTGCCTCGCAGATCTCGACCGACACGTGGCACATCACCCTCTTCTTGGAACCGGATATCGAGGCTCGGACCGAGGAGTTCGATAGCCGGGAGGCGGCCGTCGAGGGGGCGGTCGACGCCGCCGAGCGGTTCGTCGACGGCGAGGTCGACTACCGCGATCTCTACCAGGTGCCGCGCGAGGAGTACTTCGAGAAACTCGACGAGCTGCTCGGGAGAGAGGACGGCGACTGACGGCCGTCTCCGGGTCGCTACGGCGACGACGGCCGAGCACCGGTAGACGGGAGCCTTTTTCGTATCCCTCTCGAAGGGAGAGCTATGTCCAAAGTCACGCTCATCGGGGTCCGTCTGGCCGAGGAGGGTCGCGAGTTCGTCTACCACGGAGAGTCGACTCTGTGTGAAGGCTGTCCCTATCGGAACCAGTGTCTGAACCTCACCGAGGGCAGACGCTACCGGATCACCGGCGTCCGGGAGAACACCCAGACGCTCGACTGTGCGGTCCACGACACGGGCGTGAAAGCCGTCGAGGTCGAACCGACGTCGGTCCCCGCCAACGTCGCCTCGAAGGGAGCGTACGCCGGGAGCAAGGCCAAACTCGAGGGGCCGTGTCCCTACACCGAGTGTCCAAGTCACGAACTGTGTGTGCCCGAGGGTGCCGACTTCGACACCGAGTACCGCATCCGGGAGGTCGTCGGCGACCCCCCACACGACCACTGTTATCTCGACCGCACGCTCACGCAGGTCGAACTGGAACCGGAGGAGTAGCGCGTCAGTTCAGCGTGCCGACTCTGTCTGCGGCGTAGCCGAAGACGTCCTGATAACCGTACGGTGAGAGGAGGACGGGGTAGAACGCCGTCTCGGCGTGGAGCGGGTCGCCGTCGACGGCGGCGAACCGGTCGCCGGCCTCGACGCGGACGAAGTTCGTCGCGAACACCTCGTACTCGGAGGCGGGCTCTTTCGGGATCTTCTCCAACAGACGGAAGACAGTCACGTCGTCGCGGTCGCCGACGTCGATTGGGTCGTCGACAGTCGGTGCCGGCAGCGCCGACGTCGCCGCGAGGAACGCCCGCGTGAGCCAGTAGGCGTTCTCGACGGCCTCCTCGGAGCCCTGGAAGCCGCACTCGACCTCGACGGTGTGGGGGTGTTCGATGAGTCGTCCGTCGGTGAAGCGGTCGGTCTCGACGACGACGTCGACGGGGAGATGCGGACAGATGGCGCGGGAGACGGCGTCGACGGTGTCGACGAGCGCGAACGGTTCGCCGTAGGACTGCGTCGAGTGCAGCGAGAGGACGGTGCAGTCGCGGAGTTCGCGCTGCAACGCGTGGGCGAGACGGCGCTCGTGGCTGTCGGCCTCCGGGTCGCCCGGAAACGCGCGGTTGAGGTCGTCGTCGAGGTAGCGAACGTCGGCGTCGAGCGCCTCCTCGTTCGCGACGACGAGTTTCACCGGCCGTTCGACCTCGGGTTCTTCGGCGACCAGTCGTTCGATGGCGCGGACACCGCACGGTTCGTCGCCGTGGATGCTCCCGACGACGGCGACCTCGGGGGTGCCCTCACCCAACTGATAGACTCTCATTGGACACGTTTTCGCGTCGGCGTTGAAGTGCCTTAAGAATCTCCGCGGGAGCCGGTCGACGTCGACGCTGTGGACGGCCGCCGTTCGAGCGGCGTAACCCCGGGGACTGTCGTTCGGGAGCCGCAGCTTAGGGACCGTGTTCGAGCGACTCGGCGTACTCGTAGTCGACGTCGTAGGCGGTCGGCCGGTGGTCGTCGAGACTGATCTGCCAGCCGTGGAGGGCCGCGGGGTCGTCGAGTGCGGCCGACAGCGTCTCGCGGACGTCGGCGAGGCCGACGCCGTAGAAGTCGTCCGGGAGGCCGTGGAGGTACTCGAGTGCGGTGCGGAACAGCGAGCGCATCCCGTCGTCGTTCTCGAAGTCGACGTGTTTGTACGCGCCCGCGGCGACCTGCACCATCCCGTGGAGGAAGGCGCTCTCGGGGCTGCCGCGACCGTAGTTGTACCACTCGTCTTCGAAACAGTCGTGGCTCTCGTGGTACGCGCCGTCGTTGAACAGTCGGACGCCGTGTTCGACGGCGCGGCGGAGCGTCGCGTGCTCCCACTGGCGGGAGTCGGTGTGCCACCCCGTCGGGTTGCCGAGCGGTGGAGCGACGCTCGGGTCGCGGGTGTGTTCGTCCATACGTGTTCCACTCGTTTGACGCCCCTAACCGTTTCTCCCGTCGGCAGTTCTCCGCTCTGTTCGACGCGGAGTGTCGTCGCGATGGTCGAGGAGACACCGGAGAGCGATTCAGTGACGTGACAGCGACTGCCCAACCGCGGACGAATCGTAGGGTAATTATAAGTCGGTCGACTATTGGACATCTGCGCAAAGGTAGCCAAGCCTGGAAACGGCGGCGGACTCAAGATCCGCTCTCGTAGGAGTCCGTGGGTTCAAATCCCTCCCTTTGCATTCCTGTGGCGAGCAACTCCGCGAGCCACAGGAATCGGGACGAGGGATTTGAATCAGAGAGCGAGCGCCAGCGAGCGACCGTGGTTCAAATCCCTCTCTTTACACTTCTGGGGCCAACGATAGCGGGAACGATGTATCTCGTGGGGGCAGCCTTCGTCGTAAAAGTGGCTGGACGGGCACCGTCAGGAGACGGTGACGAAGGCAGCGACGCCGTCTCTCTACTCCTCGCCGCCGTCGGTGAGGGGTCGCCCGCCTTCAGTGAGGAGCGTGTCCGCGTGAGCGCGGACGTCCGCCGGGTCCGGACGGTAGCCGTCGTAGACCTCCTCGCTGATGTGACTGACGACAGCCGCCATATCCTCGCGCGTACCGTTGGCCTCGACGTGCTCGAAGACGTCGGCGTAGACGGTCGACTCCCAGTGACTCCACGTGTCGTCTTCGAGTTTCGATGCGACCGCGTACTCCAGTTGGCGAACTGCCGTGTCCGAGCGCATGGACGTCCATACCCCAGTGAGCCACTAAAAAGTACTCTGAGTCGCAATAGAGTTAATTATTCTCCAGACTGTCCGCCGAACGCCGAGAAAGATTCATGTTGAATGGTACCATACTGTATGGTGCGAGTGTCGCGAGGACACACCGGACGGCCACAGTCGGGTGAAACCGGCCGTGGTGAGGTGCAACAACCAAAGACTCTGTAACAGGAGTACGAGGACAACGCGCCGCCAGAGAACCGCAGCAGCCCAGAACTGTTCCGTCGAGAACAGTGAGAAGACCAAGTACCGGACGTCGTGAAAACGGTGTTCGTGAAACCGACTCGGTTGGGAAACCGACCGAGGACGGACGAGTCGTAAGGGCTGTCGAAAACGTCTCTCGTCTGGGTCCAAGTCGCGGTCCTCGCTTTTCCGTTTTCAGACCGCCGAGCGACCGCTACGGCGACTCCGCCTCTTCGAGCAGCCGTTCCATCGAGCGGAGGTACTCGGTGGCGGTCTCGGGGTCGGTCTCGACGAGATCGTCGACTTCCGCACAGCCGTGGAGGAGTCGATCTCTGAGTTGGCCGGACGGGACGTCCTCTCTCGTCACCGACTCGACGCTCTCGACGTGCTCTGCGGCCGCCTCGGCGTCCCCGTCACGAGCGTCCGCGGTCGCCTTCGAGAGGTGGTGAGCCAGCGCCGATCGAACGTCCGTTGGAAGCGTCGACATACGTCACACGATAACACGCGCCGTGGTTATAGTTCCGGTCGTCCTGCCGACAGGAGAACCGACGTTTATACAGTACCGTCGTTCTGACTCCGTCACATGACTGACGGGGCAGATCGGGCGACGGTCGCCGAACGCGCTGCTGCGAGCGGTGCCGACGTCGCAGCGGCGGCGTTCCGACAGGGGATCGACGTGGAGACGAAGGCGGGGAAGACCGACGTCGTCACGCAAGCCGACAGAGACACACAGGCACGCGTCGTCGACGTCATCGCGGAGTCGTTCCCCGACGACGTCGTCGTCGGCGAGGAGGTCGACGCCCGCAAGACCGTCCCGAACGAGGGCCACGCCTGGGTGGTCGACCCCATCGACGGGACGAACAACTTCGTCCGGAACATCCGCGTCTGGACCACTTCCGTCGCCGCCGTCGACGACGGCGAACCGGTCGCCGCGGCCAACGTCCTCCCCGCCTGCGGCGACGCGTACACGGCCGACGCCGAGGGGACCTACCGCAACGGGACGCCCGTCACCGTGAGCGACGTCTCCGACCCGCAGCAGGCGACCGTCGTCCCGACGTTCTGGTGGGACTTCGACCACCGCGGCGAGTACGCCGCGGCGACGCGGGAGATCGTCGAGCGGTTCGGCGACCTCAGACGGTTCGGTTCCGCGCAGGTGACGCTGTCGATGGTCGCCTCGGGGGCGCTCGAAGGGACGATCACGAACGAGCGAACCAACCCCTGGGACACCGTCGCCGGCGTCTACATGGTCCGACAGGCCGGCGGCACCGTCACCGACCTCGAGGGCGACCGCTGGCGACACGACTCGACGGGACTCGTCGCCTCGAACGGTGCGGTCCACGACGAGGTGTTGACTGCCGCCCAGGCCATCGACGGGTCGGACGACTGAACGACGGAGAACGACTGCGGCATCCGCAAGGGCAAAGTCGTCACTCGGACTTGCTCCGATATGGAACTCGACGACACCGACCGGGCGATCCTTCGGATCCTCCAGGAAGACGCACGCACACCGTTCAGCGAGATCGCCCGTCGGATCGAGATGTCGAGTGCGACGGTCCACGACCGGGTCGGCCGGATGGAGGAGGCGGGCGTCATCGAGGGGTACCACGCGACGGTGGATCCGAAGGCGGTCGGCTACGGCACGTCCGCACTGGTCGGGCTGACGGTCGAACAGGGCCACGAGGAGGAGACGCTCGAACAGCTCTGTGAACTCGAAGGCGTCCAGGAGGTCCATCTCACCACCGGCGAGTGGGACGTCGTCCTCCGGGTGTACGCCCACGACACCGACGACCTCCGAAAACTGATGTTCGAGCACATCGCGGCGATGGACGGATTCTCCCGGTCGCAGACGATGGTCATCCTCGGTACCTACTACGACGACGAGCGACTCCCGCTGTAGTGGCCGACGGGAGCGCGCGCCGGGTGCGGTGTGCAAACACGCCGACGCCGGGGTCGTCGAGACGCACGAGACCGGAACCCTCAACTCCGGGCGCGTCACCTGTTGCGGTATGGCTACGGTTAGCGAACGCCTCGGCGTCGACCCCGAGCGACTGTGGGGCGGGACGGTCCTCGCGCTGCTGGTCGGACTCGTCGGTGGCTCCCTGCTTCTCCCTCGCATCGTCTACGACAACTTCATCTGGCACTACTTCTGGGGACCGGTGCAGGCCGACGCCAACTCGGCGGTCTGCGCCGTCCGGGAGGGTGGCACGACTCAGTATCTGTCGAGTTCGAACGCGTGCGCCGCCGCGCCGGAGCCGGTCGCCTACCCCGGCTACACGCTCGTCTCGGAGGTCGGCTACGTCGTCGTCCTGCTGCTCGCGCTGATCGGCATCGTCTTCCTGCTCCGTCGCCTCGACATCGGCACGGACAGAGAGCTCTTCTTCGCGCTGTTCCCGTTCATGCTGTTCGGGGGTGCCCTCCGCGTCGTCGAGGACGCCAACGACGCGCCCGGTGCCGAGACGCTCATCACCTACCCGCTGAACACGCTCGTCATCAGCCCCATCATCTACGTCACCGTCTTCGCCATCACGCTCGGGGCCGTCGTCGTCAGCGTCGCGCTCGACCGGAACGGCGTCGTCGACGACTACGCGAAACCGCTCTTCGCCTTCGGGACCGTCGCCCTCCTGGCCACGCTCGGCTACCTCGTCGCGCTCGCCGCGACCGGTTCGAAAGGCGTCACCTTCTACCCGCAGGTCGTCACGGTCATCCTCGTCGGTGCGACGCTCTCTGCGGCGGCGACGTGGTGGCTCATCGAGCGGTTCGCACCCGAGATCAACCGAGGGACGGGCCGGATCGGCTTCGTCATCATCTGGGGGCACGCCGTCGACGGCGTCGCCAACGTGATCGGTCTCGACTTCATGACGGCGCTCGGCGCGGGACGGAACCTCGTCCCGAAACACCCCGTCAACCAGGCCATCGTCGACTTCACGGCCGCGACGCTCCCGCCGTCGATACTGGCGGTCACGGGCGACGCGTGGCCGTTCCTCCTCGTGAAACTCCTCGCGGCGACGTTCGTCGTCTGGGTGTTCGAAGAGGAGATCTTCGAGGAGAGCCCTCGCTACACGATGCTGCTCCTCATCGCGATTCTGGCGGTCGGTCTCGGCCCCGGCACGCGTGACATGCTGCGCGCGACGTTCGGAGTCTGAACGACGGCGTCGAGTCGACGCTTCGAAGTCCGCTTCCTTCTCTCGAATCGCCCCGACGCAGGAAGAAAGGAATATAGCACCACCTCGTGTCTCGCCCGGCATGAGAGACCAGATCGACACGCTCGTAGAGACGCTCCGGCGGGAACTCGGAGAGGACCTCCGGGGAGTGTTCTGGGGCGACCTCGCCGCAAAGAACTACGCCGTCGCGTACCTGCACGACGACGTCAGAGCGGAGTTCGACTCGGCGACGGTCGCCGAGTTGGTGGACGTCCTCGTCGACGAGCAGTTACGCACACACGGGTTCGACGAGCTGACGCACCTGCTGGGAGGACTCGACGTGACGGTTCGCGTCTTCGAGAACTCGACGCAGCTGATGGCGTGGGACCCACACACCGAGCGTGGCGTGTTCGTCTCCACCACGGCAGACGAGATGGCTCTCCCACCGGTGATTCGCGCGCTTCGCGACCTCGACTTCTCCAGCTAGGGGTACGGGTGGTACGGGCGGTCGAGTCGCGGTTCGAACCCCATCGACTCGGGGACCGTCCGGGCGCGATCGCCGAAGAACGGGTCGCCCGTGAACAGCGGCTGTGCCTGCGGACTCAGCACGCGCACCGCCTCGAACTCCAGGTCGGCGACGTCCCGCGGAGTGAGTCGAGCGGCGTACGCGTCGAGTTCGGCGTCGGCGACGCGGTCGACGACCGCCCGGAGTTCGGCCGTGCCGGACAGCTCTTCGCCGGCCTCGCCGACGTCGGCCGCCGGGAGCGTCGTCCCGACGTCGACGAACCGCCGGGCGACCGTGGGGAAGTCGGCGTACTCGCCGATGGCCCCCTCCTCGGCGGCCGCCCGCTCCGTCCCCATCGACCGCAGTTCCATCCAGTTCTGGAGCGCCTCCGCCAGCGCGGAGCGAGCGGCGGCCGTCGCGTCGAGGTCGGCACCCGACCCCATCGCAAACCGCGGCCACCCGTCGTCGCGGTGGACGGCGACGGCGACGACTGGGACGTCGACGTCCTGCGTCACGAGCAGCGGCGTCACGGTCAGGTTCTCCGCCCGTGCGCGGCCGACCAGTTCGTCGAAGACGTCGTCGTCGACGGTGAGGCCCAACGGGTCGAACGTCGAGTACCACGCCAGCATCGTCGCGTCGCGTTCGACCACCTCGTACAGCCCCGAGAGCACCGCCTCGACCGTCGAGTTCCCGAGGCCGAGACCGGTCGTGATCGGCGGTTTCGAACGCGTCGACTCCTCACCCGGCGGCGGGAACTGGACGTACTCCGCGGGCAGCAGCGCCTCCTCGTCCGTCGCGAGGTCGACTCCCTCGACCCACTGCGTCGGCGTCTCGGGGTCGGGGAGAGTGTACCCGTCGGGGCGGACGAACCGCCGCGGCGACACCGCCCGTGCGAGGTTCGCCTCGGGTGCCGTGGTGAACTGCCGCGCCCGGTAGACGCCCGCGCTGTAGCGTTCGAGTCCCTCGCCGAGCGCCTTCATGAACGCGCGGTCCCAGTCGGGGTCGACGCCGGCGGCGAACTCGGCGGCACGCGCGTCGCTGAACACCGAGGTGTCCGCGGTCTGTGCGAGGTAGTAGGGAACCGGGAACGACTCGCGTTCGCCGACCTGTCGGACGAGACCGAGTCGCTCGTCGAGGCCGCGCTCGGCCCGGGCGAGCGAGTCGTCGACGTCGACGTCCCGGTGTGCGAGAGACAGCGTCCGCTCGGGGGCGTCGCCGCAGTCACAGCCCGGGACGGGGAGGAACTCCCGCTCGGGACCGGGCACCTCGACGACGGTCCCACCGAGCGGGTCGCCAGAGAGGAGTCGGACCGCACGGCGACCCGCGACCGCACCGGCGAGACGGACCGCACTCCGGTCGCCGCGTGGACGGTCAGCGGCCGCCTCGAGGTTCGAGGCGACCCGCGCACGGAGACAGTGATAACAGCCCGAGTCGGCGGTGAACGCCGACACGCCCGCGTCGACGCCGTCGATCGGATGGCCGCCGAGACCGCCGACTTCGACGGCGACCCAGCGGTCCGCCTGTTCGTTCGCCTGCGCGAAGCGGTCGGAACCTGCCGTCGCGACGACGACGCCGAGGTCGACGTCGGCGAGGTCGGCGACCGCTGTCTCCGCGACCGAGGCGTCGATGTCGGCAAACGCTGCCCGGGCCGCCTCCGCGGCCGGGCCGCTCCCGACGAGACCGATGTGCATGGACGCGTGGTCGACCGAGAGGGAGAAAAAGCGTCGGGTGTCGCGTCGACCGTGCTCCGTGGGTAGCGACGAGGCAGTCGCTCGGCGGCAGAAAAAGACGGAGAAGGTTGAGACGGCTAGTTCAGCAGGCTCTGAGCGACGCCGGCGAGTTGGTCGGTGTTGGCGTCACGCAGTCGGTCGTCACCGAGTTTGAGGCGGAGTCGCGGGCGACCGACGTCGATCGGGACTTTCTCGGTGTCGATGAGGCCCATGTCCTCGAGTTTGGTCTTCGTCCGGGAGAACGTCGCCTTGCTCGCGATGCCGACGTCCTCGCCCCACTTCGAGATGTCGTAGAGCAGGACGTCGTTCTTGGCCGCGACGAGCAGGCTGATGGTGACCTCGTCGAGTCCGTTGCCGTCGCCACGGGCCGTCTCGAGCGAGGCGAGTACGTGGCTGAAGTCCGACTCGGTCTCGTCGCCGATCTCCGAGCGGAGCGTGTCGCGGACGCGCGAGATGGCCGGCGTGCGGAGTTTGAAGTCGGGCGAGGACTCGAAGAGCGCGCCGTACGTCTCGGACGCGCTGTCGACGAACGAGGTCTCGTCGGTCGTCAGCGCCGCGACGTGGTCGCCGGCGCGGACGAGCGCCATCACGGCGTCGGCGGTGATGAGCAGCGCGTTGTCCGCACCCTCGTCGGTCGTGCGCATCGACAGGACGCCCGCGTCGATCAGGTCGGCGGCGTTGCTGGCGACGATGAAGTCGTCCATCACGTCTTTCAGGATCGCTTCCTCGGCGACGAGCCGGATCGTCGGCAGATCGCCGTCGAATCGCGTCGCGACGTCTACGAGCTCCTCGATGGTGTCGGCCGAGGGATCGACGATGAGGAGATCGTCGTCAGCGTCCGAGAGGACGGCCTGAATGATATCCTCGATTTGGTTCTCTAGTAAATTCGAGCTCATGGTCCTACGGTCATAATGGTATCAGAGCTATTTAATATTAACGCAGGAGGATTGGAGCAAGATCGGCGTTTCGGGTATTCAGCCGCCAGAAACGGGTAACAGGGCTCTACTCAATATCCCGACAGTTCAATTTTCCATTATGTTGGGTAAGAATTATATTCGAAGCGTTCACACCGGAGTATGCATGCGACAATCACACATGGTCCACGCAAGAGCGGTCTCCGATGTGACGTCGTTCGTCGCGAACCATCCACGAGTCGTCACCACCGTGGCGCTTCTCGTGGTAGCCCTCTGCTTCCAAGGGACGGTCAGCGCCGAGACCGCGATCTGTGTCGAACCGACTGCGGGACACGGAGCGTCGACCGGACCGTAACACGAGTGGGGTCCAGTCGCCGGAGAGTCGGCGGCCAACGGGGTCACAGAACGGCCAGACGCTTCTTTTCACTCGAACTCGCGACGGAGGTCGTCCGACCAGTGGATATCACCGTCGTACACGACGGGCGTGTCGGCGATGTCGAGAAAGCGGGTGAGCGCCTCTCGGTCGAGTCGGTGGTCGGTGGCGTAGCCGATGAGGTGTGACTGTTCGTTGCCGGGGAGGTACGGCTGGTAGTAGCCGCCGTGTGCCGACGGCGAGAACACCTCGTACGTCAGGTCGAACTGTCCGTCCGGCGCGCTCGACAGTTCGATCTCTCCGGGGACGTAGTTCTCACTCTGGGTGAGGACGTGCGTGCCGTCGCCGACGACGGTGTAGTCTTTCCCCATCATGATGCGACGGCGTGCGAGGCGAAGTGCCCGCTCGATGCAGAAGCCGTTCATCAGCAGTCGGGCGAACGTCGTCCCGACCCGGGCGGCGTGGCTGTCGAGCACCTTGTTGAACGTCACCGCGCCGGCGACGCTCCCCTGACGGACGAGTTCGACGCCCTCGTGGAACGAGCCACACGCGTTCAGGAAGAACGTCTGGGCGTTCGACTCTCGGAGGCTCGACACCGAGAGGTTGCCGTCACGACACCGGAGCCCCGACTCCTCGCAGTGGCCGATGTAGTGGACGAGGTCGTGAGAGGTCTCGAACACGCTCGCGAGTTCGTCGGTCGAGAGATGCTCACGGACGGTGATGTCGAGGTCGAGTTCGGTGGCGCGGTGGCGGTAGATGCGCGCGGCTTCGGCGTGTTCCTCGGCCATCTCGTTGTCGTTGAGCACCGCCACGACCGAGATGGGTTCGGAGGCCCGTCGGCGGTAGTCGAACCGGTTGGAGTACGCGCTCGGAACCGCTTTGAACACGTCGATCGGCGCACTCGGTGCGAGCCATCCGTGGACGCGCCCAGGGCCGAGCTCGGGTTTGACGAGGTCGACGGAGACGCTCGACTCCCGTCGCCGGTAGAAGTCGTCGAGCGACCGCGACAGCCGTTCGCTTCCGGAGAGCGGTTCCGACGACGGGAGAAACACGTTCGGCAGGATGGACAGCAGATACGGGAGCGTCTCGACGTGGTCGAACGTCGGGTCGACGTACATCGACAGATGCCACTCCGGGAGTTCCGCGGCGACGCGCTCGAACGGTGCGTCGAGATACGCGTCGAGACGGTTCGCGATGGGGCGGTCGTACAGCGCCGCCGCGTCGAGGTCGAGCGTCTCGAGATGCCGCGACTCCGAGAGATCGGTCCCGTACGGACCGGCGTTGCGGACCAGACAGTCGAGCATGAACGCGCGCCGCAGGAGCGCGGCACACTCCCTCGGAAACTCCGGCAGCGACGGGAGTTCGCGCGTCCGGTCGGGCGTCTGCAGCGTCGGCGTCGCCGCCGGGTCGGTCCGGACCGTCGCACCGAGGTAGTGTGCCAGCGACGACACGGGAAAGAGGTAGTCGAGACGCGGCGGGAGCGTCAACTCGACGTCAACGGCTTCGCGGCGTTCCGCGACGACGTCGGGGACGTCCGTCTCGTCGCCGAACTCGACGAGCGGCGGGTGGCCGCGCATCGTCGGGAACGAGCGGTCGGGCGTCGCCGTCCGGTGGCCCGCGGGGAAGTGGGAGAGCGCCGTGGCGACGCCGGCGGGCGTCCGCGGGACGGTCATCGTCTCCGGCGGCGACTGCACCCGACTGCGGAAGCCGAGCGTCACCGTCGTCGGTTCGGGAAACGAGATGATGGCGCGTTCGTACCCCGGCTTCTCGAGGCGGGCGGCCCCGTCGAATCTGACGTAGGTGAGGACGTTGCCGTCGACGCGGACGACGTACTCGTCGGGGGGCAGATCGATCGGTCCGACCTCGCTGCCGAGTTCGAACGTCGCGTCGCCGTCGAGTCGTTCGGCGACGACGAACACGGGAGGGAACCGGAGCGCCGACGTCTCGCCGGCGAGCGTGGTGTCGACCGGCCGTGAGAGTGCCAGCGACTGCTCGGCGCTCACCCAGTCGTCCGTCCCGACCTCGATGGAGGTTTTCGCGGAGTCGACGGCGCGTACCCCCCTCTCGGTCGAATCGACCTCGATCATACCCGGTCGTCGAAATCCTTCCCCGGTGAACGTAAATCTCTGTCGACACGGGAAATCGTACGCAAAGCACACAGATTCTTGTGCCCCTGTTACCGAGAGTCGATATGGACTACAGTCACGTGCGGGAGGTCGACCCCGCCGTCGCCGACGCACTCGAAGGTGAAGTCGAACGCCAGCGCGACACGCTCGCGATGATCGCCTCGGAGAACCACGTCTCGGAGGCGGTGCTCGAGGCGCAGAGTTCGGTGCTCACGAACAAGTACGCGGAAGGCTACCCCGGTGCGCGCTACTACGCCGGCTGTCAGTACGCCGACGAGATCGAGAACCTCGCCATCGACCGCGCGAAAGAGCTCTGGGGTGCAGAGCACGTCAACGTCCAACCGCACTCCGGCACACAGGCGAACATGGGCGTCTACTTCTCCGTGCTCGACGCCGGCGACAAGATCCTCTCGCTAGACCTCACCCACGGCGGCCACCTCAGCCACGGCCACCCGGCGAACTTCACCGGCCAACTGTTCGACGTCGAACAGTACCACGTCGACCCCGAGACGGGGTACATCGACTACGACGAACTGGAGGAGAAGGCCCGCGAGTTCGAACCGGACATCATCGTCTCCGGCTACTCCGCGTACCCGCGCGCCGTCGAGTGGGAGACGATCCAGGACGTCGCCGACGACGTCGACGCCTACCACCTCGCGGACATCGCCCACATCACGGGGCTCGTCGCCGCGGGCGTCCACCCCTCGCCGGTCGGCGTCGCCGACTTCGTCACCGGCAGCACGCACAAGACGATCCGCGCCGGTCGCGGCGGCATCATCATGACCTCCGAGGAGTTCGCCGACGACGTCGACAAGGCAGTGTTCCCCGGCGGACAGGGCGGCCCGCTCATGCACAACATCGCCGGCAAGGCCGTCGGCTTCAAAGAGGCGCTCCAGCCCGAGTTCGAGGAGTACGCCCAGCAGGTCGTCGACAACGCCAAGACGCTCTCGGACACGTTCCAGAGCCACGGGCTGAAGGTCGTCTCCGGCGGCACCGACACCCACCTCGTGTTGGTCGACCTCCGCGAGTCGCACCCCGACCTGACCGGCGGCGACGCCGAGGACGCCCTCGACTCGACCGGCATCGTCCTCAACGCCAACACCGTCCCCGGCGAGACGCGCTCGGCGTTCAACCCCAGCGGCATCCGCGCCGGGACGCCCGGGCTGACCACCCGCGGGTTCGACGAGGACGCGACCGAGGACGTCGGCGACCTCATCTACCGCGTCGTCGACAACCACGACGACACCGACGTGCTGGCGGAGGTCGCCGAGGACGTCCAGGGCCTCACCGACGAGTTCGGCCTGTACGAGTAAGCGCCACACACCACCGACACCCGTTTTTGCTGCGCTCGCACCGTAGCGGTGGCTGTGTCCCGTCGCTCTCGTCGTCTGTCTTCAGTTCGGAGAGACGCAGTCGGTCGCCGACGCGACGTGTCCCTGACCCGGAGTCAGATCGAGGAGTCGGTCGCCTCGAACGCGAACAGGTGGTCGTCGAAGTCGGTGTGGTGCTCCTCGTAGAACCGGCCCAACTCGGCGACGAACAGCAGTTTCAGGACGACGACGGCGAGAGTCGAGACGGCCGCCCGCACCGGGTACTGCTTGTAGACCGCGTACAGTCCGTACGCGAACGCGACCGTCCCGGCCGTGTTGTAGACGTCGGACACGGGAACCTCGTCGGGGTAGCGCGTCCAGAGTCGCTCGCCGAGGACGACCGTGCTCATCCAGTTGTCGACGTCTCCTGGCGGCGGGAAGAGGAAGGGGTTGACCGCGAGAAACAGGACGGTTCCGACGGCGAGTCGCCACCGCCGCTCGTAGAGCGCGTACATCAAGAGCGGGAAGGCAGCGAAGCGCGACCACCCGCTCAACGGGTTCGCGTGCCGCGCCCAGAACAGGCGGTCGACCGTCTCGGACCGTGTGACGTCTCGGAGTCCCATGCAGGGGTATCGCTCGGGGAACGGATAACTGTCGGCGGCGAACCGCGTTCGAACGATCCGCGGCGTGATCCCGATCGACGCCGCCCGAGTATCCACGAACGAGCATATATCGTGGTTTTTGGACCCCGAGATAGGCACGAATCCGAGCATTGAAGAGCGTGGCTGCCCGCCTCTCAGCTATGACGACACTCATCGACGGCAACGAGGTCGCCGCCGAGATCCGCGACGGACTCGCAGACGGCATCGAGAGCCTCAAAGCCGAAGGGACGACGCCGGGGCTCGCGACGGTGCTGATGAGCGACGACCCCGCCAGCGAGACGTACGTCTCGATGAAGCAGCGCGACTGCGAGGAGGTGGGGATCAACGGCGTCCACGTCGAACTCGACGCCGACGCGCCCGCCGAGGAACTGTACGACACCATCGACGACCTGAACGCCGACCCCGAGATCCACGGCATCCTCGTCCAGATGCCCGTTCCGGACCACGTCGACAAGCGGCGCGTCCTCCGCGCGATCGACCCTCTGAAGGACGTCGACGGCTTCCACCCCGAGAACGTCGGCCGGATGGTCGCCGGTCACGCCCGCTACAAGCCCTGTACCCCCCACGGCATCCAGAAGCTGCTCGAAGCCTACGACGTCGAGACGGAGGGGGCGGAGGCCGTCGTCGTCGGCCGGTCGGACATCGTCGGCAAGCCGATGACGAACCTCCTCATCCAGAAAGCGCCGTTCGGCAACGCGACGACGACGGTCTGTCACTCCCGGACGAAGGACCTGGCGGGCCACCTCGCCGACGCCGACATCGTCGTCGCCGCCGCCGGCGTGCCGGAACTCGTCACCGGCGACATGCTCAAGGAGGGTGCGACGGTCGTCGACGTCGGTATCAACCGCGTCGACGCGGACACCGAGAAGGGGTACGAACTCGTCGGCGACGTCGAGTTCGAGTCGGCAGAGAAAGTCGCCGGGAAGATCACGCCCGTCCCCGGCGGCGTCGGCCCGATGACCCGCGCGATGCTGCTCTACAACACCGTGAAGGCCGCGAGCCTCCAGACGGGCGTCCCGGTCGATCTCCCCTGAGCGGCGACCGTTTACCTCGCTCGTTCTCCTCTCTGTTTCGCGCTGCTCCTCAATCCAACCGCGACAGGCGGTCTCGCGCCGTCGCCAGCGCGGTCTCGTCGCCGGCGACGAGATAGTCGCCGAGGTCGCGGACCGCCTGCACGAGACGCTCGGACGTCTCCAGCGGGACGTCGCCCTGCAGCGACTTCGCCCGCTTGACGTGGTCGACGAGCGCGCCGAGCGTCGTCCGCGCCTCCGAGTCGGGGTGGTCTTCGAGCCACGTGACGACGTCTCGCCGGTAGTCGGAGACGGCCTTCGCGTAGGCCAATCCCCGGGCCGCACGCATCGACTCGGGGACGTCGGCGACGGCGGGGCGGTCGCCGGCGTCGGCCCCGCGGACGAGTTCGAGCACGTACAGTCGCTCGTCGTCGGTCGGGTCGCGGGCACGGGCGTAGACGTCGATGGCCTGCAGCAGTTCGTGCGCCGCGAGGAAGGTGTCGTCGAGCGGACGCAGGTCGCCGCCGTGGATGAACCCCTGCTGTCGCAGATACTCCCGAAGCGTCGACTTCAGGTCGCCGGCGACGTCTTCGACGTCGGTTCCCTCCTCGCCGAGCGCGTTCTGCTGCGGCGAGAGGTCGAGCGTCTCCGCCCCGGCGGTGTGCTGCGTCCGGTCGTCGAGGCCGACGCTCCGCAGACTCTCGCAGTTCGGACAGGCGACGCTCCCCGTGTCGTAGTACGACCAGCGATGGCCGCAGTCCTTGCACTCTCGGCTACCCCGGATCTTCATGACGTCCAGTACAGTCGCCGGGTCAAAAAGCGCCCCGTCGTTCGGTCGCGGCCGACCGTCAGACATCCCGAGTATTTACTCGTCGTGTACTCTACGAATTTATTTGTGATATTGGTTACCACAAGTCGGTGTCCTTCCGTATAGAGAGACACTACACATGACACGAGAATCCAACCTCGGAGATACGTTCGGTCGCGACGACGTCCCCGTCTCCCGGCGACAGTTCGTCAGACTGTCGGCGGCGACCGCGGGTGCGGTGTCGCTCACTGGGAGCGCCGTCGCGGACACTGCCTCGCCGAAACTCACCGACCTCTACGCGTTCGTCGCCGACGCCGTCGACGACTCCGTCGAGATCCCGACGCTCGTCGAGACGACGGACGCCGCCGCGTTCGAGGAGCTCCGCAACCTCGGACTGGACCCGGTGACGACGAGCGAGCCGACGACCGCCGCCTACGTCCGCCCGACCCCCGACCGAGTGGCGTCGATCGTCGCCGTCGACGGCGTCGACACCCTCCGGTACTCGCCGGGGTCGAACCCGTTCTGGCGACTCGGCCACTACCCCGACGGCGTGTTCCCCACCGTCGACGACAGCGTCGACTACATCGACTTCGAGCAGATGGTCGACGGGATGCAGCGACTGCAGGGCCAGCACGAAGACCGATTGCGGTTCTACTCGGTCGGTGAGAGTCCCGGTCACTACAACCTCTTTCTCGACGAGGCGGGGCCGCAGAACCTCTGGGTCGCGGAGGTGACGAACGACGTCGGCGACGAGGCAGCCTTCCGGGAGAAGGAGACGGTCGTCTACACGCTCGGCATCCACGGCGACGAACGCGCGGGTGCGGAGGCTGGGACGCGGTTCGTCGAGCGGGTGTTGAACGGGGACGAACCGGCCGTCGAGTCGCTGCTCGACGACGTGGTGCTCGTCTTCCTCTATCCGAACCCCGACGGGTGGGTGTCGCGGAACCCGCAGTACCGCGTCGACACCGACGGCGACGGCACTCCCGAGAACAACTCGTTCAAGCGGGTGACGGCGACGGGCGTCGATCCCAACCGGCAGTACCCCACCGCCGGGTGGATCAACACGAGCCACTACCCCGCAGAGCCGGCCGGCGCGGACCTGCAGGACGACACCCCGGGCGTCGACGAGGACGTCCCCGCGGTGTACGAGGAGCTGGTGCCGGACGCGCTCGACATCGTCGAACATCTCCGCGGCTACGAGAACCTCCGCATCGGGTCGGACCTCCACGGGATGTTCTGGTCGAGCGACTTCATCAACGGACTCGTCGTCAACGACCAGTACGACACCGGCGAGTTCCACGACCTCTACGAGTACAACCGAGTGACGGCCGATCGGCTGGAGGCGGCACTCGACGAGAAACTGGAGGCGGCCCAGCCGAAGTTCGAGGCGTTGAACGACGCGTACGGCGAGCAGTACGGCTTCGACGGGAGTTCCCTGCCGACGCCGCAGGAGGCGTTCAGCTACGGGACGATCCTCGACACCATCGGCTACACGACGAGCGGGACGCTCATCAGCTGGATGAGCCACCCCGAGGAGAACGGCGGGCTCGGCATGCAGATCATGGCCCACGAGATGGGGTGGGACAACCGCGTGTTCGACCGGATGACGTTCCGTCCGTGGCTGATCGACCTCCAGGTGACGGGGTATCGAGAGGTGATCCGGGCGACCGCCGAACACGCCGTGCGGTCGGTGACCGCCGAGATCGAGACGGGGCGGGCGACGACGGCGTACGTGGAAACGGAGGCGCTCGAGCGGGAATCGACCGACCTCTCGTTCACCGACGCGACGCGACGGACCCGGACGCAGACGGTCACCGCCGGCGGGCGACCCGAGCGGGTGACCGTCGACGTCTCGACGGCGGCGACGTCGCTGTCGCTCACCGTCGAACCGGAGCGCGGGATGCTCGTCAGCAAACTCCGCGACCCGGAGGGCCGAGTGGTACGGACGCACGCTCCCGCCGCCGGCGACAGATCGCGCGTCGCCGAGTGGGTCGTCGACGATCCGGCGGCGGGGACGTGGACGGTGGAGACGAAGGCGACCGGCGCGACCGAGACCGACGTCACCGTCCGGAGCACGCTCCTCGTCGGCGACGGCTCCGACGCGGTGAGCGCACCCGACCCCGTCGACGTGCTCGGCTACGAGCAGCGACCCTACAGCGTCACGCCGCTGGCGTACTTCGACGACTACGCCGAGTTCGTCGACGCCGCCGGGGAGAAGGACGGTCGCGGCAATAGAAACGGTCGCGGCAACGGTCGTCGCGACGAGCGGGGAGACGGTCCGCTCGGGCAGCTGGCGTCGCTCGGCGTCGAGGCGGTCGCCGACGGCGCGCTGTTCCGGGGCGACAGCGACCGCCTCGCCGTCGAGAACCTCGTCGTCACCCACACGGTCGGTGTCGACGACGACGGCTACGTCGCCGAGCTCGACCGCTTCGTCGAGGCGGGCGGGAACCTCGTACTCACGGATCGCGGCGTCTCGCTACTCGGACGGCTCTCGAACGCGCTGGTCGACGGCGTCGGACCCGGCGACGTCGAGGAGATCCGTGTGTTCAGCGCGTTCCTCGACGAGCGGGTCGACGACCATCCGCTGCTCGCCGGGACGCGCTCCATCCAGCGCGAACTCTGGAAGCCGGCGCCGCTGGGGTACCCCATCAGCATCCCCGGGACGGCACCGCTCACCGTCGTCGACCCCGACGCCTTCACGGCGGCCGGCGGGTCGGTCGCCGGGTACGCCCGCGACGACGACGGCGACGACGGCCGACGGGTCGCCGCGGGATCGCTGATCCGACCCGACGGAACCGGCGTCCACCTGCTCGGAGGGCTGCTGCCGCCGGCGAACCAGTCGAGCCTTCACCCGTTCGGCGTGCTGGAGTACACGGCGACGTTCCTCGGCCACACGATGCTGACGAACGCGCTCGGGTACCGACAGCGTCGGTTCGTCGACGGCGACCTCGTGAAGGCGTTCGGCGACGTCCGGTAGCGACCAGGAGAACGTACTGCGGGGATTTTTCGTCGAAGCGCCGAGAGACGCCTGCATGACCGAATCGAACGCCGACGTGCTCCGCGCGCGAGCGGGTGACCACGCCACGTCGCTCGTCGCGACCGTCGAGGACCGCTGGGGACCGATCCCCGACGAGGGGTCGTTCGTCGTTCCGCCGCTCAGAGACCACGACGGCGCGCTTCCGAAGAGTCTCCGAGCGTTCCACGAGGAGTTCTACCCCCACGCCGCGGGCTGTGTCACCCGCGACGCCGACGGGCGGATGCTGGCGGTCAGGTCGACGAAACGGGGAAGGTGGGAGACGCCCGGCGGTGCCGGCGAGCCGGACGAGACGCCCGCAGAGACCGCTCGCCGCGAGGTGCGCGAGGAGACGGGCGTCGTCCCGCGACTCGCCGAACCGCTCTACCGATTGACGATGGAGATCGACCTCGGGTACGACGAGCCGCTCCCGATCCCGGTGTTCGTGTTCGTCGGCGAGCCCGAAGACGGACGGCTGCTCGACGCCGACGCCGTCGAGACGCCGACCGAGGTCGCCGCCGTCGACTGGGTCGACCCGGCGGCGCTCCCGGAGACCTTCCGGGACCGTCGATTGCTCCAGAAACATCTCGTCGAGTCGCGATGAGTCGGAGTGAAAGCGGAGAGAGGACGGGGAGTGGGGCGACAGCCGTCACCTGTACGACCACCTACGCTTAAGTACGAGAGCGGCCAACTTTCGGGCACATGACACGGAGTTCCCGCGCTCCTGATCGAGAAATTCTCCCGACGTGAAACCCGCGTCTCGGACACCGAGACGGCAGTCACGGCGGACGGTACCGAACTGATCGTCGAACTCGACGGTGAGGAGTTCCGACTCTCCCGTAGCGACGCGGCCGCGCTTCGCGACTCGCTCGGCGCGGCGCTCCACCGGCGACTCGAATTCTTCCGCACTGCGGGCGAACACCGCGAGGACGGAAGCTACGTCGTCACTCGGCGAGCGGCGAACTCCGCGGGCCACAGTAAGGTGTTCGCGAGCTTCGACGAACTGCGACGGCTCTACGGTCGACTGCCGACCGAGTTCACCGCCGAGGACGTCGGGCGGACGGGACTGACCGGCGGTCGTCGGCATCTGCTCGTCCGGCATCTCGCCGAGCATCCGGCGTTCGACTGCGAGTTGGTCAGCCGACAGCCGTTGACCGCGCAGAAGACCGAGCCCGAAAAGGAGCAACCGATGCCCGCAGACTGAACGCTTTTGCGACGGTGGTCCGACGGTGTGGTATGACGTTCTCCATCGTCGCACGCGACCCGGAGACAGAGGCCGTCGGCGTCGCCGTCCAGTCGAAGTTCGTCAGCGTCGGCTCCGTCGTTCCGTTCGCGGCGGCCGACGCCGGCGCGGTCGCCACACAGAGTTTCGCCAACGTCGCCTACGGACCGGACGGGCTCGACCTGTTGCGCGAGGGGCACTCGGCGGCGGAAGCGATCGAGCAGTTGACCGACGGCGACGACGAGGCCGCGTCCCGACAGGTCGGCGTCGTCGGACAGGACGGCTCGGTCGCGGCGTTCACCGGCGACGACTGCTTCGACGTCGCCGGCGACCGCCAGGGGGACCACTACACGGTCCAGGGGAACATCCTCGAGAACGATGAGACGCTCCCCGCGATGGCCGACGCCTTCGAGACCGCCGAGGGCGGATTGCCCGAGAGGCTCCTCGCGGCGCTCCACGCCGGCAACGACGCCGGTGGGGACAGTCGCGGCGAGCAGGGGGCGGCGCTGTACGTCGCCAAGCCCGAGGGCGGCTACGACGGGAAGAACGACCGTTGGATCGACGTTCGCGTCGACGACCACGAGCGGCCGATCGACGAACTCGAACGCGTGTTCAAACTGTACGACGTGACGCTGCTCGCGCGCGAGGAACCCGCCGAGACGCGCCAACTCGACGGGGAGACGGCGCGCGCGGTGAGCGAGACGCTGGCCGAACTGGGGTTCTACGACGGCGAGCCGACCGACTCGTTCGGCGAGCGGGAGCGCGAGGCGCTGGAGGCGTTCCGCGGTCGAAACAACTTCGAGAACCACGCGCTTTCGGTCGTCGAGGACGCGCTCGCTCGTGGCTGGGGCGACGCCGAAGGCGACGGCGAACGTCGGCTGGTCGACGCCATCTGGCACGGCCTCTCGCGACTGGACCGGAAGTAGCGTCGGCGCGCGGCTTCGTCGCCGCTCGAGGATCAGTCGCCGGGCAGAGCGACAGCCCCGACAGCGCCCCACCGCACCCAAGTACCCGACCCGCGAACGACGTCCCATGCGAGACGAAGAAGAGATCCGCGAGCAGTACGAGTTCTTGAAAGAACAGCTCGACGACGAGGAGATGCGCCACGAGGGCGTCAGAGAGATGTTCACGTACTACAAGCGCGCACTCGGATGGGTTCTCGAAGAAGAACATATGTGAACGGCGACGTTTCCCCGGAGATACGTCGGCAGCGGAGGTCGGTACGTTTAAGTACAAACGTGCGATAGAAGCAGGTGACGCTTCGCTTTGGAGGGCCGAAGCGTCAGCGGGGACCAATTCAGGGCGGCAAGCACTCACGCGATTTTCGCGTGGCTTGCTTTCCTTTTCACGAACTCGACTGCAGAGCGGTGCGTCGACGCAGACGAGTGAGAACCGAAGAGAGAACTACTCGACCGAGAGCGTCGTGTCTTCGTCGCTCGCACCCTCGTCCCACTCGAGTTCGAGTTCGAGGCTCAGCTCCGCGGGGCCGCCGCTCGTCGACGTCTCGCGTTCGGCTTTCACCTCGAACGTCGGCTGCGCGGGGACGTCGAGCGTCTGCGACTGTCCGCCCGACGAGAGCGTCAGCGACTCGCCGGCGTCGAGTTTGTCCGCGATAGAGCGGAGGTAGCTCGCGATCTCGGCACGGCTCTGGGGCGACTCCGATTTGAACAGCACTTCTTCGGGCATAGCCGCCAAAAGGTCTCACAGACGCTTAAATCCGCGCTGCTTTCCGCATCGATACATGTCTACTGATTGAGATAGTGTAGAAAACAAACAACTCATCGAAGTTATCTTTTCTAGCGGTCGAAATCAGGCAATTAATAGGGATAGCGCGGCTTTCTCTCTCGAAACGGCCGATATATTTATTGTTATCAGACAAGAATTTCTACGCGGATATTACCGATGTACGACTTGACAGGCTTTCAGCGGGATCTGCTGTACGTGATCGCCGGGCTCGAAGAACCCCACGGACTGGCCATCAAGGAAGAGCTCGAAGAGTACTACGAGAAGGAGATCCACCACGGGCGGCTGTATCCGAACCTCGACACGCTCGTCGACAAGGGGCTCGTCGAGAAGGGGCAGCGTGACCGACGGACCAACTACTACACACTGACACGGCGCGGTCGCCGCGAGATCGACGCCCGCAAAGACTGGGAATCGCAGTACGTCGACGCCTGAGATCGGCTACTCTCCGCCCGTCCGAGTCGACCCGCCCGACCGCTCCGGGCCAACGTCGGGCCGCGTGTCGGTCGACTCTGCTGCGGGACTCTCGTCTGCGGCGTTGTCGAGGAGTTCTCCGTCCGTCTCTCCGGGCGCGGCCGATTCGTCGCCCAGATACACCGGGTCGACGACGTACGGTTTGATCTGTTTTCCGGCGACGAGTTCCGGGAGGACGATCCGGGCGAAGTTGACGACGAGGACGAGCAGTATCGGCAGGAGGAAGAGGCCGTACCAGCCGAAGAGGAGCGGTCCGAACGTGTACGCGAGCATGACGCTACCGACGTGGAGACTGCGACCCGAGACGTAGGGGCGGAGCACGAGGTCGGGGATGGTGTCGACGAGAACGAACGAGACGACGACGAACGCGGCGACGAACCAGATCGACTCCGGACCGGCGATCACGAGGCTCTGGACGCCCATGTAGCCCGCGACGGGGACGTAGACGAGTTTCATCCCGACGACCGGGACGAGGCTGGCGACGCCGGCGAGCAGTCCGACGAGGGCGGCGGCGGGGATACGGAGCTCCGGGGGCGCGAACACGTTCAACACGGTGTAGGCGATGACTCCGATGGTCCCGGTCAGGACGGCGTTGAGGATGTTGCCGAAGAAGATGCTGTCGAGGTCGGTGTCGATCGCCGCGAGATAGGCGTCGAGCACCCCTTCGTCGTCGGCGAACCGCTTGCTGACCCACCGCGAGATGCGGTGGTCGTCGCGGAGGAGATAGAAGGCGATGGCGACCATCACGAACAGGTGGACGAGTCCGACGCCGACGACGGCGAAGGTGTCTGCGGCGGTGACGACCTGGTCGAGACCCGAATCGAGACTGTCGAGCGTGAGATAGTCACGTACCCCGGACCGATAGAGGGTCGCCGGGTCGACCACTTCGTTGAGGATGCTGGGGTCGAGCGCCGTGTACGTCCCGAGGTCGAACTGCGTCGTCCGGCTGAGTTTGTTCACCTCCTTCCCGACGACGAGGAGCGCGTACACCATCAACGCCAGCGCCGGGAGCGCGAGCGCGAACATCGAGACGGCGGCCGCCAGACTGGGCGGATAGACGTGTTTTCGGAGTCGACGATAGATCGGACGGGTCGCGTAGTACAGGAAGAGCCCGAAGACGAACGTGCCGACGAACGAGTAGACGACGAACAGGAGGGACGCAGCGAGGACGGCACCCAGCGCCCACCACGCGGCGCGGGCCCGGTCGAAGTCGAGTATCGACATACTAGAGCCCCCCACGGAACTGTGAAAAACGTATCGCGGATCGAGAACGACACGTCCCGGCCTGAGAACTTAACCACGGGCCACGCGTAGTTCGACTATGCAGTTCTCCCCTCTCCCTCTCGACGTCGTCTGGCCGCTCGTCCTCCAACTCGAGGATCCGCTCGCCGCCCCGCTGCAGGACCCGGTCGTCCGCGTGGTCATCGCGGCGGCGCTCGGCCTCTTTCTCGGCCTCGAACGCGAATGGTCGAAGAAGTCCGCCGGGATCCGGACCTTCTCGTTGACGAGTCTCCTCGCCGCGGTGTTCACCATCATCGCCGAGGAGTCGCCGCTCGGCGTGGCGCTGCTCGCCATCGGCGGCGTCCTCGTCATCGTCCAGGGCATTCTCCTCGCGGTACAGGGGCTGCAGACCGGCGAGGAGGACTCGCTGGCGCTGACGACGTCGGTGTCGTTGCTCGTCACCTACGGCGTCGGCGTGCTCGTCGCCTCGCGGTTCTTCGTCGCGGGCGTCGCCGTCGCCGTCATCTCCTCGTCGCTGCTCGTGCTCAAGCGGGAACTGCACGACTTCGCGGGCGGGCTGTCACGCGAAGAGCTGCGGTCGACCACGGAGTTCGCCATCCTCGCGTTCGTCGTCTTCCCGCTCTTGCCGGCCGAAGAGCAAGTGATGGGTGTCACCTTCGAACCCCGCGTCGCGTGGCTGATGGTCGTCACCGTCGCCGGCATCGGCATCGTCAACTACGCGCTCGTCCGCTCCTACGGTGGTCGCGGCATCGCCATCACGGGCTTCTTCGGCGGCCTCGCCTCGTCGACGGCGGTCGTCGGGACGATGCTCGATCAGGTCCGCCAGCAACGCGAGTCGGTCAGCTTCGCCGTCGCCGGTGTGCTACTCGCCAACGCCGCGATGGCGCTTCGGAACCTCGGCATCGCCCTCGCGTTCACCGTCGCCGCGGAGCGCCCGCCGCTCTGGCAGGCGGCGGTCCCGCTCGGCGCACTCGTGGTCGGGAGTTTCGTCGTCGCCCGCTTCACCGCCGACTGGGGCGAAGACGTCGCACTCGACCTCGAGAGTCCCTTCTCGATGAAGAACGTCCTCGCGTTCGGCGCGGTGTTCTTCCTCATCCTCGCGGTCGGGACGGTCGCCCAGGAACAGTTCGGCAACGTCGGCTTCTACGTGAGTGCGCTGGTGTCGGGACTCGTCTCGTCGGCCGGGACGACCACCTCGGCCGTCCTGCTCTACCGCGGTGGCACCATCGAGGGGACGACCGCAGTCGTCGGCATCCTCCTCGCGACGGCGTCGAGCGTCGTCGTCAAGGCCGGTCTCGTCGCCGCCGCCGGCCCGCGCGACTTCGCACGGCAGGTCGCCACCTGGAGCGCCGTCCTCCTCGTCGCGGCGGGCGGGGTGACCGCCGTCGTCGCAATGTTTGGGTGAATCGTAACGAACGTCTTAACATACCGGTCTGCCAACCGACGACATGGACCGAGACACCGCCGAGCCACACGTCACGGCGATGCCGGGCGAGCGTGCGCGAGAGTGGGTCGAGTACCACCACCAGAGCGCCGCCCCGAGCACCTACGTCTACGACTTCGTCTGGGACCTCTCGGGCGACGCCGAGGGACCGTTCTGCACGGACGTCGACGGCAACGTCCTGATGGACTTCACGAGCCACGTCGCCGCCGCCCCGCTCGGGTACAACAACCCGAAGATCATGGACAGACTCCGGGAGTTCGACCTCGTCGACCCCCTGAAGATCGCGGGACAGGACTTCTACGTGAGCGCGGGCGACGCACACGCGCCCGAGGAGAGCGAGTTCCCCGGCCCCGCGGGGCTGATGGACCGACTGACCGACGCCACCGACCACTACGGGATGGATATGGTCTTCCTCTCGAACTCCGGGGCGGAGGCGGTCGAGAACGGCATCAAGATCGCCTACGACCACAGCGACGGCGCGAGGTACGCCGTCACCTTCGACGGCGCGTTCCACGGGCGGACGCTCGGCGCGCTCTCGTTGAACCGTTCGAAGGAGAAGTACCGCCGGAAGTTCCCCACCGTCTCGGGCGTTCACGACGTCCCCTACTGCGACGACCGGAGCTGCACGCCCGACAGCTGCGACTGCGGCTTCTTCGTCGGCAGCGACGACCCGTCCGAGCAGGTGTCGCTCCTCCGGAAGAAACTCGACCCCGAACGCGGCCACATCACCCCCGACGAGGTCGCCTACATCATCCTCGAACCGATCCAGGGCGAGGGCGGCTACCGTATCCCGAGCGACGCCTTCATGGACGAGGTGGCCGCGCTCGCGACGGAACACGACATCACCCTAATTGCCGACGAGATCCAGTCCGGGATGGGGCGGACGGGGAAGATGTGGGGCGCGGACCACTACAGCATCGAACCCGACGTCATCGCCGCCGCGAAGGGACTCCGCGTCGGCGCGACGATCTCCCGGTCGGACATCTTCCCCGACGAGAAGGGCCGCCTCTCCTCGACGTGGGGCGCGGGCGACATCATCGCCTCCCTGCAGGGTGCGCTCACTATCGACGCCATCCACGAGTACGACCTGATGGACAACGCCACCGTCCGAGGACGGCAGTTCACAGAGACGATGCGGGACGCCGACCCGACCGGCGTCGTCGACGTCCGTGGGAAGGGGCTGATGCTCGCCCTCGAGTTCGACACCAAGGAGCGTCGCGACGCGGTCCAGGAGGCGGCGCTCCAGCGCGGCCTGCTGACGCTCTCGTGTGGCTACAAGGTGCTCCGGGTCCTGCCGCCGCTGGACGTGACGGAGCGCGAGATCGCCCTCGGGGCGGGCCTGTTGACGAAGGCGATCGCGGACGTGGCGTAGCCGGATCGCCGGTTACTAGAGACCCGCGAGACCGACCGCTCAGTCCTTGTTTATCATCACTTCGCTCGCCTTGATGACGGCGCTGACCTCGTCGCCCTCGGCGAGGTCGAGACGGTCGGCGGACGCTCGCGTGATCGTCGATGTCACGGTCTGTCCGTCGCCGAGTTCGACGACGACCTCCGCCATAATCTCGTCTCTCTGCAGTGATTTCACCGTTCCAGTCAGGTTGTTGCGGGCGCTCAGTCCCATGGGAAGCTATTGGCGAGTTGATGACAAGTAGCTGCTGGCGGCGGCCGACCGACGGCTACATCTGGTAGCGACGTTCGTCGTCGCGCTGCGGATACTGGTCCTGTCCCGTCATCTCCTCGTAGGTCATCCCGGCGAGGAACTCGTCGTAGGTGACGTCGTAACTCCGGCGCAGTTGGAAGTCCAAATCCCCCGAGTCGACGCTGGAGCGAAACAGCATGTGGACCGCTCGGCGGACCAGTTCGCTCGCGTCGTCCGTCTCGAAGACGGCCGCCAGCGTCGCCAGTTCGTTCTTCGTCTCGCGGTCGAGTTCCACGGTCATCTCGTCGTCGAGGTCGGAGTAGAACGACTGGACGTCGTCGTTGAGGTCGTCGAGACTCATGCCGAGAGGGAGACGCGGGCGTCGGATACGCGTTTCGCTCCCGGGGCCGTCGCGGCGACTGCCGTCGCGGCGCCGGCGGAGCGACGCACGCCGCGGGACCCGAGGCGGTACGGTGACGGACCACTACCCATAAACCTCCGCTCGCCCACCGCTCGACAATGACCGACGCGTCCGTTCCCGAGGAGCGACAGGACGTCGCCCCCGCACTCCCCGCCGACAGCGACGAGGTCGACGCCGTCCGGCGCGCGCTCGTCGAGTGGTACGAAGACGACCACCGCGAGTTCCCGTGGCGACAGACGGAGGACGCCTACGAGATCCTCGTCTCCGAGGTGATGAGCCAGCAGACTCAGTTGGGTCGCGTCGTCGAGGCGTGGGAAGCGTTTCTCGACCGCTGGCCCACCGTCGACGACCTCGCAGCGGCCGACCGGAGCGACGTCGTCGCCTTCTGGACGAGTCACAGCCTCGGCTACAACAACCGGGCGAAGTATCTCCACGAGGCGGCACAGCAGGTCGTCGAGGAATACGGTGGAGCGTTCCCCCGGTGGCCCGACGAGTTGGAGGAACTGATGGGCGTCGGCCCGTACACCGCCAACGCCGTGGCCTCCTTCGCGTTCGACAACGGCGACGCCGTCGTCGACACGAACGTCAAGCGCGTGCTCCACCGCGCGTTCGACGTGCCGGACGACGACGCGGCGTTCGAGGACGTCGCGGGGTTCGTCATGCCCGACGGCGAGTCGCGCGTCTGGAACAACGCGATCATGGAACTCGGCGGGGTGGCCTGCGGGAAGACCCCCCGCTGCGACGAGGCGGGCTGTCCGTGGCGACGCTGGTGTCACGCCTACGAGACGGGTGACTTCACTGCCCCCGACGTGCCGACCCAGCCGAGCTTCGAGGGGTCCCGCCGGCAGTTCCGCGGGCGTGTCGTTCGAACGCTCGGCGAGTACGACGAACTCCCGCTGGACACGCTCGGCCCGCGAGTGCGCGTCGACTACGGCGGCGACCACGGCCGCGAGTGGTTGCGCGGACTGGTGGACGACCTCGCGGACGACGGGTTGGTCGAGGTGACGGAGCGCGACGACGAGACCGTCGTCCGACTGCGACAGTGACGCCTCTCGGCGTCCCGTCGACCAGGATGCGGCACCCGATTCGATCGGTTCGGCCTGGAAGAGCGTTAATTGAGAGCCGAACTTCGATCACACGTTCCGGAACTCGTATGGGACAGACCGACAGTTCGTGAACCATGACAGCGCGACCCTCGACCGTGGAAGTGATGGAGGTGCTGTTACGGCGGTCCTCGTTCGTCGAGGCGCTCTCCGAGGGTCGAAAGGACAAGCGGACGCTCCTCGAAGAGCTGTCGTGTTCCCGCTCGACCGTCGACCGGAGCGTCCGAGAGCTGGAGACGCTGGGCATCCTCGAGCACGCGGACGGCGGGTACCGTCTCACCTCCTTCGGAGAGCTGGCTCGGACGGCGTTCGTCGACTTCGAGGAGCGTCTCGACCTGTGGTTTCGGTTCGCCCCGTTCCTGCAGTGGCTCCCGCACGACGAGCTGGGACTGGACGTCGAGCTGCTCGCCGACGCCGACCTCTACCTGCCGGAACCGGGCGACCCGTGGGCGATGGTCAACCGACACGTGACGGTGGCGGCGCGGGCGAGCGAGATGCGGTTCGTGCTCCCGTTGACCGGGCTGCACGCCCACCAGGCGATCCGTGACCGCATCGTCGAAGCGGACGCCCAGGCGACGGTCGTCACCACGCCGGAGGTGGTCCGCACCTACCAGTCGGACGACGCCTACGCGCCGCTCACCGAGGAGATGGCCGAGACCGACCGGTACGCGCTGTACCAGTACGGCGACCCGATCCCGTGTTTCGTCGGTCTCCTCGACGGAACCGTCCAGATCGGTGTCGACGACGGCGGCGAACCGAAGGCGCTCGTCGAGGGAGAGCGCCCAGCGCTCCGCGAGTGGGCGGAAGCGACGATCGACGAGTACGAACGGACGGCGACGCCGATCGTCACCCCGACAGAGTCGGTCGAACACTGACCCGTGCCGTGTGTCCACGCCCGTCGGGAGACGGGGGACCGGCGGCACGCCTTTGTCGCTGCACCGAGAGTCACCAGTCATGTCAGACGTTCACGTCGTCGCACTCGGGGGGAGTCTCCGGGACGACAGCCACACGCGGCGCGCACTGACCCACGTCGTTCGCGGCGTCGAGGCGGCAGGTGGCACCGGCGAAGTCGTCGATCTCCGCGACTACGACCTCCCGGTGCTCGACGCCGACTACGACGAGCAGGGCGACAGCGCCGAGTTGACGGCGACGATCCGCGCGGCCGACGCGGTCGTCCTCGGAACGCCGATGTACCACGGGTCGTACTCGGGAGTGCTGAAGAACGCGCTCGACTACTGCGGGTTCGAGGAGTTCGAGGGGAAGACCGTCGGCCTCCTCGCCGTCTCGGGGGGGTCGTTCCCGGTGACGGCGCTGGAACATCTCCGGTCGGTCTGCCGCGCGCTCAACGCGTGGGTGATCCCCCATCAAGCGGCGATCCCCCGCGCCCACAGCGCGTTCGACGACGACGGGGCGTTCCGCGACGAGTCGACCGAGGAGCGCGTGCTCACGCTCGGTCGCCGAGCCGTCGGGTTCGCCAACATCGAACAGGACCCGGCGACGTTCGAGAGCGGACAGAACAAGGGTGCCGGCGACTGAGAGACGGGAGAAACGGTCACGGCGGTGGCCACGGCGCAGACTGTCCGGGAGAATGAGTACGCATTTGAGGCGTTGGGTGTCGTGTTGGCTTATGCACGCCATCACTCGGAGCGGCTGGATCGAGGTCATCACCGGTTCGATGTTCTCGGGGAAGACGGAGGAACTGCTCCGTCGACTGCGCCGCGCGGAGATCGCAGAGCAGGAGGTCGCCGTGTTCAAACCCGACGTCGACGACCGATACGGGGAGGCGACCATCGGGTCGCACAACGGCCGACAGTGGGAGGCGACCGTCGTCGACGCCGAGGGAGACGGGATCTGGGAGATCCACGACGAACTGAACGGCGAGAAGGTCGTCGCCGTCGACGAGGCGAACTTCTTCTCGCCGGAACTCGTCGACGTGTGTGAGGTGTTGGCCGCCGACGGGCGGCGCGTCATCGTCTCCGGCACCGACCAGACGTTCCGCGGTGAACCGTTCGAGCCGGTGCCACAGCTCGTCGCACTGGCCGAGTACGTCGACAAGCTGCGAGCCATCTGTACGATCTGCGGGGAGCCCGCCACGCGCAATCAGCGGCTCATCGACGGCGAACCCGCCCACGCCGACGACCCGACCATCCTCGTCGGCGCGGAGGAGTCCTACGAGGCCCGATGTCGGAACTGTCATACCCTCCGCACCGACTAGAGACGGACGTGACTACCTGGGTCGAGAACCCCCGTGGCGGCCGTGAGCGCGGACCGCGCGGCATCGTCCGCGCGTGGGCCGAGGTGTTGCTCCGTCCACGGCGGTTCTTCCGCAACGGCGTCGCTCCCGGCGACCAGGCTCCGGGGCTCGTCTTCGGCGTGCTCGTCGCGCTCTGTTACGTCGGTGGCCTCCTCTGGTTCACGCCTGAGCGCGTGCTCGGCACCGAGTTCGTCCCGCTGCTCGCCGACAGCACGGCGGCGACGAGTCTGCTGCTTCTCGTCGTCGTCACGCTGTTCGTCGCCCCGGCGACGATGCATCTGCTCGGCGCGCTCCAGACGGTGTTGCTCGTCGTCACCGTCAGCGAGCGAGCGGGCGTGAGCGAGACGGTCCAGACCGTCGCCTACGCGGCCGCCCCCTGCGTCCTCGCGGGCTACCCCTCGCCCGCGCTGCGACTCCTGTGTGCCGCGTACGGTGCCGTCCTGCTCGTCGTCGGCCTGAGCGTCGTCCACCGGACGACTCTCCTCCGCGCGACCGTCGCCGGCGCGGTCCCGGCGGCGGTGCTCTTCGGGTACGGCTTCGGTGGGGTGGCGGCGGCGACGACGCTGCTGCGAGCGGCCGGCGTGCTCTGAGCGGGTCGCGCAGCGGCAACGACACTCCAAGTGCGCAGAGGGAGTGGCGTCCCCCCGGACCGAATCGCACGACGGCGTGGTGACAGTTCGGTCGAGAGACGGGGAATCCGACCCCGATTCGCCGTCGAATCACCCCACGAGAACGACAGCAGACTTTCGACAACAGTTTTAGGCCGCGGTGTTTCTCTCTGCTCAAATGGGTACGTGTATTATCTGTGGTACGCCCGTGGACGGTCGAATCTGTGACAGCCACCAAGAAGACGTCGTGTTCCACTTCGAGGGAGACCATCCCAACCAGCTGGTCCCCCGCCGCTTCTACAGCGGGACGGTCGACGGCTACGCCGACTTCGGCGTGTTCGTCGACATCGCCCCCGGCGTCACCGGGTTGCTCCACCGGAGCGAACTCGACCGCCGACTGGAGAGCCTCGACTGGGAGCCGGGTGACACCGTCTTCGTCCAGGTGAAGAACGTCCGCGACAACGGCAACATCGACCTCGGCTGGTCGATCCGCCAGTCCGAACGCGAGTTCCGCGGCGTGCTGGTGCAGGACGCCGACGGCGAGCACGACGTCGACGGGGCGGAACCGACCGAACGCGAGCAGCAGTCCGAGGAGAGTCAGCAGACTGAATCCGAGCCCGAACCGGAACCCGAGCCCGAACCGGAACCCGAGCCCGAACCGGAACAGCAGTCCTCCGAGGAGGCCGAAGCCGCCGAATCTGCTGTAGCCAGCGGAGACGAGGCTCGCGGGGACTACGACGAGCCGGAACCGACCGGCGAGGCGGAGCGCGTCGAGATCGGCACGCTCTCGGACCGCGTCGGACAGGAGATCCGCATCGAGGGCGAGGTCGTCGGCGCGCGCCAAACCGGCGGACCGACCGTCTTCGAACTCCGCGACGAGACCGGCGTCGTCGACTGCGCCGCGTTCGTCGAGGCGGGCGTCCGCGCCTACCCCGACATCGACGTCGGCGACGTCGTCCGACTGGACGGCGAGGTCGAACTTCGCCGTAACGAGATTCAGGTCGAAACCGACGCGCTGGTCGCCCTCGAGGCCGACGAGGCCGAGGCGGTCCAGCGTCGACTCGCAGACGCGCTGACCGCCCGCGCTCGCCCCGAGGCCGTGATGCCGCTGGCCGCCCACGACTCGATCGAGGCGGTCTCCGAGCAACTGCTCGACGCCGCCGAGGCGCTCCGTCGCGCCATCCTCGAGTCGCGCCCCATCGTCGTCCGACACGCCGCCACCGCCGACGGCTACGTCGCCGGTGCGGCCGTCGAGCGTGCGGTCCTCCCGCTCATCCGCGAGGAGTACGCCAAGAGCGACGCCGAGTACCACTACTTCACCCGTCGCCCGCTCGACGACGCCGTCTACGGCATGGACGCCGCGACGAACGACGTCACGCGGATGCTGCAGGACCAGGACCGACACGACGAGAAGCTCCCGCTCGTGCTCCTGCTCGGGACTGGGAGTACCGTCGAATCCAGCGACGGGCTCGGCCTGCTAGGTATCTACGGCGCGAAGCGCGTCGTCGTCGACGCCGCCGTCGCCGACGAGGACGTCGAGGACGACACCGAGGTACTCGTCAACCCGGCCCGTGCGGAGGCCGACGCGTCGGACCTCTCGACGGGTGCGCTCTCGGCGAACCTCGCCGCGGCCATCAACGACGAGGTGCGCGACGATCTCGCACACCTCCCGGCGATCAGCTACTGGGAGGGCACACCGCAGGCGTACCTCGACCTCGCCGAGGAGGCGGGCTACGACGCAGACCGCGTGACTGCACTCCGCGAGGCAGTCGCACTCGAAGCCTACTACCAGTCGTATCAGGACAAGCGTGAACTCATCACCGACCTGCTGTTCGGCGACGAGGAGGGCCACGACGTCGGTCTCGCCGAGCACGTCGCAGAGCAGTTCCGCATCAAACTCGACGACGAGGTCGAGACGGCCGAGGCGAACCTCGAACGCCGCGACGAGGACGACGTCGACTTCGCCGTCATCGACACCGACGCGTTCACCCACCGCTTCGACTTCCCGCCGTCGACGCTGCTCGTCGAAGAACTCCACCGCCGCAACCGCAACGGCGAGACGTTCGTCACCCTCGGTCTCGGCATGGACGAACTCTACCTCCGCAGCAGCGAGGAGCTCGACGTGCGCGCGGTCGCCGAGCGCGCCCGTGAGAGCCTGCCGAACGCGGGCGTCACGGCGAACGGCGTCCGCGAGGGCCGCATCGAGTTCCTCTCCGGCGTCCGTACGGACGTGAAAGAGGCAGTCGTCGACGCCGTCGTCGAACAGCTGTAGCCGACGTTCGCTCGAACGACTCGGTAGCTGCCGTCGCCGCTCGCCGCTCTCTCGGCTCCTCTTCTCACCGAGCGGACGGTCCGTCACAAAAGATTAGCTCTAGGAACACGTCTCTCTACCCTATGAACCGCCGCCAAGTCCTCCTGAGCATCGCAACTACCGCCACCGTCGCCGTCGCAGGCTGTCTCGGTTCGGACCAGCCGTCGGACGAGACGACATCGAACACGAACGGCGACACCGGGGCGGGAGCTGGCTCCACCCCCTCCGAGTCGACGGGGACGGCAGCGACGGTCGCCGCCGACCAGACGCCAGCACTCCCGGACGCGCCGTTCGAGGGGATGCGCGCCGACCCGGCCGCGACCTACGCCGTCGGCAAGCAGGGTGGCACCGGGAAGGCGACGCCCGGCGCGCACGTCGTACAGGTGTGGAACGACGGCGACGACGCCCGCGAGGTGACGGTCGTCGTCACGGGCGAGAAGACGGGGACGCAGTTCGACGAGACCGTCGAGATCGCCGCCGGCGACCACCTGAACTTCGCGTTCGAGACGCCCGACGTCTACACCGTCGAGGTGAGCGGCGAGAGCTTCTCGTCGCAAGCGACGGTCGACCGCAACTGGAACGAGTGTTCGACGTCGATGTCGACGATCCGCGTCCACGAGAACGGCACCGAGACGCGCAACACGTCGCGGTCGCGGACGTGTCCGTGACGGGAAGCGGGTCGACGTCGAGGACGTCCAGATAGCGAGAACACGCAGGAAATACAGAAATCAACTATAGACGGCCGCGAGACGTCTGTACTCTCATGGGAGAGGAGACGAAGCGGCCAGGGACGGAGAGCGAGACTGCAGGCTCCGCGCAGGACGGCGACGCGAGCGTGTTCCGTTCGCGACTCGTCCAGGTCGTCCTCGCCAGCACGCTGCTCGCACCGCTCGGCGTCCCGCTCGTCAGCCCCGCGCTCCCGGTGGTCCGCGACGCGTTCGGCGTCACCGACGCCACGGCGAGTCTGCTCGTCAGCGCCTACTTCGTGGCCGGCATCGTGCTGTCGCCGTTCGTCGGCGCGCTCGCCGACCGCATCGGCCGGAAGCGCGTCCTGACCGGAAGTCTCGTCGCCTTCGGTCTCGTCGGCGGCGCGACCGCGTTCGCGCCGTCGTTCGCGGTCGTCCTCGCGCTACGGATGGTCCAGGGGGTCGCCGCGGCGGGCATCTTCGTCTCGACGGTGACGCTCCTCGGCGACGCCTTCGAGGGGAGCCAGCGAAACGGCGTCCTCGGCGTGAACACGGCCGTGCTGTCGACGGGCGCGGCGGCGTTCCCCGTGGTCGGCGGTGCGCTCGTCGCCTACGGCTGGAACACCCCGTTCTACGCGTACTTCCTGGCGGTGCCGGTCGGTCTCGTCGCCGCCGTCGTGCTCGACGAACCGGCCCGCGAAGAGGTACGCTCGCTGCCGGGCGTCGACTACCTCCGGAGCGCGCTGGGGGCGATCTCCGGGTCCGGCACCGCCCCGTTCTACGCGGCGACGTTCGCCACGGAGTTTCTCCTCTTCGGGGCCGTGTTCACGGCGCTGCCGTTCCTGTTGACCTCGCAGTACGCGCTGACGCCGCTCTCCGTCGGAGTCGTCATCACGGCTGCCGAGGCGGCGTCGATCGTCGCTTCGGTGGCGAACGGCCGACTCTCGCGGTCGTTCTCGAACGGACGACTCGTCGCGGCAGGCGTCGGTGCCTACGGGATCGGGTTGCTCGGCGCGTGGGCCGCGCCGTCGGCGCTGTTCGTCGGCGTGTCGATGCTCGCCGTCGGCTGCGGTATCGGGCTCGTGCTCCCCTCCGTGGACGCGGCGGTGAGCGACCGGATTCCGGCGTCGTTCCGGGCGGGGGCGCTCAGCCTCCGGAACAGCACGACGTTCCTCGGGCGAGCGTCCGGCCCGTTCGTCTTCGCTGGCCTCGCCCTCGTCGTCGGCTACCCGGCGCTGCTCTTCGCCAGCGGAACCGTTGCACTGGTCGGCGCACTCGTCGTCGGCGTCGTCGACCTCTCGCGGCGGGGACGGGCGACTGGCACCGGGCGCGAGAGTCCTCGGTAGCCGTCGCCGTCGCAGTCGCTGCCGTCGACCGGGTGCGAGAGCGACACCCTTAACCGCGAAACCGGCAGAAACACACGTAATGAGCCACGCCGTCGCTCTCGCAACCACCGTGGAGGTGACCCCGTCGTGAGCACCGACGCCGACGGTCAGGAGTCCGACGCCTTCCAACAGGCCTGCGAGGAACTCGCCCGCCGCATCGTCGAGGGCGAAGTCGACCGCGACGACTTAGAGAAAGAGAAGATCCAGGTCTGTTCGGAGTTCTCGTCGCCGAAGGTCCCCAAGAACGCCGAGATTCTCGAGCACGCACCCGACACGCACCGCGACGACGTGAAGGAGGTCACGCGGCGCAAACCCGTCCGGACGGCCTCGGGCGTCTCGCCGGTCGCCATCATGACCTCCCCGCACATGTGCCCCCACGGGAAGTGTCTCTACTGTCCCGGTGGCCCCGCCTCGGAGTTCTCCTCTTCCCAGTCGTACACGGGTCACGAGCCCGCCGCCGCCCGCGGCGTGCAGAACGACTACGACCCCTACGGACAAGTGACGCTTCGGCTGGAGCAGCTCCGGCACATCGGCCACCCCGTCGACAAGGTCGAACTCATCCTGATGGGCGGGACGATGACCGCCCGGAGCCACGACTACCAGGAGTGGTTCGTCAAGCGCGCGCTCGAAGCCCTCAACGACTACGACGTCGACAAGGAGCCCGAACCGGCGGAGGACCAGTCGTTCAAGCCCGACCCGCAGGACGTCGAGTTCGAGTATCTCGAAGACGTCGTCGCCGAGAACGAGACGGCCGACATCCGGAACATCGGCACGACGTTCGAGACGAAGCCCGACTGGTGTGACCCCGAGCAGATCGACCGGATGCTCGATCTGGGAGCGACGAAAGTCGAGGTGGGCGTCCAGACCACCTACGAACGCATCAACCGCGAGATGCACCGCGGCCACGGCAACCAGGCTTCCATCGACGCCAACAGACGGCTGCGAGACTCGGCGTTCAAGGTCGGCTTCCACATGATGCCCGGCCAGCCCGGGATGACGAAGGAGATGTGCGTCGAGGACTTCCGCCAGCTGTTCGAGAACGCCGACTGGCGGCCCGACTACCTCAAGATCTACCCGACGCTCGTCGTCCGCGACACGATCACCTACGACATGTGGCGGCGCGACGAGTACGACCCGCTGACCAACGAGGACGCCATCGAGGTCGTCTCGGAAGTGATGGGGATGATCCCGAAGTACACGCGCCTCCAGCGCGTCCAGCGCGACATCCCCGCCGACTTCATCGACGCCGGCGTCTGGAAGTCCAACCTCAGGCAACTCGCCGAACAGCGCGCCGAGGAGAAGGGAATCGAACTCCGAGACATCCGCTCGCGCGAAGTCGGGATGAACGAAGCAGACCCCGACCCCGAGAACGTCGAACTCGACGTGATGACCTACGAGTCCGGCGGCGGGGTGGAACAGTTCATCTCCTTCGAGGACACCGAGAAGGACCTGCTGGTCGGCTTCTGTCGCCTCCGGTTCCCCTCCTACTCGCACGCCGCACCCGGCCCGGTGCAGGAGGGCGACACCGTCCGCAGAGAGCTGAGAGACGCCGCACTCGTCCGCGAGCTCCACGTCTACGGCAGCGAGGCTGGCATCGGCACGGCCGACGGCGACTGGCAGCACAAGGGGTACGGGAAGAAGTTGCTGCGGAAGGCCGAGGAGCTCGCCGCAGACGCCGGCTTCGACAAGATCTCCGTCATCTCGGGGATCGGCGTCCGCCAGTACTACCGCGAGAAGTTGGACTACTACCAGGACGGGCCGTACGTCTCGAAGCGGCTGTGAAGAGAGGGTTCGAGACGGCCGACCTCGGTGACCTGCTCGCTCGCGGACGAACCGCCGAGGTGTACGCCCTCGGCGACGACCGGGTCGTGAAACTCTTCTTCGCGAATCGGCCGTCCGAGGACGTCGTCGCCGAAGCGACGAACGCACGCGCCGTAGCGGAGAGCAGCATTCCGACACCGGCGTTCTACGGAACGGTGGAACACGAGGGTCGAAGCGGACTCGTCTTCGAGCGAGTTCGCGGCCGTTCGCTCGCCGACGAACTCCGCTCGAAGCCGTGGCGTGTCCGGACGCTCGCCCGTCGGTTCGCCGCGCTCCAGACGACGACGTGCGACAGCCGTGTCGCCGACGTTCCGCCGGTAAAACGTCGACTCCGGGAGCGTATCGAACGGGGGCCGCTGGACGACGAGACGCGCGAGCGAGTCGTCGCGCATCTCGACGCGCTCCCCGAGGGCGACGCCCTCTGTCACGGCGATTTCCACCCCGAGAACGTGCTGTCGACGGACGACGGACTCGTCGTCATCGACTGGGCGGACGCGGCGTGCGGTCGTCCCGCCGCCGACGTCGCCCGAACGTCGCTGATACTGCGTCTCGCCGCCGAGACGAGAGGCGGGGGTGCGACGGGAGTCGCCCGGCAGGTACTCGTCGAGACGTTCCGGTGGCGGTACCGCTCGGAGCACCGTTCGCGAAGTGACGTCTCACCGTCGAGACTCGTCGCGTGGGAACTCCCCGTCGCCGCGGCACGACTGATCGAACGCGTCGACGGCGAGGCGACGTACCTGCGGTCGCGGATCGAGACGCTGCTCGAACGTGGGTTCGCGTGAAAGCCGGTTCGGAACGGGAGTAGCCGGGGATTCGGACGAAGGGCGAGAGAAGACCCGTGTCGACCGGGCAGGCAGACACGGGGGTTGCGTCGCGGGGTGACGAGGTGTGTCAGGCACGGACGGGGTCCCTCCGCACACCGTACCCGCAGGGTGACCTTCGAGTGCCTCGGCAGAATCGGTTGCGTGCTCGGGTACTGTCGTCGCACGACCGCCGGTGCACTCGTCGGCGACCCCCGACACGCGAGAACGGCGGGAGACGGACAACGACACGCCTTTTCGTCCACCGTCTGAAATCCGGGGTATGGAACCGAAGCAGGAGCTTTCGAGCATCGACCTCGCCGCCCTCGTCACCGAGTTGGGGCGTTACGAGGGGGCGAAGGTCGACAAGGCGTATCTCTACGGTGACGACCTCCTGCGGCTGAAGATGCGGGACTTCGACCGGGGCCGGGTCGACCTCTTCGTGGAGGTCGGCGACATCAAACGCGCCCACACCGTCGCCCCGGAGCACGTCCCGGACGCGCCGGGTCGACCGCCGAACTTCGCGATGATGCTCCGCAACCGTCTCAACGGGGCGGACTTCGCCGGGATCGAGCAGTACGAGTTCGACCGCATCCTCGTGTTCAAGTTCGAACGTGGCGACGAGGACACCGAGATCGTCGCCGAGCTGTTCGGCGAGGGGAACATCGCCGTCCTCGACGAGAACCGCGAGGTGGTGAGCAGTCTCGAGACCGTCCGACTGAAGTCGCGGACGGTCGCTCCCGGGTCGCAGTACGAGTTCCCGCAGTCGCGCATCAACCCGCTCGACGTCTCCTACGAGGCGCTGGAGCACAAGATGAACGAGTCGGACACCGACGTCGTGCGGACGCTGGCGACGCAACTGAATCTCGGCGGCCTCTACGCCGAAGAGCTCTGCACCCGCGCTGGCGTCGAGAAGACGCTGGACATCGCCGAGGTGGGCGAGGAGGAGTACCGGAAGCTGTACGACGCCATCGAACGACTCAAAGAGCCACTGCAGACCGGCGAGTTCGAGCCCCGCGTCTACGAGAAAGAGGACCGCGTCGTCGACGTGACGCCGTTCCCGCTGAAGGAGTACGAGGAGTTGGACGCCGTCGCCTTCGACTCGTTCAACGCCGCGCTCGACGACTACTTCTACCGACTGGACCTCAGCGACGACGCCGAGAAAGGTGGCGGCGACGACCGCCCGGAGTTCGAAGAGGAGATCGAGAAACAGAAGCGCATCATCCAGCAGCAGGAGGGTGCCATCGAGGGGTTCGACGAACAGGCAGCGGAGGAACGCCGGAAGGCAGAGCTCCTGTACGCCAACTACGAACTCGCCGACGAGGTGCTGTCGACCGTCCGGAGCGCCCGCGAGGAGAGCGTCCCGTGGAGCGACATCGCCGACACCCTCGCCGAGGGCGCAGAGCGGGGCATCCCCGCCGCCGAGGCCGTCGAAGACGTCGACGGATCGACCGGCACCGTCACGGTCACCATCGACGGCCAGCGCATCGAACTCGACGTGTCGATGGGCGTCGAGAAGAACGCCGACCGCATCTACACCGAGGCCAAGCGCGTCGAGGAGAAGAAGGAGGGCGCGCTCGAGGCCATCGAGAACACCCGCGAGAAGTTGGCGGCGCTCGAGAAGCGTCGCGAGGAGTGGGAGGCCGACGACGAGGAAGACGGTGACGGCGACGCCGACGAGACAGAGCGAGCCGACGTCGACTGGCTCTCGAAGCAGTCGATCCCGATCCGCCAGCAGGACATGTGGTACGACCGGTTCCGCTGGTTCGAGACCTCCGACGGCTTCCTCGTCATCGGCGGCCGCAACGCCGACCAGAACGAGGAGATCGTCAAGAAGTACCTCAACAAACACGACCTCTTCTTCCACACGCAGGCACACGGAGGGCCGGTGACGGTGCTGAAGGCGACCGGACCGTCGGAACCCGCCCGCGACGTCGACATTCCCGAGCGGAGTCGCGAGGAGGCCGCACAGTTCGCCGTCGCGTACTCCTCGATCTGGAAGGAGGGGCGGTTCGCCGACGACGCGTACATGGTGAGCGCCGACCAGGTGTCGAAGACGCCCGAGAGCGGCGAGTACGTCGAGAAGGGGTCGTTCGTGATCCGCGGCGACCGGACCTACTACGACGACGTCGCCGCGGAGGTGGCAGTCGGGATCCGCTGTGAACCCGACACCCGCGTCGTCGGGGGGCCGCCGTCGGCCATCGAACCCGACACGGCGACGAGCGTTCGGCTGCAACCCGGTCGCTACGCCCAGAACGACATGGCGAAGATGCTCTACCGGAAGTTTCGAGAACGGTTCGCCGACCAGTCGTTCGTCCGGAAGGTCGCCAGCGCGGACAAGATCCAGGAGTTCCTCCCGCCGGGCGGGAGCGACGTCGTCGACGGCGAGGGGAACTGAGAGGGATTGTCGGAGGAGTTCAGAGATCCCTCGTCGGGAACCGGTTCACATGAGCCGTGAGGCTAAACGGAGGGGTGCGGTTGGCGACGATAATCCCTACGAGCGTCGGACCGAGACGAGAGACCGACGGTCACCGCACTTCCTGTCGTCGGGTAGATAATTCTCGAGAAACGCTTATCGCTCTCTCCGTCTTATCTGATGGATGAGAATTGGTGAGTCGAGAGACCGCCGTTCTCGGTTCAACCATGATTACAGAATCAATCGACTACCTCCGAAACGGTGAGGACTGGGTGAAGACGCTTCTCATCGGCGGTGTACTGAGCCTGCTGAGCCCGCTCGTCATCCCGACGTTCTTGGTGCTCGGGTACGTGCTTCGCGTCCTTCGCGGGACGATGCGGGGCGACGAGACACCTCCCGTCTTCGACGACTGGGGCGACCTCGCCGTCGACGGGCTGAAAGGGTTCGTCGTCGGCTTCGTCTACTTCCTCGTCCCGGGGATCGTCGTCGCCGTCGCCGTCTTCCTCGGCGTCGCCGGCGCGGTCGCCGGTGGCGGTTCGGAGACGGCCGGCCTGTTCGGCGGCCTCGTGGCGCTCGTCGGCGCACTCGTCGGGTTCGTCCTGATGCTCCTCGCGGCGTACGTCACGCCCGCGGCGCTAGCCAACTACGCGGAGACGAACCGTCTCGGCGCGGCGTTCTCGTACCGCGACCTGAAGCCGGTGCTGTTCAACGGGACGTACGCGACGGCGTGGCTCTACGCCTTCGTCGTCTTCGTCGTCGCCGGTGCCGTCTCCGGCCTGCTCGGTGCGACCGGCGTCGGAGCGATCCTGAGCGCGTTCATCACGTTCTACGCCCTCGTCGCGGCGTACTACATCGTCGGCACCGCCTGGGGCGAACTCCACCCCGTCGCGATGCGCGACGAGGAGACGCCCGACGAACGCGCGACGATCTGAGCGCGGTCCGATCGGAGCAGACCGAACCGAAGTCACAGTTATTCTCGACGTCGACCCTCGGAAGCGGTAGCTACCCCGCTCTCGCCGCCGCTCTCGACCCGTCGGCGCGGCCACCGGACCGAGACACCGTTATGTGCCCACCCCCCAACCTCTCGAACAGATGTTCCGGGAGGCGCTGTCGGCACCGACGCGGACGGACGACGCGGTGACGACGCTGTTCATGGGCGGGTTTCTCGTGCTGGTGGCGACAGTGGTGCCGCTGGCGTTGCTCGTCGCGGCCGCCTCGCCGCTCGTCTTCCTACTCTTGGTTCCGCTCGCCGTCTTCCCGCCGCTCGTCCTCCGCGGCTACTACGTCCGGACCGTCCGAGTCGGCCTGCGCGGCGGTGACGCGACGCCGCCGTTCGTCCGCTGGGGAGGGCTCGTCCGCGACGGCGCGAAGTCCGCGCTGCTGAGCGCGGGCTACCTCCTGCCGTTCGTCGTCCTCGTCGCTGTCTCGGTCGGCCTCGCGGCGCTGCTCGCGTCGAACGTCGTCGCGCCCGACTCGCCTCCGGGCGTCGGAGCGGCGCTCGGCGTCGTTCTCTGTGGGTTCGGAACGCTCGGATACGGCGTCACGTACCTCTACGTCCGCCCGGCTGCGCTCGCCGTCTTCGCCGCCAGCGGACGGGTCCGCGACGGGTTCGCCCTCCGACGCGTGTTCGCCGTCGCTCGAAACGGTCGTTACGCCGGTGGCTGGCTCCGCGCGGTGACGGTGCTCGCCGTCGGTCTCGTCGTCGCCGCGCCGACGACGCTCGCCCTCGTCGGCGTGTTCGTCGCCTTCTACGCTCGCGTCGTCGCACACCACCTCTACGGACGCGGAGCCGCGAGCGTCCTCGACGTCTCAGACGACGAAGCCGACCGGGGTGCCGCGGTCGTACTCGACGACCGCCCGAGCGAGGCGTCGCCGGCGGTCCAGACGGGTCGGACGGTGGGTCTCGTCGGGCGGAACGAGCGGGACCGCACGCCGCCGGTCGAGGCCAACGGCGGGGACGGCGGGTCGCATCCGGCGGAGACTGTGGCCGAGGGAGGCGACCCCTCGACCGACCCGTTCGTCTGGGGTGACGACCAGGGACGCGAACCGTGCGTTCGGGAGTGACGCGTCTCAAGTTCGTATCGACGAACCGACGATACTCAGGGGAATCCTTTTGACTGCGACGCGTAAGTAACGTGTATGATAGGTGATGCACTGTCGTTTCCGCGACGCGGTGACGACTGGCTTCCGACGATCGTCATCGGCGGCGTGTTGGGTCTCCTCAGCGTCCTCGTCATCCCGGCGTTCGTCCTCCAGGGGTACTTCGTCCGCGTCCTCCGTGCCGCAGTCGACGACGAGACCGAAGCCCCCTCGTTCACCGACTGGGGCGGACTGCTCGTCGACGGGTTGAAACTGTTCGTCGTCAACCTCGCGTACTCCGTCGTCCTGATGGTCCCGTACTTCGCGCTGTTCTTCCTGATCGGGTTCGGGAGCGACGGCGGTGCCGGAACCGGCGCGCTCGTGCTCGTACTGGGTCTCGTAGTGTTCGTACTGGCGCTCGTCGTCGGCTACTTCGTCCCCGCGGCGTCTGCCAACTTCGCTCGGACGGGCGAGATCGGCGCAGCGTTCGACTTCGGGACGATCAAATCGGCCGCCTTCACGGGCGACTACGCGACGGCGTGGGTGCTGGCGCTCGTCGTCGGGATCGTCGGTGGGGCCGTCGGCGCGGCCCTGAGCTTCCTGGTCGTCGGTATCTTCGTGCTATTCTACGTGCAGGTCGCCGTCTACTACCTGTTCGGCCGCGGGTTCGCGAAGGGACTCGGTCAGCGAGGCGGCGACGCGGCGACGACGACCACGACGGTCTGAGACGAGAAGGCAAGGGTTGTTAGCCCGCGGGTCGTCTGCTCGGCCATGCGAATCGTAAGCCGTGGTCGCGGCGAGGAGGGGCGCGAGCGGATGACGCTCGTCCCCGAGAACGTCGACGACCTCTGGCATCTCTCCTACGTGCTCGAACCGGGAGACCTCGTCTCCGGCGACACGACGCGCCGCATCCAGCGCGACGACGACCAGATGCGCGACACCGGCGGCGAGCGCGAACACCTCCACGTCACCCTCGAAGTCGAAGACGTCGAGTTCGCCCGCTTCGCCAACCGCCTGCGCGTCGGCGGCGTCATCGTCGGCTGTTCCCGCGAGGACCAGCTCGGCCACCACCACACGATCAACGTCGAAGAGCGCAACGAGTTCACCATCGAGAAACACTTCAAGAAAGACCAGAAGGACCGGTTGGAGGAGGCCGAACAGGCGTCCGAGAACCCCGACGTCGCCATCGCCACCGTCGAGGAGGGGGCGGCCTACATCCACACCGTCCAGCAGTACGGGACGAAGGAGTACGGGTCGTTCACGCGACCGACCGGAAAAGGCGAGTACGCTCGTCCGCGCTCGGAGCTGTTCGCCGAACTCGGCAGCGCGCTCTCGCATCTCGACGTCGACGCCGTCATCCTCGCGGGACCGGGGTTCACGAAGCAGGACGCCCGCGACTACATCGAGGAGAATCATCCTGAAGTCGCCGAGAAACTGACCGTCGTCGACACCTCCGGCGTCGGCGACCGCGGCGTCCACGAGGTGCTCAAGCGCGGCGCGGTCGACGAGGTGCAGACGCAGACGCGTATCTCGAAGGAGGCGGAGTTGATCGACGAACTGATGGAGAACATCGCGCAGGGTGCGAAGGCCGCCTACGGCATCGAGCAGGTCGCCGAGGCCGCGGAGTTCGGGGCCGTCGAGACGCTGCTCGTCCTCGACGAACGCCTCCGCGACGAGCGACAGGGCCGCGGCGACTGGGACGTCGACGTCAACGACGTCATCGAGTCGGTCGAACAGAAGGGCGGTGACGTCACCGTCTTCTCCGAGGAGTTCGCCCCGGGCGAGCAGTTGAAGAACCTCGGCGGCATCGCGGCGATCCTCCGCTATCGGATGCAGTGACCCGCTCTCGGGCGGAACGCACGTCGGGACAACCGTTTACTCGTTCGTCCCCTAGTGACACGACGTGCCAGAGTCGTCGAACCGCACGCTGAACGCCCGCTTCGAGCGGTGGCTCGACTACGTCTTCTTCGCGCTCCTGGAGGTGTGTGTGCTGTCGCTTCCAGCACTCGCCGTCCTGACCACCGCCCCGGACCAGGACGCCGTCTCGCTCTCCGCGTTGACGGCGATGGCCGTCGCGACGGTCGGTGTCGGCACGTTCCGCGGGAGGTACGTCGACGTCGGCGAGTGGCCCGAACCGAGCGACTTCGTGTCGATGCCGTTCCGGTCGGCGTACTACGGGCTCGCCATCGGCTTCGGGACGTGGCTCGGCGTCGTCGCGCGCACCGTCGCCGGACGGTGGTGGGTCGGCGTCGGCGTCACGCTCCTCGTCGTCGTCGTGTCGCTCGGAGCGTTCCCGCGCCTCGTCCGGCGACTCCAGTCGCTCGCTCGGTGGCAGCCGTGAGAGCGTCGCCGAGCCGAGTTCACCAGACCGGCCGGATGCGCTCCCGCCGCCCGTCGAGCACCGCGAACTCCTCGTCGCGTCGGACCTCCAGCCACCGGAGCAGTCGTTCGGCCCACTGCAGTTTCTTCGCTTTCGTCGCGTCGACCTCCGGGTCGTCGAAGTCCCAGCCGAGAAAGACCAGTTCGCCGGCACCGAACTCGTCGGCGACGAAGGCCGCCCGGTCGCCGTCGGTGAACCCGCCGTAGTCGACGACGGGCCCGACGGGGGCGGCCTGCGTCGTCGCGAGCACGTGCTCGCGGTCGAACTTCGGCATCCACTCGCGGACGGCGGGGACGTTGTCGCCGTGGGCGTGGGCGGCGACGGGGACGCCTTCGCGAGTCAACGCGACGGCCGTCTCGGGGTTCTTGTCGAGGTCGGTCACCATCAGGTCGACCGAGATGCCGGCGTCGCGGAGGACGTCCGTCGCCGTCGACGCCGCGAAGACGACGTCGGCGTCGGCGGCGACGTCCAGTTCGGCGGCGAGCGAGGGGCCGGCACCGGCGACGGCGACGGTCGAACCGGCGACGTCGGCGAAGCGGTCGGTGTCGAACGGGACGGCGAGCGCTGCGAGCACGTCGCGGGCACGCTCGTCGGCCTCGCGTCCGAAGCCGAAGTCGGCCAGGATCGCCTCGTAGACGGGTTCCCAGTCGTCGAAGTTCATGGCTGTCGCTCGGGAGTGTTACGGTGTGGGCCGGTCGGGCACCAAGTACCCCTACCCGTGTGCCGTTCCGGCGTCCATCTGCCGGGTTTCTTCCGGGGTGTCATAAGTTTTCTCTTCGAGGTGTCTGCCGTGGAGTTATCTCCCCGCGTCGGTGATCCGTTCCAGCGCGGCGTCGAGCGCCGAGGAGACGCCCCCCGCTTCCGCCGCCGTGTTCTCGAAGGCGACGGGCGTCCCGACGGCGAGCAGACTCGTCCCGTCGCGGCCCTCGACGATCACGAGCGCCGTCTCCGCCGCGGCGGCCCGGAGCGCCCCCTTCGACTCGGCGTCGAGACCGGTCAGTTCGAAGACGCGAGTGACGGCGTGACGGGCGGGGTCGGACGTGAGACCGTCGGAGGCGTCGAGAGGGGTGGAGGTTGAACTGCCGGAAGCGTCGGCGTCGGCGACCGTCCCGTCGCCGCGGACCCGGTCGACGTGGCGGCGGGCCTCCCGGACGGTCGTGACGTCCAACTCCTCGACGCCGACGTCGCCCGACTCGCGGAGTCGACGGCGAGCGAACTCCTTGCCGACGAGCGCCGCGTCGCGCGTCTCGGCGACGTCGTGGGTGCGGACGACGTGTGCGCCGCGCTCGACCGCCATCGACGTCGCGGCGAGGCTGACGGGGAGTGCCTCCTCGGTGGAGCGGCCGGCGATCTCGCGCAGGAAGTTCTTGCGATTGATCGAGACCAAGACGGGCTGACCGAAGCCCCGAAACTCCCGGAGACGGTCGAACGTCTCGCGGTCGTGTTCCAGCGTCTTGGCCTCGCTCCACCCGCCGAAGGCGGGGTCGACGATCGTCTTGTCGGTCAGTCCGTTCTGCGTCAGCGCCTCGTAGATGTCGTCGACCTCCTCGACCGCGCCGGGGCGCCAGAGGTCCGGCGGACTCGCCATCTTGGCGACGGCGGCGTCGCGGGCCGCACAGACCTCGGGCATCTCCGGGTCGGCGAAGCCACAGATGTCGTTGACCATGTCGAAGTTGGCGTCGAGAGCCGCCTCGGCGACCTCGTGATAGCGAGTCTCGATGGAGAAGACGGCGTCGCCGGAGACGCTCTCGACGGTCTCGATCGCCGTCTCGAGGCGATCGAGCTCCTCCTCGGCGGAGAGCACCTCGAAGCGCTTGTTGGCGGATTCGAGGCCGACGTCGACGATGTCGGCACCCTCGTCGATGAGTTCGCGGTCGACGTACTCGGCGGCCTCGCCGGCGTCGTCGAACACGCTCGGCTCGTACGGTGACTCCTTCGAGACGTTCAGCACGCCCATGATCCGCGGCGGGTAGTCGTCACCGATGCCGAGTCCGGCGGCGTCCACGTTGCGCATGAGAGAATCTGTGGACTGAGCGTACATATGCCACCCGAAAGCGGTCGCCGTCGAGGGCCGTCCGACGAGACGCCTCGGCGATCCGAGCCACGCCGACGTGGGTCATCCGGGCGCGGCGTCGGTCAGGTCGAGGCGAGTCACTCGGATGCGACGTCGAACCTGACGGTCAGCTCCGGCGGCGTCGACCCCTCCGAGGAGACGAAGTCCCACCCGTTCCCCCCGGCGGGGCGGAACACCCAGCCGTGGTTGGGTTCGCCTGCGACCCACGCCCGGACGCTCGCAGTGACGTCGACGGTCGTCGTCCCGGCGGCGACGCGGCCGGTGGTGACGTCGGCCTCGCCGACGGCCTGATCCCCGTCCGCCTGCACGCCGTCGCCGAGCGAGTTCCAGCTGTCGCTGTCCCGCCAGTCGACGAGCAGTCGATGGAGGGCCGCGCCGTCGCCCCTGTCGACCGTCCGGAGCGTGAGCGACGCCGACTGGACGGTCGCACCGCGTGGGACGCGTCCGTCCCCGTCGCCGACGACGCCGTCGAACCGGAGCAGCGTCTGCACCGCCCGTCCCGTCCCGTGGGGGTCGTTGGTGTCGACGACCAGCGTCGACGCCGCCCCGTTGTCGGCGGTGGGGCGGTCCTCTTGGAGGTAGGTGTCGACGGTGCCGTCGTACCCGTCGCGTCCGGTCTGGAACCTCAGGGTCCGCGTCTCGGCGCTCTCGTCGGTGTCGACGCGGTCGCCGCCGTCGGCGTCGTCGTCGGTATCGCCGTCGGCAGCGTCGCTCTCGTCGTCACGTCCGTCCTCGCCGGCCGACGACGCGCCGAACCGGTCGGCGAAGCGCAGGTCGAACCCGAACTGGCTCCGCCCGTCGGTCTGGAACTCGTCGAGCGCGGGCGAGTAGGTGCGGACTTCGATGCGGTCGCGGTCGCCGGAGCCGCCGCCGGGGACGAACCGGAGGAGGCGGAGCCACCCCTCGCCACCCTTCGGATAGTCCTGGTAACACGCCAGCAGTTCGTACACGTCGAACCCGGCGTCGTTCCGCGAGACCTGCGCCCACTCGCCGTCGTCGGTGCCGCGGGCCTCGTGGAAGTTCCCGCAGAGCACCATGAACACCTGCGGGTTGGGCGCGACGAGTTTGCGGAACAACTGCTGCCCCGAGTTACCGTCGCCGCTGTTCTCTTCGACGAACGTGGTCCGCCCCTCCCGTCCGGGCTTGTCCCACAGATACGAGTGGGTCGTGACGATGGTCGGCGTGTCGGGGTGTGCGTCGAGGACGCGCTGTGCCCAGCCGACGGGGGTGTCCGGGTCGTCCGGGTCGCCGGGTGCCTCCCACTCGAGGTCGAGGTGGAGAAACTCGTAGCCGCCGGCGTTGAACCGCTGGTAGTGGCTGAGGTCGTTCGGTGCGGAACCGCCGAACCAACTGTAGCTCCGGTACCGACGCTCGCCGAAGAACCGACGGTAGTTCGCGGTGGAGGAGCTACGGTCCTCTTCGACCGCGTAGTCGTGGTCGCCGACGGCGGCGGCGTAGGGGACCTTTCCCTCGATGGCGTTCCAGACTCTGTGCATGCGTCGCCACTCGGTTCGGTCGCTGCCGTCGTCGACCCAGTCGCCCTCGTGCGTGACGAAGGCGATGTTCTCCGTCTCGAGGTTGTCGGCGATCCAGTCGGTCTGTTCCTGCGCGTAGGAGACCAGCGACGACCGCCGCACGTACTTCTGTGTGTCCGGGACCGCCACGAGCGTCCACGCCGGAGTCGCTGCGCTCGCGACGTTCACGACGTTCGTCCCGAACCCACCGAGCGCAGCGACGCCGAGCGCGCCGGAGAGTCTCAGCGTGTCGCGCCGGGTGACGACCGCGTCGCGTCGTCGGCTGCCGGACGTTTCCTCACCGCGTTCTGTCTCGTCTACTTGCATTCCAGACCACGACGTACACTCACTCTCTGTGACAATATTTCTTGTTACTATGTTGTTATTTTTACCGACTGTCGGAGAATCCGTAGCTAACACGGAGGTGACGTGACACCGGGTGGGTTCGTCCACCCGTCGGAGAGCCTCCGTTTCGAGCGACAGCGTTAGGCAGGGGGCGACGGAAACCGGTCACATGGATTGGTCAGTCGACTGGAACCTCCGTCTCCGGATGCTGTTCGCCGTCGCCCTCCTCCTCGCACTCGCCGTCGCGTTCGTCGGCGTCGTGACGGGACTACTGGCCGTCGTGTCGAACCTGTTCGGCCTCCCGCTGCTCGTCGCGCCCGCGCTCGCTACCCTCCTCTTCGTCGGACTGGCCGCACTCGAACTCCGCCAGCGCGAGCACGTCGTCCGCGAGGCGGGCGCAGTCGACGTCGACGCGGAGACGGCCCCGCGACTGCACCGAACGGTGACCAGCGTCGCACAGCAGGCGGACGTGCCGGTGCCGACGCTGGCCGTCGCGAAGACGGAGACGCCGGAGGCGTTCACGGCGGGGTTTCGACCGAGTGCGACGACGCTCGTCGTCTCGACCGGGCTCCTGAGCGCACTCGACGACGAGGAGTTGCGAGCGGTGGTCGCCCACGAACTCGCGCACGTGAAGAACCGCGACGTGGCCGTGATGACGGCGGTGTCGCTGCCGACGGCGGTCGCAGAGCGGCTGTACGACCTCGGAACGTCGCCGACGGGCGAGACGACGCTGGAGAACTGGGAGTACCGCTCGGACGGCAAGCGGGAGTCGAAGAGCCTCGTCGGGTTCGTGGCGGCGACGGTGGGGTGGCTGTTCGCACTCGTCGGCCGGGTCGTCGTCGCCGTCTTCTCCCGAACCCGTGAACTGGCCGCCGACCGTGGGGCGGTCGCCATCACGGGGGATCCGACCGCTCTCGCGAGCGCGCTCTCGAAGATCGAGAGGCGGCTCCGGGACCGTCCGGTCGACGATCTGCGAGCGACCGCGAGCGTCAGCGCCTTCTCCGTCGTCTCACCGGCGTCGGTCGACGAGGTCGGCGACGACCCGATTCGGCTCGGTGTCGACGGCGACCGCGCGGCCACGTACCACCACCGGTGGCGACGTCTGCAGGCGTTCGTCGGCCGCCACCTCCGGACGCATCCGCCCGTCTCCGAACGCCGTGCGCGACTCAAGCGACTCGCCTGTGAGCGGTGAACACGCGCTTTTCACGCTCTTTTTATTCGCCTACCCGCTAGTCACCGCGTATGGCAAAGGTCAGCGTCGGACTCCGCGGCTGGCGGTTCGAGGAGTCCGAGATCTTCGGCGACGAGGGCGAGTTCAGACCGCTCGACGAGATACCCGAGGAGCCACGGCAGCGACTCGTCCGGCTCGCACATCTCGTCGAGGAACCGTGCGACGCCTGCTATCTGGTCCACGGCGAAGCCGAGAAGCGGCGGTGCAACCAGGCGACCATCGTCTACGGCGAACCGGGCGACGAACTGCTGCTCTGTGACCGTCACGAACCCCACTTCCTCTACTGGTTCCGCGAGGAGGACGGCAGCGAGTTGGTGGGCGACGAGGAGTTCCGCGACGAGTTCCACCTCTGGTTCGCCGACGGCGGCCGCGCACCCGAGGAGTACGTCGGGATGGAGTACGTCGAGACCGACCCCGACGACCTGCCGACGCCGCCGAACGCAGAGGAGCTCCACCACCGCCTCAACGAGGACTTCGAAGGGCGACGCATCGAGATCATCCCCCGCGAGGAGCGCGAGGCGATGCGGAGACAGTCGCAGGAGATCGACGCGGACGACCTCGATCTCGACACCGACTACCCGACGAAATGAGCGACGAGACACGGGACCGAGAGCGCGAACCCGAACGCGCGACCGGGCCGCGGAGCCACAAACCCGTCGTGGTCGTCGTCGAACCCGAGACGCCCGGCAACGTCGGCACCATCGCCCGAGCGATGAAGAACTTCGGACTGTACGACCTCAAACTGGTGAACCCGCCGGAGTTCGACCCGGACGGCGAGGCGTACGGCTTCGCCGGTCACGCCCGCGAAGACGTGTTACCGAACGCCGAGACGGTGACGTTCGACGAGATCGTCGAGAACTTTCACACGGTCGGCTTCACCGGCATCACCAACGAGTCGAGCTACAGCCACGACCGCTTCCCGTTCAAGACGCCCGTCGAACTGAGAGAGGACCTGAAGACGGTCGACACGAAGACCGCGCTCGTCTTCGGCCGCGAGGGGAAGGGTCTCAACAACGACGAGCTCGCACGGCTGGACGAGGTCGCCTCCATCCCGGCCGACGGCCGCTACCCCATCTTGAACCTCGGACAGGCGGCGACCGTCACGCTGTACGAACTCCGGGAGTTGACAGTCGAGGAGACCCAACTGCCGGACGTCGAACACGCCCGCGCCGACGAGGCGGAGCTCGACCGGCTCTACGACTTCCTCGCGGAGTTCCTCGACGCCTCGCAGTTCCCGGACCACCAGCGCGACCGGGCCGAGCTGATGTTCCGACGACTGTTCGGCCGCTCACATCCGACCGACAGAGAAGTGAAGACGCTGCTCGGCCTCGTCCGTCGCGCGAACGAGCAACTGCGCGAACGGGAGGAACTGCTGGACGAACTCGGCTACGACGACCGCTGGAATCAGTAACGTCGGAGAGCGCCTACCGAGAGTCCCCGTCGCGCAGCGCGTACATCACTTCCGAGACCATCGACAGCACCACTTCGTCGTCCTGGTTCAACGTCTCGGTCCGGGTGACGACGAGACCGCGGTTCGACCGCTCGACCGCCTTCTCCAGCACCTCGACCCGCACGGAGAGCACGTCGCCGGGTCTGACCGGCTTGCGCCACTGGAGTTCGCGTACTCCCTTCGCTCCGAGCGACGCCGCCTCCGAGAGATGGTGGTCGACGACCAGTCGCATCGTCATCGACGCGGTGTGCCACCCGCTCGCGATGAGTCCGCCGTACATCGACTCGGCCTCCGCGCGCTCCTTGTCGACGTGGAACCACTGTGGTCGTACCGTTCGGCAAACTCGAGTACTTCTGCCTCCGTCACCTCGTACGCACCGAACTCCTCGACGTGACCGACGTCGAGATCCTCGTAGAAGATGGTCATTACTGGGGAGTGGGGGGCGGGGATGAAGTAGGTTTTCTGTCGCGAGCGAGGGAGTGAGATGACGAACTCGAGGCTCAGGCGCGCTTCTGGATCTCCTCGCGGAGCGTCGAACTGACGACTTCGCCGTCGGCCTTACCGCGGAGCGCACCCATCGCTTCGCCCATGAGCGCCGAGAACGCGCCCATCCCCTGCTCTTCGACCTGTTCCTCGTTGCGATCGACGACCTCCTGGACGGCGGCGCGAACCTCGGACTCGTCGACGCCCGAGAGACCTGCCTCCTCGACGGCCTCCTCCGCCGAGAGATCGGGGTTCTCCGCGAGGACGGTCAGCACGTCGGCGATCCCCTCCTTCGCGAGGTCGCCCGCGTCGACGAGCTGGAGCACGTCGAGCAGGTGGTCGTCGGTGAGGTTCTCGACGGGGACGTCGTCGCGGCGGAGCTCCGTCGTCGTCGATTCGAGGGTTCCTGCGGCGAGCGTCGCGTCGATCCCGTCGGCGACGGCGCGCTCGAACAGCGGCATCCGACGGCCGAAGGCGACCTGCTCTGCGAGACCGGCGTCGAGGCCGAACTCCTCTCGATATCTGTCGACGCGTTCGGTGAGAAGTTCGGGGACTTCGACGTCCGAGGGGTCGGGTTCGACCGGCGGCACGTCCGTCTCGGGGTACATCCGCGCCGCACCCGGCAGCGGGCGGAGGTAGCGCGTCGTCGCGTCGTCGTTTGCACCGCGCGTCTCTTCGGGGACGCCCTCGATGGCCGCCTCGGCGCGCTCCTTGACGGCGTCGATCGCCAACTCCGCCGTCTCGGAGTCGGCAGCGACGATGGCGACGGCGTCGTCGTCGCCCGCGCCGACCGCCTCCTTCAGCGCGTCGACTTCTTCGCCGGTAACGCCGTAGGCCGGTAGTTCGTCGGTGTGGAAGATGCCGCCCGCGCCGTGGCGCTTGGCGTGGTCGGAGAACTCCGTGCCGAGACGGCGGTCCGGCTGGAGTTCGCGGCCGACGAGCCCGTCGAAGCCAAAGAGTGGGACGGCGGTGACTTTCCCGCCGTCGAGTGCGCCCTCGATGACGCCGCTCTCGGTCTCGTCGAAGACGGCGGTGACGTCCTGCGTCTCGCCGACGCTGGCGTCGCGAGCCTGCAGTTCGTCGCGGACGTCGAGCAGTTCGACCTGGCGCTGGACCTCCAGACGGACGAGGTCTTCGATGTCGTCGAGCGTCTGGACGCCTTTCATCTCGACGCGCGCGCCGTCGGCGATGGAGACGTTGACGTCCTGACGGATGGTGCCGAGGCCGCGCTTGACTTTCCCGGTCGAGCGCAGAAGCATCCCGATCTGCTCGGCCGCCTCGCGGGCCTGCTCGGGCGAGGAGATGTCGGGTTTGGTGCCGATCTCGACGAGCGGGATGCCGAGGCGGTCGAGGCTGTAGCGGACGCCGTCGCCCGTCTCGGCGACGCGCCCGGCGGACTCCTCTTCGAGCAGGAGGTCCTCGACGCCGACCGGGCCGTCGCTCGTCTCGATCTGGCCCTCTTGGCCGACGAGCGCCGTCCGCTGGAAGCCGGAGGTGTTCGAGCCGTCGACGACGAGCTTGCGCATGACGTGCGCCTGATCGACGACGGACATCTCCAGCATCGTCGCGATCTGCATCGCCACGGCGAGCGCCTCGTCGTCGATGTGGTGCGGCGGTTCGTCGTCCTCCTCGACGAGACAGGTGGTGTCGAACGCGAGATACTCGAACTCGCGGTCGACGCGGCTCTCCTCGAGCGCGGCGTCGTCGATCTCCCCGAGTTCGCTCTTCGTCGGGTGGAGATAGCGGGTGAACGTCCGGGTTGCCTCCTCCGGTTCGCGTCGCGCCGTCGGGCACTGACAGTAGAGTTTGGTCGCGGTGTCGAGCTGCTGGTGGATCTCCAGCCCCGCGACGAGCCCGAGTTCCTCGTAGTCGTACTCGCTCATTGTCGCCATGTGCGCGCGGGGGGAGTAAAAATGGTTCAGTCTGGGGGCGAACCGTCGGCGTCACGACTCCCCGTCGACTGCGAGAGGAGAAGACTCACCGTCCCCGTTCGGTGAGCGTCGTGCGAGTGTTACCGTTCGTCGTCGCGGAGTCGGCGCAGTCCCTCGCCGATCCCTTCCGCGTCACAGCCGTCTTCCGGGCAGCGATAGTACCAGCCGTCCTGTGTCGCTCTCCCCTCCGGGAAGCGTGTTCCACATTTTCGGCATACGAGCAGTTCCCGACCCTTTGTCTCTCGATGAAGATTCACCCCAGGCATATGTGAAGGAACTACCTCGTATGTCTTGAAAATGTCGCTTGTTCCCACTCTCGTGACTAAAGCCGAAAGGTCGACGCCCGCTTTCGATTCCGCCGTTAGACGTGGTTTGACTAGTTAGCATACCGCACGATATTGGTCACTCGTTCTTCAAAAGAGCGTGTCAGTTCTCAAGGTCGAGTCGTTCAGACGGGCGCGACTGTCGGTGTGGACGCGACGAGGGTGGACCGAGAGTTGTCGCCCGGTTTTCCATACCGCTGCGGCAAGAAGAGTGCGCGCGACGAGACGCGCCGGGATTGGTGTGGTTTCGTCGTCGTCACACCTCCGCGGCTGCTGAGTTGCGCGCGATAAAACGCGCGCTGTCAGGTGCCGCTCAGTCGTCTACACCTCCGCGGCTGAACTGCGCGCTGTCAGGTGCCGCTCAGTCGTCTACACCTCCGCGGCTGAACTGGTACGCGCGATAAAACGCGCGTAGTGTTGTGCCGCTCAGTCGTCTTGCCCCAAAATCCCTCGGTGCGTCATCTTCTCGGGGTCGAGCACCTCGTCGGCCTCCTCCTCGGTGAGGTAGCCCTCGTCGACGGCGACTTCGCGGACCGTCTTGTTGTCTGCGAGCGCTTTCTTGGCGACCTTCGAGGCCTTGTCGTAGCCGATCGCGGGGTTGAGCGCCGTCGCCAGCGCCATGCTGCGCTCGACCTGGTCGGCGCAGTGCTCCTCGTTGGCTTCGAGTTTGGCGACGAACCGCTCGGCGAACACCTCCGAGGCGTTCGAGAGCAACTCGGCGGATTCGAGGAAGTTGTGTGCGAGCACCGGCTTGTAGAGGTTGAGGTCGATCTGTCCCTCGGCCGCACCGGCGGAGACGGCGGCGTCGTTGCCGACGACCTGCTTGTGGACCTGGTTGACCGCCTCGGCGACGACGGGGTTGATCTTGCCGGGCATGATCGAGGAGCCGGGCTGGTTCTCCGGCTGTTCGATCTCGCCGAGCCCGTTACGCGGGCCGGAGGCCAGCAGTCGGAGGTCGTTGGCGATCTTGTTGAGGCTGCCGGCGACGGTGCGGAGCGCGCCGTGGGCCTCGCTCATCGCGTCGTGGGCGGCCTGCGCCTCGAAGTGGTTGTCGGCCTCGCGGAACGCGACGCCGGTCTCCTCGGAGATGTACTCGGCTGCTTTCGCCGGGAACTCGGGGTGGGTGTTGAGTCCGGTGCCGACGGCGGTCCCGCCGAGGGCGAGTTCGCCGAGGTGGTCGCGGACGTAGTCGACGCGAGCGAGCCCCTTCTCGACCTGCGTCTTGTAGCCGCCGAACTCCTGACCGAGCGTGACTGGTGTGGCGTCCTGCAGGTGCGTCCGACCCGTCTTGACGACGTCGTCGAACTCCTCCTCTTTGGCCTCGAGTGCCTCGCGAAGCGTGTCGAGCGCGGGCAGGAGGTCCTTCTCGACCGCTTCGAGCGCGGAGACGTGCATCGCAGTCGGGATGACGTCGTTCGACGACTGACCGTAGTTGACGTGGTCGTTCGGGTGGACGACGCGGTCGCCGATCTCCGCACCCATGAGCTCGGCGGCGCGGTTGGCGATGACCTCGTTGGCGTTCATGTTGGAGGAGGTCCCCGACCCGGTCTGGAAGACGTCGACCGGGAACTGGTCGTCGTGCTCGCCGGCGATGACCTCGTCTGCGGCCTCGACGATCGCGTCGGCTTTCTCCTCGTCGACGAGTCCGAGATCGCGGTTCGCCTGCGCGGCGGCCTTCTTGACGACGCCCAGCGCACGGACGAAGCGTCGACCGAACGTGATCCCCGAGATGGGGAAGTTCTCGACGGCGCGCTGGGTCTGTGCACCCCAGTAGGCGTCCGCCGGTACCTGCATCTCTCCGAGACTGTCACGTTCGACTCTGTGGTCCTCACTCATGCGCGGCACCACGCAGCATGGTGCGTAAAAGCCATCGGTCGCGGCGTCGGCGGCGTCCGACGCACTGTGCGGACGTCGTCGCTCGAGGTATATAAACGGCCGAATCAGAACGCGTGAAAAAACATTACACGACCCGTTCATCGAGAGGAGTGGGAACCGCTGTCGGTGTGATTCGAGAGAATAGCGACGGGAGGGAGTTGAAAATGCCACTCAAAATCGTGATAATATCGGCAACTTTTAAGTACTGTTCGCATATTGGTGCGAACGGTACTCACAGTGGAAAGACAATGACAGACGACAACCTACACAAGCTCTCCCGTCGGTCGGTCGTGAAGGCAACTGGACTCGCTGGCGCGGCCGGGATGACGGGGCTGGCAGGCTGTACCGGCGACGGTGGCGACGGCAGCGACGGCGGCGACGGTGGGAACGGGAGCACCGACGGCGGCGACGGCGGCGACGGTGGCAGCGGCGGCGGCAACACCTTCGAGATCGTCCACTGGTGGACCGCCGGTGGCGAACAGGATGCGCTGGACGCCCTGCTGGAAGGGTTCCAAGAGCAGTACTCCGACATCGAGGTCGAGAACAACCCTGCACCGGGCGGTGCCGGCAGCGCACTCGACACGGTGATCAAGAACCGCGTCCTCAACCAGAACCCGCCCTCTACGTTCCAGATCTGGCCCGGCAAGGCGCTGTACCCCTACACCGAGGCTGATATCCTGAACGACATCAGCGACAGCGTCTGGAGCAACAACAACATGAAGGGCAACTACCTCCAGGGCGTCAAGGACGCGGCGAAAGCCGGCACCGACAACTTCGTCTCGGTCCCCATCAACATCCACCGACTGAACAACCTGTTCTACAACAAGTCGATCGTCGAGAGCGCGGGCGTCGATCCCACGAACATCGGCGATCCGAGCGCGCTGCTGGGCGCGATGGAGACGGTCGCACAGGAGACCGACGCGACGCCGATGGCCCACCAGACGCAGTCGCCGTGGTCGAGCGTCCAGCTGTGGGAGACGATACTCATCGGCGAGGCGGGCGTCGACACCTTCCAGACGTTCACCTCCGGCGACGTCGCGAGCGTCGAGAGCGAGGTCAAGAGCGCGCTCACGCGCGTCAAGGAGTACAGCAACCACTTCCCGCAGGACGCGGGGTCGATCTCGTGGGACCAGGGGAACTCGATGGTCGTCAACGGCGAGGCCGCGTTCATCCACCAGGGCGACTGGGCGGCCGGTCAGTACAACGCGGCCGACGGCTTCGAGTACGACTCCGACTGGGGGAACGTCGCGTTCCCCGGCACCGAGGGCGTCTACTCGCTCGTGATGGACTCGTTCGTCTTCCCGAAGAACAACCCGTCGCCGGACGCGACGACGAAGTTCCTCACCTACTGCGGGACGAAGGACGCACAGCGGCGGTTCAACACGAAGAAAGGGTCGATCCCGCCGCGGACGGACGTCTCGATGGACGAGTTCGGCCCGTTCCTGCAGGCACAGAGCGAGGACTTCGCGAACTCCGACAGCCAACCGGCGACGATCGGCCACGGCACTGCCGTCCGCCCCGAAGTCAAGAGCAACATCGAGGGCGCGTTCGCGAGCTTCCACGAATCCTACAACGTGAACAGCACGTACGACGAACTCGTCTCGGCGTTCGACGTATAGACCGTCACACATGCTTCGTTCTTTCTTCCGTGCGCTCGGTCGCAGTCGCGAGTCCGAGAGCGACGAGAGCCTCCGGACCGACGGCGGTGTCGCCGACCCCGCGATGGCGGGCGAGAGCGAGACGAGTTCCAGTTCGGTGCTCGACAGCGAGTTCGTCCAGTCGCTCCCCTTCTGGGGACCGCCCGCGCTCCTCGTCGGCCTGTTCGTCTACGGCGCCGTCGCGTGGAACGTCCTCATCTCGCTGACCGACTGGAGCGGACTCGGTCAGCCGGACTACGACCAGTTCGACCTCTCGGTGTACAGCCAGATGCTGAACGAACTGCTCGATACGGGGTCGAACTTCTTCGTCGCCACGCGCAACACGGTCGTCCTGCTCGTCGCGTTCACCGTCGTCACCCTCTTGTTAGGACTCTTGCTCGCGATCCTCGTCGATCAGGGCGTCCGCTTCGAGAACACGTTCCGGACCATCTACCTCCTGCCGATGAGCCTCTCGTTCGTCGTCACGGCCATCTTCTGGTCGTGGATGTACAACCCGAGCATCGGCCTCATCAACGAGACGCTCCGAACCGTCGGACTCGGAGCGTTCACGCAGAGCTGGATCTCCGATCCGCAGTTCAAACTCGGGGCGGTGATCTTCGCGCTGATGTGGCAGTTCTCCGGCTACGCGATGATCGTCTACCTCGCCGGACTGCAGGCCATCCCGACTGAGCAGTACGAGGCGGCCCGCACCGACGGCGCCTCGACGGTCCGGATGTACTGGCGCGTCATCGTTCCGCAGCTCCGGTCGTCAACGACCAGCGCCGCCGTCGTGCTGATGGTGTTCGCGCTGAAGGCGTTCGACTTCCTGTTCGTCATGTTCGGGCCGAACCCCGGTCCGTCGGCTGACATCCTCTCGGTGATGATGTTCCGCGAGGCGTTCATGTCGACCAACTGGGCGTACGGCTCCGGCATCGCGACGGTGCTTTTCGTGATGGCGCTGGGCGTCATCGCGCCGTATCTCTACCGGCAGTACCAGCGGGGTGAGCTATGAGTTCCGGGTCGTGGTCCGACAGCCTCACCCTGCGCCGTGCGAGCGTCTACGGCGTGCTCGCGGTGATGGTGGCGTTCTACCTCGCGCCGCTGGAGACGGGGTTGATGACGGCATTCAAGACCCAAAACGCGTTCTTTAGCACGACGCCGTTCGCCCCGCCGCCGGCCGACGGCGTGACGGCCCAACCGTGGGCCGAAGCGTTCGACCGCCTCTCGCCCGGTCTCGTCAACAGCCTCCTGTTCGCCGTCCCGGCGACGGTGCTGTCGGCGCTGTTCGGGTCGATGGCGGCCTACGGGATGACCAACCTGAACTGGAAGTATCAGGTCGGCGTGCTCTCGCTTTTCGTCGCCGGCGTGTTCATCCCCTATCAGTCCGTGTTGGTACCGCTGACCCGCTTCTGGGCGATGGTGGACGTGGCGGGACTGCTGACGTCGGTCGCGGGACTGCTGTCGTTCGTCCCGCTCGTTCCCGGACTCCTCTCGGCGGCGGCCGACCGCGCCGGTCTCATCGAACTCGGCGTGACACACGCCGCGTACGGTATCCCCATCTGTACCGTCCTGTTCCGCGGCTACTACCTCTCGCTGGACACCGAGATGCTGGAGGCCGCCCGGTTGGACGGTGCCACCCCGGCACGTATCTACCGGAAGATCGTCCTCCCGCTCTCGAAACCGATGTTCGCGGTCACGCTCATCTACCAGTTCACGAACATCTGGAACGACCTGCTGTTCGCGCTGGTGCTGGTGAACGACCCCGCGAACGCACCGATCACCATCGCGCTCAACACGTTGAAAGGGTCGATGGTCCAGGAGTACAACGTCCAGATGGCGGGCGCGTTCATCGCGGCGCTCCCGACGCTCGTCATCTACGTCCTGTTCGGCGAACAGTTCGCCAAAGGCGTCGCAGGTGAAACCTAATGGCACGACTCACACTCGACTCGGTCACGAAGCGGTTCGACGACGTCGTCGCGGTCGACGACGTCTCGATAGACATCGACGACGGGGAGTTCCTCGTCCTCGTCGGCCCCTCGGGCTGTGGTAAGTCCACAACCCTGCGGATGATCGCGGGGTTGGAGACCGTCACCGAGGGCGACATTCGACTCGGAGAGACCTCTATCGCGGGGAAGCGTCCGAAGGAGCGCGACATCGCGATGGTGTTCCAGTCGTACGCGCTCTACCCACACATGACCGTCCGGGAGAACATGTCGTTCGGCCTCGAGGAGTCGACGGACCTCTCGAAGGACGTCGTCCGCGAGCAGGTCGAGGAGGCCGCCGAGATGCTCGGCATCTCCGAACTGCTCGACCGCAAGCCCGGCGAACTCTCCGGTGGCCAGCAACAGCGCGTCGCGCTCGGCCGGGCCATCGTCCGCGAACCGGAGGTGTTCCTGATGGACGAACCGCTCTCCAACCTGGACGCCAAACTCCGCGCACAGATGCGGACGGAGCTCCAGCGCATCCAGGAGGACCTCGACACTACGACCGTCTACGTCACCCACGACCAGACCGAGGCGATGACGATGGGCGACCGCATCGCCATCCTCGACGACGGGCGACTCCAGCAGGTCGGCACGCCGCTCGAAGTGTACCACAAGCCCGCAAACCGCTTCGTCGGCGGGTTCATCGGCGAACCGTCGATGAACTTCTTCGAGATGGAGGTACAGGGCGACCGGTTGGTCAGGGTGTCGGGGAGCGACACCGACGGCTCGAGCGGGCAACGCCCGCGAGACGTCGAGGAGTTCGCCTACCCACTCTCCGAGGAGAGTCGCGAGGCCGTCGACGGCTCCACTCACGTCACGCTCGGCATCCGCCCCGAGGACGTCGCGGTGCGCGACGACGGCGGCGACGGCCCGCACGAGTTCGAGACGGTCGTCGACGTGGTCGAACCGATGGGCAACGAGAACACCGTCTACCTCGCCTTCTCGCCCGAACGCGAGCACTCGTTCGTCGCGACGGTCGGCGGGATGCGCTCGATCGAGCCGGGACAGCCGGCCGTCGCGCACATCCCCGAGTCGGCGATCCACCTGTTCGACGCGGAGACCGGTGTGGCGCTCAAGAACCGCTCGCTCGACGAACTCGAGTCGACCGAACCGCGGCTCTAGTCAGTCGGACGACTGCAACGCCGTCGCCGACGCCAGCGCCGCCTCACACGCACCGATCGGGTGATAGCCCGGTTCGACCGCCGGCCCCTCGTCGGTGTCGACGTACTCGTTCTCTTCGGTCAACTTCGTGTACCAGTTGCCACCGGGTGCGACGAGGTGCTCGGTCGCGTACGTCCAGAACCGGCCGTACCACTCTCGATACTGCTCTTCGCCCGTCGCGTCCGCGAGGACGGCCGCCGCGCCGATCGCCTCCGCGACCGGCCAGCCGTACTTGTCGGTGACGATGGGGTCGCCGTCGGGCGCGTGGGTGTAGTAGAACCCCCCGCGTTCCGCGTCCCAGCCGTCGTCGACGGCGGCGGCGAACAGCTCCTCGGCGCGGTCGAGCGGCCAGGCGGCGTCGACGTAGCCGTCGAGTTCGGTCAGCAGCTTCGCCCACTCGGCGTGGTGGCCGGGCTGGTAGCCCCACGGGCGGAACTGGTGGGATTTCTCCTCGACGTTGTACTCCATGTCGTGGGTCCAGTCGGCGTCGTAGTGCTCCCAGAGGCGACCGTCGGTCCGCTCGGCGAGGTCGACGGTGAGGCGACGGGCGATTCGTCGTGCCCGGTCGAGGTAGCGGTCGTCGTCGGTGGCCTCGTAGGCCGCGAGCTGTGCCTCACACATGTGCATGTTCGCGTTCTGCCCGCGGTACTGCTCGACCGGCCCCCAGTCGGCGTCGCGGTCGCTCCGGCAGAGCCCTTGCTCCGGTTCCCAGAAGTAGCGATCGACGAGGGTGAACGCGTCGTCGAGCGCCTCGCGCGCGCCGTCGACGCCGACGGTCGTCGCCTCCGCCAGCGCCAGGAGGACGAACGCGTGGCCGTACGTCGAGTAGTGGTCGTCGACGGGGTCGGTGCCGTCGAGCAGCCAGCGGTAGCCGCCGGTCTCGTCGTTCCGGTGGTGAGTGAGCAGGAAGTCGACGCCGTGTTCGGCCGCCGACCGCGTCCAGTCGGGGTCGCCGTCGCGGGCGGCGCGACAGAAGTTGACGACGAAGCGGCAGGTGGCGACGAGATGCTTCGCGTCGGGGTCGTACACCTCGCCGGTCCGTTCGTCCAACTGGGCGACGTAGCCGCCGCGCTCTTCGTCCATGCAGGTCGGATAGTAGAACTCCAAGACGTCCCGCCGGTGGCCGCGGAGCCACGTCGGGTCGCCGAAGTCGGGCGAACTGCGAGTCACGGTTCGAGGCGACGCGGGGGAGGGAGAAAACGATGGGGGACGGCGGGTGTGGTCCCCGAGCGTCGCCTGCACGAGACGACCGGCGTCCGCTACACGTGCTACGCGTGCTCCTCGTACTCCTCGGGCGTGTACGTCTTGATCTCCATCGCGTGGATGTCGGTCGTCATGTGGTCGCCGAGCGCGTCGTACACCATCTGGTGTTGCTGGACGAGGTTCTTCCCCGCGAAGGCGGGCGAGACGACGACGGCCGCGAAGTGGGCGTCCTCGTGGTTCTCGTCGGGACTGCGCGGCCGCGAGACGGTCGCCTCGGCGTCCTCGATACCGGCCTCGATGAGTCGTTCGATCTCCGAGAGGTCCATGTTCGGGGTGAGGGCCCCGGCCGATAAAAACGGGGCGGTGAGCGGGTCGCGCCTGAGAGACCGAACGCCGCCCGGACCGTCGGTCGCGAGGCGAGGCGAGCAGTTATCCGCCGGGCGTGCGCAGACGGCGACGTGTCCGACGTCGACGTCCCCGCCACGGTTCGGTCGTACCTGCTCTCGGAGCACGCGGACCTGCTGGCGACGGCGAGCGACTGCGCCGACGCCGTCGCCGCCGGGTGGGACGGCGGATCGACGACCGACCGCGACGCCGTGACGGGGCCGCTGACGGCGACGCTCCGCCGCGCGGGCGTGCTGGAACGGCTCCCTGCTGTCCTCGCCGGTGTTGTCGACGCCGCGGGCTACCGGTTACAGGCTGAGCCGGTCGCCGCACCGCCGTACGTCGTCGTCACCAGCACCGGACCGGTGTTGCGGGCGACGCTCGCGGACGGACGGCTGGTCGTCTCGCTCCGACTGTTCGCGGTCGAACGCGACGGCGGACGGCGCTACGTCCGCGGGCCGCGAGCCCCCGAGGACGTCGTCGACGTCGCGTTCCGGTGACGGACGCTCGGCCGTTCACGCTCACGTTCACGTCCAGCGGTCGAGCCCGGTCTGGACGAGCGACTCCTCGATGCGCTCGAAGCCGCGAGCGACCTCGTCGGGGTCGACCTCCCACTCCTCGGTGACGTAGGCTCTCGCCGCCTCGAGATCGGGGTCGATGTCGAGGTCGACGTCGTAGTCGTCGGTGACCGGTGGGTCCAAGAAGAGCTCGCGGATCCGGTCTGCGTGGTCCACGTGGAGGTTCCGCGCGTCGAGGACGCCCCAGAGGTCGCCGTGTTCCTTGACGGCCTTCAGCGCCGTCTTCGGCCCGATCCCCTTGATCCCCGGGTTGAAGTCGGTGCCGACGAGGATGGCGACGTCGACGAGCTGCTCGTAGGTGATGTCGTGTCGCTCGAGCGTCGCCTCGAGGTCCATCAGCTCGGGGTCGCCCTTGCTCGTCAGTTGCCGGAGCGTCAGCGGCGCGCCGAACAGGAGCGTGTCGTAGTCCTCGCTGCCGACGTAGTCCGCGTCGCCCGTCCGGGCCATGTACGAGGCCTGCGCTTCGCCCTCGGCGGGAGCCTCGATGTACGGGACGTCGAGTCGGTCGAGCAGGCCGCGAGTCGTCTCGTGGATGACGGCCGTCAGCCGTTGGGTCCGCGCTTCGAGTCGGGCGGCCTCGACGGCGTCGCCGCGCTCGCGGGCCTCTTCGAGTCGTCTCTCGGCTTTCTCCTTCTGCTCGCGGCGGGCCTCGACCTCGTCGTCTTTCAGCTCCGTCACGCCGCCGTCGAAGACGAAGATCGGCGTGATGTCGTGTTCGAAGAACTTGGGGAGCCCCTGGACGAGGCCGACGAGGTTGGCGACCTCCTCGCCGCCGCTCGTGGTGTACGTCTCGTCTCTGGTCCACTTGACCGTCGTCGTCAGATACCGGTAGAGCCAGTTGTGCGCGTCGACGGCGACGACGCTCCCGCCGAGCTCGTCGAACGAGACGTCCGAGATGGCCGCCAGATCGCGTAGGTCCGCGTTTCCCATTGAGTCCCCTTCGGGCGTGCCGTGCTTTAGTCTCCCGAGTCGTCGGGGTCGACGACGGGCGGCTCGACGTCGGCGACCGACGAGGGGTCGGGGTCGGTGATCGGTGGGTCGGCGTCGACGTCGGCGACCGACGAGGGGTCGGTGTCGCTCGCGGACGGCGACGCCACGTCGACGCCGACGGGGGGGTCGACGACGGCCGGCGGGTCCGTCCGCTCCTTCGCCGCGAGGAACGCGCGCTCCTCGTCGCTGAGGTCGCGTTCGCGGAAGACGTCGAGCCCACACTGGTAGGTCGGTCGGTCGCGCTCGCCGGGTCGTTCGAGGACGAGCTCGGCGAGTCCGGTCTGTCGACCGGTGTAGGCGAAGCCGGCTTTGTACATCGCCTGGTAGGCGAAGGGGTTGTTGACGGCGATGCGGAGCCGACGGTAACCGCGTTCTTCCGCCCGGTCCGCGACGAACGCCGCCAGTCGAGGGGCGAGCCCCTCGCCGCGGTGGTCCGCGTGGACCGTGACGTATCTGAGCCACAACACGCCGGAGTCCGTCCGGTCTTCGTTGAACGCGACGGCGGCGTAGATGCCGTCCTCGAAGACGGACGGGTCGACTGTCGGCGGGGTGTCGGCCGACGGAGCGGGGTCGGCCTCGTCGCTCGCGACGTCGGGGTCGCGAACCACCGCCTTCCCCGTCGTCGACATCACGAACTTCCCCGCGTAGCTGAACGTCCGGTAGTCGAGCCGGAGCGTCGGCTCGTCGTCGGGCCAGCCGAGCAGGGCGAACTCCATACCCCCGGTACTGGCTGGACGGTTAAGAGAGCAAGGCTTTGTATCGGGCGACACGACTGTCAATTATGCACGGTGTTGGCGACGTTCGATTCTTCGATCGGGTCGCGCGTCTCTACGACCTCGCGATGCCACCCGCCGAGCGGGGCGCACTACTCGACGGTCTCTCGCGGGCCGAACGCCCCGTCGAACACGTTCTCGACGTCGGCGGCGGCAGCGGACGGGCGGCGGCGACGCTGGATGCACCGGACCGGCAGGTGACCGTCGTCGACGTCTCGAGCGAGATGCTCGCGCACGCTCGCGGACGCGGACTCGACTGCGTGCGCGGCGACGCCCGGACGCTCCCCGTCGCCGACGGCGCCGTCGACGCCGTCACCATAGTCGACGCGTTCCACCACATGCCCGACCAGCGTGCCGTCCTCGCCGACGTGGATCGCGTGCTCGCTCCGGGTGGGGTAGTAGTGATCCGGGAGTTCGACCCGGAGACGCTCTTCGGCCGGGTGGTCGAGCGCGTCGAGGACGTCGTCGGGATGGGGTCGCTGTTCACGGGGCCGGACGACCTCGCGCGGGCGGTCGACCGAACCGGACTCGACGCACGGGTGCTCGACCGGGGGTTCGGGTACACCGTCGTGGGCGTGAAACAGGACAATAATTAGACCCCCACCGATAGGGAGGGTATGGCCAACTCGCAGAAGTCGTTCCTCGAGAAGCGCCTCGACGGCGACGCACTCCCGCTCGCAGTCGGAGACCTCGTCGTGCTCGTCGCACTGCTCACGTTCGGTGCCGTGAACCACCACACCACGGCGGTGCTCTCGATGCCGACGGAACTGGCGACGACCATCCTCCCGTTCCTCGCGACCTGGCTCGTCTTCGCGCCGCTCGTGGGTGCCTACTCGCCCGGGGCGGTGGAGTCGGCCAAGGCGGCCGTCCCGCTCGCCATCCGGTCGTGGATCCCGGCCGCCATCGTCGGTATCCCCGTCTGGTATCTGATGCCCGGCAACGCCACGACGCTCGTCGGGGCGGGCATCTTCGCGACCGTCCTCGTCGTCTTCGGGTCGGTCGGACTCGGCATCTGGCGAACGCTCTGGTTCAAACTCTCCTGATCGACTCGCCGCTCACGCGGCGGTCGTCCCCTTCTTCCGCGACAGCACCACGCCGATGAGCGACGCGGTCGCCGCGATGACGGCGAGCGTCACGAACAGCACGGGCGGCGACGCGTAGCTGAGGATCGTCCCGGCCATGACGCCGCCGAGCGCACCCACTCCGAACACGCCGACGTAGGTGAACCCGTAGGAGAGCCCGCGCGTTCCGGCGGGGGTGTACTCGGCGATGGCGGCCTGGTAGAGCGGCTGGACGACGAAGAGCGCGAAGCCGAGGACGGCCCCGACGAAGAGCAGCGGGCCGAACCCGGCGTTGGCGACGGGGAAGAACGCCAGCGCGAGCAGGGCGAGGCAGCCGAACGCGCCGGCGATGCCGTGCTCGACGGGGATGCGGTCGGTGAGTCGGCCGCCGACGTACTGACCGAGGACGCCGACCATGAGGATCCCCGAGTAGACGTAGTTCTCCGGATTGAGCGTCTGACTGCCGGAGCCACCGCCGACGACGCCGTCGAGACTCGCCGGCAGGAGCGCCGAGACCGAGACCGGTGCGAAGCCGGGGAGGTCGGCGAGGAGACCTGGGAGGAACGTCAGTACGCCGCGGTAGTAGAGTCCGGAACACATGGCGACGGTGAAGACGAGCGCGAACCGACCGGAGAACAGCCGTCGCGACTCGACGAACAGGTCCGAGAGCGACGAGACGCCGCTCGTCGCCTTCGACCCCCCGGACGACCGTTCGGTGTCGGTGGAGCCGTCAGTACCGTCAGTACCGTCAGTACCGTCAGCAGCGCCGGCACCGGCGTCGCCTCCGTCGGCGGCGACGGCCGCTCCCTCGTCGAACTCCGCGCGAGTGGCGTAGGCGGCGGCAACGAGGGCGGGCAGCGCGAGGAACCCCGCGACGGTCGTCCAGTCGAACACGAGAAGCAGCACCGCCGTCAGGAGCGGGCCGAGCCCGATGCCGACGTTGCCGGCGATGCCGTGGTAGGCGAACCCCGTCCCGCGCTCCTCGACGCCCTTGCTGATGAGCGCGAGGCCGGCCGGGTGGTAGACGCTCGCGGCCGCCCCCCAGAGCAGGAGGCCGACGGCGACGACGGCGAGCGACGGCGACAGCCACAGCAGGAGGAAGGAGCCGGCCATCCCGAGCAGACAGCCGCTGATGAGTCGTCGCGACCCGACGCGGTCGACGACGATGCCGCCGGGGAGCGCCCCCAGCCCGAACAGGGCGTAGCCGCCCGTGACGACGGCCCCGAGCGTCGCCTGGTTGACCGGGAACTGTGCGAGACCGAGGTCGATGACCTCGTACTGGTCGAGCCAGATGGTGATGAAGATGGGGATCGACAGCTCGTAGGTGTGGACCATCCCGTGAGCGAGCATCACGAGAGCGACGATCGCGCGGTCGTTCCGGTTCACTGGTGTGACTACTTCGTACGCGGAGAGTTAACCCTACGGTCCGCGGAAGCCATGGTATGTGAACTCACGGCACGAAAACCCGGAGACGGCGGCGAGATTTGCCACCGTTTTCGTGCCAATTTCATTCTCTCTGAGATACAGAAAATCGCCGGGAAGAGCCGGTTCTACGGCCTCTATATCCCTATAACTTATGAGATGGTTACTAGAATTTGGCTCAGAGAATACGGGTCAGCTACGGGAAAGAATTATATACGTGCTATCCATACTTTGTATTGTATTATGACCGGATATTATGATTATGTGCTTGGGGTCATCCCACTCGCGCTGCTCGGTATCACGACTGCACTCAGCATCGTGGGCTTCCCCTTGACGATGGCTGTGCCCGCTGGCGCCAGCGTGGCAGCGTTGGTCATCGGACACGCACTCTTCGTAAACGGTCCGGTGAGCCCGACCCCACAGCGGCAGACACCGCAACCGCAGTCGCCGCCGGTCAACGCCGACTGAGTCGGTAGCCGCTTTCCGCCGCCCGCAGTATTTTGGTTCTGGGTTTCGTCCGTCGACGCATGACGGAGACGCTGTTTCTGACGAGCGAGGACGTCGCAGGGTTGGCGACGCCCGCCGAGTACGTCGACGCCGTCCGCGAGGGATACCGCCAGCGCGGGCAGGGTGCCCCGGCCGAACCGCGGACCAAACTCGCCAACGACGACCCCAAGGGGATGTTGACCACCTACGCCGCCGTCCTCCCCGACACGGGAGCGATGGGCGGTTACATGTACGACGCCGGGTTCGGCGCCCGCGACGCCTGGTTCGTGACGCCGCTGTTCGACGCCGACTCCGGCGAACCGCGCGCACTGCTCGACGGCGCGAGCATGAACCCCTTCAAGACGGGTGCAGCGGGGGCCGTCGGGGTCGACGCGCTCGCCCGCGAGGACGCCGAGTCGGTCGCCGTCGTCGGCAGCGGGGCACAGGCCCGCGGCCAGCTCCGCGCCATCGACGCGGTCCGGGACCTCGACACCGTCTGGGTCTACTCGCCGACGAAGGAACACCGCGAGGAGTTCGCCGGCGAGATGAACACCCGACTCGACGCGAGCGTCGCCGCCGTCGCCTCCAGCGCGGCCGCCATCGAGGGCGCCGACGTCGTCGTCACCGCGACGACGGCCAGCGAACCGGTGTTCGACGGCGAGTCGCTCGAACCGGGGACGCACGTCACGGCGATGGGGCAGTACGACCCCGAGAAACGCGAACTCGACGCGACGACGATCGAACGCTCGACGTACGTCATCGACCTCCGGGCGCGGGCGACCCGCGACGCCGGGTCGTTCATCCACGCCGTCGAGGAGGGCGTCGTCGACGAGGACCACGTCCACGCCGAACTCGGCGAGGTCGTCGCGGGACACGTGGAGGGTCGGACGGACGACGAGGAGATCACCGTCTTCGACAGCGGCGGGACGGGGATCGAGACCGTCGCCGCCGCGCAGTTGCTCTACGAGAAGGCGGTCGAGCAAGGGTTGGGGCAAACGCTCGAGTTCGCGCCGGCGAGCGAGGCGCTCACCGGCGAGTAGGTCGCGAGCGAGAGCGGCGAACGTCCGGCCGGTCGGGTCGCGAACGGACGACCGCTGCCGGTAGTTTCACCTCGAATCCGTCCCTGTCTCGGCTATGCAACTCCACTGGCACCGTCGCGACCTCCGAGCGGCCGACAACCGGGCGCTCGCGACGGCGGCGGACGCCGAACCCGTCGTCCCGCTCTTCGTGTTCGACGACGACGTGCTGGCCCACGCCGGTCCGCCGCGGGTCCGGTTCATGTTGGACGCGCTCGCCGAACTCCGGGAGTGGTACCGCGAGCGGGACAGCGACCTGCTGGTCGCCCGCGGCGACCCCCGCGAGGTAGTTCCGCGGGTCGCGAGCGACCACGACGTCGACCGCGTCGTCTGGAACAGAGACTACAGCGGCCTCGCTCGCCGTCGCGACGCCGCCGTCAGGCGGGCGCTCGACGACGCCGGCGTCGACCGGACGGCCGTCCACGACGCCATCCTCCACGAACCGGGGTCGATCACGACGAACGCGGGCGACCCCTACTCGGTCTACAGCTACTTCTGGAAGAAGTGGCGCGACCGGGAGAAGGCCGACCCCTACGACGCGCCCGACGCGGACCGACTCGCCGACGTCTCGGGCGGCGACCTCCCGACGATCGACGAGTTGGGGTTCGAGGAACCCGACGCCGAGCCGCAGTCGGCCGGCACCGACGCCGCCCGCGACCGACTCGAAGCGTTCTGCGAGGACGCCATCTACCGCTACGACGAGGACCGCGACTACCCGACGCGGGACGGCACCTCCCGACTCTCGACGGACCTCAAGTTCGGCACCGTCGGCATCCGCGAGGTGTACCGCGCGACCGAGGCGGCGAAGGCCGCAGTCGCGGACGACGAGGAGGGTGGAGTCGAGAGCGACGACGGCGACGGGGGTGGAGTCGAGAGCGACGACGGCGACGAGACGACGAACGACGCGGTCGACTCCGTCGAGGAGTTCCAGTCACAGCTCGCTTGGCGGGAGTTCTTCGCGCACGTCCTCTTCTTCAACCCCGAGGTGGTCACACGGAACTACAAGGAGTACGAACGCGACATCGAGTGGCGAGACGACGACGACGAGTTGCAGGCGTGGAAGGACGGCGAGACGGGGTACCCCATCGTCGACGCCGGGATGCGACAGTTGAAACAGGAGGCGTACATCCACAACCGGGTTCGGATGATCGTCGCGTCGTTTCTGACGAAGGACCTGCTCCTCGATTGGCGGGCGGGCTACGCCCACTTCCGAGAGTTCCTCGCCGACCACGACACCGCGAACGACAACGGTGGGTGGCAGTGGGCCGCCTCGACGGGGACCGACGCCCAACCCTACTTCCGCATCTTCAACCCGATGACGCAGGGCGAACGCTACGACCCCGACGCCGAGTACATCGGACGGTACGTCCCCGAACTCCGCGACGTCGACGCCGACACCGTCCACGAGTGGCACGAACTGTCCGACGAGGAGCGCGATCGTGTCGCCCCGGACTACCCCGCACCCATCCTCGACCACGGCGAGCGGCGCGAACGGGCGCTGTCGATGTTCGAGCGGGCACGCGGCAACGACGAGGAGTGACGAGAGAGGGTCACACGACCGACACAACCAAACCGGCGGCCCGCGAGTCGTGGGGTATGCGACAGCCCTCTCGTCTCGTGCTCGGCATCGTCCTCGGTCTGTTCGTCGGCGTCGCCGTCGGCGGTGTCGGTGCGAGCCTCGTCGACCCGCTGTTCGGGTCGCCCAACTCGACGACGCCGGAGGGACCGGATCCGGCCGACCCGCCGCGGTCGCTCGCGACCGGAACTGGCTGTCTCCCCGCGAACGACACCGACACCGGGTGGGCCCACGAGGTCGCCTCGGGGACGTCGCGGACGTTCACGGCGAACCTGAGCGTGGGTCACGCTCCCAACGAGACGGTGAACGTCTCGTTCGAGGCGTCTCAGCCCGGATCGTACGTCCTCACGGTCGACGTCGTCGACGACGGGAAAGACGGGTCGCCGGACTGCCCGACGGGGAGCACCGTCGAGTTCGCCGCCTCGCTGCCGACCGAGTACGAGCGCGTCGAGATCGTCGTCGACGGACGAACCGTCGAGACCGTCGCGAACGACGGCGACACGACCGCCGACCTCTGGACGTTCGCGTGGAACGGGACGGCCTGACGTCGTCGTCACCGGCTCTCGGCTCGCTCTCGTCCACTTTCTGCGACTGCAACTCGTGCACCGGTTTCATTGCAGTGGGCCCTGACTGTCGTCACCGTGACTCTCCAGACGACGCGCCGGTCGTTCGCCGCAGCGACGACAGTCGCGCTGACAGGTCTCGCCGGCTGTACGAGTCGGTTCGGGACGGGAGACGAGACGGCAACGTCGGTCCCGGTTCACTGGGAGACGACAACCTCGGCACACGGGATCGAACTCGACGACACGCCCGTCATCGGATCGCTGGACGCGCCGATCGTGCTCTACTACTGGACCGACTATCTCTGTCCGTTCTGCCGACAGTTCGAGCAGGAGACGCTCCCGAAACTCCTCGAGAACGAAGTCAGAGACGGCACACTCCGAGTCGTGGCGCTCCAGTTTCCGAACATCGGCGACAACTCGATGGTGGCAGCGACGATGGACAAGTGCGTCTGGCGACAGGTCCGCGAGTCGACGCCCAAGACGTATCTCGACTGGCACACCGCCGTCTTCGACGCCCAGGAGGAACCGAACTCCGGGTGGGCCGACAGAGACGACCTGCTCGACGTCGCGCGCGACGTCGACGGCGTGTCGGTCGACGGCGTCGAGAACTGCCTGCGGACGCAGGGCGAGGCGGTTCGAGAGCGCGTCGGGACCGAGGTCGAACGCGCGACCGAGCGTCGCCTGCGGGGGACGCCTGGGTTCGTGCTGCATCACCCCGAGAAGGGCGTCGCTGGCAAACTCGCGGGCGCACAGCCGTACTCGCGGTTCGAAGAGGCGATGCGTCGGATTCGGAGCGTCTGACGGTCAGCGGGGTTCCAGCCGACTACGACAACTCCCATCAGTGGTACAGCGAGTACGAGATGAACCCCATCCCGGCGAGGACGAACCCGGTCCGGAAGAACCCCGTGTGAAGCAGGTTCGGGAGGTACGTGTTCAGCAGCGAGCAGTCCATCACCCCGCCGAGACTGATGCAGACGAACCCGACCGAGATGTAGAGCATCGTCCGACTCTGGTTCCGGCGGTAGCCCCGGTAGGCCTGATAGGCGATGAAGAAGCCGAGCGCGATGACGAGCAGGTTGGCCGCGACGAGCGCGGTACTCATTCGTCTCCCCCCCGGATGTCCTCCCAGACGCGCGTAAAGCGGTCTGCGGCGTCAGATTGCTGTGTGATAGTCACGTCTATCTCTCCGTTGTCGATGTCGATGTCGATGTGTTCGACCGCCGCCTCGTACGTCGTGTAGTGGTTTCCCGCCGGGTCGAGTTCGGTCCCCTCGACCACGAGTCCCTGTTCGACCAGGTCGTCGACGCGGCGGTAGACGGTCGGTAACGAGGCGTCACAGACGTCAGCGAGTTCCCGCGCCGACATCGCGTCCCGACTGGTCGCCGTGAGGATCGCCCGGGCGTACTCGTCGTGGAGTAACCGGAACACGGCAGTGTCGTCGGGGTCGTCACTCACAATAGGGCTCACGCGCCGGGGGTTGAAACGTTGCCGGGTCTTTTCCGAGCCAGAAAACGCCGACCACTCGTTATAACCGTCGTCGGAGAAGGGGGCCGTATGTCGCGGAGAACACGTCGAGCGCTGTTGCGCGGAACTGCGGTCGCAGCTATCGCTGGACTCGCAGGCTGTAGCTCTGCCGGGTCGACCGGATCACCGACCGAGGACGGAGAGGCGAACGGAACGGCCACACCCGCATCCGGGTCGACCGGGTCGCCGTCGACCGCAGAGCCCACCTCGGAGTCGACTGCGACGCCCGAACAGACGACAGTCTCCTCGGAACCCGTCACGCCGTCGTTGCACGCCGCCTCTGAGACGACCGGGTTCGACGTCGACCTCGCCGGGGTCCCGATCGTCGGCTCCGCCGACGCCACGATGAATCTCTACTACTGGAGCGACTACCAGTGTCCGTTCTGTCAGAAGTTCGAACAGCGGACGCTCCCGAAGCTCGTGCGGACGCACGTCCAGGAGGGTCGGATCCGCATCCCGCTGCTCCAGTTCCCCAACATCGGCGAGAACTCGATGGCCCTGTCGACGATGGCTCGGTGCGTCTGGCGACAGACGCGTGAGAACCAACCCGAGGCGTTCTGGAACTGGCACGCGACGGTGTTCGAAGAACAGGGGTTCCCCAACGGCGACTGGTCGAAGCAGTCGAACATGCTGGAGTTGACGCGGGAGGTCGACGGCGTCGACGCCGACGCCGTCGACACCTGCATGCAGGAGAACGGCGACGCCATCGCCTCGAAGATCGAGGCGGAACGGAGTCGTGGGAAGAAGGCCGGACTCGACGGAACGCCCTCGTTCGTCCTCTACAACCCCGAGACGGACAGATCCACCGACCTCCAGGGTGCACAGCCGTACTCGCGGTTCGACAGTAAGATCCGATCGCTGCTGGAGTGACTATGTCGGGACAGACCGCAACAGCGAGTTGGCGGGGCCGACTCGAACGGTTCGGTTCACAGCTCGTCGCGGCGCTGACGTACCCGTTCTCGTCCGTCCCGCGACTGGTCGCGACGCTCGTCCTCGCCGTCGCCACCTTCGTGCTTCTGATCCTGAGCACCTTTCCGACGTACACGATGCAGATGCTCGGTGCGGGCGTCCAGCGCTATCTGGTGCAGGCGTTCGTCGACCTGTTCGAGACGACCTACCAGTCGGTCGGCGTGTTCGGCGTCGGACTCATCGTCGCCTACGCCGTCCTCACCGGCGTCGCGCTGGTCAACGCCGCCGCACAGCTCCAGGTCGCCGGCGTCTCCAGCCTCTCGGATCTGACAGGCGTCGTCCCCGGCCTCCTCGCCTCGGGCTGTGCGAGCTGTGGTGCGGGGCTACTCGGCTTCCTCGGGTTCACCGGCGCGCTCGCGGCGATGCCGTTCCACGGCGACCTGCTCCGCGTGGGCGGGCTCCTGCTGCTCCTGTTCTTCCTCGGGCGGGCGGGCGACCCGCGGCAGTGCCGGCTGACCTGATCCGAGCCACTTCGACTCGACCGAAGGCTCTTCTCACCACCTCGCGAAGGAGATCCATGACGACCGACGTCGCTATCCTGCTGTACGACGGCTTCGACGAACTCGACGCGGTCGGCCCCTACGAGGTGTTTCAGACCGCAGTCGCCGTCGACGCCGACCTCTCGACGCGACTCGTCACGCTCGACGATCGCGAGCGGGTGACTGCGAGCCACGGCCTGCGCGTCGAACCCGACGGGTCGTTGGACCCCGACGTCGACCGCCCCGACGTCCTCGTCGTCCCCGGCGGCGGGTGGAACACCCGAAACGAGACGGGGGCGTGGGCCGAGGCCGAGCGCGGCGTCGTCCCGGACGCGCTCGCGACGTTCCACGAGACGGGCACGACGGTCGCTGCCGTCTGTACCGGCGGGATGTTGGTGGCGCGGGCAGGGTTGACCGACGGCCGACCGGCGGTCACCCACGCGAGCGCCGTCGACGATCTCCGAGCGACGGGGGCCGACGTGGTCGACGCCCGCGTCGTCGACGACGGCGACCTCCTCACCGCGGGCGGGGTCACGTCGGGGCTCGACCTCGCGCTCCACCTCGTCGAGCGACTCGTCGGTGCGGAGACGGCCGACCGAGTCGCGACCGAGATCGAGTACGACCGGCGGTTCGACGTCCACACGGGAGGACGATAACGCCGGACGGAGGCGGGGCGTGTGGCGTGGTAACAGCTGACTCCTCAAGCTTTAACAGGATTCCGCGCAACTCTCCTTCCGGAGGAATTATCATGAGTTACGAACTGGACCCACTGCCGTACGAGTACGACGCGCTGGAACCGGACATCTCCGAGCAGGTGCTGACGTGGCACCACGACACCCACCATCAGGGCTACGTCAACGGCTGGAACTCTGCGGAGGAGACGCTCGAGGAGAACCGCGAGAGCGGCGAGTTCGGCTCCTCGCCCGGTGCGATCCGCAACGTCACCCACAACGGCTGTGGCCACATCCTCCACGACCTGTTCTGGCAGAACATGTCCCCGGAGGGTGGCGACGAACCCTCGGGTGACCTCGCCGACCGCATCGAGGAGGACTTCGGCTCCTACGACGCCTGGAAGGGCGAGTTCGAGGCCGCCGCGGGCAACGCCGGCGGCTGGGCGCTGTTGGTCTACGACAGCTTCTCGAACCAACTGCGCAACGTCGTCGTCGACAAGCACGACCAGGGCGCACTGTGGGGCAGCCATCCCATCCTCGCACTCGACGTCTGGGAACACTCGTACTACTACGACTACGGCCCGGACCGCGGCGAGTTCGTCGACGCGTTCTTCAACGTCGTCGACTGGGAAGAGCCCTCTAGCCGCTACCAGCAGGCTCTCGAACTCTTCGAGTAAGTCGAGAACCGGTCGCCTCGGCGACCGGAGATCCAGCGATTTTTTGCGGGAACTGCGCTACTGAGCGTCGCCGTCGGAACCGTCGTTCGGCACGAACTCCGCCACCGAGTGGTCCTCGAACGTCGTCTGTAGCTCCCCCGAGAGCGTCGCGAAGTCGTAGCCGCTCTCTCGGTGGTCGAAGCTCGCGATGACGCCGACGCGGCCGTCGTCGTCCGCGAAGAAGGTCCGGAACAGTTCGAACGACGAGAACCCTCGTACCGTGTAGTTGTAGTCGGCGTAGTAGAGCGACTCGTAGGTGTCGCGCGTGATGTAGCCGTAGCGTTCGTTGTCGATGAACCCCGCGACGTCACAGTTGTCGAGGCGGTTCTCGACGTCGTCCCGCGTGTAGAGTTTCTGGTGTGTCCACTGGTCGAACACCCAGACATCGCGCAGTGCCCCCTCGCCGAACGACCGGAAAGTCGCGACGAGAGCCTCCGTCGCGTCGCCCATACACCACCCTCAGAGCCACGAGTGATAACGGTTGTTGTGCGAACCTAAACTATTTATATTGATGTATCGTGGGCGGAACGACCCACGAACAGTAGGCCTTTCCCGAGGACGGGCGTATCGGGGCGTATGCCGAGGCCGAAAGACGACTTCGAGGAGTTGTACCCGTGTGACTTCTACACCGCCGAGGAGCTACTCGACGACGACCTGATGTACAGCGTGTACGAGATCGCACGGTTGTTGCAGGGACTCGACGCCGACGCCGAACTCGACGTGAGCACCGAGGAGATCCTCCTCGACTGGGCGATCCCGTGGATCATGCGGAACGCCGACGACCTCGTCGTCGCCGAGCCGCCGAGCGACGAGGAACCGGGCTACTACGGGCTGAAAACCGACGACTGAGCGGATTGCACGAGAGCGGGCGACCGCTCAGTAGAGTCGCGCCGCCTGTCCCGCCAGTTCGATGTCCCGGTAGGGGTGGTCGACGACGCTCGGTCCGTGGCCGACGTGGAGCTCCTGTAGCGTCTCGTCGACCGCCGTGAGCAGGCGGTCGATACTCTGAACGAGGAGATCGCGGTCGCCCTCTTCGAGATCTGTGCGCCCGAAGCCGCCGTTCTGAAACACGAGATCGCCCGCGAACAGGATCTCCCCGTCCGTCGAGAGGAAGCAGAGATGGTCGTTCTTGTGACCGGGCGTGTGGAGCGCGCGGAAGGTACGAGAACCCATCGCCAACTCCTCCTCGTCGGCGACGGCGTGGTCGACGGCCGGGTGGTCGGGGTCGAACCCCCAGACGTCGACGTCGAACGCCTCACGGACGGCGTCGACGTTGCCGACGTGGTCCGGGTGGGCGTGCGTGAGCACGACCGCGTCGAGGCCGTCGACGTGGTCTCGGAGACGAGAGACGGCGTCGAAGTTCGCGCCGGTGTCGACGAGGACGGTTCGGTCGCCGGCGACGAGGAAGGCGTTGCTCGTGAACGCCTGGACGCCCTGTGCGATGTTGCGGATCATACGGTCGATACACGGTGGGCCTATTTCGCTCTTGTCCGAGTGGTCGGGCGAGGTCGCCGTCGCAAGCAGACAGAGTTTTGCGGCCATGGGCGGCTTGCCTTCGTATGGACGTCCGTCTACTCGAAGCCACGCCGAACCCGGAGGAACTCATCTGCCGAGGTGCCCGCAACGACTACATGAGCGAGTTCAACCCCGACCTGTCGTTCGAAGAGACGATGGCGTCGGTCGAGGGCGACACGCTCGAAGAGAAGAAGCGGACGCTCATCGACCACCTGATGACGCACGGTCACTTCGGTCCGTTCGAGCATCCGAGCGTCACGTTCGCGGTGAAGGGCGTCAGTCGCGCCTGCATGGCGCAGCTCACGCGTCACCGACACGTCAGTTTCGACGTCCAGTCGATGCGCTACGTCTCCTTCGACGACGTCGACCCCGAGCGCGTCGCCGAGGGGGAGATGGTCGTCACGCCGCCCTCCGCGACGGACCCCGACTGGATCGGCCGCAACCAGAAGGGCGGCGCCGTCGACGAGGAGACGATCGAGAGACGTGAACAGGTGTTCCGGCAGTCGGTGAAACGGTCGGTCGAGGACTACCAGGAACTGATCGACCTCGGGATGCCGCCGGAGGACGCCCGGTTCGTCCTCCCGATCGGCTCGAAGGTGAACATCGTCATGTCGATGAACGTCCGGATGCTGATGCACGTCGCCGACATGCGGGCGGCCGCCGACGCCCAGTGGGAGATCCGCGAGATGACGGAACAGCTGCTCGACCTCGCCGCGGAGTGGTGTCCGGTGACGTTCGACTACTACGACGAGGAGATGCGGAACCGGAAGAACCGGCTGGCTCCCTGAGCGCGTCGACGGCCGGTCTCACAGAGATACAAGGAGGAAGCCCATGACTTTAGTCATGGGTGGAATCCGACAACAGACTGCTAATCCACCGACGATGGCAGGCTGACTCCCAAGCGTATATAATAGGACCCCTCGTATGTGAAGTCACGATGGAGGTTAAACGAACTATTCCTGTCAAACTCGATGTACCCGACGAGCGACGGGATGACCTTCATCAGACCATCGACCAGTTCAATCGCGCCTGTAACTACACCGTCGAACACGGTCGCAACGGCGACGGCTACCTCATTCTCAACAAGTCGAAGATACACGACAAAGTGTACTACAACCTACGTGGCGAGACAGACTTGCCTGCGAACCTCTGTGTTCGTGCGTACTCAAAAGCCGTCGAAGCGATGAAGTCCACAGTTGCTGAGTGGAAGAAAGGTAACAGCCGACCACTTCCACGCTTCAAGCAACCGTCTGCCGTCTACGACAAGCGCACGCTGACTATCAAAGACAGGTCGGCCACGCTTTCGACTATCAACGGCAGAGTCGCAGTCGAATATGTCATCGGGGACTACCAACGGTCGTACCTCGATAACGACGACTACGAGAGACGAATGGGGACGTTGCACTACCGCGAAGACGACGATTCGTTCTACCTCCACATCGTTCTGCTAAAAGAAGTGGAAGAACGTGGTGGTGACCGCGTGATGGGCGTCGATTTGAACTTGAAGAACGTCGCCGTGACCAGCACGGGATGCTTCTTCGATGGTGGTGAACTACTGTGGGGACAGAACCATTACTTCCGAGTCCGCCGTAGCCTCCAAGACAAAGGCACTCGTTCCGCGAAGCAAGCACTCACGCGACTGTCGGGACGAGAAAACCGCTTCGTCTTGGACCGCTTGCACACCATTTCTCGGCGTCTCGTTGAAGAGGCTCGGTCCCACGACTGTTCGTACATTGCCGTCGAAAATCTGACACACATTCGAAACCGAATGGAAAACGGAAACGACCGTATCAAACGCCAAATGCACCAATGGGCGTTTCGAGAACTGCAAGAACTACTCGCGTACAAGGCTGCCGAGTACGACATTCGAGTTGAGCAGATACCGCCTGCGTTTACGAGTCAGACGTGCTCTCGGTGCGGCCACCAATCGAGTACGAATCGAGACTCGAAGACAGGGTGGTTCGAGTGCAACGAATGTGGTCAACAATACGACGGCGACTACAACGCATCCAAGAACATTGGTCTGCGACTACTAACTGTACCTGAGGGCAAACGTCCCTCGGGGTTGGGCGACGGTCATCTCGCCCTCAAGAGCGGGACAGTGAACCTGAATGGCGATTACACCGCCTACGACATTGCGTCGTCAGAAGGGGAGTCCCACGCTCAAGCCCACGACTTTAGTCGTGGGTAGATGACTCCCGGTCGACGTACCAGGTGGCGAGCTCGACGCAGGCGAGACCGAGGGCAACGCCGACGACGACGTCGGTCGCCCAGTGGATGCCGAGGTACATCGTCGCGAGCGTGATACTCACCGCGAAGAGCGTCGCGACGGCGAGCCAGATGGGATACTCCTCTCGCGTCTGCCAGGCGAGCGCCGCAGCCGTGACGGACAGCGAGGTGTGCAACGAGGGGAAGACGTTCGTGTTCGTGTTGACCTTGCTCGTTAGAATCTGTGTCTGCGGATACGTCGAGTAGAGCAGCGGGTCGACGAGGTCCGGGATGAGGTTCCGTGGCCCGTAGGAGATGAAGAGCGCGTACAACAGCAGCCCGATCGAGTAGTTGAGTGCGTAGGCCAGCGCAGTGCGTTTCAGCGGTCGCAAGTCTTGGAGCGCGAGATACGCCAGAAACGGGAAGATCAACAGGAAGACGTAGCCGACGACGTAGACGAAGGAGAAGTACGCCGTGAGTCCCGGCGTCGCCACTGACTGGATGTCGGCGACGGTCGCCCCCTCGAGCGAGTAGATGTACGAGGTGACGTTCAACCCGATGAGCCACGAGACCTCGGGGACGACGTCTCTGATGAACTTGTTGACGACGAGCACGCCGACCAGGAGCGCGAGGTACGGGAGCGCCTCACGGAGGCGCGGTCGCTTCTCTCGCCAGAGCGTCCGGAGGCGGGTCGGACCGATGACGACGGCGCTCGTCAGCCCCAACAGGATCGAGACGCTGAGGAGCACCTGCACCAGCAACACCGCGAGCGTCGACAGCGAATCCAGCTCAACCACTCAGCAGTCTCCCGTTCTTCGTGTACCGATAGCCGATGTTCTCGAACTCGCTGCGGGCCGCCTCGACGTCGAGTTCCCCATCGGAGCCGTGGAAGGGAAGTTCAGGGTCCTGCTCGCCCCAGCGCAACCCTGCGGGGACGCCGCCGCCGTTTCCGAGCGGTGACGACGCGGGCGACGCGTAGCCACGGAACACGTCGTCGACGATGAACGGTTTGTCGATGAGGCGGGCGATCGCTCTCCGGAACCGTGGGTTGCTGAGCGGTGCCTGCCGGACGTTGTAGCCGACGTGGTAGAATCCGGAGGACTGCGAGACGTGCAGCGAGAGCTGGTCGTTTCGGCCGATGGCGGAGACGTCCTCGGGGAGGAGCGTCGACGCCGTCGCGTCCGCCTCCCCGCGCTGCAGGAGTTCGACCGCGGCACCGCTCGACGGGACGAGCGCGAACTCCAGTCGGTCGAACGTGGGGAGGTGGAACCCCCCGGTCGGACTGCCGACGTCGTCGCGAGCGAGGAAGTGGTCTTCGTACGGTTCGAGCACGACCGACTGTTTGACGCTCGAAGAGACGAACCGGAACGGGCCGCTCCCGACCGGGTTCGGGTTGTTCCAGACGAGCGCCTTGGTGACGGCGCTGTCGGTGTTCAGACTCGAACCCATCGCCCGCCCCGTCTGTTGCTCCCAGACGTGCTCGGGGAGGATGGGGACGGTGAAGACGCGTCTGGCAACCGGTTCGGCGACCGGACCGAACTCGATGCGGACGTCCCGCTCGGAGGTCGCCTCGACGGACTCGACGAGCGACGTCAACCCGCGGAACCGCGGGGAGGGGACGGCAGTCGACAGGTTGCCCATCGACGTATCCTGCAGGAACTCGAAGGTGAAGGCGACGTCGTCGGCTGTCAGCGGCGTGTCGTCGTGCCACCGAAGGCCCTCGCGGAGTCGGAGCCGACTGACGAGCCTGTCGCTCCCCTCGGTCGTCATCTCGAACGACTCCGCCAGCCACGGGACGACGTCGCCGTCGACGTACCGCCCCGGTGAGTCGTACATGAGCGACGTGATCTGCTCCGGGCCCCGGAACTCGATGGCCAGCGGGTTCAGGTTCTCCGTCGGACGGGAGTCCGTGAGCGTCGTCCGGAACGTCGTCGGTTCCGACTCCGTCTCGGTGTCGGTCGTCCGCGTCTCGTTCGCCGACGACGACGTCTGCGAGGTGGCGGTGGCGTTCGACGTGGCGTCCGCCGTCTCGACGTCCTCACGTTCGGAGAGCGAGAGATACCACGGGACCGAGTTGATCGGCAGGTCGTCGCGTCCCGCGTACCGGTCGTCGCGAGTCGCCCTGATCGACTCGGGGAAGCCGACGACGGAGAACGGTTGGTTTCGGACCAACGTCCGTTGGATCGCCTTCAGTGTCTCGGTTCGGGCGGCACCAGTCTGTCTCGTCTGCCGTTCGAGTCGGTCGTCCAGTTCGAGGTTGGCGTAGCCGAACGGGTTCTGCCAGCCGATCTCGACGTCGAACATCGAGTGGGTGAACGGGCGGAGGAAGTCGGGGTCGCGGTGTCCCGGATGCTGGGCGACGTAGATGTCGAACGAGTGGTTGAGGAGGACGTCGCGGAGCAGTTCCTCGCGACTCATGGGGACGACCTTGGCGTCGATCCCCACCTGCTGGAGGTTCGTCACGAGGAACCGCGCGATGCGGGTCGCACGGGGGTCGTCGTCGGCCGGGACCGTCTTGACCGACAGCGAGATCTGATCAGGGGTGTCGCGTCCGGCCGTCGACTGGATCGACCGGAGGCAGCCGCTCGTCGCACCGACGCCGAGCGTGGCGAGCACCGCACGGCGAGTCAAGCGAGGAGTGTGGTTGTCGTCTTCACGTGTCATTTGGAGATGAGTACCGTCGCAGGTTCGTGTGTCGTACCGACGCTTCTCTTCCACATTATTACCTGGCGTCTAAAGAGTTGTTCATAGAGACTATAGCCCCACGAGCAGTGGCCAGGCGAGGGCACAGAGCCACGTCACGAGGCCGATCTTCGTCGAACTGTTCCACGGCGTCTCCGTCGCTCGGCGGGACGCACCCGCTGCGAGGAAACCGACGACGGCGAGTACCGTCACCCGGTGCAGAACGACTGCGATCGGCAGCACCTCGATGCCGATCGACTGGTAGTCGAGGACGAAGCCGATCCCGAGTCCGAGGATCGCGATCCCCGCCCAGTCGAGCGGTTCGCCCTCGTGCGGGAGCGCCAGCGCGGCCGCGGGGATACCGGCGGCGAGGACGAGATACAGCGTCCCGGCGACGAGTTTCACCGGGAGGACGCCGACGGCCGTTTCGGCGAACACGGCAGCGCTCCGGACGAAGAGCGGCAACGACAGCAGAGCGGCGAACAGGAGCACGCTGCGCTGGCCGATCTCGTCGGAGAGCACCGCCGTCACGTGGTCGACCATCGATCGCCACGTAGCGCTGGTTCGCCCCTCGATGGCTCCGAACAGGAGGAGACCGACCGAGAGCGCGCCGGCGGCCGAGAGCGGTCGTAACTCCGTGACCGAGAGCGGTCGCAGGTCGACGATCGACACCCAGCCGTCGGCGTCGGAGATGCCGCCGTTGGCGAACCGTTCGCGGCCGACGTCGGCCGTGTAGGCGGCGCCGAAATATTCCGTTTCGAACTGCTGTTGGGCCACCGAGAGCGATCCGACGGTGTGCCGGAGTCGGAACCAGTCCCAGTGCTCGTGGTGGGCCTGGATCGCCGTCCACCGGTCGCCTCCGGTGCCACCCTCGTAGAGCCGGAGGTGGTACCGGGAGCCGAAGTACCTTCCGTCGTGGACCTGTGCCGTCTCGGTGGTCCATCCACCCGCGGAACCGGATGCCGAGACGTAGGTGTAGCGCGTCGCCCCGGTCGTCTCGTCCCACGTGACGTCCGTCCCTTCGACGACGACGGGTTCGGCCTCGTTACCGACGCCCTGCCACTCGTCGTCTGCCGACTCCCAGTCGCTGCCGGAGCGACGCTGCAGTTGGGAGACGACGCGCGAACTCTCGGCGCGGACGACGGCGTTGATCGGGAGCGTGAGCGACTCGAACGACCGCTGTCGACTGGTGAACGGCCAGAGTCTCGCGTCGCTCTCCTCGGAGACGGAGACAAGCTTCACGTCGGCCGGCCCCTTCCGCGGCACCTCCTCTGTGGCGTGCGGTGCGACGAGACCGGGACTGACGACGAGGAGAGCGAGGAGGACGACGACGGTGACGGCAGTCACCAGTCGGCGGCGGGAGCGGGGACGCGACCCGTGCATCTCTGCGGTGCGTTACTCGTTCGAGCGAGATGAGTGTAGCGGTCGTCCCGTCGGAAGTGTCGTCAATTTCACAGGTGAGAAATCGGGACGGAGACGAGAGTTCCCGTCACTCGGCCGCGCCGGTGACGCGGAAGACGGCCGCTCCCTCGTTCTCGTAGACGGGTTCGTACCCCTGGGCGTCGATGAGTGACCGGCGGAGCGTCCCGTCGGCGGTGAACTCCTCGCCACGAACGGTGTACTCTCCTTTCGGGACGTAGAGATAGTCCGGTGAGACGTCGTTCTCGTCGAGCGTCTCCGTGACGCAACTCGCGTCCTCGCAGGCGGAGATACCGGTGTACATGTCCAACTGCCGGTCGTACTGCTCCGGTGAGGTCCACTCGACGCCCCACGGGCCGACGAGGATCCCCCGGTCGGTGAACAGCGGGAACCACTCCGCCGCGTCGCCGAGGACCACGAACTGCGCTCCAGATTCCGTGTTGGCGGCGACCCACTGCATCGCCTCGTGGTCCGCCCCGTCCATGAACGCCGGTTGGGTCGAACTCTCTTCGTACGCGGAGTTGAGCGCCCCGGCGGCGAACAGGCCGCCGACGGTCGCCGCGAGGACGACGACCGCCAGTGCGACGGCGGTCCCTGCCCGGCGACTCTCCGGGAGGGAGACGTGTCGACGGAACCACGGGACGACGACCTCGACGAGCAGGGCCGCGGCCATCATCGATCCGGCGACGAACAGATACCGGTCTTTTCCGATGACGTATCCGCTGACGACGAGCCACGTGGGCAGGAAGTACCGACGGCTCTTGAAGAACCACGCCGCCCCCGCGAACGACAGCAGGAAGAACGGCAGCAGCATGTCGATGTCCTTGTAGACGAAGATGTCGAGGAACCGCCCGAGCCCCCCCGCGAGGCCGCTGTGGGTGCCAGCGGCGGCGAAGAAGATGTCCGGACCGTGGATCTGGACGACCTGGAACCACCACGGCGAGGCGACGAGGATGCCGCCCCCCGCGACGAACGCGCCGGCGACGAGCCCGACGATCGTCCGGTCGAAGAACAGGTAGACCAGCAGCCAACTCATCCCGAAGAACACCGTGTAGACCGGATGCGTCAGTATCGTGAGTCCGAACAGGACGGTGCCGACGGCGACCAGTTTCAGCTCGCCCCGCTTGTGGACACGCAGCCCCGTGTAGACACCGAGGAGGACGAACAGGAACGCGGGCGCTCGGACGAGACCGCCGGCGGAGAGATGCCACTGAAGGACGTCGGGCGTCACGGCCAGCAGCATCGCCGCCAGCCCCGCCTGCCGTCGCGAGGGGAGCAGCTCGCGGCCGACGAAGTAGTAGACGATCGGGTGGACCGCCGTCACCACCGCCGGAACCGCGAGACTGATCGTGATCGGGTCGAGTCCGAGGTCGAGTAACACCGCTGCGACGCCGAACATCAGCGGCGGGTAGGCGAAGGGGACGCCGTTCTCCGTGTAGAGGGGGATCGACTCGGGGAGTCCGTAGCCGTGAGCGATGATCTCCTCGGCGATCTGCAGGTACAGCCCCGCCCCGTACGCCGGGTACGGGTGCGTGACGAGGTACGTCAACACGATCGCGACGCTGACACAGGGGACGAGCGCGGGCCAGACCCACTCCGGCACCGCGTCCGCCGTTCGTCGTACTGCCGATTCGCCGTACCGTGACGACCCACCGATGTTCGTCTGTGCACCGCCGTCCGAAGGTGAACTACTGTTTGCCATCGTTGTCAGTTCTGATTCGTCTCTGTCCCGTCAGCTGCCGCCGTGTGCCCGGATGCGACAGTCAGTCGTCGGGAGGGGAAACGACGAACGTGACCCCGACCAGACGAACCGACGGGCATCCATTACCCGTACTCACGTTCACCGGGGGGATTATTATAGGCCTGTTAAGCGCCGTGAGCGGCCCGAACAGTCGCCGAGTCCAAGTCGTTCTGCATAAACTGGACGTTTCGGCGGGAGACGGGGCGAGACGGCAGTTATGCAGGGACTGAACGGACTGTTACGGTCCGAAACGCCTCGAAACTGAGCGGAACACCGAGTGGTTTCCCGCCGTCCGTGCAGTGTGGAAACGGGAGACACAGTAGCTGTGACGGTCGTACACGGCGTTTGGACCGAAGAGTCTCTCGACAGTGACTGAACCACGTCGACAGGAGGCGGCGGAAACCACGTCGACGAGGGGCGACGCCGGGCCGTGAGCTCTCAGGCTGCCCGACGGTGGCGTGACGCAACCGTAAGAGGGACTCGGCGGGTCGTCTTTACGAGGATTTTTCCGCGATGGGGGCGTATCCGGGTGTGATGACTGACAGCGTTGCGTCACCGACGACACGGGAGGACGAGCGATGAACCGGAACGACCAGCAGGCGTACGACCGGGGGACGTCGCTGTACTCTCCCGACGGTCGCATCTATCAGGTCGAGTACGCGCGTGAGGCGGTCAAGCGCGGCGCACCGAGCGTCGGCATCCGGACCGAGAACGGCGTCGTCCTCGCCGCCCAGAGCCGTGCCGGGTCGTCGCTGATGGTCCAAGAGAGCATCGAGAAGCTCCACAAGATCGACGACCACGTCGGCGCTGCGAGCGCCGGCCACGTCGCCGACGCCCGCAAACTCGTCGACTTCGCCCGCCGCGAGGCGCAGACGAACCGCCTGCGCTACGACGAGCCGATCGGGATCGAGACGCTGACCAAGGAGGTAACCGACCTCATCCAGGAGAACACCCAGCGCGGCGGCACGCGTCCCTACGGGGCGGCGCTCCTCGTCGGCGGCATCGACAGCACCGGCCCGCGTCTGTTCGGGACCGACCCCTCGGGGACGCCCCACGAGTGGAGGGCGGTCGCCATCGGCGGCGGTCGCGAGACGATCCAGGGCCACCTCGAAGAGGAGTACCGCGAAGATCTCGATCTCGATGCCGGCGTCGATCTCGCCGTCAGCGCCCTGTTGAGCGAACTCGAGGACGTCGACGCCACCGACCTCAGCGTCGCCGTCGTCTCCGAGGACGGCTACCACGACTACACCGTCGACGAAATCGACGCGCACCTCGACACACAGACGGACGCGACCGAAGACGAGTAACGTGTCTCCGGAGGACGCGACTGCGACGCTTCGGCGGATCACCACGTTTCCGGTGAAGTCGCTCGACCCGCAGAGCCTCGCGTCCGTCGACGTCGTCGAGAACGGCGGTCTCGCCGGCGACCGCGAGTTCGCCCTCGTCGACGCCGACGGCGAGTACGTCAACGGGAAGCGGACGGCCGCGGTCCACCGCGTTCGCTCGGCGGTCGACCGCGACCGCGGGACGGTCACGTTGCGAGCGCCCGAGGCCGAGACGGCGTCGGTGACCGCCCCGCTCGACGCCGACTCCGACGTCCTCACCGACTGGCTCTCGCGCTACTTCGACGAACCCGTCTCGCTGCGCCGTGACCGCGCGGGCGGGTTCCCCGACGACACGACGGCGTCGGGGCCGACGGTCGTCAGCACGGCGACGCTCCGCGAACTCGCCTCCTGGTACGACGGCGTCGACGTCGCGTCGATGCGCCGTCGCCTCCGGGCGAACCTCGAAGTCGGCGGCGTCCCCCCGTTCTGGGAGGACCACCTCTTCTCCGACCGGGACCACCGGGTCGCGTTCGAGGTCGGCGACGTCCGGTTCGAGGGCGTCAACCCCTGTCAGCGCTGTGTCGTCCCGAGTCGCGACCCCGAGACCGGCGAGGCGTATCCGAACTTTCGCGAGACGTTCGTCGAGAAGCGCCGCGAGACGATGCCCGACTGGAGCGGCGGCGACTGGTTCGACCACCAGTTCCGCGTGATGGTCAACACCGCTGTCCCCGAGTCGGAGTGGGGGAAGACGCTCTCGGTCGGCGACCAGGTTCGGGTACTGGCGTCAGTGCCGAGCGAGTAGCGAGTGGCAGTCGACGATTCGTCGGCGATAGAGAGAGACGAGCGTGCGGTCGGCGACAAGGCTGATTAGTGCGCCGCTGCTAGCGACGGGTGATGGGCGAGTTCTTCCGCTTCTACCGCGAGTACGCGCAGACCGGCGTCCACGCGGCGAGCGCCGCTGCGCTCACCGCCTTCGGATTGCTCATGCAGTTCCACGAGGGGTTCGCAGTGCTTGCGTTTCTCGCGTACGTCGTTCCGTTGACGTACCGGTACCGGCAGGCCGGAGACGACCTCCCCGAGAGCCCGGAGAGCGAACCGGGGCGTGACGAGCGTACGTCGACCACGGAGAGAGCGACGGTAGCCTCCGACGACCCCACGACCGAGTCGGATCACGGCGCTGCCACTGGCCCCGGGTCCGACACGGACGTCGAGCCTACCTCCGGTGCCGAGTCCGACACGGACGTCGAGACCGACGACACACGGCCGCCGGCGACGTGGGAGCGCGTCGAGGCACCGACGGACACCGACCTGCTCGACGTCGTCGGCGCCTCCGAGTCCGGGGAGACGACCGCGTACGCGGTCGGCGACGGCGGCGTCGTCCTCGAGAGAGCACACGGTGAGTGGGAGACGCTGCTCGAAGACGGTCCCGGCACGGCGGGGAAGACGCTCCGCGGCATCGACGCGACGGACGACGGCCGAGCGGTCTGGGTCGCCGGCGACGGTGGCGCGCTCGGGCGCGTCGACGTCGAGACTGGACGACACACGGATCACTCCGCACCGGACGACGAGACCAGCACGTGGAACGACGTGGCCGTCGCCGGCGACGACGGCCGGGAGACGCTGCTGCTCGTCGACGGTTCCGGCAGGGTGCTTCGCGGCCAGTACGACGGCGAGGAGACCCGGTGGCGCTCGCCAATGAAACCCGGGAGCGGATCGAGTCTCGCCGCTGTCGAGGTCGCCGACGCGAGTGCGTCCGGTGGCGAACGTCGGACGTACGCCGTCGACACGAACGGCGGGGTGTTCGAGTCGACGGAGACGGACGACGAGTGGGAGTCGGTCGGCATCGACGACGCCGGGGCGCTGACGGACCTCGGGGTCGGCGTCGACGCGTCGGAGGAGCTCGTCGTCACCGGCGACGACGGCACGCTCTACCGCTACGACGGGTCGGTGTGGACGCCGGCGGTGACGGTCGACGACTCTCTCCGAGGAGTCGCGATCGCCGACGACGTCGGCGTCGCCGTCGGCGACGGCGGCTGTCTCCTCGAACGGGACGACGGGAGTTGGGAACGTCGACCGTCGGTCGCCACGGCGTCGCTCGCCGCCGTCTGTTCGACGGCCGAGTCGTCGCTGGCCGTGGGTGAGTCGGGGACGGCGCTCGAACGGCGACGGTGAGGTGAGCGCGTCGTCAGGCGGTCGTATTCCTCACAGTCCGGAGATCACCACCCGGAGAACTTGTCGCGCCGGTAGAGGTCGAGTTCGCTCACGGTCGATCGGTCCTGTGTCGCACAGAAGCGGATCGCGTCGGCGATCTCGTCGGGTTCCGTCACCTCGCCGGGGTCGAAGCGTTCCTCGAAGGACTCGCCGTAGGTGCTGCCGAACTCGGTGCGTACCTCGGAGGGGTTGACGACGGAGACGCCGACGCCCTCGGTGCCGACGTCGGCCTCGACGCTGTGGGCGAACCCACGGACCCACCACTTGGTCGCAGCGTACACCGGGTTGAACGGTCGCGGGTACTGACCGGCGAAACTACCGACGAAGACGAGGTTCCCCTCGGTCTCGACGAGATGCGGGAGCACCGCGCGGGTGACGAAGAAGACGCCGTCGACGTTGGTGTCGGTCATCGTCCGGTACTCCTCGGTGGTCATGTCCGCGACGTTCGATCCGCGGGCGAGTCCGGCGTTGTTGACGACGACGTCGAGGCGGCCGAACGCGCCGATCGTCCGCTCGACTGCGGCGTCGACGGCCAGTTCGTCGCGGACGTCCGTCGGCACGACGAGCGTCTCGACGTCGTGAGAACGTTCGACGTCGGCTGCGAGTTCGACCAGTCGTTCCTCGCGACGAGCGACGAGCACGACGTCGGCGCCCTCGCTCCCGAGCGCGTGAATCGTCGCCTCGCCGATGCCCGAACTCGCACCCGTGACCAGTGCGACCTTCCCGTCGAGTTCGCCTGCCATGGGGTGACAGTCGGCCGCGACCCACGTGACCGTTTCCCCTGCCGAGACCCCTGTCTTTAGGTCGGGTGCCGTGAACACACACCCCATGCACGTACTCCGAGGCGGACGCGTGGTCGACGTCGACGGCGTCCGCGAGGCCGACGTCGGTATCGAAGACGGACGCATCGTCGCCGTCGGCGACGTCGACGGCGACGAGGACGACACCGAGACCGACGTGTCGGGGCAGTTCGTCGCGCCGGGGCTGATCGACGCTCACGTCCACCTGATGATGGACGGTCGCCCCGACGTGAGCACCATCGAAGGCGAGAGCGAGGCGACCGCCGCCTACCGGGTTGCGGCGAACCTCGAAGCCGCCCTCGACGCCGGGGTGACGACGGTCCGCGACCTCGGGGCGCGCGACTCGCTCGCCCTCGACGCGGCACGGGCCGTCGAGACGGGCGTCCTCGAGGGACCGCGAGTGCTCGCCGCGGGGCAGAACGTCGTGATGACGGGCGGTCACGGTCACTGGTTCGGCCGTGAGGCCGACGGCGCGACGGCGGTGCGGCGGGCGGCCCGCGAGCAGCTGAAACGCGGCGCGGACGTCGTCAAGTGTATGGCGACCGGCGGGGTGCTCACCGAGGGGGCGAACACCGGCCTCCCCGAACTGACGCCCGAGGAGCTCGCGGCGCTCGTCGACGCCGCGGCGTCGAAGGGCGTCCCGACGGCGGCACACGCCCACGGTAAGGAGGGGATCGAGAACGCCGTCCGCGCCGGTATCACGAGCGTCGAACACGGGACGTTCATGGACCGCGAGACGGCTGAGTCGATGGCGGACCACGGAACGTACTGGGTGCCGACGACGGCCGCGCTCGCGGGGATCGTCGACAACGGCGTCGAGGCTGGCATCCCCGCAGAGGCCGTCGCCAAGGCCGAGGCGGCCGTCGACGCACACGAGCGGGCCTTCGAGCACGCGCTCGACGCCGGCGTCCCCATCGCGATGGGCACCGACGCGGGGACGCCGTTCAACTTCTTCGCCGACATCCCCCAGGAGTTAGCGCTCCTCGTCGACCGCGGTCTCACTGCCGAACAGGCGCTCGAAGCGGCGACCGTCGCCGCCGCCGACCTCCTCGGCCTCGCCGACGTCGGGACGGTCGCCGAAGGTGCCCGCGCGGATCTCGTCGTGCTGGCCGAGAACCCACTCGAGGACGTCAGCGCGTGGCGGCATCCGACGACCGTCGTCGCCGGCGGCGACGTCGTGCGCTGAGTGCCGAGCAGAACCGGCCGACGAGAGGCTGCTCACACGCTGGAGACGTCGCCCTCGAGAGCGTCCTCGTCCCCGCCCTCGTCGACGCCGCCGTCGCACTCGTCGAGCGCGGCCAGGAGGTCGTCGGCGACGTCCCGGACGGCGACGACCTCCCCGTCGGGGGCCTCCCAGTCGACTCGCTGTGCCCGGGTGAGTTCCATCCCGACGGCCCGACAGCCGTAGCCGAGTTCGGTGACGCCGACGACGAGTTCGTCGTCGACGGCGGCGGGGGCGATCGCCGCGTGACGGTCGAGACGACTGGACAGTGGCAGCAGTCGGCGCTGGAGACGGTCGTAGCGGGCGGCCCCGTCGGCGGCGAGCGTGCGCCGGACCTCGCAGACCACGGGACGGAGTTCGGCAGCCCAGCGCGTTGCCGCCTCGGGGCCGTCCGTCCACGTAGGCGGCGCGAGACGCGTCCCGACGACGAGTATCGCCGTCGCGACGACGCCGAAGAGCGACGCCTGAAAGAGGAGCGTCAGTTCGACGCCGATGGAGTGTGTCATCGTGTAACGTACGTCGGTAGAGAACAAAAACGCACGTGACGGGTTCGGCCGCGTTTCGAGAGGCTCGTCGCCGGCGACCGAGTGTCAAAAACTCTTTTGGCTCGCTCCGTGTTGGAGATGTCGATGGAGTTTCCGGGCGTCGTCGTCGCGTTGCTCGTCGTTTGTCTCGCCGTCACCCCCGTGGCAGCGACTAGTGAGGGTCACGAGCGAGCTCCGGCCGTGGAGACGATCGACAGCCTCCAGGAGTCGTTCGACCGAAACGAGGTCCGGCTGACGGTCTACGAGAACCGAAGTGCGCGGTGGACGTTCCACTACGAACGGACGCTCTCGAACGAGACCGAGCGGGAGAACTTCGAGGCGTTCGCCGAGGAGTTCAACGGCACGGAGACACAGCTGTACGACGGGTTCAGACGCGATTCGACGGCGCTGGTGGCCGACGGGACGAACCTGACGGGCCGCGAGATGGAGGCGACGTCGTTCTCGCGGCGCGCGGAGGTGACGTCGAGTCTCGGCAACGAGATCGGTGTCGTCGAGATGTCGTTCACGTGGACCGGGTTCGGCCTGCAGGAGGGAGACCGGGTCGTCGTCGGTGACGTCTTCGAAGGCGGGCTGTATCTGGGTCAACAGCAGTCGCTGGTCGTCACGCCCGGTCCGAACCTCCAGTTCGAGTCGGTCGAGCCGGCGGGCACCCAGTCGAACAGCTCCTCGCTCGCCGACAGCGACTCGGTGACGTGGCAGGGGGAGCGCGAGTTCACCGACGAACGGCCACGAGTCGTGTTCGCCCCTGCCGGCAGCGACGCCGGCGGTGCCGGTGGACAGACAGGCGGAGGAGGCGACACCGGCGGTACCGACGTCGCGACGCCGGGGTCGTCGGGGTGGCTTCCCTGGCTAGCGGGAGGGGTTCTCCTCGTCGGTGTCGCCGCCGTCGCGTGGTATCTGCGCCAGCGATCGACCGACGAGAGCTCGGGTGTCGCCGACGACGGAACGGGAGAACCGACGGCGGACGCCGCCTCGCAGCCGCAACCCGCCGTCTCCGACGAAGAGCTGCTGACCGACGAAGACCGGGTGGTCCGGATGCTCGACCAGAGCGGCGGACGGATGAAGCAGGTCAACATCGTCGAGGAGACCGGCTGGTCGAAGTCGAAGGTGAGCATGCTGCTCTCGGATATGGAAGAGGAGGGACTCATCTCGAAGCTCCGCGTCGGCCGCGAGAACGTCATCAGTCTCAAGGGCCACGAACCCGAGGCCGCCGGGTCGCCGTTCGACGACGAGTAGTACTTGACCGTTTCGTACTCTGCGACACGAGGACAGTACATGGGTACGAAAAGGTCAAACGATACCGACACACACAGCGGCCATAAAGCGCAACTGTTTTTACTGTACCCACGATACGTTTGGGTGTAGAAAGACGTGCTCTGTTGGTGTAGTCCGGCCAATCATATCACCCTCTCACGGTGATGACCAGGGTTCGAATCCCTGACGGAGCATCTTTCCGTTTTCAGAACCGCGAGCGACAGCGAGCGTGTGCGTCGCACGAGATGTGACGAAGGGTTCGAATCAGGGAACGAGACGAGCGAAGCGAGTGGAGTGACCGTGGTTCGAATGCTCTCTCTGATGATTTGTGCGCCGTGGCAGCGGCGCACTACGAAGCAACCGAGGATTTGAACTAGAGAGCGAAACGAGCGAAGCGAGTGGAGTGACCGTGGTTCGAATCCCTGGCGGAGCATCTTTCCGTTTTCAGAACCGCGAGCGACAGCGAGCGTGTGCGTCGTCGGGCCCACGAGAGCGTCGGCGACGGCACAAAGAGCTACGGTCGTGGCGTGGTATCTACCCACATGACCATCAGACGAGCGAGCGCAGACGACGTCGAAGCCATCCGAGCCGTCGCACGGGCGTCGTGGACCGCCGACTATCCGACCATACTGAGCCGGGAGACCGCCGAGTCGGGCGTCGACGAGTGGTACGAGCCGACGCAGTTGCGAGCGGAACTCGACCGACCGGCGACGTGCGTGTTCGTCGCCGAACGGGGCGACGAAGTAGTCGGGTTCGTCCACGCCCTGTGGAACCGCGAGGAGGGGGTCGTGTTCCGCGTCTACGTCCACCCCGACGACCGAGGGGCGGGGATCGGCAGCGACCTCGTCGACCGCGTCGAAAGCGAGATGGCGTCGCGGGGTGCAGACCGACTGACGGCGATGGTGCTCGCGGACAACGAGATCGGACAGGGGTTCTACGAGAGTCTCGGCTTCGAACGCGTCGACGAAGGAGAGACGACCATCGGCGGCGAGTCGTACGGCGAGTACAGCTACCGACTCGAGATCTCGGACGGAGAGCGCGTCACTTCTGGTGCGTGAAGATGACGGGGCGGTCGTCGTGGACGGCCACACAGAGGTCCAACGACTTACTCAGGTTGAGACTCGTCGCCTCCTCCTTGCAGACGACCATGTCGTCGAACGGTTCCTCGCAGGCGGGACACGCCATCGCGACCGTGTTCTGGTAAGACTTGATCGCGGGGTTCTCCTCTCTGGGCGTCAGCGACGAGACGAGTTCGTCGAAGTTGTCCATGCGTCACCGACCCGGTGGCGATTATTAAACATTGTGACGTGTGTACAGACACCATGAGCGGACAGGGCTGTCCGAACTGCGGCGCGCCGTACAGACGAACCGCCTCGACGGACGAAGACCTCACCGGTGAGGTGTCGCTCCCGTCCGAGACGTACGCGCAGGTCTGTTACCAGACGCGGCTGACGAAAGAGAAGTACTTCGGCTTCACCCTCTACTTCCACCCCGAGACGCTGTACGCCGTCGAGCAACGTGAAGAGAGCGACGACGCTGGCGACGCTGACGACGCCAGTGGGTGGACTCGCGTCCGACTGTTCGCGACGGAGGCGACCGCCGCCGACGAACGCGAGAAACGCGAGCGGGTCCGGGAGGTCGAACACCGGGTGCGCGAGGTGCCGCTGTCGGCGGGGCAACGGTGAGTCGGGGATCAGTTCGCGTAGCCAGCTTTACAGAAGTAATTGTATTATTACGAGGGCGCTCACTCCCGTTCGGCGAGGTCGTCTCTCGTATCGACGTCGCGGCGGACGCCCGGGTCGTCGACGGCGAGGCGGGTGACGGTGCTGTCGTCGAACAATGCGCGGCCGCCTCGATCGCCGTCGACGGCGGCGAGCGCGTCGAACCGCCGGCGATGGAACACCACGGGGTTGCCCCGCTGTCCCTCGTACGTCGGGACGACGGCGTCCGCGTCCGTCTCGCGGGCGACGGCGACGAGTCGGTCGACCGTCTCGACGGCCACGTCGGGCATGTCGGCGAGCGCGAAGACGGCGTACTCGACGTCCGCGGGGAGCGCCTCGACGCCCGTAGCGACCGACGTAGACTGGCCGGCCTCGTAGCGTGGGTTCACCACCGTCTCGACCGGGAGTCCCGTCAGCGCATCGCACACGCGTTCGGCGTCGTGGCCGAGGACGACGACGACGGGGTCGACGGCGGCCGCACACAGCGTCTCCGTGGCGCGACGGACCAACGGATCGGCGCCGACGCCGGCAAGCAGTTTGTTGCCGTCGTCGAACCGAGAACCGACTCCCGCGGCGAGGACGACGGCCGCCGCTCGTCCGCGACGTTCGTCACCGTTCCTCTCGTCCGTGTCGTCCGCGTCGATCATCGGCGTTCGTGTCACCGTTACTCGTGCAATCACTTAAGTTCACGGATCGGCCGCGAGTCGTCAGTCGGTGCTCTAATTATTCGTGCGTGATAATTCGACGCTGAATTTTATATGCGTGTCTCGCGCGTAGCAGAACGACAACCACTATGTTCGGGATTCTCGCCGCACTCCGCTCGGAACAGCCGTCCGGCGGACACGAACCGACCGCCGGAGGAGCAGACTGGACGACCGTCCTAGGGACGGCCGACACCGAGGTGGACGCCGACGTCGGCAGTCTCACAGGACTCACCGGCGCGTCGGTCGTCGAGAGCGTCCTCGAGGGGTTGGCTCTCCCCATCTTCGTCGTCGACGACGAGGGCTGTTTCACCCACTCGAATCGGGCCTGTCGGGACCTCTTTCACCGCGAACCGGGTGAACTGCTCGGCGACTGCCTGTTCGACTACGGCGAGGCGGACAACTCCGTGATGCGCGAGGTGTTGGCCTCGGGGACCGCCGTCGAGGAACTGGAGGACACCGTCGTCGTCGACGGCGAGGAGGTGCCGGTCAGTCGGAGCGTCTTCCCGCTGTTCGACGGAGCCGGGACAGTCGTCGGGGCCGTCGAGATCAACCGCGACATCAGCGACGAACTCGCACTCCGGCGGCGAGAGGAGCAGTTGGAGGCGTACCAGTCGACGGTCGTCGGCGAGTTAGACGAGAGTCTCGACCGACTCAGCCGTGGCGACCTCACGGTCGACCCGGAGATCCCGGAACCCGACGCCGAGTTCCCGGCCATCCGTAACGTCCACCGGGAGTTCGCCGGGATGGCCCGGAACCTCTCCGTCGCCGTCGAGAACACGCGGGCGACGCTCGAGACGGCCCGCGAGCGGGCCGACGACCTCGAACTCATCGCCGAGGAGATCGCCGCCCAGACCGAGGAGACGCTGGCCTCCGCGGAGCAGATCGGCGAGTCGAGCGACCACGTCTCGCGGCTCGCCGAGACGCAGACGGAGGAGGCGGAGATCGCCGAGGACAGCGTCTCGGAGCTGTCGGCGTCCATCCAGCAGATCACTGCGAGCACTCAACAGATCGACACTCGGGCCAGCGAGGCGGCTCAGCGGGCGGTCCAGGGGAACACCGAAGCCGAGAACGCCATCGAGCGGATGGAGACGGCCATCGCGGCCTCCGAGGAGAACATGGCGACGGTGCAGTCGCTGGAGGCGCGGATGGAGGCCATCGACGAGATGACCGAGATGATCGCCACGATCGCCGACCAGACGAGTCTGCTCGCGCTGAACGCGAACATCGAGGCGGCCCGTGCCGACACCGACGGAGCGGGGTTCAAGGTCGTCGCCGACGAGGTGAAGTCGCTGGCCGAGGAGTCGAAGGCGGCCGTCGCCGACATCGCAGACATCGTCGACGACCTCCGACTCGGCATCGCCGAGACCTCTGAGACCATCGAGACGAGCAACGCCGAGGTGAGAGCTGGCGCCGAGGCGGTCACGGACGTCGTCGACCGAATCGACGACATCACGGACGCCATCTCCGAGACGAACCAGGGGCTGACGGAGATCGCCGACGCGACGGAGAGCCAGGCGACGAACGCGGAGGTCGTCCTCGAGGTCGTCGGCGACCTCGCGGCGCGAAGCACGACCGTCAGCGGACAGATGCAGGAGGTCGCCGCCGGCGTGAGTCAGCAGACGACCGCCGTCGGCCACGTCTCCTCGGTCGCGGCGGAGGTCGGCGACATCTCGACGGAGATGTCCACACAACTCGGGCAGTTCGAGTTGGATGACGAGACGACGGGAGGACGACGGCGAGAGGGAGACGGGGACGGACGAGAACGAGCGCGAACCGACGGCGGCTTCGAGTTCGGCTACAGCGGGACGCCCTCCTCGAAGCGCGGCAGGTAGTCGCGACCGCCTTTCTCGACCTGTAGCTCTCCCTCTTCGACGACGACCTCGCCGCCGACGATGGTGTGCGTCGGGAGGCCCGTCAGCTCCGTTCCGTGGTACGTCGAGTACCGTGGTTCCATCGTGTGATAGAAGTCGTCGTCGACGACAGCGCTCTTCTGGAGGTCCACGACGACCATGTCGGCGTCGGAGCCCTCGACGAGCGCTCCCTTGCGTGGGTAGAGTCCCCAGCGCTTGGCGTTGTTCTCGGCACAAACCTCGACGAGGCGCTCCATGCTGATGCGGTTCTTGTTGACCCCCTCGCTCATCATCACTGGGAGGAAGTACTCGATCCCGTTGTTGTCGCCGGGGATGGCCTCCCAGACGTCGCCGTGTTTCCCTTTGTCCTTCTCCTTGAACGCGATTTTGTGCGGGCAGTGGTCCGTCCCGAGATAGTCGACGACGCCCGTGCGCAGCCCCTCCCAGAGCCGTTTCTTGCTCGCCTCGCCACGCAGCGGCGGGGAGATCTTCCCCCAGACGCCGAGTTCCTCGTCGTGTTTCGTGTGGCTGAGGAACGCCGGCAGCGTCTCGGCGTGGATGTTGACACCTTTGTCCTGGTAGCGCTCGCAGATGTCGACACCCTCGCCCGTACTCATGTGGACGATGTAGGCGCGCGAGTCGGTGAACTCCGTCAACTGGGCGATCTGTTCGATTTGCATCGCCTCGCAGATGTTCGGCGCGCTCTCGCACCATGCGAGCAGGTCGTTGCGGTCCTCCGCCTGGAGTTCCTTCCGGCGCTCGATGGCGAGGTCCTCGTTCTCGGCGTGGAACATCACGACGCCGTTGGGGATGTCGGCGACCTTCTTCAGCACCTTGTAGGTTCGGCCAGCGTCGGAGTGGTCGATTCCCAACTCCGGTGAGGCGTGTTTGTACCAGTTGAAGAACACTTTGTACGAGCGGATCCCCTCCTCGGCGAGCCCCTCGATCTCCTCGACGTGGTGGTCCTGGTGGACGATGGCGTGGTACGCGAAGTCGATGTAGGAGTTCTCCGCGCCGACGTCACGGAAGAACTCCATGTCGGGGAGGTACGGGTCGCGCTGCAGCAGGAAGTTGACGACGGTGGTGACGCCGCCGTGGACCGCTCCTCTCGTTTCGGTCTCGAAGTCGTGGGCGAGTCCCTCGTGGTAGTCCTCGAACTCGTAGCGGGACAGCCCCCAGTGGACGTGGGGGTCGATGAAGCCCGGGACGAGGTAGTTGCCTTCGGCGTCGATCTCCTCGTCGGCGTCGGGGAGGTTCGATCCGACGGCGACGATCCGCCCGTCGCGGGCGGCGACACCGCCGTGGATAGTGCCCGACGGCGTGACCACTTTAGCGTTGACTACGCGGAGGTCCGCGGTGGTTGCTGACATATCGTATGTCGAATCTTGGCACCGGAACTTATAGCTATGCCTTCGAGGGGGTCAGCCGAGAGACAGTCGTCGGCGTCGTCGGCAGTCGGATACGGGTCAGCGGTCGGTCGACCCGCCCTGCTGCGCCAGGAGCGGTTCGAGTGCCCGTTGGAGCGGTTCTACCGCGTCGGGATAGACGACGAGCGGTTTCGCCCGACCGACGACGCGGATGCGGACGCGGTCGCGCTTGCGGTAGGTGAGAGCGAGGCTGACGACGCCGACGACGGCGAACGCCAGACCGAACAGCGCGTCGAACTGCACCGAGTAGAGACCGTAGCCGACGACGACGAGGCCGAGGATGGCGACGAACCAGTCGACGTCCTCGAACGTTACCTCCTCGATGTCGTCGGCCGCGACCCGGTACTGTTCGTCGGTGGCGACGACGAGCGACGACGAGGTGACGCCGACCCACCCCCCACGCCGGAGGTCGGTCGTGAACTCGAAGCGGTCGTCGTCGGGCGACGTCCCTGTCATCGTCTCACACGTCCGAGAGGGAGGGTCGTCACTGTTTCGGTAGTTCGACCCCACGGCACCTGCTGGCGCGCATCTCGGCGCGCGCAACGCGGAAGCCGTGGGGGTGAGAACGATTCCACGGCACCCGCCAGTGCGCGTCTCGTCGCGCGCAACGCGGCAGTCGCTCGACGGCAGCGACAGAGAGAAGAGAGATGTGCGATTCAGTCCGCGCGGGACGGCGGCACGTCTTCGTCTTTCCCGCCGAGGCGCTGCCAGAACGGGACGAAGTCCGAGTCGTCTTCGGTCATCTGTTCCCACTCGACCAGCCCGCGTTCCTCGCGTGAGCCGTCGATCGTGTTGTCGAGGAAGAAGGCGATGAGGCCGCCGACGGCCATCCCCGTCGAACCGATGACGAAGATGGTGTTGGCGACGACGGTCGTCCCGAGGACGCCGCCGAGGACGGCGACGCCGGCGAGTCCCTCCTGGAACGCCGAGGCCGACCCGACCTGTCCCATGTACGCCGGGATCGCCAGCCCCGCGAAGAGCGCGAAGCCGACGATGAAGACGTTGCGGTTGGAGTCGAGGTCGATGAACTTCAGGTTCGACAGGCCGACGGCGGTGATCTGGCCGAACATGACGATGTAGAGCCCGCCGACGATGGGCGCCGGGATCGTCGCGAACAGCTGGCCGATGGGGCCGATGAAGCCGACGACGATCATGACGAGCGCACCGATCTGGACGACGTACCGGGAGGCGACGCCGGTGATGCCGATGGCGCCGACGTTCTCCGTATAGGAGGTCGACCCGTTGCCCGTCCCCATGATGCCCGCGAAGGTGTTGCCGATGCCCTCCATCCCGATGCCGTGGTCGATGCGACGGCTGGACGGGGCACCGCGCCCGGCCATCCGGGCGACCGAGTGGTAGTCACCGAACGACTCGATGGAGGAGGCGAGCATCCCGGCGATCATCCCGATGATGAACGCGGGGGTGAACTGCGGCATCCCCCACTGGAACGGGAAGATCGGCTGGACGACGCTCGCCGCCGCGACCGAACTGAAGTCGACGTAGCTCACGGTCCCCGGTGCGTAGAAGCCGGTGACGGACATGACCGCCGCGAACCCCCAGGCGACGACGATGCCGATGAGCACCGGAAACAGCCGGAAGAGGCGGTGGTACTTGTCGAGATACTGCGAGAAGAGGACGATGGAGACGAGCGTGATGCCGAGCAGCCACCAGTCCTGCCCACTCCCCTCGGCGGCGAAGTTGGGGTTCGTGATCTGCGGGGTGTTGAACAGCGCGAGACCGATGAGCGCGATGACGGGTGCGATGACGATCGGTCCCATGTACCGCTTCAGTTTCCCCATGACGCCGAAGTAGCCGATGAGCACCTCGACGAGACCGGCGACGATCACCGCCCCCTGTAGTTCGAGCAGCGAGGCGCGCCACAGCGGTTGGGCGGGGTTCGACGCCGCGACGACGCCGATGATGGCCAGCGCCGGTGCGAGCATCGAGAACGTCCCGCCCTGGACGATGGGGTAGCGGTTGCCGATGGTGGTCTGTGCGAGCGTCGCGATACCGGAGACGACGAAGAACGTCCCGATGAGTCGGCCGATCTCCCCGGGGGCGGCCTCGAACATCCCCATCGCCCCCGCCAACGCGAGCGGGATGGCGACGGTCGCGCCGATCATCGTCAGATAGTGCTGGAAGCCGAGGAACACCGACTCGAACAGCGGCGGTTTCTCGTCGATCCCGTACTCGATGAAACTGGACTCCTCGGGACCGCCAGGGCTCCCCTCGGGGCTGATTGTGTTGTCGTCGCTCATCTGCTACCTCCTGTGTAGATTCCGTACATTCTCGAATTCTGTGATGTGTCGGATGATGGCATGGGTCTACCAGGGAATGTGCTTGAAGCATTAGCATAAATCTACCGCAATTTTTACTGGAACCGCCAACTGAAAGTCAGCACGTGGGGTGCAAACGTTTTTCAGGGTGGTCGGAGTGCGGAGGGTATGGGTGCAGAACCGAGCTACGGCGTTCACGCCGAGCTGGACGTGATGGTAGAGATGCGAGACGGCGTCCGTCTCGCGACTGACGTCTATCGACCGACCGATCCGTCGACCGGAGACCCGGTCGAGGAACCGCTCCCCGTCCTCTTGGACCGCACGCCGTACGGCAAACGCGGCCGGATGGAGCGACACGGCGAGTGGTTCGCGAAGCGCGGCTACGTCGTCGCGATTCAGGACTGTCGCGGTCGCTTCAACTCCGAGGGTGACTACTACATCTTCGTAAACGAGGCCGAAGACGGCTACGACACCGTCGAGTGGCTGGCCGAACAGGAGTACTGCGACGGGCAGGTCGGCACCATCGGCACCTCCTACGGCGCGTGGGTCCAGAGCGCCCTCGCGACGCAGAACCCGCCGCATCTGGCAGCGATGTTCGTCAACCAAGGGGCTGCTAACGGTCGGAAGGCGACGTTCCGCCACAACGGGACGTTCGAACTCCGGTGGCTCTGCTGGGCGCTCACGCTCGGTGGCGGCTTCGCGAAACGCGCACTCGACGACCCCGACGTACAGCAGCTGCTCGCCAACGTCGACGTGCGCGACGTGCTCGCCAACAGCCCCGTCCTCCCCGGGCAGTCGCCGCTGCGACACATCCCCGACTACGAGGAGTGGACGTTCGACATCATGACCACGGGCGATGACGACGACGAACTCTGGCAGTCGCCGGGCGTCAACTTCGAGGCGCACTACGACGAGAGCGCCGACGTCCCCACCGTCTACTCGGGCGCGTGGTACGACTCCTACACGAAGGCCACTTGCGACAACTTCGAGGCCTTCGCCTCGCGGAGCGAGAGCGACCAGTTCCTCCTCATGGGGCCGTGGACCCACGGCTGGAACACCTACCCCCTGCCCTCGTGGAACAAGTCCTACTCCGGCGAACTGGAGTTCGGCGACGACTGTCTGATGGACTACCAGCAGACTCGCCTGGACTTCTTCGACCACTACCTGAAGGGGAGAGACAGCTGGAGCGACCAGTCGACCGTCCAGTACTTCGAGATGGGTCACGGCGACGGCCACGCCGCCCGCGACGGCCGCCTGTTCCACGGCGGCGAGTGGACCAGCGCCGACGAGTGGCCGCCCGCCGACACAGAGTTCAGGAACTACTACGTCCACGGCGACGGGACGCTCTCGACCGAAGCGCCGACGGAGGACGGCGGGTCGACGAGCTACGAGTTCGACCCGCAGGATCCGGTGCCGACGCTCGGCGGCAACTGCTCGTCGTACATCACCTACGAACCGCGCGAGGAGAACATCCTCGAGTACCCGCTCGCGAACCGGAATCTGCAGGACATCACCGGTCGCGGCGGCTACGACCAACGGACGCGACCGGACACCTTCGGCGCGGAGGCCCCCTACGGACCGCTCGAACAGCGCGACGACGTACTCGTCTACCGGACAGAACCGCTGGAGGAGGACCTGGTCATCACCGGCCCCATCCGAGTTAGCGTGTTCGGGTCGACCGACGCCGCCGACACCGACTTCACGGCCAAACTGATCGACGAGTATCCGCCGTCGCCGGAGTTCCCCAACGGGTTCGCGTTGAACCTCTGTGACTCCGTCTGTCGCGCGCGCTACCGCGGCTACCGCGACCACGAGGACTTCGTCGACCCCGGCGAAGTCTACGAGTTCTACATGGAGCCGTATCCGACGGCGAACGTGTTCAAGGCGGGCCACCGCATCCGTCTGGACATCTCCTCGTCGAACTTCCCGCGGTACGACGTCAACCACAACACCGGCGGCCCGCTCTACGGGGACCGCGAGTACGTCGTCGCGACCAACACGGTCCACCACGACGCCGCCAACCCGACGCACATCGAACTGCCCGTCCAGCGTCGCTGACGGTCGCCGCCGACGCGATCCGACTAATCCTCGTCGGCCGACTGCGAGGGTGGTTCTTGATAGTTCGGTCCACGGCAACACTTATACAGGTGCTGTTCATTATCGACACGTACCAGTATGAGTCATCTTCCCACTCGGGCGGGGGTGGCCCGCCGACCGACGGGTCGGGGGGTGGTCGCCGGATGAAGCCGGCCACCTTCGAGTACCACCGCCCCGCGACGGTCGCCGAGGCCACCGCACTGCTCGCAGAGCACCACGACGCCGAACTGATGGCGGGCAACCAGTCGCTCGGCATCATCATGGCGAACCGACTGGCGACGCCGAACCACCTCGTCGACATCAACGACCTCGACGAACTGGCGTACGTCGACGTCGACGACGACACCGTCTCGGTCGGTGCGCTCACCCGCCACCGCGACATCGCGGCCTCACCGGACCTGCAAGCCGCCATGCCGATGTTCTCGGCGGCGGCCGAACAGATCGCCGGGCCGAGCGTCCGCAACCTCGGCACGCTCGGCGGTAGCATCGCCGAGGCCGACCCCGCGGGCAACTACCCCACCGTGTTGGCTGCGCTCGACGGCGAACTCCACATCACCTCCTCGGAGGGCGAGCGGACCGTCGACGCGGCCGACTACTTCATCGCCTACATGTTCACCGACCTCGCGGAGGACGAACTCATCACGGGCGTCTCCGTCTCGCGGGACCCGTTCCCGACCGACCGGACCGGGATGGCGTTCCTCGAACAGAAGCCAGCCACGCAGACGTGGCCGACCATCAGCGCCGGCACTGCGATCCGCGTCGACGACCCCGACGCCGACGACCCGGTGGTCGAGGAGGCCCGCGTCGCGCTCGCGAACGCCGCCGACGTCCCGCTCCGCGTCGAGGCCGCCGAGGAGGCGGTCGAGGGCGAACCGCTGAGCGAGGCGACGCTCGCGGCGGCGGCGGAGGCCGCGGTCGCCGAGGCCCGTCCGGGCGGCGAGATGCACGCGGACGAGGAGTACAAACGAGAACTGGCCGGCGAGTACACGAAGCGCTCGCTCGAGACGTCCTACGACAACGCACAACACTAACACATCATGATGGAATTCAACGGCGACTTCACCTCGGACCACGACCGCGAAACGCTCTGGAGCTACTTCACCGACCCCGAGATCCTGGCGACCTGCGCGCCGGGCTGTGACCACATCGAGATGGTCACACCCTCGGAGCTGAAAGCGACCATCGCCGTCGGCGTCGGCAGCGTCAAGCCGACGTTCGACGTCGACATGGTCGTCACGCGGACGGTCGAACCGGAACTGCTGCAGATGCAGGTCGAGGGCGACGCCAGCCGCAACTCGTTCGACACCGTCGCCGAGATGCGCCTCGCCGAGAACGCCGACGGGACGACGACCGCCGAGTGGGAGGCGCAGGCCAACGCCTCCGGCCTCATCGCCAGCATGGGCCAGCGCGCGCTCGGCAGCGTCGCCGGCCGCATCGTCGACAACTTCTTCAAGGACCTAGAGGAGATGGCCGACGAGGGCGTCCCCGCCGTCTCGAAACTCGAAGGCAAGCCCGACGCGGAAGCGTCGCTCGAAGGCTGAGTCGCGCACTCTCCGCAACTTCGATTCTCACTGTTCTTTCACCACGTCGGAGCGACCGCGTACCGGTCGTCTCCGTCCCGTGCTCCCGCTCTCGTTCTCGCTCTCACGGCGAACGGACGCGTCGCTCCGGTGCAGCGCAGATGCAGACACGGAGAACGAAGGTGGTGCGGCGACCGCCGGGCGACGTGTCGACTACTCGTCGGCGTCGGCAGCGACGTCGGCGTCGCGCTCGCGGAGTTTCCGCCGGAGGCGGTCGGGCGTGACGGGAATCTCGTCGGCGACGATACCGAGCGGTTCGAGCGCCGCGTTGATCGAAGAGGCGATGGCAGCCGGGCCGTCGATCATCCCCCCTTCGCCGGTCCCCTTCGCACCCGTGGCGGTGAACGGCGACGGGGTCTCCGAGTGGTGGAGTTCGACCGGCGGGATGTTCTTCACCGACGGCAGCCGGTAGTCGAAGAACGTGATGGCCTGTGGCTGGCCCGCCTCGTCGTAGCCGAACTCCTCTAACAGCGCCGCGCCGATCCCCTGTGCGAGCCCGCCGTACGCCTGCCCCTCGACGATCTCGGGGTTGAGCTGCGTCCCGCAGTCGCGCAGCGAGTAGAACTTCAGGATCTCGACCTGTCCGGTGTCGGTGTCGACCTCGACGATCGGCGCGTTGGCGGCGAACGCCGCCGTCGGGTAGACCGGGAACTTGTTCCGCAGCGCCTCGTCGAACTCCGGTAACTCGGTGGCGGGATGCTGGTAGTCGTAGCTCACGCGCGTCTTCGGGTCGTTGAGACCGCCGTCGATCCCGGCGAGGTCGGCTAGCGACAGTCGGTCGCCCCCGTCGACTCGCTCGACGCCGCCGTCGCGGTAGGTGACGTCGTCGACGTCGACGCCCCAGTGTTGGGCGGCGAGCTCCCGGAGGTTGTCCTTCAGTTTCTCGCCGACGCCCTGGGCCGCCCCAGACAGCATCACGGCCATCCGCGAGGCCGCAGAGCCGTACACGGTCGGCGCGGCGACGCTGTCGAGATAGCCCGTGTCGACGTCGCTCGGGAGGATCTCCAGTTCGTCGGCGAGCAGTTGGGCGACGATGGTCTGGTGGCCCTGCCCGGAGGAGTCGGCGGCGAGCCACGCCTGAATCGTGCCGTCCGACTGGACCTCCACGCGGAGATGCTCGGGGAGTTCGGCGACCTCCTCGCGGTCGCGGGTCTGGAGCGCCTCGCGGTCGCTGCGCTGGCGGTCGGTCCAGTCCGACCCGCTGACGCCGGGTTCGATGAGCAGCGTGTAGCTGACGCCGCGGTACTTCCCCTCCTCGCGCTTGGCCTCGACGACCTCGGGGTCGAGCAGCCCACCCTCACGGATCTCCTTCTCCTCGACGATCTCCTGGATGCGGTCGAGCGCCTCGGGGTAGTCTCCGGAGTCGTAGACGTTGTGCGAGGCGATGGTGTACGGCATCTGGTCGGGCTGGACGAGGTTCTCGTGGCGGAGCGTCGTCGCGTCGATCCCGAGTTCGCGGGCCGCCTCGTCGATCACCATCTCCAGGGCGTAGAGATGTGGCGGGACGCCGAACCCGCGGTACGCCGTCTGTGAGGTCTTGTTCGTCAGGACGAGATCGTAGTCGTAGCGGACGTCTTGGATGTCGTACGCGCCGGAGACGACCGAGAGCGGCTTCAGCGCCTGGTTGACCGGGTAGCGCGGGAACGCCCCGAAATCGTCGACGAACCAGGTGTCGAGCCCGCGGATCGTCCCGTCGTCGTCGACGGCGAGTCTGACTCGATACGTGCGGTCGGTACAGTGCATGTCGCCGCCCTGCAGGTTCTCGACGCGGTCCTCGACGAACTTCACGGGCGTCCCGTCGAGCTGCTGGCTCGCCATCGCCGACAGCGAACAGTAGCGGTGGATGGCGATCTTCGTCCCGAAGCTGCCGCCGATGTCGGCCGGGACGTTCAGTCGGACCTTCTCCGGCGGGTAGCCGAGCGTCTCGTAGACCGTGTCGTCGACGAGCGTGTGCAGTTGGATGTTGCAGTCGATGTCGAACTCGTCGTCGTCGGGGTCGTAGGTGGCGACGACGCCCGCGGTCTCCAGCGGCACGCCCGAGATACGGCCCCACGAGTACTCGCGCTCGACGACGTTGTCCGCGTCTTCGAAGGCACCGTCGGGGTCGCCGAACTCCAGACACTCGCCGTCGGGGACGTTCGTCCCCACGTCTTCGTGGACGACCACCTCGTCGTCACAGGCGGCGATGGAGTCGACGACGGGGTCCAACTGTTCGTACTCGACGCGGACCAGGTCGACGACGTCCTCGGCGACGTAGCGGTCGGTGGCGACGACGGCGGCGACTGGTTCGCCGACGAACCGCACCTTGTCGACCGCCAGCGACCACTCCTCGAACCCCTCCAGCCCGCAGGGCATCGGGTTGTACCCGTCGACGAGGTCCTCCCCCGTCAGGACGAGCGCACAGTCGGGGTGCTCCTCCGCCTCGCTCGTGTCGATCGACTCGATACGGGCGTGCGGGTGGGTCGTCCGCAGCAGCGCCATGTGGAGACAGCCCTCCGGCGTGATGTCGTGGACGTACTCTGCCTGTCCGGTGAGGATACGGTGGTCCTCGACGCGTTTGACGCTGCTGCCGGTGAACGTCTCTCGTCTGCGCTCGTCGCCCGCGCTCGCGCCGGTCTCCGACTGCGTCTCGGCGTGGACGTCGGTCTGCGACATCAGTCGTCCCCCGTGCCGACGGTCTCGCCTTCGCCGTCCATCTCGTCGGCCGCCCGCCGAACGGCGTCGTAGATGTTGTGGTAGCCGGTGCACCGACAGATGTTGTCGGCGAGTCCCGTGCGGATCTCCTCGTCGGTGGGGTCGGGGTTGTCCGCGAGCAGTTCCTTCGTCGCCATGACGAAGCCGCTCGTACAGAACCCACACTGGAGGGCGTGTTCCTCGTGGAACGCCTCTTGGACGGGGTGGAGCTCCCCCTCTTCGGCGAGCCCCTCGACCGTCTCGACCTCGCCGCCGTCAGCCTGTACGGCGTAGACGAGACAGCTCTTGACGTTTCGACCGTCGAGGGTGACGGTACACGCGCCGCAGACGCCGTGTTCACAGCCCACACGGACGCCGCGCAGGCGCTGGTAGTTCCGGAGGAAGTCCGAGAGCTTCAACCGGGGTTCGACCTCCGCGGAGACCTCTTCACCGTTCAACGTGAGCGATATCTGTTCGGTCGGCCGCTCCGACTGCTCTGGTGCATCAGTACTCATGGATAGTGATAGACTGAATGAGGGAAGTTACCATGATAAATGTTTCCGCAAGCCGGAGTAGAGAGAGAGGGGGAACTGAGGTGGACGTCGCCGATCGCCCGAGAGCTCACTCGCGAGCGATCCGATCGTGGATCGGCCCCGCCCGGTCGGTGAGGCGACCGCCGTCGCGACCGTTGTGGACGGCGAGCGCCTCCGAGACGGCGCTGAGCGCGATCTGTGAGGGGTGGTCGCCGCCGAGGTCCAACCCCACGGGCGTCGCGATGCGGTCGAGGTCGGTCCGTTCGAGGGTGGTCCCCTCCTCGGCGAACGCCTCGCGCATCTCCTCGAAGCGCTTCCGCGGCCCCATCAGTCCGACGTAGGGGACGGCCGTCGCCAGCAGCGACTCCAGGGCGAGGCGGTCGTCGACGAAGTTGTGCGACATCAGGAGCGCGTAGGTGTGTTCCGGCGCGTCGACGGCGCTGGCGAGATCCGGCGCGCGCGTCGGGAGCACCTCGTGGGCCTCGGGGAAGCGGTCGGCGTCGCCCCCACCGCCGCGCCCGGTGACGACGCGGACCCGGAACCCCGCCTCGCGTCCGAACCGGACGACCGGGTCGACGTCCCGCTGGCGACCGAACACCAGCAGGTCCGGGGCGGGTTCGAGCACGTCGACGAAGACGTCGACCGCCCCCGCGTCGGTCTCGACCGTGACAGTCGCCGCCCGCCCGGCCTCGCGGAGCGCGTCGACGTCGGCGGCGAGCGCGTCGAGGATGTCAGCGGGGAGTTCCGCCCGACCGCGAGCGACCCGGTCGTGTGAACCGTCCCCGCCGTCGGTCAGCGTCGTCCGGTCGCCGACGGCGACGGCCGGGTCGGTCGAGTCGACGGCCGTCGCGAGCACGACCGTCCGCTTCGCTTCGAGTTCGTCGACCGCCGGGCGAAAGCTCTCGTCGACCGGTTCGACGAGGATGTCGACGACGCCGTTACAGCCGAGTCCCATCCCCCAGACGCCCTCTGCGTCGTTCGTCAGGTCGAACCGTTCGGTTCGAGGCACACCGCTGTCGACGACGGCGGCGGCGACGTCGGCGACGGAGTCCTCCAGACAGCCCGCGGTCACCGCGCCGGTGCTGTCGCCGCTCGCCGAGACGACGAGTTTCGCACCGGGGCGTCGGTAGGCCGACCCCTCGACGTTCGTCACCGTCGCGACGGCGGCCGATCGCTCGCCCGAAGTCGAGAGCGACGCTCGGAGCGCGCGGTAGCTCCCCAGCGGCGTCGTATCCCACTCGTCGGACGTTGCGTCGGTCATGGCTGTAGGTGGGGGTTCATCGGATATCAGTCTTCGTCCGTGTCGGCCGCGGTGGCCGTCTCGGCCCCGTCGGTCGCGGCGGCGGGGTCGGCCTCGCCGACCAGTCGGTCGAGTTCTTGCCCGGAGTAGCCGAGTTCGCGGAACACCTCGCGGGTGTGTTCGCCGAGTCGGGGCGGGGGCGACCGAAAGCCGCTCGCGGCGTGTTTGAACTTCAGCGGATGTTCGACGACCGGCACCTCCCGACCGTCGGCCTCCATCGTCCGTACCATCTCACGGGCCTCGGTCTGTTCGTTGTCGAGCGCGTCCGCGACCTCTTGGACCGGCCCGGCGGGGACGCCCGCCTCGACGAGCACGTCCATCCACTCGTCGGTCGTCCGCTCTTCGAGCGTCGACTCGATCTCCGCCTCCAACTCGTCCATCGCGTCGACGCGGTCGGCATTCGTCTCGAACCGCTCGTCCTCGGGGAGGTCGGGGCGGTCGATGGCGTGACAGAACTCCCTCCAGAGCTTCTGGTTGAGACAGGCGACGTTGAGGTGGCTGTCCTTCGTGCGGAACGTCTGGTACGGCGCGAGCACGGGGTCTTTCGTCCCCATCCGGCCGGTCTCCTCGCCCGCGAACACCTTGCCGGCCTGCTTCGTCAACCACGGGAGGGTGGCGTCGAGCATCCCGAGGTCCACGTACTCGCCCTCGCCGGTGCGTTCGCGGCGGTAGAGCGCCGAGACGATGCCGAAGGCGGCCCACATCCCCGTGATGAGGTCCGTCTGCGGCAGGCCGACCTTCACCGGCGGGCCGTCCTCCTCGCCGGTGACGCTCATGATGCCCGAGAGCCCCTGCACCAGCAGGTCGTAGCCGGGACGCTCGCGCCACGGGCCGGTCGCGCCGAACGCCGAGATGTCACAGTAGACGATATCCTCGCAGGCTTCGGCGACGGCGTCGTAGTCGACGCCGAGTCGCTCGGCCGTCCCGGGGCGGAAGTTCTGGACGAACACGTCGGCCTCGGCGACGAGGTCGAACAGCGCCTCCTTTCCCGCGTCGCTCTTGAGGTCGAGTTCGACGCTCCGCTTGTCGTAGTTGACCGTCCAGTAGTACGGCGACTCGCCGTCGAGGAACGGCGGGCCGCTGTGTCGGATGTCGTCGCCGACGTCGGGACGTTCTACCTTGATGACGTCCGCCCCCTGATTCGCCAGCATCAACGAGCAGAAACCGCCGGTGACGAACGTCGAGAGGTCGACGACGCGCACACCCTCGAGTATGTAGTCGTGCGAGTCCATAGCCCCCACAACCCGACCGACCATGAAAAGCGTTACCCTACCTCGCATCACCCACCGCTGACTTCACCGCACGCCGAGCGCCTGCGTCCAGAGGGCGGCGACGACGACGACGGTGAGGGTCATCACGGCGAACCCCGCGACGTAGGAGGCGGTCTCGCTCAGGAGGCGGCCGACGAGCCACGGGTAGACGAGCGCGCCGGCGTTGCCGACGGCGGTCATCCCGACGAGCGTCACACCCGACTCCTCGCCGAGGTTGGCGAACGCGAGGCTGAAAAGCGGCCCGAACGGGAGGCCGAACCCCGCGCCCGTCGCGACGAGCGAGACGAGAAGCAGCGTCCGGTTCCCGCCCGCGAGCCCGGCGGTGACGCCCGCGAGCGTCGCCGCGAGCACGACGAGCGAGAGGAAGGCGGCCGTCGACTCGCCGAGGCGACCCGCGAGCACGCCGCCGCCACCGCGACCGACCACCGTCGCCAGCGAGAACCCGGTGAGGACGACGAGCGCCGGCGCGCCCGCAACACCCGCGAGCACGTCGCTGTACCACGTCGTCGCGACGATGAGGAAGCCGAAGGCGGCCATGTTGCCGAGACCGAGCGTCAGTCCGACCGCCGACCGGAACGGCGCGAGGTAGCGGCCGAGCGGGAGACGCGGCCGGTCGCCGACGGGACGGACGCGGGCCGTCGCGACGCCGCCCGCGAGCGCCAGCGCCAGCGCGACGGCGGCCGGGGCGACGGGGCCGACAATCGCGACGGCGTCCGGCCCCAGCGCCACCCCGGCGGCGAGACCGAGCGTGAACAGCGCGCCGAGCGCCCCCTGCGTGCTCGCGGTCGCCGGCCCCGTCGTGCGGAGACCGCCGTAGGTCATGCAGGCGACGAAGGCGGCACCCATCCCGACGCCGAGCAGGAGTCGCGAGAGGTAGACCACGGAGAGCGCGAGCTCCGCCCCGAGCGCCGCGCCGACGCCGCCGAGGACGAACCCGCCGGCCGCGACCTGGTGGACCGGCCACGTCCGCGCGAGGCGGTCGGCCGGGAGGACGGCGACGAGTTGGCCGAGCAGGTAGACGGTCATCCCCAGCCCCGCCGCGTCCGGAGACACCCCGCGGTCGATGAGCAGCGGGACGACCGCCCCGTACGCGCCGACGGCGATGCCGAGGCCGAACAGCCCGGTGCCGAGGGCGGCGACCGCACTCCACGGTACCGTCTCGGCGGCGACCTCCCGGCGTGCGCCGACGGTCGCACTCATTCGAGGACCGGGAATGGGACGACCCGGACCGAGTCGCCGGCCGCGAGCGGTTCCGTCGTCACGACGACGCCGTCGGCACGGGTCGCCCGCGTCGACGACGAGAGCACGCTCGGGTCGAACGTGTCGGCGTACACGGAGAGCGGCGAGTCGGCGTGTCCCAGCGGCATCGCCTCGGTCGTTCCCGTCTCAGCGTCTCGGTCCAGCGTGACCGGGACGACGTACTCGAACCCCGACGGACCGAGACCGACGTCGCGGGCGAACGTCGCCGCGACCGTCGGTAACGACGCGTCACCGGTGAAAAACGGGCGGGCGACGAGCGTCGCGACGGTGTGTGCGCCGACCGGTTTGCCGGGGATGGCGAACGCCACGGCGTCGTGATCGGGGAGGCGGGCGACGGCGATCGGTTTGCCCGGTCGGACGCGCACTCGGTGGAACAGCACCTCGCCGAGTTCCGCGAGCGCCCGGACGACGTGGTCCTTGTGTCCGACGCTGGTGCCGCCCGTGGTGACGACGACGTCGTGACGCTCGGCGGTCTCGGCGACCAGCGACTCGACGCGGTCGTACTCGTCGGGCGCACTCCCCTCGTACGTCGCCTCGTGGCCCCAGACGTCGACGAGTCCCTGCAGCATCGCCGAGTCGAGATCACGGCTGACGCCCTCGTGGATCTCGGTGCCGGTGGCGACGACGCCGACCGAGAGCCGCCCGTACACCTCGACGGCGTCGCGACCGAGATCGCCGAGCAGGATGGCGTCCTTCGGGCCGAGTCGCTCGCCCGCCGCGAACAGTTCGTCGCCCGCGCGGAAGTTGCTCCCGCGCTCGTAGACGTAGGTGCCGGGCGAGACGTCGGGACCGGCGCGGAGTTCGCCGTCGGCGACGGTCGCGTCCTCGCGCTTGATCACGGCGTCGGCCCCGCGAGGGACGGGCGCGCCGGTGGCAACTCGCGCTGCCTGGCCGGGTTCGAGTTCGCCGGGGTCGCCCTCGGGGAACACCTCGCCCTCGCGGAGTTCGAAGGGGTACGACTCGCGGGCGTCGAAGGCGAACCCGTCCATCGTCGCGTGACTGTGGGCGGGTGCGTCGACGTCGGCGACGACGGACTCGGCGAGAACGCGGTCTCCCACGTCGGCGAGGGCGACGCGTTCGGTGTCTCGGGTCGGCAGGAACGCCTCGCGGAGCGCGAGGACGCGGTCGACCGCTGCCGTCCGGTCGAGCATGTCGTCGTGGTCGTGCATACCGCTCGTAGCGCGGAGGAGGTGAAAACTGTTGGCCCGATCGCTCGGGTTCCGGGCTCCCCGAGTCAGGGGCGAAGTACCGCCATCCCGTGGTGGTCGCCGCGCCGGATGCACTCGTGGAGCGCGGCCACCTCGTCGAGCGAGACGCGCTCCGTGACCACCGGGTCGATACGCCCGTCGGCGAGCAGTCTGGCGGCGCGGACTACCTCGTCTCTCGTCGCGTAGCGCGACCCGAGAAACGAGGCCTCCTTGACGACGAACTCCTTCATCGGCGGGTCGAACCGCCGGTCGTGGTGCGTGGTCAGCGAGACGACTCGCCCGCCCATCGCCAGCGCATCCCAGGCCGTAGAGAGCGTGTCGAGGTCACCGACGGTGTCGACGACGACGGAGGGACCTGTGCCGTCAGCGAGGTCGCGGAGTCGGTCGGCGACGTCGTCGCCGCGGACGTCGACCGGCGTCACCGCGTCCGGGGTCACCTCGTCGACGTGGGCGAGTCGATCCGAGTCGACGTCGGCCGCGAGGACGCGCGCGCCGCGCAGGGCGGCCAGTTGCGAGAGGTGGACGCCGACGCGACCGGCCGCGCCGACGACGAGGACGGTGTCGGTGTCGTCGACCGCGGCACGGTCGCAGACGTGCAGCGGCGTCGCGAGACCGTCGGCTGCAACGGCACCCATCTCGAAACTCGCCTCCTCGGGAAGCGGCAGGAGGTTGCGCGCGGGGACGACCGTCCGCTCGGCGTACGCGCCGTCGCGGTGGACGCCGAGCCACCCGCCGAAGTCGGTACACTGGGCGGTGTCGCCGCGCCGGCAGGCGTCGCAGGCCCCGCAGGTGAGATAGAAGTAACAGAGCACTCGGTCGCCCGGTTCGACGGTGTCGACGCCGGGACCGACGGCCTCGACGACGCCCGCGAACTCGTGGCCGGGGACGCGCGGCGTGAGCGCGGGGTCGTCCGAGAGCCCACCCCGGATCGCGTTCTCGATCGTCCGCGTCACGCCGCAGGCGCGGACGTCGACGACTGCCTCGCCGAAGCCGGGGTCCGGGACGTCGATACGGGTCGTCGTCAGGTCGCCGCCCCACTCCTGGAGGACGACGGCGTCTGTCTGTGTCACGACCGCGAATATGCGAATCGTTCGCATAAAACTCCCGGCGGGGCCGTGCCAACAGTTATGTCTTCGATGATTCATGATAACTTGTCACATGACTCGTTCAGACACTCCGGTCCGGGGTGACTCCCCCGCGACCGACATCGTCGAGTACGACATCGAAGACAAACCACCGGCGAGCGAGGCGGTCCCGCTCGGAATCCAACATCTGCTCGCGATGTTCCTCTCGACGGCGGCGCTCCCCATCGTCATCGCGCGGGCCATCGGGTTGGGGGCGGCCGACACGACGTTCATCCTCCAGATGGCGCTGCTGGTCGCGGGCGTCGCGACCATCGTGCAGGCGTACCCCATCGGTCCCGTCGGTGCGCGACTCCCCGTCGTGATGGGGACGAGCGCCATCTTCGTCGCGCCGCTCATCGACGTCGGCAGCCAGTTCGGCCTCGCGGCCATCTTCGGGGCGGTCATCGTCGCCGCGCCCATCGAGGTGCTCATCGGCTACTTCATCGACGACGTCCGCGGGCTCTTTCCGCCGCTCGTCACCGGTATCGTGGTGATGCTCGTCGGACTCACGCTGATCCCGGTCGCGATGGACTACTCCGCGGGCGGTCCCGGCGCGGCGACGTACGGCAACCTCGAGAACGTCGGCCTCGCGGCGCTCGTCTTCGCCATCGCCATCGGGCTGAACCAGTTCTTCGACGGCTTCCTGAAGATGGTGAGCGTGCTCGTCGCAGTCGTCGTCGGCTACCTCGCGGCGATCCCGCTCGGACTGCTCGACCTGAGCGGCGTCGCGAGCGCGGGGTGGTTCTCGGTGCCGACGCCGCTGGCCTACGGCGTCGCCTTCGAACCGAGCGCCATCCTCGTCGTCGCCTTCGCGTACATCGTCACGGCCATCGAGACCATCGGCGACGTCTCGGGGACGACCGAGTCGGTCGGCCGCGACCCCGAGGGGAGCGAGCTGAAAGGTGGTCTCGTCGCCGACGGCGTGATGAGCGCCGTCGCGGGCGTGTTCAACGCCTTCCCCAACACTTCGTTCTCGCAGAACGTCGGCCTCATCAGTTTCACTGGCGTCGCGAGTCGGTACGTCGTCGCGCTCTGTGGCGCGATGCTCGTCGTCCTCGGGTTCGTCCCGAAGGTGGCGGCGGTCATCGCCGCGATGCCGAACCCGGTGCTCGGCGGGGCGGCGATCGTCCTCTTCGGGATGATCTTCTCGGTCGGCATCCGTATCGTCACCCGCGGCGTGACGCTCACGCAGCGGAACCTGACGATCATCGCCACCTCGATCGTGCTCGGCGTCGGCGTCGAGGTGCGCCCGGACGTGCTGTCGAGTCTGCCGGACGAGGTACGACTGCTGGCCGGATCGGGGCTCATCGCCGGTGGGGTGACGGCAGTCGTGCTCAACGTGGTGCTGCCCGCCGACGAGGTCGACGTCCGGGACCGCGACCCCGACCCTGCGGCCGTCTCGACGGACGGTGGTCGGGAGTAGACAGCGGAAAGAATCGAAAATCGAACCGCTGGGCACCGACTACGCTTCTTTGAACGCGACGCAGCGGCAGACGCTGGACTCGCCGCCCTCGAACCGCCACGGGAAGGTGCCGATCTGGACGCGCTCGTTCAGCAGTTCCTCGGGGACCTGTGCGTTCTCGACGTGGACGATCCCCTCCGGGAACAGTTCGGTGTGCATCAGCTGGTAGCCCTCCGGCGGGAAGATCTCGTCGAGCTCGTCGACGCCGAGTTTCTCCGCCGCCTCCTTTGCGAGTTCGGGACGCACGTCGCGGATCACCGTGTTCATCGGGTGGTCGGCGCTCCCGCAGTCGAGGATGAGGTAGTTGATGTTCATGTCGCGACACCACTCGGCGAACTCCATGTTCGGGCCGGGGTGTTTGCAGAAGAACGCGTGCGGGTCGGCCTCCTCGCGGTGGTAGGCGTACTTCTGGTAGCCGGTGTGGACGAAGAGGATGTCGCCCTCCTGGACGTCACAGACGTCCTCGATCATCTCGCTGGTGTAGACGTCGTAGTCGCCGACCTTGTCGGAGATGTCCGCGACGACGGCGTCGCCGACGAGCTCCTCCAGCGGCATCTCGGCGATGTCGCGGCCGTGAGCGACGAAGTGCTTCTCGCCGTCGAGGTGGGTCCCCGTGTGATTCATGAACTCGATCTTCTGCCCGTTGACCTTCTCGGTGTCGAGACTCTTCTCGTACCACACCTTCGGGTTGTCGTACGTCGGCCAAGCGGGCGTGTCCTGTGACCACGGTTGGGTCAAGTCGTACATCTCGTAGCCGTCAAGCATACATCCGACAGTCCCAAGGCAGGGACTTAACCGTTCGCCCCGCGGTAGCGATCCCCACAATCCGGTCCGAACAGCGCAGTCGACGTCTGAACCCGGCGAAAGCAGCCGCGAGCGCACGTTCGAGGACGAGAGCGCTACTGGTACGCGATGTTGAGTTCGAGTTCGTTCGTCGCCCCCAAGAGCAGCGAGGGGAACTCCTCCTCGAAGCGCTCACCGCGCATCCGGTTGATCGGTCCGGAGATGCTCAGCCCGCCGATGATCTCGCCGTCGGCGTCGGTGACCGGTGCACCGACCGCTCTGAGCCCCTCGATCGTCCCCTGGTCGTTGATGCTGTACCCACGCTCGCGGATACGGTCGAGTTCGTCGAACAGGACGTCGCGGTCCGTGATCGTCTGCTCCGTCAACGACTCCAGCCCGTGACGGGCGATGATCTCCTCGACCCGCTCACGCGGGAGTTTCGAGAGGATAGCCAACCCGGCGGCGCTCGCGTGGACCGGGACGCGCTTTCCGGGGTAGGAGTCCGCCTTGACGGCGTGGTTGCCGGTCTTCCGGTAGACGTACACCGCCCGACCGTGCTCCTCGACCATGAACTGAGCACGTTCGTCGGTCCTGTGGGCGAGTTCGTCGACCTTCTCCATCGCCAACTGGTAGGCGGGGTCCCGCGTCCGCGTGAACTCTCCGAGATCGAGGAACTGGAGGCTGAGCACGTAGCCGTCGTCGGTGTCGACGACGTATCCCCGTCGTTCGAGCGTCTTGAGGTGACGGTGGGCGGTACTCTTCGAGAGCTCGAGCTCCCGAGCGATCGTCGACAGCCGAGCACTGCCGGACGACCGGAGCAGTTCGACCACGTCGAGCGCCTTCTCTACCGACGAGACGGTGTTTGTGTGTGCGTTCATTGATGACGTGATATCAACCCACACCTAATGAAAGTTCCGTATCGTGGGACGACTCTGCCGAGGCAGATTCGATACGCCCAGCAGTTCGAGTCGCCGAACTTGGTCGTTGACTCGTCGGACGAGAGCGCGATCGTCGTCCCGCTCAGCCGAACAGTCACGTGGAAGGAGAGTGAGAGACGTGACTGGCCAGCCAGCCGATATCGTCTCGCCACGGCCCCGGTTTCGGATATCTTCCGGCCGAGAAGGACAGAAACGCCACGGCACGAATGTCACGAACGATGAAGCGAGTGTTCTGCTGTGTCGAACGCTCTCGAATTTGAGCTTCTCGTGCAGATGTCGGAGAGACGTCGTTCTCCGTACCCTGATGGGGGCATCTGATGGACGATCGCTCAGAGTCTCGAGTTCGGAGGCGACTCAGGTCCACAGAGACGACGCTGAGAGGTGTTCCGTATCACGGGAAATCGTCGACGAACGTTGAGCACTCGTCGGCGAGATGGGATTACACGTCTACCACTGTAACGAGGTGCGAGAGCGTAACCGTCACGGACTCGGCGTCGCTCGATAAAACGATAGAGTTGTTCAACTAGATTTTTGTTTTTATTAGTCTATCGAGCGTTCACCGCCCTTTCGCACGTATTTTAGCGTTTGAACCGACGGTCGGAATAGAGTAAAACTCGATGACTGTTTCTACTCAGTTCGTCGAGACGATCTCGACGACGTCACGATGGACGAGGTCGTGGTCGGAGCCGATCTGTCGATTCGCTCGACAGTCGACCCCGTGGAGGAGTCCGTCTCCGATGTCGGAGTGGAGATGGTACGCGAAATCTTCGGTCGTCGAGTCCTCGGGGAGGATGAAGCAGTCACGGAACACTCCCTTCTCGTCTTTCGACCCGTTGGCGCTCCCGGGGAAGATGGCGATCGCTCCCATCACGTCGAACAGCGCCCGTTCCAGTGCGGCCTGCACGCCCGTCCCCTCGTACTGGTGGACGAACTCGCGGATCTGCTCGAGGCCGGCCTGCTGGTCGTCGCTGACGTCGCCGACGATGTCGAAGTCGGCGTCGCCGGGGCGATAGTCGACGACGCCTGCGTCCGCCGCCTTCTTCAGCGCCTTCTCCGCGTGGGCGCTCGCCGGGACGAACGTCAGATGGTCGTAGTCGGGGTCGGTCGTGAGCTCCTCGAAGTTCGCCTGCGCTTCGGGTGTGTCCATCTTGTTCGCGCCGATGATGATCGGTTTCGTCCGCTTGCGGATCTCGCGGGCGAGCGCCTCGCGGTCCTCGTCGTCCCACGTCTCGGGGTCGAGGTCGAGCCCGAGCGAGAGGACGATCTGCTTGATCTCGTCTTTGTTCGTCTTGAACGCGCTCATCTGCTCTGCGAGGTCGACCTCGATCTGCTTCTCCTCCCCATCGTAGCCGCTGCGGTACCGTTCGATCCCCTTCTCCAGGATGTCGAGATACCACATGTCGAGTTCGTTCTCCAGGAAGTCGATGTCGTCGCGAGGGTCGTGACCCTCGGTCGCCTCACCCTCGATGTCGGTCTTCCCCGAGAAGTCGACGATGTGAACGAGGACGTCCGCCTCGTTGAGGTCTGTCAGGAACTGGTTGCCGAGCCCTTTCCCCTCGTGTGCACCGGGGATGAGTCCGGCGACGTCGACGAGTTTTACCGGGACGAACCGCATCCCGTCGTCGCAGTAGCCGACGCTCGGCGTGCACGACTCGTCGAACTCCGGAGCGGCACACTCGACGCGGACGTACGCTTCGCCGACGCTCGGGTCGATGGTGGTGAACGGGTACGCTCCCTCGGGGACGTCGTTCATCGTCGCCGCGTTGAAGAAACTCGACTTCCCCACGGAGGGTTTGCCGACAAGACCGATCTTGTAACTCATTACTCGCTCTGGACGAGCGACGCTGAAAAGCGATTCTACCCGGAAGCCGTATGAGAGAGAAACTCTCGCTTTCCGGTGGCTCTCCTCGCTGTTCGACGACGACCGGTCACCGGTTTCCGCTCGCTTCGACGACCCTATCACGGTCGGACCCCTTCCTCGAACTATGAGCGGCGACACTTTCGGCGTCGGCATCGGCGTCACCGAGACCGATCTCCAGTTTCTCGTTCAGGTCCCCTCCGACATCGACTCGGGATGGACCAACCCCGAAGAGTTCCAGCGACTGGTCGAACAGGCTGTCTGGGAACGACTCGACCAAGACGCCGTCCTCCAACAGATCGCGTCGACGACGCCTGCCGGCGAGACCGTCCGACTCGGGACGGTGACGCTACGGCCGGACGGAACCGTCGTCTCTCACTCGCTCGAGACACTATAGTAACGAGTGCAAGTCATTACTCATCCGATCGCACGCCGTCATGCGGTCGGGTGAGTGACCAGTTGCACAAGCTACTATAGACGCGTCCGAGTGAGCGGTCCCCTGTCCCCACGCCGAACCGTGGGGGTTTCCGGGACGAACCCGAACGTCGTCGTATGCAACCGAGCGACGGGAGTCGACGAGCCGACGAGAGAACCGTCGACGCCGATTCCTCGGTTCGAGCCATGCAGGACGCGGCGCTCGAACGGGCACTCCTCTCGCCGACCGATCGGAGTGATTACGTCGCCTTCGCGGGCGCACTCGAACGCGCCCGACTCGACGGCGATCTGTCTCTCTCCGGCGTGACGGTGCTCGCCTGTCTCGTCGGTCTCCGGCTCGGCCAGTGGGACACCAACCCCCTCGACTTCGCGAGCGGCGGTCGACCGACCGACGACCTCCTCGTCGAAGGTGCAGTCGTCGCGTCGGAACGGTTTGAGCTCTCTTCGACGGAGGCGGCGTCGCTCGCGAACCGCTCGGTCGATGACTTCGAGACCGAACTCGAACGTCGAGATCGCATCGAGTGACGAACCGACGCTCGGTCGGGAGGTCTGCGCCCACCTTCGCGCCGCCAGGCGCGATGGTGGGCCGACTGGCCGTCTCGACTGGTGCTGTCGTTGCGGGCGCGGTGCTGCCTCGTTGCGGACGCGGTGCTGTGACGGGCGCTGGCGGTTGCTCGTTGCTCTCGCGCTCTGTCGGCGCGCTCGCTTCCGGGGGAGTGCTGCTGCTCGTCGCTATAAATGAAACAAGCCCCCGAGCGCCGGTGCTCGGAGGCTATAGTATGAGTGGAGGCGGCGAAGTAGTGTTCCCAGAGGGTCTCCCACTCCAGTACTTGCTACCACGCTGGTGAGCTTAACTTCCGTGTTCGGGATGGGTACGGGTGGAACCTCACCGCTGTGGCCGCCTGAACGCCGATCTACGGAATCGAACCGTAGTTGTGACCACGATCGGTGTGTGGCGTGATGACCGTTGTATACGTGCATTCCAGTTAGCACCTGGACCCGTGTATCGGACACGGTGTCTTCCCATGCGGTATGAATGTGGCTTGGACTGTTAGTGCTCGCGGGCTGAACGCCTCGTTGCCTCGGCGCGTACACCCCGAGTCTATCGAACTCGTCTTCTACGAGTGTCCTCGGTGGTACTTCTTTTTCATGTGGGTTTCGAGCTTAGATGCGTTCAGCTCTTACCCCGTGGTGCGTAGCTTCCCGGCGGTGCCTTCTCAGACAACCGGTACACCAGTGGCACCCAAACGTAGTTCCTCTCGTACTATACGTTCGTTCACGTCAAGTACCGTAACACCCCCAATAGATAGCAGCCGACCTGTCTCACGACGGTCTAAACCCAGCTCACGACCTCCTTTAATAGGCGAACAACCTCACCCTTGCCTGCTTCTGCACAGGCAGGATGGAGGGAACCGACATCGAGGTAGCAAGCCACCGGGTCGATATGTGCTCTTGCCGGTGACGACTCTGTTATCCCTAAGGTAGCTTTTCTGTCATCTACGGCCCGCATCAAGCAGGCTCGTAGGTTCGCTAGACCACACTTTCGTGTCAGCGTCCCTCGTTAGGCAGGACACTGTCAGGCTTCCGTTTGCTCTTGCGCTCTTCCTCGGGTTTCCGACCCGAGTGAGGAAACCTTGGGGCGCGCTCGATATCTTTTCGAGCGCGTACCGCCCCAGTCAAACTGCCCGGCTACCGGTGTCCTCCGCCAGGAGTGAGAGTCGCAGTCACTAACGGGTAGTATTTCACTGATGCCTCGGTGGCCCGCTAGCGCGGGTACCTGTGTAACGGCTCCTACCTATGCTGCACATTAGCGACCACGTCTCAGCGACAGCCTGCAGTAAAGCTCTATAGGGTCTTCGCTTCCCCTTGGGGGTCTCCAGACTCCGCACTGGAACGTACAGTTCACCGGGCCCAACGTTGGGACAGTGGCGCTCTCGTTGATCCATTCATGCAAGCCGCTACTGAAGCGGCAAGGTACTACGCTACCTTAAGAGGGTCATAGTTACCCCCGCCGTTGACGGGTCCTTCGTCCTCTTGTACGAGGTGTTCAGATACCCGCACTGGGCAGGATTCAGTGACCGTACGAGTCCTTGCGGATTTGCGGTCACCTATGTTGTTACTAGACAGTCGGAGCGCCCGAGTCACTGCGACCTGCCCTTCTGCGGGGCAGGCATCCCTTCTCGCGAACTTACGGGACTAACTTGCCGAATTCCCTAACGTCGGTTGTTCCCGACGGGCCTTGGCTTGCGCTGCCAGAGTACCTGTGTCGGATCTCGGTACGAGTACCACGCTCGTCTTTTCACGGGCTCTGGGTACCACCGACTTGCGCTGTCCCGGTGTTCGCTCGCTTCTTGCCGTTACGGCGTCCACGAGTTTCTCCGGTTCGACCGGGCGAAGGCCCGGCTCGGTGTTTCCCAAAGCGTCGACTTTTGATGGTGGTAGTACTGGAATATTAACCAGTTCCCCGTTTGTCCTACTCGAATTACGATAGGACTTAGGATCGACTAACCCTCGGCTGATTGGCAGTGCCGAGGAACCCTTACTCTTCAGGCCGTCGGGGTTACTCACCCGACTTTCGCTGCTACTGTGACCAGGATTTTCGTTACTGCGTGGTCCACACGAACTCTCGCCCGTGCTTCCACCCGCGCAGAATGCCGACCTACTCGATCGCCCGATGAGGGGCGCGGTCAGGTCTCGGAAGTGGATTTGAGCCCCGATCATTTTCGGCGCCTCGAACCTCGGCCGGTAAGCTGTTACGCTTTTCTTAGAGGGTAGCTGCTTCTAAGCTCACCTCCCGGCTGTTTAGGGCTCGAGACCACCTTCAATCGCACTTAATCCACATTTGGGGTCCTTAACCAGACTCTAGGTTGTCTCCTTCACGGTACCCAAGCTTACCCCGGAGTACCGGATTCCTCGCGTCCACGGCGTTCGTAAGTTCGGAGTTCGACAGGGAGGCCGACTCCTCTCGGAGGCGGGTCTCCCAATCGGTCGCTCTACCTCACGAACTACCTCGGCGAAGGTCATGCTTCGACATGTTTCGGTCGGAACCAGCTGTTGCCGAGTTCGATGGGCCTTTCACCCCTACACGAAGGTCACGAGAGGGTATTGTAGGACACCAACTCTAACAGGCCTCCACGTGCCTTTCGGCACGCTTCACCTTGCCCTCGTGTAGATCACTCGGTTTCGGGTCGTGTCCGGTTGACTCCCCGCGCTTGAACACGGTGGCCCTCGTCTTCCGAAGAAGACTGCGGCCGTATCGGTTTCCCTACGCCTTCCATGATACTCATGTTAGACTCGCCAACCAAACACACTCCCTGGTTCGTTTTTCAAAACGCACGACGGAACACCGGCTCCTCTCGAGTCCTACTGTCGGATCGCTCCGAGGTCGTTCGTCGAGAGGCCTTCTATGCCCCGTCGCTCTATCGCCAACTGATTTCAAGCCCTATTGCACCGCCCTTCTCGGGGTGCTTTTCAGCGTTCGCTCACGCTACTTGTTCGCTATCGGTCTCGAGTAGTGTTTAGTCTTCGCGGTCGATGCCCGCGAAATTCACGAGGGATATCCAACCCCCGCTACTCTGGAGCTGACGCGTCTCGTACTGGTCTGACTTACGGGATTGTCACCCTGTTTCATACTCCGTTCCAGGAGATTTCAGTCAGAGGGTCGGAGAGTGAGAGTCAGTCCGAACACCACATGTCCCGTGAGGGATTCGGTTTGGACTGTGTCGCGTTTACTCGCCGTTACTGACGACATCGCGTTTGCTTTCTTTTCCTGTCGGTACTGAGATGTTTCAATTCCCGACGTTCCCCATTGCGCAAGGCAATTGCGGTGAGGATTCCTATTCGGAGATCACTGGTTCTTTGTCTCCATGCGACTCCCCAGTGCTTTTCGCAGCTTGGCACGTCCTTCTTCGGCTCTCGAGCCGAGCTATCCACCAGCTGGCACAGTAGCCATTCTACTGATTCGGTGAATCAACCAGATGGTTGATTCGAGAGTCAACTCGTAGTGAGTTGACTCGGTGGGAACACTCCACTGCCCGATAAACGGGTCCAGTGGGTGCCTGGAATGCACGTACACACGGTCGTCATTACACGTCCCGAGGTGTCTCTCGGGAGCGTGCGTCGAACCCTTCCCATCCTCGTTTTCACGAGATGGTGCATCAGTTCGTCGGGACCAGTACGTTGCCGGGTTTCCCACTTAAGGGAACCGGTCTCGTTTGGTCCGTCTATGGACCCACTGGGATTTGAACCCAGGGCTTCCTCCTTGCAAAGGAGGTGCTCTGCCGCTGAGCTATGGGCCCACCCCCTTGCGGGGGCGAGGAGTGTCAGCCTTGATAGTTCGTAGGTGCCCGATCGGGCGCTCGGTCGGCGACGTATCGAACTTGGAGTGCCACCTATGACTGTGAAGTGAGCCAGGCACGTCGGCCTGGTCTCGGTCGTTAGGAGGTGATCCAGCCGCAGATTCCCCTACGGCTACCTTGTTACGACTTAAGCCCCCTTGCGAAGCCCAGATTCGACACTCGTTGCGAGTGCCTCATCCGGACCTCACTCGGGTGCTTTGACGGGCGGTGTGTGCAAGGAGCAGGGACGTATTCACCGCGCCCTTCTGAGACGCGATTACTACCGAATCCAGCTTCATGAGGGTGAGTTTCAACCCTCAATCCGAACTACGACCGGGTTTCTGAGATTACCATCCTCTTTCGAGGTAGGAACCCATTGTCCCGACCATTGTAGCCCGCGTGTAGCCCAGCACATTCGGGGCATACTGACCTACCGTTGCCCGTTCCTTCCTCCGCTTTAGCAGCGGCAGTCCTCCTAATGTACCCATCCACGCGAACGTGATGCTGGCAATTAGGAGTGCGGGTCTCGCTCGTTGCCTGACTTAACAGGACGCCTCACGGTACGAGCTGACGGCGGCCATGCACCTCCTCTCTGTAGCTCAACATAGAGGTCATCAACCTGATGATCATTGCTACAGTCGATGCTGGTGAGATGTCCGGCGTTGAGTCCAATTAAACCGCAGGCTCCTCCGGTTGTAGTGCTCCCCCGCCAATTCCTTTAAGTTTCATCCTTGCGGACGTACTTCCCAGGCGGCCAATTTATCGGCTTCCCTACGGCACAGCACCGACTCGTAGTCGGTGCCACACCTAATTGGCATTGTTTACGGCTGGGACTACCCGGGTATCTAATCCGGTTCGAGACCCCAGCTTTCGTCCCTCACTGTCGGATCCGTCTTCTCGAGGTGCTTTCGCCATCGGCGGTCCGTCCAGGATTACGGGATTTCACTCCTACCCCGGACGTACCCCTCGAGCCTTCCGGTCCCAAGCCACGTGGTTTTCGCCGGACGCCCATCCGTTGGGCGGATGGATTTCCCGACGAACCTACGCGGCCAGCTACGGACGCTTTAGGCCCAATAATATCGGTCATCACTTGAGCTGCCGGTATTACCGCGGCGGCTGGCACCGGTCTTGCCCAGCTCTTATTCGTGTACCACCTTACGGTACACAAAAGCGAGGACTATATGCCCTCGCACTTGGGGTCCCCTTATCGCACTGTCGTGCAGTGTAAAGGTTTCGCGCCTGCTGCGCCCCGTAGGGCCCGGAATCTTGTCTCAGATTCCGTCTCCGGGCTCTTGCTCTCACAACCCGTACCGATTATCGGCACGGTGGGCCGTTACCCCACCGTCTACCTAATCGGCCGCAGCCACATCCTGCAGCGCCGAAGCGTTTTGAGCTCTCTGCATTCCAGCGTGAGAGCGGTATGGAGTATTAGCCTCAGTTTCCCGAGATTATGCTCCTCTGCAGGGTAGGTTGGCCACGTGTTACTGAGCTTTCCGCTGCGATCTAAGTCGCGCAACTAGCATGGCTAAATCGGACCCCAATAGCAATGACCTCCGGCAGGATCAACCGGAATGTTTCCTCTCTCTGTTTGGGGGCAGAGAGAGGGGGTGGCGGGATTTCCACTCTGACGAGTGGGAATCACCATACACTCTGTAAAGAGTGCAATTGCAAGGTCCAAGTTCGGTGTGTCGATCGAGTCGAGTGACCGATCGGGTATCACCGAACTATCAAGGCTAACGTCAGATTCCGTCGTGTACGGCGGACCGCAGGGGCGGAATCCTCATCTTCTTCGGACCTGAACGTTGGTGGTTCGGGACCTTAAAGGCACCGAAGCCGTGTTCAGGGTGTCCGATCGCGGGCCGGGTTGAACGGCCCGCAGTCGCGGTGTGTCTGTATCGTGTTCGAGTGCCCGTTTCCACTTAAGGGCACCGAATCGAGGTCGGCGTCGTCGTTCGATTTCGCCGACGTCCGCGTACTTCAGTACGAGTGCCGAGTCCCACTTAAGGGATTCGGATTCGGACTCGGACTGGGCGCGCCGTCGACCGGTGTGAACCGGGCGCGGCACGTCCGGGACGCCCGGGGAGACCCGAGCGCCCTTCGCATCTCTTTCGAGGAGAGTGACTCATAAAAGGGTGCCGAAGAAAACCGCCTCAGACACACGCTCTCATCCCACGCGAGAGTCGCTATCGCAACGAATGCACGTCATCACCTACTCGACTGAACGACGGCGTTCGGTCAATCAAGTGACTTGTTTGGCAGGGTACGATAGTTCGGAGGAGCGGCCGAGCCGAGTCGACGATCGCCCGACTAACCCGAAGGTCCAACGGCGATCGTCGACCAGCAGTTCCGAGTCAGTACTTGTACGTGCACACGTGCGTGAAGCGGCAAACGCACTTTATAAGGCCGGCCTTTATAAGGGAGCGCGGAGAAGCAGTAACAAACATGACGTCGCCGGCAGATTCCATCGAGATTCAGAACGTGGTTGCATCGACGGGTATCGGTCAGGAGCTCGATCTGGAGGCGCTCGCCGACGACCTTCCGGGCGCCGACTTCAACCCCGACAACTTCCCCGGCCTCGTCTATCGAACCCAGAATCCGAAGGCGGCCGCACTCATCTTCCGCTCCGGCAAGATCGTCTGTACGGGCGCAAAGAGCATCGACGACGTCCACGAGGCGCTGGACATCATCTTCGACAAGCTTCGCGGCCTCAGCATCCCGGTCGAGGAGGACCCCGAGATCACTGTTCAGAACATCGTCTCCAGCGCCGACCTGGGACACAACCTGAATCTCAACGCGCTCGCCATTGGGCTCGGACTCGAAGACGTCGAGTACGAACCCGAGCAGTTCCCGGGACTCGTCTACCGGATGGACGAACCGGAGGTCGTCATTCTGCTGTTCGGAAGCGGAAAGATCGTCATCACCGGTGGAAAGCAGACCGACGACGCGGCGACCGCCGTCGAGCAGATCGTCGAGCGGATCGAGAATCTCGGCTTGTTAGGATAGGCTGAGACGGTCGACGACCGAGTCGTGAGATCCCTTTTGTCGTGCTGGGTGACGTGCGTCGCTCGTCGTCCCAGTAGACCCCGATCGCCGAGAGAGCAGCGTAGAGTCCCGAAACGGTGATACCGGTGCGTTCGTAGTGCTCAACAATGGGTGCACGTGAGAACATCGCGTTTCTCGTCGGTTCGGAGAGTCGAGTCGAGCTGTTTCGGACGTTGGCAAAGCGCCCGTATCGACCCACAGAGTTGGCCGAACAGTGTTCCTGTGCCCGAGAGACGGCACAGCGAACGCTCGGACGGTTCGTCGAACGCGGGTGGGTAGCGCAGTCCGACAGTCGGTACCACTTGACGTGTGGTGGGCGTAGCGTCCTCGAGCAATACGACGAGTTCGCCGACGTCGTCCGGGGAGCAGATCAGCTAGAAACGTTTCTGACCCATCTTGGATCGATCGCAGCGGGGTTCCCGATCGAGAGATACAGAGAGGTGACGTTGACGAAAGCAACGACCACCGACCCACACGCCCCGATCGACAGATATCTCACCGTGTTGGGGTCGGAACCAGTCGATTCGTTCGTCGGGATCACGCCGGTCGTGAGTCGTGTCTACAACGAAGCGGCGGCGGCGATCATCGGGCCGGAGACGGAGATGGAACTCGTCGTCGACGACTCGGTGCTCTCCGTTTCGGAGTCAGAGTACCCCGACGCGCTACAGCGGGCGAACGAGCTCGACCAGTTCGAGCTCTTGTTGACACCTAGCGACATCGACTTCGGACTCACTGTCGTCGACGACTACGCCTACGTCGCTGCGTACGATGAACAGAGCAGTCTCGTCGCCTGCGTCGACGGCAACAGCGAGTCGTTGCTCGCGTGGGCACGAGACGTCTACGACGACTATCGACGGTCGGCCCGACCGGTGGAGTAATCAGTGTCTCCGCAGCGATCCTGATCTCGGAGCAGCGGACTCGACGAACGGCTATCTCCTCGGGGAGGCACTCGAGAGTGACCGCCTAGTGGGCTGTTTCTCGAGGCTGGCAGTTCCGTCGGTTTCGACAATCGTGATTGGGTTCGTCACTCGTGACTGTGTCGATGCCGAGTGATTATTTTGATCACTGAGTACAGTAATAAAGTATAAGTCGACGGTCACCAAGAGTCAGATTGCAGCGGACGTGAAGGCGGTTGGTCCCCGCTGACCACTTTCTCCCCTCTCGCCGTGGGGTCACCCTTCCGTTTTCTCGGTGAGAACGTCTTTGACGACCTCGGGATCTTCCAACAGTTGGTGCTTCGTGTAGCTTCCTTCTGCGCTCCCGCCGCTGTGTTTGGACTGTTCGATGATGTCGAGAAACGCGTGTTCTTTCAGAAGGTCACGGACGCGGCGGAGTGAGAGGCTGTCGGATCCCTCCTGTCGGCAGATACTCTCGTAGATTTCGTACACTCGACTGGTTCGGAACCCGTCTTTCCGTTCGTTCGAGAGCGAGAGAACGGCGAGTGCTTGGAGCACGTATCGCGAGTGAGGCGTCGATCCACGGATGAGTTCTCGGAACCGGTCGGTCTCTGCACGTTCGCGGGCCTGGGTGACGAAGTTCTCTCGGACGGTCGAGGCACCCTTCGCCTGTGCGATCTCACCGGCGTAACGGAGGATGTCGATCGCTTTCCGCGCATCACCGTGTTCTCGGGCAGCGAGGGCGGCAGCACGTGGAATCGTCGAGGGGTCGAGCACGTCGTCGCGGAAGGCGTCGCTCCGGGCGTCCATGATGTCGCGGAGTTGGTTCGCGTCGTAGGGAGGGAAGACGAACTCTCGTTCACAGAGACTGCTTTTGACGCGTTCGTCCATTCGCTCTTTGTACTGGATCTTGTTGCTGATGCCGATGACGCCGAGTTTGCAGTCGGCTATCTTCCCCGCTTCGCCCGCTCGCGAAAGCTGCATCAGGATGTCGTCGTCGTCGAGTTTGTCGATCTCGTCGAGGAGAATGAGCACGACGTCGTACCGGGCGTCGAGAATCCGCCAGAGTCGTTTGTAGTACGTCGAGGTACTGAGCCCCTTGTCGGGGACTTTGATCCCGGTGTCTTCGGCGTCGTTGACGCTGTCTGCGATCGTCTGGACCGCCTGTGTCTCGGTCGTGTCCTGTGCGCAGTCGACGTACGCGAAGGTCGCGTTGACGCCTTCTTCGCCTGCGGTGTCGACGAGTCGTTGCGAGACGTACTTCGCACAGAGTGACTTCCCCGTCCCCGTCTTCCCGTAGATGAGCACGTTGCTCGGGCTCTGCCCGAAGATGGCGGGGTTGACCGCGTTGGCGAGGTTGGCGATCTCGTCGTCGCGGCCGACGATACGACCTTCCCCCGGGAGATGACTGATCTCGAGGAGTTCCTTGTTCGCGAAGATGGGGTCTTCGCGGGTGAAGAGATTGTCCCCAGTGTCGGACATATCCATCCACACCACGTTTCCGGTGAAATCAGTTCCCCTTTCGAGTTAGACACACACACCACGTTTCCGGTGAACGGGGTGAGAGAGAGGGGAATGCCCAGTCGAAACGGAGGTTTCGGTTCACCGGAAACGTAGTGTGTTTTTCCCTCTACCGCAACCGAGTTATCCACGCGAACGGACGCTCTCACCGATTTTCCCTCCTAAAACAGACGAATCGGCGAGGAGCTCGATCAGTCGGGTCGGCTGGGAGACGTCGCCAGCGACTTCTTTCGACTGTCGAACCGAGTCAATTTCCGTACTCTCTTTCGAGTCCAGTGATATGCAGAGTCTACTATACTATTTTTGCAGATGACTTGGTGGACTTTTCTCGACTTGGTGTATTAACTCTATCTGTTCTCCGACAGTCAAATGGTGCGGTCGTCGTCCTCGGTTCGACGCTCTCAGGGACGAAACGGCTCCCCCTCTTTCCCCGTTTCACCGGAAACGTGGTGTGTCTGTCCGTCTGTCTCGAGTTCGCCAGCAGCGTTCTTCCACCACTTGGACACCCGACCAGTTCGCGCACCGGTTTCATCGGAAATACGGTGTGTCCGTTCTCACTCTGTTGTCTCTCGGCCATGTCTCTGTCATTCCTCCACCTCTCTCTCTCTCAACCGACACGGGCCGATGTCGGACTAGCACCGGGCTAGTAGCGGACGTGGCTCGATCGTGGTTCGCCGTCGGGCGAAGCGTTCCCACACCACGTTTCCGATGAACGCGCCGCCGCCGGATCCTACCTATAGACTGCCTTTAGATCGACAGTATGACCGAAACAAACGTAGCGAGATAGCCAACTCGACGAGCGAGATCACATCTGTAGTAGCTCGTGTACCTGTTGACACCCGACCGCACGACGGCGGTCGGACGTGTGACGACGTGCACTCGTTACTATAGACGACGAGAGAAGAGGGAAGGACGAACGAAACGACGAGAAGGTCTACCGAGCGAAGCGGCCTCTCTGTCTCCGACGTCTCCCTGAGCGAAGCGGTCGCTGTCGGTTGCTCTCCCAGCGTCGCTTCCACCGGAAACGTGGTGTGGTGGTCCGTGTCGATCTCTTCTATCGGACGACCGTGAGTGATCTTTTCCCTCACTTGAGTGCACGTCATCACACCGCTTTCACCGGAAACGTGGTGTGTTCCCGGTACACTCCGCCGTTCGCTGTTTCCGGTCTCGACGCTCCGTTTCATCGGAAACGTGGTGTCTCTCACAACCGAGAAGGCGACCGGCGACGACGGTGCTTCATCGACGAGCTCGACTCCGTCGTGAGCACGAGGTTCGACCTCACGAAGGTCCTCTCTACCCAAGCAGAAACCCGGTGGGCGACCACCCAGGAAACGACTCTCGGTCAGCGCCACCGAGAGAACGGGCTCTATGGATCGGAGCTGTCAGAGGGAGCCGATAGCCGAGCCAACGTGGAGGGCAGTGAGACGAGACTCGGACGTAGTGGAAGACTCGGACGTAGTGGAAGACTCGGGCGTAGTGAGGAAATCCGATGTAGTGGACCGAGACGTTTGGGCGTAAACACGATATTCGTCGAGTACGTATCGTCGGCCGTGGCTACACATCACAGTCGGGCGGATGACCCGCCGACGTCCGACTCACGGCGTACGCCGTGGGACGTCCCGCTCCGTGATCCGGGCGCGTACGCCCTCACGAACCACTTTCGTCGTCGTCTCCGACAGACGGGCAGATACGTCACGCTGCCGGTCGTCGCTGAGTCGATCCGCACCGGACAGCTCCGCTGGAACTCGACCGACGGCTGGCGCTTCGCACTCCTCCGTGACGGAGTTCGGTTCGTCGTCGTCGTCGGCGACACCGAGACGTCTTCTCCGGTCGTCGTCACCGGGTGGACCGAAATCGACTCCTGGTCTATCGCTCGCTCGTCGGACCGCTGGAGCGACGACGATCTCCACACGATCCAACTCCGTGCGGATCTGAGTCGCCACCGCGATCGACAGATTCCGGAACGTATCCGCCCTCGCGTCGTCGACAGTCCGTTCGAAGTCGGAAATCACCGTGTTACGACGGCAGCGGGAGCGGGTTACGTCGTCTGTGTCGACTGCGACGCTCGCTTCAGATCGAAGGCTTCGCTGTGCGGACAGCGCTGTGTCGAACGTCGTCGTTGAAAGTATCGTCGAACGACGCCGCTGAACGGTCGAACGACGGCGTCGAACGGCGTTCTCGCCTCCATACGGTCGGTGTCGCCGTTCGCTGGGCTGTCCCTGATCGCCGTCCTCACCGATTCGAGACGGCGTCTCGCGAGGCTGAACTATAACTGCTTGGCGAACGTATCTCTGTTCACTCGGCGGCTGGCGGATTCGACCACGAGCAATCGACGAACGACCGCATCAACTCGCGAGACGATCGGGAGAGACCGAGCGAACGCTTCGACTCGTTTCGTTCCGTCGTGGATCCGGTACCGCCGTGGGAGCGCAATCAGTATGAGCGAATCGATCGTCCACCGTCTCTGGACACGCACGTCTCGGTCACTCGTCGGTCTCACCCGTTCGACCGGCCGCCTGACTCGTCGCGGTGTCTCGTTTTTGACCCCCCCGTATCGCACGCAGACACAGTCGACACAGTGGGAGCGCGCGTGGCTCGCCCGGAGAGAGGCACGGTGGCGGCGCGGCACGGAGGTCGTCGAGTGCTTTCGCTTCGCCGACGGCTACGTCGCCACCGTCGAGTACACCGACCGCGACGTGACGTGGCAGCTCACCGCCGGACCGGTTCCCCTGGCGGGCGCGCTGTTCACCGTCGCCCTCTACACGCAACACGACGTCACCCCCCAGATCGACCCCGACGGGCGGATGTTCACCGCTATCGGCGACGACGGTCCGCGGCAGGTGTTCACCGAGACGCCCGACGAACCGGTCGAGTACGTCTACGTCGACGCGTTCCGGACGCTCGAGGAGTTCCCCGACTGCATCGATACCGCCCCGCTCGAACAGACGTTCAAACGACTCTCCTACAGCCCTCGGCGCGAGCTCCGGTCCGGATAACGGTCGTCTCTCTCTCTCTTCGACGCCGACGTCGACTTCGAAGCCGGAGCCGAAGGTCGTCGTTACTCGATCTCGAAGCTCGAGGGCTGTCGTCACTCGACGTCGAGAATCTGCCGTCCGCCGGCGGTGTACAGCCGCGGACTGTCGTCGTCGACGGCGAGGACGCCCCAGTGGGACCGGACCGGCGCGTCGAACAGATGTTCGGGGACGAACGGCATCGGGACCGGTTCGTAGGCGGCGGCGCGGAGCGATCGGACGTCGGTGAACACGCCCACCTCGCGTCCCGAGGCGTCGGTCACGTGGAAGCACTTGTCACGGGGGTTCCGCCGATACGCGTAGGGAAACGCCGACGCCGGCGGGCAGCCGAGACCGTCGACGTCGTCGAAGACGGCGACCTCCTCGTCGCCGTCGGCGAGGACGACACGCTTGTCGTCGCTCCCCGTACGCTTGCCGTCGCTCACCGTTCGTGCCTGTCCGGAGGTCTCACCTCCTCTTCCGTCGTCGCCGAGTTCCTCGAACCACCGGAACTCCGGGTCGGTCGTCTTGTGCAGAGCGTAGCCACCGCCGGTCAGCGCGATGCGGTCCGGACCGTTGTAGAACGTCCGGCAGCCGTCGTCGTCCTCGGCGGCGACGCAGGCCGGTTCCGAGAGCAGTCCCGACACCGTCTCCGCGAGCGCGTCGGCCTCACCGCCGGGAACGACGAACAGCGTCCGCCGACCGTCGTCGCTGTTGTCCCAGAGCCGCGAGATCACCGTCGTCGGTTCGACGTCGGTCGCCCCGAGCGGTTCGACCGCGATCGGTGCGTCGGTGTCACCGAACAGCGATTCGGCCGTCGAACCGCCCGCAGCGTCCGTCGGTGCGGTCGCGATGGCGTCCGGGAGCCACCCTCGGTCAGGCCGTTCGATCCGGTAGCCGGACCGCTCACAGACGTCGAGTGCGGCGGCGAGGAGCGACGCGTCGGTTGTCATCGCCTCTCGTTGGGACTCGACACACAATACGGTTGTGCGCGACGCGCGGCGGTCTCGCGTCCACGGAGGATCTGGACCGTCTCGTGGGGTTCGCAAGCGGACCGTCTCGTGGGGTTCGCAAGCGGACCGTCTCGTGGGGTTCACAAGCGGACTGTCCCGCGGGGTTCGCAAGCCGTTTCCCGTTGGCACCGCTATCTCCACCGATGACTGACGGGGACAGCTCCGGCGACCCGGACGCGCAGACGACCGACACTCCGACCCGGGACGGCGACGGTCCACCGACGAGCGGCGATCCGGCGACGTCGCCCGTCTCGCTGGAGACGTTCTACGACGCGATCGAGGCCGAGGGTCGCCCCGTGATGACCGCCCAGCAGGTGGCTCGTCGACTCGACTGCTCGCAGGCGGCGGCGATGGCGGCGCTCGAGGAACTCGCCGGCGACGGACTCGTCACCCGCGTCGACGTCGAGGCCGATCCGGTCGTCTGGTATCCCACGGAGTGGGAGGACGTCGCGAGTCGCGAACGGGTCGTCCTGTTCTCCGAGCGACGCGAGATCGTCGTCGACCAACCGACCCAGTACACTCGCGCGCAGCTCTCGCAGTTCGCCCACCTCGTCGACGCGACGGGCGAGCGCTCCGACTCCGCCCGCCAGCGGAACCGCGGCCGCGGCTACCTCTACAAGATCCGTCAGGAGGACGTCTGGCAGGCACCGTTCGAGACGCTCGACGGCCTCCTGACGAGCATCCGATCCGTGCTCCCGCGGCGCTCGCCACATCTGGAGGAGTGGGTCGAATCGCAGTGGAAGCGCGCCCACCAGTTCACTCTCTCCACCCACGAGGACGGCTACACCGTGCTCGAAGCCGCCACGGACAACCTGATGGGCAACGTCGCCCGACAGAAACTCGACGAGGACCATATCCAGGCACCCCTCTCCGACACCGAGTGTTGGGTCTTCGACGACGCAGTCGCCGAGATCAAGCGGATCCTCTACGACGCAGGCTACCCCGTCCAGGACGACCGCGACCTCGAGACCGGCGACCCGCTCGACGTCGACCTCACCATCGACCTCCGAGACTACCAGCAGGACTGGGTGGACCGCTTCCTCGAGCAGCGCTCGGGCGTGTTCGTCTCCCCCCCCGGGTCGGGCAAGACGGTCGCCGGCATCGGCGTTCTGACCGCTATCGGCGGCGAGACGCTGATCCTCGTCCCGAGTCGCGAACTCGCCGCCCAGTGGAAGGAGGAACTGCTCGCACACACGACGCTCACCGAGGAGCAGATCGGCGAGTACCACGGCGGCGAGAAGGAGATCCGCCCCGTCACCATCTCGACGTACCAGACCGCGGGGATGGACCGCCACCGCGCGCTGTTCGACTCGCGGAAGTGGGGGCTGATCCTCTACGACGAGGTCCACCACGTCCCCTCCCGTATCTACCGGCGGAGCGCCGACCTGCAGGCGAAACACCGTCTCGGCCTCTCGGCGACCCCGGTCCGCGAGGACGACCGCGAGAAGGAGATCTTCACGCTCATCGGCCCGCCTATCGGCACCGACTGGGACAAACTGTTCGACGCCGGGTTCGTCCAGGAACCGGAGGTCGAGATCCGCTACGTCCCGTGGACCGACGACACGTCGCTCAACGAGTGGCGCAGCGCCGACGGCCGCCAACGGCACATGCTGGCGGCGACGAACCCCGCGAAGCTCGACGCAGTCGAGCGGCTGCTCACCCAACACCCCGACTCGAAGGCGCTGATCTTCGTCGACTATCTCGATCAGGGACGGTACTTCGAGGACGAACTCGGCGTCCCGTTCGTCAGCGGCGAGATGCCGCACTACCGCCGCGAACAGCTGTTCCAGTCGTTCCGCGACGGCGACATTCGGACGCTCGTGATCTCGCGGGTCGGCGACGAGGGGATCGACCTCCCGGACGCCGAACTCGCGGTCGTCGCCTCCGGCCTCGGCGGCTCCCGGCGACAGGGTGCTCAACGCGCCGGTCGGACGATGCGTCCCACCGGGAGCGCGCTGGTCTACGTACTCGCGACCCGCGGAACGAGCGAAGAGGACTTCGCCCAGCGACAGATGCGCCACCTCGCCGAGAAGGGGATCCGCGTGACCGAACGCGACGACACGGAGTTGCTCGACGAGGCGACGGCCGAACGTCGCTCGGAGTCGACTCCGGGCGAGACCGATGCCGAAGGCGAGGGTGAGACTGAGACCGAAACCGAGACTGATGCCGAAGGCGAGGGCGGGACCGAGACCCAGACTGAAACCGAAGGGCACTCCACCGACGATGTCGAGATGAGAGACGACTGATGTACACCGACCGTTTCGATTTCGAACTCGTCAACGTCGAGGAATCGGGCACGTTCTCGCGGGACGTCACCGCTGCCGTCACGAACACGTCGGACAGCCCGGCGACCGACGTCAGTATCGCGCTCGACATCGCCGCCGCGGGAGACCACGTCGAGACCGTCGAGGCGGACGTCGGCGACCTCGAACCGGGCGAGACGCGGGAGCTCGCCTACACGCTCTCGGTGAGTCCGACGCAGGGAGTCGCGCTCATGGCACAGGGAGCGCAGCTCGACATCGCCATCACGGCCGACGGCGAGACCGAGCGGACCGAGGGGACGCTCGACGTCTGAGACGGCCTCCCGATTCTCGGTCGCCTCCTCTCGACCGTCTCCTCGTGGCCACCCGTTTTCAGCTACTTTCGACTCCGTCGACACCGGCCCTCCCGGCGTCGACGACGCGATAGCGACGCGGCTCCGAGGTCTGACCGTCTGCGTTCTCTACGCCGCCTGCGTTCTCTACGCCATCTCTCCCGTCCGCTTCGATCCGAACCCGCTCGACTGCACCGCGCTTTCGGAGGAGTTCGAGATGCGACGCCGCCTCGCCCGCACCCATCTTGGCGTGGATGCCCTCCATCTCGCCGAACAGTCGCGTAGCGACCTGCCACGGGGTCGCTCCGGCGTCCGAACGCTCTCTCTCGGCGTCGGGACTGCCGCTCTCGTCGACGACCTCGCCGAGCGCCGCGACGGTCCGCCGACTCCGCTCGTCGTGGTGGGCGACGATCTCGTCGACTCGCTCGCCGAACGCGAGCGGCGACCCGTGTCCCGGCGCGACTTCCTCGACGCCGAGGCGGTCGCAGACGGAGCGGACCCGCCGGAGGCTCTCCAGATACGTCGCGAGCGCGTCGTCGAGTCGCGTGTCGCCGCCGCCGACGTTCGGCGTGTAGGTCGGGAGGACGAGGTCGCCGACGAACGGCGTCACGGCGGCAGTTCCGCCGCTGCCGCTTCCAGCACCGGCGACGAACGCCGCGTGCCCGAGCGTGTGGCCCGGCGTGTGGACCGTCTCGACGCCCGCGACCGTCTCGCCGTCGACGACGGACTCGACGCGGTCGTCGGCGAGCGAGTCGGGCATCGGCGAGGGGCGGTCGCCCGACTGCACCGCCTCGACGACCGACTCGGGGACGCCCCACTGCCGTAACCGGCGGGCGTCGCGGTCGACGCGCTCCGCTCGTTCGGCCGCGTAGTCGGCGACGAGCGGCGCGTCCCGCTCGTGCATCACGACCGTCGCCTCGGTCGCGTCGACGAGCCGCGGGACGAGTCCCGCGTGGTCGACGTGCCAGTGCGTGACGAAGACGTACTCGACGTCGTCGACCCCGAGTCCGGCCGCCTCGATTCCAGCACGGAGTCGATCCCACGCCTCCGCCGTGGGCGGCCCGGGATCGACGACCGCGTTTCGGTCCGACAGGACGTACGCGCTGTTCTCCCCCTCGGGGTTCCCCGCCGCGAGACTGACGCGCTCGACGTTACTCCCCACTGCGACTCACTCCGAGCGCACCGTGTCCAGCGCGTCCATCACCCGGTCGACCTTCTCGACCTGCGCGTTGTAGCCCATGTGGCCCACACGGAGGATGTCGTCCGCGAGGTCGCCGAGCCCCGTCGAGAGGACGACGTCGTGTTCCTCCGCCAACTCCGACTGGACCGCCTTCGCCTCGCCCGGCAGGTGGAACGCCGTCACCGTCGGTGAACTGCGTTCGGCGTCGGGGTAGAGCTCGAGCCCGAGCTTCTCTCCTCGTTCGCGGCAGTGGGCGGCGACCGTCTCGTGGCGGTCGTAGGCGACGTCGAGCCCCTCGTCCAACAGCATCGACAGCGACTCGTCGAGCGCCGCGACGTTGGCGACGAGGTGCGTGTACGGGAACTGCTCGCTCGTGTCCCGCCACGGGAGAAGGTTCGTGTAGAGCGACTTCGGGTCGCGCTCCTCGGCGACGTCCCACGCCCGGTCGCTGACGGCGACGGTCGTCAGCCCCGGCGGCGAACTGAACGCCTTCTGCGACGCGCCGATGTTGACGTCGATGTGCTCGCTCGGGACGGGCGTCCCGCCCAGCGAGGAGACGGCGTCGACGACCGTCAACACGTCGTGGTCGTGGCACCGTTCGAGCACGGGCGCGACGTCGTTGAGCGTCCCCGTCGGCGTCTCGCAGTGGACCATCGTAGCGACGTCGTAGTCGCCCTCCGCCAGCGCCGCCTCGACGCCCGTCACGTCCAGCGGGTCGGTGTAGTCGGCGCCGACGACCGTCGCCTCGCCGCCGTAGTCCTCGACGAAGTCGGCGAAGCCGTCGCCGTAGAGGCCGTTCGAGACACACAGCACCTCGTCGCCGGGGGCGACGGTCGACGCGATGGCGGACTCGAGGCCGAGGATTCCCTCGCCACCCATCACGATCACGTCGTCGTCGGTGTCGTAGACGCGCTTCAGTTTCTCGCAGACCTCGTCGTAGGTGTCGAAGAAGGACTGCTCGACGTCGGGGTTCGGCATCGGGTCGCTCATCCGGTCGCGGACCCGCGGCGGCACCGCCGTCGGGCCGGGAGTCATCTGCATGGTCGGCCGTTTCGTGGGGACTGGCTTAGCCGTGGGGGTCGCCGTCGTCATTGCACTCTGCTTCGTTCGTCACCAACCCACTCGACCCACCGACCGTGTTGCTGGTAGGCCGCGACTCGCCGACTCACGAGGTCGCCGCCACCGCGAGTGGCTTCGACGGTCGCGTGGTTCAGCCACAACCCTCCGTCGACGTCCTCGACGGCCTCGTTACCCGAAAGCCAGTGTAACTCTCGGTCCGCTCCGAGGTCTCGAATCAGCCCACGGTAGCGCTCGTCCATCGCCTCGTCGAACTGGTAGCGTACTTGCGTGTCGAAGACGACGACGGGTGTCTCGGTCGGAATCTCGTCGACTGCCGTCGACAACGACTCCAGTGCGTCACCAGCACGTAACTCGGGTGGGTCCTCGCGAGCGGCGTCGATGGCGGCGCGGAGCAACTCGTGGCGTTCGGTGTGCTCCGGCCAGACGAGTCCGAGGAGCCACGTCACGTCGCCGGGGTCGCACACGTCGAGCGGGTCGAGATCGAGGCCGACGCGCGAGGCGACTGGCGGGAGCGACGCCGGGGAGCCGGGCAGCGGCGGAGTGCCGTCGCCGCGGAGCGTCGAACGCAACCGAACTGACGACGATGCGTCGCCGTAGACGACGGTTCCGCCCGCAGCACCGCTGTCGTCCGCTTCGTCCGCACGCTCGTACGCGTAGCCGTATCGGTCCCAACAGAGGTTCAGCCCGGCGCTCGGACCGACTTCGACCAGCGCGAGCGGCCGACGGTCGACCTGCCGGCTGACAGACTCGAAGGCGGGCAACAGCGCCGTACAGCGTCTCACTGCGTTCGTCTGTGTCCGACGAGTGGGTAGCACCTCGACCAGTTCCTCTCGATACTCGTCACAGAACGCCTGCAGCCACTCGAACGCCGCATCGTCGGGTTCGCGGGCGTCTCCGTCGGCGACGCAGGTCGGGTAGTACGCGCCGAGCGGGTGGTCGATGTCGTCGAGGAGGAGACTGTGGACCGCGGCGAAGAAGACGTTCGCCGGCGCGCGGTCTACGGGGACGAGGTCGGCCAGTTCCAGTAACGCCGGGTCGGTGGCGACGTCTCGGGCGAGCGTCGCATAGAGCGGGGAGGTGTCGCGCGCCCAGTCGGCGAACCACTCGAAGTGCTCTCGGAGGGCTTCTCGGTTCACTGCCGACACTGGACGGGAAGGCACAAAAGCACACCCCACACACAGGAGACCATGAGCAAACTCTCGCCCGCGGACCTCGATCGCTACATCTTCTCGCGGACGGGCGCGGCCAACGACGACCTGCTCGTCGGGTCGGGCTACGGCGAAGACGCCGCCGCCGTCGCCGTCGACGAGTCGACGATGGTCGTCAGCACCGACCCGATTTCGCTGGCGGCCGAGCGGATCGGCACGCTCGGCGTCGCCATCGCGAGCAACGACGTCGCCGCCTGCGGCGGCGTCCCCGAGTGGCTGGTGAGCACGATCCTCCTGCCCGATCCCGACGTCGATCTGCTCGACGAGATAACCGCCCAACTCGACGCCGAGGCCGAGCGATTGGGAATCACCATCGTCGGCGGCCACACCGAGACGGTCGCCGGACTCGACCGCCCGCTCCTGTCGCTGACCTGCATGGGGCCGACCGACCGCTACGTCCCGACGTCGGGCGCGGAACCGGGCGACGCGGTGGTTCTCACCAAGGGTGTCGGCATCGAGGGGACGGCCGTCCTCGCGACCGACTTCCGGGACGAGCTGGCGGCGGCCGGCGTCGACGCCGAGGTCGTCGACCGTGCGGTCGGCTTCTTCGACGACGTCAGCGTGCTCCCCGAGTCCGCCGTCCTCGCATCCGTCTCGACCGCGATGCACGACCCGACGGAGGGCGGGGTGCTCAACGGGCTGGTGGAACTCGCCTGCGCCTCCGAGGTTCGTCTCGACCTCGACGACGCGCTCGACGGCGCACCCGCCGACGAACTCCCCGTCCGACCGGAGACGCGGACGCTCTGTGACGCGATGGGCGTCGACCCGCTCCGTATCCTCGGTTCGGGCGCACTGCTCGCGACGGTCCCCGCCGCCGACGTCGACGAGACGCTCGCGGCGCTCGAGGCGGAGGGGATCGCGGCGACGGTCGTCGCGACTGCGGAAGCGGCCGAGGAAGCCGACGGAGCCGACGAACCGGGCGCAGGCGTCGTCTACGACGGAGAGCACTACGCCGGCAGCGTGCGCGACGAGATGTACGACCTGTGGGACTGAGGCGACGACTCGACTCGGGCGAGACGACTCACAGCTCGTCTTCCGACGGCTCGTCCCACTTCGCGTCCGCCGGAACAGCTTCGAGGGCGTGGCGGATCTGCTCTTCCGTGTAGTCGGTCTCGTCGAGCACCATCGCCAGCCGTTGCCAGCGGGCGCTCAGTTCCCCCTCGCCCTCGGGGCCGACGCGGGCACCGCGCGTCTTGAAGAACTCCGTGCCGCGCCCGCGACGTTTTCCCTCGCCGGTGTGGCCGTCGAAGATCGCGTCGAACTCGCCGTCGATAGTGAGGTCGCCGACCGGGAAGTCGTGGGTCGGCTCCTCGCCGCGCTCGTACGCCTCGGCGCGTTGCTCCGCGACCTTTCTGAAATATTCGTCGGCGTTGGACGCCTCCCGCGAGGAGGTCGCCCGCGCGGCCGCGAGCGCGGCCTGGATGCCGCAGAGTCGGCCGCGCCAGGAGTCCATCTCCCACTCCTCGGCGAGTTCCTCGTACCGCTCGATGTGGAGTGCGACGTCCTGGCCGGCGCGCAGGTCCTCGACGACGTAGAGGTTCAAGCGGTCCCAGAGGTTCCAGCCGAACCCCGAGCGAGCGAGTTCCCACGCGGCCCACGCGGCGACCTCGTCGTCGGAGCGGCGGACCGCCTTCTGGAGGAGACTGGAGACGACGTAGCGACTGTAGCCGCCGTCCGTCTCGTCGCCCCCCTTCTCCTCGCCGAAGTCGTTCTCGCCCGTCGCCTCCGGCGGCGTCTCCGTCTGTAACTCGCCGTCCGTGCCGAACGTGGTCTGTCGGTCCTCTCCCATGGGTTCCGGGACGAAACCCCCGGATAAAGTGACTGCGGCCTCCGACCCGGACGCTCGGCTGCGTTGGGTATGCGACCGTCGTGACCGTCGTGCTCGATGCGACGCGTCGCCCGATGGTTCCGACTCCGCTCGGGCGTACGACTAAGTCCGTTCTGCACCCATCTAGACGGGATCGCCCATGAACGGACGCGACGTACGGCGGCCCCTGCAGGGAGTTCTCGCCCCCGAGGGGAGCGTCCAGCGCGCCTATCGAGCGGCCGCCGGCGCGCTCCTCGCCGACGGCGACGACCGGCTCCGGGAGGCGCTCGCGGCGTGGAGTACGTTCGTCCGTCGACACCACGGCCCCGTCTTCGCCGACGATCGCCACACCGGTGGCGACGACGAGACGTCCGTCACCGCACGGCGCGTCTTCGTCGACACACTCGCTTACGACTTCGTGCTCACGCGTCTCCGTCGGTCGTTCGAGGAGGCGTTCGCGGTGACGTTCTCCGAGTCGGACCCGACGGCGACGGCCGACGCCTTCCCGGTCTCGCTCGACTCGGTCCACGCTCGGGTCGCCGCCGACCTCGACTCGTCGACGGTCGTCGACACGGGGTTCGCCGCCCTCGACGCCGACGAGTTCCGTCGGACCGACCCGGCCGTCATCGGTGACGGGTACGAGCGAGCGATCTCGCAGTCGGTGCGACTCGCCCTCGGGCAGTACTACACGCCGCTCGGCGTCGCGTCGCTCGCCCTCCCCGAGGAGGTCGCCGACGCCGAGTCGACCGTCCTCGACCCTGGCTGTGGCGGCGGCGCGTTCCTCGTCGCCGCCGTCGAGGCGAAGCGTCGCGCACTCGACTGTCCGCCCGCGACGGCGGTCGACCGCATCACCGACTCGGTGTTCGGTATCGACCTCGACCCCGTCGCCGCCAGGTGTGCGAGGCTGGCGTACGCGCTCGCACTCGCTCCACTCCTCGCCGACCTCGACGCCGCAGATTCCGACGGCGACGACGCTCCCCGCGAACTCCGGCTTCCCGTCGCCTTCGGCGACGCGCTCGCGCTCACCGACGACGTTCCACGCCTCGACGGCGAGTCGTTCGCCCCGCGCGTCGACGTGCTCGTCGGCAACCCGCCGTGGCTGACGTGGGACCGACTCGCGCCCGCCGTCAAGGAACGCTGGCGCGACGGTTACGTGACGGAGCTCGATCTGCTGCCGGCGCGCGGGCCGGACTCCCTGCTCGGCTACGCCAACGACGACCTCTCGGTGCCGTTCGCGTGGGTCTGTCTCGACCGCTATCTCCGTCGGGGCGGACGGGCCGGCCTCGTACTCAAGCGCGACCAGTTGACGGGGTCGGCCGGTCGGCTGTTCCGCCAGCTCCGCGTCGGCGACAGGCGACTCCGACTCGACGCCGTCGAGGACCTCGCCGGCCTCTCGCCGTTCGGCACGGAGGTCGGTGCCGACGCCGCAGTCTACCGGTTCACGGCGGACGTCGCCACGAGTTCCGCCTCCGTCGACGCCGACTCCACTGACTCCGTCGACGTCGCCGACTCTACCGACGTTGTCGACACCGCGTCGCGCTTCCCCGTCCCGATGCGGCGCTGGCGACGTCGGGAGGGCGTCGCTCCGGCGTTCGGCTCGCTCGACGCGATGGCCGCTTCGCTCTCGACGACCGAGACGGCGCTGTGCCCGGTCGATCCCGCGGACTCGGCCGGGTCGTGGGTGCGCGAGGACGCCGAGCGGCGGGCGGTCGGGGAGTGCGCTCACGAGATCCGCCACGGGGTGAAAGACGACGCGAAGGCCGTCTTCGGTCTCGACCGCCCGCAGCTCTCGGAGCTCGAACCCGACCACGTCTACCCGTACCTCAAGTCCCGGCACATCGTCAGCTACGGACTGTTCGGCTACGACCTCCAACTGGTGCCGATGCGGCGGGCGAGCGAGGACAACGAGGCGTCGCTGGCCGCGACTGCCCCCCGGACCTATGCGTACCTCCGTGCTCACCGCGAGCGTCTGCTCGAGCGCTCCTCGACGTGGTTCGACCGGGGGCCGTTCTACACGCTGTTCGGACTCGGACCGTACACGTGGGCCGACTACAAGGTCGTCTGGTGTCGTCTCGGGTTCGAGCCGCAGTTCGCCGTCGTCTCGACCGTCGACGACCCCGACCTCGGTGAACGACCGGTCGTCCCCGGCGACCACTGTCTGTTCCTCCCGACGGACGACGCCGACGAGGCGTACTTCCTCTGCGCGTTGTTGAACTCCGCGCCGTACCGGCGCTGTCTCCACGACGTCGCCGGCGGCGGGAAGTCCGGTCTCTCGAAGAGCGTCGTCTCGCGGCTGTCGCTCCCTGCGTACCGCGGAACTGATCGCCAGCGGCGTCTGGCCCGACTCTCGCGACGCGCCCACGACGTCGTCGCGGACCAGACAGGCGTCCCGAAACGGGAGTACGACCCTACCGCGATTCCGGCGCTCGCGGCCGTACAGACCACCATCGACCGCCTCGTCGAACGACTGCTCGTCGAGGGAGAGAATGAGAATTCTTAAGTTTTAGACCGGCCGTAGTATTCAGTGACCGCTCTTAGCTCAGCCTGGCAGAGCAGCCGACTGTAGATCGGCTTGTCCCCCGTTCAAATCGGGGAGAGCGGACTCATTTGTCCTGCCACTACACGAACGAGCGAAGCGAGTGAGTCGTGTCGGGTTCTGAGTCTCCTGAACCCCGATGGGAACCTGCAAGTCACAGCCCGCACAGCCGAGCGAAGCGAGGCGAGCAGGAATGTCTTGCTCTGTTCAAATCGGGGAGAGCGGACTGCACTTCAACATCCGTGAGCGTAGCGAGCGGTGTTGAATGTGAGGAAGTTCTCGACTCGATTTGAATAGGGAGCGGGAGGTGAGCGAGCACCGCGAGCGAACGGGAGCGCGTGGGTTCGAATCGGGGAGAGCGGAGTTCTGCTGCGACCGACGTGAGCAGTGAAGCGTCTCTTCGAACTGATTCGAGTCTGCAACTCACAGCGCGACCGATCGTGGTGGCTACGCCCTCAGATTTGACACGTCGTTTCCACACCCCGGGGCTGGAACCGGCACCATTTTCCCCAAAACGTTACAAATGTCAGGTATTAATAGTATGGAACTTATCTGTTTCTTCATGGCTCACACCCGTAGCTCGGAGAACGTGGAGACGGTCCGCATCACCCGAGAGATGAACGACCACCGAACGATGACCGTCGAGGTCGTCGATACGAACTCGACGAGATATCTCGTCGAATACGCGTCGTCGGACCTCGAACGGACGCTCGCCGCCCTGCCGGTCGGTGCGACCGTCCCGCTCGAACTGGAACCCGTCGGCGTCCGATCGAACGTCTGGCGAGCGGTCAGCATGCACGCGGGGCTGTCCGGCCACCGCGACAGATCGGCCCAGCTCGTCGACTGACGCCACGACGACCGCTCCCGCGACGACCGCTCCCGCGACGACCGCTCCCGCGACGACCGCCCGGCGACGTTCTCGGCCGGCGTCGACTCGACGTGCTGTGAGCGGACGCGACCGTCCGAGGTTAACATGTGAAGTCGACCCTTGATACTCTCGCCTGTGTGAGTGACAACCATGGAGTACGCGACAAACGACGACGTCTCGCTGTGCTACGAGCGGCGGGGGCCGACAGACGCCGAGACCGTCGTCTTCGTCGAAGGGCTCGGCTACGGCCGCTGGATGTGGCGCTGGCAACGCGACCCGTTGAGCGAGACGTACGACACCATCGTCGTCGACAACCGCGGGACGGGTGGCTCCGACGCGCCGCCGGGGCCCTACAGTATCGAGACGATGGCGGCGGACCTCGACGCCGTCCTCGCCGACGCGGGCGTCGAGTCGGCGCACGTCGTCGGCGCGAGTATGGGCGGGATGATCGCCCAGCAGTACGCACTCGACTACGACCGCGCGACGTCGCTCGCGCTGTTCTGTACGAGTTTCGGCGGCGAAGACGCGGTGCCGACGCCGCCGGAGACGCAGGCGCGGATGTTCGACGTCCCCGAGGGTCTCGACGAACGCGAGGCGATCCGGTACAAGATAGAGCCGGCGCTGACCGAGGAGTTCGTCGCCTCGAACCCCGACCTCCTCGACCGCATCGTCGAGTGGCGACTGGCGAGCGACGCCGACGAGACCGCCCGCGACGCGCAGGCGACGGCGGTGGCGACGTTCGACGTCGGCGACCGACTCGACGAACTGACGCTGCCGACGCTCGTGCTGCACGGCACCGCCGACCGCGTCCTCCCGGTCGAGAACGGCGAGCGACTGGCGGCGCGCCTCCCGAATGCGACGTTCGAGCGCGTCGAGGGCGGGTCACATCTCTTCTTCGTCGAACAGGCCGACGACGTCACCGACCGCCTGCGGGAGTTCGTCGATGGGCGCTGACGACGCCGACGACGGTGGCGTCGCAAACGGCCCGACGCCGTGTCCCGACGACGTCCCGTTCGATTGGGTCGGCGCGTGGAGCGAACGCCGCGCTCGGCTCTCGCCCGAGAACGTCGGCCTCGTCGACGCGACGACCGACCGTTCGTTCACCTACCGCGAACTCGACGAGCGGGCGAACCGGACGGCCCGCCTCCTCTCCGACCGCGGCGTCGCCGAGGGCGGGCGAGTGGCGACGCTCTCGCGGAACCGTCCCGAACTCGTCGACTGCTTCTTCGCGACGGGGAAGACGGGCGGCGTGCTCGCACCGCTCTCGCATCGACTCGCCCCGCCCGAACTCGCCGCGATGCTGTCGACCGTCGACCCCGAACTGCTCCTCGTGGAGGCTCCTTTCGCCGACCTCGCCCGTGACGTCCTCGACCACGACGACTGCGCGGTCGCTCCCGAGGTGCTCGTCGTCGCTGACGCCGAGGGTTCCGACTCCTCCACGCCGACGACCGATTGGCCGCGCTACGACGAGCGACTCCCCGCCGACGACTCGCCCGTCGACTCCGCCGACGTCTCGCTGTCGGACCCACAGCTGTTCCTCCACACCGGCGGGTCGACCGGCGTCCCGAAGGAGACGGTCGTCTCCCACCGCAGCGTCGTCTGGAACTCCTTCAACACCATCACGGCGTGGGGGCTCCGCCCCGAGGACACGACGCCGATGGTGTTCCCGATGTTCCACACCGGCGGCTGGAACGTGCTGACGGTGCCGCTGTTCCACCTCGGCGGGACGGTCGTCATCGCCCGCGAGTTCGACCCGGAGGCGGTGCTTCGGTCGATTCCCGAACACGACGCCTCGGTGCTCGTCGCCGTCCCCGCCGTCCTGCGGACGATGTGTCGCCACGACGACTGGACCGAGACGGATCTCTCGTCGCTGCGGTTCGTCAAGAGCGGCGGCGGCCCCTGCCGCGAGTCGGTGATGGAGGCGTGGTGGAACCGCGGCGTCGACCTCTCGCAGGGGTACGGGTTGACCGAGTGCGGCCCGAACAACTTCGCGATGCCCGAGGGGTGGTCCCACGAGAAGGCCGACAGCGTCGGCGTCCCCGCGATGCACGTCGACGCCCGCGTCGTCGGCGACGACGGTCCCGTCCCGCAGGGAGAGGTCGGCGAACTCGAACTCGCAGGCCTCCACGCCGCCGACAGCTACTGGCAGGCCCCCGAAGAGTCGGCCGAGACGTTCGGCGACGGCTGGGTGTCGACGGGCGACCTCGCCCGCGTCGACGCCGACGGCTACTACCACGTCGTCGGCCGCACGAAGAACATGTACGTCAGCGGCGGCGAGAACGTCTACCCGCCCGAGGTAGAGAGCGTCGTCTCTACCCATCCGAAGGTCGAAGAGGTCGTCGTCGTCGGCGTCCCCGACGAGCAGTGGGGACAGGTCGGCAAGGCAGTCGTCGAAGGCGACGAGAGCCTGACGCTCGCGGAACTCCGCGACTTTCTCGACGGGCGGATCGCCCGGTTCAAACTGCCGAAGCAACTCGCGTTCGTCGACGAGATGCCGACGAGCGGCCCGTCGAAGATCGACCGGCAGGCCGTCGAGGAACGGTTCGGCGAGTCCTAACTCGGGGCCGAGACCGATCCGACCGACCGAGGCCGACAGTCCTTTGCAGTCGCCACGAACACAGGGCCAGTATGGGGTTTCGTTCGTGGTATCTCTGGCGCGGCATGCTCCCCTTCACGTCGCTGTTCAGCCGACTGCTGTGGCCGCGCGCTACGGCGGGCGTCCTCGCGACCCACGAGGGGCGACTCCTCGCCATCGACACCGGCGACTACCTGATGCTCCCCCTCGGCGCGCTCGAGTCGGGCGAGACGTTCGCCGAGGCGGCCCGTCGGGAGGCGAGCGAGGAGACCGGCGTCGACGTCGAACTCGGTGACTGCGTCGACGAGCGGATCAACGTCTACGGCGGCGTCGAACGGCTCTACGCCGCGTCGCCGACGCGGGAGACGCCGCTGGCCGACTCGTCGTGGGAGGGCGAACCGACGTGGGTTCCGCTCGAGGCGGTGACGGACCGACGGTGGCGGTTCGACAGACCGGTCGGTCGGTACGTCGACTCCCTCGTCGACGGTGCGGACGACGTCGACGTCGGCCACAGGTCGACACCCGACGACAGATAGACGACCGACGACCGAACCCGACCTCGTCACGGCCACCGATCGTCTCTCGCCACCACCACTCTCGTCCCGGCGGCCACGAACGTCGTTCGACCGCTCCCGATCGTGGCAAACAGTTTTGTTTTCTAAACGTCACCTCTAGGTGACGCCACTCAGGGCCATGATCGACCTCACGCTGGACATCGAGCAGTACGACTGTCCGTTCGTCGCCGCCAGCGACGACGCCGAGTTGGCGTTCTCGGCGGTCCACTGGGAGTTCGACACCGCCAGACGGCAGACCGACTCGCGGATGGTCGTCGAGGCGGTCGACCGCGGAGCGCTCGACGACGGTCTCGATGTCCTCCGCGACCACGACGCCCTCGCGGACTACGACCTCCTCTCGCGGCGCGACAACGTCGCCCACATCCGGACGAGCATGGAACAGTCCGACGCGATGGCGACGATCCGCGACAACGAGGGGTATCTCACCGGCCCCTCGTACGTCGAAGGCGGCAGCGAACTGTGGCACGTCGGTTTCGACGACCCCGGCGAGGCCGACGCGGCGCTCAGTCGACTCGACCGGGGCAACGAGGTCGTCGTCGTCGCCCGCCGCGAACCCGACCTCCCCGAACTGCAGGGGTTCGTCCAGAACGCCGGGGCGGCGATGACGCTCATCGAAGGCTGTCGCGACCTCTCGGACGTCGAACGACAGACGCTCGAGACCGCCGTCCAGGGCGGCTACTTCCAGAGTCCTCGGTCGGCGACGCTCGGGACGCTGGCCGACGAGTTCGACGTCTCGAAACCCGCCGTCTCGAAGAATCTCCGGCGCGGGCAGCGGAAGATGATCGAACGCGTCGTCGAGGCGCTCGAAGAACTCGACTGACCGTCCCTTCCGCCGTCCGTCTCGGTCGGTCGCCCGCGAGACTCGAACGACGCGTTAACATGTTAACCCAGCAATACTTGCCGTTCTTCGCGGGAGTACGAGACAGTATGACACACGACCGACTCACGCGACGGGACGCGCTCCGCGTCGCCGGTGCGGCGGGCGTCGCCGGCCTCGCGGGTTGCACGGGCGACGGCGACGGTGGATCGACGGGAGACGGAACCGACGGGAACGACGGCGAGATGACAGGCACGACCAGCGGTACGAGCGGTAGCGCATCGGGTACGGTGAAGATCGGCGTCCTCCAGCCCATCTCGGGCGACCTGAAGTACTACGGCCAGCAGGCGCTGTGGGGGTTCTACTCGGGACTCGCCTACAAAGGGGAGACGGACCCGATCGCCGAGGCGTCGACCGGGACGAAGTCGGTCGACGTCGGCGACGTCACCTACGAACTGTACGTTCGGGACACGACGTTCAGCCAGGACACCGCCCAGCAGTTGGCGACGGATCTCGTCCAGAACGAGGAGGTCGACATGCTGTTCGGCTGTGCCTCGTCGGGTGCAGCGGGGACGGTCGTCAAGACGGTCGTGAAGCAGGCGCAGGTGCCGATGATGGTCGGTCCCGCCGCCTCGGCGGATCTCACCGCCTCGGACGAGACCTGCGGAAACCTGGTGTTCCGTGCGAGCGAGAACACGGCGATGGACGCCCGCTCCGGCGGCAAGTACGTCGCCCAGGAGACCGACGTGAGCACGGTCTACCTGTTCGGCGCGGACTACAGTTTCGGACGGGCAGTCGTCGACAACTACCGGTCGGTGCTCGAGAACGAGGGCGTCGAGATCGTCGGCGAGAAGTTCGTCCCGCAGGGGTACTCCGAGTGGGAGGGGCTGCTCGACAACGCCGCCTCGGAGGGCGCGGAGGGTATCGTCGGCGGGTTCACCGTCGCGACGCTTCCGCAGCTGTTCACCTCGTATCTCAACGGCGACTACGACTACCGCGTGTTCGGCGGATTCGCCACCGAGATCACGAACGGCGTCGTCGGCCAGACGCTCCAGAAGGCGCTCGGCAAGCCGCTGACGGCGGAGAAACTCGCCGAGACGAAGGTCGGTCCGTTCACGACGCGCTACCACTGGAACCAGTACAACAACGAGATCAACGACGCGTTCGTCGACAGCTACACCGGTGCGTACGGAAAAGTTCCGGACCTCTTCACCTCGGGGACGTTCACCGCCGCCTCCGCCATCGTCCAGGCGGTCCAGAACTCCGGGTCGACCGAGGGCTCCGATATCGCCGAGGCGCTGAAAGGGATGACCGTCACGGACACGCCGAAGGGGAAAGACGCCTACACGTTCCAGGCGCACAACAACCAGGCGCGGTCGGCGATGACCGTCGCGAACCCCGTCCCGACGACCGACGAGTGGGCCGACCAGTGGGGGGCCGCCGTCATGCCGAGCGACCCCGTCGCCCGCATCGGCGCGGACCAGACCACCATCCCCGCGGACTCCGAGGAGATGGGCTGTAACCTCTGAGCCAGCATGGTGCTTCGTACACGGGGGCTGACGAAGGAGTTCGGCGGACTCACCGCCGTCGACGACGTCGACTTCGAACTCGGCTCCGGCGAACTGTGCTCGCTCATCGGCCCCAACGGTGCGGGGAAGACGACGTTCTTCGACCTCCTCACCGGGGTGTTGGAGCCGACGGCCGGAACCATCGAACTCGGTCCCGACGGGTCGCGGACGGACGTCACGGACGCGGCACCCCACGAGACGGCCCGACTCGGCGTTCACCGCTCCTACCAGGTGACGAACGTCTTCCCGACGAGTACCGTCTTCGAGAACGTCCGAATCGCCGCTCAAGCGGCCGGAAACGACGCCACGAACTTCTGGCGCAACGCGGAGACGTTCGACGAGTTCCGCGAGGAGGCCCACCGAATCCTCGACCGCGTCGGTCTCGCCGCCGACGCCGACCGACCGGCCTCGGCGCTCTCCCACGGCGCGAAACGCCAACTGGAGGTCGGCATCGCGCTCGCCGGCGACCCGGACGTCCTCCTCCTGGACGAACCGAACGCGGGCGTCTCCTCGGAGAGCGTCGGCGACATCATCGACCTCATCGAGGACGTCGCCACCGACCACGCCGTCCTGCTCGTCGAACACAACATGGACATCGTGATGAACGTCTCCGAGCGCGTGGTCGTCCTGAACCGGGGGTCGGTCATCGCCGACGGCGACCCCGCGGCCGTCCGTGCGGACGAGACCGTCCAGGAGGCGTACCTCGGCGGCTACGACCCGAGCGGTGCGGGGTCGCCCGACGCCGCCGACTCCGAGAGCGCCGGCGACTCGCCACGGGAGGGGAGCGCGTGAGTCGCCCGCTGTTGGAACTCGACGACGTCCACAGCTACTACGGCGACAGCCACATCCTCGAGGGCGTCACCCTCGACGTCGAGGAGGGCGAGGTCGCCGCCCTCGTCGGCCGCAACGGCGTCGGAAAGACCACCACGCTGCGGACGATCCTCCAGCTCACCGTCCCCCGCGAGGGGACGGTCCGCTACCGCGGCGAGGACGTCACCGGCCTCGGCACCCACGACGTCGCCGACCGCGGCGTCGGCTGGATCCCCGAGGACCGACGGATCTTCTCGCAGCTCACCGTCGAGGAGAACGTGCGGGTCGCCGTCCCCGCGGGGTCGGACGTCGACGCGGGAGTCGACCTCGCCTTCGAGACGTTTCCGGACCTCCGCGACCACCGGTCGCGCGACGCGGGCAACCTCTCGGGCGGTCAACAGCAGATGCTCGCCATCGCCCGCGGTCTGGTCGGGGAGAACGACCTCCTGCTCGTCGACGAGCCGTCGGAGGGACTCGCGCCGCTCGTCGTCGACGCCGTCGCAGACGCGCTCACCGCCGCCGCCGAGGAGACGACGCTGCTGCTCGTCGAGCAGAACCTCCCGCTCGCGCTCGATCTCGCCGACCGCTTCTTCGTCGTCGACCACGGCCAGGTCGTCGACTCGGGGTCGACGGCGGACGTGAGCGCCGACGACGAACGACTTCGGAGGTATCTGTCGGCATGATCGACCAAGTGGCGCTCGCGACGGTCGGTGTGCCTTCGGCCCTCCTCCAGGTCACGCTCGACGCTCTCGCCGACTTCCTCGACCCGAGTACGCTCCTCTCGGTCCTCCTGAACGGGCTGTCGAAGGCGTCGCTCTACATCATGATCGCCAGCGGTCTCACTCTCATCTTCGGGCTGATGGGCGTGCTCAACTTCGCCCACGGCTCGCTGACGATGATCGGTGCCTACCTCGGCGGGTTGGTGCTCGTGCTCCTCGTCTCGCAGGACACAGGGCCGCTGACGCGGGTCGCGTACTTTTTCGTCGGACTGCTCGTCGTCTTCGCCGTGCTGGCGGCACTCGGCGGGGCGATCGAGGTCGGACTCGTCCGTCGGCTGTACGACCGACCGCCGCTGTACCAGATCCTCCTGACGTTCGGGCTGACGCTGATGCTGGACGAACTCGCCCGCATCGTCGTCAGCTTCTACGGCCTCCAACCGATCTCCGACTGGCAGGACGCGCTGGCGACGAAGCCGGCGATACTCTCGCAGAACGTCGGGTTCGGCCCCGTCTCGGTGCCGGGACTCCGACTGTTCGAGATCTGCTTCGGCGTCTTGACCGTCGCCGGCATCTGGGCGTTCCTCACGCGCACTCGGTACGGCCTCTACATCCGCGCCGGCAGCGAGGACGCCGAGATGACCGAGGCGCTCGGCGTCGACGTCCGCCGGGTGTTCACCGTCGTCTTCGCGCTCGGCGCGGGGTTGGCGGGGGCGGCGGGCGTGCTGCTCATGTGGGATCCGACGTGGGGGGCGAGCGTCCCGCTCGCCTCCGAAACGTTGCTCCCGGCGTTCGTCGTCGTCATCATCGGCGGCCTCGGAACGTTCCGGGGGACGGTCGTCGCCGGACTCGTCGTCGGACTGGCCGACGCGACGACGACCTGGTGGTTCCAGAACGCCGTCGAGTTCACCGGCCTCCCGCAGATGACGATCTTCCTCATCCTCGTGGTGATGCTCGTCGTCCGCCCGCAGGGGCTGTTCGGCGTCGAGGAGGTGGGGGGCCATTAGCGTCGAGTTCGGCGCTCGGTTCGACGACGTCGCCGAGACGTGGCCCGTCCAGTACCTCCGGGATCACGTCGTCCACCTTGCCGTCGTCGCCTTCCTCGCGGCCTACCCCGGAATCTACACGCTGCTCGTCAGCTCGCCGCTCTCCGCGGAGATGGCGACGCTGCTCCCGCGCGTGGAGACGATGGTGGGCGTGCTCTACTTCGCGCTCTTCGCGATGTCGTTCGACTTCGTCTCCGGCTACACGGGCTACCTCTCCTTTGGCCACGCGGCGTTCTACGGGACCGGCGCGTACCTCGTCGTCCTCGCCGCGAACGGCAAACTCCCTCTCTTGGGGCCGGAGACGCCGTTCGTGCTGCTGCTCGTCCTCGGTGGTCTGCTCGCGCTCCTCTTGGCGCTTCTCATCGGGGCCGTCTCGTTCCGCCTGACGGGCGTCTACTTCGCGATGATCACGCTCGGCTTCTCGCAGGTGCTGTACGTGTTCGTCCGCGACTGGGACTTCGTCGGGTCGAACCCCCGCGACGGCATCGCCGTGACGGGACGGACCACCGGCTTCGAGATCGGCGTTCCCGGCGTCGACGCGCTGAACCTCGCCATCGGCCAACTGGCGGGCGACGAGATCGAGGGACTGCTGGGGTTCGTCTCGCTGTCGACGACGGAGGTCTCCTACTACATGGTCGGGCTCGTCGTCCTCGTCTGTTACTTCGCGATGCAGCGCATCATCCACTCGCCGTTCGGGCGGGTGATGGTCGCCATCCGCGAGAACGAGGAGCGCGCGGAGGCGGTCGGCTACGACACCTTCCGGTACAAACTCGGCGCGTTCGCCATCAGCGCCTTCTTCGCCGCCGTCGCGGGCGGCCTGTTCGCGGGGTTCCGTCGGTCGGCAACGCCGGAGAACGCCTTCTTCTTCCTCGTCGCCGGCGACGCGCTCCTCGCCTCCATCATCGGCGGGTTCGGCACGCTCGCCGGGCCGCTCTACGGGCGACTGTTCGACGAGACGGTTCGGGAGTTCCTCTCGAAAGCCGGCGAGGGCGGCGGACTCCTCCCGTATCTCCAGTCGCAACTCGGCGAGGCGACGCTGTCGACCGTCGTCTACGACGGGCTGACCGTCGGGGAGGCGATCGACACCTTCCTGAACGGCCACGCCGCCCTCTATGTCGGCCTCCTGTTCGTGTTGTTCGTGCTCTACGTTCCGAACGGGATGGTCGGGACGGTTCGCGACCGACTCGGCGGCCGCGTCGCTGATCGGTTGCCGGCGGTCCTCGGTCGTCGGTTCGGTCGCTGAGACGGGTGGCGGCAAACCCGTCGCCGACCCTCGCGTTTTCACTCCCGGCCCGTGGCTCTCTGCCCATGAGCGAGTTCCGTCACGAGACGACCCTCTCGGTGCGCTACCGCGACCTCGACCCCTGGGGTCACGTCAACAACGCCGTCTACGTCACCTATCTCGAACACGCCCGCGTCGACTACCTCGACGCCGTCCTCGACGTCGAACTGGATGACATCGACATGGTCGTCGCCAACCTCGAGATCGACTACGAGCGGTCGGTGACGCTCGGCGACGAGGTGACCGTCGCCATCCGAGTCCCAGACCTCGGGACGTCCAGTTACCCGATGGAGTACGAGGTGCGCGTCGGCGACGAGGTCGCCGCCACCGCCCGGACGACGCAGGTGATCGTCGACGCCGAGACGGGGAAGCCAACGCCCATCGACGACGAGCGCCGCGAGAAGATCGCAGCGTTCGAAGGGCTGGACTGATAGGGATTATCGTAGCCAACCGCAGCCCTCCGGTTAGCCTCACGACTCATGTGAATCGGTTCCCGGACGAGGGATCTCTGAACTCCTACGATAATCCCTATGACACTCGGCCGTTCTCCAGTCACCGCCCCCGCTTTCTCACCGCTCTCCGATCGGCTCCCCTCTCCCGGTTTCGCGCCGGCGACTCCCACGACACAGACCGGTAAACACGGTTTTATACGTCCCGAGGATATTCATCGAATATGACCCAGAGAATACTCGGAGATTCCACCGAGGCTGGACTCGCCGACGTCGACGCCGGTGCACGCGTCCTCCACATCGGCCGGGACCGACCGATCCGCATCAGTTCGGGTCACCGACTCATGCATCACGACGGCAAGTGTAGCCGTCCGCACGGCCACAACTACGAGATCTCCGTCCGCGTCGTCGGCGACCTCACCGAGGAGGGGTGGGTCGTCGACAAGGGCGAGGTCACCCAGATCGTCGACCGGTGGGACCATCGGTTCCTCCTGGAGGAGGGCGACCCCCTGATCGAGGCGTTCGAGGCCAGCGGCGACGGCGACGCGGTCGTCCGCTTCGAGTCGCCGCCGACGGCCGAGGTGATGAGCGTCGTCCTCGAACGGCGACTCGCCGAGGAACTCGGCGACAACGTCCGTGACGTCTCGGTACAGGTCTCGGAGACGAGCGAACTCTGCGGCGGATCGTTCTGATGCCGGTCACCTCCACGGTCGAACGACCCGACAGCGCGCCCGAAGGCGACGCCCTCCCCGTCAACGAGCTGTTCGTCTCGCTGCAGGGAGAGGGGACGCTCGCGGGCGTCCCGAGCGTGTTCGTCCGCACCAGCGGCTGTAACCTCCGCTGTTGGTTCTGCGACTCCTATCACACCTCCTGGGAACCGACCCACGCGTGGCTGACGCTGGACGATATTATCGAAGAAGTCGGAGAGTACGACGCCGACCACGTCGTCCTCACGGGCGGCGAACCGCTGATCCACGACTCCGTGCAGGAGCTCCTCCGCCGACTCGACGCGCTGGGCTACCACACCACCGTCGAGACGAACGGCACTATCGTTCCCGAACGGGACACGCCCATCGACCTCGCCAGCGTCAGTCCGAAACTGGCCTCTTCGACGCCGACGGTCGAGAAGGACCCGACGGGCGAGGGCGAGTGGGCCGAGCGCCACGAGGAGCGCCGCATCGACGTCGACGCGCTGGCGACGTTCGCCGAACGGTACGACCGCCAGTTCAAGTTCGTCGTCACCGGCCGCGAGGATATGGCCGAGATCGAGTCGCTCGTCGCCGAGATCCGCGCCGCCGCCGACGTCGAGATTCCGGACACCGACGTCTTGCTGATGCCGGAGGGACAGACTCGCGACCGACTCGCCGAGACGCGCACCGTCGTCGCCGACCTCGCCGTCGAGTACGGCTACCGCTACACGCCGCGACTCCACGTCGACCTCTGGAACGACGCCCCCGAGACGTAATCTCCCGACCTACACTCCATGACCGACGCAGCCACCGACACCGACTCTGACCAGACCGACCAGCCAGCCAAACGCGCCGTCGTCCTCCTCTCCGGCGGCATGGACAGCGCTACCGCCGCCTACGAGGCCAAACAGCGCGGCTACGAGATCTACGCGCTCCACACCTCATACGGCCAGAAGACCGAGTCCAAGGAACTCGCCTGCGCGAAGCGACTCGCCGACGACCTCGACGCGGCGGAGTTCCTCCGCATCGAGACCGACCACCTCTCGGCCATCGGCGCGTCGAGTCTCACCGACGACTCGATGGCCGTCGCAGACGCCGACCTGGAGAGCGACGACGTCCCCACGTCGTACGTCCCGTTCCGCAACGCCAACCTGCTCTCGATGGCCGTCTCCTACGCCGAGGCCAACGACTGCGACGCCGTCTTCGTCGGCGCGCACAGCGAGGACTACTCCGGCTATCCCGACTGCCGCCCCGAGTTCTTCGAGGCGTTCGAGACGATGGTCGACGTCGGGACGAAACCCGAGACCGACATCTCGCTGGAGGTGCCGTTCGTCCACGACTCGAAGACCCAGATCGCGGAACGCGGCGTCGAACTCGACGTCCCGTTCGAGCACACGTGGTCCTGTTACCGGGCGGAGGAACCCGCCTGTGGTACGTGTGACTCTTGTGCGTTCCGCCTGCAGGCGTTCCGGAACGTCGGCACCCGCGACCCCATCGCCTACGAGGAACGGCCGCAGTTCGTCGACGCCGAGTAGCCGTTCGTTCGACCGTCGCGACGGCGCAGTCGACTCCTTCGCGAACCCGAAGGCGCTGCTCCGTGTTCGGAGACGGTAGCGTTCTCGGGGGACGTGCCACCGAGTCGCAACCGGTAAACGCCAGAGCCACGAGATGCATCTGTGTCGCGACTCGACCGTCACGTCCCGCCACTGGCCGGGTTGGCCGTCGCCGTCCTCGCGGTCAGCACCAGCGCCATCCTCGTCACGTGGAGCGAGGCGCCGAGTCTCGTGAAGGCACTGTATCGGGTGCTGTTCACGACGCTCCTGCTCGCGCCCGTCGCCGTCGCTCGCCACGCCGAGGACTTCCGGAAGCTTCGACTCCGCGACGTCGCCGTCGCCGTCGCCTCGGGCGTCGCGCTCGCGATCCACTTCGCCTCGTGGTTCGAGAGCCTCGAGTGGACCACCGTCGCCGCGAGCGTGACGCTCGTGCAGGCCCAACCGCTGTTCGTCGCCGTCGGCGCGTGGGCGCTGCTCGACGAGCGCGTGACCCGTCGGACGGTCGTCGGCATCCTCGTCGCCGTCGTCGGCATGGTCGTGATGTCGGTCGGCGACCTGGTCTCCGGCGTCGCCGTCGCTGCCCCGCGACCGCTGTACGGGAACGCGCTGGCCGTCGTCGGCGCGGTCGCCGCCGCCAGCTACTTCCTCGCCGGCCGGTCGCTCCGACAGCGGATCGCGCTCGTCCCGTACGTCATCGTCGTCTACACCGTCTGTACGGCCGTGTTGTTCGGACTGACCGTCGCGGAGGGCCACGCGCTCGTCGGCTACCCGCCCCGCGAGTGGCTCCTCTTTCTCGGGATGGCCGTGGGACCGGGACTGGTCGGCCACACGGTCATCAACTGGGCGCTCGCACATCTCGAATCGAGCGTCGTCAGCGTCTCGCTGCTCGGTGAACCGGTCGGGAGCACGCTGCTGGCGCTCGTCCTCCTCGGACAGGTGCCGACGGCGGCGACGCTCCTCGGCGGGGCGGTCGTCCTCGGCGGCATCTACGTCACTGCCGGGAGCGACGGATCGGCCGACGACGTCGCCGACCGTACCGAGCAGCCGACGACGGAGTGAGTATCAGACGTGATAATCCAGTCACAAGAGTCAATATCGACTCCTGACTCTCAACCGACATGGTCCGGTCCGACGCACCGATTCGCGTCCTCCACGTCGACGACCAGCCCGCGTTCGGCGAGTTGGTGACGACCCATCTCGAACGCTACGACGGCGACGGTGACGTCGAGATGGAGGTGATCTCGGTGACGACCGCACGCGAGGCGCGGGACCGACTCGACGGCTCCCGTATCGACTGTGTCGTCAGCGACTACGACCTGTCCAAAACGGACGGGTTGGAACTCCTCGAGGCGGTCCGCTGTCAGTTCCCCGACCTCCCCTTCGTCCTCTTCACCGGCAAGGGGAGCGAGGAAGTCGCTCGCGACGCCTTCCGAGTCGGTGCGACCGACTACATGCAGAAGGAGACCGGTACCGACCAGTACGCCGTCCTCGCGAACCGCGTCCACAACGCCGTCGCCCAACACCGCGCGGAGACCGCCTCCGAGCGCTACGGCGCCGCCATCGAGGCGCTGGAGAACGCGGTGTACGTCCTCGACGATGAGCGACGGTTCACCTCCGTCGACGAGGTGTTCGTCGAGACGACGGGGTACGACCGCGAGACGATCCTCGGCACCCACGTCGGCGAGCTCGACGCCGACGGGACGATGATCGACCACCTCGAGCGACTGACCGACACCGCGGAGTCGGACACCGTCCAGTTCGACGCCGAGATCCGCGACGCCGACGGCGTGCGTCGCCACTACCGCTGTCACCTCACCACCCATCAGTTCGCCGGCGAGTCGGCCCGAAGCGTCGTCGGGACGCTCTACGACCGCACTGACCACGACGGTCGCCGTGCCGGCCGCCGGTACTACGACGGGCTGACCGACCTCGTCATCGACACGTCGACGGCGCTGATGAGCGCCGAGGCCGACGAGGTCGACACGAAGCTCCGCTGGACGCTCCAGAGCGTCGCGGAGTACCTCGGTGTCGGGCGTGCGACGATCTACAGCACCGAGCGCGCTCCCGTCCTCGACGGCGACGACGGCGACGACGATGACGACGGCGACGCCTCGGTCACGCTGGCGGACGTCGAGAAGAGCCACGAGTGGTGCCGATCCGGGGTGGCACCCGGCGACGACACGGTCGCCGACTGTCCGGGGGCGGAGTGGTGGCTCGACCAGTTCCGCCGGTTCGAGAACGTCCGCATCGAGCGGCTCTCGACGATGCCGCCGGCGGCCGACTCGCTGCGCGAGCGGTACGAACGACAGGGCGTCTCCTCGGTCGTCGCCGTCCCGCTCGTCGGCGATTGGTCGCTCCGCGGCGTGCTGGAGTTCGCCAGTCACGACACCGAACGGCGCTGGTCGGACCGTGAGATCCGCCTCCTCCGGACGCTCGGCGACCTCGTCGGCCACACGCTCGAACGTCGCCGTCGCGACCGGGAGATGGCACGCTACGAGACCCTCGTCGAGACCGTCCCCGACGGGGTGTTCCTCCTCGACGAGGCGGGACGGATGACGCAGGTCAACGAGGCGTTCGCCGCCAGCCTCGGCGCGGAGGTCGACGACGTGCTCGGGAAACCGTTTCTCGACCTCGTCGACGAGGGGGTCGTCGCGTCGGGCATCGCCGAGGAGTACGTCGAAGGCGTCGACGCGATGCTCTCGGGCGACCGCGAGAAGAACGTCTTCGAGGTCGAGATCGACGCACCGGACACCGACGGTCGCCGGACGTACGAGGCGCACACCCGGCTGCTGCCGCACGACGACTCGTTTCGGGGCACCGCCGGCATCGCCCGCGACGTCACCGACGAACTCGACCAGCGCGCCCGGCTCCGGCGGCAGAACGAACGCCTCGACGAGTTCGCGAGCGTCGTCTCCCACGACCTCCGAAACCCGCTGAACGTGGCACAGGGGTTCCTCGAGGTGGCGCGCGAGACGGGCGACGACAGCTACCTCTCCCGAGTCGAGGAGGCGCTCGACCGCATCGACCGGCTGGCGGACGACGTGCTCTCGCTGGCACGACGGGGGCAGACCGTCGGCGAGACGTCGCAGGTCGACCTCGGACGGTCGGTCACGCGAGCCTGGAAGACCGTCGAGACCCACGACGCGACGGTCGAGGTGGCCGACGGCCTCGGGACAGTCGTCGCCGACGGAACGCGCTTCTCGGAGGCGCTACAGAACCTCTTTCGCAACGCGGTCGAACACGGCGGCCACGACGTCGCCGTCACCGTCGGGCCGCTCGCCGCGGACCGGGGGTTCTACGTCGCCGACGACGGTCCCGGCATCCCGCCGGACCGGCGGACGGCCGTCTTCGACCACGGACATACGACCTCGAACGCCGGAACCGGGTTCGGGCTCGCCATCGTCCGCGACATCGTCGAGGCCCACGGCTGGGCGATCGCCGTCGCCGAGAGCGAGGCGGGCGGCGCTCGCTTCGAGATCCGGTTCGGAGGCTCGGACGCGGACCGACAGACGGCCCAACTCGAGTGAGTGGAGGGAGCGACCGTCTCCCGCCGGCTCTGCCGCCTTGACGACGTCGACTCCGTCGGCGACGTCGCACTCGCCGAGTACGCCAAACCCGTTCGATCGCTCCGAGTCGGCGACTACTCTAGTAGCTCTCTGGTCTTTCGGTGACGATACCGGAACATCGGCTCGAACCCGACGACCGCCAAGGGGGCGACCGCCGTCCCCAGGCCGTCGAGCGGGAGTTCGTACTCGACGTTGTCGTGGACGATGGTGCCGCCGTCGTCGTCGACGAAACGGTGGGTGTGGACCCACTTCTTGAACGGCCCGTCCTGCATGTCGTCGCGGAAGATGGCGCTCTCGTCGTCGCGGTCGCGGTAGACGATGCGCGAGACCCACTGTTGGCGCGGGCCGACGTCGAACGGCCGCATCGACATCCGGACCTGCGACCCCTGTTCGAGCAGTTCGGGGTCGGGGTCGCCGTTCGGCCCGCGGGCGGCCTCGACCCGGAGGTTCATCCAGTCGGGCGTGAGCGCCTCCAACCCCGAGATGCGCGAGTGGAAGTCCCACACCTCTTCGAGGGGCGCGTCGACCCGAACCTGTCGGTGGTACGTGGGCATGTCAAGAGAGTAGAACGCCGCGAGGGAAAAGCGCACTCGCCGCGGCGGTCCGTGCCTGTTCGGCGGCGACACAAAGAATTTATCACCCCGATAGAGTGTGAACGTATGGTCCCACTGTTCGGTCCCGTCCCCGGCGGTCCGGAACTGCTCGTCATCTTTCTGGTCTTCCTGCTCGTGCCCGTGTTCGGACTCGTTCTCGGGCTCTGGGTCTACCGAGACGCGAAACGCCGCGCCGTCCCGTACGCGCCGGCGTGGGCGCTCGGCATCGTGGCGCTGTTCTTCGCCGGCTTCGTCCCCGGCCTGCTCGCGCTGGCGGTGTACTTCTACATGCGCGAGCAGCTGAGCGGACAGACACAGACGCTCTGAGACACTCGAAGGCGGAGGCGACGCGAACGAGTCGCTCCTAGCCCTGGAGGGAGCGTCCGACCTACAGCGTGAACCGACGGACCGTCGTCCCCGCCACGGTGAGGTCTTCGTCCGTCGCGGCCGCGACTGTCACCTGGTTCTCGCCGTACTCGATGCTGACCGTCGCCTCGAACTCGCCGTCCTCGGGTTCGACCAGCACCGTCTCGGTCGGCGTGCGGACGGCGACGACGGCGCCGTCGGTCTTACCCATCACCTCGAGATGGTCGCCGCTGAAGCGCGTGTCGACGCGGAGCGTCGGCCCCTCGGGACGGTCGGTCTCGAGGTAGCGCTCGCGGACGAACGTCGGCATCTCGACGGGTTCGCCCGCGTCGATGCCGTGAGCGAGGCGGACGTACTGCGCCATACTCCAGGCCAGCGGCGTCGCGGCGCCCGTCCCCTCCCCGAACGCCCAGTTGTAGGCCGTGGTGTGTTCGCGGTCCCAGACCTGCTCGGAGAGCATCCGACCGGAGTTGGCGAACCCCTGCATCGTCTCGAGGAGGCGAGTCGGTCCGAGCGGCCCCTCCGCGGTCCCCTTGAGGAGTTCGTACTCGCCGCGTTCGCCGGTGAAGATGGGCCACAGTCGGCCCTTCCCCTTCGTCTCGATAGTCCACGGTGCACCCTCGGCGTCGGCGTCCTGCTCGCCGTAGCCGTCGCCGTTGTACCGGTACCACGCCGGACCGTGCGGCGTGTCGACGCGGATAGTGTCGTCGGCCTCTTCGACGGTGTTTCGGATCACTTCGTCGTCCCACGGCTTGATTCCCAACCGCGTGAGCTCGAGGAAGCCGCCGTCGATGATCTCGCGTTCGTCGAGCGTCGGTCCGTCGTTGGCGAGCGTCCGGAGGTGACCCGCCTCGGGGTCGCCGTCGCGGGTGACCCGGACGTAGTACGGCGTGTTCGTGTGGAGATCGGTCCCCGTCTCCGTGGCGGTCCACTCCTCGACGCGGTCGGTCCACTCGTCGGCCAGCGCCAACCAGACCAGCGAGTCGGCCTCTTCGCCCTCGTCGAGACCGATCGCCGCCGCACACGCGAGTCCGGCGATCTCGGCGGCGATGGAAGAGGGCGAGTAGCCGGCCTCCTCCTCCCAGCGCTCCTGTGCCGTCTCGGGACCGTTGCGAGCGACGTAGTCCGCGGAGCGTCTGACGTTCTGGAAGTCGAACTCCGTCTCCTCGAAGTCGACGCCCGACTCCCAGAGCATGTACGCCATCACCTGCGGGAAGGAGATGTTGTCGATCTGTTCGCCGCCCCAGCGGGTCTTCCCGTTGAGGTAGGTGTTCTGCGGGATGAACCCCTCGTCGTCCTGCTGGTAGTTGTAGATGTACTCTAACGCATCTGTCGCCGTCTTCAGGTCGCCGACGGCCCAGAACACCGTGAACACCTGATAGAGGTCACGCGACCAGACGAAGTTGTAGCCGTACCCCTTCGACTCCTCGGCCGCGACGGCCTCACCCCACGGCACCGACGGCGAAGCGATGCCCGCGCCGAGGAACGTCTTGTCCTCGACCGCACGCAGCCCCATCAGCGAGGCCTTGTACTGGTTGCCGAGGGCGGGGTCGTCCGCGACGGACGAGGGCAGCGGCTTGTCCGCGAGGAACGTCTCCCACGAGTCCATGTACGCCGACCGAACCGTCTCGTAGCCGCGCGTGAGCGCCCCGACGGCCTCGCCGAGCGCGGCGGCGGTGTCGGCGTTCTCGGCGAAGCCGAGTGCGAGCGTCTGCTCGACGCTCGTTCCGCCGCCGATCCGCCCGACGAGGACGACGTTCTCGTCGTCGAGCCGTTCCTGCGAGTCGGGGAGTTCCCCCCGACCGAACAGTTGGCCGAGGTAGTCCGACCCGGCGACGCCGACCGTCGCCCAGTCGAACCGTTCCTCGGCCGTCACCGCGACGGCGATGCTGTATCTGTTGCCGTCCTCGTCGATGAGAAGCGGGTCGTCCTCGTGTCCCGTGTCGTAGGCGCTGGCGTCGCGCGCGACGAGGTGGTAACGGCCGGGTTGGCCGAGACGCAGACCGCGGTCCATGTTGCCCGTGTTCGTCAGCGCCGTGTCGGCGATGACGTAGACCTCGTACTCGTTGTCGTCGTCGGCCTCGAACTGCATCTCCGTCAACAGCGCGTCGTGTTCGGGGTCGGTTGCGTACTCGACGGTGAGCGTCCACTCGTGACCCCGCCCGTCGCCCTGTTCGGCGACGGTCTGTCGGAAGACGAGTGCGTCGTCCTCGACCATCTCCGCGCGGCGTTCGATGGTGTCGGCGTCGTCGTCGCGGCGGGTCTCGTTGTGCGTCCGCGCCGTGTATTCGGAGTTGGGGTCCGTATCGACGACGAGGAAGTCCAGCGTCCGGAGGTTCATCAGGTCGACCCGCGGGAAGCGCACCTCCGTCAGCGCGCCTTCGGTGAGCGTGAACCACACGCGCGAGGGGTCGGTCTCCTCGTGGTCGGCGACCGTTCCGACGCCGTACTTCTCGCCGGTCGTCCACCGCGGCCGTCCCTCGGGTCCGGACGGCGACTTCTTCGCCGACGGGAGCGCGTCGTACTCGCGGAGGAGGGCAGTCGTGTGGAGTCGGAGGGCGTGTGACCAGCCGAGCGGGGCGGCGCTGTCGAGCGTGCCGTCGTCGAACACCTGTTCTGCGAGGTAGCCCGCCTCGGTACACAGCGGTCCGTCACCCTCGATGAGTTCGTAGAGGTCGCCCGCTCGGTCGAAGAAGGCGTCGGCGTCGCGCTCGCGACCGAACGAGTCGAGCAGCGTCGCGAGCTGGGCGGCGACGTTCGCTCCCCACGCCGTCGACACCGACCACACCTTCTCGTAGTCCTGGTCCCACGTCCGCCAGAAGTCCTCCTCGAACCGGACGAGGCCGGCGACCGGACTCCCCGGCGGGTCCCGGTAGAGACCGTCGAGCGTCTCCTCGACGTGCGTGGTGAGTCGCTCGAGGTCCTCGGCCGTGAGGCCCTCCAGCGAGTCGTACTCGTCGAGGGCGTCGACGAGCGCGAACGTCGCCGAGTCGTAGCGTGCGTCGAGGTCGCCGTTCTCGATGCGGAGCGCGTACACCTCGCGGTCCTCGTCCCAGAGGTCGTCGAGCGCCTCGTAGACCGCCGTCGCCTGCTCGGCCGCGTGTCGTCGGACGCCGTCTTCGACGGGTGCGCGAGCGACGGTGCTGTACGCCTTCAGGAACGTCGCCGCGGTGTGGGTGAACCGGCCGCTCATGTTCTCCCAGAGGTTCTGACAGCGCTCGGGGAGGCCGTCGTCGGCCAGCGTGTCGTCGAGTCCGTCGACGCCCGCGCTGATCGTCTTGCGAATGTCGCTCGCGAGGTCGTGGGGCAGTCCGTTGCCGCGGTGACGCAACAACGTCGCGAGGTAGGCGACGACGCTCGCCGTCTGGTCGGCCTGATACTCGGGTCGGTCGGAGCCCTCGACGCGAGCGTGGGCCCATCCGGGAGCGAGCGAGCCGTCGACGGCCCAGACGCGGTGCGGCCACGTCCCGTCGTCCTGCTGGGTGTCACAGTAGAACCGGGCGCTCGTCTGCAGTTGGTCGTCGACCTCGAGATCGAGGACGCGGTCGACGTCCAGGAGGTACGAGGCGACCTCGGCGTCGTCGCGGAACCAGGTGTAACCGTAGCCGCCCGAGTGCGCGTAGAAAGGGTCGAACTCGGGGCCGGCGATGTGTGAGCCGGTCGGCGCCGTCAACAGTGAGAGCACCCGGAGGTCCGCACGCACCAGGTTCGAACGCGGTGCGTTCTCGGGGACGGTCACCTCCGCGTGCGCACGCCCGGCATCGCGAAGCGCGTCGGCGTCGGCGTGGTGAATGGCACAGTGTCTGAGGTCCGCGAGCGCCTCCTCGCGGCTGACCTCGTCGTGGTTCGAGAGCTGCGTGACGAGCGTCGTCTGGGCTGCCCGGCCGGTGCGCTCCAGCGGAGCGCTCACGACGACGTCGCCGCTGAGGTGGGTGTCCTCGTACCGGTTGAGGACGGCCTCCCGCGGGAAGTCGAAGTAGTCCTCCGAGAGCATCTCCTCGAACCGCTCGGGGATCTGCCCGCGCACGTCGTCGAGCCCCGTCGAGGCGGTGACGTAGTCGTGCTCCTTGCGGTGGAACACCTCGACGGCCTTCGTCCCGTTCGGGCCGCCGTTCTCGTGGATGAGTCGGCCGACCTGCGTCTCCCGCCCCTCCGGAGCGAGCGTCAGGAAGGCGGTGAGGTGGGCGTCCGCAGGGATGGCACCGCGCAGTTCGACGTGCGTCACGTGGGCGCGACCGAGCGTGAGGTCGTACTGGTGGACGGTGAACGCGCCGGCGTCGTACTCCGTCTCGACCACGTTCGTCTCGCGGTAGTAGTGCTGCCGTACCGAATCCAACTCGTCGAACCAGTGAGTCCCCTCGTCGGTCTCGATGCCGAAGCGCGAACGGTCGATCCCGTACAGCCCCGACAGCGGCGAGGAATAGTCCCGAATGAAGCCGCCGGGGTCGACGTAGACCAGCCGGTCCCCGTGTCCCGAGAAGGCGCCCGCCGCCGTCGGACACTCCTCCGGGAAACGCGCCCCCCGGTTGCGTTTGTAATCGTTCAGCGCGGTTCGCAGTCGCATAGAGTGACAGGCGGGTCCCACTACATAAATCTTGGCGGAATCCGCAAGGTGGGCGGCCCAGACCGGGCGAAACCAGTGGCTCGCCGACCCGTGCTCTCCTGACTTCGACGGACGTTGTGCGACGTTCCGAGACTGGATATATAAATCTTGACTACTCTTTTACTACGAGTGTACACAATACTCGTTCAAGGAGAAAAACCAAAGTACCGTTGATGGCTGGAGTGAACCATGCATCATCCTGGGCCACCCCGGTTTGCGGCGGTGGGCGACACGCTCGAACTCGCCCCGCGTGATCCGGACCCCGCTGCGACGTACAGTTGGCACGTCAAGAGCGCACCCGTCTCCAGTCAGGCGACGGTCGGCACCGACCCCGTCGAGGAGTTCGTCCCCGACGCGCCGGGACGCTACACCGTCGAACTCGACGCGCCGGACGGGACGCACGAACTCACGATCCGGGCGTTCCCTGGCTCGCTCCGTCCCGTCGGCGGCACCGGTCTCGGCGCCTCCGGAATGAGCGGCATGAGTGGTTGGAGCGGCGTCTCCGGCGTCTCGGGTGTCTCCGGCGTCTCGGGCGTCTCCGGCGTCAGCGGCTCAGGAAGCGGCGCGCTCGGCGCGGAGAAGGAGGGCGAGGGCGGCGGTCGACCGCGCATCCAACTACGCGGGCGGGTCGAGGGCGACACCGTCGTCGTCGAGGCTCACCCGCAGCCGAACCCCAACAGCAGTCGGTCGGCCGAGGAGCTCGACGTCGAGTTCCTGCTCGACGACCGCGACGACGTCTCCCGCGGCGACGTCACCGTCGACGAGCGCGAGGTTCGCATCCCGATCGACGCCTTCGACGAGCGCGTCCGCGTCCACGGCGTCGCGATCGGCGAGTCGTACTCCGTCCCGGACTCGGTCTCCGTCGAGAAGGCCGGCGAGTCGGTCTCGGTCGTCCGCCTCAACGACCCGCCGGAGTGGTCGAAGGACGTCACGCTCTACGAGATCTACGTCCGCGGCTTCGCCTCCGACGACGAGGAGTCGGACAACACGTTCGAAGCGTTGACGAAGCGTCTCGACTACTTGGAGGAACTCGGCGTCGACTGTCTCTGGCTGACGCCCGTGCTCCAGAACGACCACGCACCACACGGCTACAACATCGTCGACTTCTTCGACGTCGCCGAGGACCTCGGGACGCGCGAGGACTACGAGGCGTTCGTCGACGCCGCCCACGACCACGGGATGAAGGTGCTTTTCGACCTCGTGATGAACCACTCGGCGCGCCAGCATCCGTACTTCCAGGACGCGTACAAGAACCCCGACTCCGAGTACTACGACTGGTACGAGTGGCAGGACAGCGGCGAACCGGGCACCTACTTCGACTGGGAGTACATCGCCAACTGGAACTTCGAGAACACGAAGGTCCGCCGGCACTTGCTCGACGCCGTCGACCAGTGGATGCGCGTCGCCGACGGCTTCCGCTGTGACATGGCGTGGGCCGTCCCCAACGCCTTCTGGCAGGAACTGCGCGACCGCGTGAAGTCCTACGACCGCGAGTTCCTCCTCTTGGACGAGACCATCCCGTACATCGCGGACTTCCACAACGGGATGTTCGACATGCACTTCGACACGACGCTGTACTTCACGATGCGACAGGTCGGCAACGGTCACCAGTCGGCCGACGCCATCCTCGACGCCATCGACCAGCGCACCGAGGTCGGCTTCCCCGACCACGCGTCGTTCATGCTCTACCAGGAGAACCACGACGAGACGCGCTACGTCGTCGAGTGCGGCGAACCGGCGGCGCTGGCCTCCGCGGGCGCGCTGTTCACGCTCCCGGGCGTCCCGATGCTCTACGGCGGGCAGGAGCTCGGTCAACTCGGCCGACGCGACGCGCTCGCGTGGGAGGAGGCCAACGAGGAGCTCCGCGAGCACTACGAGACGCTCGTCCAGACGCGCAAGGAGATCCCGGCGCTCCAGTTCGAGGGCGAGTTCCGGCGCGTCGACTACGAGGCCGACTCGGACCGCGTCACGTCGTTCGTCCGTCAGGATGGCGGCGAGGGGTACGTCGTCGCGCTCAACTTCGGCGGCGGAAGCGCGTCGTTCTCGGTCGCCGAGTCCGTCGAGACGCGCGACGTCGTCTCCGGCGAGGACGTCCTCGTCGACGGCGAGTTGACCGTCGACGACGTCGTCGTGTTACCGATTCAGGGCTAACGTCGCCCTCGTCTCGGTCGCTTCGTCTGCGTTCTTTCGTTGCATCGCCGACCGACCACATTCAGACACACAGACACTACCACATGAGCCACACCTACGGAGATTGCAGCCTACTCGACGCCCAGACCCAGGACCTCGTCGACTGGCACGACGACGTCATCGACAGCCACGACGACCGATTTGAGGCGATGAAAGAGGTCGTCACCCGCCTCGGCGCACACTACACCGACGGCCACGCGGAGGTCGGCTTCTGGACGCCCGAACTGCTCGACGAGGGCGTCTCCGAAGACGACGTCTACCTCGAAGTGCTCACGCCGACCGACGAGGTCGAGCCGTACGGCCACGACAGTCTCACGTTCCACCGCGAGCGCGTCCCGCTGCGCCGCAACGGCGAGTTCCACTGGGGCGTCGTCTCCGGGATGCGACCCGGCACGTGCGAGCAACTCGGGTCGCTCTACCGACTCACCTACCAGCACGACGGCGAGTGGCACACCGTCCCGGATCCACTCGCGTACTCCGTCCCGTTCGGTGCGTTCGCGCCCGCCGAACTCTACGACATGGAGCGACTGGACGAGGAGCGCGCCGACCGCGACTACTTCCAGGCGTTCGGTACGGACGCGGAGCGCGTCTCGACCAGTGAGGACGACGGCGTGCCGCGCGTCGACCCGGCGACGAGCATGCTGGAGATCCACCCCGGAACCGCCACGGAGGCCGGGTCGCTCGGCGGTCTCGCCCGCCAGTACGAGACGATCGGCGAGAAACGCCGCGCGGGCGAGGAGCTGACGCCCGCCGAGCGCAACTTCGTCGGCTACGACGCCATCCAGGTGATGCCGGTCGAACCGATCACCGAGAACGAGGAGCTCCACGACTTTTGGTCCGTCGAGACCGACGACCCCGAGGCCAGCGAGGTCGCGGTCGCCGTCGACCGCCCGGAGATGATCAACTGGGGGTACGACATCGTCGTCTCGGCGTTCTCGGCGACCAACCCCGCCATCTTGGAGACCGGTCGCCCCGACGAACTGGTCGACTTCATCGCCACCTGCCACAACCTGCCCGATCCGATTCGCATCGTCTTCGACGTCGCGCTGGGGCACTCGGACAACGGCGGTCTCAAGCTGCTCAACGACTACTACTTCGAGGGGCCGGGGATGTACGGGCAAGAGTTGGAGTACCCCCATCCCGTCGTCCGCGCGGTGCTCCTGGAGATGCAGCGCCGGAAGATGGACTTCGGGGCCGACGGTATCCGCGTCGACGGCGCACAGGACTTCACCAACTGGGACCCCGAGTTAGAGGAGAGCGTCCACGACGACGACTACCTCGCGGAGATGGACCACATCGTCCAGGAGGTCGCCGGGCAGGAGTACCGCCCGTGGATGATCTACGAGGACGGCCGACCGTGGCCGCGCGAGGACTGGGAACTCGCCTCCTCTTACCGCGCGCTCATCGAACAACACCCCCACTCCTTCCAGTGGTCTCCTATCACGTTCGCGCACAACACGCCCGCCCTCCTGACGTTCTGGGCGACGAAGTGGTGGCGCGTCCGCGAGGTGGCAGACTTCGGCGGCAACTGGCTGACCGGCGTCGCCAACCACGACACCATCCGTCGCGGGACGCAGATCGACCCGACGGTGGAGTTCAACCAGTCGCCGGTCAACCCCTACCTCGGTGAAACGTTACCGGAGACGCTCGACGAGGCCTACGACAACCCGGCGTCGTCGATGCTGTTTCACTGCATGCTCCCGGGCGTCCCGATGGATTTCGTCCACGCCAACATGCGTGCGCCGTGGGGGTTCGTCCGCGACACCGACTCCGTCTGGAACGTGAAGGTCGTCGCCGACGAGTCGAAGTTTCTCTCCTGGCAGGTGCGCCCGCAGGACTTCCAGCATCCGACGCACTTCCAGCGGATCAAAGAGCTCGGCTTCGAGAGCCGCGACGAGCTGCGGACGTTCATGAACGCGCTCTCGGCGGCCGTCGACGCGACGAACTACGACCTCGACGTGATGGCCGCGATGCTGTCGGCGATCGACCAGCCGTTCGGCGACGAGCTCTCGCCGGGGGACCTCGAAGCCTACGCCTACGCGTGGATGCGCGACGTCCACGACTTCGCGAACCTGAGCCACTGGCACGAGACCCAGGACGACGAGCGTACCGCCTTCGACCTCGCGGTCCGTGAGTTCCGCCACGACCGCGAGTGGCTACTGGCGGACCTCGACTACGACCGCGAGGACTTCGGCTACGTCCACCCGACGGAGGGGACCGTCCTCTACTACGGGCTGCGCGAGTCGCCAGACGGCGACGAGCAGGTGCTGTTCGCCGCCAACATGGAGGGCGTCCCCGTCGAGGTGTCGCCCGCGTCCCTGCGCGAGGAGATCGAGGTTCCGGTCGCGACCGAGGGGTGGGACGTCGAACTGGCCGCGCCGGGCGTCGACCAGAGTTCGGAGGAGTTCGAACTGGCCAACAGTCAGGCCGTCGTCTGGACGCGGGAGCCGTAGTCCAGCACGTTCGCTCGGCCGCCGACGTCGTTTTTCGTTCGCTCCGCTCGCTCGCCTGTGCTCCTCGTCCTCGAAAGAGCAGAGATCGCTGCCTCCCGTTCACCGGCACTCACTCGTGAGGTCGCCAGTGTGCGCTTCGGAAGCGCCCCCGTCTCACGCCGGCTCGTCTACGACTTGTACGTCGGTTTCGTTCGCGACTCGCGCGTCAGTCTCGACCGACACGCCCGACACGTAGTCACCGTCTGGGCCGACGTACGTCCCCTCTGTTCCGCACTCCGTCGTCAACGAGCACACCCGCGTCTCCGGCGGCCAGACGACGCGAAGTCCGTCTCCGCTCGCGTCGACGGTCGCCTCCTGTCGGTAGCTCACTGTCGCTCCCGACTGGGTGACGAAGGTGACGACGAGGTCGACCTCGCTCGCGCCGTCCGGCATCGCCACCCGCGCCGGGTCGGTCGCCGCCGGGAGGTTCGTCACCCGCGCACCGTCGGGCGTCAGCGTCCACTCGACGGTCAGCGACCCTTCGGGTTCCACGTTCCCGACGTCGTAGCGGGCGTACCCCGCCTCGCTCTCGAGGCGGACCGTCGCAGACGTGGCGCGGGCGGGCACGCCGAGCGTCGACGTCGCGTTCACCCGCTGGCCTTCCAAGACGTCCAACTGCTGGAGCCGCGGCGTCACCGGGTCGACCGCGCCGGTCCACTCGCCCCGGTAGGTGAACCGGTACGGCGTCCGGTTCGCGGCGACGTTCAACGTCTCGACGTCCCGGTCCGGTCCGCCGTCGAGCACGTAGAGGACGTCGCCGTCGAACCCGGGGTCGTTGCGGAGGTACTGGAACGGATGCTGCTGCCAGTCGCCGTAGGGGTCGGGGAGGAAGACGACGGCGTCGTCGAACTCGCTCTCGACGAGCGGTTCGTAGGTGGCCGCGAGATTCGCCGTCCGCTGGCCGTTCTCGGCGAACGGTTCCGAGAGCACCTGCACCTCGGCGGTGGCGACGACCGGCGCGGAGACGACGAGCGCGAGAAGTAGGACGCCGCGGACCTCCGCCGGGGAGAACCGCGCTCGCGCCTCGCGACGGAGCGTCCGGACGACCGTGAGCACGCCGACGGCCGTGAACGCCGACAGCGGTAGGAGGAGATCGAAGTGGTAGAACGGCCCGAGCAGGTCGATCAGTTCGTTGCGAATCCCGTTCAACGTCCCCCAGAAGTAGACGTTGCCGAGGACGACGCTCGCGACCAGCCCCGCGAGGACGAGTTGCACCTCGCGGTCGGGCATCCGAGCGGCCGCCCGTCCCCGCTTCGAGAGCGGCGAGGGTCGCCGTGCGGACGCCGGACCCGCGAACGCCCGCCGGAGCGTCACCCCGAGACCGAGGAGGAACCCTAGCGTCCCGACGAGGCCGGCCGTGGTCCACTTCGTCGCGAACAGCGCGAGCAGCCGGACGGTCGTCTCGACGGCCAAGGCGGGGGTGTAGTGCCGCTCGTAGCCGAGGATCTCGCGCCGGCCGAAGCCGACGCCGTCCGCCGGGGCGAACGCCGCGTAGGGGAAGACGAGCGGGTCGCCCGTCACGACGGCGTTGTACGCGAGCGTCGCGCCGACGAAGCAGAGACCGGGGACGGCGATACCGAGATACCGGCCGAACACCGGGCCGAACTCACCCGCCCTCCACGCCCGCCACAGCGACACCAGCGCGTGGCCGACGAAGGGGAGCGCGAACAGCACCGCCGTGTACGACCGCGCGAAGAACGCGACGCCGATGGCGGTCCCCGCGAACACGCTCCAGGGGAGACTCTCGCGGCGGGCCGCTCGGACGTACGCGAAGCCGAACAGGAGGTTGAAAAACGTCGCCGGCGCGTACGAGAGGAACGTCGCGGAGGTGACGAGAAACAGCGGCGATCCGAGGAGGACGAGCGTCGAGAGCGCGCCCGTCTGTCGGTCGAACGCCTGCGTCGTCAGCCCGTAGACGAGCGCGGCGTTGCCGGCGGCGACGACGCCGAGGACGACGTCGAACCGCCCGGTCAGCGCCTTCGAGAGCGCGAAGACGGCGGGGACGACGGGGGAGTACTTGCCGTACATCTTGACGCCGCCGACGTCTGCGGGCGCGTCGGCGACGACGAAGAACCACGGGCGGACCACCTCCGCGAGTTGGCCGGGGTAGAGAAACAGCTGTCCCTCCAGCAGCATCGACGCCTGCAGGAGGTAGACGCCCTCGTCGTCGTTGACCGAGTGGTACGGAAAGAGGTTGGTCGCGAGGACGTAGACGGCGACGCCGGCCAGCAGCGCGACGACGAGACCGAGGAGGGCGAACCGTCGCTGCCGACGTGCTCGCGTCATCCCTCAGTCGTCCGAGCGGGCCGCAGTGCGCTGGCCGTGTGGGAACAACGGCGAACCGATGCTTCGCTTGGCTCCCACCTGGCTGGCGCGCCCCCGGTCGGTCACTCCGCGTCCCCTCCGTTCACGACCGCGGTGCGCTGGCCGTGCGGGAACCACGACAGCTCGTGGTCGGCGTCGACGGCCACGGCGACGTCGGCGTCGAGCGGCACCGTGTCGTCGTGGTTGTGCATGCACTGGACGCTGTCGCCGTTTTTCAACTCCACCTCGTAGAGGATGGTCGGCCCGAGGTAGCGCCGCTGGACGACGTGTCCGTGAGCGTCGCCGTTTCTCGCCAGCCGCGCGCTCACGTCGTCCGGGCGGACGAGGACGTCGATGCGGGTCTTGTCGTACTCGGGGGCGAGCCCGTGGATCTGTTCGCGCGGGACGGTGCCGAGGTCGGTCTCGACGTCGTCGCCGCTGACGTACCCCGAGAGGAAGCTCGCGTGGCCGAGGAAGGAGGCGACGAACCGCGACTCGGGGTGTTGGAACACCCCTTCGGGGTCGCCGACCTGCTCGATGCGACCGTCGTTGACGACGGCGACGCGGTCGGAGATGGACATCGCCTCCTCCTGGTCGTGGGTGACGGAGACGGCGGTGACGCCCGCCTTTTTCAGGATGCGACGCACCTCCTCGCGCATCTGCACCCGGAGGTCGACGTCGAGGTTCGAGAACGGTTCGTCGAGCAGGATCATCGCGGGCTCGGGAGCGAGCGACCGGGCGAGGGCGACCCGCTGTTGCTGACCGCCCGAGAGCTGGTCGGGGTACGAGTCGCCCTGGGCTTCCAGGTCGACGAGGTCGAGCAGCTCGTCGACGCGCTCGCGTCGCTCGCGTTTCGACCACTCGTTGAGCCCGAAGGCGATGTTCTCGCGGGCGGTGAGATGCGGGAACAGCGCGAACTCCTGGAAGACGACGCCGATCCCTCGCTGTTCGGGCGGGACGAACTCGCCGGGCCGGGAGACGGGGTCCCCGTTCAGGCGGATCTCGCCGCCGTCCGGTCGTTCGAGCCCCGAGATGAGTCGGAGCGTCGTCGTCTTCCCGCAGCCCGAGGGCCCGAGCAGGGTGAGGATCTCCCCTTCTCGTACCGACAGCGAGAGGTCGTCGATGACCGTCTCCTGTCCGTAGCGCTTCGTCACGCCGTCGAGTTCGAGGACGGCGTCGTCGGTCGGTTCACTGTTCAGTACGTCAGTCTGGTGTTCGAATTCACTTGACATCGTATCCCTCCTGTGAGAGGATGACCAGCATCGACAGCCCCGACACGAACAGCAAGATGAGTGCCGGCACCGCCGCCTCGCCGAAGTAGCCCTGTTCGTGCGCCGCCCACACCTGCGTGACGAGCGTCCGGAACCCCGGCGGCGAGAGTAGCAGCGTCGCCGGCAACTCTTTCATCGTCGTGAGGAAGACGAGCGCCGCGCCGCCGACGACGCCGGGGGCGACGAGCGGCATCGTCACCTCGCGGAACGCCCCCGCCGAGGTGCGCCCGAGCGTCCGCGCCGCTTCGGGGAGTGCCGGGTTGACCCGGAGGAACGAGGCGCGCATCGACCCGACCGCCTGCGGCAGAAAGCGAACGAGGTAGGCGAAGACGAGCAGGTAGACGGTCTGATACAGCGGCACCTCGCCGCCGATCTCCAACTGCGTCCCGAGGTAGACTAGCGCGAGGCCGAGCACGACGCCGGGAACCGCGTAGCCGACGTAGGTCGACCGCTCGAAGGCGTCTGCGAGTCGCGAGCGGTGGCGGGCCGCGAGGAACGCGACCGGCAGTCCAAACGCCGTCGCCACGACCGCCGCGGCGGCCGACACGCCGACCGAGTTCACCACGTACGTCAACTCGAACGCCAGTCCGCCCCCGACGTCGCCGACTCCCTCCGTGAACCACATGAAGAGGATTCCGACGGGAACGACGAGTGCGAGTCCGGAGACGGCGGCACAGAATCCGAGCGCCGGGAGCTTCCACTTTCCGAGGCGGGCGACGTCGCTCGTGCGCCCACCCTGTCGCCCCGAGTGGAGCGGTTGGTCGCCGCGGACGCGCGACTCGAGTGCGAGGACGAGGAACGTCACGCCGACCAGTTGGAGCGACAGCAGCGCCGCGAGGTCGCGGTTGAAACTGTTGAACTCGACGTAGATGACCCGCGTGAACGCGTCGAACCGCATGATCGCGGGCGTCCCGAAGTCCGACAGCGCGTAGAGTGCGACGAGCAACGCGCCGGCGGCGACGGCCGGGCGGATCTGCGGGGCAGTCACGCGCTTGAACGCCTCCCAGCGCGTGTGATCGAGCGTCCGCGCGGCGTCGATCAGCGTCGTGTCCATCGACTTCAGCGCCGCTCGCGTCGTGATGTAGACGTACGGGTAGGTGTAGAGCGTGAGGACGAGACTCGCGCCGACGAAGCCGTAGATCTCCGGCAGGCGCTCGACGCCAAGCGGCGCGAGCAACCGCTGGAACGACCCCTGCGGACTGAACGCCGAGACGAACGCGAACGCGCCGATGTAGCTCGGGATGACGAGCGGAAGCGAGACGGCGACGGTCCAGAACTTCTTGAACGGCAGGTCGGTGCGAACCGTGAGATACGCCAGCGGGACGCCGACGAGCACCGACGCGGCGGTGACGGCCGTCACGAGCAGCGCGCTGTTGACGAAGACGTCCAGCGTCTGCGGCCGGAGCGTCAGCGCCAGCGCCTCCTCGAGGCCGACCTGGAGCGCGTTCCTGACCAACCAGACGAGCGGGAGCAACACCGCCGCAGCGACGGCTGCACTGGCGACCGTCGGTGCCAGCGGCAGGCTGTCTGTTCGTCCGTCGTTCGCCGTCGTCCCGGTCTGTTGGTCCGTCGCCATCGTTGTCAGTCGTCCTCAGAGGACGCCGACGTCGCGCAGCAGTTCGACGGTCCCCTGCAGGTCCGACAGTTGGGTGAGGTCTAACCCCTCGGGTGGGTTCAACTCGTCGATGTTCGGGAGCTCCGCCAGCGGTTCGATCTCGGGGACGAGCGGGTACTCGAACGTCTCGCGGGCGAAGTAGTCCTGCGCCTCCGCCGACAGCAGATGGCGCACGAAGTTCGCCGCGAGCGTCTTCTGATCACTGCTGTTGACGACGGACGCGCCGGCGACGTTGAAGATGGCACCCGCATCGTTCTGGGTGAACGCGACGTCGATCGGCGGGTTCTGCCGGCCGGCCTGCACCCGGAGCGTGTAGTAGTGGTTCGCGAACCCGGCACCGATCTCGCCGTCGGCGACGGCCTGCGAGACGAGGAACTCGTCGTTGTACGACTGGACGCCGAGGTCTTGCATCCCCTGGAGCCACTGACGCGTCGCCTGCTCGCCCTCGAGGATGCGCATCGCCGTGACGAACGCCTGGAACGAGGAGTAGGTCGGTGCCCACCCGAGGTTGTCGCGGAACGCCTCCGTCTCGGGGAACGCCATGACGTCCTCGGGGATCTCCGACTTCGAGAACTGGTTGGTGTTGAACGGCACCGACCGGGCGCGGCCGGAGGTGCCGACCCAGTTGCCGTCGGGGTCGCGGAACTGCTCGGGGACGAACTCCAGTACCTCGTTCGGAAGCGACGTCGTCCGCCCGGCCTGCTTCAACTGGCCGAGCGCCCCGGCGTTGACCGAGAAGAACACGTCGGCGGGGCTGTTGTCACCCTCTGTCTGGATGAGGTTGACGAGGTTCATCGCCGAGTCGTACTTCGGCTGGACCGTGAAGTTCGGGTAGAGATCCTCGATGAACTCCACGAGCGTCCCGACGAGCGGTTCGCCGCGCCCGGAGTAGAGGACGAGCTCGCCCTCGAGGTCGGGCATCTCGTTCATCGAGACGCCGCCTTCGATGGTCCGATCGCCGAACGGCGACCGACCGGAGCCGATCTGCTCGCCCGCCGTCGCGTTGGCCGTCCCGTTCCCGCTGCCGCCGTCGCCGCCGTCGCTCCCCGAGGACGGCAGCAGACTGCTACAGCCCGCGAGGCCCGTCGCCCCGATCGTCGCGCCTGCCGCGAGGAATCGTCGTCGACCGTGCAGCCGCCGCTCCCCGTCGTCGTCGTTCATACATGATTTAGGCTTGCCTAAATCATTTATAGCTGCCGGTTCGCAGGTCACTCCGGAGAGACGCCTCGATGCTAGAGGGTTCTCGTAACTGACCGGAGGACGGGTGAATCTCGGTGAGCCACAGGGGTCGATTCTCGGGGGAGCGAATCGACGAACTGCTCCGAGAACCCCTCTCAGTCGTCGGCGACGGCCGGTCGCTTGGGAGCGGCGAGGGCGTCGAGACAGTCGAGCCAGTCGTGCATGTGTTCGCCGACGTGGTTGAAGAACTCACCGTTCGTGTACTCCTGCCAGTCGCCCTCGGCGAGCGCGTCGGCCATGGCCTCGAAGACGGCCGCGTAGCTCTCGGCGTCGCCGCCGACGCCGTCGATCTCCTCCCAGAGATGTTCGTTGAGCTCGAGGCCCGGCACCTCGTTGTTCAGGTCGTCGAACGTGGGTCGCGGTGCCTTGTTGTGCTCACACAGCGGGTAGCCGTTGACGACGTCCTTGTCGAGGACGTCGGCGGCGCGCTTCAGGAAGACGCCCGACCAGATGTCGTCGAAGCGGCCGACGTCCCACTCGTTGTCGTCCATCGGCAGCTGATAGAACGCCGGGACGACCTCGCGTTTGAACGCGAGGTTCATCGAGCAGACGGTGAGATACTGGCCGCGGTCGGCGACGAAGTCGCCCGTGAAGTCGTCTTTCGACGTTCTCGTCTGCGCCTGTCCCCGCAGGTCGCCGTCCATCAGGATGCGGACGGCGTCGAGGTCGGGGACGTTCGTCCAGAGCCCCTGCGAGGCGACGACGTCCGTCACCTCTGTCGTTCCCGTCTCGACGGACTCGTCCATCGCCCCGTAGGGGTAGCCGCGGGGGTAGAGGCCGTGTTCGTCGGCGTTCTGATAGAGGACGTTCACCCAGCGTTCGTCCGAGCGGACGGACTCCATCTCGCCCTCGTAGTGGAGGTTCTCCATGTGTCGGCCGAAGAAGTCCCACTCGTCGTGCGGGAGGGTGTCGTCGTCGATGAAGACGCCGTAGTCGAACCGCTCGTGTGCCCACATGTAGAGCAGGCCGAAACTGGTCTCGGCGTGACTCGCCGCGGGGACGACGTGGGCGTACTGCGCGACGTCGTTCGCCTCGTACCACTCCGTCCGTCGACGCCCGTCGAAGACGGCTCCGTCGACGCCCTCCTCGTCGAGCATCGCCTCCATCGCGTCGGTGTCACAGAAGTCCTCGGTGACCAACAGCACGAACAGCCGATCGAGGTCGAACCCGTGCTCGCGGGCGTTCCGGAAGTACGACCGCAGACACTCGTACTCCCGAATCGTCGGCACGATCACACAGATGTCCTGGCTCATTGCCTCCGAGTTTTTAGGCCAACCAAAAATACCTGTTGTTTGCGTTTGGCCCCGCTAATTCTCGACGTCGAGAATTGGCGGATAAGGTACATACCCCGTCGACCGGAAGGTGTGGTGATGAGTACTCCGACTCGCACGTTCCGGGCGGTCGTTCGCGACGCGCTCATGCTCGACACGCTCGACGAACCGACGGAGGTCGCCGACAGGCGGGACCGAGGCGGCCTCCGCCGGGCCGTCGCAAGTGGTTCGGTGAGTCTCACCGGACTGGCGCTCCTGGTTCCTCACCTCACACACGTCGTCGGCGGCGGGCCGCTGCTCGGCCTCTCGCTCGCTACCGTCGGTTCGTTGGTCTCGCTCGGCCTGTTTCTCGTCGGTCTCGCCCTCGCTCGCAGCGGGTTCACCACGACGAACGTCGTCCGCATCTCCGTCTGGAACCTCCTCGGAGTCGTCGTCCTCGGATCGGTGATGGCCGCGAACCTCGTCTATCAGACCCAACTCGGGACGACGCTCCGAGCGCCGACGTTCACCGTCGCGAACCTGCTGGCACTCGGCGCGGCCGCACACGTCATCATCGGGTTCTACGACGCTCGGCGTGTCCGCGCAGAGCAACTCGCCCGCGAACGGCAGAAGATCGCCGTGCTGAACCGCGTCATCCGACACAACCTCCGGAACAGCGCGACGGTTCTCCAAGGTCACGGCGACATCCTCGCCGACGGCGTCGACGACGCGGACCTGGCACGCTCGGCCCGAGTCGTCAGCAGACACGCGGCGACCATCGGTAGTCTCGCCGACAACGCCAAAGAGATCATCCGAATCTACGACCGCGGAGCCGTCGACGCCGAGGCTCGCGACGTTCGGGCGCTCGTCGAGGACGCGGCCGACGAAGCGGCACGCACGTACCCCGACGCAGCCGTAACCGTAGACGTCGCCGACGACGACGCGGCGTACTGGGTCGACGGCGACTCGGATCTCTCGCTCGCACTCGAGGAACTGGTCGAGAACGCCGTCGAACACAACGACTCGGAGACGCCGACCGTCGAGCTCTCGCTCACTGCGGACGACGAGTGGGTGACCGTCGGCGTCTCCGACGACGGACCGGGCATCCCGGCACACGAGAAGGCCGTTCTCACTGGCGAGGCCGAACTGACACAGCTCCGACACGGCAGCGGCCTCGGCCTCTGGGTCGTCCGTGCCGTCACCGACGTCTCACGAGGCGTCCTCGGGTTCGAGGAATCCGCGACCGGCGGGTCACACGTGACGCTCCGGTTTCGGCGGTCGGAGCCGTCGCAGTAGGCTCGTTCGCCCGTCGAACGGAGCTTACCGCCTCTTCCGTATCAGTCTCTCTACTAGAAATAACAGTATTCTTATCTGTATGTGTGAATCGGACTAATCGCCCACGAACGAGTTGTACGACGACCCGAACGAGTGTCAGCGAGAAAAGGAGTTCGGCGGAGTCGTCAATAACCTATATCGTGTTTTGCAGCTTACATTGAGGCCCCCTCGGTGAGGTTCGGAGGAGAGACGAGACACCCCCTCAGTGAGGGTAGGGAGAGAGAGAAAACATGACACAGAGAGAGAGATCCTACACCCGCCGGAGCGTCCTCAGAACGGGTGTAATCGTCGCGGGTGGACTATCACTCGCGGGAACTGGCACTGCCAGCGCACAGAGTGGCAGCAAGCGCGCGGCGGCGTTGAACGGAGCTATCCGCGGGTCAGTTCTGGCGCAAATACAGGGAGCTAGCGTCTCGCAGGAACAACAGGCAGCGGCCATCGACGGTGCCGTTGCAGCCGCCCTTTTACAGGGACAAGAGGCAAGTGTCCAACAGGTGCAGGCGGCCGCTCAGGGCGGAGTCTACGGCGCACTGTTACAGGCACAGGAAGCAAATGTCGAACAGGTGCAGGCAGCCGTTCAGGGTGGTGTCGGCGGTGCGTTGCTACAGGCGCAGAACGCGAGCGTCGAGCAGGTACAGGCGGCCGCCCGGGGTGGTGCCTACGGCGCACTGTTCCAGGTCCAGGAGGCCGACGTCGAGCAGATACAGGCCGCCGCCCAGGGCGGTGCCGCTGGAGCGATCAGCCAAGCCCAGAACGCGACTGTCGAACAGGTGCAGTACGCCGCCCAGGGAGGAGCCTACGGCGCGCTGTTACAGGCCCAAGAGGCCACCGTCGAACAGATACAGGCCGCCGCTCAGGGTGGAGCCGCCGGAGCCATCAGTCAAGCTCAGAACGCGAGCGTCCAACAGGTGCAGAACGCCGCTCAAGGTGGTGCTGCCGGGGCGATCAGTCAAGCCCAGAACGCGACTGTCGAACAAGTGCAGTTCGCCGCGCAAGGTGGAGCCGCCGGAGCCATCAGTCAAGCCCAGCAAGCGAACGTCGAGCAGGTACAATCTGCCGCGCAAGGTGGCGCATCAGGCGCGTTAGACCAGGCCCAAGAGGCCACTGTCGAACAGGTGCAGGCCGCCGCTCAAGGTGGTGCCGCCGGGGCGATCAATCAGGCACAGGAGGCTAACGTCCAACAGGTGCAGTTCGCCGCGCAAGGTGGTGCTGCCGGAGCCATCAGTCAAGCACAGAACGCGACCGTCGAGCAGGTGCAGAACGCCGCTCAAGGCGGTGCTTCCGGAGCGATCAGCCAAGCCCAGAACGCGACCGTCGAACAGGTGCAGAACGCCGCTCAGGGCGGAGCCGCCGGAGCGATCAGTCAGGCTCAGGAGGCCAACGTCGAGCAGGTGCAGGCCGCGGCTCAAGGTGGCGCGTCGGGCGCGTTAGACCAGGCCCAAGAAGCGACCGTCGAGCAGGTGCAGGCTGCCGCCCAGGGCGGTGCCGCCGGGGCGATAGAACAGTCGCAGGTCGCCACCGTCGAGCAGGTGCAGGCTGCCGCCCAGGGCGGTGCCGCCGGGGCGATAGAACAGTCGCAGGTCGCCACCGTCGAGCAGGTGCAGGCTGCCGCCCAGGGCGGTGCCTCGGGGTCGATCAGTCAATCCCAGCAAGCGAGCGTCGAGCAGATTCAGGCCGCCGCCCAAGGCGGCGCGTCGGGTGCGGCCAGCCAGTCCCAGCAGGCGGACGTCCGACAGGTGCAGGAGGCCGCTCAGAGCGGATCGAGCGGATCGATCCAGCAGAGCCAGACCGCGAGCGTCACGCAGGTCCAGCAGTCGGCCCAGGAGATGTCGAGTAAAGGAGCGGCCGGCGAAGACGACGACAGCGACGACAACGACGGTAACGACGACAACGACGGTAACGACGACTAAGTGGCGTCTACCTCACGCCGCTTTTCCCGTTTTATCGACGCGAACGATCACTGTCCAGTTCGCCGAGTACGGCCACCCAATCGAGTACGGTGACTCTCCGGATCTACGGCGCGAGACGGGGTCGAACGTTTCCGGCCGACACGCCGCCGGTCGAACGCTGCCAGTTTCGACAGCGTCGGCCGCTACTCGGTCAACGCTCGCAACAGCGTCACCGCCGGTTCCTTCGCGAGCGGTTCGTTGGCGTTTCCACACTGTGGCGACTGGACGCAGGCCGGACAGCCGTCCGCGCAGTCACAGTCGTCGATGAGGCGCGCAGTTCGAACCAGCAACTCTTCGATCCGGTCGTAGCCGCCGCGAGTGATGCCGACGCCGCCGGGGTAGCCGTCGTAGATGAAGATGGTACTTCGCTCGGTGTGGCCGTGATACGGCGTCGAGATACCGCCGACGTCGCCGCGGTCACAGAGCAGCGAGAGCGGTAGCAGCGAGATGGTTCCGTGCTCGGCGGCGTGGATACCGCCGTTGAACCCTCGTTCGCCGTGTTCCTGGCGGATCTCCGCCTCGACGTCCGGCGGGACCGTGTAGTAGAGCGCCGTCGTCCGGAGCGTCGTCGCCGGGAGCTCCAGCGACTGGCGACCGATCGCCTCGCCGCGCTTCGGGTCTCGACGTTCGAAGCCGGTGATCTGCGTCGTCACGGTGACGTCGGCGAACCGAACGTGAACGTCTGGCCGCGCCGACAGCGGCTTCGCCAGCAGGTCCGCCTCGACGGAGATCTCCTTGTCGCTCAGAATGCGCGTGTAGTAGTCCGCCCACGTCGGTTGGAGTTCGGCCACGTCGCGGTCGAGGTCGAGGTCGACCACCTCGTAGGACTGCCCTTGGTGGTGGTATATCGCCCCCGGATGGGCGTCGCGGAGACCGTCCGAGAAGGAGAGCGAGCCGACGACCTCGTTCTTCCGACGGTCCAGCAGGTCGATCTCGCGGTCGTCGACGGTCCGCAGGCTCATCTCGTGTTGCGGGCTGCCGCCGGCGTTCGTCCAGCGGACGCCGTCGGCCGTGTCGCGTCGGTCGAGCTCTCCCGCGGATTCGAGGTCGGCGACGACGTCCGGAAACGGCGACCCGAAGTGCCGTTCGTCGTCGGTCGACAGCCAGCTTTCACTCGCTGCTGACCGGACGTGTCCCGGCAACAGCTGTTCGTTCTCGGGGTTCGAGAGCGCCCGCTCGGGGTCGCCCTGGAAGAAGTCCTCGGGGTGGTTCAGCAGATACTGGTCGAGTTGGTCCTCGCCGCCGACCAGCACGACGAGCGCGGGGTCGTCGCCACGGCCCGCCCGCCCCGCCTGCTGGAAGGCGGACATCCGCGTGCCGGGGTAGCCGTCGAGTAGGACGGCGTCGAGCCCGCCGACGTCGACGCCGAGCTCCAGCGCGTTCGTACTCCAGACGCCGCGAACCTCACCAGCGTGTAGCCCCGCTTCGATGTCGCGGCGACGCTCGGGGCGGAGCGCGGCCTGATACGCCTCGACCGCCCCCGCGGCGTCGTGTTCGCCTCGCTGTCGGAGCTCTTTCGAACTGTCGGTTGCGTACCGCTCGGCCGCCTGCCGAGCGCGGGTGAACGCCAGCGTCTGGTGACCCGCCGCGACGAGGTCGACGAACAGGTTCTTCGTCTCGACGTGGTTCGACCGACGGCGACCGCTTCCGCTCTCTCCCTCGTACTCCGGCGGGTTCCACAACAGCCAGTGACGCGGCCCGGTGCCGCTCGTGTCCTCGTCGACGAGCGTGAACGACGACTCGTCTTCGCCGGTCACCCGCGCCGCGTGGTCGACGGGGTTGCCGATGGTGGCCGAACAGCAGACGAACTGCGGCTCTGATCCATAGCGCTCGCAGATCCGCCGGAGTCGCCGGAGCGTCAGCGCGACGTGGCTGCCGAAGACGCCCCGGTAGCTGTGTACCTCGTCGACGACGACGGTCTCCAGCGAGGAGAAGAACCAGTCCCAGAGACGGTGGTTGTAGGGCAGAAGGGCGTAGTGCAGCATGTCGGGGTTCGAGAGCACGACGGTGGGTCGGCGGTCCCGAACGTCGCGCTTCTCGGTATCGCTCAGCCGCCCGGTGTACTGCGCGACGGAGACGCGACTGCCGAAGCCGAGCCCTCGCGCCAACTCCGAGAGCGTCTCCTCTTGGTCGGCGACGAGCGCGTTCTGCGGGCCGAGATACAGGCTCCGCCCGCCGTGGTCCATCGCCCGCTCGAACGCCGGGACGGTGTAGGCGAGGCTCTTGCCGCTCGCCGTCTCGGTGGCGAGGACGACGTTGTCGCCGTCGCGGACGGCCTCGATCGCCTCCGCCTGGTGGCGGTAGAGACGCGTGACACCCTCCGATTCGAGCGCCGACGCCAGCCGCGGTTCGAGGTCGACGTCGACGAACTCCGGGTCGCGGGCGGGAGTCCGCCGATAGTCGCTGATCTGCCCCTCGTAGTACGGTCGACTTCGCAGCCACTCGACGATGTCGTCCACGCTCGGAGTCGGACCGCAGCGTGCCTAACGGTTGTGGTGGGTTCGGCTCGGCTGCTCGACGAGCGCTGCTTCACCCGCCCCGAGATCCGACCAGCAACAGAACCACGACCGTCGCGACGACGACCACGAAGACGGGTTCCGCGAGGGTGGCGACCGTCGGTGTCTCGGGCGCCAAGACGAAGAGCCAGAACGTCATCCCGACGACCAGACTCGCGAGGGCGAGGAGAGCGACCTTCGGAGACGAACTCGCCGGGACTACTCCGAACATCGCTCCTCCGACTCCGCTCGTTCGTTGATCTCGTGGAGCGCCCGCTCCTGCTCGCCGCGGGTCAACCCGCCGGACTCGACGTGTCGTCCCTCGTACTGCCAGTCGGGGATCACCTCCCAGACACTCTCGCCCTCGGCGCGCTCACGTCGACTCTGCCGGTACAGCGCGCCTGCGGCGACGAGGGTGGCGATGCCGAGGAAGCTTCCGAGGGCAACCCACCACGCCTGTCGCCCGAAGGACCCAGCGGCCGCGACGACGGGGAACACCAACACGGCGGTGACGAGACCGGTCAGGACGGCTCTCGCGATCGTCGAACTGCTGAGGACCATGTGATATGTTATCGATGCAGAGTCAAGTAGCTTGTCCTGTCAGAGATCGTGCCGGTCGCCCTCGATCTCGCCTTCGCTCCCATGCTCGCGAAGCCTCGTCTCCCGATCACGTCGAGTCGTCGGATCGACCTCGCGGTCTCGCCCGTCGGCCTCCCACTCGGGGACCGCCGCCCAGACGGTGCCGAGCGCGTCGCCTCCGGCGTCCGTCTGCCGGTAGAGTACGACTGCGACGACGAGGCTCGCCAGGGTCAGCGAGAGGCCGACGACGCCCACCCAGCGAGGCGGCGTCGCCGGGTCGACGCCGCTCGTGGACAGCGTCGCGACTACGACCACCCAGCACACCAGCAGGACGCCGACGAGGTCGGCCGCGCTGACCGCTTCGAGGCGGGCCAGACCGAGGACCATGGTTCGAACGTCACCGTGAACCGGCAAATACGCTCGGGTGATTCTCACGCGCCGAGGGTGGTTCTCACGCGGCGAGTCTACTCTCCGCCGGTGCGCAGGTAGTGGAACACGTACGTCTGGGCGTAGCCGGCGTAGTCGCCGCCGAACGCCTCGCGGATCGCCCGCGACGTCGTGGCGTAGCCACCCTGCTCGCAGTCGGGGTAGTAGTCGGCGATGGCCGTCCGAATCCACGTGTCCAGCGGGACGGCCTCGAGATAGCCGAGCGAGAACAGCAGCACGCAGTCAGCGACCTTCTCGCCGACGCCGACGAACCGCGTCAGCGACTCCCGGGCGTCCTCGTACGCCATGCCGAGCGCCTCGTCCGGGTGCGCCTCGCCGTCGGCGATCATCTCTGCCGTCCGCTGGACGTAGGGGGCGCGGTAGCCGAGTTTCAGCTCCCGGAGCTCGTCTTCCGTCCGCGCCGCCAACTGCTCGGGCGTCGGGAAAGCGTGGTACGATCGGCCGTCCAGCTCCACGACGTCGCCGAACTCACGGGCGAGCGCCAGCTGCATCCCGTGGATGCGCGAGACGCGCATCTGCGCCGAACAGATGAACGAGATCAGACAGGCGAACGGTGGGTCGCGGACGAGACGTATCCCCGGGTAGGCGGCGTAGGCCCGTTCGAGCAGCGGGTCGTCCGGCGTCGCCTCGAGGATGGCGTCGAGGTCGTCGTCGAGTCGGAGGAGATGCGTCAGGATCGGTACGGCGTCGGTCGTCGACTCCCACTCCAGAACGCCGTCGGTCTGCCGCACTCGGACGACGGCCCGTTCGTCCGTCACGCCCGACAGCGGCGGGACGACCGTCTCGTACCACTCGCTGCCGCCGTGGACGGCCAACTCGTCGTACATCCCGCCGTCGGCCCGGTCCCAGAGGTAGCTCTGCCCGCTCTCGACGGTCGCCTGTAGGTCGAACTCGCCGTCGACGTCCGCGAGGGGAATCGCGCCAGTCTCCATCGTTCGACGGGAGGGCCAGCGTGGGTTTCCGGGTTTCGGTCGTCGACGGATCTCGCCGGACCAACTGTGGCCCTGTCACACGACACGGTGGCACATGACAGCGTCAGGCGCTGTACCCGTCGAACGTGCGGCTTATACGCTTCGAGCACTGAACCGCACGTAATGGATACACTCGACACAACCTCGCTCGGGACGGTCCTCGGACTCGTACTCGTGGCGGCCGGTGAACTGTTCGCGGCTGCGACGGTGGCGACGCTCGGCGTCGCACTCGTCGGCCTCTCGCTTCCGACCGGACTGCTAATCACGACGTGGCGACTCCTCCGTGCGACCGATCGTCGCGTCCGGACTCGGGATCACTTCGTCAACGTCGACGGCGTGCTCTACCCGCTGACGTAACTACTGCACCACCCCGCTCGTTTTGATCGAACGGTCCGACCGCTCGTCTCTCTCCTCCGACGCTTCCCTTCTCGACTCTCACCGAATGTGGATGTCAGTCAGCATCGAGAGGTGGCTGGCCACGGCGTCGTCGAGCCCCGCCTCGGTGCAGCGCCACTCCCAGTTGCCCTCGGCCGTCCCGGGGGTGTTGAACCGGGCGTGGCTGTCCAGTCCGAGCAGGTCCTGCATCGGCGCGAGCGCGAGGACGGCGTTAGAGTTCCAGACGGCCTCGATCATCGACCAGTGGATCTCGCTGCCGTCGACGCCGAGGTTGTAGTGGAGACAGTCTTTCTGTTCCGTCGGGAGCGAGGCGTAGTAGCCGACCGTGGTGTCGGTGTCGTGGGTCGCCGAGTAGGCGACGGCGTTCTCGGGGTAGTGCATCGGCTGGTTCGGGTCGCCCGCGCGACACCAGTCGGCGTAGTGTGGCACCTTCATCCCCGGGAAGTCGAACTCCTCGCGGAAGTCGATGAGCCCCTGGTCGATGAAGCCGAGGTCCTCCGCGACGAAGGGGAGATCGCCCAGTTCGGCTTCGACCGTCTCGAAGAAGTCGTATCCCGGAGCGTCGCGCCACTCGCCCGCGGCGGGGCTGTCGGCGTCGGCAGGGATGGCCCAGTACTCGTCGAACCCTTTGAAGTGGTCGAGGCGGGTGACGTCGACCAACTCGAACAGGCGGTCGAATCTGGCGAGCCACCACTCGTAGCCCGTCTCCCGCAGCGTCTCCCAGTCGTACAGCGGGTTCCCCCAGCGCTGCCCGCTGTCGTCGTTGTTCGGCGGGACGCCGGCGACGACGGCGGGTTCGTGCGCCTCGTCCAGGTCGAACGCCTCCGGCGCGGCCCAGACGTCGGCGCTGTCCAGCGCGACGTAGATGGGCAGGTCGCCGACGAGTTTCACGTCGTGCTCGTGAGCGTAGTCGAGCAGGTCGTGCCACTGGCGGTCGAACACGAACTGGACGAACTCGCGGTAGCGGACGTCGTCGGCTAGCTTCTCGCGATACTCGGCGAGGGCCTCCTCGTCGCGCACCTTCACGTCGTGTGGCCACTCGGTCCACAGCGCGCCGTCGAACTCCTCCTTCAGGCTCATGAACAGCGTGTAGCCGTCCAGCCACGCGGCTTCGCGCTCGCGGAACGCCTCGAAGGCCTCGCGGTCCTCGTCGCTCGCGGACGCCTCGAACCGTTCGAAGGCGGTGCGGAGGAGCGGTCGTTTGTACTCGCCGACGGCCTCGTAGTTCGTCTCGTGGGGGTCGAACACGTCGGGAACCGGCTCGAGGTCGTCGTCGGTCAGGTAGCCCGCGTCGACCAACCGTTCGAGGCTGACGAGAAGTGGGTTGCCGGCGAACGCCGAGTACGCCTGATACGGCGAGTTGCCCATCGCGGCCGAGGTCGGCCCGAGCGGGCAGACCTGCCACAGCGACTGGTCGGCGTCGGCGAGAAAGTCGACGAAAGTGTAGGCCCCGTCGCCGAGGTCGCCGATGCCGTGCGGGCCGGGGAGAGAGGTGACGTGCATGAACACGCCGCTTTGACGATCGAATCGCATGGATGGGGTATGTCGTGGAGGGGGTTTGAACCGTTTGGTCGGAGTGGTCGATGTGGCGACATCTCACCGGAAACGCGGTGTGGTCGGCGTCGCGTGGCGTGGGGGCACGCCCTGGCGACGACCTGGAGACACTCTCTCCCGCCCCCGTCCAGATCACCCCTCGTCGACGAAGACGTCGAGCGTCGCGTCGGTACGCCGCGTCGTGAGCGTCACGCCGACGAACCGGCCGTTCTCGTCGGTCGTGTAGCTCCGTTCTCGGACTCCGCCGCCGGTCCGCCCGAACGTGAGACGGGGCGGGCGGTCGTACGGGCGGTCGAACGTGATCGACACGGTGGCGCTCTCCGGACCGGTGGCGACGTCGCGGTGGACGTCCATCGGCGGCGAGTGGTTCCGCACGACGGACGTCGGACTCGTGATCCGCCACGGTCGGGTGCCGTCGCTCCGGTTGTCGGCGTAGTGGTTGTTGCCGGCGGCGTCGGTCTCGGCGACGGCGACGCCGCCGTGTCGCTTGACGACGTTTCCCCGGACGCCGACTCCGGTGTCGTCGACGAGTATCCCCGGGGCCGACGAACCCTCTTTCCGACCGTTCTCGGTGACGACGTTGTCGACAAGGTCGGTGCCCATGCTCGCCGTCGACGCTTCGGCGACGATGCCTGCAGTCCCCGCCTCCCGGACGTAGTTCCCGCTGACGGTGAGGTCGGCGGTCTCTCGGAGGCGGATGCCGGCCTCGCCCGCCCCGGCGACGACGTTGCTCTCCACCAGTCCGTCCGTCTCGCCGACGACGCGGACGCCGGCCAACCCCGGTTCGAAGACGTTGTTGTTCTGGACGCTGAGACCGGACACCGAACTCTCGACCCGGATGCCCGGACCGCTGTAGTCGTACAGATCGTTGTTTCTGATGGTGAGGTTGCGCCCCGCGTCCGGATCGACGAGGATCCCCGCGAACTTCGTCGTCTGCTCGGTCTGCAGTCGGTCGGTCTCCTGGAGACTCACGTTGTTCTGGACGCTGACGTTCTCCAGCGTCGACGGACCTCTGAGGTGGCAGAACGACTTGTGTGACCCGAAGCCGACGTTGCCGAAGATGTTGACGAACCCCTCGTTGGACTCGTTCGACCCGTTTCGCGCGACCCCGACGAGACTCCCCTCGAAACTGTCGCCGAGCAGGTTGCCGAAGACGGAGACGCTCTGGGCGGTCCGATTCTCCCCGTCGGGGTACCAGAGGTCGCAGGCGATCGGTCGGTCCAACCCGGTGGTGACGACGTTTCCGAACACGGTGTGTCGGCCCCCACCGAGTTGGATGCCGCGGTCGCCGTAGCCGGTGATGCGGTTGTCGAAGAGTCGGACGCCGGTCGACGGTCGAGCGACGCTGATTCCGCTTCCGCCGTCGCCGTGTCGCCGTGGGGCAGTCTGCCGGATCCGGTTTCGAGCGAGCGTGACGTTTGTGGCGTCTCTGACCGCGATCCCGTGGAGGCGAGCGGCCGACTTCCGCTGTCCCTCCGGATTGCCGTGATACCCCACTCCCCGGACGTCGATCTCGCGGCACCGTCGGTTGTGGCCGATGCGGATCCCGCCGACGTTCGCCCCGTCTGCGGGCTTGACGAGCGTCTCGACGCCCGGCCCGACGACGGTGACGCCGTCGACGTCGATGTCGAGCCAGCGGGTCGTACGGTAGGGGGCGTTCTCCGCGCTGACGTGTATCGTCTCTCCCGGCGAGAGGTTCTCGAACGCCGCTTCGAGTTCCTGCCGCGTCGTGACGACGCTCCCGCTGTCGGCCGAATCGAGCTGTTTCGGTGGTGTCATAGAGTTACAGCCGGCGACGAGTCCCATCGAGGCGGCCGCGAGTGCACAGAACGCGCGGCGTCGAACCTCGCGCATACAGTGGGTCGTGTGTCCGTCGCTCGGGTAGTCGTTGTGGCCACTGGTGGGCCGACCGACGGTCGGGGTCGACGACTCGCGGGTTCACGCCCCGACAAAGCTCTTTCCCCGCTCTGACACACCGTCGCGCGTCTCAACAACACTTATCCGGCCGCTCCGATTCCGTCTTTCTATGAGCGACATCGTAGTCATTCTCCCCGACGGGTCGGAGCTTTCCGTCCCCGAGGGTTCCTCCGTAGAGGACGCCGCCTACGAGATCGGGCCGGGTCTCGGCAAGGACACGGTCGCCGGCGTCGTCGACGGCGAACTCGTCGACAAGGCGACGGAACTGCACGACGGCGACGACCTCGTCATCGTCACCGACCAGAGCGACGAGTATCTCGACGTGCTGCGGCACTCTGCGGCCCACGTCTTCGCACAGGCGCTCCAGCGACTCCACCCCGAGGCGAAACTGACCATCGGTCCGTGGACGGACCAGGGGTTCTACTACGACGTGACGAACGTCGACCTCGACATGGACGATCTGGAGGAGATCGAGGCCGAGATGGCCGACATCGTCGCGGAAGACCTCCCCATCGAGCGCGTGCTCGTCGACCGCGAGGAGGCGCTGGAGAAGTACGCCGATAACGAGTTCAAACGCGAGATCCTCGAGACCGAAGCGGCGGGCGAGGACCCCGTCTCGTTCTACCAGCAGGGCGAGTTCGAGGACCTCTGTCAGGGACCGCACGTCGAATCGACGGGCGAGATCGGCGCGTTCAAACTCCTCAACATCTCTTCGGCCTACTGGCGCGGCGACGAGGAGAACGAGACGCTGACGCGCGTGTACGGGACGGCGTTCGAGAGCGAGCAGGACCTCCACGACTTCCTCGAGATGCAGGAGGAGGCCAAAGAGCGCGACCACCGCAAGTTGGGCCAGGAACTCGAGCTGTTCTCCATCGACGAGACGACGGGTCCGGGGCTGCCGCTCTATCACCCGAACGGCAAGCGCATCCTCGACGAACTCGCCGACTACGCGAAACAGCTCAACCTCGACGCCGGCTACGACCCCGTCGAGACGCCGCACCTGTTCCGGACGGAACTGTGGAAGAAGTCGGGCCACTACGACAACTACGTCGACGACATGTTCCTCCTCGACGTCAACGACGAGGAGTACGGACTGAAGCCGATGAACTGTCCGGGCCACGCGACCATCTTCGACCAGCGCTCGTGGTCCTACCGCGACCTGCCGGTCCGCTACTTCGAGGACGGTAAGGTCTACCGCAAGGAGCAGCGCGGCGAACTCTCGGGGCTCTCGCGCGTCTGGTCGTTCACCATCGACGACGGTCACCTGTTCGTCCGCCCGGACCAGATCGAAGACGAGATCAACCTCATCATCGACAACATCCTGACGGTCTTCGACACGTTCGACCTCGAAGCCGAAGTCGCGCTCGCGACCCGCCCCGAGAAGTCCGTCGGGAGCGACGAGATCTGGGAGCAAGCCGAGTCCCAACTCAAGTCCGTCCTCGACGACTCCGGCATCGACTACGGGCTCGAACCCGGCGACGGCGCGTTCTACGGCCCGAAGATCGACTTCGCGTTCAAGGACGCGCTCGGTCGCAAGTGGGACGGCCCGACGGTCCAACTCGACTTCAACATGCCCGACCGGTTCGACCTCACGTACACGGGCAAGGACAACGAGGAGCACCAGCCGGTGATGATCCACCGCGCGCTCTACGGCAGCTACGAGCGGTTCTTCATGGTGCTCATCGAGCACTTCAACGGGAAGTTCCCGTTCTGGCTCGCGCCCGAGCAGGTGCGCATCCTGCCCATCAGCGACGACCAACTCGGGTACGCGAAGAAACTGCAGTACCAACTCGGCGACTTCCGGGTCGACATCGAGGACCGCTCGTGGACGCTCGGTCGCAAGATCCGCGAGGCACAGGAGGACCGCGTCCCCTACATGGTGATCGTCGGCGGCGACGAACAGGAGGCCGAGACCATCTCCGTCCGCGACCGCAAGGAACGCGAGGCGAAGGACGTCACCGTCGAGGAGTTCCGGAGCCACCTCGAAGCCGAACGCGACGAGAAACGCGCCGAACCGGACTTCCTCGACGAGTAGTCGAGTCGAGGAGCGTCACCCGGCCTCGTCTCACTGTGCCTGCGGCGTCGACTCTCCGGCGTCCGTCTCGCCTTCCCCGCTGTTTCGTTCCGCCAGCGCGTCGAGTTCGCCCGTCACCCGACTCCGGTAGTCGTCGTGGCGGAGCATCCGCATCAGCACGCCCATGTGACCGACGTCCCACTCGACGCGGTTCTCGTCCGGCACCTCCCACGAGTCGAGGAGCCACCGGGTCGTGTCGTACGGCGCGACCTCGTCGCGACGGCCGCCGAAACTCACCACGCGCTCGGGGTCGATGCCGCACGTCGTCGGCGGGTTCAGGAGGGGACCGAACTCGCCGAGCAGCGCGGGCGTCCACCCGGCCGCGCGCAGCGCGTCGTCGGTGTCGAGCAGCGAGAGCAGTCGACTCCGGACGATCGTCTCGTCGATCACGCCGGGTGCGCCCGCCGGGAACGCGAGGTCCGGCCGCGTCGACTCGGGCCACGACCCGCAGTGGCCGACGACGTGGAACGCCGTGATGCCGCCGAGGCTGAGACCGCCGACGGCGACGGCGGGCGCGCCCTCCTCTCGCGCCCAGTCGACGAGCACGCCGTTCTCAAGCGCCGCCGCCGAGAACAGTTGGAACATCCCCACCGGTGCTCTCGCGAGGTACGGTTCGCCGCTGTAGTAGCCGGCCACCTCGCGACGGCCGTGCCACGGCGCGTCCGGGAGCACCACGCGGTAGCCCTCCCGGGCGAGCGGCCGCGCCAACGCGGCCTCCGGCGGCCAGTAGGCCATCGTGTCGTTCATCATGCCGAGCCCGTGGTTGAACACGAGCGTCGGCAGCGCCGAGCGGTCGTCCCCATCGCCACCCCTGTCGGCGGGTTCGTACATCCGCGCCGTCGCCGTCTCGAAGTACGGCGAGGGCGACTCGAACCGGAGGAACGACTCCCGCGTCCCCGGACCGGGAACCGCTCGTGACCGTTCGACCGCGGGGAGGTCGCCGTCGAACCCGTAGAGCCGCTCGGGGTTCGTCAGGTAGCCCTCCCACTGGTGGGCGGCGGCGTCCGGTTTCGGCACGTCGTACTTGACCGCCGGCAGCAGGTGGTCGCTCGCGAGGAAGCGAAAGAGTCGCGTCGGTTGCGCGTGGTGGTCGGCGGCCTCGCGGCGCTGGCGCTCGACGGCGACGAGTTCGTCGGTGTCGACGTCGCCGTCCCCCCAGAACGCCGTCTCCCACCGTTCGTTGGCCTCCTCGAACGCCTCGCGGCGGGCGGCGTACTCGGCGAGCGCAGCCTCGATGCGCGGGTGGAGGTCGGGTGCGGGCGGGGTGCCGACGGCCTTGAGGAAGGCGGCCGGGCCGTGGCCGAGCGACACGTCGGCGGCGGCGCGGGCGCGGTTGATACCGAACTCGCCTCGGAGGCCGCGGAGCGCCAGTCGTTCGACCGTCCGCGTCTCGAGCGGTCGGCCGAGCGGCGAGGTCAGCAGTCGGTGGATCCGTGGCGTGTCGAGCGTGTCCATACCTGCCCTACGGCCGTCGTCGTCTTGACACTAGGCCCGCAGCCGACGTCGCTCGGAACGCCCACGCCGGCCTCGCCTACCACTCGGTCAGCGCCGTCGGACCGTGGAAGTGCGAGAGGACGCCGAGGAACGTCACGACGCCCGTGATCGCCGACGCGCCGCCGACGTAGAACACCCACGCGTGAACGCGAACAGCGTCGTCCCGAACAGCGACACGCCGGGGAACGACACTGCCTCGGGTTCGAGGTAGTCGATGAACTTCGGCAACAGCGTGACGAGCGTGATGAAGCCGAACCCGCCGGCGAACCGCGTGAGATAGAGGGCAGAGAACTGGAGTTTCTTGTCGTCCACGGGGGAGTTGTGAGAAACGGACGAAAAGCGATTACGGTTCGTCGCCTCCGCTACCGCTCCGTCTCGCGCATCGCGTCCCGCATCGCCCGCGCGAGATCGTACGGTCGCCGTGACCCGACCAACAACTCCCGGTCGTCGGGCCGCTCGATACGGACGCCCTGAGACCCGCTGACGTTGTACGCCAGTTTCCCCGGCCGCCAGCGGATCCCCCACCCGCCGTACTCACTGAGCGGTCGGTACGTCACCGCCTCGAACGACGCCATCTCGGACCACGAGACCCGCCGGAACGACTGGTGGAACGGCCAGAACTTCAGATAGAGACCGTCGTCCCGCACTTCGGTCTCCAGTCGAAGCGACCACACGAAGCCGCCGACGGCGACGGCGACGACGACGCCGACGGGACCCCCCGAGACGACGGAGACGACGGCGACGACGGCGAGCAGCGCCCAGAGCCACGGCTGTCGGAACCGTTGGACCTCGCGGAACGACACTTCGCGCGATTCGGTCGACATACCCTTCCCGTCGTCGCGGACGGACGAATACGTTCCGCCGGTGACGGTTCCGTGCGAGACAACCCCACCCAGACGTTTTTACATCATCGTTCGTAGGGGACCCCATGGCGGCTGACCAGCCACCGAGTGACGGACACGACTTCGCGGCGTTTCAGGCGACACGGGAGTACGACGTGTCGGACGCCCCCGCGTACGCCGCACTCGCCTCCGACCTCCGCGAGCACGTCGACGGCGACGTCCGATTCGACGAGTACAGCCAACTGCTCTACGCGACCGACGGCAGTATCTACAAGGCGCGGCCCGCCGGGGTCGTCGTCCCCCGCGACGTCGACGACGTCCGGGCGGCCGTGCGCGTCGCCGCCGACCACGACGTGCCGATTCTCCCCCGCGGGGCCGGGTCGTCGCTGGCGGGACAGGCGGTCGGACCGGGGTGCGTCGTGCTCGACCTCTCGAAGCATCTGAACGACGTCCTCGACATCGACGCCGAGCGCCGGGAGGCCCGCATCCAACCCGGCGTCGTGCAGGACGACCTCGACGCGGCGCTCGCCCCTCACGGACTCAAGTTCGCTCCCGACCCCGCCTCCTCGAACCGCGCCACCGTCGGCGGCGGCATCGGCAACAACTCCACGGGCGCACACTCGGTTCGGTACGGCATCACCGACGCCTACACCGAGGAGCTCGAGGTCGTGCTCGCCGACGGTTCGCTGATCCACACTCGGGAGGTCGTCCTCGACGGCGAGGAGTGGGACGAGATCGTCGCGAAGGACGACCGCGAGGCCGCCCTCTACCGGACGGTCCGCCGCCTCGTCGAGGAGAACGCCGACGAGATCGAGACACGGTATCCGAAACTGAAGCGCTGCGTCTCCGGCTACAACCTCCACAAGGTCGTCTCCGAGCGCGAGGACGGCGAGCGGGTCATCAACCTCTCGAAACTGTTCGTCGGCGCGGAGGGAACGCTGGGCGTCGTCGTCGAGGCGACCGTCTCGCTCGTCTCGAAACCCGAGGACACCGCGCTCGTGCTCTACTGCTTCCACGACCTCGTCGACGCGATGGAGGCGGTCCCCCGCGCACTGGAGTTCGACGTGAGCGCGGTCGAACTGATGGACGACGAGGTGTTTCGACTGGCTCGTGGCTCCTCGGAGTTCGCCGAGTACGCCGCGCCGATCCCCGAGGAGGCCGCCGCCGCGCTGATGCTGGAGTTCGACTCGGAGCTCCACGACGACTTCGAGGCGGCGGTCGCTCGGACGGACGCCCACTTCGTCGACGGCGGGAACGCGTTTCTCTCGCTTCCGGCGTACACCGACGAGGACCAGACGAACCTCTGGAAGCTCCGGAAGGCGGCGATCCCCCTCCTGATGTCGATGGACGGCGACCCGAAACCGTACCCGTTCATCGAGGACGCGACGGTCCCGCCGGCGGAACTCGCCGACTACGTCCGGAAGTTCGAGGGGGTGTTAGCGGACCACGGCACCTCGGCGGCGTACTTCGCCCACGCCGGGTCGGGGACGCTCCACATTCGGCCGATCTTGAACCTCAAGGAGGAGCAGGACGTCCAGACGATGCAGCGCATCGCCGACGCCGTCACCGACCTCGTGCTCGACCACCACGGGTCGTTCTCGGGCGAACACGGCGACGGCCTCGCGCGGACGCAGTTCAACCCGAAGATGTACGGCCCGCAGCTGTGGGAGGCGTTCAAAGAAGTCAAATCGACGTTCGACCCCGAGTGGCGGCTGAATCCGGGGAAGGTCGTCTTTCGAGACGACGATCCGACCGACATGCGCGAGCATCTCCGTTACGGGCCGGCGTACCAGTCGGTCGAGCCGCAGACGACGCTCGACTTCGACGACGACGGCGGGTTCGCCCACCTCGTCGAACTCTGCAACGGCTGTGGCACCTGTCGACAGACCGGCAGCGACACGATGTGTCCGACGTATCGGGCCTCGAAAGACGAGGCGGAGACGACACGCGGGCGGGCGAACCTGCTCCGAGCGGCCATCAGCGGCGACCTCCCGCGGGAGGAGCTCTACTCCGAGCGGTTCCAACAGGAGGTGCTCGACCTCTGTGTCGGTTGTAAGGGATGTCAGAACGACTGTCCGACCGGCGTCGACCTCGCGAAACTGAAAGCCGAGGTGAAACACCAGTACCACGAGCGGGAGGGGGCGTCGCTCCGCGAGCGCCTGTTCGCGAACGTCGACCGCGTCGCCGCGGCCGGGAGCGCGCTCGCTCCCGTCGCCAACGCCGCCGCGAAGCTCCCGGGGTCGGGGCGACTGCTCGAGCGACTCGGCGGGATCGCGGCCGACCGAGAGCCGCCGACGTTCGCCGGGGAGTCGTTCGAGACGTGGTTCTCCCGTCGCGGGAGCCACGTCGCCCCCGAGGACGCCGACCACCGCGTCCTGCTGTTTCCGGACACCTACACCAACTACGTCTATCCTGACGCGGGGAAGGCGGCCGTGCGAGTGCTCGAGGCCGCGGGCGTCCACGTCGCCGTCCCGTTCGACGCCGCCCCGAGCGGTCGGGCGTCGTACTCGGAGGGCTTTCTCGACCTCGCTCGCGAACGTGCGGAACGCAACGTCGAGTTCTTCGCGCCGCTGGTCGACGACGGCTGGTCGCTCGTCTTCGTCGAACCCTCCGACGTCGTGATGTTCCAAGACGAGTACGCCGACCTGCTCTCGGGCGACGCCGTCGCCCGCGTCGGCGCGTCGAGCTACGGCGTGTTGGAGTTCCTCGACAGCTACCGACTCGACGAGTCGCTGTCGGTTCGAACGGTCGACGCGAGCGTCACCTACCACGGTCACTGTAACCAGAAGGCGCTCAACAAGGACCACCACGCGGCGGCCGTCCTCGACCGCGTCGGCTACGCGGTCGACGCGCTCGACTCGGGCTGCTGTGGGATGGCCGGGTCGTTCGGCTACGAGGCCGAACACTACGACCTCTCGCAGGCGATCGGCGAGATCCTGTTCGAACAGGTCGACGAGAGCGACGGCGACGTCGTCGCCGCGTCGGGGGCGTCGTGTCGGACGCAACTCGGCGACCGAAGCGGGGAGAGCAGGCCGCCGCATCCCGTCGAGCTAGTCGAGAAAGCGTTAGTCGACGTCGAAGTCGGAGACGGGTCGGTCGACTCGTCTCGTTAAGACTCGAAGAACGTCGCTCTCGGGACGGTGACGTGCTCCGACAGCACGTAGGCACCGGCGACGAGCAGGGCGACCCCGCCGGCGAGCACCCCCCAGACGTTCATACCCATCCCGGCGACGAAGAACAGCAGCGTCGCGATAGAGCCCGCGAGCAGGGCGTAGGGGATCTGGGTGTTGACGTGGTCGACGTGGTCGCTGGCGGCGAACATGCTCGACAGCACCGTCGTGTCGCTGATCGGCGAACAGTGGTCGCCGAACAGCGACCCGGTGAGGATAGCCGCGATGGTGATGTCGAACGGCGCGCCGAGCGACGCGGCCAGCGGCACCGCCACGGGGAAGAGGATGCTCATCGTCCCCCACGACGTCCCGATGGAGAAACTGATGAGCATCGCCGAGAGGAAGATGATCGTCGGGAGGACGCCGGGGGTGATGAGTCCCTCCGCGACGCCGGCGACGTAGGCACCGACGCCGAGTGCCTGACTGACGGCACCGATGCTCCACGCCAGCGAGAGGACGGCGATGGGGAACATCACCATCTTGAACCCCTCGAAGATGGAGTCGTCGACGTCGTCGAGGCCGATGCGGGCGTGGCCGACGAGGACGGCGAGAATGGTCGCACAGCCAGCGAACGCACCCCAGAGGATGGCTTTCCCGGTGGCGGCGTTGCTGAGTGCGTCGACGACGGAGCGGCCGTCGAGGATGCCGCCGCTGTAGAACAGCCCGAACGGGCTCTGTTGAATCGCCATACAGCGTACGATTTTACTGTTTAATGAGTCGCTTGATGTTGTAGACGACACACATCAGCGTGATTTCACGGAACTCTCGATACCAGTCACGCGCTCGCACGGCGTAGCCGAGCGAGCGCTTCACAGCCGAATTCACAGTTTCAGTCATTGAGCGCTGTGCGTAGCGATCTTGGTCAATTCGAGCGTTGTGTGCATGGTCGTACGGTGCGAAGACGCGATGTTTGATGAGCGGGCGAATCCCGAGTTCCCGCAACGCTTCTCTGAGCGCCTTCTTGTCGTAGCCTTTGTCTGCGGCGAGTGACTGCAGATCGCCCGCGTTCCGGCGGGCGATCTGCTCACAGAGGTCAGCATCACTTCCTTTTCGGGTCGTCGAACAGTGTACGTCAAGGATCGCCTGGCTGTCTGTATCGACGAGTTTCGTGACTTTGAGCTTCTGCACGCGGTAGTTCGTTCGATTGCAGTAGTGGCGGCTTGCTGTATCTCGTTCGTAGAACGTGGCATCGACCGCTCCGTGCTTCGAAGGGTCGTGCAGCTGCGCCGAGTGGCGCAGCAGCACTCGACAGACGCTCATGCTGAATCGGTCGAACGCCTTACACAACGTAGATGGTGAGGGGAGATCGGCCGCTTCGAGGCCGATCTCCCCGATTATTTGCGGCATCTCTTTGAGCAGGTCGATCGTCATGCGGTAGGACGTATCGAGGTAAATCCGCAGACAATGGAGGGAAACGAGGGCATAGTCAGCGAATCCGCCGCCACCTTCCGGGGCGGCGGATTCGTCTCCATCGCCAGTAACCCTTTGAGCAAGCGGCACAATCTCACCAGTGAAGCGGGAGATTTGTGTCATAGGCAACCGAATCTCTCCGCTTCAACTCCTTTGATTTAGCGACCCATCTCGACGCTGTCTAGTGATTCAACACAGCCCCCGAACGCCGTCACGGCGACGAGCGCGACGATGGGTGCGGCGAAGTACCACCAGCGCGGTTCGACGTGGTCTGGCGTCTCGATGTCGTCCTCTTGGGTCTCGATGAGCGGCGTCGCGTCGTCGCCGACGAGTTTCCCCTCGTCGCGGGCGCGACGCTCGGCGCGTTGCATCGGGCCGAAGTCCCACCCGGTGAGAACGACGACGAAGACGAGCGCGAGCGCGAGCAGGCTGTAGAACCGAAACGGGATGCTCTGGAGGAACACCACGAACGGGTCCGCCTGGACGCCGACGGCGTCGAACTGCTGTCTGATGAGTCCGACCTCGAAGCCGAGCCACGTCGAGACGACGGCGATGCTGGCCGTCGGGGCCGTCGTCGAGTCGAGCAGGTAGGCGAGTTTCTCGCGGCTGATGTCGAACTTGTCGGTGATCGGTCGCATCACAGAGCCCGTGATCATCGTACTCGCGTAGGAGTCGACGAAGATGAGCATCCCCAGAAGCGAGGTCCCCAACTTCGCCTGTCGGCGCGTTCGGATGCGATCGGCGATACGCGTCGCCAGCGCGTTCATCCCGCCGGAGAGGAACACCATCCCCAGCATCGCGCCGATGAGGAAGGTGAAGAGGAGTATCGTACTGTTGAACGAGTCGGTCACGCTGGTGATGACGAACTGGAGCGCCCGGGCGGCCCCCGCGATCGGGTCCCATCCGACGAGGATGGTCGACCCGATCCAGATGCCGGCGAACAGCGACATGAGCACCTGTCGCGTCGCCAGCGTCAGGGCGATAGCCAAAAACGCCGGGAACAGACTGACCAGTCCGTACGTCTCTGCAGACATTGCGGTTCCCCGTTTTTTCGAAGGGGTAGTTAACGGTTTTCGCCGCCTGTCAGCTGTCGGAACGCTTCGTGACGGGTTTGGGGCAACGATGGACCCCTCCCGTGGCTTTTTGAACCATCACGAACGACCAGTCAGTATGCCAGACGCTCCCGACGTCGACGAACTGACACCGCCGGAACGGACGCTGATGGGACCCGGACCCAGCGACGTCCATCCACGAGTGCTCAAGGCGATGAGCACGCCGCTCGTCGGCCACCTCGATCCGTCGTTCATCGAGATCATGAACGAGGTGCAGGAACTGCTGCGGTACACGTTCCGTACCGACAACCAGTGGACGATCCCCGTCTCCGGCACCGGGTCGGCGTCGATGGAGGCGGCCATCGGCAACCTCGTCGAACCGGGTGACACCGTACTCGTCCCGACGAACGGCTACTTCGGCGGCCGGATGCAGAGCATGGCCGAACGCGCCGGCGGCGAGGTGGTCCACGTCGACGCACCGTGGGGCGAACCGCTCGACCCGGCCGACGTCGCCGACGCGTTCGACGAACACCAGCCGGAGATCTTCGGCTTCGTTCACGCCGAGACGAGCACGGGCGTGAAACAGCCCGACGTACCCGAACTCACCTCGATCGCCCACGAGCACGACGCCTACGTCGTCGCCGACTCGGTCACCTCGCTCGGCGGGGTCGAACTCCGCGTCGACGACTGGGACGTCGACGTCGCCTACTCCGGGCCGCAGAAGTGTCTCTCCTGTCCGCCGGGGGCGTCGCCGCTGACGCTCAACGACCGCGCGATGGACAAGGTGCTGAACCGCGAGACCGAGTGTCGCTCGTGGTATCTCGACCTCTCGCTGCTCGAGGGCTACTGGGGTGAGGAGCGAGCGTACCACCACACCGCACCCATCACCAACGTCTACGCGCTCCGCGAGGCGCTCCGGCTCGTCGCCGAGGAGGGGATCGAGGAACGTTGGGACCGCCACCTGCACGTCGCAGGCGCACTCAAGGCCGGACTCGAGGGGATGGGGCTGGAGATGAACGCCCCCGACGAGTACTGGCTGCCGAGTCTCAACGCCGTGCGCGTCCCCGAGGGGGCCGACGACGGGGAGGTCATCTCCCACCTGCTCGAAGAGTACGACCTCGAGATCGCCGGCGGCCTCGGCGACCTCGCGGGCGACATCTTCCGCATCGGCTGTATGGGCTACTCGGCCCGGCCGAAGAACGTCACCTACCTCCTCTCGGCGCTCGGCGAGGCGCTCGACGCCAACGGTGCCGACGTCTCCCCCGACGCCGGGATGGACGCGATGGCCGAGAAACTGTCAGACTGACAGAACAAGCCACCAACCATACATATCACCCCATCGTGTGTTCAGACGTCATGAGCGACAGTCACGAGTCGACCGACGACGAGACGGTCACGACCGACGCACAGCAGCCGACGACGACCGTCGACCTCGAGGAACTGCAGCAGGAACTGCAGACGAACCAGGAAGTCGACAAAGAGGAGATCAAGGCGGCGGTCCGCGAGGTGCTCGCGGAGTCGACGCTCAAGTTCAGCGGCGTCGAGGAGGAAGAAGCGGAAGCAGAGACCGAGGACAGTAGCTCCGGCCCCGGTCTGGGGACGGTCGCGATGCTGCTTTTCGTCCTCGTCCTCGCCATCCTCGCGCAGTCGAAGGGCGTCGGTCCGTTCGCCTCCTCGGACGACGAAGACGACCCGAGCGTCGACGTCGACTTCGAGGAGTAAGTGCGTCCAGCGGTGGTGCCGCTCGACTCCGATTTTTAGTGGTTCGACCGCGAGTGGAGACGCTCCGTCGCTCTCGACCGGGTGGTATCGAGCAGCCCAGCGAAGCCTTATCCCGCACGTCGCTCTCTAGAGGACGAATGGGCTTCTTCAGACGAGTCGGCAGGCAGGTCGAACAGTTCAAACAGACTGCGAAAGGGGCTGCCGAGGAGGATGCGGACTATCGGTGTCGGACGTGCGACGCCCGGTTTCAGAGCGACCACGACCAGTGTCCGGAGTGTGGAGAAGAGAACGTCGTCTCGGTGACGAGCGAGAACTGAACACTCGACGCTCCGCTTGATTTCTCCCACACGAACTGCGCGTCGCGAGCGCACACGGCGCTCGCTGTCGAGTTAGCTTCCGAGAGAAGCGGGCCGGGCGCGTTTTGAACCACGGTCACTCCACTCGCTGACGCTCGTTTCGTTCCCTGCTTCAAATCGCTCCGCCTCCCGCACCCGCGACACAGCACGTGAGGAACACACGAGGTGTTCCTCGGTGTGTGGTGATCGAGAGAAGCGGGCCGGGCGCGATTTGAACACTCGGTCGTTCCGCTCACTTCGTTCGCTCCACTCCCTGCGTTCAAATCCCGCGTACCCGTTTCTCGGTTCACAGCAGGTGCGAGCACACGAGGTGCTCGCCGTGTGGTTCACCGAAGAAAGCGGGCCGGGCGCGATTTGAACACGCGACCGTCTGATTAAGAGTCAGACGCTCTGCCTAACTGAGCTACCGGCCCTGTCTGCACTCACACGTTACGAGGGTACGTTAAAAGGCGTTTCCCTTTTCGGACGGCGACGGCATCACCTCACACACCCGTTGACGGCCGTAAACGGTGGGTGTTAAGTGTCGTCCGTGGATAGCAGGCCCTACTGATGAGCACTGGGGTCAGCATCTCCTCGATGTCGACGTACGCTATCTTGGGGTGTGGGAGCGTCGGTCACATCGTCGCCGAGGAACTGGCAGAGGAAGGGAAGGACGTCCTCATCCTCGACAAGGACGACAGCCGCGTCGAGGCGCTCCGCGACCAGGACCTGAACGCCCAACAGCAGGACATCAGCGAGGCCGAGGTCGCCGACGCCGTCACCGACCGCGACGTGATCCTCATCCTCGCCTCCGACGTCGACGCGAACAAGGACGCCGTCTCGGCCATCCGCGATCACGGCGGCGACCAGTTCATCGTCGTCCGCGCCTCCGACCCCGTCTCCGAGGACGAACTGAAGGAGCTCGGTGCCGACATCGTCATCAACCCCTCCACTGTCATCGCCGACTCCGCGCTCCGCACGCTTGAGTCGGGTGAACTGGAGTACAAGGCCCGCCAGCTCGCGGACATCCTCGGCGAGACCGACGAGTCGCTGGCCATCCTCACCCACGACAACCCCGACCCCGACTCCATCGCTTCTGCAGTTGCTCTCCAGATGATCGCCAGCGAGTACGACCTCGAGGCGGACATCCTCTACCGCGGCGACATCGGACACCAGGAGAACCGCGCGTTCGTCAACCTGCTCGGCATCGAACTCACCTCCCGCGAGGAGGCCCGCCCGCTCTCGGAGTACGGCGCGGTCGCGCTCGTCGACCACATGAAGTCCGGCGACTTCGAGGGCGACGTCGACGTCGACATCTTCATCGACCACTTCGAACCCGACGAGGGGATCGACGCGGCGTTCATGGACGTCCGCCCCAACGTCTCTTCGACCTCGACCATCCTCACGAAGTACATCCAGGAGTTCGACCTCAGCCCGTCGGAGGCCGTCGCGACCGCGCTACTCTACGGCATCCGCGCGGAGACGCTGGACTTCAAGCGCGACACGACGCCGGCGGATCTCACCGCCGCGGCGTATCTCTACCCCTTCGCCAACCACGACACGCTCGAACAGGTCGAGTCGCCCTCGATGTCCCCCGAGACGCTCGACGTGCTCGCCGAGGCCATCCAGAACCGCGAGGTACAGGGGAGCCACCTCGTCTCGAACGCGGGGTTCATCCGCGACCGCGACGCGCTCACCCAGGCCGCCTCGCACCTCCTGAATCTGGAGGGGATCACGACGACGGCCGTCTTCGGCATCGCCGACGACAAGATCTACCTCGCCGCCCGCTCGAAGGATATCCGGATGAACATCGGGAAGGTACTACAGGACGCCTTCCAGGGCATCGGCGACGCCGGCGGTCACTCCACGCAGGGGAGCGTCGAGATCCCACTCGGCATCTTCACCGGCATCGAGACGAGCGAGAACAACCGCGATACGCTGCTCTCGCTGACCGAAGAGGCCGTCCGTCGCAAACTGTTCCAGGCGATGGGCGTCGAGGGCGCGAGCAGTACGAGCGAGAGCGCCAACGGCAACTGATCCGAGCGCACTCGATCCGACTGACAGCGTGCGCCGCCCGCTCGAAACGGACCGTCTTCTGCCGCCGACGGCGTGTGTTCGCGAGAAGAGAGACCGTCGGTTCCGACCCGAGACTCAGGCGACCGCTTCCTGCTCCTCTTCGGACGTCTCCAGCCGCTCGATGACGTCGTTGACGAGGATGATGTCACCGACCGCACGGACCCACCGGTACGGCAGCAGGACACCCGTGCCGCGTTCGATCCGGCCGCCGAACAGCTCGTCGTTCAGCGCTCCGAGTGCGAGTCCCGTGACGACCTCCTGATCGAGGTCGAGACGAACGTCTTCGACTTCGCCGACGAACACGCCGTTGTTCGAGTAGACCTCCCGACCAACGAGCGTGGTGATCTCCTGTGGTGTCTCGTCCATACGCACCCTGTTGAAGTGACGGGCCTTAATTGTTCGTAGGAGGCGCTCCACTCGGCCGAAACGCCCGATATCGAGACGTACGGACCACAGACTGCCGTCAGACGACGACAAGAATTTGTCGGACAGTTCGAGAAAAGAGAGTGTCCTGAGCGCAATAAAAGACCGCTTGTCTTACACGTCGACCGCCCGTCGGACGTCACCGCGGTGCGACCAGTTCGACCGGATGCTGCGTCGGCCGCGAGAGCAACGCGTCGAGCTGTTCCAGACAGGAGGTGCCGCTGGCGACGACGGTTCGCTCGCGGGCGTCGTCGGTCGAGAACTGCTCGCGCAGCGGTTCGCCGACGTCCATGCTCAACTCGTAGTACTCGGTCTTGTAGCCGAACGACCCGGCCATCCCACAGCACTCGGTCTCCGAGGTGACCACGTCGTAGCCGAGGTCGTCGAGCACGGAGACGGTGTGTGCCTCCAGCCCGAGCGTCCGCTGTTGGCAGTGGCTGTGGTACGCGACGCGGTCCGTCTCCACCGGCCCGTCGCTCGCGTTCCGGAGTGCGGACGCGTCGGCCCCGTTGTGGAGCAGCCCGTAGAGATACTCCATCACCTCGTAGCTGTTCTCGCTCAGGCGCTCCTGGGACTTCTCGGGGAGGAACTTCTCGTACTCTCGTTCGAACATCGCGAGGTCGGAGGGTTCGACGACGACCACGTCGCGCTCCGCGTCGATATGTTCGGCCAGCGCGCCGTACACCTCGTGGGCGTGCCGTTCGGCGGTCGAGATCATCCCCTGCGACAGCGGTGCGCGTCCGCTGGAGGTGACGTCGGGAATCCGCACGGAGACGTCGAGCGCCTCCAACGTACGGACGGCCGCCTTCCCTCGCTCGACCTGGACGTGGTTCGTGTAGAGATCGGGGTAGAGCACCGCCTCCCTGGTCGCGTCGGTCGCGTCGACTCGTGACCCGCCGCGCGCCTCGAACCAGTCGACCAGCGTCTGTCGCTGGAACGCCGGCAACTCGCGGCGGCGGTCGATGCCCAGTACGCGCTCCATCGCGGCGCGGGCGACGTCCGTCTCCGCCAGCCAGTTCGAGAGCGGTGCGGTCGCACTCCCCACCTTCGCCACGGTAGAGAAGTTCCCGAAGAAGCGTTTGCCGAGGTCCATCCCGCCGGGTTCCTCGTCGGGCGTCAGTCCGTCGACCAGCCAGTCGAACTCGCCGCTCTCGCCGCGGTTGATCCGGTCGCGGACGACCGTGTTTATCCACGGGATGTCGATCTCGACCGGACAGGCGTTGACGCACCGAGAACAGCCGGTACAGAGGTCGTTGAACTCGGCGGCCGTGTCGAGCCCCTCGATTCCGGCCTCCCAGCCGGTCGCGATACCGCCGGAGTAGGTCTCGCCACCGAAGGCGTGGCCGCCGACGCTCTGGAAGTTGCCGCAGACGTTCGAACACGCCGAACACCGGATACAGTAGAGCGTCTCTCTCAGTTGCTCGTCTTCCCGCATCGCCAACCGACCGTTGTCGATGAGCACGAGATGGAACTCTCTCTCGGCCTTCCCACCTTCGGCCATCGGCGTCGCCTCGTCGTCGAAGTCGACCGGCGGTGACTCGACCGGCGGCGTCAGAAGCGAGATGTAGGAGGTGATGTCCTGTCCCGTCCCCGACCGACCGATAAGTTCGACGAACGGTTGGAGATCTTCGACGGAGGGAACGATCTTCTCGACTCCCGCGACGGCGACGTGGGTGTCGGGGACGACGGCGGACTTCCGGGCGTTCCCTTCGCTCGTGACGAGGGCGATGGTGCCCGTGTCAGCCGTAATAAAGTTCGCGCCCGTCATCCCGACGTCCGCACCTTCGATGCGGTCGCCGAGCTGCTCGCGAGCGAACGTCGTCAGCTCCTCGGCCGTCTCCAGCGGCTCGTCTATCTCGTCGGCGAACACCTCGTTGAACAGGTCGGCGATCCCCTCCCGGGACTTGTGGATAGCCGGGGCGACGATGTGCGACGGCGCCTCGTCGGCGACCTGCAACACCCACTCGCCGAGGTCGGTCTCGACGACGTCGACGCCGGCCGACTCCAGTTCGTCGTTGACCTCGATCTCCTCGGAGGTCATCGACTTGCTCTTGACCACCCGTTCGGCTCCTTCGTCCTCACACACCTCGCGGACGTAGCGGTTCGCGTCGGCCGCGTCGTCGGCGAGATAGACGGTGCCGCCGTTGGCTTCGACGGTCTCGCGGACCTGTTCGAGCAGCTCCGGGAGGCGCTCGATGGCGTCCTCCTTGATGGCGCGTGCCTCGTCTTTGAGCGCCTCGTAGTCGTCGAGTTCGGCGACCGACGCGTACCGGCCGGCGTTGAACCCCCGAGTGTTCTCCGCGACGGCGTCGCCCTCGGTCTGCATGAGTCGACGGATCTCCGCCGCCTTCTGATCGCGTGACTTACTCATCACGCCCTCCGCGTTCGACGGTCGTCTCGTCTTCGTCCCCGTCGGTCACGACGACGACGTGGACCTCCTTCGGTCCGTGTGCACCCCTGACCAACTCGCCCATGTCGGCGGTCGCGCTCGGCCCGGTCGCGAGAATCGCGCTCTTGCCGTCGTCGCCGTCCGCTCGCAGACGCGGGCCCAGCCACTCGAACGCGTCCGCCATGTCGTCGACGATGTCCGACTCGTGGAGGACGGCGACGTGGAGGTCGGGAAAGAGACTGACCTGCTCTGCGCCCTCGGGGTCCGACTCGAGGACGAGACTGCCGTAGCCGGCGACGGCGAGGCTCGCCTTCGTGACGCCCGTCTTCGCCTCCCGAAGATCTGCCGGGGTCGGATCCAGTCGGATCGACTCGGGGAGTTCGAGGTCGCCGCCGAGGCCGATGCCGACCGCGGGCGGTCGGATCAGCCCGTTCAGTGTCGACTCGACCGTCTCTGCGGACGTCCGCGTCCAGCCGACGTCCAACCGTTCGAGAGATCGCTCGAAGGTTTCGACCGTGCCAGTTGCCATACGTCACCTTGTGGCAACAGGGGGTTTGTCTCTTTGCCTTCTGTCATCGTTTGTCTCCCGCCCAGGGTCTCCGAATCCGCGGACGGGCCCTCACGAGAACAGTCGGTCGCGACCGTCCGCGGCGTCGACCGTGCCCGCGGCCTGCCGCTTACCCTGTATCGACCGCACGACCGCGTACGTCTGGACGAGGACGAAGACGGCCCAGAGCACGTAACCACCGGGACCGCTGCCGACGACTCCCGCGGCGGTCCGGAACACCTCGCTGCTGGTCCAGGCCGCCAGCGTCTGTCCGACGAGCAGGACGCTGAAGTAGCCGTAGAACCCCGACGCCCACCACATGGCGACGACGCGGAGCCAGCCCGGTTGGACGTGTTCCGGGAGTCGCGTCGTGTTGATGACGAGTGTGAGCGCCGTGTACGGCCACATCATCACGCCCGAGAGCGCCGCGCCGACGACGAGGAAGAAGAACGGCTCCTGTCCCTCGAACGGCGTGGTGAAAAGCAGGATGATGAGTACACCCCACGCGGTGAAGACGGTCAACAGCCGCCAGAAGATCCGCGAGAGGTCCCACCCGGCGTCGCGACCGAACGCCTCGTACATCGCGTCGGCGCTGTTGCGGACGAACGACTCCACGATGGCGTACTCCGTCGTGAACAGCGCGACGAAGAGGACGAGAAAGACGAGCACCGTGCCGACGCCACCGAGTGCGGGTGCGATCTCCGTGAGCCACATGCTGATCGCGCCGGTGGTCGTCCCTGGGGTGTAGCGACTCGACACGCTCATCAGAATCGTGGCGACCACGAGGAGTCCGACGACGAACGTCAGGAAGTGTTCCAGCTGAATCGCTCGCCACCACCCCCGCCAGCGACGGACGTTCAGCCGGGTCGGCCGGAACGTGAACCCGTCTCGCTCGATCGGCTCGGGGTCGTCGCCGATCAGCGGGTTCTTCACCCGGCCTTGGTAGTTCCCCATCCCGTACCCCTTCTCGCGGACCCACAGACTCTGTGAGAGGTTCAGATAGCCACCGGCACCGGCGAACGCTAACCCCCCGAGGAAGACCGCGATGTCCATCCCCTCGGGGAGGCGGCCGACGTTCAGGATCGCCTCGGGGAGGTTCGCCAACTCGCCGAGCGATCCCGAGTAGAGAAACAGGACGACCGCCGTCCCCGTCGCGACGAACAACAACCCCACCTGAAACGCCTCGACGGCGTTGTACATCACCGACGAGATCTGATACGAGAGCCAGATGAGGAGCATCAACCCGACGGCGAGCAGTTTCCAACTCGGGAGCGTGAGACCGAACGCGCTGACGCTCGCGCCCTCCAGACCCAGCGCCGTACTCGCGACCTGTGCCGCCCCGGCAGCCCACCCCGGCCATCCGAGGCTGGCGAAACCGAAGAGCAAGAACAGTATCGGCCACCCGCGGTGCAGCCGGGCGAACGACCGGAAGACGCTCTCTCCGGTCGCGACGGTCCACCGCTGAAGTTCGGTGTTGATGAAGAACTGGGTGAACACGCCGACGACGAACGCCCAGTAGACCGCCCAGCCGTGCTGTGCGACCAGAATCGGCCAGAACAGCGTCTCGCCGCTCCCCAGCGAAGCGCCGAGCATGATGGCGCTCGGGCCGATGATGTGCCGTACGCGCGGCACGCGCGGCAGGTCGGTGAGTCGGAACGCACCGCCGTCGCCCCGCTGCGGGTAGTCGTCGGACTCGGGTGCGCGCTCCAGTTGGTCGTACGGGAGCGGGAGATACCACGTACCTCGGTACTGTCGAGCCTCTGCCTCGGACGCGTACACTCGCTCTTCGGTGGCGTCGGTCTCTCCGTCTCGTTGCTCGGCGCTATCGAGCACCATCACTCCGTCTCTCCCAGGGGCTTCCGAGGGCGTCGGCTGGCTGTCGCTGTCCACTCATCGATACTGATTGACGCGGGGAGCCATCGCATGATAAATCCCCTGATTAGCCGTCAGTCCCCGCCGAGGAAGTGCCAGAGGTGACCGCGCTCCTCCGGCGGGTCGACACCGGGGAGCCCCTTGAGCGCGGGCTGGATGGCGTTCCACCATCCCTCGGCGGACTCGTACCCGGCGGTGTGGTCGTGGTAGACGTCCCGGAGGAAGTCCGCCTTCGTCGCCTCTGGATGCTCCGTCAGATAGTCGTAGGCGGCCGACAGTGCCTCGCGACGCGCTTCGAGCGTCGGTCCGCTCCCCGGTAACTCGGCGGTCTGAATCGCCGTGGAGACGGCGTCGGGTCTGTCGGAGCCACCGGGGACGTCCGCGGATCGCTCGAGGGGGACCCACCAGACACGGCTGCGTGCACCGACCTTCCGCGTGTCGAGCGTTCCCCGTTCGACCAACTCGTTGAGCTTGTTGTGTGCGGTCCGGCGCGAACAGTCGAGCGAGTCCATTACGTCGCTCGCCGTGAGCGGACGTGCCCGGTCCTCGCGCGCCTCGAACACGTCGACGACTGCCTCCGGGGGGATCCGGTCGGCGTACTGCCCGCGCTCGTTCCGCTCTCGCTCCCGGTCGCGCGTCGTCTCCTCCATACCTGGACTCACCGACCGAGTGGTGATAAGCCTATGCACACGTGTACAACCACCGTTACATACGTGTGTAGCCCCCCGTTACGACTTCGATAATCCTCTACACTCGTGTTGTCCGGGAGTGTTCCGGTCTTCGTCAGCATTTCTCGTGGTCTTCGTCAGAACCGGTTGAGAGCGTTCCAAACCGTCGATCACACCAACATACACGTGTTTCACGGAGTATACACTCGACTGTACTCGTCGCCGGAGTCCATCACGAACTGCAACGAACGATGCTTATTTATCATCGGCATCGATGAGGTGAGTCCATGCCACACCAATTCAGGCATGGAACTGGAACGGACCGCTCGACTACCGGGCGTGGTTCGAGCGGGTCGAACGTGACCGGACGACCATCGGACTGCGAGCCCCCGGAGGCGGTCGATGGTTAGCGCCGTCGACGCCGCCGTCGCCCTGCTCCCGCTTGCGACCATCGCCGTCCTCATGGTCGGGCTCTACTGGCCCGCCACCCGAGCGATGCCGGTCGCGTGGATCGTCGCCATCGGTGCGGGCGTCCTCGGCTGGGGGATGAACCTCCAGTGGATCGCCGCCGCGACGATAAACGGGTTCATCACCGCGGCGAACATCCTCTACATCGTCTTCGGCGCGATTCTGCTCCTGTACACACTCAAACAGACGGGGGCGTTCGACGCCATCAACGCCGGCTTCGCAGCCATCAGCGAGGACCGCCGCGTGCAGGTCGTCCTCCTCGTGTTCCTCATGGGCTCGTTCATCGAGGCGGCGGCCGGCTTCGGGACGCCCGCGGCCATCGTCGGTCCGCTGCTCGTGGGCCTCGGCTTCCCGCCGTTGGCGGCCGTCGTCGTCGCGCTCACGGGGAACCTGATGGCCATCACGTTCGGTGCGGTCGGCACGCCGCTCATCATCGGGATGATCGACATCTTCGAGAGCGTCGAGTCGATCAGCTCCGAGGTGGTCGGGCAGGGCAACTTCGACTCCGTCGCCGCGTGGGTGAGCGAGATCGCGGTGTTCGCCGCGAGCATGCACGTCGTCGTCGGTATCGTCCTCCCGTTCATCGGCGTCGCGATGATGACGCGCTTCTTCGGCGAGGAACGTTCCATCAAGCCGGCGCTCGAAGTGCTGCCGCTCACGCTGTTCGCGTGGGCGTCGTTCTCGGTGCCGTACTTCCTCACCGCCTACTTCCTCGGGCCGGAGTTCCCCGGTCTGCTCGGGTCGATGGTCGGCCTGGCCGTGACGGTCGGCGCGCTGAAGGCGGGCTTCTTCCACCCCGACGACGAGTGGGACTTCGCGCCGGAGTCGACGTGGCCCGACCACTGGGTCGGCGACATCGAACCGGGCGAGTCGACGAGCGACGACGTCGCCGTCGCCGCCGACGGCGGGGCCGTGCAGTCGAGCACGCCGACGACCGCGGGCACGATGGCGCTCTGGAAGGCGTGGACGCCGTACGCTCTCGTCGCACTGCTGCTCGTCGTCACCCGCGTCGTCGACCCGGTGAACGCGTTCGTCACGATGGACGTGTTCACGCTGACGTGGTCGGGTATCCTCGGCACCGGACTCGAGAACGACTTCGCCTTCCTCTATCTCCCCGGTGCGGTGTTCATCGCCGTCCACTTGCTGACCATTCCGCTTCACGGGATGAGCGGTCGGGAGATCACGGCGTCGTGGGCCGAGACCGTCGAGAAGGTCGCTCCGGCGGTCATCGCCCTGCTGTTCGCCGTCGCGACGGTCCAGATCATGCTGCAGTCGGGTGCCGCGACGGAAACCGACAGCATGCTCATCGTCCTCTCGGAGGGGATGGCCGGCGTCGCGGGCGGCGTCTACCCGTTCTTCGCGGCCTACGTGGGTGCGTTCGGCGCGTTCCTCGCCGGGTCGAACACGGTGTCCGACATCCTGTTCGGGACGTTCCAGTACGGCGTCGCCGAACAGATCGGTACGCCGCGGACCATCATGCTCGGCGCGCAGGCGGTCGGTGGTGCCATCGGCAACCTCATCGCCGTCCACAACGTCGTCGCCGCGCTCGCCGTCGTCGGCCTCGTCGGCGAGGAGGGCCGCGTCATCCGACTGGAACTCATCCCGCTCGTCTACTACGGGACGGCCACAGGCATCCTGACGCTGCTGTTCAGCTACGTGCTGTTCCCGGGGACGTTCTAACGGACGTGCCCGACCGACTTCGAGACGAACCGTCTCCGAACACGCTCCCGGGTGCGATATTACCCGGTTTTTATACACGGACACACAAAGGAAACACAACATGGCATCCCACTCTCCCGACCACGCCCCGGAGGACCCCGCGACGAGGGGGGCGGACTACGACTACACGAGCGACGACGTCGCCCGTCCCGGACTCGTCGACGACCTCGAATCGCTCGTCGACGGCGACGTCCGCTTCGACTCCTACTCGCGACAGCTGTACGCCACCGACGCGAGCGCCTACGAACAGACGCCCATCGGCGTCGTCATGCCGACGTCGACGCGCGACGTCGTCGCCGTGATGGAGTACTGTGCCCGCCGTCAGATCCCCGTCCTCCCTCGCGGCGGCGGGACGAGTCTCGCGGGGCAGACCGTCAACGAGGCGGTCGTCCTTGACCTCATGGACGGGATGGACGACGTCGTCGACGTCGACCCCGAGGGGCGGACGGTCCGCGCCCAACCGGGCATCCGCCTCGGCGACCTCAACGGCGTGCTCGAACCGCACGAGCTGAAGTTCGCCCCCGATCCGGCGTGGGGCGACAAGTCCGCCCTCGGCGGGGCGATCGGCAACAACTCCACCGGCGCACACTCGCTGAAGTACGGCAAGACGGACTACTACCTCGAAGAAGCCGAGGTCGTGCTCGCCGACGGCACCGTCACCCGACTCGGCGAGATCGCCGTCGACGACCTCCGAGCGGGAGCCGACTCCGACGCCGACGACCTCCTTCCCCGCATCTACGCCGAAGTCGTCCGCGTCCTCGACGAGGAGGCCGAGGAGATCGACGCTCGCTACCCCGACCTGAAGCGGAACGTCTCGGGGTACAACCTCGACATGCTGCTCGACGAGTCTCGCGGCGAACGCCGGACGCCCGACGACGAGGGGATCGACCCCGACAGCGAACCGGGGACGGTCAACCTCGCCCGCCTGCTCGCAGGGAGTGAAGGAACGCTCGGCATCGTCACCGAGGCGACGGTGTCGCTCGAACCGATCCCGAACACGGCGTCCGTCGCCTTGCTCACCTACGACGACGTACTCGACGCGATGGAGGACGTCGAACCGATCCTCGAACACGACCCCGCCGCCGTCGAGGTGATGGACGACGTGCTCCTCGATCTCGCCCGACAGACCGCCGAGTTCAGCGACGTCGTCGGGATGCTCCCCGAAGGGACCGATTCGGTGCTCCTCGTGGAGTTCTACGCCGAGGACGACGACCACGGCCGCCAGCAGGTGGCCGACCTCGTCGCCGACCGGGTCGCGGGCGAACTCACGGAAGTCGACCCGAGCGAGAACCGCGTCGAGACCGAGAAAGACCAGTACGCCGTGGCGGCGATGGAAGCACACGACGCCGACACGCGCGCGAAGTTCTGGAAGATGCGGAAGTCCGGACTCCCCATCCTGCTCTCGCGGACGACCGACGAGAAACACATCGCGTACATCGAAGACACCGCTATCCCGGCGGCGAACCTCCCGGCGTACGTCGCCGACTTCCAAGACATCCTCGACGAGCACGACACGTTCGCCTCCTACTACGCTCACGCCGGGCCGGGCGTACTCCACATCCGTCCGCTCGTCAACACGAAGACCGTCGAGGGCGTCGAGACGTTCGAGGCCATCGCCGACGAAGTGACCGACCTCGTCGTGAAGTACGGTGGGTCGGTCTCCGGCGAACACGGCGACGGCCGGGCCCGAACGCAGTGGAACCGGAAACTGTACGGCGACGACCTCTGGCAGGCGTTCCGCGACCTGAAGACCGCGTTCGACCCCGACTGGCTGCTCAACCCGGGCAACATCTGCGGGCTGAGCGACGCCGAGATCGCGGCCGACGCTTCCGGCGACGGTCGCGGCCCGAAACCGGCTCACGACATGACCGAGCACCTTCGGTTCTCCCCGGACTACGACTTCGACGCCGGGTTCGAACCGTCGCTCAACTGGGAGAACGAGAACGGCTTCCAGGGGATGGCCGAACTCTGTCACGGCTGTGCGGGCTGTCGCGGCCCCCAGGAGACGACGGGCGGGGTGATGTGTCCCACCTATCGCGCCGCCGAGGAGGAGATCCAGTCGACGCGAGGCCGGGCCAACATGCTCCGGCAGGCGATGAGCGGCGACCTCCCCGAGGGCGAGCAGTTCTCCGACGAGTTCGTCACCGAGGTGCTCGACCTCTGTGTCGGCTGTAAGGGGTGTTCGAAGGACTGTCCCAGCGAGGTCGACATGGCGAAGCTGAAAGCCGAGGTGACCCACGAACACCACGAGCGACACGGCATCAGCCTCCGCGACTACGTGTTCGCCAACGTCGACACGCTCTCGAAGGTCGGATCGAGGGTCGCCCCGCTTTCGAACTGGGCGACGAAGGTGCCCGGCGTCCGGACGCTCTTGGAGTCGACGCTCGGCATCGCGAAGGGTCGCGACCTCCCGACGTTCCACCGCGAGAGCCTCGAAGACTGGTTCGAAGAACGCGGCGGCTCCCGGGTAAGTCGCTCGGAGGCGACGCGTTCCGTCCTCCTGTTCCCCGACACGTACACCAACTACAACCACCCCGAGGCGGGGAAGGCAGCCGTCCGGGCGCTGGAGGCGGCGGGCGTTCACGTCCGTATCCCCGAGGGCGTCGCCGGCAGTGGTCGCCCGGCACACTCGAAGGGGATGCTCGACAGGGCCCGCGAGGAGGCACGGCAGAACGTCGAGGTGCTCGCACCGCAGCTCCGCGAGGGGTGGGACGTCGTCGTCGTCGAACCCTCCGACGCCGTGATGTTCCAACTCGACTACCTCGATCTCCTCTCGGGGGCCGGCGTCGCCGAAGTCGCCGCCAACAGCTACGGCGTCATGGAGTACGTCGACACGTTCCGCCTCGACGAGGCGCTGACCTTCCGCGACACCGACGAGGCGCTCACCTACCACGGTCACTGCCACCAGAAGTCGACGAAGAAAGACCACCACGCCGTCGGCGTCCTCAGACGAGCCGGCTACGCCGTCGACCCGCTGGACTCGACCTGCTGTGGGATGGCGGGGTCGTTCGGCTACGAGGCCGAACATCTCTCGATGAGCGAGTCGATCGCGCGGATCCTCTACGATCAGGTCGACGACAGCGTCGGCGAGGAGGTCGTCGCACCCGGCGCGTCCTGTCGGTCGCAACTCGCCGAGAAGCCCGGGCAGTCGGGCGACCCGCCACACCCCGTCGAGAAGTTCGAGGCCGCCATCCGTTGAGACGGTCCGAGGGTTTACGTCTCATCACGCGGCCACCCCGTCTCGTGACCTGACCGCCGTCACGGGCGGCTCGCCGCAGTACGACGCACCGGCCGTGAACGCTCGCTCCTCGGACTCTCTCCGCGTCGTCTGTCCGCCACTCTCTCTTCAGAGGGATTGTCGCATCGTCACTCGTGCAACTGTCTCCACACTCAACCACACGACGGCGGCCGGTCGGGTGTCTGCTGACGGGCACTCGGTACTGTAGACCCGTCACCGACCGTCCGCTGTCGGACTGGGAAACGGCGTCCCCGACTCCCAGTAGTCGTCAACCAGCTTTCGCGCCCACTCGACCGCCTCGGGCGAGTCGTTGCCGACGAACCCCTGTACGCCGCTGTCGGCGTAGACGAGAAACCCCATCTCCGGACCGGCGTCCGTCTCCGCAGCGACGAGACTGTACGGAATCGACCGCTCACACCGGCGGATCTCCAACTGCCCCGTGTCGAGCGATTCGGTGAGTTCCGTGCCGTAGCTGCTCACCAGTCGGTCGACGACGTCGTTCGTGAGGACGAGGCGCGCGCTGAGGTCGCCGTCGACGAAGTTTCGGTGGTAGATCTCGACCTGCTGCGGGAGGACGGCCGGAGCGATGGCGTCGACGTGTGTCGCCCGGTCGACGAGGTCGCCCAACCGTTCCACCGGCGCGAGCGGCGAGTGTCGCTCGGCGACGACGACGGTGGCGTCTTCGAGAACACAGGCGGCACAGGGAGCATCCGACGGGAGCAACGAGAGCACGTCGACGCTGTCGCCGAGCCCCTCGATCCGCCTCGCGAACTGGTCGTACTCGGTCAGCGCGAGGCGACCGGGGAGCGTTCGACGGTAGCCGCCGTCGTCAGTCCGCTCGACGAACCCGATCGCCTCGAGTTCGCGAACCGCTCTGTCGACGGTCGATCGTGAAATCGACAGCTCGTCGACGAGATCGCGCTTCGGAACTCCCTCCGTGTCGACTGCTCGCAACACGGGACCGCGGCGTGCGACGACAGCCATCACCTCCGTCGGGTCCGGCTGTGTCATCGGATGATTTTGTCGTCACTGCGATTATAAGGGTTCGGATGCGGGAACTACGTATAAATCAACGAAACTTTTTAGTAATATGAATCAGGCTGTGACTGATTTCTCCGAGCCATGAAGTAAAGGTGGGTCGCTGGATAGAATGGTGTGCCGGGGTGCCTCTGACAAACACCGGCAACGAAGGCGGCCCCGTCGATTCTGCCCGGACCGACGTGGCCGCGTCTGGGGGTGGACCGTCGCTCTCTTTCCCGGCTGGCCGGCTCTTGCCCGGACCGGTCAGCCGTCGGGGGACCGCCCTCGTTTCTCTCACCGAACCGCTCTGTGCACCTGTCGTACCGCGTCTTCGAGCGCCGCGACCGACCGACGGAACGACAGATGGCTCTCGCAGTCGCAGTCCGACGCCCCGAACCCCTCGACCGGTCCGTCTCCGAGCCTCTCGGCGACGGCACATTCGACGTCGACGCCTCGCGTCACGACGACCGTGACTACCGACGTCGACGGGTGGCCGAGCAGATAGTCGACGTGCCAGTGGCGTACGTCGTGGTCGCCGGTCGCGGTCCGACGATGTCTGTCGACACGGGACAGCCCTCCGGGACCGAACGCGCTCCCAGTGTAGGCGTAGCCGCCAGCGGGAAATCGACAGTCGCCCAGTGCACCGACGTCGATCGTCGCCGTCTCCGGGAGGTCGACCACGAGCGTGTACGTTCCGACCTCGGTCGTCTCGTCGACCATACTGCCGAGAGACGTGCGACACGCCGAAAAATCCGGCGTTGCACCCTCTCGACCCGTGTTTTCCCAGCCGAAGCTTCTTACAGCATGATGAACAAACGTGACACATGGACTGCAGAGTCGTCGTCGAAGCGGCCGTCCCGGTGTACGACGTAGAGACCGCAGACGAGGCGGTTCGGATCGCCATCTCGAAGACGGGCGAGATGCTGAACCCGGATCTCAACTACGTCGAGATCGACATGGGCCACCGAGAGACAGAGTCGGGAGAAGAGCTCCCACCAGCGTTCATCGCGGCCGACGAGGCGCTGGTCGCACTCGAACTCGAGATGACCGTGTTCAACGTCGAACGCGAGGAGCACGCGAGTCGCATCGCCCGAAAGGAGATCGGCAAGCGTCTCGAGAACATCCCGCTGAAGGTGCTCTCGGTGGACGTGCTACCCGACGAGGAGACGGAGAGTGAGTCGGAGGAGACGAGCGTCGAAGCCGACGGCGGCGACGAGTCCGAGCCGTAGCTCGGTGGGCTGTGAGATGTCGCGAGGAGACAGATGTCGAGTTAGTCGGCCTTGGGTGCCAGCGGTTCGACTTCAGCGTCGTCTACCGACTTCGTGATCCCTTTGGCGAGTTTGAAAACGGCAGCTTTGTGATCGGTCTTCGATTTGTGGATAGATGTCGGTCGGACGCCGAGTTCCTCGTACTCGGTCATCGGGAATTCGTCGCCTTCCCATTTTTCGCACTGGTTCTGTACCTCTGCAAGCAGGCCGTGAAGGTGGATGAGCTCCTGCTTCTTCATGAGCAACGCCAAGTTACCACTGGAGGGTTATATTATTATCTTGAGTCTCGTTAGCACACATACCCGTCAGAGGGCTGGAAGACGGCAGATTTCGCCGCTGAGACGTCAACGAATCATCAGGCAGAATCTCTGCGTCGAGCGAGTTTTCGTTCAATCGGCCGACGTGAACTCGGCGGTCGACCCCCTCTCTGCCGAACCCGGAGGCAGAACCCGATAGCTCGACTCTCGACCAATCGCCCGCGACGTGCCGTCGGGGTCGTCTCCGTCCACGCGGCACGCCCGCGAGGCACGTTGTTCACCTTCTGAACGTTTTTGGGCTCCCGCTTCCGTAGTGGGCGTATGGGCTACGGAGACAATCTCGACCGTGCGCTGGAGGAGACGCCCGACATCGAGGACGTCGGCAACCGCTTCGAAGTCCCCGACCCGGAGGTTCGACCGGAAGGAAACGTCACCGTCTACGAGAACTTCCAGTCGACGACGGACCGTCTCGGCCGAGACGACGATCATCTGCTCCGGTTCCTGCAGTCGGAGCTCGGGACGAGCGCACAGCTCGACGACCGGGGACGCGCCCGCTTCACGGGCGAGTTCAAACAGCGCCGCGTCGCCGACGCGCTCGACGCCTACGTCGACGGGTTCGTGCGTTGCTCGGAGTGTGGACTGCCGGATACGAGACTCGTGGAAGAACAGGGGACGACGGTGCTGAAGTGTGACGCCTGTGGCGCGCTGTCGTCGATCCCCGACGTCTGAACCGTTCGCAGTCCGCTTGCTGCGACCGCTAGGCAGCGACTACTCGAACTGGCGAACGATCTCGAGGTCGCGTTCTGTCCGCATGAACTCGGTCAACCGTCTCGTCGCGTGACAGTTCGGACAGCTGAAGTTCCGACGGGTCTCCGGGAGGTCGGTGGGAGTCGACTCCCACTCCTTTCCACATTCCGGGCACAGAAGACGGACAAACGCTTCGACCATACCCACTGTGTGCCTGCCGACTCAATAAAAGTTTGCGCGCCACCAGACGTTCAGATTCGCACAGCGGTCGCTCGCTCGTCGCTGAAAATCGCGTCAAAAGGCGGTCGTCGGCCGCGTCACCCCATCAGGCGAACAGTCCGAGATCCTCGGCTTCGAGGAGTTCTTTGTACCGGTTTCGGATGGTGACTTCGCTGATGTTGGCGACGTCCGACACCTGGCTCTGGGTAACCTTCTCGTTGGTCAAGAGCGAGGCGGCGTAGACGGCTGCTGCGGCGAGCCCGACCGGCGACTTCCCGCTGTGGAGGCCGGCTTCCTTCGCCGTCCGGAGCAGTTCGCGCGCTCGGCGCTCTGCCTCGTCGGAGAGGCCGAGATCGCTGGCGAACCGCGGGACGTACTGTTCGGGGTCGGCGGGCTGGATCTCCAGTTTGAGTTCGCGGACGATGTAGCGGTACGTCCGGGTGAGTTCCATCTTGTCGACGCGGGAGACGCTCGCGATCTCGTCGAGCGATCGGGGGGTCCCCGCCTGCCGGGCCGACGCGTAGAGCGCCGCGGTGGCGACGCCCTCGATGGAACGGCCGGGGAGGAGATCCTCGCTCAGCGCGCGGCGGTAGATCACCGACGCCGTCTCGCGGACGGCCTGCGGGAGTCCTAGGGCACTCGCCATGCGGTCGATCTCGCCGAGCGCCTGCTTGAGGTTGCGCTCCTTGGAGTCGCGGGTGCGGAACCGCTCGTTCCACGTGCGGAGCCGCTGCATCTGCTGGCGCTGACGGCTCGAGAGACTCTTCCCGTAGGCGTCTTTGTCTTGCCAGCCGATGTTCGTCGACAGCCCCTTGTCGTGCATCATCTTCGTCGTCGGCGCACCGACGCGGGATTTCGAGTCACGCTCGGAGCTGTCGAACGCGCGCCACTCCGGACCGCGGTCGACGTTCGCTTCCTCGACGACGAGTCCGCAGTCGCTGCAGACCAGTTCGCCGTGCTCCTCGTCGGTGACGAGTCGGCCCTCGCACTCGGGGCAGGTCCGAACGGACTCGTCTTGCGTTCGTTCCTCCCGTGTTCGCTCCGTCTCGGAGGTGCTGGTACTCGTGTATCGCTTGATGTTCGTTTCGCTCATGATGGGATGGGCGGACGGCGACCTCTCGGGGGGAAGGAAAGAAGACAGAAGCCCCTCGGGGCGCGACGTCCTTACACGTAGTAAGCGCGAAAACTATATAAATCTATCGCCGTCGTGCAAACGAGGAAACCAAGCGACTGAACCCTCGAAACGGGCGTTTCGCTCCGAATTGGAGCCGCTGAGTGATGCTAACGAACGATGTTAAAGGTTCCGCTACGTCGGACCGTCACCAGATATAACGCTTTCCTTCGGCGACCACCGTCTCAGGCCGGATGGACGGCGGCCGACATCATCGACAGGACGTTCTCCTGTTCGTTCAACTGTGTCGGGTAGATGCCGACGCAGACGACGAAGTCAGCGTCGTCACGAACCTTCGTCACGTGGATGTCGACGTCGATCTGTTGACCGCTGAACGTCGCCTTCCCGGTGTACTTGGTCACCGTCGTGTCGGTGCCGAGCACCGTGACGGTTCGAGACGAGTCCTCTCGAACGTCGCTGATTCCCTCGTAGTTACTCTGGAGCATCTCCACGAGTCGGTCGTTGTCGTAGTCGCCGACGGGGTTGAACGTCTTTCCGGCGAGTTCGATCGCTGGCGTCGAGATGGCCGCGAACACGCCGAGTCTCGCCGACCCGACGAGCGGAATCGACAGCGACTTCTCGTAGGTCGCCACCTTGTTGACGACGCGGACCGTCTGGGAGGCGAACTCCCGCTCGACGGTCCTGTCTTCGACACCCTCGAACTCGTATCCGGCGTCCGAGGCGACGCTCGCTTCGGTCTCGACGGGTTTCGCCTCGAACGTCTTCGCTCCCTCGAACACGCCCGTACACCCGCTCGTCAGCGCCAGCAGCCCCGGCACTGCCACGAGGACGCGTCTCCGTGTGGTCATACGTGCCGTACGTCTCGTCTCCGTGATAAACGGTCCGGGTGTCCGACCGTCGAACGGGAGGGTTCGACGGACGGCGATGCGATGTCTTCACCGCCCGCGCCACTCGGGGTCGCGGTCCTCGAAGAAGGCGTCGATGCCCTCGTCTTTGTCTTCGGTGGCGAAGAGACCGACGAACAGTTCCTTCTCGTAGTCGAGGCCGGCGTCGAGGTCGAGCCGCGAGGCCGCCTGTACCGCCTCCTTCGCGCGCTGGAGCGCCAGCGGACTCTTCGACGCCATCTTGCCGACCAAGTCGTCGACTCGTTCGTCCAGCCTCTCGGGCGCGACCGCCTCCTCGACGAGCCCGATCTCCGCGGCCTCCGTCGCGTCGACGAGTTCGCCCGAGAGCACCAGCCGCATCGCCTGTCCCGGCCCCACGAGTCGCGTCAGCCGCTGCGTCCCGCCCCCACCGGGGATGAGCCCCAGATTGATCTCCGGCTGGCCGAGTTTGGCGTCCTCGCGGGCGATGCGTACGTCGCAAGCCTGTGCGAGTTCACAGCCCCCACCGAGTGCGTGGCCGTTGATCCGGGCGACGACCGGTTTGGGGCAGTCGGCGACGACCTCGTACACTCGCGGTCGTTCGCTGGCCTCGCGCTGTTCGACGACCCCGCGTTCGCGGAGCTCTCCCACGTCGGCACCGGCGACGAACGCCTTCGCCTCGTCGGCCCCCGTGAGCACGACGACGCGTACCGCGTCGTCGTCGGCGACGGCCTCGAAGACGACCTTCAGCTCCTCGCGAACCTGCCCGTTCAACGCGTTTCTGGCGTCCGGTCGGTCGATCGTGACGGTCGCGACGTAGTCGGCGCGCTCGCCCACCTCGACGCGGACGAGCTCGGAGTCGGCGGCGACGTCGCGGACGCTCGCCGCGTCACTCATCGGTCCCCTCCTCCCCCGAGACGCCGACGATCTCGCCGTCCTCCCAGACGTAGAACCCCTCACCGGACTTCTTGCCCACCTTGCCGGCGCGGACTTTCTTCCGGAGCACCGTCGGCGGTCGGAACCGTTCACCCAACTCCTCGCGGAGCTGTTCGAGGATGTCAAGTCGGACGTCGAGTCCGACGACGTCGCCGAGTTCGATCGGTCCCATCGGGTGGTTGTAGCCGAGTTCCATCGCGGCGTCGATGTCCCGCGGGCTGGCGACGCCCTCTTGGACCATCCGCATCGCTTCGACGCCGAGCGCGACGCCGAGTCGCGAGGAGGCGAACCCCGGCGAATCCTCGACGACGACGGCCGTCTTGTCGATCCCCTCGACGAACTCCTCGGCGAACTCGCGCGTCGCGTCGCTCGTCTGCTCGGCGGCGACCACCTCGACGAGACCCATGATGTGGACCGGGTTGAAGAAGTGGAGTCCGACGGCCCGCGAGGGGTCGGCGAGCGCGCTGGCGATGCCCGTCACCGGGATCGAGGAGGTGTTACTCGCGAGGACGCAGTCGTCGTCGACGTGTCCCTCGACCTCCGAGAGGACGCTCCGCTTCAACTCCTCGTCCTCCGGGACGGCCTCCACCACGAGGTCGGCGTCGGCGACTGCGGCGAGGTCGGTCGCCCCCTCGATGCGGTCGAGTGCGGCGTCGCGCTCGGCCTCGGTGACCTTCCCGCGGTCGACGCCGCCTTGGAGGTTCTCGCGAACGTGTTCGAGCCCCGACTCGACGATCGTCTCGTCGACGTCGCGGAGGACGACGTCGTGGCCGCCCATCGCGCTCACCTGCGCGATGCCGTGACCCATCGTCCCCGCACCAAGTACACAGACGTTCATGAAAGAATCGCCGCCCGCCGTCCGATTAAATCATTCTCTTCGGGAGGAACCGGGGTGGGTGGACCTGTCAGGCCCACAGCGTTATCCCGCTCTCGCCCCATCCTCTTTCACATGGGGGATACGAAACGTGGGCGGGAGAAACAGGCACGGCAGGAGAAGCGTCGCCAACGGCGGAGAGAGATGGAAGCGGAACTCGACCGGGGCGACGAACCCGAACCCGAGCCGACGGACGACGAGAGGGTCGACGTCGAGTCGGATTCCTCGGAGGGTCCTCCCGAGTGTCACCGACGCGGCTGTCACGACCCGGCGGCGTTCGTCGTGCTCGAACGCTACCTCGAGGAGACGAGCCACAGCCCCGTCGAGGCGACGGCGATGCTCTGTGTGGCACACACCGAAGAGGAGGGACCGACCAGGCTAGAGGCGGCCTACGACGACTACGTCTTCCGCGTCGAACCGCTGCCGGAGCGCTAAGCTACAAACCCCACGACCACCTACCCCGGACTCGTGCAGTTCGACCTACTGGACGCGGAGATGCGCCTCGACGAGTCGTATCTCGACGTCGACGAGGCGACGCTCCGACCGCAACTCGCCGCGTACGGCCGCGGCGACCGCCGCGAGTTCGACGTCTCGGTCTCCTACCCGGAGGGGCTCGTCGGCGACGTGATGCGGCTCATGGCCGCTATCCCGTACGGCGAGACGCGGACCTACGGCGACCTCGCCGCCGACCTCGAGACGTCGGCGCAGGCGGTCGGGCAGGCCTGCGGCGCCAACCCCGTCCCCGTCGTCGTCCCCTGTCACCGGGTCGTCGCCGCCGACGGTCTCGGCGGCTTCTCGGCTGCGGGCGGGACCGCCCTCAAGCGACGACTGCTGGCGTTAGAGCGCGGCGAGTCGCTCGCGCGGTTCGGGTGAACATCGGCGACTCGAACGCCGTCGCGTCGGACTCACTCTGACTCGACGTGTCCGTCGGCAGTCTCCGCGGCGTCGCGTCGCTCGACCGGCTCGCCGTCGCCGGTGTTCCGACGCTCGTTCTCCGCCGCGATGCGTCGCCCGCTGTAGACGTAGTAGGCGAGGGCGACCAACGGGAGGACGAACGCCGCAGCGAACCACAGATGGCGGGTGAACCCCCACTCGAGGCCCTGTCGTCGGAGCGCCCGGATGTCGCCGTGGACGAGTCCGGCGAAGAAGAGATGAAGGACGAAGACGACGGCGACGACCGCGTCCCAGCCGAACGGGACGACGAGGAACGCGAGCACGGTCCCGATGGTCCAGATGACCGGGAGGATGGGACGATATCGCGAGCGTACTCGCGGACGCGTCCGGTCGCGCTCGACCTGCTTGCCGCGCCGATAGCTGTCCATACTGGTCTCCAGCAGTCGTCACCTGAAAAGCGGTTCGACGCGAGTCCGGACGGGCGCAAGCGAGCCGTCGCCAGGAGACGGGAGTCGGAACCCACGTCAGTCGGTGGTAGTCGGCGTCGACCGACGTCAGTCCGCGGCGGCCTCGACCGACGTCAGTCCGCGGCGGCCTCGACCGTCTTCGTCGGCGACGCCCGGTCGAGCAGCGCGCTCCCCGCCGCCAGCGACGCTCCGAACAGGAACCCGACGGCGTGGGCGAACACGTTCGTCAACCGGCCGTCGACGACGAGCGTCGTCGGGAACAGCCCGTAGACGAGCACGGCGACCAGCGCGACGAGCGACGCGACGAACAGCGCGTCGACGAGCAGCTGTCGTCGCGGCCGTTCGACCGGGACGCGACCGCGACGAACTTCGAGACGGATCCCCAGCCCGGCGGTTCCGAGCCCCAGGAGGACCAACCCCACCGAGAGCGGTGGGAGACTGCCGGCGTAGACGACCGTCACCTCCGCGAGCAACAGGAGGACGGCGGCCTCGCCCACGTAGATCGCGACCGGTCGGCCGTAGTCGTTCGCGACGAGCACCACGACCGTCACGAGCAGGAAGCCGCCGAAGCCGGCGACGACGCCGGAGAACCCTCGGTTGGTCGGCGTCATCCACGGGAACCACGTCGCCAACGTGAGGTAGTTCACGAGGTTGACGAGCACCGGGAGCACGACGAGCAAGAGCGCCGTCGTCGACCAGAACCACCGCTCGCGGTCGAGCTGTCGACAGACGAGGTAGGTGACGACCGCGACGACGACGTAGCCGACGATGTTGCCGACGAGGTGTGCGTCGTCGACGTGGACGTAGGCTGCCGTCAACAGCGTGTGCGGAGCGGGCGACCCGTGGTCGAACGCCAGCCGCGCCTGAGTCGTCGCCGGGAGGAGCTCGTGGACGACGACGAGGAGTGCGGCGACGCTGGCGAGGACACCGACGCCGACTCCCGCGTTCGGCCGACCCGGTCGACTCCGCGACGACGTCATAGCTGGGTGTACGGTGGAGAACAGATAACGTTCCGGGTCGGTCTGTCGTTCTGAACCGAACCCACAGGTATATAAGGACGACCGACGGAATAGGAGGTGGAGTAATTGCGAATGGCAAAAGGTACTGTCGCTTTCTTCAACGACACTGGCGGATACGGTTTCATCGAGACTGAGGATGCGGACGAAGACGTCTTCTTCCACATGGAAGACGTCGGCGGCCCTGACCTCGAAGAGGGTCAGGAAGTCGAGTTCGACATCGAGCAGGCCGACAAGGGCCCGCGCGCGACGAACCTTCAGCGGCTGTAAGGCCGGACCCTGTAGTATCGGCACTAGACGGACTTTTCACGTTTTTCACCCGCCGAGCGACGGCGCCGTCGGGCGGCGTCGACGGCGGTGGGCTAGCCGAGTCGCTTGACCTGTATCTCGTGTGTTCCGTCCACCGTCTCGACGGTGAGGCTGTCGACGAGGTGGTCCCGGACGGCCGCGCGCCACTCCTCGACGGCCTCTGCGTACGCATTTCGATGGCTCTCGACGTCGTACTCGCCGGCCTCGCGGAGTCGGTCCTCCGTCTCGTCGACGTCGGGGTAGGCGGGGGCGTCGTCGGCGAGGAACCGTTCGGGGGCGAGGTGGATGGGGTCGACGTCGTCGTCGTAGCTTCCTTCGCCGCCCTCGCGGTGGATGCGAGCGCGCATCCGCCCGTAGAACGGGGGCGTGATGCGGAGCACGAGTCGCTGTCGCCCTCGCTCCGCCGCTTCGATGGCTGCCACCACGTCGTCGACGGTGACCGCCACCGACCGGATCACGGTCGGGTCGGGACCGCCGACGTCTCGTCGCTCGTCTCTCATCGGTCTGCGTCCGCGTAGGAACTGGGTCGACAAGACCGCTCCGACCCAGCAGGCGCGCGGCCGTGACGATCAGACCGGCGTGTCGACAGTCTCCCCTACTGGGCGAGGGTTCAACCGTTCACCCGCGTCGGTTTGAGTCCCCCGCCACAGTCCGGGCAACACGACCGGTAGGCCATCGAACTCACGCGCTGGCTACACTCCCGACACATGAACGGTCGCCGTTCTGGCATCGTGCGACTGTTTGTCACGGTCTCTGTTAAATGTTGTCGCCCACGAACCTGCTTCGATATGTGCATAAATTTTTATCATCGTTGCGGAAAGTGGGAGTATGGCCTACAGTTACGAGCCGCACTACTTCGAGGACTTCGAGGTCGGAACCGAGTTCGAGAGCGTCGGGCGCACCGTCACCGAGGCGGACTTCGTGATGCACTCTGCGCTCTCGGGCGACTGGACCGAACTGCACACGAACAAGGAGTACGCCGAGGACACGCAGTTCGGTCAGCGCATCGCCCACGGTCCGATGACGTTCGTGCAGGCGACGGGGTTCGTCTACCGCTCCGGTATCGTCGAGCGCACGGCCGTCGCCTTCCTCGGGATGAACTACATGGACCTCCCGAACCCAGTGTTCATCGGTGACACGCTCACGCAGGAGATGGTCGTCAGCGACCGCAAAGATCTGGGGAGCCGCGACGACGCCGGCCTCGTCGTCCTCGAGTGTACGACGACGAAGCAGGACGGGACAGTCGTCTTCGAGGGCGACATGAAGTTCCTCATCAAGACCCGCGCGGCCGACGAGTAGTTCGGCGTCGCCGCCGACACCGATCACGCTTTTCACGCCGCCAGTCTATCACGGTCGTATGTCGAAGATACCGATCCTCGCCGAGGAGGACGACCCCCGCGCCATCGACACGCACGCCCACCAGCCGACCGCGGAGTTCCTGAAGGACGCCGGCGGCGAGATGATGGAAGACGCCGCCAAGAAGTTCGGCACCGACATCCACACCTGGGACTACGAGGCGATGGTCGAGGAGTACCACGAGGTCGGCATCGGGCGCGCGGTGTTGCTCGGGTGGGACGCCGAGACGAACACCGGCAACCCGCCCGTTCCCAACGACTACGTCGCCGAGGTCCGCGACGAGTACCCCGACTTCTTCGTCGCCTTCGGCAGCGTCGACCCGCTGAAAGACGACTGCATCGAGGAGGCCGAGCGCTGCGTCGAGGACCTCGGGCTCTCGGGCTTCAAGTTCCAGCAGATCGCCCAGGGGTTCGACCCGAGTGCGCCCGAACACGAGGAACTGTGGTCGACCATCGAGGACCTCGGCGTCCCCGTCGTCTTCCACGGCGGCAACTCGACGCTCGGCGCAGGGAGTCCGGGCGGGAGAGGGCTGAAGATCAAGTACGGCAACCCGATGCTCGTCGACGACGTCGCCGCCGAACATCCGGACCTCCAGATCCTCATCGCGCATCCGGCCTTCCCGTGGGAGAAACAGCAACTCGCCATCTGCCAGCAGAAGGGGAACGTCTACATGGATCTCTCGGGGTGGCTGCCGAAGTACATCGACGAGCAGGTGCTGCACTACGCCGGCACCGTCCTGCAGGACAAGGTGATGTTCGGCACCGACTACCCGATGATCCGTCCCGAGAAGTGGCTCGACCAGTTCGCAGAGCACACCGACTTCGGCGAGGACGTCCAGCGGAAGATCCTCTGGGAGAACGCCGAGGCGTTCCTCGGACTGTAGGTCGCACTGGTCCACACCCACACACCACGCTCACCGTTATTTTCCCGCACGACCGACGACCTACTCGTATGCCTACCGACCGGAACCGGATGCACGTCGTCGACGTGTTCGCCGAGGAGAAGTACGCCGGTAACCAACTCGCAGTCGTTCAGAACGCTGCGTCGCTTTCGACCGAGGAGATGCAGGCACTCACCCGCGAGACGAACTTCTCGGAGGCGACGTTCGTCGCGTCGACCGAACTCCGTGACGGCGGCTACGACGTTCGCATCTTCGACCCCGCCGAAGAGATTCCGTTCGCCGGCCATCCGACACTCGGGACGGCCGCCGTCGTTCGCGAGTTCGTCCGCGACGACCGACCGGACGACCTGACGCTCAATCTGGGGGTCGGTCAGATACCTGTCTGGGTCGAGGAGGACGAGAACGGAGACGAACAGTACTGGATGCATCAGATCTCCCCGACGTTCGAGGACGAACTCGACCACTCACTCGTCGCGCGAGTGCTCGGTCTCGACACCGACGACCTCGACACCGACGCTCCGGTCCAACTCGTCTCGACGGGACTCCCGACGCTCGTCGTCCCTCTCGACTCGCTCGACGCTGTGGAACGCGCGGCGACGCAGTCCGAACCGTACGAGGAGGAACTCATCGAGCCGTACGGGAACCTCAACGTTCTCGTCTTCGCTACGGAGACGCGCGACGACACCGACGGAACCGACCTACACGTTCGCGTGTTCGCCGACTGCGCTGGTGTCCCCGAAGACCCGGCGACTGGGTCGTCGAACGGCTGTCTCGCCGCCTACCTCGTCGAACACGAGTACCTCGGTGGCACGGACGTCGACGTGGCGGTCGAACAGGGGTACGAGATGGGGCGTCCCTCTCGACTCTCCTTACGTGCGACGAAGGAGAACGACGACATCGACGTCCGCGTCGGCGGGCGGGTCGTCCCCGTGTTCGAGGGACATCTGCTCTGAGACGGTCTAAAACTCGGGGTCGCGTTTCTCCAGGAAGGCGCTCACACCCTCCTCGTGTTCGGGCGTGTCGTAGGCGCGGGCCTGCAGCATCGCCTCGCGGTCGAGCGCGTCCTGCCAACCGCGTCCGGCGTTGCCGTGGATTCCTTCTTTGATGAGTCCGATCGTCCGCGTCGGACGCTTCTGTAGCGTCTCGACGAGGTCGTCGACGGCCTCGTCGAGTTCGTCGGCCGCGACGGTCCGGTTCACGATATCCATCTCGGTGGCCTCCGCGGCGTCGACGAGACGGCCCGTGATGGCGAGATCCTTTGCGGTTCGCAGTCCCAGGAGTTGGGGGAGGAGGAACGTCCCGCCGGTGTCGGGGACGAGTCCCACCTTGACGAACGCCGCGCCGAACCGGGCGGAGTCGACGGCGACGGCGAAGTCCGAGACGGCGACGACCGCCATCCCCGCGCCGACGGCGTCGCCGTTGACCTTGGCGACGATGGGCACCGACGACTCGATGGCGGCTTCCGCGACGCGGCCGAACGTCGACGTCATCACCTCGTAGGACTCTTCGGCGTTCCAGTCGCGGTCAGCCATCATCTGGACGTCGCCACCGGCGGAGAAGGCACGCCCCTTACCGGTGACGACACAGACGTCGTGTGTGTCGGGGTCGAGCGCTTCGATGGCGTCGGCCAGCTCCGCGGCGACGGTCGTCGTCATCGCGTTTCTCGCGTCGGGACGGTCGAACGTGACTCGGCGAACACCAGCTTCGTCAGAGATGCGCATGGTGAGCCATCGACGGGGGTGGTTGTAAAGTCGTTCCCGGCGGAACGGTGACGACCCGCGAGACGCGAAGGCGACAACCGTCTGCCGACTGTCTGACGAAACTCCGTCAAGGGAAACCGTTTTCATTCGGGCGCGAGTCACCCGATTTGCTCGTCGTCGTCTCGTTCGCCGGACGAAACGGCGAGTTCCGTCTCAGGCAAGACGTGACCCGTGTGGTTTCTGGCGAACGCCGACGCGCCGCCACGCGTCGGCGAACCACTTTCCCAGCCGACGAGCCGACGGCTCTCTCCGAACTCAATCTCCGAACACCTGTGTCAACAGCCCTGCCTGTCCCCGTCGCAACCGCTCGAGGAACGCCGACTTGCTGATCCCCAACTCCGCGGCGACCTCGCTGGCGGTCGTCTCTCGGGGGACCGAGAAGTAGCCCATCGCCAGCGCCGTCCGGATCGCCGCCTCCTGTGCTGGCGTCACGTCCCAGCGACCGGTCGCCGCACTCTCTCCTTCGGGGCCGAGCGGGTAGACCCGTTCGAGCGTGACGCCGACGGTCGCTCCCGCGGCTTCGAGGACGCCCTGGAGGACGTCGTAGCCGACGACCGCACCGGTGTAACGCTCCTCGCCGTCGCGGTAGGTGAGCGTCTCGGCGACGAACCCCACGTCGGTCAGTTCGTGGACGACGCAGGGTACCTTCGAGAGACAGCGATACTCGTCTCGGTCCGTCCGTTCACTGCCGGACGATCGGTGGAGATAGCGGATCCGGTCGTCGGCGTCGAGCGCCGCCGCGAGTTCGTCGCTCTGCGGGGCACCGAACCGGAGCAGTGCGTTGCCGTCGGCCCGGAGCTGTGGTGGCTGACACTCGATCGGGACGCCGGCCGTCGCCGACGCGTCGGCGAGGGGACAGTCGTCGCCGGTGACGCGGAACTCGACGACGAGACACTCGTCGATCATCGCACTCTCGTCTCTACGCGCCGCCGCCACATATAAACCCCGTCTATAGACGGCCTAATCGGTATGTGCTCGCATCTATAATCATCGTCCATGGACCTCGACACCGTCAAGGAGCGTGCTGGCCCCCGCCAGTTCAGCCCCAAAGACGACATGCCCGAAGAGTACCGGAAGGCGGCGACCCGGATGCTCCAGTTCCACGCGAACTCGGAGGTGATGGGCGGCTATCTCGAGAAGCCGTTCATCCGGCAGGCGCCGAGTCTCGACCGAAAACTCGCGTTCTCGGCGAAGGTGCAGGACGAGATCGGCCACGCGCAGCTGCTCTACCGTGCGGCGGAGTCGCTGGGTGTGAAGACCCGCGACGAGATGCTCGACGAGTTGGCCGAGGGGGAGGGGAAGTTCCTCAACTGCTTCCACTACCCGATGGAGACGTGGTACGAGGTGCCGATGATCGGCTTCTTCGTCGACGGTGCGGCGATGCGGCGGCAGGCGACGCTGAAGAGCACCTCGTGGGAACCCTACGCGCACGCGATGGACAAAGTGTGCTTCGAGGAGGGGTTCCACGTCAAACACGGCGAAGACATGCTCCGCGAGCTGATGACCTCCTCGAAAGCCAACCAGGAGCGCACGCAGGAGGCGTTCGAGGAGTGGTGGCCCCGCGTCATCCAGTTCTTCGGCCCGGTCAACTCCCAGAGCACCCACCACGGCTTCGCGGCCGAGGTCGGCCTGAAGACCAAGAGCAACGACGAACTCCGGCAAGCGTTCCTCAACACCTACATCCCGAAGGCAGAGCGCTACGGGCTGGAGATCCCGGACACGCCGGAGATCATCTACCACGAGGACGAGAGTCGCTACGAGGTCGTCGAGGAGGACCTCGACTGGGACCAGTTCTGGACCATCGCGAAGAACGACTACGACGGCAGCTACGAGCAGATCGGCTCCCGGGCCGACCGCCAGGCGGCTGTCGAGTGGGTCCGCGAACAGATGGACAGCTACGAGACCGCACACACCGGCACCGCCCCGCAGGCGGCCGACTGAGTGAGAGTTAGAACCATGATTTGGGAAGTCTTCAGACAGGAGAAGGCGGGCGACTACCACCGACACGTGGGGAACGTCCACGCACCGGACCGAGAGATGGCCAAACTGTTCGCGCAGATCCAACACGGCCGGCGAATGCAGACCCACAGCATCTGGGTCGCCCCGCAGGACGAGATCTCGGAGGTCGACGACGAGGACACCGACTTCGGCGGGTCGACCGACAAGGCGTACCGCTGGGCGATGACGTACAACCGCGTCGACGCCAGCGGCATCCAGGAGGTCGTCGAGTCCGAGGCCGAACAGCGCGCGGCGGCGAAGAAGCGCGAGGCCGCCGAGGAGGCCGACTCGTGAGCCTCGACGCCCCCGACTCGCTGACCGACGAGGAGCGCGCCGCCGTCGAGGAACTCCTCTTTCGGATGGCCGACGACGAGTACGTCGCCGGCGAGCGCTACATCGAGTGGCAGATCTACGCGCCGACGCTCGAATCGGATCTCGCGCTCTCGAACATCGCACAGGACGAGTTCGGTCACGCTCGCCTCTGGTACGATCTCCTGCAGGACATGGGCTACACCGAACAGGAGTGCATCTGGGAGCGCGACCCGGCGACGTGGACGCACTCGACGCTCGTCGAACTCCCCTTCGAGGAGGGCGACTGGGCGGACGCCATCGTCCGGAGCTACCTCTACGACGTCGCCGAGAACCTCCGGATGGAGGCGCTCGTCGACTCGTCGTACCCACCCATCGCCGACCGCGTCGCGAAGGTGCTCTCCGAGGAGCGCTACCACCGCGAACACGCCCAGAGCTGGCTCGAACGGCTCACCGGCGGCGAGGGACACGACCGCGTGCAGGCCGCCGTCGAGCGGCTGTTCCCCTACGCGTTGACGCTCTTTGCGGCCGGGCCGCACGAGGACGACGTCGTCGACCTCGGGCTCCGAACGGAGAGCCTCGACGACCTCCGCGAGGAGTGGCTCGACGTCGTCGTCCCGTTCCTCGAGTCGCTCGATCTGGTCGTCCCCGAACCGGACGAGGTCGACCTCCCCGAGGAGACGGGTCGCGACGGCAGCCACACCGACGCGTGGTTCGACCTCTACGACGAGTTCACGCACACCTACGACGAACTCGACCTGGACGAACCGATCCGGATCCGGGGTGAGGGATGAGCATGGAGTCGGGCGCGCCGGTCGGGTCGGACGCCTGCGCCTACACCGACTACACGCCGGGCGAGACACCCGAGTCGTTCCCGAAGACCGGTGAGGGTGCCACGGGCGTCGAGGCAGACATCTGGGAGGCGCTGTACGAGGTGCAGGACCCCGAGATGCCCGTCAGCGTCGTCGACCTCGGGCTGATCTACAACGTCGAGGCCGAAGGAGCGAAAGCAGTGGTGGAGATGACCCTGACGTACACCGGCTGTCCGGCGCGGGACATGATCCTCAACGACGTCCGGTGTGCGGCGATGACCGCTCCCGGCGTCGACGAGGCCGAGGTGAAACTCCGCTACAACCCGCCGTGGAACGTCAACATGGTGACCGAACAGGGGAGAGAACAACTGCGCGAGTTCGGGCTGAGCGTGTGAGATGGTGAACCGATGAGACGTTCGTTCGACCCGTCGACGTCGACCAGCGGGGATACGGAGGGTGCGGAGTGTCCCTACTGTGGGTCGACGGAGACGGTCCGGGAACACCCGAAGGGGCCGGGTCTCTGCCGGTCGATGCACTACTGCAACGACTGTGAACAGCCGTTCGAGAAGTTCGGCTAGTCGAGTCGTCGAAGAACTCGTAAATTCGAGGTCCACTCTTCTGCGTCGTCGCCGGCCGAGAGCAATCAGCACTGACGGCCGTCGACGTGGGAGATGCGGTGATTTGCGCGCTTCGTAGAACTTCGCGATCCGACTCTCTCTTCGGGGCCTTCGAAGACGAGTGCGTCCGAGTCGGTGTCTGTGTGCTCGCATTGAAAATAACAGTAGTCGTCTGAGTTGGATGCACTGAGATAGGCGTCGGGCCGAAAGTCCCGTCCCACGACAGCCTCGGTCCTCCCCAATTCCGGAAGACTTCGTCTTCCGTCGTCCCGCTCGCACTGCTCGCGAGACCCTCACCGTCGGCACGAGAGCCGACGGTTCCCTCGCACGAACGGCTTGCGGCACGGAGGCCGCAATGCCGCGCGCCGTTGAGTGCCGGTCTCTCCGAGATCTCACTCCGACTACAGGTCGAACATCTCGGCGGCCTGCTCCATATCCTTGTCTCCACGACCCGAGAGGTTCACCACGATGGTCTCGTGTTCGCCCTCCTCGGCCAACTGCTTCGCCAGCGCGAGGCCGTGACTCGACTCCAAGGCGGGGATGATCCCCTCCGTCTCGCTCAGCGTGCGGAACGCTTCGAGAGCTTCGTCGTCGGTGATGCCGCGGTACTCACAGCGGCCGACGGCGCGGAACATGGCGTGTTCCGGGCCGACGCCGGGGTAGTCGAGGCCGGCAGAGACGGAGTGGACCTCCACGTCGTCGTCGATGACCCTCGTTCGCATCCCGTGGATGACGTCGTCTTTCCCTTGCGCCAGCGGCGCGGCGTGGCGCTTGGAGTCTGCGCCCTCCCCGCCGCCCTCGCCGCCGTAGAAGGCCACGTCGTCCTCGCGGAAGGCGTGGAAGAGGCCGATGGCGTTCGACCCGCCGCCGACGCAGGCGACGGCGGCGTCCGGCAGCCCCCCGGTCTGCTCCTGAATCTGTTTGCGGGCCTCCTCGCCGATGACCGACTGGAACTCCCGCACCATCCGCGGGAACGGGTCCGGGCCGACGACCGACCCGACGAGGTAGTGGGTGTCCTCGACGTTGTGCGCGAAGTCCTCCAGCGCGGCGTCGACGGCGTCGGCCAGCCCCTTCCCCCCGCGGGTGACCTCGTTGACCTCCGCCCCCATCAGCCGCATCCGGAAGACGTTCATCCGCTGGCGCTCGGCGTCCTTCTCGCCCATGTAGATCTCCGTGTCGAGGCCGAACAGCGCGCCGACCATCGCCGTCGCCGTCCCGTGTTGGCCAGCCCCGGTCTCGGCGATGAGACGTTCCTTTCCGGCTTTCTTCGCCAGGAGAGCCTGTCCGACCGCGTTGTTGATCTTGTGTGCGCCGCCGTGCAGCAGGTCCTCTCGCTTGAGATAGATGTCCGCGCCGTACTCCGCCGAGAGGTTTTGGGCGTAGTAGAGCGGCGTCGGTCGTCCGGCGTACTGTTCGAGGACGTCCCGGAACTCGGCGTGGAACTCGGGCGTCTGGACGATCGCCTCGAACGCCTCGATCAGCTGGTCGAGCGGCTCCTCCATCACCTCGGGGACGTGCCGTCCACCGAACTCGCCGAACTCGCCGCCCTCGTCGTCTCCCGACGACTCGTGTTCACTCATGGCACAACTGCCGTGGCTGCTCTACAAATGTGTTCTGGTGCCGACAGCCGCGGCCGTTCGTCACTCCCGCACGCGACCGACGAGTCGCCACCACGCGGTCGTCCACGACGACCAGGCGTACGTCCAGCGTTCGATAGCCTGCGGCGCGACGCCGCCGGTGTGCGACGTCGGCCCTGCTGTGACGGCCGTCGTCTCCGAGCCGTCATCGAACACTGGGCGCCGCTGAACCAGTCCATCGCACGCCGGACATCGGTAGGTCACGGCGTCGTCCGACTCGCTGATCTCCCAGTCGCCGTCGAAGCGGTCGGCGTACTCACAGGTGGGACAGAACAGGACCGCCTTGCCGTGAGAGGGGGGTGACGACCGCGGGGACACTGACTCCGATCGAGTCATAGCTGAGGGTCATCACTCGGGTGTGATAAACGCCGTCCTTAGTGAGTGGGGCCGAGTTAATACGTGTCCCCACAGTCGAGCAGCGCGTCGACCGAGGCGACCGAACGAGGCACGTTTAATCCCGGGGGCGAGAAGTCCTACCCATGACGACCGACGCGTGGTTCGCCGGCCTCTCTGCCGGCGACCCCGACGAGACCGACGAAGCGGCGACGCGCATCCGAGAGGGAAGCGCCGACGCCCCTGCCGACTGGCCGACGCTGGCCGTCGAGGCCGGCTTCGTGCCCGACGAGGAGGCGTACTACGCGACGCTCCGCGAGGCGACGATCGCCGCCGCCCGTACGGCCGTCGCCGAACGCGAACGCGCCGACGACAAGCAACTCGTCCACGCCGTCCGTGCGATGGACGACGCCGACCGCACGGCCAACGAACTCGCCGAGCGCCTCGCCGAGTGGGCGGGGACGCTGTTCGACGACGCCGGGACGGGCGTCGACTACGCCCGCGAGCTAGCGACGCGAAACCCCGAGTCGCCGGCCGAGGAGCCGGTCGTCTCCTTCGCCGGTCGCGTCGCCGACCTCGCCGACGAGGCCGACGACCTCCGGGAGTTCATCGAACGTCGCGCGCCCGACGTCGCGCCGAACCTCGCGGAGATGGCCGGTCCGGTGCTCGCCGCCCGACTCATGTCGCTGGCCGGCGGTCTCGACGAACTGGCGAAGAAACCCAGCGGGACGGTGCAGGTGCTCGGGGCCGAAGACGCCCTGTTCGCCCACCTCGCGGGACGCGCGACGTCACCGAAACACGGGGTCATCTTCACCCACGAGTACGTCCGCGGGACGCGGAGTGAGGACCGCGGGTCGGCCGCCCGCGCGTTCGCCGGGAAACTCACCCTCGCCGCCCGCGTCGACCACTACGGCGGCGAGTTCAAGCAGGAACTCCACGACGACCTGCGGGAACGCATCGAGACGATCCGCGCCCGTGGCGAAGGCGGTGACGACGAATGAGCGACGAACGAACCGACGACCTTCCCACGGGCGTCGAACGCCGAAACTTCGACGGACGAGACCGCCTCGCCACGCGGGGACTGCCGGTCTACGGCGAACCGACAGACGGCGACTGGCGCGTCTGGGACGCAGGACGGTCGAAGCTCGGCGCGATGCTCGAACTCGGGATGGACACCGGTCTCGGCGGCGGCGAGACGGTGCTCTACCTCGGTGCGGCGAGCGGGACGACCGTCTCGCACGTCGCGGACTTCGCCGGCCCGACCTACGCCGTCGAGTTCGCCCCCCGACCCGTCCGCGACCTCGTCGACGTCGCCGCGGACCGCGAGAACCTCTTTCCGCTCCTGAAGGACGCCCGCAAGCCTGAGAGCTACGCTCACGTCGTCGAGGCCGACGTCGACGTCGTCGTCCAGGACGTCGCCACCCGCGGGCAGGCACAGGTCGCCGCCCGCAACGCGCAGTTCTTCCGCGAGGACGGCCGACTGCTCGCGGCGATCAAGGCCCGCAGCGAGGACGTGACCGCCGACCCCGCCGACGTCTTCGACGACGTCCTCGACGAACTCGCAGCGCACTTCGAGATTCTGGAGACCAGTCGGTTGGACCGGTTCCACGACGACCACCTCGGCGTCGTCGCTCGCCGCCGGTAGCGCCGTTCGCTCTTCCTCCTCTTCCCTCTCACGCAGATATTCTGGCGTTGTACTATCCGGTGGTACTTTGGTCGTCGGCGCGAACGCTCGACTATGGCGTTCACCGACAGCCTCCGCGACGACGCCGACGAGATCTGGACGGCCATCTACGATCACCCGATGGTCGAGGGCATCGGCGACGGGACGCTCGAGGAAGACCGGTTCCGGTACTGGCTGCGACAGGACTACGTCTACCTCGTCGACTACTGTCGTCTGTTCGCGCTCGGGGCAGCGCAGGCTCCGGACCTCGACCGGATGGGGACGTTCGCGACCCTCCTCTCGGAGACGCTCCACACCGAGATGGAGCTCCACCGGGAGTACGCCGCCGATTTCGGTATCACCGAGGCGGAGTTGGAGGCGACGACGCCGTCGCCGACCACGCGAGGCTACACCGACTTTCTGGTCCGGACCGCCGCGCTGGGGACGTTCGGCGACCTCGTCGCCGCGCTCCTCCCCTGTATGTGGGGGTTCAACGACACCGGGCGCCGACTCCGCGAGGACGGCCTCCCCGACGAGGAGCGGTACGCCGAGTGGGTGCGAACCTACAGCAGCGACGATTTCACCGAACTCACCGAGTGGTGCAAGGGGCTGATGGACGACGTGGCGGTGTCGTCGACTCCCGAGGACCGCGAACGCTACCGGGAGCTGTTTCTCACCTCGGCGCGTTACGAGTACGCCTTCTGGGACGCCGCCTGGCGGTTGGAGGGGTGGTCGGTGTGACCGTCTCGGGATTCACCGACTTCGACGAGAGCGACGAGACGCGGTTCACCGAGTGGCTCCGCGCCCGGTCGGAACCGGCGTGGACGGAGGCGACGACGCATCCGTTCACCCGCGATCTCGCCGACGGATCGCTCGACCCCGACGCTTACGCCGACTACCTCGTCCAGGACTACGCCTTCGTCGACACGCTCGTGAGCCTCGTCGGTTACGGCGTCGGACAGGCGCCGACGATGCAGCAGAAACGTCGGCTCGTCGAGTTCCTCGACACGGTCACCGACGAGGAGGACGACTACTTCGAGCGGTCGTTCGAGGCGCTGGGCGTCGTCCCCGACCGCTACGAGAACCCGCCGCTGGCCGAACCGACCGCGGCGCTGCGGGACCTGCTTTGCCGTGCGGCGACGACCGGCAACTACGCCGAGACGCTCGCGGTGTTGCTCCCCGTCGAGTGGGTGTATCTCACCTGGGCGGAGTCGGTCGACGCGCCCGACGAACCGTTCTACTACCGGGAGTGGGTGACGCTCCACGACGACCCGGCGTTCGCGGCGTTCGTCTCGTGGCTCCGCGACGAACTCGACGCGCTGGGTCCGACGCTCGCCCCGCGTCGACAGCGGCGCGTCGCCTCGCTTTTCACGCGGGCCGTCCACCTCGAGGTGGCGTTCTTCGACGCCACGTACAGGTGACGCGAGCGGGGCTACACGCCGTGCTCGCGATGCCAAGACCTATTTAATGGGCCAACTCGAAGGAGCGGTCAATGGAGTTAGGGTCGCCGGAGTCGTTCACGCGACTCGGAACGCTCGGAGTCGAAGAGGAGTTCTACATTGTCGACGACGCGGGACGGCCGACCTCGGGGATCGACGACCTGGTGTACGGGGACGACGACCCCCCGGAACCGCTCGCGGGACGCCTCGACCACGAACTGTTCCAGTTCACCATCGAGACGCAGACGCCGCTCATCGAACGCCTCGACGACGCTTCCGAGGCGATCTCGTCTGTCAGAGACGCGCTCGTCGATCACGCCGAGAACCACGGCTACCGGATCGCGGGCGCGGGGCTGCATCCGCTGGCCAAGTGGCGCGAACTCGACCACGCACAGAAGGACCGTTACCGCGCACAGCTCGACCGGATCCAGTACCCGCAGCACCGGAACACGACGGCCGGCCTCCACGTCCACGTCGGCGTCGACGACGCAGACAAGGCGACGTGGATCGCCAACGAACTCCGCTGGTATCTCCCACCGATGCTGGCGCTGTCGGCGAACTCGCCGTACTGGAACGGGTTCGACACCGGGCTCCAGTCGGCGCGGGCGAAGATCTTCGAGGGACTACCCAACACGGGGATGCCGACGGCGTTCGAGGACTTCGAGGCGTTCCAGCGGTTCGAACGTCGGATGGTCGAACTCGGCTCGATCAACGACCGCGGCGAACTCTGGTACGACGTCCGCCCGCACACCGGTCACGGGACGGTCGAGGTCCGGACCCCGGACGGACAGTCGGACCCCGAGGTCGTCTTCGCGTTCGTCGAGTACGTCCACGCGCTCGTGATGGACCTCGCCGAACGGTACGAGGACGGCGAGTCGGGCACCGACATCCGCCGCGAGCTACTCGACGAGAACAAGTGGCGGGCGATGCGCTACGGTCGCGAGGCCAGTTTCGTCGACCGATCCTCGGAGGAGACGGTCGACCTCGCGACGTTCGTCGGCGACGAGTGCGACCGACTCGGCGTCTCCGGACTCCGTGACGTCTTCGATCGCGAGAGCGGCGCCGAACGGCAGCGCCGCATCCGAGACGACGAGGGCGTCGACGCGCTCTGTGCGTCCGTTCTCCTCTGAAACCCGGCGCTCACGACAAGCAAACGTTTTTCCCGGCGTAGTTCTGACCTGCGGTGCAGAACACATGGCTGCAGATGACGCCTCTGACGACCCCCGCGACGAGACTGACTCCGTAGACGAGACCGCGACCGACGAGGTCCGCACGGCACGCGAGCGGATCGAGGAGAGCGCCGACCGGGCCGTCGAGGAGTTCGACCAGAGCGTGGTCGACCTGCTGGCGTGGCTGCTCGACACCGAGACGCGGGCGCGTATCTACGTCTTCCTCCGGAAACGCCCCGAGAGCACGAGCGACGAGGTCGCCGACGGGACCGGGCTCTACCCGTCGACCGTCCGGGAGGCGCTCGCGGAGCTCCACGACGAGGAGATCGTCTCGCGGCAGAAACGCGAGAGCGCCGGTGCGGGCAACAACCCCTACGAGTACGAGGCGATCGCCCCGAGCGAACTCGTCCGCGGTGCAGTCGGTCAGGTCCAACGACAGCTGAACACGGTGTTCAACCTCGATCGACGACTCGACGACGAGGACCGAGACGGCGAGGACGGACCGGTGACGATCACCGTCCGCGGCGACGATCTCTCGACGGCCCCCACGCGGAGCGAGGAGTAGGCGTCGGTCAGCCGACCGGTTTAAGTTCTCCCACATCGACGCCGAGATATGAACGTCGCGCTCGGCGGGACCTTCGACCCGATCCACGACGGTCACCGTGCGCTGTTCGATCGGGCGTTCGCACTCGGCGACGTGACGGTCGGACTCACGTCCGACGAACTCGCCCCGAAGACGAGACACGTCGACCGGTACGTCCGTCCCTACGACGAGCGAGAGCGCGACCTGCGGGCCGAACTCGCCACGTTCGCCGACCGCTACGACCGCGAGTTCTCGGTTCGACGACTCGACGAACCGACCGGCATCGCAACCGAGGCGGGGTTCGACGCCCTCATCGTCTCGCCGGAGACGGTAGGCGGCGGCGAGCGCGTCAACGAGATCCGCGCGGAGAAGGGGTTGCCGCCGCTCCGACTCGAGATCGTCGAGCACGTCCCCGCCGAGGACGGCGACCGCATCTCCTCGACCCGCATCGTCATGGGCGAGATCGACGAACACGGCAATCTGACGCCGCACTCCGACGGTCGCGAGAAGACGCGGGTCGACTGACGTCGCTCACCGACTCGGGTCGTCGTCGACTCGAGTCCTCACCAACTCGGTGGCCGAAAGCCGGCGTCGTCGAGGATATCCTTCCACCGCTTCTGGACGCTGAGCCGCGTCACGCCCATCGCGTCGGCGACGGCGGTCTGGGAGCGTTCCTCGCCGGCGATGAGTGCGCCGGCGTAGATGCTCGCGGCGGCCGTGGCCGGTTTGGATCGGTCGGCGTCGGGGACGTGCGTCAAGAAGAGGTCGGTGGCGTTCGAGCGCGCCTCCGACCCGAGTTCGAGGCTGTCGCTCGCGCGGTCGATGGCGGCCAGCCACTCCTCGTTGTCCACCTGGTCACGGGCGCGGTACATGCATCTGCGTTCGGCGCGATCGCATATAAACCGTCGGCGACGGCTCGAACGACACCTTCTTACTCGTGTTTCCTGTAGCACGGAACGCGCGTGGGTAGCCAAGCCAGGAAACGGCGCAGCGCTTAGGACGCTGTCTCGTAGGAGTCCGCCGGTTCAAATCCGGTCCCACGCATACGCCTTCGGCGTTCCGTCCTTCACTTTTCACGGTCTGCCTAACCGAGACAAAGAGCCAAACATGTCCGAAGACAGACCAAAATCACTGGAACGCTGTCCCGTTATGGGCGACGAAGAGATGGAACCGAATCGACGTATCACGATTATCCCCGAATCTAACCGGGAAACTCTGAGCGAAAAAGAGCAAATCGACTACTACAACTACCGCAAGGAATTCCTCACCTACCTTCTGAAATTCGGTAGAGACCCACAGAAGGCCAAAGGATACTCACCGTACTCCGTCTACAACACAGGCTATCGAACTGCCGAATTCGACCGATGGGCATGGAAGAGAAACGGACGCTACTCAATTCCACCCACCTACGATGACGCGGCCAGCTTCATGGAAGAAGTCGCTATGAGCGACGTAGCTGACTCAACTAAAGGTAAGAAGCTCGAAGCTCTCTTCCGGTACAACAAGTGGCTCCAACACCGGTACGGACACAGTGAGTGGGAATTCCCATGGACGTTCACAAGCGGGGGCGGGAACAGTGCCCCCAGAGACTTTCTCTCAAAGGAGGAACGTCGATTGATTCGGCAAGCGGCTCTCGCTATTGACGGGAATCCAGCGTACGGAATCGAAGACAAGGACGCATTCAGTGCTTCCGACAGCAGTTGGAAGTACACGTCATTGATTTGGACGAGCCTTGACGCGGGATTACGCCCGGTTGAGGTAGGCCGCGCTACAGTGAGTTGGGTTGATGTTTCCAACAGCGTACTCCGTATCCCGAGGGAAGAATCCAGCAAGAACGAGGGAAACTGGACAGTTAGCCTTACAGACCGCACTACGACTTCCCTTGAGCGGTGGTTAGATGAGAGAGCTGACCACCCAAGATACGCTGATACGAACGCTCTGTGGCTCACTCGGCATGGTAATCGGTACGGCGCGAACGAGCTTAGACGGCTTCTTCACCGTACGTGTGATGAGGCCGGAATCGACTACGAAAATCGTCAAATGTCGTGGTACACGATTCGGCATTCGGTTGGGACCTACATGACCAAAGAGCGTGATTTGGCCGCGACAAAGGCTCAACTGCGCCATCTGAACGCGAAAACGACAATGAAATACGACCAAGTACCAGTGGAAGACCGGAAAGAAGCTCTCGACAAGATGGGGTAAGAAGAATATGACCGACAACACCACCAACATCGACGTTACGAAACTGAACGAACTGATGAAAGCCTACGCGAAAGCCAGTTCCCCAAGAGAGCGGCGCGAGATTGAGAACGACGTTTTGGAGGCGACAGTTTGGTCCCAGAACGACTCTCAACAGCTCGAAGGTGACTTTGCGTGTTATAGCAGGGCTGAGCTTCAGCAAATCAGTAGAGCTGTGAGCGACGCACCAGAAGAGGTGAAGCGGCTCCTTCGGCGGCCATACATGAAGCTTCTATAGCAGACCAGTCTGCGGTATTTCTTCTTTGTGAGGAGACGTTGTTGTCGAATTACTGCACGTTATGTTCTATGGAGCCGTTTCAGTCTACAGACACTACTTCAATTTAGACCCGATTGGGGAGGTTAATCCACCTCTCGTATTACAACGGTCATACGGGTGGCCAACAGTCTCTCTTTGGGACTATCAAGGAGTTAAAATCGTTAACGACCTTGCTTTACAGCTCGAAGCGCATAGAACCAAGGCTTTTAGCCCTGTTAACGGCCTTGGTCCATCCATCAATACGAGCAGTACTGATTGTTCTCTTAGTGGCCCGAGAATCGTTGCTACGTCCCATAGTACTCGTTCTTCACAATCCGTAGTTGTCAACAGCTCACCTAATAGAATATTGAACACTACTTATACCCCCCTCTCTGAGCTTGGTCTCTGGTTAGCTCAGGGTTTAGGTTCGGGGTAGTAGTAATTCACTTTTCCATAGATAGATACGATTCTCTTCTCATTTAGTCCGAAATGGTCAATAGCTTTGTCGTAAATTACGTCTCTTTTGTCGTCCGAGGTTTGAGGGTGGCATTCCCTCTTATCGTCTTTATCGCTATGTACCAAGTAGAGACAGATTGAAACTGCTACCAAGATTTTTGATTCTCCCCATTTCTGAAGATTATTTGATAAGAAATACTTCTCGGCTTCTACTTGTTGTCGAGATAATAGCCCCAGATGACTGGAGATGGTCCAAATAAGGTCTCTATTGTCAAGTCGTGTCTGATGTGGTCCATTCCACCAGTTTGGTCCATTCTTGAGTCCTCCGTTAATCTGGTCTTGATGTTTATACCAAATTCGTTTCTTTGAGTAGAAATATCCGTTATTAGTTGCCCAATATTCATTTTCTCCGATACTTTTGTAGTCAATATAGGTCGCGTTCTGGGTATTGGGTTGTGCAATACTGCTGTAAGACTGACTGCTATCTGCTACGCTCATAGGTTGGATTTATTCGGAACTCACACATCTACTCAGCTACCGCAAAATAGAGACGAGCCAATGGCTCCTCATTGTAAGTCCCTACTAAATGTAACAACTCAACAGATGTTAAATGTATCTATTTGTGATTGTCTGTCTGATTAAAATGTGGGTTAGATTATATTGATAGTATCTACAGTACACAGCGGCGCGGCGCTTCGCGCTGTCTGGGAACTACTGTATGGGTAATTCATTCATACAACACTTTCAAACTTGTTGATAAGAATTATTACTGATTAGAGGAGTCTATCTCTCATGCAGTCATCAATAAAAACGAACATGAAGTACCGAAGCCCATTGTTTGCTGGTCTCCTCACGGGTGGAAGCGTATTTGCCGGTGGGTTTGCCTTGACTTGGTACTTTGTTACTCTTGGACAACTACCTCACTTCTCCTTCGAGGTTGAAGAGTGGCAGGTTGTGGCATGGTATCATTATAACGCTCACTTTGTCGGACTCTCGGAATCACTGTCTGGATACGGGAATTCAGGCAAGTTTGCAAACGATATGAGTCTCATAGCTAACGCTACGGACCCATATCTGGAATTTCTCTACATCATTCCGGTCATTGCAATCTTCGTTGGAGGCATTCTCATGGCCGCTCATAGGGGTCGGACACAGACTGCCTCCTACGCGGCTCTCAACGGCGCACACGTTACAGCAGGCTATCTTCCTATCAGTATCCTTGGAGCATACATTGCGTCTAAGCACTCTTCGGCTCTCGGTATGACCGCTCGTATCGGACCAGACTACCTCAACACGTTCCTGTTCATGGGCCTTGTTTTGCCTGTGTTCGTTGGAGGGATTGGTGGTCTTGTTTACTACGTTGTTCAGAGATAGCTGGGAACTGGTGGAACGGCGCGTTCGAGCCGGAAAGCCCTCGTCTTGTCTACTCCGATACAACCACGGCCCGCGAGTAGCGCCTCTCAGAGTATTCTGTAGGGGAGTCTAATTCCTAAATGGCTGACCAAATCTGAAAATTTTCTGAGCAGGTAACAGCAGTTTGTGACTCCCCTGTGTTATTTTGTGTCACAACCCAGCACTCATCACAATTGCCATTTTTGACAATTTACATCATAACCCGAAGATAAGTTTAATATCGACTTCTAAGATATTGCTGAATTCTCCTCGATATTTGTTTGCTGACGGGGGAAGGAAAAGGAAGAAAGAAGGGAGGAACGAAGGGGGGACTATAGGGGGGTAGTAAGGAGGGTTGATAGATGGATTTGGTAGGGGTAGGATAGTTAACAGCTCGAAGGCTTAGCTATTATAGTACTACTGAAAACCGTTAATAGAGCTGTTAGAACCACCGATAGAGGCTTAGTAGTGACTATCAACACTATACCTTAACCAGAACGACCGATTAGGGTCTAATAGCTACCAACCTTCTCCCTAAGGCTCTAAGGTGTTGGATACCACAGGGTAGAACACCTACACTAAGAGAAAATATTCGTTCAACTCCGAATTTCTGGTCACTGACTACATTGCCAAATCAATTCTAAGGCCTCTCACAGCCTCACCACGAGGTTTGAAAAGTCTCTGAAGGGGAATCCTCATCTCACAAAAAAGAATGTCTCTACGAGGCTCACAGGAGCTTCTATACTGTATGCGAACCGTGCAAATCTATAGCACAATTGTTGTCAGTGCATATTTTGCGTATTTCAACTAAAGGTGTGGTAACTATTTAGAAACCACAATTCAGGTTGGTTGCACTCTTAACGATATTTCAGTGATGTTTGCTTCGCGCTGATTAGTATTGTCGTTCAGGGTGATTATGCCGTCAGTTTCGTGTTCAGAGCGAACCGGTCATAGTAGCGATTACTGAGCTTCCTCTTTGAGCTGTAAAGAACTTTGTTGCTAAATGACCCGGTCGGTCTCTCTGAATCTGTTATTATTGGAGACGTGAGAAATTTGTTTATAATATAATCGCTACTCCAGCACCCGTTTATCTATCCGGAATTGGCAACTTTATAACACTGCAAAAGCTATTAACTCTGTGTAGTGAAGACCAATTGAGAATCTAAGAGTAATCCAATGACCCTCGTTCCGCTCAATATTGGAGTTACGATAGCGCTTGGAGTAATATCCAGCCTTTTAGCGACAGCCCTCATCTACGCTTACCGCCTACGCATTCAATCCGGAATTCGACGCACGATTCACTACCTGTTCGACACGAAAGCACATATCGAACTCAAGCGGATTGATAAGTACGATAGCAAACCAACGCAGAAACTGGACCAGCCGCTTTTCAAAAAGATACAGCAGGGCAGAGAGGATATCCATCTGAAAGGATTAGGAGACAATCAGCTACAACTCCGGGTTGATGACCTCTCCGTGGATATCGAAATTTTGCTGGAAGCCGACCCTAAGAGTTCAAGCCATATCCCAAGTACCGGGCAAAGTAGTCCAGAAGAGAACTATAAGGTAGTGATACAAACGGACCCTACTCTCTCGTTTGGATATCGGACCTATGGTGATTTAGAGGACTTCCGCCAACTATCCAATAGTATCTCGGCTACCGTTGGCGAGTATTGCTTTAGCAAGAGAAAGACGGATGACTCATTCGTCATTGGCGAGCTTGAGACAAGAGTGCCAGTAAAGCAAGAGGACATTGATGATGACTCTCTTGACCTAAGAGCGCACTTTAGAGACTCAAAGATGGTATTCAACTTTAGAAACCCGGACAACGTCACACGCGGCGTTCGAACATACTTCAAGCCGCTCAATTCGCCCGATAATTAAGAAGAATATCTTTGACAAAGCCCAAGTAGGCGTCCCGGGGGTAGGTTCCCGGCGAAACGATTTGTGCCCATCCATCAGCTCCAATTTTCACTTTTAGCTTTTGACCCCGATAGTCGATTTTTGGCCCTATCACATTCTTTTTCTCCGTCTTTTTGTACGGGCCACCCATTTCAATATCATCCTCAATATCATCTCCATAGAGGAGTCCCGATTGAACTCGACCCGGTCGTTCCTCAAACCCGCCAACCCATTGTCCGGGAAAGTCTTTCAGAATTTCTTCCAGATTGAATTTTACTTGTTCGGTTTCGGACCCTGTCGCTTTCGCCAGTAGCTCGAACACGAACCGACCGTCAGAATTCTTGACGACAACGAAATCACCGGGATTATCCTTCCTCACCACCCAAAATTCTGTCATTCTCCACACAGGCTTTGTTTTCTCTTCAACTCGGATGACTCCTTCATCATCTACCGCTGGAGCTTCTTCCTCTTCGAGCTTCTGTTCGGCCGCTCTCCCGTGATGAGCAATCATCTCTCCTTCAAGGTCGTAGCTCCTTCTGCTGAAATTGATATGTGCGCTCAGCTGGTGCCCGTCTTGTTCCCAAGTGTCATGAAAGTCAGAGAGGTCCCCTAACTCTCCTTCAATGGTAGCTATGACACCACTCATGAAAGTCATGATTGTTACTATTTCCTTCGGATGGCTGGTAGCTTTAAGACTGTTGCCATAATTGATATAATCCAATCTGAAATCCCAACTGACAACTTGTTTAAGTAATTTCCGTGCGGAAAGAACGCGCTGTTGGCCACTTCATACACGCAATTTCTCTTCCGGTTAGAGTCAAGTACGCCGGTTCTCTGGTTCACGCTGGCTACGAACTCTGAGCTATGCTCCTTCTGAGTTCACCTATGGAAATTCTGCTGGCTCAACTAACCACCGCTGGCGATAAAGTTGTTCGCACGATCTCACGTCTCTCGCTCTTCAACGGCGCGAAACCACTAGGCTGCGTGGTGATTGAGACCTCCACAACCGGTAGGCGGTCGGAACGAGTTCCGCTATAGCTGTCGCTCACGCTGGCTCCACCCGGCCACTGAGGGACGCCGGACCGGCGTCCCTCAGGTTCCCTTTCTCAGGCGCTCACCCCCGGTGGGTCGTAGACTTCCTCCCGGTCAAGCATGTGGTAAATCGATACCAGTAGCTTCCGCGCGGTTGCCACGATTGCTTTCTTGGAACTCTTGCGACTTGCCAAGCGGTCGTAGAACCGACGCAAGTACTCGTCGTTACAGGTGTGAACTGCGACGTACGTACACTGGACGAGGATCCATCGTACCCGTCCTGATCCTCGTTTCGAGATGCCACCCTCGAACCGCGAGTCGCCAGACTCGCGGATCACCGGGTTCAATCCCACGTAACTCACGACTTGTTTGTCCTCGTCGAACCGCTCGATCTCGCCGAGTTCAGCGTAGATCGTCAACGCTGAGTAGTAGCTGACACCAGGAATCGTCATCAGCAGCTGGGTCTCCTTCAGAGACCCAGCGCGTTCCTCGATCTCCATTTCGAGCGACTCGATTTCAGCGGTGAGCGTCTCGATTATCGTCGCGTAGGAGTCTAACAACGAGTTCCACGGTGCCGGGAGCGAGAGTTCCCGCAGGAACTCTCGCCCCTCTACACTCAGCGGTTTCACGTCTTCAGTGATGCCGTGCTCAGAAAGCAACCCGTGAACTTTGTTCGCGTAGCTGGTTCGGTTTTCGACCAACTTCTGTCGCCCGCGCACTCGTGCGCGGGCTTTCCGAACCTCATCGGTAGGGACGTAACTCTCGGGGATGGAGTTGAGCCGAACCATCCGCGCGAGCTGTTTCGCATCAACGCGGTCGGTTTTCTTGTCTGAGTGAGCGATGAGCTTCAGTTTGCCAGGGTTGGCGACAACCACGTCCAAGTACTCTGAAAGAGTATCATGGACGTGGTAGTAATTGCTGGTTGCCTCGATCGCTGCTGTGGCTCCAGCGTAGCGCTGGGCGAGGTCGTCGAGGTTCGCGTTTTTGACGCGAACCTCTTCGACAAGCTCACCAGCCTGATCGATTACTGCCACTTGCGCGTACCGCTTGTGTAAGTCGATTCCGAGGTACATGGTTTGTTCCTCCGGGATGGGACGCCGGTGCGTGAACAGAAATTCACCTATGCGGGCTTTCCCGGATGCCGCCGAGCGGCATCCGGGCTGTCTCGCCCAAGTCTCGGCTTCCTGCGCACTCGGACCAGTCAGCACGACGTGCTCTCGGGCACGGAACTCAGCTCGGTCTCTTGCGCCCCATACTTTGTTCACGCGCTCTATGGGTAGCAGAATTTCCATCGAGTCAGCACTTTGTCTGGGTACAGGTCTGACCCGAGATTGATGAGGTTGTATTCTAAGGCTTCCAGACTGGTCTCAAAGTCATAGAATGGTCCGGTATCATCTTCTCGCCACGCGCGCGCCCAGAAGTACACAGGCTGGCGTAGCTGACGAGTTCCCGGTTCGAAGAGTGCGTCCGCCCATCGTTTGTACTTGCCCGGCGGCGCAGAATCCCGGTTCACGTTGTTATCGTTTTGATGGTCAAGGACTACTGAACTGAGGTCGCCAATGTGGTAGTCGTATCCGTCTCCCCATCGAGCGAGCTTGCTGTTGTTGGTTCGGATACTCTTGAGATTGGCACTCAGTCGTTCCCCGTCGCGGCCGTACATTCCGGCCTTGCCTACGTAGCGGGGAATAACGGTCTCACCGTCAAGTGTGTACATGAGATAGATAATGCCCTCGTAGGTATCTCCGGACGCTTGCCAGTCTTCGACTACCTTCCAGCCTTCGCGCCGAAGTAGGTCTTCCATTTGCCTACCTCGTTTGAGGATTGGTCTGTTGTCTCGACCGTACCGCTTGGTCTGCACGAGTCTGCTTTGGTCTGTCTCGAAAAGTGAGACAGGGGATTCTACATCCACGTACTTGTCTATCCAAGAGTCCCATACGTCCCGCTTGGTGATGTTCTGACGATTGGTCATCTCAATCCTATCATTCGGAAATGTTCCTCACTTGCTCACTGAACCGCCAATTTCATTTCGTGCCACTTGATTTGATAGAGTACCTACTAATATGGACCTTGTGAGTTCTGTGAGTTTAGTGTTTGGAGGGGGTGGTCTTCTTGTTGGTTTATACCAAGTATATAAAAGGAAAACTGATAACAAAAGAAGTAAGCAACTTAGCGAAATTGCCGAAAAACTGGACGACCTACGTAGTTTGATGGAAAGAACTCGTAGTGTACTAACTCAACCGTGGAGCAATGAAGATATGGCAGTACAATTAGAACTCCTTTCTAAGGATGTTCTCGCCTATAAGTTTATAACTAACACTAATCCAGAAATAAATGCAACACTAACTAATGGAGAAGAAAAGGTGAGAAGTGGAAAGCAGGTCTTAAATATGTACAAAAATGACAGTGATGAGAATAACTGGATAGGTGTAAAAGTAGAATTACTCGATGAAGCACCTTTCTATGATAGCAACCAATTCTATAATTTCTCACTCCTATATTTACACTTGGGCGAAATATACAATATACTTGAGGACCTACGCGAAAAAGATAAAGGGATTCTTGAAGAGTTCAGCCCCGGGTTATACCAAGAGATTGAATCTGCTATTGACTCTCTTGTCATGGGGGTCTATAATGAATCGATTGAAAACTCGGATGGAATTGAAGTTGAGGTTGACGAGTTTGATACCCCTTCAGGATTAGGAACTTCTATTTTTGAATTACTTCACCACTACGAGAACATACAAAAAGATTTAGAAGCATTATCTGACGTTATCCATGATGTTGAGGAGTTGAGAACTACACTTCTTCAAACAAGCTATTCATGAGGTCTGTTGTCTCTCCTATATATTTTCCCCTTATGAATCGGGTTACAATACGCTAATAGAGGTTCTCACTGGTGAAATTCTAAACAGCGCGAAGCAAGAGCGAACAGACCTACTCACAGGGTTGGTACATCCGTAGAACACGGGGCGCGGCCGTATTCCCCTTCGAGCTGGCTTCACTTCTGGGATAGATTCTTGTTGCTGAACTGCGTATCCGAAACTGGTTTGGGCTTGTGGGGCAGGGTGTCCTCCCCAGCCTTTCAGAGTTGTTGAGAAGACGTGTCTATACTGTAAGCAAGAGTCGGATGGGTGGTTCTCTTCGCGCTGTTTAGCAACCCTGCACTGACCGATGAGTATCCGGAACATGGCCTGCTTCAGTACCTAAATACATTATGCAGATTTTGGCGTTCGCTCGACGCGGACCGTTCCAAACGGTGGGATTTTTGTGCCGCACCCCCCACTTCTAACTTAGTTCAGTCAGAGTCACCCTCCAAATCCAAAGGATGATTCTGGTTGGGCTATGCCACGAGAAACATCCATGTCAAACGAAGATGAAAATAATGAAGACAGCGGACCACCCGACATACGAGATAACCTCACGATACTGCTACTGTGTCTTGAGGTTGTTAAGACACTTGCAGAGCTAATCGGTATGTTGTAACAGGTGGCCTGACCTATGAACAGGTCAGAGTCACCCTCCAAATCCGTGTTATACTACATAGAGTAGGTTTATTAGAGTTGCGGAATGGCACACTGCAACTGCATAGACAGTTAAAGAAATGTTGTGAGGTATGCTTTTTAGCAGTCTATAACACAGACAATTCCTAATCCGAGTTACAAAATCGGCGTTCGAAACAACTCTCTGGTAGTCCAGCAACAATCCGAAGAAGCAGACCAAAATCTGAAATTTTCTGAGCCACCAACTTCGTTACGAGACCTGCGCGAAAGCCTTGGTGTCACAACCCTCTTGCGTCAACTCCGTCTATCGTCTAATCTGAGTCAAAACAAGCGACATTGGTGTTGTGGTACCGAATATACTCTGTAGACACCTTGTGGTGTTTATTTGTCTTGAGGTGGTTCCCATCAACCTCTTCTTCAAACAAGTGGTGTATTCTTCCAGTACGGGGGTCTATTCTAACGACCCCATTATCGAAGTCTGCATGATGGTTTGGACAGAGAATCATCATATTTTTCTGTAGGTCAGGGCCGTCGTGAGGTCGACCAAGTGGCTTTAGATGATGAGCTTCCGAATATCCCGACTTCGAGTCCTGTAGTCGCTTTTTTCCGCATACTTGACAAACATCATCATATATGTCTTTCAACTCAGTTACTAAGTGGCTGTTTCTGAGTCGACGGTCGACAGTTGTGGTAATCCGCTTTGGTTCCGAGTCAGAACTGTCCAATGTATTCTCCGAGGTAGTGTCTGTTAGCTCTCCAAAGAGACTGCCAAACCGACTGCGAGCATATTCGACTGTCTTATCGGAAAGCATACCTTCCTCGTTCAGAACAGAGAGATATCCGCGAGCGTATTCTGGCGGGAGACCGATTGAGTCTGATTGTAGTGACCTGTATCCGAATGGAAGTTTGTCGTATTGCTCCTCGTACGGTGATTTGAAGCGTTCTCGCTCACGCATGAACAGCACCCAATTGTACGGGCCACCTGTCCACGGCAAATCATCACTGGAAGACACTCGCTGTTGGTCTACGAATTCCCAGATTCCCATCAACCCGTGTTGCTTGTCTCCTTCTTGGCCTTCTCGTGCGCGGGTAGTCCTTCTGGCAAATACGATATCACCCTTTTCGATATCTAAACGGCTCGTAGCACTTCGCCCGAACCAAGGGCTTCCCGAGTTATCCGGCGAAAATTTACCTTCTGGTGGCCCACTCACACAATGCTCCCAGTTATCTTGTCGAATATTGAAAACCCAAAACTCAGATTTTCGAGCCATATTGTGTATCCGGACATTCTCCAATCCAAACAAAAAGAGTTTGTCTATCTCTTGGGAGTGTAGGCGTTCTCGCTGTTGAGATGTTCCGTCGTTGAACTCGCAAGTGGGCCACTGAGCGGTAACATTCGTTAACGCTGTCCCGTGAATCTTTAAATAGTAGGACTGTGTTGCACTTAAACAGGTAGTCTGTGAGTCGCCGTAGCCGGACGAGAACCCGGTTTTCGGCGGAGTGAAGCGACGCCGAGCTTAGGACGCTGTCTCGTAGGAGTCCGCCGGTTCAAATCCGGTCCCACGCATACCGTCTCGAACGCCAGTGAGAGACGTGTATGCGCAACGAGCGGATTTGGACCCAGAAAGACGAGCGGTAGCGAGTCTTTCGCTGGTTCACAATCCGGTGCCCCACAGCTCCGAACGCTCACTTCCTGCCACGACTCGCCAGGTGGTACGTCAACACCATCTTCATGCCCTCGACGAACGACTCGAGATCGACGGACGCTGCCTCCAGTCGGCCGCTCTTGAGACTGCTGTACCGCGTCTCCCACTCGGTCAGGAAGTACTCCTCGACCCGGTGGTCGCGGATTCGCTCGGCGAGTTCGGCTCTCGTCTCGGGGTCGTCGCTCCGGAGTTCCTCGACGGTGACGATGTCGCGTCGGAGCGCGTAGACGATGACGCCCGAGGAGAAGTCGCCCTCCTCGAGTTCCCGTTCCCACGTCGTCACCCAGTTGCCGATGCGGCCCATCATCTGTGCGTCCCACGTCACTTCCCGGAGTTCTCCGAGGTCCGCCCGGTCGAACGACGGCGAGTGCATGAGGTCGACGTCGGCGTACGAGAAGACGACCATGTTGTGGGCGTCGTACTGTTCGCAGCCGCCGAGCGTCGAGGCGTCGAGGTAGTCGTTCGTGAGGAGGCTGTAGTCGATAGCGTTCAACACCTGCCGGAAGTCGAAGCGAAACAGGTGGAGGAACTCCTCGTAGCGCGGGGCCGTCTCCAGTCGCGACTCGAACGCCTCCCAAACCCGCTTGGCGAACGCGAGAAACGCCGTGTCGACGTCGTCGCGGTCGGTGTTCACCCGCTCGTCCGGAAACGGGATCTTTCGTGCCGCTTCGAACGTCCGGCGGTCGCCGTCGTGTTCCGCGAGATCGTCGAGCAGCGTCACGAACATCGTGAGCATCGACTTCCGCTCCAGCGCCTGCTCGCGGTGTTTCGGGTCCACACAGGAGAGTTGGAACCGCTGGGCGACGGCGTAGAACCAGCGCCACAGGTAGGCGTCTCGCGTCCCGACGACCCGCTCGTACTCGTCGACGAGGTCGGTGAGCGACTCCGGAAGGACGACCTCGTCGACGTCTGGAAGCGACAGCGGAACGTCGCTGCCGATCTGCGCGGATTCTTTCGACGAGTACACCTTCGGATTAAGCGCCATGTCTTTCGTTTCGTCTCTTCGTTCATAAAATCTACCACTGAAATTTCGAAGCACGTCGCTTCGACGAACGCGCTTTCGACCGCTCACAATGTTTAACACGGCTCCTGTCACAGAGACAGACACGAATGGGCGACGAGATCGAGCTGGTCGCGTACAAACGGGCGTTTCGGGAGACGCCGAACCCCGCCGTCATCGCGGGACGGGACTACGTTATCCGCGACGTCAACGGGGCACTCTTGGAGTTCACCGGCTACGACCGCGAGGAGGTTATCGGGCAGACGCCGGACTTCCTGATCTCCGACCCCGAGCTGTTCTTCGGCGAGGTCGCCCCCACACTCTACGAAGAGGAGCCGTGGATCGGGAGCTTCGAGTTGAAGGCCAAAGACGACCGGTTCCGGTACGGATACGGGACGGCGACTCCGCTGTACGAGGGCGACGACGTCATCGGGTACGTCGGCGTCTTCGTCGACATCACGAGACGACGCCGCGCCGAGCAGACGACGCGCATCCTCAACCGCGTCCTGCGGCACAACCTGCGCAACGACGCCAACGTCGTCCTGGGTCATCTCGATCTCCTCCGGGAGCAGGTCGACGCCGAGGGCGATGAGAGCATCGCCGTCGTCGAGTCGCGACTGAGACGCCTGCTCGGCCGGGCCGACACCGCCCGCGACCTCGAGGAACTGCTCTCGACGGACGCGGAGACGGACGTCGTTCCGGTCCGCGTCGGTCGCCTGCTCCGCGAGCAGATCGACGTGGCACGGGACCGGTATCCGCACGCGACGTTCGTCGTCGGCGACGTCCTCGACGTCTACGCCGCGGCCAACTCGGCGCTCGCGAAGGCGTTCGAAGCGGTCCTCGAGAACGCCGTCGAGCACAACGACGCAGAGACGCCACGGGTCGAGGTGTCGATGGCCGCCGACGAGCGGACCGTCGAGGTGGTCGTCGCCGACAACGGCCCGGGGATCGTCGAGGGTGAACTCGATCTGGTGCTCGGACTCGAAGAACCCGACCAGGTCCGCCACGGCCAGGGGATCGACCTCTTTTTCGTCTCCGAACTGATGGCCGAGTACAGCGGCCGGATCGCCGTCGAACCGAACGACCCCCGCGGGACGGCGTTCACCTTCCATCTGCGACGGCAGCCGCCACCCTGACCTCACCGACGCTCGCCTCCGGTCGACGCCGCGAGTAATGAGTTCGCGATTTTGAATCGCTCATTTTTCGAATTCGTGGACGAATGTATCGTGGGGGAACCGACGGTAGAACTGCTGTCCGTCCGTGAGTCAGTCGGACGAAAGCGGTCGTCAGCGCCGTCGACGGTCGCTCGCAAACCTTTTTTCCCGTGCCCTGAAAGGTACGTGGCAATGGCGACGTTGAGCGAACTTCTCGCAGACCTCGTGGCGGACGTCGACGGCGTGTTGCTCTTCTCCCCGAGCGGGTCGTACTACGAACGGTTCACGGACCTCGAGGAGGACCTCGTCGTCGTCGCACCGGAGAACACCGTCGGTGCGGAGACGTTCGTCGAACTCCCCTTGGAGTTCGACAACGTCCGCGACCGCGTGAAGTTCTCGATCGAGGGGTCGATGGACCGCGGACTGTTCGAGGAGGGCGACGTCGTCGCCTGTATCGTCTCGACGTTCGGCGGCGACACCGACACCGTCGTCCGGGTCCGCGTCGGCGAGTCGATGCGCTCGGGCGTCTACGACCTCTTCGTCAACTCGCGGGCGGACCCCGGCGTCATCCGGGACGTCTTCGAGGTCGCCATCGAACTCGGGAAGAAGGGACAGAAGGGGAAACCGGTCGGCGCGCTGTTCGTCGTCGGCGACGCGGGGAAGGTGATGAACAAGTCCCGGCCGCTGTCGTACAACCCCTTCGAGAAGTCCCACGTCCACGTCGGCGACCCCATCGTCAACGTGATGCTCAAGGAGTTCTCGCGGCTCGACGGCGCGTTCGTCGTGAGCGACTCGGGGAAGATCGTCTCCGCCTACCGCTACCTCGAACCGTCGGCGGAGGGCGTCGACATCCCGAAGGGGCTCGGTGCCCGTCACATGGCGGGCGGGGCCATCACCCGCGACACCAACGCGACGGCCATCGTGCTCTCGGAGTCGGACGGTCTCGTCCGGGCGTTCAAGGGCGGAAAACTCGTCCTCGAGATCGACCCGGAGGAGTACTGAGATGCAGGCCGACCAGTTTCTCACAGACGTACCTCCGAGATGGTGGCTCGCGCTCGCCGTCCTCTTCATCGGCGTCCTCCTGAGCTACATCGTCACCGTCGTCAACCGCCGGCTCCTCGAACGGGCGGGCGTCCCGCGCGCTATCGAGGGGACCGCCTTCGAGCGGATGGCCCACGAACTCGGTACGTCGACAGTCTCCATCGTCGCGAAGTTGAGCGGCTACTTCGTCTTCCTACTCACGCTGTTCGTCGCACTCACGGTGGCACAGATCGAGTACACGACGCTGTTCTGGAGCGGCGTCGTCGGCTTCCTCCCCGGACTGTTCCTCGCCGTCCTCATCCTCATCGTCGGCATCGTCGTCGGCGACAAGGTCGAACTGCTCGTCCAGGAGCGACTGCGCGGCGTCAAGGTTCCCGAGGTGAACTTCCTCCCGCGACTCGCGAAGTACAGCGTCTTCTACGTCGCGGCGCTCATCGCGTTCAGCCAGGTCGGGGTCGCCACGCTCGCACTCATCGTCCTGCTCGCCGTCTACGCGCTGGCGGTCGTCCTGTTCAGCCTCGTCGCGTTCCGCCCGATGCTCCAGTCGGGGGCCGCAGGCACCTACCTGCTTCTCACGCAGACCTACGGCATCGGCGACGAGATCCGTATCGGCGAGCGCAACGGGATCGTCCAGGAGGTGGACGTGTTCGTCACGCGGATCGAGACCGACGGCGAGGAGTACATCATTCCGAACCAGAAGGTGTTCGACGAGGGCGTCGTCCGCGTCCGGTAGTCCGGAACGTCACTCGTCGACGAGATCGATGTCGACGTCGTCGCCCATCTCCTCGGCCGGGACGCCGGCGACCGTCGCACCCGGCGGGACGTCCCGCGTCACGAGCGAGTTGGCGGCGACCTGCGCGCCCGCGCCGATCGTGACGCCGGGGAGGACGACGGCACCTGCACCGATCATCGCGCGTTCCCCGACGACGACCTCGCCGGTTCGGTACTCGTCCTGCAGGAACTCGTGACAGAGCAGGGTGGCGTCGTAGCCGACGATAGCGTGGTCTTCGAGCGTGATGAGGTTCGGCCAGAAGACGTCCGGCGTGGCCTCGAGCCCCCACGAGACGCCGGTCCCGACGGTGACCCCTATCGCTCGCAGTAGGAGGGTCTTGAGTCGGAGACTCGGCGAGATGCGGACGAGCCACACGAGCAGGTAGTTGCGGGCGACGACGAGCGGCGACCGGGCCGTCGTCCACGACTGTAGCGAGTTGCGCGGGCCGGGCGTCGGATGGCGGGTGACTCGGTCGTGACGGGAGTCGGTTGCGTCGGTCACGCCCCGTCGTTCGGTTGGGAGCTATAAAACTACAGGCGGAGCTCCGTCTCGGCGGACGCGAGAGCCCAGCGGAGGTGGACGGCCTACAGTTCGCCCTTCGTACTCGGCGTGTCGTCGGCGCGACGCTCGTCGATGCGGGTGGCGTCGTCGAGACTCCGGGCGAGCGCCTTGAACGTCGCCTCCACCTCGTGGTGGGCGTTGTCGCCCTCGACGGCGACGTGGAGCGTCAGCCCGGCGTTCATCGCCAGCGACATCGCGAAGTGTTCGGCCATGTGGCTGGTGAACTGGCCGATCGACTCTTGGGAGAACTCGCCCTCGAAGTCGAAGAAGGGGCGACCAGAGACGTCGACGACGACGGAGGCGACGGCCTCGTCGAGCGGCACCCGCCGGTCGGCGTAGCGGACGATCCCCCGCTTCTCGCCGAGCGCCTCGGCGAACGCTTCCCCGAGGACGATGGCGACGTCCTCGACGGTGTGGTGGTCGTCGATGTGGAGGTCGCCGTCGCAGGCGACCGTCAGGTCGAACAGACCGTGTTTGGCGAACGCTTCGAGCATGTGGTCGAAGAAGCCGACGCCGGTGTCGACGTCGCTCTCGCCTGCCCCGTCGACGGCGAGCGTCACGTCGATGGTCGTCTCGGCGGTCTCGCGGGACACCGAGGCGGTTCGGTCGGTCATATCCGACGGTTGGTCGCCCGCGATATAGGGGTTGTCGTCGACGGTGACGCCGCCGAAGTATCAACAGACAGTATGGTAAAAGAAAAAATAGAGTAAAGAAGATCGATACGACTGGTCGACGCTCCGGACGGCGCGTCCGCGCCAGCGGTCGTCTCCAGCCGATCGTCTGACGGACGTCTGCTCTAGATTGATATATCAGGAGTTCTAAACGACGGTCGATGAAACGGCTCGTGTTGACAGCAGTGACGTTCTGCGTCGGCGTCCTCCTCGTGAGCTCGCTCACGGTCGAGGGCGTCGTGTTCGGACTGCCGCTCGTCTTGCTGTCGCTCGTCGCGGGCGTCAAGGGGCTCTCACAGACGCTCTGGAGAGCGGTGTGGCGAACGGCGTAAGCTCCCGACCTGGACGCTCCTCGATCGCTCAGACTGCCAGCGCTTCGCGGAGGGTGAACCGACCCTCGTAGAGCGCCGTCCCGACGACGACGGCCGCCGCGCCCGCCTCGCGGAGTGCGGCGACGTCGTCGAGCGTCGCGACCCCGCCCGAGGCGACGACCGGGATGTCGACGGCGTCGACGACGCGCCGGACCGTGTCGGTCTGGACGCCCTCTAACTGTCCTTCCACGTCGACGTCGGTGAACAGGATCGCCCCCGCGCCGAGCTCCTCGTAGCGGGTCGCCGCCTCGGCGGGGTCGAGCCCCGTCCCCTCGGTCCACCCGGAGACGAGCACCTCGCCCTCCTTCGCGTCGAGACTCACCATCACGCTCTCGGGATGGCTCTCCGAGATCTCCTCGACGATCTCCGGCCGCTCGATCGCCGCGGTTCCCAGGATCACGCGGTCGACGCCGCGGTCGAGCAGGTCGACGGCGTCGTCGGCCGTGCGGATGCCGCCGCCCAACTGGACGTCGACGTCGACGGCGTCGAGGATGGCGTCGACGGCGGGGGCGTTCTTCCGTTCGCCCTCGAAGGCGCCGTCGAGGTCGACGAGGTGGAGCGTCCGTGCGCCCTCGTCGACCCACCGTTCGGCGGCCTCGACGGGGCTTCCATACTTCTTCTCGGTGCCGCGCTCTCCTTGGACGAGTTGGACCACCTCGCCGTCCTGCATGTCGACGGCGGGGACGACCTCGAACTCGGGGAACTGGCTCATGTTCGTGTCTGTGTGAGAGGGCGAGTAAAGGAAACCGGTTGCGGCAGGCAGCTATCCCGAGAAGAGACTCGTGTGGACGGGTGCGAACTCCGGGTCGTCTCCGCCGTCGGTGGCGACGGTGTCCGTGACCGCTCGGCCGCGGACGCCGTCGTGGAGGAAGTCACGCAGCGGCGGGCCGACGTTCTCGGGTTCGACGAGGAAGGCGTCGTGACCGTGGTCGCTCTCGACGACGTGGTGGGCCACCGGGACGTCGTCGGCGCGGAACGCCTCGGCGACGGTCTCGGACTGTTCGGTCGTGAAGTGCCAGTCGCCGGTGAACGACATGAGCAGCGCCTCGCCCTCGAAGGCGGCGAGCGCGGCGGCGTCGGACTCGTACCCCTCCGAGAGGTCGTAGTCGTCCATCGCCCGCGTCAGGTAGAGATACGAGTTGGCGTCGAAGCGGTCGACGAACTTCTCGGCCTGATAGTCGAGGTACGACTCGACGTCCCGGTAGGGAAAGAAGTCCGCCGCGGGGTCGCTCGGGAAGGTGTCGCGGACCATGTCGCGCCCGGCGGCCCGGCGGCCGAACTTCTGGTCCATCGACGCCTTCGAGAGATACATCACGTGACCGATCTGTCGCGCGAGCGCCAGCCCGTCCGTCGGTTTCTCGTCCGTGTCGTAGTAGTCGCCGCCGTGCCAGTTCGGGTCGGTCGTGATGGCGCGGCGGGCGATGCCGTCGAGCGCGAGACACTGGGGGTCGAGGCGGGCCGCCGCGGCGACGGCGACGACGCACTGGACGTCGTCGGGGTAGCGCACCGCCCAGTCGAGGGCGTTCATCCCGCCGACGCTGCCGCCGACGACGGCGTGCAGTCGCCCCACGCCGAGGTGATCGAGCAGGCGACGCTGTGCGCGCGTCCAGTCGCCGATGGAGACGGGCGGGAACCGCGTTCCGTACGGCTCTCCGTCCGGTGCCTCGCTGGCCGGTCCCGACGTCCCGTAACAGGAACCGGGGACGTTCGCACAGACGACGTAGTACTCCGTGGTGTCGATGGCCTTCCCGGACCCGACGATGTCGGACCACCACGCCCGGGCCTGTCCGGCGCTGTTGGGCGGCCCGGAACTGCCGTCCGACCGTCGGTCCCACTGCGTTCGGTGACTCGCGACGTTCTGGCTCCCGGTGAGCGCGTGACAGACGAGTATCGCGTTGTCGCCGGTGAACTCGCCGTACGCCTCGTAGGCGACTTCGAGGTTCTCGATGGACTCGCCGCACTCGAAGCGGAACTCGCCGAGGTCGGCGATGGCGGCGTCGGTCTCGACCGGCATGGTCAGCGAGTCGCCCGCTCGATGCCCTGTTCGAGGTCGGCGACGATGTCCGCGGCGTCCTCGATGCCGACCGAGAGGCGGAGCATGTCGGGGCGAACGCCGCCGGCACGCTGTTCCTCCTCCGACAACTGGGCGTGCGTCGTCGACGCCGGGTGGATGATGAGCGTCTTCGCGTCGCCGATGTTCGCGAGGAAGGAGGCCAGGTCGACCTCCTCACAGAGCCGTTTGGAGGCCTCGAACCCGTCTGCGAGGCCGAAGGTGATCATCCCGCCGTAGCCACCGTCCAAGTACTTCGAGGCGTTCTCGTGGGTCTGGTGATCGTCGAACCCGGGGTAGAGCACCCAGCCGACCTCGTCGTGGTTCCGGAGGAACTCGGCCACTTCTCTAGCATTTTCGCAGTGTTTCTCCATCCGCAGCGGGAGCGTCTCTAACCCTTGCAGCGTCACCCACGCGTCGAACGGCGACTGCTGGTTGCCGAGCGAGCGAACCGCCCGCTGGCGGGCGGCAACCGCCAGGGCGCGCTCGCCGAACCGTTCGGTGAAGTCGATTCCGAACGCGGGGTTCTCGCCGGCGAGTTCGGGGTAGTCGGCGTCGGGGTGGTCCCACGGGAAGGTGCCGCCGTCGACGAGGATGCCGCCCACCGTCGTCCCCGACCCGTGGATCCACTTCGTCGTCGACTCCCAGACGACGTCCGCGCCGTGTTCGATCGGTCGACAGAGCGCGGGCGTGCCGAAGGTGTTGTCGACGACGAGCGGGACGGCGTGGTCGTGGGCGATCTCCGCCACACGCTCGAAGTCCGGCGTCACGAGCGAGGGGTTGGCGACCGTCTCGACGTGGACGAAGGCGGTGTCGTCGTCGATGGCCTCCTCGTACTGATCGTACTCCAGCGTCTCCACGACGCGCGTCTCGATGCCGCGTCGAGAGGCCATCTTCGTGAGGTAGGTGGAGGTGCCGCCGTACATGTCGGCGGAGGCGACGACGTTGTCGCCGACGGACGCGAGAACGCTCGTCACGGCGTCGAACGCGCCCATCCCCGCGGCGGTGGCGACGGCGTCGACGCCGCCCTCCAGCGAGGCGAGTCGCCGTTCGAGGGTTCTGACGGTGGGGTTCGAGATACGCGAGTAGACGTCGCCCTCGCGGTCGAGCGCGTAGAGGGCTGCGGCGTGGTCGGCGTCGTCGAACACGTAGGACGTCGTCTGATAGATGGGTGGGGCGCGAGCCCCTGTCGTCGCGTCCGGTTCCTGTCCGGCGTGGAGGCTCCGGGTGTGGAAACCACGAGTCATGTATGTGGCGCATATTCCTCCACAGTCTTATAACCCGCAGTTACGGCAAGCATCTCCGTCCCCCGAACCGACGGTGGAGCGTCGGAACCCCCAAGAGCGACCAGCGGGACGGTCAGAACCCGAGCAGCGACCAGAGGAGGGTACTCACCCACAGCGAGGCACCGACGAGGGTGTAGCCGTGTCGCGCCACCACGTCGTCGCTCCAGCGGACGCCGCCGGCCGCGATCAGTCCGACCGCGAACAGGAGCGTCAACCGGTGAAGGACGACTTCGATGGGGAGTGCCGTCAGCTGGAGGAACGAGTAGTCGAGGAGGAAGCCGAGCCCCAACCCGAGAGCGGCGACGACGAACCCGTCGTCCGCTCGGAGACGCTGTCCGAGTATGCCCGCGACGATGGGGATTCCGAACGCGACGACGGGGAAGAACAGCGCCGCGATGACCTTGGGGGAACTGCCGAGCGGCGTCTCCTGTTCGAGCGTGATGCTCGCGAGTCGGACCGCCAGCGGGAGTCCGGCCATCGTGACGAACAACCCGACGTGGTGCCCGCTGAGTCGGTCGGTCACCACCGACTCTTCGACCGTCTCGCGGACGGTGTCCCAGCGGTCGGAGACCGTCGCGAGGAGCGCGAGCGCCGCCGGCGCGAGCGCGAACTGGGGGCCGCCGAACGTCCAGTCGACGAGGTCGATGATCGTCACCCAGCCGTCGGAGTCCATGATCCCGCCGTTCGCGTACCGCTCCCGCTCGACGTCGCCCAGATACTGCGTCCCGTAGAAGTCCTGCTCGACGTGTTGTTGGGCTCTCGCGAGACTGCCGACCGTGTGTCTGAGTCTGAACCAGTCCCAGTGTTCGTGGTGGGCCTGTACGGCGGTCCACGGTCTGTCTCTTGAGCCACCGTCGTAGAGTCGGAGATGGTACCGCGTCCCGAAGTACGCCCCGTCGTGGAGCTGATACGTCTCGTCGAGCCACCGTCCGCCGGACTCGGTGTGGACGTACGTGTACCGAAGCGCACCATCCGAGTCGGCCCACCTGGTCCGCGTCCCGTTCAGGACGACCGTCTCGTTGTCCGGCGTCGTCGTCCGCCACTGCGAGTCGGAGTCGGCCGTGCTCGCGGCCAGCAGCCGACGGACGGTCTCGGCGTCCTCCCGGAACACCACGTTGATGGGGAGGGTCAACGTCTCGAAGTCCTGGCCGCGACTCGTGTACGGCCAGAGCTTCGTGCTCCCGTTGACGTACACCCGAACGAACTTGACGTTCGGCTCCGCACGACCCTTCTCGTCGGCCGCTGCCGGATCCATCTGCTCGTCGGCCGCCGGCGTCGTCGACGCCGCTGCCGTCGTCGTCCCGGCTCCGGCGAGCGGGCCGAGGAGTGCGACGACCACGAGCAGATAACAGCAGAGACCGACTGCGAGAAGCCGGTGTCGGGTGGTGCCATCCATCGTTCTCTCGATAGTACTTCGCAAGGAAAGGGGATTACTACGTGGGTATTAATGTACGGATTCTTCTACGACCCGACTGGTCACCGCGGGCGGGACGGGATTTCTTTAGGGGACCCGGGACGAACGCCTCGTAATGACCGAGCAGGCGACGAGCGACAACCCCTACCTACACGACCCGCCGACGGCGTTCGACCCCGTCGAGGAGTTGACCAAGGAGACGGCGCGGGACGAAGCCGAACTGCTCCGCGAGGCCATCCGCGAACACGACCACCGCTACTACGTGGAGAACGACCCACTCATCGCCGACCGGACCTACGACGCGCTGTTCGCCCGTCTGCAAGAGTTAGAGGACGTGTTCGGTCTCCAGACCGCAGACAGTCCGACCCGTCGCGTCGGCGGCGAACCGATCGACGACCTCGAGACGGTCGAACACGTCGCGCCGATGCTCTCGATCGACCAGAGCGGCGAGGCCGACGACGTCCGCGCGTTCGACGAACGCGTGCGGCGGGAGGTCGGCGACGTCGGCGATGTCGTGTACGTCTGCGAGCCGAAGTTCGACGGGCTCTCCGTGGAGGTCGTCTACGAGGACGGCCAGTACACTCGCGCCGCCACCCGTGGCAACGGGACGGAGGGTGACGACGTCACCGCACAGGTACGGACGATCCGCTCGATCCCACAGCGACTCCGCGGCGACCACCCCGACTTTCTCGCGGTTCGCGGGGAGATCTACATGCCGCGGGACGCGTTTCAGGCGTACAACCGCGCGCGCATCGAGCGCGGCGACGACCCCTTCGCCAACCCGCGGAACGCGGCGGCGGGGAGTCTCCGGCAGCTCGACCCCTCGGTCGTCGCCGACCGGCCGCTGGAGTGTTACTTCTACGACGTGATGGACGCCACCGAACGTCCCGACACCAACTGGGTCGAGTACGAGCGACTCGACGACTGGGGGCTGCGGACCGTCGACGACGTCGCCCTCGTCGACGACGTCGAGGACGCCATCGACTACCGCGACCGGATGCAGGAGCGCCGCGAAGACCTGAGCTACGAGATCGACGGCACCGTCATCAAGGTCAACGACCGCGCACAGTGCGAACTGTTGGGTGCGACGTCGCGGTCGATCCGCTGGGCGTTCGCCTACAAGTTCCCTGCCCGCGCGGAGGTGACGACGGTCCAGGACGTCGTGGTGCAGGTCGGCCGGACCGGCCGACTGACGCCCGTCGCGCTGCTCGACCCCGTCGACGTCGGCGGCGTGACGGTGTCGCGGGCGACGCTCCACAACCCCGACGAGATCGAGAATCTGAACGTGAACGTCGGCGACACGGTCCGCGTGAAACGCGCCGGCGACGTCATCCCGCAGGTCGCGGAGGTCGTCGAGAAGGGGAGCGAGGGTCACTACCGGTTCCCCGAGACCTGCCCCGTCTGCGGTAGCGACGTCGAGCGCGACGGCCCGATCGCGTTCTGTACCGGCGGGTTGGCCTGTGAGGCGCAACTGGAGCGCGCCATCGACCACTACGCCAGCCGCGGCGGGTTGGACATCGAAGGGCTCGGCGGCGAGCGCGTCGAACAGCTCCGCGAGGCCGGGCTGGTCGAGACGCTGCCGGACCTCTATCGGCTCGACCGCGAGGCGGTGGCCGCGCTGGAGGGGTGGGGTGAGACGAGTGCGGACAACCTGATCGCCGAGATCGAGGCCGCCCGCGACCCCGAACTGGCGAACTTCCTCGCCGCGTTGGGCATTCCGGACGTCGGCGGCGCGACCGCCCGCAACCTCGCACGGACGTTCGGGACGTTCGAAGCCGTCAGGGCGGCGAGCGAGGCGGAACTGCAGGACGTGCCGGACGTCGGCCCGACGGTCGCCGAGAAGATCCGGGAGTTCTTCGACAACGAGGAGAACGCGGCGGTCGTCGACGACCTCCTCCAGTTCGTGACGCCGCAGACGGTCGACGTCGCGGACGACGGCCGCGACGCGCTCGACGGCCTCACCTTCGTCTTCACCGGGTCGCTCTCGGTCACCCGCGGCGAGGCACAGGAACTCGTCGAACGACACGGGGCGAACGCGACGGGAAGCGTCTCGGGCAACACGGACTACCTCGTCGTCGGTGACGACCCCGGCCGGTCGAAGCGCGACGACGCCGAGGCCAACGACGTCCCCGTCCTGACGGAAGACGAGTTCCGCGAACTGCTCGCCGAACGGGACGTCGAGTACCCGCCGGACGAGGAGTGACCCGGGGAGGGAGAGACCGACTCAGGTCGTCGACGACTTTATAAGATGAGGTTTGTTACCATTACGCACGAAGCGTCGAGAATCACCTCGACGAGTAGCCATGACGTACGACGAGAACGGACGAAATGAGAACGGACGAGACGAGGACCGGGACGACAGTCGTCCGCGTGGAATCCGACTGGGACTCGGGCTCCAACCGCTCGCGGATCTCCTCGACGCACTGATCGAACTCGACGTGAGCAGACCGCCGGCGTCCGAACGGGTCGCGCTCGGACCGGACGCGGCCGGCGGGGAGAGAGACGAGGCGCGGCGCGTCGAGGAGACCGCTCCGACGACGCGAGACGACGGATCGCTGTCCGAGGCGTGTCGGGTCGACACGCGACTCGACGATCGGGTGTTCACCGTCGTCGCCGACCTCCCCGGTGCGACCGTCGACGACGTCTCGGTCGGAATCGATCCACGGACGAACGAACTCGTCGTCCGGCGGGAGGGGACCGTCGTCGGACGGATCGAGATTCCGTGGGAGTCGCCCGTCGCCACCCGCGTCTGGTTCAACAACGGCGTCCTCGAAGTCCGCTTGGAACCGCAGTAGACGACTCGATCGGACCCATCCCTCCGCCGGTGGCGACGCCCTCGATAGCTCCTCGCGAAGACTCTCGAACAGTTGTAAGTCTCGGTCACCAGTCTCTCTGCGACAACAAAGTGGAACGCACGACAACCGACCTCCCGCTTTATCGGTCGTCGACGACACGGCACGGACGGACCGATGAGCACACGACCGTCCGCTCCAGTAGCGGAGAACCGAGAGACGTCGACTGAGCGTTCGCTGGACCGGGACGAACTGTTCCACCTCCTCCAGAACGGACGTCGGCGAGGCGTGTTGCGGTATCTACACGACAACGCCGACGAGTCGGTGTTCGAGATGCGGGAGATCGCAGAGCAGGTGGCCGCCTGGGAGAACGGCAAACCCGTCACACAGTTGACGTCGGACGAGCGACAGCGCGTCTACATCGCACTCTATCAAGGCCACCTCCCGAAGCTCGACGACGCGGGCATCGTCGAGTACGACCAGAGTCGGGGGCGGGTCGAACCGACGCCGCTCGCCGAACGGGTCGAACGGTATCTGACGGTCGAGTCGGAGACCGACGACTCGACGTCCGAGGGAAGCGACGACCTTCCGACGCCGGTCTGGTACTACGGTGGTGCCACCCTCGTGAGCACCGCTCTCCTCGCGGCGGTCGCTCTCGGTGTCGCCCCCGCGCTCGTCGCCGGGTCGCTCGCGACCATCGTCACGGCACTCTTCGTCGCCATCACGCTGGGCGTGAGATACCGGCTTCTGTCGTGACGTCGTCGGCCGGGCGGAGCGGCGACTCCCGTCTCCCGACTCCGAGAGCCGACAGTCGCGAGTCGCTCTCGCCCCGTGGCTACGTGGCCATCGCCTGCACCTCGTCCCCGCCACAGCGTGGACAGCTGACCGTCCCCGTCGGCGGGTTCGACGAGGCGAACGTCGAGTGACAGATCAGACAGCTGTACGTGTACTCTTTACTCGACCGTCGACCGAACATCCGTCTGAGCGTCTGTACGATGGACATCGTCGATTCCCGACCACAGATTCGAACGACGAGACCAAGAGAGACACAGATCGTCGCTCACCGTTTCGAACGTTGTGGTTCGGTAACTACCCACGTAGACGCGGTAAACGTCCCGTTAGCACCGACTGTGGACGACTCGACACCGTCTCTCTCAGCCCTCGGTCGGCGACCCGCTCCCACGGCGATGCGTCCGTCGAAAGTTCACTTCCGCAGTTCGTCCATGTGGTCGATACGCTGTTGGACCAGCTCGGCCGTCCCGATGTCGTGACGGATGTGGAACCCCTCGCCCGCCGATTCGAGCGCGCTCTCGGCCTGCGCTTCCGCCTCGCCGATGCTGTCGGCGACGCCGACGACGGCGAACGACCGGGAGGTCGTCGTGTAGAGGCCGTCCTCGCGTTCGTCGACGCTGGCGTAGAACAGCAGCGCCTCACCAGCACGCTCCTCGTCGACCTCGATCTTCGCGCCGGCGTCGGGGTCGGTCGGATAGCCCTCGGGGACGGCGTACTTACAGACGGTGGCCTGCTCGGCGAACTCCAGCTCCGGGATCGGTGCGCCGTCGCGGGCGGCGGCGAGTACGTCGAGGAACGGCGTCTGGAGCACGGGGAGGGTGTTCATCGCCTCGGGGTCGCCGAAGCGGGCGTTGAACTCGATCACCTTCGGCCCCTCGCTCGTGAGCATGAACTGGCCGTAGAGGATCCCCTTGTAGCCGTCGAGCGCGTCGACGACGGCCTCCAGCACGGAGACGGCGTCGGCGTAGTCCTCCTCGGTCATGAACGGGAGTTCGAAGGTGGTGTCACTGTAGCTCCCCATCCCGCCGGTGTTCGGGCCCTCGTCGCCCTCGTAGGCACGCTTGTGGTCCTGGACGGCGGGCGTCGTCACGAGGTCGCCGTTGGCGACGAACGCTTGGACGGTGAACTCCTCGCCGACGAGACGCTCTTCGAGGACGATACGGTCGTACTGTTCCTCGCGGAGATACGCCTTTGCGCCCTCCTCGTCGACCTGGTCGCCGATGACCTTCACGCCCTTTCCGCCCGTGAGACCGGCAGGCTTCACCGCGAGGTCGCCGTCGTAGGCGTCGATGTAGTCGCAGGCGGCCTCGGTGTCGTCGAACGTCTCGAAGTCCGGGTTCCCCGGCACGTCGTTGTCGCGCATGAACTGCCGCTGGAACGCCTTGTCCGTCTCGATGCGTGCCTGTTCGGCCTGCGGGCCGAAGGTGTAGACGCCGGCGTCGTCGAGGGCGTCGGCGACGCCCGCCGCGAGCGCGGACTCGGGACCGACGATCGCGAGCGACGCACCGACGTCCTCGGCGTAGGCGACGATGTCGTCGCTCGCCGTCTCGTCGATAGACTCGAACCCGGCCGCGAGCGAGGCGATGCCGGGGTTGCGGTTGCTGGCGCAGGCGTAGAGGTCACAGTCGTCGGCGAGTGCGCGGGCGATGGCGTGCTCGCGTCCACCGCCGCCGACGAGGAGTACGGTCTCCGTCATACTCGGAGGTGGGTACGCACATCGGTGTAAAGGTTACCCTTGCTGCAGGCGAGAGTATACACGAACGAGCGTATTCCTACGGGTCGGTCGTCGGCCGCGTTCCCGTCCCTACAGGCTTTACAACCCGGCGGGCGTAGGGACGGTATGACCAACCCTACGGGCCGTAACCGACTCGACGACGAGCAGAGCCCGTACCTCCGTCAGCACGCGGACAACCCCGTCAACTGGCAGCCGTGGGACGAGAGAGCGCTCGCCGAGGCCGAGGAGCGCGACGTGCCGATCTTCCTCTCTATCGGCTACTCGGCGTGCCACTGGTGTCACGTGATGGCCGACGAGAGTTTCGAGGACGAGACGGTCGCCGACGTGCTGAACGAGGCGTTCGTCCCGATCAAGGTCGATAGAGAGGAGCGCCCCGACCTCGACCGGGTCTATCAGACCATCTGTCAACTCGTCTCCGGTCGGGGCGGGTGGCCGCTCTCGGTGTGGCTGACGCCCGAGGGGAAACCGTTCTACGTCGGCACCTACTTCCCGCCGGAGGCGCGGCAGGGCGCGCCGGGCTTTCTCGACCTGTTGCGGAACATCGCCGACTCCTGGCAGGACGAGGAGGACCGCGCGGAGATGGAGAACCGCGCCGACCAGTGGACGACGGCGCTGACCGACCAGTTGGAGGACACGCCGACGCCGGCCGACGAGACGCCGGACGTCGACGTGCTCGGAACCGCCGCACAGGCTGCGCTCCGCGGTGCAGACCGCGAGTTCGGCGGCTTCGGCGGCGACGGACCGAAGTTCCCCCAGCCGGGTCGCATCGACCTCCTGCTTCGGACCTACGACCGGAGCGGCCGCGGCGAGGCGTTGAGCGTCGCGACCGAGACGCTCGACGCGATGGCCGACGGCGGCGTCTACGACCACGTCGGCGGCGGCTTCCACCGGTACGCCGTCGACCGCAAGTGGACCGTCCCGCACTTCGAGAAGATGCTCTACGACAACGCCGAGTTGCCCAAGAGCTACCTCGCGGGCTATCAGGTGACGGGCGAACCGCGTTACGCCCGGGTCGCCCAGGAGACGTTCGCCTTCGTCGAGCGCGAACTCACCCACCCCGACGGCGGCTTCTTCAGCACGCTCGACGCCCAGAGCGAGACGTTCGACGGCGTCGGCGACTCGGGGGCCGCCGACGCCGACACGGACGATACGGACGATACGGACGATACGGACGCCGCCGACCCCGAGCGCGAGGAAGGCGCGTTCTACGTCTGGACGCCCGAACAGGTGCAGGAGGTGCTCGACGAGGAGGACGCCGACCTGGTCTGTGACCGCTACGGCATCACGAAGCGCGGCAACTTCGAACGCGGGACGACCGTCCTCAACGTCTCGACGCCGATCGACGAACTCGCCGAGGAGTACGACCTCGACCGCGCCGAGATCTACGAGCGACTGATGGACGCCCGCGTGGCGCTGTTCGACGCCCGTGGGGAGCGCCCGCGACCCCTCCGAGACGAGAAGGTGCTCGCCGGCTGGAACGGGCTGATGATCTCGGCGTTCGCGATGGGCGCGCGCGTCCTCGACCCCGCGCTCGCCGGCCCGGCCGAGCGCGCGCTCTCGTTCGTTCGCGAGCGGCTCTGGGACGCCGACGCCCAGCGCCTCCACCGACGGTTCAAGGACGGCGACGTGAAGGGGGACGGTTACCTCGAAGACTACGCCTTCCTCGCTCGCGGCGCGTTCGACCTCTATCAGGCGACCGGCGACGTCGACCACCTGGCGTTCGCACTCGATCTCGCGCGCGTCCTCGAAGACGAGTTCTGGGACGAGGAACGCGGGACGCTCTACTTCACCCCCGAGAGCGGCGAACAGCTCGTCACCCGCCCGCAGGAGCTGCACGACTCCTCGACGCCGTCGAGTCTCGGCGTCGCCACTGACCTGCTGCTCGACCTCGACCACTTCGATTCGGACGCCGACTTCGGCGACGTCGCCGAACAGGTGCTCAAGACGCACGCCGACCGCATCCGCGGGAGCCCCCTCGAACACGTCTCGCTCGCGCTCGCCGCCGAGAAGTTCGCCCGCGGCGGCCTCGAACTGACGCTCGCCGTCGACGACCTCCCCGACGACTGGTGGGAGGTGCTCGCCGGTCGGTATCTCCCCGGCGCGGTCGTCTCACAGCGACCGCCGTCCGACGAGGCGCTCGACGCGTGGCTCGACACGCTCGGACTCGACGAGATTCCGCCCATCTGGGCCGGTCGCGACGGCAAGAACGACAAGCCGACCGTGTACGCCTGTGAGTCGTTCACCTGCTCGCCGCCGCAGACCGACATCCGGCAGGCGCTCGACTGGGCGACGAAGAACTGACCGATCCGTTCGATGAGCAGCGACCGTTCGACCGTCCTCGCCGTCGTCGTCAGCACGTTCTTCGTCGGCTTCGGCGGCGGCGTCGTCTTCCCGATCCTCCCGAACCTCGGCACCGTCCTCGGCATCTCGCCGTTCCTCGTCGGTATCATCCTGAGCGCCAACCGGTTCACCCGTATCGTCGCCAACGCGCCCGCCGGGTCGCTCGTCGACCGCATCGGCACCCGCACGCCGCTGATCGCTGGACTGTTCGTCGAAGCCGTCGCGACGCTCGGCTACGTCGTCGCCCTCGACTCGTCGCTCCCGGAGGCGTGGTTCCTCGCCGCCCGGATCGTCTGGGGTATCGGGAGTGCGCTCGTGTTCGCGACGGCCTACACCATCGCCGCCGACGTGAGCGACGCGGGGTCCCGCGGGACGAGCATGGGCGTCGTCCGCGGGGGCATCACGCTCGGGTTCCCGGCCGGCCTCGTGTTGGGTGGCGTCGTCAGCGACCTCTACAGCATCTCGACGGCGTTCGTCGTCGCCGCCGGGTTCGCGCTCGTGGCGAGTCTCGTCGCCTACCTGCTGGTGCCGGAGACGCACGTCTCCGAGCCCCAGACGGCCGTCCGTCCGTGGGAACTCGACACCTCCGTCCCGACGCTGACCGTCGGGTTCGTCAACGCCGGGCTGTTTTTCGCGTACCTCGGTGCGTTGTTCGCGACGCTCGTGCTGTTCGTCGAGGCCAACGACGTCGCGATCTGGGGGTACGGCCCACAGGGGATGTCCGGGCTGCTGATGGCGCTGACGGTGCTCTCGGCGTCCGGGTTCATGCTGGTCGGTGGGCGAGTGAGCGACGTCACCGGCGCTCGCGTCCCGACGCTGTTCGTCTTCCTCGGCGTCTCGTTCGTCGGCTTCCTCGTGTTGGCGACGGCCGACTCGCTGACACCGCTGGTCGTCGCCTGCCTGTTCATCGGGGCCGGACAGGGCGGCACGAGCGGTCCGCTGATGGCGCTGCTGGCCGATCTCACGCCTAACGAGCGGATGGGCCGGGCGATGGGGACGAACAACGTCCTCGGCGACCTCGGCGGCGGACTCGGGCCGATGGTGACGCTCCCGCTCGTCGACACGCTCGGCTTTCCGTTGCTCTACGCCGCCTGTGCGGTCGTCCCGCTCGTGGCGGGGGCGACGCTGCTCGGCGGTCTCTACCGACAGACGGGGTCGATCTCCCCGCAGACCGAACGGTCGACCGAGGAGTGAGACGGCGTCGAAGAAACGAGAGTCGGCCCGCCCGTGAGACGGTGTGAGCTACTCCAACTGCTCTGCGAGAGAGACTGCGATCGGCACGTCCTCCTCCTCGACGAACCGTGCGACCTCCTCGCCGTCGGACTCGACGACGACGGTCGGGATGAGTTCGATACCGTACTCCTCGACGCCGGGGCCGGTCTTCGACCCGTCGTCTTCCTTCTCGACGGGGTAGTGTTCGACGTTCGTGTCGGGGACGCCGGCGGCCTCGAGGGCGGCCGCGAACTCCGGCAGCTGCGACCGGCAGTCTTTGCACCAGTCACCGCCCCACACTTTGAACACGTACTCCTCCTCGCCGAGCGTCGCGACGGCACCTTCGTAGGCGACGGGGTCCCACGACGAGTTCGGCTCCATCGTCTCGAGTTTCATTGCTCGCCCCTTCGGGGTCCCCGAAGTTAAGCGAACCGCTGGCGGCGACGTTCGTCCTCTCTCGGCGCCTCCGTGACGACCCCGCAAACGTGTCGGAGGTCGCTATCGCTTTCAGTGTCGACGGTGTAGCCGCCGGTAATGGACGAGAGCATCCTCGACACCATCGGATCGCCGCTGGTGCAGGTGGACGCACCCGAGGGGGCGACGGTCGCAGCCAAGATCGAGTCGAAGAACCCCGGCGGCTCCGCGAAGGACCGCCCGGCGCTGCAGATGATCGAGGCCGCCGAGCGCGACGGGACGCTCGAACCGGGCGACACGATCGTCGAACCGACGAGCGGCAACACGGGCATCGGCATCGCCGTCGTCGGCGCGGCGAAGGGGTACGACGTGAGGATCGTCATGCCCGCCTCGAAGTCGCCCGAGCGGCGACAGATTATGAAAGCCTACGGCGCGGACCTGGTGCTCGTCGACGGCGACATCTCCGACGCGAAAGACCGCGCCGACGAGATCGAGGCGGAGGAGGACGCGATTCAGCTCCGGCAGTTCGACAACCCCGCCAACCCCGAGGCACACTACCGGACGACGGGCGAGGAGATCGTCGAGCAGGTCGGCGACCGCACCGTCGACGCGCTCGTCGCCGGCGTCGGTACCGGCGGGACGATCTCGGGCATCGGCCGTCGCCTCCGCGAGGAGTTCCCCGAAGTGGAGATCGTCGCCGTCGAACCCGACGACAGCGCCGTGCTCTCCGGCCGGGAACCCGAGGGCGACAGCTTCCAGGGGATGGGGCCGGGGTTCGTCAGCCCGAACCTCGATCGCGACCTCTTGGACGACGTGCTCACCGTCTCGCTCGACGAGGCCGAGGAGGAGTGTCGCCGCCTCGCCCGCGAGGAGGGCATCCTCGTCGGCCAGTCCAGCGGCGCGTCGAACCTCGCGGCCAAGGAGGTCGCGGCGCGACTCGTCGACGAGGGGGTCGGCACGGAACGGGAGGGAGACGACGGAGAACCGCTCGTCGTCACGGTCTACTGGGACTCCGGCGAACGCTACATGTCGACGGGGCTGTTCGACTGAGCGGCCGAAGCGAGAAAGCCGCCCACGAGTTCCGTGAACCGGTCCGGCCGCTCCCGCGGCGGCCAGTGCCCACACTGGGGGAGGATCCGCACCTCGGCGTCGGGGATCAGCGTCCCCGCGCGAACGGTCCAGTCGACCGGAACGAGCGCGTCCTGTTCTCCGTGGACCAGCAACGTCGGCACCGAGAGGTCCGGCAGTCGGTCCACGTAGTTCGTCCGCAACCCGCCGAAGCCGACCTCGTTGCGCTGGAACGCTCGCCACGCCCGACCGTCGTGGTCGCGGGCGACGGCCCACACGTCGTCGACGAGCTCCGGGGTCAGGTTCGCCGGGTGGACGACACCGCGGACGCCCAGCGCCGTCAGTCGCCGGTGACGGGCGAGCAACCCCTCGATCGCCTCTGCCATCCGAGGAATTCGGACGAACGACGCGCCGAGCGGCCCGCCGGGGACCGTCCCGCCGAGCCCGTAGCTGTCAACGAGGACGAGTCGCGAGACGCGCTCGGGACGCGAGAGCGCGACGTCGAGGGCGACACCGCCGCCGAGCGAGAGGCCGACCAGCGCCGCGGCGTCGACGCCGATCGCGTCGAGGAAGTCGACGACGAACGCGCCGTACGAACTGGTAGTCGGCGTCTCGCCGAGGGGGTCGCTACTACCGTATCCCGGCAAGTCCGGCGCGTAGACGGTGTGTGTCTCCGCGAGCGCGGGAACCGTCTCGCGCCACGAGAGCGCCGCCGCGTCCCACCCGCCGCCGTGGAGCAACACGACCGGCGGGCCGTCGCCGGCGACGTGGTAGAACACGTCGTGGTCGTCGACGAACACGCGGCGCGTCGTCGCACCGGGGAGACTTCGATGAGAGCCGTGTCGACCCATGTGGGGTCGACGCTCGCCGCCGAGAAAAAGTCAGCCGCCGAACTCGGCTTCGGTCACACGGACGACGACGGTGTCCTCGACGTCGCGGAGGTCGTACTCCGGCACCTCGCCGCCGACGCGTGTGAGGAACATCGGTTCGACCAGTTCGCCGTCGTCGACGCCGTACACCTTCAGTAGATCGCCCGTGTCGGCGGGGTCGACCGCGCTCTCGCGGATCGCCGTCGCGAGGTCCCGCGAGAGCCACTCGTCGGGGCTGATGCTCGGCTCCCGGACGAGCGCGGCGTCGACGTAGCGGACGAGATACCAGTTGAGGTCGTTCAGCAGCGACACCGCGGCGCCGACGCTGACGGTGTCGAGTGCGAGCGCGTTCTCGAACGGTTCCTCCAACTGGTAGGTCGAGAGGGCTGCCCGGGCGGTCTCTCGGGAGAGCAACTCGTAGCCGAGGTCGACGTCGGCGGCGCCGACGAGACAGACCCGCGTCACGGCCGGAGTGTCGGTACGTCCGGTAAAAGGGGTTGCGTTCCGTCCGCCTCGACTCGCCCCGACGCTCCCTACCGTCCCAGCCACTCGTCGGCGCAGTCCTCGCTGCAGAAGACGAGCTGTTCGTGTTCCGACCGAAGTCGACGACCCGTCAACTCGACGTCCCGGGCGACGTCGACCCGGAAGTGGCGTTCCCCGAGGTCGACCGCCGCTCCACACTGCGTGCACGTATCGGTACCGCCGCTGTTGAACGACCGTTCGACGACCTGCTGCACCGTCCACCCGGGACCGAGCGACACTGCGGGCGCACCGCGACTCGATTTCGACATAGCTGTGTTAACGCTTGCCACGGTAGTAGAAATAGTTTTCGGGCAGCTGATGTGAACGGGTCGTCTCACCCGTCCGGGGAGACGAGTTCTGTTCGGTCGACTGCGGCCCCGACGCGGTCGAACAGCCCGTCCGGTTCGGCCGCCTCGACCGCCTCGACCGTCGCGTTGGTCTCGGGGTGCGAGGGGGCGACCTGTTCGCAGCCGACCGAGACGGTCGAGTCGTCGAACGTCCCGATGGCTCGCGCCTGTTCGACGATGTCGGTCTTGTCCCGCGTGAGCAGCGGTCGGTGGACGGGTATCGAGACGGCGGCGTCGGTGGCGGCGAGGTTGCCGCCGGTCTGACTCGACTTCTGCCCGAGCGACTCGCCGGTGACGACCGAGTGGGCGCTGACGTCGCGGGCGACGGTCTCGCCGATGCGGAGCATCACGCGCCGAAGCGAGAGCATCCGTGTCGCGCCGACCTCGTCCATCAGCGTCTCGACGACGTCGCCGGCGGGGACGATACGGAGCGCGAGGTCGCCGTCGGGGACGTAGCGGGCGAGCTCGCCGACCGTCGACAGCGCCCGCGCCTGGTGGTCGACGCCGCCGTAGGGACCGAGGTCGACGTAAACCGGGACGACCGTACACCCGCGTTTCATCAGCTCCCACGCGGCGACGGGGGAGTCCAGTCCGCCGCTCAGCAGCACGACGGCCGTCCCCTGCGTCCCGAGCGGCAGGCCGCCGGGACCGGGCCGCTTCTCGGTGAAGACGAACGCCTCCTCTTCGCGGCACTCCACGTAGTAGGTCCGGTCGGGGTCGTCGAGGTCGACCGACGCGCCCGTCTCGGCCTCGACGGCGCTGCCGCCCTCGACTTCGAGGTCGGGGCTGCTGAACGGGTGCGCGTCGCCCTCGCCGGCGCGCGTGGCGTCGACGCCGAACGTCGCACCGTCCGGGTGGTCGGTCGCCGCCGCGACGAGCGCCTCGCGGATGGCCTCCATCGTCGGGTCGACGCTCCGAGCCGGACTCGCGGAGACGACGCCGAACGTGTCGCAGGCGGCGTCAGTCGCCGCCTCGGGATCGTCAGTGCGGACGAAGATGCGGGACCACTCGCGGTCCACGGTCGCCGCGGCGTCGCGGGCCGCGAGCGTCGCCTCGAGGTTCTCCCGGAGCAACCGCTCCATGTCGGTTCGGACCTTCGCGCTCTTGGTGCCGACCTCGCCGTAACGGACGAGAACGGTGTCCGGGCCGTCTTCCATACTCGAACGGAGTCGCTCGGAGCTATTTAGAAGGTAGAGATGTCGCCCTCGATGACCTGCCGGGTGACGTCGGTGACGTTCGCGAGCTTCTCGTCGACGACGGCGCGGACGTCGGCCTCGATGTCGGAGACGGCGACGCCCTCCTCGGTGACGACCTGCGCGTCGGCGACGTGCGGTTCGTCGATGGGGCGGCCGATCTGGCTCAGCAGGCGGATCTGGAGGTCGCGGATGCCGTCGACCTCGTCGACGACGGTCTCGGCGATGTCCGTCGAGAGGATGTTGTAGATCTTCCCGATGTGGTTGACGGGGTTCTTCCCTGACGTCGCCTCCATGCTCATCGGCCGGTTCGGCGTGATGAGCCCGTTGGCGCGGTTGCCGCGGCCGACGGAGCCGTCGTCGCCCTGTTCCGCGCTCGTCCCGGTGTGGGTGAGGTAGATCGACCCTTCCTCGACGTCGTCGGCGGTGTTGACGTCGACGTGGACCTCGCGGTCGGTGAACTCCCGTGCCAGCTCGGTGACGAACTCCCGGACGGCCTCGACCGTCTCGGTGTAGTCGGTGAGCGTCTGGACGTGCTGGTCGACCAGCGCGGCGGCGACCGTGATGTCGATCTGGTCGCCCTCGCGTTTGCCCATGATCTTCACGTCCTGTCCGAGCGCGGGATGTTTCTGGTGGAACGTCGTGTTGAGTTCGCGCTCGGCGGTGTGGACGATCGTCTCGGTCTCGGTCAGCGGCGCGTGGCCGACGCCGAAACTCGTGTCGTTGGCCATCGGAATCTGCGTGCCCTCCTCGCCGAAGACGGTCTGGAGGTCGCCGCTCCCCTCGCCGAGTTTGACGTCGACGACGACGTCGGTCTCGAGGTCGAGCGCGGGGAAGTTCTCGCGGAGGTAGTCGCGGGCGGCCTTCAGGGCGATCGAGTCGACGGGGATGTGCGTCCCCTGGTACTGCTTCGTCGCCCGGCCGACGACGAGGATGTAGATCGGTTCGACGACCTCGCCACCTTTCTCGCCCTCGGGCTGTTCGCCGTTCGCGAACCGCGGCGCGGCCGTCCCGGCGGCCAGTTGAGTCTCGTCGGTGTTGTAGTGGAGGACTTTCCCGACGCGGTCGAGATACGCCTGTGCGAGCGCCTGCGAGACGCTCTCGGCGATCCCGTCGCAGATGGAGTCGGGGTGGCCGATCCCCTTTCGTTCGACGATCTCGACCTCTTGATCCTCGACGGCGCGGCGGTCGAGTTCCGCAACCTGGATGTTCCGCTCGGTCATTAGACGGGCTTGGCCGGGGGAGATGCTATAACTTGCGGAAACCTCCGACGGTGGAGTAATTACTCGTGGGAATTTCGAAGCAGGAGTCCGAGATACGAGGTCCGGATCTGCTCGTCGGGGTCGAGTCCGAGTTCGCGGAGGAGTGCGACCGCCCCCTCGCGGACCTCCTTGATCTCCGACTCCTCGGCCTCGCGTTCGACCTCGACGAACTCGCCGAGGTCGGCGACGGCGTCGAGCGTCACCGTGTAGCCGTCGACGGCGTAGAACTCTCGATCCTTCTCGACGACGGCGGTGGGGTCGAACCCGAGTCCGTCGAGGACGCCGGCCATCGACTCGTCGTCGTCGACGGCGGTCTCGAACTCCTCGCGCGTCTTCGACGCCGACTCGACCAGCGGCCCCTTGTAGGTGACTTTCGTCGTCGTCTCCCCGGTCTCGCGGTCGGTCTCCCGTCGCAGTCGGAGCGCCTCGTCGGTCTCGGCGAAGTCCCGATGGGGGGCGTCGTAGTAGGTGTCGACCTGTTCGACGCTGCCGACGTGGTCCGCAGCGAGCGTCGACAACCGCTCCCGGACGGCGTCGTGCGCCGCCTCGACCTTCAGTTCGACCTCGTACATGGGTGCTCCGAGGAACCACCCCGGCAAAAGACTGGTCTCTCCGTTCTCTCTCGCCGCTCGCGTTCGAGATGGTCCCGAGGCTCCGCTCGCCGCGTGGCGACTCGACGTGACCGACTCGACGCGATCACGTTCTCCGGGACGTACACGTACGCCCACCAACGAGGCCGGTATCGGGTCGTCCGGCCTCTGAGGCCCGAAACGTGATTCTTAAGGGTAGCACGGGAGACATTCGAACCATGAGTGACGAACAGCAGGCGGAGACGGCGGACGCCGCCGATGACGTCGAGGAAGAGGTCGAAGAGACAGAAGCGGGTATCCAGGACGGCGACTTCGTCAAGCTGGACTACACGGTCCGTACGAAGGAAGACGAGACGGTCGTCGACACGACGAAACAGGACGTCGCCGAGGAAGCCGGCATCGACGACGACGACTACGAGTTCGCCCCCCGCGTCATCGTCGTGGGCGCCGGTCACGTCTTCCAGAGCGTCGACGACGACCTGCAGGGGAAGGACGTCGGCGACACCGGGACGGTCGACGTCCCCGCCGAGGAAGCGTTCGGCGCGTTCGACCCGGACGACGTGAAGACGGTCGCCGCCGACAAGATCGCGGAGGACGACCGCTACCCCGGTGCCCAGGTCCAGATCGACGGCCAGCAGGGGCGACTGGAGACCATCATCGGCGGCCGCGCACGCGTCGACTTCAACCACCCGCTCGCGGGTGAGGATCTCGAGTACGACTACGAGATCGTCGAGGTCGTCGACGACCGCGAAGAGCAGGCTCAGGGGCTGCTCGGCATGTACCTCCAGCAGTCGCCGGAGGTCTGGATCGAGACCGACGAGGTCGAAGAGGAGACCGTCGTCGAACCCGACGAAGACGCGGACGAGGACGCCGAACCCGAGACGACGGTCGAAACCGTCGAGAAGGAGACGCTGTACATCGAGGCGACGCCGCAGATGACGATGAACCAGCAGTGGATGTTCTCGAAGCAGCAGATCGCCCAGGACATGATGCAGCGACTCGGCATCGACCGCGTCATCGTCCAGGAGACCATCGACGGCTCCGGCGGCATGATGGGCGGCATGGGCGGTATGATGGGCGGCGCCGGCGGTGCCGGCGGTGCCGACATCGAAGAGGCCCTCGAAGACGTCGACGTCGACGCCGACGAGATCGTCGACGAACTCGAAGCCTCCGACGCCGAAGAGACCGAGGAGTAACGCGACGACCTCGCGACTCGGCATCGACTCCCGACCACCGTTTTCTTTAGCGCCTCACCACCAGTCTCTCCTATGGACTCCTCGGAGGACACACAGCTTCCGGTACCGGACGACCTGGTGGTCGCCGCCGTCGCCGCCGGCTGTACGGTCGTGCTCGCGTTCGTGCTGCGGTTCGTGCTCGGCGAGTCTCCCAGCTATCTCGTCCGTCTCGCCCCGCTTTGGTTCTACTTCGTCTACCTGTTCGTCGGGAAGAACGCCGAGAGCGGACCGTTGGCCGCGGTCCAGACGTGGGTTCTGCTCGTCGTCGCCACGACGCTGGGCGTGCTCGGCTACGTCGCGCTCTGAACCGCCCCGCCGACTCGGGAGCCGTCGCCGACTGTTCGGTGTGTGGAAATTTCTTGTGTGTTTTTACTAGTTGTAACTATTTTTAACCACAACGGTTTTAAAAAGAACTTCCTTCGATACTCCTGTCGGTATCGTACTCCGCTGATCGTCCGGCCCTCCCCACACACGTTCGGTTCTCTCGCTCCGCGGCGACGACTCCGCTCAGGCGATGTCGCGACTGGTGTCGACGGCCACCTGTTCTGCCAGTTTCAGTTTGATCGTCTCGTCCATCGCCGCGCCGCCGCGGAACTTCGGCACTGCGAGTCGGTTGACGATCTCTTGGCCTTTCACCTCGGTCTGGAGGTCGAAGACGACGTCGGCCATGTGTTCCGTCACGTCGCGGTTGGCCGGGATCGAACGGCCCTTCATCGCGTGGAGGACGGCGATGCCGCCGGTGTTGACGATCTGCGTCTGGAGTTCGTTCAGAAAGCTTCGGTACCGCGCCGAGTCCGACTGCTCGAGCACGTCGACGACGTCGACGATGAGGTTCGCCTCCTCCGGGAGCGCGCCGACGAGTCGGTTGGCGTGGTCCAGCGGGGCGTCGCTGCCGATGTCACGGATGGTCGGGTTGCCGACGCGGGTGTTCACGCGGTCGAAGGCGTCGGCCACGGCCGCCTCCGAGCGGACGGTCGACAGATACAGCGTCCCCCGCGTCGCGGTGAACTCGTAGAGGAACAGCTCCGACTGGCTGGCGGGCGGCGCTTCGAGGAGGACGATACTGCCCGCGGGGATGCCGCCGCCGAGGCGCCGGTCGAGTACCGTGATTCCGGTCGGCAGGCGACGGGACATGCGTTCACGTTCTCGCCCCACGCATATTAGGTTTCCTCCCCCGCCAGCGTCGCCGCGAGTCGCCCGTACGCCGTCCGGACGGCGTCACGTTCGAGCACGGGCGGGCGAACCTCGGGGACGGACCCCACCACCGGACAGTCGAGCAGGTCGCCCACGCCCGGTGGCCGAAGCCGCGTTCGGGTGAGAACCGCGCCGAGGACGGGCGTGCCGAGCGTTCGGGCCATCGCGGTCGTCTTGGCCGCATCGCGGAGGGCGGCCGCACACAGCGGCGAGACGACGAGCACCCCGTCGGCGACGCGGAGCGGGGCGACCGCGTCCGGCCCGGCACCGGCCGGACAGTCGACGAGCGTCCGGTGTCGGGGCTCCTCGCCGAACGAACGGAGTCGACCGAGCAGTCGCTGTAGGTCGGTGGCTCCCTCGCCAGTCCCGTCTTCGTCCCCGTCGTCCGGCCGTCCGACGGGCGCGGGCAGCACGGAGACGTCCGGGTCCTCGGGGTGGCCCTGTGCGACGCGCTCCGGACGGCGCTCGCCGTCGACGGCAGCGAGCGTCGGTCTCCGGTCGACCGCGGCCAGCGCGTGGAGGTTCGGCATGTCAGCGTCGGCGTCGACGACGAGCGTCCGCCCGTCGAACGCCCTCGCGAGGCCGAGCGTGGTGGTCGTCTTCCCGCTGCCGCCCTTCCCACCCGCGATTGCGAGCATAGGGACGGTGGCCGCCTCCTGGGATATGAACGCTCGCACGTCGACCGCTCGACGCTCGGCGGTCGTCGGTCTCCGGCCGACGCTCCCCCGTCGTTCGGACCGCTCACTCGACGACGGTGACGTCGTAGACGTCGCGCCACCGATACCGACGGCCCCCCCACTCGAACTCGGGGACGAGGAGGCCGTAGCCGACGGCGAACGGCGCGAGGAGGAGCGCGGGAGCGGTGAGGAGGAACGTCGGCCGACGGACGCCGAAGAACCAGTACGTCCCGGCGGTGAGCGCCGTCGTCGCGGCTCCCACCGGCAGCGGCCACAGCAGCGTCGCGAGGGCGAGCAGGAGGACACTGCCGACCAACGCCGCTGTACTCGACGTCTCCTCGAACCGCACCGTCTGCGTAAACCGGACCAGTCGCTGACGGACGGCGTCGACGTCGCCGTCGACGCGGAGCTGCTCGGTCAGTGATCGTACGGCGGTGACGTCGTCGAGCCGGGCGGAGAGCAGCCCGTCGTCGCTGACCGTCCGTCGGAGGTCCGCGACGAGTCGCTCGACGTCGACGTCGTCGCGAGTGAAGACGACGCAGCCACCCCACACCTGCCCGCCGAGGTACAACCCGAGCGACCCGGATACGGCGACGAGCGGTTCGGCGAGTCGCCACCAGCCGTCGCCGACGAAGACGGGGACGCCGGTGACGACGCCGTGTTCGTCCGCGAGGCGCTTCACCCGCCGGAGCCAGTCCTCGCCGTGGTCGAAGTCGTCGTCGGTCCAGAGAAACCGGTCGCAAGTTGCCCGCTCCATCCCGTAGGCGAGTGCGTTCGCCTTCCCGGAGCAGCCCTCCGGTTCGCCCGCGACGAGAACTCGGACCCCGTCTGGCGGGTCGTGGTCGGCGACGGGGTCGGACTCGGTGTCGCAGACGACGAGCAACTCGTCGTCGCCGTCGAGTTGGGCCGTCAGTTGCTCACAGACTGGACCCCACTCGACGGTCGGGAGGAGGACGCTGACCATGGCCGCGGTACTCGGGGGACCGTAGAAAGCGTCCCGGCCCTCCGGGACGGGAAGAGGCGGTGTCTCGTCTCAGTCCTGACAGCAGCCGCCGGCCTCGCCGCCGAAGTCGACGGCGAGCGGTTCGGAGATCGCCTCGTTGACCGCTTCGAGTCGATCCTGCAGTTCGGACTGCGCTTCGAGGTAGTCCGCCATCACCGGGAGGCGGTGGAGCTTCTCCTGTGCGCGCTGGACCTTCTCGACGTCGTCTTGACTCGCCTGTCCGGTCTGGCGGGCCATCATGAACTCCTGTCGGAGCTGTTCGAACTCCTGGATCTGTGCTTGGGCCTCGTCGTCGTCCTCGACGGCCTGTCGGGCCTCCTCGAACCGCTCGTACTCGGGCGACTCCGCGATGGCGTTCCCGAGTTCACGTCCCAGCGACTCCAGCGAGGTGGTCTCGACGCTCATAGCCGGGCTTGGGACTCGACTCGTTTAGGCTTGCCGAATGTGAGTCGCGTTCACATTACGCGCAGGTGATCGGAGAAGCGACCGAGCGACCCGACTCGTCGACTCGCCTCAGAGCTGCGCTTCGACGAACGCCACGAGGTCTTCCAACTCCTGTCGGCCGACACCGTGGGGAGCCTGATAGACGTCGAAGCGGACGTCGGCACCGAGTTCCCGCAGGCGTTCGGCGGCGCGCTCGACGCGGTCGGCCGGGATGATCTGGTCGGCCGCGCCCGCCCCGAGGAAGACCGGTTTCCCCTCGATGCCGTCGGGGTCGAGGTCGGCGTGCGACTCCGCGAGGTAGCCGTGGAGGCCGACGACCCAGTCGAAGCGGTCCGGCCCCTCCAGGAGGAGACCGAGGCTCGTGATACAGCCCTGACTGAACCCCAGGAGGCCGATGCGGTCGGCGTCGAGGTCGTACGCTTCGACGGCCGACTCGACGGTCTCGGAGACGAGATCGAGACTCCGACGGAACTCCTCGGCGTGGGGCTGACTCTCGTGGAGGCCGCCCGCCGAGGTGTCGAGTTCGTACCAGGTGTAGCCGTTCATCAGACGGTCCGGCGCGCGGAGACTGAGCACGTGTAGTTCGTCCGGGAGTTGCTGGGCGACGGGGAGGAGGTCCTCCTCGTCGGCACCGCGTCCGTGCAACACGACGACGGCCGGTGCGGGACCGTCGGTCGGTGCGGCCGGTTCGACGTGGACGTGCGAGAGCGGCAGATCTGCACTCATCGGTGCCTCCTACTCACCCCAGTCGTTTGAATACCCGAGTGACGTGGCCGTAACCGGACCGTAGCGCGTGTCTCGAACGGGACGGACGGGGACCGGACGAGATGGTCGAGTCTGTGGCGTGTCAACGGTTAATCTCGTGGCGCGCGACTAGGGAGCATGGCTTCGACAGACCACCCCACGGGACTGCGCGGTCGACTCGCCGACGGCGACGTCCTCCTCGGCGTCCTCGACAACACCTACGACCCCTCGCTCGTCGAGTTCTACGGCGAACTCGGACTCGACTTCGTCTGGCTCGATCTCGAACACGCCGGCCCGAGTCCGTGGGACGCTCCCGCGATAGAGGCGCTGCTGCGCGCCGCGGAGCGGACCGGGATCGAACCGCTCGTCCGCCTGCCGAGCGCCGACCCGAGCGTCGTCCGGAAGCTCCGCGACGCCGGCGTCCGGTCGCTGTTCCTCCCGCGGGTCGAGTCCGCCGACGCGGTCCGGCGAGCGGTTCGCGCGGCGTACTTCGAGTACGACGGCGAACCGGGCGACAGGGGGCTGGCGAGTCCGCGCGCGCGACGCTGGGGGCTGGCCGACGACTACGTCACCCGCGAGGACGAGGAGGCGCTCGTCGGCGTCACCGTCGAGACGCGAGCCGCAGTCGAGGAACTCGACGCCATCCTCGACGTTCCCGACCTCGGGTTCGTCTTCATCGGGCCGCTCGACCTCTCGGTGTCGCTCGGCCACCCGAACGAACTCGACCATCCGGACGTCGCGGAGGCGGTCGAGACGATCCGTCGGAAGGCGACCGACGCGGGCGTCCCGGTCGGCGGACTCGGCTTCGGGATGGACGACGTCAACGAGAAGGCGAGGGCGGGCTACCAACTGCTGAACCTCGGCAGTACGACGGGCGCGCTCGACGGCGTCGTCAGCGGCTGGCTCGACGAGTTCGAGGCGCCGTGAGCTGCACGCAGTTGCGCTCGCGGAAACGCCGAGGTTAAACCTCCTGACCGGTTAGGCCAGTGCAATGAGCCAGGACGCCTCTTCCGAAGGGGACCTCCGAAACACCGGGATGTCGCTCCGACACGACCGCGAGTGGGACTACGAACTCGAACGCATCGTCGAGGAGGTGGAGGAACGCGACGCGAAGAAGGTCGGCCTCCAGTTCCCCGAGGGACTGAAGCGCCGCGGCCCGGCCGTCGCCGACGACCTCCGCGAACTGTGCGACGACGACGTCACCTTCCTCCTCTCGGGACAGCCCTGCTACGGCGCGTGTGACCTCGACACCTACCTGATGCGCCGGACGGACGTCTTCGTTCACTTCGGCCACTCGCCGATGAAGGAGTCGGACAAGATCATCTACGTTCCCCTCTTTTCGAACGTCGACCCCTACTCCATCATGGAGGAGTCCTTAGAGGAGTTCGAAGACCCCGACGACGACCCGAACGTCGGGCTCGTGACGACCGCCCAGCACATGAACCTCTTCGGCGACATGGTCGACTGGCTCGAAGAGCGCGGCTACGACGTCCACACCCGCAAGGGCGACGACCGCCTCACCTACGAGGGGCAGGTGCTCGGCTGTAACTACGCCTCCGCCGACATCGACGCCGACCAGATCATGTACGTCGGCGGCGGGAAGTTCCACCCGCTCGGCCTCGCGATGGAACATCCCGACAAGAAGGTCGTCATCGCCGATCCCGTCAACAACGTCGTGAAGGTCGCCGACACGGAGAAGTTCATGAAGCAGCGCTACGGCGCGGTCCACCGCGCGATGGACGCCGAGAAGTGGGGCGTCATCTTCTGTACGAAGATCGGGCAGGGCCGCTGGGAGATCGCCGAGGAGATCGTCGAGAACAACGAGAACGCCTACCTCATCACGATGGACGAGGTGACGCCCGACCGCCTGCGGAACTTCGACATGGACGCATTCGTCAACACGGGCTGTCCGCGCATCACGACCGACGACGGGCCGCGGTTCCACAAGCCGATGCTCACTCCGCAAGAGTACAAGATCGCCATCGGCGAGGAGCCGTTGGAGAACCTCCAGTTCGACACGTTCCACGGCACCTGGTGAACCTGCCCCGAGGCACTCCCTCGTCTTCTGGAGATTCGAACCGACGGTGACGCTCTCTCTTCGCCCTGCTCGCCCGAGCATCCCGACCCACGGACCGCCGACTGAACGCCCGCTTCGAGCGTGACTCACGTCGCTCTCACAGCTCTTCGGCGCTGAGTCGATACCGGACCCCGTCGTACGCGATCGTCCGCGGTTCTCTCACGCCGAAGACGGGCCACACGGAGTTCTGTTCTTCGAGCCGTACGGTCTCGACTCCCGCCTCGAAGAACGGCAGCGTGTTCCGGAGCGTCCGGTCCCGCAGCGCCTGCTCGGTGACGAGCCTACGAACGTCGTCGTCCGTCGACCCGCTGACGCCACTTTCGACTTGCTCGACCACGAACGCGGCCGGCCGCGACTCCCCGCCTGCCTCGCGGTCGGTCTCCACGACCACCGTGTCGCCGTCGCGGGTCGTCGCCGTCACCGCCTCGGTCGGCGTCAGTTCGACCGGGTCGCCGTCGAGGTCGAACCGGGCGGCGAAGCCGACGCCGTTGCGGTAGCCCTCCCCGGCGAACCAGCCGTCGACGGTGAAGGCGTACGTCCCACCGCCGAGACCGGCGAGCGAGAGCTCCTCGGTGCCGCCCGCCCGCGGGAGCGGCTCGCCGTCGAGTCGCGTGTTGTCGACGGTGAGCGTCCACGCGTGCGACTCGCCGGGGGCGAGCGACATCAAGGGTGTATTCCACGCGCGGGGGGCGACGTGGAACCACTCGCCGTCGACGCGCTTCCACACCCGCCACGCGTAGAAGTTGGTGTCGAACCGGACGTCGGCGTCGTTCGTCAGCGTGAACTCGACCGTCGCCGTCGGCAGCGACCCACGCTGCGTCGACGGTCTCAGCGCGATGGGCGTGTCGTCGGTCACGTCGGGCCACGCGACGACGCGTTTCACGTCGTCGTCCCACGGTGGCCCCGTTGCTTCGGAGGGGGCGACGCCGACGTCGGGCGGTGCGGCCGTCGCGGTCTCGGTCGTGGGAGTCTGCGTGGTCGCGTCCGTCACGTCCGTCGCGTCCGGCGTCGACGACTCGGCGCTGTCGTCGGTCGCACTCGGTACGTCGCCGGCGAGACAGCCGGCGAACACGGTCGCACCGACCGTCGAGAGGAGGGCACGTCGCTGCATCGCCCGACCGTTCCGGACGAACTGACAAATACTTCGTGGTGTCAGCCACCCGAAAGCACTTACCGTCGCACTCGCGAGTCGAGGACGTCATGCCCTCCACACGGCTGTCGGTAGTGGTCGCCTCGCTCCTGACGCTCCTCTCCGTAGCCGGTGTCGCCGCCGCGCAACCGACGACGACCGCCCCGCAGCTGTCGCCGTTGCTCCGTCTCACTATCGCGCTGGCGGTCAACGGCGTCGTCGGCCTGCTCGTCGTCGCCGTCGCGCCCGACTACACCGAGCGCGTCGCCGCCGACGTCCGCGAGTCCCCCGGCGAGACGTTCCTCTGGGGGCTGCTCGCCGGTGTCGGTGGGTTGATCGCACTCGTCGTCCTCGCGATCACGATCGTCGGCCTGCTGGTAGCGATTCCGGGAATCTTCGTCTACAGCTTGGTCGCCGTCGTCGGCGGCGTCGTCGGCACCGTCGCACTCGGTGCGGGCGTCGCCGACGCCGTGACGGAGTCGACGCTGTTCGTCGCACTCGCCGTCGGCGTCGTCGTCTCCTCGCTCCTGAGTCTCGTCCCGTTCGTCGGCGGCACAGTCAACTTCCTCGTCGGGACCGTCGGGATGGGTGCCGTCGCTCGCCGGTACTGGCGACAGCGGAGAGAGGGGAAGCGCGACGACGAGAGTCGATCCAGCGGGTCGCAGCCGCCCGTCGTCTCGACGCGACCCTGAGCCGTTCACTCGCTTGCCGACTCGACCGCCGACTCCACGTAGTTCACCGCCTCTTCGGGCGTCTCACACGCCTCGACGCCCTCGACGTCGTGCGTCCCGAGTCCGGCGATCGGCTTCCGGTAGACGGACGAGAAGCCGATCTCCGAGAGCGTCCCACCGCCGCCGTCGACGGCGACGACGGCGTCGCCGTTCATCACGACGAGCGCGTTGCGCGCGTGGCTCAGTCCCGTCGCGACGGCGACGTCGACGTACTCGTTGGCCGCGGCGGGGTCTTCGCCGGGGAGGACGCCGACCGTCGTCCCCGACGCCTCCTTCGCCCCGCGGCAGGCGGCCTCCATGACGCCGCCGAGACCGCCGCAGACGACGCTGTGACCGCGCTGGGCGAGCAGCTTTCCGACCGCTTCGGCCGTCTCCTCCTCTTCGGGCCCGATACGACTCCCGCCGACGACGCTGACGCGCATGGTCGTCGCTCGGAGTCGACGCAGTCAACGGTTTCGGTGGCCGAGTCTCACTCCCGCCCCTCGACTCGTTCGACGACCCGCGGGAGCACCTCCGTGACGTCCGCTCTGAGGTCGACCGCCGCCCGACTGCTGTACGGCGTCTCCTCGAGGTTGACGAGGACGAGCGTCCCGTCGCCGGCGGCGAGACCGGGCAACGACGCCGCGGGCTCGACCGTCAGCGACGACCCGACGGCGAGGAAGACGTCGCTCTCGCGGGCGAGTCGCTTCGCTTCCTGAAGCGTCTCGCCGGGGAGCATCTCGCCGAACAGGACGACGTCGGGTTTGAGTACGCCGTCGCACTCGACGCAGCGAGGGGGACACTCGCCCTCGCGGACGCGTCGGCGAGCGTCGGCGGCGTCGCTCCGGCGGCCACAGCCGCGACAGACGACTCGCTGGGCGTTGCCGTGGAGTTCGAGCAGGCGTTCGGTGCCGGCGGCCGCGTGCAACCCGTCGGTGTTCTGCGTGACGACCGCGTCGAGCAGGTCCCGTCGCTCCAACTCCGCGAGTGCCTCGTGGGCGGCGTTGGGTTCGGGGTCCGCGGCGAACATCGTCTCGTGGAGGTCGAGTCGGTCGCGCCAGAACCCCGCGGGGTCGGCGTCGAGTCGGCCGACTCGGAAGTCGTCGGGATCGAACTGCGTCCCCCAGACGCCGTCGTCGCCGCGGAACGAGGGGATTCCCGACGCCGTGCTCACACCCGCACCCGTGAACGCGACTGCGGTGTCGGCGGCGAGCAACGCGTCTCCGAGGGCTTCGATCTCGGCTTCGACCTCGACCATGTGTGTCCGTGGTCGTGAAGGGACGTCAGTCCGGCGGTCGCGTCGCCGACACGACGCGGGCTGTCAGTACACTCGGCTGTCGGGCGTCAGTCGGCCTTTCGGTGAAGGCGTCGACTCCTGGATCGCGCGAACCATCTCCGCGTACGTCAGCGTCCGTCCGGTCGATACTGGAGGTGTCATGCTAACAACACACAACCCGAGGTGGGGAATACTTTCCGGCTAGAACTACGAAAAAGGATTACCTCCGCCTCGGCAGGTGACGCCGAGTCCACAACGCTTAGTCTCCCGGCCCACACAGTCCCGTCCATGACCGTGAGTGACTGGGGCGACTGGCTCCCACGCGCCGTCGAGGACGCAGACCCCGAGACCGTCGCCGTCTGGTATCTCGGCTGTAACGGCTTCGTCGTCAAAGGTAGCGAGGGGACGACCCTCTACATCGACCCCTACGTCGGCCTCGGCGATCCGCCGCGGACCGTTCGGATGATCCCCGTCCCGTTCGACCCCGAAGACGTCGAGGAGGTCGACGCCGTCCTCGCGACGCACGAACACACCGACCACACTCACGGCCCGAGTCAGGCACCCATGCTCGCGAACACGGACTGTGACTTCTACGCGCCCGACGACAGCCTCTCGGTCGCGTTCGACGACGAGGAGTGGACCGACGAGTGGGACGTGAGCGACGAGCAGTTCCACGAGGTGACGGAGGGCGACACGGTCGAACTCGGCGAGTTCACCGTCCACGTCGAGTTCGCCAACGACCCCGACTCGACGCATCCGGTGAGCTACGTCCTCGAACACGAGTCCGGCACGATCTTCCACGGCGGCGACACGAAACCGCACGAGGAGTTCCCGGAGCTGGCCGACGAGTACGACATTGACCTCGGCATCCTCGCGTTCGGTGCCGTCGGCAACATCCCGGACAAGGAGACCCGCGATCCGGTCCGCACGAAGTGGTACTCGACGGAGAACGAGGTCGTGAAGGCCGCGAGCGACCTCCAGTTCGACCGCCTGCTCCCCAGCCACTGGGACATGTGGAAGGGGATGACTGCGGACCCGAAGGTGCTCCACCACCACACTCGGAGCTACGAGTACCCCCGGTCGCTCGAAGTCGCCGAGATCGGCGACCGGATCGACCTCTAGTACCGAGTGCACGTCGTCACCCACCCGACCGACCGCTGTCGTGCGGTCGGGTGTAGAGCCAATCGCACGAGCTACTGACCCGACTCCGCGACGAGCGGTTCGAGACGTCTTCGGCGTCTCGGTGTCAGAAGACGGAGAGTTCTATCAGCAGCCGAGCTCGCCGGACTTCGGCCACGTCACGGGTGACTTTCGATCTCTCGAACGACCCCGAGACACTCGTCTCGTCCGTCGACGCCGCTCGCGTCTCTCACTCCCCTCGCTCGTCGATCCGTCTGTGCTCGCCCGCGACGAAATGGTCTTCTGTTCTTAACTTTCGAATTTAGATACTTTCTTATCATCTTATTGATGCTCGATTGATTTATGTAGTGGGTGTGGGTTGTGTTCCTCATGAGTCACGACCCCGACCTCGCCGACAGTATCACTGTTTCGGCCGGTGACGTCACCGTCGAGAAGACGTTCGCCGCCGACGAGTTCCCCGTCCCCGCGATCAAGTTCGTCCTCGAGTCGACGAGCGCCGACAGCGTCGACGTCCGCCTGACCGACGACGTCCCCGAGTCGTTTCCGATGGACTGCGTCGGCTTCCACCCCGACTACGAGAACGACAACTGGACGGCGTACCAGGACCACCACGTCGAGTTCGTCCGGACGCTCGCCCCCGAGGAGTCGGTGACGACGGTGTACGGGATCCGTCTCGAGGAGGCCGACGTAGCGGCGTCCGCGTTCCTCGGCGAACCGACCGTCGACCTCGTCTCGACGGCCGAGAGCGGTGGCCCCGAGGCCGAGGGCGTCGAGGACATCGTCGGCGACGACACCACCGACGTCGTCCGCGACGTGCTGGCCGGCGACAGCGACACGGTTCCCGGGATGGATGCGCCCGAAGCACTCGACTTCGAGGATCCACCGGTCGACGACGGTGGAGATCCGCTCGCTGCGGACGGCGTGGACGAGACTGACGCCGACGAGCCACTCGCACTCGACGATCCGTTGGCCGACGCCGAAGCCGACGACGAGGCGGACGACGTGGAGCCGCTGACGCTCGCCGACCCAGAGAGCGACGACGAAGCGGTGACCGCCGACGCCGACGAGCCACTCGCGCTCGACGACCCGCTGACCGACGCCGACGCCGGCGACGAGGGACGTGACGTCTCGGCCGACGACGCCGTCGAACCCCGGTCGGTCGACGACGACACCGTCTCCGCCGTCGTCGAGCGGGGCGACGACACCTCCGCCACCGCGGCCCCGATCGCCGTCGACGCGAGCGAGGAAGAGGACGTCGAGGTCGAAGACGCCAGCCGCCAGACGGCCGACGACGTCGAAGACGAGACCGACACCGGAGACGCCGACGCCGGTACGACCGACCCCGTCGCGACCGACCCCGCTCCGGCCGGTGCGACGGCGGCCGTCTCGGGTGGTATCGCGGCGACGCTCGCCACGGAGATCCGCGAGGGCCGCGTCGACGACGACGATCTGGCGCTGTTGAAGCGCGAGCTCGACGTCGGCGTCCCCACCAGCGTCGACGTCCGGATCGGGCGACTGCAGTCGCAGATGGACGACCTCGAGGCGTACAGCGACGCGCTGGCTGAGTTCATGGACGAGGAGGGCACCGGCGAACAGCTCATCACCGAGTTCCGCGCGGAGGTCGAGTCGGTGTCGTCGTCGCTGACGACGCTCGAGACGGCGCTCACCGCCGCCGAGTCGGACCGCGTCGACCTCCGAGACGAACTGGACGACGTCGCGACGGCCGTGAACACCGTCGAGAGTCGCGCCGAGGCGAACGCCGACGACCTCTCGTCACTGGCCGACGACGTCGACGAACTGGCCACCGTCGCCGACGACGTCGAGGAGTTGGCGGCGACCGTCGACTCGCTGGATACGGAGATGGGCGACGTCCGAGCCGACGTGGCCGACCTCGACGCCGACCTCGCAGAGAGCCGGGCACGTCTCGAGGAGGAACTGGACGCGATGCGCGAGGAGCTGTCCACAGAGATCGAGCAACTCCGCGACGAGTTCGCCGACGTCGCGGCGTTGGAGGCCGAACTCGACGACGTTCAGACGGAGCTCGTCGAGTTGAAACAGTTCCGAGATCGCCTCGGGAGCGCCTTCGGCGGCGAGTGAACGGCGAACCGACTCAGTCCTCGTTGCGCGGCGAATCACCGAACGACCCCGGGAGGTCGTCGGGGGAGATCCCGAACCCGTCGTCACTCCCCAATCCGTCGTAGTCGGGTGAGTCTTTCGAGGTGGCGATTCCGCTCGTGATGATGCTTCGGACGCCCTGTTCGACGGTCATGTCGACGTCGATGATCCGACCCTGGGGGATGTGCGTCAGGAACCCGCCCATGACCGGGTTCGGGGCGAGCGGGATGAACATCGTGACCATGTTGTCGTCGCCGTTCCCGATGGTCTCTTGGACCGACGACGGCGACTCTGCGGTCTCGAAGCCGATGACGTAGGTGTCGTCGTGCGGGAACTCGACGAGTTTCACCGACCGGAAGTGGTCCATGTCGCTCTCGAGCATCGCATCACCCATCCGTCGAAAGCTCTTGTAGATGGCTCCGATGCCGGGGATCGCCATGATCACGTAGTCGAAGTAGTCGAGCAGTCGATCGCCGGACTGCGAGCGTGCGACGACGCCGATAGTGACGACGAGCACCGCAAGCAGCGTGACGGCGACGATCTCGGAGATGACCGAGACGACGTCTCTGTACATCCCGAGTTCGATGAGCACGTCGGCGACGACGAACGTCTGTCGGACGTCGCGGATGACCCCGAAATGTTCGAGGATGACGACGATCGGTCGTAACGCGTTCGTGAGGATGTCGAGTGCTGCCTTCAGTACGTAGATCGTGACGACGACAGGGAGGATAACTGCGATACCGGTCAACACCACGTCGAGTGCGGCACGGTACGCCGACTGTCCTGCCTCCTTGGCGGTTTCGGTGTGCTCGTCGCGCGGCCGCGGTACCATATACGGCGACACACGCATACCTCGGGGTTAGGGGTTACGGCACGCTGCGGAACGCTGCCGAAAACGCAATCGGTTTAGTTCGCGACCACCACCGTCCGACAATGACAGGAACGGTCTGTGTTGCTGTGCCCCGGAAAGGGCGGCCCCTCGAAGCGGTGCTCGAACGCCTCGCGGCCGGCGCGGGCGTCCACGCACTCGCCGACGAGGTCTCCTCGACGCTTCGATACGAGAAAGCCGTCACCAAGGGTCGACAGCATCCGGACCGCGACGTCTACGAGCGGTTGGTCGACTACAGCGACCTCTCGGAGCCGACGTCCCCGGAGTACACGCTGCTTCGCGACGACCGCGACGGGAAACCCCGCCGCATCGTCTTCGACAGCGTCACCATCGAGACCGACGACGTGGACGTCCGCCTCGTCGGTCGCGAAGAGCCGTTCCGATCGCTCCGGACCCACGAGTTCGCCCTCGGGTTCGACAGCGCCGACCTCGTCCTCGAAGAGGTCGTCTCGCTCCGACCGGACGGGCTCGACAGTCTCGCGGACGTCAACGCCCGTATCGACCCCCGCGAGTCGGACGTCCGCGTCGTCACCGGACTCGGCGATACGGTCTATCACACGCTGATGGCGAAACCGGAGCTACTCCCACCGGGTGCGGATCTCGACCGCACGTTCGTCGCCGACCACGCGGGTGACCTCTGTATCTCGCCACGCTACGAACGACTCGTCGAGGCGGTGCTCGGAACCGACGCGCTGACCGACGTCGAGTTCGCGTACCCCGCTCCCGACGCCGACGAAGAGGAGGCGGCGATCGCGGAGACGGGACTCGGCATCTATCTCACGGTCACCGGGTCGACGGCGCGCGACCACGGACTCGTCCTCGGCGAACATCTCTTCCCGAGTGAGACCGTTCTGATGGAGAACCCGACGGAAGCCAGCGACGCCACCGAGAGCGTCAAATCGCTGCTCACCGAGCAGAAATTAGAGACGGCGATCGAGGCCTGAGAGCTGGGACGGACCGACGTCGAGAGTCGTACCTACTCCGCCGTACTGAACGGACCGAAGTCGTCGACCGGCATCACCGAGTAGTCGATGCTCAGGGTGTCTTTCGTCGCGCGGAGCTTGCCGACGAACGTCGAGATCTCTTCGAGCGAACCTTCCAGGACGAACAGCTCCATACAGTAGTGGTGACCGACGTGGCTGTGGAAGTTCGAAGCGACGAGATCCTCGTGTTCGTGACGGAGGCGCATCATCCGCTCTTCGACGCTCGTCGTCTCGAAGTCGAAGAGTACCGTGACGATACCCATCAGTTCGCGGTCCTCCAACCGCTTGTCCTCGAACTCCCCGAGGAGGTTCCTGCTCGCCTCCCGGAGCACCTCGCTTCGGCCGGTGTACCCGTGTTCGTCGGCGAACTCGTCGATTCGGTTGAGCAACTCTTCGGGCATGGAGACGCTGACGACAGTCATGTATTAACTTACACCGGATATCTTGTTAAACCCTCTGTATCGGTGAATAGACGGGTCGGCATGTCCGTGCTACTGAGGTACGACCCTTCGCGGCCACTCTCCACTTTCGTATACCGGAATGTGGTTTACGTGGCGCGCTATCGACGTCCTTCGAGTGACGGATGGTACCGTCCACCATCCCACGTTCGAACTGATCTCGTGAACGCGGCCGGCTCGATACGGTACTCACGGCGTCGGTGCGCAGAACGCCTGGTGCTCAGAGAGGTATCGTCGCAGTCGTCGACTCTCTCCGTGAGAATCGCACCCTGTGGCTCGCTGCGGATCACGGGTCTGCCGGCCGGCGACGATAATCCCTCTCAGTGACCGACAGCACGGCCCGCGCACTCCCGCGCCGGCAACCCAGCTTCAGGTTCGGAATCCGCGACTCGACGACGGCAGGTGGTGACGAACCCGTGTTCGGGGACAGACGCCGCCCTTCTCCGGTCGATTTGTTGTTTAGACCAGCGCCTAAACGACGAGCTAAATAGTTAGATAGACGCCTTTCTGCTCTTTGTGTTCTCTACATCGAACGCCGTCGGGTTTCGAATCTGGCTTCCTCTCCGTTTCGCGAATACGATCAACCGATAGCAGCATCGTTCTGTCCTCCGTCCGTCTGACGTGTTTTTATTAACGACTCTCGCGCAGATCGAGTTATGCCGAACGCAGTCACGTTTTGGACCGAGGCCGGCGGAACGGGGAAGACGACGTTCACCGTCAACACCGCCGCTGCGCTCGCTCGCCGGGGGCACGACGTCCTCGCGATCGACTTCGACCCACAGAACGCCGGGATGACGGATCACATGGGGTACGGCGAGTGGGCCGGTCGCGACGACTACGAGAACATCGCCGATCTCCTGGTCGACGACGATCAGCGATTACAGGAGATCGTCATCGAGACCCCAGAGTTCGACTTGATCCCGACACACAACGATCTTGCGAACGTCGAATCGAAGATCGAGTCGACCGACGGCGTCGACTCCGGGAGCAAACACTGGCTGCTCCACCACGAGATGGAGCGGTTGACGGCGCTGTACGATTACGTCCTCGTCGATCCGCCGGCGACGACGGGAACGCTCGTCTCCAACGCGATGGTCGCGACTCAGAACGTCGTCGCCCCCGCCGAGATGACCGACAAGGGGATCGCAGCGATCGGCGGACTCGAGGCGGAGCTCGCCGCGATGGAACGCGGGTTCAACCGGATCCCGGGCGTCGACGTCTCCTTCTCCATCCTCGGCGTCGTTCCGAACCGCGTCCGGAAACGACAGACCAACAAACAGCAGGAGGTGTTCGCGGAACTCGAGGCGAGCGATCGACTCGTCACGCCGTTCGTCGTCTACAAACGGAGCAAGATCAGCGACGCGTGGGGCGAGGGGATGAGCGTGTTCCGTTACCACGACGAACACGAACTGCGCGACTACCAACTCGACATCCTCGACTCCTTCGAGAACGTCGCCGACGTCGTGGAGGGGACGGCGACAGAGTCCGCCGACCTCGAGGCGGAGGTGGTGAACTGATGGCTCGCGACGACAAGTACTCCTCGACCGGAAGCGACGCCGACTACTCCAACAGTCCGTTCAAGAACGCAGACTCGCCAGCGGTCTCGAAGAGTAGTCAGGAGAGCGACGAGGCCGCGACCCGACAGCCGTCGACGACGGAGGACGGCTCGCCGGACACCCCGACGGACAGCGACTCTGCGGACGAGGACTCGGTCACGAGAACGGCCGACGTTCCCTCGCTGGACGTCGTCACTCGCGACGGACTTCCCTACGCGATGGCCCGTTCGAAGGTCACCGACGATCGCCAGCAGAAGCAGTTCCAACTGTTGAAGGAGACGCGGTTCGAACTCCAGGACGCCGTCGCCGACCTCGTCAAGCAGTACGACGACGAGAATCTCTCGGAGACGGACGCACTCGAGATCATCCTCAGAACCGGTCTCGCCCACGCGGAAGAGTACGACGAGGCGGCGAAGTCGCTCGGATTCGGTCTCGAGAACGTCCAGTTTACGTTCTCGGAGTGAGGCGGACTCGCTGTCTCGAACTATTCCTCGAAGTTGCCCCGATTCGGGTCCGTCCCGTGTCTCCGGTGAGACTCGGATCTCGACAGTCGCCGTGACGTCCATCTCGGATCGGCATCGACGCCGCGTTTGCGTTCGTCGGATTTCGTCACATCTCGTCGAAGCTATCGGCCATACTGCAAGCGGCGGTCAGTTCGCTCCACTCGTTTCGATCGGTTTCGGGAGAGGAGCGATCGACTACCTCGAAAGCATATCCCGAATTCTATCACGGGAGCGTTGCGGCTTACACTTATCCCGAGTAGTGGGTCGCAAGCGGCGTTGATCCCGAACTGTAGGCCTCCCATATCGTTTGCTAATGAAGACACAACTGTGGATAAGTGACCTTATCCGAGTGTGTAGGGACACGCTGAAGTGGGGGGCCTCCGAGACTCGACCATGAGCGACGATCCGGAGACGAGTCGGACTGCCGTCAGAACGTACGTACCCGCGTATCAGAAAGAGCGGTGGCAGCGACACGCGGAGGAACTCGACATGAGCCAAAGCGAGTTCGTCCGAACGATGGTACAAGCCGGCAGAAAGGGGTTCGAACTCGACCCCGTGGAAGGTGGTTCTAACGACGCGACCCCTGGGGTAGACGGGTTGGAAACACGGGTGCTCTCGACGCTCGAATCCACCGACTTCATGTCGTGGGACCAACTCGTCGAGGCACTGGCTGGCGATCTGGAAGACCGACTCGACGACGCACTCGGCGAGCTTCAGAGTTCGAACCGGATCCGGTACAGCGGTCGACACGGCGGCTACACGCTCGTGACCGATGGCAACTGAGGCGACGGACGACGACCCCGAAGACCCGATCGGGTACTTCCTGCAGGATCTCGTCTTCCACGGGAAGACCGAACGTACGCGCGACTCGTACCAGCGAGTGCTCCGACGGTTCGAGTCGTTTCTCGCGACTCCCGAAGCGAACCCGTTCGACGAGTCGATCGCCCCTGCCGACGCGACGCACCGACACTGCATGGCGTGGGTTCACACGCTCCGCGGTACCGTCGAACCGAGTACCGTTGCGACCTACGCGGCGTACCTCCATCGATTCTACGCGTACATGACGCAGGTCGGCGTGTTCGAGTCGAACCCGATGACGCTCGTGATGGAGGAGATGGACGAGACGATCGACAAAGATCCGACTCGCCGCGAGATCGACGTCTCCGCCATGCGGCGGTTCGTCGCAGGGTTGACTCATCCACTCCACCGAGCGGTCGTCGTCACGCTCCTCAAAACGGGGATGCGTGTCGGCGAACTCTGCAACCTCGATCTTCGGGACGTCTCACTCACACACTCCAACGTACAGTCGACCTACGATCTCGGGACGCGGGCGGAGCTCGACGGACGAGCCGATTCGCTTTTCGTCTCGTCGAAACCCTCGTTCGGCGAGTCGACGAACGGAGAGGAACGGACCGCCTCGAACAAGCGGAAGCGAGCGACGGTCGTTCCGGTCGACGCGGAACTCCAGCGAGTGCTCGTCCGGTGGCTCGCCGTTCGACCCGACGTTCGTTCTTCCGCGGACCCGTTGTTCGTCGGCACGGCCGAGGGGTGGGGAGAGCGGCTCGAGCCGGAGGCGGTTCGACACATCGTCGAGACTCACGCTCGCGACCAGGGATGGTACCGAACCGGCGGCGGCGCCAGCGAGAACGTCACCCCGCACTACTTCCGACACTTCTTCACGACGCACCTCCGCGACCGAACGGGTGACCGCGGCATCGTCAAGTATCTCCGTGGCGACGTCGCCGACGACATCATCGACACCTACACCCACAACTGGGGTGACAAGGTACGAGACACCTACGAGACGAACATCTACAGGCTTCTGGAGTAGCCTTCTGGAAGCCTGTCTTCCTACCCTCTACCCCCCGGAGTAAGGCAGCCAACTCGACATCGATTCGACTGCTAGGTCGGGAGTTGCGTCACTCTCTTCGACACTGCTCTGCTCGCCGACGAACACGGTGTTCAGCCCCACGGTTGTGCACCTCCACCTCCGATGTCCCCTCGGAGCGAATCTCCGATGTGGATCGACTGACTCGGTTCTGCGTCGACTGCATCGAGCGCGTACTCGAACAGCTCGGCCGACGGTTTTGGTTTGGTGTCGTATCCGGCAAAGGCGCACACTTCGAAGTCGTTCTCGATTCCGAGTGACTCGAGCTCCGGTCGTTGCATCTCCGGAAGCGCGTTCGTCACGAGCCCGACTCGGCTTTTCGGGCAGCCAGTTCCAAGGCCTCGAACGCACCTGGGAAGGCCGGACGTCTCGATGGTCACGTTCGGCTGCAAACGCTCGGGCGACGGCGACTCCAGTTTCCGGACTGTCGATTTGCCCTGTAGTGAGTGCCCCCAAACGCCAGTTCCCGAATCACGTCGACGTCGTCGTACTGCTCGACGTAGTCCCCGTGACAGTACTCCTCGGACTGCTCTGACGTCGTGAACGACGGTTCGACTCCCGTCGACTCGAACGCCAACCGGAGAACCTCGGCGTCCGACCACCAGTACGCACAGAGCGTTCCGTCCAAATCGAACAGCACGATATCGAACGCCGACAGTTTACGCATCGAAAAGAACGGACCCTGCACTCGACGTAATCACTCCGGTTCGAGAGGTGTCCGACTATCGAACGAACCGCTCAAGTTGACACGGCACACGTGACAACTGAGTGTTTACTGTGTCGTGATGCGCGTTCCCGGACGGACGTGTATATCAAATATCGCTATACAGAATGTCCGCTCGCTATACCTATACAGAACGTCCGGACAGCCGTCGAACTCCCGAGTGCACGAACTGATCCCAAAACGGCCGGCTCTGGCGGCTTACACCCCGGTCTCGACTTCTTCGACGAGGCTCGGACCGTCGTTCGCTGGACTGTTGACCCGCGTCGAGACGGGGTACGCCTCCATCGCGTCGCTCGAGTACGGGTCGAGCAGTCGTTCGGCCTCGTCGGGGTCGCCGCTCAGCCACGTCTCCTCCTCACTCTCGTCGAGAACGACGGCCATCCGGTGGTGGAGCGTCGAGACGAGGTCGTTCGGTTCCGTCGTGATCACGGTGAACGTCTCGATCGGGTCCGGCTCCGTGCTCGGAGTGGCGTCACCGCCGAAGTCGCCCAACCCGGTCTGCGTCTGCGGCGGTGTCCACCGTTCCCACAACCCGGCCATCGCGAACGGACGATCGTCGGTGAACGCGACGCGATAGGGCTGTTTCTTCTCTCCGCTGTTCACCCACTCGTAGAACCCGTCTGCGAGAACGAGACAGCGGCGCTGCTCGTACGCGTCGGCGAAACTCCGCTTCTCGCGGACGGTCTCCGCACGGGCGTTGATGAGGTCGTTCCCGACGGACTCGTCGTCGGCCCACTGTGGGACGAGCCCCCACTTCAGCGTCCGGATCGTGTCGGGTGCTTCGTTCGTGACGACGGGCAGCGACTGACCGGGTGCGCAGTTGTATCGCGGCGCTAACGGCGCTTCGGCGTCTGCGTCGAACCGCGCTTCCAAGGTCGGTTGGGGGGTGAACAGCGTGTAACGTCCGCACATGGTTCGACAGAGGAGTGGAGACGAAATAATCGCTGGGCTCCCGGGTCCCGGGTCGGTGCGAGAGGTTTACGTCGCAGGAGCGGTGCAGTGGGGACGTGCGAATCGAGAACAGTTTCATCCCGGTCCGCGGCGTGGGCGCGAAGACGGAGCGCCGCCTCTGGGAACACGGCATCACGCACTGGGACGACTTCGACGGTTCGGTCGTCGGCGAGACGACGGCGGGCCGCATCTACGACTTCCTCGACGAGGCGGCTCCACGGCTCGACGACGGCGACGCTCGCTACTTCGACAGCGCGTTTCCGAGCAAGGAGCGGTGGCGACTGTACGAGAACTTCCGCGAGTCGACCTGTTTCTTCGACATCGAGACGACCGGGCTCGATGCGACCCACAACGACGTCACGACCGTGACGTTCCACCGCGGCGACGAGACGACCACGCTCGTGCAGGGAGACGACCTCACCGTAGGCGCGCTCCGCGAGCAGTTCGACGCCGCAGATCTCGTCGTCACGTTCAACGGCAAGCGCTTCGACGTCCCCTTCCTCGAGCAGTCGTTCGACCTCTCCGTCGACGTCCCGCACGTCGACCTCATGTACCCCTGCAAGCGACTCGGCCTCACGGGCGGGTTGAAACAGGTCGAGAAGGACCTCGGCATCGACCGCGACCGACCGGACCTCTCGGGTCGCGACGCGGTTCGACTGTGGCGGCAGTACGAACGCGGTGACGACGCTGCCCTCGAGACGCTCGTCTCCTACAACCGCGACGACACGGAGAACCTGCGGACCCTGATGGATCTCGTCACCGGGTCGCTGCACGACGAGACGTTCGTCGAGTCGTCGTGAGGCTTATCCGGGTCGGTGGCGACTACGGCCTATGACCGACGAGTCGAAGTCGCTCTCCGACGGCGAGGGCGACGTCGCAGCCGACGAACCCGACGACGAGCACGCCGAGGCCACGGACCCGACGGTTCCACAGGTCGAACTCTCGCTGTATCAACTGAACGTCAGAGTCAGCGGTCGGGCCACCGACGACCTCGACGACGTCGAGGACTCGGCCGTCCGTCTCATGGATTATCTCATCGAACGAGCCGAGACGCTCGAAGACCAACCCGACGGACGCGGACTCGGGTGAGAACGCGTCTCCTCGCGCCGAACACTCGTTTTTGGCGAACCTAAAAGTTCAAATACCGTTGCCGGAAACGGAGGGTATGGGGTACACGTTCGACGACGTCGCCGTCGTCATGGGAACGTACAACGAGGAGGAGGCCGTCGCGGCCGTCGTCTCGGACATCGAGGAGGTGACCGACGGTCGAGCCGAGGTGGTCTGCGTCGACGGGTCGTCGGACCGCACGCCCGACATCGCCCGTGAACACGGCGCGACGGTCGTCCGGCAGCGACCGCAGGGGTACGGAGTCGCCGTTCGGGAGGCCGTCCTCACGCCCGACCGTCCGGTCGTCGTCACGACCGACTGCGACGACACGTATCCGATGGAGCAGCTCCCGGCGTTCCTCGATGCGATCAACGACGGATACGACGTCGTCAGCGGCGACCGTCTCTACCACGGGGCGGAGGCGATGCCGGCGTTCAACCGCTTCGGCAACGCCGCGTTCGCCGCCCTCGCGAGCGTCCTGATGGGGACGCGCGTCCACGACACGACGACGGGGATGCGCGCCTACCGGCGAGAGCTCCTGCACGACATCGAGTGGACGGAGAACACCGGTCTCTCGGCGGAGCTGTTGATCCGACCGCTGATGCGCGACTACCGAGTGAGAGAACTCCCCATCGCCTACCGCGAGCGGGCGGGCGAGACGAAGCTCGATCCCATCGAAGGGGGTGCAGCCATCGCGAAATCCATCGTGAAGGTCTGTCTCGAGGAACGACTGCCCTTCCGGTAGTCGGTGAGCATCCGACCCGATCTCTCCAGCCCGAGTCGCGCCGAGCCGTGTCGGGCCGCGTCGACTCTCCCGAAGGCTGTCGAACTCCGCTCGGGAAGGAGTGTCGTCCCCGTCGTCAACGCAGCTTATCTCTCAGCCGCGCGACTAGTAAAGTGTGAACCGACGCCAGTTCCTCGGAGCGGCCGGTCTCGGTGGTCTCACCGCGAGCGCCGGCTGTCTCGATGGACTGCGCGGATGGGGTCGTCCGCCCGAGCCGCGACCGGTCGGCGAGGGTGACGCGGGGGGTCCGTCCGTCGCCTCGCGGGCGGAGCTCCGACGGGGTGCGGCGAAGGACGCGATTCCCGCCATTACCGCCCCCGCGTTCGCCGGCGACTGGGTGAGCGTCGACGCGGCGCTCCTTCCCGACGAACCGGTCGTCGGCGTCGAAGTGGGCTCCGAGACGCGAGCGTACCCGATTTCGGTGCTCGCGTGGCACGGGGTCGTCAACGACGTCTTCGACCTGCCGTCGAGGAGTTCACGGACGTACGCGCCGCTCGACGAGGCGTTCAGCGGGTCGCTGCTCGTCAGCTACTGCCCCCTCACTGGCAGTAGCGCCGCAGCCGACCGACACGTCGCAGGCGCGGTGCGGACGTTCGGCGTCTCGGGGCTGCTCTGGCGGTCGTCGCTCGTCCTCTACGACCGCGAGTCCGCGTCGCTGTGGAGTCACCTCTCTGCGACGGCGATCGAGGGTCCACTGGCCGGAGTCCGTCTGAGACGCTATCCGACGACGACGACGACGTGGGGGGAGTGGCGGCACGTACATCCCGAGACGACGGTGCTCCTCCCGCCACCGGCCTCTGACACCGTCAAAGGGTGGCAAACCCGCGACTACGATCTCGACCCGTACGCCGGCTACGAGCTGTCGGCGCGCCTCGGCGTCGGCGATCACTCGACGGTCGACGTCCGACTCCACCCCAAGACGGTCGTCGTCGGCGTCACCGCCGCCGGTCGGAGCCGTGCGTACTCCCTCGACGCGGTCGAAGCGGCGGGCGTCGTCAACGACACCGTCGGGGACCGTCCCGTCGTCGTCGCCGCGACGCGGTCGGGGTCGCTCGTCGCCTACGACCGCCGGGTCGGCGACGCCGTGTTCGAGTTCGACCGCGTCGGCGACGTTCTCCTCGGCGGCGGGTCGGGGTGGCAACTCCTCACCGGGACGGCCGTCGACGGGCCACACGTCGGGCGACGACTCGTCCGCGCCGACGGCGGTTCGCCGATGTACTGGTTCGCGTGGGCGAGGCTCGACCCGGACACCGAGCTGTTCGGATAGCTATCCCTCTAGCCATTCAGCTATCTATCCGTATATCTGTCTGGACATCTATCTGAAAGTCCCAACCGATCTCCGTCGAATGTACGGGAAGCGGATTCGAGCGTCGAGAGAAGCGTGTGCAGTTCGCGGAGTGCGGGCGGTTAGCGGAGAATGTCCTGGACGCGACGCGGTTCGCCAGTCAGGTCGGGATTCTTCTCGACCATCTTCAGTACGTCGTGGTCGGTGACGTCAGGGTAGGACTTCTGGGTCGCCTCCTCGATGAGCGCCTTCTCCAGTCGGAACTCGGTTCCTTCGTAGACCACGTCGACGCCGTCGTCGTCGAACGAGAGAGCAGTCATAGTCGCTCGTAGCACAGCCTGCTATAAAAGGACATCACCAGCGAGACGCGGTCGCGGCGCTCGTCTGACGAGCGTCTTGCGCGCCGTTTATTAGGTGTCACGTACAGGTTCGGCGTGTGTCACTCGGTCAGGACCCACTCGACGAACTCCGCATCCCCGACGGGACGACCGTCGAGGAGCACGACCTCGTCACGGACGGCGACGTCATCGTCGGCGGGCAGGGAACGGTCGAGTTCGGCGTCCGCGGCCGGAACGTCATCGCCGGCGAACGCGTCCAGTTCGGCGGCGGCATCGAGGCCGAGGGCGACTGCCGACTCGACGTCTGGTGTTCCGTCGACGGCAACGTGCTCGTCGGCGAGGACGCCTACCTCGGCGAACGCGTCTCGATCGACGGCCGCCTGATGGTCTCCGGAGACCTCGACATCGGTGACGACGTCGACATCGACGAGGGGTTCGAGGCCAACGGTTGGATCGTCATCCGCAACCCGGTGCCGACGCTCGTCTTCTACTTCATCGTCCTCTCGCAGCTGCTCCGCATCGGCGAGGAGGACGCCGCGGACGAACTTGCCACCGCACTCTCCGACGACGAGGACGACGACGTCTCGCCGCTGGTCATCCCCCGCGGGGCCAGCGTCTCCGACGACGCCTGGCGCGTCTCGACGCCCGCGACCATCGGCGACGGCTGTCGTCTCCACGGCAACATCCGCGCCTCCGAGATCACGGTCGGCGAGGACAACAACATCTTCGGCAGCCTCCGCGCCCGCGGCGACATCACCGTCGGCTCCGGCACGCGCGTCCACGGCGACGTGACGACCCGGAGCGGCTCTGTCACCGTCGAGGAGGGCGCGCGCGTCCTCGGCGACGTCTCCTGCGGCGACCTCCGACTGTACGACGGCGGCACCATCGACGGCACCGTCCGCGCCAGCGGCGACATGAAACTCGTCCGCAGGAAGTCCGCCCGCGACGCCGAGTGAGTTATCTAGTCTAAACCGACTGTCTTTATACCCGACCGCTCGAACGCTGTCGCGTACTGTATGCGAACGGCTAGCAGGGAGTGGAGACGGTGAGTCGTTCGGCGCGGTGGCCGGCCGTGGCGCGACTCGTCGCACGGTCCGAACGGGAGTGTGCGTCGTTCGACCCCGACCGCGACGACCCGCGGCGGTGTCTCGAGGTGGGCGTCGAACCGTTGGTCTCGCTGTACATCGAGGTTCGCCGAGCGACCGACGACGCGCTCTCGCCGGTCGAACAGTCGTTGCTCGACCGCGCGCTCGACGACTGGCTCTCGCAGTACGCCGCGAGCCACGGCGTTCACCACTCCGGGCGGTTCACCGTCCACGAGGTCGCCGTCGCCTACGCCGCCGACGGCGACCTCCGGTCGACCGTCGACGACCTACTGGGGCTCTGAGGGTCAGCAGAAGTTCTCGTCCGTTCGGGTGACGTGCTTCTCTGTGGCTGATAAGTAGCTCGTGCTGAATAGAGCGCGCAAGTCGGTCATCTAGCTTCTACTGAGAAGCGAGACCGTGAAGACAGACTATCGGTTAACTGAAACGCGAGTACAGTCTGGTTCTTGTATGCAATGGCTGGATGCACTCGTTCGCCCTCTCGAACGGTATGCGGATGCGCTCTCCGCTAAAAATCACGGTATTGTCGCCTTTGTGTCGTTTTGCATCTTTGTCGGGGTGATTGCTCTGGGGTTCGTTCCGGTGACTCGCCGAATCGAGACGTCCGGCTCTTCCACTGCAGATTTACAGGCCGCGACGACCCGGGCGGAAGTGGACACAATATTGCAGGCCATCGACCCAGTCATGGAATCGGTGATGCTTCTCTCCGTCCTTGATTACGTCTTCATCGTCGCAGGGTTCTTTTTGTTTTTCTCACTCCATTCGGTCTGCTTGAAGGCACTGGCAGGCTCCGACAGACTCGTCCTGATACCGAAGATCGGGATGGGCCTGACAGTCGTCTCTCGACTTCTCGACTCTCTGGAGAACCTCTGGGTCATCCTCATCTACACGAATCCCGACGATTACGCGACCATCCTGATCAGTCTCATGAACAACTCTGAAGCGTTGAAGTGGATGGTCGTCAGTGTCGAATATCCGATGCTCGGCATCGCCATCGCGCTTGCACTGCTGACACGGTTTACCTCACTGTTCGACGGTCGCTCAGAGAGCCCACAGTAGGCAGGACTGAAATCTTCAATCGGTGAGAGGTTTCAGTAGCTGTGCTGAATTCAGGGCGCAAGTCGGTCACTCACCAGTCGTCAGCCGTACCAAGAACGTGGTGATTAAGCGGTGTTGTGCGAGTCACAGAGAAGCCGTTTGATAGTACAAAAGACACTTGGCCGCATTCTGTCAATTGCTACTATGAACCGTCGTGCCCTCCTCGGTTCGTTGGGGATCTCTCTAACGTTGAGCCTCGGTGGGTGTCTCGAAGCGGTGTCACCCCCCGAGACCTCGACCAAACTGAGATATCTTGGTATCGAGAACTTCGACACCGAGGCGAGCCACGAGTTCGACGTCCGGGTCGAACGGGATGGGACCGTGATCCACACATCCTCGCACGCCGTCGAAGCCACCTCGGGGCCGACGCTCGGTGCTGTCGTTGTCGACTGCACGTGGGGACCCGTCGCCGGGGAGTACGTCATCAGTGCGCGCGTCGACGGCGGGGAGTGGACCGAGCAGCCGATAGCGCCGCTGTTTGACACCGTTCCGGAGTGTGTCACGGCGAACATCCGATATGGTCGTCTGGGTTCGGAGAATCTATTCGTCGCCGCCAGTGCGAACTGTGACCAACTCCGTCGTGTCAGCCTCGGGTGTTCGGCGGAGTCGACAACCTCGTCATAGACACGCCCTCTATCGGCCAGTTCGCTGTGCCAAGGACGAAAGGAGGGGTGGCAGACTGCTGAACACACCCTCTGAGTGTTGCACGTCGATTATGACAGCGTTCGGAGAATTTTCTACGAGCGTGCTGAATAGAGCGCGCATATCTTGCAAGGCCAGTAGAAACAGCCTATCCGAATTCTGACACAGAAAGAATTTACAGGAACTGATAGAGCTACACTGTGTGTCCCCAAAGAGTCGTCGTGAATTCCTCGCCACTACAGCAGTAGTCACTGCTACTGGTTTCGCTGGTTGTTCATCTCGCCTTTTGTCCAGCGAGCCACCAGCTGGCTCGCTTTATTTTATAAATAACCATAATCTCCCTCACTCGATGAAGATCGAGGTGATTAACGTTGGGTCACGGCTCAACGAGGAGAACCATGTCGTTGGTGATGTACCGAAGATACCGCCGAATCAACGGGATATAACTGCATCAACTACGTTGGGACCGGGTGAGTCAGGAGAGTACACAGGTGCGTTCTCCTACGAAGCGTGGTACGTAGTTGAGTATACAATTGATGGTCGCCAACCGGACAGTCCGACAGTTATCTTCAATCCTGCCCCTTCTAATCGGGACAACGGGAATTTCCTCTCAATCGAAATGTACGACACTGGAGAAACCACGTTCACAGTCGCTTCTACAGCCAATATTGAACAAATCACACGCTGAAGCAGGGCTACCTTGAGTGCTGAACGCACTCTCTAAGTTCAGCACGCCGATTTTGATACAACTAGACCCTGATACCACGGAGAGTTCGAATACTTTCGCTACTCTCCCTGCGGGCCATCGGGACCGAAAGGCCGTTTTCCCGGACGGCTGAGAGGGTCGGTTGTAGCTGTCTGCCGATGTATCGACACAGGGTCTGGCGACACACCGGAAACGACTTACAACCGACCCGATGAACTGAGTGGTATGTTGTCTATCGCGCTCGCCGGGAAGCCGAACGCGGGCAAGTCGACGTTCTACAAGGCGGCGACGATGGCCGACGTCGACGTCGGCAACTACCCGTTCACCACGATCGACCCGAACCGCGGGGTGACGCACGTCCGCACGGACTGTCCCTGTCTCGCCCGCGAGGAGCGCTGCGGCAACGAGAACTGCCACGACGGGAAGCGATACGTCCCGGTCGAGTTGCTCGACGTCGCCGGGCTCGTCCCCGGCGCGCACGAGGGCCGCGGCCTCGGCAACCAGTTCCTCGACGCGCTGACGAACGCGGACGTCATCATCAACGTCGTCGACGCCTCCGGCGGGACGAACGAGGAGGGCGAACCGGTCGAGGTCGGCACCTACGACCCCGTCGAAGAGGTCGACTTCGTCGAGGAGGAGATGGACCAGTGGCTCGCCGGCATCGTCGACCGCAACTGGGAGTCGGTCGAACGCAAGTCCCGGTCGCCGGAGTTCGACATGGACGACGCGCTGACCGAACTGCTCACCGGGTTCGGCGCGACCGAGGCCGAGGTGGCCGCCAGCCTTCGGGACCTCGACTACCCCGAGAGCCCCATCCAGTGGACCGACGAGGACCGCGAGCGACTCGCCCGCGACGTCCGCGCCCGTACGAAACCCATCATCCTCGTCGCCAACAAGGCCGACGTCGCCCCCGAGGAGAACGTCGAGCGCCTGCGCGAGACGGGGAAACCGGTCATCCCGGCGACGGCCGACGGCGAGCTCGCCCTCCGGAAAGCGGTCGAGGCGGGCGTCGTCGACTACGACCCCGGCGACCCGGACTTCGAGATCACGGGCGACCTCAGCGACGCGCAGGAGAATGGACTCGAACAGATCCGCGAGGTGATGGCCGAGTACGGCGGCACCGGCGTCCAGGAAGCGCTCGACACGGCGGTCTACGACCTGCTGGACCACGTCACCGCCTACCCCGTCCAGAACGAGTCGAAGTGGACCGACGGGACGGGGAACGTCCTCCCCGATGCCTTCCTCCTGCCTCGCGGCTCGACGCCCAAGGACCTCGCGTTCGCCGTCCACTCCGACATCGGCGAGGGCTACTTGCACGCGGTCGACGCGCGGTCGAACCGTCGTATCTCCGACGACCACGTCCTCGCCGAGGGCGACGTCGTCAAGATCGTGAGCACGGCGAGCTGAACCGTCGTGGCGTGTCACCGAGCACCACATTCATGCAGTTCGACTGTCTACACGATACCATGTTCCGCGCGCACTTCCCCGACGGAGACATCGAGTGTGACCACTACGAACTGACCGAACACGGCGCAGACCTCTACGACGAGGACGACGTGTTCCTCGCGTTCGTCCCCTACACCAGTCTCATCGCGCTGATGAACGAGGATATCGACCGCGACCCGGAACCCTCTATCGCGGACTGAGCGTCGTCTTCCGAACCGAACGCGGCGCTCGTCGTCGACGGCGGCACGCCGACGTCGCCCGGCGACGACATCGTCGCGCACGACCGAGCGGGCGCTCGCCAACCGGACGGCAGTCCGAAACGAACCTGAACGATCGGGACATTTCAGCGGAAACGAGGTGTGCTCCGGTGGCTCGCTACGGAGCCACGTCGTCGGCAGACCCGGAGCCCCGGAGTTGCCACCAGCGACCGGCCGCGAGAAGTCCGAGGAAGACGACGAAGAGGCCGGTCCCCAGCAGAAGCGCTTCGAGTGGTCCACTCGCCGACTCCGAGCGCTGCGCGAGACGACTTCCGACGGCCACTCCTGCGGACGCTCCGAACGCGTACAGGCTTCGCAGCGAGACGTCACCACGTCGGTAGCGATAGCACGCGACGCCGAAGATCAGCGGCCACCCGACGAGGAGGACTCGGTCGAGTGAGATGGAGGGGAGCGGGAACGGACCCATGGCTGTCGGTTCGACGTCGTCCCGAAAAGTCGTTCCGTCTCGACGGACCGCCCTACTGCACCGCTTCGGTCGCCTCGCGCATGATCGCCAGCGCCTCCTCTAACTCCTCGGTGCTCGTCGCGTAGGAGAGTCGCGCGTACCCCTCGCCGTGTTCGCCGAACGCCTCGCCGGGGACGACGATGACGCCGCGGGAGAGACACTCGTCGACCCACCCCTCGGGCACCTCCGGCATCACGTAGAACGCCCCCTTCGGCGTCGGCACGTCGAGACCCATCTCCTCGAGTCCGTCGACCACGAGGTCGCGGCGCTCCTCGAACGTGTCGCTCATCTCCTGGACGACGTCCTGCGGGCCGGAGAGTGCGGCCTCGGCGGCGAACTGCGCGGGCGCGGAGGTACACGCCTGGATGTACTGGTGGACGCGGAGCATCCGCTCGATGCGTCGCGTGGAGCCAGTGACCCACCCGAGTCGCCACCCGGTCATCGAGTACGCCTTCGAACAGCCGTTGACGACGACGACGTTGTCGGAGTCGGCGAACTGCATCGGCGAGTAGTGGGCGCCGTCGAAGACGAAGTGCTGGTAGACCTCGTCGGAGATACAGAGTACGTCGTGCTCGTCGGCGATGCGGGCGAACTCCTCGACGTCCTCGCGGGGCGACACCGCCCCCGTTGGGTTGCCGGGGCTGTTGACGACGAACGCCGCGGTGTCCTCGGTGATCGCCTCCTCGACTGTTTCGGGGTCGATCGTGAGGTCCTCCCGCAGCGGCACCGGCACCGGCTTCCCGCCCGCGAGTTTGGTCAGGGCGTCGTAGGCGACGAAGCCGGGGTCGGGGAAGACGACCTCCTGCCCCTCGTCGACGTGCGCCTCCATCGCGAGGTGGAGCGCCTCGCTTCCACCCGCCGTGGTGATGACGTCGTGGGGGGAGATCTCGAGGTCCAGATCCTCGCTGTAGCGTCGGGAGATGGCCTCCCGGAGCTCGACCGTCCCCTTGTTCTCTGTGTAGGCGTCCGCCTTCCCCGCCTCGATGGCGTCGACGGCGGCCTCACGGGCGTGTTCCGGCGCGGGGAAGTCCGGTTGGCCGAGGCCGAGGTTGATGGCGTCGTCGCCCGCTGCCTCGAACACTTCGCGGATGCCGCTGATGGAGATCTGCTCGACGCGGTTGGAGAACGTCGTCATACGCTACTCCGCGTCCGCCGCCGAGATAGTTCTTGCCACCCGTGGGACGGTGACACGGCAGATATCTCAGAGTCGTTACTACTGGCGCCGTCTACGGGAGAGTGTTGCCGGTAGCTGTGACGGACGAAACGACCAATTGTCCGTAAATCGGGGCGCCAGTGGGCTAACGAGCGCGGAAACTCGGCTTTCCCGATGCAACAGCTTTGCAATGACAGTTACCGGAGGCGAGCACGGATTAAGTACCCAGCGTCTACCCCACACAATGACGACGCGAGGCAACGGTAGTGCGACACGCTCTCGACGACACTTCTTACGATCGGCTGGCGCAGTCGGCATCGCCGGCGGTCTCGCCGGCTGCACCGGCGTACTCGGCAGTGGCGGCAGCGACGGACTGGACGAACTCAACGTCGCGTACATGCCCATCTACCCGGACATGCAGTACTTCGTGATGCAGGAGGAGGGGTACTTCGACGAACTCTCCGTCGACGTCTCGGGGAAACTGTTCTCCGACGGGCCGAGCATCGTCCAGGCCTCGGCGAAGGGCGACTTCGACGTGATGATGTTCGGTATCGTCCCGGCGATGATCGTGATGGACAAGGGGATCCCCTCGAAGATCACCGCCGCCAACATCCGAGACGCCATGCAGATTCTCGCCTCCGACGAGTTCGCCGGTCTGTGGGAGGAGTACGGGAACGAGGCGTTCGCGAAGTTCGAGGAACAGAAGGGACGGAAGTTCACGTTCGGCACCTTCCCGCCGGGGTCGGTGCCGGACATCCTGCTTCGCTACTGGCTCGAGGAGACGGTCGGGATCGACCCCGACAACGACGTCGACATCACGGCGCTGGGCGGTGCCGGCCCGGTTCGGCAGGCGCTGCTCTCGGGGAAGATCGACGGGACGAGCATCATGGAACCCGTCCCGACGGTGATCGAGTCGCGGGGTGCGCCGTTCCAGTCGATCGCGTGGGCGGGTGACTTCATGCCTGGCCAGCCTGCGGCCGTGACGCTGATGCACGATCGACTCCGGAAGGACAACCCCGAGATCGCCAAGACGTTCGTCGAGCAGCACCAGCGTGCGACCGCGTTCACACAGGACAGCCCCGACACGGCCGCCAAACACGCCTCGACGGTCATCGGTGAGGAGGCGCTCCCGGTCGAGACGGCACGGAAGGCGATGGAGTCGCCGGCCTCGGCGTTCATCACCGACCCCCACGAGATCGAGGAGGGCGCGACGATCTTCAGCGAGTACGCCGCCCGCGCCGGGAAGATCGACGAGCAACTGTCCGTCGACCAGCTGTTCGACTACAGCGTCTACGACTCGCTATGAGCAAGGAGAGTAGCACCGCCGGCGTGGGCGGGATCACTGCCGGCACCGACACCGACGACTCGTTCGGGGCCCGTCTCCTCGGCGACGAGTTCGACGGCCGCCGGATCGGTCTCGGTGCGCTCGGGACGCTCGCGTTCCTCGCCGTCTGGCAACTCGGCGCGATGGCCGTCGGTGGGATCCTTCTGCCGACGCCGCTGGCCGTCGCCGAGGCGTTCGCGACGGAGCTCACCGCGCCGGCGACGTTCGCGCTCCCGCTTCTCGGCGTGGAGCTCTCGGCGACTCGGCTCCCCGTGAAACTCGTCGAGAGCCTCTATCACTACGTCCCGGGGCTGTTCGTCGGGAGCGTCCTCGGCGTCGCCGCGGGCGTCGCGATGGGGTGGAGTCGGACGCTCGACGCGGCGTTCACGCCCGTGACGCGCGTCCTGCGGCCGATTCCCCCGCTGGCGTGGATCGCCTTCGCCATCATCTGGCTCGGCGTCAACCACAACGGCGCGGCGTTCATCGTCGGCATCGGGGCGTTCTGGATCAACTTCTACAACGCCTACTCGGGCGTCGAAGGCGTCTCCAGGGAGTTGAAAGAGGTCGCCGCCAGCCTCGGCGTCGACGACGACCTCACCATGATCCGGAAGGTCGTCCTGCCGGCCGCCTCGCCGTCGATCATGACCGGCATCCGCACCAGCATCGGCCAGTGTTGGATGATCGTCGTCGCCGCCGAACTGTTCGGCGCGCCGGGCGTCGGCTTCCAGATCATCAACGCCGCACAGAACCTCTCGATGGACGTCTCTGTCGCCTACATGCTCGTCATCAGCGCGGTGTTCCTCGTCAGCGACGGCGTGTTCCGGCGGGTCGAGCGGAACGTCCTGGAGTGGAGAGCATGAGTCTCGAAGATCGACAGACCGACCGAAACGAACGGCCGACCCGCAAAGTCGACGTCGACGGTCTCGGGAAACGCTACGAGTCGGAACGCCAGACCGTCCAGGCGCTGGCGGACGTGAACTTCACCGTCGACGACGGCGAGTTCGTCTGTATCGTCGGTCCTTCTGGCTGCGGGAAGACGACGCTGTTCCGACTCATCGCCGGCCTGGAGATGCCGACGTCGGGCGCGGTCCGACTCGACGGCACTCCCGTCGAGGGGCCGGGGACGGACAGAGGGATGGTGTTCCAGGAGTACGGGCTGTTCCCGTGGCGGACGGTTCGGGAGAACGTCGCCTTCGGTCTCGAAGAGCAGGGCGTCGAGCAGGCCGAACGAAAGCGGCGCATCCGCGAGCTGCTCGACCTCGTCGGCCTGAGCGACTTCGCCGACGCCTACCCGAAGGAGCTCTCCGGCGGGATGAAACAGCGCGTCGGCATCGCCCGCGCGCTCGCCGTCGACCCCGAGCTGCTGCTCATGGACGAGCCGTTCGGCGCGGTCGACGCCCAGACCCGCGACATGCTCCACGCGGAACTACTGAGCATCTGGTCGGAGACGGAGAAGACGGTGCTGTTCGTCACCCACGACGTCGAGGAGGCGGTGACGCTCTCGGACCGCGTGGTCGTCATGGCCGCCGACCCGGGCCGCGTCCGCGACGTCGTCGACGTCGACCTCGCCCGGCCGCGCGAGCGAACCGACGCCGCGTTCGCCGACTACGTCGAGCACATCCGCGACCTCATCGGCGAGTGAGTCACGTCCGCTCGACGTCGAGGTCGTGCGCCGCACAGTAGTCTTCGATCGACTGGACGAGTCGGGTCGCCTCGGTCCACTCCGATCCCATCGTACTCTGGAGGACCCCCGACCCACCACCGCCCGAGACGATCGTCACCTCACACGTCGTCTCGTCGACTAGCTCGAAGACGACAGTCGCTTGGAGGGTCGAGTTCGTCCGCAGATAGTACTTCTCGCCGGTGACGACGTAGAAGCCGTCGCCGTCGTAGTCGACTCGCTTGTCCTCGGCGTAGCCGTCGATCGCGCGCGGAACGGTGTCGGCTCGCTCCCCGCGAACGACGAGTGCTGTCTTCTCCACGAGAGTGACGCTCGATGCGTCGAAACAAAAGCCTACGTCTGTGGCGTGCGTCCTTCCGCCGTCGACTACCTCTCGGACGCCTCTTCGAGCGTCTCGATGTGGTCTCGCAGGAGCGAGAGCGTCGCGTCGGCGTCCATGTAGCCCTGGTCGTACTCGCCGAGCACCGTCTCCGCGTCGTCGAGGAACGTTTCGACCGCTGCTTCGAGTTCGTCGCTCATACCCCTGACTGCTCGTCCGGAGAACATAAATCCGCACCAGACGAAGCCTCGGCAGTGACAGTCAGGCTCTCGTTCGAGAACGGCACGCTCCGACTCGACGCCGTCGACCGCGACGTCGAGTCGCTCGCGGACCTCCCGGGGGTCGAGGTCGACCCCCGGAGCGGGACGGCCCGCGCGCCGGCCTACCGGTACGCCTTCCTCCGGGCCGTCCTCGGCGAGCGCGGCGCCGACGTCGACGACCGGGTGCTGCCCTCGGCGTCGCTCTCGCTGTCGACGTCGTACGACCTCCGCGAGTACCAGCGCGACGCGCTGGACGCCTGGCGCGACGCGGGCGAACGGGGAGTGTTGGAACTGCCGACCGGCAGCGGCAAGACGGTGATCGCCGTCGCCGCCATCGTGGCGCTGTCGGTGCCGACGCTCGTCGTCGTCCCGACCGTCGACCTGCTCGAACAGTGGCGACGCGAACTGGAGGCCGAGTTCGACGTCCCGATCGGCCAGTTCGGCGGCGGCGAACAGGTCCAAGAGCCGATCACCGTCTCGACGTACGACTCGGCGTACCTCCGCGCCGACGAGGTCGGCGGCGACTTCGGCCTCGTCGTCTTCGACGAGGTCCACCACCTCGGCGGCGAGGGATACCAGGACATCGGGCGACTGCTCGCCGCGCCGGCCCGGTTGGGGCTGACGGCGACGTTCGAACGCCCGGACGGTGCCCACGAGACCGTCTCGGATCTCGTCGGCCCGAAGGTGTACGACGTCGACGTCGACGACCTGGCGGGCGAGCATCTCGCCCCGTACGACATCAAGCGCGTCGAGGTCGACCTCACCCCCGCGGAGCGCGAACGCTACGAGGAGGCACAGGGGACGTTCGTCGACTACCTCCGGACCTCGGGGCTCTCGCTGCAGAGCGGCAGCGACTACCAGAAACTCGTGATGCGCTCGGGCAACGACCCGCGTGCCCGCGAGGCGTTGCTGGCGAAGCAACGCGCCCGCGACATCATGCTCAACGCCGACGAGAAAGTGCGCGAACTCGGTGCCATCCTCGACCGCCACCGCGAAGACCGCATCATCGTCTTCACGGCACACACCGAACTGGTCTACCGACTCTCCGAGCGGTTTCTGATCCCAGCGATCACCAACGAGACGGGCGCGAAGGAGCGTCGGGAGATCCTCGAACGCTTCCGCGAGGGTCGGTACAGCCGGGTCGTGGCGGCGAACGTCCTCGACGAGGGAGTCGACGTCCCCGACGCCAACGTCGCCGTCGTCCTCTCGGGCAGCGGGAGCGAACGCGAGTTCACCCAGCGACTCGGGCGGGTGCTCCGCCCGAAGGCAGACGGCGGGCGGGCGCTGCTCTACGAGTTGGTGAGTTCCGAGACGGCGGAGGAGAACATCGCGAGTCGGCGCCGCTGATGACTCTCAGTGATCCCGGAGTCGGGATGTTCAGAATTTCCGACCGTCGGCGCTGACTCCGGTCAGCGCACCGGTCGGGAATTCGAGAAGAGCGAGTCGCCGTCGGTGACGACCCTCACGCTCGACGTTCCGCCGTCACCCCGCTTTCGACGCCCGTCTACTCCATCCCGTGTTCTCTCGCCCCCTCGCGAATCTTCGTCGCTCGCTTCTCGACGCGGTTGATGTACCGCTGGATCTTCTCCGGTTTCTCGCCGTAGAAGGAGGCCAGCCAGTAGACGTCCGTGTGTGGTTGCGTGAACAGGTACGCGACGAGCGTGTCGCGGCCCGCCTGGATGATCGTCGGCGGGACGCCGCGGTCGCCGGTTCCGGCCTCCTCGAAGCCGTTGACGTCGAAGTAGACGTCGGCGTACAGTTCGGCCACCTCGGGGTCGTCGAAACTGCGTCCCTCGTGGTGCGGCGCCTCGAACCGATACTGCACGTCGCCGTCGCTCGGCGACCGGCGTTCGACGATCCGAACGTCGAGGATGTAGTCGCGGTACACTGTCTCGTCTTTCGATGTGGTCGGCGGGGTTTCTGATCTCGACATCTGCTCTGTGTTCGCCATCTGGATGTGCTCTCGTGTGCGTGTCGCTGGGGTCGTCCCGGCCGTGCCGGTGGTTCGCGCTGCGGTTCCTTCGGCCGACGGACGCGGAGGCCGACGCCGCGGTCGGTCTCTGTCGTCCGAGGCGACGTCTCGGTCGACCTCCCGTCGTCCACCTCGAGGCTCAGTCGACCTCGCCGAACAGCGTCGTCAGGTCGTCGTAGTCGAGTTTGCCGTTCTCGTTGAAGTCGAAGGCGGGACCGTTCTGCTGGACGACGTCGGCGTCGAACTCCTCGAACAGCAGTTCGACGTCGTCGTAGTCGACCCGGCCGTTGCCGTCGACGTCCTCGTAGCGACCGTCGCCGTCGGGGTCGGTCGGTCGGTCGCCGTCGCCGACGGCCGGCGGCCCCTGTGGGCCGACGACGGCGACGCCGCCGCGGGCGTTCGCGTCGATGACGTCGCCGCTCTCGTCGTCCATCTTCTTGATCTCTACGTCGAGGTCGGCGCTCCCGACGCTCTCCGCCTCCAGTTCGAGCGTCGCGAGCGTGGCGCGACTCGCGCCGGGTTGGACGTTCCCCTCGGCGTCGGCGAACCGGAGTATCGCTCGCGACCCATCTCCGGTGATGGTGCAGTTCGTCGGCGACAGTTCGTCGGCGAACGAGACGCCGCTGATGGTCACGACCTCCGGATCCGAGACGGTGACGTGGATCTGACCGCCGGAGACGCCCCGCGGCAGCGACGAGGCGTACAGGTCGGTGGCTCCTGTCGCCTCTTCTCTGACGGCGATCGAGCCGACGTCGACCTGCACGTTCGGCTGATAGACGTACACGCAGTCGTTGGGGTACGAACGAGCGGGACCGCCGAACCCGTCCTCACAGCAGAGGACCCGACCGTCGTCCATCACGTAGACGTTGTCGACGTTGCGGAGCGCGTCGTCGGCGTCCTCCGGTGGGTCGGTGAAGTCGGGGCCGACGATGACTGGTTCGAGCGTCGAGACGTTGTAGTCGGGTTCGAGTTCGCCCCGGTAGACGACGCCGCCGTCGACGCGGTCCATCTGGACGTCGCCCTCGTCGTTGGCGAGGTCGTCGTTGAACTCGGAGATGCCGAAGTAGACGAAGTCGCCCGGCCCTGCGCCGTCGACGCTGTCGACGCCCTCGGCCTTGTTGAACTCGATGGAGGCACCGATCTCCTTGGCGGCCGCACGGGTCTCGAGGAAGGGGACCTTGCGGAGTTCTTCGTCGACGCCGTCGGGGCCGTTCTCGGCGTACTGCTCGGCCCACTCGACGATCTCCGCGTCCGTGATGTAGTTCTGATTGCCGTTCTCGACGACTTCCTCGTCTGCCTCTTCGAGCGCCGCCGCGCGGTCCTCCTCCCAGTCGGTCTCGGCGTGCGCTTCGAGGTAGTCGACCTGCGTGACGTCGTCGTACTCGGCGATCCACTCCTCGGCCTCCGCGTTGCTCGCGTGACCCAGTTCGATCCACTCGACGTCGAGGGCCACGTTCGCGGGGGAGAGTCGCTGTTCGGCCTGCGGGCTGGTGATCTTGGGGGCGTAGAGCGTCCCGGAGACGTCCATTGGGTCGTCGTAGCTCGGGATCGGTTCGTCGGCGACGAACTTGTAGATCCCCTTGCTGTCGCCGTCCGAACAGCCGTAGACCGTCTTCTCGTCGCTCTGGACGTCCGGCGCCTCCCAGGCGGCCCGGCCCATCACGTAGTACTTCACCGGCTGGGGCTCGTCGGCCGCGGCGTCGCGGAAGTCGACGTGATAGCCGTAGCGGTAGGGGTTCGGGTAGACGTCGCCGATGGGGGACGTGGTGGTCTCCGACCCTTCCTCGGGTTGGTCGACCTGTTCCGCCCCGAGATAGTACGCGAGGAACTCGACGCCGTCGAGCGCCCAGTACCCTTGGATGGACCACGACTCGTCGCCGTAGTAGTCGTCGACGGCGTCTTGAACTTCCGACGGGTTCGGTCGGTTCCAGAACTGTGCGGCCCCGACGATGCCCTTCCCGGACCCCGCCTCGACGACGTCGCTCACCGTGGCGGTCAGCGACACCCGTGGATGCGCGTAGTTCTCTTCCGAAGAGAGCATCGTGTTCCACGGGCTGAGGTCGCCGTAGCAGTTGATCCGCGTCCCGCCGAGTTCGCGGAGCGCGTCCGTGTTCGCGAGGTTGATCGCGTTCTCGAGGTCGGCCTCCCACTCGCCGTCGTCGTCCTGACTGATCGGGATCCGCGAGACGTTGCCGGGGCTGTTCTCCCAGTTCGTGAAGAGGTAGCCCTCGGTCCCCTCGTCGTCGGTGGCGACGAACTGGTTGCAGTCGGGGTTGTAGCCAGCGTCCCCGTACTGTGTGCCGGCGAAGTTGTCCTGCGTGATGTCGGTCCCGTCGGGCGTCTGCGCGACACCGAGACGCTCCGTCCCGCCGTTGATCTCGTCTTCCTCCTGTGCGAGCAACACGTAGTCGCCGTTGCCGGAACGGACCTGTCGCTGTTCCGCTTCCGTCTGCGGCGTCGGCAGCTCGTCGAAGTCGTCGTTGTTACCGTCGAGATCGAACTGGAACCCGCTGAAGTAGCCGATCCCGGCCTTGTCGAACGGAGCTTCGTTCTTCCGACTCGGATGCTGGAGACTGTACAGCGGCGTCCCGTCGGCGAACACGAACGGTCCCGTCGCCTCGGCGCCGAACGCGGTCGTCGAGAACCGCTTGAACGACCCCTTCACGCTCGGCGCACGGGGTGTGTCCGACTCCTCGACCTCCGCCGCGCTCGCTGTCCCGACCACACTGGCGCCGAGTGAGGCCGCCAGCGACGTCGCCATCAGATTTCGTCTGGTGAACTCCATGGTGCAATTCTCTCCTTGCATTGATAATTGAAATCCTTTTGTATGTGGTATATTGTGTGGAACCGAGAGATATGTACGCAGGCGAAATCACTATATTTTGCCTCTTATTTCAATAGACGATTGTGAAGAATATCGTCCCGTAGTCTAATTCTTTCGTTGGAGATTTGTAAAACAATCGACGTTCAATCGTTCGAACGCGCCGCCTCGGGAGGTGGAGACGACGGCGACAGTTTCATAGGGATTATCGTAGAATTTCATAGATCCATCATCCGGGAACCGATTCACATGAGTCGTGAGGCTAACCGGAGGGCTGCGGTTGGCTACGATAATCCCTATCAGTCGACGGTCGCGCTGAAGTCGAACGAGTCGGCGTTCCGGAACGTCTCGAAGCCGACCTCCTCGTAGACCAGTTCCGTCTCGACCGTCTCGTCGCCACCGACGGTGACCTCGTTCGTCCGCTCGTACGTCTCGCCCTCGAGCGTCAGCGTGCCAGTGAGGGTGCCGATCTGTTCCGTGTCGGTCCGATTCGTCACCGTGAGGACGACGCGTAGCGTGTCGTCGTCGGTCCGCTTGAACCGGAAGTCGCCGGCGACGAGCGGTTTCTGTTCCGGTGCGTCGCGGGGGTCGTCTTCCGGTTCGGTGGGAGGGTTTCGAGGACCGTCCGGGCCGGGGAGCGAGGAGAGACAGCCGGACAGGGCGAAGGGGAGCGCGCCGAGGAGTGCCCGTCGCTTCATATCGGAGGCTCACTCGCCCCGCGTATGAGCCTTGTCCTCCACGGCCGGACCCACGTCGCTTATAAAGAATCGGTGACTACCGACGGTCGTGCTCACGAAGGACCTCCTGCGCGTCTCCCGCGCCGGCGGCGGCTACCACCCGCAGTTCGTCGACGGCGAGGACCGGCCGCTCGCCGCCCGCGTCGTCGACACCTACGAGACGCACGTCGGCGAGCGACGCGGCGTGCTGGAGGACGCCCTCTCGGAACTCGAACGCGACGCCGACGAGTTCAAACTCGTCCGCGGCCTCGCCGCGCTCTGTGAGCGCGAGGCGACGTTCGAGACGCGGGCCGCGGTGCCGCCGGAACGCGTCCGCCGGGTCGCCTTCGAGACCGCCGAGTCCGTCGGCGTCGCCGGCGACGACGAGCGAACGGAGGCGCTGGCGACCGCCGCGGACCGCCTCGGCGTCGACGTCGCCGACGTCGAACAGTCGCTCTACGCCGACCGGGACGTCAACCAGCTGCTCGTCGAGTTCGCCCCCCGGTGGACGCCCGAGGAGCTGCTCACGCAGTACAACCTCTCTTTGGCCCAGACCGCGCTGTTCGACGCCACCGAGATTCGCATCCGGAGCGCCGACCCGAAGGCGCTCGTCTCGGCGGTCAAGCGACTCCGACTCATGTACGAGGTCCGACAGACGCCCGAGGGCCGAGAGCTGGTCGTCACCGGTCCGGACGCGCTCTTCCGTCGCACGCGACGCTACGGCACCGGGTTCGCGCGCCTGCTCAGAACCGTCGCGAAGACCGCCGACTGGCGACTGACGGCGACGATCGACGACCGCGGCACCGACCGCGAGCTGGTGCTCACCGACGCCGACGTCTCCGTGCCGGGCGTCGACCCGGTCGCGGAACCGGCCTTCGACAGCGGCGTCGAGGCCGACTTCGCCGCCCGCTTCCGGTCGCTCGACCTCGACTGGATACTCGTCCGCGAACCGGAGCCGCTCGCCGTCGACGACGGCGCACGGGTAATGATTCCTGACTTCGCGTTCGACTACGCACCCGCCGGTGCGGCGACGGACAGCCGGGCCGGTGGTCCCTCCGATGCGGCGACGGACAGTCGGACCGGTGACTCCTCCGGTGCGGCAACGGACCGCCGCACCGGTGGCCCCTCGACGGCGGCGGACGACGGGTTCAGAGTCTACTTCGAGATCATGGGTTTCTGGACGCCCGACTACGTCGAGAAGAAACTCGGACAGCTGGCCGGCGTCGAGGACGTCGACCTCGTCGTCGCCGTCGACGAGTCGCTGGCCGTCAGCGACGACGTCGAGGCTCGCGACCACCGGGCAATCCCCTACACGGGGTCGGTCCGCGTGAAGGACGTGGTGGACGTGCTCCGCGAGTACGAGTCGGATCTGATCGCGGACGCCGCGCTGTCGCTCCCGGACGAACTGGAACCCGACGCCGACGTCGTCGCGCTCGCCGACCTCGCCGCCGACTACGGCGTGAGCGTCGCCGCCATCGAGGGGAAGTCGTTCCCCGCCCACCGCCGCGTCGGACAGACGCTCGTCCGGCCGTCGGTGCTCGACGACCTCGCGGACGCGATCGAAGCGGAGATGCGGCTGGACGAGGCCGAGACCGTCCTCGACGAGTACGGCCTCGACGACGCCAGCGCCGCGCTCTCGACGCTCGGCTACCGGGTGGTGTGGGAGGGGTTGTCGGGGGGAACGGTCAGAGAGAAGTGACGGGCCCGTCGACTTTTCCCCCTCCGACGTGAACACCGCCGTATGAAGTTGACCAAACTGCTCGGTTCGAAGCGTTCCCGACAGCTCAGCGTCGTCTCGACGCTCGCGGAGGCAGCGATGTCGTTCAAACGCGGTCAGAAGAAGGTCGGTGCGATGCTGCTCGGTGCGGCCGCGCTCTCCTACAAGCGCAGCGAACTCGGCTATCTCGCTCAGCTCGCGGTCAAGCTCTACCAGAAGAAGACCAAACAGTAACGGTCGACCTCAGAGTTCAACTACGTTTTCACGACGTCCCTTCGGCACCGTCGAACGCAGTTCTCCGTAGACGAACAGCCCGACACCGATCGGTTCGCGCTCGCCGGCGAGGTCGTGGGCGGCGACGAGATACCCCCAGTCGCCCTCCCAGTCGAGCTCCTGGTCCTCGCCGGCGGCGAACGCCGCCGCCTGCTCGCCGTCGAGTTCGACGACGTTCTTCGTCGCCTCGCGGCCGAACCGCTGGACGGCGTTCGTCGTCGGCTTCCAGTGTTCCTGTCGCGTCCGGAGGAACGTCATCCCGAGCCCCTCGACCGAGATGGGGTCTGCGGTGTCGCCGTGGAGGATCCAGATCTTTCCGGCCCCCTTCTCCCAGAAGCTGTAGTCGTCGAACGTCGTCGGCGGGACGCCAAACCGCTCGTCCCACCACTCGAGCACCTCCTCGCGAGTCGCACGACCGTCGACCTCGCGCTCCGCGGCGGTCGCCGGGAGGCGATCGAACCGCTGACCGTCGTTCGTCGGTGCGACATCGTCGCCGCCGGACTGCGAGCGCCCGTCGCTCATGCCTCGACCTCCGCCTCGTCTCCACTCCCACCGACTCGCAACTTCGCACAGAAGAACCCGCCCGTGTCGTTCTGGTGGGGGTAGACGCGGTGCGTCTTCTCGACGCTCGGGTGGAACTCCTCGCCCTCCCACTCGGTGATGCCGGGCGACGTCTCCAGCGGTGCGTCGAACGCGACGACCTCGCAGTCTTCGGTCTCGAGTGCGTGGTTCACGACGGCCTCGTTCTCCTCGGGGGCGAACGTACAGGTGGAGTAGACGACGGTGCCACCGGGTCTCGTCGCCTGAATCGCGCGACGGACGATCCCCTTCTGGATACCGACGACGCTCCGAACGTGGTCCATCGTCCACTTCTCCAGCGCGTCGGGGTTCTTTCGGCAGGTCCCCTCACAGGAACAGGGGGCGTCGACGAGGGTGCGGTCGAACTCGTCGAAGTTGGCGGGGCCGACGGAGCCGTCGCCGTCGGACTGGAACGGTTTCAGCGAGAAGTTCCGGGCGTCCTGGTTCGTGACGGCGACGTTGGTGACGCCGAGGCGTTCGGCGTTGTGCCGGAGCGCCGACAGTCGGCCGAGGCTGTTGTCGTTGGCGACGACGAACCCCTCGTCGTCCATCAGCGCCGAGATCTGCGTCGACTTGCTGCCCGGTGCGGCACAGGTGTCCCACACCCGCTCGCCCGGTTGCGGGTCGAGCGCGATCGCGGGGAGCGCCGACACCTCCTCCTGGCCGTGGAGCCAGCCGTGGAAGTAGGGCCACGTCGTGCCCGCTTTGCCCTCGGTCAACCGGAGGATCTCGGGGTTCCAGCCGGTCCGTTCGTAGCCGACGCCCTCGGCGTCGAGCGCTTCCATCGCCCGGTCGACGGTCGTCTTGATCGTGTTGACCCGGACGACGTAGGGGAGCGGTCGGTCGCAGGCGTCGAGAAACGCCTCCTCGTCGTCGACGAGCGGGAGGTACCGCTGTAAGGGGTTCATTGCCCCTCTCTTTCCAGCGGGGTCGTTTGTCGGTTTCGGAGTCGGGGCTGTCCTCCACGCCCCTCGTGCACACGGCCCATCTTTTTAGTACGCTGCCACTCCTTCTCACAGCCATGGCCCACATCAACGTGCTCGCGGACGACGTCTCGCTCGACGAACCGATGCTGGTCGAGGGACTGCCGGGCGTCGGCCTCGTCGGGAAGATCACCGCCGACCACCTCGTCGACGAGTTCGAGATGGTTCACTACGCGAACGTTCACTGCGAGGGTATCCCCCGCGTCGCCGTCTACGCCGACGACGACGCGGAACTCCGGACGCCGGTCCGACTATACGCCGACGAGGAGCGGAACCTGTTCGTCCTCCAGAGCGACGTCCCGATCCACCCGCAGGCGGCGACGGAGTTCGCGGGCTGTATCCGCGGCTGGTTCGAGGACGACGGCGTCGTCCCCATCTTCCTGAGCGGTATCGGCGAGGAGAAGACCGACGAGGTTCCTCGACTCTACGGCGTCGCGACCGGCGGCGGCGGGCCGCTCCTCGAGGCGGCCGACGTCGGCCGACCGACCGAGATGGGGATCGTCACTGGACCGACGGGCGCGCTGATGAACGACATGCTCGAACACGGCCTGACGAGCGTCGGACTCGTCGTCCAGTCGGACCCCAAGTTCCCGGACCCGGAGGCCGCACGCGTCGTCATCAAACAGGGGATCGAACCGCTGACCGGCGTCGAAGTCCCCGTCGACGACCTCGTCGACCACGCCGAGGAGATCCGCGAGGCCAAACAGCGACTCGCACAGCGGATGCAGGAGGTCGACGACGAGAGCACGCAGGCCCAACCGATCCGGATGTACCAGTGACTCAGAGAGGCGATCGTATCCACCCGGAGGATCAGCGAACCCCGGCGAACCACCGGGCTCGAGTCGCACGTAAAAATAGACGCCGTTCTACGACAACCCCGATCAGCAGCCGCCGAACCCGCCCAGTCCGGGGTAGTCGGCGATGAGGCCGTCGACGCCGGCCTTTGTCAGCTCCTGCGCCTGATACCACGTACCGATCGTCCAGACGTTGACTTCTCGACCCTCGTCGTGAGCGACCTCGACGAGGTCGACGTCGGCATAGGGACCGCTCGTGTAGTACTCGTCGCCGAAGAACGGCGTCCCCTTCACGAGATTGTACGGCGGGTGGAGCGCCTCGCAGTCGTACGTTCGCGTGATCTCCAGCCCTGCCTCGATGTCGTCCCAGAAGAGGAATGCCACCGGGATCGACGGGTCGGCCTCGCGGACCGTCGCGAGCGCCGCCTCGTAGAACGACGAGACGAGCACGTCGTTGTCGTAGTCGTCGACGACGGCGAGCACGTCCTCGGTGAACGGTCGCCAGACGTCCTTCTGTGTCTCCAGCGCGTCGCCCGAGAGGTTCTCGGCGAACCGCACGTCGAACGACCCGGGGTTCTTGAACTCGACGTTGACGCCGACCGAACTCGGCAGCGCGTCGAGCACGTCGGAGAGGAGCGGCACCGTTTCCCCGCTGTCGAGCACTTCCGCGCTCGTGACGACGTCGGTCGACGTCTCCCAGACGACGCCCTCGGTGTCGGTCAGCCCCCGTTCGCCGCCGTCGCGACTGCTGAGTCGGTCGTCGTGGAAGACGACTACGTCGCCGTCGGCGGTCGGCACGACGTCGATCTCGACCATCTCCGCACCGCCCTGCGGTCCCCCTCTCGCCGCCATCTCGACCGCACCGACCGTGTTCTCGGGGTACGTCCCGGCGAACCCGCGGTGGGCGATCGTCGTCGGTCGGCCGTCGTCTCTGTGCATCGTCTCGTCCGTCTCATCGCGGTCCTCCCGCTTGTCGTTTTCCGCCCCGTCGTCTGCGACGACCGCCTGGCTACTCAGCGCAGCCCCGGTGACTGCGATACCCGTCCCTTGCAGGAACCGCCGCCGGTTCACGTCGTGGTTGTCTCCGGACATAGCGAATCAGTTCACGATATCGAAATAATTAAAATTTCCTTCGGAGTAATTAAGATGACACGGGTGATAACTACACCCACAAATAGCCGTCCATAACTCTCGCCAGCGTCGCGGGTTCCGGACGCGCGAGGCGACTCCGCGTACCACATCTACAACCTTATACCCCGTCGGACGTTTCTTCCGACCATGACAGACGAGGCTCCCGACGCAGACCAGGTCGAAGAGGTGCCTGTCGACGACGTCGAAGCGGCGGAGTCGGCCGACGCCGACGAGGCCCAGCAGGTCGACATCGCTGCCCGCGTCGCCGAGTACGACGACGAACTCGCCGCCGAGGTTCGCGACCTCCAGTCGCGCGTCACTCACCTCGAGTCGGAGGTCGAGAGCCGCGACGAGCGGGTCGAGGAGTTGGAGGGGAAGCTCAAACGCAAGCAGGCGGACTTCCAGAACTACAAGAAACGCGCCAAGAAGAAACAGGACCAGATCCGCGAGCGTGCCACCGAGGACTTCGTGGAGCGAGTCGTCTCCGTTCGTGACAACCTCGTGCGCGCGCTCGACCAGGACGAGGACGCCGACATCCGCCCGGGCGTCGAGTCGACGCTCGAAGAGTTCGACCGCATCCTCACGAGCGAGAACGTCGAGGTCATCGACCCCGACCCCGGTGCCGACGTCGACCCGCAGCGTCACGAGGTGATGATGCGCGTCGACAGCGAGCACCCCGAAGGAACCGTCGCCGACGTCTTCCAGGCCGGCTACGAGATGGGCGACAAGGTCATCCGCGCGGCGCAGATCACCGTCAGCGACGGCGAGTAGGGCGACCGCGACCCGCTTCTCCGACACCGTTCTCCGACCCGTGTTCCCGACTCGAACCGGTACCGTGACGTCACCGGGACGACGAGCGTTCGAACTTCTGACACCACCGAACCCCCGGTTCGCGGTTCGATATAAAGCTCCCGGACGGTCTGTCTCGACGGAGTCCGAAACCGCAAGACTGCGGCGAGTTGTCTGTTGACGCAATCTCGTCTCATCTAGTAACCTTTAACCGCGGCAAGCCGGTATCTGGAAGCAACATGGCGAGCAACAAGATTCTCGGTATCGACCTTGGTACCACGAACAGCGCGTTCGCCGTGATGGAGGGAGGCGACCCCGAAATCATCGTGAACGCGGAGGGTGACCGGACCACCCCATCCGTCGTCGCCTTCACGGACGACGACGAGCGACTGGTCGGTAAGCCGGCGAAGAACCAGGCCATCCAGAACCCCGACCAGACGTTCCGCTCCATCAAACGGCACATGGGCGAGGAGGACTACACCGTCGACGTCGAGGGTGAGGAGTACACCCCCGAGCAGATCTCGGCGATGATCCTCCAGAAGATCAAGCGCGACGCCGAGGACTATCTCGGCGACGACGTCGAGAAGGCCGTCATCACGGTCCCCGCGTACTTCAACGACAAGCAGCGACAGGCGACGAAGGACGCCGGCGAGATCGCCGGCTTCGAGGTCGAGCGCATCGTCAACGAGCCGACGGCCGCGTCGATGGCGTACGGTCTCGACGACGACTCCGACCAGACCGTACTCGTCTTCGACCTCGGTGGCGGGACGTTCGACGTCTCGGTGCTGGACCTCGGCGGCGGCGTCTACGAGGTCGTCGCGACGAACGGGGACAACAGCCTCGGCGGCGACGACTGGGACGAGGCCATCATCGACCACCTCGCCGAGGAGTTCCAGAACAACCACGGTATCGACCTCCGCGAGGACCGCCAGGCGCTCCAGCGACTGAAGGACGCCGCCGAGGAGGCGAAGATCGAACTCAGCTCCCGGAAGGAGACGGACATCAACCTGCCGTTCATCACGGCGACCGACTCCGGCCCGGTTCACCTCGAACAGTCGCTCACACGCGCGAAGTTCGAGTCGCTGACGTCGGACCTCATCGAGCGCACCGTCGGTCCGACGGAGCAGGCGCTCGAAGACGCCGGCTACGACAAAGACGACATCGACGAGGTCATCCTCGTCGGCGGGTCGACCCGGATGCCGCAGGTCCAAGAGCAGGTCGAGGAGCTGCTCGGCAAGGAGCCGAAGAAGAACGTCAACCCCGACGAGGCCGTCGCACTCGGCGCGGCCATCCAGGGTGGCGTCCTCGGCGGCGAGGTCGACGACATCGTCCTACTCGACGTGACGCCGCTCTCGCTCGGTATCGAGGTGAAAGGTGGGCTGTTCGAGCGACTCATCGAGAAGAACACCACCATCCCGACCGAGGAGTCGAAGATCTTCACCACGGCCGCGGACAACCAGACCTCCGTGCAGGTCCGCGTCTTCCAGGGTGAACGCGAGATCGCCGAGGAGAACGAACTGCTCGGCGAGTTCCAGCTGACCGGCATCCCGCCGTCCCCGGCGGGCACGCCGCAGATCGAGGTCGGCTTCAACATCGACGAGAACGGGATCGTCAACGTCGAAGCCGAAGACAAGGGCTCCGGCAACGCCGAGTCGATCACCATCGAGGGCGGCGCGGGCCTCTCCGACGAGGAGATCGACCGGATGCAGGAGGAGGCCGAACAGCACGCCGAGGAGGACAAGGAACGTCGCGAGCGCATCGAGGCGCGGAACAACGCCGAGAGCGCCGTCCAGCGCGCCAACTCGCTGCTCGAGGAGAACGAAGAGCAGGTCGACGACGACCTCCGCGCGGACATCGAGGCCGCCATCGAGGACGTCGAGGGGACCCTCGAGGACGACGACGCGACGACCGAGGAGCTCGAGGAGGCGACCGAGTCGCTCTCGACGGAACTGCAGGAGATCGGCAAGCAGATGTACCAGCAGCAGGCCCAGCAGGCACAGGCCGGTCCCGGCGGTGCCGGCGGCATGGGCGGCGGCGCTGGCATGGGTGACATGGGCGGCGCAGGCGGTCCGGGTGGCCCGGGCGGTGCCGACAGCGACGGCGGCGACGAGTACGTCGACGCCGACTTCGAAGATGTAGACGAAAGCGACGAAAACGACGAGAAGTAGTCTCCGTCTCGCCACCCCCGTCCTCTCTTACCGACGGTGGAGCCGTCTGACGCACATCAGACGCCGCACGTCTCCACTCTGTACCGCTCGGAGCCGTTCGGTATTTCTCCGACCGACGCATCCGAGGCGTCGGGTCCGCCGACTCTCACGGCCACAGGAGGTAAATGGCTCCGAGACTCATCTGTAGAGATGAAAATTAGAGATGCCTACATATCTGCTCGCAAGTTTCAGGAACTCCTCCAGACGGAGACGGAGGGGTACGAGACGTACGAACGTCCGCTGTCGCGGCGGTTGTGGCTCTGGCGACGCGGCTTTCTCAGCCGCTCGGACTACCTCTACGAGCTGAACGAGCGGACACACCGGCAGTATCTCTCGGACGTCGAGCGATTCGTGAAGACGAAACAGATCAACGGACAGTGGACCATCTCGCTGGACAACAAGCTCGTCTTCCACTGGATGCTCCAGTCGTTCGACGAACACCGACCGGCAGTCTACGGCCTGTTGAAGAACGGTCGTTTTCACCCCGTCGACGCACTTCGTCCGGCAGCCACCGACGGCGGGTCGCTGACCGAGGGCGACGTCCCGAGCGGCGTCGCGACCGACGGTCGACACGCTGCGGACGCAGCCGAACGTGTTCCGGCGCTGCTTCGCCGGGAGGGACGCCTCGTGCTGAAGTGGATCAAGGGCGGTGGCGGCAACAACGTCCTCATCTGTGAGTGGGACGACGGCACCGCCGTGGTCAACGGCGAGCGCATGTCGCCGGAAGCGTTCGGCCGGACGGTCGCAGACCACGAGGAGTATCTCGTCTGTGAGTTCGTCGAACAGAGCGAGTTCAGCGCGCGGCTGTTCCCCGAGACGCCGAACACGCTGCGGGTCATCACGATGTACGACGCCGAGGCAGGCGAACCGTTCGTCCCCATCGCCATCCAGCGGATGGGGTCGAAGCGGTCGCTCCCGATGGACAACTTCTCGCAGGGAGGTCTCAACGCCGAACTCGACGTCGAGACCGGCGAACTCGGCGAGGCCGTCCAGCTCCCCGAGTCGACTCGCCTCGTGTGGCACGAGAGCCACCCGGACACCGGAACGCCCATCGCGGGCCGGTCGGTGCCCGGGTGGGAGACCATCCGAGAGAAGCTTCTCGAGATGGCGGCGGCGTTCCCCCACGTCCCCTACGTCGGCTGGGACGTCGTCCCGACGGACGGAGAGGGAGGGTTCAAGATCATCGAGGCGAACAGCTACCCCGGTTCGAAGTCGCTGCAGGTCCACCGACCGTTGCTCGCGGACGACCGAGTCCGCCGGTTCTACGAGGCGCACGACGCGCTCGTCTGGGACCGGTCGGAGTGAGCCGAGCAGTTCGGACAGAGACGAGACACCGAACCGGCAGGTGCCACTGCATCGTTTCGTCCCGACTGCCGACCAGGAAACGGTGCGTTGGGGACGAAGCGGTCGAAGACTCTCGGTTCGACGCTCTCGGTCGGTACGTTCCGTCCTTCGAGAACGTCGTCGACCAAGCCGCGCTTTTCAAGTAGTTCGACCGATAACGGATGGAACAACTGATGAGCGAGGACTTCTACGACGTGCTCGGGGTCTCCCGGGATGCCGACGAGGACGAGATCAAGAAGGCCTACCGGAAGAAGGCGACCGAGTACCATCCGGACGTCAGCGACGACCCCAACGCCGAGGAGAAGTTCAAGAAGGTGAAGAAGGCCAAGGAGGTGCTCTCCGACGAGGAGAAACGCTCGGCGTACGACCGCATGGGCCACGACCGCTTCGAGCAGGCCGAGAAGCGCGGCGGTTTCGACGGCGGTGGCGGTGGCCAGCGCGGCAACCCGTTCGGCGGCGGTGGCGGGATGGGTGGCGGAATGGGCGGCTTCGAGGACATCTTCAACAACCTGTTCAACGGCGGTGGCGGCGGCCAGCGCGGTAACCGCCCGCAGAAGGGTGCAGATCTCCGCACGCGCCTGACGCTCGACCTCGAAGACGCCTACGAGGGCGTCGAGAAGCAGGTGACCGTCACCCGTCCGGAGCGGTGTCCCGACTGCGAGGGGAAGGGCCACCCCGCGGACGCCGACGTCGAGACCTGTCCCGAGTGTAACGGGCAGGGACAGACGACGACCGTTCAGCAGACGCCGTTCGGCCGGATGCAGCAGACCCAGACCTGCCGTCACTGTGGCGGCGACGGCGAACTCTACAGCGAGACCTGTAGCACCTGCGGCGGCGACGGACAGGTCCGCAACGAGGCGACGCTCTCGGTCGACATTCCGGCGGGCATCCGCGACGGGCAGAGCCTCCGGATGGAGCGGGAGGGCGCACCCGGCGAGAACGGCGGTCCGAACGGCGATCTCCTCATCGAGATCCAGATCGCCGACCACGAGACGCTCCGTCGCGAGGGCGACGACCTCTACGTCCAACTCCCCATCTCCTTCCCGCAGGCCGCGTTCGGCGCGACGGTCGACGTCGAGACGCTCGACGGCACCGTCGAGATGGACGTCCCCGAAGGGACTCAGAGCGGCGAGACGTTCCGCCTCAAGGGGAAAGGGATGCCTCGTCTCCAGCGGCGCGGGCAGGGAGACCTCTACGTGCAGGTGCAGGTCGTCACGCCCGAGAGCCTCAACAGAGAGCAGAAGGAGGCGCTCAAGCAGTTCGCCGAGGCCGGCGGCGACGAGGTCGAGGTGAAAGAGGGCTTCTTCGAGAAGATCAAGAACTCCTTCTGAGGGTCAGACCGGATCGTTGTCTGCCTCTCCCACCGTCGACACTCGCGTCGCCGCCAGCGGTGTCCGGTCGAGGAGGCGAGCGGCGTCGCCGTACAGGCGGTACGCGGCGAGACCGGTGGCGAGCAACCCGGCGTTGGCGGCCGGATCGCTCGCGCGGACCAGGTTCAGCGTGTAGTGAGCGTCGAAGACGGGGGCGAACGGATGGATGCCCATCGGAGTGACGACGTCGCCGAGAAGATGTGTCCCGATCCCGACCGTCCCCACCAGAAACGCGAAGAGGAAGTCGTGTCGACGTCGCCGGAACCCGGGGGCACGGACGAGCGCACCGACGACGCCGAACAGCACGCCGACGGCGACGGCGGCGGTCATCGTGTGTGTCACCCCCCGGTGGGGGACGGCCGCGAGATAGAGGTCGACGTCGGGTGCCGACGCCGTCAGCAGAAAGCCGACCGTCCCCACGTGCACTGCTCGGTGCAACCCGTAACGGTGAAGCAGCGTCGCGACGGGAGTGAAACATAGCAGTGCGATGCCGACGTGCCCTGGGGAGTACATACCTCTACCGTGCTATGCTCTCTCTTAACTCTCGGACAACCACCTGGTAACCGCCCCCGCTCACGCCGTGGTAACCGTCTGCACGCCACTCCATGTCGCCTTCCGACGACACCGGCGACGCTCGGTGCAAGCTATTTGCTACCACGAATCCAACTCCGACAGGATGACGTACACGAAAGCCAACTACCACGACGTCGAACCGATCAGCGAGTCGATGTACTTCCTCCGCGACGCGCTCGACTGCGAGAACCTCGGCGTCACCGTCGTCGAGGCCGAACCGGGGTGGAGCGGGAAGGAACACGACCACGTCGAGTCCGACCACGAGGAGGTCTACGTCCTCGTCGACGGCGAGGCTACCCTCACCGTCGGTGACGAGACGCTGGCGCTCGGGGTGGGCGACGCCGTTCGAGTCTCGCCCGACGAAGTTCGCCAGTTACGCGTCGGCGACGTCGAGAGCACGCTTCTCGTCGTCGGCGCGCCGTGAGCAGGGCCGTGCGAACCCGACCCACGACACCGATAGGGATAACTGCCGTTCGTGTCAACTCGTACTGGGAGAATGAGTGACACACCAGACGGACCGGACAGCGGGACGATCCCCGTCACGGTCGTCAGCGGCTACCTCGGGTCGGGGAAGACGACGCTCGTCAACCACCTGCTGAACGATCCGCAGGGCCACGAGATCGCCGTCGTCGTCAACGACATGGGCGAGGTCAACATCGACGCCGAACTCATCGCCGACAGTGGTGTCGACGCCGACGACTCACTGTCGGCCGACGACGAGGGTGTCGACGCCGACGGTTCACTGTCGGCCGACGACGAGGGTGTCGACGCCGACGGTTCACTGTCGGCCGACGACGGCGTGATCGACCTCTCGAACGGCTGTATCTGCTGTCGACTCCAGTCGGATCTCCTCACCGAGGTGAAGCGGTTGGCCGAGACGCGGTCGTTCGACTACCTCCTCGTCGAGGCCTCCGGCATCAGCGAACCGATACCGATCGCCCAGACGTTCACCGTCGGGTCCGACGAGAGCGACGTCGACCCCACCGACTACTACCGTCTCGACACGACCGTCTCGGTCGTCGACGCCTACGGCTTCTGGAAGGAGTTCGACGTCGAGGAGGGACTCCCCGACCGGATGCGCACGCCCGACCGGCCGTTCGCGGACGTCCTCGTCGACAGCATCGAGTTCTGCGACGTCCTGTTGTTGAACAAATGCGACATGGTTCCGGACGAGGAACTCGACCGGATCGAGGCCATCGTCGAGGAGCTCCAACCGCGCGCCGACGTCGTCCGAACCGAATATTCGGCGGTCGACCCCGCGCGCGTCCTCGGAACCGGCCGGTTCGACTTCGAGCGGGCCCAGCGAGAGGTCGGCTGGAAGCGACGGCTCGCGGACGACCACGGCCACGGAGACGCCGACGGCGACGACCACGACCACCCCTCGACCGCCGAGCGCCACGGCGTCGCCTCGACCGTCTACCGTCGCCGCGAACCGTTCCACCCAGAACGGTTGGACGTGTGGCTCGACGACTGGGACGGCAACGTCGTCCGCGCGAAGGGATTCTTCCGGCTCGCTGGACGACCCGACACCGTCATGGGGTTGAGTCAGGCCGGGCCGTCGATACAGGCCGGACCCATCGGGACGTGGGACGAGGGGGACGACCCGGAGACGCGACTGGTGTTCATCGGCACCGACCTCGACGCCGACGCGCTCGCGGCGTCGCTCGACGACTGTCTCGCGACCGCCGAGGAGATCGCGGCGGAGGCGTTCGACGACCCGTTCCCTACGACATGAGGTCGGCTTTGAGGTCGTCCCACGACTCGTGGAAGCCGTACGTCGACTCGCTCTCGGCCACCCCGGCGATCGCCTCCTGGTAGACGTCGTCGTACTGGAGGAGTTGTGTCCATCCCTTGGCGTTGTACATACAGTACTGACACATCGGTGGTGGGTAGTTGGCGACGAGAGGGATTAATCCGTCGGGCACGTAGGGCAACTATCGAAGCTCTCGGTGCGCCGGACGCATCGGGGGTCAGAACGCACGATGGCGATGACTGGAACGTGTCCCCACTGCGACTGGCAGGTCGTCGCGGGGTCGTACGCGGAGATCGTCGAGCTGTACCAGCGACATCTCAGGGACGAGCACCCCGAGGCGTGGATGCGCTCCTAGTTTAGGGTTCGAGGAGCACCTTCGTCACGCCCTCTTCGCGCTTGTCGAACTTCTCGTACATCTCCGGGGCCTCGTCGAGCCCGACGCGGTGGGAGACGACGAAACTCGGGTCCGCCCGTCCCTCGATGATGAGGTCGCGCAGTTCGCGGTTGTACTGCTTGACGTTACACTGACCGGTGCCGACCTTCAGCCCCTTCTCGAACAGCTTCCCGAAGTCGATGCCGAGCCGACCCTGTGCGGCCATCTCGTCGGGTGCACCGGGGTCCGAGGGGACGTACAGCCCGGGGACGCCGAGTTCGCCGGTCGGGCGGACGACCTGGATCAGCTGATTGAGGACGACCGCCGGGTTCTCCCGAGCGGGGTCGTAGGCGTCGTCGCTGGGGTCGGTCTCCGGGTCGATCGCCTGGTAGCCGACCGCGTCGACGCCCTTGTCGACCATGTCGCCGTGTTCCTGTTTGATCTGTTCGACCGGGTCCGAATCCTCGAAGTTGATCGCCGTCGCGTCGCAGTGTTCCTCCGCGAGGTCGAGACGGCTCTCGACGCGGTCGACCACGTAGATCTCCGCCGCACCCTTGATCTTCGCGCTGTAGGCAGCCATGAGGCCGACCGGTCCGGCACCGAAGATGGCGACGGACTCGCCCGGACTCAGGTTCGCCAGTTCGGTGCCGTGCCATCCCGTCGGGAAGATGTCGGCCAGCAGCGAGAAGGAGTCCTCGTGCTCGTCACCCTCTGGGAGTTTGAGCGCGTTGAAGTCCGCGTACGGGACGCGGAGTTTCTCCGCCTGTCCCCCCTGATACGGTCCCATGGCGACGTAGCCGTAGGCACCCCCGGCGAACCCGGGGTTGACGTTGGTACAGAAGCCGGTGTAGCCGTTCTCACAGTTCCGACAGAACCCGCAGGCGACGTTGAACGGCATCACCACGCGGTCGCCCTCCTCGAGTGTCGACACGCCGTCGCCGACCTCCTCGACGATCCCCATGTTCTCGTGTCCGAACACGATCCCCTCCTCGGCGGCGGTCCGGCCCTCGTACATGTGGAGGTCCGAGCCGCAGATGGCGCTCGTCGTGATGTCGACGACGATGTCGTTCGGATGCTGGAGCTCCGGTTCGTCGACGTCTTCGATCGCTACTTCCTTCGGTCCCTGGTAGACAACTGCTCTCATTGGTATGTGTGCACACCCATCAACTGTGTTGGGGAGGGGATGTAAATGATTGACTGTTAACTATTCGCCCCGATTTTGTGAATCACTAGTAATGCCACGAACGCACGAGAGAACGGTCTCGAAGACTGTCCCGTTCTGCGAGGAAACAGGTGGTCCGCCGGCCTCCGCTCGAGTCCGGCGGTCTTTTGCGTCGCTCTCCCGTAGCGTGCGCCGTGAACACCCTCGGTGACCTCGTCGCCCGCGACCGTCGGTCGTCGGCGCTCGCACTCCGCGTCCCGTCGCTCGAGCGAGACTACAGTTACCACGACTTCTGTACCACGGCGTGGAAGGCGGGCAACTTCCTGAGTTTCCTCGGCGTCCGCGGCGGCGGGCGCGTCGCCATCGAACCGGATTCGCTCCCCGAGCCGCTCCTGACGTTCTTCGGAGCCGCACTCCACGGTGCGACGACCACGTTCGACCCTAGCGACGGCGACGTCCGGGCGGTCGTCGTCCCCCAGCGACGCGAGAGCGAGTTCGCCGACGTCCCCGGCACGAAACGCGTCGTCTACGGCGGCCCGCCGACCGACCCCGGCACCTCGCACTGGGAGAAAGAGGTCTGGAGCGAGAACCCCGCATTTCCGCCGACCGACGTCGACTCCGACACCGCCGTCCTCGCTGTCGGCGACGACACCTACACTCACCGGACGCTCCTCGACGCTGCCGACCGCGTCGTCGCCGACTTCGAACTCACGGACGCGGACGAGGTCGTCGTCCGCGCGTCGCTCGCGGACCCGGGAACCGTCGTGGCGGGTGTCCTCGCGCCGCTCTCGGTCGGTGCGACGGTCGTGTTTCCGGATCCCGACGACGATGACTCACAGGGTACCCTCGCCGTCACCGACGCTGACGCCGACGACGCTTGTGTCCCCGAGGGTCGTCTCGTGGGCGCGTCGACTGTCCCGTGATACCACGTCTCAACGAACTATTTTATAACTCTGTCCGTCTGGAGAGTGATGCCAGGCTCTGCGTTCCTCCGTGGTGACCGTCTGACCCTCCGAGCCATCGACCGCGACGACGCGTCGTTCTTCGAGCGGTGGCACAACGACCCTCGGGTCCGCGTCCCGCTCGGCATGGACGCTCCCAGAAACGAGACACAGGTCGAGGAGAGCTTCGAGAACTGGTTCGAGAGCGACGAGAGCGTCAACCTGCTCGTCTGCCTCGACGGGGACGACGAGAGCGACGTCCGCGGAGGCGACGGCAGCGAAGCTGAAGCAGGCGGTCACGACACCGACGCCGCCGACCCCGAACCCATCGGCGCGGTCAGCGCGAAGAACATCGAGTACACCCGGCCCGAACTCTCCTACTGGGTCGCGCCCGACTTTCAGGGCCAGGGGTACGCCGTCGAGGCACTGGAACTACTCGTCGACTACGTCTTCGAGACGTACGCCGTCAACGGGCTCTGGGCGCAGGCGTACGAGTACAACGACGCCTCGTGGAGACTGCTCGAGTCACTGGGGTTCACCCACGAGGGGACGATGCGCGGCCACCGGTTCGTCCGCGGCGACTACGAGGACGTCGTCGTCTACGGACTGCTCCGCGAGGAGTGGGACGGCTCCTGAACTGGGCTCTCCTCTCCGAAGACCGCCGCGTTGTATCACGATTTTCGACTCGAATTCTGTATTAATACTTATGGCAGGGTTTGTCGAACCGTACGACAGACCGTGTTATGACATCTAATCCCATTGTCTCGACGTGGAAGACGTACCGCTCTGTCGGTATCGTCTACCGCATCGGGATCGCATTCGTACTCGGATCGCTTCTCGGGCTCGCCGTCGGCGAGCCCGCGACCGTCCTGCAGCCGATCGGCGACCTGTTCGTCCGACTGCTGACGATGCTCATCGTCCCCATCGTCGTGTTCACGCTGTTGATGGGGGTCAGACAGCTGACGCCGTCGACGCTGGGGAAACTCGGCGGGCAGGTCGTCGCGCTGTACGCGGTCACCTCCGCCGTCGCCGTCGCGGTCGGCCTCGCCGTCTCCAACGCGATCCAGCCGGGGTCGCGAGGGCTGGAGAGCCTGCTCGCCGAGGCGGAGCCACAGAGCGCGGAGGCGCCGTCGGCCACGGAGGTCGTCCTGAACATCGTCCCGACGAACCCGCTGGGCGCGATGGCCGAGGGGTCGGTGTTGCCGACCATCTTCTTCGTCGTCGTCTTCGGCCTCGCCCTGGCGCTCGTCCAGGAAGAAACCGACGACCCGGCGGTCTCCCGCGGTATCGAGAGCTTCTTCGATCTCGCGGAGGCGGGCGCCGAGGCGATGTTCAAGGTCGTCTGGGGCGTGATGGAGTTCGGCGTCCTCGGCGTCTTCGCGCTCATGGCGAGCGTCTTCGGGGCGGCCGGCGTCGACGCCATCGTCCCGTTCGCACTGCTCATCGTGACGATGCTCGTCGCCGCCGTCGTCCACATCGGCGTCGTCTACCTCGGCGGGTTCGTCGTCGGCATCCTCGGCCAGTCGCCGCTCTCGTTCCTCTCGGGCGCTCGCGAGGCGATGGTCACCGCACTCAGCATCCGTTCGTCGAGCGGGACGCTCCCGGTGACGATGTCGGACGCCGACGAGAACCTCGGCGTCGCAGAGCGCGTCTACGGCTTCACGCTTCCGCTCGGTGCGACGATCAACATGGACGGCACGGCGATGTATCAGGGGGTCGCGGCGGTCTTCGCGGCCAACGTCGTCGGCGTCAACCTCACGCTGGCCGACCAGTTCGCCGTCGTCTCCGTCGCCGTCCTCGCGAGTATCGGCACCGCGGGCGTCCCCGGATCGGGGCTCATCATGCTGACGCTCGTGCTCACGCAACTGGGACTGCCGCTGGAGATCGTCGGCGTCGTCGCCGGCGTCGACCCCATCCTCGACCGTCTCCGGACGATGGTCAACGTCACCGGCGACCTCGCGGTGACGACCGCCGTCGCGAAGTGGAACGGCGCGGTCGACTTCACGACCGGCGTCTGGTCCGACGGCGTGGGGTCGCCGCTGGCTGACTGAACGGTCGTCACTGATCGGCTGACTGCTCGTCACTGACTGCCCGAACGGACAACCTCATCAAGCCCGTTCGGGTTCTACTTCGCGTTCTCGATCTTCTCTAACGCCTCGGGGTTCTCGATGCTGCTCATGTCGCCGAGTTCCTCGCCCTGATAGAGCGCGGAGATGGCCCGACGGATGATCTTCCCCGACTGGGTCTTGGGGAACTCGTCGACGAACAGTACCTCGCGCGGGCGGAACGGTTTGCCCAACTCTTCGCCGACGAGCGCCCGTAGCTCTTCCCGTAGGTCGTCGCTCTCGTCGACGCCATCTTCGAGGACGACGTAGGCGACGACGGCGGTGCCGGTGGTGTCGTCGGGGACGCCGACGGCGGCGGCCTGGTTGACGCTCTCGTGTTCGATGAGCGCGCCCTCGACCTCGGCGGGGCCGACCTTGCGTCCGGCGACGTTGAGCGCGTCGTCGGCGCGGCCGTGCAGGAACCAGAAGCCGTCGGCGTCTTTCTGGGCCCAGTCGCCGTGGTCCCACATCGGCGGGTCTTGGAACGTCGACCAGTAGGTGTTCAGGTAGCGTTCGTCGCCCTCCCACAGCGATTTCGTCATCGAGGGACAGGAGTCGCGGGCGACGAGGAAGCCGCGTTCGTGGTCGTCGGCGACTGACTCGCCCTGTGAGTTCACGACGTCGATGTTCATTCCCAACCCTGGTCCGCCGAGCGAGCAGGGCTTCAGCGGCTGGGTCGGCATCGGCATGAGGAAGCAGCCGCAGATCTCGGTACCGCCGGAGATGTTGATGATCGGCGCTTCGCTTCGTCCCACTTTCTCGTAGAACCACTGCCAGGACTCGGGGTCCCACGGTTCGCCGGTCGACCCGAGCAAGCGAAGCGACGAGAGGTCGTGTTTCTCGACCCACTCGTCGTCGTACTTCCGGAGCGCGCGGATGGCAGTGGGCGAGATGCCGAACGTCGTCAGCTTGTGGCGGTCGATCATCGCCCAGAAGCGGTCCGGTTCGGGGTAGTCGGGCGCGCCCTCGTACATGAAGATGGTGCCGCCGAAGGTGTGGTTGCCGATGAGCGTCCACGGTCCCATCATCCAGCCGATGTCGGATACCCAGAAGAAACGGTCCGAGGGCTTCTGGTCGAAGCCGAAGTGGATCTCCTTGGCCGTCTGCAGCTGGACGCCCGCGTGGGTGTGGACGATACCCTTCGGTTTCCCTGTCGTCCCCGAGGAGTACAGCAGCATCGACTCCTGGTCGGAGGGGAGTTCCTTGGTGTCGTAGGCGTCGTCCTGCGGTTCGACCGCCTCGGACCACCACTCGTCGCGGTCGGCGTCCCACGGTACTTCTGTGTCACTGGCGTCGTCACTCGCGCCTAACCGGTCGAAGACCACCGTGTGCTCGACGTAGTCCGCTTCCTCGATGGCGTCGTCTGCGGCACCTTTCAGGAACACCTCGCTGCCGCGGCGCTGGAAGCCGTCGCCGGTGAACAGCACCGAACACTCGGAGTCCGCGATACGTGTCGCCGTCGCGTCGACGCCGAACCCGGAGAAGATGGGTACTGCGATGGCTCCGACTTTGAAACAGCCGTAGAGGATCGAGATGACTTCGGGAACCATCGGCATGTAGAGGCCGACGGTGTCGCCGGTGTCGAGGCCGACGGACTCCAGATAGTTCGCGACCTTGTTGGCCTGGCGGTGGAGTTCGTGGTAGGTGGCCTCCCGGACGTCGCCGTCCTCGCCCTCCCAGATGCAGGCGACTTTGTTCCGTTTCTCGCTGTCGACGGCGGCGTGCCTGTCGAGCGTGTTGTGGGCGACGTTGATCTTCCCGCCGGGGTACCAATCGGAGAACTGCGGCCCTTCAGAGTCGTCTCGGACGCTGTCGTAGTCCTCGTAGAACTCGACGTCGAGATAGTCGACCAACTCGTCCCAGAACCACTCGACGCCGCTGTCCTCGACGCCCTCGACGTCCGTACAGGTACGGGCGATCAGTTCCTCGTAGTCGTCGATCCCGTACTGTTGCATGAACTGCCAGACGTTCGTCGACTCGACGAACTCCCGGCTCGGTTCGTGCACGATCTCGTCGGTGTCTGGCACCGTCGTCATGTCCAGGTCTTTTCTCCCCCGTATCAAGTAACTTTCCGCACGAACGTCCGTGTAGGTCGACGAATCGCCGTCCGGCAAACACTTTTTATCGGTTTGGGTGCTAAGAGGTGGCATGTACGTCCGTGATGCCAAGAACCGCGACGAGGTTTGGCTGCTCGACCACATCGAGGCGATGGGTCTCGACGACGTCGCGTTCCGCTCGCGGGACTACGTCATCGCGGTCGACGAGGAGACTGACGAGCGGGCCGGGTTCGGACGGATCCGTATTCACAAATCCGACGAGAGCGACGTCTGCGAGCTGACCGGCATCGGCGTTCTAGAGGCCTGGCGCGGACAGGGCGTCGGCGCACACGTCGTCGAACGCCTCGTCGACAAGGCCAGCGCCGAGGGGTTCGACCACGTCTACTCGATCACCGACCAGCCCAACTACCTCGTCCAGTTCGGCTTCGACCCCGTCGAGTCGGCCGACCTGCCTCCCAGGCTACGCGAACGGTTCTCGGAGAAACGGGAGACCGTCGACGAGGGGGTCGTCGGGACCGTCGTCGACGTCGACGAGTTCGAGATGCCGCCGCGACTCAGGGAGGCGTTCAAAGACGCCGCGCCGATCGAGGAGACGGCGGAACCCGAGGAGACGGCCGAGGACTTCGGGATCGACCCCGAACGGGCAACCTACAAGTACGACACGGGCCGCTGAGCCCCGTCGGCGGAGCTCAGGTCCGGTCGTCGAGGAAGTCGGTGCTGAAGACGATCCACGCGAGCACCGAACAGAACAGCACCGGCGGGAGCAGCGCGAACCCCCAGAGCTTCTCCATCCCCATCAGCAGGATGAGGATCACGTTCCCGACGCCGATGACGAGGAAGGGGAAGACGGCGAGCGCGGCGCGCTTGCGGTTCCGGTTCTCGCTCTCGTGTGGAGGTGCGTCCCGCTCGCTCGCAGGCGTGGCCATACGCTGACTCCGTGCTCCGGTGACAAAAGGACCGCGCTTGACGCGCTCGGTTACGGGTCGTCGTAGCGCGAGGCGGCCTCGACCGCGACGAACAGTCCGCCGAGGACGAGACCCGTGAAGAGCATCCCGTAGAGCGCGACGCTCACGGGCGTCGTCGGCAACGCCACCGTCTCGAACACCTCGAACGTCGGCGACGACGCCGCGCTGTTCGACCCGATGAAGAAGCCGATGAGACCCGCCAACCCTACCACGACGCCGCCGACGACGAGCAGGACCTCCCGTCCGGTACGTTCGTCGTTCACGTCTCGGAGTCGGGACCGACCGGTATAGACTCTTTCTCTCTGTCCTCCGTCGGGGCCTATAAACCGTCCCTGTGCGAACGCCCAGCCATGACCGACGACCTGATTCGGCAGGCCCGCGACGCCCTCGACAACGCTCACGTTCCGTACTCCGAGTACCGCGTCGGGGCGGCGCTCCGAACGACCGACGGCACCGTCTTCGTCGGCTGCAACATCGAGAACGCCAACTACAGCAACAGCCTCCACGCCGAGGAGGTCGCCGTCGCCGAGGCCGTCAAGAACGGCTACACCGAGTTCGACCGTCTCGCGGTCACCTCCGGCGTCCGCGACGGCGTCACCCCCTGCGGGATGTGTCGACAGACGCTCGCGGAGTTCTGCGACGAGGATCTGCCCGTCGTCTGCGACGAAGGAGACGGAGAGACGACCGAGTACACGCTGGGAGAACTGCTCCCGAACACCATCTCGCTCGGGACGCTGGAGGCGGCCAAGGAGCAACGCGAGTAGCGACGAGAGCCAAACGCTTTTACATCGTCTTTCGTCACCTTCTGTATCATGGTCGACGACAGCGAAGACCCGAACGAGGAGTTCCAGTACCACGTCGAACTCGAACCCGGCGACGTCGCGAACGCCGTCCTGCTCCCGGGGAACCCCGAGCGCGTCGACAAGATCACGGCACTCTGGGACGACTACGAGGAGGTCGCCTACCACCGCGAGTACCGGACCGCGACGGGGAGCTACGAGGGGACGCCCATCTCGGTCACGTCGACGGGGATCGGCAGCCCCTCCGCCGCCATCGCGCTCGAGGAACTCGCCCGCGTCGACGCCGACACGTTCATCCGCGTCGGCTCCTGCGGTGCCATCCAGCCCGACATGGCGGTGGGCGATCTCGTCATCACCTCCGGTGCAGTCCGACAGGAGGGGACGAGCAAGGCCTACGTCCGCGAGGACTACCCCGCCGTCGCCGACCAGGAGGTCGTCTCCGCGCTCGTCGCCGCCGCCGAACGACTCGGTCACGACTACCACGTCGGGCTGACGATGAGCGCCGACTCCTTCTACGCCGGACAGGGCCGCCCCGGGTTCGAGGGGTTCCGTGCCGCCGGCAGCGAGTCGCTCGTCGAGGAGTTACGGGAGGCGAACGTCAAGAACATCGAGATGGAGGCGTCGGCGCTGCTCACCGTCGCCAACGTCTACGGCCTCCGGGCCGGCGCGGTCTGCTCCGTCTACGCGAACCGCGTCACCGGCGAGTTCCGGACCGAAGGCGAGTCGAACGCGGCCGAGACGGCGAGTCTCGCCGTCAAACTGCTCGCCCGGATGGACGAGGTGAAACGCGAGGCGGGCGTCGACCACTGGCACGCCGGTCTCTCGCTGGAGTGAGCCGGTAGACCACGACACTCGTTACCACACAAATCGACCGTTTTCGGGCGCGTACGGCAACATCTGCCGTCTCTCCGGCGGCCGGTTCCAAAGCCCATTTATCTCATGCCTTCGGACTGTCGCGTATGACTACGCAGGTCGTCGTCCTCGGTGCGGGCTACGCTGGGGCCGGCGCAGTACGATCGTTCGAGAAGGAGATCGACGACGACGAGGCCGAACTCACCTGGATCTCGGAGCAGGACTACCACCTCGTGCTCCACGAGGTCCACCGGGTGATCCGGAAGCCGTCCGTCGAGTCGAACATCGCCATCCCGGTCGACGAGATCAAGTCGCCGTCGACGAACTTCGTCGAGGGACACGTCGAGAACGTCGACACCGACGAGCGAACCGTCGAACTCGCCGACGACACCGCCGTCGACTACGACTACCTCCTCGTCGCCCTCGGGAGCGCGACCGCCTTCTACGGCATCGAGGGCCTCGAAGAGTACTCGCTCACGCTGAAGGGCCTCGACGACGCCCGCGAGATCCACGAGTCGGTCAAGACCGCCGCCGAAGAGGCCTCCCGCAGCGAACCGGCGCAGATCGTCGTCGGCGGCGCGGGTCTCTCGGGGATCCAGTGCGCCGGCGAGATCGCGGCGTTCCGCGACAAACACCGCGCACCCGTCGACATCAAGATCGTCGAGGGTCTCGACGAGATCTTCCCCGGACAGGACCCCGAGGTACAGGGTGCGCTCCGGAAGCGTCTGCAGGACGCCGACGTCGACATCCTCACGGGCGACTTCATCTCGAAGGTCGACGAGGAGACCATCTCCCTCGGCGGCGGCGAGGACGAAGCCCCCGAGGAACTCGACTACGACGTGCTCGTCTGGACCGGCGGTATCACGGGTCAAGAGGAGGTCGCCGAGGCCAACGTCGACAAAGACGAGCGTTCGAACCGCATCTTCGCCGACCAGGACTTCCAGACGAGCGACGACCGCGTCTTCGCCATCGGCGACTCCGCGCTGGTCGACCAGGGCGACGACACCGTCGCCCCGCCGACCGCGCAGGCCGCCTGGCAGGCCGCCGAGATCGCCGGGCAGAACCTCGTCCGTTCCGTCCGCGGTGGGCCGCTGAAGACGTGGACCCACAACGACAAGGGGACTGTCATCTCCGTCGGCGACAAGGCGGTCGCCCACGACGTCCAGGGCGTCCCGATCAACACCTTCGGCGGACCCGGCGCGAAACTGCTGAAGAAGGGTATCGCCGCCCGCTGGATCGCGGACGTCTCCTCGGCCAAGCGTGCGTTCGACGCCTGGGACGACCTGTAACTCGACTCGTAGACCACCCCGTTCGCTGTTCTCTCTCTCTCTTTCTCAGTTCGCTTCGATCGCTCTGCATCTCACCTCGCGACGCCGCTCTCGGTACACTGGACGCCGAGTCTGCTCTCGGTCGTCGGCCGCTCCGGCCGACGGCGATACGCACCGCTCGGAGGAGAGAGAAGAGAGAATCGCTTCGAGAACGCGAGTCAGTTCAGTGTTCCGGCTCTTCGGTCGGAGCCGTCATGTCCTCGATGATGAGGATGAGGACGTTGCTGGTGTCGTCTTTGCCGTCGAGGACGCCCTCGATGACGAGCTTCGACAGCGGCGTCGGCCCGACCGTCACCTTGTCGCCCTCGTGGAAGTCGCGAACGGAGCCCTGTACGTGGATCTCCGCGCGACACTTCTCGGGGTGGTGGACGCTGGAGAGATCGATCCCCTCGACGTTCGCCTCGGTGACGAGTTCGCCCTCGTGGTAGAGTGGGACGGTCGCCGGCTCGTCCATCTCCTGGATGTCGAGCGCCTCGTAGGCGTTCGCGGTCGGTTTGTAGCCACCTTTCGGACCGGGGACGCCCTCGACCAGCTGGAGCGCCTTCAGGCTCTGCATCTGGTTGCGGATCGTCCCGGGGTTGCGGTTCACTTCGCCGGCGATGTCCTCCCCCTTGACCGCGGACTCGGACTCCCGATAGAGATTTATCAGGGCCGTGAGAATCTGTTTCTGACTCGGTGTCAGTTCGATTGATGACATACGGTCATATTCGGGATTGATGTTCTTAAATGCGATGGATACCACGGTGAGCGACTGAGTTCTCGACACCCGTAACCGTCCTCTAACTTGACAGACAATGTATTTGACATCTCTGCGGTGACGCACCCGACCGACCGGACGGAGCGACAACACTTTCCCCCTCCCCACGGGGCCTACGTACATGAACGGAAAACGTGTCCTCGTCACCGGCGGTGCGGGGTTCATCGGGTCGAACCTCGCGAACTATCTCGCGGCCGACAACGACGTCGTCGCCGTCGACGACCTGTATCTCGGGACGCCCGAGAACCTCCACGACGACGTCGAGTTCGTCGACGCGAGCGTCCTCGACGACGACCTCCCGACCGACGTCGACGTCGTGTTCCACCTCGCGGCGCTCTCCTCCTACAAGATGCACGAGGAGGACCCCACGACCGGCGCTCGCGTCAACGTCGAAGGGTTCGTCAACACGGTCGATCAGGCCCGACAGGACGGTTGCGACACCGTCGTCTACGCGTCGACCTCCTCTATCTACGGCAGTCGAACCGACCCGTCCCCCGAAGACATGCCGGTCGAAGCGCGCACGGGGTACGAGGCGTCGAAACTCGCCCGCGAACGCTACGCCGAGTACTTCCACAACCACTACGACCTCAGCCTCGCCGGGATGCGCTTCTTTTCGGTCTATCAGGGGTTCGCCGGAAACGAGGAACACAAAGGCGAGTTCGCCAACACCGTCGCGCAGTTCGCCGACCAGATCGCCCGCGGGGAGTCGCCGGAACTGTTCGGCGACGGGACGCAGACCCGCGATTTCACCCACGTCGACGACGTCGTTCGCGGACTCGAACTCGCGGCCGACCACGAACTGGACGGCATCTACAACCTCGGCACCGGCGAGAGCTACGACTTCAACACGATGGTCGAGATGATAAACGACGTCCTCGGCACGGACGTCGACCCCGTCTACGTCGAGAACCCGTTCGACGTGTACGTCCACGACACGATGGCCGACATCGGCAAGATCAAAGCCGAGACCGGCTGGGAGCCACAGATCAGCTTCGAGGAAGGCGTCGAGCGGGTCTGTGAACCCTACAAGAAGTAGCCCCTACTCCCGTTGCTCCGGCGGTTCCGTCCGCTGGACGTCGGCGAACTCGACTTGGACCTCTACCTGCCGCTCCGTCTCCGCGACGATCCGCTGTTTGAGCCTGTCTGCGAGACCGGGGTAGGGCGCGTCTGCCGGACGACTGAGCACGACTGACACCTGTGGCGTCTCGCCGACGTGTCGCGAGAGCTGCACCTCCGCCTGTACCTGAGTCAGTTCGAGTTCGTTGTACTGATCCTCTTCCAGAACGTCTTCGACGGCCGTGTTGACGTCGTTGGTGAACGAGATCTCGGCGGCGACGAGGCCCCCGGCGACGGAGAACGTCGTGACGAGCACGAGGAGGCCGACGATGGTCGGGGTGTAGCGGCGGAGCGTGCTGATCATGTCGTCGGCGGCGTCGTCCTCCCAGTCGATCGGTCGGTAGCCGAAGTACCACAGGACGAGGAAGCCGGCGAGGTTGACGGCGACGGCGTTGACGACGAGCAAGACGAGCGCACCGAGGGCGACGCTCGGGAGTCCCCACGCGAACCCGATACCGACGGCCGCGGCGGCCGGGATGAGTGCTGCCGCGATCATGACACCGACGAGCGACACCGGCAGCGCCGTCGCCAGCCCGAACGCTCCGGCCGCACCGGCACAGAAGGCGACGGACATCGACAGCAGTCCCGGCGAGATGCGCTTGCTGATCTGCCCGACGGTCGAGACGTCGAGCACCGACGTGACGATCTGGCCGTTCTTCAACGAGATGCCGAAGACGAACGCGCCGACGATGGCGAGACCGAGGCCGACGAACTGGTCGCGAAAGCCCAGCCAGATCATCCGGCGATCGTCCAGCGCCATTCCGACGCTGGCGATGAGCGCCGATCCGACCTGCGGGGCGATCACCATCGCGCCGACGACGACCGCAGGCGAGTCCAACAGCAGTCCCGCCGCCGCGACGATGGCGCTGAAGATCGTCATCGCGTAGTAGGTGAAGGCGGTCCGGTGCATGTCGAGCGCCTTCGCGCGGATCTCCTCGGGGGCGACCGAGTCGTCCTCCTCGACGCCCGCGACGAACCGGTCTTCGAGCTCCGAGTAGTTCCTCGTCTTCGCCGTCTCGGCGCTGGCGATGACGGTGTACTCGCGGTCGTCGAGTCCTGCCTCGCGGAGTTCGTTCATCACGTACTCGACCGCCTGTGTCGGAAGGGGGAACTCGACGAGCGCCGTGTCCTTCCGCTCGCTTGCTTCCTTGGTCACCACGTGGTCGATGTTCTCAGACTCCAGAACGTCGAGCGCCGACTCCAGAGAGTCGTCAGAGACGAGCAGCTTTATCAACCGCATTGTCTGCATCCGACACCACGAGGATGCTTGGATGTGGCGGCTGGTCGCTGTCGCGACCCGGAGACGGGACGGCCCGAACGTTGAAGAATCCTGTCAGAGACGAGTGACACGTGCGACTCGTCCAGATGCGGGTGACCGACGCGAATCGCCAGGCGATACTGGACGCGCTCGACGCGCTCGACGCGGAGTACGCCGTCGTCGACGAGGCGACGGACCTCAACACCACGATCGTCCAAGTTCCGGTCCCCGACGGTGCTGCCGACGCGTTGCTGGCGCATCTCGGCGACGCCGGGTTGGGCGACGACGCGTACACCGTCGTGACGGACGCGACGAGTCCACGCGAGGTGAACCAGCAGTTGGCCGACCGATTCGTCGAGGGACCGAAGGGAGCCGCCGGTGTCTCTCACCCCGAGATCAGAGAGCGGGCGCTCGATCTCCAGCCCAACCGTCCGACGTACGTCGCGTTGGCCGCGCTGAGTGCGGTCGTCGCGACGGCGGGACTGCTGTTGGACTCCGCGATAATCATCGTCGGCGCGATGGTGATCGCCCCCTTCGCCGGCTCGTCGCTCTCGGCGAGCGTCGGTGCCGTCATCGACGACCGGGGGATGCTCGTCGAGAGCGTCAACTCCCAACTGCTGGGACTGGTCGTCGGCTTCGTCAGTGCGCTCACCGTGACGGCCGGACTCAGACAGACCTCCTTCGTCCCCTCCGGCGTCGCCATCGGCCGTATCGAACAGGTCGGCCTGTTCCTCACGCCGAACCTCCTCGCGCTGACGATCGCGGTCTGTGCCGGTGCGGCGGGTGCGCTCGCGCTGGCGACCGACCTCCCGGTCTCCATCGCCGGCGTCGCGATCGCGGCGGCCATCGTCCCGTCGGTCGCGACCGCCGCCATCGGCGTCGTCTGGGGAGACGCGCTCGTGACGTTCGGGGCGGTCGTCCTGCTGGCGATGAACATCGTGTTCATCAATCTCACCGCGTACCTCGCGCTCGTGGGGCTCGGCTACCGGTCGTCGCTCATCAGAGACAGTTGGACGAACTTCCAGCCCAGCGTCCGAACCGGTGCGTACGTCGTTCTGCTCCTCGTGTTCGCCGTCGTCCTCGCGGCGACGGTGGGGGCGACGGCGCAGTACATCGTGTTCGAACACCAGACGAAAGAGGACGTCGAGGCCGTCGTCGACGGCCCGACCTACGACGGTCTCGAGCTCATGAGCGTGCAAGCGGAGTACAACGACATGAACGCCCTCGGCCGCGTCGAGTCGGTGACGGTCACGGTCGCACGGTCGTCCGACGACGACTACCCGCTGCTCGCAGAGGCCATCGAACGCAGCATCAGCGTCAGAAGCGGGCGGGAGGTGACGGTGAACGTTCGGTTCCTCGAGTACCAGACGGCGGAGCGACAGTCGGAGACGGACGCAGACGACCTACGGCCGCGTCCGAGCGTCGCCGTCGACGGGGTCGGTGACCGCGCCGCGCCGAGACGGGTCTTCGACGTAGTGTAGGAGACGGGCGGCACACGCCTGCACGACGAACGGGAGGCTCGCGACGCCGACGGTCATTCCGGCGTAGGTGAGAACCGCCGTCCGGACTCCGCTGTGCATGACGACTCCGACCCACCCGAACAGCGCCATCGACGCTCCGAACGCGACGAGCGACGCGGCGAGCTGCGTCCGACTCAACTGTCGGAGTTCGTACTCGGTCGGGCCGTCGACCACGCGACCGGTGACGACGACGCCGACCAGCCAGACGACCGCCCGTCGCGGAATCGGCGTCTCGTGTGAGTTCGACGACATGATGCTGTGTAACACGGATCGTGACAAAAGTCTACCTCCGGTCGCCGTCCACGGTGGACGTCGGCCGTTCCGGTCGACCACACGCGCTAAGTGTCGGCCGGTCCGAGAGTCGACTATGACCCGAACCGCCCGTATCATCGGTGCACCGACAGACTATGGCGCGAACCGACGTGGCGTCGACATGGGACCGTCCGCCATCCGCTACGCCGGACTCGCAGCGGAGTTGCGGAGCGCGGGGATCGACGTCGAGGACGCCGGCGACCTCGCCGTCCCGCTCGCGGACGAACGCGACCCGGACGCCGCCGAACCCTCGGAGGGGACGGCGAAGTTCGTCCGCGAGGTCGAGGAGGTGAGCACGCTCCTCTCCGATGCAGTCGCCACGGCGCTCGCAGACGACGTGACGCCGGTCGTCCTCGGCGGTGACCACTCCGTCGCCATCGGGTCGATGGGCGGCTCAGCCCGCGACGCCGACGTCGGCGTCGTCTGGTTCGACGCCCACGGCGACTTCAACACGCCCTCCACCTCACCGTCCGGCAACGTCCACGGGATGCCGCTCGCCGCAGCCCTCGGCGTCGGCGACTTCGAGGGCGTCGAGTGGGCGAACGCCCGCGGGCTGAAGCCGGAGAACGTCGCACTCGTCGGACTGCGCGACCTCGACGACACCGAACGGACGGTCATCCGCGAGTCGGCAGTGACGGCCTACACGATGTCCGACGTCGACGAACGGGGGATCACCGACGTCGTCGACGAGGCGCTCGCCGTCGCCGGCGACGACACCGACGGCGTCCACGTCAGCCTCGACCTCGACTGGCTCGACCCCAAGGAGGCACCGGGCGTCGGCACGCCCGTCCGCGGCGGCGCGTCCTACCGCGAGGCCCACTCCGCGCTGGAGCAGGTCGCCACGTCCGGTGTGCTTCGATCGCTCGAACTCGTCGAGGTGAACCCCATCCTGGACCAGCACAACGAGACGGCGGAGTTGGCGACGGAGCTCGCCGCGAGCGCGCTCGGCAAGCGGATCCTGTAGCCGAGCCGGACCCCTCTCCGACGGCGGTACGATCGGTGCCTGCGCTTACAGGCACTGTGCTTTCCGACCTCTGTTCCGTCCGTCTCAGACGTGCGCCTCGTCCACATTCTCGTCTCCGACCGGGATCTTCCCTCGGTCAAGCAGGCGTTGAAAGAACAGAACGTCGACTACGTGGTGACCAGCGGCGACGACGAGCACACAGACCACACACTCGTCCAGTTCCCGCTTCCGACCGACGCGGTGGGCTCGGTGCTCGAGACCCTCCACGAGGCCGGACTCGACGAAGACGACTACACCGTCGTCGGCTCGGCCGAGAGCGCCATGACGCCGAACATCCAGGAACTGATCGACCGACACGCGGAGGACTACACCCCGATTGCGGAGTTCGAACTCCAGTCGAAGGCGCGGTCGCTCGCTCGGGACGATTACTCGTATCTCTGGATGATACTCCTCAGCGCCGTCATCGCCACAGTCGGTCTGTTGGTCGACTCTCCTGCCATCGTCGTCGGGTCGATGGTCATCGCTCCGATCGTCGGCCCGATGCTCACGACGAACGTGGGTGCGTCGGTCGGCAACTGGCGGATGTTCCGGTCGGGAGTCCGGCATCAGGCGGTAGGGGTCGCGTTGGCCATCGTCGGCTCGGCAGCCACGGCGTTCGCCCTACAGCACCTCTACTTCGTCTCGCCGCTCCTCGAACCGAGCAACGTCGAGTTGCTCTCGATGCGACTCACGCCGACCGCCACGGCTCTCCTCGTCGGTGTCGCCTCCGGCACCGCCGCCGCCTTCGGCGTCACGACCAAGGGACCGCTCGCGCTCATCGGCGTGACCATCGCCGCGGCGCTCATCCCGGCGGCCGCCGCGGTCGGTATCGGTATCGCGTGGGGGTCGCCGCTCATCGCACTCGGGTCACTCCTCCTCCTCGCTGCGACGGTACTCGCGATCAACCTCTCGCTGTTCGTCTCCCTGTGGCTGCTGGGCTACCGGTCGTCGGTCTCGCTCGACACGGTACGTCGGAGCGACTCCACACAGACCGCAAAGTTCGCTCTCGTCGGACTCCTCGTCCTCGTGGTCGTCCTCGGAACCGGTGTCGCGACCGCTCAACAGGTCACCTTCCAACAGCAGACCGAACGCGGTGTCTCCGACGTCCTGCAGCGACCCCACTACGATTCGCTCGGCGTCACAGGCATCACCGTCGAGTACGACTACCCGCCCGCTCTCGCCGAATCCCGGACCGTCACCGTCACCCTCGTTCGAACGTCCGACCGATCGTACCCGTCGCTCGCCACCGATCTCGCCATGGAGATACGCGAACGGACGGGCGAATCACCCGTCGTTCGGGTTCGGTTCGAGGACTACTCCCAGACGCAACTCCCACCGAGTGCGTCGCTTCAGGCGCATCCTCTCCCGACGGGAACGGACGCTCACGACGTCGCCAGATAGCCACGGGAACAGCGGGACGTCCCTCGTCGACTGCCGACCGCGAACTATCGACGCTTATACGTCTCGACCCGTAACGGCCCGTATGGACCGCGGTATCCACGTCCAACTCGAGGTCGACGGTGTCTCCGGCTGTCCCGTCTCGTCGCTGAGCGAACAGGCCGAACTCGACTCGATCGTCACCAGTCGACAGGCGACCGCCGACGGGAGTTCCGTCGTCGGCGAGTTCACGCTCTCCGACGCCGACGCCGGCGCTGCCGCCGACGGCGACGGCAACGACAGCCAGAACCCCGCCGCCGACGTCGCGGACGTGGTCTTCTCCGACGGCGCCGACTCCGTCTACCGCTACACGACCGACGGCGACGACTGTCCCTGCGGTCGACTGCCGAGCCACGGCTGTCCGATCCGGAACGTCTACGCCGACTCGGGGACGGTCGTCGTCTCCTTCATCGCTCCGGACGTCGAGACGCTCCAGACGGTCGTCACCGACCTGCGGTCGTGCTGTGAGACGGTCACCGTCCGTCGGTTGACCCGTTCGACGGCCGACGACCGACAGTCGCTGCTCGTCGTCGACCGCACCGAGTTCACCGACCGGCAGTACGAGGTGCTCCAGACGGCCCACGAGATGGGCTACTTCGCCCAACCGAAGGAGGCGACCTCCGCCGACGTCGCCGACCGTCTCGACATCTCGGTGCCGACGTTCAGCGAACATCTCGCGGTCAGCCAGCAGAAGCTGTTGGACCAACTGCTCGCCGTCTGAACGGGCGCTCTTGTCAGATACTGTCACGCAATGAGGGCCTTAAATAAACCCATCCATATTAGTGAGAGGGGCTATGCGGCTGTCGCCCCGACGTAGAACTACATCGATGGCTCAGACAGTCTACAACGAGATCGGCGGACAGGCGGCGGTCGAAGCGGTCGTCGACGACTTCTACGACCGCGTGCTCTCGGACGACGACCTCGTCGACTACTTCGAACCGTACGACATGAACGAGCTGCGGGCGCACCAGGTGCAGTTCATCAGCGCCGTCGCCGGCGGCCCGGTCGACTACTCGGGCCGGGACATGCGTGAGGCCCACGACCACCTCGGCATCACCGAAGAGGACTTCGACACGGTCGCGGTGTATCTCGAGGAGGCGCTCCGGACGAACGGCGTCGACGACGAGAACGTCGAGGCCATCATGTCCGAGGTCGCCGCGTTGAAAGCGCCGGTGATCGGAGAGTAAGAGTTACTCTGCGTCCGCGACCGCGTCGGCAGTCTCTGCAGACGACGACTCGTCGACTTTCTCGTCTTCTTTCTCACCGACGCGCTCGGCTGGAACCACGTCGACGGCGGCGACGTGGTCGCCGTCGCCGAGATCCATCACGATGACGCCCATCGTGTTGCGACCCACAGTAGAAATCTCGTCGACGCGAGTGCGCATGATCTGACCGCTCTCGCTCATCGCGACCAGGTGGTCGCCCGGTGCGACCGTCTCGATGGCGCAGGTCGGCCCGTTGCGTCGGGCGGTCTTGATGTCGATGAGCCCTTTCCCGTTGCGCGACTGCGTCCGATAGCTGTCGATGCTCGTCCGCTTGCCGTAGCCGTTCTTGGTGACCGTCAACAGCCACTGGTGACTCTCGCCGACGGCGGCGAGCCCGGCCACCGTGTCGTCGCTGGTGAGTTGGATGCCGCGAACCCCGCGGGCGGACCGACCCATCGGCCGAACCTCGCTCTCGTCGAACCGGATGCTCATCCCGCCCTCGGTGGCGACGATGAGGTCGTGGCTGCCGTCGGTGACCTCGACGTCGACCAGCGTGTCGCCGTCTTCCAGGCGGATCGCCCGGATCCCCGTCGAGAGGATGTTCGAGAAGTCGTCGACGGCGGTCCGCTTGATGTAGCCGTCGCGCGTGACCATCGTGAAGAACTCCTCTTCGTCCATCTCGTCGGTGTTGACGACGGCCTCGATCTCCTCGCCGTCGTCGAGATCGACGACGTTCACCGCCGACTTCCCGCGGGCCGTGCGGGACATCTCCGGGATCTCGTAGGTCTTCAGCTGGTAGACCTGCCCGTGGTTGGTGAAGCAGAGCAGGTAGTCGTGCGTGTTCGCGTAGAACACCGAGGAGACCCGGTCTCCCTCTTTGAGGTCCGTGCCGATGATCCCCTTCCCGCCGCGGTTCTGTGCGCGGAAGGTCGTCGCCGGCATCCGCTTGATGTAGTCGTCCTCGGTGACGACGACGACGACGTCCTCCTGCGGGATCAGCTCTTCGCGGGTGATCGACCCGGTGTCCTCGACGATGCGCGTCCGCCGCTCGTCGGCGTACTCGTCTCTGACCTCGCGGAGTTCGTCTTTGATGACGCCGAGCAGTTCACGCTCGTCGTCGAGGATCTCGTTCAGGCGCTCGATGGTCGCCTGGACGTCCTCGTACTCGTCTTCGATGGCCGCGGCCTCCATCGACGTGAGCGACCCGAGCTGCATCGCGACGATGTGGTCGACCTGTGCCTCCGAGAAGTCGTAGGCGTCCATCAGCGCCGCCTTCGCGTCGTCGCGGCTCTCGGAGTCGCGGATCAGCTCGACGACGTCGTCAGCGTTCTCCAGCGCCGTCAGCCGCCCCTCGAGGATGTGTGCGCGGTCCTCGGCTTCGGCGAGGTCGTACTCGCTGCGCCGGCGGACGACCTCGCGGCGGTGGTCGAGATACTCCTGGAGCGTCTCCTTCAGGTCGAGCACCTGCGGCTGGCCGTCGACCAGCGCGAGGTTGATGACGCCGAACGTCGACTCGAGGTGGTTGTCGAGCAGTTGGTTCTTGACGATGTCGGCGCTCGCACCGCGCTTGAGCTCGACGACGACGCGGATGCCGTCACGGTCGGACTCGTCGCGCAGGTCGCGGATCCCTTCGATCTTCCCCTCGTTGACGTCGTCGGCGATACGCTCGATGAGTCGCGCCTTGTTCTCCTGATACGGCAGTTCGGTGACGACGATGCGCTCGTCGTTCCCCTTCGCGTCCCGTTCGACGTCGATCTCGGCGCGGACGCGGATGCGTCCGCGGCCGGTCTTGTACGCCTGATGGATGGCGTTGCGACCGACGATGTTCGCTCCCGTCGGGAAGTCCGGCCCCTTGACGTGGTCCATCAGGTCCTCGACGGTGCAGTCGGGGTTGTCGATGAGGTGGATCGTCGCGTCGATGACCTCGCCGAGGTTGTGCGGCGGGATGTTCGTCGACATGCCGACTGCGATGCCGGAGGAGCCGTTGACGAGCAGGTTCGGGAACGCCGCAGGGAGCACGTCGGGTTCCGTCAGCCGGTCGTCGTAGTTCGACTTGAAGTCGACGGTGTCCTTGTCGATGTCGGCGAGGAGTTCCTCGGCGATGGGCGACATCCGAGCCTCCGTGTACCGCATGGCGGCCGGCGGGTCGCCGTCGACGGAGCCGAAGTTCCCCTGGCCGTCGACCAGGGGGTAGCGCATCGAGAAGTCCTGCGCCATGCGTGCGAGTGCGTCGTAGATGGCCGAGTCGCCGTGTGGGTGGTAGTCACCCATCGTGTCGCCGACGATCGAGGAGGACTTCCGATGTGAGGAGCGGGCGGTGACGCCCGCCTCGTTCATCGCATAGAGGATGCGCCGGTGGACCGGTTTGAGCCCGTCGCGGACGTCCGGGAGGGCGCGTCCGGCGATGACGCTCATCGCGTAGTCGATGTACGACTGCTCCATCTCGTCTTCGATGCGTGCGGTCGTGACCTGTGCTGCCTCGACGTCGTCTTCGGGGTTCGGGATCTCTGAACTCATCGTGTCTCCGTCTGTTGGGTGAGCCTCCAACTGGCGCCGGTGCTACCGTCGTCGCTACTGGAGCTGTGACCCGACATTCAGATGTCCACCCACTCGGCGTCCGTCGCGTGCTCCTTGATGAACTGTTTGCGCGGCTCGACCGCATCGCCCATCAGGACGTTGAACATGCGGTCTGCGGCCGCGGCGTCCTCGATGGTGATCTGCTTGAGGATGCGGTTCTCGGGGTCCATCGTGGTCTCCCACAGCTGGTCGGGGTTCATCTCGCCGAGCCCCTTGAACCGTTGGACCTGCGTCGGGTTGCCGTCGCACTTCTCCTCGACGATGCGGTCGCGTTCCGCCTCGGTCATCGCGTCGTAGGTCTCTCCGCGGTAGCGGACGCGGTACAGCGGCGGCTGGGCCGCGTAGACGTAGCCCGCCTCGATGAGCGGCTTCATGTGCCGATAGAGCAGCGTCAAGAGGAGCGTCCGGATGTGCGCGCCGTCGACGTCGGCGTCCGTCATCATGATGATCTTCTGGTAGCGCGCCTTCTCGATGTCGAACTCCTCGCCGATCCCGGCACCGATAGCCGTGATGAGTGCGCGAACTTCGTTGTTCTCCAGCACGCGATCCAGTCGGTTCTTCTCGACGTTGAGGATCTTCCCCTTGAGGGGGAGGATCGCCTGGTTCTTCCGGTCGCGGCCCTGCTTCGCGCTGCCGCCGGCGGAGTCCCCCTCGACGACGAACAGTTCGGCCTCCTCGGGGTCACGCGTCTGGCAGTCCGCCAGTTTCCCCGGCAGCGACGAGGACTCCAGCGCCGACTTCCGACGCGTGAGCTCCTCGGCCTTCTTCGCGGCCTGTCGGGCCTTCGCGGCCTCGACCGCCTTCATGATGATCGCCTGGGCGGTGTCGGGGTTCTCCTCGAAGTAGGTCTTCAGCCCCTCGTGGACGGCGCTCTCGGTGATGCCGCGGACCTCCGAGTTGCCGAGCTTGGTCTTCGTCTGCCCCTCGAACTGCGGATCGGGATGCTTCACGGAGATGACGGCGGTGAGCCCCTCACGGACGTCTTCGCCCTTCAGGTTGTTGTCGAGTTCCGACAGCATCCCGTTGGAGGTGGCGTAGTCGTTGACGACGCGCGTGAGCGCCGTCTTGAACCCCGTGAGGTGAGTGCCGCCTTCGCGGGTGTTGATGTTGTTCGCGAAGGAGTGGATCGAGCCCTGCAGTTCGTCGGTCGCCTGCATCGCGACCTCCACCTGGATGTCGTCTTCCTCGTCTTCGAAGTAGACGACGTCGTCGTGCAGCGGCGTCTTCGTCTCGTTGAGGTACTCGACGAACTCTCTGATGCCGCCCTCGTAGCGGAAGACCTCGTTGACTGGTTCGCCCTCGTCGTCGGTGTCGCGCTCGTCGGTGAGCGTGATCTCGACGCCGGAGTTGAGGAAGGCGAGTTCGCGGAGACGGTTCGCGAGCGTCGAGTAGTTGTACTCCGTCTGCTCGAAGATGTCGTCGTCGGGCCAGAAGCGGATCTTCGTCCCCGTCTCCTCGTCGGGGTGCATCTCTCGGACCTCCTCGAAGGCCTCGATCTGGGGTTCGCCGCGCTCGAAGCGGTGTCTCCAGACCGAGCCGTCGCGTTTGATCTCCACTTCGAGTTCCGTCGAGAGCGCGTTGACGACGGAGACGCCGACGCCGTGGAGTCCGCCCGACACCTGGTAGGACTTGTTGTCGAACTTCCCCCCGGCGTGGAGCACGGTCATGATCACCTCGACCGCCGGGCGGCCGTACTGTTCGTGCGTGTCCACGGGGATGCCACGTCCGTCGTCCTCGACGGAGACGGAGTCGTCTTCGTGGATGGTGACGTCGATGTTGTCGCAGTACCCCGCGAGGGCTTCGTCGATAGAGTTGTCGACGACCTCGTAGACGAGATGGTGGAGCCCACGGGCGTCCGTGGACCCGATGTACATCGCCGGACGCTTTCGGACGGCCTCCAGGCCCTCGAGGACCTGGATCTGTCCGGCACTGTACTCGTTTTCGTGTGACATAGAACTTGCTTCCACGTAGGATAGTCCCCACCTTAAACCCTCGCACGCGGGCACGCGCGTAGGACGGTATAGTGTACGTCCTAGCCGACCCTCGACGTCCGTTCGGAGCCGTCAAGTCCGCGTCACACTGTCACAAACCCGACGCAGTCGTCCACTTTCACTTTCACCGCGCCGACGGAGAGGTTTTATGCGTCCGTCGGGTAACTTTCCAACGAATGACCTCGTTCCAGTCGACACTCGGCGAGGAGTCGGGGATCGCCGACGAGCTGGCGCAGAACCAGCGGGAGATCTCCATCGCCGAGTTCTTCGAGAAGAACAAGCACATGCTCGGGTTCGACTCCGGGGCCCGAGGGCTTGTGACCGCCGTGAAGGAGGCGGTGGACAACGCGCTCGACGCCACGGAGGAGGCGGGTCTCGCACCCGACATCTACGTCGAAATCGCCGAGGCCGGCGACTACTACCGTCTCATCGTCGAAGACAACGGTCCGGGCATCACGAAGGCACAGCTCCCGAAGGTGTTCGGGAAGCTGCTCTACGGCTCTCGCTTCCACGCCCGCGAACAGTCGCGCGGCCAGCAGGGGATCGGGATCTCCGCGGCCGTCCTCTACTCGCAGCTCACCAGCGGGAAGGCAGCCAAGATCACGAGTCGCACGCAGGGCTCCGCAGAGGCGCAGTACTTCGAGCTCATCATCGACACCGACACCAACGAGCCCGAGATCAAGGAGGCCCGCGAGACCTCGTGGGACCGCTCCCACGGCACTCGTATCGAGCTGGAGATGGAGGCGAACATGCGTGCCCGCCAACAGCTCCACGACTACATCAAACACACCGCCGTCGTCAACCCCCACGCACGGCTCGAACTCCGGGAACCGGGGCTCGACGAACCGCTGAAGTTCGAGCGGGCGACCGACCAACTCCCCGCCGAGACCGAAGAGATCCGCCCCCATCCACACGGCGTCGAACTCGGGACGCTCATCAAGATGCTGCAGGCGACCGAGTCGTACTCGGTCTCGGGGTTCCTGCAGGAGGAGTTCACGCGCGTCGGCAAGAAGACCGCCGACAAGGTCGTCGACAACTTCCGCGACCGCCACTTCGGTCGCGAGATGGGCTGGTCCGCCCCCGAAGCACACGAGGACGCCGACCTCGAAGCCGCAATCGTCGACGCCGTCTCCGGGAAGGGAGCCGACGCGACCGACGCCTTCGCCGAGAACGTCGCCGACACGCTCCGCGAGCGCGAGCGGACGACCCACCACGAACTCCGCCACATCGTCGACAACGCCGCCGACGCCGCCGCCGAGGAGTTCGGCAAGACGTTCGGTCGGACCGTCCGTGACAACGCTGTCGAGGCCGCGTGGGCGGTGCTCTCGGGGTACGACGAGGAGAGTGAGACCGACCGACTCACGTCTGACGTCTACGCGCTCGTCGACGACGCCACGAGCACGCGGAAGGACGATGCGACGGTACAGGCGCTCGCCGAGCGTCTCGCTCGCAAGTTCGGCCACGCCGACGACCACCGTCACCGGGCGACCTACAAACAGCTCCGCACGTCCGTCGACAGCGCGGCCGACGCGACCGTCGAGTACGACGACGCCACCGTCGGTGACACTGCCAGAGAGAACGTCACCGAGGCGTTCTGGGCGGTCATGCGGACCGTCCCCGACGACGTGCCGAAGGTGAACGACGTCGCCGCCAGCCGCGACGTCTCCTCGGAGCTGTTGGATGCGATGCGCGAGACGGACATCCTCTCGCCGCCGACGAACTGTCTCTCACCCATCACCGCCGAGCTCGTCGAGGCCGGCCTCCGCAAGGAGTTCGACGCCGACTTCTACGCCGCCGCGACGCGCGACGCGGAGGTCCACGGCGGCGACCCGTTCATCGTCGAGGCTGGCATCGCCTACGGCGGCGACTTGAAGGCCGAGGGGAGCGTCGACCTGCTCCGCTTCGCCAACCGCGTCCCGCTCGTCTACCAGCGCGGGGCGTGTGCGACGACGGACGTCGTCAAACAGATCGGCTGGCGGAACTACGGCCTGGATCAACCCGGTGGAAGCGGGATGCCGAACGGCCCCGCGGTCATCATGATCCACGTCGCCTCGACGAACGTCCCGTTCACCAGCGAGTCGAAGGACGCACTCGCGAACATCCCCGAGATCGAAGACGAGATCGAACTCGCGATTCGGGAGGCGGCCCGCGAGTTGAAGTCCTACCTCAACAAGCGGCGCTCGATGCAGAAGCGCCGACAGAAACAGGACGTCCTCGGGAAGATCCTCCCGCAGATGGCCGACAAGGTGTCCGAGGTGACGGGTCGACCGCGCCCCGACATCGACGGCGCGCTGGCGCGGATCATGAACAACGTCAGCGTCGAACGCGAGATCGGAGACGGGGAGGTGACGCTCGTCGTCGAGAACTACTCCGACCGGACGGAGCAACCCGACATCACCGACATCGTCTCCGTCGAACCCCAGGGGTTGAACGGCGAGGCGACGGTCGTCGACCTCGACGACGAGTGGTTCGTCAAGTGGTCGCCGTCGGTGTCGGCGGGCGAGACGGCGAAACTGAGCTACGAAGTGACCGACGACGCCGACTTCGACATCAACGTCGACGGCGTCGAGACCGAGAAACTGACGGTGCAAGACTAACATGAGTTCGAAGACACAAGACGAGAAAGCCCGCGAGCGACTCATCGACCTCGCCGCGGAGTTCTACGACCAGTTCGCCGGCGGGCAGATTCCCGAGATGGAACTACCCACTCGGACGAAGAGCAACATCGTCTTCGACGAGGAGTCGGACGTGTGGGTCTACGGCGACCGCACCTCGACGCGGTCGGCCAACTCCGTCCGCGGAGCGCGCAAACTGCTGAAGGCCGTCTACACCATCGACTTCCTCTCGAAGCAGCTCGAAGAGGGTCGCTCGTCGACCCTCCGTGAGCTGTACTACCTCTCGGAGTCGTGGGACAACGAGGAGGCACAGTTCTCCGACCAGGACGAGTCGAACCAGCTGGTCGAGGACCTCGAGATCGTCTCGCAGGTCACCCGCGAGGACTTCCACATGCGCCCCGAGGAGTCCGGGGCGACGCTGATGGGACCGCTCGAACTCCGCGAACAGACCCGACGCGGCGAGCGCGAGATCCACTGCCAGGAGGACGTCGGCGAGGGCGGCTACCAGATCCCGAACAACCCCGACACGATCGAGTTTCTCGACCACGACATCGACTTCGTGCTCTGCGTCGAGACCGGTGGGATGCGCGACCGACTCGTCGAGAACGGGTTCGACGAGGAGTACAACGTGCTCGTCGTCCACCTGAAGGGTCAACCCGCGCGAGCGACCCGCCGCATCACGAAGCGACTCCACGACGAACTCGACCTGCCCGTCGTGGTGTTCACCGACGGCGACCCGTGGTCCTACCGTATCTACGGCTCGGTCGCCTACGGCTCGATCAAGTCCGCACACCTCTCGGAGTACCTCGCGACGCCCGAGGCACAGTACGTCGGCATCCGGCCGCAGGACATCGTCGACTACGACCTGCCGACCGACCCACTCAGCGACTCCGACGTCAACGCACTGGAGTCGGAGCTGACCGACCCGCGCTTCCAGTCTGAGTTCTGGACCGAGCAGATCGAACTCCAACTCGACATCGGCAAGAAGGCCGAACAGCAGGCGCTCGCCTCTCGGGGGCTGGACTTCGTCACCGACACCTATCTGCCCGAGCGGCTGACGGACATGGGCGTCATCTGATTCGGCTCAGGCGAACTCCCGGTCCCGGTCCCGTTCGCGGTCACCGTCGGCGTCGCGAGCACGCTCCTCGCCGGTCGCACAGCGGCGGCAGTAGCGGTTCGTCCCCGACTCGTGCGTCCGAACCGGGATCCCCGTGAGATACGTCCGCTCGGCGAACGTCCGCTCGACGCCGTCTGACAGAGGGCTGTCACATACCGCACAGGACAGCGAGCGGTCGTTCACCTCCCGTTCGGTGAGCGTCCGCTTCCGACCGAACGTGGTCGGCGACTGGCGGTCGTCCACTCGCCGCGCGGCGAGGGCACCGACCGACGCGAGCGTCGTCACCAGCAGTAGAGCGGCGAGGAGGACGAACGACCCCTGTCTGACCAGCGTCGTGACGAGCGCGAACCCGATGAAGCAGGCGACGACGCCGGCGAGCGTCGGGTAGTCGAGACTGGTCGCCCCGCTGGTCGCGTCGCCGACCCGTCGGACCGTGCCGTCGGTCTGCAACTCGCAGCGCGGCGCGCCCGGTCCGTGACAGTACCACGCGTAGGCGACGTTGCCGACTCCGCCCGTACAGAGTAGGAGCGCGACGTGGAGAGCCGGCGAACCGATCCCCCGGTCGACGAGCACGACCCGGTCGTCGAACTCGCGTTCGACCGTCCACCCCGAGACGCGGTAGTGTGTGAGCCGTCGGCGAAACGTCCCGTCGTGTCCGCCAGTCGCCCGGCCGAACGGGTCGTCTCTCGCTGTGGACGGAGTGTCGGCGGCGGTGCCACAGGCCGGACAGAACGTCGCGCTCGGCGAGAGGGTGTCGCCGCAAGCGCGGCAGAACCGCGAGGCGGAGGAACCCATGTCACACAACAGTTGTCCAACCAACAAGTATCTACGGTCGACGGAGGCTACTGATTCGCCGACCGCTCGTCGAGCACCACGGGGATCCCTCGTTCGGCGACGTCGACGACGAACGCCTCGGCGTCGGCTTCGAGCAGTTCGATCGTGTCGTAGTGGATCGGCAACACGAGGTCGGGGTCCAGCGCCTCCGCGAGGTCGGCGGCCTCGTGGCGGTCCATCACGACGCTGCCGCCGATGTTGGCGAGGAACAGCGACACCTCCAGTTCGCGGAACCCGTCGAGCGCGTCGGAGTCGCCGGGCCAGAAGACGGTGCGACCGCCGATCGAGAGCAGGAACGCACAACCGAACCCGCGCGGATGGACGACGTCGCCGTCCTCGTCTGCGTGCGGGCCGTCGGCTTCGTTGTAGGCGGGCAGCGACCAGAGGTCGACTTGGCCGAGGTCGCCGACGGTGAGGTGGTCCTCCTCGCCGACGCGGACGACGTCGTACGGGAGGTCGTCGACCGGCGTCACGTCGCGGTCGATACCGCTCGCGTCGACGCCCTCGAAGACGACGACCGTGGCGTCGTCCTTGGCGACGCTCGCGATCCCGTCGGTGTCGTAGTGGTGGTTGTGCGTGACACAGACGAGGTCCCCGTCGCGGGCGTGGTAGTCGTCGAGCACGCCGTAGCGGCCGGGGTCGAGGTAGGCGACGAAGCCGTCGGTCGTCTCGATGCGGACGGTCGCGTAGCCGAGCCACGTCACGGAGAGTCCGTCGTGTTTGATCGTCATACTGTCCCTGCTCGGGCGACGGGCTATAATCCCACGGTCGCGGTCGACGCCGGGTGTCAGTGGAGACCGCCGACGCCGTCGACGGCCACCACCACCAGCGTGACGAGCGCGAAGAGCGCCAGCAGCGTCCCGAGTTTCGTGAACGACGGCGGCGCTTTCGAGGTCCGGACGGCGGTGTCGGTACAGAGCGACGTGGTCCGCGTCAACGTCCGAGACGAGCGAGACGTGACTCCGCCGTCACCGGGTTCGCGGCGAACGACGGTAGTTGCGTGGCGGTCTGTCCCTGACATGGTCCCGACGTATCGGAGTGACGGGGAAAAGGCTTCTGTGGGGCTGTTCACACATCCCAGGTGTCACTGCCGTTCGGCCAGTCGCTCCACCCGCGCCAGCGAGTCGGCCGTCTCGGGCGTCTTGTCCTCGCGGACCTCGACGAACCGGGGGAACCGAAGCGCGTACCCCGAAGCGTACGTCGGCGACCGCTGGATCTCCTCGTACCCCACCTCGAAGACGGTCGTCGGCCGTAGGTCGACTTCGGTCCCGTCCTCGGCGACGATCTGGGGTTCGAGCAGGTCGGTGAGTTCGGCGAGTCGCTCGTCGGTGATCCCCGTGGCGACCTTCCCGATCGTCCGGAACTCGGTTCCCTCGTCGCTACTGCCGTCGTCGACGCTCCCGCCGTCGCTGCTCTCGTCGACACGTGCGGACAGGAGGAACGTGCCGAGGAACTCCGCCCGGCGGCCCTCTCCCCACTCCGCGCCGGTGACGACGAGATCGAGCGTCTCCACGTCGGGTTTGCGCTTCAGCCAGTTCTTCCCGCGCTTCCCCGGCGAGTAGGGTGCCTCGGGGTTCTTCAGCATGACCCCCTCGTGGCCCGCCTCGAGCGCGTCGGCCTCGTACGCCTCGATCTCGTCGGCGTCGTCCGAGCGCAGGAGCTCGGAGACGGCGTCGGTGTGGCCGAGGACGTCCCGGAGTCGTTCGTGGCGGTCGGTCACCGGGTCGGTGAGCAGGTCGTCGCCGGCGGCGTGCAGACAGTCGAACGCGTGGAGTTCGACGGTCACCTCCTCGCGCATCCGGTCGACGTCGTGTTTCCGTCGGAACCGCCGGAGGATCTCCTGGAACGGGAGCGGCGACCCGTCGTCGTCGACGGCGACCACCTCGCCGTCGAGGATGGCCGGCACGTCGACCTCGCGTTCGACGAACTCGACGACCTCCGGAAGCGCGTCGGTGACGTCCTCCATGTTCCGCGAGAACAGCGACGCCGCTCTGCCGTCGTAGTGGACCTGCACCCGCGCCCCGTCGAACTTCGTCTCGACGGCGACCGTCTCCCACTCGTCTACGGCGTCGGTGACGGTCCCTGCCTGTGCGAGCATCGCCTGGACGGGTCTGCCGACGGTGAGGTCGATGTCGTCCAGTCCCGCTGTCCCCTCGTCGCGGGCGACGACGGCGACGCGGCCGTAGTCGTTCGACACCTGCAGCGCGCGTTCGACCGCATCGACGGCGGCCTCGCGGCGCTCGCGTGCGGCGGTCGTCTCCGCCTCGTCGAGCGCGTCGTCGCGAACAGCCGCAGCGTCAGCCGGGTCGACGAGGAACGCCTCGGCGACGGCGTCGCGGACGGTGCCCTCGCCGACGCCGATGCGCATCTCCGAGAGGACGAGTCGGGCGAGGTAGCGCGCTTCGTCCGGCGAACAGCGGTTGAACAGGCCGAACAGCGTGTCGAGTTTGCGGTCCTGGCTCCCGGAACCGGCGGCCGCGGCGAGCGCCCGTAGCTCCTCGTCGACGGTCGCGACCGTCAGGTCGGTCTGTCCGCCGCTTCCGAACGCGGCGAGCCCCTGCTGTCCGCCGAAGTCGAAACTGGCTGCGACCGCGCCGATCTCGCCGGTCTCGGCGAGTCGGTCCTCGACGTCGGCGGCGGAGACGTTCTGACCCGCCGCACGGGCGATCGCGGCGTAACAGAGGCTCGGCCCGACGTCGATCGTCGTCGACTCCCACGCCGGGAACACCCGCCCCTGGACGAACCGGACGACGACCGGGAGGTCCTCGTCCGCGGCCTCGAACAGGTCGCGGACGAGCGCCGTCGTCTCGAGGTCGGCGGGTTCGGCTTCGATGGCTGCTGCGCGGGCGGCGAAGTCGGCGAACTCCATCACGCCGGGGTTGTCACCCGTCGCTCAAAAGACCGCCGAAGCGCCGGGACGAGATGCCGCTCTCTCGTGTTATCCCTGTTCGCGGGTGACGCTGATGTTCTGCAGTTCGCCGCCACAGCGTTCACACATCGGGGGGTGGTGGGCGGCCTCCGTTCGTTCGCCACACTCGAGACACTCGTAGGTCGACAGCGGTTCCAGACTTGTCTCCGTCGACTCGGAGGGTGGGGCAGAGTTCTTCGCCATACGCGTGGTATGGTGTCACAAGACACTAACTCTTTCTCCGGTTCGCCCCGCCGCTGTGACCGAGCCAACGGCTTCAAGAACAGTCGTCGCACAGTAGGGGTATGAGCAAGGACCTCGCGGGGGCCGTTCGGGACGTTCTCGCCATCGACGTCGAGGCGTTCCGGTCGGAAGCCGAGGCCGACGCCGAAGTCGTCAAAGAGGAACTCAGAGACGGGACGTTCGACAACCACCAGTCCATCGTCGGCTTCGAGTACGAGTTCTACGCCGTCGACGACGGCCGATGGTCGGGCGACGAGGATCTGGCGTGCTCGCTGATGCGCGTCCCCCGACGACTGCTCGAACTCATCGGGTTCGAGAAGGAACTGGGCCTCCACAACGCCGAGATGAGTACGAGTCCACAGCCGTTCAACCCCCACGGACTGCGGGCACAGGAGTCGGAGGTCCTCGCACGACTGAGCGCCGCCCTCGACTGCACGCGGTCGGAGGGGATGCGTCTCGTCAGCGACGCGCTGTGGACGATTCCGCCCGCCGGCGAGACGGCCCGCGAGTACCTCGGCGGGAGCGTCGACGACGACGGCGTCGACATCGCGACCAACATGAGCGACGCCGTCCGGTATCACGCGATGGCGAACGGGCCGGACGCACCCGAGACGTTCGCCGTCGAGGCACCGAACGTCTCGTACGAGGCGCCGACGGTGATGCCCGAGAGCCTCATCACCTCGATCCAACCCCACTACCAGATGTCGCACGCGGCCGACCTGCCGACGTACTTCAACTACGCTACCCGCGTCGCCGGCCCGCTGCTCGCACTCGGCGTCAACTCGCCGTTCTTCCCGCCGGATCTCTACGACGAGGACGTCGACCCCGAGACGGTGCTCGCCGAAGCGTGGGACGAACACCGGATCCGCGTGTTCGAGTCGGTGTTGAACACGGCGACACAGAGCGACAAGGTGGCGTTTCCGGAGGACCTCGAGAGCGTCGACCAGGCGGTCGACCGCGTCGTCGAAGACGAGACGTTCGTCCCGATGCCCGTCGCCCGCGACGGCGACCGCTTCGACGACAAGTTCGCGACGCTCCGGATGAAACACGGCACCTACTGGCGGTGGGTTCGTCCGGTGTTCGGCGGCGCGACGCGCTCGTCGGCGAACGCCCGCGTCGAGTTCCGTCCGATCCCCGCCCAGCCGACGGTCAGAGACTCCATCGCGTTCCAGGCGGCGTTCGCGGGGCTGATGGAGAGTCTCCCCCAGCGTCGGCACCCCGTCGCCGACATGGACTGGATGGTCGCCAGAGAGAACTTCTACGCCGCCATGCGCGACGGTCTCGACAGCGGTCAACGGTGGGTGACCAACGACGGCCAGGAGACGACCAACCCGGTCGAGGTCTACGACGACCTGCTGGCGCACGCCGCCGACGGCCTCAAGTCCGCGGGCTGCAGCGCCGCCGAGGCCGAACGGTACGTCGCCCCGCTGCAGGCGCGCGTCGAGGCGGCGCGCACGCCGGCGAGTTGGAAACGCGAGCGAGTGGAGTCCCGACTCGCCGACGGCGACGACCTCGAAACGGCGATCACGGGGATGCAGCAGGCGTACATCCGAAAACAGGCGGAGACGCTGCTCGACGGAAGCTTCGCTGACTGGGTGTCGGTGTAGAAAACGGTACGGAAACGAGTGCTTTCTCTCCGCTAGAGAACTTCCGCGAAGTCCTTGTGACGGGTGACGTCGACGCCTTCGTCGGTGACGACGGCGACGTTGATCCCGTTGCCGGAGGCGAGGTCACGCTCGACGGCGCTCTGGATCGCCTTCGCGGCGACGGTCTTCGCCTCTTCGATGGAGAGTTCCTCGTCGTAGTGCTGCTCGAGCACACCGAGGGCGTACTGACTGCCGGAGCCCGTGACGGTGTAGTCCTCCTCGCTCATCCCGCCGAGTGCGTCCATGCTGTAGACGTGCGGTCCCTCGTCGTCGACGCCGCCCAGGATGGGCTGGACGACGAAGAACGCACCGGACCGCAGGAAGTTCGCGAGCAGCGTCGCGAGCGCGCGCATGCTCATGTCTTTGTCGCGACGGGTCTCGTAGAGACTCGTCTCCGCGCGCAGCGAGCGGATGAGCGACTGGGCGGCCGAGACCGATCCGGCGATGGTGAGCGCGGCCGTCGGGTGGATCTGCTCGACCTTCTGGACGTCCTTCGAGGAGACCATGTAGCCCATGCTGGCGCGCATGTCGGTCGCGAGGACGACGCCCTCGCTGGTCTTGAGGCCGACCGTCGTCGTTCCCGTCTTCATTTCTTCGTCGGGCGACGACTCCGCGCGGCGCTCGGTCTCCGGGAACTCGCCGAGTTCCGGGCCGAACACGTTGGAGTGGTCGCCGTTCAGCGCGTCGAGATTGCTGGAGAAGTCGCCTGGCGTACGCATTAGCCCCCACTTGGCCCGGCGCGCTGATAAATGCCACCCTTCCCTCCCGGCTTGCCCCTGCCGGCACTCCACTTCCGGCCCGAGCGGTTCGTCGACGGAGTCACTGGTGGAACCGAACGACGCAGAACGAGTAGACGGGGGGTGAACGGGGCGATCAGCGAGCGTTCACGTTCTCGTACGCCGTCCCGAGGCGGGCGACGACGCGACCGAGCGGGAGTTCTACCCCCACGCGGCGGGCGAGGAGCGCGACGGGGAACAGGAGGATTCCCAGCGCGACGGTGAGCTGGTACAGTGCGAACAGGGTGATCCGAGACGCCGTTTCGATCATCGACTTACCTGTGGGGGCGACGTCGGCCTATATAAGCTTTCCCGCCCGGTGGACGAGTCTACCCCGCTCCAGTCTTGCGATTCAACTGAAGTTGTCACAGACGAAACTGAACTGGAACTCTTGGAGAGATTCGGAAAATTACTCCGTCGCTGACGGCAGTGATTCTCGTAAGTTACGAGAATAATCGGCTGGTGATGCGCACATCGAACGGCCGGTTTCGGCGTCGAGACGTCCCGTGTGTCGTGGTCTCGTCTCCCAAGGTGACGTCTCTCGCGGTGGCGCGCGAACCACAAAGCACGAAACCCTCCACCCCATCTCTGGGGGTATGAGTAACTATCTCGTCGCGATGGAGGCGGCGTGGCTCGTCCGCGACGTCGACGATATCGACGACGCTATCGGTGTCGCCGTCAGCGAGGCCGGCAAGCGATTGAACCAGAAGAACAAGGAGTACGTCGAGGTGGAGGTCGGCGTCACTGGCTGTCCGGCCTGCGGCGAACCGTTCGACTCGGCGTTCATCGCCGCCGACACGGCGCTCGTCGGGCTGCTGATGGAGATCGAGATCTTCAACGCCGAGAACGAGGAACACGCCTCCCGCATCGCCAAGAGCGAAGTCGGCGGTGCGCTCCGCGACGTCCCGCTGTCGGTCATCGAGATCGTCGAGACCGAGGGCGACGAGGACGACGAACGGAACTGACACGCTCACCGCGTCGAAAGATTTTCTAATAACCCTGGGTTATGAGGTGGTATGGAACTCCCCACGCCGCAAGACCTCAGAGAGCGACGGACGTCGCTCGAACTGACGCAGAGTCAACTGGCCGAGATGGCCGGCGTCTCACAGCCGCTCATCGCCCGTATCGAGGGCGGTGACGTCGATCCGCGACTGTCGACGCTCCGACGCATCGTCAACGCGCTCGACGAGGCGGAGGGGAGCGTCGTCCGCGCCGACGACATCATGCACGAGACCATCGTCAGCGTCGCGCCCGACGAGTCGGTTCGAGAGGCCGAACAGCAGATGGACGACGCCGCGTACTCGCAGCTCCCGGTCATCCAGGCGGGGATCCCGGTCGGGTCGATCAGTCACAGCGACATCATCCGCGCGGGCGACGACGTCGGCACCCTCCCGGTCAGCGAGATCATGAGCGAGTCGTTCCCGTCGGTGTCGCCCGACGCGACCGTCGACGAAGTGCGGAACTTGCTGGACCACTACAAGGCCGTGATGGTGACGGAGGCCGGCGAGGCGGTCGGCATCATCACCGAAGCCGACATCGCTCGACAGCTCTCCTGACTGTCCTCTCGTTCGTTTTTGCACCGAGCGAAAGGCGGATATCGGACGGCTGTCAACGACTGACAATGAGCCGCCTGTCGTCTACTACCCGGTCTGCGATCACGCTCCTCGCGTCGGCGCTGGTCGCTACGGGGTCGCTGTCTCCCTGGCTCGCGTCGGGCGGCTGGTTGATGGCTCTCCCCGGCCTCCGAACGGGGCTCGACACCTGGGGGGCGCTGTTGCTCCCCGCCGTTCTCGTCGTCGGTGCGCTCCACGGGTTCGCCTCGCGGGTCGTCTCCGAGACCGCGACCCTCGTCGTCGGCGCGCTGTCGCTCGTCGCCGTGACTATCTACTGGCAGAACACGGCCGTCGACGGCTACGTTCCGGCCGTCGGCTGGTATCTCACCGCCGTCGGCGGAGTTCTCCTCGTCGCTGTCGGCGTCGAACGCCTCTGGTCGCGGTTCGGCTACCGCCGCTCCGGCACCGACGACCCCCGGTCGGTCTGACTACAGACTCAGTCCGCGGATCGACACGCCCTCGCCCTCCTCGACGTGGCCGACGACGCGGCCGTCGGTCGCGTCGGCGAGCGCCTCGGCGTCGGCGGGAGCGAGCGCCGCCACGAAACCGGTCCCCATGTTGAACGTCCGGTGCATCTCCTCGTCGGAGACGTTGCCCTCCGACTGAATGAACTCGAAGACCGACTGCGGCTCGAAGGCGTCGTCGATCTCGTAGCGGTAGTCGCCCATCCGTTCGAGGTTCGTCCACCCGCCGCCGGTGACGTGAGCGGCGGCGTGGACCCCGTGTTCGCGCATCGGATCGAGCAGATGCGTGTAGATCTTCGTCGGCTCTAAGAGCGCCTCGCCGACCGTCTCGTAGTCGTCGAACGGGTACTCGTCGGTGTACTCGTGGCTCCGGGTGGCTGCCTTGCGGGCGAGCGTCAGCCCGTTCGAGTGGACGCCGGAGGAGCGGAAGCCGACGAGCGCGTCGCCGGGTTCGGCCTCGGCGGGAAAGATGGCGTCTTTCGCGGCCAGTCCGGCGACGGTGCCAGCGAGGTCTAACCCCTTCACGACCTCGGGCATCACCGCCGTCTCGCCGCCGACGAGTTCGATGTCGGCCTCCGCAGCGCCGGCGGCGAGTCCCGTCCCGACCTGCTCGGCGAACGCCTCGTTCGGCGTGTCGACGGCGAGATAGTCGACGAACGCGACCGGGCGGACTCCTGCCGCCACGAGGTCGTTGACGTTCATCGCGATGCAGTCGATGCCGACCGTCGAGTAGTCGCCGAGCGCCTCGGCGACGAGCAGTTTCGTCCCGACGCCGTCGGTCGCGAGTGCGAGATACCGGTCCCCGATGTCCAACAGCCCCGCGTAGTCGCCCTCGCTCTCGCCGACCGCGCCGACGAGCGCCGCCGTGGCCGCCTCGCTGGCCTCGATGTCGACTCCCGACTCCGCGTACGTGAGTTCCGCTTCGGCGTCCTCGCTCATGTGCGAACCCGCGTAATGGGGGGAGAAAAGCCCACCGTTCGCCGACCCGTCCAGTTGGGTGGATACTAACTCGCGACCGACTGCGTGAGTGGCAATGTATAACACGGCCCTAACGAACCGTAGTGACCCACTACCAACCGCCTAAACGCCCGGTTTCGCGGTTCGTGACGGCTTAGCAACATCCTTGCAGCGTGGTTCTCTGTCGAACGAAAAAGACGACCAGAGAACGTATTATATCGACTCTTGGGCCCTCTAAGCCGGTAGTAGGCTGTCTCAGAAGTGGTGAACTCGTGTGAACAGTCTCTTCGTTATATGAGTCTCTCAGACTTCTCAGAATGTAGGTGCTCCAGATGTCAGGCGCGTCAACCACAGCCAACGACCACTCCTCGCTCGATGCGGGGTCTACTGCCCTCCAAATGGCGCTGGGTCCGATCAGGTTCGTCGGGTTCTGGGCCGCAATCGCCCTCCCGTTCCTGTACGTGCCCCTCCTGTTCGACGGCATCGACGGTAGCCGAGCGATCGTCTTCCTCGGCCTGCTCGTCGCGAACGTCGTCGCACTCCGCGTCGGGCACGACTACCGTCGAGCGTAGCGTCGACCGCTCTCCACGACTACTCCGTTGGAGTACCGTCGCTCGACGGCTCCCCGTCGAGCGGAACTTCGACGAGCGTCAACTCGTCGGACGGCACCGCCGCCGCGAGCACCGACGACAGTTCCTCCCACGTCTCGACGCGGTGAGCCGTCATGCCGAAACTCTCCGCGAACCCGACGAACTCCGGGTTCGACAGCCGGGTCCCGAACGACTCGCCGGTGTGGGACTCCTGTTTCTCCGAGATGAGTCCGTAGTCGTCGTCGACGAACAGCAGGACGGTGAAGCCGAGTCCGAGCCGCGCCGCGGTCTCCAACTCTGCGGCGTTCATCAGGAAGCCGCCGTCGCCCGTCGCGACGACGACGTTCGAGTCGACGGCGAGGTCGGCAGCGACGCCACCTGGGACGGCGATACCCATGCTCGCCAGGCCGTTAGACACGATGCAGGTGTTCGGTTCGTAGACGGGGAACCCCTTGGCGATCGCCATCTTGTGACTGCCGACGTCCGAGAGCAGCACGTCCTCGTCGGCCATCGCCTCTCGGAGATACGGGAGTACGCCGGCGACCGTCGTCGGGTCGTTCGCGTCGGGTTTCGTCAGCGCGTGGTCCAGCACCGTCTCGTGGACGTCGGTACACCACGTCTCTCTCGTCCGGTCGACCGACTCGGTGAGTCGTTCTAGCCCGCGGGAGAGGTCGGCGACGATCTCCACCTCGGGGTTGTAGTGTTCGTACACCTCCGCGGGTTCGTGGTCGAGATGCAGCACCGTCGTCTCCTTGTTCGGGTTCCACCCCTCGGGGTCGTGTTCGGCGATGTCGTAGCCCACCGCGAGCACGCAGTCGGCGCGCTCGACGACGTCCGCGGCCTCGCCGTCGGGCCCGGAGTCGAGCGTCATCAGCGACTGCGCCCGTCTGTCGGAGATGGCTCCCTTCCCCATGTAGGTCGCGACGACCGGCAGTCCGGTCGACTCGACGAACTCGCGGAGACACGCCGAGGCGTCCGCTCGTACGGCTCCGTTACCGGCGAGCACGACGGGTCTGTCGGCGTCGGTGAGGTGGCGGGCCGCTCGCTCTACCGACTGGTGGTCGGGGTCCGGTCGACGGACGGGGTCGCGTGCGGGGAGCGGTTCGTCGTCGACCGCCTCGGCGGCGACGTCTTCGGGAATCTCCAGATGCGTCGCGCCGGGTTTCTCGTACTCGGCGAGTTTGAACGCCTTGCGGACCGACTCGTTGACGACGGCCACGTCGTCGAGTTGGGTGTTCCACTTCACCACTGACTCGAAGACGTCGACGACGTCGAGCGCCTGGTGGCTCTCCTTGTGGAGTCGCTCCCGACTCCCCTGGCCCGTGACGGCGACGAGCGGCGACTTGTCGAGGTGGGCGTCGGCGACGCCCGTCAGCAGGTTCGTCGCGCCCGGGCCGAGCGTCGCCAGACAGACGCCTGCATCGCCCGTCAGCCGTCCGTGGACGTCGGCCATGAACGCCGCCCCCTGCTCGTGGCGGACGGGGACGAACTCGATCGACGAGTCCCGGAGCGCGAACAGCACGTCCTCCAACTCCTCGCCGGGGAGGCCGAACACGTGGTCGACGCCCTCGGCCTCCAGACAGGTAACGAGGAGCTCCGCGCCGTTCATTCGACCTCACCGCTCAGGCCGTGTTGGATCCAGACGGTCTTCCGGTTGACGAACTCACGGATCCCCTCCGCCGCCAGTTCACGGCCGTAGCCGGAGTTCTTGACGCCGCCGAACGGCACGCGCGGGTCGGACTTGACGACCTCGTTGACGAAACAACAGCCCGCCTCGAACCCGCGGGCGAACCGCTCGCCGCGTTCGAGGTCGCTCGTCCAGACGCTCGCGCCGAGGCCGAAGGAGGTGTCGTTGGCGAGTCGCAGCGCCTCCTCTTCGCTCTCGACCTCGAAGACGGCCGCCGCGGGACCGAACGTCTCCTCGGTCGCCGCCGGGGAGTCTTCGGGGACGTCGACGAGGACGGTCGGCGGGTAGAACGCACCCTCGCGGTCCATCGGTTCGCCGCCGAGTCGACAGTCCGCTCCGGCGTCGACGGTGTCCTGTACCTGCTCGTGGAGGTCCTCAAGCAGGTCCTCGCGGGCCTGTGGGCCGACCTCCGTCTCCTCGTCGCTGGGGTCGCCGACGGTCCACGACTCCATCTCCTCGACGAACCGCTCGACGAACTTGTCGTAGACGTCCGTGTGGACGATGAACCGCTTGGCGGCGATACAGGACTGTCCGGAGTTCTGGAGCCGTCCCTGTGCGGCCTTCTCGACCGTCTCCTCCAGATGCGCGTCGTCGAGGACGACGAACGGGTCGCTCCCGCCGAGTTCGAGGACGGTCTTCTTCAGGTTCCCGCCGGCGCGCTCCGCGACGGCACGCCCCGCGGGTTCGCTACCAGTCAGCGTCACGGCTTTCACGCGCTCGTCGTCGATGACGTCGTTCATCTCGTCGGACCCGGCCAGAAGCGACGTGAACGCTCCCTCGGGGAACCCCGCTTTCTCGAAGACCTCCTCGATCGCCTTCGCACAGCCCGGCACGTTCGAGGCGTGTTTGAGCAGGCCGACGTTGCCGGCACAGAGGTTGGGGGCGGCGAAGCGGAACACCTGCCAGAAGGGGAAGTTCCACGGCATCACCGCCAACACCGGCCCCAGTGGCTCGTAGCTCACGAACGCGTGAGCGTCGGACTCCGCGCCGAGGACCTCGTCCTGTAGGTGCTCCTCGGCCGTCTCGGCGTAGTACTCGCAGACCCACGCACACTTCTCGATCTCCGAGCGGGCCTGCTCGATCGGTTTGCCCATCTCTTCGGTCATCAGGGAGGCGTACTGCTCCTCGTTCTCGCGGAGCACGTCGGCGGCGTTCGCCATCAGCGTCCGCCGGTGTGCGAAGGAGGTCTCACGCCACTCCGCGAACGTCTCGGTGGCGCGGTCGAGCGCGTCGTCGATCTCGCTCTCGGTGTACTCCTCGTACGAGTCGATCCGCTCGCCGGTCGCCGGATTGATGGACTCCATCTCGGTACGGTTGTCGCGCCCATCGCACAAATGCGTACTCGCCGTTCTCGGACGGACTCACTGACGGCCGGACCGGCTCTCGAGGCGACCGTTCGTTTCACTCTGCCAGACCACTCGGATTTTCACAAAAATATTGATATATCAATGTATCTATTTCTAGTCGCCTGCATCTGTATGCGGGCGATCGCCGGAGTGCCACACTCGGGTGTGGGCCGACTCGAAACGCCTATCCCGAGTTCTCGTTCGGTTGCGGGTCGAACGGCCCCTCTCCACCACCGGGACGGAGAGGGGCCAGTCGACGTGTCGGACGGTCTCTAAAAACGATATATCATATTTTCATCGACAGTTCAATTTGTGTAATATTCAAATATAGTGACAACTCTTATTCGGGTGGAGAACCCTTGTTGTCTCCCATGGGAGAAGGGACCGTCTATCGAGGCAGTGACGGCTGTTACTACGGCGACGTAGACATCTGGGAACGGTTCGAGTCGGGGTCGTGGACACCCTGCTTCTGGGATACGGAGTCCGGCATCGAGTGGGTGGAGACGGAAGACGAGGAGCTGTTGAGTCTCGTCCCGCTCTCGGAGCGCCCCTCGTCGGACCCGTCCGTCGAGCAGATCTGCGGGGGTCTCCGCGTCGTCTCCAACCGACCGGAGAGCCGATAGCGACCGCCGCTCTCATAGGGATTATCGTAGGGGTTCAGAGATCCCTCGTCCGGGGATCGATTCACATGAGTCGTGAGGCTAAACGGAGGGCAGCGGTTGGCTACGATACTCCCTATCAGTGGGGAGCGTCTCCGACACCGACTCGACAGCTTTTCCGAAGCGAACAGTAGTGAGGAGCGTCAGAACCCGATTCTGAGCACGAAGACGACGAAGAACGCGAGCGCCGCGCTGACGACGAAGCTCACGAACCACACCAGCTTGCTCCAGCCGACGACCGTCTTCCCGTCGAGGCCGCCGAACGGAATGAGGTTGAACGCGGCCAAGAAGAGGTTGATGGCGAGCCCCTTCGCGCCGATCTCGGTGATCAGGTCGGAACCGGCCGAGACGCCGAACACGAGCAGCGGGACGGAGACGCCCGCCAACAGCAGGTTCATCACCGGCCCGGCGAAGGCGATGAGCCCGTGTTCCCGTTCGGTCAGGTAGCCGCGGTGGTGGACCGCACCGGGGGCGGCGAACAGGAAGCCGACGACGGCGCTCATGACGGCGACGAACAGCATGCTGTAGTCGGCGCGGAACTCCGCGACCTGGTCGAAGCGGACCGCGACCACCTTGTGGGCCAGTTCGTGAAGCAGGAAGCCGACCCCAGCAGTTAGGAGACTGACGACGAGGGGGTAGACGACACCCGACTGGAGAAAGCCCGTCGCGCCGCGTTCGAAGAAGATGGCGAAGGCGAGACCCAGCGCCAGCCACGCGACGACGAGGTCGCCCATCTCGCGGGCGCTGAAACTCAGGTTCACGTCAGCCCCCCCACGATGAGGTCGAAGCTCCGCGTCGCACCCTGTACCATCAGGCGTGTGACACCGTCGACGCCCCCGAGTTCGGCTCCGAACAGCGGCAGGATGTACGTCGCAAAGAGGATGCTGGCGACGAGACTGCCGATGTTGGTCATCGCGACGACCATGATGAGTTTGAAGAGCGGGACGTCGAACATATCACTGACGATGTCGCGGATGGGTCGCTGTTCGTCGGCGAGCAGTTCGTTCAGCGTCGCGATGTCGGTGACGTTGACGTTCGTGTGTCGCAGTTCCATGTAGCCGGTGAACCACCCCGGCGCGAGCAGGGGGTTGACCGACGTCATCCAGGCGACGCCGCCGCCGACGGCGGCCGACGACCAGCGCGCCCCGGCCAGTTTGGCGAGCCCGGCCGCGAAGACGCCGTTGACGACGAACCAGGCGGCGAACAGTCGCAGGAGGAACTCGTTTCGGACCCCCGCCATCGCCAGGAGGACGAAGAAGGCGAGGAAACCGACGGACATGGCCGCGCCGAACAGTTTGAACCACGGGACGCCGCTGCTCTCGGCTTCCCCGACGAGCGACTCCATCGGCGGGAGCGTCTCGGGGTTCGCGAGGTAGCGTTCGATCCCCTCGCGGTGGCCCGCGCCGACGACGGCGACGACGTTCCGACCCTGCGACCGCAGCGCGACGAGCTGGTGGGCGATGTAGGCGTCGCGCTCGTCGATGAGCGCCTCGGCCCCGCCGGGGCTGAACTCGCGGAACTCCTCCATCATCACGGTGACGACGTCTTTGTCGGTCAGCTCGGACATGTCGAGCTCCTCGTAGTCGTCCTCGACGTCGAGCCCCGTCACGGCGAAGACGCTCCCGGCGACGACGCCGACCAGCGCGCCGACGAACAGCCCGAGCGCCATGCTGCCGACGGCCTGTGCCACGAACCCGCCGACGAGACCGCTGCCGACGCCGAGCGTCGCACTCACCATCGCGACGGTGATGCCGCCGCCGACGGCGAGCAGGAGGCTGTCGTCACCGTCGAGAAACAGGTCGCCGACGAAACTCAGCGCGAGTCCGACACCGGCGCCGAGGACGGCTCCGCCGGCGACCCGCGCGAGCAGCGCGTCGGTGACGCCGAACGCCCCGCCGAACAGGCCGATGACGGGGCCGACGACGATGCCGACCATCAGGCCGAACAGCAGTCCCACGACGCGACTGTCGGTGACGCCGAAGGCGAGTCCGCCGACCATCCGCAACTTCTCGACGAACCCCATCCGTCGCCAGAAGCGCTGGATGGTCGTCTGGATGTCCCGGTCGACGAGCGCGACGTCGAGGCCGTACTCCTCGGCCGTCTCGACGGCGGCCAGCATGTCGGCCCCGGGTTGGATGTCGAACTTCTCGCCCATCCGCGCCTGCACGTAGGAGAGCATCCAGTACGCGATGAACTGGAAGACGGTGTTGCCTCGCAGCAGATCGCCCGCGTCGAGGTCGTCGGGCGTCTCGCCCTGCAGCTGGCGGTATCGCCCCTCGTCGAGTTCGACGGCGACGACGTCGGGACGCTCCGCCTCGATGGTCTCTTCGACCTCGCGGACGCTGTCCGCCGAGACGTGCGCCGTCCCGACCACGCGCACGTTCCCCTCTTGCGGGGCAGACTCCGCACGGTTACTCATTGACGAGTCGCTACATTCCCCCGGGGTTTACCGTTGTCGGACTGGCGAACAGAACTCGAAACGAGCGACGCCCGCTCGCACTCTCCCGAAGCAGACGTCGGACGAGCGGCGCCCGCTCGCAATCTCCACCGGAGCGGGTGCGTTTTTCCCGGTCGACCGTGACCCACCGGTATGACCGAGATCGAGGACGCCGACGCGCTGGCGAAGACGTCGGCCCACGAGACCGCGCTCGCCTGCATCGAGGCGGGCATCGACGCCGCACACCCCGAACAGGTCGTCCGCGACTCCGTCTCGCTCGACGGCGACACGCTCACGATTCGGGACGCCACGTACGACCTCGTGGACTACGACCGCGTCCTCGTCGTCGGCGGCGGCAAGGCCGGCGGCGGCGTCACGACGGCGCTCGAGTCGGTGCTCGGCGACCGCATCACCGACGGCGTCGTCGTCACGCGCGACCCCGAGGAGACCGAGCACGTCGACGTCGTCGTCGGCTCGCACCCCGTCCCGGACGAGGCGGGCGTCGAGGGTGCGCGACGCGTCCTCGATCTCCTGACCGACGCCGACGAGCGGACGCTCGTGTTAGGCGTCGTCACCGGCGGTGCGAGCGCGTTGCTCGCCGCGCCCGTGGAGGGCGTCTCGCTGGACGACCTCCAGCGGACGACGACCGACCTCCTGGAGTCGGGGGCGGAGATCGACGAGATCAACGCGGTCAGGAAACATCTCTCGGCGGTCAAGGGCGGCCAGTTGGCCCGCGCAGCGTCGCCGGCGACGGTGGTCGGGCTCGTGCTCAGCGACGTCGTCGGCAACGACCTGAGCGTCATCGCCAGCGGGCCGACCGCTCCCGACGACTCGACGTTCGCGGAGGCGCTGGCAGTGTTCGAAAGATATGGAATCGACGCCCCCGAGTCGGTCCGCCAGCGACTCGAAGCGGGCGTCGCGGGCGACGTCCCGGAGACGCCCCGCGCCGACGACCCGGTGTTCGAGCGCGTGACGAACCACGTGCTCGCCGACGGGTTCACCGCGCTCGATGCGGCCCGGTCGGTGGCGCGAGACCGCGGCTACGAGACCTGCATTCTCTCCTCGCGAATTCGCGGCGAGGCCCGCGAGGCGGCCAAGAGCCACGTCGCCGTCGGCGAGGAGATGCGAGCGACCGGCAACCCCGTCTCGACGCCCGCCGTCGTGCTCGCCGGTGGCGAGACGACCGTCACCGTCCGCGGCGACGGCCGCGGCGGGCCGAACCAGGAGTTCGCGCTCGCGGCGGCGCTGGAACTCGGTGGTTCGGGGACGGTGCTCGGGGCGGTCGACACCGACGGACGCGACGGTGGCGTCGACGTCGCGGGCGCGCTCGTCGACGGCGAGACCGTCTCGGACACGGACGCCGTCGCGGCGCGCGAGGCGCTCGCCGACAACGACGCCTTCCCGTATCTCGAGGAGCGAGACGCCGTCGTCCGGACGGGGCCGACGGGGACGAACGTCAACGACCTACGGCTGCTGGTCGTCGACGAGGAGCCTGAGAACTAGTCGTCCGCGAGTGCGACGTCGTCGCCGAACTGGGGGTCCGCGAGCCGCTTCGTCGCCACGATCTCTCGGAGGACGACCGGCGGGACCGAGACGAGCGCGACCGACGCGAGCAGTCCGCCGCCGAGGGGGACGGCGGGGTCCGTGACCGAACTGAGCGCGACGAGCAGTCCCGAACAGACGTAGGTCGCGGCGACGAGCAGTTCGCCGCGTCCGAGTTCGTCGAACACAGGCGTACCAACGAACTGCCGGTGAAAAACCTCTCGAACCCGGACGCCTCGACGGGGCGCAGAGATATCACCAGAGAATCACGTCGAGCAACAGGTTTGTCTCCCCCTGCGCTGTATGGGGGCGTATGGCGAAGCTGTTGCCCTCCAGTCCCGACACGTCGGCGGTCGAGGCGTCCGAACCGCGGGTGATCGGCGTCGACAGCGAGGACGCCGACGAGATGCTGTCGGCGCTCTCCTCGTCGACGGCGCGAAAGCTCCTCTCGGCGCTCCACGAGGACCCCGACTCGCCGTCCTCGCTCGCCGATCGACTCGACACCTCGCTGCAGAACGTCCAGTACCACCTGGGGAAACTCGAAGCCGCGGAGCTCGTCACCGTCGCCGACACCGTCTACTCCGAGAAGGGACGCGAGATGAAGGTGTACGCCCCCTCGAACCGCCCGCTCGTCGTCTTCGCGGGCCGCGAGGAGGACTCGACCGGTCTCAAGGCGGCGCTGAAACGCCTGCTCGGCGGACTCGGCATCCTCGGATTCGGCAGTCTGATCGTCCAGTACCTGCTCACCGACGGCCCGTGGTTCGGCCTCGCGTCGACCGGGAGCGGCGACGCGGCGACCACGGAGAGCGTCCAGGTGGCCGCCGACACCGCCGCGACGACGTCGGCGGCGGTCGCGCTCCCACCGGGGCTGGTCTTCTTCCTCGGCGGAGCGCTGATGCTCTGTCTGGCGTTCGCCGTCTGGTACGTCCGACGGTGAGGTGCGGTTACGCGGAGGCGACACCACGCCCGTCGACGGGGTCGGGGCTAGCTATTCATACCCGCGAGACGAACACGGTAGCATGGACCACACTGCCGAAGTGGAGGGCATCGCCGTCGGAATCGGTCCGGACGGGGCGAACGTTCCGGCGGTGGTGCTGTCGGCACGCGGCGAGTACCTCCCCATCTTCGTCACCGGCGATCAGGCACAGGCGATCCAACTCGGCCTCTCCGGCGAGGCGTTCGAGCGACCCCTCACGCACGACCTCCTCGTCGAGATGGTGACCGAGTTCGGCGGCGCGATCGACGGCGTCAGAATCGACGACCTCGCGGACAACACGTTCTACGCGAAGATCGACGCCGAACGGTACGAGAGCGGCCAGGCGCGCCAGTTCGTCTTCGACGCCCGCCCGAGCGACGCCGTCGCGCTCGCCGTCCGCGTCGACTGCCCGATCGCGGTCTCCGACGAGATTCTCGACAGCGCGGGCCGTCCGCCGTCGGCAGTCGACCTCGGCGGTGGCAGGAGAGCGGACGAAGAGCCGGACGAGTGGGACGTCTGACGGTTCAGCCGTCGTCGAACCCGGCGGCGAGATACTCTTCTGCGGTCAGGATGCGTTGCTCCGGCGTCGTCTCCAACCCGAGTTCGCGGTCGAGTCGGGAGAGTCCGGTCGCGATGGCGACGCTGAGCGCCGCCGCGCCGACGGCGAGTGTCGCACCCGAGACGACGGTGAGTCCCTCGACGACCGGTAGTCCGTAACTCACGAGCGCGACGCCTGCGCCGACGACGGCGACGCCGAGCAGTCGTCTCAACAGCCGACGGGCGGCCTCGTAGGAGAGAAAACAGGCACTGACGAACGTGACGCCACTGCTGAGGATGCCGACGTTGAGATACATCGTCGAGACGGCGTCGAGACTCGGATACTGGCTCACACCGAGAACGGCGGCGAGGAGCAGTCCGGCGACGCCTGCACCGATTCCAACGTACTGTCGAAGCTGTCGCGACTCGTGGCTCATGCAGTCTGTACGTGACGCGGTAACGGCTACCGATACAAGACGATAGCGGTCGCAGAATCGTCTCTCGTGGGTGACTGTCGGGGTTCTGGACTCGTTCGACGCTGTCCGGCCCCTGACGCTCCCGCACTCACTTTCCGTTGTAGAGCTCTTCGGCGTCCGCCTGGGCCTCCCGCTGGAGCTCCGCACCCTCGTCGGTACTGACGGTGAGTTCGGGGACGGGCGTCGGTTCGAGTTCGTCGTCGATGGCGACGTAGACGAAGTGCGACTCGGTCGTCAGTTCGCGCTCGCCGGTCTGGGGGTCCTCCCGGTAGGCTTTGATCCGGACGCGGACGCTCGTCCGCCCCGTCTCGTAGGCGTAGGCCTGAATCAGCGCCGTGTCGCCGCGGGGGACTGGTTGGACGAAGTTCACCTCTTCCATCCGCGCAGTGACGCAGGTCATCTCCGCACACCGCATCGCCGAGAGCGCGCCGACGACGTCCATCCACTTCAGCACGTTCCCCCCGTGAGCGACGTCGTAGTTGTTGGTGTGGTTCGGCTGGACGAGATGACGGTTCTCGATGTAGGTGTCCATCAGATCACTCATTGTACGGCGGTTCTCCGCCGGCGGGGATGAGCGTGTTGGGTTACGGCGGGAGATCGACACCCTCACGCGAGTCGGTCTCCGGACGCTCCTCGTCGCTCTCTCGATCCGTGGGTGGGGTGACAGCGTCGGCGACGTGGACCGTCACCTCCACCAGCGTCTCCTTGCGGAACGAGGAGGCCGGACTGTCGTCGACGTCGGCGGCGTCGGCGACGTACCGACGCAGTTCGCGTGCGGTGAGTCGCTCCGCCTCCTGCGCCTGCAGGCCGAGCACTCGCCCGATCCGGCGGAGCCGGTCGACGCGAAGCGTGGTCGCTGCTCCCCCCGCGACCGACTCGGACGGGGTCTCCGGTTCGACGGCGTCGACCAGTCGCGACCGGACCGTCGCAGACGTCTCGAACCCGAGGAGGAGTCGCGCTCGTCTGTAGATCGCTAGAGGGAGCGTCTCCTCCGGCGACGACCGTTCGAGTCGACAGACGGGACAGAGCGCCGGCTCCCGACCGTCGGCTCCGCCCGACAGCGGCCCGTCCGTCTCGGCGCAGTCGAGTCGACACCGTTGACAACGAACCATCAGCAGCGTCTACGCACGGGACACACTTGTCGGTGTAGGTGCAGAGCGAAAGGTGGTTTTCAACGCCCTCCCGTCGGGTGCCGTCACAGCGTCATCGGGTCGTCGCCGATACCCTCTCAGCCGAGCGCGGCGACGACTTCGATCTCGACGGCCGCCCCCTTCGGGACCTCGCCGACCTCGACCGCGCTCCGCGCGGGCGGCGACTCCGAGAAGAACTCGGCGTACGTGTCGTTCATCTCCTCGAAGTCGTCGACGTCGTCGAGGAAGACGGACACCTTCAGCACGTCCGTCATCTCCGCACCCTCGGCCGCGAGGATGGCCTCGACGTTCTCGAGACAGCGCTCGGTCTGGACCGCCACCGACTCGTCGTCGAGCAGGTCGCCGTCCGGCGTCAACGGCAACTGCCCGGCGGTGAACAGCAGCGAGTCGGTCGTGGTCGCCTGACTGTACGCGCCGACTGCGGCGGGTGCGTCGTCGGTCTCGACGATTCCTGGCATACTCCGAACGTGCACACGGCCACGGGTAAGCGTGCGTCTGTATCAGTCAACCCCTCTTTGAACGCCGACGGTCGCCGCCGGCACCCGCTTCGGTCGCCCGTCAAAAACACCCTCAGTGAAACACCCGGAACGGTATCCGACCCGGTCGCAATCTGTCAACATATGGCACGGGAACTACAGCAGACCGATCCGAAGGTGAGCGAAGCGATCGACCACGAACGCGAACGACAGGAGTCGGCGCTCGGGATGATCGCCTCGGAGAACCACGTCTCGGAGGCGGTGCTCGAAGCGCAGGGCTCGGTGCTCACGAACAAGTACGCCGAAGGCTACCCCGGTGCACGCTACTACGGCGGCTGTCAGCACGTCGACGAGGTCGAGAACCTCGCCATCGAGCGCGCCGAGGAACTGTGGGGCGCAGAGCACGTCAACGTCCAGCCGCACTCCGGCACGCAGGCGAACATGGGCGTCTACTTCTCCGTGCTCGAACCCGGCGACAAGATCCTCTCGCTGTCGCTCTCGCACGGCGGCCACCTCAGCCACGGCCACGCGGTCAACTTCTCGGGGCAGCTGTACGACGTCGAACAGTACGAGGTCGACCCCGAGACGGGCTACGTCGACTACGACGAGTTGGCTCAGCACGCCCACGAGTTCGATCCGGACCTCGTCGTCAGCGGCTCGTCGGCGTACCCGCGGGAGTTCGACTTCGAGCGCTTCGAGTCGATCGCCGACGAGGTCGACGCCTACCACCTCTCGGACATCGCCCACATCACGGGACTGGTCGCCGCGGGCGCCCACGCCAACCCGGTTCCGCACGCCGACTTCGTCACCGGCAGCACGCACAAGACCATCCGCGCCGGTCGCGGCGGCATCATCATGTGCACCGAGGAGCACGCCGACGACGTCGACAGCGCGGTGTTCCCCGGCTCGCAGGGCGGGCCGCTGATGCACAACGTCGCGGGCAAGGCCGTCGGCTTCGGCGAGGCGCTCGAACCGGCGTTCGAGGAGTACGCCCGGCAGGTCGTCGACAACGCCAAGACGCTCGCGTCGGTACTGCAGGACCACGGGCTCTCGCTCGTCTCCGGCGGCACCGACAAACATCTCCTCCTCGTCGACCTCCGGGAGTCGCATCCGGAGCTCACGGGGAAGGAGGCCGAGGCGGCGCTCGACGACGTCGGCCTCGTCATCAACAAGAACACGGTGCCCGGCGAGACGCGCTCGCCGATGGTGACGAGCGGCATCCGCATCGGGACGCCCGCGGTCACGACCCGCGGGTTCGGCGAGGAGGAGATGGAGGCGGTCGGCGAAGTCGTCGCGAACGTGCTCGACGACCCCACCGACGACGAGGTGAAGCGGGAGGCGAGTTGGCGCGTCGAACGACTGTGTGACGAGTTCCCCGTCTACGAGTAGCGTCGCCGCCGAACCGTCGGTCTTCGCTTCGGCCCTCTCCGGAACGGTAGGTACAGCCGATCTTTCAGTCACCCCGACACTTTTCTCTCCGGACGGTGCTCTCTCGGGTATGCACCGCCGTACCCTCCTCGCTTCCGGTGCCGCCCTCACGCTCTCCGGACTCACCGGCTGTCTCGGCTTCGGCGCTGAGACTGCCGTCGGAACCCTCCCGACCGCCTCACTCCGGATGGAGCCGGTCTCCGACCCCACGATCGCCAAACGGCGGACCTACGGACGCGGCGTCGACGAGGGGAGTCCCGAGTACGACCTCGTGCGCGCCGCCGTCGACGACGGGCCGACGAGAGTCGACGACACTGAACCGCCGTTCCCCGCAGACAGCCCGTTCGTCTTCGAGGACGCGGTGTACGAACTCTCGGTCGACGTCGTCGACTCGCGACCGGCGACGACGTTCTTCGTCGTCTTGGACCCGGCCGAGGGAGACGTCGCGGACGACGAGTCGGTCGCGTACGCGGACCTCCCGGAGGTGGACAGAGCGGTGTTCGAACGGCGCGGCTGGGACGACCCCGGCTTTCTCGGCTTCGGGACGTCGGTCCGCTACCTGGACGCGAACGTCCCCGACTCCGCGCTCGTCCCCGACCCGGCGTACTCGGTCGTCGTCTGGGACGCGGAGACGCGCGGCGAGTTCTCGGTCGACGGGTCGCGCGAGACGCCGCTGCGGACCTACGAGTACACGGCCTCGGTCGTCGCCGACTCCGCGGCGAGCTTCGGCCGCGACCTCCGTGACCGGTACGAGTTCACGCTGTCGGGGCTCGCTCCCGACGAGCAGGAGATCGTCGCGGAAGCGATCGAGGCGGAACACGGCTACGTCGTTCCGACCGAGGAGTCGCTCCCCGAGGCGATGCAGCGGTTGGGTGACCGCTTCCGACCGCAGGACGACGTCGAGTACGCCGGAAGCGAGGAACGGGCGGAAGCGCCTGCCGTCGACGGGACGTATCTCGTCCGGTACGACGACGAGGTGTACTGGACGCGAATCCACGTTTCGGAGCCACCGACAGCGACGGACGTGTCTGCGACAGCGACGTGACGGGCGTCGAGAAAGAAAGCGAGATCGGAGAACAGCGTGAGCGCGACGGGGTCAGTCGTCTTCAGAGGCGTTCACACCACCGCCGCTTCGCCGTCCGCCGACGAGCATGTCGTCGCCGCGGACGTCCGCGCCCTCCTGGACGAGCACCCGTCCGTGGACGCTGCTGAACTCCTTGATCATCCCGTAGATGCCGACGAGACCGACGACGGCGACCGGCCCGCCGGTGATGATTGCGGCCTGCTGGAGCGCGTTCGTCCCGCCGATGACGATGAGCACGGCGGCGACGCAACCCTGCAGGACACCCCAGACGAGGCGGTTGATCTCGGAGGGGTCCTCCTTCCCGCCGGTGGTCAGCATCGCGATGCCGAGCGTCGAGGAGTCCGCGGAGGTGACGAAGAAGGTGATGACGAGCATGAAGAACAGCCCCGAGAGGAGCGCACCGAACGGTTCGAGTGCGCCGAAAAGCGGGTAGCCGGAGACGGCCTCGTTCCCGCCGTAGCGGGTGAGCGCCCCGAGGATGTCTGCCCGCCCGAGCTGCTGGAGTCGCATCGACATCCCGCCGATCACCATGAACCACGGTACCGTCGCCAGCGTCGTCGCGATGACGCCGACGAACGTCACCTCGCGGATGGTCCGACCCTTCGAGATCTTCGCGAGGAAGATGCCCGAGAACGGTGCCCACGAGAACCACCACGCCCAGTAGAAGACGGTCCACGAACCGACGAACTCGCCGCCGCCGCCGGCCCCGGTGAACAGGCTCATCTGGATGAAGTTACCGAGATACTCGCCGATGGCTTGCGTCCCGATGTTGAGCACGAACGAGCCGAGGCCGTTCAGCAATCCGATGGCGAACGTGGCGACACCCAGCAACAGGAAGACGATGACGTTCAGTTGTGAGAGCCGCTTGATCCCCTTCTCGACGCCGCTCACCACCGAGAGCGTGAACACCGTCGTGACGCCGACGATGACGACGATGACGCCGACGTCGCCGAGCGGCATCCCGAAGATGTCGAGCGGGAGCGCCGACGCCTCCTGGTTCGGCGACGTCACCGACCCGAACTGGTAGTCCATCCCCATCAGCAACTGTTGGCCGATGAACCCCAGCGAGGTGGCGATCCCACCCATCGTCCCGAAGACGGCGACGAGGTCGACGGCCTTCGCCGCGTAGCTGTCGTCGAGGTTGTCGACGCCGACGAGCGGGGCGATGACCGTCGAGAACTTGAACGGTGCCCCCTTCTTGTGGGCGAAGTAGCCGATCGGGACGCCGACGATGAGGTACCCTGCCCACGCCGAGATGCCCCAGTGGAAGAAGGTGTACTGTAGCGAGCCGATCATCTTGGCCGTGTCGCCTGCGTTCTCACCCGTCAACGGGGTGCCGTAGCCGTAGTGGAAGATCGACTCTGCGGGGCCCCAGAAGACGATCCCGGCGGCGATACCCGCCGAGAAGAACATCGCGAAGTAGGTCGCGAAACTGTGCTTCGGCTCTGCGTCCTCGGGCCCGAGTTTGATCTTCCCCCACGGCCCGAAGATGAGGAACGTGGTGAACCCGACGAAGATCAACATCGCCGAGAGATAGAACCACGAGAAGTTCGTCCATAACCAGTTGTTGATGCCACTCATGAGGGTGCCGGCCTGCTCCGGGCCGACGACGGCGACGTAGATCAGGAACCCGACGGCCGTCAGGACACCGAACCCGAACACGAGCGGGTCGATCTCGTCGACGAACTCCCCAAGCTGCCCTCGCTTTTGCTCTTGACTCATTGTATTCTGCTGTTTCGTCCTGTGTTGGTCGTACTGCGTCAGTTCACCGCGAACGGATGCCACCGTCGGCCGACTCCGCCGCGAGATACGTGGTATGACAATTCATGCCACGACTACTCCATGGTGTCTCCTAATGCCGGATAAAAATGCAGGTTTGCTCGACTAACCTCGTTAAGTAGGGTCGTGAAGTGAGGGCGAAGAAGCGACCGTCTCGGGCCGCGAGGAGACCACGTTCAGGCGTTGATGTGGCGGACCTCGTAGCCGTGACTGCGGATGGTCCGGATGATGCGCCGGGCGTGTTCGGCCCCGCTCGTCTCGATCTGGAAGACGAGATAGGCCTCGCCGACGTCGAGTTCCGGCGCGGAACGTTCGTGGCGGATCGTCTGGATGTTCGCGCCGTGGTCGGCGATGACGCCCGACACCTCCTCCATCTTGCCTGGTTGGTCGTCGATCCGGACGCGCAGGCGAAGCAGCTGTTCGCGTTCGGTCAGCGCGTGGACGAGCACCGTCTTCAGCATCGTCATGTCGAGGTTGCCGCCGCAGAGCAGCGGCATCACCGTCTCGCCGCGGACGTCGAGTTCGTCGCTCATGACGGCGGCGACGGAGGCCGCGCCCGCGCCCTCGACGACCTGCTTCGCACGTTCGAGCAGATAGAGGACGGCTCGGGCGATCTCGCCGTCGGTGACCGTCACCACCTCGTCGACGTGTTCTTCGATGAGCGAGAGCGTGAGTTCGGAGATGCCGCCGGTGGCGATGCCGTCGGCGATGGTGTCGACCGAGTCGAGCGTCTGCGGGATCCCCTTGTCGAGGCTGTCGGGGACGGTCGACGCGCCGACCGCCTGCACGCCGACGATGCGCGTGTCGGGCGAGAGCTCCGAGAACGCCGTCGCGATGCCGGAGATGAGACCGCCGCCGCCGATGGGGACGACGACGGTGTCGACGTCCGGCAGGTCCTCGTACATCTCGACGCCCAGCGTCCCCTGGCCGGCGACGATAGCGGGGTCGTCGTAGGCGTGGACGAACTCGGCGTCGCTTTCGCTCACGAGTTCCTTCGCGAACGACATCGCCTCCTGGAAGTTGCTCCCGACGAGCTCCACCTCCGCTCCGTAGCCACGGGTCGCGTCGACCTTCGTCTGCGGGGCGGTCTTCGGCATGACGATGGTGGAGTCGACGCCGAGTTTCGTCGACGCGAGCGCGACGCCCTGCGCGTGGTTGCCGGCGCTGGCGGCGACGGTCCGTTCGACGTCGTCGGCCTCGACGCACTGCCGGATCTTGTTGTACGCCCCGCGCGTCTTGAACGACCCCGTCCACTGGAGATGCTCCATCTTCAGGTGGACCTCACCGCCCGTCACTTCGTCGAGCGACGTGCTCCGCTCGACGGGCGTCCGCTTCACCACGCTCGGGTCGTCGAGTCGTTCTGCTGCCTGTTCGATCGCCTCGAAGTCGACTGTCGCGGGGCGGTTCTGGCTCATCGTTGGTGTGAAATTTGGGGTGGGTACAGAGAACGTTTCTGGTTGCTTGTGGTTACCGCAATATTCGCTCACGGTCGGGGTCGAACAGCGGTTCGTCTCGGACGGTCGCCGGGTAGACGCGGTTCTCGTACTCGATTTCGACGGACTGCCCCGCCTCGGCGTAGTCGACCGGCAGGTAGCTGTAGGCGATGCCGGCGTCGATGCTGTAGCCGTAGTCGGCGCGCGCCGTGTATCCGATCACCTCGTCGTCGGCGACGACTGGCCGACCAGTGTCGACGACGTCGCCCGGTTCGTCGAGCGTGATGGGGACGATCTTCCGGTCGATCCCCTCCTCTTTCGCCTCGACGAGCGCCTCCTTGCCGACGAAGTCGGTGTCGAGGTCGACGGCGAAGCCGATACCCGCCTCGTAGGGGTTGTACTCGGGGGTGATGTCCGTCCCCCACAGTCGGAACCCCTTCTCCAGACTCATCGAGTTGAGCGTCGCGTCGCCCATCGCGACGACGCCGTACTCCTCGCCGGCCTCCCACACCTGGTCCCAGAGCTCTGCGCCGTACTCCATCGGCGCGTACAGTTCCCAGCCGAGTTCGCCGACGTATGAGACGCGGAGCATGATGACCGGGATGCTCCCGAGGTGGGTCTCTTGGACGCTGAAGAAGGAGAACTCGTCGTGAGAGAGATCGGTCTCGACGAGGTCCTCCAGCGTCTTGCGGGCGCTCGGCCCCCAGACCCCGAGACCGCACAGTCCCGAGGTCCGGTCGGTGACGGTGACGTCGTCGGGGGCGTGCTCGCGGATCCACCGCCCCTGCTCGCTGCCGGAGCGACCGCCGCCGGTCAGGATGAGGAACCGGTCCTCCGCCAACCGGGAGACGGTCAGGTCCGCGAGCAACCCTCCAGCTTCGTTGAGCATCGGCGTGTAGCGCACGCGGCCCGGCGAGACGTCGACGTCGTTGGCGAGGAGCCCTTGCAGGAACTCCGCGGCCCCGTCGCCGGTCACCTCGATGGGAGTGAAGGAGGTGAGGTCGTACATCCCGACTCGGTCGCGGACGGCCTGGTGTTCCGCGCCGTGCGCCTTCGACCAGTTCTGCGAGAGCCACTCGGGGCGGTCGGGGACGTCGTACTCCTCGACGAGCGACTCGTTTTCCGCGTACCACTGGGCGGACTCCCAGCCGTCGCTGTCGTAGAACTCCGCGCCCAGTTCCTCCTGTCGCGGGTGGTACGGACTCCGCCGCAGCCCGCGTTTCCCCTCCGGCTGTTCGCGCGGGTGGATGAGTTGGTACACCTCCTGGTACTGCTGGGCCGCGCGGTCGCGGACGTACTCGTGGGACCCGGCGTGGTCCTGGAACCGCGAGATGTGGGCGTCGGTGACGTCGACGAGGTCGCCGTCGAGTCGGGGGACGTCGTTCTCCATCCACTCGGCGACGACGTTGCCGACGCCGCCGGACTGGGTCACCCAGACGGCGAGCGCCCACCACAGGCCGTCGATGTCCTCGGTCTCGCCGAGGACCGGCATCCCGTCGGTGGTGAAGCAGAACATCCCGTTCATCTCCGTCTCCCAGTCGCAGTCCTCGAACGCCGGGACGAGCTCTTTCGCGCAGTCGTACGCCGCCCGGTCGTGGTCCGGGTGGGTGTTCTCGTAGAAGTGTTCCTCGGTGAACTCCCGGAGCGAGGGGTACTCCAGCCCGAGGTCGTCGAGTTTCTCTGGTCCGTAGATGTCCTCGGGTTCGACGAGCAGCGGTTCGTGGTTGTACGAGCCGACGCCGTAGGACTCCCCGTGCTGCCGGAAGTACAGCGACGCGTCCTGATGGCGGAGCAGCGGCTGCTCGATCTCGCGGTCTGCGCCGGCCAACTCGTCCAGTTCGTCGGAGACGAGATACTGGTGGGCACACGGCATCAGCGGGACGTCGACGTCGACCATGTCGCCGAACAGCGGCCCCCAGATGTTGGTCGCCACGAGCACCTCGTCGGCGTCGATGCGACCCTTCTCGGTGTCGACGGCGCGAATCTCCCCGTCTTCGACGTCGAGGTCGGTCACCTTCGTGTCGCCGTAGAACTCCACACCCTTCTCGCGGGCGCGCTCGGCCATCGCCGCGGACGCGCCGACGGCGTCAGCCTTCCCGTCGGTGGGGACGTAGTAGCCGCCGTGAACGACGTCGGCGTTCACCTGCGGAATCTTCGCTTCGACCTCCTCTGGTGAGAGGAGTTCGCCGTCTTCGACGCCGAACGACCGCCCCCACTCACGCTTGCGCTTGAGGAAGTCCCAGCGTTCCTCGGTGTAGGCGACCTCGATGCCGCCGCAGCTGCGGAAACTGTCGAGTTCTGTGTAGAGATCACGCGTGTACGACGCCATCTTCGACATCAGTTTGTCGCCGGCGGTCTGGAACACTAGTCCGGGCGCGTGGGACGTCGACCCACCCGTCTCGAACAGCGGTCCCTGTTCGACGACGACGACGTCGTCTCGGCCGAGTCGACTCAGATGGTACGCGGCACTACAACCGACACAACCGGCGCCGACGATGACCGTCCCCGCCGACGACGGGAGTGTGTCATTACCACTCATAGTTGTACAACAATCCCGGAGAATCGAGCAAAAGCCTCCGGGTGACTTAGTGGTGGTGTTTTTATACCTTCACTCGAACCGGCTGAGTCGAAACATCTCGATGGGGTGGTCAGTGTCGCCGTCGGCGGCGAGGTCGGCGAGGATTTCGCCGACGACGCTGGCGAACTTGAACCCGTGTCCCGAGAACCCCGCACCGACCGTCACCTGTGGATGTTCGGGCAACGTATCGAGGATGAAGTGTTCGTCCGGCGAGTTGGTGAACATACAGGTGGCGAGTCGCATCGTCGGGCCCGTCCCCTCGGGGAAGTACTTCTCGGAGAACTCCCGGAGCAGTCGTTCGTCCTCGGCGTTTGGTTCGCGGTCCCAGTCGTCGGGGTCGACGTCCTCGTCGCGGTGGTGGTACTTCCCGAGCTTCATCCCCGGGACGTCGTAGACGGGGAGTCCGTAGAACCGTCCCTCGGGGACGCTGAGGTTCCAGACGGGGAACTCGTCGGGCTGGTAGAGCCGTGGCGTCTCGGGTTGGAACCACGCGAGCACCTGTCGCTCCGGCGTCGCCAGCCCCTCCAGCGCGTCGGCGAACTTGTAGTTCCACGCGCCCGCGGCGAGCACGAGTCGGTCGGCCTCGTGGCTCCCCTCGGCGGTCTCCACACGGACGCCGCCGTCGGCCGTCTCCTCCCAGCCCTGCACGCGCTGGCGGGCGCGAATCTCCGCCCCCTCAGCCATCGCCGCCTCCGCGTGGCCCACGATAGCCTGCTCGGGGACGACGAAACCGCCGTCCGGCTGGTAGACGCCTCTGTAGTCCTCCGGCAGGTTGTACCCGGGGAACCGCTCGTTCAACTCCGCGCCCGTGAGCACCTCGTGCGGGATGTCGTACTGTTCGCAGGACTCCTTCGACCCCTGGAAGACGATGTTGTCCTCCGGGCCAGCGTCGATCGAGCCGGTTCGGTGGATGACGTCCCGTCCCGTCTCCTCGGCGAGGTCGTCCCAGAGCTCGTACGCGCGCTCGATGAGCGGGATGTACGACGGATGCTCGTAGTACGCGCGTCGGATGATACGCGTGATCCCGTGCGACGACCCCTGCGTGTGCGGGATGTCGAACCGCTCGAGACCGAGCACGTCCAGTCCGCGCCGCGCGAGGTGGTACGCCGTCGCACTCCCCATGCCGCCGACGCCGACGACGATGACGTCGTGGCGCTCGTCGCTTACACTCATAGTCGCCGAGGGGTTCGGAACCCCCCCACATTACAGTTGGGACGCATTATCACGGAGGTTCAAGTGGGGGGTCGCTTCTGCGAGCCGGTCGCGGCGGCGTCGCTCCCGATTCGAGACGTCGCTCGGAACCTCGTGCGGTTGGATTCGCCAGCTCTCGGAAACTCGCGCCCCCACTTCAACGGTCTAACTATCTGCGACGAACGTTTACCCATGAGTCTGTGTAGCATTATCGTATGACGCGGTGGAACAACGGCACGGATCAGGTCAGCGCAGTCAGTCCAGACATCACCGAGGAGACGAACGCACTCCCGGCGAACTACTTCACCGACCCGGAAGTCTGGGAGATGGAGAAGGAGAAGGTGTTCTCGAAGTACTGGGTGTACGCGGGACACGCGAACTGTATCAAAGAGCCCGGCGAGTTCTTCACCCGGACCGTCGGCGACAAGCAGATCATCGTCGTCCGCGACCACGAAGACGAGGTGCGGGCGTTCTTCAACGTCTGTGCCCACCGGGGGTCGAAGATGGTCGAGGACACGCCGATGACCGACCCCGGCAACGCCTCGCGCATCCAGTGTCCGTACCACCTCTGGACGTACGACTTAGACGGCGACCTCCGGAGCACGCCCAAGAGCTTCGAGGAGGCGAGTCTGAACCCGGATCTCGAAGACGAGGACGTCCCGGGCGTCGACTCGGAGGAGAACGCCCTGATGGAGGTGAACCTCGACAGCATCGGCCCGCTGCTGTTCGTCAACTTCGAGGACGACCCGATGCCGCTGGCCGACCAGGCCGGGAAGATGAAGGAGGAACTCGACCAGTTGCCGCTCGGCGACTACGAACACGCCCGCCGCATCGTCTCGGAGGTCGAGTGCAACTGGAAGGTGTTCGGCGGCAACTACTCGGAGTGTGACCACTGTCAGGCGAACCACCAAGACTGGATCAAGGGCATCTCGCTCAATAAATCCGAACTCGAAGTCCAAGACTACCACTGGGTGCTCCACTACACCCACGAGGCCGACATCGAGTCGGACATGTCGCTGCACGACGAGCACGAGGCGCGCTTCTACTACTTCTGGCCGAACTTCACGGTCAACATGTACGGCACGGCCGACGGCTACGGCACGTACATCATCGATCCCATCGACGAGAACCGGTTCAACCTGATCGCCGACTACTTCTTCGCCGACCCCGACCTGAGCGAGGAAGAAGAGGAGTTCATCCGGACGAGTCGACAGCTCCAGGAGGAGGACTTCGAGCTCGTCGAGCGACAGTTCGCCGGGCTGAAGATGGGCGCGCTCTCGCAAGCGCAGCTCGGCCCGAACGAACACACCGTCCACAAGCTCCACCGACTGGCGCAGGAAGCGTACAACGCCTGAGAACTGAGACCGATGAGCCAAGCACACGACGAGCACGAGCAGAGCGAGACGCCGTTGGTCGTCACCTGTCCCGACTGCGAGGTGTCGAAGGCGGTCGACCGACCGAACGGGGCGATCGAGTTCGCGCGCCGCCACCACAGCCTCACGGGACACGAGGTCGAGTGGAAGCGCGCCGACCTCGACCCCGGCGAAGTGGGTGACGTCCCGACCGACGGCGGCCTCAAAGAGGTGATGTGGGAGTTGGACGAACAGTACGACGACGGAATCCCGACCGGTATCGTCACTGCCGTCCGCAGTAAACAGGGCGTCCCGATGTACGAGACGTTCGACGAGATCGAGGAGTTGCGGATGTCGGGCGGGCTGTACGAGCCGCGAGACGACCACCTGCGTCCGGTGTAGCTGCTTCTCCCGTTCGACGACGACGCTCTACTCGTCGAGGACGCTCACCTCGATGAGTCGGCTGATCCCTCGCCGGAGGCGGCCGCCGACGGCCGTCGGCGAGATGTCGAGTTCGTCGGCCAACTCCTCCAGCGACGTCTCCCGCGGTTCCTCGAAGTACCCCTCCCGGTGGGCGGTCACCAGTGCGACGCGCTGGGCCTCCGTCAGGTTGGGTTGGATGCCGAGGTCGTGGCCGTCCTGACGGAACAGTTGGACCAACTCGAACGACATCCCTTCCTCCTCGCAGAACTCCCAGAGCGAGGCGACGGCCTCGCGGTCGGGGAGGCGGAGTCGGACCCGCCACGCGCCGTGCGTGCTCTCGGCCTCGAGCATCAGCCCGCCGAGTCTCGCGACGATGGGAGAGAGGAGTATCGTGTCGTCCGTGTGCCGGAGGCGGTAGATGCGCGTGTCCTTCGAGTCCGCGACGCGCATCGCCTCGGCGACGGTCGGGTCGGCCTCGATCGTCCGGTCGAAGTCGTCGAACCCGCGGTCGTCACACTCGACGTGGAAGAAGAAGAGGTCCGTCTCGGGGTCTGTCCCGGAGTGTGGAACTACTCTGATAGTGACGTACGAACACTCTCTGATGGTCGGTACCAACGCGAGGTCGGCGTGCTGGATATCTGCGATCGCAATCAAACTCATAGCTATGCTTTCGGCGTTTAATTACTGCCGTCGTGTGCCAACCAACGACTGGGGGGATGTTAGTTCTTATCACGACTCCGACTCCGCCGCTGGCCGCGACCCGAGCGTCACCGCCACCTGCCGACGTTCGCCACCCCGGAGAACCGTCAGCGTCACGGTGTCGCCCGGACTCGTCTCTAAGGCGAGATACGTACCCAGGTCCGCCCGTGTCCGGATCGCCGTCCCGTCGACGTCGACGACGACGTCGCCACCGACAGGCACCTGTGTCCCCTGGACGACCGTCCGTCCGTCGCTGCCTCGGAGCACGCCCGCCGCCGGCCCGTCCGGAATCACGCTGACGACGACGACGCCGCGGGCACGGTCGAGGTCGTTGGCCTCCGCGACGAGCGGCGACACCTCCTGTAACTGGACGCCCACGAACGAGTGGTCGTACCCTCCGTCGGCGACGAGCGCCGGAACCACGCGTCGGGCCAGCGCCGCCGAGATGGCGAAGCCGATGTTGTCGCCGCCGCCGGAGTTGATGACCCCCGCCACGTCGCCGTCGAGCGTGACGAGCGGGCCACCGCTGTTCCCCGGGTTGACGGCGGCGTCCGTCTGGACTGCGTCGGGGATGGTGAATCCGGCAGCGCTCGGGAGTGCGCGGTCCTGCCCGCTGACGATGCCGGCGGAGACCGAGCCGCCGAGGTCGAACGGAGCGCCGACCGCGACTACCCGGGTACCGACGGGCGGTTCCGACTCGACCAACGACAGCGGCGTCGCGTAGTTCGGACGGTCGGAGACGCGCAGTACTGCGAGATCGCTGTAGACGTCGGTCCCGACGACGTCGGCGACGGTCCACTCCCCTTCGCGGAACTGTACCCGTACCTCCGAACTGCCACGGACGACGTGCTCGTTCGTGACGAGATGCCGATCGTCGTAGACGAACCCCGACCCCTGTCCGGCGCGACTGTCGGTGCCGTAGACGCGGACGAGGACGACGGAGGCGACGACCGACTGGTAGGCACGGGTGTACGGTTCGTCGGCGGTCGTCTGCGAGGCAGCGTCGTCTCCCGTCGGCGACGCTGTCGGCGCTCGACTCCGCGGGGAAGAACAGCCAGCGGAGGCGGCGAGGACGACGCTTCCGAGTCCTGCGAGGAACCGACGTCGACTCGCCTTCATGCGTCGTGGGTAGGGGTCACACACGTAAACATCGTGCGTTGTCGGGTGTCACTCCCTCTCGGCGGCGTCCAGTTCCACGGCGTGGGCTCGAAGCGTCTCGGCGAGCGCCGCGTCGGAGACGCCGCTCTCCCGTGCGCTCTCGACGACCTCGTCGAGCGCCTGCTCGAAGAGTTCGACGGAGCTGATGTCGCGATTCGTTATCATCGATCTGACTATCCGGGCGAAGCGTAATAGTGGTCGGGTCGTCCTCGTCGTCGTGGTTTCCGTTTCGCCGTCGACCGCCTCCCGACGGGACTTTACTCTTGGCTGTCGTCTGGTCGGGATATGTCCCTCGACGTCGAGACGCCCGCACCGCCGGAGTTGGAGGAGATCGACCCCAACCAGTACGAAGACGCCGAGATCCTCGGCGACACCGACTACCGTCGAGACGAACTGGACGCCTTCCTCCGAGAGGGTGCGTGGGAGGAGGCGTTCGACGAGTGGGCCGCCCACACCGACGTGACGGCCGAGGAGTGGCAGATCGTCCTCGATCTGGACTTGCTCCCGCAGTTCGACTTCTTCTGGGACGACTTCGCCGACAGAGTCGGCTACCACGCACCGGGTCTCCCGCAAGATTGGAAGGAGCGTAAGCTCCATCCGAAGCTCACGAGCTGGGGGCAGGTCTCCTCGATCAACGCCGGGCTGACCGAACTGGGACAGGTCGTCTCGGAGACGCTGAAGGCGGAGTACATCGACTGGGAGGCGGAGTACGAGGCACCCGACGATCTGCCCGACTTCGACTGACGCGACTCGACACCCGCGCGTGCAACACCACCGTTTTGATATACGCACAGGCAGTCCCCACCACTATGGAGGATATCAGCGACCAGTACACTCCCGAGGACGTCGAGGCCTCGGCGGAGTCGTACTGGGACGAACACGACGCCTACGAGGCGACGAAGGAGGCACACGCCGAGGACCCCGCCTTCTTCTTCGTCGACGGGCCGCCGTACACCTCGGGACAGATGCATCTGGGGACGGCGTGGAACAAGACGCTGAAGGACGCGATCATCCGGTACAAGCGGATGACCGGCCACCGGGTGACCGACCGCCCCGGCTACGACATGCACGGCCTCCCCATCGAGGTGAAAGTCGAAGAGGAACTCGGCTTCGACTCGAAGAAGGACATCGAGGAGTTCGGCGTCGAGAAGTTCATCGAGGAGTGTAAGACGTTCGCCGAGCGCAACCGCGAGAACATGGACGACGACTTCCAGTCCATCGGCGCCTGGATGGACTGGGACGACCCCTACAAGACGATGTCGCCGGAGTACATGGAGGCGACGTGGTGGGCGTTCCAGAACGTCCACGAGAACGGCCTCGTCAAGCAGGGCAAACGCGCCATCAACCAGTGTCCGCGGTGTGAGACGGCCATCGCCGACAACGAGGTCGAGTACCACGAGATCGAGTCCCCCAGCATCTACGTGAAGTTCCCCCTGAAGAGCCAGGAGGGGAACCTCGTCATCTGGACGACGACGCCCTGGACCATCCCGGCCAACACGTTCGTCGCCGTCGCCGAGGAGATGACGTACCAGAAGGTCGAGGCCACAAAGAACGGCGAGAGCGAAGTGCTCTACGTCGCCGAACCGTGCGTCGAGGACGTCCTGAAGAAGGGCCGCTACGACGACTACGAAGTGCTCGACGAGGTCGCCGGCAGCGAGATGGTCGGCTGGGAATACGACCACCCGCTGGCCGAGGAAGTGCCCGACCACGCCGCCTTCGAGGGGGCCGGACAGGTCTACACCGGCGACTACGTCGAGGCCGACCGCACGGGTCTGGTTCACTCCGCCCCCGGTCACGGGCAGGAGGACTTCGAGCGCGGGCAGGAACTCGGTCTCGACGTCTTCTCGCCCGTCGCCGGCAACGGCGACTTCACCGCCGAGGCTGGCAAGTACGAGGGGACGTTCGTCCGCGACGCCAACGACGCCATCATCGAGGATCTCGACGCGAAGGGACTGCTCCTGCACAGCGGTCGCCACACCCACCGCTACGGGCAATGTTGGCGCTGTGATACGGACATCATCTTCCTCGCGACCGACCAGTGGTTCATCACGATCACGGACGTCAAAGACGAGCTGCTGGACAACATCGAGGACAGCGAGTGGCATCCCCAGTGGGCTCGCGACAACCGCTTCCGTAACTTCGTCGAGGACGCACCCGACTGGAACGTCTCCCGACAGCGTTACTGGGGAATCCCACTGCCGATCTGGAAGCCGCAGGGCGAGTCCACACCGGACCCCGAGGACCTCGTCGTCGTCGGCACGCGCGAGGAACTCGCCGAGCGCGTCGACCAGGACGTCGACCCCGAGAAGATGGACCTCCACCGCCCGGCTGTCGACCCCCTCACCATCACCGAGGACGGCGTCACCTACGAGCGCGTTCCGGACGTCTTCGACGTCTGGATCGACTCCTCGGTCGCCTCGTGGGGGACGCTCGACTACCCCAGCGAGACCGAGCAGTTCGACGAACTGTGGCCCGCCGACCTCATCATCGAGGCCCACGACCAGACCCGCGGCTGGTTCTGGTCACAGCTCGGGATGGGAACCGCCGCGGTCGGCGAGGTCCCGTACAAAGAGGTCATCATGCACGGGTTCGCCAACGACAAGGACGGTCGAAAGATGTCCAAGTCCGTCGGCAACATCGTCACGCCCGAGGAGGCAATCGAGCGTGCGGGCCGCGACCCGCTCCGTGCGTACCTCCTGAGTCACGACCAACAGGGCGTCGACCTCTCGTTCGAGTGGGAGGGGCTCGCCGACATGCAGTCGGGACTCAACATCTTCTGGAACGTGTTCCGCTTCCCACTCCCGTACATGCGACTCGACGGCTACGACCCGTCGGAGGCAGATCTCGACGACGGGGAGCTCACCGTCGTCGACGAGTGGGTGCTCTCGCGACTTCAGAGCGTCAAAGACGAGATGGCAGACGCGTGGGCCGACTACGAGGTCCACGAGGCGCTCAACGCTCTCTTGGACTTCGTGACGCAGGACGTCTCGCGCTTCTACGTGAAGGCGATCCGCGAGCGGATGTGGGAGGAGGAGGACTCCGCCTCGAAGCGCGGCGCGTACGCCACGTTGTCGACGGTACTCCTCGAATCTGTCAAGCTCATCGCGCCGTTCACGCCGTACCTCGCCGAGGAGATGTACCAGCATCTCGACGGGGGCGACACGACCGTCCACATGCTCGACTATCCTGAGGTCGACGCCGACTTCCACGATCCCGAACTGGAGACCAACATGGCCGTCCTCCGGAAGGTCGAGGAGGCCGCCGCGAACGCCCGCCAACAGGGCGGCCGAAAGCTTCGCTGGCCCGTCACGCGGGTCGTCGTCGAGAGCGACGACGAAGACGTCGCGAACGCGATGCGGTCGCTCGAAGAGCTCTTCCTCGACCGCGTGAACTCGCGCTCGCTCGACGTCGTCGAGCAGTTCGACGAACTCGTCGAACACGCCGATCCGAAGATGAGCGTCATCGGGCCGGAGTTCGGCGGCCAGGCGCAGAAGATCATGCAGGCCGTCGAAGGCAAGCCCCGCGCCGAGGTCGAGGCCGGCGTCGACGTCGACGGCGAGACGGTCGAACTCACCGACGAGATGGTCGAGTACCACGCCGAACCGCCGGAGGGGATCTCCGGTGCCGACTTCGAAGGCGGGAGCGTCTACGTCGACACGACGCTGACCGAGGAGATCGAAGCCGAGGGCTACGCTCGCGACATCGTCCGACGCGTCCAAGAGATGCGCAAGCAACTCGACCTCGACGTCGAGGAGACCATCCGGACGCGACTCGACGTCGTCGACGACCGGATCGCCGGCTTCGTCGACCAGCACCGCGAGTTCATCGCCGAAGAGACGCGAACGGCCGAGTTCGTCGACGGCGACGAAGCGGTGTTCGACCTCGTCGAGGAGTGGGACGTCGAGGGCGTCGAGGTGACCATCGGCATCGCGCGGACCGACGAGTAGGCTGAACTGCCGCCGACGCTTCTGTCGTCGTGCGAACCTTTTTCTCGTCTCGGTTGACACCGAAGCTATGGAGTTGGCAGCGAAGTGATTCGAATTGCGGTGGTTCCAGTTGGTCCCGTCTCTGCGGAGGATATCCAGACGGCGAGCGACGCACTCGAAGATACCTACGGTGTCCGGGCGGTTCCCTTCGACGAACGGCCACGTCCCGAGGTAGGGTACGACCCCGACCGAGACCAGTACGACGTCGGGATACTCTTAGACGTCGGCCTTGACGCAGTTGGAGGCGACGTCGACGCGATACTGGGCATTACGGACGCCGACGTGTTCTACAGACGCCGGAGGTTCGTCTTCGGCTCCAGCTATCTCGACTCTGGTCGTGCGGTGTTTTCGACACACCGACTCGGACCACCCGGCCCCGAACGACGGAACCGAATCCGGCGACAGGCGATCAAACAGGTCGCACACTCGGTCGGACTTGAACAGTGCGACAACGAGTGCGTCATGCAGTTCTCGCCGACCGTCCACGAACTAGACCGTCGACCGGAGCGGTTCTGTGCGGACTGCCACGCGATGTTCCCCCCCGACCTCGGAGGCGGGGCCGCACCCGTAGACGTCTCTCCAGACGTGTCCGGACTGACGTTCGCCGAGTGGCGACAGGGAGTGGGTGGTGTCGCACTCGCACCGTTCTTGTGGCTCCGACGCGCGTGTAGCCGACTACCGGTTGTCGGACGACGAGTCGATCCCGTACCGGTCTCGCTCACGCTCCGAGAGTGGGTCGTCGCCATCCTCGGTCTCCTCCTCGCGCCGCTCGTTTGGCTCTACGAGGCGTGGGTTCGTACCCCGACGTTCCGTGAGTGGTTGGACGAACGACCGGAAGAGACTCGACGACTCGTCCACGGCACGGTCGGTGCACTGTCGTTCTGGGTCAAACTCGGCGTCTTCGCCGTCCTCACCTTGGCGACGCTCCAAGCCGAACTCGAACTGTATCCGCTCCTGACGGGGGCGGAACTCGCGTCGTCTCTCGCCGCCAGTCTCGGTGTCTTCGTCATCGCACCTATCCTCGGCGTCGTCGAGTATTTCGTCCTCACGGGAATCCTCTCAGGTCTCGGTGCCGCGAAACGCGAGGCACGTCGTCAGAGTAGTGTCGAGTAAGCCCCGGTGAGCACGAGCAAGCCGACGAGTCCGAGCGTGGACATGGCGGTCCCCACTGCCACCGCCTTCCCGACGGCGTAACGACGCTCGCGGAGTAACTGGTCTGGGGACTTATCGGAGACGAAAAAGAGGTCACCGTCGCCGGACAGCACCGCTCCTTTGTCGTCCGCGTCTCTCCCGTCAGACCTCTCCTGTGTTGCCCGTCCGTACACTGAGACCGTGTCGCCGACGTCGACTGTCGACTGCTCGTACGTCCGCTTGTCACCCATGTCCGGTCGTGAGAGTTCCCACTTGCGTTCGAAGGCAGTGACGTCTTCGGGGGTGTCTCGCCAACTCTTGAGGACGCGTTCCCCCGAGCGCTCGTCGCTCATCTCGAAGTCGATGTCGTCGCCGGCGACGCGGATTCGGCCGGTGTCCGTCTCGACGAAGAACGGGACGACCCGCTGTTCACGCACCAACGACCCCTCCGACAACGTCGAGTCGTATACGCGGAGGTCGTACGCAACACACTCTCCCTCTCCTATCGGCCGCGCGATGGGTGGCTCGTCCGGGACGACGGTGCCGCGGACTGCCACGTTACCGAGTGCGAAGGAGTCGAGTGAAGAGACGGGTCTGTCGCGGATGGCCGTCGCCTGTGCGTACCGGTCGAACCCTTCACTAATCTGGAGCAGACCACCAAGCAGTGCGATGGCAGACCCGAGGAGGAGAGCCAGCCACAGGACGAGTCCGAATATCACGTCAGTGCCTCAGTCGTCGCTCCCGAACTGGGCACCGAGGTCGAGTTTCTCGTGGGCCTCCGGTGAGGCGACGAACGGCGTCTTCGGCCGCATCCCGTGGAGTCGAGCGAACAACCGTTCTGGGAACCGGTTCCGACGGGCGTTGTAGGCCGCGACGGTCTGGTTGTACTGTTCGCGTCGGTTCTCCAGTCTGGTTTCGAGCGTGGAGACACTCGTCGTCAACTCGTCGAACCGGTCGTCGGCCTGCAGGTCCGGATACTCCGCCGAGAGCGACTGGAGGTCCGAGAGCGAACTCCGGATGGAGACGTCTGCGGAGGCGACGTCCGAGGGTGATTCCGCTTCCAGCGCCGCCTGCCGAGCGTCGACCACGGCTTGAAGGACGTCACGCTCGTAGTCGATGTGCTCTTTAGTGACGTCGACGAGTGCGCCGAGTTCGTCCTGCCGCCGTTCCAGCATGACTTCGACGTTCGCCCACGCACGGGAACACTCCTCGCGTGACTCGACGAGCGTGTTGTGTGCGGTTCCGAGATATCTGACTGTACTGTAGCCGACGACCGATACGACGAACCCGCCGAGGAGCGTGAACAGCTCGACCATCTCTGCCCGATTTCTCACTGCCCAACATATATTTCTTCTGAATATTCTGATTATTGATACAGTGTAGAATGTCGCCTCTCTCGAAGTCTCGTCGAGTCACACGAGTCTCCAGCGACGAATCCGACGAGTCCACCGTGGTAGGCCCGTACGCACTTGACACCCTCGTTGCCGGAAGCTCACTCCGTGACCACGAGCGTTAGGCCCTTCTGGGCCTCCAGTGGACGTATGGAGACCACGGTTCTGGTGGTTGGCGGCGGCGCGACCGGCGTCGGCGTCGCCCGTGACCTCGCGATGCGCGGGGTCGACGTCACGCTCGTCGAACGCGGCGGGCTCTCGTCGGGGACGTCCGGACGCTCCCACGGACTGTTGCACAGCGGCGCCCGCTACGCTGAGGCCGACGCCCTCGGCGCACAGGAGTGCATCCGCGAGAACGAGATCCTCCGCGACATCGCCGGCGACGCCGTCCGCGACACCGGCGGCCTGTTCGTCTCGCTCGAGGACGACGACCCCGAGTATTTCGAGGAGAAACTGGCGGCGTGCCACGAATACGGCATCCCCGCCGAGGAGATCTCGGTTACGGAGGCCCGCGAGCAGGTTCCGGAGCTCGCCGACGACGTCGCCCGCGTGATGTCCGTCCCCGACGGCGTCATCTACCCGTCGCGACTCGTCGTCGCGAACGCAGCCAGCGCCGAGGAGCACGGTGCGGACGTGTTCACCCACGCACCGCTCGAGGAGCTCTACGTCGAAGACGGCGAGATCGTCGCCGCCGCCGTCGGCGGGAGCGTCGACGACACCGTCGAAGCCGACTACGTCGTCAACGCGACGGGCGCGTGGGCCGGCGAGTGTGCCGCACTCGCCGGCGTCGACGTGGAGATGCGCCCGAACAGGGGCGTGATGGTCGCCGTCGACTACGAAGAGTTGGGACCGGTACTCAACCGCTGTCGCGATCCGTCCGACGGGGACATCGTCGTCCCGCACGACCAGCAGGTCGTGTTGGGGACGACGAGCGTCGACGTCGACGACCCCGACGAGTACGACGAGGAGGCGTGGGAGATCCAGAAGATGTTCGAGGAGTGTGGACGGCTGCTTCCCCCCGTCAGGGACCTCGACGTCTCGCGCACCTACTGGGGCGTCCGCCCGCTCTACGGGCCGGACGAAGATTCGAGAGACGGCTCTCGCGGCATCTCACGTGGGTTCTTCCTGCTCGACCACGCCGAGGACGGCGTCGACAACTTCGCCAGCATCGTCGGCGGCAAACTCACCACCTATCGCACGATGGCGGAGGCGACGGCCGACCACGTCTGTGACGCCCTCGGCGTCGACGCCGAGTGCCGCACGGCCGACTCGACGCTCCCCGGTGCCGACGACCCGTCGGTTCTGAACCAGTTGGTCGAGCGGTACGACGCCCGGTCGCCTGCAGACGAGGACGTCGTCGACGCGACGTGACCGCGGTGCCGTTCAGACTGGCCAGAACACACACAAGTGAGACGCGAGTAGCCCCGCGACACCCATGAAGCACGATACCTTCATCGGTAACGTCCAGGATCGTGGAGACTACGCGTCCCGCGGCGAGGCCGTGAGTGCGACACGAGCCGTGTTGACGGCGTTCGGGGAGCGGATCACCGAAGACGAGGCGGAGAACTTCGCCTCCCAGCTCCCCCCCGAGATCGACCGTCACCTCACCGAGGCGACCCACGCCCAGCAGTTCGACGCCGAGGAGTTCCGCGAGCGAGTCGCCGACGCGGGCGAGTTCGACGCCGTCTCCGACGACCCCGAGAACGCGACGCACGCCGTCGTGAGCGTGCTCGTTGAGGCAATCGGGACGGAGGAGTTCCAGAACGTCGTCTCGCAGCTGCCGAAGAACGAAGGGTACGGCGACCTCCTGACGACGCCGGCGCAGTGACGGTCGACGTGAAAACGTAGTGCAGTCTCTCAGACGAGCGCTTCTTCGAGCAGCTGTAACGGGTGTTTGATCTCGTAGCCCGTCCCGTGGTTCATCTGCATCGAGCAGGTCGGACACTCGGTCATGCCGACGTCGCCCTCGGCGTGGTGCATGTGGTCGAACATCTCCTCGCCGATGGCCATCGACGTCTCGTACTTCTCTTCCTTCCAGCCGTAGGTTCCCGAAATCCCGGAACAGGAGTCGCCGACGTCTTCGATAGTGACGCCGTCGAGCTCCCGAAAGAGTTCGACCGCCTGTCGGTCGAGCCCCTGGTTTCGGGCGTGACACGGCGCGTGGTAGGCGAACGACTGGTCGGACACCGTCGCGTCGGCGACGGCTTCACGGAGATCCTCGTGGATGCGGAGATACTCGACGGCCTCGTAGGTGTGATTCGAGATGTCCTCGACGCCGTCGACGTCGAACAGTTCGGGATACTCCTGTCGGAGCGACATCGAACAGGAGGTACAGGAGGCGACGATGTCGTACCCCTCGGGGATGAGCCCCTTGAAGTTCTCGGCGTTGATGCCCGCCGCGCGCTTCGCGTCGTCGAGCATCCCGTTCGCGAACATCGGCGTCCCCGAACAGCGCTGTTTGGGGACGACGACCTCGTAGCCGAACGACTCGAAGACGCGGACCATCGCCTTCCCTACCTCGGGGGTGTTGTAGTTGGAGTAACAGCCGTGGAAGTAGGCGACGCGTTTCTCCTCGGAGCGCACCTGCGGGCCGCCGCGTTCCTCCCACCACTCGCGGAACGTCTGCTCGGCGAACGCCGGGAACTCGCGCTCGCCGGTGATGCCGAGTAGCTTCTCGTTCACCCGCTGGACGAGCGAGTTGCCCATCACGGCGTTCGTGAGTCGCGGCACCTTGCTGCCGAGCATCGCGAGCGTGTTGTAGTTCGCGAGGATCCGGTTTCGAAGATACTCCCGCGAGAGTTTGTCCATCTGCTCGTCGACGTACTCGCCCCGAGCCGTGTTGTGCATCTGCGACAGCGGCACCGACGACGGACAGGCGTCGTCACACCGCATGCAGTTCGAACACGACATGATGGAGTCGTCGACGGCCTCGTCCTCCTTGCGCTTCAGTCGCCACTGCTCCGGCCCCTGGAACTTCGGCCCCGGGAAGTCGTCGTCGACCTCTGCGACCGGACACGCCGTATCGCAGGTCGTACACTTGTAGCAGTTGTCTGCGCCCGGCCGGAGGTCCATCTCCTCCGTCTCCGGGAACACCTGTACCGGCTCGAACTCACTTGGGTTCTCTGCGTCACTCATTGACTGGCCTCCGTTCCGGCGTTCCGCCCGGCCACGAGCCCCGTGGCGAGCGAGATGCCGCTACCGCTCTTCTCCGCCGCGAAGTCCGCGCCGCCGACGACGCCGCCCGCGGCCCGGAGGTTCTCGAACTCGACGTCGCCGTCCGGCTCCGTCGGCCGGAGTTCCTCGTCCGGCACGACCCCGAACGTCGCGAACGCGTGGTCGCCGAACGCGTCGTCGTCGGACCACGCGTAGCGGTCTCCGGGATGGGGGACGTGACAGTCGAAGATCGGTTCCTCGACGCGCTCCCGCGAGGAGTCGATCCCCTTCCCGACGAGACCGCCCGTCGCGAGGACGAACTGCTCGGCGTGGTACGGCACCCGCTGACCCTTCCGGTCGACGAAGACGGCCTCGATTCGCTCGCCCGCCTCGTCGGTCTCGAAGTCCACGACGGGGTTGCCCGACGAGATGCGGACCCCCGCCTCGTCGAGCGCCGCGAAGAACCGGTCCTCCAGTCGGAGTCCCGCGAGGCTCGGCGGCCCCATCGGGATCTCGAACACGTCGACGCCGAGCGCGGCCGAGAGGTCGGCGCGGACCTCCTCGCCGTGCTCGTCGCCGAGCAGCGCGGGGAACCCGACGCGTTCGGCTCCGTCGAGGTGGGGTTCGACCGCGTCGGCGAGTCGCCGTCGCGCCCGGTTCTCGTCGGCGTCGAGCGCCTTCGCGAACCGCGTCACCTTCGCGTCCGCCCGGAGTTCGACCGGGAACGCGAGGGTGACGCCGTGAACCGAGAAGGGGACGCCAGCCGCGGTCATGTGGTCGGCCGCCAGCGGCGCGTCGAGGTCCGTCAGCGACTCGAACCCGACGAGAAGCGCGTCTCGACCGTCGCTGGCGAGGCCGTTCGCGGCCGACTTCGGGTAGCGTGCCGTCGGTTTCACCGTTCCGCCGTGAGTCGGGAGGAGCGCGTTGGCGTCGGTGTGCTCTCCCCGATACAGGTCGCCGGCGACCTCGTCGAACAGGCCGAACGCCTCGCGGATCGCGTCCTCGCCGACGACGCTGTAAGGGTGGTCGTCGGGGAGTGCCGAGAGCGCGTCGTAGGGGTTCGCGACGGGGCCCTCCCCGTCGGGCGTGTAGCCGAGGATGTCGACCAGCCCGCTGGCGAAGCGCATCGTGGACTTCTTGTAGGTGACCAGACGGACCGACGCGTCCGTCTCGGCCGCGGCGAGGGCAGTCGTCGCGCCGGCGAGTCCGCCGCCGACGACGAGGACGTCCTCACTGATCGGCACGGGTGCCTCCGTCGGCTGCTGCTCTCTCTCCGACGCTCTCGTCACCGGCGTCGTCGACGCCCGAGTCGAACGCGCCGAAGTCGACGTCGCTCTCCAACTCGGCGGGGTCGCCGTCCTGGTTCATCGTCGTCGCGTGCAGCGCGTACTTCAGCATCGCCTGCGACAACTGCGTCCCCCACAGCGCGTGGCGTTCGCCTTTCCAGCGCTCTTGGTAGAGTTCGTGGTACGCTTCGCGGGCGACGGCCTCGTCGTACTCGGGAGCGAGTTCATTCGCCATCCGCTGACAGCAGAACGCCCCCTGACAGTTGCCCATGGAGGCGCGGGTGCGGATGCGGACCGCGTTGAGGTCCGACCCCGACCCCTCGATGCCGTCCTGGATCTCCGCGCGCGTGACGGCCTCGCAGTCGCAGACGACCGGGTTCGGACCGTCGGTCTTCAGCACCTCGTCCGTCCGCGACCCGAGTCGCTGGGCGCTCCGACGACCGATGGGCGACCGCAGACCGAACTCCTCCATGTAGTCGCGGAGGACGGTGAAGTCCTCGCTGCCCGGCAGCGGGACGTCGGCGGTGCGACACTCGGCGTCGACGCCGAGTTGCTCGCAGACGTGGTCGGAGATCTGTTCGCCCATCATCCGGTAGGTGGTGAGTTTGCCGCCGACGATGCTGGTCATCCCCGGCAGGTCGTCGCGCTCGGCGTGGTCGAGCAGGAAGAACTCGCGGGTGATATCGGTCGGATCTTCCGTCCCCGTCCCCGGCGGTTCGTAGAGCGGGCGGACGCCCCAAAAGGAGCGGATCGTCCGCGCATCTTTCAGCATCGGGACGAGTTCCGACAGCGTGTCGATCATCAGGTCGACCTCCCACCCCTCCTCGGGGTAGTCCTCGGGGTCTTCAACCTCCTCGTCGGTCGTCCCGAGGATGCAGGTCGTCTCGTGGGGGACGATGATGTCGGCGTCGCCCTTCGGCCGACAGCGGTTGACGACGGTGTCGACCTGTCTGGTGTTCATGATGGTCATCACGCCCTTCGAGGGGCGGACCTCGACGTCGACGCCGGCCATGTCGCCGAGCTGCCCGGCCCACGCGCCCGTCGCGTTGACGACGTAGTCGGCGTACAGTTTCTCGGTCGACCCCGGCGTCCTGTGCGTGCGTTTCCCCGGCCCGGAGTCGTGTCGAACCTCGACGCCGACGACTCGGCCTCGCGGGCCATGCCCGCTCGCCTCCCCCGAGGCGCGTTGCGCCTCGCCATCGCCGTCGTCGACGAGCACGTCGATCACTTCGGCGTGGGTCTCGATGCGTGCGCCGTGCTGTTCGGCGCTGGCGGCGTTGGCGACGCAGAGCCGGAACGGGTCGACCGCGCCGTCCGGCACGCGGATCGCCCGCTTGATGTCCTTCGCGAGGTAGGGTTCCATCTCGCGTGCCTCCTCGGCCGAGAGCACCTCCGCGGGGATGCCGCACTCGCGGCAGCCCTCCAGTTTCTGCTGGAAGTAGTCGTCGGAGTCCTCGGGACGCTGGACGAACAGCCCGCCGGTCATCTCGACGCAGTGGCTGGCGATCTCCCGCAGCACTCGGTTCTCTTCGATACACTCCTTCGCGCTGGCTTGGTCGGAGACGGCGTAACGTCCACCGCTGTGAAGGAGGCCGTGCATGCGCCCGGTCGTTCCGTGCGTCAGGTTCCCCTTCTCGACGAGTGTGACGTCGACCCCGCGCATCGCGAGGTCACGGGCGATACCGCAGCCCGTGGAACCGCCGCCGACGACGAGCACTGACGGTGTCTCTGTCATCGGTCGTGTGGAACTCGGTCCGTGGACACTTTACTTTACCCCTCGCTGGGGTTCACAAGTAAACAATCCGCCTCGAGAGCCGGACAGAAGGATAGAGTTTTTGGTAATTCTCTCTATCCGTCCGTTTTGCCCCCGAATTCGGCAGTGTCTCCACGCCGACCGTGTTACTCCTACCCACTATATTTTTATACTGGGGTAAGTTTTATAATGATACTCCATTTTGTTTACGTGTGGTTCGCAACTACGGATAAAGAATGTTGGCCGTCCGTGGCTGCACCATCTCTGGGAGTGGTTAGACTCTATGGCAGAACAATACGTCGGCGCGATCGATCAAGGTACAACCGGTACGCGATTCATGGTGTTCGACCACAGCGGTCAGGTGGTCGCAAACGCGTACGAGAAGCACGAACAGATCTATCCGGAACCGGGGTGGGTCGAACACGACGCGCTCGAGATCTGGCGCAAGACGAAGCTGGTCATCGAGGAGGCGCTCTCGAACGCCGACCTCGGCCCGGATCAACTGGCCGCCATCGGCATCACCAACCAGCGCGAGACGACGGTGCTGTGGGACGCCGAGACGGGCAAACCGATCCACAACGCCATCGTCTGGCAGGACCGCCGGACGACCGACCGCGTCGAGACGCTCCGCGACGAGGACAAAGTCGAGATGATCCGCGAGAAGACCGGCCTCGAGGCCGACGCGTACTTCTCGGCGACGAAGGCCGAGTGGCTCCTCGACAACTCCGATCCGATCAAACTCCAGCGTTCGCGGCCCGAAGACATCCGTGACCGCGCCGCCGAGGGCGAGATCCTCTTCGGCACGATGGACACGTGGCTCATCTACAAACTGACGGGTAACCACATCACGGACGTCACCAACGCCTCGCGGACGATGCTGTACAACATCCACGAGAACGACTGGGACGACGAACTGCTCGACGAGTTCGACGTCCACCGCGAGATGCTCCCCGAGGTACGCCCCTCGAGCGACGACGACACCTACGGGTCGACGAGCGCGAGCGGGTTCCTCAACGCGGAGGTCCCCGTCGCGGGCGCACTCGGCGACCAACAGGCCGCGCTGTTCGGGCAGACCTGCTTCGACGAGGGCGACGCGAAGAACACCTACGGAACGGGGTCGTTCTTCCTGATGAACACGGGTGAGGAGGCCGTCGACTCCGAGCACGGGCTGCTCACGACGATCGGCTTCCAGCGGTCGGGCGAACCCGTCCAGTACGCCCTGGAGGGGTCGATCTTCGTCACGGGCGCGGCCATCCAGTGGCTCGAGGACGTCGACCTCATCGACGACCCCGGTCAGACCGAAGAGCTCGCCCGGAGCGTCGACTCGACTGACGACGTCTATCTCGTCCCGGCGTTCACCGGCCTCGGTGCGCCACACTGGGACCAGCGCGCACGCGGCACCATCGTCGGGATGACCCGCGGCACGCGGAAAGAACACATCGTCCGGGCGACCCTCGAGTCCATCGCGTTCCAGACGCGGGACGTCGCCGAGGCGATGGAGGCCGACTCCGGCATCGAGATGCAGAGTCTCCGCGTCGACGGCGGTGCGGTGAAGAACAACTTCCTCTGTCAGCTGCAGTCGAACATCATCGACTCGGACATCGTCCGACCGCAGGTCGACGAGACGACGGCGCTCGGGTCGGCCTACGCCGCCGGCCTCGCCGTCGGCTACTGGGAGACCCTGGACGAACTCCGCGACAACTGGCAGGTCGACCGCGAGTTCACACCCGACGACGGCGCGACCGGCGTCGACGAACGGTACGGCCGCTGGAACGAGGCGGTCGAGCGGTCGAAAGACTGGGCGCGTGACAGTGGTGAGTAACGATGGCGCTTCCAGCAACCGAAGTCATCGTCATCAACGTCATCGCAGCGTTCGCAGGTGGAGCGTTCGGTGCGGCGCTCGGCGCGCTCCCGGCGTTCATCTTCACCGGCTTCATGGTGATCGCCGGTGAGTCGGCGAACTTAGTCAGTCGAGCGATCGGAGACGCCGGCGCAGCCGACGCCGCGATCCTCGGCTCGATCACCGGTTCGATCGGGTTCGGTGCCGTCTTCGGCCCGCACATCAGTTTCGCCGGCGGTGCGGCGGCGGCCGCCTACGCCGCGAAGAAGGGCTACATGGACACCGGATTCGACTTCCACGAGGCGAAGAACATCACGTACGCCCAAGGGACGAAGCCGGACGTGCTCGCCGTCGGTGGCGTGTTCGGTATCCTCGGCTACTTCATCACGCTGATCTCGGGGACGGTGCTGGCCGCTCCGTGGGACCCGATCGCCGTCGCGGTCGTGCTCTCGGCGTTCGCCCACCGACTCGCCTTCGGCTACGACATCATCGGCGACGCGAGGAAGGGGCTCCTGAACATGGCTCCCTTCGAGAACGAGGAGCGTCGCGTCATGGGTGACACCGCCACCGACGGCGGCGAGCCCGCCCGGTTCCTCGTCGAGCCGTGGCTCCCACACCAGTACAAGTGGCCCAACGTGACGATGATCGGGTTCGTCGTCGGCATCCTCGGCGGCTTCATCGCGCTCGTTACCGGCAGCGCGTTCCTCGCGTTCGGTATCAGCGCGGCGACGCTGCTGTTCTTGAACCTCGGCGTCGCGAACATCCCGGTCACCCACCACATGTCGCTCCCGGCGAGCACGGCCGCACTGGCCGTCGTCGGCGGGACCGCACCCGAGTCGCTCGCGGCCGCAGGCGTCGCACCGCTGCTCGTCGCCGGCGTGTTCGGTATCGTCGGCGCACTCGCGGGCGAGGTCGTCCAGCGTATCTTCTACGCGCACGCGGACACTCACCTCGACCCGCCGGCGTTCGCCATCGTCATCGCGACGTTCATCATCGCGCTCCTGACGTTCGCGGGCGTGTTCTCGACGGCGGTGTGGATCCCGATGCCGTTCTGAAGCGCCTCCCCTTTCGGGGACGTTCGGACCGCGTCGAGTGTGGAGAGAGCCGACAGACGACCGACGATAGTCACCGTTACAGGCCGACTGTCGAGAGAGTGACCAACGACGACCGATGAACCTACGTGAGCGCATTGCGCGTCGACAACGGACGGAGCACGAGCCGCGGCTGGTCCACGACTACGACGCCGTGAACCCCGTCGTCCACCCGGACGAGCCGACTGGCCGCGGGCCGGTGCTCGAGCAGTTGCTCGACCACATCGAACCCGTCTTCGAAGGCGTGCTCCCGCCGAACTTCTACGTCTGGGGACCGAAGGGGACCGGGAAGTCGGCCGTCGTCACCGCCCTCTTTTCCCACCTCGACGAACTGTCCGGCCGTCCGCAGTCGGTGATCCTCACCACGACGCGGGCGGAACCGCCGCGGCCGACGGAGTTCGTCTACCTCGACACGCGCGACGCGGCGAGCGACTTCGCGCTCTCGCACGCCGTCCTCGACGCGCTGGTCGAGGAGTCGGTTCCGAAACACGGCGTCGGCACCGCGGAGCTCCGGACGCGACTTCGGCGCGAACTGGCGAACGGCGACCGTCGGGTGCTGGTCGCGGTCGACCACCTCGACGAACCAGAGACGCACTCGTTCGGGGCGATCGCGGAGTTGTTCGCTCCCGTCGACGACGCGCTCTCGATCGTCGGCGTCGGCCGGCGACGCCCCTCCGAAATCGACACCGACGTCGCCGCCGTCCGGTTCCCGCCGTATCGCCACCACGCGCTCGTCGACATCCTGACCAGCCGGGTCTCGAACGGACTCGCCCGCCACGCGGTGACGCACGAACAGGTCCGCGAGGTCGCCGAGTGGGCCGACGGCGACGCCCACGACGCGCTCGCCGCACTGTTCGGCGCGGCCGACCGGGCGATGGTCGCCGGTCACAACAGCGTCCTGACCGCTGATCTCGACGCCGGGATGGACGCGGTCCCCCGGCCGTGTGTCTCGCTCGGCCGCGTCCTCGCGCTGCCGACGAACCGCCAGCGAGTACTCCGCCGACTGCTCGAACTGAACGCGGACGAACGTAGCTCGGTACAGGCCGCGAGCGAGCAGATCTCGCGGACGGTCGACCTCTCGGCGGCGACGGTCAAGCGCATCCTCTACGAACTCGCCGAGAGCGGCATCACCCGGCGGGTCACCGTCGAGGAGGCCGAAGGCAAGGGTCGCCCGCCGAGTCGACTCGAACCGCGCTTCCCGACGGCCGTGTTCGAGCGCCTGTTCTCGCTGAACGGCGGCCGCGAGTGAGGCGTGCTCGCTCGCCGCGACCGGACGAGTGAAGTCGGCGTCGCTCTTCTCACCCCCATGGAACGGATCGTCACCGTCGTCCCGGAGGCGGGCCTCCACGCCCGTCCGGCCGCGAAGTTCGTCGAGACCGCAGGCGAGTTCGACGCCGACGTCACCATCGCCCCCGCCGACGGGAGTCGTGACCCGGTCGACGCCAGCAGCATGCTCGCCGTCACGGCGCTCGGCGTCCCCTCGGGGACCGACGTACGGTTGATTGCCGAGGGCGACGACGCCGAGGCCGCACTCGACGCGCTCGAGGAAGTGCTCTCGACGCCCGAAGACGGCGAGTAGTCACCTACCGAACATTTTTCGCCTCGCCGTCTGAACCCCGTCGCATGCGACTCGCTCTCCACCTCGCGCTCGTCGCGCTCGTCGTCCTCGCCGGCTGTGGCGGTTCGACCGGTCCCGGCCCAGCCCAACCCACCGCCGAGGAGTCGACGCCGACGCCCGTCCCGCCCCCCGCTGGACTCTCCGCAGACAACGTCACCGACGCGCGGACGCTCGCAGAGAGCCACCGCGACGCCCTCGACGAAAACTCGTACACGGCCGACCTCCGGCGGACGGTTCGCTACGAGAACGGGACGGTCTACTCGCGGACGAACGCGACCCACCGGATCGGTTCGAACGGGACAGAGTGGGCGACGATGCGCGTCGACGGCGCGCGGCCGCTGTTCCTCGGTGGTGTCGCTGGCGGGATCGAGACGTGGACCAACGGGAGCGTCTCGGTCTCGGAGATCACGACGGCGGACGGGAGCACGTACCAGCGCGGCGTCGAACGCCGCGGCCCGGCGTCGTTCAGCGTCGTCTACGCCGTCCTCGGGTCGCTCGACCTCGTGACGACCGGTCACACCGGCGTCGGCACGGAGACGCGCTACCACCTCGCGACGGCGGAGCCAGTCGAGACGAACGCGTTCGGACTCGGCGTGCATCCGGCTCGCAACGCGACGCTCGCCGCCGCCGTCGACGGCGACGGCGTGCTCCGGCACTACGAACTGTCGTACACGACCGAGGTCCGCGGCGAGACGGTTCGCGTCACCCGAACGATGCGCGTCGGCGGCGTCGGCGAGACGACCGTCCCGCGGCCCGAGTGGGTCGACGAGGCGCTGGCGGAGACGGCGGACCGCCTTCGCTGACCGTTCGATGGTCTGACCCCGCATCGTCCGGGTCGGAGGACCCACGCGAACGTTCATTGACGTAGCCGTCGTCCTCGACGTATGGTCGAGTTCCCAGACGAACGACAGCTTGTCTTGGAGGTCCAGTCCCAGTTGAGCGAATGGACGAACAGTGCCCGAACCGAAGCGTACGCCGAACTGTTCGAAGGTGACGACCCGATCCTCACCCCCGAGGAAGTTCGAATCTTGGACGCGATCGACTCGGCGATGGAACGACAGGGAACCGACGGTGTCTGGGGAACTGATCAGTACGGGATCCACACTGGTGGAACCACGAGTACCGACAGCTCCATCGGAGTCGTCTGTGTCCACCACCCACAGATCACCAGTAACTCCGTCCTCCGAGGGCCCGACCTCGACGACGAGACCGAAGAACGACTCAACGCTGCCCTCTGGCGATACAGCGAGCGCGTCGCCGAACTCATCGGCGACGAACTCGACGAATACGTCGGTCGTCGTCAGCAGTGACGGCCGCCGCGACGAGCGTCGGGGTGGCGTTGCGTTCTCCCCGACGCCGTGTGACTGGGGACGGACACCGACCGCCGCGAGACATTCACGATAGCTTCCGGTAGTCCCGTGCGTCCTCGGCTGCCTCGACGACGGAGCCCAGCGTCGCCTTCGACCCGGCTGCGGTGACGGCGGCGTTCAGCGTCCCCTCCAGGATCGGCGCGTCGGCGATGCGGACGTCGTCGGCGTCGAGCATCTCGATGGCGAGTTCGGCGTTCATCACCGCGCTGCCGAGATCGACGAGCACGACCGCGCCGTCGTCGTCTCTCGCCCGTTCGATCGCCTCGTTGATGCGCTGGGCGCTCGTGCCGATCCCGCCGTCGTCGTCGCCGCCGGCGGGGACGATCTCGGCCTCTGCGCTGCCCATCTCGGCGGCCACCTCGCAGATCCCCTCGGCCGCCTTCGCGCTGTGAGAGACGACCACGAGTCCGACCATCAGTCGTCCCCTCGCTCGACCGACTCGGGGGCCGTGGCGTCGACGTCGGTGTCGCCCTCCAGATACTCGCTCGCGACGTCGAGCAGCTCCTCCACGATGAACAGCGTGCTCGTCGCGCCGGGGTCCTGGTGGCCGACGGAGCGCCAGTCGAGGTAGGAGGCACGTCCCTTCCGCGCCTTCAGCGGGACGGTGAAGCGGACGCCGCGTTCGGCGGCGTCGACGGCCTTCGCCAGCGCGGTCAGCGGCGGAAGGTCGTCCTGCTCGATTGACTTCTTGTAGGTGTGGACGGCCGGCGTGAGCGCGTCGACCATCGTCTTCGCGCCGACCTCGGCGTTGCCGCGGTCCTGTACTTTCTCGAGGTAGGCTTCAGCGAAGGCGACGCTGGACTCGGCGGTGATCCCGCCCTCCAGCTCCTGGCTCGCGAACATGATCGAGCCGCCGTAGAGCGGTCCCGAGGCTCCGCCGACCTCCGCGATGAGCGTCGTCCCGACGGTCTTGACGATCTCGTCGATCTCGCCGTCCATCTCGTCGGCCTTCTCGGCGACCTTCCCGAACCCGCGACTCATGTTCGACCCGTGGTCGGCGTCGCCGATGGCCGAGTCGAGGTCGGTGAGATACTTCTTCTCGTCGGAGAGGCGCTCGGCGACCGCGTCGACGGCGGCCAGCACTGCCTCGCGCTGCGTGTCCTCGTCTACCATAGGCTACAGGCGGCGCGAAAAGTGAAAGCGTTTGTGCCGCGGTCGGCGCTCGGCGCGTCAGCGCGTCAGCGCTTCAATGCTGGCGTGTCGGCGGGCGCGTCGAGCAGTTGCTTCAGTTCGTCGTCGACGGCGCAGACGGTGACCGAACAGCCCATCATGTCCAGCGACGTCATGTAGTCGCCGACCCACGCGTCGTGGACCTGCAGGTCGTGGTCGTCCATCAGCTCCTGTAGGCGTCTGTTGACGACGAACAGCTCCATCATCGGCGTCCCGCCCATCCCGTTGACGACGGTGACGACTTCTTGCCCCGAATCGAGGTCCAAATCGTCGAGCACCTTCTCGGTCAGATGCTCCGTGATCTCGTCGGCGCTCATCATGTCGGCCCGCTCGGTGCCGGGTTCGCCGTGGATGCCGATGCCGAGTTCGAGTTCGTCCTCGCCGAGGTCGAACGTCGGTTCGCCCTTCTCGGGGGTGACACAGGAGGTGAGCGCCATCCCCATCGTGCCGACGTTGTCGACGACTTTCTCGGCGACGCGCGCGACCTCCGACAGCTCTGCACCCTCGACCGCTTTGGCTCCAGCCGCCTTGTGGACGAGGATGGTCCCACAGACGCCGCGACGACCCGAGGTGTACAGCGAGTCCTCGACGGCGACGTCGTCGTTGACGACGACCTGTTCGACTTCGACGTCCTCCATCGCGGCCATCTCGCCGGCCGTCTCGAAGTTCATCACGTCGCCCTCGTAGTTCTTGACGACACAGAGGACGCCCTCGCCGGCGTCGCAGGCCTGCACCATCTCGTTCAACTGGTCGGCCGTCGGCGAGGTGAACACCTCGCCCGCCGCCGCGCCGTCGAGCATCCCGTCACCGATGTAGCCGGCGTGTGTCGGTTCGTGGCCGCTACCGCCGCCGGAGACGACGCCCACCTTCCCGTCGACCGGTGCGTCCGCCCGGACGAGTACCTCGTTGCCGTCGAGTCGACGTAGACGCTCCGGATACGCTGCGACCATCCCGTCGAGCATCTCGTCGACCACGTCCGCCGGGTCGTTGATGAGTTTCTTCATGGTTCACTGTGACACTCGGTGTGATACCGCAAAAACGTTTGTAGCGAAACGTATCCGATCAGCGACAGACGCCGACCCACCTCGCCGAGTCGACCCCGCGCCCGTGGCCGGCCGATTTACGTGCTCCGCCGCGAAGGGTCGACCATGACACCGCCGCTCGCGCTGGACATCGACGGGACGCTCACCACGCCGCAGGGAACGATCGACCCCCGCGCGTTCGACGTGTTGCCGGCGTGGGACGCTCCCGTCGTCCTCGCGACCGGTAAGTCGTTTCCGTACCCGGTGACGCTCTGTCACTTCCTGGGCATCCCGGAGACCGTCGTCGCCGAGAACGGCGGCGTCGTCCTCGCCGACCAGCAGGTGTCGTTCACGGGCGACCGCGAGCGAGCGGTGGCCGTCGCCGAGGAGTTCGAGGCCCGCGGCGGCGACCTCGGGTGGGGGGCGGCCGACACGATCAACCGCTGGCGGGAGACCGAGATCGCCGTTCACGTCGACAGCGACGAGGAACTGCTCCGCAAAGTCGCCCTCGAGTACGACATGGAGGTCGTCGACACCGGCTACGCCTACCACGTCAAATCGCCCGGCGTCGAGAAGGGCGTGGGACTGCAGGAGGTCGCGGAGATCCTCGGTCTCGACGCCGCCGACTTCGTCGCCGTCGGCGACAGCGAGAACGACGTCTCCACCTTCCACGTCGTCGACGAGTCCTACGCCGTCGCCAACGCCGACGACAAGGCGCGTGCGGCCGCCGACGTCGTCCTCGAAGAGGAGTACATGGACGGGACGCTGTCGGTGCTGCGCGAGCTCGCCGACCGGTAACTCGCTCTGTCGCTCAACGCCGCTCGGTCGTCGCCATCGACGTCCCCATCCCCGTCGCTGTCGCCGTCGACGGCGGCGCTCGCCCGCGACCGGGGACGGTCCACACGCCCAGCGTCTCGCCGCTGTCGGCGTCGACGGCGACGGTCGTCGGCGGGTCGGCCCGCGTCGTCACCTTCCAGACGTACGTCGGCCGGTCGGCCGCGGCGAGATCGATCCGCTCGTTGGCGGGGGTTCTCGACGGGTCGTCGACGACGATGCCGGGGACGACGTCGCCGTCGGGGGCGACTGCGCCGACGGTACCGTTCGGGTCGGCGCGATACCACGTCCCGTCGGCGTCGACGTAGAACAGACGGAGATCGTACCTCTCGGGGTCTTCGCCGCGTTCGGCGAGCCTGCTTCGGAGCTCCGAGCGGGACAGCAGACGCGCGTCGTCCGCTCCGCCCACACTCGTCGTCGGCGACTCGACGGCGCGCGCCACGCTCGACTCGCCCGTCTCCGGCCCTCCACCGCCCGAGACCCCGCTCAGACAGCCGGACAGAAACAGCAGCGCGACGAACACTGCGGTCGGACGCATACTGGTCCTACGCGCTACATCGGCAAGTATCGTAGCTCGTGCAACTGTCTACACACTCGACCGCACGACAGCAGCCAGTCGGGTGTGTGATGACTTGCACGAGCCACTGTAGCTTCGACTGGCTACTCGCCGACCGCCTCGTCGCGCCACGTCGCGAACGGTCCGTGGACGTCGCGCTCCTCGAACCGTTCGACGCAGGGGACGTCGTAGGGGTGGAGTTCGACGACGCGCCGCTTCAGGTCGTCGTACCCCTCGTCGGTCGTCTTCGCGAGCAACAGCGTCTCCTCCTCGTCGTGGATCTCTCCCTCCCAGCGATAGACCGACTCGCAGGCGACCCGGTTGACGCACGCGGCGAGTCGCTCCTCGACCAGCGTCCGTGCGATGCGCTCTGCCTCGTCCGGCGGTGCGGTGACGTACGCGGTGACCATGTGCGTCGCTCGCGCCGAGCGCGGTTGGCAGTTTCGGTGGTCCGGAGCGTCTGCCGTTCGGATATATGGAAAGATATCTGTGTGGATGTCTAGAAAAACCACATACGACACGCTGGTCTCTGTGCGTCACTCGTCCGAACGGGCAGCGAGAGGAGGTGGGTCGTCGGCGCACCCGACCACAGCGGGACCCCGCGTTCAGGCGTCGGCCTCTCCGTTCTCGCCCGTCAGCTCGAACGGGAGGAACGCGCCGTCGATGTCCCACTCGTGGATACAGTGGGTGCTGCCGGTGGCGCGCTCCCCGTCGACTTCGGCGACGCGCCAACTGTCGTCCGTCCAGACCTCCTGTCGACCGCACCGTTCGCAGGTTCGCTCGGTCGGCTTGCGGATTCGTACGTCGGTCATACTCGTGTGGGTGCACCCGAGGGATTTAACGGTGACTTCACCGGCCGATTTCAGTCGACCGGGAACCGTTCGAGCGGGGCGCGGAGGATCAATTCCTCGTGGTCGTTCCCCTCGAACTCCTCGGTCCGGCGGCCGACCACCTCGAAACCGTGTGACTCGTAGAACGCCCGCCCGACCGTGTTGTTCGCGAAGACGAGTACCGAGAGGTACTCGTGGTCGGGATCCGTATCGAGTTCGGCGACGGCGCGGTTCAGCAACGCCGTCCCGACACCGCTCCCCCAGTACGCCTCCCGAGCGTAGATGCGGGTGAGCGTCGGCCGAGTGCCGTCGCCGCCGACGACGGCGTGCGCGAAGGCGACGACCTCGTCGTCGTCGACGGCGACGACGAACGCTCCCTCGTCGATCTGCTCGCGGAGGTCGACCGGGTCGTACCAGGCGTCGACCGTCTCCTCGACGGCGACCGTCGAGAGAAAGTCGCCGTAGGCGGCGTGCCACGACTCGCGGGCGACGGCGGCGACGGCCTCGGCGTCGGCAGGGCGTGCGAGGCGGAGATGCATAGCCGACCGTCGTCCGCGACGGACAAAACGGTGCCGTCGGCGTACGAAGTCGGTCGGACGTGACGTGTCGGCCAGACGTACCGAGCCGGCCGGACGTGCCGAGAGGTGGGCGCTTTTGTCTCGCGGGACCCAAGCGACCCCATGGGGTTTCACACGTTCGACGTCGACCGCGCCGCCGACCTCGAAGACCCGAGTCGCTACCGTTTCTGTTCCCGCGAGGAACTGCTCTCTCTCCTGGATCTGGACTCCTCGACGGTCGTCGCCGACCTGGGGAGCGGGACGGGGTTCTACACCGACGACGTCGCTCCCTACGTCGACACCTGCTACGCGGTGGACGTCCAGTCGGAGATGCACGACTTGTATCGCGAGAAAGGGCTCCCGGAGAACGTCGAGACGGCGACGGCGAACGTCGAGGACCTCCCGTTCGACGACGGGGCGCTCGACGCCGCCTTCTCGACGATGACCTACCACGAGTACGCCAGCGACGAGTCGCTCGCCGAACTCCACCGCGTGCTTCGCCCCGGCGGCCGACTCGTGACGGTCGACTGGAGCGCCGACGGCGAGGGTGAAGACGGCCCACCCCGCGAGGAGCGGTTCTCGCTCGGCGACGCCGCCTCGACGCTCGGCGACGCCGGGTTCACGGTCACGCACGCCGAGACGCGTCGCGAGACGTTCGTCTGCGTCGCCCGTCGGAGCGAGTGACGGAACGGTCGACTCGACCGCCGACCGGCCCTATTAATTAGACGTACGTTCAAATCTGTCGACGATCTCGCCACCACCGTTCCTTATATGCTAGTATCTCTGTAAGGTGTTCCAGGAGAACGTTTATCAGATCCGATTCGTCAGATTGTCCTATGGCACTTCACAACACGGCACTCGACCCGTACAGTTCGGAACGGCGGTACTACGAGTGTCGGTCGTGCGGTCACCGAACCACGAGTTCGACTTACGTGGCGACCTGTCCGGAGTGCGACGGGGAAGTCCACAACATCGGCGTCGCTCGCGAGTGACGTCGAAAGGGAGAGAGAAGAAGTGTCGTCCGCCACCTCGCCGTCAGTAGTCGATGTCGGCGGCGGTGTAGCGGTCGACGGCGAGGACGAACACGGCGCCGACGACGGCCGCGACGAGGAAGGCTCCGACGAGCTCGGTCGTCCACACGCCGTAGTCGACCGTCTCGCCGGTCCCGAGCTGTCGCGTCGCCTCGCCGACCGGTGCGCGGAGCGCGCCGAGGATGAGGCTGACGAGGAATGCGAGCGTCGCCTCGCGGTAGTGTTCGAGCGCCCAGTTGACGGCGTGGGCGATGGTGAACAGGCCGACGAACGCGCCGCCGACGAACGCGACGACGACGGTGCCGTCGGCGACGAGCGACGACATCGACGCCTGACCGAGCGCGACGTCGAGCAGGCCGTCGGTGAACTCCTTGAGCGTCGTCACCATGAACTCGTACTTCCCGAGGATGAGCAGCAGGAGCGACCCCGAGATGCCCGGGAGGATCATCGCGCTCACGGCGACCGCGCCCGCGAGGACGACGAAGACGAGGCTGTCGTCAAGCGCCGCCGAGGCCGATCCGGAGACGACGAAGGCGGCGACGAACCCGGCGACGGCCGCGGCGACGCGTCCCGGCGTGTCGAGTTCGACCTCGGTGTAGAGCACGATCGCCGACGCGAGGATGAGCCCGAAGAAGAACCCGAAGGTGAGGACGGGGATCTCTTCGATGGCCCACTCGAGGAGGCGCGTCACGGCGACGACGGCCGACACGATGCCCGCCCCGAGGACGAGCAGGAACACGCCGTCCATCTCCATGAACGCGTCGTACGCCTCGCGCTGGTGGCCCGGTCGGAGGCCGCCGAGGATGGTCAGGATGCGGTCGACGTCGATGCCGGTGACCGCGCCGATGAGCCGCTCGTAGATGCCCGTGATGAGGGCGATGGTGCCGCCGGAGACGCCGGGGACGGCGTCGGCAGAGCCCATACAGAGCCCCTTGAGGTAGACGGACAGCCACGAGCGGAGGTCGGTCGTCATCACTGGTGGATGGTGGCCGCGGGTTCGGCGATGGCTGTGGCGTCGGCACCGACGGCCGCCGGTGCTGAGAGCGATTCGGTCGACTCGTTCGTCGTGTCGTCGGTCACGGTAGTGTTCTCTTCGCCGCTGGTGGTCGTGGCGTTGTCGGTTGCGGTTCCGTTGTCGGTTGCGGTTCCGTTGTCGGTTGCGGTTCCGTTGTCGGTTGCGGTTCCGTTGTCGGTTGCGGTTCCGTTGTCGGTTGCGGTTCCGTTGTCGGTTGTGGTTTCGTTGTCGGTCGTGGTCTCGGCGGCGCTCTGGTTACCGAACTCCTGAGACTCGAGTTCGACCTGCGTCGGCGAGTCGTCCTCGCCGATCACCTGTCCCTCCGAGACGTCGGCCGACCCGCGGTAGGCGACGACGGAGCCGTCGTCTTCGGCTGTCAGCCCGGTGCTGAAGGTGTAGGAGCCGTTCGCGCGGACGCTGACGTTGGTGTGGCCGTTCTCCGGACCGTACTGGTCGTAGCCCGTCGTGGAGTAGGGGAGGGTCATCTCGAACTCGCCGTTCTCGTCGGTCTGCGCTCGCTGGGTGTAGACGAACGTGGAGTCCTGCGAGGGAACCTGCATCTCGACGCTGGCGGTCACCGTCGCGTTGGCGGGTGCGCCGCTCCCTTCAACGGTGGCTCCGTCGACGCGCTCGAACGTCTTCACCCACGCGGGGCCGGACCCCTGCTGGGTACGAGCGCTGGAGTCGCTGGCCTTCACCAGTCGGTAGTGTTCGAGCGCCGGGACGCGCTCGGAGGGGATGTTGCCGACCCCACCGATCTGTGCGGTGCCCTCCTCTGCGACGAAGTTACGCGCGGCGCTCATGTTGTCGAACTGCTTGAGCGCGCTCTCGTTGCCCGAGGGGAACGTCCGGATGTTGAACGACTCGCCGGTGTTCGGGTTCGTCACCGTCTGCATCTCGTAGTCGAGGACGACCGGCTGGGGGCTCACCGAACTCCCGTGGAACTGGTACAGCCGGACCATCATGCTCTCGTAGTAGCGCTGTTGGTTGACGGTCGCGGCCGGGCGGTACCCCTGCTGTTGGTTGCCTTGGTACAGCGAGTAGTAGAAGTCCTGCTGGCTCACGTTGTCGGCGTCGTAGAAGACGATGGGTGCGCCGAACTTCTGTCCCGGCGTCGCCATCTGGTAGTCGACCATCACGTAGCGAGTCTGGTTCCCCTCGTCGACGTGCTGGTCGTCCATCCCGGCGAGGACGTCCTGTGCGTCGCCCTCGCTCGGTGCGAGCAGGAAGTTGGCGGCGGTCGTCGCGCCCTGCTGGAACGGGTTGGCAGTCGGGACGCGTTCACCCTGGACCGTGATCCAGTGACCGTAGTCCCACCAGGACATGACGCCGTAGGCACCTTCGGGGTAGTCGTGGTTGCCCTGGCCCTCCTCGTAGCTCCCGTAGTAGTCCATCTCCGCTTCGTTGCCCGCGCCGCCGTAGTTGCCCTCGGCGGGCGTCTCGTTCTGCATCCACGCGAGACTGTCGTCCCACTGCGTGATGGAACCGGGGTTGTGGCGCTCGGAACGGTCCCACGCGGCACCGCTTGCGGCACCGAGACCGGCCAGCGGCGCGAAGACGAGGAGGGCGATGACGGCGAGGATCATCACCTGCCAGCCGCCGATGGCCGACCGGTCGGTCGTCACGGACCGCAGGTCGAGCAGCCCGACGGCCTCCGCGACGAGGTAGCCGGTCAGGACGGCGACGACGACGGCGAGATAGTAGTTGAAGCGGATCTGCGTGAACGCCGCGGCGGTGATGAACGCCGCCCAGACGACGACGAACAGCTGTTCGGCGTCGTAGCGCGTCAACAGCGTCGCTCCGACGATGAGCGCGACGACGACGACCAGCCCGAGCAGTTGCGACGTCACCGGGACGTTGGCGAACGTGCCGTCGAGCGGTTCGGCGAGGGCGCGGAGGATGCCCGGCACGAGGAAGACGAGCGCGACGACGGCGAGACTGACGCCGACGTAGGCGTACTCGCGCGTCTCGCCCTTCCGGAGCAGCGGTCGGACGAGGATGGAGCCGGCGGCGACGACGGCGACGAATAGCGTCAGTCCGTACTCACTGATGATCTGCTGGGCCGGCGACGAGTTGCCGAGCAGCTGCGGGTCGAGGAACGGGCGCGCCTCGGCGATGGTCCGCGTCTGCGCGCCGGCGTTGAAGCCGACGGTCCGCAGGAGGTTCGTCCGGATCGTCCCGAACGCGTCGGGCGCGACGACGGCGAGCGCGCCGAGGCCGACGAGGATGAGCCCGAAGACCGCGACGGGGAAGGTCCGGAGGTCGACGTCACGCCGTTCCCACTGGCGGGCGAGGAACGCGACGAAGACGCTGCCGGCGGCGACGGCGAAGGCGAGTCCCGGCTGGATGAGCGAGAAGCGCGTCGCCGTGAAGCCGATGGTCTCGACCTGCACGAGCATCAGCAGTCCGGTGACGGTCATCGACACTGCGCTCGCGAAGGCGATCGGCTCGGGACTGCCGCCGTTGACGGTGTCGCTCACCTGCTTGAGGACGACGAACCCGCCGACGACGCCGACGAGCAGGACGCCCGGCGGCCAGACCCACATGTAGAGCGCCGTGGCGACACCGGCGAGGACGCCCCAGAGCAGCGGCGTCCGGAGTCCGTCGAGGTCGCGGTCGGCGACGAGTTCCCAGACGGGCTTCTCGCGCTCTGCGACGCCGAAGGCGACGAGGAGGGCGAAGACGGCGAACGCCTGGAACAGCGGCTCGACCCCGTTGTGGTCGGCGACGCCGACGAGCGTCCGCTGGAGGAAGGTTCCTGGGAGGAGCATCAGGACGACGGCACCGACGACGCCGGCGAACCGCCCGCCGAGTCGCTTGCCGACGAGGTAGACCGGGATCGCGGTCAGCGCACCGAAGACGGCCGGCGCGACGAGCAGGGTCTGTGCGACGAGCGTCTCGCTGGGACTGCCCAGTCCGAGGATCAGCGCGACCGTCGCGACGATCTGGTCGTAGAGCGTCCCGAACTGGCCGGTGCTCGTCCCGAACGGGAAGTAGGTCCACGGGTCGAACGGGATGGTGCTCGGCCAGTTCCGGACGGTGTACTGCACTTCGCGGAGATGGTACCAGGCGTCGTTCCCCGAGAAGAGCACCTCGCCGTCGACGATGAACTTCTCGTAGGGGATCAGACGCACGTACAACATGACCGCCACCACGGCGAGGAGGGCGGGGACGTGATACTTCTCTCGAAGAACGTCGACGAACGACCCGTCCGTGTTCAGGACGGAGCGTTCGTCGGCACTCTCGCTACGCTCACTCATTGGGCGGACAGACTCGAAAAAACTCCATAAGCCTTGTGAAACCGCACTGGGGCCGATTTTAGGCGTCTGACGCTCTCTGGGCCATATCTGGCCTCGTTGCGGACGACGTCCTCGCGGGAAGAACTACCCGTCGGTCCGGGACGACTCCCCGAGACAGAACAGCTGTCGACCGCGCGTCGAGAGCGCCTCGCGGTCGACCGACGCCCCGTACTCGGCCTCCAACTCGGCGAGCGGCTTTCGTGCCTCGGCGACGAGGCGTTCGACGGTCCCGCGTCGTCGCAGTCCGGGCGGTGTCTCGAACTGCGGGAGGTCACGTGCGGTGTAGTACGCGAGCGGATACGTCACGAGGTCGTAGAGACTCTTGGCGGCCCGACCGAGCGGGCCGCGCCGCTCCTCGAGGATGTAGTAGCGCGGGTGGCTCACGCTCCAGCGCAGACACGACAGGAAGTCGATGCCGACCTGTGCGTCGGCGACCTTCCCGCTCCAGTCGCGGCGGAGCTGATCCGCGAGCGACTTCTCGTAGCCGATCTGCTCGCGGATCTGCGCGTGCTCGAGCCACAGCACGGCGTCGGCGGCGAACAGCCGTCGCCACAGGTCCCGGTCCTCGGAGCTGGCGAGGTTACGGTAGGGGAACTCCAGATACAGCGACTTCGGAGCCGCGTTGATGCCGGTCCCCGAGAGGAGAAACTCGTGGTCGACTCCCTCTTCCAGATCGTGGTAGATGGAGACGAAGTCCTCGACGACGGGTTCGTAGACGTCGTCGACGTCCAACTGCGTGAGGACGTACTCGCCGTCGCACTCCTCGATGGAGCGTTGGCGGTCTGCGCCGAGTCGCCGGTCGGGGTCCGGGTCGAGTGCGACGACACGAACCCGGTCGTCTTCGGCTTCGAGTTCGCGGAGTCGCTCGACGGTGCCGTCGGTCGACCCGCCGTCGACGACGACGACCTCGAAGTCGTCGCCGACCTGTTCGAGCAGACTCCGGAGGGAGGGTTGGACCGTCTCGGCCATGTTGTAGCTACAGACGGCGACGCTGTACCGCGGCATTACTCGTCGTGAGTCGCGGCGGCCTGATAAACGGGACGGAACCGGGGCGAAACGGACGGTGCGAGACGGATCGGGTCGTCCGGGTCGAGTCGCCGCCCTCGAACGCGTCTACCGCTCGTGGTCGCCGCCCGTGAACGTCCGCTGGCCCGTCGTCGTCAGTTCGTGTGACTGCCGCGTCACCCGCTCGCTGGCCAGCCGACGAAGCTGTCCCGGAACGTTCGCGAGCGCCGCGAGGACGGCGAGGACGACGACGGCGGCCAGCCCCGGGAGGAGGAGTTCGCCCGTGACCGCGGCCAGGACGCCGACGCCGAACGCGAGTACGCCCGCGACGGTCCCCAGCACCGCGAGCGTCGCAAGCAGTGCCTTCCGGACGTTCGCCCGCTCGTTGTACCGGATCCAGTCGGCGTAGCTGTCGACGAGCCAGACGAGGAACGCTCGCTCCGAGCGGTCGGGGGCGTCCTCCAGCCCCGCCGGTCCGGTACCGACCTGTCGGCCGGCGGTCGTGTACGTCAGCCCCGCCGTCGCCGCCGAGAGGACGAACAGCGCGACGCTCGTCCCGACGGCCGGGTTGACGAGCGCTGCCGTCGCGGCGACGTCGCTGACCGCCGCGACCGACAGCGCCGAGAGCAGGACGCCGACGAGCGCGACGTTCAACCGGAACACCGACAGCGCCTTCGCGTCGATGTCGTCGAGCGTCGCCAGCTGGCCGTCGAGCGTCTCCCGTGCCTCCTCTCGCGCGGCTCGCAGGGCCTCGACGTCGGGCTCGTCGGACGTACTCTCCGACATATCCCTCCGTTCGCACGTCGTTCGTTTAGTCCCGTCGCCCGAGACAAACAACAGCGGTCGACGGTGTCACGTCGACGGCGTCTCGCTCACTATGACGTATTCGGCAGCGTCTCGCTCATTCGGCGTATCCGAGATCCCGCAACCGCTGTCGCGTCGCGTCGTCGACGTCGTCGACGTCGGTCCCCGTCTCGCGAACACCAGCATCCGAAAAGGTCCCAAACACCTCGCCGACCCGACCGCCATCACTCCGCTCGCGCACGTACGACGCGTGGGAATCGATTACTCGAACGCCGACCGACTCGTCCGCCCAGTCGGCGTACTTCAGCACCGCGCCGTCGACGTCGGACTCTGCATCCGCCTCGAACACCGCGCGCATCTCGCCGCGGAACTGCCAGAGCTCTTCTTCCTTGCAGTACTCCCGCGCCAGCTTCACGTTCGGCTCCGTCAACCCGGCCGACGACGCGACGATTGGCCCCTCGGCGAACCCGCCTCGCGCCCGCTCGTCGTCGCCGTCGACGACGGCCCGAACGACGTCGGGGAAGTTGGTCAGCGAGGCCGGAGCCGACACCCGCTCGCCCGTCTCCTGCCCCGGACGCTTCACGACGAGCGGGACGTGCAACTGCGACTCGTGGACTCCCTCGACGTGTCCCACCAGCCTCGTTCCCTTCAGTCGGGACAGTTCACCGAACCCTTCGCCGTGGTCGGAGGTGATCACGAGCAGCGTGTCCTGCAACTCGCCACGCCGTTTCAGCACCTCCACGACTCGCCGAATCTGTGCGTCCATCTGGTGAATCGCACCGTCGTAGAGCGCCTCGAACGCCCGGCACTGCCACCACGGCGCGTCGCCGCCGTGGAACGACCAGACGTGCTTCTCGAGGTCGGCCTGGAGCTTTCTCAACCGCTCGCCGCCCCACAGGTCGTGTTCCGGCGCGGGTTCGTAGGGGGCGTGGCCGTCCATGAGGTTGATGCAGGCCGCCCACGACCCCTCGCGGTCGCCGTGCCAGTCGACGAACCGGTCGACGTAGGCGCTCGCCGGGGCCGACGCCATCAGCCAGTCCGGGACGAACTCCGGGTGGTCCCACGCGAGTTTCGTCCCCACCCCGTTGAGCAGCGACTTGACCGGGTGGTCGTCGTCGAGACAACGCTTGAGGTACGCCACGTACTGACCCTGCCCCTCGGCGGCCGTGAACTCCGTCGGGTTCGCCGCCTCCGGGAAGAGGACGTTCTGTGCGCCGGAGACCGTGTCGAACCCGGCGTCCAGCCCGACGTCCATGATCGTGAGCCACGGGTTCTCCGAGAAGACGGCCGTCTCGTACCCCTCGCTCTGCAGTTCCTCGAAGATCGTGTTGCCGGCTTCGAGTCGGTGCGTCGGCTCCGTCACCCCGTGTTCGGCGACGTGGAGGCCGGTGAAGACGCTCGTGTGACTCGGGAGGCTCCACGATCCCGGCGACCGCGCCTGGTCGTACCGCGTCGCCGAGGTAGCGAACTCGTCGAGAAACGGCGTCGTCTCGTTGGCGTGGCCGTGCAGCGAGGTGTTGCTCGCGCGGACGCTGTCGAGGACGACCAGCAGGACGTTCGGTCGCGTCGGGGGCGTCGAGTCGTTCTCGCTCATCTCAGACGTACCCGAGGTCGGCGAGTCGGTCTTCGAGGTCGTCGGCGTCCGAGTCGGTGACGGAACGCGTCTCGCCGGCCCGGACCGTCCGGCGCTCGCCGACGTCTCTCACGGCCCACGGCACCTCGACGAGTTCGCGGTTTCTGATCCCCTTCGGGTGGCCGTACACCCGCAGTGGGAGCGGAAACGTCCGCTCGCCGAGCATGTTGCCGTGGTCGCTCGTGACGACGACGCGACCCTCGACGTCGGCCAGCAGGTCGTCGACGGCGTCGAGCGCGAGCGTCAGGTTGTCGCCGTAGGCCCGCCAGAGGTCGCCCTTCGTGACCGCTCCCATCCAGAGGGCGTCCCACGGCGTGTAGGGGCGCTGCCGGTCGGTCGAGTGGTCCGGTTCGATGCCGTCGCCGCCGTCGCCGTGCGTCTCGCCCTCGATCTGCCACCCGGCGAACGAGAGTTCGTGCTCGCCGACGAAGGGGTGGTGCGGTTGCATGAAGTGGACGATCACGCGTTTGTCGGGGTACTCCTCGTGGGCGCGCTTGGCCGCCTCGACGACGGCCTCCGGCGGGACGGTCTTGCGCTCGTCGTCGAACTCGTCGATCCAGCACTCGACGAGTCGGTGGAAGGCGTCGCCGGCCTCGCGGGAGACGTAGGGGTTCGAGGTGACGTACACCGTGTCGCCGAAGTCGCCGCCGGCGAAGTTCTGTCGCACCCACTCGCGGGTGGTGCTCCCGCGACTGGTGACGGTTCGGTAGTCGTCGTAGTCGGTCAGGGCCGCCCGCTCGGCGAACAGGTCCGCCCGGCAGGCGTCGAGGACGACGAGCGTGTCCCAGTCTTCGTCCATGACGCTGACCGACCCCTTCCGGGTGGGGTAGACGTTCGTGTGAAACGGGCCGACGAGGAACTCGAAGACGCGCTCTCGCCACCAGAACGGGTCGTCGTAGCTCTCGCGCAGGCCGTCGAGGACGTAGGAGGCGGTGTCTGTCAGACCCATCGAGACCCTCTCATTGTTCTACAGGCCACGACGTGAGGATAAAAGCCTTCTATCTCTGACTCATCGGCGGCGCTCGAGCGGCGACCGGAGCCCCAACGCCGACCACCGGAACTCGGCGACCGCCCAGACGAACGCGATGGCTCCCATGCCGACGACGGTCAACACGTCGCGGAAGCCGACCCACGCGGGCATGACGAACACGACACCGTTGACCAGCAGACTCGGGACGAGTCCCTGAATGAGGTTCCACAACTGCCGCGAGGGGTCGGTGTGACGGTTCTCTTCCTCACCAGTCGACGCTGTCGTTCCCGTGTCGCCGCGGGAGTCCAGACCGAGTCGCTGGGCGCTCTCGCCGCCTCCGCTCTCGTCGGGCGTGTTCAACCGCTCGGCCTCGTAGGGGGTGTCGACGGCGACGCTCCAGACGACGTCGCCCGCTCGGTCGACCTCGAGCACGCGGTTCCCGTTGGAGTCCGTAATCAGGGTGTGGCCGTTCGGCAGGCGGTCGGCGTCACGCGGCCACTGGAGTTCGCTGTCTGCCCAGGCCCACGACGCGGTCCACTCGCCGTTCGACCGCTGGTACTCGACGACCCGGCCGTTCTCCGAGTCGGCGACGAGGACGGCGGGACCACCTTGCGACTCAGGGATGTAGTCGGGGTTGTGCTGTTCGTAGAGCACCGAGTGGTCGTCCTCGCTTCCGAGCGTCCAGTTCTCCTGCAGTCCCCGCTCGGGGTGGAGGAACGCGACCTGATCCTGATTTCGGAGGCCGACCATGATGCGGCCGTCGTCCAGTCGCTCGACGTCGTTCATGTGCGTCCAGTCGTCGGGGTAGAAGCCGCCGCCCTGAATCGGGTAGTCGGCCTGTGCGTCCCACGCGAGGTCCTGCATCCCCGTGGTCGTGTTGACGACGAAGACGCGGTCCTCGGCGATGTCGGCGACGAGCAGTCGATGCGGGCCGAGACGGTCGACGTCGTGCCAGTCTTTGTGCGTCACGCGCTCGTAGACGTGACTCGTCTCGCCCGTCGAGACGTTCACCCGGACGACGGCGTTGAGGATGCACTGCTCGCGGTCGGCCTCGATGGGACACTCGGCACTCGGGAGGTTCCGTGAGGCGACGTACTCGACGGTTCGGTCTGTGCCCGGGACCGGGTCGACGTCGAAGAACTTCCGGAAGGAACTGTTGTAGTACGCGACGGTCCCGTTCGGGTTGAACGCGACGAGCTCCGCCTGACTGCCGGGTCGCGACGAGGTGGTGACGACCGTCATCCCGTCGCGTTCGGCAGCGACCTGCGTCCGTTCTCCGGCCGGAAGCGACGCCTGTCGGGCGAGTTCGGCTTCCCCGCCGCGTGCGGTGGAGGTCAGATAGCCGTTGAGCAGGAACCCCGAGGAGACGACGAGGAGCGCCAAGAAGACGAGTCGGTAAGTGCGTCTGGAGGGCATCGTCCTGAACCTTCTGCTACCGACAATTGTAGGTTGTGATTGACGTTCTGCCCGTCGGAAGGAACGTCCCCCTCGACAGGGCCGGTCGCAGCGACGGACTCGGGTCGGCGAGGACGAACGAACGATATAACACCGCGGGCGGGCGAACCCCGAGCAATGACCGACACCATCGCGGTCCTCGCGCTCGACGCGGCCGACGTGCGTCTCGCCCGCGAGTGGGACTGTACGAACCTCCTCCTCGACGACCACGCGAAGTTGGAGACGTACGCCTACACCCTCGAGTTCCCGCGGACGATGGAGGTCTGGCCCACCGTCGCCACCGGCCTCGGCCCCGACGACCACGGCGTCGTCGGCGACGCCAACGAGTGGGAGCATCCGGCGCTCCGGGCCGCGAGCAAGCTGACGCAGTATCTCCCGCGCGAGGTTCGCTCGACGCTGGGTCGACCGTTCCAACGCGCCGGGCAGGAACGCTCGATGGCGCAGACCGACGCGAGTCACCTCTTCGAGTCGGGCGTCGTCCGCTACTGGCCGGGGATCACCCCCGCCGACCACGTCCGCGAGGCGTGGCGACTGATGGCGATGGCCAGCGGCGGCGACGTCACCGAGGAGCGACTCCGACGCGAACTGGTCGGCTTCGCGGGCGAGGAACTCGGCTGGCTGACCGTCGCCAGCGAGTGGGACGTCCCCGTCGCCGGCGTTCACTCTCACGTCGTCGACATCATGGGCCACACCTACGCCGAACGCGAGGAACGCCTGCGCGAGACGTACGAGTGGATCGACCGGGAAGTCGGGTTCCTCCGCGAACGCGTCGACCGACTGGTCGTCCTCTCGGACCACGGGATGCAGGTCGGGTGGCTCGGCGACGAGAACCCGGGAACGCACAGCTTCGAGGCGCTCGTCGCCGCCGAGGGCGTCGACGGCCCGCTCCCCGACTCGGTGTACGACGTCCGCGAGTGGCTCGAAGCGCAGTTCGACGACACGAGTCAGAGCGACGTCGACGATACGGCCGCCTCCTCCGACACGCCGGTCCAACATCTGAAAGACCTCGGCTACATGGAGTAACCGCCTCTCTCACCGACCGCCAGGCGGACGCTCGCGCCGACGACCGAGCGGGCACCGACGCCTTCGATCGCCGAGGCTCACGTCCGGCGTTCAAGCGGTCGTCGAACCCCGAAGCCGACCGACGAGCGTCGGCGCTGCGATCGTCGTCGCGGCCGCGAGTGCGGTCCCGACGATCGTCACGACGAGCGGCGGTTCAGTGACGTAGATCCCGATCCAGAGCGCAGCGATGGGGACGCCGGCGACGACCGTGCCGCGGAAGTCGAGCGTGAGAGACGGGCGCGCGACGTACCACGCGGCCCCCGCCCCGAGCGAGGCACCGAGCCACTGACCCGCCTTCCAGAGTTCACCGGCCGGCGACGTCGCACTCGCGATCACCGCCAGGACCCCGACTCCGACCCCGAGAGCGAACACGCGGGACGGCTCTCTGGTGCCGACGGCGGCCGCGACGGCGAAGAGACTCAGTCCCGCGAGGACACCGGCGAGGACGTCGACGAGGAAGTGGACGCCGAGGACGACACGGGACGCCGTGACGGACGCGACGACGACGGCTCCCACGGCCCACCGGCTGGCTCGCGACCCGACGTTCAGCGTGTACGCCAGCGCGGCGACGACGGCTGTCGTTCCGATAGCGTGCCCGCTCGGGAACGCGTACCCGGTTCCGGTCGTGATACTCCTGAACACGCCACCGAGAGCACCCGGGAGCCACTCCGGGACGGTGGCGGTACCCGCTCCGGGAGGTCGTGGAGCGGCGAAGAAGTTCTTGAGCAGGTCCGTCAGCGAGAACGCACTGAACGTCACGCCGAGGACGAACGCGCCGCCGCGAATCCCCTCCACGAGCGAGCGGTCGACACCGGCGAGATAGACGAGCGTGGCGACCAAGAGGAGGAACCACGGATCGCCGAACTGTGTGACCAGCCCCGCGGCCGTCAGCACGCTCCCGAGTTGCGCCGAGATCGCCCGGAACAGACCGAGACCACGCTGCGGGACCGCGACGTCGAACAGCACCACCAGCGCGACGAGGAGGACGACCGTGGTGGTCGCGAGTCCCGTGATCGCTTTCCAATGCCGTTGGATCGGGTCGTCGGGGCCGGAGAGTTCGCGTCCTATCATTGTCTGGGAAGCTCGCTGTTTCCGTATCTTCGTCTACGGCCGTCTCCCCCTTGAGGCGTGTGGCGGGCGACGCCGTCCGCCGAACGTCGACGCCGACCCGCGGTCCAAGCGATTTATACGCCCGACTGCCGACCCTCCGCGTAATGCGTAACGTCGTCCTCATCTGTCTCGACACGGTCCGCAAGGACTTCTTCGACGAGTACGCCCCCCGCCTCCAGGCGCGTGCCGACGTCTCCTTCGAGCAGTGCCGTGCCGCGAGTTCGTGGTCCATCCCGAGTCACGCCAGCATGATGACCGGGGAGCTCCCCCACCAGCACGGCGTCCACGACCACAACCGCGACTTCTCCGGCATCGCGAAGGAGGACACGTTCCTCGCGGAGTTGCCCGAGCACTTCGCCACCGGCGTCTCCGCGAACGTCTACGCCTCTTCGGGGTTCGGCTTCGACCGCATGTTCGACGACTTCTGCGACGTCTCTCCCGACCGGCGGTTCCCCGAGGGGATCCACGTCGGTCGGTTCGGCTACGAACACAAAGGCGAGGGCGCGAAGAAGTTCGTCGCGTTCGCGAAGGCCTGTCTCGAACACGACCACCCGCTGAAGAGCCTCGCCAACGGCGCGGCCGTCGAACTCGACAAAGCGCTCGCGAAACTTCCGGTCCCCAAACTGCTCGACGAGGGCGCGAGCGTCATCGCCCGCGAGGGCGTCAAGACCGTCTCCACGAGTCCCGAACCGCTCTTCCTGTTCACGAACTTCATGGACGCCCACGCACCGCTGCGACACGTCCGAGGCTACGACCGCTCGCTGCACGACGCCTCGAACACGTGGTCCTCCGGCGACTACGACAAGTGGGACCTGAACCTCCACGGGCGCGAAGGCCTCGAACGCAACATGGCCGACGTCCAGACTCACCGCGGCCTCTACGGCGCGGCCATCGACTACCTCGACCGAAAGGTCGTCCAGTTCGTCGACGACGTCCAGGCCGCGACCGACGAGGAGACGACGTTCGTCATCACGGCCGACCACGGCGAGAACCTCGGCTACGAGGCCGAAGACTACCTGTTCGGTCACGACTCCAGTCTCTCCGAGGGGCTCCAACACGTCCCGCTGCTCCTCGTCGACCCGCCCGCCGAGTGCGACTACGACGCCGAGGAGCACGGCTACTTCTCGCAGCTCCGCCTCGGCGAACTCGTGGTCGGCCTCGCCAACGGAGAGACGCCGGACGTCTTCGACGAGCAGATACCGGCCGAGTTGATCGGCAGCAGCATCGCCAGTCCCCCGGAGAACCCCGAGTACTGGAACCGGATGCTCCGCTGCGTCTACGGCGTCGACGACGCCGAATCGAAGGTCGAGTGGGACTCGCTGGGCGACAGCGACCGCTACGAACTCGACCCCGACCGCCCGTGTTGGCAGCGGCGCGTCGACGAGGGCGTCCCCTACGCCGACCTCGACGCCGAGTTCTTCGACGAGGAGATCGCCGCGTACAAGCGCCGGGCGGGGCGGGGAGAGGAGGCCGAAGGGGAGGGTCCGGACGTCGACGAGGCCACACAGGACCGACTGCAGGACCTCGGCTACCTCTGAGCGATGAAGGAGACCCAGTCGCTGAGCATCGGTCGGGAGACGCTGCTGTCGGTCGGGTCGAAGGCCATCATGGCGGCGGTCGGCTTCGGCGGCTTCCTCCTCTTCGCTAACTGGCTCGGCCCGGAGATCTGGGGCGACTACAAGACCGTCGTCGCCGCCGCGTTCGTCCTGGTGCAGATCCCTGCCGGCGTCGGTCTCGCGCTTCGCAAGCGCGTCAGCGAGGTCGACTCGGACCCCTCGGGGTATCTCGGCGTCGGGCTACTCGTCCACCTGGGGTTCACCGCGCTCGTCGTCGTCGGGTTCGTCCTCCTGCGGCCGTTCGCCGCCGACTACTTCGGGACGCTCGAACTCGCCGCCGGCGTCGTCGCCATCGGCGTCTCCCTCGGCCTGTTCGACATCACCAACCGCTTCTACGCCGGTATCGGCTACCCCGCCAGAGCCTCGTGGGTCGACGGCGCGCGGAGCGTCCTCACCTTCGGCTTCCAACTCGGGTTCGTCCTCCTGAACCTGAGCGCGTTCGGGCTCACGCTCGGGCTCGCGACGGCGACGCTGCTGACGGGCGTCTTCTCCGCCGTCCTCGCGAAGGTGACGCCGTCGATGCCGACTGTCCGCTCGGCGAAGCGCGTCTACGACTTCGCGCGGTTCAGCGTTCCCAACTCCCTCTTGAAGAACCTCTACGACAGCGCCGACGTGCTCATCGTCCAGTGGGTCGCCGGCAGCACCGCCGTCGGCTTCTACAGCGCCGGCGCGCAGTTGGCGATGCCCGCGGCGATGTTCGCGGGGAGCATCCGCGACGCCCTGACGGTCAAATCGAGCGGGCTGAGTTCCGTCGGCGAAGGCGTCCGCGCGGACCTCGCGAACTCCGTCTCCTACGCGGGGCTGATCGCTGTCCCCCTCTTCTTCGGGTCGCTCGCGATGCCGACCGAGATCGTCGTCACGTTGCTCTCGGGGTCGTTCCGGGGGGCCGCGCCGGCGCTCGTCGGCCTCACGCTCTACCAGCTGTTCAACGTCTATCGGCTCCCGTTCGAGGCGACGCTCGAGGGGACCGACCGACCGGCGGTCGTCTTCCGCGTCAACGTCGGCACCGTCCTCCTCCATCTCCCGCTCGCGGTCGTCCTCGGCCTCCGGTACCAGCTCGTCGGCGTCATCGCCTCGACCGTCGTCGCCGAAGCGACCCGTCTCGTCGCCTACCAGTACGTCGCCCGCACCGACTACGGCGGCGTCGTCCTCACCCGTCCCATCGCCGACCAGCTCGCCGCCGGGGCGCTGATGTGTCTCGTCGTCTTCGGCGTCGAACGCACGCTGCTCCCGGTCACGGGGTGGCCGCTGCTCCTCGTCGACGTCGGCCTCGGGGCGGCGGTCTACTTCCTCACGCTGCTCGCCGTCAGTCCGCACTTCCGCGAGACGCTCCGACACACGTTGCCGATGCTGGAACCGGTCGAGCCGTGACGGGCTCGGAGTGCTACCGCGATGCGACCACCGACTCGTACACTCCTTCGATCTCCGCGACCACGTCCTCCCACGTCGGCAACGGTTCGCTCGGTGCGTCGAGCGGGACGGCCTGCTGGACCGCGTCGGCGACGGTCCGGGGGTCCGTCTGCCCTCCGTCGGCGACGCCGACGACGTCCGCTCGCTCGACCCAGTCGACGAGCGCACCGGCCTCGCGGACGACGCAGGGCGTGCCCGCGGCCAGCGCCTCGGCGACGGTCATCCCGTACGCCTCGAACCCCGACAGCGTGACGAACGCGGACGCACCGGCGTACAGTCCCGGCAGGTCGGCGTCGACGACGTAGCCGAGGAACTCGACCCGGTCGGCGACGCCGGCCTCGCGGGCGACGCGCCGCAGGTCGTCCGCGCCGGGACCGCTCCCGGCGACGACGAGGTCGTAGTCGGGGAGCGCGGGCAACGCTCGAATCGCGTGCTGAACGCCCTTGTACGCCTCCAGTCGACCGACCGAGAGGAGGTACGGCCGTTCCCTGTCGCCCGGCGTCGCGTCGGCAAACCGCTCGACGTCGAGGCCGTTCGGGACCACCCGGGCGTCGACGCCGAAGTCGCGTCGCAACGCCCGTCGTTCCCAGTCGCTGACGGCGACGACGGCGTCGGCCCGGCGCAGCGCCCACCCGCCGAGCGGTCGGTACAGCGAGAGCAGTCGGTCGCGGCGGTCCGAGGCGCTCGCCCCGTGGTAGTGGGGGGTGGCGACGAGCGGGCGGTCGCCGTCGCCGCGTCGTCGGTTCGTCCCGAGTTCGTCGCCGACGGCGGCGAACAGCAGCGGCAGCGAGTGGTAGTTGTGCGCGTGGACGACGTCGGCGTCGCTGTCTCGGACCGACCGGACGATGCCCGGAGCGACGTGGAACGCGCCGCCGGGGGCGACGCCGCGGTGGCGTACGACGCGGACGCCGTTCCGTCGCTGGCGACGCGGGGCGTCCACGGACCGGGCGTCGGCGGTGAGGACGGTCACCTCGTGGCCGCGGGCGACGAGACGCTCGGCGAGTTCGGCGACGTGCGTCTCGACGCCGCCGGTGTGTGGCGGATACCGCGTCGTGACCTGCAGAACTCTCACTCGAAGGCCTCCCGCGACTCGCGGTCGATCTCCCAGACGCCGCTACCCTCGCCGCGGAGGAGTTTGACGCTCGCGACGAGCAGCGACACCTGCGAGTCGACGACGGCGTAGAGCGGTTGGAGCGGGCCGAGCCCGTCGCGCTGGCCGAGGTAACCGAAGCCGAGGACGGCCAGCGGGACGAACAGTCCGAACGGGCCGACGAGCGAGACGGCCGCCGCCGTGACGAGGAGCACGTCGAGGACGAACAGCCACGGTGAGACGATCATGAACCACCAGTTGAACGGGAGGACGACGCGACCGTACGGGCCGTACCGCCCGAGCATGTCGCGGTGCTGGACGAGCAGTTTCAGCAGCCCCATCGCTCGGCGGTCTTTCCGCTGGCGACGTTTCCGGAACTCCGAGACGCCCGACTCGGTGAACTGCAGCGCCGGGTCCATGACGACGCGACACCCGCCGCGACGGATGCGGAGTGCGACCTCGGTGTCGTCGGCCAGCGACTCGGGGTCGATGGGGTCGAACGCCTCGCGGCGGAAGGCGAAACAGGGGCCGTGGAAGATGAACGTCGAGTCGAGATGCGACTCGAGACTCTGGAGCTTCGCGAGTATCCCCCGGTAGTCGGCTTCGACCTCGCTGTCGCCGAGCACCTCGGTCTGTTGGCCCGTGACGGCACCGACGTCGGCGTCGGCGAGGTTGGCGACGGCCTCGCGGAGCACGTCGGGCGCGAGCGCGGAGTCGGCGTCGGTACGGAAGACGACGTCGCCGGTCGCCTTCCGGAAGGCTTCGTTCAGCGCCGGTGCGACGCCGCGGCGTTCGTCGTCGTGGAGGACGACGAGCGACGGACCGTCGCGGTCGGCGAGGTACGACCGGACGACGTCGGCGGTGCCGTCATCGCTCGCGTCCGCGAGGACGAGTTCGAGTTTCGAGGTGGGGTAGTCGAGCGCGAGGAGGTCGTCGAGTTTCCGTTCGACGATGGCCGCCTCGTTGTACGTCGGGAGGACGATGCTGACGGTCGGTTCGCAGGCGCGTTTCGTCGCCGGCGAACCGGAGGGACGGACCAGGGCGTAGAGGGCGACGTACCCCAGATACGGCAGCGCCGTCACGCCGACGGACAGTGCCGCGACGGCGACGAGTACGTTCATGCGGGTGAGTGTATCACACCGGGCGATAAAGGCCGTGGAATGTTTCGTGTGGTTCAGAAGCCCTTTTACCGTCGCCGCGTCCAGTTGCCGCCAATGGACCCCGTCGAGACCGTGGTCGCGGCCGAAGCGACGAGCATCTCTCCCGACGAGGTGTGCGTCCTCGTTCCCACCTACGACGAGGCCGAGACGATCGGCGGCGTCATCGCCGGCTTCCGTCGCGAGGGGTTCTCGAACGTCCTCGTCGTCGACGGCGGGTCGACCGACGGGACGCGCGACATCGCCCACGAACACGGCGCACAGGTCATTGTCCAGTCGGGGACGGGGAAGGGACAGGCGGTCCGTGAGGCGATGGCCCACGTCGCCCTCGACTACGTGTTGATGGTCGACGGCGACGGGACGTACCGTCCGGAGGATGCGATCCGGATGCTCGAACCGCTGGCGGAGGGGTACGACCACGTCATCGGCGACCGCTTCGCGGACATGGAGGCGGGCGCGATGACGCGGCTGAACAAGGTCGGCAACGGCTTCACCAACCGGGCGTTCTCGCTCATCCACGGCGACGACTACGGCGACATCCTGAGCGGCTACCGGGCGTTCACCCGCGAGTCGTTCGAGCGACTGAACCTCACCGCAGACGGGTTCGGCATCGAGACGCAGATGGCCGTCGAGTGCGCGAAACACGACGTTCGGACGGCGGTCGTCCCCATCACCTACCGCCCGCGACCCGACGGGTCGGACACGAACCTCCACCCCATCCGCGACGGCGGCATCATCTTCCTCGAACTCTACCGTCGGGCGAAGACGAACAACCCGCTCTTCTACTTCGGGAGCGTCGGTCTCGCGTCGACGCTCGCCGGTCTCGTGGTGGCGGGCTACGTCGGTTACGAGTGGTTCGTCCGCGTCCCGCGCGTCTCACACGAAGTGCTCGCCGTCGTCTCGGCCGCCGCGGTGCTGTTCGGCGTCCAGCTGTTGATGTTCGGCGTGCTCTCGGATATGATACTCAGCCTCCACCGCGAACAGGTCGACCGACTCGAGAAACTCGAAGCGTCGGGGCCGGCCGAGAGAAGTGGGACGTTCTCCGACGACGAGCGTTAGAACGGGAGCATCCCGCGGAGTCGACCGACCACGCTCGTCGAAGTCGTCGTGCGGTGTTCCTCGAACACCGGATGCAGCTGGTTGAGGAGCTCCGTCTCCGTGTCGAACCGGTCGTTCGGGAGTTCGTCGAGCGCCTTCGCGAGATCGAGGGTGTTTCCGGAGGCGTCACACGGGACGGCGGTGTCGTCGACGGCCCGAAGGATCTCCTCGCGTGTCGCAGGGAACGTGAGCTGCGTCTCGTCGAGGCGGGCGTTCACGGCAGCGATACCGAACTCGATCGTGTCGGGGGCTGAGTCGTCCCCTCCTTGCGGCGGCCTGACTCCCATCGCTCCCGGATATGAACTCGACCGACAAAAACCCCCTGTGACCGCCGGAAGCAGGACTTATCCCGCACGACACCTTCCGGCCGACTATGACCGAGTACACGACGGTCTCGATCCCGAAGGAACTCGCCGAACGCGTCGACGACACGATCGAGGGGACGAGTTTCTCCAGCACGAGCGACCTCGTCCGCTTTCTCCTCCGAAGCATCGTCATCCAGCACCAGCGGTCCGGTCGGCTCACCGAAGCGGAGTTCGAGGAGATCGCAGACCAGCTGACCGACCTCGGCTACCTAGAGTAGCTGAGCAGGAACGTCGCCGAGACGACTCCTACCTGATACAAGGAGAGAGTCCCGCCCTTTAGCGCGGGCGTGAATCCGACATACTAGTCACAATCATCGAGGACTAATACGCCGGGGTATCAATGCCATAGTGTAGATCGATTTACAATTGTTCAGTTACTCGTATGATTCATGAAGCGATCCAATACGTTCGAGGTAGTTCCTCAGTCCGACGAGGACGAGGAGTTGTTTCGACGCCTGTTGGACGCTTCTGCTGCTCTCTGGAACGAGATCAACTACGAGCGACGCGAACATTACGCCGACCCTGGCGATGATGTGTGGGAAATCAGCGAGTATCGAGGTCGCTACGGTGGTGTTCTCGGGGCTTCGACGGTTCAACAAATCGAACGCAAAAACCGTGAAGCATGGAAATCGTTCTTCGCACTCAAAGAGAAAGGCGAAGCCAACGGCAAACCCGGATTCTGGGGCAACTCAGAAGATGGACGCGACCTTCGCACGTACATCCGAAACACGTCGTACTCCGTCGAGTGGGGTGAACACTCCCGACTCGAAATTCTCGTCGGTAAAGACCTGAAAGACGAGTACGGTCTTGGATACCACGAACGTCTCCGGCTCGAAGTTCGAGGCGAACCAAACTGGACGGAGTACGAGAAACAGGGACGGTTGGAGTTATTCTACGACGAGCAAGCACAGACGTTCAGAGCCTTTCAGCCAGTCACGATCGGCGAAGACCATTCTCGACTGGCACAACCACTGGGTTCGGAAGAATCCGCTCTGGATATTGGTGCGAACAATCTCGTCGCATGTACAACCACGACCGGAAAGCGATACCTGTACGAAGGACGCAATCTGTTCGAGCGGTTCCGAGAGACAACGCGAGAAATAGCTCGACTCCAATCACTGTTGGAAGAAGGTCGATACAGTAGCCACCGTATCCGACGCATGTATGACCGACGTACCAAGCGACGTGATCACGCACAGGACGCGCTCGCTCGTGACCTTATCGAGCGCCTGTATGATGATGGCGTTTCCACGGTGTACGTCGGAGCGTTAACGGACGTACTCGAGACACACTGGTCAGTGGAGACGAACGCGAAGACGCACAACTTCTGGGCGTTCCGAGCATTCGTGAACAGGCTGGCGTGTACTGCCGAGGAATACGGCATCTCGGTCGAGGTTCGGTCTGAGGCGTGGACGAGCCAGGAGTGTCCGAGCTGTGGGTCGACAGAGGATACGACGCGTCACAGAGATACGCTGACGTGTCCGTGTGGCTTCGAGGGACACGCAGACCTCACAGCATCAGAGACGTTCTTGAGACGTCATCAGAACTCAGAGAGTTCTGATTGGCGAACGAGACACTCCGTGTCTCGTCAACGGCAGACGACGGTAACACGGTCGATGGCACGGCCTGTATGCCTCAAGTGGGACGACCATGATTGGTCAGAGTCACCACGCTCAGTTCCCAACGAGGAGCATACGAACCCGCAAGTTGCCTCCGTGGGTCGGTAAGCGATACCCCCAGCGCGAGGAAACCTCGCCGTTCACGGCGAGGAGGATGTCATGCCAACGACTCCTGTGGCGGTTCGACATCGAGGACGACGAGCTCCAGCCGTCGTCCAGAACGGTCGAAGGCGGCGTAGGACCGTTCGTCCCACGGCGGTACCGCCACGAGCATCACGGCCGCGAGATGGTCGCGCTGGGTGACTTCGAGTCGACCCTGCGGGTGAGTGATGAACCGCGCGCGGCCACGGCCCGCCGGCGTGCCGATGTCCATCCCGAACACCGCGGAGACGGGCCACCCCGCCTCGGGGAGGTCGAAGTGCGTCAGCACCGGCGTCTCGGGGTCGAGTCCGAGGTCAGCGTCGAACTTCCCGGCCGGCGTCGACGAGAGCGTGACGTCCAACTCCTTCGGCTCTGCGTCCTCCGCGAGGTCGAGGAGCACGTCGAGCAGGCCGCGTGTCACGTAAACCACACCACAGCTACGGGACTCTCCCGCATAACCCCGTCGGCGGTTCTGCACGCCTCACTCCGCCTGAACCCCCCGTAATCGCCCCTTACTTAGGTACAACCCCTGTGTCCCCCAACTCGGCCGAGTATAATTCTACTTTATACTGTCAGAAAAGTGTAGGAAATTTTATAGTATTGGGGCGCATCGTACCAGTTGTAATGTCCGACGCAACGCTCAAAGCGTACCTGGCGGAGAACCCACGAATGATCGGCGCACTGTTCACGATGATGCTGCTGCTGACGCAGGCGGGGAACGCATCGGCAGGGTTCCTTACTGCAACTGCTGGACCGTGAATTCAGGAATCAGTAACAGGACGATACAAGTGAGATAATATCCTACAACGAATTGAGAACGTCATCGCTCCAAGCAAACTCGTCGTCGAAGTAGATGGGCATATTCTCGATAGCTAATGTCTGCCGTAGTTTCGACTCCGTGATTTCACACTTGCTCAGACGTCCAGATGCCAGATATTGTGAGTCACCAATAAAGGTGCTCGTCATCGCACCCATCCCGTGACTGCTGTTGGGATATATCCGAGGTGTCAGTTGGTACGCTTCCTCGGTTGTCTCTATCTCAATGAGCACCGGCATCTGACTCTCTCCCTGCACCACGTCCATGTTCCCGTCGCCGACGACGATGTACTGCCCGCCGACGATCGACTGGTCTTTCGCGATGTCGAGCGCCGCTCGCAGCGGGAACCCTTGGTTCAACAGTCGGACCATCGTCTTGCCGACGCGCACCGCGCCGCTGTTGATGACGTCGGTGAGCGTGACGACGCCGCCGATGGCACCGCGTTCGATGAGCGCCATCCCCTGGTCGTAGGAGCGGCAGGCGTTCAGGAGGAACGCGTCGACGCCGACGGTGTCGAGGTCGTCGACGTCGAGTTTTCCGTCGGTGCAGTCGAACCCCTCGTCGTCGATGTGACCGATGTAGTGCAGGAAGTCCATCTCCGTCTCCAGCACTGCCCGGAGGGCGACCGTCGAGAGGTTCCGGTAGATGGTGACGTCGAACGGGAGATCGTCGCGCGAGCCGTACACCGCCTCGGCGAGGTTCCCCTCCTCGCCCATCGCGTCGTCGTTGCAGACGACGGTGATGTCGATGTCGCCGTCGGAGGCGGTGCGGTCGAGGCGGTTGCGGAACGCCTGCACCGACGCCTTGCTCGCGCCGACCGGCGCGTCCTCGCCGGCCCACGCCTGTTCGAGCGAGTCGGTCTGTTCGGGTTGGACGAGCGCCGGTGCGCCGGTGCCGCCGTCCGTCGCGCTCCGGGTGAAGTCGTCGCGCGTGAAGTCGTCGATGGCGGCCATCTGCGCCTCCGAGGGCGACACCGACTGCCCCTGCGGCAGGCGGACGACCGCCAGGTCGTTGACGAGGAACGGAAGTAGTTCGGCGTTCTCGGGCGTCGGGTCGACGTGCGTCGTCAGTTTCCACTCCGGGACGTGATCCTCGACGACGGCGTAGGGGACGTCGAGGTACGCCTCCAGCTGCTCCGCCAGCGAACGGTCGTAGAGGTCGGCGAAGTCGAGCGCGACGAACTCCTCGACTGCGGCCCGCTCGTGGAGGTCGACCTTGTAGTACCCCTCCGTCCGCGTCACACAGTCGAAGAAGAACGTCTGCTTCAGGACGCGCTCGACCTCCGCTTCGTACCCGCGCGGCGAGTCCAGCGGGTGTTCGAATCCGCTGTCCGTGACGATCCGTGGGACCGGACCGGCCTCGACGGTCGCACCGAGATAGTACGCCAGCGGTGCGGCCGGGTAGAGGTAGCGACGCGTCGGCGGGATTTCGATACGCACGCCGGTGTCGGGCGGCGACAGTTCCTCGGGAACGTCGAGTTCGTCGCCGAGTTCGATCGTCGGCGGATGCCCCCGAAGGGTCGGATAGGAGCGCTCGCAGGTCGTCGTCTTCAGCGCCGACGACAGCGCCGAGACGGCCGCCATCTGGTCTCGGGGGTCCGCCGTCGTCGTGATCGTCGCCTCGGGTCGCTTGTGGTGGGAGCGCGCACCCACGAGCACCTCCGCGTCGTCGTCGAAGCGGAGTTCCATCCGGTCGGCCATCGACTCGACGGTCAACGGTCCGTCCGTGTAGACGTAGAGTTTGATCGGCGCGCAGAGTTCGACGCTGTACTCGCCGGCGGGGAAGTCGTGACTGTCGAAGTGGTCGACCTCCGCGAGCATCTCGCCGTCCCCCGTGCGGACGTAGGTGGCGACGACGCTCGGCAGCGTGAGCGACGTCGTCTCGACGCCGACTGCCTGGTCGACGGGGAACCAGAACCGGTCGGTGTCGACTGCGACCGGCTTCGGGTCCGTCGGCGTCTCGAGGACGAACTGGCGGCGTTCGACGGCGTCGGACACCGTGAGTCCCGTGTCGGTCTCTCGTGTCGCGATGGAGACTGTCACCGTTCCGCACCTCCGTCGCGTCCGGCGTCGACCGACACAGTGTTCATATGCCCAACCGTTTCCACTCGCTTCACAAAAATGTTCCGACGACTGAAACTATCCCGAGATCAACGTTCGGAGCGTCTTCCCGTACAGCGCGGGCGTTCGCCGGCGTGCACCGTCGAGTGCGTCCCGGAGCGCCGACGTCGCGTCGTCGGTCACACCCTCGCCGTGTCCGACGAGGATGCGCTCCGGTGAGAGTCGTCCCAGTTGACGCTCCGGCGGGAACAGCCGGAGCATGGGGTGGACGCCGAGACGCTCGCCCGGCGCGAGGAAGTAGTCCGCCGTCCCGACCGACTCGGGGACGACGAGCGTCCCGCTCTCCTCGTGGTACAGTCCGACCTCCTGCCACGGCGGGACCGCAGAGTCACGGACGGTGATGGCTCGATAGCCGGTGTCGGCGAGTTCGCGACCGAACCGCTCGACCGGTGCCTCGATCTCGGAGGCGACGCCGGCCATCCAGTCGGGGACGTACACCGACACGTCGTGGCGGTTCGCGACGTCGGCCGCGTCGCGCTTGTGTCGGTCGAGCATCACGACGACGCCGTCGACGTCGCCGAGCTCCGCGAGCAGGTCGTCGACGCCGTCGGTGTCGACCGGATCGACCACCCACACGCCGCCGTCGTCGGCGACGAACGCGTGACTCGCCCGCTGCATCCCCTCGTCGGGGTAGGCGATCCACCCGACGCCGTCCTCCCAGCGGTCGATCTCGCGCAGTTCGCTCTGACCCGAGCCTTTCATCGGCATGACCGGTCGTAGGGGTGGAGTTCGCTTAAAAGGCGGTCTCCCGGTGTATCCCTCCGGGTCTGGGGCGCTCACGGACGGGGACGTCGACGCCACACACGGGCTTCATAGTAACGAGTGCACGTCATCACACACCTGACCGATCGATGTCGTGCGGTCGGGTGTGTGAACAGTTGCACGAGCTACTATACGTCGGCCGCCCCGTACCCCCACTATGCTCACTGCGCTCGACCGGCTCGGGCTCGAGGTCAAGTATCTCGACCGAGCGCGCGCGTTCTACGAGGATCGCCTCGGACTCGACCCCGCCGACGTCTCGGAGACGGCTGTCACGTACACCGTCGGAGAGACGAGCCTCGTGCTCCGCCGACCGTCGGGCGTCCCGCGCGGCGGTCTCCACACGCACTTCGCGTTCACCACGCCCGCCGACGAGTACGACGACTGGCTGGCCGACCTCGCTGATCTCGACCCGGAGGAGTACACGTTCGGAACCTACCGGTCGCTGTACGTCGACGACCCCGACGATCACTGCGTCGAGATCGGCGGCATCGACGACGCTGGCGACGCCGACAGCGGCGATGGGGCCGGAACCGAAGGAACGAACGAAAGCGACGGGTCCGGTCTCACCGGTATCTTCGAGGTCGTCCTCGAGGTCGAGGAGCTCGCCCGTGCGGAGGCGTTCTATCTCGCACTCGGATTCGACGTCGTCGACCGTGGCGACGAACGGCGGCGGGTCAGACTTCGCGGCCCGTTCGACCTCGAACTCTGGGAACCACAGTTGGGGCTCGCGGACGCACGCGGAGGCGTCCACGTCGACCTCGCACTCGGCGTCGCCGACCCGGACGCCGCCGTCGAGACGGTCGACGAGTGGGTCTCCGATCCGGTCGTCGTCGACAGTGGTGACGACGTTCGTCGGCTCCGCGTTCGCGACCCCGACTGTCACGTCGTGACGTTCGTCGAACGCTGACCGAACCCCGGACTCGTCACCGACTACTTGGTGAGACGGTCGGTGTCGATGTCGACGTTCTCGGGGGCGACGACGAGGAACTTCCGGAAGTGCATCAGTTCGCCACCCATGTCTTTCACCTCGCGTGCGAACCCCGCCGCGAGGGTGTTCAGATCGCCCTCGATGGCGAGGACCAGCACGTTCCCCTGCTCGACGTTCCGGATCCACACGCTCGGTTCGGTGCTCCCGTCGAGGACGCCGAGGACGACGTCGCCCTGAATCTCGTCCTCGTCGAGCTCTCCCTCTGCGCCCCGCAGGTCGAGGTCGAAGTCGCTCATACCGTCTCCCTTGTATGGGGGTGGCAAAAGCGTTCGGTCACCGCCTGCGACTGTCCCGGGAGTCCACGCTCGTCCAGTCGAAGGTGCGCGTGAGTCCTTCGAGAGTTAATTTAAGTATAACAGATTAAAAATATACTATTCAACGATTGTTCCTCGGTGGCTCGGCGTCCAAGTGATATTATCAGATATAAGGTCTTCATGAGAGACAGTAGTCGATTACGTCGTGCGATTCCGCGAACCGGGCGTGGTGTCAGCTATCATACCAACCATGGTACCGACTGTCTGAGGGACAGGCTTATATACTGCTACTGCCGTGGCATCGAGTACAATGTCCAACGACAACATGGGCACGTCGGATACCAGTCCGGCGGGTCGAGTTCTTCCAGGGCACACTGGAACACACTTCTGAGATAGAGGAAGTACGTATTTTCGACACGACGCTCCGCGACGGCGAGCAGTCGCCACGCACCTCGTTCAGCTACGAGGAGAAGCGCGACATCGCCGCCGTGCTGGACGAGATGGGCACCCACGTCATCGAGGCCGGGTTCCCCGTCAACTCCGACGCGGAGTTCGAAGCCGTCAGTGACATCGCAGCGTCGACTGACGTGACCACCTGCGGGCTGGCCCGCGTCGTCGACAAGGACGTGGAGGCCGCACTCGACTCGGGTGTGGACCTCGTCCACGTCTTCGTCTCGACGAGCGACGTCCAGCTGCAGGATTCGATGCACGCGAGCCGCGAAGAGGCGGTCGAACGCGCCGTCGCCTCCGTCGAACGCGTCAAGGAGGCCGGCGTCGACGCGATGTTCTCGCCGATGGACGCCACCCGGACCGAGGAGTCGTTCCTCGTCGACATCGTCGAGGCCGTCGACGACGCCGGCGTCGACTGGATCAACATCCCCGACACCTGCGGCGTCTGTACGCCGACCCGGATGGCCACGCTGGTCCGGAAGGTTCGCGAGCACACGGACGCCCAGATCGACGTCCACGCCCACGACGACTTCGGCCTCGCCAGCGCCAACGCGATGGCGGGGTTCGAGGCCGGTGCGCACCAGGCACAGGTCTCGGTCAACGGCATCGGCGAACGCGCCGGCAACGCCGCCTACGAGGAGGTCGTCATGGCCGCCGAATCGCTCTACGGCGTCGAGACGGGCGTCGACACCACGCGCATCACCGAGCTGGCTCGCCTCGTCGAGTCGGCTTCGGACATCCCCATCCCGGCGAACAAGCCGGTCGTCGGTCGCAACGCCTTCTCCCACGAGAGCGGCATCCACGCCGCGGGCGTGCTGGAGAACACCGACACCTTCGAGCCGGGCGTCATGACGCCGGAGATGGTCGGAGCGACCCGCGAGTTCGTGCTGGGCAAGCACACCGGCACCCACTCGGTCCGCAAGCGACTCGAGGACGCCGGCTTCGAGCCGACCGACGACGAGGTCCGCGCGGTCACGCGCCGCGTGAAGGACTACGGCGCCGAGAAGCAGCGCGTCACCATGTCCGAGCTCAAACGGTTCGCCCGCGAAGAGGGCGTCACGCAGACGGAGGAGGTCCGGGCGTAGGATGTCCCGGTCGCCGTCCGCTTCCCCGACCGACGAGCGGATAGCGAACGCGCCGGACGGTTCGCGCAACCGTTGCGCCTCGCGAAAAGGTTATCACAGTCCGGCCGAATCGACCGAACACGATGACGCAGCCAGCCACGGCACGTGGGTCCGCCGCCACCGCCAGCGCTGCTGTCGTTCGGTCGCTCATTATTGTAGGGGCCGCCTAGCCCCTCACACCACCCTTTCTGACCCGGCGTTTGCATCGTTCTCAGAGCACCAAGCCACGCGTACAATGAACCAAACCCAGAGCCATCGACACGGTGGTACCCAATGAGCGAACCCGAACCTGCGACACAGACCGACGCTGACGCAGAGACAGCAGAGGAATCGACCGAGAGACAAGTCACCAACGGCGCCCAATCCGCCGTCCGCGCCCTCGAGAACGTGGGCGTCGAGACGGTGTTCGGCGTCCAGGGTGGCGCCATCATGCCCGTCTACGACGCGCTCTACGACTCGTCGATCCAGCACGTGACGATGGCCCACGAGCAGGGCGCTGCCCACGCGGCCGACGCCTACGGCGTCGTCAAGGGCGACCCCGGCGTCTGCTTCGCGACGTCCGGGCCGGGCGCGACCAACCTCGTCACCGGCATCGCCGACGCCAACATGGACTCGGACGCGATGGTCGCGCTGACGGGACAGGTCCCCTCGGCGATGGTCGGCTCGGACGCCTTCCAGGAGACGGACACGACGGGCGTCACGATGCCCATCACGAAACATAACTACTTCGCGAGCGACTCCGATACGGTCGGCGACACCGTCGGCGAGGCGTTCGCGCTCGCCGGCACGGGCCGACCGGGACCGACGCTGGTCGACCTCCCGAAGGACACCACGCTGGGCGAGACGGACCGCGAACCCGGTCCGGCGAAACCGCCCGAGACGCACGTCCACCAGACCGACGCCGATCCCGAGGCCGTCGAGGAGGCAGCCCGCGCCATCGAACGCGCCGAGAAGCCGCTACTCCTCTTCGGCGGTGGCGTCATCAAGGCCAACGCGACGGAGACGGCCCGCGCGTTCGCCATCGACAACGGCATCCCCGTCGCCGAGACGATGCCCGCCATCGGGACGATGCCCGACGACCACGAGCTCTGTCTGGAGTGGGCCGGCATGCACGGCACCGGCTACGCCAACATGGCGATTACCCACACGGACCTCTTGATCGCTGTCGGCTGTCGGTTCGACGACCGCCTGACCGGCGGCGTCGACAGCTTCGCCCCCGAGGCGGAGGTCGTCCACGTCGACGTCGACCCCGCGGAGATATCCAAGAACGTCTACGCGGACTACCCGCTCGTCGGCGACGCGGGAACCGTCCTCGATCAGCTGACCGAGGAACTGGACCGCGCGCCCGACGCACGCGAGTGGCGCGACCAGTGCCAGACCTGGAAAGACGAGTTCCCGATGGACTACGCCGCACCGGAGGACGAGCCACTCAAACCCGAGTTCGTCGTCGAGGCGCTCGACGAGGCGACCTCCGACCGCGCCATCGTCACGACCGGCGTCGGTCAGCACCAGATGTGGGCCGCCCAGTACTGGCGGTTCGAACATCCTCGGACGTGGGTCTCCTCGCACGGCCTCGGGACGATGGGGTACGGTCTGCCCGCCGCCATCGGTGCCCGACTCGCCGCCGCCGACGACCAGGAGGTCGTCTGTATCGACGGCGACGGCTCGTTCCTGATGACGATTCAGGAGCTCTCCGTGGCCGTCCGCGAGAACCTCGACATCACGGTCGCCGTCCTGAACAACGAGTACATCGGGATGGTCCGGCAGTGGCAGGACGCCTTCTTCGAGGGGCGGCGGATGGCCGCCGGCTACGACTGGTGTCCGGAGTTCGACAAGCTGGCCGAGGCGTTCGGCGCTCGCGGCTGGGCGGTCGAGGAGTACGACGACGTCGCACCCGCGATCGAGGAAGCGCTCGCCTACGACGGCCCGTCGGTCGTCGACTTCCACATCGACCCGGCGGCGAACGTCTACCCGATGGTGCCTTCGGGCGGTGCAAACGGCAAGTTCGCCCTCTCGGAGGACCAGCTATGACGCAGGACACACAGCAGGGACTGCAGGGTCCCGCACCCGACGACCGACCGCACCCCGAGGGACGACGGAACACCCACGGGGAACGCATCGACCCCGAAGTCGAGGCCGAACAGCAGCCGCGAACCGCGGTCATCTCCGCGCTCGTCGAACACGAACCGGGCGTGCTCTCGCGCGTGTCGGGGCTGTTCAGCCGCCGACAGTTCAACATCGAGAGCCTGACGGTCGGCCCGACGACGGTCGACGGCCACGCGCGTATCACACTCGTGGTCGAGGAGACCGACGCCGGCATCGACCAGGCGAAGAAGCAGTTGAAGAAGCTCAAACCCGCCATCGCGGTGGGCGAACTGGGGACTGACGCCGTCCGCGCGGAACTCGTCTTGCTCAAAGTTCGAGGCGAGGAACCGGACAAGGTCCACGCCATCACGCAGATGTACGAGGGACAGACCCTCGACGCCGGACCCAGAACGATCACGGTCCAGATCACCGGCGACCAGCAGAAGATCGACGACGCGGTCGACGCGTTCCGGCAGTTCGGCATCATCGAGATCGCCCGAACCGGCCAGACCGCGCTCGCCCGCGGCGACACACCGACGACGCCGGGCGAGTCGCCCGCAGAGTCCGCAACAGCCACAGACGACAACCAGACACTCAACTACGATGACTGACGAATTCACCACCGAAGTATACTACGACGACGACGCAGACGCAGCGCACATCACCGACAAGACGGTCGCCGTCCTCGGCTACGGGAGTCAGGGCCACGCCCACGCCCAGAACCTCCACGAGAGCGGCGTCGACGTCGTCGTCGGCCTCCGCGAGGACTCCTCCTCGTGGGAACAGGCCGAAGACGACGGCCTCCGCGTGGCGACGCCGGACGACGCGGCCGCCGAGGCCGACGTCGTGAGCGTCCTCGTCCCCGACACGGTCCAGCCGGCCGTCTTCGAGGCCATCGAGGACGAACTGGAGGCGGGTAACACGCTCCAGTTCGCCCACGGGTTCAACATCCACTACAACCAGATCGAGCCGCCGGAGGACGTCGACGTGACGATGATCGCCCCGAAGACGCCGGGACACATCCTCCGCCGCAACTACGTCGAGAACTCGGGGACGCCCGCATTGCTCGCCGTCTACCAGGACACGACCGGCGAGGCGAAAGACGAGGCGCTCGCGTACGCGAAGGCGCTCGGCTGCACCCGCGCGGGTGTCGTCGAGACGTCGTTCCGCGAGGAGACCGAGACCGACCTGTTCGGCGAGCAGGCCGTCCTCTGCGGCGGCATCGCGGAACTCATCAAACAGGGCTACGAGACGCTCGTCGACGCCGGCTACAGCGAGGAGATGGCGTACTTCGAGTGTCTCAACGAGATGAAGCTCATCGTCGACCTGATGTACGAGGGCGGCATCGGCGCGATGTACCACTCCGTCTCGGACACGGCCGAGTACGGTGGCATGACGCGCGGCCCGCGCATCATCGACGAGCACGCTCGCGAGAACATGGAAGAGGTGCTCGAAGAGGTCCAGAACGGCACCTTCGCCCGTCAGTGGATCGTCGAGAACCAGGCGGGCCGTCCGCAGTACAACCAGCTCTACGAGGCCGAAAAGAACCACGAGATCGAGGAGGTCGGCGCACGCCTCCGTAGCCTGTTCGCGTGGGCCGAGGAAGACGAAGAGGAGACCGACGAGAAGACCGAGGTGACAGCATGAGCGAGGAGAACGACCGACAGCCGATGAAAGACGTGAGCCACACCAACCCGGAGACGGGCGAGACGTTCGGCTACGTCTACCGACGCGGCCCCGCCGTCGCCGACGGCGGTCGCTCGGACGACACGGCCGCAAAGAGCACGGAGATGAAAGACATCGACCACACCCCGCCGCACGGCGAGAGCGCGAACGAGGTGTGGACCCGCGGCGTATCGGCCGGGGAGGACGACGTAGATGAGTGAGGGAACGCTCTACGACAAGGTGTGGGACGAACACACCGTGACGGAGCTGCCGACGGGGCAGACCCAGCTGTTCGTCGGCCTCCATCTCATCCACGAGGTGACGAGTCCGCAGGCGTTCGGGATGCTCCGCGAGCGCGACATGGAGGTCGCCTACCCCGAACTCACGCACGCGACGGTCGACCACATCGTCCCGACGGCGGACCAGTCTCGTCCCTACGGCGACGACGCCGCCGAAGAGATGATGGCCGAGTTGGAGGAGAACGTCCGCGAGGCGGGCATCAACTTCTCGGATCCGACGACGGGCGACCAGGGAATCGTCCACGTCATCGGGCCAGAGCAGGGGATCACCCAGCCCGGTAAGACGATCGTCTGCGGCGACAGCCACACCTCGACGCACGGGGCGTTCGGCGCGCTGGCGTTCGGTATCGGCACCAGCCAGATCCGCGACGTCCTCGCGACTGGCTGTCTCGCCTTCGAGAAACAGCAGGTGCGAAAGATCGAGGTCACCGGCGAACTCGGTGACGGCGTCGAAGCGAAAGACGTCATCCTCGAGATCATCCGTCGCCTCGGCACCGACGGCGGCGTCGGCTACGTCTACGAGTACGCCGGCGAGGCCATCGAGAACCTCAACATGGAAGGTCGCATGAGCATCTGCAACATGTCCATCGAGGGCGGTGCTCGCGCGGGCTACGTCAACCCCGACGAGACCACCTACGAGTGGCTCGCGGAGACCGACGAGTTCGCAGACGACCCCGAGAGGTTCGAGAAGCTCAAGCCCTACTGGGAGTCGATCCGGTCGGACGAGGACGCCGAGTACGACGACGTCGTCACCATCGACGGCGACGAGTTGGAGCCGGTCGTCACCTGGGGAACCACCCCCGGACAGGGCGTCGGCATCACCCAGCCCATCCCCGCCCCCGAGGACCTGCCCGAGGACAAGCAGGACACCGCCCGGCGTGCGCAGGAACACATGCGCGTCACGCCCGGCGAGACGATGGAGGGCTACGACGTCGACGTCGCCTTCCTCGGCTCCTGTACCAACGCCCGACTCGCCGACCTGCGGCGTGCGGCCCGACTCGTCAAGGGTCGACAGGTCGACGACGACGTCCGCGCGATGGTCGTCCCCGGCAGCCAGCGCGTCCAGAAGCAGGCCGAAGAAGAAGGACTGAAGGACGTCTTCGAGGAAGCCGGCTTCACGTGGCGCAACGCCGGCTGTTCGATGTGTCTCGGCATGAACGAGGACCAACTGGAGGGCGACGAGGCCTGTGCGTCCTCGTCGAACCGGAACTTCGTCGGTCGACAGGGGTCGAAGGACGGCCGGACCGTCCTGATGAACCCGCGGATGGTCGCCGCGGCGGCCATCGAAGGTCACGTGACCGACGTGCGCGAACTGAAGGAGGTGAATCTGGCGTGAGCGACGAACAGGAGATCCCCGAAGTCGACTACGTCTCCGGTACGGGCGTCCCCATCCGCGGCAACGACATCGACACCGACCAGATCATCCCGGCGCGCTTCATGAAGGTCGTCACCTTCGACGGCCTCGGCCAGTTCGCGTTCTTCGATCAGCGGTTCGACGACGACGACGAACAGAAGGACCACCCGATGAACGAAGAGCGCTTCCAGGACGCCTCCGTGATGGTCGTCAACGGCAACTTCGGCTGTGGCTCCTCGCGAGAGCACGCCCCGCAGGCGCTGATGCGCTGGGGAATCGACGCGTTCGTCGGCGAGTCGTTCGCCGAGATCTTCGCCGGCAACTGTCTCGCACTCGGAATCCCGACGGTCACCGCAGACAGTGAGACGGTCACCGCACTGCAGGAGTGGGTCGAGGAGAACCCCGACGGCGAGATCGACGTCGACGTCGAAGCCGAGACGGTCACCTACGGCGACCGGACGGTGGACGTCACGGTCGACGACGCCCAACGGCGGGCGCTCGTCGACGGCGTCTGGGACACTACCGCGCTGATGAAGTCGAATGCACAGGCAGTCCGTGAGAAAGCCGAGTCGCTACCCTACGTGAGTCTCGATGACTGAGGAGATCGTCGTCATCCCCGGCGACGGCATCGGACAGGAGGTCGTCCCGGCGGCCCGGAAAGTGCTGGACACCGTCGGCGACTTCGAGTACGTCGAGGCCGACGCGGGCGACGCCGTGAAGGAGGAGACGGGCGAGGCGCTCCCGCAGGAGACCTACGACCTCGTCGCCAACGCGGACGCCACGCTGTTCGGCGCGGCGGGCGAGACGGCGGCGGACGTCATCCTCCCGCTCCGGGAGGCCGTCGACTCGTTCGTCAACGTCCGGCCCGCGAAGGCCTACCCCGGCGTCGACGCGGTCCGTCCGGAGACGGATCTCGTCTTCCTCCGGGAGAACACCGAGGGCGTCTACTCGGGCCACGAGAACCGCCTCTCCGAGGACCTCTCGACGCTGACGCGCGTCGTCACCACCTCGGCGTCCGAACGACTCGCGGAGTTCGCCTGCGACTACGTGGACGACAGTTCGTTCCAGATCGCCCACAAGGCGAACGTGATGCGCGAGACCGACGGCCGGTTCCGCGACGCGGTCGTCTCGGTGGCGGAGGAGAACGGCGTCGAGACCGAAGAGGTGCTGATGGACGCCTTCGCGACCAGAGTTTGTCTGGACCCGACGCAGTTCGACGTCGTCGTCTGCCCGAACCTCGCAGGCGACGTGCTCTCGGACCTCGCCGCCGGACTCGTCGGCGGGCTGGGGCTGCTCCCCTCGGCGAACCTCGGGCCGGAACGGGGGCTGTTCGAACCGGTCCACGGCACCGCGCCCGACATCGCGGGCGAGGGCGTCGCTAACCCGTCGGCGACGATCCTCTCGGCGGCGATGCTGCTCGACCACCTCGACTACGACGAGGAGGCCGAGGCCGTCCGGTCGGCGGTCGAAGGCGTCCTCGAAGAGGGGCCCCGGACGGCGGACCTCGGCGGCGACGCGTCGACCGAGGACGTCACCGAGGCCGTCGTCTCGCGACTGAACTGATCGAGCGCCGCCGAGCGGTCGGTTCTGGCGACTTCCTCGACGGACACACCACCGCCGCGGCGCCAGTCTCTCGGATCTGAGACGAGAGCACGGCGACCAGACGACTTACGTAGCCTGGTTGCGAGAGTACATGACACACATGATTCGCGACATCGGTCGATCACAGCACCGTCTCCACCGCCGCTGTCGGAACGCCCTCGCGGAGGAGAGTCGATGAGGGAACGCATCGTCACGGTCTCGACGGAGGCCGGTCTCCACGCCCGCCCCGCGGACGTCTTCGTCGAGACCGTCGAGCGATTCGACTCTGAGATACGCATCTCGCGGGCGAACTCGGACGACATCGTCGCCGCGGGGAGCATGATCGGGATCACCAGTCTCGGCGTCCGCGACGGCGAACAGGTCCGCCTCATCGCGGAGGGGGACGACGCCGAGGCCGCACTCGACGCACTCGAGGAGGTGCTGACGACGCCGGAGGCCGAACTCGGAGAGGCGTGAGCGAGCGGCCGCGGGGACTGTCCCGCAGTCCGACGGCCCCGGTCTCGAACGGACGGACGGGTTTCACCTTTTTGGCGTGAGGTTAAGGGGGCGGGAGGCGAAGGGACGACTATGCCCCAGATCCACCTCGACGAGGAGACGGTCGCACGACTCGACAGCCTCCGACAGGACGACGAGGACTACGACGAGATCGTCAACGAACTCATCAACATCTACGAGGCCAACGAGATGACGCTGTTCCACTCGGGCGACGAGATCTGACGGTCAGCTCTCGACGGTCGAGTCACTCCTGGTAGGCGATCCGGACCTGGTTCCACTTCCCGTTCGACTCCAGATGCTGCTGGAGCGCGTCAGCGTACTCCTGTGTGAGTCGCTCAGCCGCCTCCAGCCGTTCGTCGTTACCACTGCTACCGTCGCTACCGAGTCCGAACGCACGTTTTATCGACCCGAACAGCCCACCGCCGCTACCGGTGGCTCCGCCACCGCCACTGCCGCTCGACTCCTTCGGCGCACCGCCCATCGCCCCCATCTGCGAGCGGATGTTCTCGAGTTCGGGCATGATCTGCGGGAGCTTCTCGGTGTCGGCGACGATCCGTGCCTGCTCTTCGTCCTCGGCGTTCTCGATCTCGAACTCCGTCGCCGTCATGATGAGCCCCCACTCCTGTCCGGAGAACTGCGAGGCCTGTACGCGGTCGTTGAACTCCCGGTCGACCGTCATCCGGTCGCCGACGATGCTGTCGGTCCAGTTAGCCATGCACACACCTTCGGTGAGTAGGTGTATCAGGGTTTTGTTGCCCTCCGACGCGACGTCGGGGCGTCCCGATAGAAAAGAGCGGTTCGACGCAGACCGACGGTTACGCACGTCGACGGTCGAAGGTCGGACGAGGCGGTGAGCGCGTCTACTGATCGACCGCTTGCTGGTCGAACTGCTCGCTGGCCTCGGTGACCTCCTCGAGCGCCTCCTCCTCTTCGCGGAGCGTCTCCTCCAGCAGGTCGGCGGCCTCGTCGTGGCCGAGCTTGCCGGCCAGCGAGGTGAGGTTACCGTAGGCGGCGATCTCGTAGTGTTCGGTCTTCTGCCCGACTGCGCCGTTGTACCGGTCGAGAACGTCGCCGTCGTTCTCCTCGGCGAACGCCTCGTGCTCTTCGATGAGCGCCGTCACCACGCGGTCCTCGCGCGTCTGGGCCTCCTCGCCGATCTCGTCGAACACCTGCTCCAGGCGGTCGACGTGCGTCTGCGTCTCCTCGCGGTGCTCGGAGAACCCCTCGCTCATCGTCTCGTCGTTCGTCTGCTCCGCGAGCGTCCCCAGTGCGTCGACGAGCTGTTTCTCGGCGTAGTACATCTCCTGCAGTCCTTCGACCAAGAGCTGTTGTGTCGAGTCGGTAGTCATGGTTTGCGTCCACCTGTTCGTTTGCCCGGACGTCGGATGAACGGTCTGGCTGTATTATCAAGCCCATCGCCACCGACGGTGAGGGATAAAGAGTTTTGCCGAGGTCCTCCGTAGCCCGGAGTATGACCGAGTACACCGTCGAGTTCGTCGGCACGGGCGAGACCATCCAGGTGTCGGACAAACAGACGATCCTGAAAGCCTGCATCGAGGAGGGGATCGCACAGGAGTACTCCTGTCGCGTCGGGATGTGTCTGGCCTGCTCCGCGGAGATCGTCGAGGGCGAGGTCGTCCAACCCGCCGCCCGCGGGTTCACCGACGAGGAGCGCGAGCACTACGCGCTCACCTGCATGGCCCGGCCGCAGTCCGACCTGAAACTCGACCGCGGGAAGTACCCCCCGAGCATCGAGAACGACGTCGAAGCCACCGCCGACTCGGCCGCCGCCGACGACTGACGCTCCGTTCCGTCTCGTCTCCTTCCTTCTAGTCCGCCCCCGCGACGGCGCAGTTGTTCGGACCGAGTTCGAGCTCGAACGCCTCCTCCTCGTCGGTCTCGCGTCGACCGAGGTTCGTCTCGACGATGGTCTCGTAGTTCGCGGGTTGCGGGGGCATGTGAGAGACGGTGAACTCGACGAACTCCGTCTCGTCCATCGACAGCGCGGCGTGTCGGTCGCGGAGTTCCGCCAGCGTCGCGACGTACGCGCCGCGCTCGTCGGGCGTCGTCGCGTCGCCGAAGTGACCCGGAGCGACGCGCGTCGTCGGGGGAAGCGCGAACAGTCGGTCGTGAACCGTCCGGTAGAGCGTCCGCGCCATCTCCTCGGCCCCCGCCTCACCGACTTCGAGATCCGGCCGGGCGACGCCGTCGAGGAACACCGTGTCGCCGCAGAACAGCAGGTCGCCGAGCCGGAGCGACGTCGTCTCCGTCGTGTGGCCGGGCGTCGCCAACGCGGTCAGCCCGACGTCGCCGACGGCGACGACCTCGCCGTCGCCGAGAAGGCGAGCGTCGAAGGCGAGTCCCCGGTCTCGGGAACCCGCCGGCAGCACGACGGCACATCCCGTCTCGCGGGCGACGTCGCGGACGCCGGAGACGTGGTCGGCGTGGACGTGCGTGTCGACGGCGGCGACGAGTTCGGCGTTTCGCTCTCGGGCGTCCGCGACGTATCGGTCGGCGAAGGTTCGGAGCGGGTCGACGACGACCGCCTCGCCGTCGCTGACGACGAGGTAGGCGAGACAGCCGCTGGAGGGACGCTGGTACTGGAGCACCGTCGCCTCGGCGTGCGGCAGTTCGACGGGTTCGTAGACGCGCGCCCACCCCTCCATCCCGTCTTCGAGGTTCATCGCCTCGACGTCCGCGTCGAGCAGCGTCTCGGCGACGAAGGCGCTCGCCTTCCCCTCGCCGCAGACGACGAGAATCGGCTTGTCGAGGTCGGCGACGAGGTCGGCGGCGGTCCCCTTCACTTTCGCGGCCATGAACTTCGCGTGGGGGATCTGCGTCGCCTCGACGTTGTCGCCGTCGACGTGCCACGCCTCGAACTCCTCGCGGTCGCGGACGTCGAGCACGGTGAGGGGGTCGCCCTCGCGGAGCCGTCGACGGAGGGCCGCCGGCGACAGCGACGGGACCTGACTGTCGGAGTCGGGAGCGTCGGTCATGGAACGTCTACGCGTTCGGCGAGTAAAAACCCGAGTCGCGGTCGGTCGTGGCCGGTCGTGGTCGGTCGCGGTCAGTCGCAGTCGGTCGCGACGTTCCGCAGGCGACCCCGCGCTCCGACGCTCCCGCGGGAACGTTGAAACCCGTCGCGACCGTCTCTCCCGTATGGACGCAGACAGTTTCCGCGACTCGCTGGAGCAGTCGAAGGCGACGCAGCTCTCCCGACTCGGGTCGAACAACCTCCTCGTCGCGCTGACCGACGCCGAACTGGAGACGCCGGTGGTGCTCCGAGTCGCCGCCGACAGCGAGAACGCCGCGCGCAACACGTTCCACGAGTGGGCCGACAACGAGTGCGACGACGACGCTCGCGAGGCGTTCGAGCGCGTCGCCGCACAGGAGGACGACCACTACGGCCGCGTCGTCGCCGAACTCGACGACCCCGAGTTCGACCCCGCCGACGGCGGCGCGATGCACACCTACCTCCGCGGCCGCGACGACACGGTCGAACGACTCGCCGCCGGTCTCGTCGGCCGCGGACTGGTCAGCGTCCGCTCGCACACCCAGATTGTCAGCTTCTTCGTCAACGAGGCCGACGAGACGCGTGCCGACCTGTTTCGGGACCTCAAACGAGAGACACAGGAAGAGATCGACCTCGGACTAGAACTGTTGGACGACCTGTGCGAGACAGACGACGACTGGGAACGCGCACAGATGGTCGCCGAGTACGTGATCCAACTCGCCTACGACGACTACGCCGACTCGCTGCGCGGGATGGGGCTGGACCCGAAGCCGGTCTGCTAATCCACCTTTCTTCACGGGGTTCTCGGCTGGCTACGGCAGCCTCTGACCCCGCCAAAAGATCTGGACCGCAAAAGCCGCATCTCGCTGGCCGACGCTGGTTCGGTGCGGTGGGAGAGTCAGGAGAGCTCCAGCAACCCCACGACGCCGTCCGTACCAACTGCTTTCCCGGCTCCGGTACTACTGGTGGATATGACACAGAGAGGACGCGTCGAGACGGTCTTCGTCGCACCGGAGGGGTCGGCCCCGATGGAGGAGTTGGACTCGGTGGAGGCTGTCGAAGGTGGACTCGCGGGCGACCGCTACCAGACCGGCGAGGGCTACTACTCGCCGTTCGACGTCTGCGAGGTGACGTTCGTCACGGCTGAGGCGATCGAGGAGATCCGCGAGGCGTTCGACATCGACCTGACCGACGGGCGGCACCGCCGCAACGTCGTCACTCGCGGCGTCGACCTCTACGACCTGTTGGAGACGACGTTTCGGGTCGGCGACGCGACGTTCAGAGGGACGCGTCCGCGACCCCCCTGTGCGCACGTCGAGGAGGTCGCCGACGAGGAAGGGGTGATGCGGGCGCTGAAAGACCGACGTGGCGGTATCTGCGCCGACGTCGTGACCGGAGGAACGGTTCGCGTCGGCGACGAGATCGAAGTCGTCGAGGAAGCGCCGCGGGACGTCGGGCAGTCCATCGCCGAGCGGTTGCGTGGGGAGTGAGGCGAAGTGGTTACGTGTCGGCCCGTGGAGTAGTCGACGATGCCCTCCCGCGACGTCACCCCGTTCCGCGTGTTCGACCTGTGGTTCGTAGTGACGATGGTTCTCGCCCCGGTGGGAATCTCCGTGTTCTCCGTACTCCTCGACAGCAGTAGCGCGGTTCTCGCAAACGCGGTGCTGTCGCTTCCGGTGACGTACGCACTGCTCGCCGTCGAACCCGGTCTCAAGTCCAGTACGGTCTTTCGTCTCGGCGTGTTCGTCTTCTGTGGTTTCCTCCTCGGACGAGCAGTAGGCTGGTACGTCGGCTTCCCGTGGGAACACGTCGGCGTCTCGGTCGCCTCGTGGGTCGTCGCCGTCGCCGTCGGTCTCTGGTGGTTCGATCACAGAGGCGTACGATGGGTCGCACGCGAGAGAGAACAGAGAGAGCAGACAGCGTGAGGGGCTCCCGATTACGGGAAGATGCTCTCCGGCAGGTACGCCGTCACGGTCCAGTTGGGCGCGTCGACGACCTCGCTGATCTTCAGGTCGACCGCCGCCGAACAGAGGATGTACGCCTCGCCGCGGGTCAGGTCGCGTTCGGCTTCGAGGTGGTCGATCATGTGGCGGACGGCCTTCTTCGTCGCCTCCATCAGGTCGTCGGCGATGCCGGTCGTCGCGTACATCGGTTCGTCCTGCCCCGTCGGTGTGAACGGCCCCGTCGTCTCCAACTGGGGTTGCTCGATCTCCATGTCCTTCCGCACGTCGAAGCGGGCGGTGACGAACATCGGTGCTTCGACCCCGGTGACGCAGACCTCGCCGTCGCCCTGCGCGGCGTGGCAGTCGGCCGTCGAGAACAGCGCGCCCTCGGTCTCGACGGGGAGGTAGACCGTCGACCCCTTCGTCATGTGTTTGACGTCCATGTTACCGCCGGTGTCTCTCGGCGGGAGCGTGTCGTGTTCGCCGTCTTCGCCGGGTGCGACGCCGATGATGCCGGGAAACATGTCCAGCGGCACCTCGGATCCCGTCGACGAAGTGGCCGACGCCGTCGTCGAGGTCCCAGATGTGGAGGCCGGCCTCCTCGAAGTCCTCCGGGAGGAGACCGAGACCCATGTCTCCGGGCATATATCCCGTAAAGCCCCAGCCCTTGTGCTCGAAGTCGAGCAGTTCGACGGCGAGGACGTCGCCCGGTTCGGCACCCTCGACGGCGACGGGGCCGGTCAACGGGTGGACCGGGTCGAAACTCGCGTTCGCGAGGTCCTCGGCCGTCGAGTCGGGGCCGACCTGTCCGTCGAGCGCGTCGCGACACTCGAAGCGGACGACTTCGCCGGGTTCGACCGTCACGAGCGGGTCGAGGCTGTTGTCCCAGACGTGGTGGACGTTCTCGTCGTCGTCGCTGAGTTCGTAGTCGACGGTGAAACTCTCGGGCATGTGATACCACGTGACGTGCTCTGATGGCAAAAGTGTCGAGGTGCCGGAAGTCTGCGTGCGCCGTCGGGCGGTCTTCCCTCGGGTCGTCACCACTCGAACAGCTGAACGAGCGAAAAACAGCGACGCGAACTCTTCGACGCTCCAGTCCGACGACGTTACGCTCCGTCGAACAGTGCAGCACTCCGTGCTGCTGGCTCGACGAGTCGTTTCACTCCTCGTCGAACGACACAGAGCAAAGCTCTGTGAGCACGACGAAGCTTACGCCTCGTCGAACAGGGCGAATCAGAGATTCTCCGGCACGACGAGTCGTTTCACTCCTCGTCGAACAACGTCTCGCCGTCGACCATGTTCTCTTCGAGGACGTCCATGTCGACGGTCACGCCGAGGCCGGGCTTCTCCGGCACCTCGATGTAACCGTCCTCGATGACGTCCTCCTCGACCAGGTCCTCCCACCAGCCGAGCTGGTAGCTGTGGTACTCGACGGCGAGCGAGTTCGGGATGGCCGTGCCGACGTGGGCGCTCGCCATCGTCGCGACCGGCGAGGCGACGTTGTGCATGGCGACCGGGACGTAGTAGGTGTCGGCCATGTCGGCGATCTTCCGCGTCTCGCGCATCCCGCCGACCTTCGGCATGTCGGGCGCGATGATGTCGACCGCCTGCTCCTCGAGGAGACGACGGTGGCCGTGCTTCCGGTAGACGTTCTCACCGGCGGCGACCGGTGTGGTGGGTGCCGACTGGGTGACCTCGCGCTGGACGTCGTGGTTCTCCGGCGGGACGGGGTCCTCGAGCCACCAGACGTCGTAGTCGGCGATGGCGGCGGCGAGTCGCTTCGCGCTGCCGCCGGAGAACGTCCAGTGGCAGTCGAAGGCGACGTCGGCCTTGTCCTTCACGCGCTCGGTGACGGCCTCGACGATCTCGGCCTTGTGGCGGATCTCGGAGTCCCGGAGGTGGCGGTTCGCGCGGTCCTTCTCGTGGCCCGAGGGGACGTCGAGGTCGAACTTCAGGGCGTCGTAACCGAGTTCGTCGACGACGCGCTCGGCCTCGTCGGCGCAGGCCTGCGGGTCGGCCTCGTCGGCCGTGTGGCAGTCACAGTAGACGCGTACCTTGTCGCGGTACTTCCCGCCGAGCAGCTGGTAGGCGGGGACGTCGAGAATCTTCCCCGCGGTGTCGTGCAGCGCGACCTCGATACCCGAGATGGCGGTGACGGTGACGCCCTGCAGCGAGCCCTCACCAGACATCTTCTGGACGAGATGCTCGAACAGGCGATCGATGTCCAGCGGGTTCTCGCCGATCAGGAACGGCTTCATCCGCTCGATGAGCTCGGGGACACCGGCACCCCAGTACGCCTCGCCGGTACCGACGACACCGGCATCGGTGTAGATCCGGACGAGCGTCCACGGGAAGTTCCCGTCGACCATCGTCGTCTGAACGTCTGTGATCTCGACGTCGCGACCGCCGCTGCGCTTCGCGGCGACGCCCATCGTCTCCGACGAGAGTTCTCGCATCGTATACTCCGCGTTCGGATCGTGGAGCTCTGCGTAGTTGCGGCTCATATGCGCTAATTTACTCGACGCAAAGTAAAACTTTGGAGACGGGCGAGTCAGGCGTTACCGCCCGAAGCTCACCCCAGCAAGAGTCGGAGGTTGTACACGGTGAAGAACGACCCGACGAACGTTAACAGTACCGGCGGGAGATAGTACAGCAGTCGGTCGGCGTCGTCCGCACCGAGGAGGCTGACGCCGATGCAGACGAGGAAGGCGACGAGCTTCAGTCCGACGAGCCCCGCCTGTCCGTAGGCGTCGACGACGGACGCCAACAGCGCGTTGCCCTCTGCGATGCGCGTACTGAACTGGATGATAGCGATAGTGGTGACGACGTCGCCGACGCCGTAGGTCGCGGTTGCGGCGAACCACAGTCGGGTGAACTCGCGTTCCTCGAACGGCGTCTCCTCCAGACTGAGACTCGTATCGACGTTCACGACCGCGATTCATGTCGATCGTACAAGTAGCTTCGGAGGGTGGTCGACGAGGTGGTCTCTCTGTGACGGTGCTGTTACCGCGTTAACTCCGGTGGCCGACCCTCGCGTCCGAGTTGGCGTTTCCGATTGACGTACCGGTGTACCGCCCCGGATCCGGTGAGTAGGACGCCCGGAACGAGCGCCACCACGAGTGGCGGAAGCGACGCGAACGGCGGGACACCTCCGATCGCCGCCCCCGCGAACAGCACGGAGAAGACACCCAAGAGGAGATAGTACGTGCTCCACGGGATGTCGTGTCCGCGGACGACTTCGAGGTACACTTGGAGGTCGCCGATGTCGGACGTCGGATGGATCGTTCCCGACCGCTTGTCGTACTCGACGAGCGCGTCGTCGTCCATCCGCGGCAGATGGACCTGCTGCAGCGAGTTGTACACCCGCCGACGTTCCTGGGAGTCGACGGCGCGGACCTCCTTGTCGTTCTCCCAGGCCGCGATCTGCGTCGAGAGGTTCCGAAGCTCCAGCGGCCCTCCCTCCTGCTGGAGCGCGTGGACGACGAACCGTCGACGCTGGTTGCTGAGCGTCTGAAACACCTCCCCCGTCGACACTCCCTCCTCGCTTCGCTTCCGTCTGACTGCCTCCCCTTCAGCCATACCTACATCTCTATCGCTCAACCATATTATACTTTCGACAGGAAAGACTGTCCAATTATTTGATTATACCCGAATAACGAGTCGTTACGGCGTGTTCTGGGAGGTCTTGTAACCGTCTCTGACCCCGATTGTGACGTCTCTGGGTCGAACTGTGTCTCCTCTGTTCGGTCTTGCATACCTTTCTGTCTGCTTATGATAATGGGGGTCTCGTTCCTTGGGTGTAGCAAGGCGTCGCGGACAACCGGGACGCACGAGAACCACAATGCAACGACGTAACCTGCTCAAGACGTTCGCTGGTATCGGCACCGCAAGTGCACTTGGATTCGGCGGCATCGCCGCGTTCTCACAGCGCGGCTCCGCACAACTCACGACGAACTTCGAGTCGAACGAAGTCTCGCTCTCGAACGACACTGGTGACCTCTCGAAGCTGTTCATCTCGCCTTCCTTCCGCGTGGAGTGGGACGGCTTCGACACTGCGGTCGGGAAAGTTCGCGTGCTCGTCGAGGCCCGCGCACGTGGCGCGGCCGGTGAGGCTGGCGAGTGGTCGCCGGTCTTCCGTGCGACGCCGTGGATCAACAACGACACCGAGGGGACCGTCACGGAGTCCGCACCGGGGACGGCTGGCTTCTACGACACCGGTTCGGACGGCTGGGGCCCCATCACGCTGTTCAACGACTTCGGTAAGCCCGACTACAGCACGGTTCCGAGTTCGGACAGCTACCTCAGCGGCACCAGTCTGGGCCAGGTCGACGAGGACAACGACAACGAGATCGTCGACGACCTCCCGGGCGCGGTCAACGGTTACTACGGCGCGACCGGTTCCTCGGACGTCTTCGACAACCAGGACGACGACAGCACGGCCCGCACGCGTGTCGACGTCCGCTACACCGTGACGCTTCACGCACCCAGCAACAGCAGCTCGTTCGACGGCTTCGGCCTCTCCGACGAAGACCGCGACGACTACAGCCCGCTCGTGATGTACGACGAGGGCAACTTTGACAGTCCTAAGACGTCCATTCCGTACGACGAACTCCAAGCAAACGCGAACCACCCCGCGATCTCCGTCTCCACTACCTCGTTCATCGTCGAGACGACGAACGAGGCGGCAGAAGTCGGTGTGCAGGGCGACACCAACGCCGGCGCATCTGGTGGCGGCAGCCCGCAGAACCTCCGCCTCGTCTGGTCTACGGGTAAGGACATGTGGCGTATCGACAACATGAACGCGGACGGCAGCATCCACTTCACGCTCGTCAGCGCAGACGACCCGCGTGACCGTGTTTCGGGCGTCGTCGAAGGCGGCCGCTACAGCTACCCGCACTCTGAAGTCGACAACGGTAACAACCCGAACCGAGGGCCGAACGGTGCCGGCAAGTACGTCGAACTTGACGCGAGTACGGCGAAGTTGGTGGTTGACGGCGAGCAAGTCGACGTCAGCGCCCGCGGGAACTGAGGATCGTTCGATGCCCACCAACGAGGACGGCAGGGGTGAACGCTGATGCGGCTTATGCCGCTACTGACGAAGCGAAACATCATCGGAGTTCTCGTAGCTGGAGCAGTCGTCCTCGGTACTGGTTTCGGGTACATCGTTCCGGTGTTCTCAGATACCGGTGTCACGCCGGGACCCGATCCCGCCGGTCAAGTTGGAATCAACGACGGGGATGGTTTGCCGGACGAACCGGACGATAGCTCGACGTCGTCCGGGAACGCGAACGCTGAGGATGGAGAAGACCCGCGACAGACCGAATCACCGTCCGAACCGACGTCGCCCCATCCGACAAGCGAAGCGCAGGACCGAAATGACTCGAGTCAGGACGGCGGCGGTCGTACCGGTGACGAAATCACCGGGGCCGATGGAAGCGCCACACCAGGCCTTGTCGTAACCGGTGAGACGAACGCGACTGCGGACTGACCGCTGCGATTTTTCAGCCGATCATCAGTCGAATGTTGTAGACTGTTGTAAAACAACCAGCCAGCGTCAACACGATTGGTGGTGCGTAATACCATAGCTTGTCTCCCGCCCGAGCAGCGTCTAAACACAGTGCTAGACACGCGAAGAACGCGAAAAGCTTCAATCCGACGAGACCCACCTGACCGAACTGTTCCACTGTCACCCTGAGTACCGGGTTTCCTTCGACAACTCTCTCACTGTACCTGATCAGTGCAATAGTAGTTACAGTGTCACCAACGCCGAACGCTCCCGTCGCGAGCAGCCACAGGCGCGTGAACTCTCTTTCGTGGAACCCTGTTTCGTCGAGCGAGAACATCCTATCTGTCATCACGACTGAATCCAACTACCAACATAAAGAATACGCACATCTGTCAATCTACTACCTACAAAGGCTGTGCAATGTCTCGTGACGGGTGGGTAGAACAGGCAGTCAGAACCTGCAAACTGGGGGAAAGACCGAGCTCATCGAAATCTCGCTGGAGTTCGGCTTCCGAAGTGATCGTACTCGCTCGACTGAGAGAAAGGCTCTGCAGCCGACACAGATACGCGAACCGAAGCAGCCAGAGGGCGTCGGCGACGTCCTCGCCGGTACGGATCTGCACGGAGACCCACGACGACCGGGGGTCGGTGCGGTGGCGGTCGGCGCGTCCCTCGGTCAACAGTTGGTCGCGGATCGCGGGGCTGAACGCGAGGTCGACGACGCCGACCTCGTGGACGACACCGAGCGTCGAACCCCCGACTCGCAGCTCGACACCGTCGTCGGAGTTGATCGTCTGGACGTCCGGCCAGTCGTCGACTCGGCGGACGACGTACTCGGGGAACTCTACGACCTTCGCACTGAACATCTTCCTTCTGTCCTCCCTCTCCGTTCGTAGAGGATACGCGCGTGAACACGATAATCGTGTCGTATGCTACCTCGGATCACGACCGTCGGACGCTCACGCACGTCCGGGTCGATCCGATCAGTCGTCGCCCGGGTCGGCCTGATCCGCCGTCGGTCCACCGTTCGTCGACCCGCTCGTCACGCCCCCCGTCGACACCGGACGTTCGTCCGCTCGGACGCCGTCTGGAACCCTCGGCGGTTCGTAGGTGACTAGACACTCGTCGGTGACGACGAAAAACGAGTCTCCGTCCGGCGACTCGACGACACCGGTGTTGGCGTCGATCGCGAAGTCGACGAGATCGGAGAGCGACTCGGCCTCCGCACGCGGACGTTCGAGCGTCTCCGGGGGGAGTCGGATCCGTGCCAACCACTCGGAGAACTCTCGCCGGTCGTCTAGATAGTTCAGGTACGCACGTTCCTCGTCGGTCAACGAGGCGACGCCTCGTCCTCGGGCGGCCACCACTGCTCCCAACGCCCCGAGCGAGACAACGAGGAGGAGCGGCGCACCGAGCGTGTAGAGCGGGCCGTACTCCTGTGGGACGACCACCGTCTCGGTCTGTTGGACTGTCTCCGGCGCTGCCGTCGACGGCGTGACCGTGTAGACACCGCCGTCGATCGACAGCGGTAGTCGTCGAGTGAACGTCAGACTGACCTGCTCTCCGTTCACTGTTCCTGCCAGTTCCACGTCGACGGCGACGTGTACGGACGTCTCTCCGGGTACGTCACCTAGCTGTTCCTCGATGCGCGTCAGCCGGCCGTCGACAGCGGAGACGTTGACGGCGAACGGGACGCTGACCGACTCGCCTGCCCGGAGGTCGGTCGCGCTCTCTTGTCCGAGCGGCTCCGTCACCCGCCAGTACGTCTCTCTCTCGTCGCCGGAGGCGTTGAAGACGAGTTTGCTGTCGAGTCCGACCGAGACGTTTCGTGCGTCGGCTGCGTCGTACGCGACCGAGTACGACCCGTCGAGTTCCGGCGAGGCACTGGTGAAGTAGGCCGAACGGTTCTCGAGTTCGGTCCCGGTCGAGAAGACGGGGTTCTCCCGCGTCACCGTCGCCGAGTGAGCGAACTCCCCGTCGACCGACGTCTGTCCGACGACCCGCTCTTCGGTCGTCGTCTCCGGTGCGACGTACGCGACGTACGACCCGTACGCTCCCACGACCGCGAGCACCACGAACAGCCCGACGAGTATCCCGAACCAGCGGTCGACGAGCGCCCTGAGACGGAGGCTCCTAGCAGTCATCTATCGAGCAAACTGTGTTCGGCTGCCAAATATCTGATGCACATGACAATTCGTCACCGGTAGAGTTTCCGGAGAGTTCGCCACAGCGTCGACCGACTGTGGCGACTCTCTCGTCGCCGGATCCTGATCCGGCCATCGTCGAGCAACAGCCCTCCGAGTCCGAACACGCCGACGACGAGGGTCGCGTCGACGACGACGACCGGGAGCCAGGGGTGGAGTTCGACGAGCGACTGGACGACCGGCAGCGGGAGCACCGCGAGATACCGGTGTTCGTGGACGTAGTTCCGGTAGTATCCCGTCTCGGGTGGAGCGTGCAGCGTCATGTCGGCGACGGATTCGTCTCTCCCTCCCACCCGAACCCAGCGCGGGGAGACGTCGACGTCGTCGCCGGGTGACTCCAGCTGGACGTACACCGGGACGAGCCCGGCGTTCGAGACGCGGTAGTCGACGGTCGACGACGTCCCCTGCTCGATGACGGTCGGGCGGTCGGACTCGAACTCGGCGCTGACGACGCCGAACTCCTGTGTCCCCGCCGGGACCGCCATCGCCGCGGTCGCGGAGATCACCAGCACGCTCGCCAGCCCGAGCAGCAGCAGTCGACTGGAGAGTCCGGTCCGTCCGCGACTGGTGTCCCGTTCGCGTCGTCGCCCACCGCTGTCGAGCGCCCAGTCGACGACGTAGCCGACGACGGACAGCGCGACCAGCAGGTAGGTCAGCCCTTGCGTGCCGAGTAGCGACCGCGTGCCGACCGTCGCCGCGATCCACCGCTGCGCCCCGGCGAGCGCACCCTGTATCGCCATCACGACCGTCCCCAACTCGGGGATCACGACGACGCTCTCCCCGACGGTCCACGCGACGGCGACGATCTGGGCGTCCCGAACGGGCGGCTCGCCGCCGTCCTGGTCGGTGAATGGGTTGGCGTCGCCCTGCGTAACGTACCCCTCCGGCGTCTCCTCGACGACGCGGTGAGTCGTCAGCCCGCCGCCGCCGACCTCCTCGGCGCGGAAGACGACGACGTCGCCGGCGTCGACCTCGCCGGCGACCGCCGAGGGGACGGCGACGAACCCGTCTCCCGGCTCCATCGTCGGCGCCATGCTGCCGGTCTCGACGAAACTCAGGAGGACGGGCTGGCCGAGGAGTTGGCCGACCAACAGGGAAGCGACTACGAGGAGGACGACGAGTTCGAGGGTTATCGTGAGAGCGCGTCGTGGCGTCATCGAGAGCGTCTATCCGAGTCGTGTCTGTCGACTAAAACGTGTCGACGAGAGAGATATTGACTATTCACTCATTGCCGTACATCTCGGAGTCTTCGGCGAAGGCGACTATCGTGATACTGGTGGAGTACGTCCCGATTTCGACACCGTGAGTGTCGATTCGCATTCCCAGCAACCGGTTGTCTCCAGGTCCGAGCACTGGAGTCGGGTTCGATTCGCTCAGCGCCTCGTCGTCCGCAGAGTGCGTGTCGAACACGACGACGTTCTCCATGGCACTCTCTCCGTATTCAGCGAACAGCCGAACGTCGTTCGTCCCCTGGTTTTCGACCGCAAACAGTTCGCTGAACTCGTAGACCGAGTCTTTGCCCAGTCCACCGCCGGGGTTCGAATCGCCGAAGTACGTCGGGTAGTCGCCATCGAAACGGAACTCCAGCAGTCCGTCGTCTCTGGTGACGTAGTCGTTGTTCACCGGCGTCAGCCGTAGATAGGCGTCGTCGTCGTTCTCGATGCTGACCGTCGCCGTGCGCTCGCTGTCGACGGTCGAGAACGCACCGGTTCCGATGACGCCACTCACTGCACTCAGGGTGAGCCCCGCCGCGACGAACTGTCTACGTCTCATGCTTGAACATCTCTGCTAATCAAATGTGTGTACGGGAAACTATCGTTCAGTTCCCACCAGAGATGTAGCTGACGGAGGGACCACTGTTATCGGGGAACGTGTAGTTGGGGACGACGTCTTTGAAGTACTCAGAGTCTGCGGCTGCCGCGTTCACGTCAATGTCTGCCTCGTAGATCGAGTTGATGTCGTCGGCCGGGATGTTGTAGAATCCGAGTGCGATCTCGGCGGTCTGACCGGGTGCCACGAACACACCCCACTGGCCAGGAGCACCGCTGGTACCTTGACCCGAACTCGTACCGTCACCGCCGTCCATACCTGCACCGTAGTTCTCCATGGACAGGTATGCAGTCACATAGCCAGCACTGAGCTGGTTGTTCAGCACGTTCAGGTTGAGCCAGACCAGCACGTCGTCGGTTCCCTGGTTCGTGACCTTGATCAGGTCCGTGAACTCGGTCGTCGCGTCACCGTTCAGACCGCTGCCCTCACCGTTCCCGTCGAGGTTGATCTCGAGCGTTCCGCTTGTCTCCTCGGTGTAGTCCGGGTCACCGGAGATTCCGAGGTACGCGTTACTGTCGCCCTTGACGTTCACCGACATTGCGCGTGATGCGCTTGCTGCGGAGAACGCACCCGTACCCATTGCAGCGGCCGAGCCGGCCGCGAGCGATCCAACACCTGCGAGGAACTTGCGTCGTTGCATTGTGGTTCTTGCCTCGTTGGTCGTGCGCCCCCTCCACTGCCGGGGAGCACCTACTCACCTCAAGAGGGGGAAGGGTGATTGTATTGACACGGCTGAACAGGGTTCAGGGAGACGCTGTAACGACCGTCGCCTCGGATGGCTGTCTCTGAGACCGGATGGCCTCGCCTGAAGTCGACGCTCGCCGTCCGCGTTCGCGGGTGTGACGGCGTAAGAACCGCCTAAACGGGATAACCACTGCTTTCTGCGCCGAGCGATCGCCGTCTCGCCGCCAATATAATAAGGTATCTGGTACTTCTGAATTCTATGTACGATTAGATTGGAAGAACATTTGAAAATGTTATGTGAGAGACAGCCGAAAACACGGGTACGTGACGGAGATCGATATTCCTAGACGAACGGTCTCCGCTTCGAGGTTCGACTGTCGGAGTGCGAACGTTTATTAGCTATAATTGATAGAACTGTGTAACGTGTCGACGACATCACAGCAGTCGAGGGAGTCCGATGCGTCGCCGGAGGTCGGGGAGGACGAGCTGTTCGAGGTGCTCTCGAACAGGCGTCGGCGGTACGCGGTCCACGCGCTGAAGAGCGGCGAGTCGCCGACCGAGCTGGGGACGCTCGCCGAGCGCGTCGCCGCCTGGGAGTACGACGTCGACCTCGAGGAGGTGAACCACAGCCAGCGCAAGCGCGTCTACACCGCGCTCCAGCAGTCGCACCTGCCGAAGATGGACGACGCGGGGGTCGTCGACTTCGACAAGCGTCGCGGCGTGGTCGAACCGACCGAGACGCTCTCGGACGTCGAAGTCTACATGGAGGTCGTCAGCGGGTCGGAAATCCCGTGGAGCGAGTACTACCTCGGCTTGTCGGCGGTCAGTGCCGCGCTACTGGCTGCCTCGAGCGTGGACGCCTGGCCGTTGACGCTGCTCCCGGACCTGACGTGGTCGATCTTCGTCGTCGTCGCCTTCACCGTCTCCGCGCTCACACACCGATACTACTCCCGGACTCTCGGATCGGGCGACGGTCCGCCGGAGGTCACACGATAGATGTCGTCGCTCAAACTCCTCTCGCTGGCGCTCGCCGTCCTCGCGGTCGTCTCCGTCACCGTCGGGACGACCGGGTTCGCGTCGGTCGACGCCCAGCGCGACGTCGACGTCGCCGTCGTCGACGACGACGAGTCCTACGTCGGCGTCGCCGTCTGTCCGGTCCCCGCCGGAGCGAGCGGGTCGGGCACACCGAACGAGGCCAGTGAGAACGCACCCTCCGGGGCCGGCAACGCTCCCGTCGGGGCCGGTGGTGACTCTGCCGGGGACGAGTCCGAACGACCCACGGCGGACGGCGCCGCTCCCGACGGTTCGGCGGTCAACGTCCGCGTGACGAACCAGTACACCGCGGAGTTCGACGTCTCCATCCGGAGTTCGGACGCTCCCCGCGACGACCCGGGTCGCGACGGGCCGGTCTCCGTCGGTGACTCGCGGGTGTTCCACGTCGCCTTCGCGACACCCGCCGAGTCCGTGACCGTGGAGGTCGTCGCCGCCGGGTTCGAGGCGGCCGTCACCCGAGACGTGGTCCCGAGCACAGGCTGTTCGCTCGGCGTCGAGTCCCAATAGAGACCAGTAGCGACGACCGAGTGAGACCGCCAGCGACTCCGTTGAGCTCCCTCGTGACGTCACCGAGACCCGTCCGTCCGCTCGACGCTCAGCCGAGTTTCGCGAGCAGGTTGAGCACGTAGATCGTCCGGAGCATCTCGGCGGACTTCCCGCGGTCGAAGACGAGTTCGTCGGTGTCCATCACGTGGTCGAGCACGTCCCGCGAGGCGTGGTCCGGAGCGGCGGCGATGCCGTAGTCGTGTTCCGCGGCCCACTCCATCACCCGCAGGTCGGACTTGCTGTCGCCCATGACGGCGACGAACGGGTCCTCGACGTCGAGGACGTCGAGTGCGGCCTCGACGCCGGCGACCTTGTTGAGTTCGAGCGACCCGATCTCGGCCGCGTCGGCGTGGTAGTAGGCGACGTCGATGCGGTCGAACAGCGCCCGGACCTCGTCGGGGACGTCCGCGACGTCGGCCTCGGCGACCTCGCCCTCCGACTCCAGCACCTCGCGGATCTCCGGGTCGGCGTCGGCGTAGTACGCCCGCGCCCACTCCCGGGCGTCGTCGGCGTCGACGTCGCCGTTTGCGGTGTCGACGCCGGCGAGCGCCTCCGCAAGGAGGTCGACGAGGTAGACGAGACCCTCGTCGATGACCGTCTCGGCCTTCGACGAACCGATGTCGAAGTTCGGTTTGAGCGTGATGTTGAACTCGTTGCCCTGCAGGTGGACACCTCGTCGCAGGTCGTCTGGAGCGTCGGGTAACACTCGCGAGCGGATCTCGTCGAACACGTCGCGGATCTCGACGTCCAGCTCCTCGTAGAGCAACTGCTTGGTCTGCGAGCCGTGTCCGGGCGTGAACACGCCCGTCCCGGCCTCGTAGACGATGCTCACGTCGCCAGAATGAACCAGTTCGTTGCCGAGCCCCTGAATGGCGAACCCCTTGACGTTCTCCAGCGTCTGCCCGGTACAGATGACGATGGGGACGCCGCGTTCGTGGAACTCGGTGAGCACGTGCAGCGTCTCTCGGGGGATCTCGTTGTCGGTGCTCCCCGCCGACCGGAGAGTCTCGTCGACGTCGAGCACGAGCGCGTTGACCGCGCGGCCGTACTTCGAGTAGAGATCCTGTGCTCGAAACGCCTGTTCGCGGTTGGCTCGCGCGGCGACCTCGGCGAAGGTGCCGCCCGTCGCGAACGCCCCTCGGATCTCGTCTTTTCGCGCCTCGAGTTCGTCGCTCGCGTCCTGCCAGTGGTCGAGTGCGACCCGCGAGTCGACCGGCGGGAAGACGTCCACGAAGTCCTGGTACTCCCGGAGCGTCTGGGTGTCGAACTCGTCGTACAGTCGGTAGAGAAGGTCGTACCGCTCCATAGCCGAGAAGGACGGTGCGGCGGGATAAACCCGACGGGGAGCGCAATTTGTGGCGACTCACTCACGTCGGAGCAGCGAGTCGAACGCGTCGCCCGCGAGTCCAGGCCCCTGCGGAACCGAGACGGAGCCGTCGACGACGGGGCAGGGGTCGTCCGCGAGGTCGGCGGCGAGCAGGTCGGCCGTCGCCAGTCCACACGCGGGGACGTCCGGTACTGCGGCGGCGACGTGAACTGCGGCGGTACGAGCGACGACGGCGTCGACGGTCGTAGTGACGACGGGGGTGACGCCCTGCGACCGGAGGTGACGGGCGAGTGCGACCGTCGCCCGCGGCCCGTCCTGTGCCATCGGCTTCAGCACCGCGACGTCGGCGTAGTCGTCGAGCGAGCGGGGTGACTCGCCCACACGGTTGACCGACTCGTCGAGGGCGACGTCGACGCCGCGGCCGCGGAGGTCGGCGTGGCCCGCTAGGTCGTCGGCCGCCAGCGGCTGTTCGACGTACGCGAAGTCGAGCGTCGCCAGCACGTCGACGACTCGGTCGGCCTCCTCGCGCGTCCACGCCCCGTTCGCGTCGGCCCGGAGCGTCACCTCGTCGCCGACGGTCTCGCGGACGGCACGGAGTCGGTCGAGGTCGGCGTCGACGTCGCGCGCGCCGACCTTCAGCTTGAGACAGTCGAAACCGTCGGCGACAGCCTCCTCGGCGGCCGTGACGGTCTCTTCGACCGATCCGTCGCCGACGGTCCCGTTGACGGGGACGGTCTCGGCGGCGTCGTCGGCACCCGTGGTCGAGAGGTACTCGGCAAGCGGGACGTCGGCCGCCCGTGCCGCCGCGTCGGTCGCCGCGAGCGTGACGCCGTGGCGGGCGGCCGGGCCGAGACCGTCGAGCAGGCCGTCGCTGTCGCCCGTAGGCTCTTCGTCTCCGTCACTACCCTCGTCTCCCTCCTCCCGCTCGGATAGCGCTCGGAGCGATGCGGCACAGTCGTCGTAGGACTCGGTCCACGGCGTGAGCGGCGCGGCTTCGCCGACGCCGCGGACGGGACTACCGTCGGCGCGCTCGCGTCCGACGCCGACGAGCAGGCCGCGACGTTCGGTGATCTCACCCTTCGCGGTTCCGAGGGGTGTCCGGAGGTCGAGTGCGAACTCCCGGAGGTCGAGTGCGTCCATTCAGACCCCCATCCCGACGGCGAACAGCAGCGCGTGGAGCGCGAGCAGTTGCCCGGTCTGTTCGAGTGCGGGGTTGAGCGCCTCGCCGTCGGTCCGGGTAGCGACCGTCTTCGCGACCTTCGCCGCGAGTGGGAGCGACAGGAACGGCAGGAGCACCGTCCAGTCGAACTGGTCGCTCACCCAGAAGTACAGCGGGACGGCGTAGGCGAGCGCGAGCAGACCTACGTACTGGACGCGACTGAAGGTGTACCCGAAGCGCACCGCGAGCGTGCGCTTGCCGGTCTTGGTGTCTTCCTCCTTGTCGCGGACGTTGTTGACGACGAGGATGTTCGTCGACAGCGCGGCGACGGGGAGACTGGCGACGACCGCGACGAGCGGGAGCGTCTCCGGCGGGACGCCGACCGGGAACGGGTCGGCGAGCACCGAGGCGGCCTGCACGTAGTAGGTTCCGGCGACGGCGACGACGCCGAAGAAGACGAAGACGAACAGGTCGCCGAGCCCGTGGTAGCCAAGCGGGTACGGGCCGCCGGTGTAGGCGATGCCGCTGGCGACGGACAGGAGCCCGATCACGAGGATCGGGACGCCGCCGACGTAGACCAGGTAGCTCCCCACGACGATGGCCGCGAGGAAGGTGAGATACATCGCCTGCTTCACCTCGTTCGCCTCGATGAGCCCCGAGGAGGTGACGCGGGTGAACCCCTGTCGATCCTCGGTGTCGGCACCCTGTACGGCGTCGTAGTAGTCGTTCGCGAAGTTCGTACCCACCTGGATCAGCGCCGCGCCGACGAACGCCGCCAGTGCCGGCAGGAAGGCGAACACGTCGTCGTGGAGCGCCAGTCCGACGCCGACGACGACGGGTGCGGCGGCCGCCGGCAACGTCTGCGGGCGGGCGGCCATCACCCACGCCTTCGTCCGGGAGATCTCCTGCGTACTCATTACCCGACAGTCGGGGCGGCGTCGCTGTCAAGGTTCGGTTATCCGCCGGGAGCGGTCAGGTCCTGGTCGTCGCGTCCAGCCCGAATCGTCCAATCGCCCCGGAAGCTACTCGTGTCGACGGTTCGACCACTCACGTATGCCACAGTGGGAGTACAAGATCGTCAGTCTGGAGCGCGGCGGGCTGTTCGGTGCCAGCGAAGGCGTGTCCGAGGAACTGCTGAATCGACTCGGCGACGACGGCTGGGAGTTGGCGGCGTCGCTCACGGGGTCAGAGACGGGACTCGGCGGGCGACCCAAGAGTCGGACGAGTGCGCTCGTGTTCAAGCGACCGAAGGAGTGAATTGCGGGGGCGGGCGGTTTCCAAGGTTGTTGTACCGCGCCGAGCGAGCGTTAGCGAGCGAGGTGCGGGGCGGTCTTTTTGCTCGAGCTTTTTCAAGGAGTGGTGCCCGCAGCGCACCGAAGGTGCGCGAGGACACCCGACGTCTCCGAAAATCGAAGATTTTCGAGAAGCACGAACGGCTCCGCCGTTCGTTTTCTCAGAAAAAGGTCGGTTAGTAGTGCCAGGGGAATTTGTCGAATTCCGGCTCTCGCTTCTCCATGAAGGCGTCCCGACCCTCCTGAGCCTCCTCGGTCATGTAGCCCAGTCGCGTCGCTTCGCCGGCGAACACCTGCTGGCCGACCATCCCGTCGTCGATGGCGTTGAACGAGTACTTCAACATCCGCATCGCCATCGGCGACTTCGAGGTCATCTCGTCGGCCCACTCCAGGGCGACCTCCTCCAGTTCCTCGTGCGGAATCGCCTCGTTGGCCATCCCCATGTCGACGGCCTCCTCCGCCGAGTAGGTCTTCCCCCGGAAGAAGATCTCCCGGGCCTTCTTCTGGCCGACCTGCCGAGCGAGGTAGGCGCTCCCGAACCCGCCGTCGAAGGAGGCGACGTCGGGGTCGGTCTGGAGGAACTTCGCGTGTTCCTCGGAGGCGAGCGTCAGGTCGCAGACGACGTGTAGCGAGTGGCCGCCGCCGACGGCCCACCCGGGGACGACGGCGACGACGGGTTTCGGCATGAACCGGATCAGGCGCTGGACTTCGAGGATGTGGAGACGCCCCGCTTTGGCCTCGCGGACCGCGGGGTCGTCGTCTTCGCTCGCCTCGTCGTCGTCGCGGTACTCGTACCCCGACCCGCCGCGCACGGACTGGTCGCCGCCGGAACAGAACGCCCACCCACCGTCCTCCTCCGAGGGGCCGTTGCCGGTGAGGAGCACGCAGCCGACGTTCGCCTGCTTGCGGGCGTGATCCAGCGCCGTGTAGAGTTCGTCGACCGTCCCCGGTCGGAAGGCGTTGCGCACCTCCGGGCGGTCGAAGGCGATGCGAACCGCGGCGGTGTCGACCGCGCGGTGGTAGGTGACGTCGTCGAAGTCGAAGGCGTCGACCGCCTCCCAGCGGTCGGGGTCGAAGAGGTCCGAGACCATGCTCGAAGGCGGGGCCGGAGCGCGCAAAAAGATTCCCGTCGGTCGGTTCGGTGACCCTCTGTCGCCGACGCCGACGACGGTGCGAGAGGCCTCGGAGACGGACGCTCACCCGTGTCTGAGGTGCCCCAGCGCACTCGCGAGGTACGGGAAGCCGACGACGGCGACGACGGCGACGAGGGCGGCGACGAGACTCGGGCCGAGGATCGGCTGTTCGACCCACGAGAAGCCGACGACCGGGTCGGCGAACAGTAGTCCGCCGAGCGCCAGTCCGGCCGCGAGTGCGACGTTGTAGACGACGAGTCGGACGAGGACGAGAAGCGGCGTCATCCCCGGCCACGGGATGCCGAGCGGGCGGTGACGCTGGACAGCGACGCCCAAGACCAGCGAGCAGAGTGCAGCGAGCAGGACGAACGTCACCTCGACGTCGCCGGTGAGAAACACCACGGCGAGTATCGGAATCGCGAACACGAGCACCTCCGCGGTCGCGTCGAACGCGTTTTGAAGCCACTTGCTGAGGCTGCTTTCTTCCTCGCGCGGCCGGAGCTGTCGCTGTTCGGTCGAGAGGTCCGTCCCGCGGTTCGGCGGCATGGTCCCTCGTTGTGCGCTCTGGCACATAAACGCTCGTCGTTCGCCGTGTTAATCGTCCAACAGCGGTCCGGTCGGACTCGTCAGCCACGCCGTCACGTAGAGCAGGAACACGGCAACGAACCCGAGGAGAATCTGCCCGGCGATGACGAGCGCGTACCCCAGGATGAGCACGGAGAGGACGACGACGACGATGGTTCGTTTTCGGCCGAGCGAGGCAGGATATCCGTAGTGTGTGAGCATCGAGTGACCGTAAGCGACTGTGAAGATAGCCACCACGGCCAACAGACCGAGCAGTATCTGCCCGGCGATGAGAAACGAGTACGCGAGTACGACGACCGACAGTCCAGACGCCAGTGCGAGTCGTCGATTTCCCAGCGGTGGGATGGCGTCGGACTCACGGGCGTACGCGACGAGCCACGACACCAGAAAGACGAGCGTCGTGGCGACGACTCCGAGCAGGATACTCCCGGCGATGACGACGGCGTACGCGAGGACGGACGTCATCAGCAGGGCCGTGACGACTTTCCAAGCTGTGGAGGGCATCGTCGAGGGAGTCGACGCAGCCCGGCAAAACTGTTCGGTATCCGATCGTTCGATCGCTACTCGGTCAGCGCGTCGACGACCCGCTCCTCCAGCGACTCCCGCACGCGGTGGCTCGCCTCGGCGTCGCTCGTCACCTCGACAACGTGCGTCCCCTCGCTGGCGACGGCCTCGGCGTAGGTGTCACGGAACCCCTCGACGTCGACGCGGGCGAACGCCATTCCGAAGAGGTCGCTCGTCGGTTCGAAGTCCAGCCCGTGGGGCGTCTTGAACTGCCCCGTGAACGGCGGGTCGTAGTCCTCGATGGGGAGCATGTGGAAGATGCCGCCGCCGTCGTTGTTGACGACGACGATGGTGGCGTCCAGGTCGCAACGACCGACCGCCAGGAGTCCAGTGAGGTCGTGGTAGTACGCGATGTCGCCCGTCACGAGCGTCAGGTCGTCCGTCGTCGCACTCCCCGCGCCGAGCGCCGTCGAGGTGATGCCGTCGATGCCGCTGGCCCCGCGATTTCCGAGAACAGTCAGATTCCGTGCGGCGGGGCGGGCGAAGCGGTCCATCTCGCGGACGGGCATGCTGTTGGAGACGAAGACGGTCGACGGTTCCGGGGCGACGTCGGCGACGTCCGCGAGCACACGGCCCTCGAACGACTCGCCGCGCTCGACCGCGTCGTCGACGGCGTTCCAATGGGCTTCCTCGGCGGCCTGCCAGCGTTCGGTCCACGAGGCGTCCTTCGGGGCACGGACGATCCGCGAGAGCGTTCCGGCGAGTCGCGAGGGGTCGGCGACGACGAGGTCGGTCGCGGCGTACTCGGCCTCGCGCCACTCGCCGGCCGGGTCGACGACGAACTGGCGGGCGTCGGTGCGGGCGAGATACTTGCGCAGAGGCTTGGAAGTCGGCGACGCCCCGACCCGAAAGACGACCTCCGGGTCGGGCCACTCGTCGGTCACGCGCTCGTCGAGGTAGGCGTCGTAGCCGCCGAGCACCGTCGTAACGCGGTTGTGGCCGCCGAAGCGGAGCCCCGAGAGCGGGTCGGCGACGACGGGGAACCCCGTCGCGTGGGCGAGTGCCGTGATCGCCTCGTGGTCGACGCCGGGTGCGTCCGCCGGACCGGCGACGATCAGACCGCGCTCGACTTCGAGGTCTTCGGCCAGTTGCCGGAGACGGTCGTCGTCGAGTTCGGGGACGCCGCTCGTCGTCTTCACGTACTCGCGGTCGTCCTCCCGCCCGAGGACGGCCTCTGTGTCGAGGTCTGCCGGGACGTCGCCGGCGACGGGCGTCGGCTCCAGCGGTTTGCGGAACGGGAAGTTGAGGTGGACCGGTCCCGAGGGAGTGCCCGTCGCCTCCGAGAGCGCCCGGTCCGCAGTAGTCCGGAGCATCCGGAGCTTGCGCTCCGTCGCCTCCGGTTCAGGCATGTCCTTGTACCACCGGACGGCGTCGCCGTAGAGCTTCTCCTGGTCGATGGTCTGGTTGGCACCCGAGTCGCGGAGTTCCGGTGGTCGGTCGGCCGTCAGGAGCAGTAGCGGGACGCGCGACTGGAACGCCTCGACGACGGCGGGGTGGAAGTTCGCCGCGGCCGTCCCCGAGGTGCAGACCAGCGGCGTCACCTTCCCCGTCCGGCGGGCGCGGCCGAGCGCGAAGAAGGCCGACGCCCGCTCGTCGAGATGCGAGAAGACGTGGACGTCGTCGTGTTCGTCGAACGCCGTCGTCAACGGCGTCGAGCGACTCCCCGGCGTGATACAGACGGCCGAGACGCCCGCCGTCGCCAGTTCGTCGACGAAGGTGCGAGCCCACAGGACGTTACGGTTCGGCGCACTCATTGGCGGCGAGTTGGGAACGCGCGGTGAATACTCCTGCGGGTTCGACTCGCGAGCGACGTCGGTGTGACGCGGTCGGTCGACGTCCGGTGCGACACCGTCGACACCGCCAGTCGCCGTGATCGACTCAGTCACCGCGCTCGGAGCGGTCGAGACGCGCGAGTTTCTCCACTGCGCGTTCGGCGTCGTCCTCCGGATTCGCCTCGTCGCCGAGCGCTCGCTCGATGGCCGTGTCGAACGGCGTCAACTCGATGGGGATCGCCGCTCGGACCGCCTCGTCCTCGGCGACGACCTCGTTCTTCAGCCCCTTGATGAGCGGGTAGGCGACGGAGTTCGGGACGTCGGTGACGAGACCGACCCAGTAGGCGGAGAGTCGCGGCGTCAACACCGGGACGGGGACGATGACCGCACTGCGCCCGGCGACGTCGGCGGTCTTGTCGAGGAGGTCGCCGTAGGTGAGCACCGCCTCGCCGCCGACGTCGTACGTCACTCCGGCCGTCTCGGGCGTCTCCAGCGTCCCGACGAGATACGCGACGACGTCGGCGACGGCGATCGGCTGACAGTCGACGCGGACCCACTGCGGCGTCACCATCACCGGGAGGCGGGTCGCCAACTGCTCGACGATGTCGAAACTGGTGTTGCCGCTCCCGATGACGACCGCCGCCCGGAGCGTCGTCAGGTCGAACGACCCCTCCGAGAGGATCCGTTCGACCTCCCGCCGCGACTCGAGGTGCTCCGAGAGGTCGACGCGGTCCTCGCCGAGTCCGCTGAGATACAGCACGCGGTCGACGCCGGCCTCGCTCGCCGCGTGCTCGAAGTGACGCGCGCCGCGGCGGTCCTGTTCGGCGAAGTCCTCGCTGGCGTCCATCGAGTGGATGAGATAGTAGGCAGCGTCGACGTCCGAGAGTGCGTGCTCGAAGCTCCCCGCCTCGAGGACGTCGCCCTCGTAGACCTCGTCGGCCGCACCCTCGTAGGAGTCGGCGTCGCGGGTCAACACGACGACTTCGTGACCGCGGTCGACGAGTGTCGGAACGAGACGACTCCCCACGAACCCGGTCGCACCGGTGACGAGCACACGCATCCTCGGGAAACAGGGTCCGGTCACGCAACTAGTTGATGGCCACCGTCGTCTCCGTGCGCTGCCTCCCTCTCTTCCCGCTCGCATGTGCCACGTTTATACGTCCCACGCACCTCGTCCCGGCCATGCAGTTCGACCACGCCGGCGTCGCCACCGACGACGCCGCCGCACTCGCCGACCTGTTCGCCGACCTGTTCGACGCACCCGTCGCCCACGAGGAGGAGTTCGGCGGGATGACTGTCGTCTTCCTCGAACTCGACGGCGGCTACTTCGAGTTGCTCGAACCGCACGGGGAGGGAGCCATCGCGTCGTACCTCGACCGCAACGGCCCCGGCATCCACCACGTCGCCCTCGCGACCGACGACATCGGGGCCGCACTCGCCACCGCCCGCGACCTCGGCGTCGACCTCGTCGACGAGGAGCCCCGACCGGGCGCGTGGGGCCACGACGTCGCCTTCCTGCATCCGAAGTCGACCGGCGGCGTGCTCGTCGAGTTCGTCGAACACTGACTGGCGGTCTCGAGCGTCGGGCCGTGACGGGCGCTCACTCCTCCCGTCGGATCCGAAGCGGGTTGTGGACGCTCACCGACCACGGCAGCCAGTAGAGTTCGAGGACGGCCCACAGCGTCAGCGTCCCGAGCAGTCCGAACAGCACCAGCGCCTCGGTGAACCCCATCCACGACGGGAGGACGAAGCCGAGACCGAGGATGATCTCGCCGGGGACGATAGCGTAGGCGACCGAGCGAAGCGAGAGACCGCCGCCGTCCCCTTCTGCCTCGTGTGGCTGGAGGTCGGCGCTCGTCGCGCTCGGGCCGCCGGTCGACTCGTCGCCCGTCCCGAGGCGTTCGGCCTCGTAGGGGAGGTTGACGTCCAGCGTCCAGACGACCTCGCCCGACTCGTCGACCTCGACGACGCGGTCGCCGTTGGAGTCGGTGATCAGCGTGTGGCCGTTCGGTAGACGGTCGCCGTCGCGCGGCCACTGGAGCACGGCGTCGCCGTACTGCCAGGACTGCTCCCACTCGCCGTCGACGCGCTGGTACTCGACGACCCGGTTGTTGTGCGAGTCGGCGACGACGACGGCCGGGCCGCCACGGGACTCGGGAATGTAGTCGGGGTTGTGCTGCTCGTAGAGGACGCTGTAGTTGTCCTCCTCGCCGAGCGTCCAGTTCCGCTGGACGCCCTCTTCGGGGTCGACGAAGACAACCCTGTCTTGGTTGCGGAGGCTGAGCATCAGTCGGCCGTCGTCGAGCACCTCGACGTCGTTGATGTGCGTCCAGTCGGTCGGATACTCGCCGCCGGAGCTGGTGGGAAAGTCGCTCTGGGCGTCCCACTGCCACTCGACGATGCCCGTCGTCGTGTCGACGACGAACGCCCGATCCTCGGCGATGTCGGCGACGACGAGGCTGTCCTCTCCGTACCTGTCGACGTCGTGCCAGCGGATCGAGGGTTCGTTGCGGACGACGTAGCTGTACACCTCGGTGGTCTCGCCGGTCGAGACGTTCGTCTCCAGCACGTGGTTCCGGTAACAGCTCGTGGCAGCGTCGCACTCCTCGGCCGAGAGGTACTCCGCGGCGACGTACAGCACGGTCGACTCGGTCCCCTCGACGGGGTCGACGTCCCAGTAGCTCTGGTACGTGTCGTCGTAGTAGGCGACGGAGCCGTCGGCGGCGACGGCGACGAGTTCGCCTGGGCTGTCGCCGACGAACGCGTGGTGCCACCCCTGCCGTCCGAGTCCCTGCGTGGCGACGACGGTCGTGCCGTCGGCGGGTTCGGCGATCGGTTGGCCGCTCTCGACACGCTCGGGGAAGGTCGGTGGTGCCGTGACGTACGAGACGGCGAGGGCGCCGACGGCGACGACCACGACGAACGCGAACGCAATGCGGAGAGGGCGGCGAGAGTCGAGGAGGGAGCGAAGCCGGCGAGGTAGCATCTGTCGGTTGCTGGGCGAGGCGCGTGAAAGAAGCTACCGATGCGGCGACTGCGGTCTCTCGCGATGCAAAGAGAGTAGTTCCCCCGGCGAGAGTTCCGACCGATGAACGACTGGCTCTCCCACCGCGTGCGGGCCACGCCCGACGCGACGGCACTCGTCTCGGCCGAGACGGGCGACCGCTGGGACTACGCCGACCTCGACACCGACGTCGCGACGCTCGCGGCGCGACTGGCTGGTCTCGGAGTCGAAGCCGACGACCACGTCGGGATGCTGCTGTCGACCCGCGTCGAGGCGGTCCATCTCGTCCACGCGGCGATGCGACTCGGCGCCACGCTCGTCCCGCTCAACACCCGGCTGACGGCCGGCGAACTCGCCGACCAGATGGAGACCGCCGACCTGACGACCGTCGTCTGCGGCGAGTCGACCGAACGTCTCGCCGTCGAGGCGGTCGAGGCGGTCGCGGCGACCGTCGGCGGCGACGACGTCTCCGAGACTGACACTACCGTCGCCGACGAGTCGACCCACTCGATCCCGCTCGTCTCGCTCGACGACCCTCAGTGGGAGCGCGTCGCGTCGCTCGACGGGACGGACCCCGTCGACGTCTCACCCGCCGAGTGGACCGACGGCGACCCGCTCGTCCTGCTTTTCACCTCTGGGACGACCGGCGACCCGAAGGCGGTCGTGCTCACCTACGGCAACGTCTTCTCCAGCGCTGTCGCCTCGGCGTTCCACCTCGGCGTGCTCCCCGACGACCGCTGGCTCGTTCCGCTCTCGCTCTACCACATGGGCGGGCTGGCACCGCTCTACCGGTCGACGCTGTACGGGACGACGGTCGTCCTCCGTGGCGAGTTCGACCCCGGTGCGACCGCCGACGACATCAGTACGTACGACGTGACGGGCGTCTCGCTGGTGCCGACGATGCTCGAACGGATGCTCGACAGTCGCGGGACGCTCTCGGACTCGCTTCGGTTCGTGCTGCTCGGCGGCGCACCCGCCTCCGAGGAACTCGTCAGGCGCTGCCGCGACTACCACGTCCCGGTCTGTCCGACCTACGGGATGACCGAGACCGCCTCGCAGATCGCGACTGCCCGCCCCGAGGAGGCCGTCGACCGTCTCGGCAGCGTCGGCCGTCCGCTGTTCGGGACAGACGTCGCCGTCGTCGACGAACTGGGAGAACCGGTCGAGACGGGCGAGATCGGCGAGTTCGTCGTCTCGGGACCGACCGTCTCGCCGGGCTACTACGGCGACCCCGAGGCGACGGCCGCGGCGGTCGGCGAGCGCGGCCTCCACACCGGCGACGTGGGGTACCGCGACGAGGACGGCTGGCTGTACGTGCTCAACCGCAAGGACGACCGCATCATCACCGGCGGCGAGAACGTCGACCCCGGCGAGGTCGTCGACGCCCTGCGTGAACATCCCGGCGTCGAGGAGGCGGCGGTCGTCGGCGTCCCCGACGAGAAGTGGGGCGAGCGGGTGGCCGCGCTCGTCGTCGCCTCGGACGCCGAGTTGACCGCCGACGAGGTCGAAGCCCACTGTCGGGAGCGACTCGCCGGCTACAAACTCCCGCGGCTGGTGCGGTTCGTCGACGGACTCCCGCGGACCGCTTCCGGGACGGTCGAACGGAGCGCCGTCCGCGACCTGCTCACCGCGCCCGATCGGGTCGACGTTGCAGACGCCGAAGTGGAGGCGACAAACGAGACTGACGCGACGAACGACCGCGACGCCGACGCGACGAACGACCGCGACATCGATCCGGCGTCGAACGCGAGCGACGAACCGAGTGGCGACGGCGGGTCGCAGTAGGAAAAATCATTACAGACGCGTTACTTGTGTAGGTATGGCAGGCACGACCGACCAGACCCTGCGGCCGCTTCTGTGGCGAGCGAGTCGACTCTTTCCCGACCGAGAGATCGTCTCGCGGACGCACGAGGGCGTACAGCGATACACGTACGCGGAGTACGAACAGCGCGTCGGTAAGCTCGCCGACGCGCTCGCCGACGCCGGCGTCGCCGAGGGCGGCCGCGTCGCGACGTTCTCGTGGAACCACCACCGGCACTTCGAGACCTACTTCGCGGTGCCGAACATGGGCGCACAGCTACACACGATCAACCCGCTGCTCCCGGCACACCACATCCAGTACATCGTCGAGAACGCAAGCGACTCGGTGATCATCGTCGACCCGTCGCTGCTCGAGAAACTGGAGGCCGCCGTCGTCGCCGAGGGTGGCGAGGAGGCGTTCGCCTCCGTCGACCAGTTCGTCGTCGTCGGTAGCGACGTTCCGGACACGTCGCTGTCGCCGGTGACCGACTACGAATCGTTCGTCGACGGTCGGGAAGCGGACTACGACTGGCCCGAGGTCCGAGAGGAGCAACCCGCGGGGATGTGTTACACCTCGGGGACGACGGGGAAGCCGAAGGGCGTCGAGTACACTCATCAGATGCTCTGGGCGCACACGATGGCGTCGCTTCCGCAGTCGGGACTCGACATCGGCGCGGACGACGTGGTGATGCCCGTAGTGCCGATGTTCCACGTCAACGCGTGGGGGATGCCGTTCTCGGCGACCGCAGCGGGAGCAAAACACGTCTATCCGGGGCCGGCACCGAGTCCCGAAGATCTGGCGAAGCTCATCGAGGAGGAGGGCGTGACGCTCACGGCGGGCGTCCCGACCGTCTGGCTGGGGCTGCTCGACTACCTCGACGAACACGACGCGGACCTCTCGTCGCTGGAGCGCATCGTCATCGGCGGCAGCGCGGCCCCACCCTCGGTCATCCGCCGGTTCGACGAGGAGTACGACGTCGACGTGCTCCACGCGTGGGGGATGAGCGAGATGTCGCCGATCGGCACCGTCTCGCATCTCAAACCCGGCATGGAGGAGCTGAGCAAGGAAGAACAGTACGAAAAGCGGGCCAAACAGGGGCTGTTCGTCCCCGGGCTCGAGTACAAGGTCGTCGGCGACGACGGCGAGGAGGTGCCGCAGAACGGCGAGGACTTCGGCGAACTGTGGGTCCGCGGGCCGTGGGTCGTCACGGAGTACTTCAAGCGTCCTGACGCCAACGAGGAGGACTTCGAGGACGCCCCCGGCGGGAAGTGGCTGAAGACCGGCGACGTCGTCACCATCGACCCCGACGGCTACATGGAACTGGTGGACCGCGCGAAGGACGTGATCAAGAGCGGCGGCGAGTGGATCTCCTCGGTCGAACTGGAGAACGCGCTGATGGCCCACGACGACGTCGCGGAGGCGACGGTCATCGGCGTCCCCCACGAACGGTGGCAAGAGCGGCCCGTCGCCTGCGTGGTCCCGAAGGAGGGCGTCGACCACGAGGGGCTGAAGGCCGACTTGCAGGAGCTCGTCGCCGAGAAGTTCCCGAAGTGGTGGGCACCCGACGAGGTCGTGTTCATCGACGAGGTACCGAAGACAGCGACCGGAAAGTTCGACAAGAAGGTACTGCGCGACCAGTACGACGACGAGTCGCTGGTCGAGGGGAAGACACCCGACGAGGCTGCGCCGGGACAGGACTAAATCGGGTCTCCGGGGAGACACCGTGTCTCCTCACGAAGCGGCGGACCGGTCGATAAGTGGTGGTTACTCGGGTTCTTACTCACTCTGTGGATTCTCTGGCGGCAATTGTTGAATGCCGTCCATCTCTTGGGGTGAACTGTGTTCGACCCCGACGACCGCCGAACCGGATCAAGCCATGGACGGACTGCGCGATGTGGTGCGCTGGTCCGGTCTCGGGTCGATGCCGGGTTCACGAACACAAGGAGATCTGATCAAATGCAACTCACTCGACGAAAGGCACTCTCGCTAATTGGCGGAACCGCAGTCGCTGGTGGTACCGGGTTCGCGACGCTTTCGGGCTCGGCTGCCGCACAGATGACCAGTACGCTCGACGCCGGAAACCCTGGAACCGTGACGACGGACGACGGAAACGTTACCGAGGTGTTCGTCAACCCGCGCGTCTACACGGAGTGGGAAGGGTTCGACGAGAAGCCGATGAAGCTTCGGTACGTCCTCGAAGCCGGTATCGACGGACAGGGGTTCAAACCAGTCTACCGTGAGACCCCGTGGCTCTACACGGAAGACTCGAGCGGGAATCCTGTCCCGCAGTACGAGACGACTGACCGATACCCCGATAGTGGTCGAAATCCACTCGCGACGGCGAATTCGGCGTTCTACGACATCAACGGAAACGGCGATTTCGTCGACCCGAACGACGGATCGAAGCTGGTTCCGCCCAAGATCGTGCTGTACAAGGAAGGAATGGAACAGTACTACGACGAAGCGTCGGACTACCCCGACGAGGATCACTGGACAGGTGCGAGTCTCGGCGACGATTCTGGTAGCTACGCCAACGGCAACTACGGCGTCATCGGTGACACGTCGACCATCGACGCGGCGACGGACGGGAACTCGAAGTCGACGACCGTCCACCTGCGTCTCACGACGGCATTACTCGACGAGAACTCCGAGTCGGTTATGCAGGACGAGTATCCGGCCTATAGCGGTGACGCCGGATACACGTACCAGCGTCTCCGAAACATCGAACCTGACAACCCCGCGGTGAGCATCAGCACGACGTCGTTCGAGATCACGGCCGAGAACCGCGCTGCGGAATCCGGTACGCACGGCGACGCGAACCCCGGCGTCAAGTGACGCTTCCACCCAGTCTCGGCACGTCTCTCGCGTAACAACAATAAACTCGTTTTCCTGGACACGGAATTTCACCTGGTATTAAATCGTGTGGGTTCTACCCACGTTGCATGGACCTTCTCGACGACAGCGTCGTCCCCGAGCACGCCCGTGACGTCAAACAGCAGGCCCGCGAGTTCGCGGCCGAGCACATCGAACCGAACGCAGAGGAGTACTACCGAACGGGCGAGTACCCGTGGGAGATCCTCGAAGCCGGGATGGACGCCGGCCTCGTCGCCCAGGACATCGGCGAGGAGTACGGCGGGAAGGGGTACGACCTCGAACAGATCCTCGCCATCGCCGAGGAGTTCTACAAGGCCGACGCCGGCATCGCGCTGACCCTCCAGCTCGCGAGCTTCGGCTGTGAGATCGTCGAACAGTACGGGTCGGAGGAACAGAAGGAGGAGTACCTCCGTCCCGTCGCCGAGAACGAGCAGATCTCGGGGCTCGCGGTCTCCGAACCCGAGACGGGGTCGGACCTCGCCGGGATGACCACGACCGCCGAGAAGACCGACGAGGGGTGGGTGCTCAACGGCGAGAAGTACTGGATCGGCAACGGCGTCGAGGCCGACTGGGTCACCGTCTACGCGAAGACCGGCGACAAGGAGGACCGCTACTCCAACTACTCGATGTTCATCGTCGAGACCGACACCGAGGGCTACGAGGCCGAACACATCCCCGAGAAGATGGGGATGCGCGCCTCCAAACAGGCCCACATCGTCTTCGACGACTGCACCATCCCGGAGGAGAACCTCATCGGGAGCGAGGGCGGCGGCTTCTACATGCTCGCGGACTTCTTCAACCACGGTCGCGTCGTCGTCGGCGGCCACGGTCTCGGCATGGCCGCCGCCGCCATCGAGGAGGCGTGGGCGTTCGTCCACGACCGCAGCGCCTTCGGTCGCGACGTCTCGGAGTTCCAGGCCGTCCAGCACGATCTCGCCGACATGCTCATCGAGTTCGAGTCCGCCCGGGCGCTCAACTGGCGGGCCGCCGAGAAGGTCGCAGGCCACGACAACGCCGGCTACTGGGCGGCGCTCTGTAAGACCAAGTCGACCGAGACGGCCGTCCAGTGTGCCGAACGCGGGATGCAACTCCACGGCGGCCGCTCGAACCTGACGGATCGTCGCATCGCCCGCGTCTACCGCGACGTGCGTATCCCAGTCATCTACGAGGGTACCAACGCGGTCCAGCGCAACCTCATCTACCGTCAGCGGCAGTAGACGGCGGTAGACGACGACACCGACGCTTTTCTCGACCGTCGAAGATCCGTTTCGAAAGACTGTCCTGATCGACACGACGAACGACTATGTCGTATGTTGGCGTCTCTCAGTGGGAGCTATGGTGGCCGAACACTCACTCGAGGGAGCAGTATCGATCGTAACCGGTGCAGGTGGACAGATCGGCGAGGGGATCGCCGTCGAACTCGCTGCCGCGGGAAGTGACGTCGTCGTCGCCGACGTCGACGTCCTCGACACGGAGTACAACCAGCAGTCCTCGCGCGAGGTGAGCGGGGCGACGCGGGCACGGGAGGTCGTCGACCGGATCGAGGCGGAGGGACGCCGCGGGCACGTCGTCGAGTGCGACGTGACGAAGGCCGACCAGGTGCAGGCGCTCGTCGACGAGACGGTCGAGGAGTTCGGGAAACTGGACATCCTCGTCAACAACGCGGGTATCATCACGGTCGACCCGGTCGAGGAGATGGAGGAGGCCGAGTGGGACTCGGTGATGGACGTGAACGTGAAGGGCGTGTTCCTCGGCTCGCAGGCCGCGATTCCACACCTCAAAGCGTCCGAGGGGACGATCATCAACACCGCCTCGATCGCCGGCACCATCGGCGCGGCCGGCCTGGGCCACTACTGCGCTTCGAAGCACGCTGTGCTCGGCCTCACCAAGTCGCTCTCGCTGGAACTGGCCCCCGACAACGTGACGGTGAACGCCATCTGTCCGGGGATCGTCGACACGCCGATGTGGAACAAGGTACTCACGCCGACGTTGGAAGAGGACTACGCCGACACCATCGAGCGGGTCATCCCGCTTGGCCGCGACCAGACGCCCGAGGATATGGGTCGTCTCGCCGTCTTCTACGCGAAGAACAGAAACGTCACGGGGCAGGCGCTCGCCGTCGACGGCGGCATCCTCCAGAACGTCATCTAAGCGGTGTTCGACGACTCAGCGAACCGGGTCGCCGACGAGCACGTGGTAGCTCTCCAGCGTGTCGAGCATCATCTCGGCGCCGTCGGTTCCCTTCTCGGTCTCGCCGTAGTCCATCCACGCCGTCCCGTTGACGCCGTGTGTGTAGCTGTACATCCGGAAGTTCGTCGGCGTCTCGAGGATCAGTTCGATGACGGCGTCGTCGGGGTCGTTTTCCGTGAGGACCGTCTCTCGGGTGTCCTCGTCGTGGTCCATCACCCACACCGCGACGACGTCGTCGTCGAGGAGATCGCGGGCTTCGTCCGTGGTCAGAGGGCCGTCCGGCCACCCCTCGGCCGGGCGCGGTTCGTCCATGCTCGGCGCGGATTCGTCCGGGCTCACGTCCGACCCGACGCGCGGGCGACGTTTTTGTGTTTGGGCCGGTGTCTCAACGAACGAACAGTTAACCTCGTCCCGTCCGAACCGGGGGTATGTCCGACATCTCGGTCACGCTCGTCGACCGCGGTCGCGTCCGCGCCGACAGGAACTACGTCGTCGACGGCTACGCGATGGCCGACGCCGAGAACCCCGACCCCGACCACGAGATCGTCGAGTTCGTCGTCTGGAACGCCGTCGTCGACCACCCCGAGGCGACGATCCTCTGGGACACCGGGTCGCACCCCGAAGCGGGCGACGGTTACTGGCCCAAACCGCTCTACGACGCCTTCGAACACGTCGACGCCAGCGACCACCACCTCGACGACGATCTGAACGACGTCGGCTACGCGCTCTCCGACGTCGACGCCGTCGTGACGAGCCATCTCCACCTCGACCACGCCGGCGGTCTCCGACACTTCGCAGGGACCGACGTCCCCGTCTACGTCCACGAGGACGAACTCAAGTTCGCCTACTACAGCGCGAAGACGACCGAAGGCTCCATCGCCTACCTCGCCAGCGACTTCGACCACGATCTGAACTGGGAGATCGTCCACCGCCACCGCCGGACGCTCTTCGACGGCGTCGAACTCCTCCACCTGCCGGGACACACACCCGGCGTGCTCGGCGCGAAGATCGACCTCCCGGACGACGAGACGCTACTCGTCGCCGGCGACGAGTGTTACGTCGACGCCAACTACGCCGAGGAGGTGCCGCTCGGCCCCGGCCTGCTCTGGAGCGAACGCGACTGGTTCGAGAGCCTCCAGACGCTGAAGGAACTCGAGCGTCGGCACGACGCCGCCGTCCTCTACGGCCACGACCGCGAGCGGTTCGAGTCGCTCGTCGGCCGGTGGTAGACCGGCGATCCACTCTCCGTTCGACGTTCGATCGTTCGACCGTTCTTCCGTTCGACCAGCCGTCCATCCGACAGCCCATCGAGGATTATCTCACAGTCTCCGCGAGCGTAACTTCCTTCTGAAGAGCCCTTACCGTACCGCTTAGGCCATTTGAGCACGTACGTGTATCACCGTGAAGAAGAACGAACTGATCCACCTCCACACACTTCTCGTGCAGGTCGCCGAGGAGTACGTCGAGAGGGGAGTCGCAACGCCGGCTGATCTCGAACCCTACGCCGCCCTCGGAGTGACACCGATGGCGCTGCGAGAGTCCCGAGACCGCCACGAGGAGGCCGTCTCGCTCCTCGCACGAATCCTCGCCGACTGCGCGAAGCGGGCGACCGAGACCGTCCCCGCCCGGTAGCGACGACTGCTGTCACCCGGCTGGTCCCGACGAGCGACAGGTAACCACTAAGCCGGGGGCGACGTCAGAGACGGGTATGCGACTGGAGGACTACTGGGGAGTCGGGCCGAAGACGAGCGAACGCCTCCGCGAGACGCTCGGAACCGAGGCGGCCCTCGAAGCAATCGAGTCGGCCGACATCCGCGCGCTGGCCGACGCGGGGGTCTCTCGTGGACGAGCGACCCGCATCCTCCGGCGAGCGAACGGGGACGCGGGGATGGCGACGCTCGGCACGTCCGACGCCCGCAGCGTCTACGACGAACTGCTGTCGCTCGCCGGCGAGTACGCCGTCACCGACCACGCCGCAGACCGGATCAGGGTGTTGACGCCGCTGCTCGACCGCGCGGCCGTCGAGTCCCGACTCGACGAGGTGCTCGACGCGACCAACTCCTGGCGGGAGTTGACCGAGGACGACCGCGAGGCCGTCCTCGAGGCGTTCGCCCGCTACGACGAGCGCGGAGGGACCGAACGCGCCGCCGTCGAGGCCGCACTCGCCCTCCGAGAGGCGGGGCTGAGCGGCGGTGCGTTCGCCGCTCTCGACGACGTCGACCCCGACGCGCTCCGGGAGGCGGCGGGTGCGCTCGGCTACGTCGAGGACGGCCGCGTCGTCGACGGCGTCGACGACGAACTCGACCGACTGCGTGCGAAACACGAGGAGGCGGAGACGCTCAGCAACAGCGCCTTCGACGTCCTCGACACCGTCCGCGACTCGGGCGTCCGGAGCCTCGAGGACTTCGAGAACGCCGTCGCCGAGTACGTCGCCCGCGAGACGGAGCTCACCCGTGGCGAGGTCCAGAGCGCCGCTGCCGACGACGTCGTCGACGCGGCGGACTTCGTGAGCACGACGCTGCGGGTGCTGGCGGCGGATCTCGACGAGCGGGTCGAACGCCGTGAGGAGTCGGTTCGCTCGGAGCTCGAGGAGGCGGTCGAGACGGCCCGCGAGGACGTCGACGCCGCCGTCGCCGCCGTCGACGACATCGCCTTCTCCCTCTCGCTTGCGCGCTTCGCGGTCGCCTACGACCTCCGACGGCCGACGCTCGTCGACGACGGGCTCGCGGTCGTCGACGCGCGGAACCTGCTGCTGGAGGGCGAGGTCCAACCCGTCACCTACGGCGTCGGCGAGCACGGCGTGAGCGGAGTCGCCAGCGCCCCGCCGTCGGGCGACCGCGTCTCCGTGCTCACGGGGGCGAACTCCGGCGGGAAGACGACGCTGCTGGAGACGCTGTGCCAGGTGACGCTGTTGACCGCGATGGGGTTGCCCGTCCCCGCTGAGTCGGCGGAGGTGGGTCGCTTCGACACGGTCGTCTTCCACCGCCGGCACGCCAGCTTCAACGCCGGCGTGCTGGAGTCGACGCTGAAGTCCATCGTCCCGCCGCTGACCGACGAGGGACGGGCGCTGATGCTCGTCGACGAGTTCGAGGCGATCACGGAACCGGGGCGGGCGGCGGACCTGCTCAACGGGTTGGTCCAACTGACGGTCGACCGCGGCGCGCTCGGGGTGTACGTCACCCACCTCGCCGACGAACTCAGCCCGCTGCCGTCGGAGGCGCGCATCGACGGCATCTTCGCCGAAGGGTTGACGCAGGAGCTCGCGCTCCAGGTCGATTACCAGCCGCGGTTCGGCACGGTCGGCAAGTCGACGCCGGAGTTCATCGTCTCCCGGCTCGTCGCCAACGCGGGCGATCGGTCGGTCCGACAGGGGTTCGAGGCGCTGGCGGCCGCCGTCGGCGAGGAGGCGGTCCAACAGACGCTGTCGGACGTGGGGCAGTCGACCGACTGACCGTCGGCGGACGCCGGTAGGCGGACTCCAACCTACCGGGCGTCGGCGAGGTCGACGAAACAGTCGACGTTCGCCGTGAGCCACGTGGCGGTCCGCTCGTGACGGTCGAACCGGCGGGGATAGATGGTACACTCGTCGGGGCCGTCCTCGTAGCTCACGACGACGCTGTGGAGGTCGAACTCCCGTCCAGTCCGCGTCTCTGTCCGACGACCCGCCCCCGTGAACTCCGTGTCGGCTCTTGACATGACTGACTCGGTATAGAGATGCAGCCGTCACTACATAACCGCTACTAAGAGCTCTCTATAGCCGAACGTAGCGCCACCACCTGTCGCTACCGACCGAAAACTGCCGTCGAAGTCGGATTCAAGTGCGATGGGAACCCAGAGTACCGAAGCATGGTTGACCCCACGTCAGATCTCGGTGAGGACGTCGACGAGAGCACGGCCCCGGAGTGTGCTACCTGTGGGACGAAGATCGTCCAGTCGCCGACGCACCGCGTCGTCACCGAGATCGAAGACGGTCTCGTCCGACACCACCACTTCTGTAGCGACGACTGCCGAGACGCCCGAGACGCCGCCTGAACGCCGTCTCGCTCCGCCAGCCTCGCTCCGATCGTGTCGTCCGTCACCGGCCCGCTCTGTGTGTCTAGTTCACATTTCACACGACTGTGTTATTGATTGTGATACTCGACACGCCGGATTTATGCCCTCCTGTCGACTACCGACGGTAATGTCCCGCTACGGTGGTCTGTCGACCGACCTCGTCCCCGCCGACGCGACGTCGCTACTCCAGTCCGGCGTCGCGACGTCGACGACGGACGTACTGCTCTCGACGCACTCGCTCTACTTGCTCGCTGGGATCGTGCTGCTGTATCTCGGCGCGGAACTGCTCGTCGACGGCGCGGCCCGACTCGCGCTCGGGTTCGGTCTCAGAGCCGCCATCGTCGGCGTCACCGTTGTCGCCTTCGCGACGACCACGCCGGAACTGTTCGTCGCCATCCTCTCGGGTCTCGACCACTCGTCGAGTCTCGGACTCGGCGCCATCGTCGGATCGAACATCGCCAACATCGGTCTCGTCCTCGGCATCGCCGCCCTCATCCGACCGCTCTCGGTCGACGACGCCGTGTTCAAAGAGCACGTCCCCTTCATGGTCGCTGCTTCCGTGGTGCTCGTCGGACTGGGACTCGACGGCCGACTCGGGCGGTTCGACGGCGGCGTCTTCCTCCTCCTCTTGGCGGCGTTCACCGCCTACCTGTTCCACCGGATGCGCCAGTCCGAGGGTCCCGTCGAGTCCGACGAGGTCGACCTCGACGAAGACGTCGACCCCCGACTCGCGGACGTGCTGCGACTCGCCGGCGGTCTCGTCCTCCTGCTTCTCGGGTCGCGGTGGCTCATCCAGGGCGGGCAGGGCGCACTCGTCGAACTCGGCTTCGGTCCCCGATTCGTCGGGCTGACCGTCCTCGCGTTCGGGACGTCGCTGCCCGAACTCGCCGCCTCGGTCGTCAGCGCGATGCGCGGCGAGTCCGAGTTCAGCATCGGCAACGTCGTCGGATCGAACATCTACAACATCCTCGCCGTGCTGGGCGTCCTCGCGCTGATGGTGCCGTTGAAAGTTCCGGTCGACACGATCACGTTCGACTTTCCGGTGCTCATCGGCTTCACCTTCGGGGTCATCGCACTCATGCTCCGCAACCGGGACGTCTCCCGGGTCGACGGCGGCATCCTGGTCGGCAGCTATCTCGTCTTCTTCTACTTCCTGCTCCCCTGAGACGGCTCGGTCGTCGCCAGAACCGTTCAGTCGTCGTTCTCGTGGCTCCTCTCGCTCTCCTCACCGACCGCGATGGGCGATCGGATGAGGTTCCCCACTGGGTCCACGATCCGTCGTAGTTGCGGACGTCCTCGTAACTTGCAAGTCCGGCGCGCGGTCAGCGGTCGTCCCAGAACTGGTCGAGGGCGAACGACAGCATGTCGGTACTGACCGGGGTGAACTCCTCGCGCTCTTGGGCGGGGAGGTACTCGCGGACGCTGTTCCACGAGTCGCGGGCGTAGCGGGCGTCGACGAACACGCGGACGCCCACCTCGTCGGTGCCGCGGATGACCCGACCGATCGCCTGTCGCGCCTTCCGGACCGCCGGCACCGTCAGCGCCGTCTCGAACCCGCTTCGGGACGCTGCCCCGCCCTGCGAACCTCCGCTCGCGTCGTTCGCGGGGGGCGATCCGAACTCGCGGTCGTACGCCGTCTTGACGGCCTTCGTCCGCGGACTCGACGTGTTGATGATGGGGACGCCGCAGACGACGGCCGCCGACAGACGGTCGCCGCGGTAGTCGACGCCCTCCGTGAGCGTGCCTCGCAAACTGGTCACGAGCACCTTGTCGTCGCCGCCGAAGAACTCCGTCTTCAGCGACTCGGTGGCGACGTCGTCGCTCGACTCGTCGACGAGCACGGGTTTGTCGAGTCGGTCGCGGAGGACGCCCGCGATCCACTCCGCCTCGCCGTAACTCGGCATCCCGACGAGGACGTTGCCCGGTCGACGGGCCACCTCGCAGACCGCGTCGGCGTACACCTGCCGCGTGGCGTTCTCCTCGCCCGGCGACCCCCGGTTGCCGTAGGTGAACTTCGGCGCGTCGACGGCGAAACTCGCGCGGTTCTCCGGCGGGAACCCCAGCCCGAACGTCCGCTCGACGACCGGCCGCCCCTCCGCTTCCAGATAGTCCAGCCCGGAGACGCGACGGAACACGTCGAGCGGTTCGAGCGTCGCACTCATCAGCACGCCGCCGCCGAACTCGGCCAACTGGCTGCCGATGGCGTCGCTCGGCACGCAGTTGTGGAGTGCGAGGCGGGCGTTGTAGGCCCGTCGCCACGAGTCGGGGGGCTGGCTCTCGTCCCACGTCCGCTCCAACTCGATCTCGCGGAAGTACCGCTCGTGGTCCTGCCGGTACCACTCGCCGAGGACGCGGCCGACGCCGGGTGTGGCGCGCTGCTTGTCTTCCGCTTCTGCGGAGTTCAGCACCCGTGCGACGACGGAGCCGACGACCTCCGCCCGCGCCCAGACGCCGCCGTCGTAGCCGGCGTCTCGTGCCCACTCCGTGATCTCGTCGGTCGCAGGTTCCTCGGGGTCCCGAAGCGGGAGTTCGTGGTCCTCCAGTCGCGTCAGGTCGGCCCGCCAGTCGGGTCGGACGCGGTCGAGCTGCGCCTTCACCCGGCGGTCCAGTTCCTCGCGCAGGTCACGGACGAACTGCCGGAGCTCCTTCAGTTCGGCGAGCGTGACGTCCGACTCCTCGAGTTCGGCCCGGACGAGATCGGCGTCGGCCGTCGACGTCGCGCTCTCGTCGTCGAACTCGAGGGGCTGGATGACGCGCGTCAGTTCGGACTCGGCGTCACGGAGACTCACGTCGCCGACGGCGTCGCTGACGAGATCGCGCACTCGCGGTTCCAGCATGTGCGCCTCGTCGCAGACGAGAAACGTCGAGTCGTCGAGCAGTGCGCCGGTGAACGTCGACGCCGTCGTCGGATCGAACGCGTGGTAGTAGTTGCCGACGACGACCTCGACGTGGGGGAGCACTGCCCCCATCGTCGAGTGCGGACAGGTGCCGAACCCCGCCGACAGCGACACGAGGTCGTCGGGTTCGAGCAGCCCCCGGTCGGCGAAGTCGAACGGCACCGCCTCGACGGGGTCGCCGTCCTCCGGGAGGTCGTCGAGGAACTGCGCGTAGAAGGGGCAGAACTCCGTGTCGCCGTACTCGGGCGTCTCGGGGGGATACGGCGTCGGATCGCCCGCAGTCTCGAGATAGTCAGGGCCGCCCGCCCCCGAGTCGGCGAGGCCGGTCTGGGCCTGCCGCGCCTGCGAGACGAGCGACGCCGCGGTGGTGTCGCCGCCGTCGCCGACGAGGTTCCGCGTCCGCTCGCGGAGTCCCTCACAGCGGTCGTAGACGTTCGTCTCGTCGACGCCGGCGACGCGTTCGCGACTGTACGGACAGACGTCGGCCTTGCCGACGAGCGTCAGTCCGGAGACGGGTCGCCAGTCGTCGGGGAGGTTCTCGTTTATCGTCCGGAGGTCGTCCTCGAACTGTCGCAGTTGCTGCTTGACGCTCGTGAGGACGACCACCCGTTCGTAGTCGGAGTCGGGGTCGCGGACGCGGTCGATGCCCGCGGTGAGCGCGAGCATGGTCTTGCCAGTGCCACAGGCGCCTTCGAGTACCGTGAACCCGCCGCGCGAGGCCGTCTCGATGGCGGTCTCGATACCCTCCGCCTGCTCCGGATACGGCTCCGCGTGGCCGAACACCGACTTCCAGGTCACGACGTTCCCTCGCTCGTAGCCATGGTTAGCTGTATCGGAGCGTGGTCGCGGCTTCACACAAAAACTCTGGTTCCTTCACAGGAGACTCGCCCCGTGGACGACGACCGAGAGGTTGTTCGCGAAGACGAACAGCCCGACCGCGAGCAACGTCCCGAGCCAGAGTTCGATTCCGAACGCGAAGTAGCGAGCGTACGGGTCGGGCGTCCGCCGAAGCGTCCGAACCACCCCGGCGAAGCAGACGCTGACGACCACCACCGCCGCCACGTGGACGCCGACGAGCGTCGGGAGGTTCTGCCGAAGGAGCCACGCCATGAGCGGGTTGCTCTCCGCACCGACGCCGACGACCGCGGCCGCAGCGAGCGACGTCAGGAGATCGACCGTCACGAGCAGGAACAGCGAGACGGCGATCCAACTCCAGTACTCCTCGATGCGTCGTTCGCGGCGGGTCGACGGCCGACGCCGTCGACGGTGTCGTCCGCACACGTCAGCTCCCACCCGGCTCTGATCGTCTCATCTACCGACTCCGACAGTCGCGACCGTGATGAACGTCGGGGGTGAGCGCTCTCACGCGTCGGGGGCGACGCGAGCGGTCGTGTTCTGCGACTCCGCCGAGGCGGCCTCGACCGCCGCGAGCGCGTCGATCTGACGGCCGTGCTCCGTCTCGCGTGCGGTCGACTCGAGCAGCTGTTCGATCTGTCGCGGCGAGAGTTCGCCGTCGCGTGACTTCACGAGCGCGGCCGACCCCGCGACGTACGGGGCCGCCGCCGACGTGCCGTAGAACGTTCCGGCAGTCGTCGTCTCGACACCGTCGGGAGCGGTGACGTCGGGCAGCGCGCCGGTCCGGTCCTGCGAGCTGTACGCTCGGACGTGACCGCTCTTCGCGTCGAGCGCACCGACGGTGATGACGCGCTCGCTCGTCGCCGGCGCGACCATGCTGCCCGCCGCCGTCGTGTACGTCAGCGAGTGGTGTGGCGAGAACAGACGGAGCTGTGTCTCGTCGGCCGCGTCCTCGTGGGCGTAGACGCCGACGTAGTAGACTCCCTTCGGGACGACGGCGTCGACCGTCTCGACGGGCGAGGCGTTCTCGCCGTCCTGTCGCGTCGTCGACTTCGCGACGACCGGGTCCTCGCCGGGCGTCTTCCGGTAGAGATAGAGGTCGTAGTCCGCCGAACTGTTCCAGTAGAGCTTCAGCGAGACGCGTCCGCTCGTCACGTCGCCACCGGCGAGAGCGTTCGACTCGGAGTCGGGCGCGAACGAGACCCACTCCTCGCCGTCGGCGACGCCGGCCCAGTGACGGTCGGCGTAGTTGCCCGCCGACGTGACGAAGACGACGCCCCGGTCGGACGCGCGCTCGGCGGCCGCCGAGATGCGGTTCATCTCGCCCGTCGTCGGCGCGAAGTAGCTCCCCGAGTCGACGATGACGTCGACGTCCCGCTCGACCAGCCAGTCGACGGCGTCGGCGTACGACTGTGGCGTGGGACTGTCGCCGACGCCGGCGAGATAGAGCGCCGCGTCCGGAGTTGTCCGGGTGACCACCTCGGCGACGGCCGTGTCGTGGGCGGTCTGCGTGGTGTGACGTCCCTCGTCGGCGCGGTAGTGGCCGTCGACGCGGTCGGCGATGGCGGCGTTGTCGGCGTCGAACGCGCTGCCGACGACGCCCACCTTCACGCCCTCGCCGGTGATCCCTCGTCTGTGCAGTTCGTCGGCACGGATCGCACGCACCCCGTCGGTGCCGCGACTGCCCTCGCTGTGGAGCCCGGCGATCGACTCTCGAGGGTCGTCGACGGTGGCTCGCGCCTCGATCGACGCCTGTATCGCGCCGCGTTGCATGACGAGGAGGTCGTCGTACTGAGAGGGGCCGCCGAGGGAGGCGTCGCCCGGCATCGACGACCGCGTGAGCGCGGGGGCTGCGAAGGTGGACACGAACAGGAGCGCGAGCACCAGGTGGACGGCGACTCGTCGCGGGCGCTGGCTCACACCCGTTCACCCCTGATTCGCGTCCTCCCCATTCGCCTACCTCCGCTGGTGGTCCCAGACGGCGACCACGGCGAGGACGAGCAACCCGCCGAGGAGGAACGTCGCACCGGGCGGCAGTAGCCCGAGAAGCGGTTCGGTCGCGCCGCCGACGCTGTCGCCGACGCGGGGGGCGGTCCCCGGACCGCCGACGTCGACGACGCTCGTCCCGAAGGCGAACTGGACGAGGAGACTCGCGACTCCGAGTACCGCCACCGTCCCGAGCAGCCGTCGCAACGAGTCCAGAAACGTCGACCGGTCGTCTTCCCGCCCGACGCAGACGACGAGCGAGTCGTCGGTCGGCGCGTAGACGTTCATCTCTCGCCCTTTCACCGAGTATCGCGTGTCGGTGACCTGTACCAACCCGGCGTCCTGCAGGTTCGTCAGGTGGTGTCGGATGTTCTGGAGCGAGGTGTCGACCGTCTCGGAGAGTTCCGAGGCCGTCGCGGGAGCTTCGTGAAGCGCGGTGAGAATGGAACGGGCTGTCTCCGAGGAGAGCGAACTGATGAGTCGGTCCGACTCCTCGTCGTCGAGCCAGAGCACGCGGAGGTCACCGTCTCGCGTCTGAGACGGTTGCGTGTCAGACGGTAGCAGCCCTGACATATTCCTCCATTATACGGCGAAGAAGTAAACCCTTCGGAATCCGTTAACACACGTCGAGATAGAGTGTTCGGGCGACGAATCGGTTACGAGGCGCTCACGTCGGTCGGTTCTGCCGCGGATCCGGGGAACGCGTCGAGGACGTACAGCACCGTGAGGCCGAGGAGGACGACAGTGAGGCCGCCCGCAGCGGCGAGGAAGACGACGTCGAACGGGAGACCGGCCTCGCGGAGATAGCCGAGCGTCCCGCTCCCGCCCGCCTCGATGAGGAGCGCGGTCCCGCTGAAGACGGCGTAGGCGGCCGCCCGGTTGTCGGCCGGCAGCACGCCCAGGACGTAGGTGTCGAGCGCCGGAAAGAGACTGTGGACGACGTAGCCGATCGCCGCCGTGACCGCGAACAGCGCCGCCCGCGAGGAGACGACCGTCAGCGCGACGAGACAGACGACGAACGCGAGGTGGATCGCGAGGACGTAGGGGACGTTCGGCAGTCGGTCGGCGAGGCGGCCGCTCAGCCAGAACGCGGGGACGCCGGCCGCGAAGACGACGGTCAGCATCGTCCCGGCCGTCGTCGGCGACAGCCTCTTCACCGTCGTCATGTACTCGACGTAGAAGTTGAACAGCCCCTGCCAGACGAAGCCGAGCGCGGCGACCATCACCACCCCGAGCAGGATGGTGCGCCAGTGGGCCAGCGCCGCCAGGAAGTCGCGGTCTGCGTCGGCGTTCTCGGGCACCGTGTCGCCGTCGGCGACGACGGCGAGCGCGAGCGTCACGACGGCCGCCGCGGCCGCCAGCAGCCAGAACACGGCTCTCCACGTCGCCTGCGAGAGCAGCCAGACGGCGAGCGTCGGCACGACGACCGCCGCGAGCTGGCTCGCCATCCCGTGGATGCCGACGACCCGGCCGACCGACTCCGGGTAGAGTTCGCCGAGCAGCGGGACCGCCGAGACGAAGTACGCCCCCGAGGCGAGACCGACGCAGAACGCCCCCACTTGGAGCGTCAGGAGCGACGTCGCCGACGCGGTGAACGCGGCGGCCGCCGTGAGAAGCACGCCAGTTCCGAGGACGACCCGGTGGCGCGGCACGCGCGTCAGGAGCACGCCGACGGGGATGCGCGGCAGCGCCGACCCCCACCAGACGAGCGAGATGACGAGGCCGACGGCGGCCGAGCCGACGCCGAACTCCGTCCGGAGCGGGTCGACGAGCGGCGCGAAGGCGACTCTCCCGAAGTTGACGAGGAAGACGAACCCACAGAGCGTTCCGAACAGGCGGCTGGTCACTGGGACACGCTTCGTCGAGAGGCGGGTCAAGCGTTGCGACTCGCCCGCTCGTGTGTCCGGCGGTATCGCCCTCCCTACAGTCCCCGAGCGGTCGTCCGGCGACCCCGAGAGATTAACAGGCGGCCGGGCGAATCCCGGACCATGATAACCGCCGAACGCATGGCCGTCGTCGACCGCAACGCGGCGGCGCTGGGCGTCCTTCAGAAACAGCTGATGGAGTCGAGCGGCAACGCAGTCGCCCGCGCTGTCCGCGAGGCCGCAGACCCCGGCACGACGGTCGCCGTCGTCGCCGGCCGCGGCAACAACGGCGGCGACGCCTTCGTCGCCGCCCGCTTCCTGAAAGAGTACGACGTGACGGTCCACCTCCTCGGTCGTCCCGAGACGATCACGACCGACATCGCCCGCGAGAACTGGGAGGCGCTCGAAGCCGCTGAGGCCGACACCACCGTCGTCCGCGACTCCCGTGACCTCGCTCTCGGCGAGCCCGACGTCGTCGTCGACGCGATGCTCGGCACCGGCATCACCGGATCGCTCCGGGAACCGGAGGCGTCGGCCGCTCGCGCAGTCAACGAGGCCGACGCGACGGTCGTCGCCGTCGACGTCCCCTCCGGCGTCGACGCGAACACCGGCGAGGCCGCCGAGGGGGCCGTCGAGGCCGACCGCGTCGTCACCTTCCACGACGCGAAACCGGGGCTGACCGACCTCGACGCCGCGGTCACCGTCGCCGACATCGGCATCCCCGCGGCCGCAGAGCGGTTCGTCGGCCCCGGCGACCGCCAGATCCTCGCGGGCGTCGGCGGCGACACCAAAGGCGAGAACGGGCGGGTGTTCGTCGTCGGCGGCGGTCCCTACACCGGTGCGCCGGCGCTGAGCGCGCAGGCCGCGCTCCGAGCGGGTGCGGATCTCTCGTTCGTCGCCTGCCCCGACAGCATCTTCGACGTGCTCGCGGGCTACGCGGAGGACCTCATCGTCCAGCCGTACGACGGCGACCACCTGACGCCCGACCAGGTCGACGACCTCGTGGACACGGCCGAGCGCCACGACGACGTGGTCGTCCTCGGTCCCGGCCTCGGGACGCACGACGAGACGATGGAGGCGGCCCGTCAGTTCCTCGCCCGGTTCGAGGGGCCGGTCGTCGTCGACGCCGACGCGCTCTCGGTCGTCCCCGAGGTGGAGACCGACGCGACGCTCGTCTGTACGCCCAACAGCCACGAACTCGCCGAGATGGGCGGGCCGGACGTCGACGACCTCCGCGAACACACCGACGAGATCGAGTCGTTCGCCGCCGAGCTCGGACACGTCGTCCTCGCGAAGGGGAAGTACGACGTCGTCAGCGACGGCGAGACGACGCGCGTTTGTCGAGCCGGCACGCGCGGGATGACCGTCGGCGGGACGGGCGACGTGCTCGCGGGCGTCACCGCGGCGCTTCTCGCCTCCCACGACCCGTTCGACGCCGCCTGCCTCGCCCCCTTCGCCAACGGGACGGCCGCCGAACTGCTCGACGACCGCCACGGCGGACTGCTGGCGTCGGACCTCCTGGACGAACTGCCGCGGGCGCTCTGGGGAGAGGGTGAGAACGATGAGTGATCCGAGCGACGACCCGACCGGGACGGAGGAGCTGACCCACACCGACGCTGAGGGGAACGTCCAGATGGTCGACGTCGGCGCGAAACCCGACACGGCTCGCCGGGCGGTCGCCCGCGGGACGATCCACCTCCAGCCGTCGACGGTCGAGGCCATCGAGGCCGACGAGATCGGGAAGGGCGACGTGCTCGCCACCGCCCGGATCGGTGCGATCCAGGCAGTCAAACACACCTGGGAGACGATCCCGATGTGTCACCAGATCCCGATCACGAACGTCGAGACGACCTTCGACGTGCGCGAGGACCACGTCGTCCTCGACGTCGTCGTCGAGACGACCGGGAAGACCGGCTGTGAGATGGAGGCGCTGGAGGGCGTGACGACCGGTCTCAACGTCGTCTGGGACATGGTGAAAGCGGCCGAGAAGGACCAAGACGGGCAGTACCCTGGGACGCGCCTCACGGACGTCGAGGTGGTCTCGAAGGAGAAGCGAGCGGTCGACGACCCCGAGTAGCGCAGCTCAGCTCGTCGCCACCGACAGGTCGGCGGCTTTCGACCGTGCCTTCTCGACGATCTCCGGGCGTGCCTTGAACTCGATGAGGACGTTCTCGTCGGTGTACTCCTCCTCGTCGACGTGGCCGTGGTCGTGGATCCACGAGACGACGCTCATCGTCTCGTCGGTCATCGGCAGCATCAGCCGTTCCTCGTGCCACGCGGGCAACTCGGCCTCGATGCGGCGGCACAGTTCGTCGACGTTCTCGCCGGTCAGCCCGGAGACGGCGACGGGGTTGGGCGCGAGCGCGGTCAGCGCCTGCATCTTCTCCGCCAGCTCCTCGTCGTCGACCGTGTCGATCTTGTTCAGCACCGTCACGATGGGTGCCTCGTTGCGCTCGTACAGCGTGTCGTGGCTGGTGACGAGTTTCTCGCGGATCTCCTGGACCGACTCGCTGGCGTCGACGACGAGCAGGACGAGGTCCGCGCGGTAGACCGAGTCCAGCGTCGACTGGAACGACTCGACCAGCCAGTGGGGCAGATCGGAGATGAACCCGACCGTGTCGGTCAGGAGCACGTTCCGCATCCCCGTGTCCGCCCGGCGGGTGGTCGTCCCGAGCGTCGTAAACAGCATGTCCTCCGACTCGGCGGTCGTCTCGAGGTCCGGGTGGAGCTCCTCGTTCTCGTCGACGTCGAGGTCGGCGGCGAGGCGACGCATCAGCGTCGACTTCCCCGCGTTGGTGTAGCCCGCCAGCGCGACGAGGTCGAAGCCGGACTCGCGGCGCTCGGCGCGACGCGTCTCCTCCTTGTCGGCGATGGCGTCGAGCTCCTGCTTGATGTTGGAGATCTGGGCCTTGATGTCGCGCTCGCGGCTCTCGTCGTACTCGCCGAGCCCCATGAACCCGGGGCGCTCGTCGCGCTTGGCGAGACTCGCCTTCGCGGCGGCTCGCGGCAGTTCGTAGCGCAGCTCGGCCAGTTCGACCTGCAGTTGGGCCTTCCGGGTCTGCGCACGCTGCCCGAAGATGTCGAGGATGAGCGTGAACCGGTCGACCACCTCGACTCCCTCGGGCAGTTTCTGTCCGATGTTGTACGTCTGATACGGCCCGAGTCGGTTGTCGACGACGACGGTGGTCGCCCCGGTCTCTCTGACCAGCGCGGCCAGTTCGTCGACTTTCCCCTTGCCGAAGCCGTAGGCGGCGTCCTCCTCTCGGGTCTGTGTGAGCGACCCGACGACGTCGTAGCCCGCGGCGTTGGCGAGGTCGGTGATCTCTTCGAGGTCGGCTGTTCCGGCGTCGACGCGCTTTGCGACGACTGCTTTCGTCCCTGTCATAACAGTAGTTCTCGGGCGGCGTACGCGGCGTGGTGTGCGGCTTGCACTGTCTCGCGTTCCGCTATGCTCTCGATGTACTTGAACGCTGGTTGGAACTCCAGGCCGACGCGTTCTGTCGGCTCTTCGTAGAACTCACCGTGTTCGGCGACGATAGGGCCGTCGGGGGCCGTCGGGAGTTCCGCGACGGCGTCGGCGACGACCGCCAGCGTCGCGTCCAGCGTCGGCTGGGCGCGACTGGTGGCGAACCCCATCCCTTCGATGCTACGGATGCGCGTCGAGTCGACGACGGCGTGGACGGCGGCGGCGACCATCAGATACTCGCCGGCCTCCTCGTGGCGGCCGCTGATGTCGACGCCCACCACCTCAGGGGTGGGGGCTCTCCACCTCGCGTTCGTCTGTCCGTTCCATACTCGCGCGTAGGTCACCGTCACTCTTGAAGCTTCCCGGCGACCGCTCGGGAGGACGAACGCTCTCGACAGCTGAGTGTCTCCCTTCTTTTATTTTACTTTTTATAGACCTGTTTCTCTTCCGAACAGCTATCTGCCGACGCAGCACAAAGGTCTTAACAGAGAGTGACAGATACGTGACTATGGTACAAGCGGACCTCCCCCTCGCGATCGACTTCCGGCAGCTCGGCGTCGAGGCCGGATCGGGTGCGATCGTCGGCGGTATCGTCGGTTTCGCCGCCAAGAAGGTCGCCAAAGTCATCGCCGTCCTCGTCGGTCTCGAACTCGCACTGTTCAAGTTCCTCGAGTCGCGCGAGATCCTCAGCGTCGACTGGGAGAAGCTCACCTCGGGGCTCGTGAAGACGAGCGAGAGCGCCGCGACCGACGCACCGCCGGACTGGGTGATGACCATCCTCTCGACGCTGTCGATCTCCGGCGGGTTCGCCGCCGGTTTCCTCCTCGGCTTCAAGAAGGGATAGCTCGCCGTGAACGGTGCGGCTTCCCACGACACCGCACCACTGGATCGAGATGTTCGCAAAAGGTACGCTCACGGTCCGACGTCCGTCTGCTCGCGGCGCGTCTATCCGGGACATCACTCCGCACTCGGTGTTCGGTCAGTTCCGAGTGTCACTCGCGTGGTATACGGTACCTCTCGTCTCCAATGATTTAACCGTCTCCATCTCCCATATAACCTGTGAGTGAAGAATCAGGGCGTCGGAACCTTCGGATGCCCAACAGTGACGAGATGTTCGCCGTCGTGACCGAGATGCTCGGTGGAAACCACGTTCGCCTCCGCTGCCAGGACGGGAAGGAGCGATTGGGCCGGATCCCCGGTCGTATGAAGTACCGGACCTGGATCAACGAGGACGACGTCGTCCTCATCGAACCGTGGGACTGGCAGGACGAGAAGGCCAACATCGAGTGGCGCTACACGGGGCAGGACGCAGACCAGCTCCGCCGCGAAGGCCACATCCAGTAGACCGCGTCTCGACCGGCACACTCCACGTCACTGCTGGCTGATTCGTTCGAACCGACACAGAACAGTCTTCTGCACGCTTCTATCGTGAGTCGCTGACTACTCCAACACTGCCGAGAGAGGGTGCTCGGCCGAGCGAGGCGACTACCGGACGTTGAGGTCGTCTTTGTCCTTGACGACGCGGGTCTCCGCCTGGCCGCTGGTCAGGTCGTTGACCAGGTCGTAGAAGTCGTTCTGCATCCCGGCGGGGAACGTCAGCACGCCGACCCACGAGCCGTCGTTCTGCCACTCCTCGCGTTCGAGGTCGCCGAACTTCCGGACGCGGGCCTGCGCGCTCCCGGCGTACTCCGCGGGGAGGTTGACCGCGATGGTGACCTCGGCGAAGCGGATGGGGATCACCGGACGGAGCGCGTCGAGCGCGTCGTCGACCTGTGTCTCGACCGGCTCCATCGGGTCGATCTTGAACCCCGCCTCCTCCAGCGCGCGCTCGATACGCTCCGGGGGGTGGGGGGCGTCGTCCATCTGCGGGTTGACCGCGTTGCGCGCGATGCGAGTGATGAGCTGTTTGCGCTTCTGCTCTTGCATCTCGCGGCGCTGTTCGGCGGTGATCTGGATCTCCCCACGTTTGACTACCTCGGGGATGATCTCCATCGGGTCCGTCGTCCCGAACACCTTCTCCAGGTCGCTCTCGGCGGGCCGGTCCCCGCGGGAGGCGTCCTCGAAGACGTCCTCGGCGGCGATGACATCTTCCAGCTCGCCCTCGAACTCGTCGCGTTTCATCGCCAACGCCGCGTCGGGGTCGATGAGCACCTCGAACCGGGCGCCGTGCGATTCGAGTCGTGCCGTCACGGCTTCGTCGAGTGAAATCATACGACGGGATACCACCTCCGACGTTAAAAGCTCTCCCCGACGCTGACAGGAATCGATCGATGTTCCCCTCGTGCTCAGAGGGATTCTCGGAGGAGTTCAGAGCTCTCACGTCCGGGGACCGATTCACACGAGTCGTGGGGTTAACCGGAGGGCTGCGGTTGCTCCGATAATCCCTCTCAGAACCCCTTTCCGAGCAGTTCGCGGGCGACGATGTTCTTCTGAATCTCCGAGGTCCCCTCGTAGATCTGCGTGATCTTCGCGTCGCGGTACAGTCGCTCGACGTCGTAGTCGTCGACGTAGCCGGACCCGCCGTAGATCTGGACGGCCTCGTCGGCCGCGTCGGTGGCGACCCGCGAGGCGAACTCCTTGGCCATCGACGCGAGCGCGGTCAGCTGTCCCTCGTCGTTGTCGACGCTCCACGCGGACTTGTAGGTCAGCTGTCTGGCTGCCTCCGTCCGGATGTGCATGTCGGCGAGTTTGTGCTGTATCGCCTGGAACTCCCCGATGGAACGCCCGAACTGCTCTCGTTCCTGTGCGTAGTCGAGGGCGCGTTCGCAGGCCCCCTTGGCGATGCCGACGCCCTGTGCGGCGACGGCGGTGCGGGTCTCGTCGAAGAACTGCATCAGCTGGAGAAACCCCATCCCCTCGGTGCCGACGAGGTTCTCTTCGGGGACGCGCACGCCGTCGAATCTCAACTCTGCTGTGTCGCTGGCGCGGATACCCAGTTTGCCGGTGAGTTTGTCGGCCTCGAACCCGTCGCGGTCGGCCTCGACGACGATCTGTGAGAACCCCGAGTAGCGGTCGTCGGCGTCGGGGTCGGTCTGACACATCACGACGAAGTAGTCGCCGACGCTCCCGTTCGTGATCCACATCTTGTTGCCGTCTATCACCCACTCGTCGCCGTCTCTCTTCGCACGCGTCGAGACCGAGGTGACGTCGGAGCCGGCCTGCGGTTCGCTGATGGCCGCGCCCATCACGGCCTCGCCTTCGGTGATCGGCGGGAGATACCGCTCTTTCTGCTCGTCGGTGCCGAACTCGACGATCGCCTCCGCACCGAACCCGGCGCTCGTGACACACAGTCCGATCCCGGGGTCGACTGCGAACAGTTCCTCGGTGACGAGCGCGTTCTCCAGCGACGAGTAGCCGACGCCACCGTACTCGACCGGGAAGTGTGCCCCCGTCAGCCCCATCTCGGCAGCCTTCTCGACGATCTCGTACGGGTACTTCTCCGCTCGGTCGTACTCGCTCGCGACGGGCGCGATCTCGTTCTCGGCGAACCGCCGGACCTCCTCTCGGATGACGCGATGCTCCTCGGAAAGTGCGTAGTCCATGACAGACAATAACAGACAATTTCGGTATAGCTGTTTTGACACTCGAAACAACGCACTGGCCGTGGTTTCGACGGCGACCGGTCGTCCGTCGGTCGAGGGACGCGAAACGCTATATCGCCCTCCCGCCTCTCTCGGGTGATGAGTACGACGTCCCCCGAGGAGAGTCTCGAAGCACGGATCGAGCAGTTCGTGATGCGGAACTTCCCCCAGATTCAGCTGCACGGCGGCGACGCCGGTATCGACGCCGTCGACGAGGAGACGGGCGAGGTGTGGATCTCGCTCACGGGTGCGTGTTCGGGGTGTGGCATCTCTCCGATGACCATCCAGGCGCTGAAGCGTCGGATGCTCGCCGAGTTCGACGAACTCAGCGAGGTCCACGCCGGAACGGGGATGTGGGCGCACGACCGCGGCGACGGCGGCAACGACGACACGTTCTCGGACGTGCCGTTCTGACGCCACCCACGAGACGGGCGTCGACGGTGCTTTTGAGGGGTGCTAAACGCCGATAAGGGGGTATTACTTAACGTCGTCGTCGCCGTTGGTCCGGGCGAGTCATGGCCACCACAGTCTACCACGTCGTCTGTCGCGACTGTCACGTCGAGTCGCTCGTCGACACCGAGACCGCCGCCGAGCAACTCGTCGACAGCCACGTCACCGAATCGGACCACACCGTCGAGTTCGACCGGGTGGCCTGAACGGTCGTCGACGATTCTCGCCACTACTTGCAGTCGCCGTCGCTCTCGACGCCGTGCGTCCGAAGAAACAGTGACCGACGGGGAGCGTCGACCGACTAGCCGAGCTGTTCGACGACGTCGACGAGGTCGGCTTTGTCCTGGACGCCGACGACCGTCTTCGCCTCCTCGCCGTTCGCGAAGAACTTCAGCGTCGGCACCGAGCGGACCCCGTGGGTCTGGGCGAACTCCTGGAGCTTCTCGATGTCGACCTTGGCGACGACGGCGTCGGTCTCGGCGGCGATCTCCTCGAGCGTCGGCTCGAGCATCTTACACGGGCCACACCAGTCGGCGTAGAAGTCGGCGAGGACGACGTCGTTCTCGTCGACGAGGCGTTCGAAGTGGGCTTCGTCTTCGACGTGGATCGGCGTTCCGGTCGTCTCGGTTTCGCTCATGCCCCCATCTACTGATGGGACGGGCTTAACTATTGAGTAGGTATGTCGGTCGTGTGCACGACCGACTCAGACCGCGTAGTGCAGGACGACGCCGTCGTCCAGCCGTTCGACGTCGGTCAACTCCAGTCGCGGGAACTCGTCGGCGTCGACGAACCCCTCGCCGTCGGCCAGGGTCGGCGCGTCCCGACCCCCGATGACCAGCGACCCGACGTACAGGGAGAGTTCGTCGACGAGGCCCGCCGCGAACAGCGAGAAGATGAGCTCACCGCCCCCCTCGACCATCATCCGCTCGACGTCGTGGCGCTCGAGCGCCTCGAACCCGGCCGCGAGGTCGACGCGTTCGTCGCCCGCCCGGAGGACGACGGCCCCCGTCGCCTCGAGCGCCTCGACCCGGTCGTCGGGGGCGACGTCGGCGACGAGGAGGTAGGTCGTCGCCTCGTCGTCGAGGATCCGTGCGTCGGTCGGCGTTCGGGCGCGCGAGTCGGCGACGACGCGGGCCGGGTTGCCGGGACGGCCGTTCCGGAGTCGCTGGACGCGGCGGTCCTCGACGTCGAGCGCGAGGTGGGGGTCGTCGGCGAGGACGGTGCCGACGCCGACCATCACCGCGTCGGCCGCCGCCCGGAGTCGGTCCATCCGGTCGAAGTCCTCTGGACCGCTGATCTCGACCTGCTCGCGCCGCCGCGAGGAGAGTTTCCCGTCGACGCTCGTCGCGGCGTTGACGACGACGTGCATAGTAGACGTGGTCGCGCGGGGGGAGAAAACGGTTTTCGGTGCTTCCGAGACGGGGTGGGCTGCGGACTCCGTCTCACTCCGTCCACTGGCGGCGAATCCCGTACCGAGGCGGGCTTTTAAATAATCCCGCAGGCAACGTAGGGCAACATGGTTCGAGTGTTGATGCTCGGGTGGGGATACCCGCCGAACGTGACGGGCGGGTTGGACACCCACGTCGGCGAAGTGTTCGATCGGATGGAAGCGCGCGACGACGTCGACGCGCAGTTGATTCTCCCCTCGGAGTACGCGCCGGAGGGTCGCGAGAACATCGAGGGAGTCGCCACGGGCGACGGTGACATCATCACTCGCATCGGGCGGCTGAGCAAGCGGTTCGCCGAGAAGGCTGCCGAGGGCGACTTCGACGTCGTCCACACCCACGACTGGTTCGGCTACGGTCCGGGGTCGCGCGCCCAGCAGAGCGACGAGGACGTCAAGTGGATCACGTCGTTCCACTCGCTCTCCTCGGATCGGAACGTCGACCCGCCCCAGCGGGAGGTCGAGACCGAACAGCGCGTGACCAACCGCTCGGACTTCCTCATCTCCGTCAGTCACCTGCTGGCGGACAAACTGAAACGCGAGTACGGCGGCGACTCCCACGTCGTCCACAACGGGTTCACCGAACCGGAGTTCGGCGGCCGCGACATGAAAGCCGAGTTGGGAATCGACGGCGAGATGCTGTTCTTCGTCGGCCGACACACCGACCAGAAGGGGATCTCGCATCTCATCTACGCGATGAAGAAGCTCCGGAACCCCGACGTGACGCTCGTCGTCGGCGGGAAGGGCCACCTGACCGAACAGCTGAAGAAGTTCGTCGAACTGCTCGGCGTCGAGGAGCAGGTAGAGTTCGTCGGCTACATCCCCGAGGAACAACTGGGCGACTACTACGCCTCCGCGGACGTGTTCGTCTCGCCGTCGCTGTCGGAACCGTTCGGCATCACCGTCACCGAGGCGCTCGCGGCGGGGACACACGTCGTCTCGACGCCCGCCGGCGTCATCGAGTGTCTGCCGGAGGACTGCGTCGTCGAGGTCGAGATCGACTCCGAGTCGATCGCCGGCGGCATCGAGAAGGGACTCGAACGCGCCCGCGAGGGGCCGCCGGAGTACGAACCACGCACCTGGAACGAAGTGGTCGACGAGACTATCGACGTCTACGAGACGGTCGCCGCGGGCGACTACTGATAGGGGTTATCGTCGCCAACCGGAAGACCGGCCATCCCCGGCAGACCACAGGGTTCGATTCTCTTGAAGAAAATCTATGAGATTCTACGATAACCCCTCTGAGCGGATCGAGCTGCCCGACTCGGACGGTTTACCGGTAGACGCAGTACTCGGTCACTTTCTCGCCGTGGACGATGCGGAACCCGTCGCTCGTCTTCGTGACGCCCGGGCCGCGTCGAATCGACTGGTACGGACTGTCGTCGGGGACCGACTGGTAGGGGCTGTCGTCCGGTACGGACTGGTACGGACTGTCGCTCCGCGCCGACTGGTACGGACTGTCCAGGTCGGCGTCGAACCCCTCCGGCGGCAGGTAGATCCGTTCGCCGCTCTCCGAGCGGACGACGACGGCCGCCTCCTGCGTTCCCGTGATCGTTATCTCCGTCTTCCCGTCGGCCACGCGCATCGAACAGTCGAACTCCTCGGGCATGCCCGGGAGTGGACGCGCGGGACACTTAGCCCTTCGTACCGGTGCAACCGTCGGACCCCGCGTGCAACGCTTTTTACCGCAGGGGGACCAAGACGTGTCTGATGCAGTTAGACGACCATGCCGAGGAGCTCGCCTCCGCTCTCGGCGTTGACAAAGAGGAGGTCAAGAACGATCTGGAGAACCTCGTACAGTACAGCGTTCCGCTGGACGAGGCCAAGCAGAGTATCCGACGAAAACACGGTGGTGGCAGCGGCGGAAGTTCCCCGTCGACGAAGGACGTCGCCGACGTGACGCCCGAGGACGGCAGCGTCAACGTGACGGCGACGGTGCTCACCGTCGGCACTCGCACGATCCGGTATCAGGGTGACGACATCACCATCCGTGAGGGCGAACTCGCCGACGAGACGGGGAAGCTCTCGTACACCTCGTGGCAGGACTTCGGCTTCGAGGCCGGCGACTCCGTCACCGTCGGTAACGCCAACGTCCGCGAGTGGGACGGCAAGCCCGAACTGAACCTCAACGACAGCACGACCGTCGCGATGGCCGACGAGCCCGTCGCGGTCGACTACTCCGTCGGCGGCGACGCCGACCTCATCGACCTCGAACCCGGCGACCGCGGCCGCAACGTTGAGGTGCAGGTGCTGGAGGTCGAAGAGCGGACCATCGACGGCCGCGACGGGGAGACGGAGATCCTCTCGGGCGTCCTCGGCGACGAGAGCGCACGACTCCCCTTCACCGACTGGAACCCCCACGAGGCGCTCTCGGAGGGTGCGAGTCTCCGGATCGAGGACGTCTACATCCGTGAGTTCCGCGGCGTCCCCTCGATCAACCTCTCGGAGTTCACGACGGTCACCGAACTCGCGGCGCCGGTCGAGGTCAAGGAGTCCGCACCGCGACTCGGCATCCGCGAGGCCGTCGACACCGGCGGGATGTTCGACGTGGAGGTCGTCGGCAACCTGATCGCCGTCCGCGACGGCTCCGGACTCATCGAGCGCTGTCCGGAGTGCGCTCGCGTCATCCAGAACGGTCAGTGCCGGAGCCACGGCGCGGTCGACGGTGAGGACGACCTGCGCGTGAAAGGCATCCTCGACGACGGCAGCGACACCGTCACGGTCGTCCTCGACGCCGAACTCACCGAGGAGATCTACGGCGGCGACGTCGCCGACGCGAAGGAGGCCGCACGCGAGGCGATGGACAAGGAGGTCGTCGCCGACGACATCCGCGAGGAGGTCGTCGGCCGCGAGTTCCGCGTCCGTGGCAACCTCTCGGTCGACGAGTACGGCGCGAACCTCGACGCCGACGAGTTCGCCGAGTCCGACGACGACCCCGCAGCGCGCGCCCGCGAACTGCTTGCGGTCGTCTCGACCGAGGAGGTGGGCGCATGAGTTCGACAGACTCCAACGACAACGGCCCGGGACGACGCGAGGTCGCCCACCGTCTGTTCGCCGCGGAGTTCGACGACGCCTCGCTGTCGTACTCCGAGAGCGACGAGGAGCGCGCCCCGAACTACGTCGTCACGCCGACCGGCGCGCGCGTCAACCGCCTGTTCGCGGTGGGCGTGCTCACCGAGAAGGAGGACGTCAACGAGGACGTGCTCAGAGGTCGTATCGCCGACCCGACGGGCGCGTTCGTCACCTACGCCGGACAGTACCAGCCCGACGAGATGGCGTACCTCGACCGGACGACGCCGCCGGCGTTCCTCGCGTTGACGGGAAAGGCTCGGACGTTCGAACCGGAGGACTCCGACCGCGTGTACACCTCCGTCCGGCCGGAGAGCCTCAACGACGTCGACGCCGACACCCGCGACCGCTGGGTCGTCACGACGGCGGAGGCGACGCTCGAACGCGTCGCCGTCTTCGCGGAGGCGCTCGACTCCGACGCCCGCGGCGACGTGCTCGCGACCGAACTCGAAGCCCGCGGCGTCGCTCCGTCGCTGGCGTCGGGCATCCCGCTGGCGATCGACCACTACGGTACGACCCGCGCGTATCTCGAAGCCGTTCGGCGACTCGCCGTCGACGCGCTGGAGGTCGTCGCGGGCGACCGCGACGAGGTCCGTTCGCTCGACGTCGCGCCCGGCGAGGATGGTGACGCGACGCTCGGCCCGCTGCCGGCCGTCGATCTCGCGGACGCACCCGAGCGGGAGACGCCCGCGGAGGTCGACGCCAATGTCGACGTCGACGTCCCCGCCGAGGAGTCACCGGCCGCCGCGACGACCGACTCGACGGCGTCGACGGAGACGCTCGTCGACGACGACGCCGAGGCGGAGACCGACGTCGCCGCAGAACCGGCCGAGGCTGTCGAGGTCGGCGACGCCGCGACGGAGACCGTCGACGGCGAGGCCGCAGACGACGCGGAGACCGAAACCGAGGACGCGACGGAACCGACGGAGGCCGTCGCCGAACCGAGCGATGCGACCGCCTCGACCGACAGCGTCGTGGACGAGACGAGCGGGGCCGCGGAACCGGCAGAGGCGGCCGCCCCGACTGGCGACGTCGGAGACACGACGGACGACGCCGACGGACTCGAAGACTTCGACGACACCGGTGTCGATAGCGACACCGACGCCGACGACGCCGGACTCGGCGACTTCGACGACGGAGTCGAGGAGACGGCAGACAGCGGTCTCGGCGACTTCGGTGACGGCGACAGTAACGCCGACGCCGCCGACGCCGATACCGACGACGCCGAGGCAGGCGACGAGGAGTCCGCAGACGGGATGTACGAGCTCCCCGAGGAGGAGCGACAGGAGGTCGAAGCGGAGTTCGGCACCGAGTTCTCCACCGGGAGCGAGGTCGACGACCCCGGCGAGGCCGACATCGACGTCCCGGACGCCGACGACCTGCAGGCGGAGATCGACGAGGAGGCAGCGAACGACTCGGCCAACGCTCCCGAGGCCGACGCCGAAGACGTCACCGCCTCGACGGACGGCAGCGTGGACGAGGAGCGCGACGCGACGGAGTCGGAGACCGACGCGTCCGCCGCGGACGTCGACCTCGAAGCCGTCGCCGTCGAGGCGATGGACGAACTCGACGACGGCGACGGGGCGGACCACGACGCCGTCGTCGCCGCGGTCGTCGAGCAGTACGGTGCCGACCCCGGCGACGTCGAGGACGCTATCCAGGACGCGCTGATGGGTGGACAGTGCTACGAACCCGACGAGGGACAGCTGAAGGCGATCTGAGCCGATGAGTCGATGACCCGATGACCGCGGTCGAACCGCTTCCGGGCGAACCCGCCGCCGTCGCCGACCTCGGCGGCGAGCGCGCGCTCGTCGTCGCCGACGTCCACTGCGGCATCGAGACGGCGCTGCGCTACGAGCGCGGCGTCGAACTCGCGAGCAACGCCGACGTCCGCCGCGAGCGCCTGCTGTCGCTCCTCGACCGCAGTCGCGCGGACCGTCTCGTCGTCCTCGGCGACCTGGGCCACCGCATCGGCGACCCGCGCGGTGACGAACGCGAGGAGTTGGAGACGCTCGTCGCCGCGGTCACCGACCGCGTTCCGCTGACGCTCGCGAAGGGGAACCACGACGGCGGCGTCGCCGCGGCGTTCGGCGACCGCATCGAGGTGACCACCGGCGACGGCGCACGCTTCGGCGACGTCGGCATCCTCCACGGTCACACGTGGCCGAGCGAGGTCGTACTGTCGGCCGAGACGGTCTGTGTCGGCCACGAGCATCCGGCGGTGAAACTCACCGACTCGGTCGGCGGCAGCCGCGTCGAACAGAGCTGGCTCCGCGGGTCGCTCGACAGGGCGGTGTTCGCCGAGGGGCTCGGCGTCGACGTCTCGGAGCTCGAGTGGAACGACCCGGAGCTCGTCGTCTTCCCGGCGTTCAACGACCGCTCGGGCGGGACGTGGGTGAACGTCGAGGGACAGGGGTTCCTCGCGCCGTTCCTGCCCGAGGCGCTCGTCGACGGCGAGGCGTATCTCCTCGACGGGACGCGCCTCGGCGACTACCGACGGGTGTAGTCGGCCGACAGTTCGGAACGAGACGACCGCAGTCTCACACCGACGCAGACGTGTCCGACCGCACCGAGACGCCACCCACGTTCCCGAGGCGCTCCCACTCGACGGCGTCGGCCTCGGTGTCGCACCGTCGGACCCGAACCGGACTCCAGCGCGACCCGCCGTGTTCCGCCGAGAGTTCGTAGCGGACCCCCGAGTGTCGCGGCCGGAGTTCGAGTCGGAGGCGCTCGTTCGGGACGTAGTCGATCGCGGTCGCTCGGCCCTCGATCTCGGTGTCGTCGGTGAGCAGCACCCGGACGTGGTCGAAGACGTCCAGTTCGCCGAGTGTGGTGACTTTACTCATACGTGGAGAATGGGTCGCGGCGAGCATCAACCCCTGTTCTGTCCGACTGGGTGGTCTGTCTCGGCTAACCGTAGGCGCGTCGGCACTGTCCCTCGGGGCGGCCACAACTCATTCCCGTCGTGGCGGCGAATCGTCGGGTGATGAAAGCATCCACCATCGTCATGCTGATCGGCGCTGCACTCACCATCTTCGGGCTCCCGATCCCTGGACTGTCGGTGCTCGGTCTCATCATCTTCGTCATCGGTGCAGTGGCGCGGTTCCTCGACTTCTAAACGTCGCTCTCGGTCGGTGACGACGGCCACGCCGACCACGAACGGTGCGCTTAATCGCGTTCGTCCACTAACCAGACCAATGTCGGACTCGCAGGTCGGCGACGACGCCGACGCGTTCACGCATCTCGGTCCGTCCGTCCGGTCGGCGCTCTCCGAACGGGGGTTCTCCACACCGACCGAGCCACAGCGTCGGGCGATCCCGCCGCTCGCCGCCGGGAACGACGCGCTCGTCATCGCCCCCACCGGGACGGGGAAGACGGAGACCGCGATGTTGCCGGTGTTCGACTCGATCGCGGAGGCCGACGACCGCTTCGGCATCTCCGCGCTCTACATCACGCCGCTGCGGGCGCTCAACCGCGACATGCGCGAACGCCTCGACTGGTGGGGCGACTACCTCGATCTCGACGTCGACGTCCGCCACGGCGACACCACCCAGTACCAGCGGGGGAAACAGGCGGACGACCCGCCGGACGTCCTCGTCACGACGCCCGAGACGCTGCAGGCGATGCTGACGGGCAAGAAGTTGCGGCGAGCGCTGTCGGACGTCCACCACGTCGTCGTCGACGAGGTCCACGAACTCGCCTCCTCGAAGCGCGGCGCGCAGTTGACCGTCGCCTTCGAACGACTCGGCCAACTCGCGGGCGACTACCAGCGCGTCGGCCTCTCGGCGACCGTCGGCTCCCCCGGGGAAGTCGGGCGGTTTCTCACCGGCGGCCGGCCGTTCGACGTCGTCGAGGTCGACGTCGACAACCGCGTCGACTTCACCGTCACGCACCCCCGAATCACCGACGAGGACGAACGACTCGCCGGGAAGTTGGCGACCGACGCCGAGATCGCGAGCCACGTCCGGACCATCCGCGACGTCGTCGAGGAACACACCTCGACGCTCGTCTTCGTCAACACCCGTCAGACCGCCGAGGCGCTGGGGTCGCGATTCAAGAAACTCGACACGCCGGTCGGCGTCCACCACGGATCGCTGTCGAAGGAGGCCCGCATCGAGGTCGAGGACGCGTTCAAGTCGGGGGAACTCGACGGACTCATCTGTACGTCGTCGATGGAACTCGGCATCGACGTCGGCCGCGTCGACCACGTCGTCCAGTACGGCAGCCCCCGAGAGGTCGCCCGCCTGCTCCAGCGCGTCGGTCGCGCAGGTCACCGGATGGGCGTCGTCAGCGAGGGGACGGTCGTCACCAGCGACGCCGACGACACGTTCGAGGCGCTGGCCATCGCCCGCCGCGCCGAGGCCGGCGAGGTCGAACCGGCGCACATCCACCACGGCAGTCTCGACGTCGTCGCCAACCAGATCGTCGGCTGCGTGATGGACCACGGCGAGGTGAGCGCCCGCGAGACGTACGACCTGCTCACCGACGCCTACCCGTTTCGCGACCTCTCGGAGGAACAGTTCCGCGAGGTCGTCCGTGAACTCCACGGCAATCGTCTCCTGTGGCTGAACGAGGAGAAGGACCTCCTGGAGAAGTCCGGCGGGACGTGGCAGTACTTCTACGCCAACCTCTCGATGATCCCCGACGAGGAGACCTACGAGGTCCACGACATCTCCTCGCGCCAGCAGATCGGGACGTTAGACGAGAAGTTCGTCGTCAACTTCGCGGAACCGGGCGAGGTGTTCATCCAGCGCGGCGAGATGTGGCGCATCAACGACATCGACGAAGACGAGGGGGAGGTGAACGTCGCGCCCATCGAAGACCCCGCCGGCGAGGTCCCCTCGTGGGTCGGGTCGGAGATCCCGGTCCCGAAGCCCGTTGCCCAGGAGGTCGGCGAGATGCGGGCCGTCGCGGGACCGCAGTTCGACCGCGGCGCGCCGCGGCAGTCGGTCGCCCGCGAGTTCGTCCGGCGCTACCCGACCGACGAACACACCGTGAGCGAGGCGCTGGACCTGCTCGAACGCCAGGCGGAGACGGGGACGCCGATGCCGACACACGACCGCGTCGTCGTCGAGGGACAGGGCCGAACCGTCGTCGTCAACGCCTGTTTCGGCCACAAAGTCAACGAGACGCTCGGGCGACTGCTCTCGGCGCTCGTCGCCCAGCGAACCGGGTCGTCGGTCGGGATGGAGACCGACCCCTACCGCATCGAGTTCGAGGTACCGCCCAAGGTCGGCCCCAACACGTTCGTCGAGGTGCTCAAGTCGACCGACCCAGCCCACGTGGAGGGGCTGCTCGAACTCGCCCTGAAGAACGCCGACTCGCTGAAGTTCACCCTCGCACAGGTCGCCGCGAAGTTCGGGTCGCTGAAGCGGTATCAGGGACGGAAGCGGTTCGGCGGCGACCGACTGCTCGCGGCGCTGCAGGACACGCCCGTCTACGACGAGGCGGTCAGAGAGGTGTTCCACACCGATCTCGCGGTCGCAGAGACCGTCGAGGTGCTCGAAGCGATGCAGTCGGGCGAGGTCGACCTCGTCGTCGCCCGCGAGCGTACGCCCGTCGGCACCGCCGGCTCCTCCAGCGGGCGGGACTTCCTCGTCCCTGAGAACGCCGACGCGAGCGTCATCGAGACGGTTCGCGAGCGCATCCGGAACGACCGCGTCATCCTGGTCTGTCTGCACTGTGGAGAGTGGTCGCGGAAGACGAAGGTGCGACGCGTCCCCGACCAGCCGAGGTGTCCCGAGTGCGAGTCGACGCGGATCGCGGCGCTCAACCCCTGGGACGACGACACCGTCCAGGCGGTGCAGTCGCAGGCCCGCGACGAGGAGCAGGACGAGCTCGTCCAGCGGGCCTCGCGGTCGGCGAACCTCGTCCAGAGCCACGGCAAACAGGCGGTCGTCGCGCTGGCCGCTCGCGGCGTCGGCCCGCACAACGCCGCGCGCATCATCGCCAAGTTGCGCGAGGACGAGGACGACTTCTACCGGGACATCCTCGCCCAGGAGCGGCAGTTCGCGCGGACCAAGTCGTTCTGGGACTGACTCACAGGAACCTCAAGGTGGAAGCCCACGACTTTAGTCGTGGGAGGAAACCGACACGGTGGTTCTCAAACAATGCAGACTGTTTGGGCTGGTTTCGAGATGAGTGTTGTAGCATTGATTCGTAGGCAGTCGTATTGCTTCGAGGCCAAACGCGTCTCGGAGTAAGGGCCTCCGTAGGTAGGCCCCGGATAGACCGTCCCAGCGATGTGCCGAAACTCGGGGACGATGCCGCCGTCTCTCCGAGGCGGATTAACCGCCTCGTGAAACGTCCGCGTTCGAGTCCACCGAGGATTAAAGCGGTGTGAGGCAGATTCGGACGCCGACCACGGGTCGGCAAACCACGCAGGAAACCCCTCCGTGTGCCCGACCTTCTGCCGTGGAGCCCGCCTGTGACGACAGACGGAGTCGTTCGAGACGGCGACGCCGTCTCGTGATGACGGAAGACGCACCGCGTCTTCCGAACCATGTGGGCCGAAACCCCTCGCGGGGGAAAGCCCATGACTTCAGTCATGGGTAACTTACGTCTGCCACTCGACGCCCGACACCTCGTATCTGACGCTTCCGTCGGCGTCGGTGGTGAGCGTCCAGCCGTGGACCTCGGCGATCCGGGTGGCGACCGCGACGTTCGACTCGACGCCGTCGGCGGTCGAGCGGCCGTCGACCGTGGTCGACACCGCCTGCTCGCGGTCGAACTCGACGTAGACCCGGTCGCCGCTGGTTCCCACCGAGACGTGGACGTCGGTCCCGCCGAGGACGAGCGCACACTCGAACAGATGTTGGAACAGGCGGCCGAGCAGTCCGACGTCGGCGGCGAGGACGCCGGCGGCGTCGACGGTGAGCGTCGCATCGAGCGTGTCGACCTTGCGCCAGGCGGCCTTCGCGCTGGCTTCGAGGTCGACCGAGACGAGGTCGACGTCTTCGCCCGTCAGAAGGGCGAGTGCGTCGGTGAGACGCGCGTTCACGCGGTGTAACGAGGCTTCGAGGTCGATACTCCGTGCAGTGCCGAGTTCGCGGTTGAGCAGCACCGCCCGTCCCAGCGCCGTCGACAGCTCCCGCTGGACGTCCTCCGAGAGGAGCGTCGCGATGCCTTCCAACTGTGTCGTCTGCTCTCTGACGTCCAGTTCGGCGAGTTTCCGTTCCGTGACGTTCAGATGGGCGACGAGGACGTAGCGCTCGCCGTCGACGGTGAACGGGACCGCCCGCATGAGAAACCAGCGTCGCTCGTCGGGGCTGTGACAGGGGTACTCGAAGTCGAACCCGTCGCGTCTCCCCGCGAACACTGCACGGAGTCCCGTGGCCGCCGTCGCCGCGTCGTCGTCTGCGGCGGCAGCGGCCTCGCAGACGTCGAGATAGTTCACGCCGACCATCTCGACGTCGCCGCGGTAGCCGTTGGCCTCCGCGAACGCTCGCCACGCCAGGTTCGTCGAGACGATCTCGCCGTCGGCGTCGAGGATCGCGACCTCGGCGGGGAACTGTCGGAGGGCGGCCGCGGCGAGCCGACACTCGTCGCCCGGCTGTATCGTACTCATACTGTCCTCTAGGCGCGCGAACTACTTACCGTCCTCTAGGCGCGCGAACTACTCCGAAAAGACGTCTCCCGTGACTGGCTCCCTCACTCGGCGACCGCCCACTCGTCGAGCACTTCCTCGACTGCCTTCGACAGCGCCTCGAAGTCCTGCATCGTGATCCCGTCGGTCGTGATGAACACGCCCGAGTCCTCGATAGTGATGCGGACGAGATAGCCGTTCTCGAAGACGCGGATGGTGTAGCGGTAGTCACCCAACTCCGACCCGCGGTAGGCGTCCTGTGTCATCTTGAAGTCGTGCCACTCGTTGCCGATGAAGGAGTTGAGATCGGCGTCGCGTTCGAGGTCGCCGCGGAGATACACCTGTTCGTAGTCGAACCGGTTGATGTAGGTGAGCGACCGCAGACTGTCGCCGACGGCTGTCCGGCAGGTTCGTGTGAGGCGGTCTTTGGCCTTCTCGGGGAGCAACTGATTCTCCATTGGCTGGGGAACTGTGACGCATCCTCATATATCCGGCGACGAGTGCAACATCCCGGACGTGAGGGGTGTGACGTGGTATCGACTCGCGTCGTGACAGAGTTATGTAACGTGGTGTACGATATCACACCATGTCGACAGACGTGGAGACGGACGCGGACGCGCTCGGAGTGGCGATGCTCGACTACCAGCGCGGCGGCCTCCGGGGGGAGTGCCGATACGTCGACGGCGCGGAGACGGTCGACGCTCACGTTCGCGAGAACTACTTCGGCGACCCGGAGCAGTGGAACGGGACGACGAGACGGCTCCTCGACTCGCTGGCGGGGCCGGTCGTCGACGTCGGCTGTGGTGCGGGAAACCACGCGCTGTACCTGCAGGAGCGCGTCGACGACTGCGTCGCCTTCGACGTGAGTCCCGGTGCCGTCGAGGCCGCCCGCGACCGCGGCGTCGAGGACGCCGTCGTCGCCGACATGTTCGACGTGGCGTTCCCGCGCGGTCGGTTCCGTTCGGCCTGGATGTGCGGGACGCAACTCGGGGTCGCGGGGTCGCTTCCGGGCGTCTCGGCGTTCCTCTCGGATCTGGCGTACGTCACCGACGAGGGGGGCGTCGCGGTCGTCGACAACTACGACCCCCGCCGCGTCGACGCCGCCGAGATGATCGGTTACCGGCCGGACCCCCGCGACGGCGTCGCACGCCGCGCGTTCCACTTCGAGTACCAGAGAGGGAACGAACGGCTCGTCGGGCGGACGCTCTCGTTCGTGCTGTTCGGTCCGGAGCGACTGCGGGATGCGACCGTCGGGACGTCGTGGTCGGTCGGCGAAGTCCACGAGCGGCCGACGGGCGGTCACTACCGAGCGGTGTTACAGAAGGAGTGAGACGCCCGACGTGAGCGTCGCCGGTCTCAGACTGCGCCGAGCGACGGCCGGACCGACTCGACGGCGGCGTCGAAGTGGTCCCGTCGGATCAACACCTCGTCGCGGTGTTCGTTCGCCTCCTCGGGCGTCTCGTAGGCGTCTGCCACCTCTCGGATGGCAGACATCGCCGCCTCTCGACAGATGGCCGTCAGATCGGCACCGGAGTACCCCTCCAACTGCCCGGCGAGATCGTCGAGATCGACGTCGTCGGCGAGCGGTTTGTCGCGGGTGTGGACGCCCAGGATCGCCCGCCGCGCGGCGTGGTCCGGGGCGGGCACCTCGACGTGTGACTCCAGCCGGCCGGGGCGGAGGAGCGCGGGGTCGAGTGCGTCGCGGCGGTTCGTCGCCGCGAGCACGACGAGGTTGGGGTTGTCGGTCAGGCGGTCGAGTTCGGTGAGTAGTTGGGAGACGACGCGTTCGCCGACGCCGGAGTCGCTCCCCATGCTGTCGCGGCTGGTGGCGACGGCGTCGATCTCGTCGAAGAAGACGATCGCCGGCGCGGCCTGTCGTGCGCGCTCGAACACCTCTCTCACCGCCTTCTCTGACTCGCCGACGTAGCGATCCAGGAGTTCGGGTCCGGCGACGTGGATGAAGTTGACGCCGCTCTCGCCGGCGATGGCGCGGGCCAGCAGCGTCTTGCCCGTCCCCGGCGGGCCGTAGAGCAGGACGCCGGAGGGGGGTTCGGTGTTGGCCGACTCGAACAGCGGCGCGTAGGTCAGCGGCCACGTGACCGCGCGTTCGAGCGTGTCTTTGGCGTCCTGCAGACCGCCGACGTTCTCGAACGTCGTCGTCGGCGTCTCGGCGACGTACTCGCGCATCGCGCTCGGCTCGACGGAGGCCATCGCGGCTTCGAAGTCCGAGCGGGTGACCTCGAGTTCGTCCAGCGGGACGCGCTCGCCGTCCCGCCGGACGCGCCGGAGCGCAGTCATCGCGGCCTCCTTCGCCAGCGACTCGAGGTCGGCACCGACGAAGCCGTGCGTGCGCGAGGCGATGCGGTCGACGTCGACGTCGTCGGCCAGCGGCATCCGGCGAGTGTGGACGTCGAGGATCTCGCGGCGACCCGTCTCGCCGGGGACGCCGATCTCGATCTCGCGGTCGAAGCGACCGCCCCGTCGGAGCGCGGGGTCCAGCGAGTCGACGCGGTTCGTCGCGCCGATGACGATGACGTCGCCGCGGGCGTCCAACCCGTCCATGAGAGTGAGCAGCTGGCCGACGACGCGGTTCTCGACGTCGCCGCCGTCGTCGCGCTTGCCTGCGATGGAGTCGATCTCGTCGAAGAAGACGATCGCCGGCGCGTTGGCCTCGGCCTCCTCGAACTTCTCTCGCAGCTTCTCCTCAGACTCCCCTTTGTACTTCGACATGATCTCGGGGCCCGAGACGGTGATGAAGGTGGCGTCGACCTCGTTGGCGACGGCCTTCGCGATGAGCGTCTTGCCGGTCCCCGGTGGGCCGTGCAGGAGCACGCCCTTCGGCGGTTCGACGCCGAGGCGGGCGAACACCTCCGGCTCGGAGAGGGGGAGTTCGATCATCTCGCGGACGAGGTCGAGCTCCTCGTCGAGTCCCCCGATGTCCTCGTAGGTGACGCCGGTGCGGTCCTCGCTCTCCGACGTCGACCCGCCGCCGGTGACGCTGTCGACCGCCTTGCTGACGGTCTCGGAGGCCTTCGACTTGCGAGTCACCGTCACGTTCGTGTCGTCGGTGACGCGGACCGTCCCGTCGGGGACGGTCTTCGTGACGACGAACGCGCTCCCGCCCAACCGCTCGATGCGGACGCGCTCGCCCTGGTGGAGCGGTCGATCCTGCAGGTCGCGCTTGACGCTCTCTCGGACGAGGTCGGCGTCGTCGTAGCCGAGGTCGTCGGGGGCCGCGAGGGTGACTGCGACCGCCTCGTCGACGGCCTGTTGTCGGACGCGAACCGTCTCGCCGATCTTCACGCCGGCGTTCGTCCGGGTGTCGGCGTCGATCTGGATGCTTCCCTCTACCGCGCCGCCGCGGGCGGGCCACACCTTCGCGACCGTCTCGCGTTCCCCCTCGATGACGACCGTGTCGCCACTGAGCACGCCGAGTCGCTGGCGTGCCCCCTCGGGCAGTCTGGCGATCCCCCTGCCCGCGTCTCGTTTCTCGGCGCCGCGAACGGTGAGTTCGAGCGCCGTCTCGTCGCTCATGTCACCGGGTTGGCGTGGCCGGGACTTTACGCTTCCCCAGCGCGTCTGCCCGGCCTCTCTCACGCCTCCTCTCACACCGGCCGGCTCCTCGCTCTGTCACTCGGACTGGATAACAGCTATACTCTGTGATAACTCATCTCACACCATGGTCGCCACGACAGAACTCGACCAGATGACGTGGTACCGCTGTGAGAAGTGTGGGCTCCTCGTCGATTCCGAGCTGGACGCGGAACAGCACGAGGAGTGTTGTGACGGTGGCGTCGACTCGCCGTCGTACTGGTGGTGACGGGACTCGGCCGAAACTACCGGTGTTCGTCGGCGAGTCGCTCGGCGTGCTCGCGCGACGTCGCCTCCGCCCACCGGACTTTCTCCGCACTGCTGTAGCCGAGGGCGTCTTTCAGCACGTCCCGGAGGACGCCGACGCCGCTGTCGACGACCGCGCCGTCCGAGTCGCCGAGTTCGTAGTAGCCGAAGCGGTCGGGCGCGCTCCCGACCGTCGAGCGGTCCAGCGCACGCCACTGCTTGCGGAGCGCCACGGTCAGTCCTCGGCGACGAACTCGTAGCTCTGTTCGCCCCAGTCGTCCTCGACGAAGACGAACACGCGGCCGCGAGCGACCTCGGGGTCGGCGACGACCTCGTTTCGCATCCCGCCCGTCCGGTGGACGGTGACGCCGGGGAACAGCTCCTCCTCCTCGTCGGGGTTCAGGATGACTCGTCCGACGCCGCTCTGTTCGAGGATGTCGTCGTGGGTCTTGAGGTCGTTGACGTACATCAACACGCCCTCGGTCTCCGTCGGGTCGGTGACGAGGATGTGCGTCTCCTTGCCGGGGCCGGTTCTCAGCGTGTCGGTAACCGTCTGTGGGACCCCGCGGTAGAGCGTCGTCCGGCCGTCGAGATACTCGACGACGACACCCTCCTCGCGGAGTTCGACCCCGAGCGTGCTCGGTGCCACGTCGTTGCGTGCGCTCATGTCCGACGCTACCGGGGGAGTGCGGAAAAGCGTCGCGTCTCGACGGTGCGCCCTCGCGAGCGTTCGGTGCGGACTGGCGGACGGGAACCCGACGACCGGGGACGCGAATACGGCAGGGACCGCCACACCTATTGCGGTGCTTGGCAGTCTCTGGGTATGAACGGCCGAGCGGCCGCCCTCGGGGCGGGCACCGTGTTGAACGCCCTCGCGACCGGTGTCGGGTCGGCTTTCGCCATCGACGCCGAGACGCGGGCGACCGTCGACCTGGACGAAAGCGGCGAGGTGACCGGCGAGATCGACGGCGCACCCGACGCCGACACGCGACTGATCGAGCGCTGCGTCGAACTCGTCGTCGAGGAGTTCGGCGACGGCGAGGGTGGCCACGTCCGTACTGAGAGTGACCTCCCGATGGCCGCCGGTCTCAAGAGTTCGAGTGCGGCCGCGAACGCGACGGTGCTGGCGACGCTCTCGGCGCTCGACGCCGAGGACGCACTCGACCGGGCGGACGCCTGTCGACTCGGCGTACAGGCCGCTCGCGACGCCGGCGTCACCGCCACCGGCGCGTTCGACGACGCCTCGGCGAGCATGCTCGGCGGCGTCACCGTCACGGACAACACCACCGACGACCTGCTCTCCCGCGAGCAGATCGACTGGGACGTCCTCGTCTGGACGCCGCCGGAGCGGGCGTTCTCCGCCGACGCCGACGTCGACCGCTGTAAACAGGTCGCGCCGATGGCCCACCTCGTCGCGGACCTCGCACTCGACGGTCGGTACGGCGAGGCGATGACCGTCAACGGACTGGCGTTCTCGGCCGCCCTCGACTTCCCGACGGACCCCGCAGTCGAGGCGATGCCCCACGTCGACGGCGTCTCGCTGTCGGGAACCGGCCCGAGCGTCGTCGCCGTCGGCGAACGGGCGAACCTAGCGGACCTCGAAGACCGGTGGGGTGAACGCGACGGAACGACTCGACTGACCACGACGCGAAACGACGGAGCACGAATTCTATGACACAGAACGAGACACGACCCGAAGAGATGAGTCTGGACGAACTGCGCGAAGAGATCGAAGACATCGACCGCGAGATCGTCGAACTCATCGCACGGCGTACCTACGTCGCTGACACCGTCGCACAGGTGAAAGAAGAGCAAGACCTCCCGACGACCGACGAGTCACAGGAGGACCGCGTGATGGAACGCGCTGGCGAGAACGCAGAGCGATTCGAGGTCGACGCGAACCTCGTGAAGGCGATCTTCCGGTTGCTCATCGAGTTGAACAAGGTAGAGCAACGGGAGAGTCGCTGAGGACCCGAAACTACTCCTCGTCCGTCGGCTCCAACGGCACTCTCGACACTTCGATGTCCTCGTAGTCTTTCTCGGACGAGAGTACGTCCATACCTCGCGTTTCCGCAGTCGCCGCGTGGAACGCATCGAACGGCGTCATCCCTTCGTCGTAGTAGTTGACGGCTTTCAGTACCACCTGTTTCTCTTCTTCGTCTCGCACGGGGACGAGTTCGAGCAGGTTCGCCACAAGCGGCACGTAGTCGAACTCGTAGCGTTCTCGGGCGAGGACGAGTTCGAGATACGAGAACGGCGACGTTTCGACCTCGTACTCGTCGAGCGCTTCCTCCGCCGACCCCTGCAACCAGTCGGAGTCCTTGGCGAGTGCGAGCAAGAAGTCAGTCTCGACGTACACCGTCATCTATCGGCGTCCTTCTCTTGGGCCTCGGCTTTGGCTTCCGCTTCGATTTCCTCTCGAATCTCCTCAACGGACGCATCACGAAGACCGCCTGCCGCCTCACGGACGGCGGCGAGCGGGTCGTCTGCGACAGGGATGAGTTCGATCCTGTCCTCGTAGGTCACGATGTGATACTTGTCACCGTACTTTTCCCGTATCTCTTTGGGGATGTACAGCCGACCTTGCCGGTCCGTCTCTGCTGACATAGAGCGGACTATGGTGGAACGAAATAAGAATCTTACCACCAATTAAGCTTCTGTGACACGCCACAGCTGATTCCGTAGCAATCCATGGTGGATTTTGTCGAGTCAAGGTAGAGCAATGGAGCAGTAGGTAGCCGTAATCTGGCGACACGAACCGTATAGCACTCGTTTAGTCCCAGCGATATTTTTCCGATTGCTGTTCTCTCAGTTCGAGTTCGGTGAAATGCACCATATTCTGTCTCACTGGCCCCGAACTGCTGTCCGTAGACCTCTCTACTTTCCAAGATTTGAGGTCGTGACCGATTCGTTATATCGCGCAGTCTCCGCCCACCGACGAGCCACTCACCGTCGAGAAGTCAGGGGTGCGTTCGGATGAGGTACGACAGGCTCACCCACGCTACTCTACCGTTCCATTATCGTTCCTCGATAGGCGGCGACCTCGGACGAGTTTTTTGCCACGTCGGGCAGCCCAGACAAGCACGACCGCGACTAGGTAGGCGAAGAGGAAGAACCCGACCGTCCCGAGTCCTTGGTCGACGGGGGCGATCCCACCAAGCAGGGTTCCGTAGAGTGCCATGACGGGTAACGCGAACACGAACAGGGCGAGAAGGATCGCTCGAAGCACCCCGGTCGGCTCACCTACCAGAAATTGTGAGAGGAACCCAAGGTAGCCAACTGCGGGCAGGGCAAACACGAGCAGCACTGCTCGGTTCCACAGGGTGTTACGGAGGGCACTGTCCATATCGTTCAATTATATTCCTATCGACATATCCTTTTCTGGCCCGCTCCTTCGGTGAGTTTCGATGGTCCACGATGAGAACACGATCGTCGAAACGGCTTTGGTAACACACACGTAATACTAGCGTATGTCTGAAGCAACCATCGGAAACAACGGAGACGACGAGATCGTCACGGTGAACTTCAAGGTCACGCAGTCGTTCCTCGACGAGATCGACGAGACGTGGCAGGGGCGTGGCTTCAACAGCCGGAGCGAGTTTATCCGCTACACACTCAGGGATGCGACCGAGTTCCCGACGTTCGACCGGGACGAACTCGTCGCTCTCCTCCGAGCCGAGGAGGACATCCGCGAAGGGCGCACGATGAGCGCCGAGGAAGCCCGCGAGCAGTTCGGAACGGACGGCGATGAGTGACGACGACTGGACGTGGGAACTCACACCGAAGGCACAGGACGACCTCGCCGCACTCTCGCCGCAGGAGCAAGACCGGCTACTGGACAAATTGGACGAGATCGTCGAATCACCGTGGCGTGACCCACCGGATTACGGGGAACCGCTCCAGAACAGCCCGCACAGGAAAGTGCGAGTTGGAGAGTTCCGTCTGGCTGTGACGTTCCGTCGAAACGAACAGCGCATGGTGGTCGCTCGAATCAAGCGCCGGGGTGGCGCATACACTGCCGACGACGACTGAGTTTCTTGCAGGCACAGGTATGGTGGATTTCTCCGAGTTGAACAAGGTCGAGCAGCGCGAGAGCAGGTGGTGCGAAATCCAGCAATAACCAAGGATCTCACCAGTATCTGACAACAAGAACTTGCTGCAGACAACGGGTATTTTCAGCAGAGGCTGACGCTGATCTGTCCAACGAATGTCGAGGCTCCACCTTCGCAGGTAGCTGGCGGAACGAGGAAAACAGTCTCTGACCACGATGTCTCTGGTTCGGTTCGTTACTGACGGCACTCGACCACTCGTGGACTCTTTAGATGCTTTTAGTAAATGGAACGAGATACAGAGATATGGACGCATTACAATCGAACGAGAACGGTTTCCGGAAGCACCGATGGTAAACGTCGTGCTCTCGGCGGCACAACTCGTCGCTGCACTGATTCTCGTGGTTCTGAACGGGTTTTTCGTCGCTGCTGAGTTCGCTTTCGTTCGGATTCGAGGAACGTCGGTCGAACAGCTCGTCGAGGAGGGGCGGCCTGGTGCGGGGACGCTCCAAGAAGTGATGGCGAACCTCGACGACTATCTCGCGACGACGCAGCTCGGCATCACCATCGCTTCCCTGGGACTGGGATGGGTCGGCGAACCTGCCGTCGCGTCACTCATCGAACCCGTTTTGGACCCGATTCTCCCGGGGAATCTCATCCATCTGGTCGCCTTCGCGATCGGCTTTAGTCTCATCACGTTCCTCCACGTCGTCTTCGGTGAGCTCGCGCCGAAGACGCTTGCAATCGCCAAGACCGAGCGACTCTCACTGTTTCTCGCCCCGCCAATGAAGATCTTCTACTACATCCTCTATCCAGGGATCGTCGTCTTCAACGGGACAGCCAACGCGTTCACACGGTCGATCGGCGTGCCGCCCGCCTCCGAAACGGATGAGACGCTCGGCGAACGGGAACTCCTTCGGGTACTTTCCCGATCTGGCGAAGAAGGAGACATCGACGTGGCAGAAGTGACGATGATCGAGCGCGTCTTCGATCTCGACGACACCGTGGTGCGAGAGGTCATGGTCCCCCGACCGGACGTGGTGAGCGTGCCGGCGGATGCCACGCTATCCGAACTGCAGTCGGTCGTCTTCGAGGCCGGTCACACGCGCTATCCGGTTCTCGCTGCCAACGACGGCGACCAAGTGGTCGGATTCGTAGACGTCAAAGACGTGCTGCGAGCCGAGGTGAACGACGAGGATGCAGAGAGCGTCGGTGACATCGCCCGCGAGATTCTCATCGTTCCGGAGACGATGACGATCAGCGACCTCCTGATACAGTTCAGAGAGGATCGTCAGCAGATCGCTGGCGTCATCGACGAGTGGGGAGCGTTCGAGGGGATCGCGACGGTCGAAGACATCGTCGAGTCCCTCGTTGGAGACCTTCGAGACGGGTTTGACCTCGACGAGCGCGAACCCTCGATCCGCCGGCGCGACGACGGAATGTACGACATCGACGGGGGAGTTCCACTGTCGAAAGTGAACGACGTCTTCGATGGGAACTTCGAAAGCGAGGAGGTCGAAACGATCGGTGGTTTGGTGCTCGGACAACTCAACCGTGCGCCAGAGCGTGGCGACCGCGTCGAGATCGACGGTCACGTCGTCGAGGTAACGAGCGTCGAGGGAACCCGTATTTCGACGGTGCGAGTCCATCAAAGAGATGTGGATGAGTCGTAGGGGTTATCCGAGCCGGCCGGCAGACCAGCGATCTCCGGCGAGCTACAGGGGTCGACTCTCGGGGAGAGAATCGACGAACTGCGACGATAACCCCTATCAGCGGTGGACCGTCTGAGAGCGACAGACGTCTCCTCTCGTGACGAATCCGAGGAGATACTTGGGGAACGTCCTAGAACCACCGATACCCAAGGTCGGTGACCGCCTACTCGGTCATCGAACCGGGATACGTTGAACTTTCACTCGCAGTTCACTATCGTAACGAGTGCACGTCGTCACATACCCGACCGGCCGCCGTCGTGCGGTCGGGTGTGGAGACAGTTGCACGAGCCACTATCGGTCGGGAGACCAGACCCCCTTCGGCGACTCCGGAACGAGCCACGCCGGGACGACGCGCGTGAGGGTCACCATCCCGACCAGTTCGACGAGCGTCTGTGTGACGACGACGGCCGGTGCCAGTCGGTAGCCTGCCGGGAGCGCCAGTGCGAGCGGCAAGACGACCAGCGAATTACGCGTGACCGACGTGAACACGAGCGCCCTGCTCTCGCCGGAATCCATCCCCAGTACTCCCGCCGCGAGTCGTCCGAGGATCGGCATGACGACGAGGAACGCGACGTACACCGGAACGACGACGGCAATCTGCTCGATCGAGTTCCGTACCCGCGGGAGTTGCGACGCGATGACGACGAACAACGTCGCGCCCATCATCGGAACCGGCAACCATCCCATCGTCTCCTGCCACGCTTTCCCTCTGGACGACCGTTCCGCCCACAGTTCCGTAAGCCACGCGAGCGTCAGGGGGAGTGCGATGATGATCAGGAACGCCTCGACGAACGGCCCTGGCTCGATACCTGCCGCGACCTCCGCGCCCATGAACAGCCACAGATACACCGGTAGCAACAGCAGTTGGACGAGCATCAGAGCGGGCGTGGTCGCCGTGATCTGCTCGGAGTCGCCGCCCGCGAGTTCGGTGAAGGTGATCACGTAGTCGATGCACGGCGTCAGAAGAACCATGAGCGCACCCACGAGGATGACCGGCCGCGGGGGAAGGAACCGGGTGAGTCCCCAGACGACGACTGGGACGACGAGGAAGTTCATCCCCAGCGCCGCCGCGATGAACCGTCCGTTCCGAAACGCGCGACGGAGTCGAACGAACGGGATCTCGAGGAACGTGACGTAGAGCAGGACGGCCAGCACCGGGTCGATGAGTCGCTCGAAGAACGGAGTCGAGTTCGGACGGCCGACGCCGACGCCGACGGCGAGGACGACGAAGGCGGCGTAGACGACGACTTGATGCCGTTGGAGCCATCTCTTCGAGTTCATCTATCGGCCATTTCGTGGGTCGTAGGTAAACCGTCGTTGCTCTCTCGATGCGTGTATTCCTACTCGACGTGAGAATGGATTGAACGAGTCGCATCTCAGCGAATCTGATCGCGTTCATATATGGGGCGGTCTCAGGAATTGTGTCAGATGCTTACAACTGGCAGCGTACAATTTCGTAGGCGATCGGTGCTATCGTAACGAGTGCACGTCATCACTCACTCGACCGCACGCTGTCATGCGGTCCGGTGAGTGACCAGTTGCACAAGCTACTAGAGAGGTGCTACGGAGAGCAAGACAACCCACGACTTCTTCGACGGTGAGTCCAGATTAGGCTGAGTGTAGCTTCAACCGTGGTCTCGCTAGTTCTCTTCCAACTCGACTGGGTAGAGTCGGCGTAGCTTGATCCGGGCGTCGTCGGTCGTGAATTGCCAGTCGATGAGTCGGTCAGCTGCGTTGCGATGCTGCTGCCACGCAGCGACCTCCGACCGGAGGGTCGCTGCGTGATAGATGCGACGGTTGAGGCACTGGCGTTTGAGGACGTTTAACTCGATCTCGGCCATGTTCAACCAACTGCCTTTCTTGGGGACGTAGTGGAACTCGAACCGATCAAGGTACGCTTGGGCTTGGTCTGGCGGGAAGAACTGATAGAAGCCGGCAGGGTTGTGCGTGTTGAGCTGATCGACCACAACCCGGATGCAGTCCGCATCCGGGTAGTGGTCGTCTGCGAGTTCGACCATCCGGTCGATCCATTCAACGGTGCGTCTCCGCTCGGTAATCGCGACGGTGACCCAGCCGGTCAACGGTTCTGTGGCGAGGTGAATCCGCTGTTTCCCGTTGCGTTCGTAGCGGTGATCAACACGTGCGACCGCTCCCGGTCGGGCCGGGAGCGGATCGCTCTCATGGCCACGGAGTGCTTTGCTGGACTCGTCGAAGCAGATGACCGGTCGGTTCTCGTTGTACGGTTCGTGATAGAGGTCGAGTACGTCCTCCATGTAATAGACGAAGTCAGCGTCCTGTTCAGGTGGAATCGCCCAGTAGTCGGAGAGATGCGGTTTGAGGGTGTTTTTTTAGGCGCTGTCGAACGGTTTCGTGAGAGATCGACTCAAAGTCGATCTCGTCAAGAGTAACGAGTTCGTCGGCGAGCAAGTGAAGTGTCCAGCGAGAGAGCCCTTCCGGCGGCTCACTACAGGCGAGTTTGATGAGGTGTGCTTCAGCTTTCCCGTCCATCTTGAGGTCGTACTCGCGGTCGGGCTTGCGGCGATGAATCGCCGCGAGCCCTCGTTCACAGTAGTTTTTACGTGCGTTGTAGGGAGTGCCGATTGAACAGCCGAGGTGCTCACAGATCTGGACATCTGTGAGCCCCTCGTCAGCTTTCAGGAGGATGCGCGCTCGGGTGATATCTTCGGCGTTGCGTTCACCAGTCGAAATGAACCACTTGAGCGTTCTGCGTTCTCCGTCAGAGAGTTCGACAACGTGCTTCTTTCTGCTCATTCCGGTAGAGAGGCGCTCAGAAAGCATGAACTAGCGAGTACAAACTTGAAGCTACACTGAGGTAGCATCGTTGCGTTCCCCTATGGTCCGGTTTCTCGGAGGCTTCGGTGTCGAGAACATTTATCACAGGACTGTCTACGTAGTGTTTACCTAATCTAGGTAGAAATATTCTACAAAATACTATATGTATCTAATATATTCGTTGTAGTGAATGTCTGCAGAAGGTTCACTAGTAACGAAAGTGGACGACGAAGACGTTGTCGAGCTGTCGATGTCGCTCAGAGGAACGGTTATCTCACAGGAAGATGATACCTACGACGAGCGTCGGGCCGTCTGGAACGGTCTCGTCGACAAGCACCCCGCACTCATCCTCCGCTGTCAGGGAGCGGCGGACGTCGCGAGGGGGATGCAGTTCGCGACGGACCACAGACTCCCGTTCTCGGTTCGCGGTGGTGCTCACCACCAATCTGGCAGTTCGGTGGTCGACGAAGGTCTCGTTCTCGACCTCTCGGAGATGAACCACGTCCGGGTCGACCCCGACGACCGCATCGCACAGGTCGGGCCTGGCTGTCGTGCCCGTGACGTACTCGTCGAAGCCCAACACTACGGTCTCGCGACACCCACCGGGAGCGCGGTCGACGTAGGCATCGCAGGCTCCACACTCGGTGGTGCGATCGGCTGGATGCGCCGGAAACACGGCCTCGGTATCGACGCACTTCGGTCGGTCGAGGTTGTCACCCCCGGTGGTGAACTCGTCACTGCGAGCGCGGAGCACAACGAAGACCTGTTCTGGGCCGTTCGCGGTGGCGGCGGCAACTTCGGCATCGTCACGAACTTCGAGTTCGAGCTGTACGAGGTCGGCCCGATCGTCGCTGGTCTCGGTGTTTTCTACCCCGGCGACGAAGCGAGCGAGGTACTCACGCAGTACCGTCGAGCCGCAGCAGCGGCTCCGAACGAAGTCACCACGCTCGCACTGAAGAGCCACGTTCCCGATCTGCCACCGATGCCGGACGAACTCGTCGGCGAAGACGCCGTGGCGATTATGGGCTGCTACATCGGCGACCCAGAGGAGGGGATGGCGGCGCTTCAGCCGTTCCGTGAGATTACGGAACCGCTTCTCGACATGAGTGAGCCGATGCCGTATCTCATGCTCCACCAACTCGGGACCATGATGTTCCCCGAAGGCCGTAACTACTGCCACCGATCGTGTTTCGTGGACGGCCTCTCGGACGACGTCATCGACTCTATCGTCGACCACATGGAAGATGCGCCGTCTGAGCTGTCGGGTGTGGGTGTCTGGCAGATGGGCGGCGCAGTCGGCGAGGTTGCTTCGGACGCGACTGCATATCCGAATCGAGACGCAGCGTACATGATTACGATCGAGTCGAACTGGGATACGGGCGACGACGAGGCGAACATCGAATGGGCGCGTGACGGCGACGACCTGTTCCGGAGTCTCGGTGGGTACGGGGCCTACGGCGGCTTCACAGGTGTCAGTGCACGCGACGACGAAGACGTCACCGAGCGAGTCTACGGGGAGAACTTCGACCGGCTCGCCGAGATCAAAGCGACGTACGACACTGCTAACTCGCTGAACAAGAACGTGAACGTCGCGCCGAGCGACGACTGAACTCGCTCCGAAACCGCTCTGGGTCGCCCGCGAGTGAGAGCCGGGCTTCGGTGGGACGAGGCCTTGCGTCGCCTACAGCCGGGGTCGTTCAGTACTCCCAGAGGCGCTCGATCCGCGAGTCGACCTCGGGGGTGTCCTCCCGGAGCGTCTCGACGTCCGTCTCGCCGTCGACGTTGATCACGTGAACCTCGCCGCGACGACCCGAGTACACGTCCTGGAAGTCGTAGACGACGCCGACGACCTCGACGTCGTCGGGGACGTCGTCGCTCTCGCGGAGGAACTCGACCTGCCGGTCGACGTTGTACTCGACGAGGCGGTTGATCGCTCCCTCCCGGTCGACGTCGTCGGGGAGCAGTTCGAGACCGGGTTCGAGCTGCGGTTTCAGCAGGTCGAGACAGTGTTCGATCCCCGCCGGTTCGGAGACGCCGTCGGTGAGCGCGTCGTACGTCGCCGTCACTGCACCACACCCCGTGTGGCCGACGACGACGGCGACGTTCGTCCCGGTGTGTTCGATCGGGTAGAGCACGTCACCGGAGACGACCGTGCCGGAGTCGGTCCGCTGGACGACGCGGTTGCCGATGTTCCCACAGGTGAAGATCCGTCCCGGTTCGTCGTTCTCCCACATCCGATCCTGCGGGACCCGCGAGTCCGAACAGCAGACGGTGACGACGTCGGGACGCTGACCGTCCTGTACGTCGTCGAACTTCGACTGGAACTCGTCGGCGTGTCGTGCGTTGGCCTGGAGCAACTCGACGAATGGCTGCTGCATACTCGTGAGAACACACTCGGTCCGATATATTCCTTGGTACTGGCGTAATTAGTGGGCCGTCGTTACTGGTTCGACGTGCGTTCCCCGGTCTCTGTCTGCGTCCGGTACGTCTCCGCCAGCGCGTCCAGCGACTCGTGGTGTTCGGTGGTGTGCGGTGCGGTCAGCGGCGAGACGCTGACCTTCCCGTCGACGATGGCGCGGCGGTCGGTTCCTTCGGGGTCCGGGATGTCGTCGTCGCGCATCCGGTCCCAGATGCGGTCGACGAGCCGGACGGTCGCGTTCTCGTGTTCGGCCGTCATGTCGTACAGCGTCGACGGTGCGGTGATCGCCATCTCCGCCGGCTCGTCGCCCGGCATCGGCGCGTTGACGTTCAGATAGTCCGCCTGCTCGAAGACGCCCGCGTCGACGGCGTGCTCCGCGAGGAAGACCGCGGCGTCGGTCGCCTCCCGGTAGTCGTCGGGGTCGGTCGCCTTCTCGTGCCACTCGCCGGTCCCGCCAGGGACGTAGAGTGAGACGGCCATCGAGGGGACGTCGAAGAAGGCCGCCTCGACGGCGGCGCTGACCGTCCCCGACCGTCCGAGCACGTACGCACCGAGGTTCGCACCCTTGTTGCAGCCGGCGACGACCAGATCCGTGTCGGGACAGAGCGCCTCGAGTCCCGCGACGGTGCAGTCGGCGGGCGTCCCGTGGATGGCGTAGCCGAGTTCGTGTTCTTCGACGGCGGCCTCGTGGGACATCGCCCGGCCGACGGCGCTCTTGTCGTCTGCGGGCGCGACGGCCGTCACGTCGGCGACCTCCTCGAGAGCGTCGTAGAGTGTCCGGAAGCCGACGCTCTCGATCCCGTCGTCGTTGGTCAGCAAGATGCGGGTTCTGCCCATGGCGAAACGTGCGATGGGGAGCGCAAAAGCGCACCGGTGACGCGGCTCTCGTCGCCACCGCGCGTTCGCACAGCGGTTCGATGCCCGGTACAGCGTTCGGGCGTCGTCTCGTCCGCGTCGCCGACGGTGGGCTCGCGGGCCCGGAAGTCGCCGTAGACCACCCTGCGGAGGCCCACTCCGAACGCACGTTCGAGAACGGTCTCCAACTCGCCCGCCCATATTAACAGATTTCATACGTGTCGAAGCAAATGACAGTCCACGGTTCGGATGTATCGGCCGATAGCTCCGGAGACGGCACGATTGAGCCACGGGCGAGCGAGCGACAGATATGTTCACCGAGGTGACGTTTATTCCCCTTCGGACCGTATCACGATCTATGGAGCCTCCTACGAACGAGAGTGGTCAGCGTCCATCTGCCACCGCTTCCCGAACGACCCGTCGTGCGTTCCTCCGAGGTGTGACGGGCGGGGCCGCTGCCGCCGCGACGGTGGCCGGCGGGGCAGGATCCGCCGCCGCCCAGGAGGACGACGGCGGGACGACTCACACCGTCGACATGACCGACGACCTCGTGTTCGACCCCGACGAGTTGACTATCGCCCCCGGCGACACGGTCCGGTGGGTGAACGTCGGCACGGTCGGCCACAGCGTCACCGCGTACGAAGAGGAGATCCCCGGGGACGCCGAGTTCTTCGCCAGCGGCGACTTCGACGGCGAGTCGGCCGCTCGGGGCGGCTACCCCCAGCGGGGGGACGTCGCCGGCGGCGAGGAGTACAGCCACACCTTCGACGTCGAGGGCGACTACAGTTACTTCTGTATCCCTCACGAGTCGGTCGGGATGATCGCCGAACTCTCGGTCGTCCCGGGTGGCGCACAGCCGGAACCGGCCGTCGACATCCCGTCGGTGCCGGACTCCGCGAGATCGATCGCCGTCGCGGCGACGACGGCGCTCGTCTCGGTGGTCGTACTCGCCTACTTCTTCCTGAAGTACGGCGACGACTACGGCGACCAGGAGCCGGGAGACGAATCACGGTCAGGTCGCTGACGTGGTCGGTCGACAAGCCGGAACGCACACAAGGGAGCACGTGTACGTTCGCCTATGGGACTCGGAAGTACGGCGAAGAAAGTCCAGCGAATCGCGGACATGGCGGAGGAACTCTACAAACGACTCAACGAACTCCGCGATCAGATCAAAGAGATGCAGGAGACGGTCACGGGGACCAGAGACCGCGTCGAGGCGCTCGAAGCCGAGAGCGCCGAGCAGCGTGCGATCCTCGAGGCGCTCGCCAAAGAGCAGGGGATCGACCTCGACTCCGTGACGGCCGAGGCCCACATCGCCGAGGCCGAAGACGACTCGCTGGCCGGCGACACTGCCGACGCCGGTACGACTGCCGAGGACGGCAGCGAGGCGACCCAGTCGGCCGATTCGACGGACTCGACGGAGACGTCGTCTGCGTCGGACAGTCAGTAGTCCGCCGGTCGACCCCGCAACGCTCTTGTCGACGACCTCCGACCGCGCGACGACCCGAGACGGGGATAACAACGTTAAGGGGACGGGGCAACATTTGCCACCGTAATGACGACCCATCGGGAACCGCTCTCGTCCGTCCTAGAGACTATCGGTGAGACGCCGCTCGTCTCCCTCCACGCCGCCCCCGACGACGTTCCAGTCTACGCGAAACTGGAGTCGTTCAACCCCGGCGCGAGCGTCAAAGACCGGATCGGGAAGTACATGCTCGAACAGCTGCTCGCCGAGGGGACGCTCTCGCCCGGTGGGACGGTGATCGAACCGACGGCGGGCAACACCGGCATCGGCATCGCCGTCGCCGCCGGCCAACTCGACCTCGAGGCGGTGTTCGTCGTCCCCGAGCGATTCAGCGTCGAGAAACAGCGACTGATGCGCGCGCTCGGTGCGACGGTCGTCAACACGCCCTCCGAGGACGGGATGGGTGGTGCCATCGACCGCGCACACGAACTCGCCGAGGAACTCGACGACGCCGTCGTTCCCCAGCAGTTCCAGAACCCGCTCAACGTCGAGGCGCACTACGAGACCACCGCACCCGAGATCTACGACGCACTCGACGGCGAGGTCGGTGCGCTCGTCGCCGGCTGTGGCACCGCGGGGACGCTGATGGGGATGGCGCGTTACGGGCGCGAGCTCCACGCCGACACCTACGTCGTCGCCGTCGAGCCCGAGGGGTCGCTCTATTCGACGCTGAAGGGTCGCGACGTCGAGGAGGGAGAGTACAAGACGGAAGGGATCGGGACACACGACCCCTCGACCAACGAGCTGTTCGACGCCGACCTCGTCGACGACGTCGTGCAGGTGGCCGACCGCGACACGCACGCGGAGATGCAGCGACTCGCCCGCGAGGAGGGACAGCTCGTCGCGTCCAGTTCTGCGGCCAACAGCGTCGTCGCCCAGCAGGTCGCTCGGGACATCCGCGACGGCGAGATCGACGCCCCGTTCGACACGGTGGCGACGGTCTTCCCCGACTCCAGCGAGCGATACCTCTCGAAGGGCGTCTACGGCTCGTACGAGGAGTGGGAGGGGTAGGTCGCTCTCGGACGACCGAACGCGACCGCTCGGACGGGACACGTCCGTGAGCGCTCGGCGAGACGCGCCATCCTCATCTGTCGGCGAGGCGCGCCGTCCTCACTCCGTCAACGTCGGTCGCTCGATCCGTCCGTCGGTCTGCGGGTCGAGACCGACGTAGCGAGCGTAGGCGACGAGCGGATGCTCGCCGGCGTAGCTGTCGACGACGTCGCCGGACCCGACCGCCGTGAGGCGACGGTTCGTCCGGAGGAAGTACGCGACGGTGGCGAGCGTGTACTCCTGCTCCGGAGCGACGGGGTCTCCCCCGACGGAGAGTTCGCGGATCGTCGAACGGTCGTCGTCCCACACGACGTGCATCCCGCTGACGTGTCCGAAACAGGCCGGGGAGGCGTCCGCGCAGACGTCGGCGAGCGAGAGGTCGTGGACGGCCGCCCGGAGGTCCGCGCCCGTACAGCTGACGACGCGGAACTCGTCGTCGAACGGTGCCACTCGTCGGAGGTCGAACGCCGTCACCTCCCCGACCAGGGCGGGTCCGGTGCGGAACCCGCCGGCGGGGACGACGGCGGCGTCGGCGTCGGTGGCCCAGCGGATCGCGTCGGCGACGGCGTTGCCGAGGGGGCTCTCCGCGCAGTTGACCGCGACGTCGGTCCGCTCGATGGGGGCGTCGAGGTGGGTGACCACCTCGTCGAGTCCGGTGGCAGCGATGCGAGTCGCGAGCGCCTGTTCGAGACTCGCATCGGGCGTGACGGACGTCTCGCCGACGACGTGCGGCTCGACGGACGGCGCTTCGTCGGCCGTGAGTCGCACCTCGGTCAGCCGCTCCCCACCGGCTCCGGTCCGGACGTAACAGGTGTCGCCGTGTCGGGAGACGACCGGGTCGTGACGGTGTCCGTCGAGGACGACGTCGGCGTCGACGGCGTCCGCGAGGCGGTCGTCGCCGACGTGAGCGAGGACGACGACGAACGCCACCGCCGGCTCCGACGCCCGGAGGTCGGCGATCGCCTCGGTCGCGGCGTCGACGGGGTCGGTGATGGTGAGCGACGTCGCCTCGGGGTTCGACAGCGGCGTCTCCGCGGTCGTCACGCCGACGAGACCGACGCGAGTGCCCTCGACGTCGGCGACGGTCCACGGGGCGGTGTGGGGGTGACCGAACCGCCGTCCGTCCTCGAAGACGTTGGCCGTGAGCCACTCGTTGGGTGCGTCGCGGACCAGCGCGCGCGCGGCGTCGAGTCCGTGGTCGAACTCGTGGTTGCCGAACGTCTCGAAGTCGGTGCCGACCGCGTTGAAGAAGTCCAACGCCTGCCGTCCGTCGCTCTCGACGCCGAGGACGCTCGGGGCGGTGTTGTCGCCCGTCCCGAGGACGAGCGTTCCCGGACAGCGTCGCTCGCCGACGACGGCGGCGACGCGTGCGGCGTGTCTCGGGTCGTCGAACGCGCGTTCGAGATCCGAGTAGTGGAGGAGTCGGACGGCCACGTCCGAGACTCACAGCCACAGTGAGAAAACGCTGACGTTCACTCCAGCAGTCGCTGGTGTTCCACCTTCATACATCTGTCCTGGACGACGCGGAGCCCCGCCTCCTCGGCGCGGGCGACGGCCTCGTCGTGTGTGATGCCGAGTTGGAGCCAGAGCGCCTGTACGTCGGCGTGTTCCTCGTGACGTGCGAGGACGTCGTCGACGACGCCGGGCACCGCCTCGCTCGGCCGAAACACGTTCACCAGGTCGACCGTCGGTTCGACCTCGCCCAGCGAGTCGTACGCCCGCTGGCCGAGGACCTCGTCGGCGAAGGGGTTGACGGGGACGATCTCGTATCCGTGACGTTGGAGATAGGCCGGAATCTCGTGAGCGGCCTTACCGGGCGTCGTCGAACAGCCGACGACGGCGATCGTCTCGAGATCGAACAGCGAGCGGAGTTCGTCGTCACTCGTGAGCGGCATACCGTCGTGAAGGGCGAGTGGAGACAAAAGTGGTTCGCGCGCGATTGCGGACCACACACGGACGCCGACGGCGCACACGGACGCCGACTCTCGTCGCCCCGCCGTCGGTCACTGTCGGCTGCCGTGACTCGCCGTCAGTCGTCGGCGAGTCGGATCGACGGCGGATCGTCTTCGGCGGTCGTGACGATGCCGTCGAACAGCTGTTTGAGCGTGTTCATCGTCTGCTCGTCGTGAGCGCTCGAGTCGAGACAGAACAGTCCGAGCCCGCCGACGCTCTGGACCCGACCCGTGAACACGTGGAGGAACCGGAACACCGTCTGGAGGTTCGAGTACATCAGGAGCGTCGACAGCGAGTGGACCATGATGCGGTTGCGTTCGATCCGCTGTTCCTGGGAGAACGCCTGGAGGAACTCCGAGAGTTTGATCCCGATCCCGGTCATGTCGACCGGCGACGAGGCGTACTTGATCCGGTCGTCGTCGCGGAGGTCGCCGACGCCCTGCTGGCGGGAGACGCAGTCGACGACGGCCACCGGCTTCCCCTCGTAGGGCGTCCGTTTCGCGTAGTCGTCGAGGAGACGCTCGCCGTTGTCTTTCGTCGTGACGACAATCGTCCCCTCTCCCGCGCGCGTCCCTGCCGCGAGGACGTCGAGGGCGAGCGAGCGTTTTCCGGTCAACGGCGGTCCGGTGACGAGGACGTTCGTTCCCGGGTCGACCTCGGCGTCGAACGTCGGACGGAGGTCATACATCGGCTGTCACCGCCGAACCACCCGCTCGTCGTGAACCGGCTACCCATCGCTCCGCATCGCCGGGAATCATCAACTGATAGTAAAATACGGAGTGTCGGTAATATTCTTTTTGATAGAGCCACCGGGACACACTATTGGCTTTCGACGTCGAACCGGGCTGTCTCGCCGCTGGCGGACGTCCCGGACGCGACTCGGTGTCGACGACGTCGTCGGGCGAAACGTCGGGTCCCCCTACTCCCTCGTTGGCAGTGCTGCCAACCGGTCCAGCGACTGCTGTCGGATGAACTCGATCGCCATGCTGGTCAGATGGTCGGGCGAACAGGCTTCGGCCCGGTCGAGATACTCGACGACCACGTCGCGGAGGTTCGCGACGCCCGTCTCCCGGTCGGCCGCGAGGTTCAACTCCGCCGTCACCGGCGTCAACTGCGTCCGACGGTCCTCCGGGTAGTCGTCCGTGTCGTCGAGACCCACCTGCGCGGCGATGACCATGAGCACGATCGCCCGCTTGAAGTCGCGCCCGAGGTCGACGTCGAGGTCGGCCTCGTACATGTTCAACATGTCTTCGTAGAGGATGCCGACGCGGAGGTACTGCGTGAGGAAGTAGGGCAGCGACTGATCGTCGTCGAACAGCTCGAGCGCGTCCGCCGACTCGGCGAACTTGTAGGAGTCGCGGATCTCGTCGGCGACTGCCGACCGGTCCTCGCTCTCGGCGGCGTGATACCGCTCGAGCAGGTCGCGGAACCGCTCGTCGTCGTCCTGGTGTCCCTCCGAGAGACCGACGGCGTGGTCGTAGTGGTCGCGGACGGCCGCAGGCGTGTCCGGACTCTCGAACCAGCGGCGGACGTTCTCCGAGAGGCGTCGCTGTGCGCGTGCGGCGACGCGGGACTTCGGCCGCGCGTTCGTCTCGAAGTCCTCGTACTCCTCGTCGTTGATGGCGTCGCGCATGTCGCCGTCGACGAGCGCCTGGACGATGTTGTAGGTCGTCGTCCGGCTCTCGCGGGCGAGTTCCTCGTCGACGTCGCGGACGTGGCGGAGCACCGGAACGTCGTTGGCGAGCAGACAGAGGCGACCGAGCGTCAGAAGCGCCGGCAGGACGAGGCGGGTGTCGTAGTCGAACCGGACCGCCGTACCCGCGTCGACCGTCTCGATCTCGCCCGCCGCGAGCGCACGCTCGAGTTCGAGTTCGACGTCGCTGAACATCCGTTCGGTCATCGCGTCGATGTCGGCGTCGACCTCGGAGCGAAGCAAGAGGACGGGTACCACGCTGGGGTCGGGAGACCGACCGACGTAGCGGAGAAACGCCCGAGCGATGGGCGGCACTCGTGACCGTGCCGTGGCGGCTACATCCTGCATTGGTTGTGTGGTACACCACCAGCCACTAATAGGGGTTGTGAACGCGACGGCGACCGTACGAGGTGAACCGAGGAGCGGTGAGCCGCCGGCAGGTGGACCGAGACGGGCCCTCTCGTCCCAAAACACGCGACCGATTCGCGAGCTATTTACTGGCTGCTCTGTGCAGTTCGAGTGATGGTTTCCCTCGACGAGTTCGCGCGCAGCGTCGGTCGACTGGTCGACACGGTCGGTATCGTCGGTCGGACGGTGGGCCCGTTCGACACCAATCCGGTTCCGAGAGAGTGGACCCACGTCACCAAACTCGACCCCGAGGACGCGAAGAAGCTTCCACTCCTCTATCCGCTCTTCCTCCGCCACACGAGCGCCGTCTCCGTCGGCGGGTCGAGCGACGTCACCGCGAGAAACACCGAAGAGACGTTCGCGCTCCTCGAACCGCTCTCGGTCCCCGCCTTCCACGAACCCAGCGAGGCGCGACACGTCACCGAACGCACCCGCGAGGCCGCCGCGTTCATCGCCATCCCGGAGGTGCTCAACGGTGACTCCGAGTCGCTCGTCGGCACGCTCGGGAAAGGCACCGAGTACATCCGAGAGGAACTCACGCCGTCGATGCTCGCGGAGAAACTCCCGTGGTGGACGCCGGACCGCGTGCTTGACGCGCTCGCGAACGTCGCCACCTCACTGCTGCTCTCGGAGGCGGTGTTCGAGGCCTACATCATCCAGAACCCCGACAGCGCGGCCGCTCGTGAGGCGAACGTCGACGAGGACGACCTGCTCGCGGCGGACACGGCGAAACAGCACGCGATGGCCGCCGAGCGCCACCTCGAGAGCGAACTCGTCTACCTCGAGTACTCCGGCACCTACGGCGGCGACGAGGCCGAAGCCATCCTCTCGACCGTCGCCGACAGCCTCGACTGGTCGCGACTCTGGTACGGCGGCGGCCTCGACTCTCGGGAGCACGCACAGGCGATGCTCGACGCCGGTGCCGACACCGTCGTCGTCGGCGACGTCTTCCACGACGTGGCCGCCGAGGAGGCGACGCTCTGTGCGGACGCCCGAGACGACCTTCCGACCGACGCCGACGCGGAGACTGTCCGCGAGTGGGTGACGGACCACGCCGGCGTCGACGACTCGGCCGCCGCGCGCTATCTCTCGACGATCCCCTCGGTTTCCGACCCCGTCGCAACGGCCGAGCGGTATCTGGTCGCGACAGTGGAGACACAGCTCGAACTGGCACGACTCGGCGAGCTAGCGACCGAGGCAGAACCGACGACACGGGGAGCGCTTCGGCGGTTCGTCGACGAGCAGACGGACGGGTCGTTACCCGGCGAACGCCATCTCCGAGAGACTGCTGGTGAGCAGAGTGAGACGGTCGCTCGGCGGATCGCGGTCGACGTGCTGGCACGACAGTTGGACCTCGACGACGAGTCGGAGCTGCCGGTGTCACATCTGAGTACGGACCTCTGAGACCGTGTGTTCGACTGGCATCGTCGACCGAAATCCGGGGGTTTAAAATCGGGGCTTCCCGTACGAAGGAGTGAGGGCGCTTAGCTCAGTCTGGACAGAGTGCTTGGCTTCGGACCAAGTTGTCACGGGTTCAAATCCTGTAGCGCCCATCCGTTTTCCGAACGATCCACATCCGCAAGACGGCGGTACATCGTTTATAAACGAGTGCTATGTCACGCGATTGATTTCGTTCGTCATCCGAACGGGGGTCGGTGCTGTCCCGTGATTCGGTAGCATCTCCTTCGGAGTAGGTGTAGAAATCGCTTGCTGAAGATGTTTCTCGGTGTGAGTCTAGTAAGGTCCTCATAGTCTCTCTTGAAAACAGTTCTTGACGTTGGGTCGCTCATACCTACAATGAAGAAAATAAACTTATGTAAAGTATTAAGTGATTATGACATAAGAGAGAGACAAACAGATGGGCAAATTTGACTGGTCGGAAGCCACAGTAATTGACTCAGGTGCTGTGTTGAATAGGGGTACGGCGTAGGGATCAGAGCGGATCACAGAGTTGTTCGATGTTGATGATGGCGAACATCAGGACGATTTCACGAAACTCTCGATACCAGGTTTGCGCTCGCACGGCATCGCCGAGCGAGCGCTTCACGGACGAATACGACGTTTCAGCCATCCAACGCTGGGTGTAGCCACGCTCTCGAATGAGCGCGTTGTTGCTGAGCGCGTTCGCAGACGATCCACGGTAGTGAATCAACGGTTCCACGCTGAGGCTGTAGAACTCGTATTCAGAGTGCCAATCCTGGAAGCCGTTATCAGCAGCGACTGTATGCAGGTCGTCCGCGTTCCGGCGGACGACCTGCGGCCCTGATTTCGTATCATGTGGCCACTGCGCGTGGCACTGCACGTCAAGAACAGCGAGTGACGCTGTATCGGTCAATGTCGTCACTTTCATCGTCTCAACCGTCTGGTTCGACCGATCGAGATAATGCGCAGAGGCGTGGCCTCGATCAAAAAACGTGCTGTCGAGAGCGGCGAATCCAGACTGCGGGTGTTGCTGCGCTGAAACGCGCAGCAACGCCCGCCACACCCACATCTTGAACCGATCGAACGACTTGTTCAGCGTCGTGTAATCTGGGACGTCGCTCCTGTTCAACTCAAGGACGTCCCGTATGTCACCCATGTACTTCAGCCGATTTGCGGTTTCTCGGAAGCTGTGCTCCTCTTCGAGCCGAAACCCGTGAATAACGACGTGCTTCCAGCGGGCGAACCCGCCGGTGGCGGGCTCGCCCGCGTGCTTTCCCAAGGCTTGTTTGGCTAGACGCTTGAACCACTCAACGAAGTCGAGGAGATCGACTTCCACCATACCCGACCTCCTCGGCTTCATCCTTACTGATTTGACGGTCTATCCCGACGCCGTCTGTCTATTCAACACAGCAGACTCAGGTTCTCTTGGAGAATACATCTACAATGTGGATTCTGACTCTGTTGATAATCTTCACTTGACAAACTACTGTGTTCAAGTCCAACCAGCAGGATTTGCGTTTGGCGGGTTAGGAGAATTTCTACGAAATCGATTTGCGTACTACGTATTTTCTGAGTCTGAAGTTGAAGACCTTAGAGAGAACAACAAATCACCCAGTATAAAGGCCCAGGAGATGGCGGGCATTGGAAAGCAGTTCCGCCAAGATGGAACACTCGGTGAATTTCTACTATTTCTCTTAACTGATGGGTTTCTAGATATTCCTATGATTTCCCATAAGATAGCAAGTAAACAAAGTTATAATCACGAAGTGTATGGGTGTGACAATTTTTTCTTTGGGGAATTTAATAATCAAGAATGTATCGGGATCGGTGAAGCAAAAGTATATGGAAACCTAACTAGTGGAATTCGAGAAGCAGTTCAAAGTATTTCTGAGTTTCACGAAGAGCAATCAAGAACATATTTCAATCAAGAATTAAATGTTGCTCCAAACAATCTCACGGACAACCTTGATGACGACCAATTTGATTATTTAGCTGATGTTCTCGTGAGTGATCCTAGTGAATATCCAATACTACATCCTATATTTATCTGCTACGAAGATAGCGATCTAAGTTCAGTAGAAGATGTCACAAAGGATGATGAAGAGATCAAAACGGACATTGAAGATCGGTTAGATGATCTTGACCCACTTTCGAGGACGAAAACCCAGGTTCACAACGGAAGTGACCGTTTGAGACGAGCTTATCTGTTATTTCTATTTCTCCCAGTTCCTGATCTTGACGAGTTTCGTGAAAGAATGCTGGTATCTATCGATCCGGGCTTACGATATATTTTCGAGGAGGAGGAGGAGGAGAGTGAAGATGACACTGAAAATGACGATGCAAAAGATCCCGACATAAATGATAGCTCTAATGCACAAGGTGAAAGCGCATGAGTACTTATGATGCTGCCAACAATGCGGAGTATCTTAATCACACTCTTGATGAACTCACAAAAGAGGTATTCTACACAGACATCGGCCATGACTACACCGCAGATCTCGAGAAAAGAGACATCAGGAAAGCTGCTTGGGCAAGTTCAGTTTTAGCTGGTAGTTCCAACGATGATCATCTCAAAAAGGCACTAGCTACTGCTGTCTTGTTATATATCACCCGAGATGACGCACAAGAAAACCTGTACCGGAAATTTCTGTACACTATCCTGTCCCGTTTGGGAAGTTTACCGAGCGCACATTCTCTGTCAGATAATAATGGGGAAGGACAAGTCCCGGATGACTTTGAAGGAACACTCCTCAACGCAGAATTAGATGCTACCGAAGAATATCACCGCCTAAATAGTGAAACAGTGCTCTCCCGCTTCCAGCACAAAATTTGGAGCGAACTTGACGAAAAGTATGTTGTGTTCTCTGGTCCAACCTCTTCTGGCAAGTCTTTCTTAATGCGCCGGTATATTGCACACTGTATTGCAGAAGATGATTTGTTCCAAGGAGTATATCTTGTACCCTCACGTGCACTAATTTCGGAAGTTAGTGCAGACTTTAGAGACGAACTTGGTGATGAAATTGATATACGGACAAGCGCAAACTTAGAGGGTGTCGACGAAAGTTTCTTGTTAATATTGACTCCTGAGCGGTGTCTTCAGCTGTTTGACTATGAAGAGTCTGAGAAGGTAGATATTGATTTAATCTTCCTTGATGAGATTCAACAGTTGGAGGACGGCGGTCGAGGACCACTCTTTGAGAATGTACTAGAAAATCTCGAAGCTGCTTGGGAAGAGACCCAAATTATCGCTGCAGGACCATATATTGAGAACCCATCGACAGCACTTGAAGGGATTGTCCAAGGGAAAGCATCAGACATCAAAACAGTATTTAATCCCGTATTTCAGCTTCAGGCACGGTTTACTTTTAGAAAATACTCTGATTCAATTGATGTCGAAGTAAAGAGTGCATCTGGGAACATCCTAAATTTGGAGGTAGATAGACCGACTGGATTGAGCTATAGCACCGTTAAAACTAACAAAAAGAAAACAATCAAAGAATTTGTCGACAACTTTGGGTTCGGTGATCAGTCTCTGCTATATGCCAAATCACAGTCTGCTGCAGAGAACATGGCTAAGGGCATTGCAAATTCTCGAGAGCCTCAGTCTGAGCCAGAAACCAAGGCTCTTCTCGACTATCTTAGACGGTCGATTCACGATGAGTACGCTCTAATCGACACGATCCAGAACGGTGTGGCCTTCCATCATGCCAGTGTTCCGCAGGTAGCTCGGGACGAAATTGAATCCTTGTATCGCGAAGAGATTATCGATACAATTGTATGTACGCCAACACTCCTGCAGGGGGTCAATCTCCCTGCTGAAAAGATGTATATTATAGACCATAGCAAAGGGAGAAATAAAACACTCTCAGACTTTGAATTACAGAATTTAATTGGCCGAGTTGGTCGTGTCGGTAGCAAACTCTACGGTACAATCTATTATATCGACCGTGATGATGACGAATGGTCTGACGGGAAACTTGACAAAACCATTGAGAAAGAGATAACATCAGCGACATCAAGTGCAGTTCTAAACAAGCAAGAGGACCTTCTCGAACAAGTTGCGACAGCGAACACCAACAATATCGGCGACGCTGGGCTTAGATATACCGTTATACTCTTACGAAATAGATATCTAAAGGATCGAAGTTCGGTTAAGCCATATCTCTTGCAGAAGGGGGTAAAGGATCAGGTAGCGGATCAGGTAGTCAATAAACTGGATACCGAGTTGCCAAATATCTCAATTCCACAGAAGATTCTCAAAAAGAACCCGACAGTTGATCCAATACTACAAAATCAACTATATGAGAATGTTCATGCTAGTACCGAACCTTGGGAAGTGAATACTCGTGATCTCAAGGATTCATTCTTTAATGTTACGCGAAGACTGAATACTATATTCCATTTCGTGTCAGACTCCAATGAGGAAATTGAATCGACACCTGCCGATGAAACACGTGCATACAATTTGAACCATATCTTGTATACGGCATATCACTGGCTCAGCGAACGTGATTACAAAGAGATGATTGAGCTGCGTCAGGACGCATTGAATCAGGACAGTGTGAACTCGGCAATTAAAGAGTTGATGCGAATTATCAATACGGATGTTCGCTATGTCCTCGTGAAATATTACAAAATCCTATGTGATATTCTTGAAGATATTGATGAGTATGATAACCAATTCATGCTCAATTTCGACAAGCGTCTTGAGCGTGGGTCATACGACTCAGGGCGGCTATTACTTATGGACTTAGGAATCGATAGGTCAATTGCATTAGACTTAGACGTGCCAGAAGACGACGATAAGGACGAAATTCGTTCTGATCTCAGTGAACAAGTTTCTGAGTATTCACCGCTATATCAGAGGCACCTACTTAGAAACGGAATTGTTACCGAAGAGTCCAAGTAGTGGTATGTAACAAACGACATGACACTCAGACAGACTGAGAGATCTACAAAGCGGAGAAATGACATGTCTTTATTCTAGTTCGTCTTTGTCAATATCCCCTACGAGATACCTCTCACCCAAATTAGTTATCTGATACATTGCTTTCGTATCGTGAACTCGCACTACTAGCTCGTGCTCTGCAAGCACTCTGCACCGCTGTGAAACGTATCGGTTGTCGTAATCAATATTGAAGGCAATAGTGCTCGGATTCGCTGCGATCCCCGCTTCGCTAAGTAATTCAAGTATAGCATCGTCCGCTCGGGTCATCCAACTAACACGGGGACGCATTGAGACGTGATATTCAAAGCCAGAGTAAAACCACACCGCTCTCAAAAGAATAAATGCATAAACGTAGTTCATAGATTACGTTTATGCATATATCTATATTCTTTGAACGCCTATGAGAGTAATGTGATGGAACCAACTGCCGCCACCCTCGCCCGGAAAATCGGGAAAGAGAGCTTCATTCAGTGGCAACAACACCGTGAGTTCAGACAGAACATCAAGTCCGGTAGGACATGGTTCAATCTCCCTCCACCGGAGAAACCCCCAGAGCGGCACAGTCCACATCAACTGAACCAGTGTCACCGGAAAGTCTACTACCAGCAACTCAACGCGCCCGAAGAATCCGAAGACCCGTCAGGAATCTTCTGGACCGGAACACAGTTCGAAGAAGAGTGGATGATGCCCTACCTCGAACAGATCGCAAGCGAAGAAGGAGCATACGTCAGAAACTCCATGTGGGTCGACTACACCCTCGATACCGATGCCGGGGAGATTCAGATTCGGGGACAGACTGACCCTGTTATCGTTGATGAGGATAGCTGTCCGATCCTCCTTACAGAAATCAAGACCAAGCAGTCACTGGAGTACGCCACTGAACCCAGCGAACACCATATCGCTCAAGCTTACGCATATCTCTGGGGGTTATCTCAAGAGTGGGACGTTGACCTCGCAGACGCCGTCATCGTCTACGGCGACCGGACGACACTCGACATCAAACCCTTCCACATTCAGTTCGACCCCGACCGCTGGGAGGATTTCGTCGTCGATTGGGCGGACAAACATACGGAATACCGACTGAATCAAGAACTCCCTCCGGCTGAACCCGAGTTCGATTGGGAGTGTAAGTTCTGCACGTTCAAACATCGATGTGGCCGAGCGCAAGGCACGCAGTACAGCGATGTTGATGCGCACGGGCTTCTCCCACTTTTCAACAGGTATCCTGAAGAGAAAGTAATCCAGTACCTCGATAGTCACGAAGGGGCAAAACTCACACCGACACTCGCAAGTCGATATCCTCAATTGACTGACCGATACGACGTGTACGAATGGGCGTGTCAGCGGTGTTCTGCGCTTTATCCGTTCGACGTGATTGAGTGGAATGGCGACATAGAAAATCCTCCTCTCTGCCCTGCCTGCGTCAATGAAGACGTACCCGTTCCACTATCGGAACCAGGCCCGGAGGCACAGCAGATACTAGACGAGGATCAACAATGACTGATTTAGCAAATCAAGCTCCAGAGACTACCTCTCAGAATGAGCGAACCCCGGCGGCGATTTACGCTCGAACATCGTCCTCAAGCCAACGATTTGGATATTCTATTGACGAACAGGTACGCCGTTGTTGGGAACACTGCGAACAATCTGAGTGGGATGTCAGGTACGTGTTTATTGATGAAGCGAAGTCCGGACGGAACACAGATCGACCGAAGTTCCAAGCAATGCTTGAAAAGGCGGAATACGGTCTAATTGGTGTTGTTGTATTTTGGAAGTTAGACCGGTTTTGTCGGTCACTCGTTGATCTCGTGAAGACGGAAGAGCGTCTCAACAAATGGGGAGTGGCATTACAGAGTGTCACTGAATTCATCGACACCACCAGTCCAGTCGGACGGTTCAATTTTCGAAACTTGGCGTCAGCCGCAGAGTTGGAAATTGACCTCACGAGTCAGCGTGTGAAAATGGGTCTGTACGGGTTAGCACAGGAGCGAAAGTGGCCGAACGACCATCCTCCCTTAGGATACGAGAAATCAGAGGATGGGATGCTTCTGGTCAACGAGTGCGAGAAGGAACTGGTGGAGCGAATCTTTCGACTGTATCTCCGTGAGAAGTCGATGCCGCAGGTCGCCTTTTTGCTTAACGAGGAAGGGATTCGAACCAAGAAAGGGAACAATTGGAATCGGCAGTGTGTCAAAACGATACTCACTAACGAAATTTACGTAGGGACATACAGGGTTGCGGGGTTCGAGACCTACGTGGAGGAGTATCGAATTTTGAGTGATGATCTCTTTGAGGCAGTAACAGAGGCTCGCTACCGCTTCAAGCAATCTAAGCCTCAGATGGAGCAAACGAGAAAGCAGTCGAAAGCACACCGAATCTGTGCACGATACATCGATTGCGTAGAGAAAGAGTTGGTGTCCTCATGAGCGAGTCAGCGACCTCCTGTCTCGTTTGTCACGCCGAATTAAGTGATTTGAGGGTTGGATCGGGTGCGACTGTCGGTAGTTCCCATCGGGTTAGCGGAGAGTCACAACTGGTAGGGTTAGATTCTCAGCAAGCGTCTGGATGGGTGATTGTGAGATTTCTCTACCATCCAGACACTTTCCTTACGGCTTCAGACCTCGAAACCTTAGCGGTCGGACTTCTACTGGAGCTTCCTCTCCCCGGAGTCGAAGCCGCAGTCTTCGACTCCGGGATCATCTGGGACACTGTTACCCAAGCAGCCGTTGATCAGAAGTCCATCAAGGCCGTTACCGACACCACTCGTCGGACCTACTCTGACGACTACACCTTCGAGCAGTTACACACTATTCCGGCTGACCAACTCGAAGACACTGTCAACAACCTGCTCGCTCAGCAAGCCGCGATGATCCTCGGCCCCACGCCGAGGATCATCTGTCTCGATTTCGTCGATATTCATTACCACGGCTGTCCACACGCTGAGGCTGGCGAACTCTGCCACACAAACCCCCGCGATGGCACCTCTCAGTGCCATCGCTATCTCGCTGGATTCGTTCTCTGTCGGGCAAAACCACTCATCGTCGCAGTCACACCCGTCCGTGGAGACGAACCGAAAAGCGACGCGGTCGAGCGTCTGCTCGACCACGTCGCAGCCCTTCCGTTTGACATCGCTGGACTCCTCGCTGACCGTGGATTCTACAACGGCGCGTCAATCCAGCGACTTGATGCAGTTGCACCGGTCGCCCTTCCAATCATCCGCCGTGGGAAACAGATGGCCGAGAAACTGGACACAACGGTCTCCTACTGGACGGAGTACGTGATGTACGAGGGAAGCGAGCGGGAACTGCGCTTCCCGCTCGCGGTCTGTGTCTCCTACCAGCAGGGGAACCGTGGCAAACACGGCTTGCTCGTCAGAGCGTATGTGGCGTGCGATCTGGCCGATCGCACGCCGAAGGAAGTCGAAGCTCTCTACCAGAAACGCTCGGCCATCGAGACAGCGTTCCGGACGATGCGCGAGGCACGTGCGCGGACAAGCACGACTGATCCGGTGGTTAGGTTGTTGTTCGTTCTTGTGAGCTTCTTGTTGCGGAATCTCTGGTTGATCGTCCGATGGGGTGTGCTCGCCACGCCGCGGCGCGGCGGGCGAGCACTCCCCGTCTGGTTTCGGTTCGAGGTGTTCCGCGAGTGGATTGACCACGCTCTTGACGAGACGTTATGTCGGAAATGGGAAGCCCCGACCAACCGTACCGGAATCCCGCTGACCTACAGCCAGCTGGACGCGGGCTGAATCTGCCCGCGTCCAGCAGCCGCCTCGTGGTGAGCGACAGCTGTGGATCTTTGTCCGGATGACGGCGTTCTCACGCTAGTGAGAGCGCCGTCTTTGCCCGAGTCATCGGATTAGTTCCTCTGATCGCGTTCGTTTGACTCCAGAAATCGAGTCAATAATCGAGAACGATGGGAACTACCGACTGTCTGTCCAGAATGTGGGTTGGTGCAATCAGAGAATGAAGAGGCACTCGCCTCAGTGGTCGCAGTAGAACATAACACTACGACTGAGGTGAACGAAGAACTCGGTCCAAGCGATTGGTTTGTAGATTTTGTCCCAAAAGACTCGTCTGAGCATCGGTTCGTTGAAACACTTCGTCTAATGGATACTGTTGCAGAGGAACTGAACGTCCACCCCCAAGAGCGAACTCAGGCTGCGAGATTAACCACCGACGTCTGGGAACGACGTTTCATGCATGGTCGGAGGGTGGATGCGACTGTAGGTGCAATCATTTATACTGTCTGTAGAAATTCAGGGTCACCTCGCCCAATTACTGCTGTCGCGAAATCGGTCGGAGTTTGTGAGTCGTTGCTCTACTCGACGTACCGTTCGCTAGTTACAGAATTAGGTGTACAGCTTCAAGTCACCCCACCGAAAAAATATCTGCCATTTCTCGGTGAGCAATTGGGATTAAATGAAGTGACCATTTCGGAGGCAAACACAATCCTTGAGAGTATCCACAATCTCTCGGGGAATCCAGCCGGAATTGCGGCTGCCAGTCTCTACATAGCTGCTCAAAAGAATGGGGAGGGTACAACCCTCCGTGAAGCGGGCGAGATCGCGGGAGTAACTAAAGAGACTGTGTGGCGGAAATCAACCGAGATTAGAAATCAGCGATTTTCAACTGGTTAACATCTGCTTCGGAGGACAACGTTGTTATCTCATTAGGGGTTGTAGTCGACTTCATTTCGTCATCAACCCGAAACTGGTGTTCCGGGCGAGTGAATGCACGCTTGTACTTACCGGGAGGGAGATCTATGTGAAAGGTGGTGTCACAATTTCTGCAGCTGTATCTGTATTTCAACTCGCCTGCTTCGTTTTCTTCCACATCGAAGCCTTCCGTTGATGGACAGACTGGGCATCGTAGAGGGAGCGTCTGGTGAATCTCGTTGAATTCTTTCTCGTTAAGAAGCGGCCCTTGGTATGAGCATTCCTTGCATGCGAAGTTTTGCATTTTGATGCCCCATCGAGTAGTACTCCCGACAGGAGTCAATTCGCCGCCACATTTTCGGCACTCCGTTGTGATCGCTTCGAGAAACTCTAAACAGAATTCGGGACCGAACCGGTAACTCGCGCGGTTAATTGGCTCCGGGACGTTGTTGGCGGTCGTTCGACTTGGGGCCCTTTCGCGAAGTATCTCTTGTGCGCGGTTGAACGTATCCCTGTCTACCGCTTGTAGTGACGAATTTGTCTCGATCACGGTGTCTTTTAGCGTCAGATCACCGACGCAGAGATGGCTTTGCAGCACTGTCCTAAGTCGAGTATCAGACAGCACCTCGTCCAAATCCTTGAATTCATCAACCTCTGCTTTCAACGCGGATCGATTTTTTGTCTCAAGATATGTTTGGAATATCTTGGGGATATATTTTTCACCTTTCTCAGTCAGCTGAACAACCTGATTCTCGTTCTTTTCATATCCGAATGGCACAGGTCCGAAAGGCCACTTCCCATCTTGTAATCGTTGGATCTGACCTTGTTCAGCCCCCTTCTTAATTCGCTCATACCATTGACGGGCGAACAGCACTTGGTTAAAAATCGTCCTAAAGTCGTGCAAATCGTCCCAATCGATGTAACCATAGGTGTCAGCGTAGAGTATGATTTTTTCATCTCTGAGCTGTTTTAGGTACATGAAACTCTCGAACGGGTCTGCTCGAGTGAGTCGGTCAAGCTTCCAGACCCCGAGGATATCGAACTTGTCACTTTCAGCCATGGAGACGATTTTCTCCGGTTTTTCGCGTTCCATTGTTGCTGCAGATTCTGCCCCTTCAAATTCGCGCACGACTTGTCCGTTTGCTTCGCCGATTTCGCGTCGAACAGCTTCCTTCTGGGTTTCAATACTTGTGTTGTCCAATTGGGACTCTGAACTCACTCGGTATTGACCTACCCACCGCTTATCCTCTACTTCGCTTCTCGACAACAGTCCGAACAAGCACGGTATCAGAGTGTTGGAGATCTCCATCCTGTTAAATAACAGATGGAACAGACAAATGCCTATCAGAGCTTGGGTAGTAGTCGAGAAACGTCCGAATCTGTATACAGGACTTAAGAAGGAGATGGACAAGTGAGGTATACCTGCGTTGTCCACCTCTTTTTTAAGTGGTGTGGATTGATTTGATGACCAACTGGCTTCGCTCCAACGCGGTAGCCGAGCAGTGATACTAGTCTGCTCTTCTGATTCGGTAGAGACGTCTCTCAGGGAGGGGAGTTTGCTCATACGTTACACCACCTGATTTAGAGGGCCTCTTCCAAGCGGAAGTCTTTCAGACCATCATTTGGATCTTCGGTGACAATGGTGGGGATGGTTCTGACCATCATCTCGACAATGCAATTCATCAGAATGCCACCTCCGTATCTTCTGTGAACTGACTCAGTATCTCTCTCCGGAGTTTCCGACGTTCCTCTTCACTGCGTTCATCATAGTGTTTCTCAATGATCTCCTCGCTCACGTCACAACGTTCGCTGATGACCGTGATAGGAACACCAGCACGGCGGAGTTCTGAGATGTGCCCATGTCGGTTTGTCATTGGAGACTTGCTCGACTCACACTTCGATGCGTCGTCAACTGCTTGGGCAGCCGTACACTCTTCGATGACCTTGTCGTGAGGGCACTCACTTCCAACCTGACATGGTCGGGTCCACTTATAGAAGATTTTCCGCATGTACGACTTCGACAAACGCCCATCACTGGACGTCAAGAACGGTCGTCGACCGTCTCCATCAGTCACTTCGTGCCGCCGATTTTCTTTGTAGTCCTCCAGCACCTCTGCTGCAGACTGTGGAATATTGACCGACCCTTCACCGTTCTTCCCTTTTTTCAACCTAGTTGTCCCGCCACGATGGCAGAACTTGATAAACGGTTCGGAAGTCTCGGTATGCACATCTTCAACATCAAGTGAGTGGATTCCACCGGGTCTTCGCCCTGTGTACCAGTTGAGTACCCACAGAGTGTGGGCTGTCGTAGCGTACTCGAATTTCGCGAGGTGATCGAGGATACGGCGATTCCGTTGGGCAGAGAGCTCGTCATTGCGGACACCCTCACCCTCTTCGAGCGTGGGTATACTGACTTTTGAGCCGAGTCCAGCCTGAACAGCGTCAATCTTCTCAAGGTAGTCAAGAAAAGACTTGACGAGATACATGTCATCTCGCATCGTTTTCTGGCTCAGCATCTCAACCCGGTCAGATGACTTGTAGCGACGCCACACCTCATAGCCATCCACGTCCCGACCGCCCAAATCATTCAGATTTCCGACCCCTTCCATGTCACAATACTCAAGGAAGAATTCGAGCTTTCGACTGTACTCTTGAACCGTATTCTCAGCGACCTCCTCTCGTCTGCTCTGAAGATACCGATCGACGCCATCCTCGGGAGACAGTAGCTCCAGCGATGCTTTAGTACCTTTGAGCAAGTCTTGCAGCTCTTCCGGGAGGTCCTCCATATTCGTCGTCATCGGAGTCGCACCTCGTCAGCAGCAGAGTTCTTTTCACATCGGTTCGACAAACTACCACACGTCTTGTGCATTACGTAGTGTTTCATGGTTGTAGTTCTGCGGTGCACAAGACCCCGGACGATCCGGGTGTCAGCGGAGCGTTGAGGCGCTCTCTGACTTCGGGGGTAGCCGTTCTGGTTACCTCCTATCGTGAGCACAAATGTAACCAGTAGTTCGAAGGTATATAACTGGAAAATGGTAATTTAGAAATCGCAGCACAATCTGTGTAATTTAGTTAAATACTGAATCTGTTTTGTCTAGCCGATCCCGAGCCAACTCGCAATATTCTCTAGTAATTTCATACCCGCACGTGTGACGCTGATTTCGAACAGCGGCTACTGCAGTTGTTCCTGACCCACAAAATGGATCTAGAACAGTGTCCTCTCGGAAGCTGTACAAGCGTACCAGTCTCTCAGCTAGTTCAATAGGAAATTGTGCAGGATGACTCCCCTGTTTGACTGGAGCAATCTGCCAGACTGACTGAGCGTACTCACGCCATTCTTTACGTGATAGTTTGCTGTCTTCCTTCTTTTGTGACCCTTGTGAAGGTAGGACACGCCGTTCGTGATACTCCTCAGAAACCCACTTCCTGAAGACAAGAATCTGTTCGTGATTTTGGTTGACAAGGAAGTTCGTAGGATAGGGGTAGCTTCCGAACAGAGGGCGATCTCGACCACCTGAGTTAGAGTATGTCTTCTTGATCCAGATAATCCCATCAAAGTAGTCAAAGCCAGCCTCAAGAGCGAGCATATAGGCGTGAGCGGCTAGACGATGCTGGTGCGTACGCTTGTCTTCTGGTTTTGAAGTTCCCAATACAAAACAAACTTTTGCGTCCGGTTTTGTCACTCGGTACAATTCATCGAGTACCGCCTGCATCATCGACTCCCACTGATCGATTCCCTGAGAGTCGTCGTAGTCGGAGTACCCCTCTCTTGCTGTAAAACCACCTACATGATAGGGAGGGGACGTGACCACAAGGTCGACGCTTTCATCCGGAACGGCATCCATATTACGTGAATCTCCTTGGATTATCTTATCATGCCAATCAAACAACCCAATTCGTCGGGCTTCGTGGAGGCATTCTCGACTACAGACACAGGTGTGCTTTGTCCGTTCTACTCTACTTTTCGAGCGAACGAATTCTTCGTCACAAACTGGACAGTCAAATTCGATTTTACGGGACTTTTTTGGGACGCCGAGTTTTCGCCTCCATTTCGAAATAGTAGTATGGTCCACTCCTAGTTGATCAGAGATGTCCTTCAACGTCCGGCCTTTTTCGTAGTATTCTCGGCGTAGCCAGTCATAATCACGATACTTTCGAGACACACCCAAGAGCACATCTCTATCCTGTATCTATCTTCCTATTCACTTACAAATCGTGTTGCTTCTCACTAAGCCGATTGATTGCCACGGTACGCCCTCGGGGGTGTCATACAATAGTTCTCAACCACCAGTATCAGTACCTCACAAAGCATCCTCGGCTAGCGGTTTCTGAAGGTTGAGTTCTGGGTCGGAGTGGTCGCACTGACGGTTTCGATGAGGGAATCAGAGACGAATCGACGCAGAGTCGTCGCTGTCGGCGGCGGTCTGCCGCCGACGCGACAGTGTTGCCACTTCACCGCACGTGAGCCCGGTCGGTGGTTACCGGTGGAATCGGTCGTCCGGTGGTCTGTTTGCGGGGACGGCCCGACGCACCGCGAGGGCCGTCCACGCTGCCCGAGTTACCATGTCGATGAACTCCTCGAAGGGCCACCACCAGAGGCGACGCCCGCCTCGGCGGGGCGTCGCCACGTACTCCCAGTGCAAGTACCGCCAGACGTTCTGAACCAGCAGGCTAATCACCACGAACAACAGCCGTCTCGCTGGATCTTGCGTTGTTGTCGAGATGAGCGTCGACTCCGAAAGACGGTAGCTCGCCTCGATCCCGAACCGCTTGCTGTAGTGGGATCGAGCCTGTCGTGGTTCGTCGATGAACGGCGCGTCAGCGGCATAGCCGTGACGCGCCACCCCTTTTTCGCCGTATCGCCCGTTCTTGTAGGTGCAGTCGATCAGCACCGGGAACTCTACGGTCCACTCATGATCGCCAAAGGACGTCGTGAGATCGTGGAGATCTCACGACTCCAGCCTGTGGTGAGTTCTTCTTTGATTTCCTCTCCCCACTTGATGACCGGGATGACGTACGCGAAGTTGTGAACCTGAAGCAGGGTGAGACACTTGCCATCGTAGAAGCCGCTGTCGAGATAGACCGCTTTGACGTCGAACTCGAAGTTGTCGAGTAGTCCAAGGAACTCAGCGAGAACATCGCTGGCGGTGTCGCCGTCGGTGAGACGGCGCACCGCCAGGGTGTAGCGTTTGTTCTCTACACGTGCGTAGAGGGTAGCGTAGGCGTGGAACGCAGTCGTTCCCGCTTTCGCTTCGTGGTAGTAGAGACCGTCTGTGTCGTCTTCGTCGCCGTAGTAGGGCCGCAGGTGGAGGTCCGCAACGACCTCCACCTGCTGGGGAAGCGTTTCGAGGACATCCTGTTGAAGAAGCGTGTTGCCGGTTGATTGGACGGTTTCGAGATCGAACTTGGTGCGAAGGTGGTGGAGAACGCCGTTTCCAGAGGGTGAATCTTGGCTCTTCTCACAGAGTGAGGAGATCGAGGTCCCGTCGGCGGTAGCGCCGACGAGGACCTCGAAGATATCTTCGGGGTCGATTTGAGCGTTTTCACCGAGGTCAAGGCTGAACGCACCGGTGAGTGTGTTAACGAGGAAATTAAGGAGCTGGTCTTCGTGGATTTCACTGTCCGCTTGGTTGGTTTGTTTGGTCACAACTCAACAAGCGGACTTCTGAACTAACGGCTTTGTGAAGTACTGAGTATTGGAAGTAGGAGTGGTGATCCACTCCCATTTGACCGCTTTGGGTTCCACTCAAAGAGAAACCAGTAATCCGCCAGAGAAGCCGGTCGGTCAATCCAACCTTTCTTCACCACAAAATACGATACATCTCGCTGTAAAATAGAAGGTAACGAGACAGTATGCCACCATCGAACAACAGGAAAGATACAGGAAGTTTTCAGTTTGGGACAGATCTTGAACCAGCCCTCGAAGAAAGACTCAGCAATCTCTCTGATGAAGAGCACGACCGGCTGCTGGATCTTGTCCGTCTTGAGCCGACCGGTAATTCAAAGCTAAAAAAGAGGTGGGACATGGCTTCGGGCAGCGAGGTCCACCGCTATCTGGAGTCAAAGCTGAAGCCGTTCTATTACAGAGACGACGACAGCTACATCCGTGTGATAGAAGAGGCGAAAGATTTTGTCCGTGAAAATAGTGGTCTGAACCAGTACGTGACAGAAGAGTCAGACAATACAGAGGATGTGTCGAAAAACATCCGTAACCGAGATCTCTTGATGGACTTGGTTTCGGTAGCGCAAAGTCTCGGTCATCTGCCGGACGAGGGTGAAATCGAGGCTCATTCCAACTATTCTACCGAACGGTTCTGTGAGGAGTTCGGAGGTCTGTTCGAGGCTTGCCAAGAGGCAGGAATCGTTCCAGACCCAGTTACGAAAGACGACTACATAGCGGCGATAGAGGCAAAGAAAGAGCAAGAGGAAGCTCAAGCAAAAGAAGAGCATGAGTCGTCACCAAATGAGCCTTCAGAAGCAGAGCTGATTGAGGAATTACAGTGGGTTGATGAAGAAACGGAGGGAATTCCGTATCCAGCGGATATGAACAAGTCAGGCGTATTCACGGCCCAGGCTTATCAAAAGAAGTTCGGTTCTTGGGATGATGCGCTTGATGCCGCAGGTATTGACAAAGAAGAACAGTTGCTGGAGGATATGCAATTTGTGGTCGACGAGGTCGGAGGGGAGATTACCCAAGAGGAGATGAACGAGTACGGACGCTACAGCTCCACGATGGCAGCCCGGTACTTCGGAAGCTGGACTAAAGCTAAGGAACGGTTTCAGGAGTGGAGCAAGGAGAAAGAAGAGGAGGAAGCGTCGTCTGAAAAGTTCGATAATATGGTGAATAACCGGCTGGACGATATCCTCGGATAGCCCTCTTATTGATCAACGAGAACGTCCTCTAAACGGTCTTCCCACTTCTGATCGGCTTCATCAATGAATGCCAGGAGGTCGAACTCATCTTTCAGGCTGATGTCTTGGTCGATTGCTTCTACGCCGGAGTCAGCGTACTGCAGAGCCAGTTCCCAGAGCTCACTGTCATCTGGATCTTCGTCGCTGTGTTCCAGTTCTATGAGTTTGTAGATGAACTCAATTCCCTCTCGGTACTCGTTTTCGGATGAACCTCCTACCCGATTCACTTGGATGAAGTCTTGGGAGTAGCTACCTTCGGACTCTGTACGGGGGTCGTCTCGCAGAAATCCGAGGACCAGACCAGCCGCGAACAGTTCGTAATTGGTGTCGAAGGGATAGTTGTTCTCGTCGGTTACATTGACGTTATCATCTTTGCGGGCAGTCCTCAGCACCATTTTTCGGTAGATATCGAACCGGGCTGTTTTGAGTCGTCTGGAGGTGGTAGTACTCATTTGGCAAGCACCCGTTTCAGTTCGGTCTCTGATTCAATTGGACTGACTTGAGAGGATTCGGGGTCGCCTTCCCGCTGGTGAATCTCTAGATGGCTAGAGATGTTATCTCCCATTTGCTCGATATCCTCTTCGTTGAGTTCGCCCGGCTGGTAGAGTATAATCACCTGGTCACGGAAGTTGGGGAAGTAGTCAATCAGGTTCTCTTTGTGTTCTGGGTCAAGCCTGCCGATTGGCGTGTCGATGACAACGGGTGCTTCCCGGGCAGTGAATTTGTTCAACCCAGCGATGAAGGAGTAGGCGATAATCTGGCGAGCTCCTTTGCTGGGATTCTGCTCTTCGATATCCCGGTTGCCGGAGATTGTTTTGACGTCGAGTTCGTAGTCCTTGCTGATAGTGAGACCTTCGTAGACATCATTCTTGTTGGTGAGCTCTTCGAAGATCTTGGAGGCGTGTTTCTCGACACTTTCACGTTGGGTTTCGACGTACCTATTCCGGATCTCTTCCCAAGCATCAGCACACTCGTCGGAGAGTTTCATCAGGGTCCGGTAGCGCTGTTCCTCTTCGTCCGCTGCTTCCATCGAGTTAACTGTCTGCTCCAACTCTCGTTTTTCTTCCTCAAGATTACTGATATCGTCTCCTAGAGTTTCGATTGTACTTTTCAACCCGCCGATCTTCTCATCAAGATCCTCCTTCGTGTTTCGAAGAGATTCCACTTCTTCAGCGGTGACAGTTGCTTTCTCGATATCCTCTTCCAGAGACTCTCTTTCGTCTTCAAGGTCGCTGATATCCTCTTCCCATCCATCAATATCTTCTTGGATGGAGACGTACTCGCTCTTTGCTTGGCTTACGTTCAGATGCTCTGGGTAGTCCCCGGAAGTGAGGCACTCAAGGTGGTCTGAAGCGAATCCTTGAAGTTCCGAGATGGCGCTCATCTCGTCGTTCTGCAGTTGTGTGAGAGTGTGTTCTAAGGTTTCCTCGGCGTCTTCATCGATATCTGCTCCGCAGAGGCAGTTGTCTTGACCAATGAGGTACTTGATGGTGTCTTCCATTCCAGAAACAATGGAGACATCGTAGTTGTCGATGACATGTTTTGCTCCGATACCGATCATCAATGGACCGAGGCGAGAGTGAAGTTCACGCCGCTCTCCACGTTTTTCATTCAGCTTGTCCTGCAAGCCGTCGTCTTGACCGCTACCTTCGATTTCCTCTTTGATTTCGTTGACCCGGTCCTGTTTGTCGGATACACCGGATGCTTTAGCTAGGCGATCTTCGATTTGACTACGGCGCTTCTCTTTCTGCCGCAGCTTGGTTTGGGCCGAGTCCTTCTCGGTTTTTTTCGTCTCGATATCGCTTTCGACGCGGGTAATTTCCTCTGAGAGGCCTTGCAGCTCTTCTACGTCCGCTGCTTTATCTTTCCACTCATCCTGATAGTAGTCTTTGCCCTCATCTTTGAGGTCGTGGATGGCGTTTTGGATCTCTCGGATGCCGAGAACTGTTTCAATCGCTTCTCGGACATCTGCCTCGGAGTCATTGTAGGATCCGGCGTATCGGTCAAGTTTTTCGCCGTCGAAAAAGAAAAAATCTGAGGCGCTTTCTGGGAGGATACCGTTGATGAACCGGTTGTACTTTTTGGCAGGGTCTTCGTTCGGTGCCTGGTCGATTATCGTTTCTTTCCCTTCGCTGACGCTGGGCTTTCTGACGTTCACGTAGCAGGAGTTCCAATCCCGTTCATCTGGGTCATCGACTTGGTCGAACTCGATAACCCTCTCGATCTCGTAGACGTTCTGATTGTGCGTAAATTCGAGAGTAACGCTGGCTTTTCCCAGTCCTTCCACAGCAGCTTTCCGGTTGATTGCTTGGCGGCGCTTCTCTGACTTCTTTGCGTTCCCTCCTTCAAATCCGTAGAGACAGAAACGCATAGCTGTGAAAAAAGCAGTCTTCCCTCGGTCATTTTTCGCACCCATGAGGATTAGAGGAGAATCACTACTAGTCTGGAGGTTAATATTCACTTCCTTATAGAAGGGCATGAAATTCTCGATGATTGCTTTTTGAACCTTCATGGTTTTACTCCATGCTCCATCCGTTGTCGACGTATCTCTCCAGTATCTGTCTTAATTCCGAGGGAAGCCCTGCCCTCCGGTCCATTGTGACCATTTCTTTTTCGAGGACGTAGATCTCTTTCAGTAAATCTTCTGGGATATTCTTCTTATCAGCCTGTTCAGCGATTAGTTTCTCAATTTCCGGGTCGGTTTCTTCAGTATTCATATCAGTGCTAGATGCCCTAGTCCGTACGGTTCAAGCTGTTCTCGAAGTTCCTGCCTGATTTCTTCTTGATTGTCGGCAGAGTCCATGAGAACCCGACTTCGATGGAGTTCCTTTTTCACAAATTCCCTGGCCGTGTTGTTACCCTGCTCTGCGAGTAGGCCAGGCAACGTGATCATGTCATAGACCGATGCTTTCGATTTATCTTCACTTTTTCGAAGAACACGTCCTCGCCGCTGAATGAATTGTCTCTCATTGCTTGAACTGGCGATGATGATGGCTGTCGGGCAATCTGGTACGTCAACCCCTTCATCAAGACAGTTGATAGCCAGTAGGTAGTCTACCATTCCGTTGTTGAACTGGTAGAAAGCACTGGCCTTCTTGTCTTCATCCATATCGGAGACAAACACGGCGTAGGAGTCTTCTCCCTTCTTTCGATTCAGTTGGTCTTTGATTTGGTCAATCTGCTGATTGTCTTCACAGAATATGATGGCTGGTGTTGGATGATATGTTTTCAGAAAGCGGCCGAATCGATGAGGCTTGTTCTCGGCCTTTTTCAGGATCTTGGCCCTGTCTCGGGAGAGTCTTTCTCGCTTTTCTCTAAGCTTTTGGACGGACTTGCTGGAATTGTCGTTGTTTAGTTCGCTTGTGACTTGGCCTATCTGCTGGCTGTAGCTTTTATACTTCTCGTATTCTTCCTCGTTGAGTTCGCAGATGATGGGATAGTAGTCATAGTTGGATAGATAGTTGTTCTCGATGGCTTCAGCAGTTTCGAACCGGAAGATGATGTCATCGAAGTAGCTCATGATTTTCCGATTTCCGGTGTCGTCGAATCTGCGTTCAGGGGTGGCAGAAAGTCCGATTCGTCGTCCTGCGTCTATTTCGAAGAGTTGGCTGAAGGTGTTTGCACCGTATCTGTGGACTTCGTCAGCGATGATTTGCAGTCGGTTGGGGGGAACTCCTCGGAGGAAGCTTCGGAATGCGTCTCCAACAGCGGTGTGGATGGTTGTCAGGATGAACTGCTTGGGTCGGCTGTGGATTACATCCGTGCTTTCGGTCCGATATGGGTTGACCAGGCTCAGCATCTCTTGTCGCCAATCCGTCTCTCCACTACAGACCAGGATTTCAACGTCTTCGATGAGTTCTTCGATATCTTCTTTCCATTGGTTGAGCAGAGTGGTGGTTGGGACAATGACGAGAGTGACTCTGTTGTCGGCATCGAGGTTTGCAGCTGCTATTGCAGATCTGGTCTTCCCGGTGCCGGTGGCCAATGCGAAGATACCGTGATAGTCGTTTGCGATCCATTGGTCTATGGATTGTTCTTGGTGTTCCCAGAGAGGGATTTCCTCTTCTTCGCTTTCCCCAGTATCCTCTTTGTTGAACAGTTCCAGGTCTGGGTGGCCGTTTACGGTTTCGGGGCTGTGTTCTTTTAGTCCGGATTCTACTGCATCAGGTAGTTCTTTGACGGTTACTCTGGATTCCTCGTTTTTCCAGAGATTGTTGAATGATTCCTGTTTCTCGGAGGTCCGCATCTCGAGGCCGGGCCACCAGCTAGTGTAGACGTCGAAGGATTCGAAGTTGTCTGTCCACGCTAATTCGGTTTCGTTGATGGAGCCGAAGAAGGCGACCTTGTTTCCGTGGTCGTCTGAGAAGATCCCCAGTTTTTCGTGGTAATGGCTGAATGGGTTGAGATTGTCCGCATCGGTCATGTAGGCGATACGGATTTCCAGCATCTCTTCTTCGAGCATCCAGGCGAGGCATTTGAATCGATCCCGCTTCAGGTAGTCCTCGAATTGCTCAGTTGAGAGTCCACGGTGGAGGGCATTTTCTATGACTTCTTCTTCATCCAGGTCGGCTTCTGGTTCAGAGGCTTGCTCTAGTACTTCGATGTCTTCGGGCTTGAGGCGGGGGCTGACGATTAACCGCATTTTGCCGTCGTTCAGAACCAGTTTGGAGATTCCTTGGGCGGCGAGAACAAGTGATTTGCTGTCAAAGTACCCAGCTGCCCGGTCGTATTGGCTCGAGGTTTTCAGGCAGGGTATGTAGAAATCGTTCAGGATGTCGTCGTTACCTGATCGATAGCTGTTTTCGAGGGAAAGGGTTCTGAGACCTTGATGATCTTCGTCCTCGGTTTGCTCAGAAGTTGTTCTGTCAGCCATTCTTGGTTGTTCGTAGGAACGTTTGTCAGCTTATTTGTAACTTCCGCAGGCGGGAGACACTTTGAATAACCTGGTCTGTGGCGTATTCGATCTCTTCACGGGTGTTGTCTTTTCCGAGTCCGAAACGGACTGCGGAGTGCCAGTGTTGCTCGTCGCCTCCTAGAGCTTGGAGTACGTGTGAGGCTTCCACCTTGCCGGTGGTACAGGCAGATCCTGCTGACACAGCTATCTCTGGCTGTAGATTCTGAACCAGTGCTTTGTTTTCGACTCCGAGGAAGCTGACGTTCAGGTTGTTAGGAATCCGTTTCTCTGGGTGACCGTTGAGAACGACGTCTTCGAGTTCATTTTGGAGCCGATCCCACATGTAGGACATGAGTTTGTCAACGTGCTTTCGGCGTTCTTCCATCTCTTGGTCGGCTAACTGTACTGCCTTGCCGAGTCCAACGATTGAGGGTACGTTGAGAGTGCCGGAGCGCCAACCTCGTTCGTGACCGCCCCCGTGGATGAGTGGGTCGAGTTTGACCTTCGGGTTTCGTCGACGGACGTAGAGGGCTCCAACACCTTTCGGTCCGTAGATTTTGTGAGCAGAGATTGACATCAGATCTATTCCCATCTCTTCGACGTTTATAGGGACATAGCCGACTGCTTGGACTGCGTCGGTGTGGAAGAAGACCTCGTTGTCTTTGGCGATTTCCCCGATTTCTTTGAGAGGTGCGATGGTCCCGATCTCGTTGTTGGCCGCCATGACCGAGATCAAGAGAGTGTCGTTTCGGATTGCGTCTTTTACGTCGTCGGGGTTGATGAGCCCGTTTTCGTCGACCGGGAGGTAGGTCACGTCAAAGCCACGGTTCTCTAATGCTTCACAGGCTTCGAGAATGGCTTCGTGTTCGGTTTCTCCGGTAATGATGTGGTTCCCTTTGTCTTTCCTCTCGGCGTAGTCAGCGACGCCCTTGATGGCTAAGTTGTCGGATTCTGTTGCACCACTGGTGAAGATGATTTCTTCCTTACGGCAGTTGAGGACTTCGGAGATCTGCTTTCGTGCTTGTTCCACGCCTTCTTTTGCCTTGGCTCCGTAGAGATGGTCGTCGCTGGCTGGGTTTCCGAAGTTTTCAGTGAGGTACGGGGTCATCTCTTCGACTACCCGCTCATCTACCGGTGTAGTGGCGTGATGATCAAGATAGACTGCGTCGTCAAGGCTGGAAGTCATGGTAGTCCACTATCCGGTTCCACGTCGGTGTCTTCTTTCAACCTGTTGGGGACCAAGGCTTGGAAATCACTGAGATCCCTAATGTTTCCATGTACTCTTATCACACCCCTGTTCAGATGGGCGACGAACTCGTCGTAAAGATCCTCTTCCGGATCTTTGCCCTCTTGGATCAACCGTTCTTTGAGGAGTGCCATGTAGAGTGCGTCGTGTTCTCCGAGCAGGGTGTACCGGTTGAACGTCTGGCCGTCGTTATCGTATTGCTCTGGGTTTGGGGGCCGGGGTTCATTCAGGGAATAACATAGTCCGATCCTGCTGAGGTAGTTTGGTGTGAGCCCAGTATTCCCTTTCAACATTCGTAGCCGATTTGTGGCGTCTGTTCCGATTTGTATCCGATTGAACTCTTTGCTCATTGCGTAACCTCCATATCTATCTCTCCAGCTTGGTCAGTATTCGACCAAAAGTAGCCACGGGTGACTGATGTGTAGCCTTCCTCCTGGTTGTAGTTGAGGTGGTATGCTTGAGTAACGTCGTCGTTCAGTTTGTCGTAGTACTCGTCGTCGATTTCAGTGTCAGTGGAGAACACCAAGACTTGGTGTGCTGCTTCTGGGAAAAAGTTCTCCACTAAGTTTTCGCGGTGGGCTTTGTCGAGACGACCGAGCGGTGTGTCGACGATGAAGGGGAGCGGCCTTCCGGAGATCTCTGCCAGTGCCCAGAGAAGAGAGGTTGCGAAGATCTGGCGCTCACCGGCAGAGAGTTCGGATTGGGGTTTGTGGTTCCCGTGCTTAGTTCGAACTTTGATATCGAGAGCGTCTTCATCAACCTCAATTCCATCGTAAAAGTCGCTCTTATTAGAGAGTGAGAGGTACCGTTCAGTAAGTGCGTCTTCGAGGTTCCGGAGCTTCTCCTTGGCCAAGTCTTCACGATATTCACTCAGCACGTCTTGAACATTGGAGGCCAACTCAGCCCGCTCTGAGACGGTTTCCTTGTCGTCCTTCCGATCGAGCTTGTTTTCAATCTGGTTTCCGAGCCGGGATGTTCGGGTGTCAAGTTTGCTCAGTTCTTCCTCGATATCTCCGACATCAGACTTGAGAGACTCTTTCTCCTCAATCAACTCGTTTAGGTCCTCAATGAGCGGTGAGATGTCTTCTTCTTCCGGGGCACGTCCGAGCTTTTCCTCGATGTTCTGTAGTTCCCGAACCATACTCTCCAACCCGCTGGATTTTGAGCCGAGTGTTTCGGGTACATCATTCAATGCTCGGTCGACGACACCATACATCTCTCGGCGCTGTGCTTCGGAGAACTGGTGTAGGAGCTGTGTGTCCTCATCCTCAACTTGGAACCTGTTCTGGATTTCTGACTGAAGCCGGGTCTTGATTTCCTCAGCTTGGTCTTCAGGCACGTCCAAGTCGCTGAAAACATCGCCGTTCAGGGCCTCGTCGAGTTCGTTGTCAAGCCGTTCTCTGGCAGCAGTGGTTTCCTGTTTCTCGCTTTCGTCTTTCAGCCGGTTGACAACGCTCTGACAGAGGTCAGGTGCAAGTGCGAATGGGTATGCGTCGGTAACGATTTCCCTAATGTCTTCTTCGGCGTTCTCAATTTTCGCATTGAGTTCTGCCCGGCGTTCTTTGAGCTCCTCGCGTTTGTTTGCGTAGGCCCCACCCTCTTGAGCAATTTCGGCTTCCTTAGTATCGATCTCGCTTTCGAGTTCTGCAAGCCGCTCTTCTTTATCTTGCTTCTCGTGCTTGAGTTCTTGTTCCCGGTTCTCTAGTTCTTCTTTCTTTTCTTGGAGTTCGTTGATTTCCTCGGTGATGCCTTCGAGACCGCTTTCATCGAGCTTTCTGGAGCGGTAAATAGAGAGGTCAGCGTCAAGTCTGTCTACGAGATCGAGACCGAGAAGTGAGAAGAGGGAGCTTTCGAAGCTTTCGTCGTCTTCGATTGCGGTGGCGAGTTCTTGGACTTTCTCACCGTCGAAGAAAAAGAGCTGTGAGATTCCCGGCGGGATCAGCTCTTTCAGAAAGTCTTCCCACTGGTCTTTGTCGAGATCAGAGGGTAGTTTTCCGTTCCGACGTACCTCGAGATTCTCAATGATGCTTTTCCCACGGTCACGCCAGGATCGTTCAACGCTATAGTGGTCCACCTCACCCATGTAGGCGTACTCAAATTCGAGGCGGATTGAGGCTTTGTCAGCTGTTTGTTCAGGGTACTCGTGGAGCTTTCCTCTGATGTGGTCCTTGTAATCTGCTTCACTGACCCGTTGGCCCAATGCGCTTCGTCCGTGAAGACAGATTTGAACGCCTCGGAACAGCGTGGTTTTTCCGGCTCCGTTTGACCCGCCGAACAAAATAATAGGAGAGTCTTGAGAAGTGGTTAGCGTAAACTCGTTTCTACCGCGATATGGGCCGAAATCATTGATGACCAGCTTTGTCAGTTTCATTGATTAGAGAGCGTTTATGTCTGCGATTCTGGCGTGTACTGCCACTTTTCGATGTTCTCTTCACCTTCGATATCTGCGACGATTTCTTCCATCGGACGCCAGTCTTCTCGCATGACCTTGTCAACCTCGTTGTAGATCGAGGCTCGGCGTTTCATTCCGTGGTGCTGAAGTTCGGTGTCCAGTAAGCGCTGAACAAGTTCTGGAGGGACATCGTGCTTGTCTGCGATTTCCTTGAGCAGTTTGGCTTCGGTTTCTCCGAAGGCACCGTAGTCGTCTTGGACCCAGCCGATGTCTTTCCCCATAACATCTTCGTAGATATTAGGAACGGAGTCTTCCCAGTCTGCTCTTTCTTCTCGCCAAATCCGGCGGATTTCTCGCAGCTCCTCGTCCCGGATTAGATCCATCTCCTCGTCGTCCGGGAGCTGCTCGTTCACCTTTTGCTGGGTCTCAAGCAGTTTCCTCAGCAGATCTTTGCAGAACTCAAATTTGTGGGCACGGGGGATGATTCCGTTGTCACCGTTGGTCTTGGTTTTAACGTAGCCGTGTTGACGGCCTTTGACCTGCCTGTATTTCGGCTTCTCCTCTGGGTCTTGGGTGGATTTCAGGAAATCACGGAACTCCAGAAGCGGTTCCATCCACTCATCGCCTTCGTCGATCATGTTCTGCATCGCTTTGTCTTCCGAGATGACGGTGCAGGTCCAACAACCGAAGCGGCTGTTACCGCAGGAGGGTGTTTTCGTGTCGATAACCATCGGACATTCATCGTCGGCTTCCTGGTAGAGTGCTGCGAGATCCCGATTTTCTTTGCCCCAGGGACATTCGACTTGCATGAGGTAGGACCAGACGTCGTCGACGATCCAGTCTTCGATGGGTGTGTAGACGAAGGCGTTGGCGAATTTGTTGTGGCGTGAGAGGACGCTGCCTTCGATACTATGCATCTCCATCACCTGTTTCCGAGTCGCGGATTCGGCTTTGCGTGCTCCGAGAACAACTAAGACTTCACCGTGGTCGGAGACTTTCTCTTGGATGAAGCGGTCAGCAGGGTCGATTTTTAGCCGTTCGGTACACCAGCGGAAGGTCTGGTTGGGTGCTGGGTAGCCGCGTCCGATGAGGTTGACCCAGAAGGAGTCGTCAACTTTCGGGGTGACTTTGTGGGCTTTGAAGGGAAGATTCTCTTTCTCAGAGTATTCGTTGATGTTTTCAAGAGTGCTGGTAATATGGTTTACAATCTTGGGTGTTTCGACGAGAGTATCAGAAGAAATGACGTGTATGGGTTTGGTTTGCTGCTCATCTGGGAGATCTTTGATAGCGTACCAAATGAGTTGAAGTGCAGTAGTGGAGTCTTTTCCGCCACTATACCCGATTACCCATGGCCGCTCATCTGCGAGATAGGTTCCTCGTATTTCCTCATAGATGTCTTCGAGAGAACGATTGTCGAATACGGACTCTCCTTTCTCCTGACCCGTATTTGAAACGTCGAGATTGTCAGTACTCATTACTTAGACTCTTGTCTAGGGTAGCCTTCTGGAAGTCACTTGTATGTACCGTTGCCACTACCACCGGTTCCGCTACGATCCGACGATTTTCCATAGTAGATTCTCCTTTCTTAGCTCTGTTTTTCTGAGTCGGGTAGCTCCTTGCCTGACTATTCGGGTTAATGACATTTCATCTTTCATGAGGTGTGTTTCGTAGTTTCCTCGACGCTGATGCCACTGAATTTCTCAGTATGTCTGATGAATCTACCTGCTTCCCTTCGACGACGCAGTAATCCATTGGTTCATCAGCTATCTGTAGTTCGTAGGAGAAATTATATAATATCTGACTCACCTCCGAAAGCTCTCTTTCAAGGACTTCAAGTTAGTATCTGTCAGAGCCAGAGTGTTGTTGAAGCTGCTGATAGAGATCATCTTTGGCGAGGTACTGTTTGAACAGGTATGTCTGCTCGTACTCAAATGCAGTGGTGTCTTCCTGTTCGACATCGACGGTGGGCCATCCGTGTTCAGTTGAACTATGAGTGGCGAATTGCCGGGCGTTGTGATTTGGGCAAAGATCTCAAAGCGGCTGAATTCAGCCGTTCATGTATGCACCTAATATTACTCGCAGTGTTAACCGAACATCGATGGGTTTCGATCGAGACAGTGAGATAGTATCTATCCAACTTCAGACACGGACGAAGATAGTACCGCTACGGTAACGATTCGATTTCGTTCCGAAGCTCTTCCTCATTACGCCATTCGAGGCATCGTCCACCAGTTAGCAGCATCTTGGTATGGGAGGCAGCCATTCCGTTGTTGAACTGCTCACGTTCCATATCCTCATCACTGTACCGGCGCTTCAGAACCCAGACTTTCTCCCGGTACGACGGTGCGAACAGCAACCCAAGTTCCCATACGTATCCTCCGTCAAAATCCTCCAATACAGCGACGATGTGCGTTGCTCGCCCGCACAATATGTCGAATACACGAGTCCACAGCTCAATATCTTCGTGTGTCAGTCCAAAATCCTCTAATCGAGTTGCGACTGCATCCTCTCGTTCATCAAGGAGATTGTATACTTCCATCCGTCGTGTTGCAGCACCGGTCTCTCCACCAGCACCGACGATTAGGTAGCGGCGGTCGTGACCCTTGATACGGCGCATCTCCTCACCGTTTACCAGGTCCTTGACGCGCTGGTGTTCGGTTGGCGAGAGACTGATATCCTCGATTCCACTCAGAATCTCGGATTCCGTCGGAATGTCGTCCTCAACTTCTCTGGTTCCGGAGTCCGTTTCCTCATTATTCATTAATTGGTTGTACTATCGTTTGACTTATCAACTCTTGGTTTGGCGTCTGATTAGTTCCAGTACTAGTTGCGCTTTAGACTCAGTTAGATGCAAGTGTTTATGCTGTCGGAGACCAAAGACGGAGATATGAGACCGCAAACGGAGGTGGCCGGGGATGAACGCGGTGCGAACAGGAAGGAGACTAACTTCGATACATGGCGTGCCCTCCAGCGAGTCGTCGACAAGAAGCGTGCAGACATCATTGCCGACATCGTGGGGCATCCGAAAGGAGCACCTACTGTCGAGGAACTGGATTACATGAATCCTCCACTAAGCGAGGACTCGATTCGACGCCACCTGAAAACGTTAGCGGAGGTTGGCGTAGTCAGGGTTCGTGAACTTGGGGCAGGGGATCGGGTTCGAGACTTCCCGTACCAATTCTTCGAGATCACCCCGGAAGCGCGGGAATTGTTCGATCAGAACGGGTTGTTCCCGGAAGAGGCGTGGAGGCGTCAATACGCTGCTGTCGAGAAGACCAGTCGAATCGAAGAGGTTGAATCCATGCCTCGACCGGACAACTAATCCGGAACATTACTCCCCATTGAATTTGCTTCAGTGCCACCGGTAGTTCCGGGCCCGAGTTATTTATCAGGTCCCTCTCTCAAGTGCTGAACTCTGCGTGCAAGTCGGCCAACTACTCGGTAGTGCTAGGCTGACTGAACAAGGCCATGATGTTGAAACTTCCATAGATTCCAAGCGTGTGAGTCGCGACCTCAATGACGAAGTCAGCAGTCGTTTGCGGCAAGCGTATCAAGTTCTTACTTCGGACTAGTGCTGTCCTCGGCTGATTCAAAGAGGGACTTACGGGTGTCTTCGTTTGACCGTTTGTTGCGAGTATACGCCTCTAGAATATCAGTGTGCGCAGCGAGATTCGGCAGACCACAATCAAGCACAGTCAACTCTTGAGGGGAATCTGAGTTTGGATCACTACACAGGAACAGAAATCGCTCACCGTTCGATAGTATTCCTAACTCGGCACCGAATATTCGCATATACCGTTTCAGTTGGCCTATGTGCCGGTCGAGGGATTCTCCTTCCTGTTTCGCCTCGACGATAATCGACGGGTTTGATTCCTCATCCAACAGCGCATAATCAGCTCGGTCACCAGAACTGAGCGAGTTTGATGAGTATTCAAGCATCACCTCTGGATGATACACATTCCAGCCTAACAGATGGATGAACGGAGAGATAATCTTAGACTGTGTCCCAAACTCATCAAGGGTTTGAGTCGTGAGAATAGCCCTTGAACGACTTGCGAACGCCTCGAGATCTTCTCCGTCAATGATCTCACTGTGGGGGTCGTCAAGATATTTTTCATCCCAGAACTCCGCTTGTACTCCATCAAGGCGAGCCATAGACACACCACTGAGGTAGGTATCGAAACTCGACTTTCCAGGGCGCTGTTTGACGTGGAGGATTCCGTTGATACAGACTCGGTCGCCGGTGTCAACGTTACCTGTGAGATCGTCTTCAAGCTCTACAATCGTTTTATCGCTGGATGAGGAATCAGACTCGGGGAGTGGAGAGAGTGTAAGCGTCTGTGCATCGATGAACTCGGATTGATCAGAGTTGACTCGAAATGGTCCTTGTCGTTCGCAACCTTGGCACTCATGCGGCTCCTGAAAGTCGCTCCCACTTTGAGGGATGTACGTCATGGTTCCACAGCGCTGACACTCGAAGGCCGCCTCGGTCATCCTTAGGTCAACATCAGTCGCTTTCTCAACGTAGCCCGAGATACTAACAAACTTCCCGATAAGGTCGTCCTGAACTCGCACATCAGTGACGTCCCGGACTTCTGGAGGGTTGAATAGGCGAACATGGGCCATTCCTAATTTAGCGTCATTTGGAATGTCCGACAGACGAAGTGCCTCCTCAGCGTACTCACGCAACTGGTACGGGTGATTTAGATAGTCGTGTGAGAGATCGGAATCGAACTCATCGAGGTATTTATAGTCGATGTAGAGCGACCGCTGTTCAGTCGGATACTTTTGCGCCAACTCGGTGATTTCAGCTTGGTAGTACTTGTTATAGAACTCGAGGAATCGATTCGTGAGCTCCCGATTTTGCGCCTGTGCCATGTTTCAATAACTCTATATGACTTATGAAAAGGTTGCGGAGGTCTGACTCCTGAGCTGTGAACAACTTACATCGGCGACAGAGCAAGCTGAGGACGCCGTCAATAGTAGCGCGCAGGTTAACGAAAGTGATGCAGTCCATAATACTGTCAGGTGAGACAGCTCGTTGAAGCTGATCCTTCTCTGAAATACCTTGCTTTCCAGAGCTCCAGTTGGTGGATATACCCTTTGAGTGTTGCACGCCATTTCTGACAGTGCTCGGTGAAGTTTCTGTGACCGTGCTGAACTCACAGCGCGAGTCGGTCAAGACAGATTCGCTCACAGAAACCATTTTGTCGCTCAGCTAATAGTAACAAGTATGAAACGTCGTGCCCTCCTCTCATCTCTTGGACTACTCGGGACCGTACCTCTCACGGGGTGTACGCTTCGCAGAGGAACCATTCAAATCCAGCTGTCGAATGCTACTGGTGGTCCATTGAATGTGGTGGTAGTGGGAAGGCGTATAAATGGGGGAGACGAGATACGGAGAGAATATCAGCTGGAAGAACATGAATTCTATGAAGACCCTGATAAACTCCCAGCGGGCCAGTACGAATTTACTGTTTCTGCTGGAAACAAAACCCAGCATCATACATTGAAAATGCAAGGATGCAACGAGCAAGAATTAGATATTTCTGTCTCTCCTGATTATATCTATCTCAGTAACAACACTTGTTAGTCGGATTTTCTCAACCCTATTAGAGCAGTAGCTAGTCACACGAAATGGTGTGATCGATACAGCCCCTGAGTGTTGCACGCGATTTCTGACAGCGTTCGGGGAGGTTTCTGCGACCGTGCTGACTCGATGGAAATTCTGCTACCCATAGAGCGCGTGAACAAAGTATGGGGCGCAAGAGACCGAGCTGAGTTCCGTGCCCGAGAGCACGTCGTGCTGACTGGTCCGAGTGCGCAGGAAGCCGAGACTTGGGCGAGACAGCCCGGATGCCGCTCGGCGGCATCCGGGAAAGCCCGCATAGGTGAATTTCTGTTCACGCACCGGCGTCCCATCCCGGAGGAACAAACCATGTACCTCGGAATCGACTTACACAAGCGGTACGCGCAAGTGGCAGTAATCGATCAGGCTGGTGAGCTTGTCGAAGAGGTTCGCGTCAAAAACGCGAACCTCGACGACCTCGCCCAGCGCTACGCTGGAGCCACAGCAGCGATCGAGGCAACCAGCAATTACTACCACGTCCATGATACTCTTTCAGAGTACTTGGACGTGGTTGTCGCCAACCCTGGCAAACTGAAGCTCATCGCTCACTCAGACAAGAAAACCGACCGCGTTGATGCGAAACAGCTCGCGCGGATGGTTCGGCTCAACTCCATCCCCGAGAGTTACGTCCCTACCGATGAGGTTCGGAAAGCCCGCGCACTCGTGCGCGGGCGACAGAAGTTGGTCGAAAACCGAACCAGCTACGCGAACAAAGTTCACGGGTTGCTTTCTGAGCACGGCATCACTGAAGACGTGAAACCGCTGAGTGTAGAGGGGCGAGAGTTCCTGCGGGAACTCTCGCTCCCGGCACCGTGGAACTCGTTGTTAGACTCCTACGCGACGATAATCGAGACGCTCACCGCTGAAATCGAGTCGCTCGAAATGGAGATCGAGGAACGCGCTGGGTCTCTGAAGGAGACCCAGCTGCTGATGACGATTCCTGGTGTCAGCTACTACTCAGCGTTGACGATCTACGCTGAACTCGGCGAGATCGAGCGGTTCGACGAGGACAAACAAGTCGTGAGTTACGTGGGATTGAACCCGGTGATCCGCGAGTCTGGCGACTCGCGGTTCGAGGGTGGCATCTCGAAACGAGGATCAGGACGGGTACGATGGATCCTCGTCCAGTGTACGTACGTCGCAGTTCACACCTGTAACGACGAGTACTTGCGTCGGTTCTACGACCGCTTGGCAAGTCGCAAGAGTTCCAAGAAAGCAATCGTGGCAACCGCGCGGAAGCTACTGGTATCGATTTACCACATGCTTGACCGGGAGGAAGTCTACGACCCACCGGGGGTGAGCGCCTGAGAAAGGGAACCTGAGGGACGCCGGACCGGCGTCCCTCAGTGGCCGGGTGGAGCCAGCGTGAGCGACAGCTATAGCGGAACTCGTTCCGACCGCCTACCGGTTGTGGAGGTCTCAATCACCACGCAGCCTAGTGGTTTCGCGCCGTTGAAGAGCGAGAGACGTGAGATCGTGCGAACAACTTTATCGCCAGCGGTGGTTAGTTGAGCCAGCAGAATTTCCATAGGTGGAACTCGTTGTTAGACTCCTACGCGACGATAATCGAGACGCTCACCGCTGAAATCGAGTCGCTCGAAATGGAGATCGAGGAACGCGCTGGGTCTCTGAAGGAGACCCAGCTGCTGATGACGATTCCTGGTGTCAGCTACTACTCAGCGTTGACGATCTACGCTGAACTCGGCGAGATCGAGCGGTTCGACGAGGACAAACAAGTCGTGAGTTACGTGGGATTGAACCCGGTGATCCGCGAGTCTGGCGACTCGCGGTTCGAGGGTGGCATCTCGAAACGAGGATCAGGACGGGTACGATGGATCCTCGTCCAGTGTACGTACGTCGCAGTTCACACCTGTAACGACGAGTACTTGCGTCGGTTCTACGACCGCTTGGCAAGTCGCAAGAGTTCCAAGAAAGCAATCGTGGCAACCGCGCGGAAGCTACTGGTATCGATTTACCACATGCTTGACCGGGAGGAAGTCTACGACCCACCGGGGGTGAGCGCCTGAGAAAGGGAACCTGAGGGACGCCGGACCGGCGTCCCTCAGTGGCCGGGTGGAGCCAGCGTGAGCGACAGCTATAGCGGAACTCGTTCCGACCGCCTACCGGTTGTGGAGGTCTCAATCACCACGCAGCCTAGTGGTTTCGCGCCGTTGAAGAGCGAGAGACGTGAGATCGTGCGAACAACTTTATCGCCAGCGGTGGTTAGTTGAGCCAGCAGAATTTCCATAGGTGAACTCACAGCGCAAGTGTTGCAGAGGAGATTTGTGTCTGGTTTTATCTGGGGCGAAAACCTGTCAACTGAAATAGAAGGGCTTTGAGATTCTTCTCATGGACATGAACGAGGTATTCAGCGGTCTTACGCTGTTTCTGGTCAGCGTTCTCGTTTTGACACAAGATACTGGCCTTACTGGGCCAGTGGAGACAATTGTAGGGATTGTCGCATACTTTGGGGTACTAATTCCTCCGTCTTACCTTCTTGCTGGTTTGATTATGAGCCGAAGCTCGGACTAATTTAATTTCATTCGATAGTCACGGTTCCAGCGCTGCACACACCCTCTGTATGTTGCACGCCACTTCTGACAGCGTTCGGTGAGGTTTCTGCGAGCGTGCTGAATAGAGAGCGCATATGCAGCAAATCTGGTTCAATCTTCCAGTGCACCCACCAGAACTATTGTCACCGAATCCGAATTTCGATTATGTCCTCCAAGAAAGCAATCGGTATCGCACCACTGGTTACTGGGTTTCTGCTTGCGAGCCAGTCATTTAGCCAATCTGTACTGAGTGATCCGTCTCTATCATCGGTCGCCGGGTTGATTGGGAGTTTTGCTGCCATTCTGGTTGGTATCGGTATTCTCTCGGGGTGGCGAGGCTTCGATGCTGAGGCGAACTCATCTGGTCAGTTAGCTTCTATCGCACTTGCTGTGGTTGCTTTAGCAGGCTTTACTGGTGGTGTGGTGTTGACTGTAGTCTAATATCCACAGTACAAGATTCACCCTCTATATTCAGCACGCGACTTCTGACAGCATTCGGTGAGGTTTCTGTGGTCGTGCTGAACTTAGAGCGCAAGTCGGTCACTGAAGACCGGCGTCAGAACAATAAACTCTCACCCCTTTTTCTAGATGATTTTCGACGGAGTAAATCGGACAGAAGACATATACCACCCTTCATAGTATCATGAAAGTGTGTCAGTAAGAAATACGAATAATGCCCTCGGTCGGAACTATCGGATTTCAATGCTTCACGTCGGAGCTGCAGGAGCTTTGTTTCTGCTTATGGCGACAGATGTCCTCTTATCAGTACCTCCATTCTCAGAAGACCTGCAAGTACATACGTTGCTGATAGTTAGTGTACTCTTGGGAATTCTCCATTCGCACATGAACCGTGGATGGCTGGTCAATATGGTTCTCATCTTCTCAGTCGCGTATCCTCACTTCATGTCAACTTGTTCTGCAACACTCGCAGTCGGAGGTGTGAAAGAGTCTACTAGTCTGTACTGTCCTGTGGCTGCTAGTGGGCTGGTTGGATTGGTTATTGAGGCAATTCCCGCTGCAGCGACTGTCGCAGTTGCGGGAGGGGCAATAACCTACGGTGTTGGATTATTATTTGACCGGTTGTAGAGTGCTTTTCCGAATGTTGTAGTTCCTGACTCGTCTGATGATACCTTCAACACTACTTGCTAAACTCACCCTCTATATTCAGCACGCCGATTCTGACAGCGTTCGGTGAGGTTTCTGCGACCGTGCTGAACTCACAGCGCAAGTCGGTCAAGAGTGCTTCACCCTGGGCATCCGAAAACACAGCCGAAGACAAGGTAGAGTAACACCGCTCCTGCAGTGAGCGAACTGCCAAGGAAGAACAAAGAAGTGCTCAATTTCGAGTTCTCTCGGAGTATATACGGAATCGGTGATAGCAAAACGGATACGACACCTACCGCGAAGGAGCCAAAAATCAACTGATATCCAAGATTTGGAGAATAGGACGTGTTCATGAAGAACGAAACGAGAAGGATGAGCAAAACCACAGGAATGAAACTAACCAGCGAGGAACGACGGGGGAGCAGGGAGTCATTATTCTCTGCCATGATTGACACATATTTGCGGTAGCAATTAACTCATTGGCTGCAAGATACACCCTCTGTATGTTGCACGCCGCATCTGACAGTGTTCGGTAAGGTTTCTACAAGCGTGTTGAACCCAGCAGCTACCGATGGTGTACCTGCCGGAGGGCATCAGCGGTAGCTGTTCCTGAAATCCGGATGTATTTTTGAGCGGTGGCGAGGTCGCTCCATCCCATCAGTGCTTGGAGTGGGACCGGTGCAACTCCCTTGTAGGCATGATAACTGGCAGCGGTTGCCCTCAGACAGTGTGGATACACGCGACCGTCGAGATCGGCCTGGTTCGCTGCTTCTTGAACGCGCCTATTGATTGTCGAGCGTGAGTGAGGGAATGAATCATACCGGTTCGCGAATCGTTCAACACAGAGTTCAAGACGAAGAGACAGGTCAAACGGTATCGCTCTTGCAGAGGCGACGGTCTTCGGATGCCAGCGAACTTCCAACGCCTCTTCTTCGGTGAGCTCGTCATTGCACGTAGCTTCTTGAATCGACTGTCGACGGCAGTACCCACAGGTACACGGCTCGTACTGTGGGATTCGAATGAGCATTCGATCCCAGTCAAGCCAAGTCTTCTCGAAGTGGGCAATTTCTCCGGCCCTCAATCCGAGTCGACCGGCGATGAGACAGATGAACCGTGCTTGGAATGCTCGAGGGCTGGGCAGTTCGGAGCACGCTTCTAACAGTAACTCGAACTCACGGTCGGTCAGCACGTCTTCGTGGGTGTGTCGAGTCGTCAGTGCTTTTCGATGCCGCTTCGCCCATCCGTTCCTCTCGGAATTGTACTGTGCCATCACTGTTCGGTAGGTCCCGAATTCCGAGAATATGTCTGTAAGCAGGGAGAAAGGGCGTGCAACATACAGAGAGTCTATCTATCAGAAAGCGACCTTACAGAGAAGCTATATGTCACGCACCAATCTCTCCAGCCATCATGAACCGAAGGCAAGTCCTGAAACATCTCGGAGCCGTTGGCGGCGTCTCGTTTCTGGCTGGCTGTAGTAGCATCAATGCGCTTCAGCCATCTGGTGGTCTCGTCATTGAATTCGAGGGCGATAGCGAACCCAACAAACAACGAACTGTCTCAATCACGATCGGAACATATGATCCACAAATCAAACTAGAGTCGGGGTCATCTCCTCCAGAATGGGATGCAGATGTCCTCTTCCAAGCTCTCTATCGAATAGCGCCCGGTGAACAACTACAGCCAGACATATTCGTTGACAAGCCAGGGCAGTATCGGTTTGATGTCTGGTTGGAAAACCGGGGTGCAATGGGAACAGAGGTTGAAATTACAGAAGAGGGCAAGTTGGCCGAGCAGCATACCATTGTGATGACGTCCGAAGGGATGAGACACGAACGATCATAGAGATGGTATCTAATTGCGAGCTATAATCTCGCTGTGCTACACTTGCGCGCTGAGTTCACCTATGGAAATTCTGCTGGCTCAACTAACCACCGCTGGCGATAAAGTTGTTCGCACGATCTCACGTCTCTCGCTCTTCAACGGCGCGAAACCACTAGGCTGCGTGGTGATTGAGACCTCCACAACCGGTAGGCGGTCGGAACGAGTTCCGCTATAGCTGTCGCTCACGCTGGCTCCACCCGGCCACTGAGGGACGCCGGTCCGGCGTCCCTCAGGTTCCCTTTCTCAGGCGCTCACCCCCGGTGGGTCGTAGACTTCCTCCCGGTCAAGCATGTGGTAAATCGATACCAGTAGCTTCCGCGCGGTTGCCACGATTGCTTTCTTGGAACTCTTGCGACTTGCCAAGCGGTCGTAGAACCGACGCAAGTACTCGTCGTTACAGGTGTGAACTGCGACGTACGTACACTGGACGAGGATCCATCGTACCCGTCCTGATCCTCGTTTCGAGATGCCACCCTCGAACCGCGAGTCGCCAGACTCGCGGATCACCGGGTTCAATCCCACGTAACTCACGACTTGTTTGTCCTCGTCGAACCGCTCGATCTCGCCGAGTTCAGCGTAGATCGTCAACGCTGAGTAGTAGCTGACACCAGGAATCGTCATCAGCAGCTGGGTCTCCTTCAGAGACCCAGCGCGTTCCTCGATCTCCATTTCGAGCGACTCGATTTCAGCGGTGAGCGTCTCGATTATCGTCGCGTAGGAGTCTAACAACGAGTTCCACGGTGCCGGGAGCGAGAGTTCCCGCAGGAACTCTCGCCCCTCTACACTCAGCGGTTTCACGTCTTCAGTGATGCCGTGCTCAGAAAGCAACCCGTGAACTTTGTTCGCGTAGCTGGTTCGGTTTTCGACCAACTTCTGTCGCCCGCGCACGAGTGCGCGGGCTTTCCGAACCTCATCGGTAGGGACGTAACTCTCGGGGATGGAGTTGAGCCGAACCATCCGCGCGAGCTGTTTCGCATCAACGCGGTCGGTTTTCTTGTCTGAGTGAGCGATGAGCTTCAGTTTGCCAGGGTTGGCGACAACCACGTCCAAGTACTCTGAAAGAGTATCATGGACGTGGTAGTAATTGCTGGTTGCCTCGATCGCTGCTGTGGCTCCAGCGTAGCGCTGGGCGAGGTCGTCGAGGTTCGCGTTTTTGACGCGAACCTCTTCGACAAGCTCACCAGCCTGATCGATTACTGCCACTTGCGCGTACCGCTTGTGTAAGTCGATTCCGAGGTACATGGTTTGTTCCTCCGGGATGGGACGCCGGTGCGTGAACAGAAATTCACCTATGCGGGCTTTCCCGGATGCCGCCGAGCGGCATCCGGGCTGTCTCGCCCAAGTCTCGGCTTCCTGCGCACTCGGACCAGTCAGCACGACGTGCTCTCGGGCACGGAACTCAGCTCGGTCTCTTGCGCCCCATACTTTGTTCACGCGCTCTATGGGTAGCAGAATTTCCATCGAGTCAGCACGGCCACAGAAACCTCACCGAACGCTGTCAGAAGTCGCGTGCAACACTCAGAGGGTCTGTCGGGAAACAGGAACACCATTACCGTCGCTCACAAATAGCTTCGACGCCGACATATCCCCGGAGGTCAACGACCAGGTGCAACCTGACATGGGTTATGATCTTCGCTGACCCAACTCTCCGAGAGTAGGCAGTCGAGTTGGCTACCACAAAACACTCATAGAACTCCTCTCAACGGAGAGATGACAGCGGTCACAGAGAAGTGGTTCGAACATTGGTTTCAGGCACCATACTCGACCGCTGTGCCCGTTCACTACCAGACCGCCATCTGGTCTCGACCACTTCTTCAATTTCCCCCTTAGATAGGACGAGGCATAGACAGCTGCATCTCAGATTTCATATTTCAGTCTGAAATTCATGGGTAGCGATAATTACTAATGTATAAAACGAATGGCTGTTTTTCATGAATGAAAGGATGATCTATCACGGCAGTAAGGGAGAGTACTATGGGGATGTTGATCTCTGGGAACGGTTTGAATCTGGAGTGTGGACACCACAATTGTGGGACACGGAGACCGGCACTGAGTGGGTTGAAACAGACGACGGCGAGTTGCTCTGTCTCACGCCAATCACCTGCCGCGATATCCCCGAGGAGATACAATTTGAACGTGTGCGTGACGGTGTTCGGGTTGTTTCTGAGTCGCTGAGCCGTTCGGCCTGTAGCAACGAGAACCGTTAGTTTCACGTCAAGCGTGGAACGTCTTTCTCGTGCCCGTGACGTTGGCAATCGTCTTAGGCATAGAACTGATCGAAGGCGTCACTGGCTCCGTTCGGTCTTCTCGATACTCCGACGACTGATAGTGGGTAGCAGAGGTCCTCGTACTCTCCAACACCACAGGTACCCTCCCTGCTAGAATCAGCGTGCACGACTTAGAGGGTGAGTTCACCTATGGAAATTCTGCTGGCTCAACTAACCACCGCTGGCGATAAAGTTGTTCGCACGATCTCACGTCTCTCGCTCTTCAACGGCGCGAAACCACTAGGCTGCGTGGTGATTGAGACCTCCACAACCGGTAGGCGGTCGGAACGAGTTCCGCGATAGCTGTCGCTCACACTGGCTCCATCCGGCCACTGAGGAACGCCGGACCGGCGTTCCTCAGATTCCCGTTTTCAGGCGCTCACCCCCGGTGGGTCGTAGACTTCCTCCCGGTCGAGCATGTGGTAAATCGACACCAGTAGCTTTCGCGCGGTTGCCACGATTGCTTTCTTGGAACTCTTGCGACTCGCCAAGCGGTCGTAGAACCGACGCAAGTACTCGTCGTTGCAGGTGTGAACTGCGACGTACGTACACTGGACGAGGATCCATCGTACCCGTCCGGATCCTCGCTTTGAGATGCCACCCTCGAACCGCGAGTCGCCAGACTCGCGGATCACCGGGTTCAATCCCACGTAACTCACGACTTGTTTATCCTCGTCGAACCGCTCGATCTCGCCAAGTTCAGCGTAGATCGTTAACGCTGAGTAGTAGCTGACACCAGGAATCGTCATCAGCAGCTGGGTCTCCTTCAGAGACCCAGCGCGTTCCTCGATCTCCAGTTCGAGCGACTCGATTTCAGCGGTGAGCGTTTCGATTATCGTCACGTAGGAGTCCAGTAACGAGTCCCACGGTGTCGGGAGCGAGAGTTCCCGCAGGAACTCTCGTCCCTCCACACTCAGCGGTTTCACGTCTTCGGTGATGCCGTGCTCAGAAAGCAACCCGTGAACTTTGTTCGCGTAGCTGGTTCGATTTTCGACCAACTTCTGTCGCCCGCGCACGAGTGCGCGGGCTTTCCGAACCTCATCGGTAGGAACGTAACTCTCGGGGATGGAATTGAGCCGTACCATCCGCGCGAGCTGTTTCGCATCAACGCGGTCGGTTTTCTTGTCTGAGTGAGCGATGAGCTTCAGTTTGCCAGGGTTGGCGACAACCACGTCCAAGTACTCTGAGAGAGTATCATGGACGTGGTAGTAATTGCTGGTTGCTTCAATCGCTGCTGTGGCTCCAGCGTAGCGCTGGGCGAGGTCGTCGAGGTTCGCGTTTTTGACGCGAACCTCTTCGACAAGCTCACCAGCTTGATCGATTACTGCCACTTGCGCGTACCGCTTGTGTAAGTCGATTCCGAGGTACATGGTTTGTTCCTCCGGGACGCCGGTGCGTGAACAGAAATTCACCTATGCGGGCTTTCCCGGATGCCGCTCCGGCGGCATCCGGGCTGTCTCGCCCAAGTCTCGGCTTCCTGCGCACTCGGACCAGTCAGCACGACGTGCTCTCGGGCACGGAACTCAGGTCGGTCTCTTGCGCCCCATACTTTGTTCACGCGCTCTATGGGTAGCAGAATTTCCATCGAGTCAGCATGATGGTTCGTACAGCAGAGTCAAATCAGAGTTCTGTGCGCTGTATGAGATACGCGAATCCATACCAATAGAGGAAACACTATATCTGTTGATATTTGATTTTCAGGAAATGAAACGAACTAACGTTATCTGGTTGTCTCGACGAGCAGTTGTCGTCGCAGGCATTCTGTTTGTTGGGTTCTCATTAGCAGCATTTGTACAAGGGTTTCCGCTACCGGTCTTCCTGTACGCCTTTCCGAAGGCTCTCATCGCAGAGACTGTTCGGTACACAGGTATCGTAACTGCGTTTCTCTACGCTATAAAAGAGGGAACAAACTGACTGTTGACCGACTTGCGCGCTCTATTCAGCACAGAGATTTCAGCAGGTAGGAAACGTGTGACGTCGAAGAGTACGAAGACTTCCGCTAACCGCAGTAGGCAAACCAGAACAAAAGGAGTTACAGTTTAAGACGACGTTGAAGTTGCGGTTGGGGTAGCAGCACCTCGGTTAACAAAGTAACCGACAGCAGCGACGATAACCGCAACAAGGAGTCCAGCGAAGCCCCAAATAAGGATCCCAAGTGCTCCACCAATCGCCGCGCCAGATCCCGCTGCTGTTTCAGTGTTTGCACCACCGATAATAGGGATATAGAACATAATTGGGGCCGCAAGAATCCAAAGAGCAAGGATATAGAGCCCGCTTCCAAGAGCGGAACGAGCCGAATGCTTGCGGTCATAGAGGTAATACGAGACCCCAGCGAAAGTAATCAAAAAGAGTACGCTACTCCCCCCGATGTTTGTGAACGCGAAAGCAACGACAGCACCCACAAGGAGTCCCATTATCCCAGCAGTCACCCCGCGTGCAGTCTGAAAGCCGCTCTTGTCTTCTGCCCTCGTGGCAGCCTCCTCATGCTCGGGTGTTCCCGATTCGGTCATGGACTCCGGAGTAAGCGACTCTCCACAGTCCGAACAAAACTTCGCACCCTCGTTCACTTCTGTTCCGCAATTTGAACAGTATGTCACGCAATCATAAATACGTGTGTTCCTAATCAGTTTACTGGTCATCCAGTTTGGTTGATCAGTGTGGTAGCTATCCCAATTAAGCCACACACGCGTTGTTCGCCCTGCACACCGTGTAGGTCCAGAGTCAAGAGACAGGACGCACGACAGCGTTATGCGAATACCTGGGTGTTTCGTGTATGGAGTGGCGACCGTTGGCGATCCATCCATTCAGCCAACGGCTGCCAATATCGTACGGTCGTCACAGTCAACGGCGGTTAGTCGTGCATGATGAGACATCGGGAGTTAGCCAATATCTTGCAGTTGTCCCTACAATCACAGACATCGAGTGTCTGTAGGGGAAACGACAATAATCTGTGATAATGGGTAACAAACTGAACGTCAAACAGACAGTTTGATGCATTGATGGTTTAAACAAGAGTTCATGTCTGACAAGAAGTTCAGTAGACGGACGTTCACGGCAGCGAGCGGGACCACACTTATCGCTGCACTCGCTGGGTGTACTGGGGATACAGATTCATCAAACAACTCCTCAAGTGGGTCCGGTGCGACTGACACACCTACAGTCGCTGAGAGCGCTCAGGACACCACAACTGAGTCGACCACGACTCAGTGTAGCTTCAACCGTGGTCTCGCTAGTTCTCTTCCAACTCGACTGGGTAGAGTCGGCGTAGCTTGATCCGGGCGTCGTCGGTCGTGAATTGCCAGTCGATGAGTCGGTCAGCTGCGTTGCGATGCTGCTGCCACGCAGCGACCTCCGACCGGAGGGTCGCTGCGTGATAGATGCGACGGTTGAGGCACTGGCGTTTGAGGACGTTTAACTCGATCTCGGCCATGTTCAACCAACTGCCTTTCTTGGGGACGTAGTGGAACTCGAACCGATCAAGGTACGCTTGGGCTTGGTCTGGCGGGAAGAACTGATAGAAGCCGGCAGGGTTGTGCGTGTTGAGCTGATCGACCACAACCCGGATGCAGTCCGCATCCGGGTAGTGGTCGTCTGCGAGTTCGACCATCCGGTCGATCCATTCAACGGTGCGTCTCCGCTCGGTAATCGCGACGGTGACCCAGCCGGTCAACGGTTCTGTGGCGAGGTGAATCCGCTGTTTCCCGTTGCGTTCGTAGCGGTGATCAACACGTGCGACCGCTCCCGGTCGGGCCGGGAGCGGATCGCTCTCATGGCCACGGAGTGCTTTGCTGGACTCGTCGAAGCAGATGACCGGTCGGTTCTCGTTGTACGGTTCGTGATAGAGGTCGAGTACGTCCTCCATGTAATAGACGAAGTCAGCGTCCTGTTCAGGTGGAATCGCCCAGTAGTCGGAGAGATGCGGTTTGAGGGTGTTTTTTTAGGCGCTGTCGAACGGTTTCGTGAGAGATCGACTCAAAGTCGATCTCGTCAAGAGTAACGAGTTCGTCGGCGAGCAAGTGAAGTGTCCAGCGAGAGAGCCCTTCCGGCGGCTCACTACAGGCGAGTTTGATGAGGTGTGCTTCAGCTTTCCCGTCCATCTTGAGGTCGTACTCGCGGTCGGGCTTGCGGCGATGAATCGCCGCGAGCCCTCGTTCACAGTAGTTTTTACGTGCGTTGTAGGGAGTGCCGATTGAACAGCCGAGGTGCTCACAGATCTGGACATCTGTGAGCCCCTCGTCAGCTTTCAGGAGGATGCGCGCTCGGGTGATATCTTCGGCGTTGCGTTCACCAGTCGAAATGAACCACTTGAGCGTTCTGCGTTCTCCGTCAGAGAGTTCGACAACGTGCTTCTTTCTGCTCATTCCGGTAGAGAGGCGCTCAGAAAGCATGAACTAGCGAGTACAAACTTGAAGCTACACTCAGTCGAGTTCTACTGAATCGGAGTCTACCGAGTCGGAATCTGCTGAATCGGAATCGGGCGAGACCACAAGTGACGAGTCGAGTCGAGACGCAGCGTATCAAATGGTCGTCGAATATGAGGGTCAATGGGCAGGGTCGATTTCCACTGGTGACTCCTCACGCTCGATTGAAGGCGAAGGGTCGAAAACGATCGATATCTCTGGAGACACCTCAATGCTTGGGGTGAACGCCCAGAAGCAGGAGGACAACAACGAGAAGCTTGTCGTCCAGATCGTCAAAAATGGCGAAGTCGTGAAAGAAGCGAGCACATCAGCAGCGTTTGGTGTCGCACAGACGTCCACGAACTCGTTTGAGGAGGCGACAGGCGGCGACGGATCGGAGAGCAAAGAGTCACCATTCTCGTATCACGTGGAATACGAAGGTGAGTGGTCCGGCACGATTACGGCGGGCGGTTCGTCGCGGACAGTCGAGGGTGATGAGTCAAAGACATTTGATATCCAGGGAACACCAGACATCATTAGCGTCAACGCACAGAAACAAGACGACAATGACGACACACTCACCGTTCAGATCCTGAAAGACGGTGACATCGTGAAAGAAGGGAGCACTTCCGCAGGGTTTGGCGTCGCCTCAATCACTTACAGTAATTTCTAATCTCGTTGCGGCCCTTCCAATACGACATCCTACCATTTATCCGGAGAAGCACGATTGGTAAATTCCGGAGGAGTTACCCATGATGGGGGCTCTCAGATCTCTCCAGTCTGTATGAACACCGATAGTGAACACATCAATGATCTCAGTCGAAGTGACCACAACAAAAGAGAGAGAGTTAGGTCAATTTGCAATGAGCCAAACAGATTTACGCTATGTAAGAGGAAGACACACTACCGTGATGCGACTCGACATCGGAGATGATAGAAACACCAAATGTGTTTACCTTTAATGGTAGAGTATGAATATTAACATTCGGGGAAAGTACGTTCTCGTGGTGGGACTTGTTCTGGCCCTGCTCTGGGCAACGCTCACAATGCCACTCTCCCCACTCTCGCCGACGATTCCTGTCCAGACTGGACCGGACGGCGTCGGATCCGGCCCGATCTCGGAACCGGACAATCTGATTGATAACCACGATGACAAACTTGACCGAACACCGTATCGACTGATCATCCGATTCGGCAAACTTGGAGAAGAAAAGGCAGAAGTCGAGAGCGACGGCCATCAGATGATCGTCACATACGAATCGGATGACTTCACACAAGAAACCTACGTCGAAGACGGCAGATCCTACTCACGCGAGCACAAAGCGGATGGGGAGATGGATTACTTCTTGAACGACCAAACGAGTATGACTCAATCGGACCCACTCAATCTCAACGGCCCTCTAGCGACCATCCTCAAGAAAAATGATTTCAGACCTGTCGAGAAGAAAAAACAGGGTATTCACACCTACTTCACCTACCGAGCGCTCGGCCTCCAGAATGCGGATGCAACTGTAACTGTCCGCCATGACGGCATCCTAACCAGAATGTCGTATTCAGACGGATCGCAAACGTTCGAACTCTCGATCCGGCTTGGCGATGTCCGTGTACACAGGCCCTCGTGGGTTGAGGCAAACTTCGACACCCCGGACGAAGATGATCGCACCCGCAAACCATCCGGTGGGGAAACCTGTACTGATGCCGAAGATGGTGACAACGACGGATGGTGTGGCGACGAATGGTGGCCGTGGTAACCTGCTCAGCCACGTCCTGCCATCACTAACGCCATGGTCGGTAATACACACGGCTCATCTGTGTTCGGTTAAGCTGTGAGTGTCGAACGACCGGACGTAAAGAGCAATGCAACGATTCTAGAGCGGCTGAATTCTGCCGTTCATACAGGCACCAAATATTACTCCCAGTGGTAACCGAACTCCGATGCTCTCAAAAGGTAACTAGAACGGGTTGACTTAGGTTCCGCTCTTTCAACGGGACAACGAGATCGTAATCCACTTCCCTGCCGACAGTGAGTTGCGAATTTTCTCTTCGGTTCTGACCTTCAGATAACATCCGATGGTCGCCATAACTTCGTGCATGGTGTGATAATGTTTAAAATACGGCAGTTACGTACAGTTTGTACGAGAAGGGTGGTCCGCGTACGGGGTCAGTGAACTTCTGTTCCTGTGCGGAAACTCGTGAGATCCTCGATGCGTTGTTCTAACTCTTCGATCTCATCCCGCAGCTCCGCTGCCTCTGGTTCTTCGGACCCTGCAAGCCGGTCTTTCAGCCCTTGCAGGCGGGTCTCTTTCACTTCCTCGTCGACCTCCGCCTTTCGAACGTATTCACTCTCAGCGATCTCATAGACGTCAGCCTCTGACAGCGTTGTCACCTCGAGTGCTTCATCGACCTTTGTGCGGTCGACACTCATGATACGCTCACGATCGATTCCTTCGGACTCTAGCATCGCAAGAACGTCCTCGTCGTCTTTGAGTGTGCGGTTGCGCCGCGAGGTACGTTGGACAGAGCCGTATTGGCCGTGGACCGGTCGGTCATGATGCAGTCGGGTGAGCAAGGCGTCGGCGAGGGCTTTCCGTACATCATTTGCATTCCGCTGAACGTCCGACAGCAGCGTGTAGATGTTCACCAGCGTCTCTGTCTCCAAGCCGGATGGGTCAGTCACGTCATGGCGTTCGAGTGCATCGACGAGAAGCAGTGCATCTGAATACACTTCCAACCCGTCTGGCTCGGTACGCTCCTCCTCCTCATCGGTGTTGTGCTCGGAGTCGACTAGTTGCGTTACCGTTGGTCCCTCCATCTCAACAATGACTCCTTTGTCTTCGTTCACTTCGAAGCGTGGATGGAGACTCAACACGGCGGGATAGGGGTCTGCATCCGGTGGCAGCCGGTCCAGTCCAAACCCGTTCGGCGAATCCTGGATTCGATGGTAGAGCGTCTCGAACTGCTCGCGTTGCAGTGGTCTCCTTTCTCCGGACTCCTCGAAGTGAATGATAATGCGGTGTTCTTGGGTCTCGACGATCCGAAAGCGCTCGTGTGACAGTGGAGTAATGAGCGTCGCTCCATCCGGTAACTCATCGAGGTTCTCGAGCAGATTGTGCCAACTAACGCTGAACGGCATATGGGGACTTTGCCTCTCGGTGGGCTAAACCTTACTCTCGAGGCGACTCCGTGCTCGTCTCAACACAACTCTCCTGCTCACCAACCCATCGACTACTGGGTTAGCAAAAAGATTCAGACAGCCGCTCTGTCTACTCTTCGAGAGTTGTCAGAATCGGCGTGCAAGACTTAGAGGATGAGTCCAGCAATGGTCAGCGATCACATCCGATCCGCATCTTCTGAAATGCTCGGTGCTACCGAGTAGGAAGCTTGAGGGTGGCAACAGGAGAGTGGAGACTTATGAGTCCGACCGTCCACGAGATGCGGAACGCGATTCGAGCGGCGACGGGTCGCTTCGAACGGGAGTTCAAGGCGTCGTTCACGAAGGAGGAGCTACAGGCGATCTGTGAGGCGCTTGAGGTCGATGTCGACGAGTCGAGGCGACCGTCGACGACGCAGATGCGCCGACTCATCCGAGCGCAGGTCGGCGTCGCGGAGTCGCTGGAGGCGGCGGACGACTCCACGTTCAGGAAGGCCGACCTCCAGGCGATCTCTGACGCGGTCGGGGCGTCCTCCGAGTCGTAGTCGTCAGTCGTGGACCGATTTACCTGTCGTGGTTCCCGAGCCGATGCATTGAGTGAGAGCGCCGTCTCCCTGACCGACTCGCGCGCTGAATTCAGCACGGTCACAGAAACCTCACCAAACGCTGTCAGAATCGGCGTGCAACACTCAGAGGGTGTATGCAGCAAGCCACATATTTGTCAGTAGACGATATAGAATACGAGAGTGGGGTACGAGTATGGGTACACGACCTTCGTCACAGACGAAGTAACGGTAATAGCCTCATACGATCCCGTCTAAGGGACAGAAACCACTCAACACTTTTTGCCGCCAAATTCAATCTCGCACCCGTCGTGAATCGTGACAACGACGAGCGGTTCTCTGCATCCCTGCGGTGATATTTGTTCAATTTTCGAACACTCAGCGGTTGTGACTGTTATCTCTCGTTCTTTCGGCGGCGCAACTCCCTCCCTCGTCACCGACCCGCTATTCCCTGCAACCTGGAACGTATCCTCATAATCTGCTGATGCTATCACAACGTTCACTTCAACTGAATTCTCTCGCTGGTTCACGAGCTGGAGGTCAAACGAATCCATAGTGAGGCTTGAGCACCCTGAAAGCCCGGCAACACCGCATGATGCTGCCGTTGCAATGAACGACCTACGTTTCATCTTAGATTGTCATTCCTCAGCTTCTCACTTCAATCCCGCATACCCCATATCACTAATCGCTCAGTTATCACCACTTGACCGACTTGCGCGCTCTATTCAGCACGATCAATAAGAACCTTCAGTCTAATGAGATAAGAAAATCTGCGTTATGCTAGCTAGATATTCGAGAGGTACTCCCGACGTTGCTCCATCTTCTCTCGTTCTGTCCGTCGGTCGTAGTGCTGGTCAAGGACTGCCTGACTCACGTTCGCTCGGTCAGAAACAACTCTACTCGGCATGTCGTTGTTCAGAAAATGTGTAACACTCCCCCTCCGAATTGCGTGGGGGCTCACGCTAGACGGACATTTTGAGGCGTGGTCGTGTTCAGTAGCGAGGCATTCAGTAACTTCTCGCCCGTACGGACATTCACCGTTGATTCGGCACGGCTGACTCCACATGTAAGCCGTTACCCGAATTTTTGACCTGCTCGCTCTCCCTTGCAAGGTCGTCAGAAGAGGGCGACGTCCACTATCTTCGACGCAGTCTGAGCGTTTGTGGCCGACCCAGTCATCCAAGAGTTCGCACATCTGATCGGACAACGCGACAAGGCGTTCCCCATCCCCCTGATTCTTGATTGGCGTGCCCGTCTCTGGCCTGTGTCTAACCTCAAGGTACTGCTCGTCCGAGTGATAGTCCTCTACATCGAGCGAATGAGCTGCTCCCACGCGCATCATCGTGTGCCACAACAGTGCGATTGCAACGTGGTCAAACGAGGCGTACTGGTACTTTTCGAGATGAGCGAGGATTTTTGTCGCACTCTCGGTATCCAACATTACGTCTCGTGTATTCTCACCAGGTCGGAGTGTCGGTGAGAGTACTTTCGTGCTGAGGTCAGAGTGTACCGCGTCGATCGATTCCAACCATCGCACGAACACCCGAAGCGTGTCCATCTGTGTTTTCTCGGTTACTGGTGCAAGGTCGCCTTCTTGTCGTCGCCACAAGCGGAATCGCTGAAGCTTCCGTCCCGTGAGATCATTCAGATTCTCAAGCTCTTGTTCGTCACACCAGCGGATGAAATGGCCGAGCCTTGATTTGTGCGAGTAGATCGTCGAAGCGGAAACTTCGTTTTCGCGGTCAGCGAGATACAATCCAAGTGCTGTTTTGGGTTCGATTGGTTCGAGTTCCATGGTTCGTCTCTATCCGAACCACGGGCTAGCGAACCCCCGTTTCAGGTTGGGCGCGTTGAGGCTGCTGTCGACCGAAAGCAACGTTTGTTCGTCGGGTGAACCAAAGCCTGTAGCGCCCATCCGTTTTCCGAACGATCCACATCCGCAAGACAGTGGTCACCTCGACAGTCTCACGTAGCTAGACTGCCAATCCGGTACTCTCACTTCTCTGACTGCGACGTACGATGGAGGACGACGAGCAACAACACACCGGCCACCGCCGCCACGCCCACGACGACCCCGAATCCGGGACTCGTCGTCTCGGTAGTCGGCGCGGATGTCGGTGACGGCGTCGGTTCGGGTGTGAGTGTCGCCGTCGGAGTCGCGTCGACCGTCACCGCAATCGGCGTGAGTCCGTCGACGGCGACGGCGTAGACGTCGTCGCGGCCCGCACCGGTCGAACTGGTCCAGCCGACCAAGAGGTGGCCCGTCTCGGTCGATTCGACGGCCGCGAACGCGTCGTTGCCGTCGCCGCCGTAGGTCTGTCGCCACCGTTCCCGACCGCGGTCGTCGAGCGCGAGGACGAGCGCGTCGGTCGTGGCGCACGATCCACATGTCCGCGCGGCTCTCGGTCCCAGCGCCGAACGAGCGGGTCGAGCCGGCCAGAAGATAGCCGTCGTCGGATCGGCCGTCTTGGCTCTCTCGAGTCGCCTGCCTGTCGGTCGGTTCTTGCGTGACGTCGTCGCCAACGACTGGCCCGACCAGCGGCATCCCCAGGGGTGCTGCGAGGAGGACGAGAGCGACGACGACCACGAGGAGGGACTGAGAGTACACCGTTATTAGTCGGTCGAATCGGTTATCAAGACATGTGTTAACGTGCCCCATTCAAGATGGTTCGATCCGGCGACCAACTGAAGACCGATATTCTGCCGCGTCGACAGAACGGTCGTCTCCTCCGAGCGTCTCCCTTCGGTGATGGCCCCGTCGGGTCGGTACTCTCACGATCGTTCTCGTCGTTCTGGTCGTCTTCGCCGGCGTAACGGTGATACTCCGTGAGGGAGACGATCTATCGGGCGTGACGCTCGATACCGTCGACGAGTGCGGAGACGAGGCTTAGTCGCCCGATAATATTGACCCCCTGGTGGGAAGTGAGGACGATGAGACGACGGACGTTCCTCGAACGGGCGACCGCGACACTCGGCGGTGTCGTCGGCGCGGTCGGTGTGACGGGAACTGTGTCGACAGCACAGAACGAACCGCGAGGAGCCGAGCGGACGACGTCGACGCTGCTCGCGGGGACGCCTTACGAGACGGAGATCGTCACCGTCGACGCCCCCGAAGACGGACCGACGGCGTTCGTCGTCGGCGGGATGCACGGCGACGAGCCGAGCGGCTACCGGGCGGCCACCGACGTCGCCTCGTGGGATATCCGGGCTGGACGCATCGTCGCCGTCCCGGAGGTGAACCGACCGGCCATCCAGCGCAACACCCGGAAAAACGACAACGGCGACTTCAACCGTCAGTTCCCGCCGGGGTCGGAACCGAACACGAAACTCGCCCGCGCGCTGTGGGAACTCGTCGCCGACACCGACCCGGACGTCGTCCTCGATCTCCACTCCTCGAAGGGGATCTACCGCACCCACGAGAGTTTCGTCGGACAGGTCGTCTTCCCGAGCAGCGTCGACCCCGCACCGAACTACGCTCGCGAGGCGGTCGACACCGTCAACGACGGGGTCGTCCCGTGGTACATGCCGTACCACCAGTACAAACACGGCAACCTCATCGACGGCGACGCCCCACTCTTGATGCACAAGGTCGCAGCAGACCTCGGCAAACCGGGCTACCTGATCGAGTCGACGAAATTCCTCCTCGACCCCCGGACCGCCGCCCGCTGGACGGTCAGTCTCGCGGAGCACCTGCTGGCGAGTCACGGCATCGAACGTCGCGAAAGAGGTGACGCACGGTGACCGAGGTGGGCGGCTCAACCGACTCGACCGACTCCCTCGACGTCGGCGTGCTTCGACGACTGTTCGCCGGTCCAGCGGTGCTCGCGACGTTCGCGTTCCTCGTGCTCCCCCTCGCCGCCGGGAGCGTCGACGGACGACTGATGACGCCGCTGGCGTATCCGGGCTACCTCATCATGATGATCGGGAGTTCCTTCGGCAGCTATCTCTTCCCGAACTTCGCGCTGTGGGTGTTCTGGGCGCCGTTCGTCGCCGGCTGTTACGCGATCTCGGTCGTCGTCGGGACGCTCTATCGAACCGTGCGGCAAGCGACTACGTGACGCCCGCTCCACGCGGATCGTATTCGGCGTACGCCTCCGTCTCGAGGATCTCGCGGAGGATCTCTACGACGTCCCAGACGTCGGCGTGGCTCGTGTAGAGCGGGGCCGGACAGACGCGGACGACGTTTGGCTGGCGGAAGTCGACGACGACGCCGCGGTCCTTCAGTGCGAGGCTCACCCGGTAGGCCTCGGGATGTTCGACGGCGACGTGACCGCCGCGGCGGGCAGCGTCGCGCGGCGTGCCGACCGTGCAGTCGGGCAGTCGCTCGTCGACGAGTCGGATCAGCGCGTCGGTGAGCGCGACGGACTTCTCGCGGACCGCCTCGACGGTCGTCTCCGCGAAGACGTCGAGCGACCCGTCGAGCGGCGCGGCCGAGAGCACGTGGACCGTCCCGATCTGCCACGCGCCGGCGTTCCGAGCGGGGCTGTAGGTGAGCTCCATGTCGAACTGCGTCTCCTTGTCGTTACCCCACCAGCCGGCGAGCGCGGGCGTCGCCCCGAAGTGGCGCTCGTTCACGTAGAGGCCGCCGACCGATCCCGGCCCGGCGTTGAGATACTTGTAGGTGCACCACACCGCGAAGTCGACGCCGTGAGCCGAGAGGTCGTGGTCGACCGCGCCGATCGAGTGTGCGAGGTCGAACCCGGCGTACGCGCCGTTGTCGTGGGCAGCCTCGGTGATGCGCTCGACGTCGAGCAGCTGGCCGCTACGGTAGAGCACCGACGGCATGAACACGATGCCGACGTCCTCCGCCTCCAACGCCGCGACGACGTCGTCCTCGTCGACCGTTCGGCCGTCGCGGCTCTCGACGAGGTGGAGGTGGTCGTCCGGGTCGAGGCCGCGCTGACGCAGCTGGGCGCGGATGGCGTAGTGGTCCGTCGGGAAATCCAGGTCGTTCGCGAGCACCGTCGTCGGCCCGCCCTCCTCGCGCAGTCTGTCGAGGAACGTGCCGACGAGCGTGTGGATGTTGACCGTCGTCGAGTTGGTGACGACCACCTCCTCGTCGTCGGCACCGAGCAACGGGGCGAGTCGCGCGCCGAGGCGTTCGCCGTAGTCGAACCACTCGGGGTCGGCGTCGGTCCACCCGCGGATGCCCAACTCGCGCCACTCGTCGACGACGCGCGCGAGGCTCTCCTCGGCGTCCGTCGAGAGCGGGCCGAGCGAGTTGCCGTCCATGTAGAACTCGTCGTCGGGCAGCGAGAAGCGGCCGCGGAGCGCCGCAAGCGGATCCTCGCGGTCCCGCGCGACGGCGGCCTCGCGACTCGGGTCGAACTCGTCTCCGTCCATGCGCTCTCCTCGGTGGGAGGTGTGTTGTCAGTTACGGAGCGTGCGGGTCCGGGAGAGGGGTCGGCCGTCCGACGGCTCAGTCCGCCGCCGTCGCCGCCGGCGACGGCGTCGGGAGGTCGTATCGGTGGACGACGGCGACGCTCAGCGCACCGACGACGAGGCCGGCGACGACGACAGCGAGGACGCCCCACCGGATCGCTGCCGCTCCACCCAGCGACGGTTCGGCGACGGCGATCACCGCACCGGTCAGCACCGGTGCGACGGTGCTCCCGAGTCGCCCGGCGGACTCGCCGAGGCTGACGAGCCCGCCGCGGAGGTCCGTCGGTGCACTGCCGGTGAGCGCGCTCCGGTAGAGCGTGAGCCCGACGCCGAACCCCGCGCCCGTGAAGACGACGCCGCCGCCCGCGACGAACACGGAGGGGGCGAACGCCAGTGCGGCGACGCCGCCGCCGACGGCCGTCGTCGCCACGAGCATCGGGACGACCCGGGTGTCGAAGGCGGCGGTGATACGCCCCGACTGGGTGGAGCTCACGGACGACGCGACGCTGGCGACGGCGACGAGCAGCCCGGCGACGCCGGGGTTCGCGTCCAACAGACGGACTACGACCACCGAGTTGTACGTCAGGAAGACGAACCAGAGAAACGAGGGGACTGCCCGTCCGACGAGCGTCGCTGCCACCCGCGGATGGGCGGCCAGCGCGAGCAGCGCCCCGACGGAGTCGTCGCCGGCGTCGGTCGACCCGCCTGCGGGCTCCTCGAACAGGAGGAAGACCACGAGCGCCGTGGGGACGGCCAGCCCGTAGAGGAGGAACGGGTACTGCCACGCGAGGACGACGAGCGCCCCCGAGAGCACCGGGAAGACGGTCAGCGAGACGCCGACGGCCGTGAACCGCAACCCCTGCGCGGCGGCTTCGGCCTCGTCGTCGTCGGCGAAGATGTCGCCGACGCTGGTGATGAGGACGGGTGCGATGCCGGTGTAGCCGACCCCTTGCAGGAACCGAAGCCCGAGGACGACCCGGAAGTCGGTCGTCAGCGGGACGGCGAGCCCGGCGAGTCCGAACAGCAAGAGCCCGGCGGTGAGGACGGGCTTGCGCCCCACGCGGTCGGAGAGCACGCCGACGACGGGGATGAGCACGACGGCGGGCGCGGTGAACACGGCCATCAGGAGGCCGACTCGCGTGCTGGAGACGCCGAGCGGTCCGGTCAGCCCCTCCAGAATCGGCGAGACGACCGACGCTCCGAGCGGCGAGCTGAGACTCGCGAGCAGCAGCAGTTGGAAGTTCCGCTCGTAGAGAACCCGGGCGTCGTCGCCGAACAGCGTCTGCAGGATGCCCACAGCCGAGGAAGGGAGCCGAGCCGTTTCAACGGCCGGGTGGCGTCCGAGATTGCCGGTATGGGCCGTGTGTGCTGTCGGCAGGGAGACGAGTGGCTATAACTGCTCCCCGCCGAAGGGAGAGTCATGACCGGCCACGAGACGACCGAGATGGACTCGCAGCTGGCGGCCGTCGTCGACGAGATCGACGCCGAGGGCGTCCCCGAGTGGCACGCGATGAGCGTCGACTGCGCCCGCCGCGTCGAGGACGAGGTGTTCACGAGCGACAGTCGGCAGACGATGGGGTTCGTCCGCGACTACGCCTTCGACGGCCCGGACGGCGACGTCCCGGTGCGCGTCTACCGCCCGGACGCCGCGACCGTTGAGACGCCTGCGCCGACGGTCGTCTTCTACCACGGCGGCGGATGGACGCTCGGCACGCTCGACTCGGCCGACGATCTCTGTCGCAACCTCGCTCGTCGCGTCGGCGGTGTCGTCGTCTCCGTCGACTACCGACTCGCGCCCGAGCATCCGTTCCCGGCCGGTCTCGACGACGCCTACGCCGCGCTGACGTGGGTCGCAGAGTACACGGCGGCGTTCGGCGGCGACCCCGAGCGACTCGCCGTCGCCGGCACGTCTGCCGGAGGAAATCTCGCCGCCGCCGTCGCCCTCAGAGCGCGGGAGTCCGACGGCCCCGACGTCGCCCACCAGGCACTCCTCTACCCCATCACCGACCGCGCGTTCGACACCGACTCCTACGCCGAGAACGCCGACGGCCCGCTGCTCACCCGCGCCGACATGGAGTGGTTCTGGACGCAGTACCTCCGAAGCCCGGTCGACGCCGCGAACCCCTACGCCTCGGTCCTCCGGGCACCCGATCTCTCTGATCTCCCGCCGGCGACCGTCGTCACGGCCGGATTCGACCCGCTCCGTGACGACGGGGCGGCCTACGCCGACCGACTCGCCGACGCCGGCGTCGACGTCGCCTACCAGCACTACCCGACGATGGCACACGGCTTTCTGAGCCTGAGCGACGCCGTCGACGTCGCCGACGAGGCGTTCGACGCGCTCGCAGAGCGGGTGCGGTCGTCGCTCTCCGAGTGACCCACCGGGTCAGTCTGCGGCGTCGTTCGCGGCGGCGTCGTTCGCGGCCAACCGCTCGTACGCTTCCCACGAGGGGTCGACGCCGGGATGCTCCAGCAGGTCGCCGTCGACGTAGACGCCCTCGCCCTCGCTCACCTCGCCGACGACGGCGACGGGCGTCCCCCGGGCGTCCAACTCGGCGAGTACGTCGTCGACGCCGTCGGCACCGACGGTGAGCACGAGCGTCCCGGAACTGGTCGAGAGCCACGGGTCGATGCCGAGGAACTCGCAGGTCTCGCGGACGCCGGGTCGGATCGGCACCGCGTCGGTGTCGACGTCGAGACGGACGCCCGCTCCCTCCGCCACCTCGTCGAGCGCGCCGAACAGCCCACCCTCGGTGGCGTCGTGCATCGCCGTCACCGGACCCGCCGCGGCCGCAGTGGTGGCGTCGCGGACGGTCCGGGTCTCGTCGAGTCGCGACTGCGCCGCCGCGATCGTCTCGTCGTCGAGGTCGAACTGGTCGGGGAAGAGCGTCGTCAAGAGGCCCGTCGCCTCAACTGCGGGACCGTTCGTCACGACGACCTTGTCGCCCGGGCGGGCACCGTCCGGACGCACCACGTCGTCGGGGTCGCCGACGGCCATCGCCGTCGCGCCGCCGACCCACGAGTAGTCGACGCCGCCGTAGCGGGCGGTGTGGCCCGTGACGATGCTGATGCCCAACTCGCGACACTCCTCGTCGATGGCGCTCCAGAGCTCCGCGAACTGCTCGTCGGTGATCTCCGGCGGGAGGGTGAAGGAGACGGCGAGATGCGTCGGGAGCAACCCCGAGACGGCGACGTCCGAGAGGACGATATGGAGGGCGAACCGCCCGGCGCGGTCGAAGCCGAGCTGTGGGAGCACCGAGAGGGGGTCCGTCGCCATCACGAGCGCCGTCCCGTCGAGATCGAGCATCCCGAAGTCGACGCCGTGCTTCGGGCCGATGGCGACGTCGTCGCGGTCGGCACCCAGTTTCGGGTAGATATGTTCGTCGAAGAACGCGCGGTCGACTTTCCCGAGGTCGGTCATACCCGGAGTGACGCCGCCAGCGGAATAGGCCTGCCGAAGGTGGGTTCTCGGTCAGGCGGGCCGCGGGTCGTCGCCTCCGTACCAGTCGGCGACGAGTCGAGCAGCGAACCCGAGGAGGAACGCGGCCGTCCTGAGCAGGAGGCCGCCGACGGTCCCAAACTGCACGCCCATCACGAACCACTCGCCGACCGTTGGGTACGCGCCGGTGATGCCGGCGAACCCGTTGAAGATCGCGCCGTAGAGCGGCGCGAAGGCGAGCAGCCAGCAGACGGCGAGCCCCTGGCTCCGGTAGGCCGCGCCGACGCCGACGAGCGAGAGGACGGGGACGAGCAGCAGCGACCCGTAGCCGCCGACTGCGCGAGCGAGCGGTTCGACGAGATGCCCGACGAGTCCGGTGAGAGTGGCCAGCAGGCAGACGCCGCCCGCGACGGCGACGAGGCGACTCGACAGCGTTCGGTCCGTCCCGAGGAGGAGGGTTCCGGCGTCGACGGTGACCATGCCCTCTACGTGACCACCGGCCGACAAAAGGGTTCGGCGCGCCGAACCCAAAACGCGAAACCCGTCGGTCACCAACGTCGCCCTATGACACGAGACGGCGTCTTTCTCGCCGACGACGAGGAGAAGCGCGACGACGCGTTCGCGGTCCGGCGGGCGGTGTTCGTCGACGAACAGGGCGTTCCGGAGGAACTGGAGTGGGACGAGTACGAGGAGACGGCGACGCACTTCGTCGCCTACGACGCGGGGCGACCGGTCGGCGCGGCCCGCTTCCGCGAGTACGAACTCGACGGCGACCGCGTCTGCAAGGTCGAACGCGTCGCCGTCCTCGAAGACTCGCGCGGCGAGGACTGGGGTCGGCGACTGATGGAGTCGCTCGAAGCCGAAGCGAAGGAGTCCGCGTTCGACCGGTTCTACCTCCACGCACAGACGAGCGCCCGCGAGTTCTACGACCGACTCGGCTACGAGCAGGTCGGCGACGAGTTCCTCGAGGCCGACATCCCACACGTGAAGATGGTCAAACGGCTGTAGCGCCGTCGGTCACCCGGGTCGCCGCAGCCGTCGTCTCTTTCGTGTTCCCGTCCCAACCGCGGCTATGGACACCGAGGCTATCGACCACGTCAACCTCCGCATCCCGGCCGACGGTCTGAACCGCGCGCGGAAGTTCTACGTCGACGCGCTGGGGTTCTCATTGGAGGGACTCGACGACGACAAACCGTTCTTCAGCGTCCGACTCGCCGAGGGCTGCGTCCTCCATCTGTGGCCCGACGAGGAGTTCGTCGAACCGCGCCGCGGTGAGAACTTCGACCACGTCGCCATCCGCGTCGCCGAGGACGTCGAGGACGTCAAATCGCGACTCGCCGACCACGACGTCGAGGTCGTCGACGAACTCGAACCGCGCGGTGCGACGGGCGTCGCTCCCGCAGTGTACGTCCGCGACCCCTTCGGCTACCGAGTCGAACTCAAAACGATCGGCTGACAGGAACGTCGGCCCCGACCGAACCACTGGACGTCACGCCCACCCGGACGCTTTTCACCCCTACCGATGAACCGACAGGTATGAGCACCGACGTGTTCGGCGTCGACCGACCTGTCGTCGGGATGGTCCATCTGGCACCGCTCCCCGGGTCGCCCCGATTCGCCGGCAATCGCGACCTGATCCACGAGCGCGCCGTCCACGACGCGGAGGCACTCGAAGCGGGCGGCGTCGACGGCGTCGTCGTCGAGAACTTCGGGGACGCACCGTTCTACCCCGACGACGTCCCGAAACACGTCGTCGCGGAGATGACTACTGCCGTCTCCGCCGTCGCCGACGCCGTCGACCTCCCGGTCGGCGTCAACGTCCTCCGCAACGACGCCGAGGCGGCGCTCTCGGTCGCCGCCGCGACGGGGGCGGCGTTCGTCCGGGTGAACGTTCACACCGGAGCGCGGGTGACCGACCAAGGCGTCGTCGAGGGGCAGGCACACGAGACGGTGCGCCTGCGCGAGCGACTCGACGCCGACGTCCGCGTCCTCGCCGACGTCGACGTCAAACACTCCGCGCCGCTCGGCGGCGAGGGGTTCGACCCGGAGGTCGTCGCCGAGACGGTCGAACGCGGCCTCGCGGACGGCGTCGTCGTCTCCGGAGCGGGGACGGGTCACGCCGTCGAGACCGACCGTCTGACCGCGGTCGCCCAACGGAGCGCCGCCCTCGACGTAGAGACGCCGGTGTTCGTCGGTAGCGGGGTGACGACGGAGACGGTCGGCGACCTGCTGGACGTCGCGGACGGTGTCATCGTCGGCACGGCGCTCAAGCGCGGCGGGCGGACGACGTACCCGGTGGACGAAGACCGGGTCGCCGACCTCGTCGCGGCCGCACGCGGGGACGACTGACGGGCGGCGACGCGACGCGCCCTGCCCGTTCCCCCTCGTTCCCGCTCCTCCCGCCTGCCCGGTCTCAGTCGTCGCCGTGGCCGTCGCCGAGTTCCTCGTAGACGAGTTCGGTCGCCTGTCTGATCGCCTTCACCGACCCGAGGTAACCCGCCCCGACGCTGGTCTTCAGCGCCTTCGCCGCCGCGCCACGGACGACGGTCGGACCGACCTGCGCGACCGCGCCGTCGCCGACGGAGACGATCCACCCTGGAACGTCGAAGCGGTACGGCTCCATCCGCGGGGCGAAGTCCTCCGACCCGGTGAGGTCGTGTTCGACGAGCTTCTCGACGTTGCCGGCGACGGCTCTGGCCTCGCGGATGGCCGCCGACGCGCTGGCGGGGACGGCCTCCCCGTCGGCGTCGACGACGCGGGCGGCGTCGCCGACGACGAACGTCGAGCCGTTCAACCGGAGGTCGTTGCGGACGACCGGCCGGTCGCCGTGCATCGCGTCGGAGCCGGTGATGCCGCCGGTCCAGACGAACTGGTCGTAGCCGAGCGTCCCCGACTCGAGTTCGATCTCGTCGTCGGTCGCACGGGTCACCGCCGCGCCGGTCCGGATCTCGACGTCGCGGGCGACCAACTCGTCGCGGACGGCCTCCTGGAAGTTCTCGGGGAAGTTCGGCGCGACGCTGTCCAGCTGTTCGAGGAGCACCACGTCGACCGCGTCGGCGGCGTCCTGCTCTGCGGCGAAGGCGGTGAGCTCCCCCGCGACCTGCACGCCCGAGAGCCCCGCGCCGCCGACGACGACCGTCCCGCCCGACTGGCAGACGTCGAGGAACTCCTCGCGGATCGTCTCGGCGTCGGCGACGCGCTTCAGCGGCGTGCTGTGTTCTTCGACACCCGGGAGGTCGTAGTAGGCCGTCTCGGCCCCGAGACAGACCGCGGCGTAGTCGTAGTCGACGGTCCGCCCGGTGTCGAGTTCGACCGTCCGCGCGTCGGCGTCGACGTCCTCGACGCGGGCGGTGACGACCTCCGCACGGTCGAGCACGTCGGTCAGCGGGACGGTGATGGCCTCGACGAGGGAGGGACGGCGGACGATGCGGTGGACCTCGTGTTGGACGAGGTGGGTGGGGGACTCGTCGACGACGACGACGTCGACCTCGGTCGGCAGTCGGTCTTCGAGTCGGCGCGCGAGAGTCAATCCGGCGTAGCCCGCGCCGAGGACGGCTATCTGCATGGGAGGAGGGTCGGACCGCAGGACAAAGAGCGTGTGGGCGAAGGCGATTCGGCGACGCCCTCGACCGTCGACTGCTCGGAGGGATTGTCGTAGCCAACCGGAAGTGCAGAGACGCCCGGCGACCCACAGGGTTCGAGTCTCCTGGCGAAAACCCATACAATTCTACGATAACCCCTACGAGACGTGCCGACGACTCGGTTTCGGGAGGGACGTCCGGCGCTCAATCGCGGCTCTGGATGTCGTGGATGGTGTGTTCTGCACCGCGCTTCTCGAGCCACTGGCGGTGTTCGATCGTCTCGGCGTTCGAGCCGTACTCGTCGACGAACTCCCGGAACGACTCGCGGTGCTCGCGGAACTGCTCGCGGTGTTCGTCGTACGCCTCCTCGTGACGCGCCCACTCCTCCTCGGTGGCGTCGGTGCGTTCGAGGCGGTCGTGCTCCGACTCGAGCCGCCTGTGCTCCTCGTCGAGCGACTCGCGTTCCTCCTGGAGGCGCTCGAACTCGGCGTCGCGGTCGCCGTCGTTCGATTCGCCGGCGAAGCCGCCGGACTCGTTGCCGGAGCCGCTCGACGCGTTGCCGACGGACTCGTTGCCGACGGACTCGTTCGCCGGCGCCGCCGTAGACGTATCGTCCGCGTCGGCGGTGTCCGGTGCAGCGGTTCCGTCGCCGGCCGCGTCGCTGCCGTCTCCGCTCTCACTGTCGTCTTCGGCGTCGTCCGCTGACTCCGCGTCCGACTCGGAGGCGGTCGCGGTCGACTCCGACGCTGCCTCGGCGGTGGCCGGGTCGGCGGCCATCTCGTCGCTGGCTGCTTGGTCGTCGTCCACCTCGGCGACCGGCTGCGGCGAGATCGGGTCGACGGGGCCGACGGCGATGACGACCGCCGCCAAGAAGAACAGCGCCCCGGCGAGGGTGAGAGCGAGTTGCAGATGATCCTGTGAGCTCCCGGAGAGCAGCGACCACGGTCTCGACCGACGTCGCCGTGTTCGCCCGGTGCCCAGTACAGACTCCATACAGGTACCACCTAGTGAACTACCATTATTACTCGGTCGATAATCTCAGTCTGACGAGGGGAAACGTCCCACTAGACCCGTACGGAGGTGGAGGCCGGCCCGAGCGACTCGGGACGGAGGTTCCGAACGGCTACCGGCATCCAGCACGCTTAACCCACCACCAGACAGCAACGACAGTATGAAAGCGACCGCACGTGCCCACCCCATCCAGGGGCTCGTGAAGTACCACGGGATGCGAGACGAGGAACTCAGACTCCCGTACCACGACAGCATCAGCGTCTGTACCGCACCGTCGAACACGACGACCACCGTCGAGTGGCTCCCCCAGAGCGACGAGGACGTCTACGTCATCGACGGCGAGGCGGTCGACGGCCGCGGCGCAGAACGCATCCAGATGGTGCTCGACCACGTCCGCGAACTGGCGGGGTTCGACCACGGTGTCAGGATGGAGAGCGAGAACTCCTTCCCCTCGAACGTCGGCTTCGGGTCGTCGTCCTCGGGGTTCGCGGCGCTGGCGATGGCCGCCGTCGACGCCGCCGGACTCGACATGACGCGCCCGGAGGTCTCGACGGTCGCGCGCCGTGGCTCTTCCTCGGCGGCCCGTGCGGTCACGGGTGCGTACTCGCATCTCTACACCGGACTCAACGACCACGACTGCCGGTCGAAACGGATCGAGACGGGCGGCGACCTCGAAGAGGACGTCCGCATCGTCGCCGGCCTCGTCCCGGCGTACAAGGAGACCGAACAGGCCCACGAGGAGGCCGCCGAGAGCCACATGTTCGAGGCGCGGATGGCGCACGTCCACGGACAGATCGCCGAGATGCGCGACGCGCTGCGCTCGGGCGAGTTCCACCGCGTCTTCGAGACGGCCGAACACGATTCACTCTCCTTGACGGCGACGACGATGACCGGGCCGTCTGGGTGGGTCTACTGGCAACCGGAGACCATCGCCATCTTCAACGCGGTGCGCGAACTGCGCGACGAGGGCGTTCCGGTCTACTTCTCGACGGACACGGGCGCGTCGGTGTACGTGAACACGACCGCCGAGCACGTCGACGAGGTGGAGGCGGCGATCGCCGACTGCGACGTCGAGACGATGGTCTGGGAGGTCGGCGGGCCGGCGCAGGTGCTCGACGAGTCCGACGCGTTGTTCTGATAGGGGTTATCGTAGAATCTCGTCGTTGTTCTCCAGGAGACTCGAACCCGGTGGGTCGCCGGGCGTCTCTGCGCTTCCGGTTGGCTACGATACCCCCTATCAGTCTCTGTCTCTCCGCCGGTCGGCGTCGACTGTTTCGAACCGTTGTCGCGGCCGTGTGATCGCCGCGTGATCGCGGCTCAGTACTCGTAGAACCCTCTTCCGGTTTTCTTGCCGAGGTCGCCGGCGTCGACCTTCCGTTTCAGGAGGTACGCCGGCTTGTAACGGTCGCCGAGTTCCTCGAACAGAGTCTCGGAAGCGTCCAGACAGATGTCGAGCCCGATGTGGTCGGCCAGCGTGAGCGGCCCCATCGGGACGTTGGTGCCGAGGGTCATCCCGCGGTCGATGTCCTCTTTCGAGGCGACGCCCTCGTCGTAGGCGCGGATCCCCTCGTTGATCCACGGCATCAGGATGCGGTTGGTGACGAAGCCGGGTTTGTCGTCGGACTCCCAGGTCTCCTTGTCGAGATCCTCGGCGAGGTCGTGGCCGAGTTGGACTACCTCGGGGTCGGTCTTCTCACCGACGACGAGTTCGACTCCCTTCATCAGCGGCACCGGATTCATGAAGTGGAGTCCCACGACCTGCGCAGGACGCTCCGTCACGCTCGCGATGGTCGTGATCGAGAGCGTCGAGGTGTTCGTCGCGAGCACGACGTCCTCGGGCAGGAGCTCGTCGAGGTCGGCGAAGATGTCCTGCTTGATCTCCATGTTCTCGACGGCGGCCTCGACGACGAAGTCGCAGTCGGCGAGGTCGTCGAGGTCGGTCGTCCCCGCGATCCGCTCTTGGATGGCGTCGGCCTCGTCCGCGCTCAGTTTCTCTTTGGAGACGAACCGCGAGAGGCTGTCGTCGATGCTCGACAGTCCGTCGTCGACGTACTCCTGTTCGATGTCGCGCATCACGACGTCGTACCCGGCCGTCGCCGCGACCTGAGCGATCCCGTTGCCCATCGTTCCCGCACCGACGACGCCGATCCGCCGAATCTCGTCCATACCACGCATGGCTGGCTCTGCTCGCGCTGACACCGTAAGACTAGCGACGTCTTTCGTGACCGTCTCGCCGGGCGCCCTCTGATCGACGTATCGCCGAGCCGCCGGATTAGGATTATTTACTATCTGGGTAGTAATTGTAGATCGCTAAAGTAACGGTTTTAGAACTGGTCTCGTATCTTCTCCCGACTTATCAAGGTGTCTCTCCGATATTGGAGACGGACAAATGATTTTTATACTCTGTTACCGGATTTTGTACCAGATGATTCCGTTTGCCGACGACGCTATCACGCGCGACGAGAAGGCATTGATCCTCGCCTACGACCACGGTCTCGAGCACGGCCCAGTCGACTTCGAAGACGTCCCGGCGTCGGCGGATCCCGAGACGGTGTTCGACGTGGCGACGCACGACGCCGTCACTGCGTTCGCCGTCCAGAAGGGTCTCGCAGAGGCGTACTACCCCTCCTACGAGGACGACGTCACCCTGCTCGCTAAGTTGAACGGTACCTCCAACATGTGGATGGGCGAACCGGACTCGGCGGTCAACTGGTCGGTCGAGAACGCCGCCGACCTCGGCGCGGAGGCCATCGGCTTCACGCTGTACGGCGGGTCGAACAACGAGGTCGAGATGGCCGAGGAGTTCCGCGACGCACAGGAGGCCGCCCGCGACCACGACATGGGCGTCGTGATGTGGTCCTACCCGCGCGGACAGGGACTGAAGAACGACACCAGCGGGAGCACCATCGCCTACGCCTCCCGTCTCGGCCTCGAACTCGGGGCGGACATCACGAAGATCAAGTATCCCGGTTCCGCCGACGCGATGAAATGGGCCTGCGACGTCGCCGGCGACACGAAGATCGTCATGTCCGGCGGGTCGAAGACGAGCGACCGCGACTTCCTCGAGACCGTCGAGACGGCGATGAACGCCGGCGCGTCGGGGCTGGCGGTCGGCCGCAACGTCTTCCAGCGGGAGAACCCGACGCAGCTGCTCGACGCGCTCGAACAGGTCATCTTCGAGGAGAAGACCACCGACGAGGCGCTCTCCGCAGTGTCAGCGGCGGGGGACCGCGTCGACACCACCACGGACTGATGGCGATACACGTGGACTCCTACCCGAAGGCGATCGACGAGATCTTCGACACGGTCGCCGCCCTCGCTCCCGACATCCGCGAGGCGCTGCCGGGTCGGCGCGTGCAGAACGACGAGACGAACCCGAGCGGTGAGACGCAGCTCGCGGCCGACGCCTACGCCGACGAGCTGTTCCTCGAGGAACTCGGGTCGCTCGATGCGGTCGTCGAGTACGCCAGCGAGGAGCGGACGAAGGTCGTCCCGACGGACGGCGAGGGAGAGACGGGGCTGTCGGTCGCGATCGACCCGCTGGACGGATCGTCGAACCTCAAGTCGAACAACACGATGGGGACCATCGTCGCCGTCTACGACGCGCCGCTGCCCGCGACGGGAGCGGACCTCGTCGCCGCCGCGTACGTGCTGTTCGGTCCCATCACGACGATGATGGCCGCAGACGCCGACGGTGTCACCGAGTATCTCGTCGACGACGGACGGAGAGAGTTGCTCGAGGAGGACGTCCGACTCCCCGACGACCCCTCGGTGTACGGCTTCGGCGGACGCGTCCCCGACTGGACGTCTGACTTCTCGACCTACGCCGAACTCGTTGAGGCCGACGAGAGCATGAAGCTGCGCTACGGCGGGGCGATGATCGGCGACATCAACCAGGTGCTCACCTACGGCGGGATCTTCGCCTATCCGGCGCTCGAGTCCGCACCCGTGGGGAAACTCCGACTCCAGTTCGAGGGCAACCCCATCGCCTTCATCATCGAGTCTGCCGGCGGGCGCTCCTCGGACGGCTCCCAGTCGCTGCTCGAGGTCGAACCGGCCGACCTCCACCAGCGCGTCCCGGTCCACGTCGGTAACGACGACCTCGTCGAGCAGTTGGAGACGGTACTCGGCTGACCGGTCGGGCGACACGATCGTCTCGTTCACCTTCGCCGTCCCGCGGGCACGAACTCCCGGCGACCCGGTCGCTGGCGACGACGCGGCCGCCGCCCGCTTCTGGTCACGTGAGGAGAGACGCGCGAACCCGCCGAAACTCCATCTGCGCGCGTCGGGCGTCGACGGCGTGCTCGCCGCCATCGACGAGTTCGGTGACTGACCCGGCCTACTTCGGCGGCATGTCCCAGTTGTCGGCGCTGTCCTGCGGTTCGTAACCGAGACGGTCGCGAGCGTGGTCGATGTCGAACCAACTGCGCTCGTTGGCGCTGACGCCGTAGAAGATGCCGAAGCGGACGTCGTCGTCCTGCAGACAGCACTCGACGAGTTGGGCACAGTCTCGACGGGACTGCCACATGCACTTCATCCGAGCGGCCTGTCGCAGATACTCGTCGCTCCCGCGTTCCCACTCCCCGTCGTCGACGCCGCGTTCGGCGTCGCCGAAGGGGTGGTCGTACTCGGGGTCGCGGACGCTACAGAGGCGGAGCGCGTAGACGTTCATCCCGTGGTTCTCGGCGTACTGGCGGCCGAACGCCTCGCCGGCGGCCTTCGAGGACCCGTACTCCGAGTCCGGGCGGATCGGGGCGGTGTGGTCGAGTTCGACGTCGGTGCCGAAGTAGATGTCCGGCTGGTTCGCGACCTCGGTCATCCCGACGACGTGGTTCGAAGAGGCGAAGACGACGTGCGTGATGCCGGCGTCGCGGGCCGCCTCCAACACGTTGTGCGTACCGACGACGTTGGCGTCGAGCACCTCGTCGAACGTTCCGTCCGTCCGCGGGTAGCCCGCGAGGTGGACGACGGCGTCCTTCCCCTCGAACGCGGGCCGAATCGCGTCGTAGTCGGCGACGTCGGCGAGAACCGTGTCGGAGTCGGCGTGGGGGTGGTCTCCCGCGACCGTCCGCTCGTCGAGGAGGGAAAACTCGTGTTCGTCCGCGAGATGCTCTGTGAGAGCCGTACCGACCGTTCCGTGGGCACCAGTAATCAGGATGTCCATACCAGAAAACTGAGGGTATCCCCCTTAGGCCTCTAGGTCGAGTTACTGACTTGTCATAAATATCGAATACAGTCTCACATGGAAAACAATTTTGAATAGCCCATCACACACCGGAGTATGAAAGTTCACGTCGGTGACGGTGCGACCGAGGAGGAAGCCAGCGCGATCGCGAGCGCGCTCGCCGAACATCTCGGCGTCGACATCGAGGTCCACGTCGGCGACGCCGCCGAACCCGCTGCCACCGCCGAGCCTCCAGAGATCGACTACCCGCTCGACGACGACCTCGGACCGACCGAGCGCGAGGCCGCTCTCCGCGAGGAGATCGACGACATCCTCTCGGGCGGCCCCGAGAAGTACAAACAGCGTCTCCCGGAGCAGGGGAAGCTGTTCGTCCGCGACCGACTCGACCTCTGGTTCGGCGACGAGGAGGAAGGGGGACTGTTGTTCGAAGACGGGAAGTTCGCCCACTTCGACGGCTGGCATCCGAACTCGCCCGACGTCGAGGAGAGCGACCCCGGGAACCGACTGCCGGCGGACGGCCTCATCACCGGCGCCGCCGAGTTCGAGGGTCGCGAACTCCACTTCATGGCCAACGACTTCACCGTCAAGGCGGGGAGCATGGCCGAGCGCGGCGTCGAAAAGTTCCTCCGGATGCAACAGCGCGCGTTGAAGAACGGGAAGCCGGTGCTCTACCTGATGGACTCCTCAGGTGGGCGTATCGACGAACAGACCGGCTTCTTCGCCAACCGGGAGGGGATCGGGAAGTACTACTACAACCACTCGATGCTCTCGGGACGAGTCCCGCAGATCTGCGTGCTCTACGGGCCGTGCATCGCGGGTGCCGCCTACACGCCCGTCTTCGCGGACTTCACGGTCATGGTCGAGGGGATGAGCGCGATGGCGATCGCCTCGCCGCGGATGGTGAAGATGGTCACCGGCGAGGACATCGACATGCAGGACCTCGGCGGACCGTCGGTCCACGCGAAGTACTCCGGTAGTGCGGACCTCGTCGCGAGCGACGAGGCGCACGCCCGCCAACTCGTCGCACAGCTCGTCTCTTACCTGCCGGACAAGGCCGGCGAGAAACCGCCGAAGGCGGAACCGAAGCCGCCGAAGTACTCCCCCGACGGCATCGACGAACTCATCCCGGAGGCGCCGAACCGCCCCTACGACGTCTTCGAGTTGCTCGACCGCGTCGCCGACGCCGAGTCCGTGTTCGAGCTGAAACCGGACTACGGCCCGGAGATCGTCACCGCCTTCTGTCGCATCGACGGTCGTCCGGTCGGCGTCGTCGCCAACCAACCGACCCAGCGTTCGGGTGCCATCTTCCCCGACGCGGCCGAGAAGGCCGCCGAGTTCATCTGGACCTGCGACGCCTACGAGATCCCGCTGCTCTACCTGTGTGACACGCCCGGATTCATGGCCGGTTCACAGGTCGAGAAAGACGCGATTCTCGAGAAGGGCAAGAAGTTCATCTACGCTACGTCGTCGGCGACCGTACCGAAACAGACGGTCGTCGTTCGGAAGGCGTACGGCGCGGGTATCTACGCGATGGGCGGCCCCGCCTACGACCCCGAGAGCGTCATCGGGCTTCCCTCGGGCGAGATCGGCATCATGGGTCCCGAGGCGGCCATCAACGCCGTCTACGCGAACAAACTGGACGCCATCGACGACCCCGAAGAGCGGGCGGAACGCGAACAGGAACTCCGCGAGGAGTACCGCCGCGACATCGACGTCCACCGGATGGCCAGCGAGGTCGTCATCGACGAGGTCGTCCCGCCGAGTACGCTCCGGCAGGAACTGACCAACCGCTTCGCGTTCTACGAGACCGTCGAGAAGTCGCTCCCGGACAAGAAACACGGGACGATCCTGTGACTCGGTCGACTCCATCCGGGAACGTCGTGTAAGGGGTCGTTACCGGACTGGTTCGGTCGTTTAGGTGGACTCTACTAACGGGGGTTCCCGTCGAAGGGGAAGGTACGTGGGCACGCTCGCCCGCGGAGGTGACTGATTTGGCAACCCCCTCTCGCTCCGGAGTCGACCCCCCGACGACCGAGACGGCCGTCCAGCGGTGTATCGTCCGCTGCGCTGAGCGAACAACCTCCCACGAGGGAGCGCTCTGGACACTAGCGATACTCACGCTCGCACTCGACGTCGTGACGACGACGTACGGACTGCGAGTGGGACTCGCCGAGATGAACCCGCTCGTGAACGCCCTCTTGCCGACGTTCGGACTGTTCGGGACGTTTTCGGTGCTGAAGGGGTCGGCGCTCCTCGTCGGCGTGACTGCGTGGTGGTTGATGCCGTCGGCGTTCCGCGGCGTCGTCCCGCTGGGGCTCAGCCTCCCGTGGGCGGTCGCCGGGGTGAGCAATGCGGCGTTGCTCGCCGCTCTCTACCTCTGAGCGCGCTTACTCCGCTTCTTTTCGCTTCAGCGAGAGCACCGTCCGGTCGAACTCGCAGACGAGCGTGTCGTCCTGGTTGAACGCCTCGACGTGCATCGTCACGACCCCACGCTCGCCGTCGGAGGTCTCGCGTTTCTCGGTTACCGTCGACTGCGCTCTGAGAGTGTCGCCGTGGAACACCGGGTGCGGATGTGAGACGTCGTCGTACGAGAGGTTGGCGACGATGGTTCCGTCCGTCGTCTCGGGGATCGAGACACCGACCGCGAGCGCGAGCGTGTAGATCCCGTTGACCACTCGCTCGCCGAACTGCGTGTCGGCGGCGAACTCGGCGTCGAGGTGGAGCGGCTGTTGGTTCATCGTCATGTCGCAGAACCGTTGGTTGTCGCTCTCGCTCACGGTGCGACGTCGGTCGTGTTCGATCGTCTCGCCGACCTCGAACTCTTCGTAGTACCGTCCGGGCATACTCCTCGTGCACCCGTATCACGGAAAACCGTGACGATTGGCAATAACTGGCATCACCAAAACCGATTAATAACGATTATACACCACGACGAGGAATCGTCTCACAACTGCCCGCCGGAGCCGGAGACGGTCCAATCGGTCCGCCGGCGGGTAGTCTCACGGCGCGGTACGGCCGTGAGGCACGGTCAACACACCAACCTATGTCGCAGGAAACGAGTCCGTCAGAACCAGAAGCACAGGAGACTGCCGTCGAAACCGCCCGTCGACAGCTCGAACGCGCCGCGGCCCACCTCGACGTCGACCCGGGCGTCGTCGAGCGTCTCAAACACCCGACGAAGGTCCATCAGGTGTCGATCCCCCTGAAACGCGACAGCGGCGAGACGGAGATCTACACCGGCTACCGCGCCCAGCACGATAGCGTCCGCGGTCCGTTCAAAGGCGGTCTCCGCTACCACCCGGAGGTCAGCGCCGACGAGTGTATCGGCCTCTCGATGTGGATGACGTGGAAGTGCGCCGTCATGGACCTCCCGTTCGGTGGCGGGAAAGGTGGCATCGTCGTCAACCCGAAAGAGCTCAGCGCCGACGAGAAGGAACGGCTCACCCGACGGTTCGCCCAGGAACTCCGTGACTTCGTCGGGCCGATGAAGGACATCCCCGCTCCCGACATGGGGACCGACCCCCAGACGATGGCGTGGTTCATGGACGCCTACTCGATGCAGCAGGGCGAGACGATTCCAGGCGTCGTCACCGGAAAGCCGCCGGTCATCGGCGGTTCCTACGGGCGCGAGGAGGCTCCCGGCCACTCGGTCGCCATCGTCGCCCGCGAGGCGATCGACTACTACGACTGGGAGATCGAGGACACCACCGTCGCGGTCCAGGGGTTCGGGAGCGTCGGTGCCAACGCCGCTCGGTCGCTCGACGAGTGGGGCGCGAAGGTCATCGCCGTCTCCGACGTCAACGGTGCGATCTACGACCCCGACGGTCTCGACACCAAGGACGTCGAGGGCCACGACGAACGGCCGGGGATGGTCTCGGGTTACGACGCACCGCGGAAGCTCGGCAACGAGGAACTGCTCGAACTCGACGTCGACATCCTCATTCCGGCGGCCGTCGGCAACGTTCTCACGGCCGAGAACGCTAACGACGTGCAGGCGGGGATGGTCGTCGAGGGGGCGAACGGGCCGACGACGACCGCCGCCGACGTCATCTTCGAGGGGAACGACGTCCCGGTGATCCCCGACATCCTCGCCAACGCCGGCGGGGTGACGGTGTCGTACTTCGAGTGGCTGCAGGACATCAACCGCCGCCAGTGGCCGCTCGAGCGCGTCAACGAGGAACTCGAGACGGAGATGCTGAAGGCGTGGAACGCGGTCCGCCGCGAGTACGAGACACGCGACGTGACGTGGCGAGACGCCGCCTACCTGGTGGCGCTCTCGCGCGTCGCCGAGGCACACGACGCGCGCGGGCTGTGGCCCTGACGGCACGACGGACGTCTCACTGCGCAACCCTCTCTCCGCTGTGGACCGCCTCCCTCTGACGGAGCGAGCAGGTGCCACGGATAGCCAGTCTCCCGGTGGAGGAGTTTCACGGAGCGACGTGGCACACACCCGCGGCCCGCTCCGTGGTCGTTCTCAGACCACGGCGCGTCTGGTCGCGTCCCCCGTCTTGAACGTTCGGCTGTCGTCGGGAGGGGATAGTTGATGCTGTCGCGACGCGACGCTCTAGAGGAGCATCGGCCACGTTCGCCCTCTCTCCCCGCGGACGGGAGACGGACTCTGCACGGACGTGCCGACTGCGAGAGGCATGACTCACACTACGACATCCATCGCGCTCGTCGGACTCGTGGTCCTCGGGCTCGTCGCGCTGGCGCTTCCCGGAGCGACCCTCGCACAGCAGGCGACGACGCCGACCGTCGAAGCCGAGTCGACCGACCCCGGTGTGTCGACGACGCACGTCGTCGTCGTCCCCGTCGACGAGAACACGACCGGCGACGTCCGGGGGCTCCGAATCGACTACGGTGACGCCGGCGTCGACACTCGTGAGTTCGACGACAACCGCATCGAGGAGTTCGGCATCGACCGCGACGGCGACGAACCCGGCGACGCCGTCGACGTCAGATTGGACGACGACATCACCGACATCGAGTCGGAAGACGGTGGACGGGTGCTCTCGATCGAGGTACAGGGAGGTCGGTCGGCCCGCGTCGGCGACGAGGTCGTCCTCTCGTACCGGATCGTGAACCCCTCCGAGGCCGGGATGTACACCGTCAACGTGACCTACAATCCACGGACGACCCCATCGGAGTACACCGCTGTGTTGCGTATCGGTGACGTCCCTCCGACCGCGGAACCCACGCCGACGTTCACGCCGTCTCCGACCCCGACGCAGACGCCGCCCGCCGAACCGACGCTGACGTCGACGCCGGAACCGACACCCACGCCCGAACCCACCGTCTCGCCGACGACCGTGCCGACGGGCGACGCCACGACTGCGGAGCCGACAGTACCGGCGACGGCGGAGACGACCGAGACGGAGAGTCCCGGGTTCGGCGTCGTCGGTTCGCTCGTCGCGCTGGCAGTGCTCTCAGGTGTTCTCTGGCGGCGCGGCCGACGCGACGAGCGTCGCTGACCCGGCGGCCACCTCCTTTCAAATCGGTGGCGGACGATGGGGACGGTATGTCCCGACGTAGCGTGATGTTCTCGCCGGGCGACCGCCCGGACCTGATGCGCAAAGCCCCCAGTACGGGCGCAGACACCGTCGTCTTCGACCTCGAAGACGCCGTCTCGCCCGCCCGCAAGAACGAGGCTCGCGACGCGGTCGCCGAGGTGCTCGCAGACCCCGCGTTCGACCCCGACGCCGAGGTGTGCGTCCGCGTGAACCCGGGCGACGCTGCTGCCGCCGACTTCGACGCCGTCCTCGACGACGACCTCCGACTCGACGCGGTGATGGTGCCGAAGGTGAGCGGCCTCGACGACGTCGTCCGAATCGAAGAGCGGATGACGCAGACGGGGTTCGACCTCCCCGTCTTCGCCCTCGTCGAGACCGCGGCGGGAGTCCTGAACGCCGACTCGATCGCGACGGCGAGCGCGACAGACGCGCTCGTCTTCGGGGCGGAGGATCTGGCGGCCGACATCGGTGCGACGCGTACCGACGAGGGGACGGAAGTACTCTACGCCCGCGAACACGTCGTCTTGGCGGCGAGCGCCGCCGACGTTGACGCGATCGACACCGTCTACACCGACTTCGAGGACACGGACGGCCTCCGTGAGGCGACCGAGTTCGCGCTCACGCTCGGCTACGACGGGAAGATGGCGATCCACCCCGCGCAGGTCGACGTCATCAACGAGGCGTTCACGCCGGACGCAGAGCGCATCGAGTGGGCGCGAGCGGTGTTGACCGCCCGCGAGGAGGCCGACGCCCAGGGTCGCGGCGTGTTCCGCGTCGACGACGAGATGATCGACGCACCGCTGATCGCTCAGGCCGAACGGGTCAGAGAGCGGGCGCGTGCGGCCGACGAGTGGTGAGGCGAAGAGTGACCGAGGGAGCGAAACCACGACGCTGACGGCCGCTCCGGTCTATCACGGTCGTTCGTGTGGCATGTTATTCCGGCACACTTAACCAACGCCCAAGCAGTGTATCGGTTATGTCGGACGAGGCTAACCCGTTCGAATCCCTACAGGAGCAGATCGACGACGCCGCCGCGTCGCTCGACCTCGAGTCGGACGTCGTCAACCGTCTGAAACATCCCGAACGCGTCTTGGAGACCAACCTTTCTGTCGAGATGGACGACGGCACCGTCGAAGTGTTCAAGGCGTTCCGATCGCAGTTCAACGGCGATCGCGGCCCGTACAAGGGCGGTATCCGCTATCACTCGAACGTCTCTCGCGACGAGGTGAAGGCGCTCTCGGGGTGGATGGTGTACAAGTGTGCCATCGTCGACATCCCCTACGGCGGCGGCAAGGGCGGGATCGTCATCGACCCGGCCAACTACAGCGAGTCGGAACTCGAACGCATCACGCGGTCCTTCGCGAAGGAGCTCCGCCCGCTCATCGGCGAGGACCGCGACATTCCCGCACCCGACGTCAACACGGGTCAGCGGGAGATGAACTGGATCAAAGACACCTACGAGACGCTGGAGAACACGACCGCACCGGGCGTCATCACGGGGAAGGCGCTCGACTCCGGCGGCAGTGAGGGCCGCGTGGAAGCGACCGGTCGGTCGACGATGCTCACCGCCCGCGAGGCGTTCGACTACCTCGGCAAGGAGATCGAAGGCGCGACCGTCGCCGTTCAGGGGTACGGGAACGCCGGCTGGATCGCGGCGCGTCTCGTCGACGATCTCGGCGCGGACGTCGTCGCCGTCTCCGACTCCAGCGGTGGGATCTACAAGGAAGGCGGCTTCGACCCGAAAGCCGTCAAGGACGCGAAAAACGAGTCCGGCAGCGTCACCAGCTACGACGACTACGACGAGGAGCTGACGAACGAGGAGCTGTTGACGCTCGACGTCGACCTGCTCGTCCCCGCCGCGCTGGAGAACGCCATCGACGGCGACCTCGCACAGGACGTGAAGGCGGACGTCGTCGTCGAGGCCGCCAACGGCCCGCTGACGCCCGAGGCCGACGACGTGCTGGCCGAACGCGACGTCCACGTCTTCCCGGACATCCTCGCCAACGCCGGCGGCGTCACCGTCTCGTACTTCGAGTGGGTGCAGAACCGTCAGCGCTTCTACTGGACCGAAGAGCGCGTCAACGAGGAACTCGAACGGATCATCGTCGACGCCTTCGAGAACATGGTCGACGCCTACGAGACGAACGACCTCGCGAACTTCCGCACCGCCGCCTACGTCGTGGCCATCGAGCGCGTCGCCAAGGCCTACCAACAGGGCGGCAACTGGCCCTGAGTCGGTGAACCACGCCGACGCCCGATAGGTTCGGACCGTCCGACCCTCCGCGGTATCCGACACAACGGCTTTCCACGGTTGGCACGTCTTCACACGGTATGAACGTCTCCGGAGTCACAGCTGTCGCCGTCGCCGTGCTGGTGGTTCTCGGTGGCTGTACCGCCTTTCAGGAAGGAGAGGCCGGGACCTCGTCGCCGACACCGACGACAGACCCCTCGTCCGACACGACCGGACCGGGCGAGGTGGGGGAGTCGGACGACGCCGGCGAAACGGACACGACGACGCCGACCGACGGACCCGCGCACGTCGGCTGTCAACCCGGCGAAATCGAGAAAGACGGGACGTGTCAGGTCGCCGTCTCGGGCGGCAACGCCGCAATCGTCGCCGTCGAGAACCTCACCCCCATCACCACCGAGCGGACGACCGTCGACGGGACGCCGGGCTACCTCGCCCGGCCTGCGGACGACGGCACCTACCCCACCGTCGTCCTCGTCCACGAGTGGTGGGGACTCAACGAGAACATCGAGCACATGGCCGACGTCCTCGCGGGCCACGGCTACGTCGTGTTCGCCGTCGATCTCTACGACGGAGAGGTGGCGACCGACTCTGCACGCGCCGGCGAACTCGCGGGCGACGTCCGCAACGACCCCGAGGAGGCGCTCGCGAAGATGGACCGCGCGGTCACGGCGCTCCGCGCAGCGCCGTACACCACCGACCGGGTCGCCAGCCTCGGGTGGTGTTTCGGCGGCGGGCAGAGCCTCCAGTTGAGCCTCAGCGACACCGAATTGAACGCGACGGTGATCTACTACGGGTCGCTGACGACCGACGAGTCGGAGTTACGGAACGTCGACGGGCCCGTCCTCGGTATCTTCGGCGCGGAGGACGAGTCGATCCCGGTCGAAACCGTCCGCGAGTTCGACCGGACGCTCGGCGAACTCGGCGTCGAACGGGAGATCCACGTCTACGAAGGCGCCCCGCACGCCTTCGCCAACCCGAGCGGCGAGCGGTTCCACCCCGAGGCCACGCGGGACGCCTGGAACGAGACGCTCGTCTTCCTCGACGAGAACCTGAAGGAGTGAGTCGGTCACTCCCACAGCGTGTCGACTCGTCGAACCGCACTCCACCCGATCGTCCCGACGGTGAGCGCCAGCCCGGCGAGCGCCGTCTCCGTCCGGTAGTCGAGCCACCACGGCGAGATCATGTGGTCGAGTCGATACTGGTACACGCGTTCGTCGCGGACGACGGAGAACCGGACGTCGCCGCCGTCGTCGTCACGTTCGCTGTCGCCGTCGAGGAACCACGGCCGGTCGGCGAGGGCGACGGTGCCGGACCGGCGGGCCGACGTCAGCGTCGCGCGCTGCTCGTCGCCGAGTGCCGACCAGAAGTACGCCTCGTCGTGGACGGCGCTCGCCTCGTCGTCGGCACCGACGTACGACAGTGTGTGCGTCTCCTCGGACGAGACGACGGCGGGCGCGACGAGCGCACCGAGCGTCACGGCGAGCGCGACGACCAGAAGCGCACGACGGGCTGACGGTCGGGCTGTGGAGGGCATCCTACCCGTCGACAGCGGTGGGTGGCGGATAACTGTTCTGTCCGGCCTCGATAGACACGGATACGCATAACCCCGGACAGAGACCGACCCGATTGATTCAAGCCCCTGCACGGTGCCAGACCAAACGATGCGCCACGACCACCTCATCTCCGCGAACCAACTCACGCGGGAGGACATCGAGGCGGTGCTCGACCGGGCGGCCGACATCGCCGAGAACCCCGCGGCGTTCCGGGAGCGACGCGCCGGGTCGGTGCTCGCGCTCTGTTTCTTCGAGCCGAGCACCCGAACCAAGATGAGTTTCGACACGGCCATGAAACGGCTCGGCGGCGACACCACCGACATGGGGTCCGTCGAGTCGTCGTCGGTGAAGAAAGGCGAGAGCCTCGCCGACACCGTCCGCGTCATCGAGGGGTACGCCGACGCCATCGTCCTCCGGCATCCGAGCGAGGGAGCCGCGAAGTTGGCGACGGAGTTCGTCGACGTCCCCGTCGTCAACGCCGGCGACGGCGCGGGCCAGCACCCGAGTCAGACGCTCTTGGACCTGTTCACGATCCGCGAGAACGCCGGACTCGACGACCTCACCATCGGCATCATGGGCGATCTGAAGTACGGGCGGACGGTCCACTCGCTGTCGATGGCGCTGACGAACTTCGACGCCCGTCAGCACTTCGTCAGCCCAGAGAGCCTCCGCCTGCCGCGGAGCGTCCGGTTCGACCTCCACGAGGCGGGCGCACAGGTCCGCGAGCACACCGACCTCGAGGAGGTGCTCTCGGAGCTGGACGTGCTCTACGTCACCCGCATCCAGCGCGAGCGGTTCCCCGACGAGAACGAGTACCACCAGGTCGCCGGCGAGTACCAGATCGACCTCGAGACGCTCGAGGCCGCCAAGGACGACCTGACGGTGATGCATCCGCTGCCGCGCGTCGACGAGATCGCTCCCGAGATCGACGAGACGGCGCACGCGACGTACTTCGAACAGGCACACAACGGCGTCCCGGTCCGGATGGCGCTGCTCGACTCTCTGCTGGAGGACGACCGATGAGCGAACACGAACTCCGCGTCTCGAAGATCCGCAACGGTACCGTCATCGACCACGTCACCGGCGGGCAGGCACTCAACGTCCTCGCCATCCTCGGCATCGACGGTGCGTCCGGCGAGTCCGTCAGCATCGGGATGAACGTCCCCTCCGACCGCCTCGGCAAGAAGGACATCGTCAAGGTCGAAGACCGCGAGCTGAGTCAGTCGGAGGTGGACGTGCTCTCGCTCATCGCGCCGGAGGCGACGATCAACATCGTCCGCGACTACGAGGTCGTCGACAAACTCCGCGTCGAACGTCCGGACGTCGTCACGGGCGTCCTGTCGTGTCCGAACCGCAACTGCATCACCCAGGCGAACGAGCCGGTCGTCTCGAAGTTCGACGTCGTCGACGACGGCGTCCGGTGTACGTACTGCAGCGAGATCATCCGCGAGGACATCGCCGACCACCTCGACGTCGCCTGACGAGCGTCCGACGGGTTGTCTCTCGTTGCGCTGGCGGTTCCGGCTGACGGTCGTCTGACGCGCTCCAGAAACGTTTTGACGATGTACTCCCTCAACTCGCCCATGTCTCACAAGGCGAAGTTCGTGGTCGTACTGGCAGTCGTCGCGATGGCGTACGTGTTCACAACCGCCGGCGCAGAACCGGTCGAGGTCGAAGTCGAAGCGTAGTCCGAGACGCCCTTTCTCACGCGGTCGACGCTCCTCGGGAACGAACGACTTAGGCACGGGGCTCTCCAACGCCACGGTATGTATGGGGTCGTCACGCGGAACGCACCGGAGGTCGAGTGGTCCGAGTTCGACCGCGGGTTCTACGAGGTCAAGGACGTCACCGGTCGCGCGGCCGCGCCGCTACCGAACGCCGTCAACATGGTGTCGTGTTTCGGCGACAACGCCGCCGCAAACGAGGATCCGGAGCTCGTCCCCGTCGACGACGCGGGCGAACTCGCCACACGCGACCGGACCTACTTCGACTGGGCGTACATCTGCCCGACCCACGAGAAGTACCGCGAGGGACTGCTCGAGATCGTCGAGGACTGCGCCGAAGAGAACGGCGACGTCCGACTCGACGACGTCGGCTTTCCGCGCGAGGAGTACTGCCACTGCGAGCGGTGTGCGCGACTGTTCGCGGAGAGCGACTACGAGGACCGCTTCGCGTGGCGCGCGTCGGTGATCTCCGACTTCGTCGCCGAGGCGGCCGACCGCATCCCCGGACGGACCTACCTCACGCTCTACCCCGACCCGTATCCGGGCCATCTCTACCGGCGGGCCGGCCTCGACGTCGAGGCGCTCGCCGACCACGTCGACGAGTTCGTCGTCCCGCTGTACGACACGCACTACGGGACGACCTACTGGCTCGAGACGATCGCCAAGGGGTTCCAGAGCCTGCTGAACTGGACGCCAGAGGACCCCGACGAGGGGACGCCGTTCTCCGTCGAACTGTACGCCGTCGACGTCGACATCGACGACCTCGTCCACGCGACGGAGGTCGCAGACGCCTACGCGAAGGACGTCTTCTTCGGCTACGACGCGAGCAACGCGGCGGCGACGCTCAGACGGATGAAAGCCGACGACCGAGCGGGGAAGACGTTTGGCGACGACTCGTAGCCTCGTCTCTCACATACCGCCCGAGAGGAACCAGACGACGACGATACCGAGAATCGCGACGAGGATGGCGACGGCGAAGAGACCGTACAGCAGTCGGCGTTGACTGGCGGTCGGTTGGGCCATACTCACCCCAAGTGCGGGAGTCGCTTAGTTCGTGCGGTCAGCGTGTTCGTGTGGCCGGTGTGTTCGTCGGAGCACGCCGACCGCGACCGACGAAACTTCTATGAACGATTGTGATAATTGTTATCACATGGCGACCAAAGCAACTGCCCCGAACCTGTCGAAGTGTCTCAAATGCGGCTTCACAGCACCGGCGGGCGGCACCGAGTGGGACCACGTCGAGTCTCCGCCGCTGGGTCGAATGACACGCTGTCCGGAGTGTGGATCGACGAACGTCCTCAGCGGACGGTGAGTTCGTGAGCGTCCTCGGCAGCCGGTAGCCGCGAACGCCCCGGCGGACGGTGAGGGGAGTTGTGGGGCGTAACCCACTTCAGCCCCCGCCGTGACTCCATCCCTATGAGCGACGAGCCACGCCGCGTCGTCGTCGACACCGACACCGCCGGCGACGACACCCAGGCACTCCTGATGTCTCTCACCTCCGACCGCGTCTCGGTCGAGGCGGTGACGATCGTCGGGGGGAACGTCGAGTTCGAGTACGAGGTCGAGAACGCGAAGTACACGCTCGAACTCGCCGACGCCGCCGACGAGATTCCGGTCTACGAGGGCGCGCGGCGACCGCTCGTCAAAGACCACGAGTTCGCCGACCACGTTCACGGCGAGGGCGGACTCGGCGGCGACCTCTTTCCCGACACCGACGTCCCCTCGGCGGACGGCTACGGACCGGACGTCATCGTCGAGCAGGCACGCGAGCACTCCGGCGAACTCACCTTGCTCTGTATCGGGCCGCTGACCAACGTCGCGCTCGCCTGCCGGCGGGAACCCGAGTTGAACGACCTGCTCGACGAGGTGTGGGTGATGGGCGGCGCCGTCAACACCCTCGGCAACGACACTCCGAGCGCGGAGTACAACTTCTGGGTCGACCCCGACGCCGCGAAGGTCGTCGTCGACGAACTCGACGTGACGCTGGTCGACTGGGGGCTCTGCATGGAGGACGGGACGTTCGGTCCAGACGTCCTGGAGCGCATCGAGACCATCGACACCCCCTACGCCGAGTTCTACCGCGAGATCACCAGCCACGTCCGGGAGTACACTCGCGAGAAACAGGGCGTCGACGCGGTCACCCAACCGGACTCGCTGGCGGCGGCGCTCATGCTCGCGCCGGAACTGCGCGGCGAGGTCGGCCACTACTACGTCGACGTCGACGAGCGCGAAGGGATGACCCGCGGCTACAGCCTCGTCGACGAGAACGGAATGCTCGGCGAGGAGCCGAACGCCCACGTCGTCGAGTCGATCGATACGGACCTGTTCGTGGAGATGTCGGTGGCGATGCTGAAGGGCGAGTCGCCCGAGTCGGTGCTGTAGTTACAGCTCTTCCAGCGGTTCGGCGTTGTCGAACGACGGCGTCGGCCCGCCGCCCGGTGCGGCCCACTCGACGGCGTTCGCGAGCACCTGCTTGATCTCGTCGCGGTAGTAGATGGGGTACGTCTCGTGGCCCGGTCGGAAGTAGAAGACGCGTCCCGACCCGCGGGTGTAACAGCAACCCGAGCGGAACACCTCGCCGCCCTCGAACCAGGAGTTGAACACGAGCGTCTCCGGCGCGGGGACGTCGAAGCGTTCGCCGTACATCTCCGCCTCCGGCACCTCGACGTACTCGTCGAGGCCGTCGGCGATGGGGTGGCTCGGTTCGACGACCCACAGCCGTTCCTTCTCGCCCGCCTCGCGCCACTTCAGCGAGCAGGTCGTCCCCATCAGTCTCTTGAAGATTTTCGAGTAGTGCCCCGAGTGCAGCACCAAGAGCCCCATCCCGTCGAGGACGCGTTCGTGGACGCGTTCGACGATGTGGTCGGCCACCTCGTCGTGGGCGCGGTGGCCCCACCACGTCAGCACGTCGGTGTCGTCGAGGACGCCCTTCGTCAGTCCGTGTTCGGGGTCGTCGAGCGTCGCGGTGTGGGTGTCGAAGCCGTGTTCCTCCAGCCCGTCCGCGATGGCCGTGTGGATCCCCTCGGGGTACACCTCGGCGACCTCGTCGCTGTGTTTCTCGTGTCGGTACTCGTTCCAGACGGTGACGCGTGTCATTGGTCACATCTCTCGGGGGGAGGTCAAGTGGGTTGTGGACACGACCGGACTCCGTGTCTCCACCATCCTCGGGACTGTTATAGGGTTCTCAAACGGATTCAGACAGTCTACTCTCGGGGAGTTGTCAGCGTCGGCGTGCTGAATAGCGAGGACGTATTCAGCAATCTACTGGATTACGCGACCGTGGTGTCTTCCAGCACATTTTGCCATCATCCTTTTCGGAGCACCGGGAGAACGACGGACTGCAATTCATCATCCAAGACTCCAGGAGGGTGAATTGCGCTAAGGCATTCCGGTGACACCCCCGTCGGGGGTGTTCGCTCAGAAAGAATTTGCAGAGGGACTATCGGAGAAGTCCATGGCTCTCTCCCGTGAAAGTCGACGACAACCTCGTTCTGCCGCCCGTCGCCTCGGTGGGTCAGACAGGACACTCTGTGGAACCCGCAACAGCGTTCAATAGTCGAGCGGTCGTCTCTCTACTGTCGAGCGACGACCCCCAGTCATACGTTGCGACGAGAGGCGTCGCTCGCAGATAGGTGAAAGACGATGGTACAAACGTTCGAGATCACAGACGACGAGGTCGGAAAGAAAGTAGTCGACGCCGACGGGAAGGACGTCGGAATGGTGACGGAGGTGCGACACGGGACGGCCTACGTCGAAGCCGAACCCGGCCTGAAAGACAAACTGATGGCCAAACTGGGCTGGGAGCACACCGACGAGGACGCCTACCCGCTCCAGAAGTCGGAGATCGAGGCGATCACCGACGACGAGATCCGACTCCGTCGGATGTGAGCGACGCGACTCCCGAGAGTCGCGACTCGCGTTCCGGACATCGACGTCCGTTTTTCCGACGACCACCTGCCGAGCGGACCGCTCGTGTCGCCCGCGAGTCAGACGTCCGCCGTCTCGGAAGGTGTCGTCTCCGTCTCCCTGTCTGTCTCCGCCGCGTCCTCGGCCTCGCGTACCACCAGCACCGACACGTCGGCCCCGCGGACGACGCGCTCGGTGACGCTCCCCAACAGGTAGCGGTCGACGCCGGTTCGCCCGTGGGTCCCCATCACGACCAGTTCGATCCCTTCGTCGGCGACGTAGTCGAGAATCGTCTCGACGGGGGTGCCCGCGAGCACGGCCGTCGCGACGTCGACGCCGCGGTCGGTCGCCGCCCGTTCGATCCGTTCGACGGTCTCCGTCCCTTCGCGTTCGAGTGCGGCGGCGACGAGCTCGGACCCGCTGCGTAGTCCGTCGACCGCCGACTGGTCGACCACGTAGAGGGCGTGGAGTCGAGCACCACACCGTTCGGCCACGTCGAGAGCGTGGTCGAGCGCCGCCGCCGCTGCGGGGCTGCCGTCACTCGGGAGCAGTATCTCGTCGTACATCCCTGCTAGTACGGGCGCAACACAGTAGAATCGAACGGTGGGGCGGAGCGGTCGAGGAGGTGGCCGAGGAGTCGACTGCGTGGAACGCGGGTTACGCGCTCTCGCTCTGTTCGCGCGCCTCGCGGACCGTCTCCTCGCAGGTCCGTAGCGCCTCGTACCGCTCGGCGTCGTCGAGCGAGACCGTCTCGACCACCGTCCAGCCGCCGTCGCCGAGCAGCAGCGCCTTCACCCACGCGTCGGTCGCGAGCAACACCGCGTCGGTGGCACCGTCCTCGTCGACGGCGATGGCCAGTTCGACGGCGTCCGAGCGGTTCAGCGCGGTCACCTCGCCCTCGTCGAGCGGTCGCGGTGGCAACGAGTCCAGCAGTGTCATATCGGAGAGAGCGGGTGCGAGCGTGTTGACGTTTGCGAACTGCAGCTCGTCGCACGTCGTCGGCGAGATAACAGATGGGCGACCGACGTGACCGGCGTGACCGACGTGTCAGAGTCGCTCTCGTCCTCGAAGTCGAAAGCTTTCTGCCCCGGGGCGGTGGATGGCCGCACATGTCGCACGCTGCCGACTCGGCCGACCGCACCGGGCGAGTCACCCTCGCTGTCGTCGCCCTCACCCTCCTCGCGCTGGCCGTTCGCCTCGTCGGACTCGGTGCCCGGTCGTTCCACTGGGACGAGGGGCGGGTCGGCTACTGGACGCTCCGGTTCGCGGAGACCGGCGCGTTCGAGTACCGACCGGTCGCGGGCGGTCCCTTCCTCTATCTGGTCGACCAACCCGTCTTCGCCCTGCTCGGTCCCTCCGACTTCTCCGCTCGCCTCGTGGTCGCGCTGATCGGCGGACTGCTCCCGCTCGCCGCGCTCCTCTTCCGCCGCCGACTCGCCGCCGACGAGACCGTCCTCTTCGCGGCCGTCCTCGCACTCAGCCCCACGCTCGTCTACTACTCGCGGTTCCTCCGCGGCGACCTTCCGCTCGCGGCCTTCTCGCTGGTCGCCTTCGGCTGTCTGGTGAGCCTCGTCGACACCGGTCGTCGGCGCTACCTCTACGGGGCGACGCTCGCCGGCGCACTCGCACTCACCACCTCGGGGTTCGTCGTCGGCTACGTCGCCTGCTGGCTCGTCGCCGCCTGGCTCGTCTTTGACCACGTCCGCGTCTACCGCGAGGAGGGCGGAACCGCACTCGACCGCGTCTCGCGGTACGGCCGGACGCTCGTCGCGTGGGCGACGCCGCTGGCGCGGGCGTTCCTCCTCGCCGTCGGTGTCGTGCTGTTCTTCTACGCGCCGCGGAGCGCGGACGGGACCGGTCCGGACCTCTGGAACCCGGCGACCTTCCCGGCCGTACTGGAGGAGGCGTTCTACGGGTCGTTCCGGAAGTTCGTCGGCGTCCGGCTGGAGTACCGCGACGGCCACGAGTTCATCTCGTATCTCGTCGGCCACTTCGAACTGGTGGTCACGCTGGCCGCGCCGATGATCGCCCTCGGTCTGTTCGGGTTCGCCGTCGAACGCTACGCCGGCGAGAACCGGCCGGTCGTCGCCTTCGCGAGTTACTGGACCGGCGCGTCGCTGCTTTTCTTCCCGGTCGTCACCGAACTGATCGCGCCGTGGGTCGTCGTCCACAGCCTCGCACCGCTGACGCTGCTCTCGGGGGTCGGCGCGGCGAAGGTCGTCCGGTTCGCGCAGGCGGCCGTCGGCCACCGCAACGCCTCCCGGACGGGCGTCGCCGCGCTGCTGTTGCTCGCGGTCGTCGCACAGGCCGGCGCGGTCACCGCGTCGAGCGTCTACGGCCCGAGCGATCGGGACAACCGAATGGCGCAGTACGGACAGCCAGCGGGCGACCTCGGGGGGATGGCGACCAACGCCTCCGCGGCGATCGCGGGCAACGACGGCACCGACGTCGTCTACGTCGGCGAACGGTTCTACCTCACCGACGACGCGTCGGCGGACCACCCGCCGGTGCCCGAGTCGTGGGGGAACCGCCTGCCGCTGCCGTGGTACTTCGAGCGGATGGACGCCGAGACCTCGAGCGTCTCGAACGCGACGCGACTCGACGCACTCGACGAGACGCCGCCCGTCGTCGTCGCCGAACCGCAGTACAGAGCGGCGCTCGACGCCCGACTCGACGGCTATCGGGTGACCGAGTACGAACTCGCGCTGTGGAACCGAGAGGTCCTCGTCTACACGCGCCGGTGAGCGCCGTCGGAGCCGCAACGGCGTGTTCGTCGGTCGTGGCGGGGCCGAGAGAGGGAGAGAGAAGAGAAAGAGAGTGTAGCGACGAGACGGTCGACCCGGTCTACCGGAACCCCATCGCTTCGATCTGTTCCTGATAGCGGTTGCGGATGGTGACCTCGGTGACCTGCGCGACGTCGGCGACCTCGCGTTGGGTCTTCTTCTCGTTGCAGAGCAGCGAAGCGGCGTAGATGGCGGCGGCGGCGAACCCCGTCGGCGACTTCCCCGACAGTAGCCCCTTCTCCGCGGAGACGTCGATGATCTCCGTCGCCTTCGCCTGCACCTCCTCGGAGAGTTCGAGCGCGGAGGCGAACCGCGGGACGAACTGTTTGGGGTCGACGGGTTTGAGTTCGAGCCCGAGTTCCTGGGAGATGTAGCGATACGTGCGACCGATCTCCTTCTGCGGGACGCGCGACACCTCGGCGACTTCGTCGAGGCTCCGCGGGATTCCCTCCTGTCGACAGGCGGCGTAGAGCGCGCTCGTAGCGACGCCCTCGATGGAGCGTCCGCGGATGAGGTCCTCGTTGAGCGCGCGGCGATAGATGACCGAGGCGACCTCTCGCACGGAGCGTGGTACGCCCAGCGCGGAGGCCATGCGGTCGATTTCGCTGAGCGCGAACTGGAGGTTGCGCTCGCCGGCGTCCTTCGTGCGAATGCGCTCCTGCCACTTTCGCAACCGGTGCATCTGCGAGCGTTTCTCCGAGGAGAGCGACCGTCCGTAGGCGTCTTTGTCCTTCCAGTCGATGGTCGTCGTCAACCCGCGGTCGTGCATCGTCTCGGTGATGGGAGCGCCCACGCGTGACTTCGACTGCCGTTCGGAGTGGTTGAACGCCCGCCACTCCGGTCCCCGATCGATCGACTGCTCGTCGATGACCAACCCGCAGTCGTTACAGACGAGTTCCCCCTGGTTGGCGTCCGTGATGATGTCAGTCGAATCGCACTCCGGACAACGTACGGTCTCGTCCGTTTCCTGTTCGACCTCTTGCGCTTGCTGACGCTGACGAGTTGGACGCTCCATTATAAGGTTTGTGGACGAGAGCGAATTTAAACCTTTGTACCACTCGGCTCTGATACACGTCTTTCCCGGATTTTTTTGCCGATAAGTCGGTCCAAGAATAGATATCTGTCGATGTCTGACTCGGGGTTTATATACCGTGCGTCCGAATGATTCCGAACGATGGTTCGCGCGCGTCTCCTCCTCTGTCTCACACTTCTCGTCGTCACGGCCGGTTGTGCCTCCCCGACGACCACCGATCCGTCGACGACCGACCCGTCGACGACCGACCCGTCGACCGCGACGTCGGCTGCGTCACCAGTTACTGAGACCACGGTCGGAGAGACCGGGTCGCCGGTGCCGTCGACTCGCCCAGTCGTCACTGCCACCGTCGTCGACGTCGTCGACGGCGACACGATCAAGGTACAGTTCGAGGACGGCACGCGCGATACGGTCCGTCTGCTCGGCGTCGACACGCCGGAGGTGTATTCCGAGAACGCGCCCGACGAGTTCGAGGGGGTTCCCGACACCGACGCCGGGCGAGAGTGTCTCGGTGGGTACGGCGAGCGCGCGAGCGAGTTCGCGACCGACCGACTGGCCGGCGAGACCGTCCGCCTCGGTTTCGACGAGAACGAGGGGCGACGCGGCTACTACGACCGGCTGCTCGCCTACGTCTATCTCGACGGCGAGCAGTTCAACTACCGTCTCGTCGCCGAGGGCTACGCCCGGATGTACGACAGCGACTTCGTCGAACGCGACCGGTACGCCGCCGCCGAGCAGAGAGCACAGGAGGCGAACCGTGGACTCTGGAACTGTGCGACGGCCGTTGCCGACGGCGGGACCGTCACGACCGCGAGCGGCGGCGAGACGGCCGACTTCGGTGACGCCCCGCTCGACGTCGCCGTCCACGCCGACGCCGACGGTCCGGACGGCGACAACCTGAACGACGAGTACGTCGTGCTGCGGAACACCGGATCGACGACGCTCGATCTCGGTGGGTGGACCGTCGCCGACGCGGCCGACCACGTCTACACCGTCCCGGACGGGACGACGGTCGCACCCGACGAGTCGGTGACGATTCACACCGGCGAGGGAAGCGACACGGCTGGAGAACTCTACTGGGGACGAGCGTCGCCCGTGTGGAACAACGACGGCGACACGGTGACCGTTCGCGACGGAGACGGATCCGTCGTGACGACCGAGACCTACGGCTAGGGGCTGTGTGCGCTACGCTCGAAAGGGGGGAGGGGAGCGTGTGACTCCCCTGTCGTGATATGCTGTGAGTTCACATTAGTCGCTAGCATTATTCACGTTATTTTTACTCGGTAATGATACGTTTCTCTCCGAGATATAACTCATGGACATTCACAAACACTTTTGTATAACCCCGAAATATGTGTGAGTAGCATGAGCACGACCCACTCTCCGAACGTCGAACGGGCGGTCTCGGCGTGTCGGCCGGCGGACGTCACCTCGGTGCGACTGGACGCGACGGCGCTGGAGTCGACGGCGCCGTCGTACCTGCGCGATCTGAAGGCCGAACTCGCCGACGAGGGGTATCAGCCGGCGACGCTGGCCGTCACGGCCTGCTTCGAGGAGGACTGCTCGCTCGCGACGCAGACGGAGGTCGACCACCTCCGCGAGTACGTTCGCGCCGCCGCATTCCTCGGTGCGAGTCGTCTCGCCGTCGACGTCGACACCGTCGCCGCCCCCGAGAAGGTACGTCCGGCGCTCAAGGCGCTCGCCGAACGCGCCGACCGGGAGGGCGTCCGACTCACACTGACGGACGACGACGACCGCTCGCTCTCCCGCTGATGGCGACGAAATCCGCGCTCGAGGCACAGCTGTCGGTCGTCGCCGGCTTCGAGAACCCGCAGGTCGCACTCGAACAGTATCCGACGCCGCCGGAGCTCGCCGCCCACGTCGTCCACGTCGCTGACCTCCAGGGGGACGTCGAGGGTCGGACCGTCGTCGACCTCGGCACCGGAACGGGGATGCTCGCGCTCGGTGCGGCGCTCCGCGGCCCCGCCCGCGTCGTCGGCGTCGAACTCGACCGCGCGGCGCTCGAGACGGCCCGCCAGAACGAGAAGCGGGTCGGGACGGCGGCTCCGATCCACTGGCTACAGGCCGACGCCACGCGCGCACCGCTCTGTCTCGGCGACCCCGTCACCGTCGTGATGAACCCGCCGTTCGGCGCGCAGGACGGCCACGAGGGGGCCGACCGGGCGTTTCTCGTCACCGCCGCCGCCGTCGCCGACGTCTCGTACTCCGTCCACAACGCCGGGAGTCGGGAGTTCGTCGAGGCGTTCGCCGCCGACAACGGCGGCGACGTCACTCACGCGTTCCGGGCGACGTTCGCGCTCGACCGGCAGTTCGACTTCCACGAGACCGACCGTCGGGAGATCGACACCGAGGTCTACCGGATCGACTGGACCTAGTTGTAGGTCTCCTTGGTCGCCACGCGAACCGTCGTCCCCGACTCGGTCCGAGCCATCAGCTTCTCTCCTTGGTTCGTGAACTCGACGTTCGCGAGCGTCACCGACTCGTTCGTCGCCGGGAGCCGACCGCGCGTCGTCCCGTTCCCGCTCTCGACGAGGAGGGTGTAGCCCTCGTCGTCGGCCGCGAGCGAGACGTTCCGTCCGGCGAGCACCGGTTCGGCCCGCCTCGACTCCGAGGCGAAGACGGTCGTCTGCTCGCCGTCGACGCCGAGGCTGACGCGGTAGACCGACCCGTTGCCGGCAACCTCCCACCCCTCGCGAGTGGCGACGACGGTCTCGCGCCACCCGAGTCCGCCGACGCGGACGGGGACGGTTCCGTCGAACGCGAGTCGCGACTTCGGGACGGCGGTGATCCAGATGTTGCGGTCGGCGCTCCGGACGATGACGCCCGAGGTGTTGACGGTCGTCGTCTCGCCGAACGCCTCGACGTCGGCGACGGCGACCATCCGGTTCTGGACGTTCTCGGCGTAGGTGACGTCGTAGTCGCGGACCGTGACGGGTTGCTCCGAGCGGTCGTCGTCCGCGACGGTGAGGAGGTTGACGCCGGCTCCCGGTCCCGCCAACGACGCCGTGACGAGAAGGAGGACGACGAACGCTACCTGTCGCCGCGAGAGCCGCGAGACCGACCCGCGAAGCGAGTTCGCTCGTCCGGCACCGGCGGCGTCCCAGCGGGCGAACGGACCGTCGCCCGCGCGGACGGCGAGCGTGACGAGCGTCGCCAAGAGGACGACGAGCGCCAGCCCGCCGGCGCGGTAGAGCACGAACTCGCCGTTGCCGCGGAACCAGTAGACGGCCCACAACGACTGCGAGACCGAGAAGAGCAGCACGCCGGTCCAGAGGCGGAGCGCCGACGGGTGGTCGTCGCGACGGCGCTCCGAGAGCCACAGCGCGACGACCACGCCGAGGAGGAACCCGAGCGCGTGTCCCTGCAGCGCGATGTCGGCGAACCACGGCGTCGAGAACACCTCCTGGCTCGACACGCGGGAGACGGGACGGAGGAACGCGCCGTAGGTGAGCCGGAGCACCTCCCCGGCGACGAGCGCCAGCACGGTGCCCAGCGGGTAGTAGACGAGCGCGAACCCGGCGAACGCGAAGACGACCCCGGAGAAGCCGACGACCGGACCCAGTCCGAAGAACGAGGTCGCGAGTCCGACGAGAACGACCGCGGCGGGAAAGAGGACGAACGCACGGACGTAGGGGTTCGTCCGCCACGACGAGAACGACGACTCGCCGCGTTCACGGGGGAAGTGGCCCCACGCGTACTCGACGAGCGGCGCGAACGTGAGTGTGCCGACGAGGTTGCCGACGAGGTGGCCCGGTCCGGAGTGCGAGAACGGCGCGGTCACCATCCCGAGTAGGTAGGTGTAGGACCACGCGGTGAACGGGATCACCGTCGGCGCGTACCAGTGGTCGAGTCCGCCCTGTACGAAGAGGTAGACCGCGAGAACGAGACCGCTGCTGACGACCGTTCCCCACGGGACACCAGCGACGAACCGCGAGCGGAGCCGTCGCTCCCAGTGTCCCGCCGGCCGGTCGAGCCACCAGACGACGCCGGCTGACACGGCGAGCGCGACGACGACCGCCGCCTGTTGGACGGGAAGGCTCTCGAGAGTCGGGACCATAGCAGACACTACGGGTCACCGTTCTTGAACATCGCGATGTGAGAGAGACAGCGACGGCTCTCGACTGCCTCGTCGTGTCGCGCGGCGACTGTCGCCACCGACAAAGAACTCCGGACTACAGTTTGGACTCGGCGTCTTTGGCGAGTTCTTCCATCCGCTTGCCGACGCGGCCGGCGCTGGAGAACTCGTCGTCGCTCATCGCGCTGGCGAGCGCGTTGCCGAGCACGAAGACGGCGTGTTTGTGCTCGCTCTTGGATTTGTGGACGTGCGACGGGTCGACGCTGAGTTCCTCGTACGGTTCGAACAGCGAACTGTCGACGTTCTCCTGCGACCGGAAGTACTCCATGATCGTCACCATCTGCTCGTGTAGTTCAAGCAGGTCGTCTTTATGCATACGGAGCGATACGCACTTTGTCGTTTTAAGAATTGTTGCGTCCCTCTGCCATAGGGCAGAGACCGGTCGTGTGCAGTCGTCTCACGGGTCAGAAGACGTACTCGTCTTCGTGACCCATCATACCGTCGTCTTCGAACCCCGGTTCGTTGTTGTCGTCCATGGGGCCGCTCGTCTTGTACGCCTTCATCCCGGTCGACAGGAGGTCTTCGATGGCTTCCTCGCGGTTCAAGAACTCGCCTTGTTCGACCATCTGGGCGATCTGCATCTCGAGATGTTCGGGGATGTTTAACTCTACTTTCGGCATCTGAACGTCCGACGCTTTGGATAGGGCGTATTTATAATTGACGGGCGGCGTCCCCTGTGAGTGGTCGTCACGGGAAAGAATGTTTTTGCCTGGCAAACCTGAGTTCACGAAGCGGTTACACAGGATACAGGATAGAAAAACTCGGGGGAAGTCGTTAACCATAGGTAAACTGGGACCCAGGCTCCGATATGGCCGAGAACGTCACCGACGTCTATCGGGAGTTCGGTGGAGACAGACTGCCGCCGGGACAACGAAAGACGGACCGATTCCCCGTGCTGTCGAAGAGCGGAACCCCGTCGTGGGACCGCGAGACGTGGCGCTTCGAGGTGTGGGGCGCAGTCGACGACCGACTGGAACTGACGTTCGAGGAGTTCACCGACCTGCCGAGCGAGACGCAGGTGCAGGACTTCCACTGCGTCACCGGCTGGAGCAAGTTCGACTGCGAGTTCACGGGCGTCTCGTTTCCGACGCTCGCCGAGGCTGCCGGTGTCACCGACGAGGCAGAGCACGTCATGTTCCACGCGCTCGACGGCTACACCACCGACCTGACGCTCGAGGAGTGCATGCGCGACGACGTGCTGTTCGTCTACGAGTACGACGGCGAGCCGCTCCCGGCCGACCACGGCGGTCCGCTTCGCGTCGTCACCCCGCACAAGTACGCCTACAAGGGGGCGAAATGGGTCTCGGGCGTCGAGTTCCTCACCGACCACGAACTGGGGTACTGGGAGAAACGCGGCTACTCCGACACGGCGAACCCGTGGGAGGAGGAGCGGTATAGTTAGGGTAAAGGGCACGCGGCCCTGACAGCTTTTTAATGGGAGCGCCGCAACGCGACCCGGCGACCGTCGGCGAAGGGCTGGTCAGTCGGGCCGTGCAGATTCAGACGCCGCCGTTCCGAGCAGTTCTCGGCGATGCGATCGCCCCTCGGACGGTCTGGAGCGCACCCGGCGAGGCCACCGTCGTCGGCAGCGAGACGGCAGCGACGCTCACCGCCGAGGGACCCGACCGGTTCCGTCGTATCCGCGACCGTGCGGAGCGACTGTTCGAGACGGGGAACGTCCACGCCGGCACCGAGGCGGCCTGTCCGCGACTGTTCGGCGGGTTCGCCTTCCACGACGACGGAGCCGAACGCCCCCCGTGGACCGACTTCCCCGGCGCACGGTTCGTCCTCCCCCGGGTGCAGGTGACCTACGCCGACAACGGGACGTGGCTCACCGTCAACGCCGTCGGCCCCGACGCCACCCCTGAGGCGGTCGAAGCGCGTCTCGAACAGGAACGCGAACGCCTCGCGAACCTCCCGGACCCCGGTCCCGTCGCGGACCCGCCGGGCGTCGTCGACCGCACGCGAACGACGGAGCTCGACGACTGGCGCGCCAGCGTCGAGGCCGCCGTCGACCGTATCCGCTCGGGTGAACTCCAGAAGGTCGTGCTCGCACAGGCGCTGGAGTGCTCGCTGTCGGCCGACCTCTCGGTGCCAGACATCCTCGATCGCCTCGCCGAGAAGTACCCCGACTGCCACCGCTTCCTCGTCGAACCCGCCTCGGGCGCGGCGAGTTTCTTCGGGGCGACGCCCGAACGACTCGTCACCCGTCGCGGCCGAACCGTCGAGACGGGCGCACTCGCCGGCACGACCGGCCGCGGCGAGACCCCCGCCGAAGACGAGTGGCTCGCCGAGGAGCTGATGGACTCCGAGAAGAACGTCCACGAACACGAACTCGTCGCCGACGCCATCCGCGACCAACTCGCCCCGTTCGCCGCCTCCATGTCGACGGGGAAGCGCACGGTCCGTCGACTGGCGACGGTCCAACATCTCTGGACCCCGATCACCGCCGAGCTCGCCGGCGACTATCACGTCTTGGACCTCGTGGAGGCGCTCCACCCGACGCCCGCCGTCGGCGGCCTCCCGCCCGAGAAGGCGCTCGACACGATCAGCGACACCGAACCGTTCGACCGCGGCTGGTACGCCGCCCCCGTCGGCTGGATCGACGCCGCCGGCAACGGCTCGTTCGCCGTTGCACTCCGCTCTGCAGTCTCGACGAGTGACGTCGCGACGCTCTTTGCGGGCGTGGGTATCGTCGCCGACAGCGACCCGGACAGAGAGTGGGACGAAGTGCAGTTGAAGTACCGACCGATCCTGGACGAGCTGGAGGACTGAGTCGCCGCGTCCGGGCGGCGAGGGTTCAGAACCCTTGTTTGTACTCGCCGAACTCGTCGCGCAGGACGTTGCAGATCTCGCCGACCGTCGCGTAGGCCTTCACCGCGTCGACGATGTGCGGCAGGAGGTTCGCGTCGCCCTGTGCGGCGTCGCGGAGCGAGGCGAGTGCCGCGTCGACCGCCTCCGAGTCGCGTCGCTCGCGGACGGCTTCGACGCTCTCGATCTGCTTCTGCTCTTCTTCTTCGGCCACCTCCTCGATGTCCATCTCCTCCTCCTCGTCGACCTGGTACTTGTTGACGCCGACGATGATGCGCTCTTCCTCCTCGATCTCGCGCTGTCGGTCGAAGGCGACGTCCTGGATCTGCTTCTGGACCCACTGGTTCTCGATGGCCTCCAGCATCCCACCGCGCTCGTCGACCTCGTCGAGGATCTCGAACGCCTCCGCCTCGACCTCGTCGGTCAGCGACTCGACGTAGTAACTGCCGGCCAGCGGGTCGATGGTGTCGGCCGCGCCGGACTCGTGCGCCAGGATCTGTTGGGTGCGCAGCGCCGTGCGGACGGACTGCTCCGTCGGCAGCGACAGCGCCTCGTCTTTCCCGTTGGTGTGGAGACTCTGGGTCCCGCCGAGCACCGCCGCCAGCGCCTGGTAGCCGACGCGGACGACGTTGTTCTCGACTTGCTGCGCCGTCAGCGTCGACCCGCCGGTCTGGGTGTGGAACTTCAACTGCTTCGACTTCGGGTTCTCCGCGCCGAAGCGCTCCTCCATGATCTTCGCCCACATCCGTCGGGCGGCGCGGAACTTGGCGACCTCCTCTAAGATGTTGTTGTGGGCGTTGAAGAAGAAGGAGAGCTGCGGGGCGAACTCGTCGACGTCGAGACCCGCGTCGATGGCCGCCTCGACGTACTGGATGCCGTTACCGAGCGTGAACGCGATCTCTTGTGCTGCCGTCGACCCGGCCTCGCGGATGTGGTAGCCCGAGATGGAGATGGTGTTGAACTTCGGCGTCTCCTGTGCGCAGTACTCGAAGATGTCCGTGATGATGCGCATCGACTCCTCGGGCGGATAGATGTAGGTGTTGCGGGCGACGTACTCCTTCAGCACGTCGTTCTGGATGGTGCCGCGGAGTTGGTCGCGGTCGACGCCCTGCTTGTCGCCGACGGCGATGTACATCGCGAGCAGGACGGAGGCGGGCGCGTTGATCGTCATGCTCGTCGACACCTCGTCCAGCGGGATGCCCTCGAAGACCTGTTCCATGTCCTCTAGCGTGTCGATGGCGACGCCCGATTTCCCGACCTCGCCGGCGGCCATCGCGGCGTCGGAGTCGTACCCCATCTGCGTCGGCAGGTCGAACGCCATCGACAGCCCGGTCTGTCCCTGATCGAGCAGGTAGAGGTACCGCTCGTTCGTCTCCGCGGCGGTGCCCATCCCGGCGTACTGTCGCATCGTCCACAGCCGCCCGCGGTGCATCGTCGGGTAGACGCCGCGCGTGTACGGTTCCTCGCCGGGGAAGCCGACGTCCTCGAGGTAGTCCTGATCGGCGACGTCGTCTGGTGTGTACAGTCGGTCGACGTCCTGACCGCCGGTGTCGGTCGTGAACTGCTCTTCGCGCTCCCCGAACCGCTCCAAAGTGGGGTCGAGCGTCTCTTCTTCCCACTCCTCTTTCGCGGAACGAATCCGTTCCAGGTCGTCGGAGTCGAACATTGTCGAAGATGAGGATTGGGCGCTACTTAACTGTTGGATGACGGCGACGTGACTGATTCACTCGAGGTGAGATTCCGAGTCGAGACCGACGTAGTAATGGGGTTCCCGTTCGTTCCGTTCGGTGATGAGTCGTTCCCGCCGACGGTTCCTCGAACTCGCTGGCGTCGGAACGGGACTCGTCGTCGCCGGCTGTACCAGTTCGACCGACGGGTCGACCGAGACGGCGACGTCCCCGACTACCGACGCGACGACCCAGCGACCCGAGGAGACGGAGACGAACACCCCCGAATCCGAGCCAACCATGAGCACAGTCTTTCACTTCGCGAGCGACGTCGACGAACAGAATCACGCGGTTGCAAACGTGGCGAACCTGCTGGCGGACGAGTCGACCGACGTCGAGAACGTGGTCCTCGTCGCCAACGGGAGAGGGATCAAGCTGCTGACCGAGTCGGAGTCGGAGGAGGTCGACCGGGTCCGAGAACTGCTCGACGAGGGCGTCTCCTTCCGCGCCTGCGAGAACTCGATGGAGGCGCTCGACGTCGACGAGTCGGAGCTCATCGACGGCGTCGAAACCGTCCCCGCGGGCGTCGGCGAACTCACGAAACTGCAGGTCCGCGACAACTACGCCTACATCGAGACGCCCTGAGACCGACTCCTTTCGACTGACACCGTCCCCCGAGTCGACCCGTCGTCCGCGACCCAGTCGGTGTCACCGGCTGACGGACATTGAAGAGCGAGCGTCACGACCACCCGACTATGTCTGTCCTTCCAGACGACCTCGCACGGTTCGTCCGCGCCACCGGCCCCGCCCACGACGAGATCCAGGCGGCGATGGCCGACCACGCCGACGAACGGGGGTTCCCCATCGTCGGCCCCGAAGTCGGCGGCACGCTCCGACTCCTCGCACGTCTCACCGACGCGCGTCGCGTCTTCGAGTTCGGGTCGGGGTTCGGCTACTCGGCGTACTGGTTCCTGCGCGGGATGGACGTCGGCGAGGTCGTGCTCACCGAGGTCGACGCCGACGAGCTGGCGATGGCCCGCGAGTTCTTCGAGCGCGCCGGCGTCGTCGACCGCGCGTCGTTCGAGGAGGGCGACGCCATCGACGTCGTCGACGGCTACGACGGCCCGTTCGACATCGTGCTCGTCGACAACGAGAAACACCGGTACGTCGAGGCGTTCGAAGCGGTCCGCGAGAAGATGCCCGTCGGTGGCGTCGTCGTCGCTGACAACGTGATGGCGGGTCCCGTCGACTTCGAGTCGCTCCTCGCCCACGTCGACGGCGACGGGCTGGGTGACGCCGACGACGCCACCCGCGGTATCGCCGACTACCTCGACACCGTCCGCAGCGACGAAGCGTTCGAGACAGTGACGCTGCCGCTCGGCGAAGGAATCGCGGTGAGCACGCGCGTCCAGTAGTCGGGTTTGCTTGTATATACAGCAACCAGGCATTTACGTTAGCCGGCAGGAAGTAACATTGTCTTAGTTCGATGGACGCGACCCCCGACAGAAGGGGCTGTCATCGACGCATATTATGAGCAACAGCATACGCGATAGCTACGCTTCGGTCGTACAGAATTTAGGGATCTCCGAGTTCTTCCGGAAGTACGGGCTCGCCTTCGTGATGGTCGCCAGTTACTTCGGGTCCGGGTCGGTCTTCATCGCCAGCTCCGCCGGGGTGCGGTACGGCTACGGCCTGCTGTGGGCCGTCGTCGGCGCCGTGCTCCTCGGATTCATGGCACAGGACATGAGCGCCCGACTCGGTATCTTCGGCGAACCGCTGATGGTGTTCGCCAGACGGAAGTTGGGGAGACCGTTGGCGACTGCAGTCGCGGTGCTCCTCTCGGTCGGCTGTGTCGCCTGGACGCTCGAACTGACCGCCGCCGTCGGGAAGGGCATCTCCGTCCTCGCGAACGGCGCGGTGGGCTGGCAGCCGCTGGCGTTCGTCGTCGGCGGGGCCGCCATCGTCGTCGGCATCCTCGACTACGGATGGGTCGAGCGGGTGATGACCGGGATGATGCTCGGACTGCTCGTCGCCTACGTCATCGTCGCGGGAGCGGCGTCGCCGTCGCTGTCGTCGGTCGCCACCGGGTTCGTCCCGAACGTCCCCGACGTAGGTGCGATAACGCTCGCAGCCGGTATCCTCGGTACGACCGCGCTCTGGCCCAACTTCTTCCTCGAGTCGAACCTCGTCGGACAGAAGGGGTGGGACGACGAGTCGGACGTCTCGTCGATGCGAACCGACCTCGGTATCGGCTACGCCGTCGGTGGGCTGACGACTATCGCCATCGTCGTCGTCGCCGCCGCAGTGCTCCGTCCGGCGGGGGTCACGGAACTGGCGACGTTCCTCACGCCCGGTGAGGCGCTCGCCACGGTGCTCGGCGACTGGGCGATGGTCGCGTTCATCGTCGGTGCCGTCGCCGCCGCGTTCAACAGCATCATCCCCATCATGTGGGCACCCGCGTACATGATTCCGCAGGCGTACGGGATGGAGGTCACCGCCAACGACCGCGCGTTCAAGATCATCTACGCCGGACTGACCGCGCTCGGCAGTCTCTCGCCGCTCGTCCATCTGACGCTGGGTCTGAGCGTCGTCGACATGATCATCCTCTTCCCGGCCTACAACGGTGTGGTCGGGCTCCCCATCACGGCCGCACTGCTGCTGTGGGCCGTCAACGACAGCGACACGATGGGGAAGTACAAGAACGGCTTGAAACTCAACGTCGCAAACAGCCTCCTCCTGATACTGGCCGTCTATCTGGCCTACTCGTCGGCCGAGGGCGTCTTCTCGGCTATCTTCTCGGGGAGCTTTTAGCGACCACTCGTTTTCCTTTGAGACGATGATACTCGGATTCAGTGCCGGTCTCGCGGCCGTCCTCGTCGTCGTGGCGTTTCTCTCTGGTATCGGCATCACGGCGGTCGGTCCGGGCGGTATCTTCCTCACCGTGGCCCTGTTCGCGCTCACGTCGGTCACGCCGGCGACGGTCGTCGGCACCGCCAGCGCGACGTTCGTCGCCACCGGTCTGCTCGGGACGTTGACCTACGTCCGTTCGGGCGAACTCTCGTCGTCGAGCGGCTGGCGACTGGCGACCGTCCTCTCGGTGACCGGGATCGTCGGCGCGCTGCTCGGCGTCCGGCTGAACGGCATCCTGCCGACGGAGCTGTTCGGCGTGCTCCTCGGCGTCTTCGTCTCGGCGACCGGCGTCCTCATCTGGTGGCGGACGCGGACGACCGCCGAGGCGACGCTCGACCCGACGACCGTCCGCGGCGCGGCCGTGGCGAGCGTCCTCGGTCTGTTCGTCGGCACCGCCGGCGGACTGCTCGGCGTCGGCGGTCCCGTCCTCACCGTCCCGCTGCTCGTCGCCACCGGCATCCCACTGTTGGCGGCGCTCGGCGCGGCACAGGTGCAGTCGGTGTTCATCGCCGGCTTCGCCACCGCCGGTTACTTCGTGCAGGACGCCATCTCGCTCGAACTCGCCGTGTTGGTGGGCGTCCCCGAACTCGTCGGCGTCGTCGTCGGCTGGCGCGTCGCTCACATGGTCGACGAGACGCGACTGAAGCGGGTGTTGGCGGTCGTCCTCGTCGTCGTCGGCCCCTATCTCGCGCTCTCGGGGTAGGAGTCACCGGTCCAGTCGGTCTTCCAACCCGCCGCTGTAGCCGAGCATTCCCTTGCCGCGCTGCGAGAGGGCTCTCCCGATGAGCAGGAACAGGACTGTCACGCCGGCGCTGGCTGCGACCTCCAGTGCGCCCGCACCGCCGGACGACTGCACCACCGACCAGAGGAGCGTGAGAGCGTACAGACCGGTCGCTACCGCGGCCAGATAGAACGCGAGTCCGAAGAAAGCGAGAACAGTTCGGATAGGGCCCATCGTCCTGACTCGTCGGCGAGGTCGGGAAACGTTTGTGGCCAGTCGTCTACTCCGGTCGTCTGCGTCCGCCGTCGAGCGGGGTGACGACCGTCGACTACCCCTCGAACCCGTCCTCGAAGACGAACCGTCCGTCGCGCTGGACGATCTCGCCGTCGAGTTCGATGAACGAGTCTTCGCTCATGTCGACGATCATGTCGGTGTGGACGGCGCTGTCGTTGCCCTCCTTCCCCTCGGGGACGTTCTCGTCGATGGCGCGACCGATCGCCATGTGGACCGTGTCGCCCATCTTCTCGTCGAAGAGCATGTTCTTCGTGAACGCGTCGATGCCGCGGTTCATCCCGATGCCGAGTTCGCCGAGGCGACGCGCCCCCTCGTCGGTGTCGAGCATCGACGTCAACAGGTCTTCGTTTCGGTCGGCGCTGTGTTCGACGACCTCGCCGCCCTCGAAGACGAGGCGGACGTTCTCGACCTCGCGGCCGCGGGTGACGAGCGGCATGTCGAACAGCACCTCTCCCTCGACGCTCTCGGGGTTCGGCGCGGTGAACACCTCGCCCGCGGGCATGTTGTGTTTCCCGTGGTCGTTGGCTGCACGCATCCCCTCGACGCTCATCCGGACGTCCGTCGTGTCGCCGCTGACGATGTGTACCTCCGACGCCTCGTCGAGCATCTCCGTGAACTGCGCCTGATGTTCGTACTGCTCCTGCCAGTCGCGGTCGATGGCGTTCCAGACGAACTCCTCGTAGGCGTCGGTGGACATCTCCGCGGCCTGCGCGTCGGCCTCGGTCGGGAACTGGGTGATGACCCAGCGCTTCTGGTGGAGAAGGTCGCTGGACTCTTTGTTCGCCTGCTGGTGTTTCGACAGCTTCGCCGGGTCGACGTCGCTGAACTCGAAGCTGTTGCGGTTCGCGCGGACGTTGACGAACGCGTCTGCCGCTTCGACAGTCGCCCGGAACACCGACGACTCCTCGATGTCTTCCGGGTCGAGCGCGTTCATGTAGGCTCGGTGGGCACGCGACGAACGGAACTTGTACGTCGTATGCGCCCCACGCTCGCCGAGTTTCTCTGCGAGTGCGACGACGAGCTCTTCGGCCTCCGGCGGTGCGGTGACGACGACCTCGTCGCCCCGCTCGGCCTCGATGCTGTAGTCGACCAGAACCTCCGCGTGTCGTTCGATTCGGGGATCCATACCGGGTGGACTCCACCCTCACAGTTCAGTCTTTTCAGAACTCTGTTTCTGTCGGACGTCTGTCAGCACGCGCGTCGAAAAGGGAGGGCCGAAGTCGGCGGGGCGATCTAGTTGTTCTGAACGAGTTCCAGTCCGAACGACTCGCTTTCCGGTTCGTCGTCCGGCGAGAGGTAGCCGAGTGCGAACGCGCTGTAGACCGCGCCCCCTTCGAGCGTCACGTCGACTGTGGTGACGACCTCGCCGTCGTTGTTCTCGGTGTCGCCACGGATCTCGAGGGTGTAGTCGCCGGCGGGGACCTCCGCCGTCCCGGTCTCGCCGAACGCGACGCCGTCGAAAACGACCGTCTCGCCGTCGCCGGCGGTGACGTCGACGGCAGGGGCGTCGGGCGAGGCGTGAACCAGCGTCACTCGGGCCGACTCCGAGGCGGGGTCGCTGAGGTCGTCCTCGACGACGAGCGGCTGGAACTCCGTGTCCTCGCTCGTCAGTTCGCCGATCGCGGCGACGGTGTACGCCCCCGCGCCGACCTCGACGTCGCCCTCGAAGGCGACCGTCTCCTCGTCGCCCGCGGCGGTGATGGTGACCGTCCGCGTCCCGGTCGGCACGTCGAGGTAGTCGCTCACCGTGCGGAACGGGACGTCCTCGAGGACGACGTCGCCGTCGACGTAGACGTCGACGTTCGGCGCGTCCGGCGAGGCGTGTGCCACTCGCACCATCCCGGTCTCGCCGTCCGGCGTCCCGGTCTCCGTCTCTGTCTCCTCGGGCGTCCCCGTCTCGGTGCCCATCGGCGTCTCCGTCTCGGTGCCCGCCGTGGTCTCAGTTGCGCCGTTGCCACCGTCGCCACCCGCACAACCGGCGAGTCCTCCGGCGAGAACGAGACCGCCAGCAGCCTTGAGTACATTTCGTCTTCGTGAGTTCATGTCGTCGCTTCGAGTGTAGTCACTCTGCGAATCTGAAGGTTTTCCCAAATTCGGCCCGAAACAATTCTGAATATCGTAACTAACTGTGTGGAAAAGTACACCGTCTCCAGAGAGATACAGTCTCGACGGAAGCGTTCCCTCGTCGACTGTCCGGAGCGAGTGAACGCTCACTCGATCGTTGGGGCGGAGTTCGGAGAACGGAGGCGGGTCGTCGGCGACGCGCGTGTCCGCGCTCTGCTGATCACTCGACGTGCGGTTTCGGCATCAGCGTCTCGAACGGCTGGGCGTCGACCCACTCCAGTAGCTGCACGAGTTGGGCCGTCGCCGCCTCGAACAGCCGCTCGCCCTTCTCGGCCGACGCGTCCCGCTGGTCGCCGAGGACGCCGTTGTCGGTGTTGTCGATGGCGTCGTAGAACGTGCTCGCGCCGTGGCGGATGGTGTCGACGTCTTCGGGGAACCGCCGACACCCCCCCGTCGCGGCGTCCTCGATGCGGTCCTCGCGGACGTGTTCGCGGTCGAGATGCAGCAGCATCGACGTCTCCTTCGGCCCGCCGTGGGGGCCGGGCGTCTCGAACAGCTCCTCGACGAGTTCCGGGATCGACTCGTCCCACATCCACTCGACGCAGTACGCCTCGCGGTCGTCGCGGAGGCGGCGTCCGACCTCGCGGAGATGTTGGACGTTGCCGCCGTGGGCGTTGACGTAGACGACCCGGTCGACCCCGTGGTACGTCAGATTTCGCGTGAGCGACTCGACGTAGTCACGGAACTGCGGCGCGTCCACCCACATCGTCCCGTGGAACTGTCGGTGGTGCGGACTGACGCCGACGTCGACCGTCGGCGTACAGAGGAACCCGGTCCGGTCGGCGGCCTCCCGCGCCAGCGACTCGGCGATGACGTGGTCGGTCGAGAGCGGCAGATGCGGTCCGTGCTGTTCGGTCGACCCCAGCGGGACGACGGCGACGGACTCCTCGGCGACGTAGTCCCCTAACTCGGGCCACGTCTGGTCTGCGAGATACATACGGTCGAACCACAGCGCGAACCCACATGAAGGTGGGTCAGTCCGACAGGTTCGCCGGGTTCGTCGTCGCGTTCGACGCGCCTGCGGCTCTCGGACCGCTCCGTGCGCGGTCGACGAGCAGTCCGAGTGCGACGGCGTGCAGCGTCCCGGCGACGGTCGTACTCAGCACGGGGCCGACCACGGGGACGAGCGCCGCGATCGAGTAGACGAGTCCGAGCGCCACGAGGAGACCGAACACCGACCAGCCGACACCCGCCACGAGCGCCCAACTCCGCCGCGCGGCGGTCCGAAACCCGTCGCCCCGGATCAGGAGCGCCGGGAGAGCGAACAGGCGGACGCTCACGTAGTACGCCGGGACGAGCAGCACCAGACCGACGACGGCGCTCGCGCCGGAGAAGTTCACCGACGGCACCGCCGCGAGCGCGACGACGAACGCGCCGTACCGGGCGACGCTGCCGACCGACAGCGACACGTCGGCGACCCGAGCGACGACGACTGCGCCGGCGACGACCACCGCGAGCACGGAGAGCAGTTCGAGGCCGACGACCCACGCGAGATACTGCAGCTTCAGGTCGACCAGCGCGTCGAGCGCCGTCGTCGTCCGCGACGTCCCCGTCGGGTACAGCGACGCGCTGACGGTGAACCCCTCCGAGAGCGAGTAGGGGGTGACCTCCACGGGGACCGGGTCGCGGACGCGGAGGAAGTCGACGCCCGCCAGCACGAGACCGGCGACGAGGAAGGGGACGACGAGTACGGGCGAGTGCCTCGCCTGCCGGACCGCGTCGCCGAGGAGTCCCGTCGCGGTGAGTCGCCGGTCGCGCGGCGTGGCCGGCGACTGGGCCTCGACGTCGGCCGTGCCGTCGTCGTCGGCCGCGCTCATCGCCCCGCCTCCAGCGCGTAGACCGACCGGTAGCCGCCGACGAGGAACAGCACGCCGTCGCTCACCGCCGGCGTGCCGACGCCGTACTCCGCCTCGAAGCGCCAGTAGACGTCGCCGGTGTCGGCGTCGACCGCCACGAGTTCGTCGTAGCCGCGTGCAGAGACGTAGACGACGCCGTCGGCGACGACTGGGATCGTCTCGCCGGCGACGTTCGATGTCCGCCACCGCTCCTCGCCGGTCGCCAGGTCGACCGCGTGGACGAACCGCTCGTCGGTGTTGGAGGTGACGAAGACCGTCCCCTCGGCGACGGCGACGGCCCCGTCGGTGACGTTGCCGCCGTGGTCGTACCGCCACCGTTCGCTCCCGTCTTCGGGGTCGAGCGCCGTCACGCCGGTTCTGTCGGGGACGAGAACCCCCTCGGCCGTCGCCGTCGGCGGGAGGACGTTTTGCTCTTTCAGTTCGCTACGCCACAGCCGCTCGCCCGTCGCCGCGTCGTAGGCGGCGGCGCTGTTGGGCCAGTAGCTGACGTAGACTGTCCCGTCGAAGACGGCCGGGCGGCCGGGTTGGCCGCCGCGGTCCTCTCTTCCGACCGCTGTCGACCATCGTTCCCGGCCGTTGCTCGGGTCGACGGCTGCGAGTCTGTCCGCCGAGGCGTCCGCGACGTAGACGACGCCGTCGACGGCGACGGGCGGCGAGGCGGTGGGCGGGCCGAACGTGGAGAACTCGGGTTCGTCGCCGCCCTGCCACCAGCGTTCGAAGCCGACTCGCCGACCGAGCAGCTCTCTGCCGCCTCGCGCGTTCAGGCCGACGTAGCCTCGCGACCCCGCGAGAACGAGCGTCTCCGAGGTGTACGCCTCGGCGGGTGCGACGGCGGGGCTCGACCGGTAGGCGCCTTCGTGGTGAAAGCGGACGTCGCCGCGTTCCGGGTCGAGTGCGGCCACGCCGCCACCGACGACGTACAGCGTGCCGTCGACGAGGATCGGCGAGGCGCGTCCGCCCCGGAAGTCGTCGAGTTCGACGCGCCACTTCTCGCGGACGGACTCGCCCGGTCCCGTCGCGTCCGGACCGTAGCCCGTGCCGGCGGGGTCGTAGCGTTCGAGCGGCCAGTCTGCGAGCGTCGACTCAGCGGTAGCTGACTGTGCGTCGCCGGTCGTCGCGAGCAACGAACTGGAGAGACCGCCGGCGACGACGGCCGACCCGACACCGAGGAGCGACCGGCGGGAGGGAGAGTCGAGGACCATGCCCCGGCTACAGAGCAACCGGACAAATAGCTGACGTCGCACGTCCGAGAGCCGCTGGTTCGTCACCCTTTTTGTACCGGCACCCGACTCTCCAGGTATGTTTGGAGGCGGCGGTATGAACCCGCGGAAGATGAAGCAGATGATGAAGCAGATGGGCATCGACGTGACGGAGCTCGAAGCCGAGGAGGTCATCATCCGAACCGAAGACGAAGAGCTCGTGTTCTCCGGCGCGCAGGTCACCCGGATGGACGCGCAGGGACAGGAGACCTACCAGATCGTGGGCGACCCCGAGTCGCGCCCCCGCGGTGCGGGTGGCGACGCCGGTGGCGCGAGCGCCGTCGAATCCGGCGAGCAAGACGAGAGCGCATCCGAGGCGGATGCGGAGATCCCCGACTCGGACGTCCAGATCGTCGCCCAGCGCGCGGGCGTCGGGAAGGACGAGGCGCGCGAAGCGCTCGAAGCCGAGAACGGCGACCTCGCGGCCGCCATCTCGCGGCTGGAGTGATCCTCCTCGTCCACGGCGACCGGGAGTATCTCCGTGCACCGGGCGGGGAGCTTCACACCGACCTCGGCATCGTCGACATCCCCGAGGACGTCGAACCCGGGCAGGTGCTGGAGTCACATCTGGGCGACGAGTTCGTCGTCCGGGAACCGCGCGGCCCGGACCTGTTCAACCACTTCGAGCGCACCGGCGCGCCGATGATGCCTCGCGACGTGGGGCTCGTCGTCGGCCACACCGGGGCGGCGATGGGCGACCGCGTCCTCGACGCCGGCACCGGGACGGGCGTCCTCTCGGCGTATCTCGGCCGACTGGGTGCCGAGGTGACCACCTACGAGCGCGACGCCGAGTTCGCCGACGTCGCCCGCGAGAACATGGAACTGGCCGGCGTCGCCGACCGCGTCGACGTCCGAACCGGCGACGTCACCGACCACCTCGACGACCTCTCGGGGTTCGATCTGCTCACGCTCGACACGGAGAACGCGCCGGAGGTCGTCGAACGCGCGCCTGATCTCCTGGTCTCCGGCGGGTTCGTCGCCGTCTACTCGCCGTTCGTCGAGAACTCCCGCGCCTCGGTGGAGGCGGCGCGCGAGGCGGGGCTGACGGACGTCGAGACGTTCGAGACGATCCAACGACAGATGGACTTCGGCGAGCGAGGGTCGCGCCCGTCGACGGCGGGCGTCGGCCACACGGCGTACCTCACGTTCGCCCGCTACGAGTAGGACGTCGAGACTGTCGCCAACGGCGGATTTTCTTTCTCGCGTTCTCGTCGAGCAAATAGCTATGCTCTCTGCGCGCTTACTACGCTTCGACAATGAGTGTCAAAGACACAGCAACAGAATCTGAATCGATGGCCGGGACGACGCGAACCTGGCCCGAACTGGCCGAAGGGCTGTACGAGCGGCTGACGGGTCGCGAAGCCGAGATCAGTTACCAATTCGAGGAGATGGAAGTCGACGTGCCGAGCCACGCAGGTGACGACGCTGACCACGCCCACTGGCGACTGAACGGGACGCTTCGGATCCGAACACGTGACCAGAGTCAGAAAGGAAAGCGCGACCAGTCGTGAGCAGTGACGAGCGGTCGCGTCCCGAACGCGCGCTCGACGTCACCGCCGATCTGACGGTCAGCCTCGCCGGTACTGATGTCCACGTTACGGGGTACGGTGACCTCGTCGTCGTCGACGCACCGGACCTCCGAACGGCTCTAGAGCTGCTCCGTGGGACCGACAACGTCCCGTCACAGCTCGTCGAACGAGGGTTGGCCCGGAGTGACGTGACTGTCGACGTCAGAGTCCGCGGTGGCAGCATCGCCCGCGCCGGTCCGGATATCCGACCAGGTCTCGTCTCCCGCGTGCTCGGCGTCGACCCCGCTCGGGTGGACCTCGGGGGCGTCGTCTTGGCGGCACTCGGGCGGTGAGAGCGGGATCTACAGGACGACAACTAGTTATCTAGACAGTGTCCGGCCTCGAACCGGTCGTCTGCGAGGAACACTGTTTCGTCACGGACTTCCACCTCGATCGCGTCGAGCACCGACCCCCGACACGGCCCGCGGGTACAGAGGCCGTCGTCGCAGTCGAAGCGGGCACCGTGCTTGTGGCAGACGAGCTCTCCGTCGTCGACGAGCGCGCCGAACCCCTTGTCCAGCCGAACCTTCGGTTCGTGTGGGCAGGAGTTCTCCCACGCGAGGACGTCGCCGTCGGTCCGCTGGAGAATGCCCTCGACGCCGTACTGTCCGTCGTACACCTCGAATCGAAGCGTTCCGTTCCTGGGAATCTCCTCCACCGACGCGAGATAGCGGGGATCGCTCTCGGGATCGGTGGTCTCCTCGCCGACGTCGCCGGAACGGTCGGCGTCGTCGGCGTCGTCCCCGTCTTCGCCGCTCGTCTCTGAAGCCGTCTCGTTCCCTCGCACTGCGAACCGGAACGTGGCGTCGCCGACGTCGAGTTTCCCCTCGTCGTCGCGGATGCGGACGGTCCGCTCGTCGGTCTCCGTCTCGAGTGTCACTCGAGCAGGGTCGCGCATGAGACGAGATTGTTAGGCCGGCCTAAAATAGCTGTCGTCATCCCGGAACGCGTCGTTTCGAACGACGCGTCGCTTCGAACGGCCGGTTCCGAGCGACCGCTCAGTTCTCGTCGGGTTCTTCTTCGTCGTCTTCGGGTTCTTCCTCCGCTTCTTCTGCGTCTCCGTCCTCCTCGTCGCCTTCGACCGTGATCTCCGCCTCGACTTCGATGGACACGCCGTCGGCGTCCAGTTCTGCCTCGACCTCCTGTTTGCCGCTCGTCTCGATCTCCAGTTCCTCGGTGTCGACTTCGACCTCGACCTCGAGGTCGACAGTCACGTCGCGCTCGGACATGGGAGTTCGTCACCGTTCGTCGGGCATAGACGTGTCGGCCGCGGCGACCGTTCCGACGCCCTCGACAGTCACACAGTTCTAAGACGGTTGCCGCCGTACCATGTGTGTTATGAGCAAACAAGCGCGGGTCAGACAACAGGCAGGAACGGTCGAGGCGAGTCCGGCGCTCCGGATCGAACAGGAGAAAGTCGAACAGCTCGTCGACGCGCTGAACACGGATCTCGCGGCGACGTACGTGCTGTACCACCAGCTCAAGAAGCACCACTGGAACGTCGAGGGTGCGGAGTTCCTCGAGGTCCACGAGTTCCTCGGCGAGGCCGCCGAGGAGGCCGAGGAGGCTGCGGACGAACTCGCCGAGCGCGCGCAGGCGCTCGGCGGCGTCCCCATCTCGGGGATGAAAGACCTCCAGGAGGCGGCACCCGTCTCGCCCGAGGACAACGACGTCTACGACGTCCGGACGTCGCTGTCGAACGACGTCGAGATGTACGGCGACATCATCGAGACCGTCCGCGAACATATCGAACTGGCGACGAACCTCGGCGACCACGCCACCGCCGAGCTGCTCCGTCTCCACCTGCTGGAGCTCGAAGAGTTCGCCCACCGGATCGAGCACTACCTCGAAGACGACACGCTCGTGCTCGAAGAAGCGACCCACTGAGCGGACAGAGCGGTCGATCCGTTCACGGCTGCTCGACGGCCCGGATCAACTCGAACAGCTCGTCGCGGAACCGTTGTGGAGAGAGCTGCGCTCGAACGGCGTCGGTCGTCCCGCCCGCGGGATCGTCAACGTGTGTCGGATACGCACCGCCCGCCAGCAGGAAGTCGCCGTCGACCTGCCAGACCGCGAGCCACCCCTGGACGCCGAGTTCGACTCCGTCCCCGAGCGGATACGCTCCCTCGTAGGCCGCGAGCCGCGCGTCGGCACCGCCGACGGAGAAGGACCGCTGGTCCGTCTGCTCGACGCTCGTGAACCCGCGGTCGCGCAGTCGTCCAGCGAAGTCGTGGGCGACGCGGTCGGTCACCAGCCGTCGGAGCGCCTCCGACGTGGGTGGCTGTGGCCGGAGGACGACGTGACTCGTCAGGAAGAACCGCCCCGGCCCGTCGACTCCCGTCTGCTCGCGGAGCGTCGCTGCGAGGTCGGGGTCCTCGTAGACGGTCGTGTGCGCAGTCACCGTGACGAGCGTGATGTCGAACGGCGTCTCGGTCCGCTCGTCGACCAGTCGCCAGCCGTCTAACAGTTCGGCGGGGACGGCCGGCGTCGACGACATCTAGTGGTCGTCCTCGCGCCACTTGTGTTCGCACTCGGTACAGACGAAGAAGCGCGTCTCCGACTCGTCGGCAGAGCGGATCTGCTGCATGTACCAGTACGCGCGGTCGTTGCCACACTTCGGACAGTGGACCGTCGTCGTCGGCAGCCCCTTGTCCTCGGCGTCGCTGACGTCGACGACCTCGCTCTCTTCTTGCCCCTGCGTCGTCACCATCTGTGCCTCCTTGGCACTGTCGCGGAGCTTCTCGAACCCACAGCTCCCGCAGACCCACTTGTCATCGTTCGTCTTCATCATCGAACCGCACTCGTCGCAGAATTCCATATTTGGCTAATCACTCTCCTCTCGCACTTAAACCCCTGGATTCGGTCGTGTCGCGGACGTGGGACCGGACGACCGCTCAGGCGTCTCCGTCCGACTGGCCGGGTTCGCCCACTGCCTCGATGGGGAGTGTGTTGTTCAGCTCGGCGTACAGTTCGTCCGGGTTGTGGAACGACTTCGCCCGTGCGTCCGAGACGAGTTCGCCGAGGTTGGCCTCGCCGTCGGCGAGCTGCACCCGCGTCTCCGAGAACTCGGCGGCCGCCTCCTCGCGCGAAACTGGGTACTGGAGGGTCTCGAAGAGCGATTCGACTCGGCTGAGCTTCACCGTATTCATAACGATTTTTCATTCGGGTCCGGAACACTTAGCTTCGCCGGTACCGTCCGTCCGTTCGGACTGTCAGACCGTCTGAGACGATTCGAGACCGGTGATCTGACGGATCTCTCTCAGCCGGTCTGCCGTTCGTCGGACCCCTCGTCCACCCACGCCCGTTCGCTGGTCTCGGTCTCGACGGAGAAACTCCCACAGACCGGACAGACGTGATACTGGACCCGATGGCGTGTGCCACATCGCTTACACTCGTAGGCTGCGTCCGACTCGCTCCCAAGCCGTCGTACGAGCACCGTGAGGGGGTTCATGGCTGCACATCGGACAGTTTCGGCTTTGTTATGCAGATGGTAAGTCGGCTTTTCCCGACTCAAGCTCGGGTTCGCGAGCGGTAACCTGTGGCTACTCGAACCCGGGACCGCGAGAGGTAATCCTCGACTACTCGAACTCGGGTTCGCGGTCCTCGACGAACGCGGCGGTCCCCTCCCGCTGGTCGTGCGTGCCGAACAGACCACTCCACGCCCGACGCTCGTAGGCGAGGCCGGCGGCCTGCGGTTCCTCGTGGACCAGGTTCAGCGCCTCCTTCGCGGTCTGCATCGCGTACTTCGGCTTGGCGGCGAGTTCGCTCGCCATCTCGGCGACGTGGTCGTCGAGTTGGTCGTGGGCGACGACCTCGCCGACGAGTCCGTACTCGTAGGCGTCGCTGGCGTCGATACGCTCGCCGAAGAAGACGAGTCGCCGTGCGCGTTCGTCGCCGACGAGCCGCGAGAGTCGCTGGGTTCCGCCCCACCCCGGGACGATCCCGAGGTCGATCTCCGGCTGTCCGACGACGGCGCGCTCGCTGGCTACCCGGAGGTCACAGGCCAGCGCCACCTCACAGCCGCCGCCGAAGGCGTAGCCGTTGACGGCGGCGATGACTGGGGCCGGGAACGACTCGATGCTGTCGCAGACGCGGTGGCCGAGTTCGGCGTACGCCTGCGCCTCCGGCGTCGTGAGGTCCTGCATGTAGCTGATGTCCGCTCCCGCGATGAACCCCTTGTCGCCTGCACCGGTGATGACGAGCACGCGCGCCCCCCGTGACTCGGCCTCGTCGAGCGCCTCCTCCATCGCCTCGAGCGTCTCGACGTTGAGCGCGTTCAGTTTGTCGGGGCGGTTCACGGTCAGCGTGGCGACGCCGTCGTCGTCGACGTCGAGCGTCAGGGTGTCCCAAGACATGTGCGAGCGGTCGTCGGGCACCGTGATAACCGTTGGGCAGGCGGCGGTCGCTGGACGCAGAACTCGTAGTCGAGCGTCGACCGGAGCGTCCGGAGGGCGTCGCGGTTCCACACGAGTCGGTGGGTCGGAGAGGGCGTCGTCGGCGGGGGAGTCGTCGGGTACAGCGCCGTCGGTCGGGTTGACCGTTCCAGAACGTAAATATGTCCCCGCCGCAGACACGCAGATAATGGCACTCACCGAGGAGGAGGAAGAACGGCTCGGCGACATCGTCCGCCTGCAGCCGACGAAGAACAAAGAACTCCAGAAGCGGTGGGAGTTAGAGAGCGGCAGCGAGGTCCACCAGTACCTCGAGAACCACCTCAAGGAGTACTACTACCGCGACGACAACAGTCTGATCCGGGCGACCGCGGAGGCGGCGGAGCTGCTCGGTATCGACCCCGGCGTCGAGAGCGACGAAGAGGAGGAGGGCGGCGTCCCGAGCGTCATCCGCGTCCCCGAACTCGAATCGCAGGTGTTCCAGGTCGTCGCGGGTCCCGACGACCGCTCCGAGAGCGTCGTCAGCGTGCTGAACAAACTCCGCGAGCGGTTCGACGTCGACCCCGAGGCACAGGAGGTCCGCAGCGCGCTCCAGAGTCTCCGCCGGAAGGGGGTCGTCGAAGTCGTCTACCGGACCGTCCCGACGTTCAAACTCGCCGTCGAACGCGACGCCGTCGACGTCGAAGTCGTCTAACGGCCGACTCGAGAGTCGACTCTGCTGTCCCCTCCACCGGCAGTGGAAGGCGCGTCGACGCCGTCGGGCGTTCGACCGAAGTGACGTTGAAAATGCAACCTCACGGCTCTTGGCAGTTCCCGTCGACGGTTATCACGTGACTTCCTCTCGCCAGTCCTCGAACTCGCCGAACGTCGTGCTCGTCGTCGCCGACACGACGCGAATGCAGGACGTGGACCCGAAGACGGCACCGACGCTCGTCGACCTCGCGGAGACGGGAACGGGCTACGAGCACGCGTACGCGAGTGCCCCGTGGACGCTCCCCTCTCACGCCTCGCTCTTCACGGGCGTCTACACGAACAGCCACGGGTCCCACGGGGGACATACGTCGCTCGACGACTCCCACCGAACGCTCGCCGAGATGTTCGCCGAGGCCGGGTACGATACCGCCGGCCTCTCCAACAACACGTGGGTGACGGAGGAGTTCGGGTTCGACCGTGGGTTCGAGACGTTTCGAGAGATAACTCCCGACGAGACGCGTGACGACGACGGCGCGAAGCGCTCAGTCGAGTGGACGACCGAGTGGATCGACGACCGTGACCGACCGTTCTTCCTCTTCGCCAACTTCATCGAACCGCATCTGGAGTATCGTCCCCCACGCGAGTACGCGACGGCGTTCCTCCCCACGGGGTGGAGCTACGAGGACGCCAGTGCCATCCCACAGGCACCGCGGGAGTACGACGTCGGACAGTTCGATCTCTCACCCGACGAGTTCGAGGCGCTCCGTGGACTCTACCGCGCAGAGATCGCCTACCTCGACGACCGAATCGCCGACCTCCGCCGTGCGCTTTCGGCGGCGGATGCCTGGGAAGATACTGTCTTCGTCGTCGTCGGAGACCACGGCGAGAACGTCGGGGACCACGGCTTTCTCGGTCACCAGTACTGCGCCTACGACACGCTGCTGCACGTCCCACTCGTCGTCAGCGGCGGACAGTTCGACGGCGGCGGGTGGACCGACCGCCTCGTTCAACAGGTGGACCTCGCCCCGACGCTCCTCGATGCGGCTGGCCTCGACGACTCGCGGGCTCGACGGCAGTTCGACGGACGCTCGTTCCACCCCGAACGGGGCGACCCCCCGCGAGCGTACGCGTTCGCGGAGTACGTTCGACCCCAGCCGTCCGTCGAGACGCTCGCCGACCGGTTCGACGACGTTCCCCAGGAACTGTACGACTACGAGCGAGGCGTGCGGACCGTTCGCGGACACGAGTACAAACTCATCGCCCGGACGGACGGGACGCGCGAACTGTATCGCGTGGCCGACGACCCGGACGAGGAGAGCGACGTCGCCGCCGAGAAGCCGGAACGTGTCGCCGACCTCGAACACCGTCTCGAATCCTGCCTCGGGTCGTTCGACGACGTCGCGAACCTCGATTCGGTCGACAGTCGGACGAGCGTGAACCCCGAGACCGAGAGCAGGCTGCGGGATCTGGGGTATCTCTGAGATGACGTCCGAGCGCCCGAACGTTCTGCTGCTGCTGACCGACCAGGAACGGTACGATCTCACGGCGCCGGAGTCGCCGACCGAGACGCCGACGGTGGACCGTCTCGGCGACGAAGGGATGCGATTCGAGCGGGCGTACACGCCCATCAGCATCTGCACGAGCGCTCGCGCGTCACTGCTCACCGGTCTGTTCCCCCACTCCCACGGGATGTTGAACAACTGTCACGAGCGCGACGCGATCCGACCGAACCTCCCGCCGAGTCTGCCGACGTTCGGCGAACTGCTTCGAGATGCCGGGTACAACAACACCTACCTCGGCAAGTGGCACGTCGGTCGGACCCAGGGTCCGTCGGACTTCGGCTTCGAGTATCTCGGCGGGAGCGACCGACACCACGACGAACTCCTCGAGTCGGAGTTCCGTGACTACCAGCGCGAACTCGGTGTCGACCCGGAGGCTATCGAACTGACGGACGTCGTCCGCAACGACTACGAGCACGCGGACGTTCTCGCGGCGACGTCGGACGTTCCGGTCGAGGCGACCCGTCCCTACTATCTCGCCGAACGGACCATCGAGCGACTGCGTCAGTACGCGGCTGGCGACGCCGACGGGCCGTTCTTCCACCGAACCGACTTCCTCGGGCCGCATCATCCGTATGTCGTCCCCGAACCGTACGCCTCGATGTACGACCCGGTCGACATCGACCCGTGGGCGACCTTCGCCGAGACGTTCGACGGGAAGCCTGCGGTCCACGAACAGTACGTCTCCTACCGCGGCGTCTCGTCGTTCGATTGGGACCGCTGGGCCGAACTGGTCGCGAAGTACCGGGGGTTCATGACGCTCATCGACGAGCAGATGGGCCGCATCCTCTCGGCGTTGGAGGAGCTCGGCCTCGACGACTCGACCGCCGTCGTCCACACGTCGGACCACGGCGACTTCGTCGGCAACCACCGCCAGTTCAACAAGGGACCGATGATGTACGAGGACACTTACCACGTTCCGCTCGTCGTCCGGTGGCCCGGTGTCGTCTCGGCCGGCGACGTCTGCGAGGCGTTCGTCAACCTCGTCGACCTCATGCCCACTTTCCTCGACATCGGCGGTGCGGCGGTCCCGTCCGACGTCAACGGCCGAAGCCTCTGTCCGTTCCTCGAAGGCACGCCCCCCGACGAGTGGCGCGATGCGGTGTTCGCGGAGTACCACGGCGACGAGTTCGGCCTCTACACGCAGCGGATGCTCCGGACGGAGCGCTACAAGTACGTTTACAACGCCCCGGACCGCGACGAACTGTACGACCTCGAACGGGACCCCGCCGAACTCACCAACCTGGTCGACCATCCGGAGTACCGCGAGGTCCGACGGTCGCTCGCACGGCGACTCGTCGAGCGGATGCGCGAGACTGACGACACGATAACCGAGTGGACGGCGAAGACGCTCGGCCGGTGAGCGGGGAGCGTCCGACTGGCGCGTGCCGCCGTGTCGACGACTGAGTGACGTTGCGGGGTCGGCCCGTGGCGGCGGGCACGGCGACCGAGGGTGCGGTGCGGTGTAGGGTCACCTCGTCGGCGTCTCGCTTCGTTCCCGAACCCACTCGCGCCGCCGCTCCAGCAACTGCTTGATACCCTTCCCGGGACCACCCTCGATGGGCCACCCCTTCGTCCGCCACTGCGGCGGTTCGGGCGAGAACTCCGGACAGGACCCCGAACACTCCGCGGCCGTCTGCCCGCGCTCTTTCGCCGCGCACCACGGCACTAGCGCGCGGCCCTCGCGTCGCAGTTCGAAGTGGCGGCAGTCCGGCCGCATCGTGTCGTGGAACGACCGCCAGCCCTTCCCGTAGGCGCGTTCGGCGATGGCGAGCCGCCTCTCGGCCTTCTCGTCGGCACCGAACCGCTCGCTATCTACCGTCGGGTCCAGCGACCCCGGATACCACGCGACGTCGCCCGCGTCGGCGTGGACCCCGTCTGAGAAGTCGAGCGTGAGGACGCCCACCTCGACGGGCATCGACTCCAGCAGTGCGGGCTCGACGCTCTCCTCCGTCGCCGCCGTCGCCACCCACACCTCGTCGGCGAGCGCCGTCTCGACGTCGTGGGCCAGTTGGTCGGAGAGCGCGCGGGCGGCGCTGGCGTCGAGGTCCGGTTTGTGCTCGACGGCGACGATCCGCTCGATCCAGTCGGGGTAGGGCGCGACGCGTCGGATCTCGACTCTGTTGCCGTTCTTGCGCTTCTCGACGACGCCGCGGGCCGCCGCTCGGTGAACGGCCGCGAGAACGTAGCGCCACGGGTAGCCCGGATGCGGGAGGGCGTCGCGATACCACGCCCACTCTTCGGGCGCGTTGCGGACGACGTGCAGGAGATCCGAGTCGATCGCGTCGGTACCGAACTGTCGGCGAGCGACGAGCGCCTCGGGGTCGGCCTCGACGACGACGGTGTCCCAGCGACGCTTCTGTGTGCCCAGCTGTCTGGAGACGACGACGGCCGAGTCGCGTCGCTCCTCGGGCGGCCACGCCAACTCGACCCAGCGGCACGCGAGGAGTTCGAAGCCGAACTCCGCGTCGCCGTAGGTCACGGGCGGACCCTCCCGACGCCGGTGTCGGGGTCGAGAGCGCAGTCGCTCGCCGCGGCGGCCGCGAGGGGTGGCGAACGCGACATGGCCCGGTCAGCCGAGGTACGTCTTCGACCCGTCCTCTTCGTCTTCCTCCATGAGATCGTCGAGATACTGGTGGGCCTTCTTCAGGATGTCACGCGGGCCGTCCTGCGTGATGGTGTTGATCGCCTGTTCGTAGTCGCGCCACTGGAGGTCGCGGTGCTCCTTCGAGAGCTCTGCGCTGGCCTCGAACGAGCGGGCGATGAACAGGTGGACCGTCTTGTGGATCGTCTTGCCGTTCGCCTCGAACACGTAGTCGTACTCCTCGCGGAAGCCGTCGATGAGGCGGAAATCGCCGATCCCTGCCTCCTCTTTGACCTCTCTGATCGCCGTCTGCTGAAGCTCCTCGTCCCCCTCGACCCCGCCTTTCGGGAACTCCCAGTCCCCGGGACGGCTCTTCAGGAGCAGATACTCCCGTCGGCCGCGGGTGTCGCGGAAGAGGATGGCTCCAGCACTGACCGCTTGTACCGTCATTGCCGGATGTAATTCGCGGGACGTTAAGAGAATATCGGACTCTCGACCCGCGACACGGGTCGATTCCAGTGACCGTCTCACACGGACCCGTGTGCCGGAGTCACGACCCCAGACAGTCGTCGTCTCGTCTGTAAGTCGGCACACCCGCGCACGACGGTGTGCAGTCGGGTTGTGTGACAGGGAAAGATGCGACGATGGATGCGTTTTTGTGGCTGCGTGACCGCAGTTGATGGTAGTTACCCAGCCTATGACCTTCGTAACCAAACTCAGCTTTCAGAGCGGCGACCGCGCCGTCCTCGACGACGTGGTCTCCGACCTGAAAGCCATGATCGAACGCAAAGGCGCGGAGTGTAAAGGACCGCACTCCGAACCGCCGGAACGGATCCGCGTCCCGCAGTACCGAAACCTCGGAGTCGGCGACGAGTTCTCCTCGTGGGACTACACGGTGTACGCCCGCAAGCTCGAGATCCACGGTGCCGACCACATCGCCCGCGAGGTGGGCCACATGGAGTTCCCCGCGAGCGTCCACGTCGAGATCGAGGTCGAACAGAAGAAACCGCTCGGCCACCGGCAGAACTGACTCTCCGTTCTTTCGTGACTGCGGACCCGGCCAGCGTCGCTCACCGATGGCGGGTCGAGAGAAGTGGTACGAGGTGACGCCTCTGGAGTTACTCCTCTTCGTCGAAGACGGAGAGCAACTCGCCTTGCCCCTCGTGTCGCTGGGAGTCGAACTCGGTGACCCGGATGCGGACACGTCTGTCGACGAGGGGGCGTCCATCCTCGACGTCCGGCAGGCTGATGACCGTGTCGCCGACGCGGACGATAGGTGTCGGTCCGTTCGTCCCGGTGACGAACACGGTGAGTTCGTCGCCGACCGCGTAGTCGGGCGTACTCGTCCGGAACGTCCACCCGGCCAGCAGTTTGTCGAAGTTCATACGCGACTCACCTCCTCGCTCTGACGGTCGGGAACGTACTCGCGGCCGAACCCGGTCCACGCCGCGACGATGAAGACGCCGACGAGGAACCAGCCGTGGAACACGTAGGGGAACACCGACGCCGGGTTCACGAGCATCTCCTGTGTGAACCACGGCGTCGCCGGCGAGTTGACGAGGTTCTGCATCGCGCCGTAGCCGGCGAGCAGGCCACCCCCCCACGGGAAGATGTACCCCAGCGCGGAGGTGTTGGCGTCGAGGATGTTCGCGCGGCGATAGCCGTTGATGTTGAAGCGCTCACCGAGGTTGCGGATGTACGGCGCGATTGCGATCTCGGCGGCGGTGTTGATGGTGACCGTCGCGTTGACCAATGCCGTCCCGAGCACCATCGTCAGCTCCGCGCGTCGGACCGTCGTGGCGACGCTCCGGATGAGGAAGTCCTGGATCGCGTCGAAGCCGCCGCCGGCGCGCATGATCTCGGCACTGGCGACCAGCAGGACGGTCAGGACGATGAGCGGGAAGAAGCCCGACGCACCCGTGTAGAGGCTGCCGCCGACGCCGGCGTCGGCCGGCGCGACGGGGACGATGAACGCACCGATCAGGGGGATCGCGTCGAGTTGTGACACGAGCGCGGCGTTCTCGGGCGCGTTGAACGCGATCATGTCGCTCGGACCGGCGAGGCCGAGCACGAGGTTGAGCACCACGGAGACGACGAGTCCCCACGAGACGGCCTCGATGATGTGCCGACCGGCGACGGCCGTCGCGATGACGACGGCGATGGAGAACAGGTGGACGAGACCGAGCGGACCGACGCCCGCGGCGACGTCGCTGCCGACGTTCATCGCCTGGCCGGCCATCTGCGCGCCGGCGACGAGGTAGCCGACGAACGCGAGCGCGGCGGCGACGATGGCGTACTTCACGCGCGAGGCGACGACGCCGCCGATGTCGGCGTTCTGCGTCACCGCCGAGACGATCGTCGTGTCGCTCACGGGCGCGAGGTTGTCACCGAAGACGGCCCCCGAGAGGATGGCCCCGAACATGAGCACCGGGTCGGCCCCGATGAGGATGCCGGCCGGGAAGACGAGACCGGTGAAGGCGATGGCGGTCCCGTAGCCGGTGCCGATCCCCGTCGCGAGCAGGGCGGCGAAGAGGAACGTCAACGCCGGGAACAGGGCGGCGCCGACGCTCAACGCCGTCGCGGCCCACACCAGCCCGTCGACGAAACCGCCGACCTGGATCGTCTGGGCGAACATGCCGGCCCAGAGCCAGGCGACGATCGCCGTCGCGGCCACCCGCCGCGTCATCCCTTCGAAGATGACGTCGGCGTAGTCTTTCCACGGCCCCTTGACGAGGAACAACCCGACGATAAGGCCGACGAGCATCCCGATGACCAGTCCTGTCGTGTCGCCGATACCGAGCAGTCCGGATTGGACGATCGCCCAGACGATGAAGAAGGTGATCGGCAGGGCGCTGACGAGTCGCCCCCCGCGGAACCGGAGCTGCGTTTCGGTCGACGGATCGGATTCGACGTCGCTCATCTATTGGTGGAAATACCGATGACTGTATAAAACCGTGCGGAATTCAACTTTTGTCACGCGGAGATGCACTCCCGCCCGAGGACGTGTGCGAAGCGTCGGCACCCCGTCGTCACTCGTTCACTGGGACGTCATCACTTATGACCGAGGGCCCCATCCGACCAGCCATGAGCCAGATCTCCGAGGAACTCGTCGAGTTCCGTCGCGACCTGCATCGGCACCCCGAACCGGCCTGGCGAGAGTTCTACACCACCGCTCGCATCGTCGACGAACTGGAGACGCGCCCGCTAGACGAACTCTACGTCGGTGCGGAGGTGCTCGGCGGCGAGCGGCTGTCGGTTCCCGACGAGGCGGAACTCGCAGAGTGGCTCGAGCAGGCCCGCGCGGCCGGCGCACGCGAGGACGTCCTGACCAAACTCGAGGGCGGGTACACCGGCGCCGTCGCCGTCCTGAAGCGCGGCGAGGGGCCGACGGTCGGCCTCCGCGTCGACATCGACGCGCTGCCCATTCGCGAATCGGATGCCGAGGGCCACGCCCCCGTCGCCGGCGGCTTCCGATCGGAACACGAGGGGTTCATGCACGCCTGCGGCCACGACGGCCACGCGACGCTCGGCCTCGGCGTCGTCGACGCCGTCCTCGACAGCGACTTCGAGGGGACGCTGAAGGTCTTCTTCCAACCGAGCGAGGAGCTCATCTCCGGCGGGAAGCCGATGGCCGAGAGCGGCCACCTCGACGACGTCGACTATCTGCTCGCAGTTCATCTCGGGCTCGATCACCCGACCGGCGAGATCGTCGCCGGCATCGACGGCTTCCTCGCGGTGCATCACTTCCGCGCGGACTTCTCCGGCCACCCGGCGCACGCCGGAGCCAAACCAGAGGAGGGCGACAACGCCGTGCTCGCGATGGCGACGGCGATCCAGAACCTCTACGGCATCTCGCGGCACTCCGACGGGGCGACCCGGGTCAACGCCGGCCTCGTCGGCGGCGGGACGGCGACCAACATCATCCCCGAAGAGTCGTTCATCGAGGGGGAGGTGCGCGGCGAGACGACCGAACTGATGGAGTACATGCGCGAGAAGGCCGAGCGTACCCTGCGGTCGGCCGCCGAGATGCACGGCTGTGAGGTCGACGTCACGACCGAGGGGATGGCACCGAGCGCCCGCAGCGACGACGAGATTCGAAACGTCGTCGCCGACGTCGCCGGTACGACCGAGGGCGTCACCTCGGTTCTCCCAACCGACTCCCTCGGCGGCAGCGAGGACGCGACGTACCTCATGCAGCGCGTGCAGGAACACGGCGGGAAGGCGGCCTACGTCGGCGTCGGTACCGACCACCCCGGCGGCCACCACACGAGCACGTTCGACGTCGACGAGGCGTCGCTCGGCATCGGCATCGACGTGCTCTCGGGCGCGATTCTTCGGGTTGCTGAAGAGCGACCCTGAGTCGGAAGACGGGCTGCTGAACCTGTCGCCCGGTTCGTCGCTATGCGGGTCTCGGATCGCCGAGACGGCAGACCCGAGCATCTGTGCCGTAGAGAGACTCTCGCAGCCTCACGGCTACGATGGTAGTAACAACGGCTTACTCTTCAGTCAACGATAGTATAGGTCTGCGAGAGAGAAGTAACGGAATTCTAACTAATACACTCGCCCACGACAGACAGCGTGATGAGGCTCTCCGAGAATCCGAAGCGAGCGAGACTGAAAGGGGTGCTGCGTTCTATACGGTCGGAACGCTCGCCTAGTACGACCAACGACGGTGTCGCCTCCCGAAGTGACAGGCTTGGATACATCGAACAGCATGAGCATTAACGTCACCAGAATCGACCCGGCGGAGTTAGACGAGTGGAACTCTCACGTCGAGCAATCACCATACACCTCGATATTCCATCGCAGCGAGGTACTGGCGACGCTCGCCGAACAGTCGGGGACGAACCTCCACCCCTTGGTCGGCTACAAAGGTCAGGAGCCGGTCGGCATCTTGCCGCTGTTCGAGACGACCATCGGACCGTTCACAGTCGTGTACTCACCGCCGCCGCAGCTGGAGGTGTTCTCGCTCGGACCGGCGCTCCTCAACTTCGAGAAGCTCAAACGACGGAAGTCCGAGCGTCGCCACCGCCGGTTCGTCGAGAGTAGCCTCGCGTGGCTCGACGACCGTCTTGACCCGGACTACGTCGATATCCGCACCGTCGACCGGTACGACGACGTCCGTCCGTTCAAGTGGAACGACTTCGATGCAACGCCGACCTACACCTACATCCTCGACATCGCTCGAGACGAAGAGACACTACTGTCGAGTTTTAGTCGGGATGCGAGAAGCAATATCCGCAACACCGACGACGACGCCTACGAGATAGCGGAAGGCGACGCCGATGCAGTGGAGTTCGTCATCGAGCAGATCCGTGAACGTCACGAAGAGCAAGAAAAAGAGTACGGCGTCACGTCTCGATACGCCCAGTCGCTCTACGAACAGTTACCAGCGGGCGCAATACGACCGTACGTGGTCTCGGTGGAGAACGAGCGAGTCGGAGGCGTGTTGACGCTAGAGTACGGCGACACTGTCTACCGCTGGCAGGGCGGTGCGAGACACGACGTGGACGTGCCGGTCAACGATCTGCTCGACTGGCACGTGATTCAGGAGGCGAAGTCGCGCGGACGGAAGCGCTACGATCTCGTCGGAGCGAACCTCCCTCGACTCTGTAAGTACAAATCGAAGTTCGGACCAACAGCGTCAGCGTACTACACCGTCCAACGGCGATCGTCGCGGATGTCGATCGCCACCGAGGCGTACCAGCGGCTTCCAGACAGTCTCCGCGTTATCGCCGAGTGACGGCCACCCGCGACTGAAGTCGTGGGCTTCCCACGAGCGAAGGTCCGGTACCATCGTTCGAGGCTACCCGCGAAGTGAACGAGCGGCTTTTTGGTCCAGCGGAAGGCGCTCCGCACCATCTGCACCCGGCAGTGAAACCGCGAAGACGGGTTTCTCGGGGGTCGAGGCTGCCGAAGGCGGCCGACGTCGGCGTCGGCACCGACCACCCCGGCGGCCACCACACGAGTACGTTCGATGTCGACGAGGACTCACTGGGGATCGGTATCGACGTGCTCTCGGGGGCGATTCTGCGGGTAGCCGAAGAGCGGCCCTGAGTCCGTCCGAACCGCTCGGTTATCTCGGCTGTACTCGCGTCTGCGGTTCAGTCGTCCTCTGAACCTAAACAGTAGAGAACGTCACTCTGAGGAACAGTCTGCCTTCGTCAAGGTTGCTGACTCAGTGGCAGTGGCGACCGGGAAGTCGGGGCCGGGGAAGTGGTAACTGAACTCGTACTCTCGGTTGTCGTTCACGTCGCGAACGAACAGAGCGATGATCTCGGCCGAACACTCGCCGGATTTGGTGGGGAAGGCGCCGCGGAACGTGACGTTCTCGTAGCGGCCCGGTTCGAGGTAGTCCGACACACCGATCTCGACGTAGTCGTCGATATCCGGATCGTCGACCTGGGGGGCGAACAGCGAAATCCACCCGCCTTCTGTGAGCGTCGCGGACTCGATGACGATAGCATCGTCGACCACTTGGTCCCTGAAGACGAGTTCCGCGTCCTGAGACTGGGGGAGCGAGACGGTTGCCGTATCCGAGACGACGGCACTCTCCTCGTCGCGCTGGCTACACGAGAGTTTCACCGTCGTCGCGTCGAACGTTCGGTTCCCGTTCGTGTCGGTCTGGATGGTCGCGGTAAGCGTTCCCGACTCGAAAAGCGGCCGGTCGAGGTCTATTTCTACGTTCTCGTGACGGCCGGCCGGCAGGTACGCCGAGACGCCGACGATCTCGTCCTCGTGGACGACGACCACGAACCCGCCCTCGACGAGCGTGGCGCTGGTGACGGTGACGCTCCCGCCCGCGGATTCCTGGTCTCGGAAGTCGAGTGCAGGGGCCGACGGAAGCGCGTCCTCGTCTTGTTCTCTGGTGTCTGTGCTTCGCTCGGCTTTCGGTTCGGACGTCTGTGTGACCTGCCCCTCGGCTACGCGCGACGGGACGCCCCCGAGCAGACCCACTGATGCGACGAGTCCGAGAACTGACCGTCTGTTCTGTGCCATGGGACGAACACCACTCCGGCGACGCATAAAGAGCGATGAAAGTATGTATAAATATACATTCGAACCTATCGAGTTGGAACCATCTAATCGGACGCTCAGTTTTGTGTGACGGTCCGCCGGCTATCGGACTGTCCGATAGTGCTTCCAGACCGTACGACGGGGTTCGATCCCTCCTCTTGGTTTCCACCAGATGAGTTCGTGGAGAGAGCGACGGGGGCTACAGTTCTCGGCAAGGTTCGACGCCGACGAAGTGGCCGAGAGGTCCGTGAAGAGGGTTCGAGACTCAGTACTTCGCTTCCGCGCCGGTCGTCTCGTAGATCCGGTCCATCAGGTCGTCGCGGTGGGTCTGCCAGCCGGCGAGCGCGCCCGGGCGACCCGGATACCGGTTGTAGTGGTCGATGAGTTCGTCGGCGAGTTTCCGCGTCTTGTAGAAGTCGTAGATGACGTCCCAGTAGTCGCGGCTCTGGATGGCCGTCTGCAGTTTGACCTTCCAGCCGAGGCTGGTCTTCCCGGAGTAGAGCCCCTCGGCGAGTTTCTCGCCTGGGAGCACCGCCAGCAGGCTCTCGAGGTCGTCGACCTCGCCGGCGGTGACGAGGATGTTGTAGACGTCGAGTCCGGCGTAGCGACCGCCGAAGTGGTCCATCACGCGCTCGTTGTAGCGCCACAGCATCTCCTCTCCGACGTCGCCCGCGGCGATGGCCTCCATCGCCTGCTCGGCGGCGTACTTCCCGGCGTAGGCCGCGCCGGCGATACCGCCGCCGGTGGTCGGGTTGACGTGGCCCGCGGCGTCGCCCGCGGCGATGAACCCCGGCGCGACCGCCGAGTCGTAGGGGCGGCGCGTCGGCAGCGCCGCGCCGAGTTTGTCGGTCACTTTCGCGCCTTCGAACTCGGGGCGGTTTCGGAGGTCCTGTTTGAGGTCCTCGACGAGCTTCATCGGCTGTTCGTTCATCTGGAACCCGAGGCCGGCGTTGATCTCCGTCGACGTGCGCGGGAAGTACCAGATGTAACCCGCCGCGCGCTTCGTCGGCTTGAACACGAGCGCGTCGTCGTAGTCGACGGGTTCGTCGACGTGGAGAACCTCGCGGTAGGCCGAACAGAACTGCGAGTACGAGACGTTGGTGTCGAACGTCGCGTTCGAGAGGTCCGCCTTGTCCTGCAGGAGCGAGAGCGCGCCGGCGGCGTCGATGGTGATCTCGGCCTCGTACTCGACGACGTCACCCTTTCGCTTGCCGCGGACGCCCGTCACGCGACCGTCTGCGGTCTGCTCGACGTCCTGAACGACGGTGTCGTAGTGGAACTCCGCGCCGGCCTCCTCGGCCCCCTCGATGACGAGTCGGCCGTACTCCCAGCGGTCGAGGACGGCGAGTTCGCCCGGGATCGGAATCTCCAGGGCGGTGTCGTGGCTCGGGATCTCGAAGCGGCCGTGGGTGACGCCCGTGTTGGTGAAGGCCGGTTGGATCTTCGACTTCGGAATCGCCTCCGGGAAGGCGTCGGCCCCCTTCAGCGCGTCGCCGCAGGCGATGTGGCCCGCCTCTTCCTCGTCTTTCCGCTCGACGACGACGACGTCGAGTCCCTCGTTTGCGAGCGTCGCCGCCGCGTAACAACCGGCGGTGCCCGCGCCGACGACGACGACGTCGTACTCGTGAGTAGTCATGCCTCTCACTCCTAATCCCGGAATCAAAACTCTTTATCACCGAATCGGTCGTTCGCGCGTCGACGGATCGGATGTGTCGACGACCGGTCGCTCCCGCGCCGCGGACGCGACGGTCGCCCCCGAACCGTCCGTCAGTCGTCGCCCGACTCGTAGTGTTCGCCTGCGGCCTCCGGCAGTCGGGTCTTCCCGAACAGCGCGAGGACGACGATGACCGCGATGTAGGGGATCGTCCGCACGAGCGACTGCGGGACGGCGATGATCGCCGCCGCCTGGAGGCGGAGTTGCAGCGCGTCCAACCCGGCGAAGAGGAACGTCGACAGCAACGCGCCGACCGGGTTGTAGTTGCCGAACAGGTAGGCGACGATGGCGATGAACCCCTTGCCGTTGACCATCGTCTGTCCGTTGCCGACGAACTGGCCGAGGCCGAGCGACAGCGCCGCGCCGCCGATGCCCGCGAGCAGTCCCGAGATGAGCACCGACGCGTATCGGACGCGAGTGACGTCGACGCCGGCGGTGTCGAGCGCCTTCGGGTTCTCGCCGCTGGCGACGACCCACCGGCCGAACGAGGTGCGGGTCAGCGTGTACCACGACGCGGCCGTCGCGACGAACATGAGGTAGACCATCGGCGTCGCGTCGAACAGCGCGCCCAGGACTGGAATCTCCGCGAGGAGGGGGATCCTGATAGTTTCGAACGTCTCGACGCTGGCGGTGTTCGGCCCGCCGTAGATCACCTGCGAGGCGAACGGTGCGAGGCCGAGTGCGATGAGCCACACCGCGAGGCCGGCGATGATCTGGTCGGCGCGGAACTCGATGCAGACGACGGCGAACACCGCCGCCAACAGCATGCTGACCACGACGCCGACGACGAGGCCGCCCCAGATGTCGGCCGTCGTCGCCGCCTGTTGGCCGGCGAGGGTGTCCGTCGCGAACACTGCCGTGAACGCCGAGATGATGAGCAGCCCTTCGAGCCCGATGTTGATGACGCCGCTCTTCTCGGCGAAGATGCCGCCGAGTGCCGCGAACGCGATCGGAACCGACAGTCGGAGCGTCGCCGACAGCGCGCTCTTGGTGAACATGACGCGGAGGATCCGTCCCGACGTCGAGTCGGGTGCGACGATCCCCCAGAGCAGGAAGACGGCGACTGCGCCGAGTGCGACGATGCCCGCGACGCGCCGCGCCGAGAGTTCGGAGGTGCGGTCGAGTGCGACGTTACTCATCGGACTCACCCCCGTGTGTCGCGGCCGACTCGTCGGCGTCTGCGTCGACGCCGCCGTCGGTCGCCACCGGCTGTGACTCTCGCTCGTCGACGACGAACCTCCGCCCGAGGAGGCGGAAGAACTCCGGCATCGCCACGAAGAGGATGATGAGCCCCCGAAGCACCCCGACGAGTTGCGGCGGGACGTCGGTGCTCACGTCGACGATGATGGAACCGCTCTTCAGGATACCGAAGAGCAGCGCCGCGAAGCCGACGCCCAGCGGGTTGTTCCCCGCGAGAATCGAGACGGTGATGCCGTCGAAACCGTACGCCGGGACGCCGGTCTGGTAGTTGCCGAGGATCATGATGACGTACATCGCGCCGCCGACGCCACCGATCGCGCCCGACAGCGTCATGCTGGAGACGATCGTCTTCGCGGCGTCGACGCCGCCGTACTCCGCCGCTTCGGGCTGGATTCCGCTGGTCCGGATGTCGTAGCCGAACGACGTGTGCTCGAGCAGGTAGTACGCCACGACGACGAGCGCCAGTGCGATACCGAGCGCCACGAGCGAGAAACTGTCACGCGGGTCGAACAGGATCGGAGGGATCGAGGCGTAGTCTGGCAGTGCGACCGTCTCGTTGGCCGCGCTCTCCGGATCCTTGAACGGGTTCGCCACGAGATACAGTGCGACGCTCGTCGCCACGAAGTTCAGCATGATCGTCGTGATGACCTCGTTGGCGTCGGCGTACGCCTTCAGCGCACCCGGTATCGCCGCGAACAGCCCCCCGGCGAGCGCGCCGACGACGAGCCCGAACGGGACGAGCACGAGCGTCCCGAGGAGTCCCGAGACCAGCGACGAGGCCCAGAGGACGGTGAGCGCCGTCGCGAGCGCGCCGACGACCAACTGCCCCTGCATCCCGATGTTGAAGATCCCTGCGCGAAACGCGAGTGCGACGCCGAGACCGGTGAAGATGAGCACCGTCGTCTCGCGAAGCGTCACCGCCATCTGGCTGTTCAGCGGCGACCAGCCCTCGCGGAACGGCGGCCGGATCTGCCCTTCGAGTGGTCGGAAAAGCGGGTTGATGGGGTCGCCGAGTGCGCCCAGGAAGAGGCTGTCGTAGACGGCGAAGGGGTCGTAACAGAAGCCGACGCCGAAGAACGTCGTCGCCGCCGTCGTACACGTCGTCATCCGTCCGGCGACGAGGATGATGAGCACGCCCACGAACATCGAGAGGACGAGCGCTGCGGTGCTGATGAGGATCCGTTCGAGCGCCGACGCGCGGACGAGTCGTTCGAGCGCGTTCCGTCCACGCGTTCGCCAGCCGTCGGTGCTCATCGCTCGCCACCCCCGGCGGTGATGCCGGCGTCGTCGCTCGCCGTCTCACCGCTCGAGGCGTGACCGCCCGCGGGGGCCTCGCGGAGACTCACCGCGCTCGACTCGTCGGGTAACGGTTCGCCCGCCATCAGGAGCCCGATCTCCTCTTCGGTCACCGTCTCGGGGTCGACGACGTCCATGATCTCGCCGTCGTGCATCACCGCGAGGCGGTCCGAGAGCCCCTGGACCTCCTCTAACTTCGAGGAGACGAGCAGCACGGCCTTCCCCGCCGACCGGAGCTCCAGCAGGCGGTCGTGGATGAACTCCGTCGAACCGATGTCGACGCCGCGGGTCGGATGCGTCGCGACGACGAGCGAGGGGTCGCGTTCGAGTTCGCGACCGACGATGAACTTCTGCTGGTTGCCGCCGGAGAACGACTCGGCCGTCGCGTCGCGGTTCGGCGGCCGGACGTCGTACTCGTCGATGATGTCCTGTGCGTGCGTCCGTGCACGGTCCCACCCGATGCGACCGTGTTCGGCGAACGGACGGCGGTGCTGGCTGCCGAGGAGTCCGTTCTCCGTGAGGTCGAACTCCATCACGAGGCCGCGCTCGTGGCGGTCCTCGGGGATGTACGCCATCCCCTCGTCGATGCGGCGCTGCCGTGGCCACGACGTGATGTCGTCGCCCTGGAAGGCGACGCTCCCGGTCGTCGGCCGACGGAGCCCCGTGATCGACTCGATCAGCTCCGACTGTCCGTTGCCGTCGACGCCGGCGATGCCGAACACCTCGCCCTCGTGGACCGTAAAGGAGACGTCGGAGACGGCCTCGACGCCGCGTTCGTCCTCGGCCGAGAGACCGTCGACCCCGAGTACCGACTCGCCCCGGTCGACGTGCGGCTTCTCGACCGTCTCGAGCACCTCGCGACCGACCATCATCTCCGCGAGCTGTTCGCGCGTCACGTCCGCGGTGTCGACGGTGCCGACGTTCTTCCCGTCGCGGAGGACGGTGATGTCGTCGGCGGCGTGCATCGCCTCCCCCAGCTTGTGGGTGATGAAGATGATTGTCTTCCCCTGTGCGGTCAGTTCCTCAAAGACCGAAAAGAGATCCTCGACTTCCTGTGGCGTGAGTACCGCCGTCGGTTCGTCAAGGATGAGTACGTCCGCGCCGCGGTAGAGCGACTTCAGAATCTCGACGCGCTGTTGGACGCCGACGCTCACGTCGGCGACGGTCGCGTCGGGGTCGACGTCGAAGCCGTACCGGTCGCAGAGGTCGACGACGTCTCGGCGGGCGCGGTCGGCGTCGACTGCCAGTCCGCCCCACTTCCGCGGTTCGTTTCCGAGGGTGATGTTCTCGGTGACGGTCATCGGATCGACCAGCATGAAGTGCTGGTGGATCATGCCGACACCGGCGTCGATGGCGTCGCCGGGCGAGTCGAAGCGTCGCGGCGCCTGCGTGTATCGGTGGGCCGCGTCGTCACCCGCCGTCTCGAGTCCATCGCCGTCGACGTACACGTCACCGTCGGTCGGGTCGTACAGTCCGTAGAGAACGTTCATCAACGTCGTCTTCCCTGCGCCGTTCTCGCCGAGGAGCGCGTGTACCGATCCCCGCTCGACGAGCAGGTCGACGTCGTCGTTGGCGACGACGCCGGGAAAACGCTTGGTGATTCCGTCGAGATGGACGGCTGGTTCCATTGGTAGTGGGCTTATCGAGTGTATGCTTAAGAGCGTGGATTTATCATGGTTCAACTACCGAATCGGTCTCGAATCGGGAGCCCGAACGACTAGTTCAGGCTCGAGGGATCGGTCGGCACCGAAATCTCGCCGTCGATGATCGCCTGTCGCGTCTCGTCGACGGTAGACTTCACGTCCTCGGGGATCTCCGAGCCGAGCTGGTCGCCGTAGACGGCCGCGACACCCTCCTGTTCGAGGCCGAGCGTCGTGGTGCTCCCGCCCCCGAACGAGTCGTTGACGACGTTCTCGATGGAGGTGTACACCGCGGTGTCGACTCGCTTGACCATGCTCGCGAGGATCACGTTGGCGTAGCCGGACTTCGTCAGCGACTGGTCCTGGTCGACGCCGATGGCGAACTTGCCGGTGTCCTGCGCCGCCTGGAAGACACCCGTTCCGGCGTTGCCGGCGGCGTGGTAGACGATGTCGACGCCGTCGTTGTACATCGCCGTCGCCGCCTCGTTGCCCGCCTGCGTGTCGTTGAAGTTGCCGACGTAGCTGACCTGTACCTCGACGTCCTCGCTGGCCTCGGCGACGCCCGCGCGGTAACCCGCCTCGAACTTGCCGATGAGGTCGCCCTCGACGCCGCCGACGAAGCCGACCTTCGACTGGTCGGGCGACGTCTCGCCGGCGCCGGCGCTGAACTCCTGTTGCGTGAGGAGGCCGGCCATCTGGCCGACGAGGAACGAGCCCTGCTCCTCCCCGAACACGTAGCTCGCGACGTTCGGTTCCTCGACGACCTCGTCGACGATCATGAAGTTCTGGTCGGGGTACTCCGGCGCGTTCGACGCGAGGGCCTCCTTCTGCAGGAAGCCGATACAGCAGATGAGGTCGTAGTTGCCCGACTGTGCGAACTGCTGTTGGAACGTCTCGAACTCGTTGACCTCGCTCGGCTGGACCTCGTTGTGCGAGACGCCGAACTCGTCGCCTGCCTGCTGGACGCCGGTCTGCGCCTGGTCGTTGAACGACCCGTCGCCGAGGCCACCGGTCGCGTACACCATGCCGACGTTGACGTCGGACGACGCCGAGCCACCGCCACCGGACTCGTTGCCCGACTGGTTCCCCCCCGAACCGCCGTCGCTCTGATTGCCGTCCCCGCCGTCGCCGCTCTCCTCCGGACCGCCCGTACAGCCCGCGAGTCCGGCGATTCCTGCGACTCCTGTCCCCTTGATGAAAGTGCGTCTATCCATATCTATGGACACCTTAGGTGTCACAAGGCGGAGTAGTGGCCATAAACCCGTCGCTCTGGGGTCGGCAGAACGGCGACAAAGACGAACTGTCGGTCGTCGAGGTGAACTGTCGGTCGTCGAGGCGAACCCTCCGACGATCGACGGCTACGACGCGTCGGCGACTGCCTCGTCGACGACCGCTCGGACGTCGGCGACGAGCGCGTCGACGTCGTCGCTCTCGGCGTAGATTCGGACGTAGGGTTCGGTCCCGCTGGGTCGGACGAGCGCCCACGAGGCGTCGGGGAACTCCAGTCGGACGCCGTACTCGGTGTCGACGTCGGCGTCGGGGAACGCGGCCGGCAGCGTCGTCGCCAGCGTCGTCATCGTCGACGCCTTCGCCGCGTCGGGACAGTCGACGCTGACCTTCCGGTACGGCCGTTCGGTGACCGGTTCGCGGAGCGCGTCGAGTCCACCGTCGGCGACGAGGCGGGCGACGATAGCCGCGCTGGCGACGCCGTCGATCCAGCCGCCGAAGGCGGTGTGGATGTGCTTCCACGGTTCGGCCGCGAAGACGACGTCGCCGCCGTCCGCGCGAGCGGCGGCGATCCCCTCGTGGAGCGCACCGAGCCGGACGCGCTCGACGCGCCCGTCGGCGGCCCGGACGCGCTCGTCGATCCGGGCCGAGGCGTTCGGCGTCGTCACGACCACGGGGTCGTCGACCGCGGTCGTGCGGACGTAGTGTTCGGCGAGGATCGCGAGGACGGTGTCTTCGTGGACGACGTCGCCGTCGGCGTCGACGACGACGATGCGGTCGGCGTCGCCGTCGTGACCCAGTCCGAACGCGAAGTCGCCGTCGGCGACGAACTCCCGGAGGTCAGAGAGCGTCTCCGGCGTCGGTTTCGACTCGCGGCCGGGGAAGTGACCGTCGACGTTGGCGTTGAGCGTGACGACTTGTGCACCGAGTTCGCGCAGCACCTGCGGCGTCGCCAACGCGCCCATCCCGTTGCCGCAGTCGACGGCGACACGGAGACCCTCGAGGTCGGCACCACGGCTCTCGGCGAAGTCGGTGACCGCCCGTCGATACTCGACGAGCGGTTCGACGTGCTCGTTCTCGCCCCACTCGTCCCAGGCGACCGGGCCGACACCGGCGTCGACGCGAGATTCGATGCCGCGCTCCGAATCGCGATCGTACTCGACTCCATCCGTGAAGACCTTGATCCCGTTGTCCGTCGGCGGGTTGTGCGAGGCGGTGAGCATGACGCCGCGGCGACCCTGCGAGGCGAACGCGAGTGCGGGCGTCGGCAGCATCCCCGCTCGGTAGACGGTCGCTCCCGCCGATTCGAGGCCTGCCTCCATCGCGGCGGCGAGCGCCGGGCCGGTGACCCGGCCGTCACGGCCGACGACGAACTCGTCTCCGTCCGCAGCCGCAGCCCGCCCGACGGCGAGTGCCAGTTCCGGCGTCACCGTCTCGGTGACGCTCCCCCGGATTCCGGCAGTTCCGAAGAGTTCCATATCTGCTCGTTTCGCTGGCGACACTTAGAGTACCGCGGTTCGGGAACTGTCTTGAGGTTGATGAGTCAGGCCCGTCGTTCAAGTGGAATGCCGTGACCACCACGTCACGTGACGTAGCCAGCCACCGCGAGGCGACCTGCGGACGTACGGCACACTGCCTCGCGCCGCTGTGACTTGATTGTGCCGTCTGTTCGCCCTCTGCCGGAGTCGACAGCGGCCGGATTTTTGACGCCAGGCCGTGTACGCTGTCCCATGTCCGACCGAACGCGAGCGCACGTGTACGTGACCGGGACCGTACAGGGCGTCTTCTACCGTGCCAACACCCGGGAGACCGCCGAAGAACACGGCGTCGACGGCTGGGTTCGGAACCTCGACGACGGCCGCGTCGAAGCCGTGTTCGAGGGACCCGAGACGGCGGTCGAGTCGATGGTCGAGTGGTGTCACACGGGGAGTCCGGCCGCGGACGTCGACGGGGTCGACGTCGAGTACGGCGAACCCGAGGGCGAAGAGGGGTTCCGCATTCGCCGCTGACGCCGAGTACAGCCCCTCGCTCCTCCGTCGACCGCCGACCGATCTTCGAGGCGGACCGCCCGACCGCGCAGAAACCTTCTTTACGACGGTTTGCCTTCGGATAGCTACACCGTCTCGAATCCATGAATATCGTCGCCATCCCGTGGCTGTCACTGACCGCTCTCGGCTTCCTGCTGACGGGCACGACGGGGTATCTGATCGTCCGCGGCCCGTTCCTCGGTGGTCCGACGCTCGGTGCGCGCCTCCTGCTCGTCGCACTCGGCGTCTTCGTCGTCGGCCTCGTCGTCCTCGCACTCGGCGGGTCGAAACTGGCACGCGTCTACACGGGGTTCTGACCGACCGAGTCGTCGGGGTCACTCATCGACCGAGCCACTCCTCTCACCTCTCCCTACAAGACTGTTCGGCGTCGGTGCGCGTCCGACGCCACGGGGCGAATCCCATTACAGGCACCCGCACGAACGGAGAGGCGTGACACTCGACGGATCCGACGCACCCGACTTCACGCTGCAGCGCACGGCAGGCGAGGCGGTCTCGCTCTCGGAGACGCTGGAGCGCGGCCCGACGGTCGTGCTCGTCAACCGCGGCGCGTGGTGTAGCTTCTGCGCCGAGCAGCTTCAGACGTTCAGCGAGGTCTCCTACGACCTCTGGTTCAACGACGGCGTCGACGTGCTCCCGATCGTCACCGACGACGTGGGCGCGCTCACCGAGATGCGCGACCGGTTCGATCTAGATATCCAACTGCTGGCCGACCCCGACGGCGAGGTCGCAGAGCAGTACAGCGGCACCGAGCAGACCAGCCACGGAGTGACCGGTGTCGCCGCGACGTACGTCGTCGACGAGGACGGCGTCGTCCAGTACGAACAGATCGCCGACCACCCGGCCGACCGCACGTACGGCAACTGGGTGCGCTACTTCCTCCGCAACGACTACGAAGACGTCTTCGCGTAGAGCGAAGACGCACCCGAGTTCTCCTTCCTACTCGTAGTCGGCGCCGCCGAGGTAGAGCTGTGACACCTCGGGGTCGTCGAGTAGTTCCCCTGCTTCACCCTCGTAGGCGACGGTTCCCTGATCGAGCACGTAGCCACGGTCGGAGATGGCCAACCCCTCGCGGGCGTTCTGTTCGACCATCAGGATGGACGTGCCGAGTTCGTTGACCGTCTGGACGTTCCGGAACACGTCCTCGACGATCGACGGGGCCAACCCGGCCGACGGTTCGTCGATGAGCAGCACGTCCGGTTCCATCACGAGCGCCCGTGAGAAGGCGAGCACCTGTCGCTGGCCGCCGGAGAGCGTCCGCGCCTTCGCGGCGCGCTTCTCGTCGAGGATCGGAAACCGGTCGTACAGCCGGTCGATAACGTCGTCGAGGCCGGAGTCGCGGGCGACGCCGCCCATCCGGAGGTTCTCGTCGATGGAGAGTGATCCGAACACGTTGTCGACCTGTGGGACGTAGCCGACGCCCATCCGGACCAGATCGGCCGGGTCGACGCCGCCGATCTCCTCGCCGCGGAGCGTGATCGATCCGGTCCACGGTCTGAGCAGGCCGAAGACGGTCTTCAACACCGTCGACTTCCCCGCTCCGTTCGGCCCGACGAGACAGACGATCTCCCCGTCGTCGAGAGAGAGGCTCAGCTCGTCGAGCACCTGCACCTCGCCGTAGCCGCTGTCGACGTCGTCGACCTCGAGGACGTGGTCGTGGTCGCTCACTCCTCACCTCCCGACCCCGACCGACCGCTGTCGGCCCCGCCGAGGTAGGCGTCGATGACGCGATCGTCGGTTCGAACCTCTCGGGGTGTCCCTTCCATCAGAACGCGCCCCTGGTCGAGGACGATTATCGGGTCGGCCAGATCCATGATGAAGGGCATGTCGTGCTCGATGATGAGGAACGTCTGTCCCTCCTCGTTGAGTTCGCGGATGAACCGCTTGATGTCGTTCGCGAGCGTCGGGTTGACGCCCGCGACCGGTTCGTCCAACAGGAGGATATCCGGATCGGTCGTGATGCCGCGGGCGAGTTCGACCAGCTTCAACTGCCCGCCCGAGAGATCGGTCGACGGCTCGTCGACGAGGTGGGCGATTTCGAACCGTTCGAGCAGTTCCTCCGCTCGCTCGAGGTTCGCCCGCTCTTCGGTCGTGACTCTCCCCGGCGAGAGAAACAGCGGGAGGATCGACTCGCCGGTCTGTGGCGTCGCACCGACCATCATCGCCTCGCGGACGGTCATCCCCTCCAGTTTTCGCGGCGTCTGGAACGTCCGGATGAGGCCCTCGCGGGCGACGTCGTGCGGCGGTTTCCCCGTGACGTCGGTGCCGTTGACGTGGACCGACCCCGCCTCGGGCGCGTAGAACCCCGAGACGAGGTTGAACAGCGTCGACTTCCCCGCCCCGTTCGGGCCGACCATCCCGGTGATGCTGCCGCGCTCGACGGCGAAGGAGGCGTCGTCGGTCGCGACGAGGCCGCCGAAGGTCTTTCGCAAACCCTCCGCGCGGAGGACGACGTCTCCCTTGTTCATGTTGGCGCCCTCGTAGACCATCCCGTTCTCGCTCATCGGTCGTCCTCCCTGGCGGCGGGCCAGATGAGTTCGCGTCGCGGCGGCAGGAGCCCCTCCGAGCGGTAGCGCACGACGAGGACGATGAGCAGCCCGACCAACAGCAGTCTGAGGGCGGCGAAGTCGACGTCGACGCCGAGTCCCGCTCCGCCGAGGAACCGCGTTCCCTCGCGAATCAGGATGATCGTGAACGCGCCGAGTACCGCACCGCGGTTGCTCCCGGTACCGCCGAGGATGACGGCGACCCACACGTAGAAGGTGTTGATGGGTTCGAGATCGCTCGGAGCGACGTACCGGAACTGGTAGGCGTAGAAGACGCCCGCCAGCGCCATCAGGACGCTCCCGACGACGAACGCTTGCATCTTGTATCGGTACGTGTTCTTCCCGAGCGCCTCCGCGAGCTCCTCGTCCGAGCGGATCGTCCGCACGAGTCGTCCCCACGGCGAGCGGTGGATGCGCCGCAGGAACGCGTAGACCAGGATGACTGCGAGTCCGACCAACAGCAGGTCGACGAGTCCGCGGTAGGGGAACGCGGGTGCGTCCGGCGCGAACAGTCCGTCGAGGAGCGTCACGAGCCACGGGAACAGCGCGTCGACGCTGATCCCCTGACTCCCAGCCGTCACCTCTCGCTCGTTCAGGATCACGAGGCGGATAACCTCCGCGAGACCGAGACTGGCGATGGCGAGATAGTCCGTCCGGAGGCGGAGCGTCGGGATACCGATGAGCAGCGCCACGACGGCCGACGCGACGACGGCGACGACGAGCGCGACGAGGAACCCCCGCTCGAAACCGAGCGGTGACCCCGGTGCGGTGAAAAGCGCCACCGAGTACATCCCGATCCCCCAGAACGCGGCGACGGAGAAGTTGATGAGCCCCGCATACCCCCACTGGACGTTCAGGCCGAGTGCGAGCAGCGCCCACATCCCCGTGAGCGCGAGCGTCGGGAGGAGGAACGCCAGTTGGACGACGCCGGTGACGACGGCGACGGCGAGGAGTACGACGACGAGCGCGACGCCGCCGAGGATCCGTCTCTCGCCGGTGTCGACCCCGAACGTGTCGTTGTCGGCCATCTCAGGTCACCTCTCCTGCGATGCCCTTCGGACGGACGAGCAGGATGGCGACCATGAGGACGAACGCGACGGCCGAGGAGTACTCGACGCTGACGAACGGGATCGCCGGCGTCAGTTCGTGAGCCATCCCGATGACCAACCCGCCGAGCATCGCGCCGTAGACGCTGCCGATACCGCCGAGGATGACGGCGGCGAAGACGACCAGCAGGACGTCGAACCCCATCCGCGGGCGGACGAGCGTGTCGAGTCCGAGAAACACGCCACCCGCCGCGGCGAGCGCCCCGCCGATGACCCACATCGCGAGGATCACCTCCCCCGTTCGGATACCGGAGACGCGGGCGAGGTCGGCGTTGTCGGCCGTCGCGCGCATCTTCCGTCCGAGCGTCGTGTACTGCAGCAGGGCGTGTAGACCGACGACCAACACGGCGGTCAACCCGAGGATGACGACGTCGCGCGGCGTCACGGCGACGCCGAGGAGGTCCTGTACCCACTCGATTCGCCCCGACCGCTGGATCTCGTACGTGCGCTGTCCGGCACCGAACCCGAGTTGGACGAGCGCGCGGTACCCCAGCGCGACGCCGATGCTCGTGATGAGCAGCTCGATCGACCCGGCGTCGAGCGGGTCGTAGACGAACCGTTCGGTGAGGACGGCGACGAGGGCGGCGAGCGCCATCCCGACGACGATACCCAGATACAGCGAGAGCGGCAGCTCGAAGACGACGACGTCGGCGCCGGGGATCGGTAGCGACGGCAGCGTCACGCCGAACAGCGTCGGCGGCGCACCGCCGAACACCCCTGCGGCGACGAGCGTGCCGAACGCGCCGACCGTCATCAGATCGCCGTGGGCGAAGTTCGCGAAGTCGGCGATGCTGTAGACGAGCGAGAGGCCGATGGCAGCGAGGACGATGATGCTCGAGAACACCAGCCCGTTGACGAGGAGTTGGGCGAGTTCGACCATCTACGCCACCTCCGAGTGCGCCGGGACGGTCGGCAGACGGTCGACCATCTTACCCGGTGATGAAGTCGCCGTACTCGTAGCTGTGGTCGGCGACCCGGTAGATCTGGTAGAATCCCGGCGGGTCACCGTTCTCGTCGAGGTCGACCGGACCGGAGACGCCCTCGTAGTTGACGTCGCTGGCGCTGCCGCCGTCGGCGAGAATCCCTTTCGCCTCCTCGAAGGTGTACACTTTCTCGCCCTCGGGTCGCGTGACGTCGCGAACGACCTCCTGTAACGCCGCGCCGGTGAACTCGTCGGCCGCCTCGGTGGCGATGGCCGCGATGGTGACGGCGTCGTAGGCGTAGGCCGCCCAGACGGTCGGCGAGGCGTCGAACTCCGACTCGAAGGCCGACTGGAACTGCTGGTAGCTCTCCTGGTCGACCGGCGCGCTCTCGGTGATGCCGGTCATCCCGTCCATGCTGCCGGGTTCGGTGTTCTCGATGATGGCGTCGGCGACGGTCGACTCCGCACCGTAGTAGTCGACCTGCTCGTTGTACCCCTGGTCGTACGCCTCGTTGACCATGATGGTGTACTCGTTGGCGTACGTGATGAACACCCACGCGGTCGCGTCCGTCCCGGCCATCTCCGAGAGGATGCCACGGTAGGACGACTGGTCTTGGTCGTGCGGCGTGTTGTAGGCGACCTCGCCCTCGAAGGAGTCGGCGAACACCTCCGACAGCCCCGTCCCGTAGTCGTTGTTGATCCAGGTCACGGCGACGGTGTCGTGCTCCTCTGCGACGAGGCTCGCGAGCGCCTTCCCCTTCGCGGACCCGGACGGACTCGTCCGGAGGAGGTCCGGTTTGTTGGTCAGTTCGGGACTGGTACTGTTCTGTGAGATCTGGACGACGTCCGTCCCGGAGACGACGCTGTCGAAGATGGCGATGGAGACGCCGGAGCCGACCGCCCCGATGAGCAGCGGGACGCCGTCCTGCGTGACGAGCTTGCGCGCCGCGTTGACGCCGGCCTGGTTCGTACTCTCGCTGTCCTCCTCAGTGACCGCGAACTCGCCCTCGTCGGGACCGACGCCGACCTCGTTGATGGCCGCCAGCGCGAGTTGCGTCCCGCGCTGGTTGCGCTCGCCGTACGGCGCGAGCGACCCCGTGAGGGCGTTGACCATCCCGATCGTGTAGCTGCCCTGTCCGCCACCCCCGTCGCCGGAACTCTGCGTCTCACCGTCCCCCGTTCCCCCGTCTCCCGTCCCGTTGCCACCCGTTCCGCCGTCGCCGGAGCCGTCGGACGACTCCAGACAGCCGGCCGTCGTGCCGAGAACGACGAGTCCTCCCGTTCCCGTCGTCTTCAGTAGCTCTCTGCGAGTCACCCCGTCATTGCCATTTGGTATCATGACTGATAGGAGCTACTAACCGAACGCTGTCGATATAGTGCTGCCCGACCATGGTCGGGTTCCGGTCGGCGTTCCCTGGGACGGCGGCGACCCCGTCGCGGTCGCAGTCGTGGGGGCGTCGTTCGACCCATCGAGACCGTCGGCTCCGGGTCGGCGGTGCCCGGTCGTCGCGGGCGTCGAGGCGTTCACCCGTCGGGGTCGAGCAGTTTCGCCTCCGCCTTCCGCAGATGTTCGAGCAGCGTCGTCTTCGCGATCCCACACTCGTCGGCCAGTTCGCGGGTCGAAACCCCGCGGGGCCACCGGTAGTACCCGCGGTCTCGCGCCAGGTCGAACACCTTCCGCTGGGTCGTCGTCAGCGTCCGCCGTCGCCGCTCGCGTTCGGAGTCGCCTCGCTCCGCGGCGGTGATGCGGACGACGTCGACCTCCGCGTCTGCCGCCTCGCGAACGTCGTCCAGACGCGGTTCGACGTCGCGTCTGTCCCCGGCGAAACACACCTCCCAGAACTCTCGGCCACCCTCGATACGGACCGGCGCACCGTGGACGAACCCCTGTTCTCGCAACACCGGACAGATCATGTCGCGGGGGTCGTACTCGAGGAAGAACTCGCGGACGACGCTCCCCGGCGGACTCCCCTCTCTGTGTCCGCCGAACCGCTCTTGCAACTCCCGGACCGTCCCCGCGTGGGGTGACTCGCGGACCGCGTCCAACAGCGCCTCGACCGCTGCGTCGCTGTCGGCGTAGGCGGTGAACAGCCCGTTGACCGACTCGTCGGCCGTCGTCGGAGTGGAGTAGATGGCGTGTGCCAACACGCCGCCGTCGGCCCGAGCGGTCGCTTCGAGCGCCCAGCAGTTCGGATGCCACAGTTCCAGCGTGAGTCTGGTCCCCGCGGCCTGGCCCTGCTCGCTCATCGAGATGTCGTTCGCGGGGCAGCGATATGTATGTGTCTGTGTGACACGTTCACAGGAGCCGCTGGTCGCTCACGACTGTCGCCGAGTCCGTCTGCGACGTCGCCCCGAGTCGCCTCACCGTCTCCCGTGGGCGTCTGCGTCGATGCGTGCACCGCACTCCTCGCATCGATAGCCGACGACGCGCCAGCCACCGCCGGTGGCGTACCGCGACGTCAGCGACTCGCGAGCACCGCACTCGGGACACCGCTCCGGTCGACCCATACGGCTACTGCGTCGGGACGGCGGAAAAAGCTCCCCGGGACAGTGACGGCAGCCTACCCGTCGAACCCGTCCGGGTCGACGACCGACATGATGCCGCCGCGGATGATCTGCACGAGGACGGCCGCCATCGCCGTGTCCGTGCTCCAGATGGCCGTCTCGTCTCGCACGTCGGGGAGGGCGGCGTCGGCCAGCACCGACAGGAGGACGGTGGCGTCGTCACAGAGCAACACCCGTCCCATGAAGTCGGTCGGCGTCTCTCTGACCGGTTCGACGACGACGATCGAGTCGGCGGACGCCGCCTCGAAGTGGGCCCGGACGTCGGGGTTCTCGCTCACGACGACGACGTCGACGCCGGCGGCCGCCCGGTCGCGGAGGACGTCGAGGAGGTCGTCGGGGACCGACGACAGGTCGACGGCCGCGAAGAGAATCCGGTCGGTCGCACCCCTGGCGAGATCGACGGTCCGGTCGTCGACCGACTCCCGGCCGCGGACGGTCCATACGTCGTCGCGCGTCTCCTCGCCGCGCTTCTCGCGTTGGACGGTCTCGAGGTAGTCGAACGCCTGCTTGCGTTCGCGTTCGAGTCGTTCCTCGAGTCGGTTGCGGGCCGCCTCCAGGCTCACGGGACGGTAGCGCTTCGGCGTCGACTGCTGGATCTCGACGAGCCCGCGCTCCTCGAGTTCGTCTGCGGCCCCGTACACCTGCGACCGCGGGATGTCGGCGACGCGGTGGACCTCTCGGGCGGTTCCCGTTCCGAGTTTCTGCAGGGCGACGAACATCCGCGCCTCGTAGTTCGAGAGGCCGAGTCGCTCGAGCGACTCGACGGCGTCGTGTTCGCTGTCGGTCATTCGCTCCCTCCGTCGGTGGCGACCGTCCGCCCGGTCGTCGGGTCGTCGGACGGCGACTCGTTCGGGTAGCCCATCGGGACGCTCGGGTCGTCGTTGACGAAGCGGTCCCAGACGACGAGCGCCGAGGGGAGGACGAACAGCGACGCCACGAAGGAGTAGACGATACTCAGCGCCGTCAACACGCCGAACTGACCGAGCACGCTCAGCAGCGAGAGCACGAGCACGCCGATGCCGAACGTCGTCGTCAGCATGCTGCCGGCGAGCGCACCGCCCGTCCCGCGGACGGTCCGATCGAGCGCGGTGAACAGATCGTGTTCGCGGCGCTCGTCGACGAAGCGGTGGACGACGTGGACCGAGTAGTCGATACCGAGCCCGATGGTGAGCGAGAGGATGGTCGCGGTGAAGGCGTTGAACGAGATGCCCAACAGCCGCATCGTCCCCGCGACGAACGCGACGGCGACGGCGATGGGCAACGTGTTGACCACGCCGAGCGACGGCAGCCCCTCCAGAATCCAGTAGATGACGACGAGGAACACCACCGTCGCGCCGAGCGCGAGCGCGAGGCTGGTGACCGCCGACTGGAAGATGAGGTCAGAGACGGCCTTGAACACGACGGTGTTGCCGGTGGCGACGGCGTCGTTGTCGTCGCCGCGGAACCGGTCTGCGACCATCCGGCCGTCCTCGGTCACCTCGGACTGCGAGGCGTCCGCGGACACCGAGTAGACGACGCGCGTGCTCCGGCGGTCCTCGGCCAGGTAGTTCAGCGCCTGATCGCGGGCCGGCGAGTCCAGCAGGCGGTCGTACACCTTCCCGAGATTGTCGTCGGGGACGCCGTTGCCGTTGCGGTCGTTCCGCTGGACGAGGCGGCGGAACTCGGGGTCGCGTTCGGCCTGCGACTGGACGACGGTGACGATGCTCTCGGAGTCCGCACGGCGGTCCTCGCTGACGAACGACCCCGGCGGGTCCTCGCCCGCCCGATAGATCTCCTCGAGGGCGGTGTCGCGTTCCATCCGCGTCTCGTAGTACACCGTCACCGACCCCCCTTGAGTGGTCTGGAACTTCTCTTCGAGGAAGTTCAGCGTCGCGACGACCGAGTAGTCGCCCGGTGCGAACGGTTCGGGGAGCTGCTGCAGGTAGCCCGGCACCTCCTCGGGTGGGAGGAAGTCCTCCTGTGTGAACGTGGTGTCGACGTCGCTGGCGTACCAGCCGGCACCGGCGCTGGCGACGAGCGCGAGCAGGAGGAACAGCACGGGCGTGTACTTCGCGACGACGACGCCGCCGCGGAGCACCTCGCCGAGGCGCGACCCCTCCGCGCCGAGCGGCGACTGGCTGAACACCGGTAGCGGATACGTCTCGGCCTTGCGGTCGAGCCACACCTTCGCCGCGGGGAGGAACACCCCGAAGATGAGGAAGGTAAAGACGATCCCGACCGCCGCGACGATGCCGAAGTCCCGAATCGGGGGGAGGTCGCTCGCGAGGTTCGAGAGGAAGCCAATGACCGTCGTCCCCGTCACGATGAAGAACGCGACCAGCAGTTGGTCGGTCGCCTCGGTCATCGCCTCGTCGATGCCGAGCCCGTCCTGTCGGTCCTCGCGGTAGCGGTTGACGGCGTGGATGCCGAAGTCGATCCCCACTGCCAGCAGCAACGGTGGGACTGCGATCATCATCTGACTGAACGGGATGCCCGCCAGTCCGAGGAAGCCGAAGGTCCAGACGACCGCCATCAGGAGCGCGAACGACCCGAGCAGCAGGTCGAGCAGGTCGCGGTAGGCGACGACGAGGAAGAAGATGATGAACAGCACGGCCGCGGGCGTGACGATGAGCAGCGAGTCGGTGATGACGTTGCCGAACTCGGCGGCGGTGATGCCGCTGCCGAAGACGGTGATGTCGCCGCCGACGGTGTCGACGACGCGCTCCGACTGGAGCTGGATGTCGGTGAGCGGGCTCGACCCGCTCTGTCCCGCGCCGCCGCTCCCGCCCGCACCGGGGACCTCGTGGGTGACGACGCCGATGGTGGCCGACGCCGAGGCGGACCTGCGGTTGAAGTCGTTGCTCAGTGTCCCCGTGAAGCCGGGGTTGTCGGCGTTCTGCCGGACGGCCGAGCGGATCTGCGTCGGCGTCGCCCGCTCGACGGCGTCGATCTGCCCTTTGAGCGTCGTCGCTTCGGGGTCGAGCGTCTGCGCGACGACCCTCGCGGCGCTGGAGGTGCTGCTCACGCGGAGGTCCTCCTTCTCCTGGAGTCGTTCCTGCGCGCGGAGCATGTACAGCAGTTGGTCCTTCGCGAGGACGTTGTCGCCGCGCTGGATGAGCTGTGTACTCCCGGTGTCGGCAGCGAACGACGAGCCGAACTCGTCGTTGATCGCCTCCAACGCGTCGTTCGCCGGGATGTCAGAGGCGAACTGCTCCGTGCCGGCCTCCGTCGAGACGTTACCGAGACCGACCGCGAACACGCTCGTCAAGAGCAGGAAGACGACGATGACCCTCTCGGGGCGCTCGACGATGCGTTCGTCGGTCCAGTCGATGAGTCGCTGGTAGTCCATCTACGAGTTCCGACTGTAGAGGTAGCCGACGGCACCGAGCAGGCCGAAGACGACGACGCCGACGACGATGGGCAGCGGGATGCCGCCGTCGTCTTCGGGCTCTGTCACCGTCACCGGCACCTGATACGTCTCGGAGATGAACGTGTCGCCGTCGGGCGTGTCGTAGCGGAAGTCGAGCTTGACGGGGTATGTCTTGGCGATAGCGTCGCTGCCGACGCTCGTCCCGAAGACGATCGTTTCGCTCTCGCCGGGCTCGAGCTGTTCGACGAACGCCTCGTCGTCGCTGGCGGAGATGGGCGAGTCGACGAACAGTTTCGCGGAGATGTCCGACAGCGTCTCCGCGCGGTTGTTCGTCACGGTCATCGTCATCTCGCCGTCGTCGCCGGCGGCGAACGTCGTGTTGACGCCCTCGACGGAGAACTCCTTCTGTTTCCCGTCGACGGCGGCCTGCACGTCGAGCGGGTCGCTCGTGCGGGACTCGCCGTCGTTGTTGCGGTACTCGACGGTCAGCGTGAACTGTCGGGGGCCGGCCGTCGCGGATTCGGAGATCTCCGTGTCGAAACTGAAGTTCGCCCGCTCGCCCGCCTCGACGGTGCCGAGGGCGTACTCCGTCTCGATCGGGTTGACGTTGGGGTTCTCCGTCTCGAAGCGGAGGACGGCGTTGCGGACGGCCGTCTCGCCCTCGTTGACGATCTCGCCGCTGAGCACGCCCTCCTGTCCGACGCGGAGCGTGCTCTCGGTGTTCTCGACGGCGAACGACTGTTCGTCGCGCGGGGTCACCCCGAAGGAGAGCGCCTTCGAGGACTGCGCCGCGCCGTCGCCGTCCTCGTAGTTCACCGTCGCCGAGAGCGCGTAGTTCCGCGGGGACGCTCCGGGGACGACGGTCGCGTCGTAGGTGAGCGTCCGGGTCTCGCCGGGCTCCCACGAGCCGACGTAGTTCGACGCCGTGTTCGACTCCGAGAAGGTGAGGTCGGCGTTCTCGGAGGTCACCGCCACGTTGGCGTCGCTGGCCGTCTCGCTGCCCGTGTTCGTGATGCTGACCGAGACGGGGCCGCTGTCGCCGACGGCGAGGTCGCCGCTGGCCTCCTCGATCTCGAAGCGCGCGCTGTCGACGACGTTGAGGTTCACGTTGACCGTCCGGCGTTCGGTCTCCTGGTCGTAGTCGCCGCTCTGGGGGTCGTACGACTCGGTGTAGGCGTAGGTGATCCGGACCGGGATCTTGTAGTTGCCGGGGTCGGCGTCCTCGTCGACGTGGATGGAGAACGTCGCCGGCACCGACTGACCGTCGGGGATGCTCCCGATGGCCTGCTTGTTCGTCTTGACCGTGATGGGCGGGTCCTGGTTGCCGAAACTCCCCTCTTCGCGGAGTTCGGCGGTGACCGCCTTCGCCGTCGTCACCTGACTGTTGAGCGACGGGTTCGAACTCTGGCTGATGTCGCCTTCGTTCTGGAGGTTGACGGTGAACTCAACCTCCTCTCCGGCGACGACGCGGTTGTTCGGTGCAGTGACGCTCAGATTCGGTTCTCCCTCGACGACGGCGAGTGCCGACGTCGGGACCAGTACCAGACCGACGATAAGGATGGTGAGTAGCTGTGTCTTCTTCATGTTCGCTCCGCCCGCGACCGAGAAGTCTCGGTCCCGAACTGATTGATGGCCACCGAGTCGTCTCGTGGCCGTTACTCGCCTCCTTGTCACCCCTCGCATATAACGTGTTGTAAATTTCTACAAACAGGTCTGGTGTTGGCCTCGAACATCGCGATCGTTCGTGTCGGTCTCCGGTTTTGACCACTCCGAAGGGGAGACGCAGCCGTCGTCGAGCTCTTCGATGGCGTCGGAACCGGCGTCGCCGTCGTCGGGACTAGTGTCGGCACTCTAGCCGAGCCGGACGGAGCGCCCTCGCTCCAAAACAATCGTAGCAACCGGCGCGGACGGACGCTGGTGTCCGCCTCACGTCGGCCGAGAAGTTCTCTGGTGGGCGCGGCCGCGGGGCGGTCGTGGCTCACACGTGACAGGCTGGCTCGCAGGGCGGGTCGCGCCACCGACATCTACTGGACAGAGTAATAAAAGTGTTCGTACTAATGAATATTAACACACTATATCGGCAGCTAGTGTGACGAACGTCGCAGTTTACTCAGATAATATGTCTATTCGGCCACTACTGCTCCGCGTCGATGGCAGTTCTCTGTGACGGACCGCGCCCGACCCACTGACGTCGACGTCACCTGGTGACGGTCGTGTCCGATAACGGGTATATCCGTGGGCGTCCTAGCGGGCAGTATCGGACACCGAACCGCCGCCATCGACACGCCGCTACGATCACGACTTCAACGCTCTCTATGACCGACGTACCTCCCACCACCGGCCTGCATCACGTGACGAACATCTGCACCGACATGGACGAGACCCGGGCGTTCTACGAGGACGTCCTCGGCTGGCACACCGTCAAGCGAACCCAGAACTACGACGACCCGGGGACGAAACACTACTACTTCTCGCCGACGCCGGCGGGCGAACCGGGGACGACCGTCACCTACTTCGAGTATCCCGACTCCCGTGGCCGACCCGGTCCCGGCGCGAGCCACCACTTCGCGTTCGGCGTCGAGGACGAGGAGGCGCTCCGGGAGTGGCGCGACCACCTGCTGGCCCACGACGTCCGCGTCTCGGCCGTCAAAGACCGCACCTACTTCAAGAGTATCTACTTCACCGACCCCGATGGACTCGTCTTCGAGTTCGCGACGGCGGGGCCGGGGTTCGGCGTCGACGAGGCCGAACCGGGGACGACGGAGATCGATCCGTTCGCAGACGAGGAGACGAACGCGGGCGACGGGGGAGACGCGTAGATGGAGGGGAGCCCCGACGAGTTCGGCGCGTACCGACTGCTCGCCGGCGGCGTCGTCCCGCGCCCCATCGCGTGGGTGTCGAGTCGGAGCGCCGAGGGCGTCGACAACCTCGCGCCGTACAGTTTCTTCAACGTCGTCGCCTACGATCCCCCGGTCGTGATGTTCGCGCCCGTCGGCACGGGCGACGAGCTGAAGGACACGCCGCGGAACGTCCTCGACAGCGAGGCGTTCGTCGTCAACGTCGTCACCGAGGACCTCGTCGAGGCGATGAACGCGACGAGTGCGACGCTCCCCGAGGGCCAAAGCGAGTTCGACCACGCCGGCATCGAGGCGGCGGAGGCGACGACCGTCGACGCCCCACGCGTCGCCGACGCGAAGGTGGCCTTCGAGTGCGAACTCTCCGACGCCGTCGAGGTCGGCAGATCGACGATGGTGCTCGGCGAGGTGGTGTACGCCCACGTCGCCGACGAGGTGACGGTGGACGGCAAACTCGACGTGACGAAACTCGACGCCGTCGGCCGCCTCTCGGGCAGTTACTACGCGACGACCCGCGACCGGTTCTCGTTGGAGCGACCGGACTGACTGGAGCGACCGGACCGACTACTCTCGTCGCGTCGCCAACCGCTCGATGTGCCGCAGTGCGCGCTCACAGACGACGGCGTACCCCGCCGCGAGGAGCGGCACCTCGAACACGGCACGACACCGATGCTCGCCGACCGGGTCGACCCGGTGACCCGTGGCCGGAACCCTCGCGACTCGCCACGTCCAGCGGTAGTTCTCGTCGTCACAACGGTCGATCTCGAACGGGATCCACACACCCGCGACGCGGACGCGACCCGTCGTCCCGGTCCGAATGCGGCCGGCCGCGCAGTCGACGGCCCCGACGCTGGGTCCCCATTCGGGCCACTGGGAGGGGTCGGTGAGGAGCCCCCAGACGACGTCGGCGGGTGCGTCGACGGTGCGGGCGACCTCCAGACGGCGACCGTCGGGCGTTCGGCGGAGGGAGACGTCGGTTCTGCTCACGGTCGGTCGTCGGACGGGCGGCGTGTAACTCTGTCCTTAAGGGAATATATGTGGTAATAACCCTCTATATTTCCTTCGAGAAAGAGTTAATATGTCGTCCGTGCTAACGAGTTGCACGATGACGGAAGAGAACACCACAGAGACGATGAAAGACGTCAGCCACACACCGCCGGCCGGCGTCTCGGTGACGAACGTCTGGCAACGAGGCCGAACACCCGAAGCGACCGACGCAGCGGCTCCCGCAGACGACTGATCAGACGCGGCGACGCCTCGGGCACGTCGCCGTCCCTTCGAACGTCTCCCGCTTCTCGTGCCGTTCACCGAAACCCCGGAGTCGTCGGTGCGATCGAAGCGACGACGCAGGCATCCGAAGCGAGCGACCCCCCGATTCACGCGGCGACGACGTCGACGACGGTCTCCGCGTCGACGACGAGGTTGTACGCCTCCTCGTCGTCGTTCCACAGACAGAGCACGTTCTGGAAGCCGAGCACCGCGCCGTACGGGGCGTACGCCAACTCCTCGTTCAGCACGGACTGTCGGGTGAGCACGGCGTAGTGTTCGACCTGCTCGCTGCCGTCGCCGACCTTGAACACCCGATTGCCGTCGTCGGAGAGGTCGTGGCTCAGCTTCACGGCAAGGAGATCGATGCGTTCGGTGACGTGTCTCTCCATGTCGGCCATCCGGGCGTGTCGCGTTCCGTCGGCGCGAATCTCGAACCGGCGCTGCCCGTCCTTGCGGAGAATCGAGTGGGAGAACTGCACGTCGACGTTGACGAACGTCCCGGAGTCGTCCTCGGCGTCGCGGTCTTCGGCTTCGTCGAGGCGACGCTGAAAGCCCGGGACTTCGAGGTCGTCGCGGACGTCGAACGACCAGCCGCGGTCCGACGGTTCGTCGCCGTCCCAGAGACGCAGCGTCGGCGCGTAGACGGTGACGCCGGACCCGGGACCGGCGACGGCGCGTTCGACCTCGCGGAGTCCGGTCGACGTATTCAGGTCGGCCGGTTCGACGGCGACGAGCGACCCGTCGTCGGCGACGACGTCGAGGTACTTTTCGACCACTGTTTCGGGGTCTTCCAGTTCCGAGAGCACGTTGCCGAAGAGTAACAGGTCGAACTCGCCGAACGCGTTCGGATCGAACGCCTCCGCCGTCTCCCGGTGGACGGTGGTGTGGAAGTTCTCTCCCGTCTCCTCCAGCAGCCGTTCGAGCACGTCGGCGTTCGCGCTCGGTTCGAGCGCGTGGTAGTCGACGAGCGCGTCGTCGCCGACGTAGTCGTGCAGGCCGAGCGCCGGCCCGCCCGTTCCCGCACCGACGTCGAGCACGCGGAGGGTCCGGGGGAGCAGCCCCTTCTTCGCGAGGTCCTCGAGGACGTAGCCGACGACGGCGTAGTTGTCCGGCAGGTGGTAGACGGCGTAGCCGAGTGCGGCCACCTCGTCGTACTCGACGGGGTTCTGATAGAAGTAGTCGGTCTTCAGCCGGCGGATCGACTCGCGGAGCGCGTCGCCCGACTCGCCCATGTGCCAGTTCGCGCCGTACTCGCGGACGAGTAGGTCCTCGAGAGCGAACCCGTACTCGTCGGGGAACGCCTCCGGTGCCCAGCGCTGGACGGCGACCGGGTCGTCGTCGACCGGGACGAACGTGCCGTCCTCCTGTTCGAGCAGGCCGAGGTCGAACGCCTCCTCGCGCAGCGTCTGTTTGACGACGGCGGGGTGAGGGTTGCCCTCGACGTACTCGGCGATCTCCTCGGGGTCGATGGGGCGGACCTGCCGGAGATACTTCGCGTTGTCGCGGACGGCCTCGCGGTCGATCATCGGCGACCCTCCCCGTCGCTCGCGTCGGTTCCGCCGCGTGTCGCCGGCAACTCGTCCGTCAGGGACTCGTCGGTCCGCGGCTCGAACCGCGTCGCGACCTCCCGGTACAGCGCCGCGAACTCCTCGTCGTCGGCCGCCGCGAGTTCGGCGGCGGCGGCGGCGACGTCGTCGGCTCCTCCGAACACCGACTGGATCTCGGCGTACACCCGCGGCGACCCGTCGGTGACCGTCTCGACGAGCTCGCGGAGCCCCGCCGAGACGGGCGTGGCGAACTCCTCGCGGACGTCGCCGGCGGCGAGCGCGTAGGCCAACACGGCCGTGTGTGCACCCGCCTGGACCGTCTCCATCGCCTCGTCGTGTTCCTCGACGGTCGTCTCGAAGACGTGGTTGTCGGCGGCGGCCATCTCCTCGCGGACGGCGTCGGTCACCGGCCCGGGGTCGTCGGCGACGACGGCGACGTTGCCGGGGGCGTTCCGCGGGGCGAAGAGCGGGTGGAAACTGACGCGCTCGCAGTCGGGCGCGTGCTCCCGCATCGCGGCGACCGGCGCGGCCATCGCGCCGGTGACGTCGAACACCGCTCGCTCGGCCAGCGGTGCGTAGCTCTCGACAGTGTCGATGACGGCTGACATGGGGACCGCGAGGCAGACGGCGTCGAAACGCTCCTCGGTGTCGACCGGGACGACGCGTCCCGCGACTGCCTCGGCCGCCGTCTCCGCCGTGTCGGCGTCGCGGTCCAGAAAGGCGACGTCGGCGTCGACGGTGTCGGCGACCCAGCGGCCCATCGCACCCGCACCGACGATGAGCAGGTTCATTGCGCGAGGATAGCCCGTCACGTTTCAAAAGGGGTTCGGTGCGGCCGCTCCTCATACAACTCTTCACGCGTGGTCACGCGTGCACGAACGGTGAAGTGACCCCCCGTCGAACGCGTGGGCATGGCTGACACACCTGATACGGAGACGCCGCTCGACGGACGGGTCGCGTTCATCACCGGGACGAGTCGCGGCATCGGCAAGGCGCTCGCGCTTCGCCTCGCCGACGCCGGTGCGAAGGTCGTCTCGACCGGCAAGAGCGTCGAACCGCACGAGAAGTTACCCGGTACCATCGTCGAGACGACCGAGACGATCCGCGAACGCGGCGGTGAGTCCATCTACACCGAACTCGACGTCCGAGACGAGTCGAGCGTCCAACGCGCTATCGACGAGACGGTCGACGAGTGGGGGCAGTTGGATATCGTCGTCAACAACGCCGGAGCGATCCACCTCGCGCCGTTCGAGGAGACGCCGCCGAATCGGTTCGACCTCCTGATGGACGTCAACGCCCGTGGCGCGTACACGACGACGCACGCTGCACTGCCGCATCTCCGCGAGAGCGACCACGCCCACGTGGTGACGATGTCGCCGCCGCTCGGGATGGAGGCCGCCCCCGGCAAGGCGGCCTACGCGCTCTCGAAACTCGGGATGACGTTCGTCGCCAACTCGCTGGCGGAGGAACTCGCCGGCGACGAAATCGGTGTCAACAGCCTGTGGCCCGTCGCGGCCATCGAGACCGAGGCGACCCGACACTTCGACCTCGGTCGACCCGAAGACTGGCGGACGCCGGAAGTCGTCTGCGACGCGACGATGGAGATTCTGACCCGTGACCCGGCCGAGTGTACGGGCAACCAGTTCTACGACGAGGACCTGCTCCGGGATGCCGGCGTCGAGGACTTCTCGCAGTACGCCGTCGTCGAGGGGACCGACCCCGGGCCGACGTCGGCGTGGCTGTTCGACCCGGAGTACGAACGACCGGAGTAGACCGGAGAACCGCCGCTCCTCTTCCGAATCAGTCGACGACCAGTTCGATCGGGTAGTCGGTCAGGTTCTCGTAGCCGTCCTCCGTGACGACGACGAGGTCCTCGATGCGGACGCCACCGACGTCGGGGTCGTACAGACCCGGTTCGATGGTGATGACGTGACCGGCTTTCAGTTCCTCGCCGTTCGTGCTCACGTGCGGCAGTTCGTGGACGTCGAGACCGACGCCGTGACCGGTGCTGTGGATGTAGCCCGTCTCGGTCGTCGGCTCGTCGCGGAGCGTCGGCAGCCCGGCCTCCTGGTAGACGTCGCAGGCAGCGTCGTGGACGTCCTCGCCGGTCACGCCGGGTTCGACCGCCGCGAGCGCGGCGTCGAGCGCCTCGTGGGTGAGGTCGTACCACTCGCGCACCGTCTCGCTGGGTTCGCCCTTACAGAACGTTCGGGTCATGTCGGCGTGATACTTCGTCGCCTTGTTCCGCGGGAAGATGTCGACGATGATGGGCTCTCCGGCGGCGAGTGGACCGCTCCCGCGGTCGTGCGGGTCGGCGGCGTCGGCACCGCAGGCGACGATGGTCTCGTCGAGCGCACAGCCCTCGCGGAGCAGCGTGACCTCGATCTCCTCCTTGACGCGCTCGCTCGTCAGCGGTTCTTCCTCGTGGTGGAGGACGCCGTCTACGACGTCGGCGTCGGCGACGAGCGCTTCGGCGGCCTGCATCGCTCTCTCGTTCGCCTTCTGTGCCTCGCGGACGTGTTCGATCTCCTCGTCCTGCTTGACGGCGCGGATCGTGGTGACGACGTCCTCGGTCTCGGCCTCGACGGCGACGCCGAGGTCACGGAGTTCGTCCGCCGACCCGAGCGGGAACCGCCGCGGGGTGACGACCGACTCGACGCCGTATTCCTCTAAGAACTCCGCACGGGCGCGCGCCGCCGCCTCGTAGCGGCCGTACTCCTGCATCTTCTCGCGCATGTCGAAGTCGGAGCCACGCCGAACCTCGTCGGCGCGGGCCTCCTTCTTGGCGCGGCCGTACTCCAGCCCCGAGACGAGGAGGTACGTCCCGTCGGGCGTGTAGAGCGTGAAGAACGGGTCTGGTGCGTCGAAGCCGGAGACGTAACGTTGCGTGGAGTCGTCGCTGGCGGCGTCGACGAGATAGCCGTCGGCGTCGACCTCGTCGAGATAGTCGTCGAGTGCAGAGAAGTCCGGTTGCATGGTTCGACGTGGCACGCCGAGTGCGTAAATCGGTTGCTGTCCGTCGGTCGCGTGAGCGGTTCACCGGCGTCGCGTCCGGCAGACTCACCGCCTCCGGTAGCCTGATACGGGTACACAGTGACACGCGGGTATGGACATCGAACTCTCACAGTCTCGCGTTCGCGGACGCGCACGCGCACCGCCCTCGAAGAGTTACACGCACCGAGCGATCCTCGCCGCCGGCTACAGCGCCGGTGCCCTCGTCTACGACCCACTGGACAGCGCCGACACGAAGGCGACGATGCGAGCGGTCGAGGCGTTCGGCGGTGACGTCGACCGCGACGCGACGGAGGACCGACTGGACGTTACCGGGTTCGACGGTCGCCCCGCGGTGCCCGCGGACGTCGTCGACTGCGCCAACAGCGGGACGACGATGCGACTGGTCACCGCCTGCGCCGCGCTCGCCGACGGGATCACGGTCCTCACTGGCGACTCCTCGCTGCGGTCGCGTCCGCAGGGACCGCTGCTCGACGCCATCGACGACCTCGGCGGTCGTGCCGAGAGCACGAGAGACAACGGTCAGGCACCGCTCGCCATCAGAGGTCCCATCTCGGGCGGATCAGTCTCGATCCCCGGCGACGTCTCCTCGCAGTACATCTCCGCACTCCTGATGGCCGGTGCCATCACCGAGGAGGGGATCGATGTCGAACTCGAGACCGAACTCAAATCCGCCCCGTACGTCGACATCACCCTCGAGGTGCTCGAGGCGTTCGGCGTCGACGCCGAGCAGACCGACAACGGGTTCTCGGTCACCGGCGGTCAGTCGTACGAACCGACGGACGGCGAGTACCACGTCCCCGGCGACTTCTCGTCGATGTCGTATCTCCTCGCCGCCGGTGCCGTCGCCGCCGAAGAAGGAAAGGAGGTCGTGGTCGCGGGCGCGTACCCGAGCGCGCAGGGCGACAGCGCCATCGTCGACGTGCTCGAGCGGATGGGTGCGGACGTCGAGTGGAACCGGGACGACGGCTACATCACGGTCCACAAGTCCGACCTCTCGGGCGTCGAAGTCGACGTCGGCGACACGCCGGATCTCCTGCCGACCATCGCCACGCTCGGTGCCGTCGCTGACGGCGACACTCGAATCGTCAACTGCGAACACGTCCGGTACAAGGAGACCGACCGCGTGAGCGCGATGGCCGAAGAACTCGGGACGCTCGGTGCCGCGGTCACGGAAGAGGAGGACGTACTGACGATCCACGGCGACGAGTCGGAACTGGAAGGGGCCACCGTCGACGGCCACGGCGACCATCGCATCGTCATGTCGCTGGCCGTCGCCGCGCTCGTCGCCGACGGGACGACCACCGTCGCCGGCGGCGAGCACGTCGACGTGTCGTTTCCGGAGTTCTTCGACGTACTCTACGACCTCGGGGCCGACGTCCGACGTACGTAGAGCGGTTCACTCTTCGCTCTCCTCCTCTCCCCTTCCCCTTCTCTTCTCATTTCTTCTCTTCTCACCTCTTCTCTTCCGTCGGGGACGGCCCTCTGCTTGCGTCTTCTGCAAACGCTAAATGCCCGGAACCCACACCCACGGGTAATGAACGGAAATCGCTTCGGTCGACTGTTTCAGGTCACCACCTACGGAGAGAGCCACGGCGAGGCGATGGGCGTCACGGTCAGCGGCTGTCCCGCCGGGCTGGAACTGAACGAGGAAGACATCCAGCGCGACCTCGACCGCCGGAAACCCGGGCAGTCGATGATCACGACCTCCCGCGGCGAACCCGACGAGGTCACCATCAACTCCGGCGTCCAGGACGGCTACACCACCGGCACGCCCATCGGGATGGTCATCCAGAACAAGGACGCCCGCTCCGGCAAGTACGAACCCTACGTCACCGCGCCGCGACCGAGCCACGGCGACTTCACCTACTCCGCGAAGTTCGGGACGCGCAACTGGGGCGGCGGTGGGCGCTCCTCGGCGCGCGAGACGGTCAACTGGGTCGCCGCCGGCGCGATCGCCAAGAAGATCCTCGCCGAACACGACGTCGAGATCAAAGCGCACGTCAACCAGATCGGCGATATCGAAGCGCCCGAGGTGACGTGGGAAGAGCTCCTCGAACACTCCGAGGAGAACGACGTCCGCTGTGCCCACCCCGAGACGGCCGAGGAGATGCTCGACCGTATCGACGAGTACCAGACGGAGGGCGACTCCATCGGCGGCAGCATCTACTTCGAGGCTCGCGGCGTCCCGCGCGGACTCGGCGCACCGCGCTTCGACTCCTTCTCGGCCCGCCTCGGCCAGGCGCTGATGGCTGTCCCGGCGGCGACGGCGTTCGAGTTCGGGCTCGGCAAGGAGGCCCGCGAGTGGACCGGCCACGACCGCAACGAGGACTGGGAGTTCGACGACGATGGTGAGCCGGTTCCGGTCGGCAACACCCACGGCGGGATTCAGGGCGGCATCACCACTGGGCAGCCGATCTACGGCGAGCTGACGCTCCACGCACCGACGTCGATCCCGAAGAAACAGACGACGGTCGACTGGGAGACGGGCGAGGAGAAGGAGATCCAGGTCGTCGGCCGCCACGACCCGGTGCTGCCGCCCCGCGGCGTCCCGGTCGTCGAGTCGATGATCCAACTCACTGTTCTGGACTTTATGCTCCTCGGCGGGCACATCAACCCCGACCGGATGGACGGGAAGGTCGGCGAGTACCTGACGGACTACCACCCGCGAAGTCCGGACAACGTGGAAGAGTAAGTCAGGTCAGCTTTCGTTTGAGACCGACGACCCCGAGGAGGGCGACGCCGAGACCGGCGTATAACTCCTGGGTCCAACTCAGCCCGGGAACGACGCCGGTCTCGTCTGCACCAGTCTGTATCGACTCGTTCTGATACTCGTAGTTGTCGGTGCGCCACGGTGCCTTCACGGGTTCGTACGACTCGTTCCAGACGGTAGTGTCCTCACCCGCCTGTCCGACGAACTCGACTTGGTCCATCGCGCCGTCGGATCGCGAGAGGTTCTCCGTGTAGAGTCGCGCCTCTCCCGCGACCTTCGCTCCGCGCTGGTCGAGCAGTTCGACGGTGATAGTTCGGTTCTCACCGGGGGGAAGCGTCGCGTCGTAGAAGCTCCCGTCTGTACCCTCGGTGAAGACCATGAGCTTCGTCCCGTACGCCTGGATGCTCGGATTGGAGACGGAGACTTTCGCGACTGCGGAGGGCTCTCCGTCGATCGTGCCGTCTGTGACTTCGACGTTGGTGATGTGGGGTTTGGGAATCGACTCGGTGGTCGAACTGTTTATCTCTCTGGTGAAGTTGTACTGCGTGTAATCACCGTACGTCGAGACTGTCACTGTGTGATTGTCGCGTGTGACGTCGAGGTGGGGTGTGACGTTGAAGGTCCAGTTGCGCGTCTCTCTGTACGAGAGGTTAAACGTCGAATCATACAACTTTCGCCCGTCAACAGACACATGTATGCTGGTTAGATCCGTTCTTTTCTTCGAATTTGACAAAGAGATTGACAGGGATTCATTATGGACTAGACTAACTGGATATGTGGACCCGGATGAAGAGTTCAATGTCCGATCCTGAGGAGAATCGCTCGTAGTGTTTGACAACCCGAGAGCTGGGGGTCCCTCAGATGTCGGATGTGCAACTACTGGGGCCGCAAATTGTGAAACGACTAATAAACAGCAAATCGTCGCAAATACACTACTCCATCTGACACGAATCATGCTGAAATCTCTCCGCAAGACGTGTGTCCTCGGTTCTGAATATTACATCCTGTATCGCTATCTGATCTATGCTGTGAGATGATCTCCCAACGCGTTTCTAGTCCATCTCCAGTATGTATTTCCTCGTATGTACTTTGACCTGTACTCACAAATTCTCCAGTCTCCGGGTTAAGCATCCGTTCAACAAGCGTACCTTGCACACGAGCCCGCGTTTCGAGCACGTTACTCTCATCTTGGTAGGTATCTGATATTACTTTCGACTGTCCTACATTCTTAGTCAATATCCAGTCGTAACTGACAGAGGAATCGGTGATTCGATAATCAGGGTCTCTCGACCGACGGTAAGCGTCCATTCGGCCATTGACTGTACCAACACGCTTCCAACCGTATTGCGGGGGTTCGACTTGGACTTGGCGAGTCGCTTCGTATACTCTATATGTCTGTTCGTGCGTCTCGGTAAATCGATATTTGTACTGCGTTTCGTACTCTGGCGGTTCGATCTGGATCAGTCGACTCTTTCCTGTATTTGTATGGCTATAGTGGTGAGGATTGTAACTCCAATACGTATCTGTCTCCGTAACGGTATACGTGTATCTCTCGGTAACTGGAACACGATAGCTCTCGGTTACCGTCACTGTGTAGGGTCGTTCGTACTTGAAGCAGCCATACCGAGAACATTTCCTCACAGTTCGGGTTCGCGTCTCCTCAACGGTTCTGGTTCGAGTTTCCCAGTCGGTTCGGGTTCCTGTCTTCGTAATCTCTCGTGTGTATTCGTACTGGTGTTGGCGTCTATAGTCAGCATCGTCGACCATCTTTTCACGAGTCTCCCCAGTAAACTCGCCACGGCCAGACCGATCGCTTCGCCACTCAGTCTCGGTCGAAGTCCAAGTGTCCGTGGCTCTTCTCGAACCACCAGTAGTCCACTCCGAGGACTGTTGGACGAACTGCCGTCGAACACTCGCGCTGTAGAACTGCTTACTCTCAGTTTCGTACTGTGCATCTCGAACTTTAACCCGTTGCTGTAGAACGTGCTCTGTCCCCGTTTGGACCCGTTCTTCGAGTGTGTACCCTCTTCGGAACAAGCGGTTTCGTGTCTCTTCGGATCCAACTCGTCGCCGGTCGGTCTGCTGTTGGTCGAGTACGTAGCGTAGGTTGTTTACTTCGAGATCTCGCCGAACAGGTGTCGCGTTCGTCAGTACCGTCACTGAAGGGACCGATGTGGAGGTTCTGATTCGGTCGGGATTCTCTCTGTTGAACACACTAACTGTTATATTAGATGGTTCTCGTAACTCTGAAGCAGGGACTCTAATAGTTCCCTTCCAGTAACGGATATCTGTCGGATTTCCAGGTCTATTTTCGCCGGCTCGAGTCCAACCATTTACGTGATAGTCTATTCCAGAGATATCAGTACCCAAATCAACCTCGTATGTGTTTTTGCTAAACCGATACGGTTCTGTCTTCACTACGAATTCAATCGTTTCGTTTGGACCATACGGACCTTCCTGTATCGCACTAACCTCACCTATTTCGGGGACATAGTACTGATGATAAGAATGGTTTCGAGAGGAATGATATCCATCTTGGTCATAAACTTCTACCTTGGCTCTCTGAAGCGAATCAAATTTTGCAGTAGTGTTATCTGAGGTAATGGGTTCTGCACCTTGAGACCAGACGTAGTTGAGTCGTGTTCCATCTGGGTCAAAGGAAGAACTTGCGTCAACAATAATGCCCCACTCTGCCTTCTGTTTAGGTGTACCGCTCTGGATTACATTTAGACGAATTTCAGGAGGACTATTCTGAACTGTAAACTTGTTATCCATTTCGTTTATATTTGTGCCATCATGAAATAGTGTGAGCTCCATAGAGTACAATTCTGGCTCATTAGCACTCCAATAACTCACGATCTTAAGTACGCCATCTGATTGATCGTAATCTCGGCGTTTACTATACTCTGGAGAATCTACGCGGTTTATTACAGAGCCGATCTCGGGATTAACATCTGTCGATACATTCTCCGGGTCAACCCCATTCAGATCGATCTTCACCACGTGCTTCGCGACGTACCGCTCGGGATCGATCCGTTCGTGGTACGAGTCGACCGGCGTGTTGACGAATCCGGATTCGACGATCTCCGGCGTTCCCGTCGGAGAGAGTTCTCTCGAGACCGTCACAGTCTGGCCACGTTGGTCCGTCGCAGTGACCGTAAGCGTCCGCTCCGTCCCCGCCTCGATCCGTTTCGCGAACGAGACGCGTCGCTCACTGGACAGTCGCTTGCCCGTGTCGACGAGGTTGCGCGGCCATCGGGCGAGTCGGTCACCGTCCAGTTCGACCTCGACTGACTGGAGGTTGTCGTAGCCGTCCGTCGCGAGTGCGTCGCCCGACAACCGACCCGACGTGACGAGGTTCTCTATCGAGACCGTCGGCTCCGGGTCGGCGGTGACGTCCGTCTCTCCGCCCGTGAATCGGGCGACGTCGCGCGAGCCGTCGGTGTAGTCGACGATCGCGAACAGTCTGTGGTCTCCCGGCGTCCATCGAATGGAGGTCGATCGACCGGTGGCGACCGTTCCCTGTTCCGTCCGCCACGTGACCGACCGAACGGCGGACGAGGGGGCAGCTCGCAGTCGATACGTCGCCGAGAGCGGACGTTCGCCGGTCACGAGTCGAGCCCCGTCGACGGTCGGCGAATGTCGGCTGGCGAGAGGAGACGTCGACCCGGAGTCCGGCGAATCGAGCGACACCGATTCGACCGCCAGTCGGTGGTTGGTAGAGTCGTTCAGCCCGTCCGTATCGTAGACAGTCGCAGAGACGGTGTGAGACCCGGTTGTCCCGAACGTCTGGGAGAGCGACGCCGACGACTGATCGCTCGTCAACGAGCGGTTGGCGACGCGGACGCCGTCGACCTGCCACTCGATCCGGTCGAGCGGTGCGGCACCGCGGTCGAGCGACGCAGTGTACGTCACTTCCGAACCGGCAGTCGGCGTCTCCGGACCCGAGATACGCACGGCCGGACCCGCTCCGCGAACGACAGTGACGTACATCGTGTCCGTTCTTGATGCACCGTCGTCGTCGGTGACAGTCAGCGTCACCTCGTATCGGCCTCGGTCTGTTGCAGCGAAGTCAGTGCGCGGAACCGACTCGTCTCTCGGAGTGACCGTGCGACCGTCGGGAGTGGTGATCGACCACTCGTATCGAACGATCTCTCCATCCGGATCACGAGAACCTGTTCCGTCGAGTAACACTTCTGAACCACGTTTCACGGTCTGGTCGAGCCCCGCATCCGGGAGCGGCGGCTCGTCTACCGAACCGACCACTCCAGCGGGGACCAACGTCGTAACCACCAGGAGGGCGGCGATCACTGGATAGATCTTCATCCTCGTTCGGAGGAGGTTAATCTCCTTTCGGTTTTTAAAACTAATGAAATATATGATAGGTCAAAAAGCTGTTGTGACAGTCGCCCTTTGTCTCTCGCGACGACGCATCTACCGCTCACTCCAAACCGAGGGGTTGAGCGAGCGCGGAGAATCGTTCATAAAGATTTATTCGGCAGAAAAGGGAATTCGAATCTATCGGTTATCGCTGCAGATGGTTCGAGACTCCTAGATTCATCATTATCGTTTCTTGCTAATCCATAGCAAAGTCTTTAGTCTGACCCTCGTAACAATCGGACACTGTGGCCCGACACGGCGGGCCGTGACATCAAATATGACTGAAGACGAACTCATCTGGCGAATCGCAGGGGGATCCGGTGACGGGATCGCCTCGACGAGCCAGAACTTCGCGAAGGCCCTGATGCGAGCGGGGCTCCACGTGTTCACCCATCGACACTACCCCTCGCGCATCCGCGGCGGTCACACGTACACCGAGGTACGTGTCTCCGCCGACGAAGTAAAGTCACGCGGCGACGGCTACAACTTCCTCCTCGCGCTCGGCGACTCGTTCGCTCGGAACCCGCAGGAGAACGCCTACTACGGCAACGAGGAGATCAAGCCGTTGTCGGAGAACCTCGACGAACTCCGCGAGGGCGGAGTCATCATCTACGACTCGGGTCTGCTCGACGCGAGCGAGATCGAGGACTTCGACGAGCGGGTCGAAGAGAACGACTGGCACGTCTACGACATCGACCTCCGCAGTATGGCTCGTGACCACGGTCGCGAGGTCATGCGGAACACGGCCGGTGTCGGTGTGACGTGTGCACTCACCGGCATCAAGCTCGAGTGGATCGAGGAGCTGATGAGCAGCGCCATGCCGGAGAAGATCCTCGAACCCAACATCGAGATCCTCAACGAAGCGTACGAGATGGTCCAAGAGGAGTACGACGTCGACGCACACGACGTCAAGGTTCCCTCCGGCGAGCACGACGAGGAGCAGGTGCTCCTCTCGGGCTCCGACGCCATCGCCTACGGCGCACTCGACGAAGGCTGCCGCTTCATCGCGGGCTACCCGATGACCCCGTGGACGGAAGTCTTCACCATCATGTCGCAGAACCTCCCCGAGGTCGGCGGCATCTCCGAGCAGGTCGAAGACGAGATCGCGGCGGCGGCGCTCGCGATCGGTGCGAGCCACGCCGGCGCGAAGGCCATGTCCGGGTCGTCCGGCGGCGGGTTCGCACTGATGGGCGAACCGCTCGGCCTCGCCGAGATGACGGAGACCCCCGTCGTCCTCGTCGAAGCCATGCGTGCAGGGCCGTCGACGGGGATGCCGACGAAGCCCGAGCAGTCCGACCTGGAGCACGTCATGTACACCTCGCAAGGCGACTCCCAGCGCATCGTCTTCGCGCCCGGGACAGCCGCCGAGGCGTACAAGCAGACGCGAAAGGCGTTTCAGATCGCCTACGAGTACCAGATCCCGTCGATCATCCTCTACGACCAGAAGCTCGGCGGCGAGCTCGCGAACGTTCCGCCAGCGTCTTCGACGAGGAGCCGAACCCGTCGCTGGGTTCGACCCTGACGGAGGCGGAGCTCGAGGACGCGCCCCACAGCGACACAGGCAAGTACAAACGCTTCCAGCACGACGTCGAAGATGGCGTCAGCCCGCGTTCCATCCCCGGCCAGAAGGGTGGGCGCTTCCTCGCGACGGGCAACGAACACAACCCCGAAGGGCACATCTCGGAGTCTCCCGAGAACCGCGTCGCCCAGTTGAACCGTCGCGTCCAGAAGAAGGAGGCCATCCGCGCCGAACTCGATTCGGCGAGCAAGGAAGACAGCCACCAGACCTACTACGGTCCGGAAGACGCCGACTACGGGCTCATCACCTTCGGTAGCCAGCAGGGTACCGTCGAAGAGGCCGTCGACGTCCTCAACGAGAACGGTCACTCGGTCAAGGCGCTCGGCGTCTCCGACGTGATGCCGTTCGCAGAGGAGGAGGTCGCGGAGTTCATCGAGAGCGTCGACGAGGCGCTCGTCGTCGAGATGACTGCGTCGGCCCAGTTCCGCGGTCTGATGCAGAAGGAGCTCGGACTGTACGGCGAGAAGCTGTCCAGTCTCCTGAAGTACAACGGAAACCCCTTCGAGCCGGCAGAGGTCGTCGAAGGGTTCGAAGTCAACATCATCGAGGGCGGCGAACTCGACCACAACCGGACGAAGTTCGTCCCCGCGGCAGGTGACTAAACATGAGTGCATTCAGCGCAATCGGTGAAGAACGCGAGATCGACCGCGAGGAGTTCACGCCGGGCCTCGAACCGCAGCCGACGTGGTGTCCGGGCTGTGGTGACTTCGGTGTCCTGAAGGCACTGAAACAGGCCCTCCCCGAAGTCGGCCGCACGCCCGACGAGACGATGCTCGTCACGGGTATCGGCTGCTCGGGGAAGCTCAACAGCTACCTCGACAGCTACGGGTTCCACACCATCCACGGCCGCTCGCTGCCCGTCGCTCGGGCCGCGAAGCTCGCCAACCCCGGCCTCGAAGTGATCGCGGCCGGCGGTGACGGCGACGGCTACGGCATCGGTGGGAACCACTTCATGCACACGGCTCGTGAGAACCACGACATGACCTACATCGTGTTCAACAACGAGATCTTCGGCCTCACGAAGGGCCAGACCTCGCCGACGAGCCCGAAGGGTCACAAGTCGAAGACCCAGCCGCACGGCAGCGCCAAGGAGCCGCTCCGCCCGCTGTCGATGTCGCTGAACTCGGGTGCCTCGTACGTCGCCCGGACGGCGGCCGTCAACCCGAACCAGGCCAAGGAGATCCTCATCGAGGCGATGAACCACGACGGGTTCGCCCACGTGGACTTCCTGACGCAGTGTCCGACCTGGAACAAGGACGCCCGCCAGTACGTCCCGTACATCGACGTGCAGGACTCCGACGACTACGACTTCGACATCCACGACCGTCGCGAGGCGGCCGAGATGATGCACGAGACCGAGGACGCGCTCCACGAGGGCAAAGTCCTCACCGGTCGGTTCTACGTCGACGAGGACCGCCCGTCCTACCAGCAGGAGAAACAGCGCATCGGCGAGATGCCCGAAGAGCCGCTCGCAGAGCGTTACTTCGACGAGGACTACGAGTGGGAACGCTCGTACGACATGTTCCTCGACAAGCACAAGTAACGCCGTCTCGCGTCTTCGGCGTGCTTTCTTTATTGTACGACCGCACAGCCGCTGCGCTCGCCGTCGGAGACCGGTTCGTGCGCCCCTTTCTCGAGGTGGACAACAGGTTTCCGGTTCGCAAGGTATTTTTTCTGGCAACAGAAACTGGTTCGTATGAGCTCCGTCTCCACCGAGGACCGCATCCTCGCCGCCCTCGAAGCGGATGCGCAGGCCTCCTACGCCGACATCGCCGAGAGTGCGGGGGTGTCCAAGCCGACGGTCCGCAAGTACATCAACAAACTCGAAGACGACGGCGTCATCGTCGGCTACTCCGCCGACGTCGACCCGAAGAAACTCTCCGGACAGTCGATCGCCCTCGTCGGTATCGACGTCGAGAGCGAGCGCTACGTCGAGGCGACACGCGCACTGAAGGGTCTCGACGCCGTCGAGACGCTCTACACCTCCTCGGGGGACCACATGCTGATGGCCGAGGTGCGCGCCTCCGACGGCGACGCTCTCGGCGACGTCATCAGCGACGACATCCTCTCGATCGACGGCGTCACCGCCGCCCACCCGTCGTTCCTGCAGGAACGACTGAAGTGAACTGACGTGACGTCGCTCCGAGCGTTCACTTTCACTCCGCACCCCGAACTTTCAGCATCCCCGCCCTCCCAGAGACAGACGATGAGCGGAGAGACGCTACCCGGCACGCCCGACGCCGAGGAGCGACGCATCGTCCTCCACGTCGACATGGACTGTTTCTACGCCTCCTGTGAGCGACTCCGAGAACCCGACCTGGCGGGCGAACCCCTCGTCGTGGGGATGGGCTACGACGACGGGGAGACGCACGGTGCGGTCGCCACCGCGAGCTACGAGGCACGGGAGTTCGGCGTCGAGAGCGCCCAGCCCATCTCGAAAGCGCTCGAACTGCTCCCCCCACGCGACGAGGACGAGGAGCGGCTCGACGGCGACGACACCGACGGGGGTTACTACCGACCCGTCGATCTGGAGTTCTACGAGGGGATCGCCGATCAGGTCAGAGAGGTGCTGCACGACTGTGCGGACGTCGTCCGCGAAGTGAGCATCGACGAGGCGTACCTCGACGTGACGGGCCGGACGTCGTGGCAGCCCGTCGACGGCGACGACCGGACGCTCGCCGAGGGGTTCGCCCGCCACGTCCGAGATCGGATCGACCGCGAGGTCGGCGTCCCGGCGAGCGTCGGCGTCGCCCCCAACATGAGCACCGCCAAGGTCGCCAGCGACTACGACAAGCCCGACGGGCTCGTCGTCGTCGAACCCGGCGAAGTCCAGCAGTTTCTCGCACCGCTGCCGGTCGAGTCGGTCCACGGCGTCGGCCCCGTGACCGCACGCGAACTGGGCGAGTTGGGGATCGAGACGGCGGGCGACCTCGCGGCCGCCGACCCGACGGTGCTCCGGAACCGGTTCGGCGAACGCGGCCGGGAGCTGTACGACAGGGCCCGGGGGTACGACGACCGGGAGGTGACGCCGACTGGCCGCCCCAAGAGCCTCTCGCGGGAGTCGGCGTTCGTCGAGGCGACGGCCGAGACCGACGCGAAACGCGAGAAGGTTCGTGCGCTGGCTGCCGACGTCGCCGATCGGGCCCGACGGCGCGGGGCGATGTACCGAACCATCGGTATCAAGGCCGTCACGCCCCCGTTCGACGTCAACACCCGCGCTCGGTCGCTCTCCGGGCCGGTCGACGACCCGGAACTCGTCGAGTCGGTTGCACTCGAACTCCTCGCGGAGTTCGCCGACACCGAGGTTCGGAAACTGGGCGTCCGCGTCTCGAAGCTTAGTTTCGCGGCCGAAGAGCAGGCGAGTCTCGACGGCTGGGAAGGGTCGAAGACGGCGCAGACGTCCGAGAGAGACGCCGACCGGTCGGACGACGGGACCGAGGTGACCGAGACGACAGACGACCTCCGGCGGTGGCTCGACGCCGACACCGACGTCGACGAACACGACGACACGGCGGCGGCCGATTCGGGTCCCGGACGACAGCGGAACGGACAGGCGTCGTTGGGTGAGTTCGAATGAGCGATGGAATTTTTTACTGGTGGTTACAGGACGCAACTGTGAACAGACGGTCCCTGCTCGTCCTCCTCGGCGGCGCGGCAGTCGGGTGGACGGGTGCGACGGTCGTCGACGGTGACGACGCCCCTCCCTCCGCCGATCGTGGTAGTAGTGAGAACGCGACGGCGACCCCTCGGTCGACCGAGGCGACCACGCAGTCGCCGACGACGAGCGACCCGACTCCGACGGCGACCGACCGGCCCACGTCGACGCCGACGCCCGAGCCCACGCCCACCGCGACGGCGTCGCCGACGCCGACGGCCGAACCGACCGCGACGACGGCTCCCGACCTCCAGCGCAACCTCGACGTCCACTCCCGGGGGTTCGACGACGACGACGCCTACCGGGTGCTGTACAGCGTTCGCAACGAGAACGACGTCGCCGTCTCGGTGACGTTCGAGGCGACAGTACGGCTACAGAACGGGCGACGACTCCGGAGCGAGCGGACGGCGACCGTCGAACCGGGACAGGCGGCGACCGACGAGTTCGTCTTCGACGAGTACGCCTCGTCGCCGTCGGGTTATCAGTTCCGGCTCCGCCGAACCGTCGAAGCGTGAGCCGTCGCGGGCCGACAGCAGGAGTTATGGGGCCACGGTCGGAGTTGCCACCAACCGAATGACAGACGAGGAAACTATCACCGTCGCGGAGGTGAGCGACGGACCCGGTGGCGACGGCGACGACCCGACCGGCACGCCCGTCTCGCTTCCAGTCGTCGAGATTCTCACCGGCCGTGGGTTCATCACCGGCAAGTCGGGAGGCGGAAAGTCTAACACGGCGAGCGTCGTCATCGAGAACCTGCTCGACTCGCAGTTCCCGGTGCTCATCGTCGACACCGACGGCGAGTACTACGGGCTGAAAGAGCAGTACGAGATCCTCCACGCGGGCGCGGACGACGAGTGTGACATCCAGGTCAGCCCCGAACACGCAGAGAAGATCGCGAACCTCGCGCTCGAACAGAACGTCCCGATCATCCTCGACGTCTCGGGCTACCTCGACGAGGCCGACGCCGAGGAGATGCTGCTGCAGGTCTCCCGACAGCTATTCGCCAAGGAGAAGAAACTGAAGAAGCCGTTCCTGATGCTCGTCGAGGAGTGCCACGAGTACATCCCCGAGAAGGGCGGGATGGGCGAGGCCGGCAAGATGCTCATCAAGATCGCCAAACGCGGCCGGAAACACGGCCTCGGAATCGTCGGCATCAGCCAGCGTCCGGCTGACGTCAAGAAGGACTACATCACGCAGTGCGACTGGCTGGTGTGGCACCGCCTGACCTGGCGCAACGACACCAAAGTCGTCGGACGGATCCTCGGTAGCGAGTACGCCGACGCCATCGAGGACATGGGCAACGGCGAGGCGTTCCTGATGACCGACTGGAGCGAGTCGCTCCGACGCGTCCAGTTCCACCGCAAGCAGACGTTCGACGCGGGCGCGACGCCCGGACTCGACGACTTCGAGCGTCCCGAACTGAAGTCAGTCAGCGGCGACCTCGTCTCCGAACTGCGTGACATCTCCGACGAGAAGGCGCGTCGGGAGAGCGAGATCGCCGACCTCCGACAGGAGGTAGAGGAGAAGGAGGCCACTATCCGCCAACTCAGACGCGAACTCGAGGAGGCACAGGACATGAGCCGCATGGCCGACACGTTCGCGCAGGCGATGCTGCAGCGCGCGGAGGCACCGTACCGGGGCGGCGACGGACGGAACCTGAACCGGCCGGAGCACCAGCGCGGACTGGACGACTACGAGGCGAACGCCGAAGACGGGCAGGGCGCGACGGACGGACGACCAGCGAGAGACGGACGCGACAGCACAGAGACGCGAGCGGCCGAGACGGCTGCGGACGGCGAGCTCGAAGACCACGAGGAACCTGACGGTCGTGGCTACCCCGGCTTCGAAGGCCAGGGGCACGAGGAGACGACTACCCCGGAGAAGGCGGAGACAGACGAGACGGCTGACGACGGGCCGGTTCGCGACCAGCGGGACGTCGTCAGAGAGTTCACGAGCGTCATCGAGTCGCTCGACCCGGTCTCGCGGGGGATGCTCCGTCACTACCGCGAGCAACGCGTCAGCGACCCGGTCGACGCCCACGTCGCCGCCGGCGGCACCGGCGACAGCCAGCGTGCGTACGGCCGAAACCGACCGCTCCGACAACACGGGTTCGTCGACCACGCCGGGCGGGGACAGTACGCCTACGCACTTCCGGAACTCGTCCGCGAGGAGTACGCCGACAGACTCGACGCCGACGAGTTCGGCGAGACGGTCGACGCGATCGAGGCAGCGTTCCTCGCCGCAGACGACTCGACGGCGAGTGACGTCGGCGACGTCGGCGACGTCGGCGACGTCGGCGATGTACGCGACGGCGACGGTGGCGTGACCGACGGCAACGACAGCGACGACGACCCGACGCCGTGGCCCGAACGCTGAGCTGACGGTCGTATCGGCGTCGACGGCGCGTCGAAAACGAGATATCGCGATGTTCCGTGTTACAGCCCGGAGACGAGGTCTTCGAGCGCCGCCTTCGGGTCGTCGGCCTTGGCGACGCCGCTGGCCAGCAGGATACCCGTCGCACCGAGATCCTGCGCCGCGACGACGTCCTCGCCGGTCGAGACGCCCGCCCCACAGAAGACGTCGACGTTCTCGTCGACGGCGGCGGCCGCGTCGACCGCGTCTTCGACGATCCCCGGATCTGCGGTCGACACGGAGACGTCGCCACCGATGAGCTCCGGCGGTTCGACGGCGACGGCGTCCGGCGAGAGCGCCGCCGCGGCGCCGACCTGGGTCGGATTGTTGGCGCAGACGATCGTCTCGAGGTCGGCCCGGTCGGCCGCGTCGAGCGACGCGTCGATGTCGGCGAGCTTCATCCGCTTCTCGGAGTGGTTGAGGAGCGTCCCCACCGCGCCTGCGTCGGCGACGGCCTCGGCGAGCGTGCTTCCGGTGTGGCTCCCGTGCTCGTTGGGCGAGACGTGCTGGGCCCACGTCTCGACGCCGGTGTCGGCCACCGGCGAGAGCTGCGCCGCCTGCGGGGAGACGGCGATTCGGACGTCGGCCTCGTCGGCGACGTCGCGTGCGGCGGTCGCGACCTCGATCGGGTCACAGGGGTACGCCTTCAGGTTCACCAAGATGAACATACCGAGGGATTCGACTGCGGCGGTAAATAGCTTGATTTACCCGCAGGCTCCGTGTGCGGACCTCGCGTTCACGAGTCGGCGTCATCGGAGTCGGAGTCGGTACTGAGCGAGGTGAGGTCGACGGGAACGACGGCGAACGAATGACGGCGAACGGACGAGTGGGACGACCGGAAAGCGGGCACCTGCCGGGAGTCGACGTGTCTTCGACCGACGGTCGCGTTACGCGCTCTCCTCGGTGGTGGTCGTCGTCTCGTTGCCGAGCATCGAGTCGTCTTCCGTCGTCGTTCCGTTGGCGGTCGTCTCGTTGCCGAGCATCTCACCGTCCTCGGTGGTCGTCTCGGCCGTTCCCGTCTCCTCGGGTGGCTCTGTCGTCTCTTCGGGTGACTCTGTCGTCTCCTCTTCACCCGCTCCGGGTTCGGTCGTCTCTTCCTCGCCCGCTCCGGGTTCGGTCGTCGCCTCGGTCTCGGTGCCCTCACCGCCGTTGTCGGCACACCCTGCGAGGCCGGCGAGCGACGCGGTCGCGACCGCACCGAGCCCTTTCACTGCCGTTCGACGGTCGAGTGTGAACGTCGTGTCGTCTTTCATAGGGGTCTCCAGGCCGCGTTGGCCCGTCACAGAGAACGGTCTACAAACGAAAAGGCGTTCTAACCGAACCGTCGAAACCCTCTGATCGTCCCCCCCCGTTCAGTCGTCGGCGGGAAGATCGAGCGAACTCCACCTGCGTCGTCGCCTCTCGACGTGACGCCGGACGTCGTCGACGAGTCGCGTGAGGACGGCGCCACCGTCGCGCTCGCGGTCGACCAGTCCGTCCTCGGCCAACCGCGAGACGTGGTGGGACACCGTACTCGGCGCGCGGTCGAGTTCGACCGCCAACTCGCTGGTACTCGCGGGTTCGGCGCGAGCGATGGCCCCGAGGACGTCGGCGAGGACCTCGTCGGCGAGGGCGGCGGTGAGCGCCGGGTCGTCGTCGTGGCTCGGGAAGCACCGACGTTTCCCCCTGATCTTCTCTCCGAACACCGCTCCCTCCCGTTCGAGCACCCGGACGTGGTAACGAACGGTCGACCGGGGGACGTCGGTCTCCTCGGCGAGTGCGGCGACGTACACCCCCGGCGAGTCTACGATCGCTCGGAACACCGTCGACCGGACTTCGTTGTCGAACCTCTGGACGTCGACGCGGATGTGGCTCCCGACGACGAGCCAGCTCGCCGGTACCAGCGCGCCGAGCGGCGACCACCTCGTGACGACCCTCGAGAGGAGCACCTCGACCACAGAGCGACCTCCGGAGGCGGCGCTCGTCGGGAGATCAGGCATGCGACCGGAGTGCACGGAAAGCGACGATCTCCGTCGGTCCGAGAGGTCCGCTGTCGTCGGCTTCGCCCGAGCGACGGTGGAGGGGCACGCGGTTTACCATCATTGATTCTACACAATCCACCCACATATGGACGTTGGCCGTTTCGACCGAGTGTCGCGACTCCCGAGCGAACGGCGCGACAGGTAGAGAGCGGGTGATTCTGCTGTGTTGAATAGGGGTACGGCGTAGGGATCAGAGCGGATCACAGAGTTGTTCGATGTTGATGATGGCGAACATCAGGACGATTTCACGGAACTCTCGATACCAGGTTTGCGCTCGCACGGCATCGCCGAGCGAGCGCTTCACGGACGAATACGACGTTTCAGCCATCCAACGCTGGGTGTAGCCACGCTCTCGAATGAGCGCGTTGTTGCTGAGCGCGTTCGCAGACGATCCACGGTAGTGAATCAACGGTTCCACGCTGAGGCTGTAGAACTCGTATTCAGAGTGCCAATCCTGGAAGCCGTTATCAGCAGCGACTGTATGCAGGTCGTCCGCGTTCCGGCGGACGACCTGCGGCCCTGATTTCGTATCATGTGGCCACTGCGCGTGGCACTGCACGTCAAGAACAGCGAGTGACGCTGTATCGGTCAATGTCGTCACTTTCATCGTCTCAACCGTCTGGTTCGACCGATCGAGATAATGCGCAGAGGCGTGGCCTCGATCAAAAAACGTGCTGTCGAGAGCGGCGAATCCAGACTGCGGGTGTTGCTGCGCTGAAACGCGCAGCAACGCCCGCCACACCCACATCTTGAACCGATCGAACGACTTGTTCAGCGTCGTGTAATCTGGGACGTCGCTCCTGTTCAACTCAAGGACGTCCCGTATGTCACCCATGTACTTCAGCCGATTTGCGGTTTCTCGGAAGCTGTGCTCCTCTTCGAGCCGAAACCCGTGAATAACGACGTGCTTCCAGCGGGCGAACCCGCCGGTGGCGGGCTCGCCCGCGTGCTTTCCCAAGGCTTGTTTGGCTAGACGCTTGAACCACTCAACGAAGTCGAGGAGATCGACTTCCACCATACCCGACCTCCTCGGCTTCATCCTTACTGATTTGACGGTCTATCCCGACGCCGTCTGTCTATTCAACACAGCAGGTGATTCGAGTGTGAAGACGGCGGACCCAGAAGCGTCGGCGGTCTCGCCTCGGCTGCGCGTTCAGTCCTTCCGTTTGACGACGTCGCCGAGCGTCGTCGTCGTCGACGACCCGCCGGACCAGTCGGCGTCCTCGTCGCTCGACCCTTCGGTGAGCGAGATACCGAGTTTCTTCTCGAGTTTCTTCTGGACGTCGTCGCTGGGGAGAGTGTCGCCGCGTTCGAGTTTGCGGATGAGACTCGCCTTCTCGTTCAGCTGACCGGCGAGGTCCTCCTGACTCAGACCCTGCTTCTCGCGGGCCGTCCGAATCCGCTCGTCGTAGTCCGCCGCGATCTCGTCCATATCGTCGAACATGTCGCGACGGCGCGTACTCCCGCCGGACGACGAGGACGTCGAACTCCCCGACGACCCCGAGGACTGATCCGCCTTCGAAGACGACGTCGAGTACTTCGTCGACGTAGAACTCGTAGATTCAGTGCGGACCTCGGTCCCGAAGTCCTTGCAGCTGTCACAGAGCTGCAGTTCGGCACCTTCGACTTTCGTAGTGGTGAGTGACGGCTTGTCGGCACCGCACATCTCGCACTGGGGCATGGTCTGTGGTAGAGGAGCCCGAGGTATAAAACGCACGCCCCGCCGCCGTCACGCGGTCGATTCTCAGACGTCGCGGAGTCGACGACGCCGACTTAGAGATCCGACCACGCACCCCAGAACCGCTGGAGCGCGGTGACGTGACCGACGACAGCGAACAACACAAGCAGAAACCCGACGAGCGTCAGCCCCGCGACGAGTTCGCCGGGGACGACCGCCGCGAGGACGCCCGTCACCCCGACGAGTGCGAGTCGGTCGGCGCGACCGAGCAGACCGCCGTACTCCCGCCCCAGCCCCACGGCCTGGATCTGCGTGCCGAGGTAGGAAGTCATGAGCACGCCGGTGACGGCGGCGAGGCCGAGTGCGTAGTTGTCGATCCCCGCCGCCAACCCGGCGAGGATGACGATGTCGGCGTAGCGATCCAGCACGTGATCGAGCAGATCGCCGCCAGCGGAGGCGACGTCCTGTTCGCGGGCGAGCGCGCCGTCGACGAGGTCGAGCCACCCGTTGCAGAAGACGAAGAACGCTCCGAGGGCGTACCAGAGCGGAGTAGCGACGTAGAAGGCGCCGCCGGCGGCGACGGCGAACCCGAAGGCGATGACGCTCACTCCGTCCGGCGAGAGACCGGCGCTGTCGGCCAGCGAGACGAACGGGCGGAGCAGTCGGTCGGCGACGGATCGGTACTGGTCGAGCGTCATAGATAGTCGAGGAAGTTCACCGTCCCGGCGCTCGGTTCCCGCTCGCCGTCGAGGACGGCCCGGACCTCGGCGGCGACCGCCTCGGGCGTCCGGTCGGTGGTGTCGATCTCGTACACAGACTCCTCGCCGTGGAACTCGACCGCCTCGGAGAGGATCACGTCGAGCGCCTCGCTCTCGGCGTTTTCTTTCGCTTTTGTTTCCGACTCGCCGCGCTCCCGAAGCCGTTCTTCGAGCACGTCGGGGCGACAGCGAAGAACGACAACCTTGTCGGCGTCGAGGTGGTGCGCCAGATGGGACTCCACTAGCCCGTCCCAGTCACCCAACCACTCGCGGACGGCGTCGAGATCGGTGACGAGCGTGTCGCGGTCGGCGTCGCGTTCGGTCCACAGCTCGTGGTCGCGGATGGCGTCGTTGAGGTGGACGACCCGCTCCTCTGTCTCCAACGCGTCCACCGCCGTCGTCTTCCCCGTCCCTGGCGTCCCGGTGACGACGACTCTCACGCCTCCGCCACCTCGGCGAGGATTCCGTTGAGCACGTCGACGGCCTGCTTCGTCCCCTCCTCGGTCCCACAGGAGATGCGGATGCAGGTCGGGAGGCCGAAGCTCGAACAGTCGCGGACGATGACGCCCTCGCGCTGGCTGGCCTCGGCGACGGCGCTCGCGTCGCCGACCTCCGCGAGGACGAAGTTGCCCGCGCTGTCGTAGGTGGGTGCTTCGAGGTTGTCGGCGAGATACTCCCGTGCCCACCGCGCCTGCTCGACCGTCCGCTCGACGTGGTCCTCGTCGTCGAGAGCGGCGAGGGCGGCCCGGCAGGCGACCTCGTTGGCGGCGAACGGCGTGTTCACGCGCGCGTAGGCGTCGGCCCACGCCTCGGGCACCGCCGCCCACCCGATGCGGAGACCGGCGATGCCGTACGCCTTCGAGAACGTGCGCGTGACCGCGAGGTTGTCGTACTCGCTCAGCAGGCCGATGCTGCTCGGCCGCTCGGAGTACTCCCCGTAGGCTTCGTCGACGACGACGAGCGTCTCGTCGTCGACCGACTCGGCGATCTCGCGGACGGCGTCGCGAGAGAACTCGGCGCCGGTCGGGTTGTGCGGCGTCGTCAGGTAGACGATCCGCTCGCCGTCGTAGAACTCAAGCACCCTCTCGGGCGTCTGTGCGAACCCGTCGTCGGCGGTGAGTTCGTACGTCGCCACCTCGCCGTGGTGGTACTTGGCGCTCATCCCGTAGTAGGAGAACCCGGGCGTCGGCACGAGCACGCGGTCGTCCGGTTCGAGCATCGCCCGCGAGAGGTAGTCGAGCGCGCCGTCGGCGCCGGCGCTCACCCACACCTGTTCGGGGTCGAGTTCCCACTTCGCGGCCAGTTTCTCGGTGAGGTCGGCGTGCGAGGTGGTCGGGTAGACGTCGATCTCGGGGGCCGCCTCCCGCGCCGCCTCGACGGCCTTCGGACTCGGTCCGAACGGGTTCTCGTTCGACGACAGTTTCGTCAGCGCCTCGGGGTCGATGCCGAGTTCGCGGGCGACCTCCTCCGTCCCGCGGCCGGGAACGTACGGAGCGTGGTCTGAGAGGTCCCGTGGTTGCATAGTCGTGGGATGCAGGCGACGACTCTTAAGGGTGCTTACACCGACCGAACGCTACTCCTGCGGCTGGATGATCTCGACGACGTAGCCGTCGGGGTCGGTGACGAACGCGACATAGAGGCCGAACTCGTCGACGGCGAAGGGGCCGCGTTCGACGCGGTCCTCGCCGAGTTCCTCGACCAGCGCGTCCACGTCGTCGACGTCGACGGCGAGGTGGTTCAGTCCCGAGGGGTCGACCTCGCCCTCGGTCGGGACGAACTGGAGTTCCATCTCGTCGCCGTGGCCGTAGAAGACGTTGGTGACGCCGCCAGCCTCCAGTTCGGCGACCGGTTCGAACCCGAGAACGTCGCCGTAGAACGCGGTGGTCGCTTCCATATCGGTGACGTCGATCGCTGCGTGCAGTAGGCTCATACGCCGAGTCGCTCGGCCTCGAATAAAGGTCTACGCGCCGGGGCAACTGTTGAGGGACAGCAAAAGAGCCCAGACATCGAGTCGGTGTCCTCTTCGGTCGTCGTCAGAAATGCGGTGTTAAATAGAGGGCGCAAGTCGGTCATCTGTCAACGGACTACCCACAGTCGGGTTACCTGCGAAATATACAGTTATTTGTTAACACACCACATAGTCGAACGGGGTGACAACCCATGGCGACGACCGCACGAGAGGTCGAACAGGAGTATCGAGAGTTGTGGAACGGGGACTTCTCGAAACTCGAGGTAGTCTCCGAATCGGTCGACGTTTCCGTTCCCTCGATGTCCGACGGCGAGATTCACGGACGCGACGCGTTCGAAGCGTACCTCCGTGGTCTCCGGACGGGGTTCCCCGACTGGCACGTTACGGTGGACGACATACTCGCCAGCGACGGGATGGTGATGAAGGAGTGGACGGTAACGGCAACTCACGAAGGAGAGTACAACGGGATTCCACCGACCCACCGCGGGATGGAAATCAGCGGTATGGCGAAGATACTAACTGAGAACGGGAAAGTGCAAGAAGACCGGCTCTACTACGATCTTCAGGAAGTGTTCGACCAACTTGGCCTCAGCGAAGAGTAAGACCGACTCTCTGCTGCCCACATTCTCTCTATCCACCACACCGATTTTGACAATACCAGAGTCGGGTTCTGTGGGTGTGCTGAATAGAGAGTGCGTACTTCAGCAGTTGAGACTGAACCCGTCCGTACAGAGGAGCAGAAGGTCTGTTCACTCGGCTGGTTCGATGTTCTGGTTCAGCCTGAACAGGTTCTCCGGATCCCACTCTCGTTTGAGTTCGCGGAGCCGATCGTATCGTTCTCCGTACGCGTCCGGGACCCGTTTGGAGTCGTCCCGGTCGAGGAGGTTCACGTACACTCCGTCGGAGGCATACGGTTCCAACGCCTCGTGGAAGTCCCGTGCCCAAGCGATGTGCTCGTCGTCCCGTGTCGGATCCTCCCAGCGCATGCCAATCGTGAACGAGAACGCCTTGTCTCGGTGGGGGAAGGCCGTCGCGTCGTGGTCGGGACGGCTGATCGCTCCGCCGAGCCAGCCATCGGTGAACACCGACGTGAACGGTGCCGACGAGTCACAGTACTCGACTATGGTGTCGATCGCCTCGTCCGTGAGTTCGTCGAAGAACCGCGATTTCCAATAGTTGCGAGCGCCCTCTTCCCACCGGTCGTCGACGAAACTCTGTAACGCCGTGTATGGCATGGGTTGCACTGCGTCGGCGATTGGATCTCCGAAGTTCCGGAGCGGCGCAAGTTCCTCACTTCCCTCGTCGACTTCGCCTGCGTAGGAGGGGAACAGGACGAAGATGGTCTCACCGTGAAGCGGTTCGGGGACACCCAGCTCGGCAGAGCCTTTCGAGAAGAACGCATAACACTGGATCTCGTCTCGCGCCTCGCGCATGAAGTCGCGGTAGAAACGGAAGACAGCAGCAGCGTCCTCGTAGCGGTAGATGATCGGTCCAGCCAGCACCTCGGGTCCGACCTCGTGGAGGTCGAACTCGAACGACGTCACGATACCGAAGTTACCGCCACCACCGCGAACCCCCCAAAATAGGTCTCGATTCTTGTCTTCACTCGCATGCACCAACTCACCATCGGCGGTCACGATATCTACAGAACGCAGGTTGTCGGAAGCGAGGCCGTACTTGCGGTCGAGGTGGCCGAGTCCGCCTCCGAGCGTAAGTCCCGCCACGCCTGTCGACGAGACGATGCCTCCAGTGGTAGCGAGGCCGAACGCCTGGGCCTCGTGATCGAAGTCACCCCATGTCGCCCCACCCCCGACACGGGCGGTTTTCGAGTCCGGATCGACCCGGACGTTGTTTATAGCCGAGAGGTCGATTAGTAGACCGTCGTCGCAGACGGCTTTGCCAGCGATGTTGTGACCTCCACCCTTGACTGCAGCCAGGAGACCGAGCTCTCGGGCGAAATTCACTGCCCTGATTACGTCGGCAGTTCCCTTGCATCTCGCCACGAGTGTAGGCTCTTTGTCGATCATCGCGTTCCAGACTGTGCGAGCTTCGTCGTAACCCCCGTCGCCTGGCTGCAGGACCTCCCCACGAAGTTGACCTCTGAACGATTCGACGGTCGATGTTTCGAGATCGGTGGTCGTAGCCATGATTACGCTCCGTTCTGCCTATGATGTGGCTCGGGAGAACTATCGAATTACCCCGTGAGAACTCTCCCACGCCGTAAGTAGATCCCCAGTGTACGAACATTGATACCACATAGCACGAAACAGTACGCTATGCTCGAGGACGTCACTGACCATCCAGACGACGCTCTGGAAGACATGGCGCACCTGTCGCGGTCGGCAAACCGTCTCCAACTCCTGAAGGTAATCTCGACAGACTCGTACACTCCTCGAATGCTATCCGAGTCGACCGATATCCCACGTTCGACCCTTCGCCGAATACTAACCGAGCTGGTCGAACGTGGATGGGCTGAGCGAACGATCGACGGCGAGTATGTGGCCACCCAAGCGGGCAAGTACGTGTCGGTCGAGACTGAGCGATACATTCGAGCCCTCGACGCGATTCGAACACTCGGGGAAGCGGTGTCCTGGCTGCCGGAGGAAGAACTGACCATCGGTCTACACCATTTCAGCGACGCGACCGTCCGAAGGCCAGAGCCGAACGCCGTCGGTGCAGGCGATACACGACTCATCGATCTGTTTCGGGGCTCCGACGTGTTTTCGTGCCTCGTGAATACCGCGCCAACCGTGGGTCTGGAACAGGTGATGGTCGAGAGTGCGGTCGACGGTGACCTGCAAACAAAGCATGTCATCACTGCTGACGAACTCGACGTTCTCCGCCAAGACACAGACAGGTCTACCCGTTGGAAAAAGTACCTCGAGGCAGGCGCCAACCTCTACTGTTACGATGGCTCCATTCCCTGTATCCTGTTTATCTTCGACGAGACGGTACTGATAGGGAATCGTCGACTCGAGAGCATCGCGTTCGTCGAAACCGAGAACGAGGTGGTGCGTTCGTGGGGTCACGAGTTGATCGAAGCGTATCGGAAGCGTTCTGAACCGCTCGACACAGCCGCGTTCGATGCTGACTCATCGAGTCTATCTGGCAGTGAGCGGTACTGAACATATCCTCTCTCTTCAGCACGCAGACCTCAACAGGTGAGACGTCTGCAACGTCGAAAGAGACGATGACTTCCGCAGATCGCTGTGAGAGTCCGGTCAGGCCGACGACGGTCGCCGACGCTCCGTCTCTGGGTCGACGTCTTCGCCGTCTCCGACCGATACGATCTCCCCGAGGAACGCCCGGAGTGCGCCGGTGAACGTCTCGGGATCGTCGAGGTTCGAGGCGTGGCCCGCCCCGGGGATCTCGACGACGTCGACGCGGGAGAGGTGGGCGGCGAGTCGCGCCGCGTGCTGTTTGACGAACGGGAGTTCCTGCTCGCCGTAGACGACCAGCGTCGGGACCGGGATGGCCGGGAGGTCGACGGTCACGTCGTGGAACCGCGTCATCGAGCGAACGATCTTGACGAACTCGTCGGTGGTGACCGTCGGCCCCGCCGCGCGCAACGCTTCGACCTTCTCGTAGTCGCCACCGGCGCCGCCGAAGAACCGCTCCGTCAGCCACACGTTGGCCTTCTCGACGCGTTCGAGCCCGAGCAGTCGGACCGGCGGGATCAGCGCGTTCAGCACGACGCGACGCAGGAACCACTCGCCGCGCGTGAGGATCGGCGGCGTGAACGTGTCGGCGAGTACCAGACCGGCGATCTCGTCGGGGTACGTCGCCGCGTACGTCTGGGCGATCAGTCCACCCAGCGAGAGCCCGCAGAGCACCGGCCGCTCGAGTTCTAGCGCCTCGACGAGCGCGCGGAGGTCTGCAGCGTAGAGCGTCGCCGAGTACTCGGAGAGCGGCGACCCGCCGGTCCGTCCGTGGCCGCGGACGTCGTAGACGACGGTCCGGTAGTCGTCGAGCGCGGCGACCTGCTCGTCCCACATCACGTGGTCGACGAACGCGGCGTGGACGAACACCACCGGCCGTCCCTCGCCTCGCTCCTCGTAGTACGTCTCGACACCGTTCGTCTGCACTGTCGGCATGAGAGGAGAGATACGCGCTCTGACGGGATGAATCCGCGGACGACACGCGACCCCGTCCCGCTGTCTGCGCTCCTCGTTCACCCCGGTTCGTTCACGTCCGCCGCCTTCGAATGCGCTCTCTCGACGACGGTCGGCCGACCGACGAACCCGAAGGTGACGGTCTCGCCGTCGTAGTGGACGTCGGCGACGCTCCCGTGGTCGTGTGCCCACGAGAGCAGCGCCTGCGACTCGCCCGTGTTCGGGACGGTGAGCGTCGCCTCGGCGGTCGGAACCGCCGACCGGACGCGGGCGAGGAGTTCGTCGACACCGGTCCCCGCGGTGGCACTGACGGCGACCGGGTCGGCGTCGAACCCCGAACACAGTTCGTGGAGTCGGTCGACGTGTGCGGTCGAACACCGGTCGACCTTGTTCAACACGGGGAGGATCACGCCGTCGGCGTCGTCGAGCACGTCCCGACAGGTGTCGACCTTCTCGCGGACCTCCGAACGGGGGTCGCTCGCGTCGACGACGAGGAGGACGACGTCGGCGTGGTAGACCGTCGACAGCGTCGACTCGAAGGCGTCGACGAGCCACGGCGGCAGGTCGCGGACGAACCCGACCGTGTCGGTGACGAGTAGCCGTCGACCGTCGGTCGAGACGCCGCGAGTCGTCGTCTCCAGCGTCTCGAACAGTCGGTCGGCCGTCGCGGCCGTCGTCGCTTCGTCGGGATGATCGGGGTCGGTCGCTCCGTCACCCTCGACGTCGAGGTCGTCGGCGAGTCGTCGCAGAAGCGTCGACTTCCCGGCGTTGGTGTAGCCGGCGAGTGCGACGAGGTCGCGACCCGCGTGTCGGTGACGCGCTCGTCGGTCGCTCTCGACGCTGCCGAGCGAGTCGAGTCTCCGTTCGACGCGCTGGATGCGTTCCTGGATGTCGAGCACGCGGCGGTGCTCCTTCTCGTTCATCCCCGCGACCGTTCGGCGTTCGTTGGCCGCCTCGGCTTCGAGGCGGATCTCCTGGCGGACTCGGGGCAGTTCGTACCGGAGTTCGGCGAGTCGGACCTGCAGTTTCGCCGCTCTCGTCCCCGCGCGCTGGGCGAAGATGTCGAGGACGAGTCGGTGACGGTCGACGAACTGCGTCCCGTCGGGCGCGAGTGCGCGGAGATTGTGCGCCTGCTGCGGCGAGAGCGCGTTGTCGACGAGGACGGTGTCGACCCCGTGCTCGGCGACGCGGCGAGCGAGCTCCTCGGCCTTCCCGCGGCCGAACTGGTAGGCGGCGTCCTCGGGGCGGGTCTGAGTGAGTTCGCCGACGACGGTGTATCCCGCCGTCTCGGCGAGGGCCGTCAGTTCGGCGGTCGTTCGCTTCTCTCTCGGGTCGTGTCGGGCGACGACGAGTGCTGGCTGCTGTCGTGACTGTTGCATACGCGTCTGTGGTGCCGACCGCCGTGACGAGACGAACGTGACGGAGCGTCCGAACTGCCCGCCGGCCGGCCGCCGCCGCAGTCAGGTGCGACGGCGAGGATCGGAGACCGGTGCGTGGTCACACGGGGTGACCGAAGACGAGGGGTCGAGTCGCCGTCCAGCACGAGGGCTGTGTCCGTCGAGCGACGCGACCGGAGGACAGTTCAGTCGAGGAGCATCGGGCTCTGGAGAGTGATTGGACGGGTGACACAAGAGTGCGGTGGTGGTTCGACAGCTCGTGACACACCCCGATCGTCGAAGCGGCGAGTCAGAACGCGTCGTCGAGCGCGTCGGCCGCCCGCAGCGACAGCGCCGCGATGGTCAGCGTCGGGTTCATCGCCCCGCCCGTCGGGAAGACGCCGCTGCCGACGAGCCAGAGGTTCGAGACGTCGTGCGTCCGGAGATCGGCGTCGACGACGCTCTCGGCCGGGTCCGTCCCCATCCGCGTCGTCCCCATGTGGTGGAACGCCGGTCCCGTCTCCGCCGGGCCGACCGACCACTCGACGTCGACGCCGAGTTCCGCGAACACGCGTCGCTGGATCTCGTTGGCCCGTTCGAGCGCCGCCTCCGTCTCGCTGTCGACGGACCAGCGAACGTCGGGGACGGGGTTGCCGTGGTCGTCGGTTCGGGAGTCGTCGAGCGTGACCGCGTTCTCCTCGCGTGGCAGCTGTTCGACGAGCGCACCCATCGCGACGTGAGAGCCGTACGACTCGCGTAACTGGCCGAGCAGTTCGTCGCCCCACGTCTCGCTCCGCAGCGCCTCCATCACGGGCGAGGGGCCGGCGTAGTTGAGAAACTCCAGCTTGAGGCCGTTCACCGGCGCTTCGTCGTCGTAGAACTGGTGGCACTCGCTGGTGTTGAACCCGACGTGGTTCTGTCTCGTCGGTCGGTCGAGTCGGCCGCCCATGCCAGCGAAGACGTGATCCATGAAGTACCGGCCGACGAGCCCCGAGGAGTTCGCGAGACCGTCGGGGTACTGCGGCGACGCCGAGAGCAGGAGTAGCCGCGGCGTCTCCACTCCGCCGCAGGCGACGACGAACTGGTCTGCCTCCTGTCGGTGCTCCTCGCCGTCGGGGGTGACGTAGACGGCCGCCGTCACCGACTCGCCGGCGTCGTCGTGTTCGAGTCGTTGCACCGGGACGCGGTCGACGACCCGCGCGCCCGCCGCCTCGGCCTTCTCGACGTGGCGCTCGGCGGTGTACTTCGCGCCGGAGGGACACACCGGTTTGCACGTGCCGTAGCCGACGCAGGGCGACCGCCCGTCGTATGCTTCTGAATTTCGGGCGTTCGGCACCGAGTGCATGTCGATGCCGAGTCGCTCGCAGGCCTCGGCGAAGATGCTGTCCGAGTGCGACGGCGGGAACGCCGTCATCGGGTACGGTTCCTCCCGCGGCGGCGCGTACGGGTTGTCGGCCGCGCCCGCCACGCCGAGTTCCCGCTCGGCGGCGGCGTAGTAGGGTCGGAGGTCGTCGTAGCCGACGGGCCAGTCCGCGCCGACGCCGTGTCGCGACGCCATCTCGAAGTCGCGTTCGTGGAGTCGCATCACCATCCCCTGCCAGTGGAGCGTCGTGCCGCCGACGCCCTTGACGCGGGCGGCGTTGAGCGGGTAGTGGCGCTCGCCCGACGAGGTGAACGCGTCGCGCTCGCCGCCCATCCCCCAGATCGGCCCGCCGTTCGGACGGACGTGTGCCTCCAGCTGTTCGACCCGTTCGTCCATCTCGAACCGTCGCCCGGCCTCCAGCACCACTACCTCGTGGCCCGCCGCCGCCAGTCGGTGGGCGAGTATCGACCCGGCGGGGCCGCTGCCGACGACGCAGACGTCGGGTCGGTCCGAGGGAGTCCGGTCGACGCCGTCGCCGTCAGCCATCGCCGCCACCACCACTCTCCGAAGCTTCGTCCTCCATCGACGCCCGCTGGTAGCTCTCGTGGCCGCCGGGGTGGCCGATGGGGTTCTCGATGCCGACGAGTCGTCCCCCCGTCGGCGACGAGTAGAAAGCGTACAGCAGGTCGTCGACGACGAAGTGACGGACGCGCTCGGAGATCGGCCCCTCCGGGTCGGGGTCGGCCGTCTCGACGCCGAGCTCCCGCAGGAGTCGGTCGCGGACGACGGGGTCGAGTTCCGCGAACGGCGCGTCGTACCAGCTGTCGGCGAGGTCGTCGAGTTCCCGCGTCGTCTCGACCATCCCCTGGAGGTACGACTGGCGTCCCTCGATACGGCCGAGTACGAACGTCTCGACGAACGTTCGGTGGCCGTCGACCTGCGAGGGGTACAGCACCTCCGCGGCCGCCGTGAGCGTGTCGAGGACGACCGGCGGTGGCGTCTCCGCCGGACTCGGCTGCGTCGTCTGTGTGTCCTCGCCGAGCGGCAGGTCGAACCGACCGTCGACGGCGACACCGACACCGGCACCGACGCCTCCGGCGGCCGCGAGCGCGACGAGCGCGTCACGGCGTGTCAGTTCCATCAGGCCGTGGATTAGGCAGACCTAAACTTAAGGGCTGCCGTTCGGCCGTGGGACCCCATATGAAATCGTTGTAATTACAGCCAGCGTGCTTAGCCGCAGTTCCGTCGAAGCTACGAGTCCGGGCGACGGACCACGAGCCGTATCCCGGATTCACCATGACACTAGGACTCGAGGTGGAGTACTGGGTCGTCGACGAGAACGGACGACTCTGTGACGGTCGTGACCTCGTCGACTGCCACGAGCACGTGAAACCCGAGTTCGTCGGGCCGCTGCTCGAAGTCAAGACTTCACCGCACGAGGACGTGACTGCGCTCGGGAGAGAGTTACAGGAGACACTCAGCACGGTGCTGGACGCGGCCGAGGCGACCGGGCGGCAACTCGTCCCGCTCGGGACGCCGCTCACGGAACACGACACCCCCGCCACGAGCGACAGGGGCGAGCTGTACGAAGAGATCTACGGAGAGAACGTCACCAGTCCGAAGAACTGCGCGGGGACCCACATCCACTTCGAGAAGACGGACGTGAAACGACAGATCGAGCTGCTGACCGCGCTCGACCCCACCATCGCGCTGGTCAGCTCCTCGCCCTACTACTGTGGCTCCCGGACGGTCAGCTGTGCGCGAGCACAGGCCTACCGGAAGGAGTGCGGCGAACGGTTCCAACAGTACTGCGACCTGTGGCCCTACCCCGACGACGTCGACGCCTGGTGTGAGAGCGTCCAGGGGAACTTCGAGCAGTTCGTCGACATCGCCACCGACCGAGGTGTCGACGCCGAGACGGTCCGGGAGTACTTCTGTGCCGAGGACACAGTGCTCGCGCCCGTCCGCCTCCGGCACGAACTGCCGACCGTCGAGTGGCGCGCACCCGACGCCGCGCTGCCGAGCCAACTGCTTCGACTCGCCGACGGCGTCGACCGGCTGATGACACAGACTGAGACGAAGCCCGTCACGAAGGGTGAACCCGGCGTGTCGGCCGACCGAATTCGGGTTCCTCGCTTCGAGGAACTCCGGTCGCTCAGCGACGAGGCGATCGACCGAGGGCTCGACTCGACGCGCGTCTGTGAGTACCTCGACGCGATGGGGTTCGACGTCGACCGCTACGACCCGCTGTCGGCGAAACTGTCCGGACCGGACGAGATCGGACGGGACGAGGCGCGCCGACTCCGGCTCAACTGTGCGGCCCGACTCCGCGCCGACGTCGAGTCGCTCGACGACGGCAGCCTCCCCCGTCCCTCGGAGCCGCGACTCCGGTACTCCGCGCCCTGATTCCTCCTCCTCCGGCGCACCCCGTCGTCCGTTCCGGTCAGGGGATCCGAACCGTATGTTCGAGCGTTCCGACGCCCTCGACCTCCACCTCGACGCGGTCGCCGTCTTCGAGCGGACCGACGCCGGCGGGCGTTCCCGTCGAGATGACGTCGCCCGGTTCGAGCGTCATGTAGGTCGTGATCTCCTCGACGAGCGTCGGCACGTCGAAGAACAGCTGGTCGCGACTCCCCTCCTGGCGGAGTTCGCCGTCGACCCGGAGACGGACCGCGGCGTCGTCGGGGACGTGTTCGGGGTCGGCGACGACCGGGCCGACGGGTGCGGCTCCGTCGAACGCCTTCCCGCGGACCCAGTTGGTCTCTCTGTTCTGGTCGTCGCGGTTCGAGATGTCGTTCAGACAGGTGAAGCCGGCGACGACGTCCATCGCGTCCTCGGCGGCGACGTGACGGCACTGTTCGCCGATGACGACCGCGAGTTCCGCCTCGTAGTCGAGACGCTCCTTCCCGGCGGGGAGCGTCACCGTGTCGCCGTGGCCCGCCAGCGTGTTCGGCGGTTTGAGAAAGAGCAGCGGCCGGTCGGGGACGTCGTTGTCCATCTCGGCGGCGTGGTCGGCGTAGTTGCGACCGATACAGACGATCTTCGAGGGTTCGACCGGCGGGAGGACGTCGACCTCGTCGTGGTCGTAGCGCTCGCCGCCGAAGGTGATGGCGTCGTCGTGCCACTCGCCCCGTCGGACCGCCCCTGCGGGGTCACGGAATCGGACGTGATGCATAGCGTGGCTGTGTCTCCCACGTCGCTTAGTCCTTGTCACAGCGGCGAAGCCGTCGTCCTCGACGTCGCCGACGGTGTCGGCGTCGACCCGACGAGCACCGTACCGCCGTTCGACCGACGCCGAGCCGAACGGCCAGAACCCTCATTCGACGTGCCACCGAACTGTGAGGTATGCTCGTGTACCTGCATCAGTACAGCGAGGACGAGACCAAAGAGACGGTCCGAGAGGGCGACGAGGTCGTCGACGTCTCGACCGGCGAGTACTTCGACACCGACAGCCTCGCGGTCGACGAGTGGGAGCGCGTCGACTACGGCGAGCAGACCGTCCTCCGGAAGCCGACGACCTACGAAGACGTCACGCGGGTGTCGCTCCCGGCGGACGTCGAAGAACCGTCGGCGCTCCCCGGCGAGACGATCCAGCTCCGCATCGACGGCGAGACGACGTACGTCGAGAACGCCGAGATCATCGAGATCACCGACGAGACGCCCTGACAGACAGCCGACGACTGCCGGTCGACCTCCGGCAGCACTGTACCGCTCGCTATCTTTTATGTGACAGCCGGGTGTATGGTCGCACGAACCATGGAACTCACCTGGCACGGTCACTCTACCTGGTACGTCACCGTCGGCGAGACGTCGCTTCTCATCGACCCGTTCTTCGACAACCCGCAGACGTCGATGGACCCCGAGGAGATCGACGACCCGGACTACGTGCTTCTCACCCACGGCCATCAGGACCACGTCGCTCACGCTCACAAGTTCAGCGACGCGACGCTGGTCGCCACGCCGGAGCTCGTCGAGTACGCGAAAGAGAACTGGGACTTCGAGGACGCCGTCGGCGGCATGGGGATGAACCTCGGCGGCACCGTCGAGTGCGGCGACGCGTTCGTGACGATGCACCGCGCGGACCACTCGAACGGCATCGACACGAGCTACGGGACGAGCGCCGGGATGCCCGCGGGGTTCGTCATCAGCGACACGAAGCCGACACAGGTCGCAGACGAGGAGAGCAACACGTTCTACCACGCCGGCGACACCGGCCTGATGACCGAGATGCGCGAGGTGATCGGTCCGTATCTCGAACCCGACGCCGCCGCCCTGCCGGTCGGCGACCACTTCACCATGGGGCCGTGGCAGGCGGCCGTCGCCGCCGACTGGCTCGGCGTCGACCACGTCTTCCCGATGCACTACGACACGTTCCCGCCGATCGAGATCGAGATGGACGACTTCGAGCGCGAACTCGACGCCGCGGGCGTGAGCGCCGAACTGCACGCGCTCGACGGCGACGAGTCGTTCACGCTGGAGTAGCGCCCGAACCAGCCGACGGCGTTCTTTCGGTACACGCGAACGACCACCGCTTGGGTTACCTTTAGTACGGTAGCAGACGACGTTTCGCCTGCAATGAGTGACATCGAGACCACCACCGTCAGCGAAGAGGGGTTCGGATGCAACAGTCAGGTCGGCGACTTCGACATGTCGATCGACGCCACGGGTGAGACCGGCCCGGACCCGAACTCCGCGCTCGTCGCGACGTACGCCTCCTGTTTCCTGCCCGCCTTCCGCGTCGGCGGCCAGCAGCGCGGTGAGGACGACCTGGGCAAGATCCAGATCGACTCCAGCGCCGACCTCGACGACGACGACGATCTGACGGCCATCCGCTTCGACATCCACGTCGCGGCCGACCTCTCCGACGAGGAGTTCGACGAGATCGTCGAGCGTGCCGAGGACATCTGCCACGTCCACAGCGCGCTCCGCGAGGGACTCCACGCCGACATCACCGTCCACGGCGACGCGTTCTAACCGGACGCCGTCGACGCAGTTCACCGATTCTTTGGCCGTCGCTCGACCCGACAGCGACGCCGAAAAGCAGCGTTATCGTCGGTAGCTTCGATACGTCATCGCCTGGCCGTCGACGATGACGACCTCGCGCTCCTCGTCGTCGTAGCTCGGCGACTGCTCCACCTCGTCGCGGAAGGCGTACGGCGTGTCACGTTCTTCCATACCACGGCTATGTGGGGTGGTGGTATAAATACCTTCGTCAGACACCTGATAGACGAGTGAGCGAACGGCGACGTTCGAAGACGACGTCCCGAGACTCGCTTAGTGTGACTGAATTAGAGTCGGCTGAAATCAATCAAGTATGAGTCGGTTTGGACGAGTTCTCCATCTACTAGACACGCCTTATCGACTCCTTTGTCAAATTGACCGTTCGTATTCTCGTCGCTGAAGGCGACCACCTGCACCCAGTGCTTCCCGGAGAGGGGTGAGTCTAGCATGATTTTGTCACCGTCAACGTGCTCACCGCTGTCATACTGATTCTCGATCTGATTTACCCCCGCGACGTTTCCATCGACGTAGGCAACCAAAAGAAAGCTCGAATTCGGTGGGGTGTAGTAACCGACACGAACGACGTCCGGGTCCCAAACATCCTCGTTGTTGAGTTCCCACAACCCGACCCAGAGGTCATCGTCACAAGCGACTCCAGAAGATGTGAGATTCGCTGGTGTGACCGGGTCAGACGAAGGCGTGTGTTTAGTGGTCGTCACCGTGTCACTGTCAGTGTCTGGTGTATTGTGGGATGTGGGCGGATTGCCGTTCCCAATACAACCAGCGCTGACGAGGAGCAGAACTAATACAATGTGGAGGGTGTGACGCATTGGATGTTTGAAATCATAATTGTGGTTTGACAAATACTTTCTCGCTCCCAATTACTACAAACCCAGTCAGAGGTTCCCTTCCTTCGCACACCAGTGCTGAACATACACTCTCTATCCAGCACGCCGACGCTGACGACTCCCCGAGAGTAGACTGAGCGACCGTCTGAATCCGTTTGCTGATCCCGATCAGATCCGCCCCGTGAGCTTTCGCAGAGACGGCGACCCTCGTGACAGCGCGCGGCCGACCGCCCGGACGGTGCCGACCAGCGTCAGCAGCCAGACGAGAAGCGCGAACCAGCCCCAGTACCGCGGGACGACCACGAGCGGTCTGAACGCGTTGACGCCGGCCAGGTTGACGGTGCAGGCCGCGTACATCCCCATCGGGAAGACTCGCCCCCACGCGAGCGGGTTGTACGAGTGGAGACGTCGCCCGAAGCCGAGTCGGGACCACGGAAGCGCGAGCACCCACGCCGGCGGTCGACCCTCGGCTCCGGTCGTGAGGAACTTCCACACGTCGAGCGCCAAGAGCAGGGGGATCCACCAGGAGGCGATCGCCCACGCGAGGAACGTCACGCCGATCGTCATCTGGACGTACGGTTCCCAGGGGGGGAACGCCGACAGACGGGGGCCGAGCGTCGCCCCCGCCAACGTCGTGATCGCCGCCGCCCCCATCAGGATCCAGTACGGCCCCGTCCAGTCGTCCGGGTCCATCCGCCCCTCCAGGAGCCGGTAGGTGACGATGGCGGCGACGACGAAGTAGAGCACGTATCCCGACCCCCAGTACGCCATACTGACGACGACGATCCCCTCTGCGTAGGCCGGGAGGACGTCCGAGAGGAGACCCCCGAGGACGGCCAGCGACTGCATGCAGACGATGATCAAGAGGAACGCACCGTCGATTCGCTCGCTAACGTCCGACTCCCAGGTGCCGATGATCTCGGTCGCGAAGAGATAGTAGAGCAAGAGCGGGCACACCGCAACGGTCGTCAGCCAGAGCGCGGTCGCGACGGCGACGCGGTCCGAGAAGAGGAGCAGCTGTGCCCCCACGGTGTTCGTCCCGACGACGAAGGTGAGCGCCCCCCAGTGGCGACTGCTGTCCCGGAGCTCGGCGACGACCTGTCCGGGGAACAGTCCGACCTTCACCGCGAAAAGCGCGAGCAGGAGGCCGTAACACACGACGTTGAACGCCGCGAGCGTCTCGGCGACGACGCGACTGCCGAGGTCGTGGAAGGCGATGGAGATGATCCCGGTCGACATGACGAGGCCGAAGTACGCCGGGTCGAGCCGCCGGATCGTCTCGTCGAAGCGGCGATCGGCCGACGGGTCTGCAGACTCGAGTGCACTGTCTCCGTCGTGGACGTCGTCGATCATGGCCAACGTGGGTCTGTCAGTCGCTCCTCCGGCCGGCCGCAAATGACTGTCGCTACGTATCGTCGCCGACGCCGGACGAAAAGAGACGACAGCGCAGTCGGTCGCCGACTGTCAGTCGTCTGCGGCCGCAGGCTGGCCGTGCTGTATCTCGGTGCCGAGCAGGTCGAGGAACTGCGCCAGCCACTCGGGGTGGTCCGGCCACGCCTGCGCGGTCACGAGGTTGCCGTCGGTCGTCACCTCGTCGACCCACGAACAGCCGGCGGCCTCGACTTCCGGCTGGACGGCGGGGTAGGCGGTCATCTCGTAGCCGTCGAGGACGCCCGCGGCGGCGAGGATCTGCGGGCCGTGACAGAGCGAGGCGACCGGCTTGTCCGCCTCGAAGAAGTGCCGTACCGCGTCGAGCACCGCGTCGTAAGTGCGGAGGTACTCGGGAGCGCGGCCGCCGGGGACGACGAGCGCGTCGTAGTCGGCGGGGTCGACCTCGTCGAACGTCGCCGTGAGTTCGAAGTCGTGTCCGCGTTCTTCGAGGTAGGTCTGGTCGCCACGGAAGTCGTGGATGGCCGTCTTCACCGTCTCGCCTTCCTCCCGCTCGGGGCAGACGGCGTGGACCTCGTGGCCGACCGCCTGCAGTGCCTGAAACGGCACCATGATCTCGTAGTCTTCGCCGAAGTCGCCGACGATCATGAGGATCTGCTGTCCGGACATGGCGTTCGAATCGTCTCGCCGAGAACCCATAACCGTACCTCCGGTAGCGGCGTCCCGTGGGTCGGCGCGTCGCGTCGGCCCGAGCCGGCCCGGTCCGAATCGGCCCGGAAGGGAGTCCAGTCAGCCGACGTCGGCGCGTCGATGCCAGTCGGTCGGCATCGCCCCGGGTCGGTCGTCTCCGGCAATCTCGGAAGCGAGTTCGTCGACCGCTCAGTCGTCGAGCACCGTTCCGAGGTCGGCGACGGAGTCCAACACGTAGTCCGGTTGCACGTCCGACTCGTTCAGCGTCCGCTCGTCGGTGACGCCCGTCCGGACGAGCACCGTCGTCATCCCCGCGCGAGCGCCGAGTGCGATGTCGGTGTTCAGTCGGTCGCCGACGACGAGACAGTCGGCCGCGGGGACGCCGAGGTAGTCGAGCGCCAGCGACCGGGCGTACGCGTCGGGTTTGCCGAGCACGCGGTCGGGGTCGCGCTCGGCGACGCCCGCGACGGCCCGGATGATCGCGCCGGAACCGGGCACCAACCCCTCGTCGGTCGGGATGGTGACGTCGGGGTCGGTGCCGACGAACGGGACGCCGTCGTCGAGCGCGTAGAGCGCGGCCGTCAGTCGGTCGTAGCTGAACTCGCGGTCGATGGAGACGACGACCGCCTCGGCGGCGTCCGGGTCGTCGACGACGGACAGTCCGGCGTCGACCACCTGTTCGTGGAACCCCGACTCGGCGACGAGAAACAGCGCGTCGTCGGCGTGGTGGTCGCGGAGATACGACACCGTGACCGTCCCCGAGGTCATCACCTCGTCGGCGTCGACGGCGAGCCCGGCGCGGTCGAACCGTTCGACGTACGCCGCCGGCGCTTTCGTGGGGTTGTTCGAGAGGAACAGTCGTCGGAGACCGGCGTCGTCGAGCGCGTCGAGCGCCTCGCGTGCGCCGGGGATCGGGGTGTCGCCGCGGACGACCGTCCCGTCGACGTCGAGCACCACACCGCGATAGGTCATTGGAGGTCGTAGGGAGGGCGACGGATTGAAGCTTGCCCACCGGAAGGGGACAGTCGTCCAGCGAACGGACGGTTCGGCGAACCAAAGAACGAATAGCCAGCGCCCCTCAGAGCGTCGTAGTGACGAACACGCAGCTGACGCACATCCAGATCGACAACTACGGCCCGTGGACGGTGACGCCGGAGCCACGGAGAGAGATGGACCTCCAGACGCTCCAGTCGCGGCTGTTCGCGGATCTCGCGCAGTTCGTCGGCGGGCGCGGCGGGTACGTCTTCTTCACCCGCTTCGACAACATGGTCGCCGTCACGAACGGGCTGGACCGACGGGACCACGAACTGCTGCAGGAGTCGGTCGGCAACCGCTATCCGGTGACCCTGAGTCTGGGCGTCGGCGTCCACGAGACTCCCATCGAGGCGCTCGAGACGGCGACGGCGTACGTGCAGGCCGCCGGGAGCGCACAGGACAGCACGCGACGCGAGGTGCTCGCCGGCGACTTCCACGCGGGCGACGCGGCCGACGACCTCCACGTCGCCCACTTCGACGTCGACGACGCCACCGGCAAGTACACCGACCGCCTCAACGAGTTCGACACGTTCATCCGCATCGAGCAGGGGTACGCGGCGCTCATGCGGTACATGCGCGAGGAGCACGGCGCGCTCTCCTTCTTCGTCGGCGGCGACAACATCATCGCCGTCTGTCCGGAGCTCTCCACCCAGCAGTACGCCACCGCCATCGACGCCGTCGAGGAGTCGGTCGGCGTCGAACTGAAGGTCGGCGTCGGCACCGCGGCGACGCCCCACGAGGCCGGGTTCGCCGCGAAGCACGCTCTCGAAGACTGCCGGCACCGGGGCACCGCCGTGGAGTTCGCCGGTGCGGCCGACCACCCGATTCCGGACACCGACTGACGATGCCCGCCCGGTCGCTCTACTTCACCGCTCCCGGCGAGGTGCGCGTCCGCGAGCGACCCGTCCCCGCTCCCGCCTCGGGCGAGGTGCGCGTTCGGACCGACGTCTCCGGGGTGAGTCCGGGTACCGAACGACTCATCTATCGGGGCGACGCGCCGACGGGTCTCTCGGCCGACGCCTCGATCCCGAGTCTCCAGGGCGACCTGGACTACCCGCTGCAGTACGGCTACGCGGCCGTCGGAACGGTGACCGCCGTCGGCGACGGCGTCGACGACCGCTGGCTCGACCGGACGGTGTTCGCGTTCAACCCCCACGAGAGCCACTTCCTGGCCGACCCCGACGACCTGCATCTCGTCCCCGACGACTGTTCGCCCGAGACGGCGGCGCTCCTCCCGAACGTCGAGACGGCGCTGAACTTCGTGATGGACGGCCGCCCGATCGTCGGCGAGCGCGTCGCTGTCTTCGGACAGGGCGTCGTCGGATTGCTCACGACGGCGATACTGTCGACGTTCCCGCTGGAGCGACTGGTCACCGTCGACACCGTCGCTCGCCGCCGGGAGCTGTCGCGGTCGTTCGATGCGGACGAGAGTCTCTCGCCGGACGGGATACGAGAGGTGTTCTCGGCCGCGGATCCGTCTGCCGACGCCGACGTGCCGACGGGCGCGGATCTCGTCTACGAACTCTCGGGGGACCCCGCGGCGCTCGACGACGCCATCGACGTCACCGGTTACGACGGCCGCGTCGTCGTCGGGTCGTGGTACGGCGAGAAGCGATCCGACCTCGCGCTCGGTGGGCGGTTCCACCGGAGTCGGATCGATATCCGGAGCAGTCAGGTGAGCACCATCGACCCCGCGCTTCGCGGTCGGTGGACCGCAGAACGGCGGTTCGAACAGGCGTGGCAGTGGCTCTGCCGACTCGACGTCGACCGCCTCGTCACCGACCGGTTCGCGCTCGGCGACGCCGCCGACGCCTACCGTCGCCTCGACACCGACCGCGAGCGGACCGTGCAAATCCTCTTTACCTACGGGCAGTGATGGACGGGACATGTATCGCGTGACCGTCGAGCGCTCGTTCGTCGCACAGCACTTCCTGACGGTGCCCGACCCCGGTCCCGAGGGAGACGTCCACTCCCATCGGTTCACGGCCGAGGTGGGGTTCGAGGGACCGGAACTCGACGAGTTCGGCTACCTCGTCGACATCGACGCGGTGAAGGCGGCGATGACGACAGTCATCGACCGCTATCGGGACACGACGCTCAACGACCACGAGGGGTTCGCGGGAGAGAACCCGAGCGTCGAGCGGTTCGCACGGATCTTCTGTGAGGCGGTCGTCACCGAGGTCGACGCCGACGTCCCCGAGCGCGCACGAGTCAGACTCTGGGAGGACGACGAGGCGTGGGCGAGCTACGAGACCGCCCTGTGAGCGACTGATGCGCGTCGGTCTCGTCGTCTACGGCGACCTCGACACGCGCTCCGGCGGCTACGTCTACGACCGACAGCTCGTCGACCACCTCCGGGAACTGGGCGACGAGGTCGAACTGTTCTCGCTGCCGGAACGGCGGTACGGTCGGGCGTTCGCACAGAACGTCGATCGGTCGTTCCGCCGCCGTCTCCGTGCGGCCGACCTCGACGTGCTTCTCGAAGACGAACTGTGTCACCCCTCGCTCGTCTGGACCAACCGTCGACTCGACCTCGACGCCCCGGTCGTCGCGCTCGTCCACCACCTCCGGTCGGCCGAACGGCGCGCCCCCTGGAAGAACAGGCTCTATCGCCGGGTCGAACGACAGTACCTCCGGGGCGTCGACGGCTACGTCTACAACAGCGAGACGACCAGATCGACGGTCGCGGCGCTCACGGAGCCGTCGCCGGGGGTCGTCGCCTATCCTGCCGGCGACCGCTTCGGCCGAACGCTCTCGCCGGAGACAGTCCGCGAGCGGGCGCGAGCATCGACGCTCCGCGTCGTCACGCTCGGAAACGTCACTCCACGGAAGGGGATCCACACGCTCGTCGAGGGGCTGAAGCGGACGCGGGGCGACTGGACGTTGACCGTCGTCGGCGACGACGCGGCCGACCCGGCGTACACGACGCTTCTCCGGCAACGGATCGAGCGACTCGGCGTCGCCGGGTCGGTCACCTTCACGGGGCGACTCGCGGACGACGACGTCGCCGACGTGCTCGCGCAGAGTCACGTGCTGGCGATGCCGTCGACCTACGAGGGGTTCGGCATCGCGTACCTCGAGGGGATGGCGTTCGGACTGCCGGCGGTGGCGACGACGGCGGGCGGAGCCGCCGAACTGGTGACGGACCGCGTGAACGGACTGCTCGTCGAACCCGACGATCCGAGCGCCGTCACCGACGCACTCGCGCCGCTGTGTCGCAACCGCGAGCGACTCGTCAGACTGAGTCTCGCGGCGCTCGACCGACACCGGTCGCATCCCACGTGGCGCGAGACGGCCGAGACGGTGCGAGCGTTCCTCCGAACGCTCGTCTAAGCGTGCAATACATTCTTTGTTTAGCTACTATATTTTTATCCGATAGATAAAAGCGGATAGAAACACAACGAGCGGTATGGGCGTTCCGGAACCAGATCTCGCTCCGGAGTCAGAGTTCCGGTTACTCGTCGAGCAGGTCGAAGACTACGCGATATTTCTGCTCGATCCGGACGGCCGGGTCGTCACCTGGAACGCCGGCGCAGAACGGATCAAAGGGTACACCGCAGAGGAGATACGAGGGAGACACTTCTCGACGTTCTACCCCGAAGAGGCCCGCGAGCGCCGCCTCCCCGAACGTGAACTGGCCGTCGCCGCCGACGAAGGACGGGCCGAGGATTACGGCTGGCGCGTCCGAAAAGATGGATCGCGGTTCTGGGCACACGTCGTCATCACCTCGCTCTGGCGGGACGGCGAGCTGTGCGGCTACAGCAAGGTCACCCACGACTTGGCCGAACACCGGCGGGTCGACGAGATCCTCGACCGCATCAGCGACGCAGTCGTCGCCTTCGACGAGCGACTCCGGTTCACCTACGTGAACGACCAGGCGACGGCGCTCCTCGGGCGGCCCGAGGAGGAGCTCGTTGGCCGGTCGCTCACGGAGCAGTTCCCGACGATCGAGTCGACGAAGATACACGACGAGTTGTTGCGAGCGCTCGAGAACCAGCGACCGACGGACTTCGAGCACTACTCGGAGCTGCTTGACCGCTGGATGGACGTGCGGATCTACCCCTCCGACAGCGGTCTCTCGGTCTACGTCCAGGACGTCTCCGAACGGAAGGAGCAACACGAACGCCTTCGCGAGGAGAAGGCGCTCGTCGAACGGATTCTCGAGGTGAGTCCGATGGCGATGGCCGTCTTCGACGCGACGGGAACGGTCGTCCAGAGCAACGCACGGGCCGAGGCGTTGCTCGGCGAGGAGGGACGGCCGCTGTTGGGCCGCAGTCTGGAGGAGACGGAAGGGACGCTGTACGACGAGCAGGGCGAACCGCTGTCGCTCGAGGACTACCCGACGCGGAGAGTGCTCGAAGAGGGGCAAGCGGTGCTCGGCTACAAACACGGGGTCGAACTGGAAGACGGGACGGTCCGCTGGCTCTCGACGAGCTTCGCGCCGATACGGAACGAGAGCGGCGACGTCGTCCGGATGGTCGTCGCCGCCGAAGACGTCACCGACCTCAAGCGAAGCGAACAGCTGTTGCAACAGCAGCAGGCGGAGCTCGACGAGACGATCGCCGAACTCGAACGGTCGAACGCCGAACTGGAGCAGTTCGCCTACGTCGCCTCCCACGACCTCCGGGAACCGCTGCGGATGGTGTCGAGCTATCTCGAACTGCTCGAACGGCGGCACGGCGAGACGCTGCCCGAAGAGGCGATGGAGTTCCTGCAGTTCGCACTCGACGGGTCGAAGCGACTCCAGCGGATGATAAACGACCTACTGGCCTACTCGCGAGTCTCACGGGAGTTCGACGACGTGGAACCGGTCGACTTCGAGTCGGTCGTCGACCGCGCGAAGGAGAACCTCACTGTCAGTATCGACCGGACGAACGCCGAGATCACGAGCGACGACCTCCCGACCGTCGAGGGGAGCGAGACGCTGCTCGTCCAACTGCTGCAGAACCTGCTGAACAACGCGATCAAGTACTCGGAGGGGACACCGCGGGTCCACGTCTCGGTCGAGCGGCGAGACGACGAGTGGCGGTTCGCCGTCGAGGACGAGGGTATCGGACTCGACCCCGAGGAAGGAGAGCGGATCTTCACGCTCTTCTACGGAAACAGCGTCGACGGCGCCGGGATCGGTCTCGCGATCTGTCAGAAGATCGTCGAGCTCCACGAGGGAGAGATCTGGGTCGAGTCGACGCCGGGAGAGGGGGCGACGTTCTACTTCACGCTCCCCCGTAGATGACGGTCGTGTCGACGCCGAGCAACCGGTTACCACGTCGAGCGACCGTCCGCTTCTTGCCCGACCGGAGACGATACTCGCGGCGTACGCACTGCTCGACGGTGATCAAAGGGTACCGACGGTTCCTGGTCTACCGACGGTTCGCGGTCGGTACGGGCTGATCGAAACACCCGGCTACGCGGTCGACGTATCGGCTTGCACCTGATTCTCCCACTCGCGCCGTTGGTCCAACTTCTGCCGCCCGAGGTCGGTCAGGTGGTAGTAGTTGGTTCGCCGGTCGAGTTGGCCCTTCTCGACGAACCCGCTCTCGACGAGGTGATCGAGGTTCGGATAGAGCCGACCGTGTTTGATCTGTTGTCCGAAGTCGCGCTCGAACCGTTCTTTGATGTCCTGTCCCGATGGGTGGTCGAGTCCACTGATGACGTACAGTAGGTCACGCTGGAACCCGGTGAGGTCGAACAGCATACTTCCACAGTACGTCCTGCGAGAGCATAGCAATTGTCAATAGTATACAATATCTGGAGCGTCTGCTACTGCAGAAGGACCCTTTTTAACTTCTTTCTCGCTGAAACGTTCGCCGTCGGCGTCGGACGACTCCCCCGAGGCGGACGACGGCGACGGAGCCGGGCTCTCTCGCGGCGTTCGACGAGTCGAGTCACGCACCCGGGAAACCGTCCGGTCGCGTGAGAGTGCGACGAGAACCGCCGACGAGACGCTCGACTCGCGAGCACACCGGACGCTCACCGTGTGAGTTCGCAAGGAAGTGGGGTCGGAGGGATTTGAACTTGGCTCGCTCCGCTCGCCAATTCACCCGACCCCACACGGCTCGCTCCGCTCGCCGCACCCGACATCGGACGCGTCGGCCTCTTGCCCCCAGACAGAGACCGACGATGACACAACCAGCAGTCGAACTCCCCCCAGAACAAGCCGCACAGGACTTCAAACAGCACGCCGAAAACGAATACGCCAAAAGCACCTACCGAGACTACAAATACCTCTTGCGGATGTTCACCGAGTTCTGCCGAGAACACGACATCCAAACGATGGACCAACTCAACGGTTACCACCTCCAGCAGTTCCGCATGGAACAACAAGCACGAGACATCAAACCGCTGACCCTCAAAAACTACCTCTCCTACCTCCGGCAATTCCTCTGGTGGTGCGAACAATACGACATCGTCACAGCCGGACTCGCCGACAAAGTCGTCCTCCCCGACCTCGACAACGAAGACGTTGTCAGCAAAAAGATGCTCCCGCGCGACCGCGTCGAAGACATCCTCGACTACCTCCACACCTACGAATACGCCACCCGACGGCACGCCACCTTCCAACTCATGTGGCACACCTGCATCCGCATGGGGACCCTCATCGCCATCGACCTCGAAGACTACCACTCCAAAGAAGGATACATCGAAATCCGACACCGGCCGGAAACCGGAACCACCCTCAAAAACGACAAAGCGGCCGAGCGAGAACTCAACCTCAACGACGCCATGCGAGACGTCCTCGACGACTACATTGCCAAGCACCGAGACGACGTCGTCGATGACCATGGACGAAACCCGCTATTCACCACACCGACAACCCGTCTCTACCGAAGCCTCCTCCGAAAAGACATCTACGCGATAACCCGACCCTGCCACATCGGACGCGACTGTCCCTACGACGACCGAGAACCCGAGACCTGCGAAGCGACGAAAAAGAAACAGGCCTCAAAATGCCCCGGCTCAATGAGTCCACACCCACTTCGCCGATCAGCAATCACATTCCACCTCGACTGCGACTGGCCAAAAGAGAAGCTCTCCGAACGAGCCAATGTCTCGGTCACAGTCCTGACCAAGCATTACGACCGTCAGACAGAACGCTCGAAGCGCCAGAACCGAAAGCGGTTCCTTGACAACCTCGACTGATCTCCCAATCTTCTATTGCGACACGGTGTTTTCAGACCGTGATGACTCGACCGGGTTTTGATCCGGAGATGGATCATACTGACTGAAAAATTCAATTACGAGAGAATTGATATATAGGCTCTCAACACGACCGGTGAAATCGAAAAGGGTCGATATTCCCACCTGAAATAGGAACAACAAAAAAGTAATTCCGATTGCTAATACAAGTGTGTAGGAATCAGATATTAGAGACAGGAAAGTTATTGTCACAGATATTGAGAGCACCGCAACCCTCGAATTTTCATAAAAGGTAAACATGGTCTGATACCGCTTCGTCTGACTGGACATAGTTGGCTCCACCCGGATTAATAACAAATTGTAAAGATCGTGTGTATCTTGGAAATCTTCACTTAGGCCGAACTCATCCCTAAGCTCCTGTAAGAAATCACGATCTGTCTGAGAATATATCGAGAGTGTATCAGATATTGTCTTTTTAAACTTGGTGTCAAAAATCTCAATCTCCCGCTCCCGCATCCACCGATCAATTATCCCCAAATGAGTTGGGTCTCGATCTTCGGTATATAAAATTCGGCCAAATACACCGGGAACTGGAATCATATTTCGACGCATCAGATCAATTCCCTCTCCCAATACGAGAGCGGTAATCCCGCACATCACTAACCCGATAGTGGAATCTGCGTATGACAAAACCATCTTAAAATCGCCTGCTGGAATGAGAGTGCCGATGATGAAGATGCTACCGGGAACAATCCGAGTTAGTAGATCATAGAGGCCAAATCCGATTGGAGTACGTCTTTGGACCATCAAGAATGTATTTACTACCGATACTTATGAAATCTGCTTAAACGCTCAGTAAGGTAGCAAATACCCCGTACTGACAGCGCGTGGTGACGGTCGGAAAAAGCCCTGTTGGGCAATGACGGTTAGTCCATTTTCATATTTAGACCAAACCGGTCGTGGTAGGCAACAAACAAGAGAACGAGACATATAAACATAAATATACCGAGATAAATATTACCACGAAGCTGCGCTCCCTCACCGTGTGAATATATAATTGTCGACACACTTATCATATTTAAAGTACAAATAGTAAACATGAGCCTCAAACCCTCAAAACAGGCGGCAGTTCTCGTCCAAGAACGAATCTATGAGGCCATCGCCCACGAAAGGATCTCCGAACCCGAACGCCGCGAACTGATCGAGTTCAGCGACGAAATCGACAGCTACCTCTCGGGTTAACCGTAAGTAGACCAACAGCAACCGCCGTCCGCCCAGTCAATATATTTAACCGACACACGAATCCCGATATTGCATGAAGGTCATCGACGCCAAGCTCTATTCCTTCATAGGGAACATCAAACTGGCATTACTGGTTGATGAAGACATCCCTGACCGTAGTGAGTTCAGATTTGACCACAAGGGTGACTACTGGTATGCTGAGAAGAATGGATACGTCGAATACTTCGTTGAGGGGTCGGGTAATGGGGTAAGTCGCACAGTTACGACCGTCGATGGTGAGACGCGGTCATTCGGTGGTGTTGGCGCGGGGCGTGCCTCCGTATTGAACCGAGAAGGGCTTGGGCCATATGTTGATGTCAAAATCACCGATAACGAGGAATACTACGAACGTGGCTCAGGCAGCATGAAGAAAGCGACAGTCACGCTGGATGTGGCAAAGGAAGCTGCTAAACTCGCAGATGCCGAGTTGGTTCGAGAAGAAAGCGAAGACGGTGAAATCAAGTGGGTTCCAAAGCCGGTGGATGCGTAATTCCACGAGACTGGGTAAGCACCCTTAGAAGGAATATTTTTTATCCCAGATGGGAAACTGGTTCATAATCTATGACTCGAACTGTTAACATCGAAGTATATTGCGACAATGCGCCAGATGGTGGAAAGGACGTATTTGGCGTTCTCTCAGAACACCGCCCAGACCTTCCAGACCCCTTCGATTCTGACTTACAGCAATGGGTACAGGACAACTTTAGTCACCTCAAGGAAGGCGAGTCAATTGAAAAGGCCGGTGAGATGGAGTACGAGCCAAATGGCGAGATCATAGAACTTCGTAGGAAAGAATAGTATGTCTGGAAATGACGTTGATGTTGGAGATTGGGAAGGAGCATTGGGTCCTCAGTCCCGTCGTGACCCACTATTTTTCGAGCTAAAGCGCAAGGGCGACAAAGTTCGACTTATTGGCCCCTCACCCGGTGACTCGTATGAGTATGACCGAGACGAATTTGAGCGCCTTGTCAACGAAGGTGAATGGATATTAGCCAACGATGATTGGCAAAATGAAGTGTATATAACCCCGGACGGGAAATGTCCGTACTGATTGAATAGGCAGACTTTTGTCACATAGCCCTCTGTGAGGAAACGATGCAAGCGTCCGCGGCAAAAGATGACATCCTCGACCGCGCTCTTTCCATTAGTCCCAGCCAATTTGAACAGCTCTGCCGTATTCTTATTAAGCGGTCAGAACCCACTCAGGAACTTGAACTGACCCCGCGCTCTGGTGACGCGGGTATCGACGTTCATGCGGTAATTGACCGCGATCTTTTCCAAGCCCGGCTCGGCGTTCAAGCGAAACGGAAAGATCACGGAAATAGCGTTTCATCCGACGAGATGCGGACGTTCAAGGGATCGCTTCGGGAAGGAGAATACCAAACCGGGACGTTCATCACCACCTCCTACTTTAGCGGTCCGGCAGAAACGAGCGCAAACAAGGGCCATATCCGACTCATTGATGGCGACCAATTGGCGGACATCATGCTCCAGAGTGAGCTTGGCGTCGTTCAAGAGGATGAAAACGAGTATGCGACGGATTGGGAATTTTGGGACATATTCGAGTTGGAGGACAACAATCTCGTTCGCTCCGATGCGGTTCCGCAAGCAGACACGGTAGAGGTGCTGAATATCGCTCTACGCGGCATCGGTCAGGGATATGATGTTAAGCCGACAATCGCCCAGTTCCTTGAACTGGAGACAGGCAAGGAGTGGGACGAGAGGCAAGCGGATTATTACCCCCACGCCGCGTGGCCGCTTGGGTTCGTTCACAAGGATACGCGAGTTAAACACTCGGGATACAAACGCCGCCAATGGACACTCTCGCGCATTGGTGCGGAGTACGTACAATATCTAAATGAGGGGGACGATGAGGCGGCACAGGAACTCCTATTTGAGCGAATACGGGGGATGGAGATAGCGAAGCGTGTGTTGGACGAGTTAGAGAGGCGGGGCACAATGGAACACACCGAGCTACAAGAAATTGTCTTTGAGAATACTCTACCTGAAAATCATGAGCACGGACTCTCAGAGAACACCGCTTACCGTCGTGGGGACACGATTGGTCGATGGATAGAGAAATTGCCCGAGGTGGTACGCCACGGGCCAAACCTCAAGAACTCGACGTATGAATACCTCAAAAAGGGCCTAACGGACTACTAATCGTCCTGTTTTTGGCTGAACGAACTCAGCGTCCCCTGACGCTGGCCTATGGGAATGTTTGTGACGACAATCTCTTTCGTCCCGGTACGGTCGTCGCCGTTACGATTGATACTGCGATTCGCCGTGATAGGCTCCACTTCAAACTCCTCCGGGATGTCTACGTCCGTGTCAAGATCGTCCTCAATTTCTTCGTCGTCTTCCCCGTAGAGTACTCGGGCTGGCCACGAATTGGAAATAGTAACGTACACGCCCTTTTCATGCAGTTCGATGGCGAGGTCACGAAGTTCTCGCTGTTTCTCTGCACCAAATCCTCCTGCGAGATAGTCCTCGAAATTCGCCGTGTCACTCACGGGTTTGTATGGTGGATCGAAGTACACCGCATCACCCTCCTGCGCTACGTGGCGAATGTACGTGAAGTCCTGATTACGGATGTCTGTGTCTTGTAGAACATCGTTGACACCGTAGATGCGGTCTTTCCTAACTACGTCCACATCGTACCGATGGCCGAAGGGCACGTTGTACTCTCCAGACTGGTTCTCACGGTACAGGCCATTGTAGCACATCCTGTTCAAGAATAACAACAGGCTGGCTTCTTTGACTTCGTTCTCACAGAGACCATGTCGCCGGAGAGAATTGAACTCGTCTCGTCTATCGTAGTAGTAGTCCTCTACCCCGTCTTCGTCTAACTCGTCAATGTCGCGTTGGTGCTCTTGATTGACTTCAATAAGGTCCTCAGGACGCTCCTGCACGACTCGATAGAAGTTCATCAACCGACTGTTCAGGTCGTTGATTGTCCCATTCGGTGGTTGTAGATCGAAGAAAACTGCGCCGCCACCGAAAAACGGCTCGTGATAATGGTTGTATTCAGACGGTAGACGCGGTACTATCTCGTGCAGAATTTGCGTCTTACCGCCCGCCCATTTTAGAACTGGCTTCACCATTCTCGTTATCAAATGAACGAGGAGGGTCCTTGATAAAGGCACCTTCTCGTCTTAGAAAGGGTTGAATTTGTGTGCCAAATCTGTGAATGAAATATCCTGATTCATGGGCCGCTTATTATCTGACTACTTCACAACAGACCTCAACGAATCCGACTATTACTGGTCTGGCTTACAGGGGTCCTTCCCGGGGACCTCATAGCTCGCAGCGTTCTCGGTCTGATCCGATACGCCATACCGACGCGCCAGAATCCGGCGAGCCATCTGCGGCAACCCAGCCGCAATCGCCATACCCACAAAGAGTAGCTCCACATCACCGACAACGATAATCTCAGGAAGATTCATTTTTGTGACCTCAATTAGACCGGCCCGACTATCTCCGGCCCAGTCGGTCCGTACACGTTATTCTGCATCACGACACCACAGGCCTCGAACGACTCCGCGCCATACAAGGCTGTACACGTCCCCGAGACGTCCAGCGGAGCGACAGACCGCTCCGGGTGGAAGAACCAGTTACGCTCAATCGAGCCACCCTCAAGCGGCGGCCCACGGAGCTTCACAGCCTCCTGCGGACGCGGATCCGGTAGCGGCTCGCCCTTGTGAGTCCGGTCGGCCTCGGTCGCCATGACAACACAATCATGGACGTGAACCTGTCGCCCACCATAGCTCCCCTCAGACGACGTCACCTCGTCACCCCGGTGCATATCAATCACATGGGACATCGTTCGCGGGCCAAACACAGAGTTCGACACCCGGAACGCACAGTCCGCAGCACCGTCACCGGCCACGCTGTGCCGGTTATTATCGAAGACACAGTAGTTGATCAGCGGCCAGCCACGGAACACCGTCACGCCATAGCCCAGCGACTCAGACGCACCATTCACGAACTCACAATGGTGGATATGACACCAGTTCGGGTAGGATGCCCGTCCGACCTCGACGCCCGCATGGGTAGTCCCAGAAACGGAACAGTAGTCCATCTCGAAATACGCGCCGTTAACGGAGACGCCCGTCGAAATATAGGCGTTCCCGTCCGCATAGATACTGTCGACACCGAACCGCTCGCAAATCTGGTAGTAACCCGCATCTGGGAACTCGAAATGCAGCCCGCTCAGACGACAGTAATCAGCCCGCACGTCGATCAGGGGGTGTGGGCGGTCCTCAACAGAGATCACGACGTCGTCGCCGTAGATGACCTTCCGAGACGACAGGACATACTTGTAGCCGGTCGCGTCCAGATCGTCATAGACACAGATGTACGTGACAGACGGGTCCGAGATCGCTCGCTCAAGCTGGCTGGCAGTCAGAACAATCGCATCCGCATCCTTGACCGTCAACGACGGCCCGACCGGGTAGCTTCCACGGCCAGCATAGTCATCGTGAACGGCAGACGCGCCGATTCTCGGATACAGTTTCAGTAAGTCAGTAAGAGTAAGATTCATTCAGAGACAGAAACCTCGTCAAACACCACGAGGAAGGCGTATTCATCGAGCAGCACACGGGCTTGGCGAGCGCCGTCCTCAGCCGAGAACCCAACCCCATTCTTGTGATCAATCGGCTTCACCTCGGGCATCCACTCCTCGTGGGCGTAGATGTCGACCCACTCGGGGTTCTCCGTATTCTGGAAGAACGTGAAGTGAATCTGGCGACCCGGCTCCAGCCACTCATCATAGGGTCGCGGGTCCGTCTCACGAGTCATCCGCCACGATCCCTCCGACGGATCGCCGACGAAGACCTCGCCGCGATACTTGAAGCAGGCGAGCCAGTTCCGGTGCCCGCCGATAGCAGCAAGCTCTCGCTCCAGCGCCTCCTCGTCGACCTTGACCGTCCCAACGTACTGGTTCGGACCGACCGAGCCGACGCCATACGACAGCCGGGAACGCACCAAGAACGGATGGAGCTTCGGGAACAACCAGCACCGCAATGTCTCTACCCAATCAGCAGATGGGCCGAGAGAGAGCATTAGTTCACCTCTGTCCAGTATTTGTTCCTGTCAACCTCGACCCAATGTAATTTCGCCTCCCAATCTGTTCCACCAGAAGCACCATATACATCCGCCCAAATTTCAAATACTTCGGTAGTTTTGTCGATACAGTTGTATGTTCCCTGCCAATTGCTGGTTTTAGTACCGTTTGGTGGTATATCGTATAGCTTAACGGGAGTCGCTCCATTGGGTGCTCGGAGTTCAATTTCCGCCCGGTGCTCCCCATGAAGTTCACTTCCTTTAATCCGAAACGATGCATACTGGAACCCGGTGAAATCAAGCGTAACTTCACCCATCTTCTCCATTCCACTCGAACCTTGGTAGAGAGAAGCACCAGAGTTAGTTCGTCTGACGTCTCCACTCCCCCCGTTGTGCATTAAGATATTCCCACTCCCGTCATCTGCGGGCGCTGTTTTGATATTATTGTTCACCCAATTCCGAGTCGCAACCGTGTTCCCGTTATTCTTGAGCGGACCCAGAATATTCACCCCATTGGCGTAATCCTGAGAGTAGTTCATCGTGACGCTCTCCGGGTCGCCGTTAGCGTCAACGTAGGTCACGAACAGGCGACCGTTACCATTCCCGAAGAAATCGCGCGAGCCGTTCGTCCCATAGTTACCCCATTGACTGTCGATCTCGGACTCGGTGTAATAGCGACCGTCGTGAGAGTGGCCGATCTGGGAGAACCGGTTGTTTGCCCAATCCTTTACCTCCTGAAATGAGGGAATCTTATCAAGAACCATAGTAGAATCTAAATTTTCGCGTAGAACCCGTCACCAGTTACGTAGCCAACCTCACCCGGATTCAGAGCGGCATCGGCCTCGGTCGTCGAACTGTACTCGGGCATGGCACCCTTCTTGGCGTCTACTTGACCACGAGTGTAGTACCGAGAGTCGTGATCGTGGCCCGCGAGCGAGAAGGCCGACGCGTGCTGTCCATCGAGGGTATCCGCGTCCAGCCGAGAACCTGCGCCCTGCTCGACTCGGTCAGCCGGGACGCGCTTGGCCGCCATATCGTAGACGACGTTCGCGGCGTCATCCAGCAGGTCATCCGAAAGCGACAGCGCCCCGTTGTACCCCGAGAGGACCGCCACATTCGACAGAAGGTTCCCGGCCAAATCCAGATCACCGGACATGGCGTCACCCGCGGCGTTCACATAGCGCCCGTCGTGGGTGTGCCCAGCATCGGCATAGCGGCCGTCGGTCTGTGACTTGGTGTAATACCGACCGTCGTGGTCGTGGCCACTCGCGGCGAAGCCTGCATCCACCTCGGCCTTGCTGTACGCGCCGACCTGTGCGGCGGTCACCGAGTGCGGGTTCGTCGAATCAGTCAGGTGTGAGTCAACCTCGGACTGTGTCGCCACAGAGAAGGCCAAGTGGGCCTCGGAGACAGCGCCGTTCTCGTCCGGGATCGCCCCCGCCTGAGCCGCAGTTACCGAGTGCGGATTACCGGTGTCGCTCAGGTGGTTCGAGACGTCGCCGTCCTTGGCGATTACCTTCCACGCCGAGCCGTTGTAGACCTCGACCCGGTCGTTGGCGGTATCGAAGTGGATGTGACCCGGCGACGCCGAAGCGGGCCGAGAACTCCCCCGCGACGAGTCCAGCCGACTATTCGTGAGCGATACCAGATGTTGGACGTCCTTGACGACGTTGTAGGCGAAGAAGTTGTCCCACGCGTCGACGGGCTGCTCCCCAGCGAGGTACGAATACCCATCCGGGTATGCCTCACCAGTATCGCCCCACGTCTTGAGTTGAGTAGAGTAGTTAGTCATACAGAGTTAGAAGTTGTTTACACGCCGTTCTCGACATACAGCCCATCACCAGAGACATAGACGACCTCGCCCTCAGAGAGCGCCGGGACGTCTGCGGTCGACGCAAAAACCGGAAGCTCAGCCCCACCAGCGAGCCGGACATAGCGCCCGTCGTGGTTGTGGGACGTATCCGACTTGCCAGAGAGGAGATTGTCGACCTCAGTCTCCGTGTAGTACCGGCCGTCATGGGCATGACCCGTATCGGACTTCCCAGAGAGGAGGGTATCCACCTCGGTCTCGGTGTAGTAGCGCCCATCGTGGGTGTGTGAGTTCGGCGAGTAATTCGAGGAGACCCACGTCTCCGAGGCGAGCTTGTCACCACGGGAGTAGACGTCGCCGCTACGGGACACCCGGAAGGCATCGTCGTAGCCGTCGGCGGACCCACCGAGAAGGTAGCCCTTCGTCAGATCGACAGTAGTCGTGGTGAAGCCGGTCGGGACGCTCCCGGCCGTGCCGACATTCGACAGGTCCCACCCGGAGCGCCACTCGTCGTTGTGAACGATGACTTCCATCTCCGCCGTCGAGGTCGACCCGTCTCCGTTGAAGTACGCCTCAACAGCAGCACCCTCGTAGGTACTGCCGGTGACCAGTCGGAGCTTCTCGGCGATACCGTTGCTCCCATAGGCCGACGAGGCAACCACAGTCAGCGTGGGTTCTTGGCCGAACACGGCGCTTGCATAGAACGTCACCCAGCGGTGCTCGCCGCTTTCGGTATCCGAGACCGTGAACAGCGCCCCGGCTCGATCACCGTCAGAAGACCCGTCCGTAACCAGCCCGTTCTCCGCAATCCGATACCAGCCCGGAGCGTCTTGCGAGAACAAGAACGTCTCCCGCTTCCGACCGGCGAACCGGCTGTCGGCTTCGGACTCGGTGTAATACCGGCCATCGTGGTTGTGACCCGTATCCGACTTCGTCGTCGGGTCGAAGTTACCCGCGTGCCAGACATCGTTCCCGTTCTGTTGAAGCGTATTCAGGACGTTCGTCGAGCCGTGGGTGACGGTGATCCGCTCGGAGTTATTCGACCAGACTTCCAACCGACCGTCGGTATCGGAATGAAGACCCGTGTCGGTGTCTCCAACCGCAAGCGAGATCGCGGCCGTCCCACCGAAGCCGTTGTTGTCGATGTAGAAGTTCCCGGTCGTCTTGTCCGTCGTATCCGACCGGAGGAACTGCGAGGAGTCCAGCCCATCCAACTTCTCGGAGTCAGCGGCCTTCGCTGAAATACCGAGATAGTCAGCGTCGTGGTTGTGGGTTGTATCCGACTTCGTCGCCGGGTCGAAGTTCCCCGAGTGCCAGACGTCGCTCCCAGAGTACAGAAGCCCCGAATTGCCGATTTCGAGCCAGTTGTTCGAGTCTTCATGGTCGATTCGGATGTTACCGGAATACCACCCAAACCACCCATGTCTGGCAGAATCCACGTCATCCCAGAACTCGAAGATCGCGTTTCCAAGCTGGCCCGTGGCAGACGACTCGTAATGAAGCTCCGGGCGGACGCCGGGAGTGAACTCCAGCGGCCCGGTTAGCGTATCACCAGACAGAGAGACCGCACCGACCTGCGAGGCAGTCACCGAGTGTGGGTTGCCGGTATCGGCCGTATGACCCGACACGTCCGCATCCAACGAGTTCGTCAGCGAGACGAGATGCTGGATGTCCTTGATGACGTTACTGTTGAAGAAGTTGTCCCACGCATCTACCGGCTGCTCGCCGACCGTGTAGGAGTACCCGTCCGGGTATGCAGACCCGGCAGTCCCCCACGATTTCAGATTAGTAGAATAGGTTGCCATAATCAGAGTTTCCCGGCGTAGGTGCCACCGGAGTCAGTCGGCTCGCCGCTCGCGTTCAGGCTATCGTAGCCAGCCGCGGCGTCGTTCGATTCAGTCGAGGTGCGGTAGGTGAAAGTGCCGGAGGTGACGACATCGACGGCGATACCGCCCGAGGCAACCTTCTGGAGGTACTCTGCCAACTCCGTCGACGTCAGCGTCATGTCCTCCAGCGCCGACGTAGGGACCTCCACCTCGACGCGAGCGTTCCCGGTCTGCTCCGAGTAGCCGATACCGTCAACCGGAACAGACAGAATCGTCGTCGCCGCATGGAGAATATCCCGAACGGACCCCTTCGAGGTCGCCGCCAGATACTCAGCCAGCACCCGAGCACGGTAATGCTCCAGCCCCTCGCCCGCCTTCGACGGGAGATCGACAAGCCGGGCGTTCCGCTCAAGCTGCTCGACCGACTCGGCCGTCAGCGGATTGATCGAGTTGAGAACCTTCTCGGTGTCAGTCTCGACACCAGAGAGCTTCTGCCCAATCGAGCCGAGAAGCGCGTAGTTCCCCGAATCGTCCGCCTTCGGAAAGAACGACGGAAGCTCACGGACAAGGCGCTCCTCGATGGTATCGTGGGCCATCTACACCACCGTCACGGTCGTCAGCGGCGCGGTCGCCTTCTCTGAATCCGCGATAGCCACATTCGACGTGCCCGTGGGTGACGCAGACTTCCCGACCGTCAGCGACGGCACGTCAAGCACGCCCTTCACCGACAGGACCGCCGAGATCAGCTTGGCATAGACGACGTCATCGCCCACGCCGAGGCCAGCCACATAGCCACCCACGGCCGCCTCGATAGACGCCGTGCCCTCAAACGTGGCATCGATCTCGACGGAGACATCGACGTACACAGGGACCTGTGTGGGCCTGCTGTAGTCGACCGGGTGCGTCCGGCCATTCCCGATCTCAACGGAGACGTTCACGGCCGATCCATGAGCGCCGCCATAGGTCCCGGAGCCGCCGCCCTTGTGGTCCCAAATGGCTTGACCCACTTCGAGATCATCACCACCGTCGACAACGTACTCGATGTGGTGCGGCGGGATACCGTCCGCGTCCGTGGCGTCGTCATCGTTGACGAAGTAGGTGACCGACGTCGCCTCGGTCGTGTTCAGAATCCCGTTCTTGACGGCCGCGGGCGTACCACGGGACCCCTCGCTGATCTCCTTGCGAGCACGAGAACGTAGCTCGTCATCCGGCTCCCGATTGACACCGCCCGACGTCGACGCCGGGTTGGTCGTTGAACCGACCGGGTTGAACCCGACCGGCGGGTCCGGCAAGACCGTCAAGGTATCAGCCCCGACGTTGCCGCTCTCGCCGCCCGTGACGGCTTCGACGGGGACATCCGACACAGAGGTCGTCCCCGCGGTCAGCGTCGCCTTGGCGGTCGTCTGGAACTGCACCGGTGCGATCTCGTCGGTCTGGACGATAGTCCCCTTCGGGATGACGTAGTCGACGCTGGCTGCCGAGTCCCGAGAGAAGGTCACCGAGCCGGTCGCCTTCTTGGCGGGCTTCCGCTCAACGCCGATGATCGCCACCAGCAAGTCGAGGGCTGTCTCGGTCGCATAGTCAAGCTGCGCTGCATCAAGGACGGCTGCGAGGTCTCCCTGCAACTCCGAGAGCAGCACCGCGACCGGCCGGTAGAACAGCCTGATCGCGGCGAACTCGTCGTCGTTGAGGTCCTCCGACCACAGCGTCTTCGCAATGGACATCAGCGCGGCGAGATTCGCCTCGACAGAATCACCTACATAGCGTCCGTTTTGAAAATCAGTCATATCAGTCAGTTAGAGAAAAGGTGAACGCCTCCCCGGTGTCGTACAAGACAGTCACCTCGACGGTGTTCGGAGAGTCGTCAGAAAGCTGGGCATCGTACCCGGCCAGCCGCTCGATGACATCATAGTCACGGGCCGCCCGCTCGACCTGCAACTTGATGTTCGCCAACGCCGCGTCGGTATCCAGAAGCCCGATATTCTCCAGCAAGTAGGCCGTCAGCCGAACACGGAGATTTTGCTCGAACTGTGCTCGGCCACGGACCGTCTGGACGTCCTTCCGAGTGTTCAGAAAGGCATCAAAATTCTCGTCAAGTCCAATGTCTACCATGTGCTAATGAGTATCAATTATATTTCTTAATGAGATTATACAGAATAGTTATGTTACTGGCTACCGAAGGTAGGGTGGAGAGGAACTTCCCACGAACAAAACCGGAGTTCTGGGAAGACTGTTCTACTACGGTACTCCTAATAGGATAGTCCTGACAGGATGTCTAATTAGACCGAGAACCCTCCGACCTAATGGGATAACCCAACCGGAGTGGTTCTCGGTCTAACGGGGTACTCCTGATAAGGTAGAACCCAACTGGAAACCTCCTTACCCTTATGAGGATACATCATTTGATATACCCTCCCAGACAGCCTAATTAGGCGGACTGGACTCGTAAGTCCCCGAATCCGTCTGGACAGAATGGGTGTGGTTTTCGATGTCGACTCCATTTACAGTCACCGAGCCAGATGCCTCGATAGAGACGTCGAACCCAGAGCCGGTGTTGGCAACCCGTATCTGGGTGCCTTCATCGAACTTGAAACAGAAGTCACCCGCAGCCAGATCGGGCATCTGGAAGCTCGGACGAGACCTCGGGAAACGGGCGACGAGTTCTCGGTCTATTTCGACCACCTCAACCGTCTCGCCCTCCTCGGGGACAATCCACATCCCCGAGGCTGGCGTCACGAACGGCATCCGACGAGCCTCCTGATTCGGACCCATCACGACATTTACATACACTTCTTTCTCGGCCGTGTCGACCTCGGCGGTCGTAACCACGCCGAGCTTCCGCACTCTATCCATCGTTGATTAGGTCTCCTTGACGAATGTCTCGTAGTCTGGATACGTCTCGTGGTTCTGCGGGTTAACCAGATTCGACCGGACAGATAGCCCGGTCGGGACACCCGCAACCTCGAAGGTGGCTTCCCATCCATCCGTCGGGGTCAGCCTGTGCTGGACCCGCGTGATGAAGAACAGCCCACCATCCACGTTCTCACAGTAGTTCTGGACGCCGGGTCGAACCGCAAGCGCGTCGCCGATGTCGGCGGAAGCCAGCGCGTCGACGGCTTCGGAAGCCAGCCCGTTGATCACGATGTTCCCGGATTGGTAGGCCATCGAGGCTTTGATGAACATATTTTGGGCTGCCCGCTCGACCGCGCCTTGGGTCTTGACCGCAATCGGCTCCCCGTGAGCCAGATCGTCGCCATCAATCCCGTCGACGTAGGCGGTCGCCTGCGGGTACAGGTGGGCACCGTCGCGCTGGGAGTTGCCGCCATCGGCATCCGAATACCACCGCGTCCGGCCGCGAACCGTCACCGACCGCACCGGGACGTCCGCGGTTGTCACGTTGTACTGGTGGAGCGCGTAGTCCGAGCCGAGGCCGACGTCCACTTGGTGAATGACGCCATCCGTAAGCGCCGGGATACCCACCCAGAGCACGCCTGCCCGGTCAACCCACGCCTCGACGCCAAACTCCGATTGGACCTGCTGGAGCGCCTCCCACGGCGTCTGGCCGGTGAAGGTGAACCCACCCTCGTCGCCCTTGATCATGGGCATCCCGTTCCAGAGCTTTTCGAGCGCAGCCGTGATCGCACCCACGTCCATGCTTCCAGTTAGACCGGGAACCGCCGTCGGTTGGGCGTCCTCTCCAGCCAACCACTCGGCTGCCTGTTGCCGGTAGCTCTCCGAGACTAGCCCGGCGCTTGTCTCATCCAGCATCTCCCAGCCGGTCAGCACGCCGTAGGGGTCGTCCACCTGATCGTAGATGAACGCGACGACGTCTTCGAGTGAGACCCCGTCAAAGTGCTTCTCGACGACACCCGAGGTGAGGATGGTTGCGGCATCCTTGAGCGTGAGCCTCGCCTCGTCGACGGCCAGCTTGACGCTGTTCTGCGGAAGGACGTACCGCCCTTGGAGAGCGCCGCGCATATAGACCGCAACCGGCTCGCCCGTGATCGCCGCGTCGACGAGTTGTTTCCCGGCCGTCCGGGAGATGACCGCTGACAGGTGGCGGTACTTGCCCTGCTCCATCCGGGTGTTCACCTCGTACGGCTGGATGTCGATACCGCTCCGAAGGAACCGGAGTTCGACAGGCGGGTTCTCACAGCTCATAATCCGAACGCAGGTCCGTTGTAGTCAGCCGATTCCGGCCCCAGTCCGTCGACATCGAGGCCCGAATGGGTGGAGGGTTCTCGGCCGTATTCGTCCTTGCCGGTCGAGACAAAGTCGAAGCTATACTCGAACAGCTTTTCACCTGTCTGCGGCTCGATGCCGACCGGACCGTCCCAATCACCACCCTCCAGCAGCACCTCGCCCGACCATCCGTCTGTGATCAGGTCGAACTGATCCCCGCCGTCGAGGATCGCGTGGAACACGGGAAGCTCCCGCTTGAGCAAGACGCCCGAGACGTGAATCTCCCGGTTCTTCGAGCCGTTGTCGGTAACGTCCTCGCCACCACAGAACGAATCCTTTCGGTTGACGTTCCGCTCCTTGCCGCCGCCGATCCGGCTCGGCGTGAACAGCGGGGCGAAGAACAGGTCGCTACCCATCAAGAGAAATTCATCGTTCATGGTTATCGGGACATCTCCGAGTCAATCGTTTTCTGTTCGCGGTAGCGGGAGCCGAACTGCTTGTCCAGCAGCTTGTTGTACTCCTTCTTCCCGACGTCGCCCTCGATATTGATGACGGTCATCCCGCCACCGTAACTGGGTCCATCACCGAAGCCGCCGCTGTATCCGGTACTAGCCGAGGTGGGTCCGCTCATGTTCTCAACCTGCTTGTAGGCGATGTAGCCAGCGCCGAGCGCCAGCCCGCCAGTCACGATAGCCGCGAGCACGCCCAACGCGGCGTTGGCCGCCCACGCCTTCGCAATCAGCGCCCCCATCCAGACGATCAACGACTTGATCGGGGCGATCATCGCGGCGATGCCGTTTTTGATCATCGCAATCGACAGCACGTTCATCGCCGCAGTTAGGCCGAGAACCAACCCCTTGATCAGGAACAGGTAGCTGATGAGGGTGAGAAGCCCGACAACCCACTTGTTGTCGATAGCCTCCACGATCTTCGACACCAGCCAGAAGAATGGCCAGAACGCGGCCACGACGAACGAGGCCACCTTCGACAGTCGGTAGATGATACCGATGGTGTAAATCAGGATGGCCCCGAGTTCGAGGAAGGCATTTTGGTTCTCATAGAGTTCCTCGATGCCCCACGTGAACAGTCGGATAAGTGCATCACCGAAGAACGCACCCATCTTCGCGCCAAGCTGGGTGATCATGTCGACGTGATTGACGATGACGTCGATGAGTTCAGCCAGCCACGAGAAGCCACCCGAGAGGGCGGACTCGAAGAAGTCGCCGAAGACGGTCAGGCCCATCAGCGGGTCAACCAGATTCCGGGCGACAACCGGCAGCGACGTCAGAAGGTCATCAAGGATAGGCTGGAAGGCCATTCCAACCGGGCGGAACAGCTCAAAGAGGTCCTGTTTGACCTCCTCAAGGCGCTGCTGGAACCGCTTGAGCGAGTCCTCCATCGACGACCCGTAGCCGAGAACCCCGAGGCCGACGATAGCCGCGCCAGCCCCGGCGATAGCCCCGAACGCTGCGACGACCCCAACGGCCGCCCCAGCGAGGGAAATCATCATCGGGATGAGCAGCGCAATCAGTTGCCACCACATCATAATCGTCGGGCGATGCTTCTGGATGAACTTGAGCGCCTTCGCCATGCTCCCGGAGGAGGCACTCAGGTCGAAGCCCTCACCGAAGTCCGTGAATCGACCGAGAAGCGAGCCGACCACACCACCGAGCGTAGCGGCCGCACCGGTCGAGGCGTTCCGTAAGGAACCAATCGCCTTCGAGAACGGTCGCCCACGGCGGTTCTGCGTCCGGGCAATCTCCAGCGCCTCCTCAAGAGAGTCGCGGTCGAGTCGGACATCCGGCATAGGGACGCCCATGAAGTTCGAGCGGCCACCCTCGGCCCGCGAGGCACCGACGCCACGGTTCTCGAACTCCGCGGAGGCATCGGTCATCCGCTCGATAGAGCCGAGGAAATCCTCCTCCATCTCCGCGAGGGGGTCTCGGAGGTCGAGATCACCCTCGATGGACATGACATGGTTGACGGTCCGGTCATACGCCCGCTTCCCGTCCGAATCGTAGAAGCCGGGACCGCCCATCTTCGAGAGGACACCCCGCAACCCACCTCCGCCACCGGGATCATCGCCCCGGACGACCCGCCGAACAAAGTGCGTCGAGCGGGTATCCTTCTGGAGCGCCTGTTGCTTGGAGAAGACCTCCTCCAGATTCGATTCAACGTCAAGGAACGCTTCGAGGGACTCTTCCAGCGTCTTGAGTCTAGCCTTGACCTTGTCGACCTCCTCGTCAGAAATGTCGAGGCCGACGTCGAGCTTCCGGCCGTCTATTTTGTCGAGCTTATCATCGAGCTTGTCGAGTTTTTTCGAGAACTTATCGACGACGTCGACAACAACTTCGACGGGTTTGGTTTCACTCATTAGCGTGGGTGTTCGTGTAGGTCACGGTCTCGCCGCGACCGCCCCCGCCGGGGACGTGGCGAGAGTTGACCCGACCGGGAGCCTGTTCAGACTGCGGTCCATCTTGCTCTTGCTGTCGCTCCATCTCTTTCAGGAGCACCATCCGCTGAAACGGGGTGAGATCGGCTTGGGTGGGCGCGAGCGGGATATGCTCATTTAGCGCCAGCACGCCGCTGGCCGCCCCGGCTTCCACGAAACTTCGTCGCGTCACGGATGTCGCCGGACACCTCCAGAACAGCGCCGCCGATCTCGACCGAGAACCCGCCAACCATCATGTCGACCATCTGGTCAACCTCCTCTTGGGTGTGGCCCATGTCCTCGGCGGCAATCCCGAGCCGGGCGGCGTGCTGCATCGCCCCGACGAACTCCTCGTCCATCTTCGAGATGTCGATAGAGTCGCGGCCCTCTGCCTCAGCCACCTCCTTGGCCTCGCGGACGGCGTCGACTGCTTCGTCCTCGTCCATGTCGAGGTGGGCCTTGAGGAACGCCGCAATCGAGAGGAACTTCTTGTCCTTGAGCGGCTTGATGATGACCGGGACCGTCTCGCCGAACATTTCGAGTTCGTGGGTCTCGCGGTACTCGTCACCGCGGACGCACATTTCATAGAGCTTCGAGACGGGACGACCGGTGTCGGAGTTGGAACTGTCAGGCATGATGAGAGTATGATAAAAGAGTGAAAACGGTGGTTAGCGGGCTATACTACGATTACTTGGGGGCGGACGTCCGCTCCTTGTCCATCGCCAAGAACTCGAACTGGGTCTCGGTCGTCTCGCCGGAAGACATCTCGTAGCCGTCAGAGGTCACGATAATGTCCTGATAGGCGGTGACCGACCCATCGAGGTGGGTGATCGAGATAGAGTCGAGGACCTTCGGGGTCCCGTCGTCGTTGAAGAACTTGTCTTCGAGGTCCTGTCGGTTACCCTTGCAGGTCATCGACCCCTCGAAAGAGACTTGGTCGATGGAGTAGCCGTCGGGCTTGGGCTTCCCAGAGCCGTAAATCTGGGAAACTTCGACGTTGCGGGTGAGCGAGAGGTTTTCGACAACGACCTCCTCCTCACCGACGTTCACCTTGATGTCAGCAGCGGATTCCTTGCGGTTAGCCATTAGAAAATTAGAGAGTTAGGGAAAATGCGGTACGGGAGCGTTCTCGGCCGAATTAGACCGCCGCCGTCTGGACCTCGCCAGCCGCGATGGTGGCGATGATGTTGCGGAGCGGGTCAGCCGTGTCAATCCCGACGAGAACAGTCGCCGTCATCGAGTCAACCGGCTCGACAGAGACGGTGTACGCCTTGAGCGAGTTGAGATCGAGAAGGCGCTTAAGACGGGCCGAGAGGTTCGACCGAAGCGCGTTACGAGCGTTCTGGGTGTGGAGTTCGCCGATGAAGGGTTCCGAAACGTCGTCGACGTCGGCCTTCACGCGGTTAACGATCAGCCGGTGGAGGACCTGCCGCATGGCGTCCTCGGGCTGGTTATCGTCAGCGACGCAGGTCAGGTCCTCAATCAGCTTCGCGCCACGGGCCTCGTTGGCCACCGGGACAACCTTCGCCGCAATGAGGTCCTCCTGTTCGGCGATGGAGAGCGTGACGCGGAGGTCCTTGGCCGTCTGGAGGCGCTTGAACATCGGGCTGGCGTTGATGCCGAGGCGGCCGTGGAGGCCAACCTTCGCGCCGATGATCGACGAGCCGTCAGGCCGACGCGACGGGTAGCACAGGCTGATCCGCGAGGAATCGAACGAGTTGACGTACTCGGCCGTGTCAACGATGCTGCCGGTCCCGGCGATGATCACAACCTCGTTGCCGACGCCCGCCTGCGTCGTCGCAAAGTCGTGAGCGTGCTGGACAGCCGCGTCGTTCTCGGTCAGGACGCCGACGAGATCGACGACCTCGGCCACCGACGCGAGCGCGTCGACAGCAGCATCGTAATCGAAGTAGGTGTAATCGACCGACCCGTCAGACGCCGGAACGGTGCCAAGCTCGAACGAGCCGTCAGCGGGGTTCAGATATACCTCGCCACCAGCGGGCGATTCAGCCGCGGGGTCACCGTTCGTCAGAACAGTCGTCTGGGTCTCTCCATCGACCGTGAACGAGACCGCCGACACATCCTCGACGACCGGCGCGTTTTCGAGCGTCCCCGAGGAGCTACCGACACCGGAGATGTCTTCGTCGACGACGGAGACTTCGGCCGGGGCGACCGCTCGAACGGGGTAGGCACCCTCGGCGAGGGCGTCCTGAATCGCTCGGGTCAGAAGGCCACCAGCGCCGAACTCGGTGCGAGCTGAGACGGGCGTCGTGATGGTCTTGACTTCGTTTTCCTGTGCGGTGCCACTCGAAAGGTCCGCCTGTCCAACCAGCGCCACTTCCGCAGCGGCGTTGAAGTTCAGGTCGGTGCTCGAAACGGATTCGACAGAAGTGTCTACTCCGGGTCTGTTGGTTGCCATATAGTAGAAATTCAGATATAGGTGTAGTCCGGCTCAAGCGACTGGAGCGGCTCTGCCGTCTCCGTCACGCGCTTGACGAACTGGAAAGAGACCGTCTTGACGGCCTCGTAGTAGTCAGTCTCAACGAGGGAGTTCTGCCGCGGCTTCGTATCACCGCACTCCCACTCGGTCGTGTCCTCGCTAAACCGAGAACCGTCGTACTCGAACGGCACAAAGACCTCGTCGAGCGAATGTGCCAGCGCGTCTCGCTCGGATTCATCGGTCGACCGTAGGATCAGGTCCACGGTCGCGGCGTACCACAGATGGTACTCACGACCAGTTGCGACACCGTTCTCGTCCCGAGTCGGCCCCGCATAGGGATTCGCACCCTCAGAGATTCGGTCGGCGCTCCACCGAACGCGGACGAACGGCGGAGCCATCACGGCGTCGCCCCCGACGGTCGCCACAGTCACCTTCTCGGGAAGGCCGTTAGCGAGCGTCGAGACCAGCGTCGTGACTACGTCGGATTCATTCATAGATTCCTCAGATGTCGGTCAATCGCATCGGCCACCTCGTTGGCGGCGTGATCCTCAGCCCACTCCCGGCCACGAGCCATGAAGCCGATGCCCTCCAAGCCCTCGCGCTTGATCTTATCCTGCAACCAGAACGCGAGGTCTCGGGTCTCAGGAGAAACGTCAGAAAGTCTCGTACTCATTTCAGAATCAGTTAGTCACCAAACGGATCATCGACGTCGGCAGCCTCGACGACCTGCTCTGGGTCGAGAATCTTGTCGGACAGCCCATCGCCGTTAAAGTCGACGCTGACACCGGAGATGTCGCCCGTATCCGGGTCGAGGATCACGTTGAGGACCTCGCCAAAGGCGTTCCACCCACGGAAGTAGATAGTCATGCCAACCCAGAGGTCATCCGGCTTGGTGCCCATCCCCTCGAACCACTCCAGCGCCCGCGGCGGGATTACCTGAGTCCCGGACTCCTCGTAAGAGACTATGTAGTTCCCGTCATCGAGAACAGACGAGATCGTCGCATAACCGCCAGCGTACATCGTCGAATCGACCTTGATCCGGCGGCCCTCCGAGAGTTCGTCAAAGCCCATCCGTGGGTGATAATTCTGCCTCGGCTCGGGCTGGGTCGCCACCTCGACGGCGTCGGCGATGACATCCGGGTCGGACGCAATCGGCCGCACCTCGGAGAGGTCGGGGTCCTCGGGGTTCCACCGGTAGTCGAACTCGGTGACCTCGGCGACGACGATCACCCGGTCCTCGTAGCCGGAATCGTAGACGGTGCCGTAGAAGATGATCCCGTCTCTAGACGAGAACGCGAGCCGCTCACCGTCAAGCTCACGAGCCACGTCCAGCGAACCGATGTCGCCGACCGTGTCCGTGTCCATGTTTGGCGGGAGCATGTCCTCGGTGAACAGGTCGTAATCGCCGTCCTCGGCATCGCTGCCTTGGACCATACCGAGTACGCCGTGGTCCTCCAGTTGGGAGAGCCGGAAGATTCGTGCCGAGTCTTTGAGGTAGGGGTCGTCAGACACCTCGCCACCCCGCACCGGGTAGACCCAGATGCCGTTGTAGTCCGGGCGGTAGAGGTGCTTGACCTCGTTCCACCCGGCCAGCACCCCGCCCTTGGGGTCGATCCTGATGACCCGCTCGTCACCGACGACGTCGATCAAGTCGCCCTGCTCGAACGACTGGATGAACTCGTTAGGCTCGGTCGAGACCGGGTCCCACGAGAGGTCCTCGATGGACTGTGGGTTCCCGGTCTCGCTCGGATCATCCGGCTCAGGAAGTACCTCCTCCTCGTCGACCTCGACCTCGGTTGGGTCGGAGTCTGTCTCGGTATCTGGCTGGGAATCCCCATCAGACCGAGAACCCCCGCCGTCGTACAGACGAACGCCCCGGCCACCGGGTCCAGAATCAAGACTCCGTGAGCGACCGATGCTCGCCCGAGACCGGACGGACGAGAGAGTAAGGCCTTTGTCCTGAATCCACGGGATGAGAGACTCGATAGGCGGCCCTTTGATGTCGTATGAAAAAGGTGTATCTCGCTTCACTTCCGTCCCCGAAACGCCGTGCTCGACGAACGGGGAGTGGTCAGCGGTATTCTCAACGATCACCCGGTACTGATTCGACGAGCCATCGAACGTGACGTTGAAGCCATCAAGGAGATTGCCCTCCCAGATAGCATCCTCCCAGACGATCTGCGAACGAGCTTGGCGCTTGACCTTCTTGCCAGTCTTGGCCAGCCCGCCGCGGACACCGTGCTCGATAGCACGCTTGATGTCCGCACCGATGTCTGTGTCGTCAACGTTCACGTAGATGGTCATGTGTGACTAGAAAATCTGAATTCACAACGATTAGTGTAAACGTCCAGCCAAATCAAACAGATCTATTAGATCCGACTTGTTATGAGATGGAGGAAAACGGGACCGATACAGGGCCAAGAATTGTTCCTACAATTATCAGTAATGTCCCAATCGACATTAACACCAATCCAGTTCGGATGAGTTTTTGTCTGACGCAGCGTTCAAGACAATTACCAGCCCTCTTTTTCACCATTGAGCTGGTTCTCCATTGCTTACCTCTTCCATCCCGAATAACGATATTCTGTCGGTCAATTTCAATACGATCAATATTTGAAGATTCAAGAGCCGGGTCAAGATCAAACTCGTCAACAAGAAACGGATATAAGTTAGAAATCACTTCCCTTTCTTTTTCAAGAACAATATTTGTGTCCGTCCTCTCCATGAGTCTTTTCCGATGCCTCTCTAATATGCCAATTCTTGGTAATCTTTGGTACACCCGCTTTTTCACTCCAGCGTTTGAGACATCCGGAAATGCAAGTATTACTGCTCCTGTCATATCTATCAGCGTTCCTAATACCAGAAGATAATTTGTACTTGTCACGACATGACTATCGCAAGCGAGAGGTCTACTTAATAGTATTGTCCATCGCCTCTACTGAATTAGCGCCCTCTATTCAGCACGCCTAACCTATCAATCAGAGGGATGTACGTCAATCGAATGTATGGGAACTTCTGTAAATCTCTATTAGAGCGTAACGCGAGTGACGTCGGCCTCGACGTGGCTGCCGTAAGGAGTCACAGCATCGACCTCGTAGAGGAGGTTGTCATACTCGACCCTGTAGCCAGCCCGGACCGAGGTGTCAGCGGGGAGCAGCAGGACCGGAGCACCGCGAACGACCGCGCCAGCAACGTCATCCGTCCGCTGGGGGTCGTTCGACTCTGAGTAGGATCGGTAGGCGCGTTCCCGGCCTGCGTCGGTCCACCGTTCTTCGGCCTTCCCGTAGGCGTTTCGAGCGCCCGAGACCGGCCGGTAGATCGTGGCGTCTATCCCCTCGCGCCGGAGGAAGACTTTCATCAGACGCCGCTTACTGCGGGCCGTCATCTTAGCGGTTCTCGAAGACGTAGGTGCGGTCTTCACGGTGCCCTTTGAGGTGGCCCATGATCGGCCGAGAACGCGCCGCCGCGAGGTGCCGCTCGAAGTTGTCGAACCAGACGCGAATCTGGGTCGTCATCTCCGTCTGCTGGACGCGGAGCGAGCCGATCTTGACGTCAGTCGAGGCAATCTCGCCGACGCGGACCTTCGCAAACAGGCAGGTGAGCCAGAACAGCGCACGGGTTGCCCGGTAGTTCTCGCCGTAGAACTGGATGGAGGGGTCTTCCAGTTCGGTTAGAATCTCCTCCTTGGCCAGATTGGCGACGTCGAACAGGTCCGAATCATCGAGGATAGCCTCGTCGTAGTCGGTCAGCGCCCGCACCTCGGCCATCAGAGTAGAGTCGTCAATGGCCATGAGTTAGACTCCGTTTATGCGAGGTCGTCGAACGTGGCCTTGACACCAGCGAGCGGGTCAGCGACCATGTTGCCGAAGCGCATCGACGCGTAGGCACCGAGGAGGGCCGACGGGTCGCCGCGGCTGCCACCAGCGCCACCAATCGGAGCGCCCGTGTTGTCCGTGAGTTCGAGCGGCCGCAGCGTGTGCGTCTTGATCGGCTTCGCGCCCGAAGCGAAGACATAGCAGTCGTTACCGGTGAGCCACGCCGTCTGCATGATACGGGTGCCGTCGACGATGAGCGTCTGGTCCGGCAGGGCCGTCTCACGCATCCCTTCTGCCTCGGGGATGTGGAAGCTCATGTCGTCGGTGCGCTCCTTGACGAACTTCTCGGCGAGGTCAGACCCCATGATCGCCACGTCGGGCTTGAGGCCATGGTGGCGGAGGTCCTTGTTCATCATGCGGATGTGGTCCGACGGCGTCTGCGCCGCGGTCGAGTCGTTGAACAACTCGGCCGTGCTGCCGTAGGTGTGGTTGTGGGTGTCCGAGAAGGAGTACGCCCCGTAGTCCTGCGGCTCGAACCAGAGCTTGGAGCCGTCGGCGATGCCCGTTTTGAACATCTCAAAGAGCTGTTCCCAGCGGGTCATCTCGGCACCGCGGATGAGCGAGCGGAGGTCTTCGCGGACCATCTCCGAGGGGTTGTCTTCGATGAACTCGCGGGTGTAGCCGAGCGAGCGGTTGTAGGTCTTCAGCAGGAAGGTCGCGTGCCGGGAGCTACCATCCTCGATACCCATGCGGGCCGGTTCCATCTCTGCTGCTTCGATGAAGCGGAGTTCACGCGGGATGTTCTGACGGAAGGTGCGGCTGGAGACTTCTTCGGTGAAGCGCCCAACGAAGCCCCGAGGTGCCTCGTCGTTGTAGGCGTCGAAAAGCTGGTAGGCGTAGTCGAGCAGTTCCGAAATCGGGATGTCGTCCTTCGTCTTGAGTTCGCGGGTGCGGTAGTTGCTTGCCATTAGAAAGTTAGAGAAATTGACTTGAAAGTCAGAGAGTAGTCAGAGAGCGGTCGGGGGGTTCTCGGCCTGATTAGGCGACAACCTCGTAGCCGGGCTGGATGTCCAGCCAGACAGCCTCGCCATCGTCGGTCGCCGTGCCGAGGACCTGAACGATGTCGCCAACAGCGGAGGGCTTCGTCTGGGTGAAGCCGCCACCGGGAGCCAGATAGACCGGCTGGCCAACGTCGAAGCCCCAATCCTCGTCGAGGTTTTCGACGATGATGCCGTTCTTTACGACGGCAACGCGGTGCTCGCCGAGGAGGGTGTACTTCTCCTTGGCGGTGTGGTAGACAGCCGGAATCTCCTCCTTGAGCGAGCCGTACTTGGCCTCAAGATCGAGAACCGGAGCCGCCAGAAGACCGACAGCGTTGACGGCGACCACCGAGTCAGCGTCGGCCTTGATGATGCCCGTCGAGTCCATCCCGACGAGGTCACCTTCTTCGCCCGCGTACTGCGCGAGGGCACCGTCCTTGTTGATAGGCTGTTCAGCCGAAGTCGCAATGCGAACCTTTGTCATGTTAGAAAGTTGAAAGTAGAGTAGTCAGCAGGTAGTCGAATGAGAATTAGAACTGGAGAGCGCGGTCGAGGTCAGACTGGACCTCCTCCGAGAAGCGGTTACCGCCCTCGACTGGTGCCTTGTCCGGCTTGTCGGCGAAGACCTGTTCGTCCTCGCCCTCGCCCTCGTCACCCTCGTCGTCGACGAGGTCGTCAACGGGATCGTCGTCCTCAGCCGAGAACGCGACAGGCCCGTCGACCTTCTCCAGAAGGTCAGCCAGCGAGAATCGCTCGGCGACCTCCTCGGCGTCGAACAGAGGCGTCTGCTCAGCAACGACCTCCGCATACTGGAGGTGGAGCTTCTCGTGGGTCTCCTTGTAGGTGGAGATGTCGCCCTCAAGAGCCTCAACCTGATCAGTCAGGTTCTCGTTCGCCTGTTCCAGTTCAGAGAAGACGGCGGCGTTCTGCTCGTGTGCCTCCATGACCTCCGAGAAGGTCGTTCGGAGGTCCTGTTCGTCCATGTCCTCGATGGGGACTTCAAGCTCGATGTGCTTCATATTAGAAATCAGATATATTCGCGTAGGAGCGCCCCACCTTGGCGTGGGACGTGCCAGCAGCGCCACCGTTCTCGCCCGCAGAGGGGTCATCGACGGAGGCGACGTAGGCATCAACGGCGTCCGAGAAAGCCGGACTCAACCCGCCGTTATCGTACCCGGCCGGGAACGGAGTCAACGAGAACTCGCTGAGAGTCCCGTTGGTGAACTCCAACTCGCCGTTGTCATTCCGGGTAAGTTCGTAAGACTGTCCAAACCCAACCGAGCCATCCGAGATCGCTGGCGGGCTGTGAGTAAAATCGGCAATCACGTCCGACCGGACACTCGACCCCGTGTTCGGGATGTGGCCGAGGACCCGGAGGAAGTTATCCGAGAATTTGACCTCCTTGACGACCCCGACGTTAGCCATCTGAGCCATCGAGTGGTCAAGCTGGAGGGGAAGCTCAGAGGCGAAGTTACCTGCAACCCGTGCGAGGAACTCCTCGGTGACGCGAATCCCCTTTCGGACGCCGGGTTCCATCGCCGCGAAGATCACGTCAATCGAGCCGTCATCGTACTCCTTGACGCCGTATTCGTTGAACCCGACCATGCCGAGGTCGACGGGGTCTAACTGGACCGAGAACGTGAGGTCCTCGCCCAGATGAATCCTGTGTTGGCTGTGGTTCGTGTCACTCATTTGAAAATGTGTAAAAGAGCGCCTATTTTGGTCGCTACCGCGGTGACGAGCGCGGACGCCCCGAATGTGATAGCCGTGAGAATCGTCGTGTTACGCTGGACACGATCATCAAGCCCAGCGAGGTCGTCGGCTACAGCCGAGAACCGCTCGTTGACGTCGTCATCCTGCTTCTCCATCCGAGCCTCCATTAGCTCGATTCGCCTATCCATCCGCGCCGTCCGTTCGTCGACCCGGTAGAGGACCGCTAATTCGTCATCGTTCATTCGTCCTCTACAGACCGCTTCTTGCGGCTGTCACCGGAAACTCGCTCCGGGTTCTGCCGAGTCTTTACTGCCCTGTCCGCCGACTCTGCTCCTCCGCCCGTATCCGTCGGGTGGCCGCCGTCGGGGTTCTGAATCGAGTCGCCCTTCCCGGCCAACTGCTGAATCCGAGCGATGTGCTCGGCAATCTCGTCCTCGCCCGGCATCTCGGTCTCGGGGTCAATCCCGATCCGCTTGGCCGCGGCCTCGAACGTTAGCAGCCCGTTGTTCACAAGCTGAATCGCCATCTCCGCGTCCAGCCGCTCCTCCTCAGAGGAGTGCTGGCCGAACTGGAAGTCCGGCGGGATGATGTCGAGTTCAGCAGGATCACGGTCACCGGCCAGAATCGAGACGAACATCTGGTGGCGAATCGCCGACCGGATGATGCTCCGATACCGCTGAATCCGGCGGTCGAACTTGGGCATCGTCGCAACGGCCTCATTCCGGCCACCATCGGAGTCGATGTTGCCGAGGAAAGCCGGTAACCCAAGCCCCGTGTAAATCCGCTTCAACAGGTGAACGAACGTCGGCTCCAGACGCATCGCGCCCGAGGTCGACGAGGTACTGGTCGTCCCCACGATGTCGTGATCGACGTCATGGCCAACCGCCAGCATCGACTCCGGCTCGATCTCAGAGATGGTTTCGAGCCACGCGTCGATCTGGGGCTGCGTCCACGGCCGCTCGTCCGTTCCGAGCTTCCAGAGGATCGGCGGGTACGCTTTGGTGGCGATGAACCGCGCCATGTCGATCTCCATATCCCGGAGCATATCCGCCTGCTCCTCGATACGGCCCACCAGCGACCGGCCGAAGTCCTCGTCCGGGTGCTTGTGGAACGTCAGGATAGCGATGTCGTAAGGGTCGAACTCGACCTCGTCGCCGTCCGACGTATAGAGCTTGTACCCGACGATGTTACCGAATTTGTCGGGGAGAATCTCCATCGACTCGGTCGGCAACACCTTGGGCTTAAAGACATCGTCCTCGACCACGATAGCCAAGAAGCCCGTCCCGTCTACGAGGGCGTGCCAGACCCACTCATACAACTCGGTCTCGAACTTTTTGGAAGTCTCGATGAGCTGCTTGAGCGGGGCGATGTCCTCGTCGGTCTGCTGGTCGTCAACGCCGACGATGTTGTATGGTTCAATAGAGAAGCCCGACCCAACCAGATAGTCGACGAGGGTATCAATTGCCTCGCCGACGTGGGGGTCGGTGTCGACGATCAGTCGATAATCCTCGATCTTCGTCTTCGGCGCAGCGGACGGCCGGGCAGCGTTGCCACGACCCTCCGTCTGTCGGATTACCGCCTTGGGCTTATCCAACGCGAACGTCGCGCCCGGAATTTCTCCAGCCGCGGCTCGGCGTAGGATTTCGTTTCGTATATCGCCCATTCGTTATCGTCTATGTCTTGAAGAATACCGCCGGGAGCGAGAGTTACTCCGCGGCGCGATACTGGCCAGCCCAAACTGTCCACTCTCGCGTTGGGCAGGCTGTCGTGATACAAGTCCGTCTGAGTGCTGTTGCGGCTCTCCAGTAGGCGCGAGGTTCTCGGCCTCACCCGGAACAACCTCCTCCGGCGACCGTTGAGAAGCCCCGCGACCCGGCTCAACGCCGTAACCGGGCGGGAACGCCGCCAACACAGACGCCATCGCCGCGTCGTCCTTCCCCGAGTCGGAGTTATCCTTCCCAGAGAACTTCGGCGTCGACGACTCCTGCTTCTTCTCCTTGACGATGGACTCCAACTCGTTCTGGAGCCGCTCGTCGTTCAGGAGAGTCACCCGGTCGTTACGAAGGGCAGCGTTCATGTCGCCCATCATCCGGTTGACATCCTTGAGATTCGAGAAGTTGAACCCGAGCACGCCGCGTCCGATAGCCGCCTCCACCTGCCGAGCGAAGGTCTCACCGGGGCCGGTCTTATCCAGCACCAGCAAGTCCGCATCCAACTGCCTGTAGAGGTAGGACAACCGCTGTGCCACATGATCCGCGTTTCCGCGGTCGGCGTTCGGGATGCCGAACTCTAACAGCAACTCGTCGGTAATGACCTCCATGTACCGCTGGAGGCGCTGATCGCCGACGTGATCGAACACCGACACCACCGTATCGTCAGAGGAGATACCGATGTCGACGCCGATAGCGCGGAACCCAGACTTCGGGGTCGAAAGACCCGTCATGTAGCCTGACTCCTCGCTACGGGCCATTGCCCGCTCGATAGAGTCAGCACAGAAGAAGCGGTACTCGTCGACGACCGGCCGACAGAGGTACTCCTGACCGAAGCCCTCGGGATCGGCCGCCCGCTCCTCATCGATCACGGAGATGTTCATGTCCGGCCGCGCCGGGTGAAGCTCCTGCTCGGTCAGCGGAGTGTGGATGTCGATGTCGTCGGCGTTCCAGAACGACGGCTGCTTGATGGAGATGATCCCCACCCGCTTCGCGCCCGGCTCGTCTGGAGAGCACGCGTTCCCGTCCGCATCAACGTACCCGGTCGGAGACCCACGATTATGGGTCTGCATGAACAGGTCGTTCTTGACGTTCGGCGTCGAGATTTGGACCATCTTCCGGCCCTTCCCGAGGGCAATGAACGCACCGAACGCCCGCGAGACCGCCTTCTGATCCTCCATGAAGGCCATCTCGTCGAGCATCACCGCACGGGCAGAATCGTCACCACGCTCGGCGTCCGGGTTGGCCGAGTACGCCTTGAACTTCGAGTCGTTCCAGAGGACGATCTCACCCTTGTTGTCCTTCTGGGTCGGGATAGCGACCTTGGAGTTATCAATCAGATTCTTGATGTCACGAATCCGATTCTCGGCCTGCTTGTACTTCCTCGCCACCACCGGGTAGACCGAGTTGGGAATCAACATCCCCTCAAGGAGGAAGCAGGCCCCGTAGATGAACGAGTAGCCGATACGGCGACCCTTGTAGTTGTTAATCTTGTCCGCGTCGCCGAAGAAGTAGGCCATGACGGCCTTCCGCTGGGCGTCGAACAATTCGAGGTCGCCGACCTCCCCCGTGTCCATATCCTGAATACGGAAGATGTCCTCGATGACCCGATCAGGACGACCAGCCCACCTCTCCTCGACCACCGACGAATCGACGCCAAGCTGGTCGGCGAAGGTTTCGAGAACGTCCGTATTCATATCAATTATCTGAGTGTACGAAAATCTCGATGAAATCCGTGTTCGGGAACGTCTCCACCTGCTCGCCGCTCGTATCCTTCGCCCACGTCACCTCCCACTCGGCGAGGTACTTCCCCGCCTCGGCGGTGTCACCGGGCTGCCAACGATAGCGAACCTCACCAGCCGTCGCGTCAACCACGTCAGCAACAGCGTCGACGACGACCTCCCGAGTGAACGCCGAGACCATCTTGAACCGAACCACCGCCCCGGTCAAGTCCTCGCCCTGCTTATCGGGCTGCTGGAGCGTCGATTCGATAGCCGGAGAAGTATCGTTACGTTTCAGTTCAAAGTCAGTCATCGGAAGTCACCATATGAGAGCCAGAGTTCGAGAGTCAGAATCGGAGTCGTTCAATCAGCTATCCGTATCCGCCGAGTTGGCCGAATCGCCCGTCTCGGCATCGTTCGCCGCAGACGTGATCACCACAGACGAGGAGGGTTCTCGGCTGAGGACGACCTCCTCTGTCACGACGAGGCCCGACCCACGCCAGCCGACGAAGTAGAAACCAGTCGTCCCGGTCGCGGTCGCCGAGACCGAACCAGAGCCGGTCGCAGCAGTCGTACCAGATGCCTCCACATGAGCCACCTCGGCAGTCGCACTTGCCACCGTCGTCGTCGAGGCCGTGAACGGACGAATTCGCCCATGACCACCACCCGAGACCGACGTCAGGCGACCCGCGCCAAGCGTCCCCGTACTCGGGAAGCTCACCACCGGGTTACCAATCGGGCCGTCGATCCGGCTGACCGTAACCGTCGCCCGAATCGAGATCGTACTGAACGCAGTCGCAACCATCGTCGGACCGTCATCGGTGCCGGTCGTGACCGTCGCGGCCACACCGCCACTCGTCGACGCCATCGACAGCTCCATCGGCGAGCCGGAGACAGTCGTTGCCTCAACAGCCGCCGGGAGCGACTCGACAGAACCGAGCGCCGGGAACGAGTGGTCCACCGAGACCGAGAACGCGGCCGCCTCCTCCTCGATCACCGCCGAAGAAGACACGCCGCCAACAGCCCCGGTCACGGTCGCCACCGAACACGGGGCCTCGGAGACGTCAGCAGCCGTCACCAGCGCCGACGCAGACACACTCGTCGTGCCTGCACCAGCGCCAGTCTCGGCCCCAGCGGGCGTCACAGATTGGTCGCGGTCAACAACCACGAACGGATCGAGCGTCGCTGGGTACGTCCACCCGGTGTGGACAGCGCCCGGAACGACCGACGCCGTAGAAGCAGCGCCAACCACGGTCGCCGCCGACAGCGACCCAACCGAACTCTCACCGACCGTCGCTGTCGACCCAAACCCAGCCGTCGAGTGGCCGAACCCGGTCAACCCGCCATCAGACGTCGCCGTCGCACCGATGCCGCCAGCCGAAGACGACGTCGCCGCAGACAGCACAGGCACCGTCACCTGTTCCGTGAACGACCCTGACACAACACCGGACGTCGAGACCGGAACCGTGGCCGAATCGTCGAACACAGCCGAGAACGTGACTGCCGCACCGGAGTCGAAGCCACCAACCGGATTCGACGGAACCGGGAACGACGCCGCAACACCGCCGCCGTGGGTGGACGCCGCGAACGACGTCTGAGCCGCATCGACCACTTGGATAGTCGACGCAGACGCCCGCTTCCCACCAGCCAGCATCCCATCGGAGATCACGACCGCCCCAGAGGAGGTCGCGGGATCGAGAGCCAGCGAGGTCGCCCGAATCCGCTCGGTTGTACCGCCAGACGACCACGTCAGGCCGTCAGCGGGGACGAATCCGAGAGCGGCCGTCTCAACGAACGGCCGGACATTGAGTCCAGTCGTCGGGGCCACCGCGGCCACCGAAGCCACCGGGTTCGACGCCTCGCCGATATTGTGAATGTGGCCGCTCGGGACGAGGGGGCCGATCCCAGCCACGACCGAGCCACCACCGGCAACTGCCGTGGTCGCCGTCGCGGTCGCCGCGGTCATCACCGGGGAGAGATCGCGTTCTCGTCCCGAGTGGGTAGCAGCCGTGCCACCGACCGCGCCGGAAGACTCGAACGCAGCAGCGACCATGCCGCCCGCAACCTGCCGCGGCGTCCCCACGGCCGTCATCGTCAACGAGCCGAACGAGGGGCCGGATGCGGCCGCCGTAAGCTGCGTCGTGATCGGCTGAACCGAGACATACGCCGCCGGGACGGACCGCTGAGTCGCGTATGACTCGTAGATCACGTCGGCCTCCTCAATAGTCAGCGCCCGATTGTAGAGATAGACCTCGTCAACGTCGCCGGGCCACCACTTGGTGGTTCCCGAGTTGCCGTTGATGAACAGGTCTTCCGTAGACGTGTCAATCGGCCCATCTGGAGTCCACGACCGTTCGAGCGTTAATTGTCCGTCTTGGTAGACGCGCCCGATGCCGGTCGCGGCATCGAACGTGTAGAGGACGAACGTCCACTCGCCAATCGGAATCGGGTCAGATCTACCAATGAATCGGCGTTGACCGTTGATGAACGCATTTCCGGTCCAATCTTGGCCCTCCTCTAACAGGAGGCCGTATGGAACGTGATTGTTCCCACGAGTGAGCAGATGTCGGTAGTCGTTGCTCTCGGTCGTGTCAATGTCGTAGTCCAGATACACCCACGCCGCCATCGTGATCCCACCCGTGACGTCCAGAGACGGGTCGTAGGGAATCCGAACACGCTGGGTCCGCTCGTCGACGGAGACACCGCTGTTGGAGTACCCATCATCGTGAGACACGCCCTCGTAGTAGCCGTGATTCTCGCCCCACGCGTCGTAGACGACGTCGCCGGGTTGATCGAGTGGCCAGTAGGACACCAGACCATCCGTAACGACCGGCGACTGTGGAAGTTCACCAGAGCGCCCAGTTTTGGCCGTGTGGGCGTCCGCGGTGACCGGAGAGGGATGATTAGTCGTCTGCGGCCCAACGTTGGCGACGAAGGCCGTCACAACCTCCGTGGGAAGCGCCTGTGTGGACGCGGACACGACACCGCCGCCGTAAGCGGATGTGTCGACGAGTGCCGCGTGTGAGCCAGTCGAGAACGGAGTCCCAAGAGAGTCCCCCGTCGTCGATCCAGAGCCGTCAGCAGCGGCCACCGTGACCCCCGCAACGGGATTGGTCGTCTGTGCGGCCGAAGCCGCTAACGGGGCCGCCACGGCTCCCTCGTGAGACACAGCAGAGACACCAGAACCAGCGCCCGTAACCGTCGCTGCGGTCGCCATGATCGGGGTCGACGAGTAGCTGGCTACGAAAGCCGAGTCGACCACCGAGGTCGACACAGCGCCGCTCGTTCTCGCCTGAATCCGACCATCCGGCTCAATCCGAAGCCCGCAAAGTTCGAGCTTCTGGTAGCCGTAGTCGTATCCCCATTGAATGGATGGGGTGACCGGGTAGTCGCCGTGTCCGTCGTCTTGAACGACCGAGAACTCGAAATGTCGCCACGTATCGTCGGCAACCGTATCGTAGAACTCAACACCCGCATGGTGCCAGCCGTGGTCGTAGTCTTCCTCGTACAGATTAGCACGAAGCGGGCGCGGATTCCCGGTCTCGTCGTAGAGCTTGTAGTATCCTGAGAAGGTCCACACCGTACCCGGTAGGGTGTACTGCTTCTGGGCGGCTCTCGTATGAACACCGTGCCAGACCTGATCGTCGGTCGTGGTATCCGGGTCGTCGCTGGTCGTCAGCTTCTCCAAGACGACCACTTGGCCGCCAACGGGCGCATCGACGCGGTCGTAATCGTAGGTGATCCGACCGTCGCCGTTCCCGTGGCGGACGATGTACCACGGCTCGTTCTCCTTTGTCCGAAACAGGTTCTTCGTCGCGTTTCCGGTCACGCTGTTGACGCCCGTCCCCGTCTGGGGGAACGTCAGCATCCCGTCAAGGGTGATCTCCGAGACCGAAGCCGTCGACGGCGAACTGCCGAACTCGGTCGACGAGATCACCGCGGGTTGTACGACCATGTCGGTCGCGGTCGCCGCAGACGAGGTGACGTCGTAGGCAGTCGCGTTCCCGGCCGAAGCAGACGCCCCGGTCGCGGTCGCCGCCGAACCAGACGCCTCGAACACCGTCGGAGTAGCCGTCGACGAGACGGACTTGACCGACTTGTTCACCGTCAGCACGCCTGAATACGTCCCACCGGAGGAACCAGTCGTACTGTTGTAGCCAGCCACCGGATCAGAAGAGCCGGACGCAGAGCGGTATGCAAATGTTCCGGACCCCGAGTTTCCGACGTTGTAACCGTCAAACGTCGAGTTGGGCTTGACAGCCAGATAACCGTAGGTGCCGCTTCCGGCCGCAGACTCGACGTACCAATCGAGGTCAGTCGTCGTCCACGAGCTGCCACGGACCCAGCCACACTCGGTTCCGGGCCGCTCTTGCCACATGACAAAGGCGTCCGGTTGGGCCGAGAACGCTGCGCCGTAGGTGACGGCTGTCGCGGTCGTCAGCCCCGCCTCGAACTGGCTACCGGAGAAGGTCCCGGAACCGGGACTGATAGCCACGTAGGCGATCTCCTCTGAGGCAGCCGCGTTCGTCGTCGGGGTATCCCCACCGCGCTGCTGGGCAACCTCGAAGCCAGCTGCCGAGACGTTTTCGATGCCGACCGTCGCCCAATCCGCGTTGTTGTGGGTGACCGGCATGGCGAAGACGATAGGCGTCTCCTGCCAGTCGTACTCAAACTCGACAGCGTCGCCGACAAAGGACTCCCCGTCCTCAAGCGACGTCTCGGTCTGGTGGATACCCGCCTCAACGACAACGTCGTCAGCGGTCTCCCACGCGCCCTGCTCGACGACCATCCACGTCACGGTCTCGTCGTTGTGACCGGCGTGATCTGGCTCGTGGACGAAGATGTCACACCCGGATGACGTCAGATTGGTCACCCGGACGTTGATGTCCTCGCCACCGGCCGTGGTCGGAATGAACCCGACTACAACGGGGTTCGAGTAGAGCTTACTGAATGAGATGGAGGCGCTGTCCGCGGCGTTCGGGATGCCAGCGTCATTCCCGGCCAACTGAACAGAGCCGGTTTCAGCAAATCGTTCCATCTATAGTATAAAAACAGCCCGTGAGGGGGCCAGTCTATGCTTATCGCGATTAGCGGAAGTCTTCGTACTCTTCAACGTCACACGTTTCCGACCTGCTGAAATCTGCGTGCTGAACTCAGGACGCTTATTCAGAATGAGGTTTCTATTAACTTCTGAGTGTTCGGCAGAGCAAGTTATTTTACAATTCCTTTCGGAAGTTTTTCTGAGTGACAAAACCAAAACTGCCCAAGGCCCGGTACTCTGCGGTTATCGTCTTTGTTGTCAACTTTATAGCTCTTTGTGTGTGGCATTATCTTGGGACAGAGTTACCTGATACGATTTTAGCTGCGGGCCTTTTTCTTGACATAATTGGTGCTGCTATTCTTGCCATTCCGGATATACCAACGATTCATCGACTCTTCTTTTCAGGTATGGTTCAGAGTGCCGTTGACCATCTCGATCCGGAATGGACCGCAAGGGAGAGCGTTCTTGTCAAGCCAGAAACCGAGGAAATATTCGTTGATTCTCTTTATATTGTAGAGGATGTTTCTGGAGAATCAATATCGGAGAGTGAACTGTTAAAGAATGTGCGCAGAGCCCCAGAACCGTCTACCGAGGGTTTCTATGAACTCAGAAGAGCGTTCCATGAGGGAACAAACGATAGTCTCTGGAATCATGTATTCGGATTCAAGACTTATGAAGATGAACATGATGAGCACAGAATCTACGTATTACATAACAAAAACGGAGAACCTGAGGTCAAACTTAAATCCTCATTCGATAATCCATTTGCTTCGATAAAAAACAAACTTAGACGGTCAGATGCGCGATTTAGACGTATGGGATTATGCCTGTTAATCACAGGGTTCCTTTTGCAAGGAATTTCACTTGGAATATAATCGGTGATGAAGGGATCCTCTATATTCAGCACGCCGCTTCTGACAACTCTTGGAGAGTAGACTGCGTGACTGTCTGAATCCTTTTGCTAATCCCTATTAGTTGATGCTGATGCCGGAGCCGCTGAGGGTGAATTGGTCAACCGATCCAAGATCGTAGGTTTGATCGAGGCTACCCGTAAAGAGCAGGTGATCGGTGTCGCCAGCGTCACCCTTGTCGGCGCTCGTGAAGTTGACGACGACGAAGTAGGAGTCGACCTGCTGGGACGAGTTCGAGGTGTCGAACGTGACGTCCGCGAGGATCGCTTCCCAATTCGAGCCGCTGTCCTGAATGGTGAAATCCGCTCCCAGCGTGACCGTCTGGCGGCTATAGTTCGAGCCAGATGGTTCGGTCGTGATCGCAGAGACGTCTGAGGAGTCAGACAGGCCGTCCGTGGCGTCGTTGTAGAGACCGACCGTGACGGTCGTCGCGCCCGTGCCGCTGCCGAACGCTTCCTGCATGATGAACTCCTCTCCGGTGTCGTGTAGTTGCGTAGTCATTTTCCAAGTAGATTTAGAGATTAATTTAGGCTGGGCTGGGGCAAACTATTCCCAACAGCCGAGGCTGGATGCCGAGTCTTCGTCGACTCGAATCCAGCACTCGTCTGGGTCGTATCCGTTCCCGCTCCAGCGTATGGTCAAAATCGCCGCTTCCCAATCGGACCCATCCGGGTCGACGCGCTCGATGTGGATGTCATCGGGCGGGTCAACGCCTTCACCCGGTCCGGCTATCGACGTCAAAACACCAGCCCGCGGCCGTCGTCGCCCGGCGTCTTGCGGAGCAAGAGCGGGTCGCCGTCGCGGGGCCTGAGTCCGTGATCGTCGGGCACGGCAACGATGTGTGTGGGCATCGCCGCATCCGGGTAGATACGGAAGTGCCCACCGCCGACCGTGCCGATCAGCGGTCCACCGACGCGGTAGACAAGCTCGTCGTAGACGGTGTCTTGTACGGCCGCGAACGCGCCTCCGTAGGTGGAGACGTCGAGGTCGTCGGCCAGCCAGTAGCCGGAACTGAAAGAGATGAGGGAAGTCATATCAGAGACCGGCTCGCTTCTCGGCCGGTCGGGGTTAGATGTCGGGGTCGAATTGGGTCGGGTCGTAAGTCGTTTCGGAGTTGGTGATCAGCGAGGCTCCGACCTCGGCGAAGGACTTGAGGACGTCTGTTGCGTCCTGATTGTCCTCGTGCTTCTGGCGGGCCTTCCGCGAGATACCGAGGTTGTCCTCCATTTTCATCACCAGCTTGCGGTTCCGCTGGAGCATCTCAGAAAGGTAGTGCGGGATATCCTCATAGAGGACGTCGCCCTGCGGGCTAAAGACCTTCTTCTGACCTTTCTCGCCCTCTCGGAGGACGTAGCCCGACCCGCGCTCATTTCGGATGATCTCGACGGCCAGCGCGTGGAACTCGTATTGAGCGACCGGGTCCGAGTCGAGGTCGATCTCGTAGGCCTTGGGCCACTCGGTCGTGATCGCTTCGTAGAGGTCCTGCTCGGCCTCATCGAGGGTATCTAAAATGGTTCGTCGCTGGGCGTTCATAGAATGTTTGAGATTCGCGTATCTGTCGAGATGCTGCGTCTGGGGGTCCGCGTTGAACGAGCCGCCGTGGAACTTGCACCGGCCGTACTTTTTGGCCGATTTGGTGCAGTACCGTGGCGGGCCGTCGTAGTCGTCTGGCTGATTGAGAGGTCCGGCCAGACAGTACCACTCGTCGAAGTTGTACCATTCCGCTTTCGACGAGTCGAGGAACTTCTGGCGGACTGCGATTAGCTCCTCGTCTGTCTTTCCTGAGACCTGTTCTTTTGCCATTTGTCAGATTACGTAGTAATTGGTCAGGCTGGTTGGTCGGACTGAAGGTATAGAAATAGACCCCTCCTCGGATGTTTCCGAGTCGGGGAAATACCCAACCTACGTAGCCTGATTAGACCGGGAACCCTCCAACTGTTTCAGAACTCCTCTACGGAGTAGCTGGGAGGTCCCGAAAAGAGAAAAGTAGAACAGAGGCTGCCTATCCGGGACATCCTAAACCAGAAAACGTAGTAGAAATCCCACCTGTCCCGATGCTTCCTCTTACCCCTATTAGGATACACCCTTTAATATACCCTATCTGAGGTTTATATACTAGATGCCAGTCTTGATACATTTCTATGAATAGTAACCTCCGGCAGATTGAAATAACACCCCTCTCGTCCTATGTGTGGGTGGGGACGTGCCAGAGTCGTGGTAGGCTGGGTCACGTCCTCACCCACGTTTGCGGTCTTGTGGAAATCGACAAAAATCCCACGCCATAAAATACTCAGCCATCTAAGCATATTTTGTTCGATAAGTTTATTGGTTCTCGAACCATCCACTACTCTGGGGACCACTCTGGTTGGGTAGTCCCACAAGGTGCAATCTAAGGTGGTTTAGTCCCCATCTGGTTGGGTTGCACACTAAGGCCGTCGCTTGACCGGCTGGTTACCGGAAAGACGGTCTGCTCCAATCAGGGCCGCTCGTGGTAGGCAATCACGACGCCCTGTTGGGCATAGTCTTCATACGCATACAACATACACGAGAGCCGTCTCTGGCCTCCCCCAGATCGAGTGAAGCGTTCTCGGCCTAACATTCACCCTCGGTAATAGACCACCGGATATAACCGGTCGACTTGGATAGTCAGGTTTGAGATACGGTTGAGCTACTTATTATATGCTGAGTTCGAGGAGGGTATCTCGTTCGCGTCTACCGCAGCGTCGGGATCAGCGAGCGGCTCGGCCTTGATCGGCGGAGCCGTTTACGGCCGGACTACTCGTATCTGGCCGTCCCGTCGATCTTGATGTTGACAACACAGCTCTTACCTTCGAGAACCTCCCCGCCGCACGCCATCGAGTCCTCGAAATCGGTCTCCTGATCTTCGATGTGGTCGGCCACAGTCCACCCAACTGAGGCCTTTGCGTCGCATACAGGACACGTGATGTGACTCGGCAGGTTTGTTTCGTCATAGGTCCTGTAGCCCACCTTCTCGCCCGCTATCTTTTGCATCTCGATCTCGACATTAAGCGACTGAAGGTCCTCGTACTTCTCGGAGACTGAATCGGCGCTACCCGAGGCGAGGAACGGTGTAAAATCATCCGACATTCTGAATCCGTTATGATATACCCCGATACAGCCACTTAGAAGTAACCCAACGGGCGTGAATTGGGCTATACGACGTCCCTCCGGCTATGGAATAGCCGTCCTCAGCTACAGCTCGCCCCAATAGCCACTCCACGTAGACCGAGAACGCGTCCTCACCCACACGAACTTCACAAAATGTTTGAAACTATGTCGACTAAGGTTGAATTGATGCAGCCATCGTGGTCTCAGATTGTCGCTTCCTATCTGATTCTTCCCGCCATCGTCGCACTTCTCGTTTCTCGGTATGAGGCACGTCGCCGGGATGCCAGAGACCGAGACGGGTGGTTCGATAAGATCGTTTCAGCGGCGAGCGGAATCGAAAGCGCGTGGTATAGGGACCCGACAACGGAGAAACAGCGGAACACAATTGAGGCGGTTGACAGGTATCTGGCCCGCTTAAACGAGGAAAAGAACAGCCCACTCTCACCACCTAAGATGACCGATGCAATCGAACGGCTCGACCGACGGTGGGTAGATATGAAACCCGTGCTACCTGTGGACAATGGTGACCGCTACAATAACTACGGGGAGTTAATCAGGCGAAACGCCCGACAAATCGAGTACATCGCCGAGCAGAATCGACCGGCTTCTATTCGAGAGCGGTTGGCTGAATATCGCCCACATCCGATTCAACGACTCAAACGAATGTATGTGCTCGGGACCCCGTGGGGCCGCGTTCAGCGGTTCTCGTATTCGGGCGTCAAGACGCTCAGAGACCACTTCTCGGTGGAGGAGATCAACCAAATCGAGAAAGGGGAGAAAACGATCCGGGTCACGAGTCCGGCTGACTCCCGTTTCTCTGTGAACCACTCGGACGATGCCGACGTACCGTTTCTCGCCGTGAATGGATATGGAAGGCAGCCTCGAAGTGGGGGTAAAATCTGTACATTCCGCGTCTATCCAATCCAAGAAGATCAGCTATTCAATGAGCTTAGACGCGTTCACAAGTTGGGGTTGGAAGATACTGAGACTACACAACGGATGACGCTGGAAAAAATGGAGATATAACCCCGCCCACGGGTGAGATGTTCCTCTCCAGCTATGGAATAGCCGTCTCCATCTACGATTTCCCGATCCAGACGCCCACTTAGCCCGAGAACCCCCGCCCGTCTGGACGCCAATCCCCGATTTTCCGGCTTTCCGGCTACGGAGTAGCCTTCACAACCCCGATTTTCCCGGTTGAGGAGCCGCCCGCGCCCGGATTTACCCGCAGAGACCCATCTGAGCCCCACAATCTCGATAATTATAATCCATCTGATGGGATGTAGATGGGGGAGGCGGCCTCCAACTGCGGATGTTCCGACTGTGGCCGACCTATCAGCAACCTGAAACGCCTTTCATTAGGTAAATCTGGCAATATTTTTCGAGCGGGGTTACCTCCTTTTGAACGCGCCGTGTGCCGGTCGTGTCGCAACTGGTTGGTCGGCCGACGTCGCCAAGACCGGCCAGATCACCGAATAAACGGCCGGAAACAAACATCCGGTGCTAACTTTGGGTCAGTAAAGACGTAAATATGAGAACTTTCCGGTCATATTAGTCCTATGCCTCCCAGTAATCTACTATGGGACCGACGTCAGACTGCCGTATATGGCCTTCTCGGGGGTTATAGACTAAGAATACAGGCATCTCACAGACGCCCCGCGCACCGGCCGACCGACTCCGACGGTCGGGAGTAACAAAACCGATAGACTGCACCGACTTTGGGTGCCTACTGCGGCCGAGAACCACGTCACTCTCTGATTCCTTTATATTCTAACACCAGCTAAGTCGACGGCGTCTATCGGTTTTGGAGACACCATGACCGAAACGACCATAATTAGGTGGTACAACCCAAGAATAACCATGACACCTAGTAGCAGGATGAAAGTGTAGAACGCTGTTTCGAGCTTCCTATCATCATTCTATGGTATTCTAGACAACACTTACACCATTACACAAATGTTTAATATAGCAAGAGTGGTCTGCCAACTTGCCTCTTCGGGGGCACGAGAGGTCGGTCGCCCCGACCAATGACCGTCAGCAGAAAACGGCGTTCGACCCGACTCGGGTCGTTCCGCATCCCCACGCGGGGGGCAAGCTGGCTTCGGCCGGTTCCCCCGACGTCCGACTCGTTCCGCAAGGGCGAGAACCAACGTGAGAGCGGGGGAAGGCCGGAAACGGCAAACCGTAAACCTGCTGACGCGGTTCGCAATCCACACACGGTTACCCGCGTTATGGGGGCTTGGACAGACCCAGCAGGTAGCCGGAAGGGGTATCCGTAACCCCGGCAGGTGCTACAAAGAAAACGAGTGACTGCCGGAAGCCGGTTCCCCACGTGGGCGGCTTGGTGCGACGGGGTACGGTTCCCCAGACATGGCTGGAGACGGCCGTGATCTACCTCCCTCATTAGGGTGTCGCGCGTTCGGCAGAACAGGCACCAAGCAAAGCGCGACCGAGTCTATAGCCACCGACGGTCCGACCGACAAGCATCCGTGAGTCGTCCGGGCTTCGGGCTTACAAGTTCTAACCACGAAAAGCACACGTAGCTTCGACGTACCACCTTGGGTCTCAAGTAGGTCCCTCCGGCACCGGTTCTAAGCGGCCTTACAGCCGTGGGACGTACCCCGCCGAGCATACCGAACGACCCGTACAAGGATTCGTAAAATGGCCTTCGGGCCTTCGCGGTAACCGTGCAAGTCCTTTGGGGCGAAAGCGTGGCTCTGGGACGGCCGAAATCCTCGCAAGAGGGACGAAAGCGTATGCTAACTGCATTTCCTCAACTGAACCACCTACCCGACGAAACGCCCTTCGGGGCGTCGCATAGGAGTGGCCACCTATGCCTGAATGAGACGGCCTGTAGGACATCCCGACAACCAATCACAACCCAACCAGACAACCCAACCATGAGCTTACTGAAAGCCGCACTCGAAAACGCACAGAACGACAACCAGAACAACCAGACCGAGACCGAAACTGAAACCGAACCGGAGACGATCTTTAACGGCGAGCGGGTCGACGAATACGAAGATTACTGGGAGGCAGTCGACGCCGTCCGGTTCCTTCACAAGGCCTGCCAGACAGCCGGTATTGCCAAGGTGAAAGACCAAGGCAAGTCGCCGTGGGCGGACATCTACGGCCTAATGGCCGACACGAAAGAGGCTGGCAAAGAAGCCTGCGACGGCCTAACGGCCAACCTCCCGGCATACCGCGAGGAGTTCGAGACGCCCGAGTTCGACATTGACCTCACGATTGAACCGGACGACTCGGAGATCGTGAAGGGCATTGTGGCCGGATTGACCGGCACCGACGTCGACGACCTTCGAGACCCCAAATGGTCCGACGACGAGGACCCGATTCACGTCTCGGCCGAACTCGCGGGTGCTCTCCCCGACGAACTCTGGTTCGGAGCCGACGGCCAAGCCCTCGCCCCTGAACAGGTCAAGAAGCTAGCCCAAGAGGAAGAAGGAGTCGGCCCAGCCAAAGCGGGTGACACGGTCGACGCTCTCAACGACCGAGACATCGTGTTCCTGAACCGCGAAACCTACGAACAGCTCCTCGAAGAAGCCGGATACGAGGTCGAATAAGACCAAGAACCGCCCGCCAACCAAACACGATCACAACCCAACCAAACCCAACCATGACCCACATTTACTACAGCGACAGCCACGACCAGTTTGCCGAAGACGCCGACCTTGAGGACCGCGTCGACTACAAAGCCCTGACCGGCCACCACGAAAACTGGATAGAACAAGGCCGAGCGGAAGCCGCGTTCTCGGCCGAGGTCGACGCCCGTCGACACGGACCGGTCATCAACGAATAGCCAACTGCGGCCATCCAACCAAACCCCCGACCGCTCGGCCGGTTCAACGCCGACCGTGGGTGCAACTCCCACTCCGGGTATCTGGCACCGGGCCAGACTGGCTCAAAACCAGCCAGCGAAAGCCAACCAAACCCAACCAGACCAGACCCAACCATGAGCATCTACAGCCAAGACTGGAAAGAGGCACCGCCCGGATACTACGCAGACCCAGCCGTCAAAGCCAACCACGACCAGCGGGTGGCTGACGAGCACAAGTTCTCCCAGCTAATCGATGATGAACTCCGCCGGATGGGATACAACCCAGATCGCGTGTTCGACCTCGACATCCTCGACCGAGCCGAGGACCGCGCCCGTCGCCGGGGTGGCTTCTAATGTGCGTCTTCACCGACGACTGCGACGCTGGTCCCGAAGCCTATTGGGAGGATGAACCGACCCATATCGGGGGCGCGTCGCTTGGAGCGTTCGGGTGTGAAGCCTGTGGTTACTCCGACTGTCTCTGACTGACTGCCGACCTACTACAGATAGCCTACTATTCCATAGTAGGGTATCCTAATAGGGTAATACCGAATCAGACCGAGAACCCTCCTCCTAATAGGGTATCTCCCAACCAGATCAGAACCTAACCAGACCTACCCAACCAGACAAATGTCTATCCAGCAATCCCACTCAGACGTTGCACAGCTTCCCAAGCCAATCTACCTGAACGGTCACCGACTCGTCGAGCGGCGACACCTCAACAAGTGGACCAACCCGGCTGATTACCGCTGCACCTACTGCGGTTGCACCTTCGATAGCCTCGATGCGGCAATCCTCCGGTGCAAATAGCCAAACACGACACCGACCTATACAGTTAATACCCCTGATGAGTACAAGAGGGGGGATACGGGCCTAACCAGCCCGGCGATTTTCTGAACACAACCAACCCAACCAGAGATGTCTACCCAAAACCCCAACCACGTAGTCGCAACGCCCGCAACCGAAACCGAAAGCGCGTTCAGTTACCGCCAAGTCGTCCGGGTCTACGTCCCGACGACCAAGCCAGCCGCGAGCCGAGTCATCGACGAGATCAAAACGCGGCTGTCGGACACGTTCGGCGGCGCAACCAGCTACCCAGCGCGTGGTAGCTGGCTTTCCCCAGCCGGAGACCTCGTCGGCGAGGATGTCGAAGTCGTCGAGTCGCTCGCGGACCGAGCGGACGAGGCGACCGTCGCCGATCTCGCCACCTACGTCAAGTCGGAGCTAAACGAGGAGACGGTCCTCGTCGAGGTCCGCGATACGGCTTGCGCGTTCTACTAACCACACATCCAAACCTACCCAACCATGAGCCTCGGAATTAACCACCTGACGGTCGTCCCGGACAACTTTGAGAAGCCACCTAAAAACCCGCGCAGCCTGTCGGATTACGAGTATCTCAAGTGGGTGATGGGCAGCGAGTTCTACACCGTGACCGAGTGGTCGCTTTGGAACGAGAACCCGGCCCGTCTCCAACTCCACTTTGACAAAGATGCAACCCTCGCGGACATCCTCGACGAGCACGATCTCTTACTGATGTACGGGCTGGTCGTCGACGACAACCAACTCCAGACAGACGGCACCGTCGTCTACCGAGTCGAATAACCACCCAACCAGTCCGCGAAGGCCGCAGCCGGGTTCGAGTCCCGGCCGGGCGGTTCTGTGACTCGGTCGAGTAGCCGCCGACCGACGAGACAACCACGGCTATCTGGACAACCCAACCACCCTAATGAGCATAGCCACCCACAAAGAAGTCCAAGAAACGTTCGCTGACTACGAGCATGAGTTCCCGGTCGAAGTGGTCCCCCGAAACACGGCTGCGTACCAGCCCGTCCCGGCTCCCCACCCGAACGGTGTAAGCCACTTCCTCGATATGAAGCGTGAGCGGAATATCGAAGGCCGAGTCATTCAGGGCTGCATCGAACAGGGCGACATCCACCGCGGCGAGGGCGACAACCGCTACCGGTTCATCTGGACCGACGACATCTCATTCAGGACGTTCATTCTCGTTGCCGAACTCCGACGAGAGGCGTTTGAACACACCCATGAGAAGCATTACGCGGTGACCATCTACCCATTCGAGCACAGCAACAACTGACCCGAAGATGAACGTCCGAGACTACCTGCCGATTGTGGAACTGCCACCCGAGATCGCTGACGCCCTAACCAACCTGTTCTGGGCGCTTTTCATGGCCGCGCTGATCATCTCATTCGCGGTCGCCAAGCACAGCCTCGGTGTTCCGTACTAACCCAACCCAATCCAACCCAACCTAACTTAGCCAGACAACCCAACCATGAGCGACATCCACGAAACCATCGAGCAGAACGCACAGCACTACATGGACGCCGACGGCCTCCGCGTTTGGGAAGCCAAGAAGCTCGCCCAATTCGTCTCCGAGGACGGCCCGATTCCCCTCAAGGCAGCGCGGGCGTTCGCCCCGGCTGAGGAGTGGTACACGAAGGACCCAACGGCCATTCGGACGGCCGACTGCGCCGTCTGTGACGAGACCATCTACATGGGCGAGACCGAGGAGTCCTGCTGGATGTGCGGCGGCCACGAATACTGCGGTGTTGACGATTGGGGCTACCAGACGCACGTCGAGTACGTCGAGGACCCCGGTGGAATGTACTTCAACATCGACCCTGAAGACGACGCCTACGTAATGTGCGGCGGCTGCTACGAGTCCTTTGAGGAGTACGGCGATACGGTCGTGGTGACCATGCCCGACGGCCGCCGCTGGAAGGTCTCTGCGAACAAGCCGGTCGTGTTCGACCACGGGGAGTACAACTCCGAGTTCGAGTACCTCGAAGACGGCGCGGTGATGGAGTTGATTCAGGGGCTGGTTCTCGGTCAGAAACAGGTCCCCGTCGACGGCTGGCGCTCCTATTCAGACGGCCCGGACGGCGTCGACGTCGACGGCTGGGACGAGTTCGCTGAGATAGGCGGTGGGTGGCACTCAACGTGGGACCGCTCGGAGTTCTCCGACCGCGTTAACGAGCTGACCCGCGGCGAAACGCCGCCGCCATTCCCGATGGCCGTCCGCTTCGGGAAGACGTCCAACCTGTTCAGCATGATCGTCGACATCTACGCCCCGGCTGATTGCGTCGAGTATGCGGCGAACTTCATGCAGCACGCCAAGCACTCGGGCGGTGCGGGAGGTATCAGCTACAAGGCAGACTAATCCAGCCCAGACAGGCCCCAGCACATCAATTGAAACAGGCGCATGAAACGCGGGCCGAGACGAGCCGAGTACAGCCAGACGAATATCCAACCAACCCAACCATGAGCACGACACTCAACACCGACGACAGCACCGAATCCAACCAGACCGACGACCTCCTCGGAAAACTGATGCTCTCGTTCCCGCTGGACACGGTCGACAAGGTCGGTGAGAAGTACGTCATCACCCTCGACTACACGACCGCCGACGGAGAGTACCTCCTCTCCGACGGTAACCTCAAAGCCATTGAGCGCCACGGCCTCGAAATTGCATCCATCGTCGGCAACCGCGTCCGCCTCAAGAAGGCCGACCCGGAAACAGAGTCGGAACAGTCCGAGGACGTCGCCACGATCTCGGTCGGCGACGAGTCCATCGAACTGGACTACGACGAGGTCCTCGACCTCCGGCACGCCCTGTTCGTAGCCTCCTACGACCACGAGAAATACGGCCGCGAGTTAACGGCAAAGAAGCTCAAGGACATCCGCCGAAAACTCTCCATCCCGGCTGCGAGCCTCGCTGAGGCCAAGGGGTTCACCACGTCAGGAGTAATTGAGGAGGCCGCGGAAGTCAAGGAGGCGATGGAGTAATGCGTCGAGTTACCCTCGGTGACCACCTCGGCACGGCCGGTCGGGCCAGCCTCAAGCGGGCGAAGTACGTCGACGTCGACCCCTCGGAGATATACGACACCGACCGCTGGGTCGGGCGCTTCTACCAGTCGCTCCGCATCCAGCGGTAGGCCCGCGCTGTAAGCGGTTGACCAAACCAGACCGAGAACGCTTGTCTCCCAGCACTCCAACTGAAACAGGCGCATGAAACGTGGAGACCGAACCAAAACCCAACCAGAATCCAACCCAACCATGAGTACCATCAACAACTCTACCGACAGTACCGACGCCGAAGCCAACTCCAGCCAACCTGCCTCTATCGACCTGATCGAGAAGCGCATCGCCGAGTACGGCGAGAGCCTTGACCTTGAGGTCGATTCGTGCCGCCGCTGGGCACGAGAGGACGAGCAGAATTTCACCGGAGACTACGAGGGTCGGTGCTTCCTGTTCGTCCTTCTCGCCGCAGCCAAGTGGCGCGTCACCCAGATAGAGTACGACCTCTCCGGCGAAGGTCGCTGGCACATCTGGGCCGTCCCGGACGACACGGAGTACACCAGCCGCTTCGGATACCTGTTCGAGAAGGAGGATGGCCGATGATTCGAGACGAAGACATCGGGAAGACGATGGTGGCTCTCACGGCCGAGACCGCATCTGTCTGTGAACGCGAACTCGGCATCCGGATTTCGGAGACGAGCGCGACCGATGAAGATGTGCGCGACGACCACGAACCGGGACAGGCAATGTCGCCGCTAGCTCGTACCAAGGCTCGTGTTGAGGCGCTGTCCGAGGCCGACCCGGATGTTGACCCGGCCACGGTCGAGAAGGTGCTCCAGATCATCTCGACCGTCGGTGAGGAGACGGGCGCGGACACGTCGCCGGTTGACCCGCTCCAAGACGACATCTTCCGGGCGTTCGATGAGCTGTACGAGAAGCTCAGTTATGGGAGCGACGCCTTGTTTGAGGCCGTCGTCGACGAATAAGAGTAAGCGGGAGCGTTCCCATTCTACGTAGTCGAGCCGGACTGGTGTCTCTGTAGGAGGTTCGATTCCTCCTCCGGCCTTCCCCTTGACCGGCAAGGGGGCAACCCAACCACAGACGACCATGAAGTACGTGACCACCCTTGAAGTCGAGATGATTGTCGACGTCGAACACACCAAGCACGATTCGGACTCGGACATCGAGCGGCGCTGCTTGGAACGCGTTACCGGCGGTGAGTTTGAGGACGTCTCGTTTACGCCGATTCACACTCGGACTGTCGAGGACGATGAGCCTGAACAGACCGAGAACGCTCTCACCGACGAGGACGCCGAGACTGCGACGGCCGACCCCGCCACGAACGGCCGAGTCGGTGACAGCATCTATACGGACAGCGGCTTTGGAGGCGAGTAAGTGCCGCTCACGGGCGGAGATCGCCTCGTTGGCACCCTCGCGCTCGACCTCGTCGACGCCGCAACCGGAGAACTGCTACAGGAACGCTGCATGATTACGGACATGGACATCAACCCCGAGCAGAACGTGGTGACCATGACCGTGAGCACCGACATCAGATATGGCTGAAACCCAGACGCAGACACAGACAGATGAACTGCCGGTCGTTGACCGCGAATACATCCCCCACAGCACGACCGTCCAAGTGGGCGATGAGGTGACGCTGCCGACCGAGGCAACTGCGATCACGCTAATGGAGATTCCCCCATTCAGTAGCTCGGTCCTTCTCACCTATGCTGTACCGGTTGAACGGGTCCATCCCGGCCTTGACCAGCAGTTCACGGTTGCCGTCCGCGATTACGACAAGCGTGGCCAGATGGCGCTGCCGTACCACGCCCACGCCGCCTCGATGAACGAGACACCCGATGAGTTCGGCTCACGGGTGCTCTGGTTAGAGTAGGGCGTTCGCGTCCCGATGATGGAGGGCCGGAGGGACACCCAACCGAACCATGACCGCCCGAACGACCCAACTAACTCTCGTCCCCAATGACGCAAAGCCCGAGGGGGCGTGTGTGAACTACGACACCTGCGGCAACCTGACCGCGGGTGCGGAGTCGATGTGCGCCGAGTGCCTCGACTTTGTTCGAGACCGCGGCCACGGACGCGGCCGGTAACGGCGTCTACCTACTCCAACCCAACCTACCCAACCATGATTGACGAACACAACAACTGGCATCTACTCGCTGACCACGACGAGTTCATCAAGTACGCCTACAAGACCAGCCCATACCGGGTGATCGTCCAGAAGAACGACCGCGGCCGCTGGGAGGCGCTGTTCACATCCGTCTACGCCCCGCCGAACTACAAGATTCGAGGCACCAACTCCGGCGGCTCGAAGGGCAAGATGCAGGCCAAGGCAGCCGCACTCAAGTTCATGTCCGACCACCCGTTCGGCTGTCCGCCACCACGGGAGTGGGTCGACGGAGGTGTCCCGGCGTGACCGTCGACGACTACCACCTCGTCGAGGCTGGCATCGCACTCTGGTTCGGGGCGAGCGGCGTCTTACTCCTGTTGACCATTATCCACCTATTTGCCTAACCATGCCAGAGAAACTTATCATCCCGAAACTCGGTAACAACGCCTACGACTTTTCCGACGACGAACTTGCGGCCATCGTCTCCGGCCTCCGCCTGTTCATTGCCCACGAGCAGCACCGGACGCTTCCGTTCCAGTCAGACGCTGACGACATCCAGCGTCGGTATGACGCCGCGCTCGAACTCTACGAGGAGCTTCAACCCCGTCTGTTCGAGTGGAAAGTCCCGGACGACTTCAAGCCAGACCCCAAGCGGATTGCCGAACGAGAGTCGTGGATGGGGGTGGAGTTCTGATGGCCGACGAAGACCGAGAACCCATCGCCACCTTCGAGGCCGCGTTCCTCCCCGAGTGGGAGTGGCAAGTCTTCGACATCGACGGCTACCACGATGTGGTCGTCGACTACGTGGACGGCGAGCCGGTCACGAAACACACGCTCATCTACTTCGGTCGGGTCCGCTCTCCGATAACCTACGGGGGATGGGACGTCGGGACGTTCACGGCCCACGAACTCCGTCAAGCCGGTGCCTTCCGAACGGACAAGGACACCGCCGAGTGGCCAGAGCCGGATATGTGAACGATTGTGCCATTACGTAGCTAACCGTGTAATTCCCTCCCCAGCAGACCAACTGAAATAGGAGAATGAAACGCGGGAGGCGAAGCGATCTGATCTAACCCAACCAACCAATGAACCCAGAGAAAATCCCACCCGGATACCGAGCCGAGTTCACCTACGAAGGGCGAATCCGCTACGGGACTGTCCGGTCGGCAGGCTCGAAGCGCGTCCACATACAATCAGGCGACCGTGGCGTCTACGTCCACCCGAGCACCATCCACTCGGTGCAGAAGCCACACCCGGATTCCATTCCGCTCCTCGGTGAGCGGCTCCGGTTCAGCGGCGGCGTTGACCAGAAGCGGTAACACCTAAGACCGACGCTCTGGCCGGTATTGCAGTCATATTTATTACCTCGCCAGAACTTGCTACGACTGAGAACAAATGCCCTACCCTTGTAGGCACGACGGCGACGGGTACATGATGACGACCGACTCCCACTACGGCCCACATGAGGTTTGGATCTGTGGTGAGTGCGGCCATGAAGTGCCCCTCGACCTTCCCGTGTCGGACTATGGCCACGAAGCCTACTGAAACACACCCGGCTTCCATGACCGCCTGAGAACTCCCCTCCTTTTCTGTACGCCCCAACCCGCTGAGGGAAATTTTATGGGGCCGAGAATCAACCACCAGCTATGAGCAAACAAGACGAACGCAGCAAAATCGTGCCGTCGGAGATAGCCTCCGAGACCGGTCTCAAACCAGAACAGGTTGAAGCAGTCCTTGAACAACTAATGGGAGACTGGTTGTTTTCCAACTACGTCGCATGGGGGAAGTGACTATGAAATACGAAACCGGATACCCGCAACCGGTCGAGGGCAGCCCGACGGTTAGTATCAACGACGTCACGTTCGCCCCCGGAGACCAGCTTCGGTTCCCGAAGGGGGAGCACCCACTTACGGGTGAGATGCAGTACGGCCTCTGCTACGTATTCAACGTTGAGGACGGAGAATCGCCCACGGTCAAGTTCTTCAACGTGACCGAGGAGACCCACACGACTCACACGCTCGGCGAGCTTCGCGGCGCTCTCGAACGCGGCGAGTTAACCAAGCTCGATGAGAAGTGGTCGGCGTCTGAATAGGCCGAGAGCGCGACTATTTCAAGCTAAATGCCCACCTGTGAGCTTTGCGACGGAATTATCCTGAATAGCTGTCGTATCAAAAATATCGATGGTGTATGGAAATACGCGGCGCAAGAGTGATCGGCCAACTACGTCTGCCGGTCGTGTGCCAAAGAAAAGCTGTCTTAGAACAGGCCAAGCGCGTGAGTCATAAACCACTTATCCAGCTTGGCCAACGCCTGTTGGGCGGCCTCCTCGCGGTCGTCTGCCCAGACAAACTTCAAGGTGCCATATTTGAACTGCTCCCATTTGTCACAGGTGCCGATCACGGCGTTTGGATGGATGCGGCTGTAGTAGTCCCACTCGTGGATGTCATCCTTGGTGCCTTCAACCATGACCACGAAGTCGGCCATGTCTTGGGCGCGGATGATCTCGGCCTCGAAGCGTTCTCGGTCTGTTCCAACCGACCGAGTTAGGTCGTCGATGGACTTGCGTTCAACCGCGAAGACATCCTCGAAGCCTTTGACGGTATAGTCGCCGACGTCGAGCCGGGCGGATTCCATATGGACACCCGGCATCGTCCACGGCAGTTTCTCGCGGTCGTCGTAGAGGATGGTGTACTCCATTAGAGGCACACCTCCATTCCCACTTTGGCGTAAGCCGAGCGGATGGCCTTCTCCGGGTAGTCAAATGAGTCAAGGTAGTCCGCAAACAGCGCATCGTTGTTCTCGGACTTCCGGTTCGGGTGGTAGTTCCGATCATCCTGTTTGCAGACGTGGGCTGCAACCATGATCGCACACAGGGTCGCGTCGATCCCACCCGGCGTGGACAGTTTAGACAGCGGCAGGTCGCCAAACAGCGGGCGTCCAACCGACTTCTGGTATCTGGTCAGCTCCAGTTGGCTGGAGACGGCGTCAAACAGGGCGAGATTATCCTGTCGACGCATGAGTTCTTGGTCCATCCGGGTGCGTCCGGTTCGGATACCGCGGTTGTATTGCGCGAGCCGGTCGTAATGGCTGGCCAGCTTATCCGAGCCATCCAGCCGATCTGGGGTGGCGTACTTGGCATCCGAGCCGTAGAACTTCGTGTTGTTGTTCGTATCCGGTTCAGTCAGGGGTTCTGGTTGGGTTTCGTCGAAGGACATAGATAGAATTTCGTCTAAGCGAGTGCCTATCCAGAACTGCCCGCAGAGATGGACGGCCATGCTAAGCAGATAGCACAGAATGTATGCTACTCAATTGGCACGATGTGGTGAGGACCGTGCTAATAGAGTGACACCACGGTACTATAGTAGAGTACCATAGTAGGTATCCTAATTCGGCTTTACCTAATCAGGCCAAGAACCCTACTCCTAATAGGGTACTCCCAAGTGGGGTACTCCTGTTGGGGTATCTCCTAATAGGGTAGAGTCCTAATCAGACAATGTCTAATCAGCCATCCTATACAGACAGTAGTACAGGCAGCACAAGAGAGGACCGTGATCGAGACGGAAGTCAACCACTCCCGACCGCTGTCCCCCATCTGATACTCATACGTAGTATTAAGTATTTCTCTGGGGTACTCTCCGGTATGAACGAGGGCCACGAAAACCCGGAGACGGAACCGCCGGTCGACCCGTGGATGTATCCCTACATCGGTGGGGCCGTCGACTTCTCGGATTGTATACAGGTGAACGTCTCGAAGGGAGAGTCCTACGCGGTCGGCTACAGCATTTCTCCTGTGATTGAGATACACACCAAGTTCGAGGCGCTGGTCGGGCTGTTCGACGAGTTCCTGTCCGCTCACGGCATCATGTACCAGCACGACACCGACGAGCGCCGGGCCGTGACGACGCACCGAATCCGTATCAAGCGACGCGCCGACATCGACCGGTTCCTGTCGGCCATCGAGAGGGACGTGCTAGCGTCGCACGAGGCCGTTTCGATCCTCCGTGAGGAAATACTCCCGGCACTCGAAGAAAACCGCCAGCGGACGCGAGAGGGCTTCCTCGATGTGATGCAGTCTATCGAGCGGTTCCGACTCGCACTTGGGAACGATCCCAACTCCTACACATACAATCTAGAACACTTCCGCAAGGAGTGGCCCGATGTATGATCGAGATAAACTATCCTGAAACACATACATTTAAGATATTCTATGAGTATTAGAGGAGGGAGCGAGGTTAGACAGCGTTTCTCCGCTGACGCTCGCCCTCCTTTCATGGGTTGTCCACTTGTCTTTGTGAGAGCGGTCGGTTCTCGGCCGCTCACGTTTTAGCCAGACTGGTAGTTCCGACTACGGTTCGAGTCCGTAGCTGGCGGTGGGGAAAGGACAGCCCCCACCCAGACCCGCATAGCCCGCCGTGATGGCGACCCAACCAGAAATAACCCAAGTTCTACCCAACCATGAACTACAACTACGACGCGTACAGCATCGACAGCGCCCAGACCACCAACCAGAACAACTCCGGCAACTTCGACGAGGACAAGAGCCTCAAACTGGAGTCGAACGCGGTCATCGAAGGGAGCCTCGACGAGGTGTTCGGCAACGCGAACAAGTGGGGTCAGTCGCTGGCCGTGAAGCTCGCCGACGTGAAGCTCGTCGACGGCTGCCTCTACCACGACGCGGAGAAAGACAAGTTCAAGCTGTTCCCGTGGAAGGACGTCGTCGGCCGCCAGCCCACCTGCCTCGTCGACCCGGAGACGGGCGAGACTGTCGAGGAGTACATTCCCGACGTCTCGGACGCCAACCAGTTCCTCGTGAAGAATTACGGCGGCACCGAGAAGCGGTACGAACTCGTCGATGCCCGCGTGATGGACGTCGTCAGCAAGCCGCACATCGACCAGACGCTCCTCCAGAAGGCACAAGAGGGCAACACCACCGCCCAGCAGGAGGTCGACGAGATTATCTCCGGCTTCGAGTCGGAGGTCGTCCACGAGGCGGACCCGGCCAAGCCGGTTGAGGTCGGTAACGTGATCATGTGGTATTCCGGCTCGGAAGACTACGGCCCGAAGGCGGCCTCGGTCACCCTCGCAAAGATTCTGACCCAGAAGGGCCGCAACATGGTTCTCTCGAAGGAGGACATCCACAACTGGCTGGCCGACACTTCGGGCGAGAACGTCCTGCGTGAGGACCTTCAGGACCGCCGCGTCGGGATGTTCGAGGTCAAGCGCAAGTCCAACCAGTCGGACCGCTTCTACGCCCACCCGATCCTCAAGGACGTCAAGACGGGCGCAGAGGTCATGGTCAAGAACGACGACGATGGCGAGGGCGACGCACCCGCCCAGACGGGGGCGGTCTCGGATGCTGCGGCCTCGGCCCCGGCAACCGACGGCGGGCAGTCTCGTGCGAAGGTCTCGAACGGCCCGACCGCGCCGACCGGTGAGCACCCCGAGGCGATCTCGGACTTCATCGCTACCTGCCAGCAACTCGACTTCGACGACGCTGCCCGCGCCGGGGCACTCCTGACCGATCTCGTGGCCGACTCAGGTAACGATCTGACGCAGGCGATGGTCGACGACTTCGGTGGCAACGACACGCTGATTCAGGCGGCCATCAACTGAGCCGTCTGAGGCGGCCTGTATAGACCGAGAACACACCACGTTTCCTTTGTAATTCACATGGCAAACCCAACCAGCATCACCGTTCACTTCGACCGTAAGGTCCAACTAAATCAGTTCGAGCCGGTTACCTTCGGCGGGACCATCGAGGTCTCGCTCGAAGACGGCGACGATCCCGCGGAGGTGTACCACGAGTACGCCCGCGTGGTCGAGGACAGCGTCGAGCGCGAACTCGCCCGCAGGATTGCCTCGAAAAAGGGCGACACCGGCTCGGACGACTAAGGTAAGGTCCGTGCCACCTGAATAGGATAGCTCGGTTCTCGGCCCAGCACTCCAACTGAAATAGGCGTATGAAACGCGGCCGGACCGAACCGTACCCTAACCCAACCCAACCAGAAACCAATGTCTCAAGCAGACTATACTGACTACGTAGTCGTCGACATCGACGAAACCGAAGACCCGCCGACGTTCCACGCCCTGCTCCAACTGGCGAAGGACCACGGGCTTGTCGGCGAGGAGGATACCGTCCTGACCGTCACAGTCGGGATGGTCCGCGGCGGGCTGATCGTCCTCTACGGCATCTCCCGAGGCGGTAAGGACATGGTCGTCGAGACGGCGATCAAGCTCTACCCGCCGGACACGGTCTACGAGTGGACGTCCGGCTCGTCTTCGGACACGGCGGCCTACTACGACGCCGAGAAGATGAACCGCTACGACGTCCACTACCTCGGCGACCTCGCCCGGATGGACGAGGAGACCGAGAAGATTGCCAAGCCGTGGGGCGAGGGCAAGAAGGCCACCCGGAAGAAGACGAACATCCAGAAGGCCGAGGGTGAGCAGGTTGAGGAGCAGATTCTCGAATGTCCTCGGACCGTTCTGGCGACAGTCGCAACCGACAACCGGAACTTCGACATTAACGACTACCCGGAGTTCCAGAAGCGGGCATTTATGATGGGCGTCGACGGCTCCAAGAGCCAGACCGAGGCCATCATGCGCCGGAAGGCACGCGAGCACGCCGGGAAGACCTCCCGGTCGATCTCGCCAGTTGAGGCGGCCCAGATTCGTCAGTACATGGGGGAAATCCCCGTCGACGACTTCCACGACCACCCGAACAACTCGATCATCAACCCGGCCGCGGAACAGTTGTTCATCCAGCGCGTTCTTCCGTCGGAATTCGCCGAGGCGCGCTTCGACTTCGACAAGCTGCTGGGATTCATCGAGACGATCACGCTGATCAACCATACCAAGCGGTTCACCGTCGACACCGGTCGCGGGTTCACCATGCTGTCGACTCCGACCGACGTCTGGTACGCCATGAAGATCATGGGCGAGAACATGGTACTGTCGGCGCTCAACCTAACTGACGAGGACCAAGCCGTTCTCCGGTTCCTTCGGGAGGCTGATTACAGCCCGTCGAAGTCGGACATCCAGCAGGGCCTCGGCCGCGCTGGCTACTCGATCACGACGAAAGATGTCGCCCGCTCGCTGTCCTCGATGCAAGAGCGGATGTTCGTCTCTGAGCACCAAGGGAATCCCAACACGTACTCGTTGTCGGACTTCGCAACGCTGACCGAGCACGAGATCGGCCTCGACTACGACCAGATCGTCGAGGAGGCCGCGCGCGAGGTCTACAACATCGACGGCATCCCGGAGGCCGTCGCCGACGAGTACGTCCGGCGCTTCTGTGAGGGCGACGGCCTGTTCGCTATCGACCCCTATACGGGCGAGGAGGTGGACATCACCGAAGATGAGTCGCTCCAGAGCGCCGTCGACGAGGCGACCGGAGACGTTGCCGCCATCTTCGACGAGCCGTTTGGTGGGGCCGCAAAGCCCGCTGACGACGCCGGAGACGACGCGCCGAAGAAGGCCAAAGCCGAGAACGCGCCCGCTGAGGGCCTTGGTGCCTTCGCACAGCCCGCTACTGACGGTGGTAGCACGAACGCAGACACCCACGGAAAGCTCTAATCATGTTCGGACACGGTGGCCTCACACCCTTCCAGACGTTCGCAACCGGGACGCCTCCCGGCCCGAAGCGCCGTCGACCAGAACCGACGACCTGTCCCTACTGCGGGGCCAACGTTCACCCGCGTTCCCGGCTGTGCCCAGAGTGCCAGCGGAGGTTGAAATAGCGTGGCCACGATGCCCGAGAAGGCATACGTTCTCGACGCGCTTCGTGTGTGGTCGCCGACGTGGCCATGCCGAGTGACGAAATATCAGAGATGGGCGACCGGGCCGACCGAGGCGACCGAGTTGCTGTTGGCCGCGGAAGACGAGCCGGATAACTGGCCGTTCATCTCGACGTATTCGTTCCCGGATGGCCACACCAAGGACGGGAACCTCCCTCGCGTTGACAGCCTGTTTTTCGACTTCGACATTCCGGAGTACGACTCGAAGGACTACACGGGTCGGAAGATCACCGAGGAGATGTGGGTCCGCGACCTCTCGCGGCTGCTTCTCCGGGTGCAAAAGTTCACCCAATACATCCGCGACGAGGGTCTGGGTGACTACTGGCGGTTCTCGCTGTCGGGGAACAAGGGCGTCCACGCCTACCTCGACTTCGAGCCGCTGCCGGTAATCACCGACGACCTCTACCAGTACAAGCGCGGGCTGTCCGCCTACGCTGACGCGCTGTTAGAGCGGCTGACCGATGTGACGGGTATCTCGGACCTCCCGGAGTACCTCGACGTCACCTCGTCGGACCTCGGACGTATGACGCGGGTCCCGAACACGCTCCACCTCGGGGCAACCAAGCTGTTCGACGAGCCGCGCTACTGTGTGCCGGTGTCCATCGACGAGGTTTGCCGGATGACGCCCGACCGCTACATTGAGTTGACGCGGGAACGGCGTCCTGTCCCGGCAGACGTCCAGCGTGTGCCGTCGCCAGACGCCGCCGAGAGGATTATCGGCTACGTGAAAACCGCCCCGACGAGCGCGTTCTCGTCCTCTGGTGGGAAGGCTGATCCAGAGCGCCTCAAGCGGTACGTCGCCGGGCAGAACGACGCCATTGAGGTCGAGGACATCCCGTTTCTGTTCACGACCAAGCCGTGCATCCAAGCCTTCGTCCAGAACCCCAAGGCGTTCCGTTGGGGGTCGGCGTCGCACTCGATGGAGTTGTTCGTGATCACCCACATGATGGACCGGAAGGTCCCAATCGAGATCGAGGTCGAGAAGACCACGAGCGGCCGAGAGCGTATTTCGGTTGTCGGTGGGACGATGGTTGAGTTCTTCGCCCAACACCCGGACTTCGATCACGACTACACCTGTGGGCGGATTGCCGAGTACATCAGCCGAGCATACAACCCGATGAACTGTGAGACCATCTGGGACGTCGCCGACGAGTTCTGCCTCAAGGGGGCGTGCTCGACGTGGAGTGCCAATTATGTAAAAATATAAACCATTATCAAAAAGTATAAGATGAGATATGAGAATAAGAGGGGGGAAAGGAGCTGGCAAGGCTCTGCCCTCTTGATACCGGCACAGATTCAGTTTCTGGAGAGAAACGTCTGACCGACGCCGGAAAGGTCTTTTAGTCGCTGTGGCCTGCCGAGACAGCGATATCTACCCAACCACAATGTTTGACCACCTTACTCTAACCACCAACCAGCGGGCAGCACTCGAAGTTCTCCCTGCGACTGCGGACGACGTTGCCGACGCTCTTGACTATAAGACCACGAGCGGCGTCTACGACATCTTCCGACGCATCGAAAAGGCGAACCCGGGCATGATCACTCTCGACAGCAGCGAGGGTATCTGGGAGGCCATCGTGGCCACGCCCATTACCGACGGTGGCGTCCCCATAGACACGATTCGGACGCCAACTGCCTCCAAGCAGACGATCACGAAGAAGGCCAACGACTTCCTTCACGAGTTGGAGCTTGGTCTGCGAGAGAAGCTGGCCTATCACCCGCCCGCTCGGGCCGATCACCCGGTCACCGAGGGCGGGATCGACTTGGTCATGTTCCGCACCGACGATCACTTCGGAGAGACCTCGACGGGCGTCACCGTTGACGGCGAAGTGTACGAGACATTCTCATCGGACATCGCCGAGGACCGCGTCTTCCAGCACCTTGGGGAAATCCTCGCCGAGAAGGACCGCCTCGAACGGCTCGGTTGCACGGTCGATAACGTTCACCTGCTGATGAACGGCGACCACATCACGGGCGAAGACATCTTCAAGAGCCAGCCGCACCACATCGACAAGAAGCTCCGTGGCCAGATGCGCCACGCCTCGGAGACTTACGGGTCGGTTATCCGAACGTTGGCTGACGAGTTCCCGGCCGTGAACGTCGTCTGCCAGCACGGCAACCACGGGGAACTCCGCACCCGCTCGAACTCCGAGCAGGCGAACGCGGACGACCTCCTATTCGACCAGCTTGACCTGCTGGCTCGGACGGCCTTCGATAACGTCACGGTCAACACGAACAACTGGCAGACCCACACCGAGTTTTGGATGCGCCGCGATACGGACGCGAGTATTGAGGGCTGGCTGGGTCACATGAGACACGGTAACGACGCCATGTCCCATATCGGGACAAACTCGGCGCAGAAACGCTGGCAGTCGTGGCTTCTCAAGTCCGCGAACCGCGATCCCCGTCCAAACGGTGGCGGGTTCGACGTCGCCTTCTGGGGCCACTACCACGAATTGAAATGGGAACCGGTTGCGGGCCGTCCCGTCATCATGGGTGGGGCGCTTCCTGCTGCGGGAGAGTACGCGGATAGTCTCGGAATCGCGGGCGGTCGACCGGGCGCGTGGGTCATCCAAGTGACCGACGACGAACCGGTCTCGAACATCCGTCCCGTGTACTTCCAGTAACAATCTATAATCTGTAAATTCAAAACTTTAAGAAAGTTCGACAAGCTTATATATTGGCCTTCTCGTATGCGACGTGAGCAATTCGTGCTCTCCTCTCTCGGTTGACTCCCGAGAGATATAACCAACCCGCGGTCAGCAGCCGCGATCACAAACCCGCAGTAAGACTATGCCCGTAACCCGTACAGACTGCCGTGCAGATGTAACAAAAGTCGACCGCATCCTCTCCGCCCACTCAGAACCGACGTGGCTCGGAGAAGTGTGGTGGGAGATGTACCCCGGCCTCAACGGGGCCAACTGCCTCCTCAAGGAGGTCTCCCGCGACACGATGACCTGTCCCGAATGTGGAGAGATTGGGCGGTATGACGATCACGGCGACGTCATTTGCGACGACGCTACCTGTGCAGTTGTTATCTCGGCGAAGCCCATGTTGCTTCCCGAGGATTCATTCAGCGGCCGATGTAACGACGGTGGCTCTGGAATCGCAGGTCGTACAAAGCCTGCTCTGAACCCAGCGAACGACGTCGGACCTTCTGAGCCGGACGTCCAGTAAGACCGAGAACACTCCTTTCTACAAGATCACAACCATGACCGACAGAGACGATTTATCCGAGACCCAACAAGAGGAACAGCCCGAAGTAGAACCAGAACAGCCGGAGACGGAGACACCTATTCAGGTACAGGAGGCGGCCGCACTCGCACGGGCGGCCTCGAAAATGCACGACGACCTCGACTACATGAAGTCGTGGTCGAGCGGGGCCATCGGAAATGTCCGCGTTGCCCTCGCTGAGATACGAGCCGATGAAGACGCCGACGAGGAGATGGTCGAGTTCGTCGAACAGGCCGTCGACCTCGTCGGGTCTGTTTACCGGCGGATCGAGCAAGGCGACCGCATCCGTGCTCGCCAGCCATGACCCGCTACGATGTTCTCCGTGTAGGTTTTGACGATGACGGCGGTTTCGATGTTGACGGACGTGTGGTGGCTATTGACGACTTACGGACCGGCCTTGCCGGGGCTGTTGAGGTACTGGTGGAGCGCCCGGAAGGGTGGTCACCAACCCCGGCCACAGACAGCCCGGACGATGCCGAAGGAGTGACAGACGCCACAGACACCGATGATTCCGGCGAGGACGCGGGTTCTCGGCTGGAGGAGATGACCTACCGCGACCTCCAAGAGTTGGCGAAGGCCCGCGACATCCCGGCCAATCAGTCGACCGAGGAGCTGATCGCGGCCCTTCGTGCCCGAGAGTAACCACCAATGAGTGCCTCAGAAGCACACCTATTCATCCATACTGGAGACGACATCGAGAAGCTGACCGGCGTCGACGACGTCGCCGAGACCACGACCAACCGACTCCAGCTTACCCGCGCTGATGACGCCATCGAGGCGCGGGAGGGCTGGCTGTTCGGCGGTCGCGGTATCTGGGTCATCTGGGTCCAGAACGGCCGCGCTGGCGTCAGCAAGCACGTCGTTTCCAAGGTACTGTCCATGCCCAGCGGCGGACTCCGCCTGACGAGTTACCCCGACGGCCGCGCGGTCGATACGGGTGGCCGTATCCGGCGGATGAAGCGTGTCGGCATCTAACCACCAACCAACCAACCACGACTACCCAACCAACCTAACAGAATCATGTCTGCAATTCCCCTCGAACCGGGACTCAACGAGTTCGTCTGCATCAAGTGTGGCCACCACGTCGGTGACGGCCGTCAGCGTAACTGGACTGGTCATTGCCCAGCCTGTGACCGGATCACCCGGTTCTGTATGATTGTCGAATAGCCTCGTTAGGCCGAGAACCATCCGCTCTATCCAACCCAACCATGAGTTACATCCACATCAGCGAGAACGCACAGAAAGCAGCCGTCATGCCCCGCCAGATCGGGGACATCATAGCCAACCGCAACGGCACCCACGGCGATCCCATTGAGAACCACGATCACATTGCCGACCTCTGGAACGCCTACCTCGGCGTCCGAATCGGCTCGAACAACGGCTCGAACCGAGTTCTGCGACGCCCGCTCTCGGGCGACGAGGTCGCGGACCTGATGATCCTCCTCAAGCTCTCCCGCAAGCACGTCGGCGGGATGGACCTTGACCACTATCAGGACAGCATCGGCTACGCGACCATCGCCGCCATGTACGACCCCGAGTACGACAACCTCGTCAAGGAGATTGAGGCGGACGGAGGGTTCCCGGCCGAACCATACAGCCCGGAGGAGTACGTCGCCCCCGGCGGCCCGGTGAACTTCCTCGAAGACAACGAAGACGAAGACATCTACCCGCCCTACGAGGAGGCCTACCAGCAGCTTCGGGCAGGTGAGACCAATGAGTAAGGTCGAGCCAGCCACCATAGACGAGATCGAGTCGGTCCCCGGTCTCAGGATGGCGCTCGAAATCGTCGCCCACGCCCAGAAAACGGCCGACGAAGACGGACGCTGTGTCCTCGACTTCTACCGCGAGGCCGGTGGGGACTTGACCGTCGCAGACATCACGGCCCACGTCGCCTCGCTGGAGGGGGCGGATGAGCCAGAGTAACCGACTCGGGCAGGCTGTCTTCACGACTCCTGACGCGAGCCTGTTCTCGCAAGGCACGTTCTTCGACGATATCGAGGAGGTGATCGACTCCGCCTACGTCAAGGTATTCTCGGCGGGAGTCATGCCCTACCCGTACCCGTACCGACTGGAGTCAGCCGACGAGGCGCGACCGGGCGTTCGGGATGTCTGCTCGGAGTTCATCCTCGATTCGGGGTACAATAAGCCCGACATCACGAACGAGTACATCCTCGACCGGGCGCTCCACCTGCGGCCGACCTACGTAGTCCCGAAGGACTATCCGGGCGAGCCGCTTGGGAAGACGGTTGCGTCGATAGCGGGCTTCATGCAGCAATATGAGGTTCATCCGCTGGCTGAGACAGACACTCGCGTTCTCGTCCCGTTACAGCCGCCGTTCCATGTCGCCTACCGCAGGCTCGAAGGCGTGGATGCTGACGGCTACTGTCTGGGCGGGTTGAAGAATTTGACTCCCGAGGATCAGGTCGCCGAGATTCGGAATTTCCACCGGGTGGCTGACCCGGACGATTACGTTCACGCCCTCGGGGTTGGCTCGTCGGCGGCGTTCATCCGGGCGATCCGGGCGGACCCGGGGCTGGTCGACTCGGTTGATGTGTCCACGGCAGAGAAGGCCGTGATCAAGAATAACGTCCGGGACAAGTCACTCAAGGAGATTCCGTTTGAGTTCCCGACCGGTAACTACTCGACGGTCGTCCGTGGGATGTTCGCCTTCTCGATTTTGGTCTTGGTGAACTACCTGTACTCGCCGTATTGCACGGACGAGATGGTTGAGACGGTGTCGGAGGGTGGGGTTACCCAAGCGGACCTTGCGGCGTTCAGTCAGCCCGATCAGACCGAGAACGCTCCCGCTCCCCAGCCGACCGACCTGATGACGGACGTCGACGAGCTTCTTCTCAACGTCGGCGCTCCGCCGTGTCAGGAGCCAGATTGCACCGACCGGGCCACGCCCGAATCAGACTACACCTACTGTAACCACCATGAGTGAACAATCTAACCGGCTGGTTGAGCTTCGGGAGTCCACACCCGAGGGTCGCTTGCCGTACATCTCGAAGTCCCGTGTTCTCAAGTACGCTAAATGCCCGGAGCAGTTCAACTTCGTCTACGTCCGCGGCCTCCGCGAGCCGGAGACGGCGGCCATGCGCCGGGGGACGAATATCCACGATTCGATGGAGGAGTTCTACCACAACGCCGAGGCCTACGTCGAGGAGACGGGCGAGTTCCCGACCGATTTAGCCGCGCTGCTCCCGGACGTCTCCATGTGGCGCGACTACCTCGAACCGTACATCACGAACTTCCTCGTCTGGGAACAGTCCCGGATCAACGCCTGCAAGGAGGCCGGTGTCGGCCCAGAACGTTGGCTCCCGATCGAGGTTGAGGCCGAGGAGTGGCTCGACGACCCGCTTGACATCGGCGATGACGGCCCGTACCCGGCCATCCCGGCGATGGGCCGGGCTGACGCCATCTACGACGCGGTCTCGCTGCCTGACGTTGACGCCGACGAGGGCGCGGTCATCGTCGATCACAAGACGGGGAAGACGCCTGCGCCGCAGTATCGGAGTAAGGACATCTTCCTGCAAGGGACGTACTACACGATCCTGTTCGAGCACAAGTACGACATCGTCGCCGTCGCTGGCTACTACCCGCGAGGGACGATGGGTGGGGTCGGTGGAGACTTCGTTGTAGCCCCTCCCGGCCCGCAGCGTCGAACGAAAGTATTTGAAATCATCGAGGCACTCCATGAGGTCAGCGACGATCCACCCGAACATCTCGAAATCAACGAGTTCCCGCTCTGTAAGTGGGATGAAGGCGCTGGAAACCAATGTCGGTTCTACGATATGTGTGCCTCAACTTGGGGCGAACCATTGAAATATGCTGATTGGACTCGGCAGGCCGTGTCCGATGGGTATTCGGACGCTCAGATTGCTGACGCGCTCGGGTGTTCGGTGGGGTCGGTTAAGTACGGCCGCCGAAAGCTCGGTATCTAATTAGTTCTGTCTTTTTCGTTTCTATACTCTCTGTCTCCGGCCCCAGCACACCAACTGAAACCGGCGATGAAACGCGGGCCGTTTTCAACGTCCAGTCGCGGTCCGCGGCTGGTGAAACGTGATAATTAACCAACGCTACCCAACCATGCAGTTCCTCTTAACCAACACAGAAGCAGTCAGCGACTACGAAAACCAGATCACCGAACTCCACCTGTTCGGCCGCGACGCCGACAACGAGCGCCACCACGTCATCGTTGAAGACTACCAGCCGCACTTCTACGTTCGGACGGACGAGATCGAGGGCCGCAAACAGTCTCTCCTCGGCGAGTCGGGTATCATTCGATTCGAGGACTCCGAGCGCCGGGCGTTCAAGACCCGCGACCGCCTGACCAAGGTCTACGTTCGGATGCCGGGCGACGTCCGCTCGGCCTGTGACCTGTTCACCAAGACCTACGGGGCCGACGTCCGCCTGTCAGACCGCCTCCGCATCGACTTCGAGGTGTTCGATTGGGTCTCCGTTCCGGACGGGCCGGAGGGGACCGAGAAGCGCGTCAAGTTCGACGAGGTCCAGCCGTGCGAGGCCCCGGTCGAGGCCGACCCCGACCCCCGCATCTGCTACTTCGACATCGAGATTGACGACCGCCCAGACTTCCCGATGGACGAGAGCGTCGTGGTCCACTCCGAGAGCCGGATTACCTCCATCGTCGCCTACGACTCCTACGAGGGCAAGTACGTCGGCTTCTACGACGGAGATCACCGCGACATCGCCGAGATGTTCCCGGAGGGTCGCCCGGAGGAGGTTGACGAGCTGTTCGTGGACCGGACCGAGAAGGAGATGCTAATTCGGTTCGCCTGCTGGGTTGGCCAGCGCGACCCGGACGTGCTGACGGCGTGGAACCTCGATTTCGACATCCAGTACCTGATCCATCGGATGAACGCGGTCGGGGCCAGCCCAGCACGCCTCTCGTCGCTGCAAGAAGCATACGCCAAACGGAACGGGACGACGCGCGTTCGCGGCCGCTCGCTGTACGACCTGCTCGGGGCCTACCGGAACAACTCGTGGACGGAACTCTCCTCGTACAAGCTCGACGACGTCGCCCACCACGAGCTTGGTGAACGGAAAATCCAGCACGAGGAGGGCTTCTTCGAGATGTACGAGGCCAACCCGACGAAGGCGGTCAACTACAACGCCCGCGACGTCCGGCTGATGGTCGGGATCGACCAGAAGGCTGGAACGATCTCCTTCCGCAACGCCCTCCGCAAGCAGGTCGGTGTCGACTTCGAGAGCACGGTGAACAACTACCAGTTCATCGAGATGATGTCCCGCCGCAAGCTGTTCGAGCGCGGCGAGGTCGGCCCGACGGCCAGCTACGACTCGGGTGGCTCGGAAGGCTACACGGGCGCGTTCGTGTTTGAGGCGTACTACGGAATTGCCCGGAACACGCTGTGCATCGACGTTGCCTCGCTGTACCCGTGGACGATGTTCATGTTGAACACGTCGCCGGACACGCTGATCTCCGAGCGCGAGGCCAAGCGCCAGAACATCCCCTACGCGAAAGCGCCGAACGGGGCGTGCTTCCGGCTCGACCGCGACGGCCTGTTCAAGGAACTCGTCGAGGACGCCATCGCCCTCAAGGCCGAATACGGCGAGAAGGAGGAGGCCGCGAACGAGAGTGGTAACGAGGAGGCCTCGAAGTATTGGGCCATCAAGTATCAGGTAGCTAAGACGATCACGAACTCGATCTACGGCGTCTGTGGGTGGGATAAGTTCTTCCTCTACAACCGCCCGACTGCGGAGGCAATCACCCTCGCGGGTCAGGCGGTCATCAAGGAGACGGCCAAGTACGTCCGCACCGAAACTGTCGCGGAAGTGGTGTATGGCGACACGGATTCGAACTACATCTCGTTCCCCGACGAGTGGGGACAGGAACGCTGCGTCCGTGAAGCTCACGCCATTTGCGACGTGCTGACCGACGAGGTCTACCCCGCGCTCGGCGAGGAGATGGGCGTCCCCGCAGAAGACTGCAAGTGGAAGATCGGCCCGGAGATGTTCACGCCCCGGTTTTTCCAATGGGGTCGTAAGAAGAAATATGCGTACATCTCGACGTGGAAGGAGGGGATGGCGCTGGACGCCTACCAGAAGACGTCGAAGCCGACGGTGAAAGGGTCGGCCTCGAAGCGGTCGGACGCGTCTAAGGTGACCAGCGAGACCGAGGAGGCAGCGTTCTCGGCCATTCTCGACGGCCGCGAGGAGGACGTCAACGGCATCGTCCACAAGGCTGGGAAGAAGATCGACCCGAACAACCCGGATTGGGACGCCATCGGCATCCCCGGAGGCCTGCGGAAGGCGCTGGACGAATACGGTAACACCGCCCACGCGAAGGCGGCTCGGAACTCGAACGCGATCCTCGGGACGCACATCGGCAAGGGTGACAAGCCCAAGCGGGTCTACATTCAGGAGACCTACTTCGACGAGGTTGGCGACAAGATCGACGTGATCGCCTTCGAGGACCCGTCGGACCTTGAGCCGGTTCTCGACCGGATTCGGGTCAACTCGACTCGGATGACGGAGACGCTGATCAAGAACCCGCTCGGAGATATGCTGGACGCGGTTGGTGTCGATGTCGATGCCGCGCTGGTCGGACAGCACCAGAGCGGTCTGGAGGCGTTCCTGTGACTCGGACCTGTGAGGAGTGCGGCTCCGACGACCGCGTTCACCCGGTGTACGGAAAGGAGTCCTGTAGCAAGGACCCGTCGAAGAAGTGGCTCGGCTGCTGGCCATGCCGGTGGCAGTATATCCGCGTGCGGCTTCATGGGCCGGGCGCGACGGGTGAACCGGGGTCTGTGACGGTCGAGGTTCTCGGCCCGAGATGACCCAGCCGTCGTCGGCTCCGACTCCAGATCAGACGACGTTGTTCGACTACTGACTACTACCGGTATTCTACTATGGTATTCCTTCTGGGATACCCAATTAGGATAGTACCGAATCAGACCGAGAACCTCCCTCACTATGACAGACCTCTCTACCCTTACTGAACAGCTTACCGAAGAAGAACGAAATTTCCTATCTTGGGTCCTGTTAGACCTGTCTTCCGGGTATGAGATTCGCCTGACGTCGAAAGACTCTGATCGACAGGTCGCCAGCGACGTCTACCGAAAGCTGATCGCTCAGAAGTAACCCACCCAGAACGAGAACCATGTGCCTTCGACAATACAATGACGTCCCGAGTGGTATCAACCCGGCCTACTGCGGCCGCTGCAACACGCTGATGGACTTCACGCACATCTCCCGGCTCGGCTTTGCCCACTTCGCCTGCGAGCCGTGCAAGAGCCGCTATGCTACCCACGTTGGAACCAAGTTCTTCGGGCGGTGGAAGGCGGCCGAGGTCGAGCGCGCGGCGTGTCGACCGAGGCTTGACGCTTAAACAGGTAGACGGGGGCTATTGAAATCTCAACTTTATTTCAACTCAGGTAGAATAATTGCCGTCGATAGGTAGAAACTGACTTTTCAGAAGAGTCTTCGAAGCGCTTCTACAGCTACCCGAATATTTGGAGGATTAAATCTAAATCGTTTCTGGACTTTAGAATCACCATCCTCATTTATATTCTCGGTATATTCGTAATCGATTCCTGATCCAAGATATAACACAATAAACACTAATGAAGAGGGTCCTACAATTTCTAGAAGAAATGGGCTTTCTTTGCGTATCCTTTTTACTCTAACCGCACCACGACGTTCATTGGCCAGATATCTTCCCTTTGTACTAGTGATTCTTTTGAGATCCCCTCGGTTAGCGAGCCTTCCGATAATTCTCTCTCGAATCTGTTCATCACCTGTGATCTCTCTACGCTTACGCTTGTTACCTGCAAATTCATCACTTATTTCGTCTACTGTTTCTGAGTTGGATAGACCCTCTGCAATTCCATTGATATAGTATAGTAATGCGGTTATCTCATTCAACGAAACACGATTCCATTCCCTCTTTACAGATAACTCACCGATTGCAAGCTCCTGTTCTTCGCGGTGCATGACATAGTGATAATCAAAGACTGTTAAATCATCTTCTATTTATATAATCTAAAGAAATGGCTAAAATCTGCTATCGTATGCAAAATACGCCTTCTATATTCAGCACGCCGATTTCGGGGGATAGAAAACTTGGGGTGTTGGAAAGTGGGAAGACTTCCGCCAATCCCTATTACACATCGTTTCGAGACCGCGCGCCATTCTGAACTGAGTGAGATGCGCTGGCTGGACCGCAGGTCGGTTTCGAGAAGTTGGTCGCTGGCGCGCGCGGCGCGTTCTCGGCTGACTGCGGCTAGCCCCATGCGAACTTTTGTGATTGACCTGCCGGTATATAAGGGTCTTTTATGTGTATTAGGTCGGGATTTACTTTCAGCTAGGTCCTGTAAGCTAATCGCAAGACGGCTCGACGCATCAACCCCTAAGGGGTTCATGTCGAGCGCGATCTGAGCGAAGAACTCATATAGGGCGTTCCGAGAACGGACCGCCGTCTATGGGTTTTGTTTCGTCCGTTGCAAGGATGGGGTCGGAGGGATTTGAACCCCCGATCGACTGATATCTCCGGTCTGCCTCGGTACTCCAGAGGGTCGTCAACGCGAACCGATGATCAGTCGGTCGCTCGGAATATCAGTCTGGAGTTCGTCACCGGGCGTTACCTCTGGAGTCAGTCGCCATGCCGGGCTTGGCCACGACCCCTTGCACTTCTTCGTATGGCGAATTGCCTAAAAGGGGTTTCGGTTATCGGTCGTCGTCGGCCCAGTCGCAGTCCTGACATTTGTAGCCCGTGACGAACTCAGTCACGCTGGGCATATATCCCACTTTCAGGACGTTGCCGCCGCACTCGGGACAGTCCCGGTCGGCGTCCTCGATGGGTTCGGCCTCCATCGGCTGTTCGCCCTCGATCAGTTTCGCGAGTCGCTTCGGCGTGACCATCCGCCCTTGGACGACGCGGTTGCTCATACGCTGTCGAGTCGGCCCACCCACCTAAACACTGCGTCACGGCACCGCAAAACGAGCACGACGAACGAGAGCCGACCCGTTCAGAGCCAGGGGGCGCGAGCCTCGTCTTCGCCGGGATAGCCGTAACCGGACTCTGAGTCGTCCGACTCGGCGGCCGTCGGGTCCGGTGCGTCGTCGACCGTCGGCTCCGTCTCGTCGGCGTCGGCGTCGGTCTCGTCCGTCGTCGAGCCGTCCGAGCGCTCGTTCTCGTCGTCGCCACCGTCGGTGACGGCGGCGTCCGCGTCGACCGCCTCGGTGGATTCGAGCGTCGACCCCGAGTTGGGGTCGAGCGCGAAGACGGCCGTCACACCGAGCGTGACGAGCGCGATCGGTGCGTCGCTGGGGATGCCGGGGACGCCCAGCACCGACAGCGCCAGCATCCCGAGTGCGACCGAACTGCCGAAGCGGAACAGGTCGATGTCGACCACGCCACGCAGGCGAGGGGCGAGCAGCGCCACCGAGAGCGCGAAGGCCAGACCCACGCCGACGGCGGCGACGGCCGGGAACACCGTACTCATCTCGGGCGTCAGTTCGAGACCGCCACCGGAGGGGTCGAAGCTCGCGACGAGTCCCAGCCCGATGATGGTACCCGGACTCGGCAGATACTCGCCGACCTTCGAGGAGGCCGTCTTCGCGGCGATCGCGAGGATGACGATGCCCGCGAACCGCTGGAAGGTGTCGAGGTCGAGCACGTTCGCCAGCGTCTGGGCGAACATCGCCTCCAGTGCGGCGACCGGTAGGAGGATGGCTGCCAACAGGAGAATGGAGAGCACCTGTTCGCGGCGGGTACCCTCCATCTCCGCGAGGATGACCGCCATCGTCGCCGACCCCCCGAAGACGAGGAGCCCGGTCTCGACGATGTCGGTCGGCGTCTGTAACGCGCCTGCGACGATGAGCGCCGGCAGGATACCGTCGACGAGCGGGAGGCCCATCACCGTCGCGAGGAGCTTCGTCGCGCCGCCTACCTGTTGCTCGAGTCGAAGGGCGACCGGATGCTGTGAGACACTCATTCGGAACTAGCGGCCGTCACCATCGGCCAAACGGCGATAGGAACGCAACTCTCCCGAAGTCGCGCCGTCGGATCCGAAGAATCCGAAATTCGACTCCGGTTTAAATGTTCGCCACATCGCTGTAAGGGAGACGCCGGATACGGGGATCATCTGACCGGCAATACGCGATGCAGCGAGACTGTCGGAGTCCATATCTCAACTGTGTGGGAGTAAAGTAATAAACGTTGTGTGGGACGTGGCCGCATGTGACAACAGATACTACGATAGGCTACTTAAACTAGCTTTGAGAACGTAGCGTATTGGCCATATTATTCGACACACCGTCATTGTGAACGCGTGACTAGGGTGATTATTCGGGCAGAACTCGGAACGGCTCCGCGAGTCACCTCTGACGAATGACGTTACACGAACGTGACTATTCTGGTGGGTTTATCTGTGAATAGCACGCACGCACGTGCTGACTCGCAACGTTTTTGCCCCGCGAGAGTTCACGATTTATATGGCGAACGACGTTCCCGAACGAGAGTCCTTTTCGGAGAAACTGCGCGTACCCGAGTCGTTGACCTTCGACGACGTGTTGCTCCGCCCGATGGAGAGTCGGGTCGAACCCGACGACGCCGACGTCTCGACACGCGTCTCGACGAACGTCGAGCTCAACATCCCCATCCTCTCGGCGGCGATGGACACCGTCACGACGAGCGACATGGCGATCGGGATGGCCCGCGAGGGTGGTCTCGGCGTCCTCCACCGTAACATGACCGTCGACGAGATGGTCGAGGAGATCGGCCGCATCAAGCGCGCGGACGAACTCGTCATCGCCCGCGACGACGTCGTCACCGCGAGCCCCGACCAGACCGTCAGCGACGTCGACGCGATGATGGAGCGAGCGGGCGTCTCCGGCGCACCCGTCGTCGACGACGACGACACGGTGCTGGGAATCATCTCCGGCACCGACATCCGTCCGTACCTCGAGGTCGGCGAGTCCGACGCCGTCCGCGAGGCGATGACCGACGAGGTCATCACCGCCGGCGAAGACGTCACCGCGCGCGAGGCGCTCGAACTGATGTACGACTACAAGATCGAGCGCGTCCCCATCGTCGACGAGGAGAACCGCCTCGTCGGACTGGTCACGATGCAGGGTATCCTCCAGCGCCGCGAACACGAGAACGCCGCCCGCGACGACGACGGATCGCTGCTCTGCGGCGTCGCCGTCGGCCCGTTCGACGAGGAACGCGCCGTCGCCGCCGACGAGGCCGGCGCGGACGTGCTGTTCATCGACTGCGCGCACGCACACAACCTGAACGTCATCGACGCCGCCCGCGCGATCAAAGAGAACGTCGACGCCGACGTCGTCGTCGGCAACGTCGGTACCCGCGAGGCCGCCGAGGCGGTCGTCGACTTCGCCGACGGTATCAAAGTCGGCATCGGCCCGGGGTCGATCTGTACCACGCGCGTCGTCTCCGGCTCCGGCATGCCGCAGATCTCGGCGGTCGCCGAGGTGGCCGACGTCGCCGCCCCCGAGGGCGTCCCGGTCATCGCCGACGGCGGTATCCGCTACTCCGGCGACGCCATCAAGGCCGTCGCCGCCGGTGCCGATGCGGTGATGCTCGGCTCCTACTTCGCCGGCACCGACGAGGCGCCGGGTCGCGTCATCACGATGAACGGCAAGAAGTACAAGCAGTACCGCGGCATGGGCAGCGTCGGCGCGATGAAGTCCGGCGGCGGCGACCGCTACCTCAAGGAGGCCGACGAGGACGAGGAGTTCGTCCCCGAGGGTGTCGAGGCCGCCACGCCGTACAAGGGGAGTCTCGCATCCGAGCTCCACCAGCTCGTCGGCGGGATGCAGTCCGGCATGGGGTACGTCGGTGCCGAGACCATCCCGACGTTCAAAGAGAAGTCCCAGTTCGTCCGCGTCTCTGCGGCCGGCCAGACCGAGGGCCACCCGCACGACGTGATGATCACGGACGAGGCGCCGAACTACAGCCCCGACGAGTAGCTCGACTGCGACTCCGAAGGCGGACGCGACTCGTCAGTCGAGTCCGTCGCCTTCGACTTCGCACTTCGGACTACAGTACTCGTTCTCCGCCGCGTTGGATCCGGTCAGCGCGCGGAACGATTCGCCACAGCTCGCACAGTCGTAACTCTCGAAGTCGCTCATGGTCCACCGGCCGTTGTCGCCGGACGGTGAAATCCGTTGTGGCGGTCAGTGCAGACAGGAGCCGCCGCCGACGGTACGGCGGAGCCGCGGTCGCGCATCGAGGTCGGATAACCTCCTCCGGGCCGAGGGAACGAATTAATATCCGTGTGGGGCGTGAACCCTCGATAATGGACTCTGCGGAGTTACGGGGTGCCCTGGAGGATGCGGGGCTCTCGCAGTATCAGGCCGAAGCGTACAACACGCTGCTTCAGTTGGGATCTGCGAGTGCGACCGAACTCGCCGACGCGTGTGCCGTCCCGACCGCACGGATCTACGACGTGTTGCGCGATCTGGAGTCGAAAGACTACATCGAGACGTACGAACAGGATAGTCTGCACGCGCGCGCACGGAACCCCGAGGACGTTCTCGCGGACCTCCGCGGACGTGCGGAGATGCTCGTCGACGCCGCCGACGAGATCGAAGAGCGGTGGGAACAGCCGGAGGTCGACCGTCACAAGGTCAGCATCGTCAAGCGGTTCGACACGGTCTTCGACCGGGCGGCCGCGACCATCAGAGACGCCGAGTACGAGGTCCAACTCTCGGTGACGGTCGCCCAGTTCCGCGAGTTGCGTCCGGCGCTGCAGGCGGCCGCCGACAACGGTGCCATCGTCAAGATCTCGATCCACACGCCGCCGACCGAGACGCAGGAACTCCCCCCGCAGTCGGCGTTCGAAGACGTCGCGACGGAGATCCGCCACCGAGAGCTTCCGACGCCGTTCGTCGCGCTCGTCGACCGGACCGAGACCTGCTTCGCTCCGCACGCGGGGTCGCTCAACCAGTACGGCGTGTTGGTGAACGACTACACGCTGACCTACGTGTTCCACTGGTACTTCCAGACGTGTCTGTGGGAGGTGTGGGACGTCGTCTACGACGGTCGTCCCGACGACCCCCCGATGTCCTACGCCGACATCCGGCGCTGCGTCCGCGACATCGAACCGTTGCTCGAGGAGGGCGTCGGACTCACGGTGACGGTCGAGGGGTTCGCGACCGACACGGGCGCGAGCGTCGCCATCGACGGAACCGTCGTCGATCTCCTCTACGAGGGGATGGGGTCGACGGAGGGGTCGCCGCCGCTGTCACAGTTGGCCGGACAGGTCGCCCTCTCCGTCGAGACCGACCGGGGCGTGCTCACCGTCGGCGGCTGGGGGTCGGTGCTCGAGGAGGTCGAGGCGACCCGCATCACCATCGAGACGATCGAGGAGAACTCACACGTCCTCGAACGGTGAGCGACCTAAATTGAACACCAAGGGGTATTTTGATATAGTCCCACGGAGCATTGCAGGGCGTGAGTGTCGACACGGCACTACTGACCGACAAATGAGTGACGCACCCCCGCTCGTCCTCGTGGTCGAAGACGAGCCCGATCTCGCCGACCTGTACGCGACGTGGCTGAGCAGCGAGTACCGCGTTCGGACTGCTTACGGAGGACACGAGGCGCTCGACGCGCTCGACGACGAGGTCGACGTCGTCCTGTTGGACCGTCGGATGCCCGGCCTGTCGGGCGACGAGGTGCTGGAGGCCGTGCGCGACCGCGGTATCGGCTGTCGCGTCGCGATGGTGACGGCCGTCGAACCGGACTTCGACATCGTCGCGATGGGGTTCGACGACTACCTCGTCAAACCCGTCACGAAGGAGGCGCTCCGAGAGACTGTCTCGACGCTCTGCACGCGAAACGACTACGACGAAGGCGTCCAAGAGCTGTTCTCGCTCGCGTCGAAGAAGGCGCTCCTCGAAGCGGAGAAGGGAGGGGCGGAACTCGAGGAGAGCGACGAGTACGCCGAACTCACCGCGCGCATCGAAGCGCTCCAGTCCGACCTCGACGAGACCGTCGGCGGCATCGACGACCACGACTCGTTCGTCGGCTTCTATCGGGACCTCGAGCGCGAGAACAGCGAGAAAGAGTGACCCAGGCGTCGGAACGAGCGACTAGCGACGGCCGTACCCCCACGTCTCCATCACGTCGACGACGTCCTCGACGTTCCGAAGCCCGGCCTTCACCACCGCCTCGCGGACGTCGAGCGACATCACGTCGTCGCCGCCGAACCGCTCGTCGAGCTCCCGCTCCAGTTCATCCAGGTCCTCCGCCGTCGTCTCGCGAACGTAGACGGGCAGCGCGTCGCGGTCCGCTTTCACCGTTCGCCGTGCGAAGATGAACGGGAGGTCGGCGACGCCCGAAGCGTCCGAACCGCCCTCGGTCGCCGATCCTGCCTCCACGTCGTCGGTCTCGTGGACGGCGGTCGCGTCGCCCCCGTTACGACCGGCCGACGGCGACTCCTCGTAGCTGTCACCGCTCGGCCCGTAGCTGTCGCCCGCCGAACCGTACCGGTCGTCTTTCGTCATCGAGCCACCTCCTCGGGCGTCGCCGCGGCGTCGACGCTCCCCTCCTCGACGACGCGCGCGACCGCCTCGAACTGGTCGAGCAGGTCCGTCTCGTAGTCCCGGAGTTCGCGCGTCTCCGAGGACTCCGCGAAGGTGAACAGATCCATCTGCGCCTGCCACGCCTGTTTCAGCACGTCGCGCTTGCGGATGCCGAACGGCGTGACCGGTTTCCCCTCACCCTCCAACTGGTCGCGCACCTCGCGGTAGATGTTCGAGTCACCCACCTCGTTGGGGACGACCGCGACGATGCCCAGCCGAAAGTCCTCGTCGAACGTCTGGAAGCCGCGCTGCATGCTGTCGAGCGTGTCCTCGAGCCCGTCGATGGAGACGCTCCCCTTCCGGGTCAACTCGATGGGGATGACGACGTCGCGGGCGGCGACGAGCGCGTTGTCGACGAGCACGTTGAGCGTCGCCGGCGGGTCGATGAGGAAGTAGTCGTACTCCGCTGCCAGCGGCGACAACGCCGACCGGAGACGGAACTCCCGGAGGTTCGTCCCGCGGGCGGCCATCTCGCTCTCGATGTTGGCCAGCCCCTCGTGGGACGGGACGAGGTCGAACGCGCCAGCGTCGACGACGAGGTCGCTCGCGTCGCCGTCCTCTGCGAGGAGCACGTCGCCGAGGTGGTCGCGGTCGCCGGTCTTCAATTCGCCGTAGCCGACGTGGTCGGTGAGACTGCCGAGTTGCGGGTCGAGATCGACGACCAGCACGTCGGCGCCGCGTCGTCCGAGCGCCGCCGCGGTGTTCGTCGCCAACGTCGTCTTCCCGACACCACCGGATTCGCTCCACAGAGTGACAGCCCGTTTCATACGCGGGGTCTACCGTGGACCCCTACATAAAGTTCCGTCAGACATTCGCGCCAGAGAGCACAGACAGACAGCTAACCAGACATATTTCCAGATACCAATCTGTATATCTGTATAGATAATCGGAAGACAGCAACGCAGTCAGGGAGACGTCAGCCCTGGGTCGTCACCTCCCGTGCGAGACTCACAGCGGGACGGTCGTCCCGACGTCCGCCTCGCTCGCGCGCTCGAACAGCTGTTCGGCGGCCGCGGCGTCGAGCACCGCCGATCCGACGGAGTCGACGACGAGTATCTCGTCGGCCGTCTCCCGGCCGACTCGCCCCTCGAAGACCGCAGAGAGCGGGTGGAGGTCGTCGACGTCGAAGCCGACGGCTGCGAGGTCACCGACGGTGACTGCCTCCTCGGGGACGTCGGCGAAGACCCGCGCCGCTCGCTCGATCGTCGTCGCGTCGAGTTCGCGCATCGACGGCGTGTAGGCGCCGACGGCGACGACCAGCGTCCCCGGTTCGAGCGCGTCGCCGTCGAAGACGGGGTCGGTGCTCGTCGTCGCCGTGACGACCACCGACGACCCTGCGAGCGCCGCCTCCGGCGAGTCGACCGCCGTCGCTTCGAGACCCTCCTCGCGGAGCGCCGCCGCGCAGGCCTCCCGCGAGTCGCTCGGCGAGTAGACGGAGACGCGTTCGACGTCCGTCGCCGCGGCGATCGCTCGCGTCTGCCACCGCGCCTGCGTCCCCGCACCGACGACGCCGAGCGTGACCGGTTCGCTCGCCGCCAGATGTGCGGCCGCGAGCCCGCCGATACAGCCCGTCCGCGCGTTGGTGATCCGCGTCCCGGCCATGTACGCCGCCGGCATCCCCGTCGCCGCGTCCGCCAGTGCGATCGTCGCGTTCACCGTCGACAACCCCCGTTCGGCGTTGCCCTCGTGGACGCTCGCGAGTTTCGTCGCGAAGTAGCTCGCACCGTGGACGTAGGCCGGCATCGTCAGCGCCGTCCCGAGCGGGTCGTCGTCCACGAGACCCGTCCCGACGGGGTAGTGCGGGCGCTCCGGGCGTTCGACCTCGCCGCGGCCCTGCTTGCGGAACGCCCCTTCGAGCACCGGGAGGAGCGACTCGAGATCGAGCACGGCGGCGACGTCGTCGTCCGACAGAAACAGAACCATACATCCCCGTTGCGCCGGCCCACAGTTATCGGTTGTCCCGTGCCAACGTTTATCAGATGATGCGCAGTAGCTCCCCCATGACTGTCGTCGTCGTCGGAGGGGGGATCGTCGGACTCGCGAGCGCCTACTACCTCGCGACCCGCGGCCGAGACGTCGTCGTCTGCGAGAAGGGGACCGTCGGCAGCGGGAGCACCGAGCGCTCCGCCGGCGGCATCCGCGCACAGTTCTCGACGCCGGTGAACGTCGAACTCTCCGTCGAGAGCATGCGGGTCTGGGAGCGATTCGAGGCGGCGTTCGACGTCGACATCGGCTACCGGCAGGTCGGCTACCTCTTTCTCGCACGGACGGCGGCGACCGCCGAGGCGTTCCGCGAGAACGTCACAATGCAGCGGGAACGAGGCGTGCCGAGCGAACTTCTCGACCCCGAGACCGCCCGGGAACACTGCCCGGGGTTGCACGCAGCGCAGTTCCAGGCCGCAACCTACTCGCCGACCGACGGCTTCGCCGACCCGTATCTGGCTCTCCAGGGGTTCGCGACCGCGGCCCGGGAGGCAGGAGTCGACGTCCGCACGAAGACGCCGGTGACGGCGATACACCGCGAGCGCGGCACGGCGGGGCGCGTCACCGGTGTCGACGCGGGCGGTGAACACATCGAGGCGACGCACGTCGTCGACGCCGCCGGGGCGTGGGCGGCGGACGTCGCCGCGCTGGCCGACGTCGACCTCCCGATCGTGCCGCGCCGCCGACAGGCGCTGGTCGTCGACCCCGAGACGCCCGTCCCGGAGGACGTCCCGCTGACTATCGACCTCGACACGGGGTCGTACTTCCGCCCCGAACGGGAGGGGGCGGCCATCGTCGGCGGCCACTTCGAAGCGACCGATCCGGACCAGAACCCCGACGACTACCGCCAGTCGATCGACCTCGAGTGGGCCGCGACGGCGCTCGAACGCACCGCCGACTGTGCGGGCTACTTCGGTCCCGACTCGCGCATCCGCCGCGGGTGGGCCGGCCTCTACGCCGTCACGCCCGACCACCACCCCATCGTCGAGGAGACGGTTCCCGGGTTCGTCACCGCCGCGGGGTTCTCCGGCCACGGCTTCCAGCACGCGCCGGCGACGGGGCAGATCGTGGCGGAGCTCGTCTGTGACGGCCGCGCGTCGCTCGTCGACGTCGGCGACCTCCGCAGCGACCGTTTCGCCGACGGCGAGAGCCTCGTCGAACGCAACGTCGCG